>NZ_PIPP01000009.1 GCF_003987345.1 Aliidiomarina shirensis | reverse complement strand
GGGGTGACTGCGTACCTTTTGTATAATGGGTCAGCGACTTACATTTTGTAGCAAGGTTAACCGAATAGGGTAGCCGTAGGGAAACCGAGTCTTAACTGGGCGTTTAGTTGCAAGGTGTAGACCCGAAACCGGGCGATCTATCCATGGGCAGGTTGAAGATTGAGTAACATCAATTGGAGGACCGAACTCACTAATGTTGAAAAATTAGGAGATGACCTGTGGATCGGAGTGAAAGGCTAATCAAGCCCGGAGATAGCTGGTTCTCCCCGAAATCTATTTAGGTAGAGCCTCGGACGAATACCATTGGGGGTAGAGCACTGTTTCGGCTAGGGGGTCATCCCGACTTACCAACCCGATGCAAACTCCGAATACCAATGAGTACTATCCGGGAGACACACGGCGGGTGCTAACGTTCGTCGTGAAGAGGGAAACAACCCAGACCGCCAGCTAAGGTCCCCAAGTCATGGTTCAGTGGGAAACGATGTGGGAAGGCATAGACAGCTAGGAGGTTGGCTTAGAAGCAGCCACCCTTTAAAGAAAGCGTAATAGCTCACTAGTCGAGTCGGCCTGCGCGGAAGATGTAACGGGGCTAAACCATGCACCGAAGCTGCGGCAGCATACTTGTATGCTGGGTAGGGGAGCGTTCTGTAAGCCGTTGAAGGTGGATTGAGAAGTCTGCTGGAGGTATCAGAAGTGCGAATGCTGACATGAGTAACGATAATGGGGGTGAAAAACCCCCACGCCGGAAGACCAAGGGTTCCTATCCCATGCTAATCAGGGTAGGGTAAGTCGGCCCCTAAGGCGAGGCTGAGAAGCGTAGTCGATGGGAAACAGGTTAATATTCCTGTACTGCTGCATACTGCGATGGGGTGACGGAGAAGGCTAGGTAATCGCGGCGTTGGTAGTCCGCGTGAAAGTGAGTAGGCAGGGGGATTAGGCAAATCCGGTTCCCTATATGCTGAGACACGAGACGAGCTCCTACGGGAGTGAAGTTACTGATGCCATACTTCCAGGAAAACCCTCTAAGCTTCAGGTATGCAGAACCGTACCCGAAACCGACACAGGTGGTCAGGTAGAGAATACTAAGGCGCTTGAGAGAACTCGGGTGAAGGAACTAGGCAAAATAGTACCGTAACTTCGGGAGAAGGTACGCCCTTATTTGTGAAGGCCTTGCGCCGTAAGCGAATGAGGGCCGCAGTGACCAGGTGGCTGGGACTGTTTATTAAAAACACAGCACTCTGCAAACTCGAAAGAGGACGTATAGGGTGTGACACCTGCCCGGTGCCGGAAGGTTAATTGATGGGGTTAGCGTAAGCGAAGCTCTTGATCGAAGCCCCGGTAAACGGCGGCCGTAACTATAACGGTCCTAAGGTAGCGAAATTCCTTGTCGGGTAAGTTCCGACCTGCACGAATGGTGTAACCATGGCCACGCTGTCTCCACCCGAGACTCAGTGAAATTGAAATCGCAGTGAAGATGCTGTGTACCCGCGGCTAGACGGAAAGACCCCGTGAACCTTTACTACAGCTTGGCACTGAACATTGAACCTACATGTGTAGGATAGGTGGGAGGCTTTGAAGCGTGAACGCCAGTTTGCGTGGAGCCGACCTTGAAATACCACCCTTGTACGTTTGATGTTCTAACGGAGACTGCTGAATCGTGGTCCCGGACAGTGCCTGGTGGGTAGTTTGACTGGGGCGGTCTCCTCCCAAAGAGTAACGGAGGAGCACGAAGGTTGGCTAAGTACGGTCGGACATCGTACGGTTAGTGCAATGGCATAAGCCAGCTTAACTGCGAGACAGACACGTCGAGCAGGTGCGAAAGCAGGTCATAGTGATCCGGTGGTTCTGAATGGAAGGGCCATCGCTCAACGGATAAAAGGTACTCCGGGGATAACAGGCTGATACCGCCCAAGAGTTCATATCGACGGCGGTGTTTGGCACCTCGATGTCGGCTCATCACATCCTGGGGCTGAAGTCGGTCCCAAGGGTATGGCTGTTCGCCATTTAAAGTGGTACGCGAGCTGGGTTTAGAACGTCGTGAGACAGTTCGGTCCCTATCTGCCGTGGGCGTTTGAGAATTGAGAGGGGTTGCTCCTAGTACGAGAGGACCGGAGTGAACGAACCGCTGGTGTTCGGGTTGTCATGCCAATGGCACTGCCCGGTAGCTACGTTCGGAATCGATAACCGCTGAAAGCATCTAAGCGGGAAGCGAGCCTCGAGATGAGTTCTCACTGGAGTGTAATCTCCCTAAAGGGTTGTTGAAGACTACAACGTTGATAGGCAAGGTGTGGAAGCGCTGTAAGGCGTTGAGCTAACTTGTACTAATTGCCCGTGAGGCTTAACTATACAACACCTAAGCGGTGTTGTTGTGTGACATAGAGCGTAAAAGCGAACGAGACATCACTAGGTTAGTGTGTGAGTTATGCTGGCTCAGACTTCGATTTATCAGATTGTTCAAATTATACCCAATTTGTCTGGCGGCCATAGCGACGTGGAACCACCTGAATCCATTCCGAACTCAGAAGTGAAACATGTCAGCGCCGATGGTAGTGTGGGGCCTCCCCATGCGAGAGTAGGACACCGCCAGGCTCCTATTA
>NZ_PIPP01000008.1 GCF_003987345.1 Aliidiomarina shirensis | reverse complement strand
TTGTCTGGCGGCCATAGCGACGTGGAACCACCTGAATCCATTCCGAACTCAGAAGTGAAACATGTCAGCGCCGATGGTAGTGTGGGGCCTCCCCATGCGAGAGTAGGACACCGCCAGGCTCCTATTACGACAGAAACCCCAGCCCAAAAGGCTGGGGTTTTTTCGTATTCATCAGGCGGTGTTCTGCTCTCGAGTAGGGCGGAGCAGGTTCCCGGCGAAGCCGAATATTTGGCTTATGAGATCTGCTGGTTGTGTCATTAAACTAAGATCCGCGTACTTGAAGAAATGAAGTGAACACGTTATAACGGCAGGTGTTGATGCAAACCGATCATAGGGGGAAATTAAATTGAAGTTACCTATGGCTGAAGCGGAAGTAGAGTATATATCAGATTTTTTTAGTACTCATGAAGCTGATCGCATCTATGCTGCATTACTGCGTGAATTGGCGTGGCATCAAGGGGATGTATATGTTTTCGGTCAATGGCATAAAACCCCTAGGCTGCAAGCATGGCACGGTGAGTCATCGCTTACTTATGAGTACTCTGGGAAATCGCTTATAGCTGAGCCTTGGACAGATACACTAAATGAGATACGCTCTCGATTAGTAGAACATGGATTTGAACCCAACGCTGTTCTTGCGAATCAATACCGAGATGGTAACGATAAAATGGGTTGGCATAGTGATGACGAACCAGAACTTGGTGATGAGCCTGTGATTCTTAGTTTAAGTTTTGGGGCTGTGCGGGATTTTGATTTGCGGCATAAGAAAACTAAGAAATCCTATCGGATTGCTCTCGAACACGGAAGCTTGCTAATCATGAAAGGTAATACTCAAAAGTTTTGGCAGCACCAACTTCCAAAAAGAAAGCGGGAAAGTAGTGCGCGAATCAATCTAACATTTCGAACAATATTCTCGTAACACCACCAACTAGCTATTGGCATGTATTCTAGACTTAATAGTGCAACGGTTGTTGCAAATACAAGTCAGTTCATTTTACCTTGCGTTAAAAGGAAATACATTCATGGGCCCCATGCAAAACCTAATTGAAACCAAACTTAAAGCTGGCCTGACGCCTTCGTATCTTCGAGTGGAGAATGAAAGCCATATGCACGGAGGGAGTGCTTTAGAATCACACTTTAAAGTGACCGTTGTAGCAGAGACATTTACTGGCCAGCGTTTGCTGCAACGTCATCGTTCAGTAAATCAATTATTGCGCGAAGAGCTTCAGAACCATATTCACGCGTTAGCTATGCACACCTATACGCCTGAAGAATGGGAAAGTGTGGGGGAATCGCCTGCTTCTCCGGATTGTCGCGGGGGAAGCAAGCACATCTGATGTGTGAAGTGAGTACTAATCGGTTAGAATAGAGTTAATTTCTCCGTAACAACGAATAGGAACAAGGTTCATGGTTATTCATCCGAAGATTCGAGGTTTTATTTGCACCAACGCCCATCCAGTTGGGTGTGCAGAAAATGTTCGGCAGCAGATTGCACACATTAAAAAGCAAGCACCAATAACAAATGGGCCAAAGCGTGTGTTAATCATTGGCAGCTCTACAGGTTACGGTTTAGCTTCTCGGATAGCAGCCGCTTATGGAAGCGGTGCGAAAACGCTAGGTGTATGTTTTGAAAAAGAGCCAACTGAGCGCAAAACTGGTACTGCCGGTTGGTACAATACAGCCGCATTTCATGATTTCGCAAAAGCGGATGGTCTCTACTACCATACAATCAACGGAGATGCCTTCTCAGATGAGATAAAAGCTCAAACAATTGCTCAAATTAAAGAAGATTTAGGGCAAGTTGATTTGGTTGTTTATAGCCTTGCATCACCAAAGCGAAAAGACCCTGATACCGGTGAAGTGTATAGCTCAACTTTAAAACCGGTAGGCAATTCTTATACAACTAAGACATATGATACCGATAAAGATTTGGTACATGAAATTAGTTTAGAGCCTGCTAATGATGACGAAATTGCGCAAACCATTAAAGTGATGGGTGGACAAGATTGGGAGCGTTGGATTGAGCAGTTACATGCTGCCGGTGTTCTTGCCCCAGATTGCCAAACCACGGCGTATACTTACATTGGTAAGAAACTTACATGGCCCATTTATGGCCACGCTACTATTGGTCGAGCGAAAGAAGATTTAGATCGGGCAGCGGCGAATCTTCGTAGTACCTATAGTGATGTAAATTTAAGCGCGTGGGTATCATCCTTAAAAGCCTTGGTAACGCAAGCGAGCTCAGCTATTCCAGTTATGCCGTTATACATCTCACTAATTTACGGAGTGATGAAGGAAGAGGGCACACACGAAGGTTGTATTGAGCAAATTTATCGTTTGTTTACGGAAGGCTTATATACTGATACGCCACGGCTAGATGAAGATAATCGTTTACGCATGGATGGTTTGGAAACGAATGAAGCTACACAGGCCAAAATTGAAGCCTTGTGGGATCAAGTAACTCAAGAGAATTTCCATCAGCTAGCTGATTACGAAGGTTACCACTCTGAATTTTTGCGGCTCTTTGGATTTGGCATCGATGGTGTTGATTATGATGCAGATGTTGAGCCGCAGGTAAGTTGGTAACAGCCTGCAAAACGGTTACCTAGTTTTAACGGAAGCCAATTAAATTTATCGATTGGCGTGGCCTGTATTAACAAAAAACTGTACAATATGGCGCTGGAAGTTACTAGGTAACTTAGTAGGAACCGGGTACATGCCGGGATACACTGCGTATTGAGCTGAAAATCCCTAATCAATCAGGTGTTTAGAGCCGCTATGCCGTTATCAAAAACGAATTGAGCTTTCAATCTTCCCTAAATTGAGTAGTGCAAACGCGTATGATTACGATAAAGAAAGGTTTGGATATCCCTATTGCGGGAGCTCCACAGCAAATCATTGAAGATGGCCCTGCCATCAAAACCGTTGCTACCCTTGGTGAAGAGTATGTGGGTATGCGCCCTACCATGTCTGTCCAGGTCGATGACCGGGTTAAGAAAGGTCAGGTTCTTTTTGAAGATAAAAAGAATCCGGGTGTTAAGTTCACTGCTCCAGCTGCTGGTGTAGTTAAAGAAATTAATCGTGGCGCAAGACGAGTTTTGCAATCTGTTGTTATCGAAATTGATGGCGATGAGCAAGAAACGTTTGCGAAATACGATGAAGGTAAATTACTGCAACTTAGCCGTGAAAATGTTCAGCAGAACCTTGTAGATTCAGGTTTGTGGACAGCCTTCCGTACACGTCCTTATTCAAAATCTCCAGCTCTTGATTCTGAGCCAAAGGCGATCTTCGTGAACGCTATGGATACTAATCCATTGGCTGGCGATCCGTTGTTAGCGATTCAAGAACACGCGAAAGATTTCAGTAACGGCTTGAAGGTTATTAGTCGTTTAACTGAAGGCAAACTATACGTTTGTACCGCAGCAAATGCAGATATCGATTTTGATTCAGCGCCAGTGGTTCATGAAACATTTGGCGGTGTTCATCCGGCGGGTAATGTTGGTACTCACATTCACTTCCTAGAAGGTGTGAATATGAGCTACCACGTGTGGCATCTTAACCCGCAAGACGTTATTGCCATTGGTAAACTGTTTACCACTGGCGAATTGTTTACTGATCGGGTTATTGCGCTTGGTGGTCCCGGTGTGAAGAATCCGCGCCTCTTGCGTACCCGTATAGGTGCGAATCTAGATGAACTCACTGCTGGTGAACTTGTTTCCGGTAAGCAGCGAATTGTTTCTGGTTCAGTTTTAAACGGCCACAAGGCCGCAGGTCCGCACGCATTCCTTGGTCGTTTCCATAACCAAGTTTCTGTAATCGAAGAAGGTGATGAAAAATTATTATTTGGCTGGATATGGCCAGGTAAAGATATGCATTCAATCACCCGTGCTTACACCGGGCATCTACGTCCTAAGAAGCTGTTCAACATGAATGCTTCAACAAATGGTTCAGACCGTGCCATGGTGCCTACAGGCAACTATGAGCGAGTGATGCCGTTGGATGTTATCCCAACTCTGTTGTTACGTGATTTGTGTTCAGGCGATATTGAAAGTGCACAAGCTTTAGGTTGCTTAGAATTGGACGAGGAAGATTTAGCTCTGTGTACATACGTGTGCCCAGGCAAATACGATTTCGGCCCATTGCTGCGTAGTTGCCTAACCACGATTGAGAAAGAGGGCTAAACATGAGCTTAAAAAATTACATTGAGCGTCTAGAGCCATCGTTTGAACCAGGCGGTAAGCATGAGAAATGGTATGCGCTTTACGAAGCGGTAGCTACTATCTTGTATACCCCGGGTAAAACCAATAAAGGTGCTACCCACGTTCGCGATAACATCGATTTGAAACGCATCATGATCTTCGTATGGTTGATGACGTTCCCGGCGATGTTTTACGGCATGTATAACGTAGGTTTCCAGGCGTCTTTAGCGTTAGCTGATGGTTATCAGCTTGGCGATATTTGGCAGGTTGGCCTGTTCCAGCTGTTTGGTGGCGAGTTCACCGCAGATTCTGGGTGGGGCACCATGATGTGGTATGGCGCATGTTTCTTCCTACCTATCTACGCCGTTACCTTTATTGTGGGTGGTTTCTGGGAGGTGTTGTTTGCCTCTATTCGGAAACACGAAGTTAACGAAGGCTTTTTCGTAACCTCGGTGCTCTTTGCGTTGATCCTGCCAGCTACTATTCCATTGTGGCAAGTAGCGCTAGGTATCACGTTCGGTATCGTAATTGGTAAAGAAATATTCGGTGGAACTGGCCGTAACTTCTTGAACCCTGCGTTAACCGGCCGCGCATTTTTATACTTCTCGTTCCCAGCAGCAATTTCTGGCGACCAAGTATGGACAGCAGTGGATGGTCACTCTGGCGCAACCTTACTGAGCCAAGCATTTAATGGCGACATGGTATACGACAATATCAGTGGTACGATTGAAGGTACTTGGAGCTGGATGGATGCATTTATTGGTCGGATTCCAGGTTCGGTAGGTGAGGTGTCAACACTAGCTATTTTGATCGGTGGCTTGGCGTTGATTTACTTCCGTATCGCTTCGTGGCGCATAGTGGGCGGTGTACTAATTGGTATGGTGGCGTTCTCAGGATTACTTAACCTGATCGGTAGCGAAACCAACGCGATGTTTGCAATGCCTTGGTACTGGCACATGGTAATCGGTGGCTTTGCATTTGGTATGTTCTTTATGGCAACCGACCCCGTATCCGCTTCATTTACCAATAAAGGTAAATGGGCATACGGAATCCTGATTGGTTTCATGACAGTGATGATTCGGGTTATTAACCCGGCTTTCCCAGAAGGGATCATGCTTGCGATTCTGTTCGCAAACGTGTTTGCACCATTGTTTGACCACTTTGTTGTTCAGGCCAACGTGAAGCGGAGGGCGTTACGTCATGGCAAGTAAAAATGATACGATTGGCAAAACCTTTACGGTAATTATATTACTCTGCTTGGTTTGCTCTATCGTTGTTTCAGGTGCTGCAGTTGGCTTGAAAGAACGGCAACAAGCGAACGCAGCGTTAGCTAAGCAAGGTAACATTCTATCTGCAGCTGGTATTGATTTTTCAGGCCCAGGTGCTGAAACGGTGTTTGCTAACCGCGTGAAAATATATAGCTATAACCACGAATCAGGTGAAATAACTTCTTATGATTCGTTACCTGCGATGGAAACTGCATTAACCGAATCGAGTGAAACCTCCGTTCAGAATGGTGCTGGTGTCCGCGATATGCGTGCAGAGTTGCCGGTGTTCGCTATTCAAGGTGAAAGCGAAGGCGATGTTGAATCTTATGTAATCGACGTACGCGGCGCCGGCTTATGGGGCATGATGTACGGCTTTGTTGCACTTTCTGCTGACGGCCAGACTATCCAAGGCCTGAACTTTTACGACCACTCGGAAACTCCGGGCTTAGGTGGCGAAATTCAGAACCCTCGTTGGGCGGGTCGGTTTGAAGGTAAAAAAGCAGTTGATGAAGACGGTAACGTAGCAATTCGTGTAGTGAAAGGTGCAAATGCCGATGACAACGAAGTTGATGCACTTTCTGGCGCAACCATCACGAGTAATGGTGTGGATAACACTTTTCAGTTTTGGTTAAGCGAAAAAGCATATGGCTCGTTTTTAACGAAGCTGCGTGAAGAGGGAGCAATTTAATGGCTAGCGCAAAAGAAATGAAATCGGTGCTATTTGGGCCAATTTTCGCCAACAACCCCATTGCACTGCAGATTTTGGGTGTATGTTCTGCTCTAGCAGTTACATCGAAGCTCGAAAACACTTTAGTAATGTGTATTGCACTTACATTCGTAACCGCGTTATCTAACTTATCTATTTCAATAATCCGGAATCATATTCCTTCAAGTGTTCGGATTATTGTACAGATGACAATTATTGCTAGTTTGGTAATTGTTGTAGATCAGTTGTTGCAAGCATACGCATATAACATTGCTCAAGAGTTATCCGTATTCGTTGGTTTGATTATCACAAACTGTATCGTTATGGGCCGAGCTGAAGCATTTGCCATGAAAGAGAAGCCTGGTATGGCTTTACTAGATGGCTTAGGAAACGGCTTGGGTTACTCTGTAGTGTTGCTAACGGTTGCATTTTTCCGCGAACTATTCGGTTCTGGTAGCTTGTTTGGTATACAAATAATGCCATTGGTTACAGAAGGTGGTTGGTACACGCCAATCGGCTTGTTGGTATTGCCACCAAGTGCATTCTTTATCATTGGCGGGTTTATTTGGGTACTGCGTACCTTCCGTCCTGAACAAGTAGAAGCGAAGGAGTAAGCTCATGGAACACTATATAAGCATGTTCGTCCGTGCAGTGTTCATTGAGAACCTTGCACTATCATTCTTCTTGGGGATGTGTACATTCCTAGCAGTATCTAAGAAAGTTACAACGGCAATTGGCCTCGGTGTTGCAGTAATTGTAGTGTTAGGTATATCAGTACCTATCAGTAATCTTGTAAACACGTTTGTGCTTTCTCCAGGTTCACTTCACTGGGCCGGCTTTCCAGATGCAGATTTGAGCTTTTTGCGATTCCTTACCTTCATTGGAATCATTGCAGCACTGGTTCAAATATTAGAGATGACGTTAGATAAGTATTTACCATCTCTGTATAACGCACTTGGGATTTTCTTACCTTTGATTACAGTAAACTGCGCAATTTTTGGTGGTGTATTGTTCATGGTAGAACGTGACTACAACTTCACTGAGAGTATCGTTTACGGTATTGGTAGTGGTGTTGGCTGGGCTCTAGCGATTACTCTGCTAGCTGCGGTACGTGAGAAGCTGAAATATGCGGATATTCCAGATGGCCTTCGTGGCTTGGGAATCACCTTTATCAGCACAGGTTTGATTGGTTTGGGCTTTATGTCGTTTTCCGGCGTATCCCTGTAACCCCTCAGTTTAAAGAAGTAGTGGGAATATAAGGAACGAGTCGATGCAAGAAATATATCTCGGCGTGGGCATGTTCACCGTTATCGTATTAGTTTTGGTTGTTGTAATTATATTTGCAAAATCGAAGCTTGTGCCTTCAGGTGATGTCCAGATCGTTATCAATGACGACGAAGATAAAACGATTACAACCCAACCCGGCACGAAGTTGCTTGGAGCACTTGCGAACGCAGGTATCTTCGTATCTTCAGCTTGTGGTGGTGGTGGTTCATGTGGCCAGTGTATCGTGCACATTAAAGAAGGCGGCGGTGATATTCTGCCAACTGAGCGCGACCATATTTCACGTGGCGAGGCCCGTAAAGGTGCGCGGTTATCGTGTCAAGTAAACGTTAAACAGAACATGAAAATTGAACTCGAAGAGGAAGTATTCGGGATCAAGAAATGGGATTGTGTTGTTCGTTCGAATGACAACGTTGCAACCTTTATCAAGGAATTGGTGTTAGAGATTCCAGATGGTGAATCGGTACCGTTCCGCGCTGGTGGTTACATCCAGATCGAAGCACCGGCTCATCATGTTAAGTTCAAAGATTTTGAAGTTGACGAAGAGTATCGTGGTGATTGGGAACGTTTTGGCTTCTTCAATCTTGAATCTAAGGTTGATGATGAGGTTATTCGCGCCTATTCAATGGCGAACTACCCAGAAGAGTTCGGTATCATTATGTTGAACGTGCGTATTGCTACGCCGCCACCAAATGATATGACATTACCGCCAGGACAAATGTCCTCGTACATCTTTAGCTTGAAGAAAGGTGATAAGGCAACGATCTCAGGTCCATTCGGTGAATTCTTTGCAAAAGAAACTGAAGCTGAAATGGTATTTATCGGTGGTGGTGCTGGTATGGCGCCAATGCGCTCACATATCTTCGATCAATTACGTAGAATTAATACCAAACGTAAGATGTCGTTCTGGTATGGTGCTCGCTCGAAGCGTGAAATGTTCTATGTTGAAGATTTCGATATGCTTGCCGAAGAGAATGAGAACTTTGATTGGCACGTAGCACTTTCAGATCCAACACCAGAAGATAACTGGAGTGGCGACACTGGATTCATCCATAACGTGCTATACGATCGTTATCTAAAAGATCATCCAGCTCCGGAAGATTGTGAGTTCTATATGTGTGGTCCACCGGTCATGAATGCTGCGGTAATCAACATGCTTAAAGATCTTGGTGTGGAAGACGAGAACATCATGCTAGATGATTTCGGCGGTTAAGTTGATACTTTAGTTATTCACAAGCAAAACAGCTTAGAAAGCTAGCCATTTAATGGCTAGCTTTTTTATTTGGCTTTAGGAAAGCACGCTCGCAGAGAATGAACGGTGAAAAAACTTCCATAACGCGTTATAATAAAGCGTATTCGCGAAGTATTTGCCGAGAGGTGGTAAAGATGCAAACTTTAATTTTAGCATTCGTATTGATGCTCATCATCATAGCTGGAATGTCGATCGGCGTATTAATTCAACGCAAAACCATTTCGGGTAGCTGCGGTGGCATTGGCGCGTTAGGTATGGATAAAGCCTGCGACTGTGATGATCCATGTGATGATAAGAAAGCACGCATTGCCGCCGAAGAAGAGCGCAAAGCCAAAGAGAAAAGCTGGCAACAAAATCGAATTCATTAAATTTGTGATAAAAGAGGCGCCTAGCGCCTTTTTTATTGCGCACAACTCTATATAATTAAATCGTATAAGTTATTCTTTTCTGGAGTATTGAAGTGCCTTACTTGTGTGTGCCCGAAATTTTCCTCGATGCCAATGCAACGACCCCAGTGTTACCCGAGATTTCACAAATCGTGCAACGCCTCTGTTGTAACCAATTTGGCAACCCCAGCAGTTCGCACCTCGCTGGTATGATGCCCAAACAAATTATTGCCGAAGCGCGAAATGCGGCGGCTCAACTATTCCGGGTTGCAGACGGCCGGTTTATTTTTAACAGTGGTGCTACAGAAGGCATTAACACCGCTGTGCTATCTGTTTTGGCACCTTATGCAGGGAAGGCGCAAGAAGATACGGTGTTGTTATACGGTGCTACCGAGCATAAAGCCGTTCCTGAGGCGTTAAAACACTGGAATCAAGTGCTTGGCGTGAAGGCAAAACTTCTGGAAATTCCTACAGCCACAAACGGTGCGCTAAATATTGAATTCATTAAAGCGCATGCTTCTAAGGCATTGATGCTCTGTACTATGGGAGCCAATAATGAAACTGGGGTTGTTCAGGATTTAGCGGCGATTGCAAATGCTATCGGCGGGAAGGATAAGAAAGTGCCTTGGCTGGTTGATAGTGTTCAGGTTTTAGGAAAAGTAGCACTTAACCTTGGTGAGTTGCCTATTGATTACGCCACATTTTCTGCGCACAAGCTATATGGGCCAAAAGGAACCGGCTGTTTGTTCATCCGGCACGGCGCGCCCTATACGCCATTGCAGCAAGGCGGTGGACAAGAACACGGTGAGCGAGGTGGTACCGAAAATGTAGCTGGAATTGCGGCTCTTGCACGTATTTTTGATTGGTTAATTCACCCTCAGAATAGCCCGTTGCACTCAATGGAAACGTTATCTGCTTATCGTGAGCAATTGTTGAATGCACTAAAGAAGCTCTTTCCAGAACTCGTTTTAAACCAACCTTACCCAGAAAGCTTGCCCACTACTATTAATTTTTCGGTGCCTGGTTTTCATTCAGGACAAATTATCGCTATGTTTGACGCCGCGGGCATACGGGTGAGTGCGGGATCTGCTTGTAGTAAAGGGCGGCCACAAAGCTTTGTGTTGAAAGCAATGGGATTGCCAAGCTGGCAATGTGAAGGTGCTATTCGGTTGTCGTTTGGCCCCGCTTCTTCAGCTGAGTTTATTCAAATGGCAGCAACTCGAATTAATGCGATGGCGGATCGAAAGCAAGCCTCAGAACAAGGGCGCGTATCCGGTTTATGGATTCCCGAGCCATTTGATGTTGGCTTTGCTGCATATGCAGATGAAACTGAGAAGACATTATATTGGGTTGGGGATAGCGAGAAGGTTAAAGCCTGGTTGAACGCGAGATTCCCGAGTAACGATTGGTGTTATACGAACCTTGCGCCAGGAAGCTACGAGTTTGGTTCATATCAGTTCAACGTAGATTCTGCTGAAACATTTCGAGTCATGCATCAGGGCACCAAGCGAACGTTAACGCTAAACGACAAAGGCGTCGCTTTATCGGATAGTAACCATACGAGAATCGAAACCATTGGTCCGGACGAAGTTGCACTGGGCAATCATTTTTTGATTGATGTTCGCGAGCCGTTAGAAACTTGCATGCAAGCCGCGCCAAATTTTTCTGGCGAAGCATTAATAAGCGAACGCGCTGATTGGTGCCGATTAGCATTGGAACTTACGAATAGCGAAATAGGGCTGCCGATGGTAGCAATTTGCCGCTCTGGTGGCAGAAGCACTACCGTGGCTGCCCTGATAGCCGCGTTAGGTGGACCAACTGTTTTGTCTTGTGATGGCGGCGTTACTGATGTAGTGCATTTGTTAGCGGCAAAAGAATCGGTGATCTGAGCGCCTGTTTAAGAGCACAAGTTAAGGAAGGGGGCGGCATGAGTTAAAATCACTTATAAGTTCAGTGCTTTTAACTCATGGTCAGGCGAGACTAACCAGCAGCTTTCGCTCGTGGCGCAAGCAATTGCAATAGCCCCACTTTCTGCTACAGATTGCCAACTTTCACCAAAATTATTGGATTTATACAACCCAGATTCATTCCCGGCAATTAGCCAATTTTCCGCTCTGATCATCAAGGTTAGAGGGCCTGCTACAGGAGGTGCTAAAAGCTCTGTAAACTCGCCCTGTTGATATCTATATAGTTCGGGAGCACCATCTTCGGCGCCACCGGCGAGAACGAAATCACGTGCGCCCATAACAGCTACTGAGTGGATTCCGTTACCTGAACCTGCTGTTAATGGGGTATCCACAACCTGAAACCGCAAAGCTGGGCCCGATTTATAAATTAGCCGAGCCTTTGTGGCATCTTTCGTTCCCATCACCCAATAGTTATTGGCGTACGTGACACATTTACCTATTCCGCTAGCACTTTCACCAATCATAGAGCGCTCTGCAAAACCACTACGAGAACTGATCCAATTGCTACTGTTGGAACTGCGTACCACATGCCAGTTATCAAGCCTAGATTCTCCAAGAATCCAGCCTTCTCCATCTGGAACCATATCAAAACAATGAAGATACTCATCACCATCAGCGCGATATAAAGTGCTCCAGCTAAAACCAGCGTTTCTGCTTTGTACTAGCCGGCTCCGTTCACCGCGGCCGCTGGAAAGAATAAAAGCGTGGCGTTCATCATAGGCAATAATTTGGCGAATATTTAAATTTGTGCTGCGGCCACCCGGCGTGGATACATTCCATGTATTGCCAGCATCGCCGCTAACGGCAACTTGGCCCTCGCTGCTACCAAGCCATATGGTATCGGAATCCACAACATAGATACTTGACCACGACGCCCGCGGCAGCTCACTGCTTTCAGCGGTAAGTGCTGAAGCATTAAAGGCAATGAAACCTAATGAAAAGATAAAACTGATTCGTTTAAAAATCGCCATAATTGCTTTAAATTCCTGTTACAGAGGCAAAACCTGCCTGTGTTATAGTGCAATTAACATAACATAGAAAAGCGTTTGATACTGTTTAACTCACCGAATGAAAAAGGCTGTACTGTGAATTTAAATATCAGAAAATCCTCAATGATTTTTCTCTCTTTGTGCGCATTTAGCGTTTCCTTACCTTCAATGGTATTTGCAGCTACTCAAGATGATAATCATTCGAATGCGGCATTACCTGAAGATACGTTAGCCCCCAATTTCGATCTGCTTGCGTTGCAACCCGAAGTCCAAAAAGAGAATCTGATTACTTGGCTCACCGGTGAATTTTCAAATTTACGCCATGTTTTCGAATTTGGACCAACGGGCGGTTATCCACCTTTGCTTATGCGTCAGCAACAAGTAAATTTGATGAATGATGAAGCCGCGATATATACCGAGCAAAGCTGGTTAGCGGCGCCTGAACAAATATACCGTAAACATTTATACCGGTTCCGAATTCTGCGCTCTAGTAACGATATAGTGCAAGATGTGTATTTAGTTCCAAATGATTTTTCGGGCGAACTGTATGGTGAAGAGGGAATTGCTGACGAACTTGAATTGGTTGCAGGTTGCAGTATTCGTTGGCAAGCAACTGAACAAGGGTTTAAAGGATATCGCGATGGTAACAGATGCTCGTTTCGTGATGAAAACAACCAAATTGTATCGTGGACAACGCACCTTACGTTGAATCAAACTGAATATACGGTTGCGGATAGCGCATTCACAGATAATGGTGAACAGGTTCTTGGTGATATTGATGGCAATGCGCTCGTGCTTAATCGAATACGTTTTTTTCAAGCCGAGATAGGCTATTTACCGGCAGGCGCTGATCCAGATGTTATGGAGGAATGGATGGTCGCATTGCCTCAGCGGCCGTTGCATGATCACGAGCAACGCATTCCGCTATTGAGCGCCGACGATGGGCTATTTCTCGGCCATGAAGTGCAAATAGTTAGTGATATAGAGAATCCGCAGAAATTGCAGATACGGCTTTACCGGCAAACAGAAGAAGAGCCGATGTTGCAAATGGAAATGGACTATAAAGGCGATGGCAAGTGGAGCGCAACCGCAGAACGATTGCGCATCCAATTATCAATGGCTCGATCTATTACTGAGCTGCAGCAGCATTAATAATCATAGCCATACGTTGTGCAGAGTGAATTAATTGTTGCTCAACAATGGGTCGAGCTTGGTTGAAGTAAATTTCACCAAGCTCGGCATTATTATCTAAATCTGCGTATGCATGTTCGCGAGCAAGCTCGTAAGATTCATTTGCCCAACCAATCAAAGCATGATGCCAATCGGTATTGCCTACTTCGGGTAGCGGATGCAACGCGGCCTGTTCACTCGGCGCTGGCATGAGATCCATTCCACGAATCATGATGCTATCCCAAAGCCGGTGCAAATTCATTTCCGCACCAAAAAAAGTAACACGGATGTCATTGCCACCACGGTCTTGTTGATAGCCCAGGTGCAACGGTTGATGCATGTCTGTGATCCAATGTGAAAAGGTGCGCAAAGCCTCGCCCTGAGCTTGCAGACTTTGCTTGCTATCAAACATCACATCGATATCGTTCATAGCTGCGCCGACAACACAGCGACGGTTCGGGCAATCGCGCTGCATATCAAGTTGCGATTCAGTGGGTGGGATATTGGCGTAATGTAGAGGGCCAAGAAACTGGCCTTCTTCAGAACCACGAACCCGATCAGCCCAAGTTGTTACTTCGGAAAGTGAAGCTTCGTTCACGACATCTAAGCGCTCCTTGACCCACTCCTTAGCTTCAGGTGTTAAGTATTCCCACGCAAGTGCGCCAATATATTCGTGTCCTTGAAATCCCCAACTCATAACGCGAGCGGGAATAACGAGCAGTAATCCAATGAGAACAATACTAACGAGTTTGCGCATCAACTGATTCTCCTGTGGTACCAATACTTTCATCACACATGAAATATAAATAAGAGGGCATTAAATCAGCTGGTGTTTTCAGTTTGGTGACATCTTCTGCTGGATATGCGCGTGAGCGCATTCCTGTGCGAGTAGCTCCGGGGTTGATTACATTTACGCGCAACGATGAGTTTTCATATTCATCGGCTAAAATCTGAGCCATGCCCTCGGTTGCAAACTTTGAAACCGCGTACGGCCCCCAGTGTGCTTTTCCAGTGCGGCCCACGCCTGATGAGGTAAACACGACTGAACCAGCTGGAGCGGCTAACAGGGCGGGTAGGAGTGCTTTTGTCATCATAAACTGGGCAGTTACATTCACCTGCATAATATCGTTCCAAGTTGGCAAATCGATATGTGCAAACGGTGATAGAACTCCAAGTATCGAGGCGTTATGTAGCAATCCATCGAGCTTGCCAAATTGGTCTATAATAGTTGCGGCCATATCGCGATAATGGGCTTCAGTAGCTCCTTTCATATCCAAAGGGATAATAGCTGGCTCAGGGTTTCCAGCTGCCACTATTTCATCGTAGACGGCTTCTAGCTTTTTCGTGGTTCGGCCTAAAAGGATTACCGTAGCGCCATATCTGGCGAATGTTAGCGCCGCTTCGCGGCCAATGCCATCGCCAGCGCCAGTAACTAAGATTACTTTGTCGGCCAGTGCATTATCGGGAGCTTGAAAATTTTGATAATTCAGCATAATTACAACTTTATGTAGGTTGGTATGTTCCTTAAGTTTACCTGTTATTGTAAATTAACTCAGCAGAAGATCTAAAACTCAACGAAAATTCTTTAATTATCATTAGCAGAAGTGTATAACTTTCTGTTAACGTCTTGTGAACCATCGGCTAAACTCTAGCTTCCGCTCAGAGTAGCTTAGAATTAGAACAACAAGGATTGGGGAAACCTCATGAAAAAACTGTTTCTGACATTAGCAATTACTTCAACGCTAGGGCTTGCTGCATGTACGCCTGACGGTGAAGATGCGCCAGTAACTCAAGAAGATGTACAAATTCCTTTTGCGCGGGTTGCATTTGATCCGGGTGCAGGTAACTTACCCGTTCCAAGCGATATTCTGCTTGGAGGTACTACCGATGGTACGCTAAACATCCCTGTGCCGGACGCTACTGATTTCGGAAATCCGCAAAATGCAATCAACGCGTTAGACGGATGGTCGACAGCAATGCCATTAACGTTTGGCTTCACCTTGCCGGATGATGTCACCATTGACGGTGCTTCAGTTGCCGCTGCAGGCTCTGTGCGTGTATTTAAAGTTGTTATGGGCGCGGATACGCGTGACGCCGATTGTATGACCGCTCCAGCCGGAACCGCCTGTAAATTTGTAGGCGAATTGCAGCACGGTGAGGATTTCACCGTTGCCTTTAGCGGCGGGCAAGTACAAGTTATCCCACTTACACCATACGAACCCAAAACTGGTTACGTTGCGGTTCTTACTGATCAAATAAGCGACAGCTTAGGCCGCCCTGTACGTCCTTCATCAACTTACTTTTTGTTGAGTAAGCCGATCGATACCGATCCAATCGGTGGCGCACAAGAGCAACAGTTGCAAGGTATTATCAATAGCCACCTAGGTGTTCTTGCTCAAGGTGGAATTGATACAAGCAACGTGATTTATAGCTCAGGTTTCACCACTCAATCTATTGGTGATGTTCTTGACGTAACTAAGCAAATGCTGCTTAGCGAAAATTTACGCCCGTCAATGACCTCTATGCCAATTGGTCAAACAGCAGCGGATCTTTTACAGATTCCACCGCAGGCGGGACAACAGTTTTTCGTAGCGAGCGCGGCGCAGATTCACGTTGGTCAGGTTACATTGCCATATTATAGCGGCGTTCCTTCAGCTGAAAACCCAACTGCACCTCTATCAGAAAGTTGGAATGCTGGTTTCGTTAGCCCAATCTCTATTGTACTTGGTGTGCAATCAGGTGACGTTAGCGTAGAAGATCTGGAAGCGCTGGGTGTTAACCCTGCTGATTTAGCAAATCCAGCAAGCTTGGCTGGTCAGGTACCATACGAAGCAGCAGCAGGTACTGCGCTAGCGGAAATGGATCGCTTCCGTCATTTAACTAAGTTCAATCCAATTCCACGTCCTACAGCTGTTAACGAAGTTCCTCTGATGATGTCTGTTCCAGATGTAGCTACGGTAAATGCGGTTCGTGCAGAATTGGGCTTAGAACCAATCTCTATGCCAGCGAATGGTTGGCCGGTTGTGATTTTCCAGCACGGTATTACAGGTGAGAAAACCAACTTCTTGCCGATCGCGGGTACATTAGCGATTGCGGGACATGCCGTTGTAGCTATTGATCATCCGTTACACGGTGATCGTGGTTTTGAAGTTGAAAACGCACAAGGCGAAGTGGTACGTGTGATTAACGCAACTACCGGCAAAGGCGGTTCAGCAACTGATTATCTAAATCTAGGAAGCTTACTAACGGCACGTGATAACTTACGTCAATCAGTAGCCGATTTGTTAGGTTTACGAGTTGGTCTTAACTTCTCGTCTGCAGCAGCTGCCGGTATGATCAACCCTACTGATGTTAAGTTTGTTGGTCATTCCCTTGGTGCAATAGCGGGTACTAACTTCGTAGCCGTGGCCAATAGTCCGTTGCCAGAAAACATGGCGGCTGCGCAAGGGTACTTCCAAGTACAACAAGCAGCGCTTGGTATGCCTGGTGGTGGTATCGCGCCATTCTTAGTGGCTTCAGAACGCTTTGGTCCGGTAATTGGTGGGCAGATTGCATTCCAGTCATTCCCAACGTTCCAGAACTTTGCTGTGCAAGAAGCAACTTCGGAAGGTATTGATCCGCAAACCCCTGAGTTCCTTGATTTCCTACCTGTTGCTTATACGCGTTTTTATAACGATGGTATAGCTTCAGAATCAGATCAAGCGGCATTACAGGCTACCCTTGCACAGTTCCAGTTTGCGGCGCAAACGGTAGTTGATTCAGGTGACCCAATTAACTTTGCAGCACGTGTACGTGCTACTGAAACTCCGGTTTACTTGATTCAAGCAAATGGCGATAAGGTTGTGCCGAATAGCACGCCACATCCGCTTGGTGGTACCGCTCCGTTAATCCGTGAACTCGGTTTAACAGTGGCAACCGATGCTATGATGGCCGAAGACGCTATCAGTGCTGCGGCTCGCTATGTTGGTGCTGGTCACTCATCGTTGCTAAATCCAGCTGATGCAGACGCTAATCCTGATACAGCCGGAGCGATTACTCAAAATATGCAGCAATCGATTGGTTTCTGGTTTGAGAGCCATGGTCGGATACTGAATATTTCAGCCGATTTGGTAAATTAAAATAACTTATCCTTAGGGGTATAGCGTGAACCACTGAATAGTGGGGTAACGAAGATAAAGGCCAGCTTTTAAAGCTGGCCTTTTGCTATACAATGTATAGCTTGATGTCGATAAAAAGGGTTAACACATAATGCTAGAACTTCTCGGTGAATATGGAATTTTTCTTTTAAAAACAGCCACAATAGTGATTGGGATTATGTTGATCCTAGGGATGGTTATCAATGCAGCATCGCGCCAGAAGAGCAACTCCGGCGAATTGAAGATTCAAAACCTAAGCAAGAACTTAAAATCAATTTGCGAGCAAATGAAGTTAGAAATGCTCAGCGATAAAGATCGAAAAAAAGCTAAGAAAGAAGCAAAAAAGGCGAAAGTAACAGAGCAATTTGATAATCGTGTATTTGTGCTTGATTTCAACGGTTCTATGGATGCCCATGAAACTGAATCATTGCGCCGTGAAGTTACCGCTATTTTGGCGATTGCAGATATAGAAAAAGACGAAGTTATTTTGCGTTTAGAAAGCCCTGGCGGTGTTGTACATGGATATGGGCTAGCGGCCGCTCAGTTGAAGCGGTTACGGGATAAAGGCTTAAAGCTAACGATTTCTGTAGACAAAGTTGCTGCTAGTGGCGGGTATATGATGGCATGTATTGGTGATCGCATCGTAGCCGCACCGTTTGCTGTTGTCGGCTCCATTGGTGTACTGGCGCAAATTCCGAATTTTCACCGCTTGTTGCAGAAGAATGATATAGATTTTGAACAGATTACTGCAGGTGAATATAAGCGCACACTTACTTTATTCGGTGAGAATACTGAGAAAGGGCGGGAAAAATTCAAAGATGATATTGAAAGCATCCATGGCTTATTTAAAGACTTTGTGAAGGACCATCGAGCATCGTTAGATATTGATAGTGTTGCTACAGGTGAGATTTGGTATGGTCAAGCGGCTCTTGATAAAGGTTTAATCGATGAAATTCGGACGAGTGATGATTTGCTTATCGATGCGATCGAGCGCGCACAAGTATTTAAAGTGACCTATAAACAGAAAACTAAGCTATCAGAACGTTTCACACAAGGGGCTCAGAGCTCAATAGACCGATTACTGATGCAATGGGTGCAACGAAGTAAGTTATGGCGCTGGTGAGTGCTTGGGGGCGTTATTCAGGTTGTTCTTGATGAAGAACGCACCCGATGTTCAGATATACATGTGAAATAACTACTACAAAAAACCCGGTATTATTTACCGGGTTTTTTTGTGGTGCGCCGGGCACGGCGCGTAGCGCCTTGACAGGCGCTGTTCCTGTGCAGGTGGTGCTGGCAGGATGACTTGGAGGTGTGAGTCCTCTGTGAGCCCGGTAAGGGGAATCACTAGCTAA
>NZ_PIPP01000007.1 GCF_003987345.1 Aliidiomarina shirensis | reverse complement strand
TTGTCTGGCGGCCATAGCGACGTGGAACCACCTGAATCCATTCCGAACTCAGAAGTGAAACATGTCAGCGCCGATGGTAGTGTGGGGCCTCCCCATGCGAGAGTAGGACACCGCCAGGCTCCTATTAAATAGAAGAGCCCTTCGCGTAAGCGAGGGGCTTTTTTATTGCCTAAATTCGCCTACAATGTTCTTCCTCAACGGAAAAGGAACTATTATGGCTCTACAAGCAACTGCTTATAAAATAGCACTCGATATTTCAGATACGGATCGTGGGTGCTATGAACAGGTGAAGTTCACCATTGCCCGCCACCCATCAGAAACAGAACTACGATTAGTTGCCCGAATCCTAGCGTTCGGTTTGTTTTATCACGAGCGCTTGGAGTTTGGACGTGGGCTTTCGGAAACTGAAGAGCCTGCACTATGGCAAAAAGCGTTGCACGGTGATATCGAGCATTGGATAGATGTTGGCCAGCCCGATCTAGATCGTATAACTAAGGGAAGCAGAAAAGCTGATAAATATAGTTTATTGGTTTATGGTAATGCTCGAATGTGGGGCGAAAAAACACTCCCCTTAGCAGCCAACTTAAGTAATGTTAGCATCTTCCAGTTACCCGTTGAGCCTATGGAAGAGCTTGTGAAAGCCGTTACTAGGAATTCACATTGGGGTTTTATGGTTACCGATGGTGTGCTCTACATTAGCCATGGGAATGAACAAACCGTTATCGAGCTTAAAGCATTGCTGTAATGGCATAGTTGTTTGCTAATTCTATATGCGTTTTCCTCGATTAAGTAGATGTAAAACTAAAGCTTTTTGCCCTTCAGCTGTTAAAATAAATGCATTGATCTTTACGATTCTGGCGGACCATATAAAGTGAATTCACTAGCAAAGTTCCATAGTTTTGCATTGCCAGCTGAGGCAAAGCAAATAATTATTCTCGAAACACTGACGCAATTGCCAGATATAGTTTGGACGAATGATACGTGGATATTAGGTGCCGGTAGTAATACTATTTTTACTTCTGATTATTCCGGCACAGTGTTAGTTAACCAGCTTTTAGGTGTTCATATTCAAGAAACCAGCACGAGATGGTTGATAGATATTGCGGCGGGTGAGAATTGGCACTCGCTCGTATTGAATCTTGTTGAGCAAGGTATTTTCGGTTTGGAAAACTTAGCTCTCATACCTGGAAGCGTTGGTGCAGCTCCTGTGCAGAATATCGGTGCTTACGGTGTGGAGATAAGCCGGTATATAAAATCGGTTCAAGTATATAATTTTAAAACACATGAATTTTCAACGATGAACAATGCCGATTGTCGGTTTGCGTATCGTGATAGTATTTTTAAGTTAACCGAGAACGCTCATCTTTTAATTACTTCGGTTCAACTCGAGTTACCAAAGAGTTGGCAACCAGTATTAGATTATCCCGATTTATCTTCACTTCCCCGCGATGCTTCGGCCGAAGCTATCATGAAACATGTAATCAATGTACGGAATGCCAAGCTCCCTGATCCCGAAAAACTACCAAATGCGGGTAGCTTCTTTAAAAATCCAATAGTTTCCAAAGCGTATTATGAAGAATTATTGGCGACATACCCGGATATGCCGGCATTCGTGTTAGACAAACATTCTGTGAAGCTTGCCGCGGGCTGGCTAATTGATCATGCCGGTTTAAAGGCGCTTAACGTTGGAGATGCTGCGGTTCATCAACGGCAAGCTTTAGTTTTAATTAATAGAGGGCGAGCTAGCGGAAATGACTTGATCACCTTAGCGCGTGCAATTTGCACCCGAATAAGCGAAAAGTATGGTGTATATCTTGAACCAGAAGTGCGTTTGCTCGGGCAAAACGGTTTGTTGGAAACGCTATGAGTACACACGATCTGGATTCACGTTTGGTATTGCGCTTAGCTGATGGTGAATTTCATTCTGGGGAACAATTGGGTGCTGAACTCGGCGTAAGCCGCGCAGCCGTGCATAATCATATTGAAAAACTCACTGCGCTAGGCTTAGATATATTTCGAGTCTCCGGTAAGGGCTATCGATTATCAAAGCCATTACAGCTGCTGAATGAGAACGGAGTACGCGCTAACTTACCAGCCGAGCTAGGGAATTTGCCTATTCACTTGCATCACGTTACCAGCTCAACGAACGATGATATACGCGCTATTATTGCCGCAAACCCAGCGCCCGGAAGTTGTGTACTTGCCGAAATGCAAACCCACGGCCGCGGGCGCAGAGGCAAGCAATGGCACTCACCATTTGGTAATAATCTCTATCTATCTATTTATTGGCCATTATCGCAGGGCCTAAACGCCGCCATGGGCTTGAGTGTAGCGCTTGGCTTGGCAATTGCCGAGGCATTGAGCGCGGCAGGCATCGACAAGGTTAGTGTAAAGTGGCCAAACGATGTGTACATCGACCGTAAAAAGGTTGCAGGAATACTTGTCGAACTTGAAGGACAAGCTGGTGGAGAAGGGCAGGCTATAATAGGTATTGGGTTAAACTTAGAAATGGCCGATGCCGGAAATACCATCGACCAACCTTATACCTCAGTTGCTGCTCATTTGAATACTCCAGTAAACCGGAACTGGTGGGCGGGGGAATTGATTAGCCATTGTATGCAAATGCTTTCAGTTCATGATGCCGAGAACCTAAAAAGTTTGCTGGATGTTTGGCGCCGCTATGATCATTTTTATCAGAAGCCAGTTAAGCTCATACTTGGTCAGCATGAACAAGAAGGGATATGCCAAGGAATAGATGAATTTGGCGCCTTACTCGTACAGCAAAATGATGGGCTGAAACGTTATTTTGGAGGTGAAATTAGTGTCCGCAACGCTACTGCTTGAAATCGGTAACACCGCCTGGAAACTTGCGCGCTTTTATGAATATCAAAAGCCGGAGTTTCTTGCCAAGGGCTATGGCGTAGATGCGTTGTTTAGCGCATTGGAAGCTTATGATTATGATGCGTTAGCGCTTGCAAGTGTTGGCGCGGAAGAACAAATTGAACGCATAAAGCTTTTTGCGGAAACCAGCAATAAAGTGCTCTATCAAGCACGTACAACCACAGGTTTTGGAGTTCAACATTGTTACGCTCAAGTAGAAACCTTGGGCGTAGATCGTTGGCTCACATTATTGGTAGCAACATCGGAAAAAACGGCAGCGATTATTATTGATGCAGGCACGGCTATTACACTTGATGTTATTGATGCTCATGGCAACCACTTAGGCGGTTGGATTGCTCCGGGTATGAGATTGATGCAAGAGGCACTGATAAATAAAAGTTCGAGATTGCGCGTTTCTAATGATACACCCAACGAGTTGCTTGGAACCGCAACTGAGCGAGCTATTCATTTGGGCTGTAGGGCGTCGTTGAATGGTTTTGTAGAGCAAGCCCTATTAGCCGCAAAAACGGCCGCAAAAACGGCGGCAAAAGCTGAATTAAAGGCGCACGAAGAAACGGAAAATGAAGCGATGAAGGTTTGGCTTACTGGCGGTGATTGCCAATACCTAGGCAACGCAATGCTAGATGAGGTTGCGAGTAACCACACATATCCGTTAAACGAATTAGATACCGCGGAACAAAGGCCCGATCTAGTGTTGGAAGGCTTAGCAATTTGGTTTCAGCATGAGAGCAAAAGAAAAACGGATTAACGTTCACATTAATCCGCTTAATTCATTATTGCTTATGCTTTGAAGGCTAGGCTTAGAGCCGTAAACTCATGAGAGCCGCGCTTTAAAATCAGCATAGGTAAATTTACGCACCAACTCAAAATCACCATTACTGCGCAAAATACCAATCGAAGGGTGCTCCACACCATTAAAGAAGGTGGTTTTTACCATGGTGTAATGCATCATATCTTCAAATATTACTCGATCACCGGCCTTCAGTTCGTTATCAAAGCTGTATTCGCCGATAACATCACCCGCCAAGCAACTATTTCCGCCTAGCTTATAGGTATGAGCCTTCACGGTAGGTAAATCTGCGCCCGTAATCGCTGGGCGATAAGGCATCTCTAGTACATCCGGCATGTGTCCGGTAGCGGAAATATCGAGGATCGCGATCTTGCCTTGGTTCTCAACAATATCGACAACTTCTGCTACCAAAGGCCCTGTTTGCCACGCAACCGCCGAGCCGGGTTCGAGAATGATTTCTAAATCGTAGGTTTCACGTAAACGCTTCAACTGCGCGATTAAATGGTCAGTGTCGTACCCTTTACGGGTCATTAAGTGCCCACCACCAAGATTTAACCACTTCATTTGCGGTAACCATTTGGCAAAACGCTTTTCTACTGCAGCTAACGTGCGTTCAAGAGCAAAGGAATCACACTCGCACAGATTATGCACGTGGAAACCTTCGATGCCGGTTAGATCAGCGTCTTCTAAATGAGCTGCTAACACGCCCAAGCGAGAACCCGGAGCCGATGGGTCGTAAAGTTCTGTATCGGCTTCCTGATGCTCAGGGTTGATTCTGAGGCCCATGGAAACACCTTTGGCTGCAACTTGATCGCGATAGCGGTGCCATTGGTTAATACTGTTAAACGAAATATGGTTGCAATGGCGCAACAACACTTCGATATCATAATCTTTGTAGGCTGGCGAATACGCATGAACTTCGGTGCCAAATGTATCGGCAGCTAGTTCCGCTTCCCACGCTGAACTTGCTGTACAACCTTTCAAATACTTCCGCACAATTGGAAAAGAACTCCACATCGAGAACCCTTTCAGCGCCAAAATAATTGTTGCACCACTTTGCTCTTGCACGTGCTGCATTAACTCTAAATTCTTGATTAGTTTTTGCTCTTCCAACACATAACAGGGAGAGGGAATTGTTGGCGATAGAAAAGGATTTGTCATGGTTGCTGCATCTCCAAAATAAGCAAAACCGGCTCCGAAGAGCCGGCTATATCGAACCGTTGTACCGAATTAATCCTGCAGAGGATTTTGGTCAACTTCAACTACCTGCCATGGCAGGCCGTATTTGTTCAAACGTTCCATAAACGGATCTGGATCGAACTGCTCCATGTTATACACACCTGGCTTCATCCAAGTGCCTTCTAACATAAGCGAAGCGCCAATCATTGCTGGTACACCGGTGGTATAAGAAACCGCTTGTGCGCCTACTTCAATGTTACAAGCTGCGTGATCGCAGTTATTGTAAATGAAGATAGTTTTCTCTTTGCCATCTTTTAAACCAGTGATGTAAGTACCGATACAGGTTAAGCCTTCATAACCTTCAGCCAAAGAACCTGGGTTCGGCAACACAGCTTTCAAAAATTCTAACGGTGCAATTTGCTGGCCATTGTAATCAATTGGTTTAATTGATGTCATGCCAATGCCTTCAAGAACTCGCAGGTGATTCAAGTAAGCTTCACCAAACGTCATCCAGAAGCGAGCACGCTTAATCGTTGGGAAGTGCTTAACGATTGATTCTAACTCTTCGTGGAATAATAAGTATGAAGCACGAACACCCACACCCGGATAATCTAAATCTTTGCGAACACTAATCGGGTCGGTTTCAATCCACTCGCCATTTTCCCAGTATTTACCGCGTTGGGTGATTTCACGAATATTGATTTCTGGGTTGAAGTTAGTGGCAAAGGCTTGGCCATGATCACCACCGTTGCAATCAACGATATCTAGGTAGTGAATTTCATCAAAATAGTGCTTCGCCGCATAAGCGGTAAATACGTTAGTAACACCCGGATCAAATCCCGAACCTAATAACGCCATTAAACCTGCTTCTTTGAAGCGCTCGTGGTATGCCCACTGCCAGCTGTATTCAAATTTAGCTTCATCTTTTGGCTCGTAGTTTGCGGTATCAAGGTAGTGCACGTTAGTTGCTAAGCATGCATCCATAATTGGCAGATCTTGATAAGGTAGAGCTACGTTGATAACCAAGGCTGGTTTCACTTTTTCGATTAAAGCAACCAACTCATCCACGTTATCGGCGTCTACTGAATAAACGCCGACAACACGGTCTTTGCCAACTTCGGCTTGTAACTTTTCGCACTTAGAAACAGTGCGCGAGGCCAAATGAATTTCGCTGAAATACTCTGGCAACATTGCACATTTTTTTACTACAACACCGCTTACACCGCCGGCGCCAATAATTAAAACTCGAGACATTGTATTCATCCCTTTATCTTGATGAGATTCTGTATAGAAAACGGGCGCGATTTTGCCTACGCCCGCTTGCAAATGCAATCATTATTCTGCGTCTTGGCTCACTGCGTTTTCGCTAGCCATATCTAAATGTTCAATTAAAAATGCCCATTGGTCCGCAATTTGTTCAATCGCCATCCAAGTTGGGGTTCCCGCGCCATGTCCGGCTCGCGTTTCAACGCGCAACATAACTGGTGCAGCACAACCCTGATCCCGTTGTAGAACCGCGGCAAATTTATAACTATGCCATGGTACCACACGGTCATCATGATCGCCTGTGGTGATAAGTGTAGGCGGATAACACACTCCGGCCTCGGTATTGTGAATAGGGGAGTATGCGTAAAGTGCTTCGAACTCCTCTGCATTTTCACTTAAACCGTAATCACTACTCCAGGCGCGAGCATTGGCACTTGGCGTATGATAACGAAGCATATCCAGAACACCAACCGCTGGCAGTGCAGCACCGAACAATTCAGGGCGTTGAGTGATAGCAGCGGCAACTAACAAGCCACCGTTGGAGCCACCTTGAATGGCAATCTTCTCTGGTGAAGAATAATTCTCCGCAACTAAATACTCTGCTGCTGCAATAAAATCATCAAATACGTTCTGTTTATTTAACTTAGTACCCGCTTGGTGCCAGGCATCGCCGTACTCGCCACCACCACGCAGGTTCGGCACCGCAAGAATGCCACCTTGCTCGAGCCATACCATGCGGCCAACGCTGAAACCAGGGGTAAGCGATACGTTAAAGCCACCATAGCCATATAGCAGTACTGGGTTTTCACCATCTAACACTGAACCTTTGTGGCGCACGATAAACATAGGTACTTCGGTACCATCTTTGCTTTGGTAAAATACCTGCTCCGTAATGTAGCTTTCTAGATCAGCGTTCACTCGTGTTTGTTGGTGCAGTTTAATTTCATCGTTTGCGATATCGTAGTGATATACAGCGCCCGGTTGCGTGAAGCTAGTTAAACGGAAGAACGTTTCTAGGTGATCGGAATCACCAGTAAACCCAGAAACCGAGCCAATCTCTGGCAATTCTAATTGTTTAATATGCTTTCCGTGTGCTGAATAGATTTCTACAACCGATTGCGCATCTTTCAGATAGCTAGCAAAAAACTGGCCACCCACGTAACTCACGCTATCGAGGGTTTCAGTTTTTTCAGCAATAATTTCTTCCCAATGCTCTGGTTGTGGGCGATTGATATCTACGCCAATAACCCGGCCATTCGGTGCATTATTGGTGGTGTAGAAATAAAACATATTGCCATCAGCTTCGATTAAGCTGTAGCGCGCATCCCATTCATCAAACAAAGGCTGCCACTCAGCGTTATCGTCCATCAAGCTTAATACGTGTATGCCATTGGCACGAAACCCTTCCGAAAGGTTAGCAAGCAAGTAGCGGCCGTTGCTGGCTACTTGCGGGTATGGATTAATCGGGCGTTCGTGATCAATTTTGTAAACAAGTTCATCGGCACTTTGCTCTTGGCCAAGCGTATGTTTAAAGATTTGCACCGTTTGTTGATCATCCGCCTGGCCATCTTCCCCTTCAGGGTAACGGCTATAGTAAAACGCCGATTCATCGGGTAACCAGCTTACGTTGGTAAATTTGGTGCCAGTAATATGATCGTCTAGTGATTCGCCGGTGCGCACATCACGAACTCGAAATTCAACCCAATCAGAACCGCCATCAGAAACACCGTACACAATATAATTGGCCTCTGGGCTGATGTAGGTGCGTGAAAGCGATACCGTGCCGTCAGTGCTAAAGTTATTTGGATCGATAAGTACCCGAGCTGGGTTAGAAAGGCTATCGGTAACATAGAGTACAGATTGATTTTGTAAACCATCGTTGCGGTAATAGAAATAATGATCAGCTATCCGGAACGGTGTGCTCAAACGCTCATAGTTCCACAAAGTGGTTAAACGCTCTTTTAGCATTTCGCGGCTTGAAAGATCCGCCAAATGTGGGAGTGTTAAGCTGTTTTGTGCCGCAACCCAAGCTTTTACTTCTGGGCTATCCATGTCTTCTAGCCAACGGTATGGGTCGGCTACTTGCACACCATGGTAGGTATCCACTTGCGAGCCTTGTGCAGATTCAGGATACGCCATACGTTCCTCAGGTTCAGAGATAGGGGAGGGGCTGCTGCAACCAGCAAGTACTAAAATACTTGCTGCGGTAAGATATTTAAAATGACGGAGCGACATAAATAACCTCTTTTAACGATTCTGGGTTAATAATTATTGTAAGTGTTGTAGCAATCAATTTGTGTTTAAGCATACCTCAATTTAGTAAAAATTCAGTGAAATAGTTAAATTAGGGCGATTACGCAGGGCGGGTACCTCAACTTAAAAATCGTCAACGTACGTTTTATGTTTGCGTGTTTGAGTTCAACGCTTCCATTGCCAATGCGCGCAAGTGGGTTAATAAGTCGGCTTTACCATGAAAGCCCGCCTCGATCGCGTTATCCGCTAAACTTGAAGCATTAACTGCGCAGTGCGTGAGTAAACCGTATTCTAACTCTGTATTAAAGGCTGCCTCTGCAAGAATAGGCTGCAGCAGTTCAAATGGAATATGTCCTGCGGCGAAATCAGCCAGATAGGTATGCAGTATTTGCGATTTCTGAGGCTCTTCGCGTTGCTGTTTAGTTACCCAAGCATTCAGCCATTGCAGTTGTTGCGCATGGCTTAATTTTAGATATTGGTAAGGAAAATAAGTGCAAAAGCGGTTAAATAAATCGCTTACTAATTTTCGTGAATTATCAGAATCGGCTGATGCAGCCGGTGAGTGTTCGTTTGCATAAACATGGGCATATAACGCTGAGTACATTCCCGAAGCCGCATCGATATGCTGACCGATACGAAGCGGCACAAATCCATTGCTAACCCAAAAATGATGTAAGTGTTCACTTACGCCAAAGCTTGTGCCAATAAGATCAGCATTCGCGTTTAACGTACTTAGAACATGCTGTAAAAGCGCAGTTCCGGCGCCATGCTTTTGCACCGCTGGTACGATCGCAATTCTAACAATGCGCTGCATGGATAGCCTTGCAGCGTCTTTGCTACGCAAATGGAAACACATACTCTGCGGCAGCAACTGCCCTGGTGGTCGGCGCTTACCTTGGTAGATAGGAGCGATTAACGTTTCGGTTATTGGCCCCTCGCTAGCAACCCAGCAAACGCCAGTAAGGGTATTCTCGTGCCATTGTAAAAATAGATGTTGTTTTGGGTCGTCAAGCAACAAACGCAAATCGTTCGGGCTAGTTTGATAATGCGCTGACGTTAACAGCGTGAATGCTTGTTCCAGCGCTTCAGGCACGAGTTCAGAGGCATGTACATGTTGATACGTGGGCTGTCCGCTAAGGGCTACGTTCGATTCCGCCGCATAAACGCAGAAGCATTGGTTTAGTGCGGTTTCGAGTGGGTCACCAAGGCCCCAGCGAACGGGGTGGTATAATTCTAAGGTGAGAATATTTGCAAAATATTGCGGTAATTGTTGTTGAAACCGTAATGCGAAACCTCTACCCGCACTTTCGTATCCTTCGGTGGTGGTTGCGATAGCAAGCCGCTGGCAACGTATGGCTAAATCGGTTAGCAGGTGGCTAGGAATCGAAGCAGCCTCGTCAATTAGTAGCCATTCATGTTCGCCCTGCTGATAGCTAGATAATTGATCGGGCGCTATGAACGCAAAGTGTTCTGCACCAGTAGTTGCGAATATTTGTTTCGCTTGCCGTTTCGAAGGTGCGCAGAGGGTAAACTTATACTTCGAATATGCCGCATGTATCCACATACCAAGCAAGCTCGATTTACCGCGGCCCCGCGGAGCATTCAGAACAACCGCTCCAGCATCAAAATGTTCTAATTTTTTAAGGGCATTGGCCTGCTCAGCAGTTGCCGTGAATGATTGGCTACTAGTGGCATATTCGGCAAGGTTATCAGCCTCACGAGCATAAATTGCAAGGTAGTTATTGAGCGCAGCCGCTTTGGTAAATTCGGTATTAATCCCTGCACTTTGTAAGGATTGTACTAAGCGCTGCAAACTTGGTGTGAGCTGATTTGGAAGCTTCAGAACCAGACAACCACCACCTGCTATTGTGCCGCTCACTGCTAGTAACGCATCGGCGTGAAATTGCATGCTGGCATCGAAGAAAACACATGAATGTTCGGTACCTAAATATTGCCGATATTGGTTTACCTTATCGGCTGTTAACGTTAGTACCGGCACTGCCATATTCGGAAATGGCGTGTCCGCTTCAATAAGTATTATTTGTCGGTGTTTTACGTTGGTTTGCGATATAGCATTCATAGGTTTCAGTATATCTTGAACTTTATGCCCGCGCTGAAAAAAAATCCCGGCATTGCCGGGATTTCTAAAAGGGTTTATAACGTTGCCCCGCAATTAAAAAAGAGGCATGCCAAAGAATATATCCAGCACCGTATTGATAAACACGACAGCTAGGATGATAGGGATAAAGGTTGTTAGCGAAAAGCTCACATATTTTTGAAAAATCCCATTTTTATAGCCAGAAGCACCGATAGCAAGCTCGTCATTGAGGTTCTTCGAACGCCAGTGCCAAATCACGAATAAGCATATCAGTAAGCCATTCAGCGGCAGTACCGTATCGTAGAACACGTCATAGATAACATCGAATACCGAACGCGAACCGCCACCGTAACTTACGAAATTAGTGAAGAAGTCCACCATGCCAAATGAAGCGGTTGCGATGAGCGTTAAGATACCCATGGTTGCTGCAAGCACCATCAACGCCTTTGCGCGCGAGAATGAGTATTTGCGCACGATAGTAGCGGTAGGCACTTCAATGATAGATACCAATGATGTGATTGCGGCTACAAATACTAATAAGAAGAATATAACCGCAACAATACTTGCGCCGATGTAACCAATATTAGCTGAGAGGGCGAGGAATATCTGCGGCAAGAAAGTAAAAATCATGGCTACCGAAGATTCACTTAATTCTGCCGGATTCGTGTTTGGATTAATCGCGAAAATGGCCGGCAACACCATTAAACCAGCGGTGAAGGCTACGGCTGTATCGGTTAATAACACCATTTTTCCGGCACCAACAACATCATCACGCTGACGTAAATAAGAACCGTAAGTGATTAAGATACCCATACCTAACGACAACGAGAAAAACGCTTGCGAAAGCGCGCCACTAATTACGCCGCCATCAATTTTGCTAAAATCGGGTATTAAATAAAACTGCACACCGGCAAATGCGTTATCCAGCGTGAGTACAAAAGCTACCAGCACTAACAACATTACGAAAAGCGCAGGCATCATAATGCGCGCCGCCTTTTCGATACCATCGCGAACGCCGCTCACCAATACGAAGTAGACAATAGCGGCAACAATGGCAAGATACAGGAACACCATCCAGTTATTGATAAACACGCCGAAATATTCGGGATTGGCAATCACATCGAGGTTACCAAATAACGTTTGCACCAAATAACCCAGTATCCAAACGGTGATAACCATGTAAAAAACACCGATCATAAATGGCGTAATTACGGCTAACCAACCAGCAAACCGCCAAGGGCTCTTGCTACCGGCAAGGGATATGTAAGCACCATGTGGGTCAGCTTGAGTTTTTCGGCCTAATCCCATTTCCGCAAGCATTATGGGTAAGCAGATAAAAACCACGAAAATGGCGTAAATAATTAAAAAGGCACCACCACCGTTTTTGGTAGCAGCAACAGGAAAACCAACCATGTTGCCGATGCCCACAGCGGAACCTGCGGCGGCAAGAATGAAGCCAAGGCGGGAACTAAAATGTTCGCGAGGCGTATCCATAATTAAATCCTATTTTTGTTATAGTTTTATTAATAGCTAGGCGTTATAGCAGGTTTTACCCTCATTCGGCAAACACCAACATAAGCCCATGGCGCTGGTTGGAGCAGCAAATGCGGTAAAACGCTAAATACATAGCTATCGCATAGTTCTAATTATCGTTTCGGTTTGGCTGAAACGTATATGGTAATGTGTCCGGTAATTACTTTGGTTCCATCTGCGCGAAAACCATTTACGGCAACTTGAATATCACCTACCTGCCACGCATCGGCTGGTATTTCAGCGGTAATTTTAATATCGGAATCGGCTTTGGCCGTGTATTCAACCTGCATGCCTTTTGGGATCCAGCGCAAGTTCTTTGGAATAGAAGCTTCCGCTACGGCGCCCATCGCCATTTCTAAACCATTACACAAGGCAATGGCATGCACGGTACCGATATGATTGGCTACCGCCTTGCGCTTCTTAAAGGTAAGTTCACAGTAATTGGGGCGTAGTTCCGTAATTAACGGTTTAATGGTTTTAAAGTAGGGAGCCTTACTGGCAAACATACGCGAAAATATCTGGCGGCCAAATGGCAGGCGTAAGGTTTTAGTATATAGCGCGAGTAGATAATTTGATTCCATGTCTGGCTCTCAATTTAAATGATGAAAATTTGTGATCTTATTTTTATCAGGCTGCGTTTATATTCCTGACAGCAGGTTTGCCGGCCTGCTGTTCGCTAGCAACGAGCTTGGGCCAACAGTTTATCTGTTGGCTCTTTTTTTTACCCTGTTTTTTGTGTGTTCTGCACTCGGGTAAAGGTTTTATATGCTCCCACTTTTCCACCCGGAGCATTGCCAATATCAATGCCTGCTTGTTTTAACGCGGCTTTTAAATCGCGGCGGAATTTATGGTAATCCACTTGAGTTGAGTGCCGGCTCCCACTTTCGAAAGGTAAGTGGGGATGCTCAATTTCATATTGAATGGCCGCTTGCATATCTTTGGGCCGTTGATAACGCCCGATAATTTCCTGAACAGCGATTTTCGCTTGGTAATCGGCCAATGGCCAGATACAGCCAAGAGGTTGAAACAAGCCTATGAAATACAAATTATCGTATTTCTCATGCATCATCTTTAAGTACAACGGTACTTTTTCCGAATCCTCAAAATCGATAAAGCTCTTGGCGAAAAAAGGAAAGCTAATACGAAAGCCAGTGCAGGCGACTAAGATATCGTAGATACCACTCTTACCATCGCTGAATTCAACCATTTTTTCGTTCACCGATGTGATATCAGCACGAGGGTGGATACGCCCGTGGCGGATAAAATCAAGTAAATCAGAATTCACTGTAGGGTGATGGCTGAGCAATAACGTTTTCGGCTCGGGCAAATTATATGCCGTTTTATAATTGCCCTGCATTAGCTTCACCAGCTTCGTGAGAAGCCACTGCCGTATTCGATTTGGAACCCACAGGGGCATGCGGCTTCCGAGCACATCGGAAGGCTTACCAAATATAAATTTCGGCAAAAACCATTGTGGGCTGCGCATGCTTAGATGCACCGTTTCAGAAATGCGGGCTGATTCTACGGCAACATCACATGCGGAATTCCCAGCACCAATAACTAATACACGTTGGCCCCGCCAGCTATCATCTACTCCCTTAAAATCATGAGAATGCAGATAGCGGCCGGTAAATTCTCCGGGTAGCTCTGGATGTTTAGGGTTCCAGTGATGGCCGTTTGCAACCATTACATGGGTAAAGCGTTTACTGCGCTGAGTGCCTTGGTTATCACTCCAAGTGATTAAGAATTGGCCGTCTTGTTGGCGCTCTACTTGTTCTACTGTGGTTTGAAAACGAATAGTTTCATACACGCCAAAATGTTTAGCATAGTTTTCAAAATAGGCTTGCAACTGCCGGTGATTCGGATAATCGGGGTATTCAGCGGGCATGGGGAAATCTTCATATTCCGACCATGCTTTAGAGCTAATAATATGGGTGTTTTCGTAAACGCTGGAATGGCCAGTACGTGAATTAAATACCCAATTGCCGCCCACTTGATTATTTTTTTCGAATACTTCAACAGCCAAGCCTGCTTCTAAGCAATTCTTTGCTGCTGTTAAGCCGCTGGGGCCGGCACCGATTACCGCAACAGTTGCATGCATGCGTTAAACCTTTTTCACAAACTCAGTTTTTAGTTTCATGGGGCCGATGCCATCGATCTTACAATCGATATCATGATCGCCATCAACCAAACGAATATTCTTCACTTTAGTGCCTACTTTCACAACGAGGGAAGACCCTTTCACTTTTAAATCTTTTATTACGGTAACCGTATCGCCATCCTGCAATTCGTTGCCGTTGGCATCACGTTTAACACTCGTATCATTGTTTTCCGCTTCAGCTACTTGCGGCCATTCATGCGCGCACTCTGGGCAAACATACATAATGCCATCTTCGTATGTGTACTCAGAACCACATTGCGGGCAATTTGGTAAATTACTCATTTGTTAACACCTTTTAAACATGGAATTAGCCTATAATGCCTCAATCAGGCTCATCTTGCTACGTGGTATCTGCATGCAGAATTCAAACGCTACAACCTACATCAAAGGCTTTGCTTGGCTTCTTGCCGGGCTAGTTGCGCTGGGGCCGTTGGCTATTGATGCGTACCTACCTGCAATGCCAATTATGGCCGATGATCTAAGCACCTCGTTACATAATATTGAAATTACCCTCAGTGTTTTCCTTATCGGCTTTGCCGCAGGCCAGTTGATTGGCGGGCCGATCTCTGATCATTTTGGTAGGCGTTTAACGATTTTAGTTGGGTTGAGCTTATTTACCTTCGGTAGTGTTTTTATTGCGCTTGGGTCGTCGATTGAATTGCTTTGGTTTGGCCGAATTCTGCAAGCCTTTGGCGGCGGGATGGGTGTGGTCAATACCATGGCGGTTGTTCGCGATCGCTACTCTGGAAAGGATAGCGCCAAGATTCTTTCGCAAATAGTAACCATTATGATGGCGGCGCCATTGCTAGCTCCCTTTATTGGCGCGTTCTTTTTATTGATAAGCGATTGGCGCAGTATTTTTTGGTTCTTGGCTGTTTATGCGGTGATATTACTGCTGTTGCTAAGGCGCTATTTGCCGGAAACACGGCAGATAACGGCAGCACCGAAGCAATCGGCTGTTTCGCGCTACCTTTCAGTGCTGAAACATCAAAGGGCGCTTGGTGTTTTGTTCGCAGTTGCGTTCAGCAACGCCGGTATGTTTACTTTTATTACTACTTCGCCAGGCGTATACATGGGCTATTACGGGGTAAGCGAAAGCCTGTACCCCATACTTTTTGCTGTGAATATTATTGCTTTAAGCTTGTGTAACCAGATCAATATTCGAGTGCTACAGCATTTCGAACCTGAGCAAGTGTTGCGCACTGGGCAGAAGCTCCAACTCGCCGTGGGCATTATGATGGTAGGTTCGGTTTTGTTGTTTAATCTACCCATTTGGCTGTTGGTGCCCCAGATTATGATATTCGTTGGAATGCAAGGATTTGTAGTGGCTAACGGGATGTCGCGGGTAGCTGATTTCTTTCCGCATAACTCAGCTACGGCATCGGCACTAGTAAGTTCGAGTGGCTTCACTATGGGCGCATTGGTGGGGGGCTTAGCTGCTGTTTTGAGCAATGGTGAGCCGCTTACTATGGTTGCCGTTATGGCCGCATGCCCATTGCTAGGGATTCTGTTGCGGGTGCTTATCCATAAAAACGCCTCGGAATGAGGTAGAGCACATGATTTGTAGTATCAAATGGCTTATTTTTTTCGTTGATTTGATGCATACTCGAAGACTGCCGCGTGTTTGTGTTTATCAAATGATACGGGTTGTTACTAAAGCAAGAGCCTAAGGCAAACATATAAAACCAAAGAAGGGGAAATCGTGTGATTACCATGAAGAAAACAATTCTAGCATCGTTAATCGGTGCGTCTTTAGCCATTACTGGCTGTTCTGAACAAGCGCCAGCACCTACCGTTGAGCAAGAATCTGTAAGCGAGAGCGCGTCAGCAAATGCAGAAATGGCGGTTGAAAATCCATTCTTTCAAGCAAGTACCTTGCAATATCAAGCACCTGATTTCCGCGTAATTAACGATGACCATTTCCTACCAGCGTTTGAACGCGGTATGGAAGAACACATGGCCGAAGTTGAAGCTATCGCTAACAATCCAGAAGCGCCAACGTTTGAAAATACCATTGTTGCTATGGAGCGCAGCGGTGAGTTGTTAACCCGTGTTTCTCGCGTTTTTTATAATTTAACAGGTACCGATAGCAACGAACAACGCCGCGCTATTCAATCTGAGCTGGCGCCAAAGAATGCAGCCCACTCAGATAACATCAATCTCAACGGTGCTTTGTTTGAGCGTATCAAAACTATTTACGATCAACGTGAAAGCTTAGGCTTGAACAGCGAACAACAACGCTTGGTTGAAGTGTATCATCAGCGCTTTGTTCGGGCTGGCGCTCTACTTACAGAGAGCCAGAAAGATGAAATTCGGGCATTGAATGAAGAGCATTCAAACCTTACCAACCAGTTCGCACAAAATTTGTTAGCGGAAACCCGCAACATTGCAGTGGTTGTTGATGACGTAGAAGAGCTTGATGGCTTATCACCTGCACAAATTCGTTCAGCAGCAAATGCTGCCGCAGATCGTGATATGGAAGGTAAGTATTTGCTAAGCATTACGAATACTACTCGCCAACCGATTCTTACTTCATTAAATAACCGTGAATTACGCCAGCGGGTTTGGGAAGCTTCTGCAAATCGTGCGCAATCAGGTGAGTACGATAATACCGGCATTTCTGCTCGCTTAGCGCAAATTCGTGCACAGCGTGCAGCATTACTTGGCTACGATAGCTGGGCTGATTACAACCTTGAACCGCAAATGGCAGAAAAGCCAGAAGCCGTGTTTGAAATGCTCGGTAGCATGTTGCCAGCAGTGGTTGCCAACACCAAAGCTGAACAAGCGGCTATTCAAGAAATGATCGAGAAGAAAGGCGGTGATTTCGAAGTAAAACCTTGGGATTGGGAATACTATGCTGAATTCGTTCGCCAAGAGCTTTACGATCTTGATGAGAGCGAAGTGCGTGAATACTTCGAGTTTAATCGCGTATTGCATGATGGCGTTTTCTATCTGATGAACCGTTTCTACGGTATCACTTTTGAACCGCGTCCTGATTTGCCTACCTATCACGAAGATGTAGAAGTGTATGAAGTGTTTGATGCCGATGGAACTAGCATTGCCCTTTTCTATGCTGATTACTTCGCGCGTGAAGGCAAACGTGGTGGTGCTTGGATGAGTTCATTTGTGGGCCAATCACACTTGCTAGATACTAAACCTGTGGTTGTGAATGTGATGAACATTCCGAAAGGGCCAGAGGGTGAACCTACATTAGTGAGCTACGATCACGTAACTACTATTTTCCACGAGTTGGGCCATGGTATTCACGGCATGTTCTCAAACGTTACTTATCCAACATTAGCGGGTACTTCAGTATCGCGTGATTTCGTTGAATTCCCTTCTACTTTTGAAGAAGATTGGGCTGCACATCCAGAAGTAATTGCTAACTACGCTAAGCATTACGAAACAGGTGAGCCAATTCCAGAAGAGTTACTTGAGCGTGTTATTCGTTCACGTAGCTTTAATCAAGGCTTCGATACCCTAGAATATATCTCGGCCTCTTTGCTCGATATGGAATGGCATTCACTTACTGCTGATGATGAGTTGCAAGATGTGAATGAATTTGAAGCGGCAGCTTTAGCGAAATATGGTGTTGATTTAGAAGCGGTTCCACCACGCTATAAAACAACCTTCTTCTCGCATTCAATGGGCGGTGGTTATTCTGCTAGCTATTATGCTTACATGTGGAGTGAGATCTTAGCGGCCGATGCATTCGCTTATGTGCAAAGCCAAGGTGGCTTAACCCGCGAAAACGGTAACCATTATCGCCGTAATATTTTAGAAGTAGGTAACTCACGGCCAACAATGGAATCGTATATCGAATTCCGTGGCCAAGAGCCAACCACCGATGCGTTATTGATTCGCCGTGGTTTGAAGCTTAACGTTGAGTAAGCGTTTACCAAAGTAATTGTTAAAGCTCAGAAGAATAAAAACCCGATTCAGAAATGAATCGGGTTTTTTATTAGAAAACGCTAAGCATTGAAATGCTTAAAAGCGGCCGCTAAACCAATGATTAGTAACTACAAAGCCAATACCGAAAGCATTAGGCCCGGAATCATAGCCAAAGTTAATACCAAAGTTTCGGCCAATAAAAGCCACTCCTAAATTCGCATTCAAACGATGCTTACTTCTAGGTTCGGCATTAAACCCGTGCTCGCGTTGATACGAATAACCAGGGCCTGCATATAGAACTACGTTGTTATTAGGTTTGAAGGTAAAACCTGCGTTCAAAACCCGAACAGTGTGGCGATCAGAACTGCTATTCCCGGCGAAATCAGTTTCTGGAATACCAACGCTAATATAGCCACCAACCTGCCGATCAAAGGCCTCAGGTTTAGCCAACCATAAAGGCACATAATTGCCGCGCTCGGAGTTATCGTTTAGCAGGGGTGAGCCTGAAGCAAAACCCACGGTAATTAACCAATCATCGCTGCTCTGAGCTGACGCGGCTTGCGAAAACCCAAGCAATCCTAGAATGGCAATAATGCCACCAACGTTGCGATTACACATTTCGAAATTCCTTTTCTAATTCTAAAAACGATAACCTACATGCAAAGAGATATTTAACTTTGCATCTTTATTGCCATTGCGGTTTGTTTCATTAGCTACCCATGAGCTAGCGCCATAATGAAAGCCGCTGCTATCAAAACCGTTCGAGTAGTATGAGTAATACAGGCCAGCCCCATAAATATCTCGTTGATAGCCACTGAATGTTTCTTCTCTTACAAGGTTTTCGGTGCCAGTTATGCCGGCATAGACACCGAGGGCGTGATTTCTATTGAAATCGTTTGCAATGAACCCGGTAAATTCATAAGAAATGCCTGGGCCACAAGCGTTAGAGATAAAATTGGATAATGAAACACAGCCTACAGAAAGCTGCACCGCTGAATTATGGGTAACAAAATATCTACCAGAAGCACCTATGCCAGAGTAAGGCATACCAATACCGATACCAAAATCAATGCTACGTTCTTGCGCGATGGCGGGTGCTGTTAAGCCGCATAAAATTGTCGATGCGAGTAAAAGCTGGGTGAGCGTTCGTTTTCGTTGTGCTTCCATGAGTAATACTTCCTTATTTCAACTAACAAGAGCTATGAGCAGCTCTATATTTCATGAGCGCTTATTCATCGCTGGGGGTTACTTTAATTAAACTACCAGCCGCGCTATCGGTAAGCAAATATAGCGCACCGGTTTGCGGGTGAACGCGAATATCACGAATACGTTGATTCAGCTCCGTGAATAATATTTCTTCTAATTGCAGTGGTTTATGTGCGCCTGCATTATCTAAATTTGCTGCATGCTCGGGGAGCGAAAGTATGATTTCCGAGCGGGTGCGGAATCGCAGCCTAGCAACATGTTTGCCCGCAAGCGCAGGAACTAATAAATCGCCGTTCCATTCGTTAAACATATCGCCGTAATATATCGCCAGCCCCGCAGGCGCAATAGAAGGTGTCCAGCTAAATTCAGCAGCCGTCAGCCCGGGCAATTGCTTATAGGGGCTAATTAACGCACCGGTATAATCGAGCCCATCCGTGATTAGCGGCCAACCATAGTTAGCTCCACTGCGTAAGCGATTAATTTCATCCCCGCCGCGCGGGCCATGCTCGCTGATAAACATACGTTGTTGCTCTGGATGCCAGGCAATGCCTTGCACATTTCGATGGCCGTAGGTGAAGATCTCGGGCTTCGCGCTAGAGCTCGCCAGCATTGGGTTATCAGCTGGAATGCTGCCATCTTGTTCAATGCGAACAACGCTACCAATGTGGTTCGCAACACGTTGCGCATCTTCGCGATAATCAAAGCCATCGCCAAGCGTGAGTAATAGGGTGTTATCTGGCATAAATGCAATGCGGCCGCCGTAATGGGCACTGCCACGTTTGGCTGGCGCGGCGCGGAATATTACTTGGGCATCTTCGAGCGTTTCACCATTCCATGTTAACCGAGCTAGGCAAGTGTTGTTCGCATTGGCGGTTCCACAGGCGTAGCTAAGAAATACGGTGTTGTTGCGCGAAAATTGCGGGCTTAGCGCGATATCAAATAAGCCAGCTTGGCCAGATACCCAAAGATCTTCCAGCGGCGGCATGAATTGGTTGATTTCGCTGCCCTCACTATCAAGGTGGCGCACCATACCGCCGCGTTCCGTTATCAGCATGGTGTTATCGGTTAAGAAAACTAAACTCCACGGAAAAGCCAAATCCGTTGCTAAGTGCTCATACTGGTATGGCGAATTTTCGATTTCAGGCTCTGAGCTCTCTTCATCAGAGGCATCACTACTGGCGTCACTATTCCCTTCTTGGGCACTGATTTGTTCTTGGATTTGCGCTGAGCTTGTAAATGCGAATGCCGGTTGAGATTCTAGCACCGTACCGTAAGCCAGCAGGCAAAGGAGCATGCCCCAGCGCTGTAGCCATATAGTTTTTATCGGTGTAGTTGCTGAATTAGTTAATGGCTTCATTCTCACCTTCATTCGGGCGTGCTCGTGGTGTTCGTTTGTGTAGGCATTGATTCATTGGCTGCAGAGGCGTTATTAGCATGGTGTTTCGCGCGAATTCGCTTTACCAATTGCTGGCGAAAGTAACGGCTTAGCCAAGCATAAACTGCGCCACCAATAAACCCACTTAAGATCATGAAAAAAGTGCCAACATTGGTTCGTGTAGCGGCGATTAGGGTTGGCATCGGGGCAAAGTGATCGGCCACTAAAAACGCAACCCATAAACCAATCGCGCCCGCTACCGCACACCAGGCGATAAACTGTCGGCGCTGCAGGCGCACGATAATATGCGCTACAGGTAGTGCGATAATGAATGCTGCGGCCACAACAATCATGAGTAATGGTGCAAAGTTCAATAAATCGTGCCAAGTTGCATCTAAGCGCTGGCTATGTGTAATGCTGGGGCCAATACTACTGATGCTGAGGATATTAAATTGGGTTTGAATCACCGAGCCAAGTACACCAGCGATAAATACTGCTGGAAGGAAGGCGAAAATATAACTAAGCCAATGTGATTTGTGCTTCATGCGCAACAACCCTGATTGCTGTTCAGCGAACATTTTATATGGGTAGTTAACTTAACGAATTTACACGAAATTAGCTATAGCCAAGAAGGTTTTCTTGGGCTTTTCAGCGTACACCTGTGCTTGCTCGATTTTTCAGAAGCAGATAGAGTGGCGTTATTACAGGTTAGACCAGAGGAAAAGAATAAATATGAGTCAGCCATATCCGCACATGTTAAAGCCACTTGATCTCGGCTTTACCACACTAAAAAACCGAGTATTAATGGGGTCGATGCATACCAATCTTGAAGAAGAAAAAGGTGGTTTCGCTAAGCTCGCCGAATTCTATGCAGCGCGCGCCCGAGGTGGTGTTGGTTTAATTGTTACCGGCGGTATTAGCCCAAATTACCGCGGCCGATTGGCGCCTTTTGCCAGCCAGCTAACGAACCGCTGGCATGTTACTAAACATAAGAAAGTTACCGATGCAGTGCACGCTGCTGGCGGAAAGATTGCTATGCAAATATTGCATGCCGGGCGCTATTCTTATCACCCGTTCAGTGCTGCACCAAGCGCGATTAAAGCGCCGATTACGCCGTTTAAGCCAAAAGCCTTGAGCGAGCGGCAGATTCTGAAAACCATCAAACACTATGCGCGAGCCGCGAAGTTAGCGAAAGAGGCTGGCTATGATGGTGTTGAGGTTATGGGTTCGGAAGGTTATTTGATTAACCAGTTTATTTGTCAGCGCACCAATAAGCGCACCGATCGTTGGGGCGGTAGCTTTGAGAATAGAGCGCGCTTCCCACTCGAAATTATGAAGGCTGTGCGCGCTGCGGTTGGCGATGATTTTATCATTATCTACCGCCTTTCGATGCTCGATTTGGTAGAGGGTGGCAACACGCTAGAAGAAGTAATCGAGCTTGGTAAAAGCGTGGAGAAAGCGGGTGCTACTATTATCAATACCGGCATTGGCTGGCATGAAGCTCGTGTGCCCACCATAGTAACCTCGGTGCCGCGTGGAGCATTTCGTTGGATTACCGCACGTTTGAAAAAAGAATTGAGCGTGCCGGTAGTGGCAACGAATCGAATTAATACACCCGAGATAGCCGAAGATATTTTAGCCAATGACGAAGCCGATATGGTTTCGATGGCGCGCCCATTCTTGGCCGATCCTGATTTTGTAAATAAAGCGGCTGCTGATAAAGCGGATCGGATTAATACCTGTATTGCGTGTAACCAAGCCTGCTTGGATCATGTGTTTGAAAACAAACGCGCGAGCTGTTTGGTGAACCCATTAGCTGCATTTGAAACTGAGCTGGTAATGCACCCGGTTACGGAGAAGAAAAAGGTTGCGGTGATTGGCGCGGGCCCAGCGGGGCTTTCGGCGGCATGTTTTGCGGCGGAGCGAGGCCATGAGGTGCATTTGTTTGATGCCGCGAAAGAAATTGGTGGCCAGTTTAATTTCGCCAAGCAGATACCGGGTAAAGAAGAGTTTTATGAAACCATTCGTTATTTCGCCAACCGGCTGGTGGATGCCGGCGTAGTTCAGCATTTGGAAAGCCCACAAACTGCCGAAAGTTTAAAGAGCGCGGGTTTCGATGAAGTGGTGTTAGCAACTGGGGTGAAACCTCGGGATGTGCAAATTCCGGGTATCGAATCGGATAAAGTGTTGGGATATTTAGATGTGCTGCGTGATCACAAGCCGGTTGGCAATCGCGTTGCTGTTATTGGAGCTGGTGGTATTGGCTTTGATGTTTCTGAATACTTAACCACGGAACACTCGCCAACCCTGAATAGCGATGAATGGCATGGTATTTGGGGTATTGATCAAGGCTATGAGAACCGAGGGGCGCTGATGCAGCCATTGCCCGATCCTTCACCGCGAAAAATATTTTTGCTACAACGCAAAGAAAGCAAAGTGGGCGGTGGCCTAGGCAAAACTTCAGGTTGGGTACACCGCAACACCTTAAAAAATAAAGGTGTTTCGATGCTCAATGGTGTTACTTATAAGCAAATTACTGATCAAGGATTGGAAATTGAACGTAATGGGCAAACAGAGTTATTAGAAGTTGACCATATTATTATCTGTGCGGGGCAAGTGCCATTACGCACGTTGCAAGAACCGCTGCAACAAGCGGGCATAAATGTGCATTTGATCGGTGGCGCTGATGTAGCGGCGGAGCTTGATGCGAAGAGAGCAATTCGCCAAGGTGCGGAGGTTGCAGCACAGTTATAGTTGTTGAAATAGAAATACGCGAAAGGAGAAGCATGAATGGCAGATACAAAAGCAGCACCGAAAGTTTTAGACGATGCGCGCGGGCGATTAGAAGATATTTATGATCGCCTTGATGTTTCTGACGATTCACGAACTCGCTTATCGCGGCCACAACAAGTTATTGAAGCATCAATCCCGGTAAGAATGGATGATGGTTCATTGCAAATATTCCCTGCATGGCGTGTGCAGTACGATTTAACACGCGGCCCCGGGAAAGGGGGTATTCGTTTTCATCCCGATGTGAACGCAGATGAAGTAACTGCGCTTAGTTTTTGGATGGCAATTAAGTGTGCTGTAGTTGATTTACCTTACGGTGGCGCCAAGGGCGGTGTATGTGTTGATCCCAAAAAGCTCTCTCGAATGGAACTCGAGCGCCTTTCCCGGGGTTATATTCGTGCCATGTTTGATGTAATCGGCCCGGATTTAGATATTCCGGCGCCCGATGTAAACACCAACGAGACGATCATGGGCTGGATGGCCGATGAATATTCCGATATTGCGCGCGCAAAAACGCCTGCCGTTATTACGGGCAAACCCCTAGGCTTGGGCGGCTCAGTTGGTCGAGTGGCCGCAACGGGTGAGGGTGCTCTGGAAGTTCTGAGAATTTGGGTAGAAAAGCAGAAGAAGAAACCGGAAGATTTAACGATCGCTGTGCAAGGCTTCGGCAACGCGGGCTATCATTTTGCTTGTGCGGCACAAGGTTTAGGCTTTCGTGTTGTTGCAGTATCTGATTCAAAAGGCGCTGTGTATTCCGACAAAGGCTTAGATGTTAATGCTATTTGGGAACACAAGAATAAAACCCGCGAGCTTAAAGGGATTATTTATTCGGAATCTTCAGTAGGTGAAGAGAAAGGCGTTGAAAAGCTCTCTAATGCGGAGCTTCTGGCATTAGACGTGGATATTTTGGCGCTCGCCGCGCTCGAGAATGTAATCACCGAGGATAATGCGGATGATGTGCAAGCGGGGTTGGTTCTGGAGCTGGCAAATGGGCCAGTAACGAGCAAAGCAGACAAATCACTCAATAGCCGTAAGATTCCGGTTCTTCCTGATGTTCTGGTAAACACCGGCGGTGTGATTGTGAGTTACTTCGAATGGATTCAGAACCGAACGGGTGATTACTGGACCGCAGAACAAGTTCAAGAGCGCATGAACAAGCGCATTGGCGATGAAGCCAATGCTTGTTTTGAACTTGCTGAGGAAGAAGATATTGATTTGCGCACCGCCGCCTACATGCTGGGTTTACGGCGTATCACCAAAGCTATGGACGACAGAGGTAACCAAGGTTACTTCAACGGCGATTCATAACTAGGAACTTGCCCAGTTTTACTCGTCAACCGGGCCATGTTTTACGCGATAAAATTGGTCGATGTCGTAGCCCCACGCATAGGCGCGTGCGGTTACTTCATCAATTAAGCCTTGGCTTGGGCGCGGCGAGCGTGATAACAGCCAGAAATAATCTTTGCTATCACTCACCACTACGGCGTATTCGTAATTACTCCCCAATTCTGCCACGTAATAACCGCCATTGAACGGCCAGAAAAAGGTAACTCGAAAGCCTGCTTCCATACCCGGCACGGGTTTTGCTGTAGCGGTAGCGGTTTTCCACTCTCCACTGGTGCGATTATAACCTTTGTTGGTTACGTGAATGGTGCCATCTTCGTTCAAGCGATATTCAGCGGTAACGTTATCCAAATCTTTTTCAAACCGATGGGGTAGGCGCAAAATTGAATACCAAGTGCCCATGTAGCGTTCAGCGTCGAGGTTTTCTATCGGCTTAACGGCAGGATCGGGTTGGCTGGAATAATGAATATATGCCCAACCAGCGGCAACAATTACGATAATTAATAAAAGAAGCTTTTTCATGCGCGAACCCTTCTGCGTATTCCTTCAAGACCATTAATAACTATCAGCATCTAACTTTTATCAATGAATGTCTAGCGCTGTTTAAACCGCATTTAAATGTACCATTAAAGTGAATCGATATTGGCCAAATAATGCTTCGCTTGTGCAAGTATAGCCTCTTGCGCAGCAGTATCTTGCTTTTCCCACTGCCGATACATCATGCCCATCCGTGGGTTGTTTGCCAACTTACCTTTGTGCTTATCTAAAAAGTGCCAATATAAACTGTTAAATGGGCAGCTACGTGGCCCTGTTTTTGCCGATACCTTGTAGTAGCAATCTTTGCAGTAACTACTCATTTTATTGATATAGTTACCCGAAGAAATATAAGGCTTTGTAGCAAGTAGGCCGCCATCGGCGAATTGGCTCATGCCACGTGTGTTAGGAAGCTCCACCCACTCAATAGCATCGATATAAATACCCAAATACCAATCATCCATCGCATCAGGGTGAACACCCGCCAGCAAACCGAAATTACCGGTAATCATTAAACGTTGAATATGGTGAGCGTAAGCCGTTTCTAACGATTGCGATACCGCGTGTTGTACGCAGTTCATTTTCGTATCGGCATTCCAGTAGAATTCTGGTAGCGGGTTTTCGTGTTCAAAATGGTTTAGTGTTTTATAGCTGGGCATTTCTCGCCAATAGATTAAGCGCACAAACTCACGCCAACCGATAATTTGCCGGATAAATCCTTCCACTTGCGCCAGTGAAATCAGCGTTGGGTTTTCTTCATAAGCCGATAACGCAGCTTCCACCACCTCTTTGGGGCTGATCATTTTAGTGTTTAAACTAAATGAAAGGCGAGAATGGAAAAGCAGATAACAGCGCCGGCTCATGGCATCTTGGTATTGGCCAAAATAGGGCAAACGTTCATGCATAAAGGCTTCTAGTAGCTGCAACGATTGTTGCCGGCTAATCGGCCAATCAAGTTGCTTGGGGGTAGCTGAGCCCATGGTTTTGATCTTGGCGGCATCCAACATGGTGGCAATATCGGTTGCATCGTTAGCAAAATGCAGCGGCTTAGGTACGGAAACTTTATCGGGTAATTTGTTGCGGTTATCGTGGTCATAGTTCCATTTTCCACCGGTGGGTTTATCACCCGCCATTAAGTAACCCGTTTCCTTGCGTACGCGGCGGTAGAACGTTTCCATAAGAGGCGCTTTGTTGGCGGGCAGATAATCATCTACCGCTTGCCGAGAAATTAGGAAATGCTCGGTAGAACAGCACTCGATAGCGAAAGTATCGGGCAACGTTAAGGTTTCAAGTTGCTGCATTAAGCGATATTCATCAGGCTCTTGGTAACTAAACTTCTTCGGTTTACAGTGCTCAAAAATAACGTTGAGGTTTTCAGTGAGTGATTGTAGGTTTTCTCCACCATCAAGCTGCAAATAAAGAACGTCGGCACGGGTTGCTAGAGCTTTGGAGAATGCGCGCATGGCGGCAAAAAAGGCGAGCACTTTTTGTTTGTGGTGGCGCACGTAATTAGTTTCTTGCTGCATTTCGAACATAACGTAGAGCACGTTATCGTTGCGGTTAAACCATGAATGCTTGGCATTGAGTTGATCGCCAAGAATTAAACGCACTTCACGAAACGCTTTTCGTTTTTCCTTCGGAATATCTTGTAGGTTTAACCAAAGCGCCATCTATGAAAACTCCGTTTATTTGAATATGCTGCGTGAGAAGAGATCACATCTAGTTTCACGGTAGTGTAGAATACGCGGAAATACCTAAACTGGTTTGTAACGCTATGCGATTAGATCGATTTTTATCAGAAACAACCGGCATGAGCCGAAAAGAAGCCACCCGTACATTGCACCGCGGTGAAGTTACCGTAGCGGGCGAGGTGGAAAAGAAAGGCGCGAATCACGTTCCAGACGGTGCGGAAGTGCGTTTTAATGGCGTGCATTTGCAGCTTCTCGGCCCTACATATTTAATGTTTCATAAGCCCGTTGGTTGTATTTGCGCCAACGACGACCCGCATCATATGACCGTGTTTTCTTATTTGGATTTACCCAACCCAGATAAATTTCACACTGTGGGCCGGTTAGATTTAGATACTTCAGGGTTGTTGTTGGTAACCAATGATGGCAAATGGACACACCGTATTACGTCACCAAAACACGGTTGTAAAAAAGTGTATCGGGCGTTCGTTGCAGATCCGTTAGAAGAAAAGAACATTGAATCTTTTAAACGTGGTTTGAAATTACATGATGAACCAAAGTTAACAGAGCCGGCAGAATTAGAGATTATTTCTGAGCGCGAAGCCCTAGTTACGGTTTCGGAAGGGCGTTATCACCAAGTACGCAGAATGTTTGCGGCCATCGGGAATAAAGTAGAAAGCCTACACCGTGAGCAAATCGGTGAACTTGCGCTAGGCGATCTGAAATCGGGTGAGTTCCGTGAACTAACCGCTGAAGAAGTGGCCCTGTTCTAAAATTTTGGAATTATCGTTTTTTCCGTATACATGAGTTCGTCCTGATCTTTCGGCGCTTGAACGCATGCTTTCTGGTGGTAGAACTTGTAACCTGTATATTGGTTGTTTGCTTTTTCTACAAAGGATCAGAGAGTTATGTCTCAAGCCCGTCGTCTTCTACGCCCTTCGCCGCTGCTACTTGCAATTGCAGCAGCATCTTGCTTTTCAGTTGCACTCGCTGATGTCCCCATAATTCAGCCCGGTAAACCTGGGCAGCCAAGCCGCCAAATCAGTGCTGAGGAAGCAGTACAGCTTGTTGGTGCTCGGTATTCAGCTGCTGATGTTGAGTTTATGCAGGGTATGCTTCCGCATCATCAACAAGCCCTCGACATGACGGTACTACTTGCCGAGCGCACCAGCAGCAATGAAATGATTGAACTTGCAGATCGCATTGAGCGCACTCAACAAGATGAAATTGAGTTTATGCGTCAGTGGCTGAACGAACGTGGTGAAAATGTCCCTGACACGGATTGGCGTCAGCACGACGAACACGCTCACGATGGGCATCATGGCCACCATGATATGAAAGGAATGGCAACGCCAGAACAAATGGCGGATCTTGCCGCAGCGACTGGGCCGGATTTTGACCGCATGTTCCTTGAACTCATGATCAAACACCATGAAGGTGCTTTAAGTATGGTCGACGATCTACTTAAGCAAAGAGGCTCGGCGCAAGTTCCAGAAATGTTTGAATTTGTTAATGACATTAATAATGACCAAAAAGCTGAAATTGAGCGCATGGTACTAATGCTAGCCGGTTATTCGCCTGATCCTCGCGCAGGTTTAGCGGCTGGTTTTCGAGATGCTGGAGAAGCGATTTGGAATATGGAATTGCTGGCGGCATTGCCAAAGCCAGTAGGATTCTATGACTCAGAGAACCCCGCTGGTTTGCCGGAAAGCCGCTTGCGCGAACTTGCTCAGGCAGCTTCAGACACTGAAGATGGCGAAGAAGCTGATAGCAAAGATACTGAAGGTCGGCCAGCGCTACTGGATTTCGCCAATACCGATATGGCTTTCTCGGGCGATACGTTAGTAGTCGGCAGTTACCATGGTTTCAAGATTTTTGATATCGCGAATAAAGGACAACCAGAGCTCATCAGTGCTGTTGTTTGTCCCGGTGGTCAGGGTGACGTATCAGTGGTAGGCGATTTGCTTATTATGTCGGTTGAGCAAGGCCAAGGACGCTTAGATTGTGGTTTAAAAGGTGTTGCTGGATCGGTTAGTGAAGAACGCTTTCGCGGGTTACGGATTTTTGACATCAGCGATTTAACGATGCCGGTTCAGGTGGGTGCTGTACAAACTTGCCGTGGTTCTCATACGCATACTGTGGTTTCCGGGCCTGATGAAGAGAATCGGCTTATTGTTTATAACTCGGCGACAAGCTTTGTACGAGAAGACGAGGAACTGGAGGGTTGCCTCAACGAGAATCCATATCGTGATGAGCGCACAGCGCTATTCCGCATCGATGTAATTGAGATTCCAATTGATAGACCGGAGGATTCCCGCATCATTCATAGCCCAGCCGTATTTGCTGACACGGAAACTGGTAACCCTGCTGGTTTGTGGGAGCGGGGCGATCACGGTCCAGGTACGCAGACAACGAGTGAAACCAATCATTGCCATGATATTACCGTATATCCGGAAGCCGGGATTGCAGCTGGCGCTTGTTCGGGCAATGGTATTTTATTTGATATTTCTGATCCGGTGAACCCAGTACGTATTGATGATGTTGTTGATCCGGGCTTTGCGTATTGGCATTCAGCTACCTTTAGTAACGATGGTAGTAAAGTTATTTTCACGGATGAATGGGGCGGTGGTACTCGTCCGCGTTGTAAGGCATCAGACCCGCGTACTTGGGGTGCAAATGCGATCTACGATATCGTCGATCAAAAATTAGTGTTCCAAAGCTACTACAAGATGCCGGCGCCACAAACAGAAACGGAAAACTGTGTAGCGCATAATGGTTCATTATTACCAATTCCCGGGCGTGATGTGATGGTGCAGGCATGGTATCAGGGAGGGATCTCTGTGTTCGATTTCACCGATTCTGCGAATCCACGTGAAGTAGCTTATTTTGATCGTGGCCCAATTGATGAAGAAGCTTTAGTAACAGGTGGCTATTGGTCTGCTTATTGGTATCGGGGAGCTGTATACGGCACTGAAATTGTGCGTGGCCTTGATGTCCTTTTATTGCTGCCAAGCGAATACTTAAGTGAAAATGAACTAGCAGCGGCTGCTTTGGTGGATAAAGGAGAAGCGTTTAATCCTCAACTTCAAGCATTCTTGAGCTGGCCAGAAGAGCCTGTTGTTGCGCGTGCATATCAAGATCAACTTGCGCGTGATAACAGATTGAGCAGTGAGCAAATGACCCAAATGAATAGTTTATTGGATCAGGCTCAACAAGCACTCGATTCGGGTAATAAGAATGGTGGTTTGGCTACTCGCCTAAGTGCTTTAGCAGCCGATTTTAACGAAGCTGCGGGCGAATACGAAGGCCTTGATCGCCAGCGTATGAGCGAACTTAGTAAAACCTTAGATGGAGTTGCCACGCGTTTACGATAATTAATTTGAACGTGGTTTAAGATAAGCTCGCACTTGCAATCTGATGTTATTCCCAGATCGCAGTGCGAGTTTTTGTTTGTGCGGTTGTATTAAATAAACAAACGCTTATACATGTGCTCGGCGTAATCGTCCGTCATGCCGGCAATGTAATCGCATAGCACCCGATCCGCAGCTACTTGACCATCTTGCTCATATGCTTGCAACCAGCGGCCGCGAGTATTGCGTGGAAGCAACCGTTGCGGCTCCGCATGAAATGCGGAAAATAGATTAAGTAACATATTCTGGCTTCGGTAGCGCAATTGTTGAATTGCAGGTTGATTAATCACGTGCTCAAAAACTACAGCTTTCAAACCATCCAGTAACACGCGTTCATCGTCCGGCAAAATGGCATTCATTCGTACTAAGGTTTCTTCGGCGTTTGGTAATACTTCTTTCACCTGCACAGCGGTAACAAAGATATTCACCATCGCACCAATTGCGTTTTTTCGTTGATGATGGGTATCAGAAAACAGTTCTTGCTCGAGCTGCTGCATTAAGTTGCGTAGATCTACGTTTAGATTTTGCAGAAGCGCAGGAATGTGAGCATCCCACTGCTGGCGATTTAAGTTTCCGGTTACTACGGCATCTTCCAAATCGTGAACGCCATAGGCGATATCATCGGCTAGCTCCATAAGCGAGGCATCAAATGATTTATGCTTTGAACGTTGCCACGGAGCTTTATCAAGAGTATCCACGGCTTGGAATATTTCGCGATCCGCTTTGCTCAACGGTTCTAACACCCAATCAAGTAGATCGGCATCTGCGGTGAATACCGCTTTGGTAGGCTTCCATTGAGAAAGGCTTTTCGGGTGTTCTTCTGTAGGCTTAGGAGATTCCGGAGTAAGCACTGGGTATTTTAATAAACCCAACAACGTGCGGCGAGTAAGATCCATGCCGTGATCTTGATGGTAGGCTTCAAGCCGCCCCACAATGCGGAATGTTTGGCCGTTCCCTTCAAAGCCACCAGAACCTAACATTTTATAGTTAAGTGCCGTTTCGCCACCATGGCCAAATGGTGGATGCCCAATATCATGGGCTAAACACAACGCTTCCATCAAATTCTCATCAGGTAAAAGTGCACGCACGGCATCAGTTCCGGCGTGTGCGAGCTGATTGATTAATGATGAACCAATTTGTGAAGCTTCTAAAGAATGGGTAAGGCGAGTGCGATAAAAATCGTTCTCGCCGATATTCATGATTTGCGTTTTTGATTGCAACCGGCGAAATGCTGCGGAGTGAAGAATTCGAGCGCGATCTCGCTGCCAAGGGTTTCGTAAATCACCGGGCCGTGCAGGTGCTGCACCCGAACGTCGTTGCTGCCAAATAGTTTCCATGAAAACTCGCAAAGCTGAAAATTGAGTGTTTATGTTACGTGGCTATGTATTGTTTGAGCAAGCCTTAAAGTTCACCTCGTGGCACATAATAAGCCGATGCTCGCCCATACCAAGGTAGTTGTCTTTCTGTTCAACAACCACAAAGCCGAGTTTCTCGTATAGCTTGAGAGCGCGGGTGTTTTCCGGTGCAACGCTGAGTTTAATAAGCGTAAAACCTTGAGTAGCTAACGCCTTAACGGCTTCTGCCATTAACCTCGAACCAACGCCTTGACCTTGGTAATTGACGTTGATGAGCGCCGACATTATCCAAGCTTCGTTACTGGCTGTTCCCGGTGCGGCTAGAACATAGCCACATGTTTCGTTGTTGGCATGCGCTACCCAAAACATCTGGGGCCATTGCCGATAGGCTTGGAATAGAAAAGCCGAGGGGTATCCCTCGGCCTCATAATGTTGATATTCCAGCGCCGTTAACGCTGGAATATCAGCGGCTGTTACGAAACGTATATTCATTAGTTTCCTAGCAAATTTACTGGCGTACGCCTTCTACTACTAAGTCCATGTATACAGTTTGTGCTGCCGGACCTAGATTAAATTCCATTCCGAAATCAGAGATGTTGAGTGCTACTGTGCCAGTGAAGCCAGCGCGGTATCCACCCCAAGGATCTTCACCTTCACCATGTTTTTCAACATCAATCGTGATTTCGCGGGTTTCTCCGAACAAGGTTAAGTTTCCGGTTACTGCGCCCTTGCCATCGCCGTGGTCGGCGTAGCTAGTGCTCACAAACTTCGCTTGATTATATTTTTCAACATCAAGGAAATCACTGCTACGTACATGGCGATCACGCTCAGCGTGGTTAGAATCAACCGATGCAGTGTTCACGGTAACTTCAACTTTGTTTTTGCTTGGATCTGCTTCATCATAAGTGAAAGTGCCAGAGAAATCATTAAAACGACCTACAACATAGCTAACACCTAAGTGGTCGATTTTAAAATTAATGGATGCATGCGCACCTTCCGTATCAATAACGTAATCCGCAGCAATTGCAGAAGCACTTAAGGCGCTAGCCCCCGCGATTACCGAAGCAAGTGCGATATTTTTAAGATTAAACAATTTCATAGTCATTCTCCTTTAAGAGATTAATAATAGATTTATTTGTAACCTTTACTTTGTTTTCATTTTCGAGATTAAGCGCTAACTGTTGGTATTCTTATCAACTACCCCGGCCATTCGTTTCAGTGTGGCATCTTTATTTATAAAATGGTGCTTCAGTGCGGCAAGAATATGAATAGCCGTTAACACCATCATCGTTGTTGCGGCATAAAAGTGAATCGTACCCCAAAAATCCTCTTGTCGGTTCGCGAGTGCTTGAATAGCTGGCACCGTGAACCAATCGAATACTGCTATGCCGCGGCCATCAGCTGTAGAGATTAAGTAGCCGCTGCTGAATACAACGAACAGCAAGATATAAAGCGCTATGTGGCCAGCGTGAGCTGCAAAGCGTTCAATCGGCTTTTGCGCTAGCATCCGTGGTGATGGGTTAAAAAACTTCCAAGTAAGCCGCAGAGCCACCAACACGGCCAGTAAAAGACCAATACTGCGATGAATATTTGGGTAAATCCGATAACCAGGATCGTAATAACCCAAAGAAACGATATACAGCCCGAGCGGGTACATAGCCAAAACGGTTAGTGCTACCAACCAATGCATGACGATACTTGGCCAGCTGTATTGCGTTTTGCTATTTCTGATCTTTTTGGTAAATGCCATGTCCGATTCCTGCAACGAGTATTTTGCAAACTGCTATTCTTGCTGATTAATATGTTTTTGTTTTGTTTTTTCAATTTGGAAAGGTTAGCCTAGTTAAATGTATTCATCAAATGCATGATCTAAATAAAAGATATGCGCAAGGTGCATAATGAGAAGCTTGAAACTTAGAAATATAGATTTGAATTTGTTGGTGGTTCTAGATGTGTTGCTCGCAGAGCAACACGTATCGCGTGCAGCAGAGCGGCTAAACATGAGCCAACCTGCGGTGAGCCGGGCACTTGGGCGGCTACGGGAAACATTAAACGATCCAATACTTATTCGCACTGCGTCTGGGTTTACCCTTAGTTCTCGCGCGGTTCTATTGCGCGGAGAACTTGATATTGCATTGCGTGATATTGAGCGTGTTATCGAACCACCAAGCTTTGACCCGAGCACTGATGATAGCTTAATTCGTTTAACCGGGTTGGATATGGAAATTGGTTTGTATTTCCCAGTGCTGATTAAACGATTGCGCAAGATTGCACCATCAATGCGCTTTGAAGTGGTGCGCCAAGAGCACGATAGCTTTCCAATGCTTGAACGCGATGATGTTCATTTTAGTTTGAGTGGCTTGGCACCGATGAGCGCCGAACACAGTTTGCACAGAAAAACGTTACAGGAAATGAAAGTTGTGTGTTTGATGGCGGAAAATCATGCTCTGGCTCATGGCTCAATGACGGCCGAAGAATATGCAAATACACCTCATGGATTGGTATCGATTACTGGCCGAGGCCCAGGATCCATGGAGCAAGTTCTAGCGCAACACGGCTTGCAACGAAAAGTAGCACTACGCTTATCCGGATTCACTTCAGTTGCAGATTTTCTCGAAGATAGCGATCTTATTTTCACCTTGCCTGAGCGGTTAGCAGAGCGCATTGCACAGGGCCGAAAGTTATGCATCCGGCCGTTGCCTGCGCCGTTAAAAGCAAACTCGGTACGGTTCTATTTATATTGGCATGAACGCTATCATAATGATCCGAGAATGATTTGGATTCGAGAGCAACTTTCAGCAACACTGGCATAATTCTGTGCGCTAATTTTTTGGATTAGCGTTTCCTCTCTTGCCTGCACTTCGCCTGTATTTTCTTCTTGTAAAATTCTGTTAAAACCTAGATGCGACACGGGTTGTCGCAAGATCTATGGAATCTAGAAAAGCAACTAAAATATTCTATCCACTTGCTATATATCTTTGTTGCTCATTAGCTATTCTGTCGGTAAAGTTAGTTCAGGAATGTCGAAACAAAAAGGAGTTTGCATGACTACCAACAGCGCTCGAATGACCATCACTAGACAGTGGGAGCTGTTAAAATTGCTACCAAATCGGAGTCCGGGAGTAACTTCACGTGACTTAGAGCGAGCACTTGTTAGCGAAGGTTTCGAAGTAAGCAAACGTACAGTTGAGCGCGATCTTTCGGAGTTGAGACGCTTATTTCCTATTATCTGTAATGCCAAAGGGAAACCTTATGGTTGGTATTGGGCGAAAGATGCGAGCATCGATATGCCGGGCCTCTCGGTAGCAGAAGCATTGTCGCTATCGCTTATCGAGCAAATCATGAAACCATTGATTCCAAAATCTGTTATGGATTCAGTGCAACCCCGTTTTCGCCAGGCAAAGAAAACACTTAATGGATTAAAAAGCCCGCAAAAGCTATCGTGCTGGACCGAAAAAGTAGCGCACGTACCGGTAAATCTAGTTCAACAGCCTCCCGCAATTAAGCCGCAGGTGTTGGAAACAGTGCAAAATGCATTACTGCACGAAAATGTACTGGAAGTGAAATACCAATCCTTGCGTAAACAAGAGATAAGTGATTTACGTTTACATCCGCTTGGATTAGTACAACGTGCTGCAGTTACCTATTTAGTTGCCTCGTCTGAACCTTATGATCAGCCTCGTTTATTTGCGTTGCAAAGAATTGAAAAAGCGAAACCAACAGATATTAAAGCAACATCACCTGATGGTTTTTCATTACAAAATTACCTAGATGCAAGTGCTTCACAATTTGATTCTGGCAAAGATATTGTGTTGAAAGTTCGTTTATTCTCCGATGAGGTAGTTCGTTCGTTAACTGAAAGCCCGATTAGTGACGAGCAAGAAATTCGGGAAGATGAAGATGGCGCGGTGTTAATCGCAAATGTTAAAGATTCCTGGCAAATTCGTTGGTGGCTGCTTTCGTATGCGGAGCTTGTTGAGGTTTTGGCGCCGAAAGAACTGCGCGCTGAGGCTGCACGCAGGCTTGCGTTGGCGGCAGAACGTTATGCGAACTCTTAAGTACGCCGATTGATTCCTCGATAGCCACTAAGTAACACATTTAAAAGCCGATTGTTTTGAAGCAATCGGCTTTTATTTTGTCAGCAGGCTAAAATTTAGCCTGTTATTTTTCGTAGTAATGCGCGGCTTATCACCCGCATTTTATCTCGTGAAGAAAAACGTTTTAAGGTGCTTTTTACTACGCCGCTGGTAAATCGCGTACGTTTCGAGTAATCGATGCGAACATCCACTAAAACCGTTTCACCATTTTCCGAGGCTCGTATAGCTTGTGCTACTTTTTTGGCACATTCTTCGTTATTACTAATCGAAATGAAGGTGCAGTGAGTGGCTTCAGCAAGCGCTTTTATATTCAATGGTTTTAGCACAGTACATGTTTTTCGATTGTATGGGATTTGCTGAGCTTGGGAAATCTGAGAAAGTTCACCATCGTTAAATACAAAAACGGGTACGCCCAAATTCAACTCACTCGCGGTTGCCATTTCTAGCCCTGTCATGCGCAGTGCGCCATCACCAACAACACCAACCACTTGGGTGTCAGGTTTTGCCAGTTTGGCGCCAATAACACCCGGAATGCAATAACCCATAGCATTGAAATCGCTTGGGGAAATAAATTTTCGAGGGCCGTGAATTGGCATTAGTTCTGCCATCAAAAAAGTATGGTTGCCATCATCGGCAACGAGTACGGCATCGTCGTTTAGTTCAGAACGTAATGCATTAAAAAATACCGCAGGATTCACGCGATCACCGCTCTTGTGAGCCAGCCATTCCTCGTTGTATTTATGCTTCCATTCTTTAATTGTTTTCGCCACCGAAGCGTTATCACGCGGTTCAGTTTTTTCTTTCAAGTACTCTAATAGCAAGGGAACCGAGCGCGCGGAATCACCTGTAACAGCAATCTTTGCCGGGAAATTAGCGCTAAATACTTCAGGGTTGATATCCAGATGAATTAAATTTTCGGGCACTGGCATACTGTAGCTACCCGTTGGGATTTCAGCGAAACGAACGCCGATGGCTAACAAGCAATCACAATCGGCAAATGCATGAGTGGCTGCAGGCACTGCATATTCGCCAAACCCCATACCTGTGTGGAGCGGATGGTTACCCGGAAATACGCTCAATCCTTGCAATGTGGTGCATACCGGAGCACCTAAGTGCTCGGCTAGCTCAATTAACTGAGCACTGGCACCAAGGGCTCCCCAACCCACAAACAAGCCCGGGTTTTTAGCCTTTGCTAGCATTTCAGCCGCTTGTTTTAACAGTGTTTTATCCACTTGTTGAGCCGCGGTATCAGCATCAAATGCTTGCATACCTTCTACTTCACCCAAAAAGTTACCAATATTATACGGTAGCTCAACGAATACCGGCCCTGGTTCGCCAGAAGTAGCAATACGATACGCTTCGTAAATCGTAGGAATTACTTGCGCGTGAGATTCAATACGAAATGTTGCTTTGGTAATCGGCGAAAGGAGGGTGTGTTGATCCATATCGTGCAATTGATATTTATGTCCACTCTCAGTATGGATACCACCGGAGATTACGAGCATGGGAATGCCATCAAGCCCAGCTTCACCAATACCGCTGGCTGCATGAGTAACGCCAGCAGCGGGCACGATTACCATAGTACCTATACTCTCACCCATACGGCTTACTGCATCGGCCATAAAGGCGCCTGCGCCCTCATGTCCAACTAACACGGGTTGAATACTATCCGAGGCATTAAGCTCATCGTATAGTTCTGTATTATGCACGCCCGGAATACCGAACGTATGTTTTACGCCGAGTTGCTCGAGCGCGTAACGTGCTAATGCTGCACCTGATTTGTTCATTTTATTTCCTCTTTCCGCGCTATCGCTTGTGCTGCGCGGCGGCCATTCAAAATACAATTCGATAGAAAAGTGCCTTCAAGTGAGCGAATACCACTGATACCGCCACCACCAAAGCCTGCAGCCTCACCAGCAGCATAAAGGCCAGGAATCGGATTCCCCTGCAAATCTAGCACTGCTGAATCAAGGTTGGTTAACATACCACCCATACTTTTTCGGCTGATAATGCGTTCTCGAATAGCAATCAGGGGGCCAGCTTTCTTATCTACTATCGGCTGAAACTTACATGTTCTTAATTTATCACTGCGCCATTGCCGTAATTGTTGAATCTTTCTGAGCTGATCATCATTCCATAAACTTTGTCCACGGCGAATACCATTATCGTAATTGGTAATATCATGAACCATTTTTTCTGTATCCAAGTAATCATCGTTAGCGAGTGCCCGCATTTTTTCTGCAAGTTCAGGTAAGGTATCAGCGCATACAACATCTTCACACTCCTTAACCATCCAATCCACTAATGCGTGATTACCACGCAAGGTTTGCCAGATGAGCTTTAAGAATTTTTTATCGCGGAAGAATGGGTTTTCATCGGTGCCAGAAACGGCCATTTCTTTCGCCGCTATTTTCCAATTCATTATTTGCCAAGTATATTGCCCCGGTGCATGGCCAGTACGTTTGCAAAGATCATGGGTATCAAAGCCGGTAACCATAGGGGCAGGGCCCATACGTTCGCCTTTTGCATTGAGCCAAAGCGCCGATCTTGGTGGAATTAAGCTTAATCCATGGCGTGAAAATTGCGGCTTCGGGTGGGCGATGCCAGCTGCATAGTTCCACATTTGTCCGAGATTAACCACTTGGCCACCTACATTTTGAACCTCATCATGCAAAGCACCATCAGCTGCGGGTGAAACGCCATTTAGTATGTTCTCGGGGAACGGGCCGTAAACCGAATCCCAATGTTCGCGAACACGATCAATATTACCGTTAATACCGCCACTACATACAATGGTAGCCGGCGCGAACACTTCAAAATCAACAGGTGCGGCACCAGCATTGATTGTGCCTACGCAGCCTTGAATAGTACCCGTTTGCGGATCGCGAATTAAGCTATTCACTCTATGCTGATAGCAAATTTGAAGCTTATTACCATGTTTATGAGAACGTAACTTAGCTATCAAGGTTTGCACTACCCCTCGGCCGCATCCCCATGCGATATGATAGCGTGGTAAAGCGTTACCATTTCCGGTATTTCCGCGCTCGACCCATTGCACCGCCGGGAAGAACCGAATGCCGTGTTGCTGTAGCCAATCATACACATCAGTTTTGCAAGAATACGCGTATTCTTTGGCCCAACGCTGACCCCAAACATCCTCTGAATTGAATTCAGCGGCGCGAACCCAATCAGCAAGCAATAACTCGGGTGAATCTTCGATTCCATTCTTTTTTTGTTCTTTGGTGTTAATAAGCAGCATACCGCCAAACGCATCATTCGCTTGGCCACCAAATTTAGACTCTGGCCCAGCATCAATGAGAATCACGGATTTTCCCAGATCAAGGAGTTCAAGGGCACTTACTATGCCTGCTAAACCACCACCAATGATTAAGGTATCGGCTTGATATGATTTCGCCGCGGAAGAATTCATCTGTTACACCATGTAAAAGCTATCGAATAGCAGTAAACTTATCAGATATCTTTAACGAATTTTATACATTTTCCAAAGTTAGCATTAATTCTGAATATTCTGTGGTTTACTAGTAAACAGCGCTTTAACGTCAGCAACATTTTTTAAAGGCAATTATGCTCATAACCCTTAGCAAAATCGTGCTTGCCCCCATATTGCTTATGCAAGGCAAGCGTGTGCGGGTGAATACACCGCGTTTACCGGAACCCACAGGTGAACGCAGTGGTGTTATTTGTGGTGAAAAGCCAGCGCTGCGCGTACTAATTTTTGGTGATTCTGCTGCTGCCGGTGTCGGTGTTGCTGCTCAGCATGAAGCGCTTTCTGGACAAGTTGTAGCGGCATTGCAACGACGTTTTCCATTACGACACATTGAATGGCAGTTGTGGGCTAAAAACGGTGATAACAGCGCGGTAGCCCTAACGAAATTACATTTGCAACCGGCGCAACAGTTTGATGTGGTAATTACTTCACTTGGCGTTAATGACGTAACTGGAAATGTATCCACAGCGCAATTTCGCCGCAGCCAGCAAGCGATTGTACAATTGCTGCAGGAGAAGTTTCATGCTTCGCAGATCCTTCTTACTGCGTTACCGCCTATGCATCTATTCCCCGCGTTACCACAACCGCTGCGGTGGTTTGTTGGGCAACGGGCTCGTATGCTTACCCGTGAGTTAGATACAGTAGCGGCGGTAAACCATGGCTGTGAGGTGCTCGATGTAAGTTTTCCAATGAGTGAAAACACAATCGCCAGTGATGGTTTTCACCCTGGGCCTATCGGTTATAAATTATGGGCGCAAGCGATCGTTCGCAAAATAGAGGATACCCATGGCTAAATTCTCCAATTCAATAAGTTATATCACGCTCGGAGTTGATAGCTTAGAACGCTCATTAGCGTTTTATCGTGATGGCCTAGGCTTATCCACCAAAGGTATTCTTGGCGAAGAAATTAATAATGGCGCGGTGGTGTTTTTTGATTTTCAGCCCGGATTAAAGCTCGCATTGTGGCCCCGTAAAAGTATTAGTGAAGAGTGTGGGGTAACGCTCGGCCAACCTGATTCTGCCGGTTTCATGTTGGCACATAATGTTGCCGATCGAGCCGCGGTAGACGATATTATCCAGCAGGTTACTGCGGCAGGCGCCACTATTGTAAGGCCCGCTAAAAGCTTTGGTTGGGGTGGTTACGGCGGCGTATTTCAAGACCCGGATGGCCACTTATGGGAAGTAGTTTGGAATCCGCATGATGGTAGCGCAGATTAGTGCGCGGAAGGACAACAAGATGAATAGCTTAGAGTTAAAAATTCCACCTCTAATTTTGGTAGTGATCATTGCCGCTGATATGTGGCTGTTAAGCTGGATATTTGGCAGTTGGTTAGAGTTGGGGTGGCATTTTGTAACCCCGGCGCTACTTTTGTGGCTAAGTGTTGGGGTTGGTATTTTGCTACCGATGCTCGGTGTTCTAGAGTTTCGAAAACATAAAACAACGGTTAATCCCATGCAACCGAAAGAGAGTGCTTCAGTGGTACAAAGCGGTGTTTACCGGTTTACCCGGAATCCAATGTATCTTGGTTTCTTCTTTTTGTTGCTTGGCTTTGCGCTGTGGTTAGGTAACTTCGCTGCCTTTATTATGCTACCGGTTTATTTGTGGTTTTTAACGCGTTTTCAAATTATCCCAGAAGAACGAATTTTGTTAGATAATTTTGGCAAGCCGTATGCAGATTACATGCAACAAGTTCGCCGTTGGGTTTAGAGAATTGGCTCGAGGCTGAATGATGAATCCAACCTCGAGCCAGTAAGATTTTAGAATGTGTAATTTAATCCGATTTGATAGTGTTCAGTTTTTCGATAGCGGTCGCCCCGAGAAGAGGTAATAAATCCTGCCGTAGCTTGTAGCCTCTTGCTTAACTGGAACCTTCCTTCGATACCATATTCGATATACGATGATTCCTCGCCGTCGTCAACGTGGCTTAAGATCACTCGGCTCTCTATGCGTGGTGAAAGTTTGATATTTAAACCGGTGGATGCATAAAAACCGTTGTGATCCCTTTTGAATGTGCCGCTTCCCGCATCGCTCGAATTTAGCGTAACTCGATGTTCGGTATAAGTTAGCGCGCCTTCAATGAACCAATCAATATTTGACCGTACTTCGTGACGATATCCGGCACCTAAGTCAAATTTATCGACATCGGCATTTGTGTTATAGAATGAGTTATCTGAATTCATCTCGAATGAACTGGAATAGCGAGCATACTCAGCTTTAAAATATATGTTCTCAGTGATTAATTTGCTAAATTCCAAACTAAAGGCATCTGAATTTAATCTATTATCATTGCCAGGATCATCTTTGATATAGTTCAGGCCCACATAATCGTATGTAAAATCAGAGGCTAAAGTAGTGCTCGTAAAAAGCGCTGCACTAACAACGGCCATAAGCTTTAGGGTGTTCATAATGATTTCCTTTCATTAATAAAATGGTTTTGTTTTCCTAGTGTAAGAATTTATTTTATTTGCTTGGTTCCATAATTATTATTTATTTTTCAAAGAGGAACTTTTCTTGAACAATAAAGTCATGGTCTGATATTTATTTAATTGGAACAGTTTTGATAAACAAAGAGGTTATCGTGAAAAATAAGATGATTTTGCTGGTTGTAGCATTTATTTTAGTTCTTGGTGCACCGTTGCACGCCGAGGAAAAGCAGCGGGTACTCGGATTTGGAGGTTTCTTCTTTAAAGCCGAAGATCCTGCGGCATTAGCGCAGTGGTATGAGGAGCATTTAGGGGTTACTAAAACGCCTACTACTTATGAAGAAGAACCTTGGAAGCAGGAAGGTGGTAACACGGTGTTTGGTGTGTTTCGTGATACCACATCTTATTTTGGTGCTTCTGAACAACAATGGATGCTTAACTTTCGAGTAGCAGATTTAGACGCAATGGTGGCGCAGTTACGCGAATCTGGTATTGAAGTTGAAGTTGATCCAACCGAGTATCCGAATGGCTGGTTTGCGCGTTTAGCAGATCCGGAAGGTAATCCAATTCAGCTCTGGCAAGAAAAAATAATATCTTCGAGTGATTAATAGAATATAAGTAAACAACAATTAGAGAATTAAAACGATGAACAATCAACTTATCAAAATATTCCTAGTGTTTGCGTTAATTTCGTTTTCAATAGCTGGCAAGGCTGAAGATCAGAAACCTATCGAGCTCCCCACAGAGTGGGATAGCTACTATGTTGTATTGGTGAAAGAAGGCCCGAATTTTGCGGAGCTGCAAGGTTCTGAAGGTTTGCGGGCTTTAATGTTTGAGCACATTCAATATCAATTGGGCTTACAAAAAGACGGTATTGCATTATCTGCCGGGGGCTTCGCCGAAGCTAAAGAGGGAATTGCGGGATTAACCTTGCTGCGGGCATCATCTCTAGAAGAAGCAGAAGAAATTGCTCACGCAGATCCGGCGGTAAAGGCTGGCCGTTTCGCAGTCGTTGTTTACCATTGGTATGTACCGGGCGGCAGCTTAGGTGAATGAATGCTTGAATAACCAGGTAAATAACGGAATGAAGTATAAAAAATGGACTGATTAGCGAACCTATATTAAGTTATATGTGCGATATCAATAAATAAGGATATTTTTATGAGTAAATATGCTTCAGTATTAATAAGCGCAACTTTTCTTATGCTTACTGGGAACGCTGCGGCTTTTAGTTCAGATGGAACTACCAACGAAGATAAAATGGTAGAGCTATATTCTAAAGCGGGTTCATTGCACGAGTTAAGAACAATAGGTGCAATCTCTAGTGAACGTTATACAGAGTTTCTCGCGAATGGCCTGACACCTGATACTCGAATGGAGCTTAAGTACCGGCGCCTTGCGAGTGTGCATACTCAGAGAAGCGCGGCTTATGACTCCGAGAGTGGCAACGACAAACCTAATGAGCAAGAAGAGCGTTGGCAGCGTGTAGAGAACGGTGCAACTTACCAGTATGTGGAACGGAAGCGTTATTTTGAAGATCGAGGCTGGCAGCAAGTTTACTTTAGCCGCACACTTATCGAGTGAAAGCATAAAGCGAAAATAAAAAGGCCAGCTTAAAAGCTGGCCTTTTTATTGCAAATTACTTGTTCAAAGTACTTGCTGAATAATGGTGCCCGGAGGCGGAATCGAACCACCGACACGAGGATTTTCAATCCTCTGCTCTACCGACTGAGCTATCCGGGCAAACCGCGCATTGTGATTTCGGTGTAGCAACACCTCAATGCGGCGGGTATTAAACTCGTTTTGCGGTTAGGTGTCAAGGCTGCGCTGGTATTTTATTGAAACTTCTATTTCTAGAAGCCTTTTTAACACTAGGCAGCGCTTATGAAACGCACCGTTTGCGAAACGAATTAAACTTTAAGGGCGAACTTGCCCATTACCGGTAACTACAAACTTCTCGGTAGTTAGCGATTGTAAGCCCATTGGTCCATACGCATGGAGTTTCGAGGTAGAGATACCTATTTCCGCACCTAAACCTAGCTGGCCGCCATCAGAGAACCGTGATGAAGTGTTCCACATAGTTACTGCCGAATCGATATCACCAATGAATTTACGTGCGGTTTGCTCGTTTTCAGTGCAGATCACATCGGTGTGACCGCTTGAAAACTGATGTAAATGCTCAACTGCGTGGTTGTAATCATTGACTTTCCGAACCGCAATTTCGAGCGCCAAATATTCTTCACCGAAAGCATCATCGGCGATATGCTCAGCGCCTTCGAAATATTCTAGCGAACCTGAACATGCGTGAATTTTAACGTTCTTTTCCGCTAGTGCTGTTGCAGCCATTGGCAAGAACTTATCAGCTACTTCACTGTGAACTAACAAGCCTTCAAGAGCATTACATACGCCTGTACGTTGAGTTTTACCGTTTAGCAATAATGCTAAGGCTTTATCGAGATCCGCATCTTTATCAACATACAGATGGCATACGCCTTTGTAATGTTGAATTACTGGAATTTTGCTGTTATCGCTTACATAGTGAATGAGGCCTTCACCACCGCGCGGAATCACTAAATCAATGTAATCGCTTTGCTTTAACAGCTCAGCCATCAAATCACGATCTGGTGTTGGCACTACAGTAACCACATCTTTCGGTAAGCCACTAGCTTCTATTGCGCTATGCATAGCTTCGGCAATTACTTTACTGGTGCCGATCGCTTCCCGGCCACAACGTAAAATCACGGCATTTCCTGATTTGAAGCAGAGGGCGCCGGCATCGGCGGTTACATTTGGACGTGCTTCATAAATCATGCAAATAACGCCAAGCGGAATGCGCATTTTATCGATACGCATGCCATTTGGGCGCTCTTCTAGAAGATAGCTCTCACCCACAGGATCAGGTAAGGCAATGATTTCTTCAATGGCTTTTGCCATATCTTCAATGCGATCGCCATCAAGTGCTAAACGATCCATCATGGCATCATCTAAGCCTTTCTCTTCACCCGCACGTAAATCTTCGGCGTTCGCCAACAATATTTTTTCTTGATGCGCTCGAATAGCATCGGCCATACGTTGTAGGGCTGCATTTTTATCTTCGGTAGATAAAGTTGCAATAGAACGCGCGGCTTTAGCCGCACGTTTCGAAATTTCAGTAGCTAATTCGCTATTACTAATTTGGTTAGTCATTTTTTCTCCATAACATTAAATCGTCGCGATGAATGACTTCGCTGATCGGGCTGTACCCGTATGCTTCAGCGATGGCACTGCCTGATTGCCCTTTAATATGAATTAATTCATGGGAGCTATAGCGGCAAATACCTTTGGCGATCGTTTCCATGTTTTCTGCGCTCCGAATGAGCACTGCATCGCCGCGATCAAAGTTACCTTCAATGCCAACGATACCCGATGTAAGTAATGACTCGCTCTCGTTACGAATAGCTTCAACAGCGCCTGAGTCAACTAGGATTTCGCCTTGTGCAATAAGCGTGTGGCGTAACCAGTGCTTTTTATTACTTAGCGGGTTTTCTCTTGCTTTAAATAACGTGCCCGGGTTTTCGTTGCGAAGCAGAACTTCGAATTTACTACCCTTGCGCCCGTTTAATATGTAAGTGTCTATGCCGTGGGCGGTTGCTTTTTCAGCAGCCTCTACCTTAGTACGCATTCCGCCTGTGCCTACGGCACTTGCAGAACCCCCGGCCAGGGCATAAATACTCTGATCAATTTCTTCAACTACCGGCAGTAGGGTGGCATCCTTATTTTTATTCGGATCTTTATCGAATAATCCATCGATATCGGAACAAATAAACAGTGCATCGGCATCGACCACAGTAGCAACCATAGCTGCTAGGTTATCGTTGTCACCTACTTTCAAATCATCGGTAGCTAGCGCATCGTTCTCGTTTGCTATTGGCATGATGCCGTTTTCGAGAAGTGCGTTTACGGTGTTACGAATGCTTATATAGCGTTCGCGATCACGGAGATCGTCGTGAGTCATGAGTACTTGGGCACAGGGGAAATCAAAAAAGCGTGACCAGCTTTCCATAACTTGGGTTTGCCCTACAGCCGCCATGGCTTTTTTTAGAACAACCGGAACTTGTGTACTTTCAACTTTAAAATGATGTCGGCCTGCTGCAACGGATCCTGATGACACCAAGACAATTTCTTGTCCGCGCTCACGACATTCATTAATGAAGCGAGCGATGGCGAGAAGATATTTTGAACTGCATCCGTTACCATCTGGCGCGATTAGAGCACTGCCGACTTTGATCACTGCTCTTCGCCAGGCTGGGATTTTCATATGAACTCCATACTGAACTAACGAAGCACATATACTACCATAATCCCATGTTGAGCTCCACCAAGCCCGTTGTTCAAGGGCTAGATGTGCCATTTTCATCGTGAATGGGAGGTATTTTAATTATTTATAAAACGAATGAGATGAGTGTGTTATGTCTACAAGGATTCCAGCATACTTATTCAATTTAGCCGCGATTAAACGCACTTTAGACGACTAAAAAAATGCCAGAATCACAGGTTTCAAATGTAAATAACGTGTTGGTTTTTTGTATCTAGCGAGCTATTTTTCTTCTGGTGGCGTGAATCCTTCGATATCAACGTCCTTTCCTTGGAACAAAAACGCTTCCATTTGCTCCTCCAAAAATATACGAGCATTTGCATCCATCATGTTCAGGCGCTTTTCATTGATTAGCATGGTTTGCTTCTTTTGCCACTCCGCCCATGCCTCTTTCGATATGCTGGAAAAGATCTTTTCACCCAGTTCGCCTGGATAAAGTTGAAAATCAAGGCCTTCTGCTTCTTTCTTTAAATACTCACAATATACGACGCGGGCCATTTTCTACTCCATTTGCTGTGTGCTTGCGCGGAATACTAGCATATACCCAAGATTACTCGCTAGCATTGCTATGTGGCCAGTGCTCTTCAATGAATACGCGAATTGGCGCAGGTAAGCCAAGTGCCTGAAATTCTTCTCGGCTTTTGATACTGGTAGTGTGGCTACTCTGCCGTTCATACGTTCCGAGCTTTTCATGCAAAGCTACTGCGTTGTTCGCTGAATTATCTTGCGGTGCATTGAGCTGCCAAACGTTGGCTTCTAATTTATAGTGACTAAATACGTGTTTGAAGCGACCCTTGAGCGTAGCTCCTTTGGGCGCTTCGGTAACTTCTGGCAAGCTCCACAAAGAAGCCCAAATACCTTTATCCGGGCGTTTCTCGAGTACTAATGCGTTATCCTCGAGCCAGATAAAGTGCCCTTCTTTAACGGGGGTAGTTTTCTTTATTTTTGGTGTGGGTAATATCTCTATTTTATTCTCTCGATAAGCTACACATTCTGTGGAGAAAGGGCAGGCTTGGCAATTGGGATTACGCTTTTTGCAGAGTGTTGCGCCGAGATCAAGTAACCCTTGCGCGAAATTTCGATTATTGGTTTTTGGGGTTAATTGTTCCGCGTGCCGCCATAAGGTTTTGTTTACTGCACTGGATGTTACTTGCCCCTCGATACCAAACAGGCGGCAAAATAATCGCCGAACGTTACCGTCAACTATTGGGCCATAAGCGTCGTAAGCAAAAGAACGAATAGCTCCGGCGGTATAACGGCCAACACCCGGAATTTTCTCGATGTCGGTTAACTCGCGCGGAAACTCACCCGATAGTTCTTCTACAATGTAACGTGCAGCTTTTTGTAAATTCCGAGCTCGGGAGTAATAGCCAAGGCCTTGCCATTGGGCCATAACCTCATCTTCACTGGCGTTAGCCAAAGTTTCAATATTTGGAAAAACCTGCATCCAACGCTGAAAGTAAGGAATTACAGTGGCAACTTGGGTTTGTTGCAACATGATTTCGCTTACCAGCACCCGATATGGTGTGGCAGGTTTTTGCCAGGGTAAATCATGGCGGCCGTGGCTGTGTTGCCAAGCTAAAACAGTGTTCGCGAAATCGCCTACATTTAGCTGATTTTGGGTTTTATTTGATGGTTGCATGCGAGTTTGCTTGTTTTTCCTTCAAGAGGTTGGATAATAACGGCCCGTTGAGTGTAGCAGGTTCGTGGTTAAGCACGCCATGCGGGTAACCGAAGAATTTAGAATCACAGAGGTCGATATGAACAAAGCACCAGAGCAACAGAATAACAGCGGAGAAACGCCTGAGAAAACTGAGGGTGGCCGCTATATGCGCCAAATCCGCAGTTTTGTTCGTCGTGAAGGGCGTTTAACCAAAGGGCAAGCTGGCGCGATGGAGCGGCAATGGCCGAAAATGGGTATTGAATTCAATGGTGAGTTACTGAACTTTGAAACTATTTTTGGCAATAGCAATCCAGTGGTTCTAGAAATTGGTTTTGGAATGGGTAAATCTTTGGTGGCCATGGCAAAAGCTGCACCAGAAAAAAACTTCATTGGTGTAGAAGTACATACGCCGGGTGTGGGCGCGTGTTTGCTTGAAGCTGAGCGGCAAGAGGTAGATAACCTACGCGTTATCGAGCACGATGCGGTTGTGGTTTTAAACGAGTGGATTGCGGATAATAGCCTTGATGGCGTGCAAATATTCTTTCCAGACCCTTGGCACAAAAAGCGTCATCATAAACGCCGCTTAATTCAACTCGATTTTGTGGCCTTATTGCGTAAAAAACTCAAAGAAGGTGGCGTGCTGCACTTGGCTACCGATTGGGAAAATTATGCAGAGCACATGCTAGAGGTTATGGGTGAAGCTCCGGGCTACCGTAATCAGGCCAGCGATGGAACTTATATTCCGCGTCCAGAAGAACGTCCGTTAACGAAGTTCGAGCAACGAGGGCAACGCCTTGGACACGGTGTTTGGGATATGAAATATACGGCTATTTAACCATCTTCAGTTAGCAAATCACTGAGTACTTGGTTCAAGTATAAACGGCCGGTTTCAGTGGTTTGCCAAGTCGTTGCGGTATTTTCAATAAAGCCCTTATGTATTGAATCGGCAAGCGCTTTTTCGGCCATTGCTAAGGGTAACCCAGTAAATTCGGTGAATTCCGCTTTTGGCACCGCTTCCAGTAACCGCAACCGATTCATAAAGTATTCGAATACGCGCTCATCCGGTTCTACCTGCCATTGTTTGAAGGTGAAGTTGCGGGTTAAATCGAGATAACCACGTGGATGTTTTACTTTTTCGGTGCGTATAATTTTTTGTTCATGCGGTAAGGTTATTTTGCCGTGAGCACCGCAACCGATTCCCAAGTAATCTCCGAAACGCCAGTAATTGAGGTTATGTTGGCCACGATGTCCAGGCTTACCGTAAGCACTTACTTCATATTGCTCGTAGCCTGCCGCTGCAAGGCGAATATGGCCTTGCTCATAGATTTCCCAAAGTACATCATCGTTGGGAAGTACCGGTGGCTTACTGGCAAACATTGTGTTCGGTTCAATCGTTAGCTGATACCAGGAGATGTGTGGTGGATTCAGCGCAATAATACCCTCTAAATCTGCCATAGCACTTGCTAACGTTTGTTCTGGTAGCCCGTGCATAAGATCGAGATTAAAGCTATGTAACGGCAACGAACTTGCATGTTTGGCAGCTGTTTGGGCTTGCGCGGGGTCGTGAATTCGACCCAAGCGCTTAAGTTGTTGGTGTTGTAAGCTTTGTACCCCGATCGATAAACGCGTTATTCCCGCATCGGCAAAACCGGCAAAGCGCTCAGTTTCAAAAGTGCCGGGGTTGGCTTCTAAGGTTATTTCGATATCGGCAGCAAAAGGAATTCGGGCTGCAATACCATTGAGTAGCCGTTGAATGCCTGCAGCGGAAAAAAGGCTTGGCGTGCCGCCGCCAATAAAAATAGATTCCAATTTACGCCCTTGTGCATAAGGTAAATCGGCATCAAGATCGTCAAGTAGGCCAGCTATGTATTGGGCTTCGGGAATCACTTCCGGTTGTGCATGGGAGTTAAAATCGCAATAGGGGCACTTTTGCACACACCACGGAATGTGGACATACAAACTCAGCGGTGGAAGTTGCATACTGCTCACTGTCATGAAGTTTCCCGATTAAAAATCATTATAACTTTGGTGAATTAAGTTGTTGAACGAGCAGCTTTAGCGCTTTGGCACGATGGCTCATGGTTTGTTTTTCGGCTTTGCTCAGTTCCGCCGAAGTGCAATTCCGCTCAGGCACCCAAAAAACTGGGTCATAGCCAAAGCCGCCAGAACCCGCAGGTTCCTCGGTGATGATTCCTTGCCAGCGGCCATGGCAAACAAGTGGTGTAGGATCGCTGGCGCTGCGCATGAATACGAGTACGCAATGAAACTCTGCTTGGCGCTGTGCTGTTGGAATACCTTGCATAGCCGTAAGGAGCTTTTCCACATTATCGCTATCGCTGGCATTTTCACCGGCATAACGAGCTGAATAGATGCCGGGTGCTCCCGCAAGCGCCGTTACGGCTAAACCAGAATCATCGGCAAGTGCCGGTAAGCCGGTTGTTTCGCAAGCATGCCGAGCTTTAATAATAGCGTTTTCGATAAAGGTTAGGCCGGTTTCATCAGCATCACTGACATTGAGCGCCGTTTGTGGGGTTACATGCCATCCCAGCGGTGCAAGTAGCTCCGAAAGTTCAATGACCTTACCCTTGTTACCGGTTGCGAGTACAAGCTCTAATGAGTTTTTAGTGAGCATTTGATACCTCATACATAAGTTTGCGCCGATTATAGCGCACTTCGAAGGCTGTGTTATTATCGAAAGCGGAATCGTTGCTGTTTGGAAATTATTAAAGGACGCTTGAATTACTAATGGAAGCTGTAAACCTACTTATTCTTATTGCTGGTGCATTGTTAGTTGTGAGCATTTTGGCTGTGCAGTTTTCTGTGCGGGTAGGCGCACCGCTGCTCCTGGTTTTCTTAAGCGTAGGTATGCTTGCTGGTGAGGAGGGGGTTTTAGGGCTGCAGTTTGATAATCCAGACGCAGCACTGTTGATAGGTTCGGTGGCTTTGGTCATTATCCTCTTCGATGGTGGCTTGCGCACGCACCCTGAACGTTTTCGAGTGGCGTTAAGGCCGGCAGCAACACTCGCCTCAGTGGGGGTGTTAATTACATGCTTGGTCACTGGTTTAGCCGCCGCTTGGTTGTTTGGTTTCTCTTGGATAGAAGGGCTATTACTGGGGGCAATACTAGGCTCTACCGATGCCGCCGCCGTATTTTCCATTTTCCAATCGCAAAAACTTCGCATTAAAGAGCGTGTAGGCTCAACCCTTGAAATTGAATCGGGAAGTAACGACCCGATGGCGGTTATGCTCACGGTTACGATCGTTGCAGTTCTTGCTCAGCCAGAGGTGCCACTTGATGGTTGGGTTATATTGGTATTCCTACAGCAGGCTGTAGTTGGCGCCTTAGTGGGTTACCTTAGTGGTAAAGTATTTGTGTATGGTTGTAAAAAGCTCGATTTACACGTTTCCTTCTTTCCGTTACTGGCGGTAGCCGGTGCAATTACCGTGTTTGGCTTAACCGCGCAACTCGGTGGTAGCGGATTTCTAGCTGTTTATCTTATGGGTTATATCGTTGGGAATGCTCGTTTACCGCAAGTAATTCATATTCTTCGGGTGCATGATGGGCTCGCTTGGTTATCTCAGATTGTTATGTTCTTAATGCTTGGCCTACTCATGACGCCTTCTTCGATAATCGATATTCTTGTTCCCGCGCTTATTCTTGCAGTGGTACTTATTTTTGTAGCGCGGCCCCTTGCTGTTTTCATTAGTTTGGCTCCTTTTCGGTTTCCCTGGCGTGATCAAGTATTTATAAGTTGGGTAGGTTTGCGGGGTGCCGTGCCTATTGTATTAGCCCTCTTCCCTTGGATAGCAGGATTGGAAAACCAACAATTGTATTTTGAAATCGCCTTTGTTGTGGTGCTGGTTTCTTTGGTAGTGCAAGGTTGGAGCATTAGTTGGATAGCCCGCAAGTTAGGGTTGGAAATTCCCGCTGAACCTGAACCTGAATATAGAATGCCGCTGGATAGTATTCATTCGAAAGATGTGCTGGAGATCGTGGTATATGAAATCACCGATGATTCGGCCGCTGCGGAGCACCATTGGGGCGAAATAAACCTACCTCGAGATGCCGATTTTATCGGCTTGATTCGCGATGGTGTATGGATACGGAGCTCTATTGATCCAACGCTACAAGCGGGGGATTCATTGATGGTTATGGCAGCTTCCGATGACGTTAGTAAAATCAGTGAGGTACTAGCATCAACCGGAACAAGCAAACGTATTAACCGTAAATCGTTCTTCGGTGATTTCGTATTAAACGCCGACGTAACACTAGCCGACTTAGCTGGGTTCTACGTATTGCCTGAAGATGGCGGTGAAGATCTCGATACGAAGATTAATGATATTTTCGTCCGTCGTTTCCATCGAAGAGTGGTAGTGGGCGACCACGTGTTGCTCGGTAATTTGGTGTTTACGGCCCGTGAAATAGCTGATGATGGAACGATTTTGAAGGTAGGTGTTAAGGCCGCAGCAAGTTAGAGTTAGCTGCAGCCTTTCGTGGACTCATAGTAGCTGTATTAAGTTAATGATTAACTTTGGTTAACGATAAAATGTGTGGGTAAAACGTAGCTCTTCGCTTTTATCGCCTTGGGTGATTGTGATAAAAAATCGCAAACGATCATCGTCATCATGACCAACTTCACTGATGTAGTAGATGGCCGGCTCTTCTACAAAGCGGCGAAACTGCAAATTGATGCGCTGGCCTAAGCTGTTCAGTGCGTACCCTTGAATAGCCACACGCTGCGCAGGATTATCTTCTCGCGTAGTATCTAAAACCGATATGTTAACAAGCCCCCGCGCGTTACTGCGGCGAATGTTGTAACGCGTTGCAATTTCAGGTTGTAGCATAGTGCTTGGAAAAGCGCTGTAGTGCACCTGCCAATTATCGAAATTCTGATATTGCCCACCCTGTGCTTGCTCTTGGGCATCAGCAACGGATACAAACAGCATTGCACTGATAGCAATTGCGAATAAGGCAAAACTTTTTAAAATATTCATTTTACGCTCTCTGTTTTCATAACTTATTCCGCGCAAATACTCTGTTAGCTAATACTTACGCGGATAAATTGCACGATAATTATTAAAACCAATACGGAAAGATCGAGCCCTCCGATCGGTGGAATAATCCGGCGAATAGGTGAAAGCATTGGTTCCGTTAATTGTGCCAATACAAATTCCATCGGATGACGGCCTTGGCTAAACCAGCTCATAATTGCGCGTACTAAAAGCACCCAGAAAATAATGGTCAGGGTAGTTAATGCAACGCTATGTAAAGCTGCTAGCACGAGATTAAGAACCGTGTAGGGAAAGCTACCCATTTGCAGATGAATCAAAATAAATATTTTTAACGCGGCTAGAGCACAAGCTAAGAACGCTGCGGCAATATCGAATCGCCCGATAGTAGGAAATACACGGCGCAGTGGGTTCAAAATAGGGCTTGTTATTTTCACAATAAACTGTGAAACGGGATTAAAATAATCAACCTGCGCTAGCTGCATCCATAGCCGTAGGATGACGGCCATGATGTATATATCAAAGGCCGTTGTAATCAAAAATTGAGCGCCATTACCCATGTTTTATTCCTTCCGTAAATTTAAGTAACGCAGCTTAAAAAAGCTTCGCCATTTCTTGGTTCCGAGCAACTGCAGCATCCACCGCGCGCTTGGAAATATTGTTCAATTCAGCCTGTTGGTAAACTTCTACCCCTTTCGCTGTGGAGCCACCTTTACTGGTTACCTGCTTGCGTAAATCAACTAAAGAAAGTTCGCTCTCACTTGCCATTTTCGCAGCGCCTAAACACGTTTGTTGCACCATGGCGCGAGCTTGTTCACTGTCGAACCCTAGATCTTCTGCAGCCCGCTGTAAGCTGTGCATAAATTCAAAAAAGTATGCTGGACCACTTCCGGCAACTGCACCAAGCACATCAATAGCATCTTCATCTTCAAGCCAGATGGTGATACCTACGTAATCAAAAACTTGCGTAACAAACTCGCGATCGGCACTCGTTGTATTGGCATCGGCAACTAAGCCTGAAACACCTTCACCTACTAGCGATGGGGTATTTGGCATAACCCGGACTAAAGCAATATCGTTGCTGAAGTATTCGTAGTAGCTTTCCATGCGCAAACCAGCGGCGATCGTGATAATTAATTTTTTATCTAAATCAGGAACGTGCTTCTGCAAATCTTCACACACATCGCGCATTAACTGAGGCTTCACCGAAAGTACGATAACATCGGCCTTAGCAGCGATTTCGTGATTATCTTGGCTGGTAAAAAGGCCGTACTTTTCTTCCAGCATATCGAGTTTTGGCCGGCTGGGATTACTAACAATTATTGAGCTGGCAGGATACCCACCTTTGATCATGCCACCGAGGATACTTTGCGGCATATTACCTGCACCGATAAAACCAATGGTACGTGTACTGTTGCTCATAATAATTACTTCCTTCTGTTCAATAGATTTTAGCAAACTACTTGTTTCTTGCCCCAAATAGGGCGGTGCCAATTCTTACCATAGTTGAGCCGTAGCGGATGGCTAGGGCTAAATCGTTGCTCATTCCTAATGATAAGGTATCAACGTCCGCGTATTGTGTTTGCAGCTCACGATAAGCGTTTTCAAGCTTTTTAAAACTCTGTTCTTGTTCCTCGGCACTGGCCTCTGGATTAGGTATAGCCATGATACCTCGTAATTGTAACCTTTCTGACGATACAATACTGGCCGCAAGTGCATTAATTTCTTCCAAGCTCACGCCAGCTTTACTGGCTTCATCATCAATATTGACCTGAATTAAAATATTTAAAGGTTTCAAATCAGAAGGGCGTTGGTTATTTAACCGACGCACCAATTTTTCGCGATCGATACTGTGTACCCAATCAAAGTGTTGCGCTACATCTTTCGTTTTATTTGATTGTAGCGGGCCGATAAAGTGCCAGGTAATATCTTTTAAATCGCTCAGCTCGCTGATCTTATCGATGGCTTCTTGCAGGTAATTTTCGCCGAATTGACGCTGACCAGCGCGATAGAGTTCCGCAATCGCGGATGCTGGTTTCGTTTTACTGACTGCAAGAAGTGCGATACTGTCAGGATTGCGGTTTGCGGCCTGAGCAGCATGCTGAATTTGTTGTTTTACCTCGGCGAAATGCGTGTGCAATGCAGAGTTTGATACTTCTGTTGATGTTGGCATTAGCTTTATTTGTCTTCTTCTAGTTAAATTTGAACAAGAGTTTTATATGGACATCAAACAATTACTTGAATACAGCGTTAATCATAAAGCATCGGATTTGCACCTTTCGGCAAACGCGCCAGCCATGTGCCGTATCGATGGTGATATTGCTAAGATTAACACAGACCTACTCGACTCTCGACAAATCGAAGCAATGGTTACGTCGGTGATGAACGAGCGTCAACTTGCACAATTTAAGCAAGAACTCGAGGTTGATTTTTCTTTTGCCGTAGAGGGCCTTGCGCGTTTTCGGGCGAATGTTTTCATGCAGCAGCATGGGCCAGCCGCGGTTTTTCGTACTATCCCCGATAAAGTTTTGAGTCTAGAAGAGCTTAATGCGCCAGAAATTTTAGGCCGGATATCGGAATACCCGCGCGGTTTAGTGTTAGTTACGGGGCCTACTGGTTCAGGTAAATCAACTACTCTTGCAGCTATGGTTGATTATATTAACAATACGTATCCGCATCACGTTCTCACGATAGAAGACCCAATCGAATTTGTACATGAAAGTAAGAAGAGTTTAATCAACCAGCGCGAAGTTCATCGTGATACCCATAGCTTTAGTAGTGCTCTGCGGGTAGCGTTGCGCGAAGACCCTGATGTTATTCTCGTGGGTGAATTACGCGATTTAGAAACTATTCGCTTGGCGCTTACTGCGGCTGAAACAGGGCATTTGGTATTCGGTACGTTGCATACTACTTCAGCACCAAAAACAATTGATCGGATTATCGATGTATTCCCCGGTGATGAAAAATCAATGGTGCGTTCAATGCTTTCTGAGTCACTACGTGCTGTGATATCACAGATATTGATCAAAAAGCCTAATGGTGGGCGGGTTGCGGCGCACGAAATTATGCTAGCTACGCCTGCGATCAAAAACTTAATTCGTGAAGACAAAGTGGCACAAATGTATTCTTCGATTCAAACCGGAGGTGCCGTTGGCATGCAAACGATGGAGCAAGCTCTAAATCGTTTAGCTGAGCGCGGTGAGATTAACCAAGATCAGGTGAAAAACAAGTTAGGGCAAATCAGCTAGTGCCGCTTGCGTGGTTTTTCGCTAGAATACGCGCCTGAAGTAACCCACGGGTTTCAGTATTACCTTTAGTGGTGCAGCGAATTTTGAGGCGGAAATAATATGCGTGTTTTGGGAATTGAAACGTCTTGTGATGAAACCGGTATTGCTATTTATGATACTGAACAAGGTTTATTATCCCATGCTTTATACAGCCAGGTGAAATTACACGCCGATTACGGTGGTGTAGTGCCTGAGCTTGCATCACGAGATCATGTTCGGAAAACCTTACCACTGATTCGTAAAGCCTTAGCCGATGCAAATCTTACCGCCGAGGATATTGATGGCGTTGCATACACTGCAGGCCCAGGCCTAATCGGTGCTTTGCTGGTGGGGGCAACAATAGGGCGCAGCTTAGCGTTTGGTTGGAATGTTCCGGCAGTGGGTGTGCATCACATGGAAGGGCATTTGCTAGCGCCAATGCTAGAAGATAACAAGCCTGAATTTCCGTTTATCGCATTGCTCGTTTCCGGAGGCCATACCCAGTTAGTGCAAGTGGATGGCATTGGCGAATATTCGTTACTCGGTGAATCGGTTGATGATGCCGCTGGAGAAGCGTTTGATAAAACCGCAAAGTTACTTGGTCTTGATTACCCAGGCGGGCCGCGGTTAGCGGCGATGGCCGATAGTGGTGTTGCTGATCGGTTCTTATTCCCAAGGCCAATGACCGATAAGCCGGGCTTAAACTTCTCGTTTAGTGGATTAAAAACGGCCGCTGCCCAAGCCATTGCAAAGAATGGTAAAGATGCGCAAACACAAGCTGATATTGCTCGTGCATTTCAAGATGCAGTTGTTGATACTCTAATTATTAAATGCCAACGGGCGTTGCAGCAAACCGGTTTAAATCGCCTGGTGGTTGCTGGTGGGGTAAGCGCCAATGTGCGTTTGCGGGCAATGCTTGAAGAAACAATGAAGAAGCGTGGTGGCGAAGTGTTTTATCCACGTTCAGAGTTTTGTACTGATAACGGCGCGATGATCGCGTTTGCTGGCGCTCAACGTTTGGCAGCGAAGCAAACTGCAGAATTATCAGTAAAAGTTCGGCCGCGCTGGCCGCTTACTGAATTGGCGCCGCTTTAATGTATTTTTGAAAATGTATTTGTGTATGTAACCGTAATTTATTCTGGTGTTTTATTCTTTGCCGCTGATTTTTTCTTGGCTTTTTTCTGAAAGCTAACCTCGGTACCGCGCCATAAGCGGACGATGTTAGTTCGATGCCGCCAGATAATTAATGCGGCTAACATAATGGCCGGTATCGTGTATTGTGGCTTGATAAACCACGCATACACCGGGGAGAGTGCCACGGTAATTAAAGCGGCTAATGAAGATACTCGACTTGCCCAGAACACAACAATCCAAGTGACGATGAGTAACAAGGCCATTTCTGATGCCACCGGAAACATAGCGCCAAGAGCAGTTGCAACGGCTTTACCGCCTTGGAATTTGAAGTAGAGTGGATAGATATGGCCTAAACACGCGGCGATGGCAACTAAACCCAAAATAATAGGGCTTAAATCAAGATAATACGCAGCCCAAACCGGAATCATCCCCTTGAGAATATCGCCAAGTAAGGTGAAGCCAGCTGGAATTGGGCCGCCTAAGCGATATACATTGGTAGTACCCGGGTTTCCCGAACCGCGTAAGCGCGGGTCGTCGAGGTTGAAAGCTTTACATACAATGATCGCACTGCTTATAGAACCAAGCAGGTAAGCAAACACGATCATGAGTAGGGCAAGGGCAGACATGAGCTTTTTTGAGCGTTCCTGTTGCGTTAGTATAAAATAATGATGAACAGCAGAATAAAGTTTTTTTACTGCAAAAGCTATTCGAAGCGAGCACTATCCAAGGAAAAATAGCTCGATTGGGCAACTAAATTGTAACAACATTTGAAGAGTAGGAATTGGCGTGCGAGATTTTGTAAGTATTGAAGGCTTAGAAGTGTTGGCAGTGGTGGGCATTTTTGAGTGGGAGCAAGAAATCACGCAACCTTTAGTGATTGATTTAAAAATGGCGTGGGATAATAGAACACCAGCACAAAGTGGCGCCATTGAAGATGCACTTGATTATGATGCCGTGCGCAAAGCCGTGACGAGTTGGATTTCTGCCAAGCCTTGGGGGCTTATCGAGGAAGTAGCTGAAGTACTCGCAGCACGTATTATCGAAGAGTTTGGCGTTGCGGAATTGGAAGTTCGAGTAGCGAAACCAACAGCAGTTGCCTCGGCAAAAACGGTAGCAGTAACTATTCATCGCACTCGGCAAGAGTGATAAAAAAGGCTGGCAAATAATATGGCTAGTGAAAGACAAATCAGCATAGGTATTGGCAGCAACATTAATCGGGAAGAAAATATCCGTGGTGCTGTTCTGGCACTTTCTCGGTACTATCAGCAGTTACAGGTTTCACCGGTTTATGAATCAGAAGCATTGGGGTTCACTGGACCACCATTCTACAATTTGGTAGTGAGCTTTCGCTCGAGTAATACACTTTTGGAAATTCAACAACAGTGTAAAGACATTGAAGAAAGCTTTGGCCGTCCAGCAGAAACTGAAAAATATAGTTCGCGCACTCTCGATTTAGATATTTTATTGTTTGGCGATTTGGTACAAGAAAGTGCTCGCAATGGAGAGCCTGATTTACCGCGTTCCGAAATCTTAACCAGTGCGTTTGTTTTAAAACCGCTTGCAGATCTGCATCCGTTACATAAACACCCGATAGAACAGCAAACGTTTCAAGAGCTATGGAAACGGTTCCTGCATAGTGATGCTGGGCAACAGCAACCGCTTACGGTTGTTTCGTTTCGTTGGTAATGGTAGTTAGCAGTTGTGCGAGCACCTGTTCGCGCTGCACGTTTAGCTGCTCGCTTATTTCTTGATGTTTAAATCCTGCGGCCATAATCTTTTGCACATCGATATTGGCCATAGCCGCTAGGCCATTTTCTAGGGCTTTGAAATCTCTCCGTTCGCAAATTTCACTACCAGCAAAAATAATCTGCAAACACGTTAGCACAATATTAAATTGTTCTGGACGCCGCCAACTGTCGTTTCTTTGAAACACAGTAAGTAACTGTTTGGCAGTTAACTCCGATTTTTGCAGCTCGGCGTATAAAAATTCGGTTTCATCCGCTGCGCGTTGAAAGCGTTGGGGAACTTTGAATGCTTTTGCGGGATCTACTGTTGCTGAAATTTCAGCGTGCAAATCGATACAAAGCAGGACATAGCGATGTATTACTTTTTCTTCTCTAGCCTCTACCGTAAGGTTATTAAGCGCACTGCCACTTAGTTTTTGCAAATGTGTAAGCATTAACTCACTGTTGTTTGCTTGATTAGCAGTATTCAAGAGAATGTTTAGCGCGCCAATTTGTTGCAGAACTTGAAAGTAAACTTCGGGGTTGGCTGTGGTGAGCGCTTTATACGTTTCTTGCCATACGCGTTCAGCGGTAAGTGTTTGCAGTTCTCCTGAAGTAGCCATTTGTTGCATGAGCGCTAGCGTTTCGTTAGCAATACTAAAACCCAGTTCATAAAAGCGGGCTAAAAACCGGGCTACGCGAAGAACTCGAAGAGGATCTTCTTGAAATGCGTTAGATACGTGACGCAATTTGCGGGCATGAATATCCGCAATACCATTATGTGGATCGTGAAGTTTGCCATCGTCATCACGAGCAATCGCGTTAATCGTGAGATCACGGCGCAAGAGGTCGTCCTCTAGGCTTACATCGGGCGCTGCATAACACGTGAAACCGGTGTAACCGGAACCTGATTTACGCTCAGTTCTGGCAAGTGCATACTCTTCATGTGTTTGTGGGTGTAGGAAAACTGGGAAATCATTACCAACGGCGGTATACCCTTCACTAACAAGCTGCTCAGGAGTGGCACCCACTACAACATAATCGTAATCGGTAACGGGTAATCCGAGCAGTTCATCGCGCACAGCGCCACCAACAACATAAACCTTCATAAAATTCCTAGCAGATATTCGCCCAATTATTTGAGCCGGTATGGTTGAGAATCATTGCCAATCTTCATGGTGATTGCAAGGATTGTAGCAGGCTGATACCTTGCTGTACTCCTGTTTGCATTTTATGTGTAGGTTCTAACGGCTATGTACCATGATTTCTTTGGCTTTACGCAAGTGCCATTTTCAATTGCACCGGATCCTGAATTTCTTTTTCTCGGGCCACGGCATCGCGAAGGATTAGCACATTTACGCAACGGCCTCACTGGAAGTGGCGGATTTTTGTTATTAACCGGCGAAGTAGGAACGGGTAAAACTACATTATCAAGAGCTATTCTTGCAGAGCTGGGTGATACGCTTGATGTTGCGTTTGTGCTCAACCCTATGTTGAGTGAGCGCGAGTTACTGGCCACTATTTGTGATCAGTTTGGTATTCCGGGGCGGCACGAAAAAGCTTCGTTAAAACGCTTAACCGATCACTTGAGCCGATTTTTACAAGAAGCAGGTGAACAAGGCCGGAACCCGGTTGTTTTAATTGATGAAGCGCAACATTTATTACCTTCTGTGTTAGAGCAACTGCGTTTACTTACTAATTTAGAAACCGATTCTCGAAAACTTCTGAGTGTTGTGTTAATTGGCCAGCCTGAGTTGCAAGAGTTGTTGCAACGGCGTGAGTTGCGGCAGGTAGCGCAGAGAATCGTGGCCCGATATCATCTACTGCCATTAACTTTTGCTGAAACCAAAGATTATATTCAACATCGGTTAGCGCGTGTTGAAGCGAACGAAAATATTTTTAACACAGCGGCTTTAAAGGCGGTGTGGCAGTTTTCCCAGGGAACCCCTCGGTTAATCAATTTGGTGTGCGATCGGGCGCTACAAATCGCTGCTCGAGAGGAGTTGCAGCAGGTAACGGGCAAACATGTAGCTGAGGCCGTTGCTTCTTTAAGTTTTGCGCCAGCAGTGCAAAGAGCCCCACACGCTCGTCGGGTTAGGCTAAGCGGTTACATCGGTGTTACCGCGATTTTGGTTATCGTAATTGGTGCCTTGAGTTGGGCGATCTCTGAATACTTACCGCTATCTTCTGATAACAACCAAGCTAACACCCAAGCTTCGCATGATTCTAAACCAAATAGGCCTTTAGATATTGGCTCCGGTATGCTTCTTTTACCAGCGGTTGAGGCTTTAGCTGAGCGCTGGGATGTTGCTAGTTTCGCAATAGGCAGTGAGCCTTGCCAACAATTGCGCGATGTTAATTTAGCATGCTTGCGCACCAACTTTAGTATGCCGGAATTAATACAGTTTGATACGCCGGTATTGTTTAAAGGCGCCGCCGCTAATCAAGCCCAAGCGCAACAACGGGAAGCGGGTTATTACTTGTTACTCGGGTACGGCAGTGCAGCAAACTTAGGGAATGCGGATAATGAGGAATCGCATGCTTGGATAGTTTGGGATGGCGAAGCCTTACACTACCTTTCAGATATTCAATTTGCCGAAATTTATTCGGGAAATGCGTTATTGTTGTGGCAAATCCCGACCAGTGATGACCTTACTGATGTGGTGCGGGGCGGCTTAGCTGAGCGGGTGCCATACTCCATGCAGAACCGTTCATTGTTGCAACAATTGCAGTGGTTGCGGCAGAGCCAAGCCGTTCGCATCAACGAAATGAGCGTAGAAGCGCCAGCCGCAAATGAATTAAGCGCCATTGAACTTGCGGTGTTGAGCAGTGCTCACTATCAACAACGGCCTCGTTTAAGTGATGCAAATCTCAATGTTGCAGGAATTAGAACAACCGCCGAGCCGCGTGTGAGCTACTTGGGCGGCGCGGAAACGCTTGAGCAATTGATTATCCCACAAGAACGTTTGTTAGTACCTGAGGAGTTTAGCAATAACCCAATTGTTGCTAATACTGTAGCGAATGAAGCGGATGAGGATAATCGCAATAGCAACGAAGGAGAACGCCTTACCACGCGGCAAGTAAATGTCTCTGAAGAAGATGATTTGGACGATGTTTCGCCTCGCATTCGGGCGCTCTTCGATCAAGCCGTGGCGGAAGTTGGTATTAACGATGTATTGTCGGATCCTTCTGTAAATAATACTCAAACGTTACGCGAATTAAATGAGCTAACCGCGGCTGAACGCCGTTCTTTACCGCGCTTTGAGTATAATTCCCACATGTACAGCGGCCGTACTCAGGAACGCTGGATCCGGCTCAACGATAGAATGCTCCGAGAGGGCGATAGATTGGGTGATCTACGTGTTATACAAATTGAAGCTGCCCACACCATATTTGGTTTTCGAGAAATTTTATTTCGAGTTGAAGCACTTGAAGATTTAACTGATTGAAACACTTGCGAACTGGTTGTACCTTTGCGATGATACGCTCAAATTAAACAAGCGTTTGAAAATCGCCTGAATTGAAGCTTTCGGCTAAATGAATGGGCGAAATAGGCGCAGTTGGCCTGCTTTGTAGAGGCTAAGTACAATCAACGGGAGTGTTTTTATGAGTGATTATCGCGTTGCGCTACAAGATATGAATTTTGTACTGCATGATGTTCTGAAAGTAGGTGATGATTGGGCTGAAATGCCAAAAATGAGTGAGGTTATCGATCCTGATACCGCTCGCGCTATTCTTGATGAAGCTGCAAAGCTCACCTCCACACTTATTGCACCAAATGCGAGAGCTGCTGACGAAGAGGGCATTTCCTTTGCAGATGGCGTGGTAACTACTCCTAAGGGCTATAAAGAACAATTCCGCCAGCTAGCCGAAGGTGGCTGGGTTGGCGTAACGGCTAATCCTGAGTTTGGCGGCATGGGCATGCCGAAAGTGCTTTCTGCGCAATATGAAGAAATGATGTGTGCATCTGATATTTCCTTTTCGCTGTACTCTGGTCTAACTGCGGGCGCGATTATGTCGCTCGATCTGCATGCTAGCGACGAATTAAAGGATATATATTTGCCACGCCTTGTTGCTGGTGATTGGACAGGCACAATGTGCCTAACCGAGCCTCATGCGGGTACTGATCTTGGCATTATTCGCACGAAAGCCGTGCCGAATGAGGACGATAGTTTCAGCATCACGGGTACAAAGATATTCATAACCGGTGGTGAACACGATCTTACCGAGAACATTGTTCATTTAGTGTTGGCAAAATTACCTGACGCGCCTCCGGGGACTAAAGGGATTTCGTTGTTCGTGGTACCAAAATTCTTGGTGAATGAAGATGGCTCGATCGGCGAGCGAAATGCCGCAAAAGCGGGCTCTGTTGAACACAAAATGGGTATTCATGCGTCGGCAACCTGTGTCATGAACTTTGATGGCGCTAAAGGTTGGCTTGTAGGCGAACCACACCGTGGTTTAGCTGCTATGTTCACGATGATGAACTATGAGCGTTTAGGTGTGGGTATTCAAGGGTTAGGCGCCGCCGCTCGCTCCTACGTTACGGCATTAGATTACGCACTTGATCGACGCCAAGGGCGCGGTGCTAAAGCTACGCAAGACACCAATGCTGAAGCGGATCCGTTAATTGTCCATGGTGATGTTCGCCGTATGCTACTAACAATGAAGGCGTTTGTTGAAGGTGGCCGAGCGTTTTCCAGTTATGTAGGACAACAGCTAGATCGGGCTAAATATGCGGAAACTGCAGAAGCGCGAGAAGCTGCAGAGGCGCTGGTACAGTTGCTAACGCCTGTTGCTAAAGCATTCATGACGGATACCGGTTTAGAAGCAACTATAGCTGGGCAACAGATATTAGGTGGTCATGGTTTTGTGCGCGAGTGGGGCCAGGAACAATGGGTGCGTGATTGCCGTATCGCGCAAATTTATGAAGGTACTAATGGTATCCAAGCGCTTGATTTACTCGGCCGTAAAATTGTAGGCTCGGGAGGCGCTTTACTGCAGCCGTTAGCACAGGAAATCAAAACGTTTCTGGCGCAAGATTCGGGGCAGTGTTCCGCGGAATTTAAACAACTCGATTCAGCATTAACGGAACTGGAACGTGTTTCGAAAGATGTCCTTACTAATTTCCGCGGTGATGAAAACCTAATCAACAGCGTAGCTGTGGATTATTTAAATCTTGTTGGCTACGTAGCCTATGGATATTTGTGGCTGCGGATGGCGCAAGTTGCAGAATCTAACCGGGATTTGGGCGATTTTGCTACGAGTAAAGTGAAAACAGCGAAGTTCTACTTTGCCAAACTACTACCTCGGATTCATGGCATTGTGGCATCTATTGATGCTGGTTCAGAGAGCTTGTTTAGCTTCGGTGATAACGAGTTTTAATAGCGTTAAGCTATCGCCGCTTAGTTTTCTCAAAGCGTTAAATTAAACCCCGCCCGCTTATTAAAGTGGGCGGGGTTTTTTATATCGAAAAGCGCTTGTTTCGGCCAACAATTGCAGAGTTGCCAGCATAGGTTTGATAGCGTATTTTAACTTCGTGATCACTTTGGAAAATTATAATAAAAATCATGATTGATTCTCCTTTTAGTAAGTTACGCGATGTGCAGGAGCCGGAATCGGCCGAACAGCAACTGGGCTGGTTTCGGGGTCTGGTTATTTGTGTTGTTTGGGTTTGCCTTTGGCGAATTTCATTTGTTCTCGAGTATGCTCCGTTTACTAGTATTTGGTATCCGCCCGCAGGTTTGAGCTTCGCAGTTATTCTTCTGTATGGCTGGCGTGGAACGTTGCCAATTATTGTTGCTAGTTACATTACCGCCTTCTGGATCGATGGAATGTATGCGCTTGATACGGAGTTGCTCGCTTTATTCGTGAATAGTACATCGTCGACATTAGCCCATGTTTTTTCTTATGGGGTTGGTGCTTTGTTCTTGCGCCAATTTATACGTATGCATGTAATCCGCACATTGCCAGCGATTATTCTAGGTTTTTTGGCGTTGGGCTTTATTACATCGTTGCTTGCTTCATTTTTTGGCGTTCAGGTACAGATAAGTGCGGGTACGCTTTCCATTTTTAACTTATACAATGATTGGTTGTTACGATGGATTGGCGACATGGTAGGCGTTTTTGTACTGACGCCTCTTTTTCTAGCGCTGCTTGTTTGGAAAACGCCCATGTACTCTGCTTGGTTACGCCGCCTGCGCATTAGTACGCAGCCCGCTCCAGTTTATCGCTATGCCATGAAGCTGACGATAAACCTAACCTTGTTGCTTTGCTTGATCGTACTCTCATGGTGGTTCGAAAATCCAGATGTAGCTTTTGGAGTATTCTTTTTGGTTATTCCACAGATGTGGATCGCATACACAGAAAATGCTTTACGCGCGGTACTTAGCTTAACCATTTTCTGTATTGCAATAGCTCTCGGGGTAGCATTATTTTCACTTGATGAAAGTGCCATAATCTTTCAATTCGCAATTTCGGTTATCGCAGTGACGGTATATTTCGGCTTGGCGGTACCGTTAATGCTTTCGCAATCACAGAACTTACAGTACCAAACCCAAAACGATCATCTTACGGGGGTGGCGAACCGTAGTTATTTTTTAGATTCTGCGGAAGAAGAGTTTGAGCGAAGTTATCGAAACCAGTTTCCGGTTTCACTTTTAGCGTTTGATATTTGCCATTTTCGCGCAATTAACAACAATTATGGCCATGTAGTTGGTGATGATGTTTTGGTGAATGTATCGAAATATTTGCGTTCAGAGTTACGCCAATCAGATATTATAGGCCGATTGAGTAGTAATTCGTTTATGTTGTTAATGCCGGCGTTAACGCACGATTCAGCGCAACGCTTTGCTGAGCACATGATGCTGAAGCTCAGCTATATGAGTATCGATAGATTAAAAGAGCCGCTGGAAATAAAGTATGCGGTTATTGAGATTACTCAAAATGAAACGGTGGACAGTGCCGTAAGCCGGGTTTCTGAATTACTGCAACAAAAGAAGATCCGGGAACGTGGTTATTCCGCTAATACACGTTAGCGGGTTTTACCGAATAGATAAATTTCGCATTTTTTTATAACTTTGTTCTTCAATGCTCAGAAAATGTTGTCTTTTCTCTCGTGCAAGATAACAATAGAAAGATTACCCGCGGCCTTGGAAATACTATGCCAGTAAAAATTGAAGCTTCGAATCGTACTTTCGTTTCTAAACAGCCTTTTATCGAGTTAAAGCAGCACTTCCGGGCTATTCTAGCCAGTGTGTTGCTGTTCACCTGTTTGTGGTTAAGTACCTCAATTGCAGCGTTTGCGCAGGATTATGATATTGATCAGATATCGCGTGCTGTGGTGCAAGTTAAAGTTGCTGATGGTGCTGGCTCTGGTAGCCTTCTCATCCGCAATAATGAAGTATTAGTGTTAACCAACAAGCACGTGATGGAAGGCTTTAATGAAGCTGATATTGCTGTTCTTTCCGATTTGAACGCGCCAGCGGAACTCAAATTTAAAGCTGAGCTAAAGGGTTTTTCCGATGGCTACGACATCGCTGTGTTGCGTATTGTTAGCGATTTAGAAGGGAATCCGATAACACCAGAAGATTTACTGCAAGGGCAGTATGGCTTCCCGTTCAGCGAATTAACTTTGGCCGCCCCAGCAACGGAAACTCGCAGGGGTGAGCATGTCGGCGTTTTTGGCTATCCGGGCGTAGTTGAAGATGAAATGGTGTATACCACGGGTATCATTTCCGCCGTCCAATATGGTGAATATAAAGGCCAGCGTTTACCACTATGGTATCGCACCAATGCGGAAATATCGCCAGGAAATAGCGGCGGAACGGTCGTGAACAGCCGTGGTGAATTTATTGGTATTCCCAGTTATGTGGCAAACCAGGAAGTAACGGGTAGCCGCCTTGGCTCGTTATTCGCGGCTGAGTTTGCGCTGGCGATTATCGACGACGAGGATGAGCTGCTAAATGATTGGGCCGAGGCAACGCGCAGTGATGACGAGCGTTTGGATTTTAGTAAGGAGCCAGGGTTTGGTTCCGCTTCTTTAAACACAGAAGATCTGGCCTCAATGTACCAGCACGAGATTATTTCCGGCGGAAGTATAAACTCACGTTACTTAGGCGGTGAGTGCTTGGGGTATGTTGCTTCTGCACCTGATTTCCGGCTTATGCTTACAGAAGAACAAGCTACCTTGTTTGTTAGTTTCGTGAGTAATGAAAGTTCTGACGATACATCGTTACTGGTGAATGCGCCGAATGGTGATTGGTATTGCAATGATGATTATGAGAGCACCTCGTTGAATCCCGGGATTGTGATCGAGAATGCAGATGTAGGGCAGTACGATATTTGGGTGGGTAGCTATTTAGCCGATAGTTTCATTACGGGCGATTTGGGATTATCAAACACGACGTTACTCACAGCGGAAAATGTTATCGCAAGCTTGAACTTTAGTGGTGAACCATATTCTGGTCAAGCACACTTGGCGCAAGGTTTTATACCGGATCCGCATACCATTGAAATTATGGGTGGGGGTGCAGTTAATTTAGCTAACACAGACATTGAAAGCTGTGTGGGTTATGCCAGTTCACGGCCGGACTACCGGTTGCATTGGGAAGGTGCGGCAGCGCTATTGCAGTTTTATTTTAAAGCCGAAGATACGGAGTTGGACCCGGTGTTGGTGGTGAACGCTCCAGATGGAAGTTGGCACTGCAACGATGACGCAAATGATAATACCTTAAACCCGAGTTTAATATTCAACGAAGCTATGGATGGCATCTATGACATCTGGGTGGGGAGTTTTCAAGAATCTGTGTGGGTGAAAGGTGAACTGCGTATTACTGAAATTGAAACACAGGTTGAATAGATGAATTTATGGATCGATGCCGATGCATGTCCGGTTCAAATTCGGGAAGTAATGTTTCGGGCGGCAACGCGGAAAAAAATGCAATTAACATTAGTTGCGAACCAACGCATAAAAGTGCCACCTTCACCGTGGATAAAAGTGTTGGTAGTTGGTGCCGGGTTTGATGTGGCGGATAATGAAATAGTGCGTTTAGTTGAGCCTGGCGATTTAGTTATAACTAGCGATATTCCGTTGGCCGCAGATATATTAGCGAAAGGCGGACAAGCATTAAGTCCTCGGGGTGAGCTGTTCACGCAAGAGAATATCGGAGCTCGGTTAAATATTCGTGACTTCATGGATACCATGCGAGCAAGCGGCGTGCAAAGTGGTGGGCCACCACCCCTTAGCCAAACTGATCGAAAAAACTTTGCTGATCACCTCGATCGAATTTTAGCGCGAAGTAGTTAACCCCGCGCTTTGGTACTTATGAGCTCACGCGTGTGAAAAGCGCCATACTCTCCATATGTGCCGTTTGCGGGAACATATCTAGCATTCCGTATTTTGTAAGTTGATAACCTTGTTCTTTAAGGATCGCGGCATCTCTTGCCAAGGTAATTGGATTGCAAGAAACATATAAAATTTTCTGTGCGCCTAGGTGGCTCAACTGTGAACAGATTTCTTCTGCGCCCGCGCGTGGTGGATCGAGCAAAACCACATCAAATTTTTCCTTAGCCCAACTGAAATTTGCGATGGGTTTATTCAAGTCCGTGCAGAGAAACGTAATGTTATTGAGGCTATTTGCTTTCGCGTTCACAGTGCCTTGAGCAACTTGGCTAGCAACGCCTTCTATGCCAACGACGCGCTTTGCGTATTGCGCCAAAGGAAGCGTGAAATTCCCGAAACCACAAAACAAATCAAGCACTTGTTCCGATCCAGAAAGATTTAACCAATTTAATGCTTGGCTCACCATTTGTTGGTTGACCTCTTGATTCACTTGTAGAAAATCACTTGCATTAAAATGGATGGTTAGCTCGCCTAGTGTATAACTAAACTGAGGTGTTTCGCTGCTTACCGGATAGAGTTGCTCATAGTGAAGGCGCTCCGGAAGATCATTTTCACTATCCGCTATTTCGCGCTCCTCACTTTGTTGGGCGTGCATAGTACTTGCTATAATCAGCCGAACGCCCAGTTGCTCTGCCCAATCAAACCATGTTCGCTGATCACCTTCATGTAAGGGCTGGGTAATGCGCAGGATAATATTCGCTTGCTGGGCTTCGGCAATTAGCTCGATATGTCCGATATGGCCTTGGCCGCGTAAACGAGGCAATAAACTCTGCAATTCGCCAACTAATGGCTGTAACTGGGGTACCAAAATCGGACACTGCTGGATTGTTGTGAGGCGTTTGCTGTTGCGTTCGCGAAAACCGAGCACTAAGCCCTGAGATTTGGTTCGTGTTACGCCTAATCGGGCTTTGCGTCGGTAGCCGTAGGGCGCAGAACCAATAGGTGCGGCATGCTGAGTTTGCTCATCAATTATATTGGCGCGTTGCAAGTGCTCGGTAATAACGCTTTGCTTGAAGGCTATTTGTGCCGAATGCTGGAAGTGTTGTAAATTGCAGCCGCCGCATTGTTCAAAGTGGGGGCAGGGCGGTTCTACGCGATCGTCACTCGCTTTATGTAATGTACTAATCACAGCATTGTTATATTTACTTCGGCTCTGGGTGACTTGTGCAGTGACTTCTTCGCCGGGTAAGGCACCACTAATAAACATAGTTTTACCCAGAGCATCTCGCGCTACACCTCTTCCTTCATGGCTTAAACGAATAACGGTAAGCGCATTACTTACGTTCAGATCGCTTTTCGCCGCAGTTTGCTGTGGCGATTTTTGTGTTTGTGCCTTAACTTTTTGGGCGTTCTTTTTTAGGCGTTTTTCTTTCTGATAACGATCGAACAATGAAGCCATAAGTGCTAGTAAGTTCCGTATAAATTTTAATGTGAAATAGTAGTTTACCTTAAATTAACTATCTAATCGCGGAGCTTGTGCTACTTTTATATTGGAAACTAAGTTATTGAAAAATATTTTAGTTATTGAAGAAGTAAACAGTGGAGGTGGATGTGTCAGGACTTTTAGGTTTAATTGTACTTATTCTAGATATCTACGCAATTGTTGGCACAGTTCAGAGCGGAGCGAGTACTGGTAACAAAGTGCTTTGGATTGTGATCATACTTCTTATGCCTGTAATAGGCTTTGTATTGTGGTTTTTATTGGGTCCCAAAGGTTAGCGAATTTGTTCGCAATTTTTGTTTAAAAAAAGGGAGGCGCTTAGCCTCCCTTTTTTATATTCGTTCGATTTTAATCACCAAGAGATAACAGCGTAGCATTCCCGCCCACTGCGGTAATGTTATCGGTGAATGTTTTCTCAGTCATAAATGCGTATAAGTAGTGTGGTCCACCGGCTTTCGGGCCAGTACCTGACAACCCACGGCCACCGAACGGTTGCACACCAACTACAGCACCAACCTGGTTCCGGTTGATGTACACATTACCCGCCTTGATCCGTTTCGCAACATCATAGGCGAAGCTTTCGTTACGGCTGTGAATACCGAAGGTTAAGCCAAAACCAGTGTTGTTAATGTCGTCAATCACAGCATCTAAATTTTCGCGTTTGAAGCGAATAATGTGCAGAATTGGACCAAAGTTTTCGCGCACTAACTGGCTGATCGAATCAATTTCAATCGCAGTTGGCGCTACGAAAGTACCGTTATTGGTAAAATCTGGCATTGGCGCTTCAGCAATCAATTTCCCTACGTGCTGGATATCGATAATGTGCTGTTCCAAGTTAGTTTTCGCTATACCATCGATCACTGGGCCGACATCAGTTTTGTATTCGATCGGATCGCCAACGAGTAACTCCTGCATTGCGCCCTTAAGCAACTCAATAATGCGGTCGGCAATATCATCTTGCACATACAGTACGCGCAGGGCAGAACAACGCTGACCAGCGCTCTTAAACGCGCTATCGGCGATGTCGGTTACGGCTTGCTCAGGAAGCGCCGTAGAATCGATTAGCATCGCATTCTGGCCGCCTGTTTCAGCAATTAACGGTACTAATGCGCCAGTACGAGCAGCAAGCGCTCGATTTATCGCTTGAGCGGTATTGGTGGACCCAGTGAAGCACACGCCCCCGATTTCCTCTTGGCTTACTAAATAAGCACCAATTTCTGCGCCCTTACCAGGAAGGAATTGCAATACATCACCAGGAACTCCAGCTTCTAAGGCGAGCTGCACGGCTCGGTAAGCAATTAAACCAGTTTGTTCAGCAGGTTTTGCAATCACACTGTTACCGGTAGCTAGCGCTGCGGTAACTTGGCCGATAAAGATAGCTAACGGGAAGTTCCATGGGCTAATGCAAATAAAGGTGCCACGACCTTGGGTGAAAAGCTCGTTGGTTTCACCTGTAGGGCCAGGCATTTTATCGCCTTTGCCCATAAGTTCGCGCGCTTGGATCGCATAATAACGGCAAAAATCAACTGCTTCGCGCACTTCATCGATGCCATCTTGTAAAGTTTTACCCGCTTCTAAAGTACAAAGCGCAATAAGTTCGTGCAGGTTTTCTTCAAGTAAATCGGCAAGCTTTTCGAGAGCTTCAGCACGAACGTTTACATCAGTATCGCTCCAACGGGTTTGTGCGCCGTTAGCAATGGTTAGCGCTTCGGCGGCGAGATCGGCATCACCCCAACCAATAGTACCGATTTGATGGGTACTTTGCTGTGGTGAAGTAACACCTACACGCTGACCTGTTTCAACAAGTTTGCCGTTAACGATTGGGCCGCCTTGCCATTGGTTGTTTTGGAAGCTGCGCACTTTTTCAAAAAACTCTGCGCTTTGCGATTCAATATTCATGTTTAACCCCATAGAATTCTTACGTTTCCCGAAAATATCACCCGGAAGAGGAATCTTATCGTTTGCCAAGCTCGGCTTCTTCCGCAGGTTTACGAGCGGGTGTTCTACTAAGTTCTCAATGGGAACCCGCAGATCAAGTAACTTGTGAACAAACGAACTATTTGCGCCGTTTTCAAGTAACCTGCGCACCAGATATGGTAGTAATTCTTTATGTGCACCAACGGGCGCGTAAATACGAACCGTACGGCCAGGGTTATGCACTAAAAATTCATCATAAAGATCTTTACCCATACCGTGTAAGCGTTGGAATTCGTAACGCCGATCGCCCGCTAAACTTTGCACGGTCATAATAGTTTGCGCATTGTGGGTAGCAAATTGCGGATAGATATGGCCGTTGGTGTCATCACTCAGCAAGTAATGTGTACACGCCATGTAGGAAACGTCGGTACTCGCCTTGCGGGTAAATACCGGATAACCCGATGTTCCGAATTGCTGACAGTGTTTGATTTCGGTATCCCAATACGCGCCTTTTACTAACCGTACTGGAATTTCATCACCGCCATCTTTAGCGAGCGCGTTAATCCAGCAAAGTACCGGTAACGCCCGCTTTGAATATGCTTGAACCACGAGCCCGAAATACGGCCAATCTTTGCAAACACCACTGCGGTATACTTTCTCAAAAAGCTCAAGTGAGAGCTCCAAGCGATCCATTTCTTCGGCGTCGATACTAATACCAACGTTTGCTTGCTTAGCAAGGGTAATAAGATCGGTAAGTGTAGCGGCCAGTTCAGTTAACACCCGTTCTTTATTCGCAACTTCGTAACGTGGGTGTAATGCCGAAAGTTTAATTGAGATACTTGGCCTCGGTACTTCAGGGTTTACAAAATCTTCTTTGCCAACGCGTTGAATCGAATTTACATACGCTTGTTTGTAGCGCTCAGCATCTTTGCTGGTTAAAGCCGCTTCACCGAGCATATCGTATGAGTGCGTATAGCCAATTTCACGTTTATCACGGCTATTTTTTAGTGCCTCTTCAATATTGCGGCCGAGTACGAATTGCTTGCCCATCAATTGCATTGCTTGATAGGTAGCTTTACGTACTACAGGTTCACCCAAGCGCTTAACTAAGCGGCGGAAACGCGATACTGCGGAATCACCTTTACGGCCTTTTGGATTGATTACATTGTTCGCAAGATTCAAGCCCCAGGTACCGGTGTTTACGAGTAACGATTCACTTTTTTTCATGTAATCGTTCCAAGCACCCTGACCGAGTTTATCTTGAATAAGGGAATCTGCAGTGAAACTATCTGGAATTCGCAGTAACGCTTCGGCAAGGCACATTAAGATAATGCCTTCGGCGGTATCCAAACTATATTGCTGTAGAAACGCATCAACGCCATCACCACCCTGTGTTTTCTCGCGTACGCGATGCACAAGATCATATGATTGCTTCGTAAGCGCTTCTACCGTTTCTTTGTCTTCTGGAACCAGTTTGATCAGTTCTTCAAGATAAGCTTCTTCATCAACCGAATAATTGTTCGTAATGGCTTGCTTAAGTTCTTGAAGCTGGTTCGCCTGATAGTGTTGAGTTAACACTTCGCTGGCTTTGAACATTGCGTCTCCTGTAACCAAAATTCGGTTCGAAAACCGATACTGCAATCCGAAGAGGATATCGTCGCCATTGTAGGGGTATTTTGCGCCGCGTAAAGCTTTGTCGATCCTATTTTTTTACTTTCTAGGTTGTTGATTACGGTTAACTATTACTCAATGTAATCTGAGAGTTGACCGCTACAGTGTTAAGTGTTCAGAATAGTGTAAAGTGATTTGCTAAAAGAGGCCTGCAGTGGCAACTAACAAAAGCCAAGAAATTGAACTTAAGTTCATGATAAATAAAGATAGTATTAAAGATGTTGAATGCTATCTTAATCGTCTAGGGAAACCGACTGAGAGTCTACAAATTGCAAATATCTATTTTGATACGGCAAATAAAGATCTACATCAGCATAAGATTGGTTTGCGTATTCGCCGCTGGAATGACCAGTCAGAACAGACGGTAAAAATGGCCGGCTCTCAGGTTGGGGCGATGAGCCAAAGACCAGAATACAATATTGATTATACGGGAAGTGTTCCGCAGCTTGATTTATTCCCCGCAGATATTTGGCCGCAAACGATCAATACTAGGAAGTTGCAAGAACAGCTAGAAGCGCAATTTCAAATCGATTTTCAACGTCAACGCTGGTTGCTCAATGTGGGCGTTAGCACAATTGAAGTTGCCATCGATGAGGGTGTTATTTTTGTGCCTACGAAGGATACTCGGCAAGAGCCAATTTGTGAGTTGGAGGCTGAATTAATTTCCGGAAATATCACAGATCTTTTGCAACTCTCAGAACTTTTAACGCAGGAGTTTACGCTTGCGCCAGGGCTTTTAAGCAAAGCCCAGCGTGGTTTTATTCTTGCGGCAAATGCGGTAGTTGAATAGCCTTTATTGATTCGCGATTTTGCAGGCAAATTACCTAAGCATTCTTTGTTTTATTCAGCCAAAGGGATTGTAATGTTCCAACTGCCGTTGCCGCCTCAACAACCACTAAACTATGCCCTTCAATCGATAATTGGAGAAGATAGCGTTAACGTCATTCAACAGCTTGATGCACTGCTGAGTGAGGATGCGAGCATTTGCCTTTCTGATGAGCAAAAGCAACAGCTCTATTGGTTGGTGCAGGTAAGCCCTTTCATTGGCCGAGTGGTGAGCCGGTATGGTGCGCCGGCAATTCAACGAATGTTTACGCCGATGGCGGCCGAAGCCGAACTGATTCGTGAAGCGCTTGCCAAATCGAACAATGAGGGCGATGCCATGAGCGTGGTTAGACGGTTTCGGCACATTGAAATGGCCCGTATTGCGAGCCAAGATCTATTAGGCGAAATGCCGCTCGGTAGAATGCTGCAAGAAAACTCCGCGTTGGCTGATATGTTGATTGAGGCTGGCATTGCCTATACCTGTAATCAACTTGCGCCACGTTATGGTAGAGCTATCGATGGTGAAGAAAATGAATTGCCATTGATTGTTTTGGCTATGGGAAAGCTGGGAGGTAGTGAACTCAATTTCTCCTCCGATATTGATTTAATTTTTGCGTATCCTATGAATGGCGAAACTCAAGGTGGCCGCCAGAATATTGATTTCTCAATGTACTACAATCGCGTTGGCCAAGGTTTAATAAAACTTCTCGATCAGCCTACGGTAGATGGCCGTGCCTTTCGTATTGATATGCGTTTACGGCCTTTTGGGCAATCGGGTGCGCTCGTTTCCAGCCTGTCAGCTTTAGAGGATTATTATCACGAACAAGGGCGGATGTGGGAACGATACGCGATGATTAAAGCGCGTGTGTTGAATACGGATTATGCATTGGCACAGCAAGTGCGGCAGATGCTACGGCCATTTATCTACCGGCGTTACCTTGATTACAGCGCTATCGATGCCCTCCGCAAAATGAAACTTCTAATCAATCAAGAAGCCCGCAGGCAGGGAGTTGCGGAAAATATTAAGCTTGGTTTAGGTGGCATTCGGGAAGTGGAGTTCGTCGCTCAAGTTTTTCAGTTGATTCGCGGTGGGCGAGAGCAAGAATTCCAAACTTACTCGCTATTATCAGCATTGAACGCCTGCGGCCGACACGGAACGCTGACAGAATCGGCCATTGAGAAACTCTTGCAGGGCTATGCCTATTTACGCAAGCTTGAGCATATTTTGCAGGAAATCAACGATGATCAAACTCAGCAATTACCGCACGACGAATTAACTAAAATGCGAGTTTTAGCAGCCTCGGGATATGCGCAATCAAATGAAGGTTGGAAGGCGTTCATGACGGCTACGCAGCAGGCGATGAATGGTATTCATCAAGAGTTTCTTAATGTTATTGGCGGCGAAGAGGATATGTTGGCGGGAGAAGAAAGTGAATACGCCATTTTATGGCAGGATTTACTCGCCGACGATACAGCACTTGAGGTTTTGCGAGAAGCGAACGCCGAACAACCAGAAACCTGTTGGCAAGTTATCCAAGATTTCCGCATGTTATTGCGCAAACGGCCAAGTGGACCGCGCGGCAGAGAGTTGCAAGCGCTACTGATACCCGCGTTAATCGAATCGGCGTTGAAGGAGCCGAATGCTCATCTCATTTTGCAACGTAGCTTTGAAGTGCTGGCGCAAATAAGTTCACGTACTACATATTTAGAATTGCTTTGCCAAAACGTGGATGCGCGCGAACAGTTGTTATTTCTTTGCGGTGCCAGCCCATGGATTGCGCATTTAATCGCGAAGTTCCCGCTACTACTCGATGAACTTATCGATCCGGTTCAGCTTTACGAATTGCCAGATGTTGAATCGTATCGTTCTCGTGTTTCTGAGTATTTAATGCGTTTGCCGAATGATGATGCGGAAGCGCAAATGGATGCCTTACGCCAAGTAAAACAAATTTTTCAGATGAAAGTTGCGGCCGCTGATTTGAATTCGGGCGTTCACTTAATGCGTGTAAGCGATCATCTCACATATCTTGCCGAGGCCATGATTGAACAAGTGGTGAGTTTGGCGTGGCGGCAACTTTGCGAACGCCATGGCGCGCCGCCGGGTCGAGATGAAAGCGATACCGGATTTGCGGTTGTGGCGTACGGCAAACTAGGTGGCTACGAACTTGGATATGGCTCGGATTTAGATTTGGTGTTCTTAAGTGATGATGCGATTAGTGGCGATACCGAAGGCGAGAAACCTTTGCCAGTGCAACAATTCTATTTACGCCTTGCACAGCGCGTTTTGCATCTATTCACAACGCGCACAATGAGTGGGGTTCTATTCGATGTTGATATGCGCTTGCGACCTTCTGGGCAAGCAGGACTCATGGTTGTGCGCATGAATACGTATCAAGAATACTTAGAAAAAGACGCTTGGACATGGGAGCTGCAGGCCTTAGTGCGTGCACGGATGGTTTATGGCGCAACGTATTTACGCGATCGTTTTGCAACACTGCGTACCAATATTTTATGCCATCAGCGTGAAACAGAGCAGTTACGTACTGACATTCTGCAAATGCGAGAGAAAATGCGCGATCATCTTTGGCAAAATCATCGAACTCAGTTGGATATCAAGCAAATGCCAGGTGGCATCACCGATATCGAGTTTATTACTCAATATTTAGTGCTTCGCGGCGCTGAACAACATCCAGATTTGGCGATATGGACCGATAACATTCGTATTCTAGAAATTGCTGCGCGGTTAAGGTTAATAACTGAAACAGAAGCACAAGGGCTTATTGCGGCCTATCAGGATTACCGTGCGGAAATTCATCGATTAGCGTTGGCCGAAGCTGGGCGTTTAAGTGATCGTGATTTTCAGGTTGATATTGCGAACGTAACGAAGGTTTGGCAGAAGTTTTTTGCGGATGAAAAATGATTGAAGATACCCAACCGGTTTGCAACCGGTTGGGCATGAGCTTATTTGTAGTAACTTGGCATTGATTCATCTGGACGTGTTTTAAAACGGCGATGTACCCACATATAAGCTTCTGGGCATTGGTTTACGGCACGCTCAACTTCCTTATTAATGCGCCGTGCATCTTCGGTTTCATCGCCACTCGGAATCGGCTGCTGCGGCGGCATGATGCGCAGCTTGTAACCTTTGGCGCCGGGAAGCCGTTCAATGGTGGTAATGAGTGTTTTGCAGTTTGCACCTGCGGCGAAAATCGTCGTTCCAGTGGTAGTTGCTGCATCAGGAACGGCAAAGAAAGGCACATAAACGGAACGATTACGGCCGTAATCTTGATCCGGTAAGTAACCGCACACTTCACCAGTGTTCAAGGCATTCAGCATGCCACGAACATCTTTTTTACGAATCATATATTTGTTGCTACGGTTACGGCCTTTGGTTTGCAGGTATTCCATTAGCGCGTTATTGTGCGGCCGATATAAGCCAACTGCTGGACGAACCAGCCCAAACATTCGTGCATGTACTTCTAAGCTAAGGAAATGAAAGAGTACCAGAAATACACCTTTCCCTTCAGCATCGGCTTGGTCTAAAAGCTCAGTTCCTTCAACTGCAAGTTTGCGTTTCATACGCCAGTTGGGCCACCACCAAGCCATCCCAGTTTCGAACAAAGCAATTCCATTATTCGCAAAATTTTCGTGCAACATCTGTTCTCTTTCCGCTGCAGAGCGCTCCGGAAATACAAGTTCGAGGTTACGCCGCGCCACTTTTACCCGTTTTGGCATGAGTTTGAATAGGAGTTTGCCCAAACCTTTTCCCATCCACAGCTGTAAGCGGAAAGGTAACCATGAGATTAAGTAAAGAACACCCACCATTAACCAGGTGCCCCAAAACTTCGGATGCAAAAAATAAGCTCGAAAACGAGGAAGTTCAACTGAATGTTCGGCAGCGTTTGTTTTATCGGTGGTAGGCTTGGTCACGAAAATTACCTTTTTGAATTTCGCACGATTGTAACTGAGAGGCGTTAGAAAAAGCAAAGCCGACCACATGGGTCGGCTTTAGTATTAGGGCGAAACTTATCGCTAAAAAACTTCGCTAACGTTACTCGGTTTCGAGCGATAAACCATCATTGATGGTGATTAAATCATTTTCTGAAATAATTCCAGAGGCTTGATAAAGCGCCAAGATCCGGTTCACGTAGGTATAACGCGCTTCCGATAGGTTACGGCGAGCGTTGAACAGGTTACGCGTGCTATCAAGCACATCAACGATAGTCCGAGTACCTACCTCTAAACCTACTTGGGTGGCGTTCAACGCACTTTCAGCTGATACAACCGCTTGCTCAAAAGCTCGAATACTTGAAATGCTTGCTACCACATCAAAATACGAACTACGCACAGTACGCTCGACTAAGCGGCGGTTCTCTTCCAGGGTTTGGCTAACCGCAATATAGTCATTGCGGGCTTGCTCGGTGCTCGCGATAGTACCGCCACCGGAGTATAGTGGTAACGAAAGTTGTAAACCGATCTCGCGGTTGTTTCTGATGCGGCTGATGTTTGACAATTCACGCGCATATCTATCACTATCAGAATAACTTGCGCTTAAATTAACGCGAGGATAATGTCCAGTGCGTGCTAACTCTATACGTTGGTTCGCAATTTCTAACCCACTGCGGCTGATCAACAACTGCAGGTTGCGGTCATGGGCAAGGTTAATCCATTGTTCAACACCACGTGGATCTGGGCGTACCGGATCAAAACGCTCGGTATTCAACCGTGCGATATCAGAATGCTGACGGCCCGTAATCTCACGTAAGCCCTCGAGTGCAATTTCAACTGCATTTTCTGCCTGAATTTCACGGGCTACTGCATTATCAAACTGAGCCTGTGCTTCATGTACATCAGTAATCGCTGTTAAGCCGACGGAAAAGCGATGTTTGGTTTGTTCTAACTGCCGCTCAATGGCGCGCTTTTCTGCTTGAACAAACTCGAGGCTATCTTGTGCTTGCAGCACTGCAAAGTAGGCATCGGTAACGCGTAACATTAACTGTTGGCGCTCGAGCAGATAGTTTACTTCCGCTTGGTACGCTTGCTTCTCTGTAATGGCAGTGTTTTTCCAAGTGCCTAAATTAAATACGGTTTGTTCTAATGAAATTTGATGAGCGAATGATACACCGTTTCTCGCTTCACTTTCGCCACTAGTATTGCTGTAACCCAAACCGTAGCTGATTTGTGGATACCAGTTTGCACGCGAAACATCAACGCCGGATTTAGCTGAATCACGTTCAGCTGCAGCACGCAATAAACGCGGATCGTTTTCAAGCGCTAGGCGATAAATATCAGTTAAGTCGGTTGCTTGAGCTGGAATGGCACTCAGGCCTAGCCCCATGGTGAGCGCAACTGCCAAAAATTTAATCTTCATGAGTATCTTTTTCCCTTATTGTAAAAGGTACAGCTAACTTCGATCTTCAACAGCTGCTATTCTAGCCTGAGAAACGCGCGTAAGTAAGTCCGCAAACGCATTTGTATTCGGTCGAAGTGTAACAGAATATTTATCAGAGTTTATTTGAAGTCGTTAACATGCAGTTTTCTTGCGACATGCGTATATCCTATGAACTCCGTTGATTACGCACACTTTACCTTTTTAGCGCATAAACTGGGAGATGTTTTGTCAGATTTTACTCAAAAAGATGTTGAAATTCTTAGCACTGAGCGTGTTTATGATGGATTTTTTCATGTGGACGTTGCTACGTTGCGACATCGATTGTTTAACGGTGGCTGGAGCGCGACGTTAAGGCGCGAAATCATGGACAGAGGGCATGCCGTGGTTGTGTTACCTTATGATCCTGATACTGATAAGATTGTGATGTTAGAGCAGTTCCGCGTTGGTGCGATGGCAACAGGTGCAACACCGTGGCTACGAGAGTTGGTAGCGGGCATGATTGAAACCGGTGAAGAAATAGAAGCGGTTGCCCATCGAGAACTTGAAGAAGAATCAGGCTTACAAGCAAAGTCATTACATTATGCGTTAAATTATCTATCGAGCCCGGGCGGTATGACCGAGCGCATCTATATTTATCTAGCGCGTGTGGATAGCAGTAAAGCAAGCGATTTTGGCGGTGTGAGCAGTGAAAACGAAGATATAAAGGTTGAGGCGCTGCCCCGGAAGATCGTGATGGAAATGCTTGAACAAGGTAAAATAGATAATGCAGCCACCGTGATTGGTTTGCAGTGGTTAGGTTTGCATGTAAATCGATTCCGGCAAGAGTGGGGTTTTGAGGGAGTTGAATGAAAAAGCGTTATGTACCTAATTTACAGGAAATTCATAGTTTAGCTGAACGTAATTATGCAGCTTTTGCGCGGCTTTTGGGTGTGCGTAACATGCATGAAAATGCGGAGCACGGACTGGAGAAGCACATTCAAGTTGGTGATGCGCTTGCGTTTTCTGTTGTCCGCCAAGCCGAAGCGCGATACACCACCGATTTGGTGATCACTCAAGTTGCGCCAGATGTGGCAGATTACTTGCAGGCACGTTTTCTTGTGCGCTTGTATCATGATGCCAAGATGGCTGAAATTATTGATTACCAAGGCCAAGAACGGTTAACAGCGTTGCATCCGGCCAACCTTCAGCACGTTCGTCATCAAAAAGATGAGAAGTTTCAATTAAATCGGCACCTTGCCGAGTGGCTGCGGCTTTGCTTTCGCCAAGGTCGAGTGCCCATGCAATTACAATTTGTGAATTAGGGCGGGTAGTTTCTTTTTCCTTATAAAAAATGCAGGTAATTCTGGATAATCAGATAATCGAGCTTGCCTTTTATCAGGGAACATTTCAGGATAGCGAAAAGAACAAAAACATCGTAGGTATTGCTAGCTATGACAGATTATAAAGCGGATTCGATAGAGGTTCTAAACGGTTTAGAGCCGGTACAACGCCGGCCAGGTATGTATACCGACACCACGCGCCCAAATCACCTTGGCCAAGAAGTTATCGATAATAGTGTTGATGAGGCATTGGCTGGCCACGCGCGAACCATTGAAGTTATCTTACACGCTGATCAATCACTTGAAGTTATTGATGATGGCCGTGGTATGCCGGTTGATATTCACCCGGAAGAAGGCATACCTGGTGTTGAGTTAATCATGACCAAATTACACGCCGGTGGTAAGTTCTCTAACAAGAACTATCAGTTTTCGGGTGGTTTGCACGGTGTTGGTATTAGCGTAGTAAACGCACTTTCTACCCGCGTGGACGTGAGTGTACGGCGTGATTCGCAAGTGTTTGAAATGGCTTTCGAGAATGGCGATAAAGTTTCGGATTTAACAGTAACCGGCACAGTAGGTAAACGAAACACCGGCACCCGATTACGCTTTTGGCCTGACCCTAAATATTTTGATTCCCCAAAATTCTCAGTAACCCGGCTACGTTATCAACTGCGGGCCAAAGCAGTATTGTGCCCAGGCCTGACGATAATCTTTAAAGATCATGTGAACAATGAAAGTGTAACGTGGTTATATGAAGGCGGTTTGCGTGATTATTTGGTGGAAGGCTTAAATGATTTGCCGCGTTTACCAGAAGAGCCTTTTATTGGTGAGTTCAATGCCACTGAAGAGGCAGCGCAGTGGGCGGTAACTTGGCTCCCTGAGGGCGGTGAAGGGATTGGTGAAAGTTATGTGAACCTCATTCCTACCGCGCAAGGCGGAACGCACGTAAATGGTTTGCGTCAAGGTATGCTCGAGGCGCTACGCGAGTTTTGTGAGTTCCGTAATTTACTGCCAAGGGGCATTCGCTTAACGCCAGAAGATGTTTGGGATCGTTGTAGTTACATTCTTTCAGTAAAAATGGATGACCCACAATTTTCCGGGCAAACGAAAGAGCGTTTAAGCTCTCGGCAAATGTCGGCGTTCGTTTCTGGGGTGGTAAAAGATGCCTTCAGCTTGTGGCTTAATGAACATACCGATTTAGCTGAACAAATTGCTGATCTTTGTATTTCCAGCGCGCAGCGGCGCATGAAAGCCGCTAAAAAAGTGATTCGCAAACGCGTTACGCAAGGGCCAGCGCTACCGGGCAAGCTTGCTGATTGTGCTAGCCAAGATCCAGAACGTAGCGAATTATTTTTAGTAGAGGGTGATTCTGCAGGAGGTTCAGCTAAGCAAGCTCGCGATCGCCAATTTCAGGCCGTGATGCCATTGCGCGGAAAGATTCTGAATACTTGGGAAGTAGACCCGGACCAAATCTTAGGTTCACAAGAAATTCATGATATTTCAGTAGCGCTTGGGGTCGATCCCGGCGCATTAGATTTAACCGCTCTCCGCTACGGTAAATTGTGTATTCTGGCCGATGCAGACTCGGATGGTTTACACATTGCTACATTGCTCTGTGCCCTATTTGTAAAACATTTCCGGCCACTAGTAGAAGCAGGGCACATTTTTGTTGCGATGCCACCGCTATATCGTATTGATGTCGGTAAAGAAGTGTTTTATGCACTGGATGAAAGCGAAAAACAGGGCATTTTAGATCGTATCGAGGCGGAAAAACGCAAAGGCAAAGTGAATGTTCAGCGCTTTAAAGGTCTGGGTGAAATGAATCCACTGCAGCTTCGTGAAACCACCATGGATCCAAATACGCGCAGGCTGGTGCAGCTAACCGTAGATGATACTCAAGATACCGAAGTATTAATGGACATGCTGCTAGCCAAGAAGCGTTCTTCGGATCGCCGTGAGTGGTTAGAGAGTAAGGGTAATTTGGTAGAGCTGATTTAAAATGCGGCATACCAAATCGATAAATAAGAAGAAAGAAACGGGATAGTTCATGAGTGTACCTATCGAAAATATCGAGCAGCAGCCCCTGCATAAATTTACCGAAGATGCGTATTTGAATTATTCAATGTACGTCATCATGGATCGTGCATTGCCGCATATTGGTGATGGTCTAAAACCAGTGCAACGGCGAATTATTTATGCCATGTCGGAACTGGGTTTATCGGCCTTAGCAAAATATAAAAAATCAGCGCGTACTGTGGGTGATGTTTTGGGTAAGTTTCACCCGCATGGCGATTCAGCGTGTTATGAAGCCATGGTGTTAATGGCGCAGCCGTTTTCGTATCGTTATCCCTTGGTTGATGGTCAGGGGAACTGGGGTTCAGCCGATGATCCGAAATCATTCGCGGCAATGCGTTATACCGAGGCAAGGCTTTCGCGATTCAGTGAAGTATTGCTCAGTGAGTTAGGGCAGGGAACATCGGATTGGATTCCAAATTTCGATGGCACTATGGAAGAGCCGAAAATATTGCCTGCGCGCTTACCGCATATCTTGCTAAATGGCGTTACCGGTATTGCCGTGGGTATGGCGACCGATATTCCACCGCATAATGTGCGTGAAATTACCAACGCTTGCGCGATGTTGTTGGATAGCCCAAGTTCGACCCTAAGCGATGTTTTAGAACATGTAAAAGGCCCTGATTATCCAACGGATGCGGAAATTATTACGCCAGCGGAAGACATTGAAAAAATCTATGAAACCGGGCGCGGTAGTATCCGCATGCGTGCTCGCTACGTGCTCGATGATGGTGAAATAATCATTGATGCGCTGCCACATCAGGCATCCGGAAACCGTATTCTTGAACAAATCGCTGCGCAAATGCAGGCGAAAAAATTGCCAATGGTTTCAGATTTACGCGATGAATCGGATCATGAAAATCCAACGCGTTTGGTGGTTGTTCCGCGTTCTAATCGAGTAGATACCGATCAGTTGATGGCCCATTTATTTGCCACTACCGATTTGGAAAAAAGTTACCGTGTGAACTTGAATATGCTTGGGCTCGATGGCCGGCCGCAAGTGAAGCCATTATTAAGTATTTTAAAAGAGTGGATTCAATACCGCTTGAGAACGGTAACGCGCCGTTTGCAGTATCGTTTAGATAAAGTTGAGCGCCGATTACACATTCTAGATGGTTTACTTATTGCTTATTTAAACCTTGATGAAGTAATCGAGATTATCCGCCAAGAAGATGAGCCGAAACTTGAACTCATTAAACGCTTTAACTTAACCGAGATTCAGGCGGAAGCTATTCTTGATCTGAAATTGCGTCACTTAGCAAAACTTGAAGAAATGAAGTTACGCGGTGAGCAAGATGAATTGGCGAAAGAACGCGATGCGTTGAATTTAGTGTTAAATTCTGAGCGCCGCTTGAAAACCATGGTACGCAAAGAGCTTATTGCCGATGCGGAAAAATATGGTGATGATCGCCGCTCGCCACTTGTGGAGCGTAAAGAAGCTCGCGCGCTTTCTGATCGTGATCTAACGCCTTCAGAGCCTGTTACTGTAGTGCTTTCACAAAAAGGTTGGGTGCGTTGTGCCAAAGGCCACGATGTGGACGGTACGAGTTTGAGTTATAAAGCAGGGGATGCCTATTTGGGGCAAGCTTCTGGACGCAGTAATCAGCCGGTGGTATTCATTGATAGCTCAGGGCGAAGTTTTAGTTGTGAGGCGCATACGCTGCCTTCAGCCAGAACCCACGGTGAACCACTCACCGGCCGCTTTAGCTTGGTATCCGGCGAAAGCATCAGCCAAGTGCTGATGAGCAAGGAAGAGCAATTATGGTTGATGGCTTCTGATGCGGGCTATGGCTTTATAACGAAATTCAGTGATATGCAGAGCCGGGTGAAAAATGGTAAAGCGCTTATCAGTTTACCGAGCTCAGCAAAAGTAATGGCGCCGCAACGAATTACCAATCTCGAAGAAGATTTGTTGGTTGCTGTATCGAATGAGGGACGCTTGTTGGTATTCCCGGTGAAAGATTTGCCGCAGTTGAGCAAAGGGAAAGGGAATAAAATTCTCAGTATCCCAGGTACGCGGGCAAAACTCCGCGAAGAATACGTGCAGGTGTTAGCGGTTATGCCGCCGAACAGCGCGCTAACTGTGGTGGCCGGTAAGCGTAAGTTACAGCTAAAAGCTTCGGATTTAGAGCATTATCGTGGTGAACGTGGCCGCCGTGGTAATAAATTGCCGCGTGGTTTGCAACGTGTAGATGCGCTTTTGGTAGAGCAAAGTTCGTCAGAAGCGCAAGAGAATCATCAAGGTAGCGTTGCTGACGATAGCACTGAGTAGCCTTTACAAACAACTGTACGCTCAAAGGCCTCGCTGGTTATACCAGCGAGGCCTTATTTTTTTGGGAAATTGACATGCTGGCAGGTTATACTATGCACTCATTTCCAAATTTGAGTGAACACATGTTAGCTGTAATTCGTATTTTTATTCTAGGTGTATTTGTTATTGTAGCGGGCTTCCTCGGCTCTTTGTTCTGCTTGCTAAGGCCATTTCATCGGAATAATACTGCACTTGCGGCTCATGTGTTTGGCAGCATGCATCGAATTTTAGGTACGCAGTTAGATATTCGCGTGCCAGAAAGCGTTAAAACGGGTGGCCCATTTGTATATGTGGCGAACCATCAAAACAGCTGGGATATATTTACCATGAGTGCCTCGCTACTACCGGGCACAGTAACTATTGGTAAAAAGAGCCTGAAGTGGGTGCCTTTTTTTGGTCAACTATACTGGCTAGCCGGAAATATCTTGATTGATAGAAAGAATAGTTCGCGTGCTCATGGCACCATTGGAACAGCGGTATCGGCGATTAAGAAAGACGCACTATCGATTTGGATGTTCCCGGAAGGAACACGTAGCTATGGCCGAGGTTTGCTTCCTTTTAAAACAGGTGCGTTTCATACCGCCATTCAAGCGAATGTTGCTATTGTTCCAGTGTGCATGAGCACGACGCACGAAAAGATTAAGCTGAATCGTTGGAATAATGGTAAAATCATTATTGAAATGCTTCCGCCGGTTGCTACAGAAGGGTATAACCGCGAAAGCGTTCGCCCTTTGATTGCTGATGTTTATGGGCAAATGCTCACAAAAATCACTGAGATCGATGCGGAAGCAAATAGCGAAGTAAGCCCAAAATCAAGCTAATACGAAGCCTAAGGTAGGCGGAAGGGAGAATTATTCTCGTGAACGATTTAGAAGCATTATTAGCGCAAAGCGATGAAACGATTGATGCCATTCTTGAAGCCGGCCTGAGTGCTGAAGATGAAATTGACATCGAACATCACCTCGTGAGTAGCGATTTCAGCCGCTTAGAAAAAGCTGCGGTTGAGCTTGTAAAACTTGGTTATCACGTTGATGAAGCTGAAGAATTTGAGCTTGATGATGGTAAACCTTGTTTCTATTTTGCAGCCGTAGTTGAATGCGCACTTGATAAAGCGTTGTTAGCTGCACAAACGAAAGAAATCGCGAAAGTAGCCGATGCCTGTGGTGTGGAATATGATGGTTGGGGCACTTACCTTGGCGACGACGAGGAAGGTGAGCTCGACGAAGATGAACTTGAAGAAGTAGATTGGGATGATTACGACGATTCCGATCTTGATGATTAAGAGCCGCCAATAGGCTCTGCAATAAATTAGCAAATAACGTGAATAAAAAAACCCGATTTCTAGGAAATCGGGTTTTTTTTATATCAAGCTTGGGTGGTACAAACCATTAGAGCGTAGCGATACGCTGGCGTTGCTGCTCTAATTGCTTCACCAGCTCTTCAGCTTCAGCTTGCTTTTCCCGCTCTTTGGCAATCACATCGGCAGGTGCGTTACTTACAAATTTCTCATTCGATAATTTGCCAGAAACCCGTTGTAGCTCTTTTTCTGCCTTATCAATGGCTTTATCTAAACGAGCAAGCTCTGCTTCTTTATCGATTAAGCCAGCCATAGGAATATGGATTTCCATGCGGCCAACAAGCGCTGTAGCACTTGCAGGTGCCTCTTCATCAGAAGCGATAAAGGTAAGCGATTCAAGCTTAGCAAGCGCACTTAGGAAGCTTGCGTTGTCATTCAAGCGCCGTGTAGCCGTTGCATCGGCATTCACAATCAGTACGGGTAGTGCTTTACTGGGCGAAAGATCCATTTCACCGCGAATATTCCGCACTGCAACAATAACTTGCTTCAGCCATTCCATATCGGCTTGTGCCTCAGCAAACTGCACCGGCTGAACTTGCGGGTATGCTTGCAGCATAATGGTTTCGCCTTGCGCTCCCGCTAGCGGTGCCACACGTTGCCAAATTTCTTCGGTGATAAAGGGCAACAACGGATGCAATAAGCGCAACAACTGTTCCAGAACTGTTACCAACGTATGGCGTGTGGCGCGCTGCTGTGCCTCGGTACCGCTGAACAATACTGGCTTGGTAAGCTCTAGGTACCAATCGCAGAATTGATTCCAAGTGAATTCGTAGGCAATTGCCGCAGCCTGGTCGAAACGATAAGTATCGAGGGCATGGCGGAACTGTTTAGTGGTATCGTTAAAGCGTTCAATAATCCATTGGTCCGCCAACGAAAGCTGCATTTCGCCGCCGTTCAATCCGCAATCTTGCTCTTCGGTATTCATCAGCACATAACGGCTAGCGTTCCAAAGCTTGTTGCAGAAGTTACGGTAACCTTCAAGGCGTTTCATATCCCAGTTGATATCGCGCCCGGTTGAAGCAAGTGCTGCAAGGGTGAAACGCAACGCATCGGTGCCGTGGGCGGTAATACCATCGGGGAACTCTTTCTTCGTGCGCTTGGCAATTTGTGTAGCCAGTTTTTCTTGCATCAAATTGCTGGTGCGCTTTTCGAGTAGCTCTTCGAGGCCGATACCATCGATCATATCGAGAGGATCAATAACGTTCCCCTTCGATTTCGACATTTTATCGCCTTGCTCATCACGAATTAAGCCGGTTACATACACCGTTTTAAATGGCACCTGAGGCTTACCATCTTCATCTTTCAGGAAGTGCATGGTCATCATGATCATGCGTGCTACCCAGAAGAAAATAATATCGAAGCCAGTAACCAAAACGTTGGTTGGGTGGAAGGTTTTTAAGGCTTCGGTATCGTCTGGCCAACCTAGTGTAGAGAATGTCCACAACGCTGAAGAAAACCACGTATCCAATACATCATTATCTTGTTGTAGTATGCGATCGCCGAGCCCGTGCTTTTCGCGAACTTCCGCTTCGCTACGGCCAACATAAACCTTGCCTTCATCATCGTACCAAGCCGGAATTCGGTGACCCCACCAAAGCTGGCGGGAAATACACCAATCTTGAATATCGCGCATCCAACTAAAATACATATTTTCATATTGCTTAGGCACAAATTCGATTTCGCCATCTTCCACCGCTTTTGTTGCGGTTTCGGCCAATGGCGCTACCCGTACATACCACTGATCAGTTAGGAATGGCTCGATTACTACACCCGAACGATCGCCGTAGGGCACTTTATTATCGTGCTCAGCTACTTTTTCGAGCAGGCCTAGGGCATCCATGGCAGCAACAACGGCTTTGCGTGCAGCGAAGCGCTCAAGGCCGGCAAACTCAGCGGGTAAGCTAGTATCAACATCAGTGCGTGGAAGGCCTTTAATATCGAATACTTCAGCTTCTGCGAGTACGTGGGCAGAATCGCTTAAAATATTAATCAACGGCAGGTTATGGCGTTTACCAATTTCGTAATCATTAAAATCGTGCGCAGGCGTTATTTTCACACAGCCAGAGCCAAATTCCTGGTCGACATAATCATCGGCAATAATCGGTATCTTGCGGCCGGTAAGGGGCAACGCAATGAACTTACCTTGCAACGATAAATAGCGTTCGTCTTCTGGGTGTACGGCAACGCAAGAATCACCGAGCATTGTTTCTGGGCGGGTTGTGGCTACAATCACATAATCTTTGCCATCCGCGGTTGTTGCGCCATCGGCCAATGGATAACGTAAATGCCAGATTTTGCCTTTGGTATCTTTGTTCTCAACTTCTAAATCAGAAATCGCCGTTTTTAATTTCGGATCCCAGTTTACTAACCGCTTGCCACGATAAATGAGGTTGTCTTCGTGCAGGCGAACGAATACTTCTTGTACGGCCTTTGATAAGCCTTCATCCATGGTAAAACGTTCGCGTTCCCAATCTACCGAATCACCCAAACGCCGCATTTGTCGGGTAATAGTGCCGCCAGATTCGGCTTTCCAATCCCAAACTTTATCAATAAATGCTTCACGGCCGAGTGTATGGCGATCTAAGTTTTCTGCCGCTAACTTACGTTCAACCACCATTTGCGTGGCGATGCCAGCATGATCAGAGCCTACTTGCCAAAGTGTGTTGTAGCCATCCATTCGCTTATAACGCGTAAGCGTATCCATAAGCGTGTGCTGAAACGCGTGGCCCATGTGTAAGCTGCCAGTTACGTTTGGTGGTGGAATCATAATGCAATACGATTCACCTTGGCCTGATGGACGGAAGTAACCCGCCTGTTCCCAGTTTTCGTATAAACGTTGCTCAATATTTTGTGGGGAGTAGGTTTTATCCATGGTGTCCTTCAATTATTCCGGAGCAGGCAGGGTAGCCAATTGCATACCCAACTGCCGATAATGACGATAGCGCTCACGCGCGAGTTCCTTGCCGGTTTCATCGGCTGGAACGAAATCAATAATTTCTTGAATGTGGCGGGTTAATTCGGGCACTTCATGGCGCAAATTAAATACCACATTTCGCTGCTTGCTTAATTCAGCGGTTGGCTGATCCCATCCAATTAAAACTGGTGTGCCAGCAACCGGACCTTCCCCCAGCAAATTGTGGGGAATAAAACGTTCCGCTGGAATTTGCCAAAGTAGCTCATCAACCGCTTCCGCTTGTGCCTGATCTTGGCTAAAAATAACAATCCGGCGGCGTTGATTAAACTGCTGTGCAATTAAATGACAAACAGCATTAAGCAATGCGGCCGGAGCCGCACTGTTCACTACGTAAAAAGTTACCCGAGCCACCGGCTACTCGCTTTGTGCTGCGCCTGAGCGCGCTAACAAGAATTGAGTGAGCATAGGCACGGGCCGGCCAGTTGCGCCTTTTTCCTTGCCGCCTTTCCAAGCTGTACCGGCAATATCTAAATGCGCCCAATGATACTTTTTGGTGAAGCGCGATAAGAAACAGGCTGCAGTAATGGTACCGGCTGGGCGACCACCTAAGTTGGTCATATCCGCAAATGGGCTATCCAACATATCTTGATACTCATCCCATAACGGCAGTTGCCACGCACGATCGCCGCTTTGCTTGGAAACACCAAGAAGCTCATGTGCTAGCGGATTATGATTACTCATCATGCCTGTTGCATGAGGCCCTAACGCGATAACGCAGGCACCGGTTAAGGTGGCAATATCAACCACAGTTTCTGGGTTGAAACGCTCTACGTAGGTAAGGGCATCGCACAACACTAACCGGCCTTCGGCATCGGTGTTAAGCACTTCTACCGTTTGCCCCGACATAGTTTTAATCACGTCACCCGGCCGGTATGCGCGGCCATCAGGCATATTCTCACAACCTGCTAAGATACCAATGACGTTGATTGGAAGTTGTAACTCTGCAAGCGCCTGCATAGTTCCCAGCACGCCGGCAGCGCCTCCCATATCGTATTTCATTTCGTCCATCGCTTCGGATGGTTTGATAGAAATACCACCAGCATCGAAGGTTAAGCCTTTACCCACCAATACAATTGGAGCTCGGTTATCGTTAGCACCTGAATAGTGCATTAACGTCATAACTGCTGGGTTATCAGAACCTCGGCTAACGGCGAGGTATGCATTCATACCAAGCTCTGCCATATCCGTTTCCGTGACGCGTTCTACGCTTAAATTATCGTAATTTTCAGCGAGTGCTTCGGCTTGTTCCGCAAGCCAAATTGGCGTGCAGATATTGGGTGGCATATTGGCGGCATCTCGGCAAAGTTTCACACCTTTCGCTACCGCTAAACCATGGCTTACTGCGCGCTCACCTACCGGCAACTCGCGGCGAGACGGCACGTTAAAAATAAGCTTGCGGAGTGGGCGGCGTGGCTCTTCGCGATGGGTTTTAAGTTGATCAAATACGTACAGGCTACTTTGCGCTGCTTCGATCGCGTGGCGCACTTTCCAATAGGTATCACGGCCTTTCACATGCAGTTCACTTAAAAAGCAAACCGCTTCCATAGCGCCGGTATCATTTAGTGTTGCAATGGTTTTACTGATGATTTGTCGATATTGGCGTTCATCCAATTCGCGCTCTTTCCCACAACCTACGAGTAAAATTCGCTCGCTCAGAAGATTTGGTACGTTGTGGAGGAGGAGTACTTGCCCTGGTTTTCCTTCGATATCGCCACGGCGCAAAATGTTACTCAAGTAGCCATCACTGATTTTGTCGATTTGCTCAGCCGCTGGTGATAAACGACGAGGTTCGAAAACGCCCACTACGATACATGCGGAACGTTGTTTTTCTGGGCTACCGCTTTTTACACTAAATTCCATAGGTACTCCCATTTCTGGTTTATTGATGCCGGTCGTGGCATTATTAGCGTTAATCTAAGGTGGCAAGCCGTGGTTAATCGCCGCAAATCGAACATTTCTTCTGAAAAAAAGGAAGCAAATTCGATGTTATGGCCTTAGAATCGCAGATCAAACTTGTTAAAACACAAAGTTTACTGAAATATTCAGTGATTTCCAGTAAAAAGCGAAGTTAAGGGTTGGGCCTGTGCTCATATTTCGTTACATTATTCGTGAAACATTCAAAGCACAAATGGCTATTTTTGTGGTTTTGCTAACCATTTTTGTTAGTCAGCAATTCGTCCAGATTCTCACGGAAGCCTCGGAAGGGCAAATTCCTGCCCAACTCATTTTATTAGTACTCGGGTTACAGTTACCCGGATTAGCTTCATTACTGCTCCCTATAAGCCTTTTCCTTGGCGTTTTGATGGCTCAAGGGCGTTTATATGCGGATCATGAAATGGCGGTGTTTCACGCCTGTGGTGTGAGTGAATGGTATATCACCCGTGTTTCTCTAGCTTTTGCTGGTGTGCTTGCGCTCATAACCGCCTTGCTGACGCTTTGGTTGAGCCCGTGGGCACTGGCGCAAGAACAAACAATAGCCGATAGGTTACAGGCAGAGGCCGGCGTTTCGGTATTGCAATCAGGGCGTTTCCAACAAGCCGCTCAGCAGCGCGCGGTTATTTTTATTGAGAGCCAATCAGAAAGCGGAGAGTTGGAAGAAGTATTTGTGGCGCAATTACCAGCTCGGGGTGAAATGGCGGCCGAAGATGTGCGTGCTAGCGTGGTAATGGCAGCACGAGGACGTATTGAAATTTTACCAAATGGCGCGCAACAGATGGTGCTTGATGAAGGCCGCCGTTATTCGCAATCGCTTACCAATCTTGATCATCAAGTAATGCAGTTTGAACAATATCAAATTCAAATTCGCGAGCAGGAAGTAGATAGCACCGGGCGCCGTGAGGAGGCTATTCCAACCCGAGAGCTTTGGGGAGATTCAAGTAGTTCGGCGGCGGCCGAGCTCCAATGGCGAATCGCGATTCCGCTCGCAATGCCATTATTGATTCTCATCGCTGTACCTTTGAGCCGAGTAAACCCGCGACAGGGAAAATTCGCTCGAATAGCGCCAGCGTTGTTAATTTATTTAGGCTATTTCATGGTACTCATGGCGACTAAGCGAGCATTGGCTGATGGTTCGTTACCGATTGAGCTTGGCCTTTGGTGGATACATATTAGTTTAGCTATTATCGGCATTTCATTGTTGTTAAAAGAGCGTCCAGCCGGCTACCGAATGCGGGCAGCATTGCGAGGGCGAAAATAATGTTCAGTATTCTCGATCGCTACATTGGCAAAACAGTGTTACTCACCACGCTTTTGAGCCTATCGGTATTAACTGGCTTAAGCAGTTTGATTCGATTTGTCGAACAGATTCGTTCAATTGGCCGTGGCACCTATGAAATGTCTGATGTTTTGGTGTTCGTGCTCTTTAGTATTCCTCGCGATGTTGAAGTGTTTTTTCCGATGGCGGCTTTGTTGGGCGGCCTTATTGGTATGGGGTTATTAGCTAGCAGTAGCGAACTGACGGTAATGATGGCGGCGGGATTATCGCGCTTAAATATTATTGGATCGGTGATGAAATCTGCGGTGATTATGATGTTCGCTGTTTTAGCGATTGGTGAATGGGTTGCACCAAACGCGGAAGCGCAAGCACGGCAAATACGAGCACAAGCAATATCGGGCGGGAGTTTAATTTCCGGTGAGCAAGGTATTTGGGCCAAAGATGGTAATCGCTTTATCCATATTGGTGAAGTGTTGGATACCGGCACCTTGGAAAATGTAACCATTTATGAGTTTAATGGCCGGGAATTAGAGAAAGTGGTGCACGGAGGCAGAGCAACGTATGTCGGGCCTGATTGGTTTGTACACGATGCACAATACACGGAAGTGAGCCCTGATCGCGTTGCAAACTATCAACTTGCGAGTTGGTCGTGGCGCTCTACGCTAACGCCCGATAAGCTCGGCGCGGTTACCGTAAGGCCGGAATCGCTATCGATCAGCGGCCTCAACGATTACGTTAATTACCTAAAATCAAATCGGCAAGATGCCAGCCGCTACGAACTCGCCTTCTGGCGCAAAGTAGTAGTGCCATTTACGGTAACCGTTATGCTGCTGGTAGCGCTCTCGTTTATCTTTGGGCCGTTACGCTCTACCACCATGGGCGCGCGCGTGCTGTTGGGGGTCATCACCGGATTTACTTTTCACGTTTTCAATGAGGTGTTTGCTCCGATATCGCAGGTTTACAACTTACCGCCGTTGCTTGGTGCATTGCTACCCGGAATGTTGTTTGCCTCCGCCGCACTTTATATCTTGAGCCGAAACCGCATTTAGCTATTTCCAATTCACAAATTGGTTCGCTTCTTTGCTAAGCACCACAACTTCACATTTGGCAATGCGATCTTGCAGTGCCAATTTCTCACTGCCAAACAATACCCAAATATTACCTAATCCAAATAATGCGGTTACCGCTCGAATTAAGGCTTGTTTCTTGGTGATTCGTGAATTATCGGTATTACGAACCCGCAGCCGCCACGTACGCATGCCAAGGGTTTGCCCTCCGCGTACCCAAAACCCTACATAGAACCAGAGTAAAACGGAAATTAAATATACGGTGGTAAGTGGATTGCCCTGCAGTAAAGCTGCATGATCTTCACCGTCGGCGAGGTTGATTACGCCGGTTTTAGTAAAAATACCGAGCGCGGCTAGCAGCACCGCAAATGCGAACATGATAACGGCCGCGACAACCAAAGAATCATATACGATAGCCAAAATTCTGCGGCCGAAGCCGGCTCTTGGAACGGGAACGTACTCTAGGTTTTCGGTTTCAGTATTGGCGCTATTCTGAGCGCTAGAGGAAGGGGAGTTTACCATTTTTGTATAAATCCTGAACGAACGATTGCAAGATCATATCATGAAGTATTCTTTTTTATCATACATGCTTGCAAGAAGCTCCGGCATGGGTATAATGCGCTGCGTCTGGTTGATTCAGATGCAGCCTCCGAAGAAATGCCCGGGTGGCGAAATTGGTAGACGCAGCGGATTCAAAATCCGCCGCCAGAAATGGTGTGCCGGTTCGAGTCCGGCCCCGGGCACCACAACTAAAAATCCATGCATTCCCATACACTAAGCATTGCCCATACGCACTAACGCAGTTAACTCTATTCTGCCTCAAAGTAGCTTTGATCGAGCGCGATTATTCTGCATCACGAGCATGTAAGCGGATTCGGCGATACGAAGCCGATGATGATGAATTGCTATTATCACAATCCGTCATAATCGCAATCGCATTAATTTTATCAGGTACTTGCCCATGAAAGTTCTCGAAATCAGCTTGTAGATCTCGAGTTTCAGTTTGCCATTGATCACTTTCCGTTTTGCCAGAGCGCGCTGCTATCATGTGTGCCTGCTTCGCAAAAGGGTTAGGCCAGATGGCACCTATTTCGCTTTGCTGACTCCACACATAGTTTACAGCACGTGTCCGCCAGCGAAGAATTGAATGCTCTCGCACTACATAGATGCGAGCCGCATAATCATCACCATCTTTTTCGCGCTCGTTGCCTACGTCTGGAAACTGATTAACTTTCCATTCCCAGCTCAGCATAGGTGTTTCGGCGAGGTCAATTTCGCCACGATAGAACATGCCGGAAGCTTGGCCATCTTCGCAGGTTGCGAGGATATGCGATTGTTCCAGTTGGTTTTGCTCGGTTGTGGAGATCAGCCGGTAATCGGTATTGCCTTCGAATGAATGAGCCTCCCAATTGATAATGTCTTCCGGCTCCCAATCGGTAGCGGCGCTAACGACGCCAACCTGAACAGTGCAAATGTAAATGACAACGGGCAGCCATAGCACCGAATAATGTTTGCGCATGTATTGCTCCTATCCATTTTAGGACGATTATCAACGAGAGGCTTAAACTTTTGCCTTTTAAAACTCATGCCTTTTAAACTTTGCGCAACCAGCCATGTTTGTCTTCTTGCTTACCCCACTGAATTTCATTCAATGTTTCCCGCAGCTTTAACGTCGTTGGCCCTGGTTGACCTGAACCAATAACATGCTCTTTACCGTTATGGATTAAAGTGCCTACAGGTGCCAATACGGCAGCTGTACCTGATAGAGCGGCCTCGCAACCAGGGTGGCTAACGCGCTCTAAGAGCTCTTCAACACTCAAAGAGCGTTCTTGCACATCCATACCCATATCGCGGGCTATGGTTAGGATAGAATCGCGCGTTACGCCGTGTAGAAACGATGAATCGAGTGATTTGGTAATCACTTCGTTGCCGTCAATCAGAATAAAATTAGCGGCGCCAGTTTCCTGCACATCACCTTGAGGACAGAAAAGAACCTGATCTGCCTGATATTTTTCCTTTGCACGAAGAATCGGGCCCATGGCGCTCGCATAGTTACCACCGCTTTTAACCATACCCATGTGGGCGGCACAGCGCATTGTGTCTTCTTCAATTAACAAGCGTAATGCCACATCACCACCCGTAAAGTAAGCACCCACTTGCGATAACAGCACATATAGCATGGAACTAGTTGAGGGTGATGCAGCTTTACCAATAGCTGCCTCAGTTCCAACATGAGTCGGCCGGATATACATCGAACTTGGTGGTTGCGGAATCTCGTCAATCACATTAGCTAAACTGGATAGAATCATGTTTTCAAGCAGATCAGCGGGAAATGGTGGTAAATGCAAAAGATCGCTGCTTTGCTGCATTCGAGCGATATTTCTGTCCATACGAAAAACATATACCGAACCATCGTCGTGTTTAAATGCTTTCAACCCCTCAAAACAGGTGCTGGCATAATGCAATACGTGAGCTCCTGGATGTAGCGCAATACTGCTGCTACTAACGATTTCTGGCTTACTCCAAGTGTTATTTGTATAAGTAGCCATTGCCATGTTGGGCATGAATTGCGTACCGAATGCTGCCATCAGGTTTCCTTAAGTTGTGCTTTTGAATAGTGTCGACCATACACGAACTTCAGCCAAGGCTGAATGCTGAATTATTCGTTTTAGTATGATTTTTAAACGTTCACATTGTAGAGGATGGTTCATCACAAAAAAATTTTAAACGCTGCGCTTGTTCATTTCATTTTTAAATTTTTAGCAGAATTAAGATAAAAATTGGCTTCTGAGCGTTTTATATTCTATTTCTGCAGAATAATCGAACTTGCTATACCCTACATGCGCTCTGGGAGCTGGCTCGGTAGCCGAAAATTAAAGTATTCTATTTTTGCTAAATCGCGGTATGAGCGCTTTTCCGGCTTTCAATTCCCAAAAATAACTCTAATTCTATAAATTCAAACAGACAAGCGCCAAAAGTGAACCTTTTCTAGGTTTTGCCCTTGAAATTTTTATTATCTGGCCTAAGGTTTTATGGGTATCGAAAATATTAGTTTTTTCATCTATTTACTTATCGAATTGCAACAGCAGGATATGAGGAAGTAATGAAAATAGAACTAAAAATACCTGAATCTGAAGATGGGCTGGCAGTAAACCAGCTCGTTGCGCAGAACCCTCCTCTCGATACGAACTCACTATACTGCAATCTATTGCAGACCACCCATTTTGCAGAAACTGCCGTAGCCGCATGGCACGATGGCGAGCTAGTAGGCTTTGTATCCGGTTACATTAAACCCGAACAACCCGATACATATTTTTTGTGGCAGGTGGTGGTTGGCGAGGCGGCTCGAGGTCAGGGCTTAGCAAAACGCATGATTCAATCTATTTTTCAACGTTCGAATTTGGCGGCCGTAAGGTGGCTGGAAACGACTATTACCCCAGATAACGAGGCTTCACAGCGCTTATTTAAATCACTCGCTCGCGATTGGAGTGCACAGATTGATGTAAATGTGCTGTTTGATAAGCAGGAGCATTTTGGTGGCCAACATAATAGCGAAGAGCTTTATAGAATAGGGCCAATAAACAAGTAATTCGCCTTTTGTTATCTACTTTTTTATAAATTTGGAGCACAAAATGAATATTTTTGAGGAAATCGAATCTGAAGTTCGTTCTTACTCACGCTCATTCCCAACCGTTTTTACTACGGCTAAAAATGCACGCTTACAGAGCCGTGATGGTAAATCATATATAGATTTTTTAGCGGGTGCTGGAACCTTGAACTACGGGCACAATAATGATTATTTGAAGCAGCCATTGTTAGATTATATTCAGGCTGATGGCATTACTCATGGCTTAGATATGTATACCGAAGCCAAAGAGGGTTTCCTTAATGCTTTCAACGATATCATTATGAAACCGCGTGATCTCGATTATAAAGTGCAATTTACCGGGCCTACGGGCACCAATGCGGTAGAAGTTGCGCTAAAAATAGCACGTAAAGATAAAGGCCGTACGGGTATTGTTTCATTTACCAATGGTTATCATGGCTGCACTCTGGGTTCGCAAGCCGTTACCGGTAACAAAGGGCAACGTGCTGGCGCTGTGGTATCGCTCGGTGATGTAACTCGCATTCCTTATGATGATTATGGTGATCAAGCCGAGGATTTCATGGGATTGCGTCTTCTCGACCAAATGCTAAGCGATCCAGGTAGCGGTGTGGAGATACCCGCAGGCGTTATTGCCGAAACTGTGCAGGGTGAGGGCGGTTTGAACGCTGCGCGTATGGAATGGTTACAAGAGCTTGAAGCCCTATGCCGTAAATATGATATGTTGTTGATTATCGACGATATCCAAGCAGGTTGCGGGCGTACGGGGACATTCTTTAGCTTTGAGCCGGCGGGCATAAAACCGGATATTGTTACCTTATCTAAATCCTTAAGTGGTTATGGCTTGCCGTTTGCGGTTACGCTCCTGCGCCCAGATCTGGACCATTGGGAACCTGCTGAACACAACGGAACCTTTCGTGGTAATAACCTTGCGTTCATTACTGCGCGTGTAGCATTAGAAAAGTATTGGCAAGACGACAAGCTAATGCAGGACGTTAAAGAAAAAGCAGGACTTTTAGAGCAACGCTTCGGTGATATCTGCAAACGTTTTGATGGCGAGTTGAAGCTTAAAGGGCGCGGAATGATGCGCGGTATTGAAGTTGAAAATGGTGATATCGCGAGCCAAATTTGTGAGGAAGCATTTGCCAATGGGTTAGCGGTGGAAACCAGTGGTTCTTGGGGGCAGGTTGTTAAGTGCTTATGCCCGCTAACTATACCGATGGCAGATTTGAAAGAAGGCCTGGATATTCTCGAAAAGGCTTTTGCTAAAGTATTGCCTGAAGCGAAAGCTAAGGCGAGCTAAAAGAAAATAAGGTTAAAAGCAGCAGGCTAAAAGAATAGAAGAATCTTGCTAAATTAATTGATTAAGTACCACCGATAGTGGTGCGGGGAGAAAGATTAAATGATCGTACGTACTCTTGAAGAATGCCGTAATTCAAATCGTAAAGTAGATGGAGAAACTTGGAATAGTGTGCGGATGTCGCTTAAAGACGACAATATGGGCTATTCGTTTCATATCACAACAATTTACGCCAATACCGAAACTCCGATTCACTATAAAAATCACCTTGAAACGGTGTATTGCATTTATGGCGACGGATCTATTTTAGATAAGGCAACTGGCATTGAACATCCAATTAACCCGGGCACTGTTTATATGCTGAATAATAACGATGATCACATTCTTAAAGCCAAAACGGAATTGCAGATGGCATGTGTTTTCAATCCTCCGCTTAATGGCAAAGAAACGCATGGTCCAGATGGCGCTTATCCTCTCGAAGCGGAGGCAGTTACCGATTAATCGGCCATAAGGCAGGATTTTAAAAGCACAAGGATTCAGGAGGGTAACTACATGAAAGGCCATACGGTCGAAAAAATTGGTGGTACATCCATGAGCGATTATGCTGCTGTACGCGATAATATTATCGGCGTGCAGCGGCCGCATGACGAGCTCTATAATCGAGTGTTTGTGGTTTCAGCCTACTCTGGTATGACGAACATGTTGTTGGAAAATCAAAGTACCAATAAGCCAGGGGTATACGCACTGTTTGCAAATGATGACTCAGACTGGGCGTGGAACGAGCGACTAAGTGATGTATCGCGCGCAATGCATGAGCATAACGCGGAGTTATTTGATCAAGAGCACACGCGCAAACAGGCGGATCAATTGGTAACGGAACGGGTTGAAGGTATTCGCACATGCTTGCTCGATCTGCAACGCGTATGCTCCTACGGCCACTTTCAAATTGATGAACATTTATCAACAGTAAGGGAGATGCTTGCTGGCCTAGGGGAAGCGAACAGTGCATTCAATACCGTGTTGTTACTGCAATCTGAGGGTATCAATGCGCGCTTCGTGGATCTCACGGGCTGGCGCGAAACCGAGAACATGGCGCTTGATGATAAAATTCAGAGTGTTCTTGGTAAATACGACTTCAGTAAAGAAATGCTGATAGTGACCGGTTACACGCAATGCAAGGAAGCACTATTAACAACATTCGGGCGTGGGTATAGTGAAATTACCTTCAGCAAAATTGCTGAGCTAACGGGCGCTAGAGAAGCAGTCATTCATAAAGAGTATCACCTCTCTTCGGCGGATCCGAAAGTAGTGGGTGCTGATAAAGTGCAACCTATTGGCCGCACCAATTATGATGTTGCGGATCAATTATCGCTGATTGGCATGGAGGCGATTCATCCTAAATCGGCGCGAGGTCTGCGGCAAAAAGATATACCGCTGCGGGTGAAGAATACTTTTCAGCCCGATCACGACGGTACACTGATTACCAATGACTACAAAAGCGATGAGCCCTGCGTTGAAATTGTTGCAGGTAAACGTCGGGTGTTCGCACTGGATATATTCGATCAGGATATGGCTGGGGAACAAACGCATTTTCTTAATATTCAGAAGTTGGTAGCCGACTGCGAAGTTCCCTTGCTAGCCAGAGAGCATAATGCCAATACAGTAACGCTGTATATCCCTAGCGGCCTTGATGCTGTGAATAGGTTGAAGAAGCATCTGCAAAAACATTATCCAAACGCCGATATATCCAGCCGTAAAGTTGCTATTATTTCGGTTATTGGTAGCGATATGAACGTGCCCGGTATTCTCGCTGATGTTAGCAATGCACTTGCCGACGACGAGATTATTATTCTCGCCATGCAGCAAGGCATGCGGCAGGTAGATATCCGTGTAGTCGTTAATGATGAAGATTACGAAGCGGCACTTTGTGCATTGCACGGGAAGCTTTTTGGTGCAAAGGAATCTTCGGAAAAAAAGGCTAAATTCGCGTAAGCTTTAACGCACCGAAAGCTTGCTGTTTATTCATCTTGTGCCGCTACTTTTTTTAAGGCCAAGATGAATAAGCGGCGATCCAACCAGCTTTTTAAATCGCTTACCTTGTCCAATTGCATGCGCTTCATGAAGGCTTGATACTGCGCCTTGCCGGAACCAAACATTAGTGCCTGAAAAAGTGTTACTACTGTTCCAGTGCGGGTTGATGTAGCGGCTTTCAGGAGCTTTAGTGCTTTTCCGATTTTTAATTCATCATCAGTAAAATCAGTTCCGAACGGAAAAGCAGGAAAGAACTTTTGTTGCTGAAGTTCACGAAGATTGTTTGCAACGGCCGCAGGCGTGTTATTTTGCCATTGCTCGGGCAGTTCGAAGTTCGGATCTACCTTTCCTGCCTGCTGCGCTTGCTTTAACAAATGCGCCTGAAATCTAGAATCCGCGATTCGAATTAACGCTAAATAAACCTGCTCGTCGGCTTTGCCGCGAAGGTCTGCGATACCGTATTCAGTAATGACGATATCACGCAGATGTCGAGGAATCGTGCAATGACCATACGAGAAAAGTATATTGGATAATGTTTTCGAGCCAGCCGTGCGCGTGCTGCGAATGGTTAAAATAGAGCGGGCGCCCTTAAGATCATGAGCCATGGAAACAAAGTCATATTGCCCACCAACCCCACTTAATACCCGGCCATCTTCAAATCCATCGGATACAGCTGCGCCATCGAGCGTGCATTGCATTGCTGAATTAACGAAGCGAGCAAAAACACGTTGCGCTACTTTCAGGCGTTGATCACCAAAACGGTGATCATTTAGATCATTGATATAGTTAACACTGCTCATACAAATGAGCTCGCGTTGCTCACCGTTTAATTTTTCCAGTTTTTTATAGAAACTTCGAGGCCCTAGGTAAAAACCACCGTGCATAACCGTAGCATTTTTTAAGCGAGCGTCGTCGCTACGTTCGGGATCGAGCATTCCCGAATTAATGTCTTCCTGTAGATCGGCATCTGCATAAACCTTGCGCTTCAGGATGCCCGCTTCAAGAAGATGAATAAATCCATCCACCATCATTTCACTGCAGCCATATAATCCTTTAACGAAAGGCTCGGTACCGCCGTATTTTTTGGCGATAGGGAAGCGCTTTGCGATCTCAAGATTTCGATAAAGTTGTTGCCAAGCGTCGTTGTTCTGATGGCGTAAACAGGTGCTATAAATTAATGCAGCGCCTAAAGAGCCAATACCCACTTGCAATGTACCGCCATCTTTTAAGAGTGTGCTGGCATAGAATCCGATAAGATGGTCGCGTGCGTTAATTGGCGTTTGTGGGGCTGAAAATAACGGGTATTCAGCTTTCGTGTTTTCCAATACAAAATCGAATGTAGTAGTAGGCACCGAGGCATCTCGACCAAAAAATGGGAGATTTCTATTACATTCTGCTACCAGTGCAATTGGGTTGCTTTCCGTTTCCGCGTTGCGCAAATTCATGAATAAATCGAGGGATAAATCGGGGTTGCAACTGAGGCTAAATTGCTCGGGATAGTTCGGATCTGTATCGGGAGCTACTAGTTGGCCAATAACATTTACGCCAAGCGCCATCAGATCGCGCATTGCATGGGTGTAGTTGGTACAGATATAGCGCCGCTGCTGCTCATTATGATGCAGAAAACTCCCAGCTTGGAAGAAGAATTCAGATACCTTTACGTTTTTCGGAAGCTTGTGATTGAGAACATCCCTGGCGTAATCCAACTCGGGAATATCACCATATAGGCGTTCAAGGAAAGGCTCCATAAAGCGCTTTTCAAGCCCCTCGGCGGGAACGGGCGGGAGTAATGAAAGCGCAGTAACTATGTGAAGCTCGAAAGTAGGGTTTTCTTTCGCGTATTGATACAAGGCGTTTGCAAAATGAATAGGTTTCCCTAAACCGAGCGGAAGGCCCAGAGTGATTTTGTTACCCACCCGCTGAACCACTTTTTCAACGCATACACTACTTTGCGAAACTCTCAGCGGGTGGTTTCTGGTCATGTTCAATGCTCCTAGGTTATTCGCCTTGCCCGTACTTTACGGTTTCAATCCATTGCTGCACACGTTGTTCTAATATTGGTAATGGTAATGAACCACCCCCTAAAACCGTATCGTGGAAGCCGCGAATATCGAAGCTATCACCAAGTTCTTCTTCAGCTTGCGCGCGCAGTTCTTGAATACGCAGCATACCTATTTTGTATGCGGTTGCCTGCCCCGGCCAAACTAAATAACGTTGAACTTCGGCACGAACTGAACCTTCAGTAATTGGCGTGTTTTCAAGGAAATAAGCTACGGCTTCATCTTCGTTCCAACCAAGTGCATGCATGCCGGTATCAACTACTAAGCGAACCGCACGCCAAATCTCAGCCGTTAAACGGCCAAAATCGGAGTAATCATCGCGATAACCGCCCATTTCTTTGGCCAGTAACTCTGAGTACAGGGCCCAACCCTCTACATATACGGTGTGGCGATCTTGAGTACGAAACTGCGGAATGTTCTCCAGTTCTTGAGCAATTGATATTTGCATGTGATGGCCAGGATTACCCTCATGGTAGGCCACGGCCTCCATATCTACCTTAGGCATCGAGCTCATATCAGATAAATGGGCATAGTAGATACCTGGGCGCGAACCATCGGGAGTACCCGGAAAATAGTGTTGCGGTGCGCCATCTTCTTCGCGGAACGCTTCAACGCGGCGCACCACTAAATCAGCTTTTGGCAAAATACCAAAGAAATCAGGAAGGCGATCGGCAATACCATCAAGATAAGCCGTTGAATCATCGATGTAAGCTTGGCGGCCTTCATCAGTATTGGGGTATAGGAATTGCTCATCAGTACGCACAAAATCAAAGAACTCTTGCAAGGTGCCAGCAAAACCAACACGCTCCTGAATAGCGCGCATCTCTTCTTGAATTCGAGCTACTTCATCGATACCGATTTGGTGAACTTCTTCTGCGGTTAATTCGGTGGTGGTGTGGAACCACAGCATAAAGTTGTAGTAATCGCGCCCACCTTCATATTTGGCTACACCGGTAGGATTGCTATCCGCATTCACCATATCCTCTTCTAACCAATCCACTAAGCGCTGGTAAGCGGGGCCAACATGATTGATGAGCGCACTACGAACGTCATTCTCAAGGGATTCCGCTACCTGGCTATCGATAGCATCTGATTCTAATAACTCTGCAATCTTATTTTCTGCATCTTCAAATAAGGGAGCTGATGCAGCGCCTTCAGTAAAAGGTTTACCATCAATTAAGGCGCGGGCTTGCCGCAATGCGCCACGGTAACCAAAATCGGGTACACGAATACCTTGTTCAGCGCGTTCTTGAGCCATAGCTAGGAGGGTATCAATGGAGGTCTCAAGGTGCTGCAAACGTGAAATGTACGCCCGCATATCATTTTCATTATCTACCGCATGAAACGAAATTAAGAATTGTGGAAGCGCTGAATGGATACTCGACATCTGGTGGAAGATATATGCCATATCACGATATTCAAAAGCCCGAGCATCTCGTTCTACTTGATAAGCCCAAAGGTCGTAAGAAGTTTTTGCTTCTTGATTAAGGCTGGCATAATCGAAATTTTGCTCCATCTCAGTAACGGTGGCTTGCGACCACTCAACCATTTCCCTTTGCCCTTCTTCACTGACATCGTTTAAGCGGTCATATTGTTCTTTGCGCCCTAGCATCGTAAGTTGCATCGGTGTCATCTGCAGCCGTTCTTCAAACTTCTCATCAAGCCATAGGTTTAAGCGCTCTGATTCGGTTAATGCTGCTTGTGAGCCATTGGTATCTTCGGTGGTAGGTGAATCGCTGCACGCGGTGAGTAGGGCTATTAACGCCCCAGCAATTAGTAATTTACGCATTTGAGGTAACCTCTATCATTCAATTGAAACATGCCGGGGCGAAACTACGTTGCCAAAACGGCGCACAAAAGCTTTCGTGATGTAGTAAATAATATCCTAGCACGTTTTTATGTAGTGGTTATGGCTAGGAATAATGAATAAACTGCAACAAACATAGTCATTATCTAAAACGTCAACACAGTGATATACTAGACCAATACACAAACGGCTTTAAAGCCAGCAAAACAAGAGAAAAAGTTATTATCGATATGAATGACAAGACAACCCCAGAACAACCGCAGCATGATGTGGAAATCCCTTCGCGGGAAGACATGTTGGAAGTGGTAAAAAATGCGCTTAAGCCGGTAGCTTACCAAGATATCTTGAGCCATTTTAAGTTAACCGATGAGCGCCAGCATATTGGGGTGAAGAGGCGATTACGCGCTATGGAGCGCGACGGCCAACTGGTGTACACGCGCAATGATTCTTATGGCATGCCTGAACGTATGGATTTGCAGAAAGGCGAAGTAATTGGCCATCGCGATGGTTTTGGGTTCGTGCGCTTAGATGAAGGCGGACCCGATTTGTTTTTACCGTTTCATCAAATGCAAACCGTTATGCACGGTGATCGGGTGTTAGTGAAAGCGGGCGCTGCTGATGCCAAAGGGCGCAAAGAAGGCCGAATTGTAAGAACGTTAAATGATGAAGTCCGCCAAATTGTGGGCCGTTATTTTTTTGAAGATGGCATTGCTCTTGTAGTGCCAGATGATACTCGCGTAAGCCAAGATTTAATTATCCAGCCAGAGCACACGAATGGTGCTCGGCATGGACAAATTGTGGTAGCGGAAATTATTTCGCGGCCAAGCCGGCGTTCATCGCCGTTGGCAAAAATAGTAGAAATTATCGGCGACCACATGGCGCCGGGGATGGAAATCGAAGTAGCCATTCGTGAACACAATATTCCACACGAATGGCCTGCTGCAGTTGAACAAGAATCGAAATCGATTCCAACTGAAGTGCCAGAGGAAGATAAAAAAGGGCGCGTCGATCTTCGCCGCTTACCGCTGGTTACCATTGATGGTGAAGATGCGCGAGATTTCGATGATGCCGTATTCTGCCAACCCGACGATAAAGGGTTTCGTTTATGGGTAGCTATTGCTGATGTAAGCCATTACGTACGCCCTGGTAACGGGCTGGATCGGGAAGCGCTCAGCCGTGGTAACTCGGTATACTTTCCAAATCATGTCATTCCAATGTTACCTGAAGCGTTATCAAACGGTTTGTGTTCATTGAACCCGCAGGTAGATCGCTTGTGCATGGTTGCTGAAATGGTGATTGGTCCACGCGGCAAACTATTAGAATCGAGCTTTTACCCGGCATTGATGAATTCTCATGCGCGGCTAACGTACACCAAGGTAGCAGCGATTCTCGAGGGTGATAAAGAGCTCCGTAGTCAGTATCAGGCGGTTGTTCCTCACATCGAGAATTTGCAGGGCTTATATAAAGTATTGCGCGGTAGCCGTGAACGCCGAGGTGCTATTGATTTTGATACTGTGGAAACACGTTTCATTTTCAATGCAGAGCGCAAAATTGAGCGCATAGAGCCTGTGCACCGCAATCAAGCGCACATGCTGATTGAAGAATGCATGATTATGGCCAATGTGGCCGCGGCTAATTTTGTTGAGAAACATAAAGGTGCGGCACTGTTCCGTGTGCACGATTTACCCGACGAAGATCGCTTAATGGCGTTTCGCATGGTGCTTGGCGAAATGGGCTTAACCATGCCACTTCGTGATGAACCGGCGCCGGCTGATTTTGGTGAAGTGTTAAAGCAAGTAGCGGATCGGCCTGATAAAGAGTTGATTCAAACCATGCTACTGCGTTCATTGCAGCAAGCCATTTACACGGTAGAAAATCGTGGGCACTTTGGTTTAGCGTTGAAAGCTTATGCGCATTTCACATCACCAATTCGGCGTTACCCAGATTTGGTTTTGCACCGAGAAATTAAGCGTATTCTTGCTGAGCAACACCGTGGAATGCCGGGTTTGGAAGGGGCGCATCATTATGAGCCTAAACAACTTGCAGAACTGGGCCCGCATTGTTCGCAAACAGAGCGCCGTGCAGATGATGCCACCCGCCAAGTCGATGAGTGGCTGAAGTGTGAGTTCATGCAAGATCATGTTGGTGATGAATTTGAAGGCGTAATTTCAGCGGTTACGAACTTTGGTTTGTTCGTGCGGTTAACCGATTACATGATTGATGGCTTAGTGCATATATCGAACCTGAAGAGTGAATACTATCACTTCGATGCCGAGCGCCATTTATTAATTGGCGAATCAAGCGGCAGTGTATACCGGCTTGGTGATAAGGCTCGTGTTAAAGTAGCGGCTGTTAATCTGGACGAGCGCAAGATTGATTTTGAATTGTTGCATGTGGAGCAAACCTCTGATGCCTTAGCTCCGAAGCGCAGAGTTAAGCAAAAACACTCTGATAAGCGTGGGCCGAGTAAAGGCAAGGGCAGAGGCAAGAGCAAAAATTCGGCTGATAGAAAGCCTTCTGGGAAATCAGGCGGTAAAGCAAAAGCAGGGGCCCCAGCCGCTGCTAAAAGTGGTAAAAAACCTTCGACTAGGAAAAAACGTTCGCGATGAGTAAAAGTGAAACAGTATTTGGCATTCATTCGGTTAGCGCGTTGTTGCAGCATGCTCCCGAGCGAGCATTAGAATTATTTGTACAAAAAGATAGAGATGATCCTGCAATTCAAGAGATTGTGAAAGCCGCTCGTATTACCGGTGTCCGCCCGCAGTTTTGCCAACGTAAAACGTTGGATGATCGTGTACAAGAAGGCAATCATCAAGGTGTGTTGCTTATCGTAACGCCAGGTCGAGTATATCAAGAAAACGATTTGCCGGAGCTTGCGCAAAATGCAGGGCAAAAGGCGTTGTTTCTGGTTCTTGATCAAGTAACGGATCCGCATAATTTAGGGGCGTGTTTGCGTACCGCCGATGCAGCAGCCGTTACCGCAGTGATTGTGCCGAAGGATAAAGCGGCTGGTTTGAATGCAACCGTGCGCAAAGTAGCCAGTGGGGCTGCTGAAATTGTGCCTTTAGTTACCGCTACGAATTTAGCGCGTGCTATTCGCATTCTAAAAGATGAAGGTGTTTGGGTTACCGGCACTGCTGGTGAAGCCGATGCTACGTTATACGAAAACAAATTTGTTGGCCCGGTAGCACTGGTTATGGGCGCAGAAGGCGCCGGTATGCGCCGGCTCACGCGTGAGCTTTGTGATGATCTGATTTCAATTCCTTTGGCGGGTACCGTAAGTAGTTTGAATGTTTCGGTAGCTGCGGGTGTATGTTTATTTGAAGTAGTACGGCAACGGAGCGCCGGTAAATGATGAAGAAAATATTACCGCTGTTATTGATTGGTTTAGCGGTAGTGCTTTTTGCCATTATGTCTTGGTTCGGTTCATCGGATTCATCGGTGAGCCAATTCCGGCCGCCTATTGGGCTGGAAATAGAATACACCGAGAATGATCGTATGCAGAAACGGGTAGCGGATGATATTTTGTATCGCATGCAGACGCACCATGAGTATCGTTTGGCAACAGCACAAACAGGTACCCCGGTAGCCAATGTAGCGATCACCATTGAGCGTGTTGGTGATGATGCGATAAGAATTGTGGCCGATGTGAATGGCCAGCCTATTGTTGTAGAAGGCCCTGCTGAAGTTGCCTTAAGCCTCTCCGCAAAAATGTTTTCCCTCGTGAATAATGCATTTTCAGAGCTTGTTATCGCTGGTTAGTTCGCGTACAATTCGCCGGCTTGAATCAGCCCAACTAACTATTTAAAGTTAATTTCAAGTTCCTTGCTTACATGTCAGCCGGGCTGAGCTGAACTTAGGCTTTAATCCATAAGGAGCAATTATGCGTCATTATGAAATCGTATTTATGGTTCATCCGGACCAGAGTGAACAGGTTCCAGGTATGGTTGAGCGTTACAGCGAAACTATTACTTCTAACGGCGGTTCTATCCACCGTGTAGAAGATTGGGGCCGTCGCCAACTAGCTTATCCAATCAACAAGCTGCACAAAGCTCACTACGTTCTTTTGAACGTTGAAGCTACGTCAGAAGTGATTGACGAGTTAGAAACTACTTTCCGCTACAACGATGCGGTTCTACGCAGCCTGGTTATGCGTAAAGACGAAGCGATCAACGAACCTTCACCTTTTGGCAAGCCAAAAGAGCGTGAAGAACGTCGTGAATCGCGAGCTGAAGAGACCGAATCTGCTGAGTGATGTCGGCTACAACAGCTCAAGGCTCTGCCATTAACCAGTTAATTATTCGCGGTAGCATTGTAAAGCCGCCTCGAATGAAACGCAGCCCAGCCGGAGTTCCTCATCTCCTTCTCGCATTAGAACATCGTTCTTTGCAGCAAGAAGCAGATTTAACACGACAGTGTTATGTAAGAATTCAGGTAGTGGTTAGCGGTGATTGGGCAGAATCTTGGTCAACGAAACTTTCTCTGGGTAGTGAAATTGAAGTATCGGGTTTTATTCAGCGTCATGAAAACGCAAATGGAATTCCACGCTTAGTACTTCACGCTCAGAACATAAAACAGGTTTAACAGGAGAACACCATGGCTCGTTTTTTCCGTCGTCGTAAGTTCTGCCGCTTTAAGGCAGAAGGCGTAAAAGAAATCGATTACAAAGATATCGCTACGCTGAAAAATTATATTACTGAAACTGGTAAGATCGTTCCAAGCCGTATTACCGGTACTTCAGCAAAGTATCAGCGTCAGCTGGCTCGTGCAATTAAGCGTGCCCGTTACCTGAGCTTGCTGCCATACACTGATGGCCACAAGTAAAGGAGACTTGAACGATGAATGTTATCTTACTAGATAAAGTTGCAAATTTGGGCAGCCTGGGTGACCAGGTAAACGTGAAATCTGGCTACGCTCGGAACTTCTTGTTCCCTAAAGGCAAAGCCGTTCCAGCGAACAAAGTAAATATCGAAATGTTCGAACAGCGCCGTGCAGAATTAGAAGCTAAACTAGCTTCAGATCTGAAAGCTGCTGAAGAACGTGCAGAAGCTATCAATGCACTAGACGCTATCGTTATTACCTCTAAAGCAGGTGATGAAGGTAAATTGTTTGGTTCAATTGGTACTCGCGATATCGCTGATGCAGTTACTGCTGCTGGCGCTGCTGTTCAAAAGAGCGAGATTTTAATGCCACATGGCACTATTCGTGAAGTTGGCGAATTTGAAATCGAACTGCAGTTACATGCAGACGTACTTGCAGCAATTACCTTAAAGGTAGAAGCTGGCGAGTAAGGGATTACAATCTCTTTAAATGAAAAGCAGCACCTTAGGTGCTGCTTTTTTTTTATGGTCTGTGTATCATCAAAGATTCTTACCACCAATCGTGCTGATGGAATACTGTGGCAACTAATAATAAAAAATCATCTGATGCAAAGCTCGACGCGCTAAAAACACCTCCGCATTCTATTGAAGCGGAGCAATCGGTTCTTGGCGGCCTAATGCTGGATAATGAGGCATGGGACAATGTTTCCGAGCGAGTCATTCAAGACGATTTCTATTTGCTTTCACATCGCTTCATTTTTGGCGCCATGGCGCGCTTAAGTGAAGAAGGGAAGCCGGTTGATTTTGTAACACTTTCCGAGCGTTTAGAGCAGAATAATGAGCTAGAACGTGCGGGGGGAGCTGCTTACCTTCTCGAGATTCAAAAAAACACACCTAGCTCGGCAAACATATTGGCGTACGCTGATATCGTGCGCGAACGCGCTTTAGTTCGCGAAATGATTGGTGTTGCGAATCAAATTGCTGAAGCCGGGTTTGATCCGCAAGGGCGCGATAGCCGTGAACTATTAGATTTCGCTGAACAACACGTATTCCAAATTGCTGAAAAACGCAGCAGCAGCGATGAGGGGCCCCAAGGTTTAATTGGCATCTTGGATAAAACCCTAGATCGCATTGAGTATTTAAGTAAACAAGCGAACTTCAGCGGTGTTACTGGCGTTTCTACGGGGTTTCATGATCTGGACAAGAAAACTGCAGGCTTGCAGCCTTCCGATTTAATTATCGTAGCTGCGCGCCCCTCGATGGGTAAAACGACGTTTGCCATGAACTTGGTTGAGCATGCGATGATGCATGAAGAGAAGCCGGTTGTGGTATTTAGCCTCGAGATGCCGGCCGAACAAATTATGATGCGGATGCTCGCCTCATTGAGCCGTGTCGATCAAACGAAAGTAAGAACCGGCCAGCTTGATGATAAAGATTGGGATCGCATTACCTCGACGATGATTGTGCTGAAAGAGCGGGCGAAATTGTTTGTTGATGATAGCTCAGGCCTTACGCCGACAGAGGTTCGATCTCGTGCTCGACGCATCGCCCGAGAGCACGGCGGTATTAGTATGATCATGGTCGATTATTTGCAATTGATGACAGTACCCGGGCTATCGGAAAATAGAACATTAGAAATTGCAGAAATTTCGCGTTCATTAAAAGCGCTTGCAAAAGAATTGAAATGCCCTGTGGTTGCGCTTTCGCAATTGAATCGATCACTTGAACAACGCTCGGATAAGCGCCCGGTGAACTCAGATCTACGTGAATCCGGCTCCATTGAGCAAGATGCCGATTTGATTATGTTTATTTACCGCGACGAGGTTTATCACCCAGATTCGAACGACCAAGGCTTGGGCGAAATCATTATTGGTAAGCAGCGAAACGGGCCCATTGGCCGTTTGAAACTTATGTTCCACGGCCAGTATTCACGTTTTGATAATTACAGTGGCGAGCAGTTAGATGATGATTATTAATGCGCTGTTTCAGCATCTCCGGAAGTGCGTAAATGGCTGATGCAATGCGCCCGGCGTGGGCCGCTATCAATTTGCAAGCGCTGCAGCATAATACGCATGTTATCCGTAAACTTGCTGGTGAGCGCCGCATTCTTGGAATACTAAAGGCGAATGCTTATGGCCATGGCCTTACCCGTATAGCGCAAGCACTAGCCGATATAGATGCTATTGGTGTAGCGCGTGTAGATGAGGCGCTGCAACTTCGAAATGCGGGTATTACTCGGCCGATTGTTTTGTTGGAAGGTTTTTTTGCGGCTGAACAAATTCCCGTATTGGCAGCTAGTAGTATTCAACCGGTAATTCATAACATGCATCAATTGGAACAGCTCGCTGCTGCTGAGCACGTTTCAGATGCCATGCGTGTGTGGTTAAAGATCGATACAGGTATGCACAGATTGGGCATTGAACCCTCGCAAGTAAGCACTTGCTATCAGAGGCTACTCGATATACCTCATGTAAATGGCGCGCCTGTTTTAATGAGCCATTTGGCCTGTGCTGATGAACCTGATCATGAGCAAAACCGCAAGCAATTAACTAGATTTTCTGAGGCGATAAGCCCCTATCAAGGTTCAGTAACTTCGATGGCGAATAGTGCCGCATTGTTCGCTGGAATTGGAAAAGAATATGATTGGGTACGTCCCGGTTTAGCGCTATATGGGGTAAGCCCATTTAGCGAAACTATTGGCCGCGATTACGGATTAGAAGCCGTAATGAACTTACAGGCTAGCGTGATATCGGTGCGTAAAATAAAAGCGGGTGAGCCTGTAGGATATGGCGCTGCTTGGGCACCTGCAACAGATACTCATATTGGTATTGTGGCCATTGGGTACGGTGATGGTTACCCACGGCATGCACCTGAAGGCACACCAGTGTGGATTGGCGGCCGCTGCTACCCGATGGTTGGGCGCGTTGCTATGGATATGATTACAGTTGATTTAGGTGCAGATTTGCGCGTTGCTTTAGGAGATACCGCCCAACTTTGGGGCCGGGATCTGCCCGTTGAAAAAGTAGCGGAAGCGGTAGGCACTATTCCCTATGAATTATTGTGTAATGTTGCCCGTAGGGTACAGCTTGATTATCTAGATTAGTTTTTACGCTCGATTAATGCGAAAAGCTCCGGATAAATTACCTATCCGGAGCTTTCTTGTATGGTATTTAGATTATTGGCTGTGCTGGCAATTGCTGCAAACACCAAGTGCCTCAACAGTTTGCTGCTGCACGGTAAATCCTTGTTTTTCGGCTTGCTCAACGAAGGCCTGATGCACACCGGAAGAATGAATTTCCTGCACGTTGCCACAATGAGTGCAGATTAGCATTTGCACGGGATGCTGTTTTTCAAAGTGAGAACATAAAACATAACTGTTCGACGAAGAAACCTTGTGCACGAAACCTTGGCTTTGCAAAAACTCGAGTGCCCGGTAGATTGTGGGGGGCTTCGCATTAGGTACTTCGGCTTTTAATAAATCCAGCAAATCGTATGCGCCAACTGCACCTTCTTGCTCAGTTAATATTGCGAATACTTCGCGCCGGGTGGGGGTCATCCGCACACCTCTGCGTTGACACATTATTTCTGCTCGTTTCAGTAATTGTTCCGTTGCTTGTTTGTGCATTGCGTTACCTATCGATTGCGTCCCGATATCTAAATATTAACAATAAAATATCGCTGTTTCGGAGTAAATGAGCCGAAGTGGAAAACTGTTTATGAGTAGAGCATACGTTTTCTTCCTCAAACAAGGAAGAGCAAGCCGCTTATTGCTGGAACCTTACTGTAGTTTTCGCGTGATTTAACGTAAAATACAAGCCTAATTTTTAGGAGTACATCATGATATCTGTTGCCCCAATGCTGGATTGGACCGATCGGCATTGTCGATTTTTCCACCGGCAAATTTCTCAACAAGCGTTGTTGTATACCGAAATGGTTACAACCGGCGCGATTATTCATGGGAAACAGGATTTCTTGGCGTATAACGAAGCTGAGCATCCGGTGGCATTGCAGCTTGGTGGTAGTAGCCCTAAAGATTTAGCCGCGTGTGCAAAGTTGGCTGCGGAGCGGGGATATGATGAAGTTAACTTGAATGTTGGTTGCCCTTCAGATCGCGTGCAAAACGGTAGTTTTGGCGCTTGCTTGATGGCTGAACCGCAGCTGGTGGCTGATTGTATCAAAGCTATGCAAGACGCGGCGCCAAATATACCCGTTACCGTGAAAACCCGATTAGGTATTGATGAATTCGATAGCTACGAATTCCTGCAAGCACTGATAGAGCCTTTAATTGCGATTGATTGCCCACGCGTTATTTTGCACGCTCGTAAAGCTTGGTTAAATGGATTAAGCCCGAAAGAGAATCGGGAAGTACCGCCGTTAAACTATGAGCGGGTTTATCAGGTAAAGCGCGATTATCCCGCACTTCAGGTGCATTTAAATGGTGGTGTGAACTCTTTAGATGAGGCGAAAGCGCACTTAAAGCTCGTTGATGGGGTAATGCTTGGCCGCGCAGCGTATTCAAACCCATGGTTATTAGCCGAAGTGGATGCCATGCTAGGAGCTGCTGAAACGTTGCCGGAGAAAGAGCACGTTATCGCGCAAATGATTGCATACATTGAGCAACACATTGATGCCGGTGGGCGTTTCTGGCACGTTGCTAGGCACATGCTGGGTCTTTACCAAAATTGTCCAGGGGCGAGACAATGGCGCAGGACGCTCAGTGAGCTTGGGCCTAGAGCAAATGATTGCTCACCGTTACTGGCCGCTAAAGAAATTATTGATGCGGAGCGTTTACGCGCGGCAGAGCGAGAGCTATTAATACAGAATAGCTAAATACTAGATTAAAGAAGGATGACTAATGAAATATCTACATACGATGGTGCGTGTAAGTGATTTGGATGCTTCGTTACGGTTTTACTGCGAAGGTTTGGGGTTACATGAAGTTCGCCGTAAAGAAGTTCCGAAAGGTAGGTTTACCCTGATATTCTTAGCGGCGCCCGATAGCCCTGAGGCAGAGCTTGAGCTCACTTATAATTGGGACCCGGAAACCTATTCTGGCGGTAGAAACTTCGGCCACTTAGCTTTCCGTGTCGATGATATTTATCAGCTATGCGCACATTTACAGGATATGGGAATCGTTATTAATCGACCTCCGCGCGATGGTCATATGGCGTTTGTCCGTTCTCCCGATGACATCTCAGTTGAATTACTACAAAAAGGCGATGCTCTAGAACCGTGTGAGCCTTGGGCGTCAATGGAAAATACTGGAAGTTGGTAAGTTAATTCCATGAGCTGTAACGGCAAGCAACGGGTTTTAGGTGAAGAGCAGGGCAAATCAGCTGAAACCGTACCAACGAACTAGCACCCAAAAAGCTTCTTTGATATTGTCAAAGACATACTCGAATAATAATTACAGGCGGATTAGGTATCATGAAGAAAGTAACGCGCTTTTCGCTCACTGCATTAACTGTAGCCATGGTTGGCCTCGGTTTAAGTGCACAGGCCACTGAAGTAACAGCAAGCGAACGGGCTATTCGTATAGCTCAAGAATCTATGATTATTGATACTCACATTGATGTGCCTTATCGGCTAATCAATGATTGGGAAGATGTAAGTAAAGCTACAGAACGTGGTGATTTTGATTATGAGCGTGCAGTTTCCGGCGGTCTAAATGCCCCGTTCATGGCTATCTATATTCCTTCTAGTTACGAAGATAATGGTGCCTATACACTGGCAAATCATTTGATCGACTTTATGGAAGCTCTGGTTTACCGAGCGCCAGAGCAGTTTGCTATTCCGCATTCAGCTGATGATCTGTTTGCGCATAAAGAAGCTGGTTTGATGTCGTTAGCAATGGGTATGGAAAACGGTGCTCCGATCGAAGGTGAGATCGAAAATTTGCATCACTTCTTTGAACGCGGTGTGCGCTACATTACGTTAGCGCATTCGGAAGATAATCATATTTCTGATTCTTCTTATGATATTCGCGGAACCTGGGGTGGTTTGAGTCCATTCGGAAAAGAGCTTGTAGTCGAGATGAACCGCATTGGAATGATGGTGGATGTATCCCATATTTCTGATAAAGCATTTTATGATGTAATGGAAATCACTAAAGTTCCTGTAATCGCAACACATTCTTCGGCGCGTAAGTTTACGCCAGGTTGGCAGCGGAACATGAATGACGACATGATTAAAGCGCTGGCTGAAAACGGTGGCGTTATTCAAGTAACGTTTGGCTCAACTTTTGTAACTACGCGGGCGAACCAGCATCGCGCGAGAATTCAGCGATTAGCGCGTGAAATTAACGAACGTTTGGGCGAAGGTACTGCGCGAGCTCAAGCTGAGATTACTAAAATGCGAGAAGAGAATCCTTTTCCGTATGCTACGCTAACGGACGTTCTCGATCACATTGATCATATCGTTGACCTTGTTGGAATAGAGCATGTGGGCATCGGCTCTGATTACGACGGCGTGGGAGATACTCTGCCAGTTGGTTTGAAAGATGTTCGAACGTTCCCGAATTTGATTCAAGGGTTGCTTGATCGGAACTATTCGGAAGAAGATATTGATAAAATTCTTTTCGGGAATACGATTCGTGTCTGGCGCGCCGCTGAAGCTTTTGCTGCCGAAGCAAATTAATCGTATTACGGAAACGTTTCTCTATAACTTTTGTTAAGGCGCCTTTGTCGATTCTGCTCAACTGGTCATGTAACCAATGAGATGTTCGCAAAGGCGTTTTATTATTCTTGTTTAATTTAGAATTTATCCCTGCCAGTGATTATTAATCGTTCACGCTAGTTGACTCTACTCGATAAACCCGTATAATCCTGCACACGTCTTTTTAGGCGTAGCACGAAGTTAGTGCGATTAAGTATCGTAAATAGCACGGTTTGTTCTTTTTATAGAGAACCTTTCGGGTTATTAAAGGTACTTCAACAGCGGTCCCGATAGGGGATCGAATGGTGGTTAAAATCACTTCCTCTTTCAACCCAAGGGTTGTTCAAGAGGCGAGTTTTTTTATGCTCTTTTTTAAATGCTCTTTATATGAGGCTTTGATTTATGTCTGGTCAAAGAATTCGAATTCGCTTAAAAGCTTTCGATCACCGATTGATCGATCAGTCTACAGCGGAAATCGTAGATACAGCGAAACGTACCGGTGCACAGGTTCGTGGTCCAATTCCACTACCTACGCGCAAAGAACGTTTCACCGTGCTTATTTCTCCGCACGTGAATAAAGACGCCCGTGATCAGTACGAGATCCGCACCCACAAGCGTCTTATCGATATTATCGAGCCAACAGAAAAAACTGTTGATGCTTTGATGCGTTTGGACTTGGCTGCTGGTGTTGACGTACAAATCAGCCTGGGCTAAGTGAGAAACAAGATTCTAGATAAGAGGTTTTAACAATGGCTATTGGTCTAGTCGGTCGGAAAGTAGGAATGACTCGCATCTTTCAAGAAGATGGCGCTTCAGTTCCTGTGACTGTGATCGAAGTTTTGGCAAACCGTGTTACTCAAGTGAAAACTTTAGACACAGATGGTTACCAAGCACTTCAAGTGACTACTGGCAGCAAGAAAACCAACCGTGTAACCAAGCCTATGGCTGGTCACTTCGCTAAAGCTGGCGTAGAAGCCGGTCGCGGTGTTTGGGAATTCCGTCTGAATGAAAATGAAGGCGCTGAATTCGGGGTTGGATCTGAGCTGACTGTAGATATCTTCGCGGACACAAAACTCGTTGACGTCACAGGCACGTCAAAAGGTAAAGGTTTCGCTGGTACCGTAAAACGCTGGAATTTCAGCATGCAAGACGCGACGCATGGTAACTCGTTGTCGCATCGTGCTCCAGGTTCTATCGGTCAAAACCAGTCACCTGGTAAAGTATTTAAAGGCAAGAAAATGGCCGGCCAAATGGGTAACAAACAGATTACTGTTCAGTCCCTTGAAGTCGTCCGTGTTGACGCTGAGCGCAACTTGATTCTGGTTAAAGGTGCTGTCCCTGGAGCTTCCGGTGGCAACGTAATCGTTAAGCCTGCGGTCAAAGCGTAACGTCTGAGGAGATTAGTGATGGAATTAGCATTAAAAGACGCGAAAGGCGCTCTTGAAGTTTCCGAAGCTACCTTTGGACGTGAATACAATGAAGCTTTGGTGCATCAGGTAGTAGTTGCCTATGCAGCAGGCGCACGTCAAGGTAGTAAAGCTCAGAAAACACGTTCAGAAGTTTCTGGTGGTGGCAAAAAGCCATGGCGCCAGAAGGGTACTGGCCGTGCTCGTGCGGGTACGATTCGTAGCCCAATCTGGCGTTCTGGTGGTGTAACTTTCGCAGCGAAGCCGCAGAGCCATGAGCAAAAAGTAAACAAGAAGATGTACCGTGGAGCTCTTAAGAGCATCCTATCTGAGCTAGTTCGCCAAGATCGTTTGATCGTGGTTGAAAGCTTCGGTATTGATTCGCCAAAAACCAAGCAGTTGGTTGCTAAGTTGAAAGACATGGAACTGAACGACGTTCTTATCATCACCAAAGATCTTGATGAGAATTTGTTCCTAGCTTCACGCAACCTGCACAAAGTTGATGTTCGTGACGTTCAGGGTATCGACCCGGTCAGTTTGATCGCGTTTGATAAAGTTCTGTTCACAGCGGACGCAGTTAAGCAGCTTGAGGAGACATTATTATGATGCGCGAAGAACGTTTGCTGAAAGTAATTCTGGCACCTCACGTTTCTGAGAAAGCAACTATGGCAGCTGAAAACCAAAACACAGTGGTTTTCAAAGTAGCTACAGACGCAACTAAATCAGAAATTAAAGCTGCAGTTGAGAAACTGTTCGAAGTCGAAGTAACCGGCGTACGTACTCTTAACGTGAAGGGTAAAACTAAGCGTTTCGGTATGCGCACAGGTAAACGGAGCGATTGGAAAAAAGCTTACGTGTCCTTGGGTGAAGGTGCTGACATCGATTTCGTCGGCGGCGCTGAGTAAACAGGAGGATTATCAAGATGGCTGTTGTTAAATGTAAGCCTACGTCCCCAGGTCGTCGTCACGTCGTAAAAGTCGTTGGCCAAGACCTGTACAAAGGCAAGCCTTATGCCCCATTGCTGGAGAAAAACAGCAAAAATGGTGGCCGTAACAATAATGGCCGGATTACCGTTCGTCACATTGGTGGTGGTCATAAGCATCACTATCGTTTGGTTGATTTCAAACGCACCAAAGACGGTATTCCAGCAACTGTAGAGCGTATTGAATACGATCCTAACCGGTCGGCAAATATTGCTCTAGTTTTGTATGCAGATGGTGAACGTCGTTACATTTTGGCCCCTAAAGGCCTAACTGCTGGTGATAAAGTAGCGTCAGGTTCTGATGCTCCAATTAAGCCAGGTAACACCTTACCGTTACGCAACATTCCAGTAGGTTCTGTGATTCACGCAATCGAAATGAAGCCTGGTAAAGGCGCTCAGCTGGCTCGTTCAGCAGGTGCTTCTGTTCAGCTTCTAGCGCGTGATGGCATGTACGTAACTGTGCGTCTTCGCTCAGGTGAAGTACGTAAGATACTTGCAGAATGTCGCGCAACCATCGGCGAAGTTGGTAACGCTGAACACATGCTTAAGCAGCTCGGTAAAGCCGGTGCTACTCGGTGGCGTGGTGTTCGTCCAACAGTTCGTGGTGTTGCAATGAACCCGGTTGATCACCCACATGGTGGTGGTGAAGGCCGGACTTCAGGAGGCCGTCATCCGGTTACTCCATGGGGTGTTCCTACGAAAGGTTACAAAACTCGTAAGAATAAGCGTACTAGCAAGTACATCGTGCGTCGTCGCACTAAGTAATAGGCAAGGGGTTTTAAAATGCCACGTTCTCTTAAAAAAGGTCCATTTATTGACCTTCACCTACTCAAGAAGGTGGAGAAAGCGATGGAAAGCGGGGAAAAGAAACCAATTAAAACTTGGTCCCGTCGTTCAATGATCATTCCAGATATGATTGGTTTGACCATCGCTGTTCATAACGGTCGTCAGCATGTTCCAGTATTCGTTTCAGAAGAAATGATCGGGCACAAGCTTGGCGAATTCGCTCCAACTCGCACTTATCGCGGCCATGCTGCAGATAAGAAAACGAAAAAACGGTAAGAGGTGAATACAATGGAAGCTATTGCTAAACATAAATTTGCCCGCCTTTCTCCACAGAAAGGTCGTCTGGTTGCTGACCAGATTCGTGGCGAGTCTGTTGCAAAAGCGCTTGAAACTCTGGCTTATAGTCCGAAGAAAGCAGCTACGTTGATCAAGAAAGTTCTTGAATCAGCAATTGCAAATGCAGAGCACAACGAAGGTGCCGATATTGATGAGTTGAAAGTTTCAGCCATCATGATCGACGAAGGTCCAACGATGAAGCGAATCAAGCCGCGGGCCAAAGGCCGTGCGGATCGTATCTTGAAGCGCACCAGCCACATTACTGTGGTTGTTTCGGATAGCTAGGAGATAAGTTATGGGTCAGAAAGTACATCCTAATGGTATTCGCCTAGGTATCACCAAGCCATATAATGCTACCTGGTTCGCGGAGTCCAAGGATTTCGCTGACAACCTACACAGTGATCACAAGGTACGTTTGTTCCTTAAAGAGAAACTGAAAGGTGCGTCAGTATCACGTATCGTTATCGAGCGCCCAGCCAAAAGCGTTCGTGTGACTATTCACACAGCTCGTCCAGGCGTGGTGATCGGTAAGAAAGGCGAAGATGTTGAGAAGCTGCGTCAAGAAATTGCTAAGCTGACAGGTGTTCCTGCTCAGATTAACATTTCTGAAGTGCGTAAGCCTGAGCTTGATGCTCAGCTAGTTGCTGAAAACATCGCAGGTCAGCTGGAGCGTCGTGTAATGTTCCGTCGCGCTATGAAGCGCGCAGTTCAAAACGCAATGCGCCTAGGTGCCAAAGGTATCAAAGTAGAAGTTAGCGGCCGTCTTGGTGGTGCAGAAATCGCACGTACTGAGTGGTATCGTGAAGGCCGTGTGCCATTGCACACATTACGTGCCGATATCGATTATGCTACTGCAGAAGCAGCAACTACTTACGGTATCATTGGCGTGAAGGTTTGGGTTTTCAAAGGTGAAGTACTGGGCGGTATGCCAGTAGTAGCTGAAGAAAAGCCGGCGGCTAACAAGCGCGGCAAAGGTCGTAAGTAAGGAGAAGCATCATGTTACAACCTAAGCGTACGAAATTCCGTAAGGTACATACAGGCCGTAACCGCGGCCTAGCGCAATCGGGTAACAAAGTTAGCTTCGGTACTTATGGCCTTAAGGCTACTGAACGTGGTCGTATGACTGCGCGTCAGATCGAAGCTGCCCGTCGTGCGATGACACGTCATGTTAAACGTCAAGGTAAAATCTGGATTCGCGTTTTCCCTGATAAGCCAATTACTAAGAAGCCTCTAGAAGTGCGGATGGGTAAAGGTAAGGGTAACGTAGAATACTGGGTTGCTCTGGTTCAGCCAGGTCGCGTTTTATACGAGATTGATGGTGTATCAGAAGAGCTGGCACGGGAGGCATTCAAATTAGCGGCTGCCAAACTGCCATTCAAAACAACCTTTGTTATTCGGACGGTGATGTGATGAAAGCAAGCGAACTGAAAGCAAAAAGCGTTGAAGAGCTGAATCAGGAGCTGTTGAGCTTGTTACGTGAACAATTTAATTTGCGTATGCAAGCGGCTACTGGCCAAATGAATCAGACTCACCTGTTGAGACAAGTGCGTAAAGATATCGCACGTGTGAAAACAGTGCTTAATGAGAAGGCAGATGCGTAATGAGTGAAGCAAATACTATCCGTACTTTGCAAGGCCGCGTGATTAGCGACAAAATGGACAAGTCTATTGTTGTAGCTATTGAACGTAAGGTTAAGCATCCGTTATACGGTAAGTACATCAAGCGGACTACTAAAGTTCATGCTCACGATGAAGAGAACACCAGCAAAGAAGGTGATTTAGTATCAATTCGGGAAACTCGCCCGGTATCGAAAACTAAATCATGGGCTTTGGTTGAAGTTCTTGAACGTAGCTCAGAAATTTAATCCGTAGGCGGAAACGCCCTCAAAAACGGCCCTTCGGGGCCGTTTTTTTTTTGCTATTTTACGATGCTTTTTGCTCTATCGCCAATGTGTTACTATAGTTATATATCTGAAACTCAAAGATTTCTTTCGCTATAGGGGTATATATGAATTCAAAACAATCATTGAGCGTACTTTCGGTTGCACTTTTAGGCTTCGCAAATATAGGCACTGCAAACGCCCAAGAAAGTGAGAACCAAGATAAGTCGTTAGAAGAAAGAATTGAAGCTCTTGAGGAGGAAATTCGAGTTGTTCGGCGCGAGAATGAAGCGTTAACGGAAGTGGCCGAAGAAGATGCAGAAAGCTCCGATGCTAGCGAAGATGGGATAACATTAGGTGGTGCAGTTCGATTTCAATATGTAATTGCCGATTATGATAGTGCGCAGCGAAGCCGCGGCGGAGACCTCGATTTTGATATATTCCGTCTTGATTTTAACGGGAAAATGGGTGATGTGATTCTATCAGCCCAGTATCGGTGGTTTGAATATATGGATGCGTTACGTCATGCATACTTCGGATATAACTTTACCGATGAGTGGCAGGGGCAAGTTGGTGTAGTGATCCAGCCGTTTGGCGTGATGCCTTATAACTCACAAAGCTACTTCTTTAGTACAAACTTCTATGTTGGCATGGAAGATAATCCTGGCTCAGGGCTTCGTTTCTTGAAACGCACAGATACTTGGGATCTTGATTTTGCTTTCATTTTGAATGATGAGCTAGGTGGTGTTACTGGTTCCGTGCGAAGTTCTGCAGATCGCTACAACTATGATGTTGTTGGGATTCGTTTACCTGGCGAAGGTATCTATGATGAACCTGTATCACTAGCAGGTGAGAATAATACGCTCATGACGCGCATCGCGCACAAGTGGGATTTGGGCAACGATCGTCTTATCGAAGTTGGTTTTTCCGGACAACTGGGGAAATTTAACGATGGTGTAAGTAATGTGGGTGAGCGTCAGAATATCGGCATTCACGCGTTATACAATACGGGACCGTGGCAATTTCAGGCACAGTACAGTACCTATGATTACGATTTTGATATCGAAAACATAGGTGTAGTGGTAGGCGCATACGCATACTTCGATACGATGCCGACAAAAGCAGATCTTTATACTGCAAATGTGGCCTATAGTATGCCAGTTGAAATCGGGCCAATTAGTAACCTTACGTTCTATAATAATTTAAGTGTTATGACCAACAAACGTGGTTTGGATGATGATACGGTAATGAACGTGTTGGGTATGGCAGTAACTGCCGGTGGTGTGTATACCTATGTAGATCTAGTGACTGCGCAAAACCAGCCGTTTATTGGCGGCTCTACCGGTACTGATGGCGGTAGCACTAACACGCGTTTTAATATAAACTTCGGTTATTATTTCTAAAGAAAATTGTAGGCTGCTGAGTGCTTCGATTCGAGCAGCCTACGCCCTCGCTTTTATCTAAATTCCCCTATCATTTATAAATTCTATCTGTTACAATTTCGCGCCCTTTTAATATGGGGTCTTCTTTCTTATGTTTGAAAGAAGTTATTTGGACTCGGGAGAGTCTGGTTTACTAACTCAAGCGGAGCACTGAGATGATCCAGATGCAAACTATGCTGGACGTGGCCGACAACTCCGGCGCACGCAGCGTACAATGTATTAAGGTTCTAGGTGGTTCGCACCGCCGTTACGCAAACATCGGCGACATCATCAAAGTGTCAGTGAAGGAAGCAATTCCTCGTGGCAAGGTGAAGAAAGGCGATGTTTACAACGCGGTGGTGGTTCGCACCCGGAAAGGCGTCCGTCGGCAAGACGGCTCTGTTATCCGTTTTGACCGCAATGCAGCTGTGATTTTGAACAACAACTCACAGCCAATTGGCACCCGTATCTTTGGACCAGTGACTCGTGAATTGCGCGGTGAGCAATTTATGAAAATTATTTCACTGGCGCCAGAAGTACTATAAGGAGTCTACAATGGCGGCAAAAATCAGACGTGATGACGAAGTGGTTGTGTTAGCAGGTAAAGACAAAGGTAAGCGCGGTAAAGTGCTCTCTGTCCTGACTGACAATAATCGTGTAGTTGTAGAAGGCGTTAACGTAATTAAGAAACATCAAAAGCCTAATCCGGCTTTGAATGAACCAGGTGGCATTATTGAAAAAGAAGCCTCTATTCATGTTTCTAACGTAGCTATCTTCAACTCTGCGACTGGCACAGCAGATCGAGTTGGTTTCAGATTTGAAGACGGCAAGAAAGTACGTGTCTTTAAATCAAATAATGAAATCATCTAATTGAAATTTGGAGAATACGATGGCGAAACTGCATGATTTTTACAAAGAGACTGTAGTTCCTGAACTGATGAAACAGTTCAGCTACACCAGTGTCATGCAAGTCCCTCGGATTGAAAAAATCACACTCAATATGGGTGTTGGTGAAGCATTAACTGACAAAAAGATTCTCGACAACGCGGTAGCTGACTTGGAAGCGATTTCTGGTCAAAAAGTTATCCGTACTAATGCTCGAAAATCTGTTGCAGGCTTCAAGATCCGTGAAGGCTTCCCGATTGGTTGCAAAGTAACTTTACGCGGTGAGCACATGTGGGACTTCCTGCAGAGACTGATCTCTATTGCGATTCCTCGGATTCGCGACTTTCGTGGTTTAAACCCGAAGTCTTTTGACGGTCGTGGGAACTACAGCATGGGCGTTCGTGAACAAATCATTTTCCCTGAAATTGACTATGACAAAGTTGATCGGGTACGTGGCTTGGATATCACGATCACTACCAGTGCAAAGAGCGATGATGAAGCTCGCGCGCTGTTGTCTGCCTTTAACTTCCCGTTTAAAAAGTAAGGTGTAGAGTTATGGCAAAAGTTTCTATGAAAATGCGCGAACTCAAGCGTCAGCAGCTTGCTGCTAAATTCGCTGAGAAACGCCGCGCACTTAAAGCTACTATTAGCAATCCAGCGTCCAGTGATGAACAGCGCTGGGAAGCAGTTCTGGAATTGCAGAAGCTTCCTCGTGATTCCAGTCGTTCACGTCAGCGTAACCGCTGTCGAGTGACTGGTCGTCCACATGGTGTGCTGCGTAAGTTTGGCATGAGCCGTATTAAGGTTCGTGAAAAAGCTATGCGCGGTGAAATTCCTGGCTTGAAAAAAGCTAGCTGGTAAGCCACCAATCACGGGAGAAAGCAAAAATGAGCATGCAAGATCCAATTGCGGATATGTTTACTCGCATTCGCAACGCTCAGTCTGCGAATAAAGTTGCTGTGGTAATGCCGGGTTCTAAGCAGAAACAAGCGATAGCTAAAGTTCTGCAAGACGAAGGTTACATCAGCGGGTTTAAAACAGAATCTGGCGTTAAACCAGAACTGGAAATCACCTTGAAATATTTCGAAGGCAAGCCTGTCATCGAATCTATTCAACGCGTGAGCCGTCCAGGTCTGCGGATTTATAAGAAGCGTAACGAACTGCCTAAAGTAATGGGCGGACTCGGAATCGCAGTTGTTTCCACGTCGAAAGGCCTGATGACCGACCGAGCTGCACGTAGTGCTGGTCTTGGTGGCGAAATCATCGGGTACGTAGCGTAACGGAGGGTAGGATATGTCACGCGTTGCTAAGGCACCAGTTGCAATCCCTGCCGGCGTTGATGTTGCATTAAACGGCCAGGAAGTAACAATTAAGGGTACTCAAGGAACATTAGTTCGCACTTTTAATGACGCAGTAGAAATTACTACTGAAGATCAAGAATTGCGTACAGTTCCTCGTGAAGGTATGGCGAATGCAATTGCACAAGCCGGTACCGCACGTGCCCTGTTAAATAATATGGTAGTCGGGGTTACCCAAGGCTTCGTACGTAAATTAACACTTGTTGGTGTTGGTTATCGTGCACAAGCTCAAGGTAGCAAACTGAATCTAAGCCTAGGCTTCTCACACCCAGTAGTGTTCGATGTTCCAGCAGGTATCTCTGTTGAAACTCCAACTCAAACTGAGGTTGTAGTGAAGGGCGCTGATAAGCAACTGGTAGGTCAGGTTGCTGCTAATATTCGTGCGTATCGGAAACCAGAACCTTACAAAGGTAAAGGTGTACGTTACAGCGACGAGCAAGTGCGCCGTAAAGAAGCCAAGAAAAAATAGGGTAATACGATGGACAAGAAAGCAGCTCGCTTACGTCGTGCTACTCGCGCACGTAAGAAAATTCAAGAGTTGGGTGGAACCCGTCTGGTGGTCCACCGTACCCCGCGGCACATCTATGCTCAACTGATCGCAACCGGCGGCGCGCAAGTGCTTGCTACAGCTTCTACAGCTGAAGGTTCGATTCGTGAGCAGGTGAAAAACACGGGTAACGTGGAAGCCGCTAAATTCGTCGGTAAATTGATTGCTGAACGTGGTAAAGAAAAGGGTGTTGAAACCGTTTCTTTCGATCGTAGCGGCTTCAAATACCATGGTCGTGTTGCTGCACTGGCAGATGCTGCTCGTGAAGCAGGACTGCAGTTCTAGGAGACGAAAATGGCAAATCATGAAGCTCAAAACGGTGAAATGATGGAAAAGCTCATCACAGTAAACCGCGTCTCTAAAGTTGTTAAAGGTGGTCGTATCTTTAGCTTCACGGCGCTAACTGTGGTAGGTGATGGCCAGGGTAAAATCGGTTTTGGTTACGGTAAAGCACGTGAAGTGCCTGCTGCTATCCAGAAAGCGATGGAAAAAGCACGTCGTAACATGGTAACTGTAGAGTTAACCCATGGTACGTTGCAGCACCCTGTTAAAGGTCGTCACTCTGGCTCGAATGTATATATGCAACCTGCCTCTGAAGGTACTGGTATCATTGCCGGTGGTGCAATGCGTGCAGTATTGGAAGTTGCTGGCGTACATAACGTTCTGTCAAAAGCTTACGGTTCAACCAACCCAATCAACGTAGTTCGTGCAACAATTAAAGCTCTTGAGTCTATGAACTCACCTGAGCAAATTGCAGCTAAGCGCGGTCTATCTGTTGCTGAAATTGCGGGGTAGTGAACAATGGCTAAGAAGACTATTAAAGTAACTCAAACTAAAAGTGCAATCGGTCGCTTACCAAAGCATCGTGCAACACTAGTAGGTTTGGGTCTGCGCCGGATTAACCACACTGTAGAATTGGAAGATACACCTTCAGTTCGTGGCATGGTTAACCGGGTTAACTACATGGTTAAGGTAGAGGAGTAAGACATGTTTTTGAATTCTCTCTCTCCTGCTCCTGGTGCAAAGACTGACAAGAAGCGTCGCGGACGTGGTATTGGTTCAGGTCTTGGCAAAACAGGTGGTCGTGGTCATAAAGGTCAGAAATCTCGTTCAGGCGGAAGCGTCAGACCAGGTTTCGAAGGTGGTCAGATGCCACTTCAACGTCGTCTTCCAAAGTTTGGTTTTACTTCGCGTAAAGCTATGCAAACTGCAGAAGTTACGTTGAGTGAGCTAGCTAAACTAGCTGGTGACACCGCGACTGTAGACACGTTGAAAGAAGCAGGTTTGATCAAGAAGAACATTTTGTTCGTGAAAGTGATCAAATCTGGCGAAATCAATCGTGCCATTACTGTACAGGGCATTAAAGTTACTAAAGGCGCGCTCGAGTTAATCGAAGCCGCTGGCGGCAAAGTCGAAGGATAATTGACCCATGGCTAGACCAGGATTGGAAAAAAACAGTGCGAAAGGCGGACTGTCAGAACTTAAAGCTCGTTTGCTATTCGTTCTCGGTGCGATCATTGTGTTTCGTGCCGCGTCTTTTGTGCCGATTCCTGGGATAGATGCAAGCGTATTAGCTCAGTTATTCGAGCAGCAACAAGGCACCATTGTTTCCATGTTTAACATGTTTAGCGGTGGTGCTTTGGAGCGAGCTTCGATTCTTGCGTTAGGTATTATGCCTTACATCACCTCTTCGATTATTATGCAATTGCTATCTGTGATTCATCCAAAGTTAGCAGAGCTTAAGAAAGAAGGTGAAGCAGGGCGACGTAAGATCAGCCAATACACGCGTTGGGGTACTCTAGTACTAGCAACCATGCAATCTATTGGGATTGCAACGGGCCTACCGAACCTGATACCAGGATTGGTAGAAAACCCAGGGTTTGCATTCTATTTCACGGCAGTTGTGAGCTTGGTTACGGGAACAATGTTCCTAATGTGGCTAGGTGAACAAATTACTGAACGTGGAATCGGTAATGGTATCTCAATAATCATCTTCGCCGGGATTGTTGCAGGCTTGCCTTCAGCGGTCGGTCAAACAGCAGAACAAGCACGTCAAGGTAACTTGCCAATGCTACTTCTGTTGTTAATCGCGGTCATTGTTTTTGCTGTTACTTATTTTGTTGTATTTGTAGAGCGCGGACAACGTAGGATTGTGGTAAACTATGCCAAACGCCAACAAGGGCGTAAGGTATTTGCTGCACAGAGTTCGCATTTGCCATTGAAAGTTAATATGGCAGGTGTAATTCCACCTATTTTCGCGTCGAGCATCATTTTGTTCCCAGGTACTATTGCTACTTGGTTTGGACAAGGTGAAGGCGGTGTTGCAGAAGTATTGCAAAACGTTGCGTTGACCCTTTCACCAGGGCAACCTTTGTATGTTATGCTATATGCAACAGCGATTATCTTCTTCTGTTTCTTCTATACCGCGTTGGTTTTTAATCCGCGCGATACAGCAGATAACTTGAAGAAGTCTGGTGCGTTCATTCCGGGTATTCGTCCGGGCGAACAAACCTCTCGCTACATCGACAAGGTAATGACACGGCTGACTTTAGCTGGTGCTCTGTATATAACATTTATCTGTTTGGTTCCTGAATTCATGATGATCGCTTGGAACGTTCAGTTCTATTTCGGCGGTACATCATTATTGATTATCGTCATCGTGATCATGGATTTCATGGCTCAGGTACAGACTCATTTGATGTCTCATCAATATGAATCTGTACTTAAAAAGGCGAACCTTAAAGGCTACGGCCGATAAGGCCGTTGGTTACGGAGATTAGCAATGAAAGTACGTGCTTCCGTTAAGAAGATCTGCCGCAACTGCAAGGTCATCAAGCGCCACGGAGTAGTCCGGGTGATTTGTACTGACCCTAAGCATAAGCAGCGGCAGGGTTAAAAAGATTCGCAGTCCGGGATGTTCCCGGACTGTGGTATTTGCTATTTGCAAATAATATACCGGTTGAGTATCCTAACGGGCTTTTCAACTGGTGCCCATTAAACTATAGGAGATATGTTAGTGGCCCGTATAGCTGGCATTAACGTCCCTGACAATAAACATGCTGTAATTGCATTAACATCGATCTACGGTGTTGGCCTTACTCGCTCTCAAGCGATTTTGGCTGCCTGTGGTGTCGCTGAAGATACAAAACTCGGCTCATTGTCAGAGGAACAAATCGACGTAATTCGTGAGCAAGTTGCCAAATACACTGTAGAAGGTGATTTGCGTCGTGAAGTATCAATGAACATTAAGCGTTTGATGGACCTCGGTTGTTACCGTGGACTTCGCCATCGTCGCAGCTTACCTCTACGTGGACAGCGCACTAAAACTAATGCGCGTACCCGTAAAGGTCCGCGTAAACCGATCAAGAAGTAAGGAGACAGGCTAATGGCTAAAACACCTACTCGCGCTCGGAAACGCGTTAAAAAGCAAGTGACCGATGGGATGGCGCACATTCATGCGTCTTTCAACAACACGATCGTGACAATCACCGATCGCCAGGGTAACGCATTATCTTGGGCCACTGCAGGTGGTTCAGGTTTTCGTGGCTCACGTAAATCCACTCCGTTCGCAGCTCAGGTAGCGGCAGAACGTGCTGGTGAAATGGCGAAGGAATATGGGTTGAAAAATCTGGAAGTGTTCGTGAAAGGACCTGGTCCAGGTCGTGAATCTTCGATTCGCGCTCTGAATGCGGTCGGTTACAAAATCACAAACATTACCGATGTGACACCGATTCCTCACAACGGTTGTCGTCCGCCTAAAAAACGTCGCGTTTAATTGGCGTGAAACGATAGTTGGAGAAAGAACATGGCTAGATATTTGGGTCCAAAACTCAAACTGAGTCGTCGCGAAGGAACAGACCTCTTTTTAAAGAGCGGTGTTCGTGCGATTGATTCAAAATGTAAGCTGGAGAACGCACCAGGTCAACACGGCGCTCGTCGCGGTCGTTTATCTGATTACGGTCTACAGCTGCGTGAAAAGCAAAAAGTTCGCCGTATTTTCGGCATTCTTGAAAAGCAATTCCGCAACTATTACAAAGAAGCTGCGCGGTTAAAAGGCAACACCGGTGAAAACTTATTACAGTTGCTTGAGGCTCGCCTTGACAACGTAGTTTACCGGATGGGCTTTGCGTCAACTCGTGCTGAAGCGCGTCAGTTGGTAAGTCATAAAGCGATTGTTGTTAACGGTCGTGTTGTGAACATCCCATCATTTCAGGTTAAACCTGAAGACGTGGTCAGCATTCGTGAAAAAGCTAAAAAGCAAGCACGTATCGGTGCTGCACTAGAGCTTGCAGAACAGCGCGAAAAACCGTTATGGGTAGAAGTAGATGCCAAAGAATTACAAGGCACCTTCAAGCGTCTCCCAGAACGGACTGATCTGTCTGCAGAAATTAACGAACAGTTGATCGTAGAGCTTTACTCTAAGTAAGGCCTCAGCATAAAGAGAGGACACAATGCAGGGTTCTGTAACCGAATTTCTGAAACCGCGGCTCGTTGATATCGAGCAAATCAGCACCAATCGCACCAAGGTCACACTTGAGCCATTGGAGCGTGGATTTGGTCATACGCTGGGTAATGCACTGCGTCGTATCCTTCTGTCTTCAATGCCGGGTTGTGCGGTAACTGAAGCAGAGATTGATGGCGTGCAGCATGAATACAGCACGAAAGAAGGTGTGCAGGAAGATATCATTGAAATCCTGCTTAACTTGAAAGGTCTGGCTGTCAAACTGAACGGCAAAGACGAAGCTACATTAACTTTAAGCAAGTCGGGTGCAGGCCCGGTAGTTGCAGGAGATATCACCACTGATGGTGATGTTGAAATATGCAATCCAGACCACCTAATCTGTACTTTGACTGGCGACATTGATTTTTCAATGCGCATTAAAGTTGAACGTGGTCGTGGTTACGTCCCTGCAAATGTTCGTCAGCAGAGCGAAGATGAAGATCGTGTGATTGGACGTCTTTTGGTAGACGCTTCTTTCAGTCCAGTTGAACGTATCGCTTATACAGTAGATGCGGCGCGTGTAGAACAACGCACTGACTTGGACAAACTGGTTATCGACATGGAAACCAATGGTACCATCGATCCAGAAGAAGCAATTCGTCGCGCAGCAACTATTCTAGCTGAACAGTTAGAAGCGTTTGTTGAGTTACGCGATGTAAGCGAGCCAGAAGAGAAAGAAGAGAAACCGGAATTTGATCCGATTCTTCTGCGTCCAGTGGATGATCTTGAGCTGACTGTCCGTTCTGCGAATTGTTTGAAAGCAGAAGCGATTCAGTATATTGGCGATCTCGTTCAGCGTACTGAGGTTGAGTTATTGAAAACTCCTAACCTCGGTAAAAAATCACTGACCGAAATTAAAGACGTTCTCGCATCACGTGGCTTGTCTCTGGGTATGCGCCTAGAAAATTGGCCTCCAGCAAGCTTGATGGATAACGACTAAGGTCGCCTGAGTAGAAGATTTACTGAGAAGGGTATTGGTATGCGCCATCGTAAGAGTGGTCGTCAACTTAACCGTAACAGCAGCCATCGTCAGGCTATGTTCCGTAACATGGCTAGTTCATTGGTTCGTCACGAAGTGATCAAAACCACTGTACCAAAAGCGAAAGAGCTGCGCCGGGTAATCGAACCTTTGATTACTTTGGCAAAACAGGATAGCGTTGCAAATCGCCGTTTAGCGTTTGCACGCACTCGTGATAAAGAAGTTGTTGGTAAGCTATTTAACGAGCTTGGTCCACGTTTCTCTGAGCGTCCAGGTGGATACACCCGGATTCTGAAATGTGGTTTCCGTGCTGGTGATAACGCACCAATGGCATTCATCGAGTTGATTGATCGACCTGTAAATGCAGAAGAAACAGTTGAAGAATTTGCTACTGAAGAATAAGTAGTTAACCTTCAATTATTAGAAACGGGACCTTAGGGTCCCGTTTTTATTTGTGTATTCGAATAGGTTAGTCGGTGCTTAAGGTATTTGTGTTGTGATAATATTTCTTAACCGAGGAGAACATGAAAGTTTTATGATGTTCTTCAACTTCGTGACAAATAGGATGATAAATCATGCCCAGTTTTGACATCGTTTCTGAAATTGACAAAGTTGAGTTACGTAATACCGTAGATAATGCAAACCGAGAGCTCACAACACGGTTTGACTTTCGCGGTGTAGACGCGTCGATTGAATTAAAAGAGCTTACTGTAACACTGAAGTCGGAGTCAGATTTTCAGGCTCGGCAATTACTGGATATCCTGAGAAATCAGTGCACCAAGCGCGGTATATCCATGGCCGGTGCTGATATTTCAGATACTCCCATACATAGCGGAAAGACATTTAGTTTTCTAGTAACGTTTAAGCAAGGCATTGATCAACCCCTTGCGAAAGAGATCATAAAGTTATTAAAAGAGAGCAAGATCAAGGTGCAATCTTCAATCCAGGGCGAAAAAGTGCGAGTTACTGGTAAGAAAAGAGATGATCTACAAGAAGCCATAGCGTTATTAAAGAAATCTGATATCGAACTACCGTTACAATTTGAGAATTTTAGGGATTAACACGCGTATTTGTTGCTGAGCTGGATTAAGTTTTGCGTGAATGCTTGTGATTTCGTTATTAATTACAGTAACTCTTCGATACCAATTACGTTGAAATATCCCTATTTTTGGTTGAATTTACGACGATCAGTTTAAAAAGTGTTCGTTCGAGCAATTAATTGGAAAAAGATCTTGATCGCGTCTCGGGGATCTCTATAATGCGCCTCCGTTGACAGGGAAACCTGATAACAAGAAGAGTAAGATAAACACTGGCCGCAAGGCAGATCGAAAAAGATCAAATGGTGCTTGACTTCTTCACTGGGTCGCGTAAAATTCGCTTCCCTGCTACGCGCTCCACTGAGCCGAGCAAACGTTCTTTAACAATATATCAAGCCAAGTAATCTGTGTGGGCACTTGCGCAAGAAAAGCATCAACCAAACGCCATTTCGGTGGCAGGTATGAAAGTTTACTTTTATAC
>NZ_PIPP01000006.1 GCF_003987345.1 Aliidiomarina shirensis | reverse complement strand
TTAGCTAGTGATTCCCCTTACCGGGCTCACAGAGGACTCACACCTCCAAGTCATCCTGCCAGCACCACCTGCACAGGAACAGCGCCTGTCAAGGCGCTACGCGCCGTGCCCGGCGCACCACAAAAAACTCCGTTTGTTAGTGGATCGTGAAAGATTATCGGCCGAGACACGGAAAACTAAAACGATAATTCAGTGCTTTCAAGCGACAGTCAAAAATATTTAAAAAAATTCTAAAGAATATTTCGATAGGGTCGATAAATGGAGCATTCGCGCGAATCGATAGCGCTTTAATCGAAAGAGGAAATACCTTATGTCAGTTATTAACACCAATATGACATCGCTAATTGGTCAGCAAAACTTATCGAAGTCGCAATCTTCTCTGCAAACTTCGATGGAGCGCTTATCTTCTGGCTTACGCATCAACAGCGCAAAAGATGATGCCGCGGGTCAAGCGATTGCAAACAAAATGACAGCGGAAATTCGTGGTTTGACCCAAGCGCAACGGAATGCCAACGATGGTATTTCATTAGCACAAACCGCTGAAGGTGCGTTGAACCAAATCAACGACAACATTCAGCGTGTTCGCGAACTCACCGTGCAAGCACAGAATGGTACCAACTCAGCGGACGATATCGCTTCAATCCAAGCTGAAATTACTGAGCGTTTAAACGAGATAGAACGCGTTGTAGACGACTCATCTTTTAACGGCAATTTACTCTTCAACGATGGAACAAATACCTCAGATGGCCAAGCTGCTGTTGATTTCAACATTCAAGTAGGATCAAAAGACGGCCAGGTAATCACCATCGAGAACACCTTGTTAGACGCAAGTGGCTTTTCAATTGCTGGATTTAATGTCGATGCGGGTGCCGGTGCAGTTACCGCAGATCCATTAGATACATTAGACGACGCGCTTGCCGCAGTTGACGTTGCGCGTTCAGGTTTAGGTGCAATTCAAAACCGCTTAGAATCAGCCATCGATAACATCAGCACCACAACAACTAACCTTTCTGCAGCACGTTCACGTATCGAAGATGCAGATTATGCTGTTGAAGTATCGAACATGACCCGCGCGCAAATTTTACAGCAGGCAGGTACTTCTGTTTTGGCTCAGGCTAACCAAGTACCACAATCTGTATTATCACTATTGGGTTAATCGAAGCCTTTTTGTAGATATTGTGACGTTATATTTGGCCACCTACGGGTGGCCTTTTTTATGCGCATTTATTAACCGCCATTAAAAGTTAAACGTGTAGCTAAAGTTTATCGAGAATCTGCCGATTATTATCAATGACGGTATTAACTTGTCGATAATCGATAGCAATATCGATACTTATAAACTAGAGGGACATCACTATGTCAGTAATTAACACCAACATGACCTCGCTGATTGGCCAGCAGAACTTATCGAAGTCACAATCTTCTCTACAGACTTCGATGGAACGCCTATCATCTGGCTTGCGCATTAATAGCGCAAAAGATGATGCCGCTGGCCAAGCGATTGCGAACAAGATGACTGCGGAAATTCGCGGCCTAACGCAAGCTCAGCGCAATGCCAACGATGGTATTTCACTAGCACAAACCGCTGAAGGCGCGTTGAACCAAATCAACGACAACTTGCAGCGCATGCGTGAACTTACCGTACAAGCTGAAAACGGCACCAACTCAGCAGACGACATCGCTTCAATCCAAGCTGAAATTACTGCTCGCTCAGCTGAAATCGATCGTGTTATCGACGAATCTACCTTCAATGGCAACGCCTTGTTTGCAGATGCTGCGGCAACAACTTTTGATATTCAAGTTGGTTCTAAAGACGCTCAAACTATTGAAATCTCAATTGCTCAAGCTAGTGGCTTCAGCCCTGCTGATACAACGCTTGGAACAATGACTTTAGCGGATCTTGATGGTGCATTAAGCAATGTTGACGAAGCGCGTTCAGGTTTGGGTGCAATTCAAAACCGCCTAGAATCAGCGATTGATAACATCAGCACCACAACTACTAACCTTTCTGCAGCGCGTTCACGTATCGAAGATGCGGATTACGCAGTAGAAGTTTCAAACATGACTCGTGCACAGATCCTACAGCAAGCCGGTACTTCGGTACTAGCGCAAGCGAACCAGGTTCCACAGTCTGTATTGTCACTACTAGGTTAATTCCTATTTCGTTAGTGTTGAATTAGTAATCTACATATTACTAATTTCTATAAAAGCAGCCACCTTTCGAGGGGCTGCTTTTTTTATGCCTAGATGATTAAAGTTTAATCATCTTAAGCCGATAAATTCTTTGACAACTTTTAATTTTGTCGACTACCGACTTCACTGTCGATTTCTACTGGAAGAGGGACATTAACATGTCAGTTATTAATACAAATATGACCTCGCTGATTGGCCAACAGAATTTATCGAAATCGCAATCTTCATTGCAAACTTCGATGGAGCGTTTATCGTCTGGTTTGCGCATCAACAGCGCAAAAGATGATGCTGCTGGCCAAGCCATTGCGAACAAGATGACTGCGGAAATTCGCGGCCTAACGCAAGCTCAGCGTAATGCCAATGATGGTATTTCACTAGCGCAAACCGCTGAAGGCGCGTTGAATCAAATCAACGACAACATTCAGCGTGTGCGTGAGCTAACCGTACAGGCACAAAACGGTACCAATTCAATCGATGATATAGCGTCAATTCAGGCTGAAGTAGATGCCCGCCTGTCTGAAATTGGCCGAGTGATTGACGAGTCAACTTTTAACGGTATCTCCATCTTTGACAGCGCTGATGATTTTTCTATTCAAGTTGGCTCTAAAGATGGGCAAACCATTGATATTGCAGCAATCGTTACCACTAGCTTTGGTTCTGCCGCTGGCAGCCGATTGGAGAACTTTGACGTAGATTCAGCAGCTACAGTCGATTTATCTGCTGATGGCGGAAGCGCGACAGCTGGTGTTCTCGAAGTATTGGATTTTGCATTATCTAATGTTGATGAAGCGCGTTCAGGGTTAGGTGCTATTCAAAACCGCCTAGAATCAGCCATTGATAACATCAGTACCACAACTACTAACCTCTCTGCAGCGCGTTCACGTATCGAAGATGCGGACTACGCAGTAGAAGTTTCAAACATGACGCGTGCACAGATCCTACAGCAAGCCGGTACTTCGGTACTTGCGCAAGCGAACCAGGTTCCACAGTCTGTATTGTCACTATTAGGTTAATGCTCACTTTATGCACCTCTGCCGAGGTGCATAAAAGTGTTCTTATTAGGCCACCTTCGGGTGGCCTTTTTATTACCCAATGTATTTTTTCACACTAAGTGTTTTGCAATAAAAGTCACAATCAGCGCTAAAGTTTGCGGCATATCAGCCGATTATTCTCTATGACGGTATTAACTTGTCGATGATCGATAGCAATATCGATACTTATAAATTAGAGGGACATAACTATGTCAGTAATTAACACCAACATGACCTCGCTGATTGGCCAGCAGAACTTATCGAAGTCACAATCGTCTCTACAGACTTCGATGGAGCGTTTATCATCTGGTTTGCGCATTAATAGCGCAAAAGATGATGCCGCAGGTCAAGCTATCGCGAACAAAATGACTGCAGAAATCCGCGGCCTAACGCAAGCTCAGCGTAATGCCAACGATGGTATTTCACTAGCGCAAACCGCTGAAGGCGCGTTGAATCAAATCAACGACAACATTCAACGAGTTCGTGAGCTAACTGTGCAAGCACAGAACGGCACCAACTCGGCGGCGGATATTGAATCAATCCAAGACGAAGTAGATCAACGTCTAGCCGAAATTGACCGTGTTGTTGATGAATCAACATTCAACGGTAACGCGTTATTCGGTAACGGTACTACTTTCGATATCCAAGTAGGCTCTAAAGATGGCCAAACTATCACTGTAAGCATTGCCGACGCCGCAGACTTTTCAGCAGCCTCTACTAATGCTGGTGCTGGTGACTTAGCAGCGTTTGACGTAACTAGCGCTACTGGCTTAGCTGATCTTGATGCTGCGCTTGCGGCAGTTGACGTATCTCGTTCAGGTTTGGGTGCGATTCAAAACCGCCTAGAATCAGCGATTGATAACATCAGCACCACTACTACTAACCTTTCTGCAGCGCGCTCACGTATCGAAGATGCGGATTACGCAGTAGAAGTTTCAAACATGACACGTGCACAGATTTTGCAACAAGCTGGTACTTCTGTACTTGCACAAGCAAATCAGGTTCCACAGTCTGTATTGTCACTATTAGGTTAATATACTCTGGGTTAACCACTACCCTTACGTATGCTTTAAAGGCGCCCTCGGGCGCCTTTTTGTTACCCGGCATTGCAGTAAGCCTCATCTAAAACACCACCTATGCCGTACACTACGTAAATATCTTCCCACTAATTCTTAAATCAAAGGCCATATCATGAGCACAGAAAAATCGTTGACGATATTTTACGACGGCGGCTGCCCATTATGCGTGCGGGAAATGAAGCATTTAAAGCGTTTAGATCGTGATGAAAAGATAGTGTTTGAAAACATTCTGCACGATGATTTTACAACGCGATATCCAAATATATCGATTGAGAATGCTAACCAAATTTTGCATGGCATCAATCGCAGTGGTGAAATGATATATGGTCTTGATGTTACTCATGCAGCATGGAGCGCAGTAGGCCGTGGTTGGCTTACCGCGCCATTACGATGGCCTGTTATTGGTTGGTTTGCAGATAAAGCCTACCTATTTTTTGCACGGAATCGCAATCAAATCTCTAAGCTTTTCACCGGCAAATCACGTTGCGATCAATGCTCCATAGATTAATACTCAGCGATAGCTTTGCTTAAATAATCAACAGTTTGCTAAAGTTTATTTATGATCTACCGATAATAACTCTAATCGGCAAAAACCAGTGCAGCACAGGAGCACTATAAAATGACTACACCTATTAGCGAACTATCCGGCAACTGGCCTGCTGCATTTGCAGCCTCAGAAAAACAACGTTCCGATAAAGTTATGCAAAATTTGCCTGCGGAGAAAGGTGAAAATGCTGAAGCCAAACAAGTCAGCGCAGAAGATTTAGTGCCACCTCTACAACAAATAAATGAAGTTTTAAATCCTTATGGTGTGCAGTTTGAAATTTCTGAGGGTAAACCCGTTGTTGTGCAAATTATCGATACCAAATCGGGTGAAGTAATCAGGCAAATACCCTCTGAAGAGGTATTGCGCGCCGCTGAACAATTGGCGGATATTCGTGGCGTACTGGTTAATAGCGAAGCATAAATAGCAATACAACTTGCATCTAACCTAGGTTGCCAGAGAATTTAAATCAAAAACCCCAGGCTTTTTACCTGGGGTTTCCTTTTTCTAGCTTGCAATAGTATTTTTTAGTACTGCTTACACATTCATGTTCATAATTTCTTTGTAGGCGTTAACTAAACGATTTCGAACCTGTACACCCATTTCAAAGGCAATACCCGCTTTTTGCGCATCAACCATCACATCATTCAAAGAAACACTTGGATCACCAAGTTGAAATGCAGTTCTTTGGCTAGCCGAAGCCTGTTGCAGTTCGTTTATACGGTTTATTGATGATTGCAGCTCGTTTGCAAAACTACCCTTCTCTACGGCATTACCTGCTGCTATCGCCTTTGGGTTAGCGACCTGGCCAGTAGCTTGCGTTTGCACCGCTTGCATTTGTTGTAACGCTGATTGAATACCTGCAACACTCATTTTATTACCCTCACCTGCAATATTCGCAATCATACCGTGATGTTCGAACGTTTAGTTCTTACCGCCAAACCTATCTACGGTTCAATGATTCTTTTTTGATGGAGCACAGATTACCAATGAAAACTCAAAGTGAACGGTTTAAATAAAGCAAAAAAAGTGGTCTTTTTACTCCTTTGCTTTCCTTTCAAATAGCGATAATGCTATCCATGAAAATACCCTGACCCGTTGTTTGGGTAGTTGAAATTCTTAACTCGAATGCGCAAAGAGCCCATGGAATCTACGATAAACCAACAAACGTCTGCCGCTAGTGCAGCCACAACAAATCCAAGCACCAGTACTCAACTGGACAAAGTGCTTGGTTTACTACGTGGAAATTCGATTCTTCCAATATTGATCGGTGGAGCCGCATTTATAGCCGTCGTCGTTGCACTCATCATGTGGGCGACAACCCCAGAATATCGCGTGCTATACAGCAACTTAAGCGAATCGGATGGCGGTCAAATTGTAACCGAGCTTGAAGCTCAACGTATTCCTTATCAACTATCTGCGGGTGGTACCAGCATTCTCGTGCCGGGCGACCAAGTTCACCGCGTACGTTTGGGTATGGCGGAACAAGGTTTACCGCAAGGCGGTAATACTGGGTTTAGCTTGATGGATAATCAATCGTTCGGCATTAGCCAGTTTGCAGAGCAAGTTAACTTCCAGCGCGCATTAGAAGGCGAATTGGCAAGCTCAATGGAATCTCTCGGGCCCGTTAATCGGGCGAGAGTGCATCTTGCTATGGCAAAGCCTTCCGTTTTTGTTCGCGATCGCGAACCGGCTAAAGCTTCTGTAATTTTAAACTTGCATGCGGGCCGTACACTCGGTGAAGGGCAAGTAAATGCGATTGTCCACATGGTATCAAGTTCGGTGCCAGAGCTCACGGCTGAAAACGTTACCGTTGTCGATCAACAAGGTACGTTACTTTCTGCCAATGGCCAAAGTAACGATTTATCAGGAACAGAGCTAAGCTATACGGAAGAAGTAGAACGTACCTATCAACGCCGTATTGAAGAATTGCTAGCGCCGATTTTAGGTAGAGATAACTTAAACGCGCGAGTAACCGCACAAATTGATTTCTCTCGAATCGAAGAAACGTCAGAAACGTATAGCCCGAATCAAACGCCAGAAACGGCAGCAGTAAGAAGTATTCAAAGCAACCTATCATTACAAGGCGAAGGCGATTTCGTTGGCGGTGTTCCGGGTGCTTTATCGAATACACCGCCTGGTGTAGTTACTGCACCCATTGAGGCGCCTGAAGAGGGTGAAGAAACAACGGGTAACCAACCAAGCCAAAATAATCGCAATGTGCGCCAAGATAATATTGTTAACTACGAAGTAGACCGGAATATTGCCCATATTCAACATCAACGGGGTCGCCTAGAGCGTTTATCCGTAGCGGTTGTGGTGAATCACCGCAGCGCCGTCGACGAAGAGGGCAACCCAACTGCCGTTCCGTTGACCGAAAACGAACTTGCGCAAGTTGAACGTTTAGTTCAACAAGCCATGGGATTTAATGCGGCACGCGGTGATCAATTAGAAATCGTGAATAGCCGTTTTGTATCATCCGCGGACCCGCTCGCAATCGAACCTCGCGAATGGTGGCAAGAGCCAGATACCCAGCAACTTATTATTCAAGTTGGGCGTTATGTTTTAGCCGGCTTAGGTATATTGCTTTTCTATCTACTAATTTTGCGCCCCATGATTAATCGCCGTTTTGTGAAAAGCAAAGCAAGCGATGTTGTGGATAGTGCCGAAGAATCTGAAGCACCAAGCGCTAAACCAAGTAGCCGGATACGTGCGGTTGTTGGCGACGATGAAGAAGATGATGCTTTGCCAACGAGCGGCGAAGACGCCGACGCGATGACATTCAATTGGCCGAAGAAAAAGAACATGACAGCGTACGACGACGCCGTTCGAAAAACACAAGAAATAGCCCGACAAAAACCGCGTCAAGTTGCACGCATCGTGCAAAATTGGCTAACGGAGGACGAGCATGTCCGCGACTGATACTTTAACCGAAGTAAGTAACTTCGAAAACATGACAGGATTGCGCAAAAGCTCAATTCTACTGCTCTCGCTCGACGAAGATACCGCCGTGGATGTGTTTAAACATTTCACACCGCAGCAAATTCAGCGTATCAGCAAAGAAATGGCACGCTTACAAAACGTTTCGAGAAATGAAATCAAATGGGTTTTGGAGCAGTTCCACGAAGATCTATCCAATGCGCCACCGGTTGACGAATACGACGGTTATATTCGTTCCGTACTAACAAAGGCGTTGGGTAGCGAGCGCGCATCTACGTTAATTGAAGATGTGCTCGATCAAAAAGCTGGTAACTACGGTATTGATGCGCTGAACCTAATGGATGTTCCAGAGGTAGCGGAACTGATTCGTGATGAACACCCGCAGATTATTGCAACTATTCTTATACACCTGGATCGCCAACAGGCAGCCGGTGTTCTTGAATTGTTTGATGAACGCTTGCGCAACGATGTGGTTTTACGAGTTGCCACTTTTACCGGTGTTCAACCGGCAGCATTACAAGAACTTACCGAAGTGCTCGGCGGTATGCTGGATGGTCAGAATCTGAAACGCAGCAAAATGGGCGGCGTAAGAACAGCTGCAGAAATACTCAACTTAATGAGTGCAGGCCAAGAAGATACAGCACTGGAGAATATCCGTGCCTACAACGACGAATTGGCAACAAAAATTATCGACGAAATGTTCCTATTCGAAAACCTTATCGATTTGGACGATCGCAGCATTCAAGTGCTCCTCAAGCAAATCGATACCAATGTATTGGTTATTGCGCTTAAGGGTGCTGAAAATGAATTGGTTGATAAATTCTTACGCAATATGTCGCAACGTGCTGCCCAGTTAGTTCGCGAAGAAATGGAAACCCGCGGCCCGATTCGCCTATCGCAAGTGGAAACCGAGCAAAAAGCTATTTTGGCCATTACACGCCGCTTAGCCGATGCGGGCGAAATTATGCTGAGTAGCGGAGACGATACCTATGTTTAAGCCCTTTTCACCTGAAAATCTGAAAACTGAAGCTTCTGATTTTGCAGAAACGAAAGTAGTTTCGGGTGAAAAATGGCATCGTTGGGACTTAGATGAGCTGCGTAATGCTCGAAAAAACACGCTTCCGATTAATGAAGAGCAGAAACAAGGCTTTATCCGTGATGCTGAATTGAACGCTTTGCGGGAGAAGGCGCGCCAAGAAGCTTGGGAGCAAGGGCATAAAGAAGGCAGTGATAGCGGTTACCAAGCGGGCTATGAACAGGGTCTTAAAACCGCGAAAAGCGAAGTAGAAGCAGAAAAGCAGGCAACGATCGACGAAGCTGTTGTACCGGTTCGCGAACTCGCACAAGCCTTTAGCGCTGCGTTGAACGATATTGATAAAAATATTGCAGATGAATTAGTAGAGCTCGCACTGGCTGTTGGTACTCAACTAGCACGCGATAGTTTAAACGAGAATCCTGAAACCGTTTTAAAAATTGTGCGCGAACTTATGCATTCCGAGCCTACATTTACTAATAAACCACGGTTATTTGTGAATCCTGAGGATTTTACGCTTATTGAAGAGCATCTTCATGATGAGCTACAAGCTGCTGGTTGGAAGCTGGTATCGGACGAGCGCTTAACGCGCGGTGGGTGCCGTTTAGTAAGCCAGAACGGTGAACGTGATGCCACTTGGGAAGCGCGCTGGGAACAAGTAAGAGCTCAGATTCGACAACGCGATGAGGGTAAAGACGCGTGAAAAACACCTACGAAAGCACTTTTGGTAATGACTGGGGCCACGTTTTGAACAAAGTTCAAAATCGTGTTGCCAGCTTGCCTAGCTTTCGCACTAGCGGCCGAGTTATTCGCGCCACGGGGATGGTTCTCGAAGTCGTGGGCTTAGAACTACCTCTAGGCAGTGCTTGTAGAATTGAAATTGTTGTTGAAGGTGGCCACGAATTTATTGAAGCCGAAGTGGTTGGATTTTCAGGCGAACGTTCATTCTTGATGCCTTTAGTGGAAATCCGTGGCTTAACGCCTGGAGCTCGTGTCTTTCCTCTGCAAGAACACGGACCTTTTGAGGGCCGACGTTTCCCAATTGGTACCAGTTTGCTGGGCCGAGTTGTTGATGGTAACGGTAAGCCGCTCGACGGTAAGGGTCCATTGCGAGAAGCAAAATTCGCACCATTAGCCACGCCCAATATAAACCCAATGAATAGAGCTCCGATTGACCAGCCAATTGATGTAGGAATTCGAGCTATTAACTCACTGCTTACGGTTGGCCGCGGCCAACGAATGGGTTTGTTTGCAGGTTCCGGTGTAGGTAAATCAGTGTTGCTTGGAATGATGGCGCGTTATACCGCAGCTGATATTATCGTGGTTGGATTAATTGGCGAGCGTGGCCGTGAGGTACAGGATTTTATTGAAAATATTCTAGGTGAAGAAGGGTTAAAACGCGCCATTGTTGTCGCCGCACCGGCCGATACTTCGCCGCTCCAACGCTTACAAGGTGCTTCTTATGCCACGCGGCTCGCAGAAGATTATCGAGATCAGGGTTTGAATGTATTACTCATTATGGACTCCCTTACGCGGTTTGCCATGGCGCAGCGCGAAATTGCTCTGGCGATTGGCGAACCACCAGCAACAAAGGGCTATCCGCCGTCGGTTTTTGCCAAATTACCCGCACTGGTAGAACGTGCAGGTAACGGATGTAAAGGGGGCGGCTCAATTACCGCATTTTACACCGTGCTCACAGAAGGTGATGATCAGCAAGATCCAATTGCAGATTCAGCGCGCGCTATTCTTGATGGCCATATCGTACTTTCCCGTGCACTTTCGGAATCGGGCCATTATCCGGCAATTGATGTTGAAGCCTCGATTAGTCGTGTTATGCCTGCAGTTGTACCTGACACACAAATGAAACAAGCACAGCATTTTAAAAAGCTATTTTCAGTGTATCAGCGAAACCGCGATTTAATTAGCGTTGGCGCCTATAGCCCAGGGCACGATCCGGTTCTCGATCAAGCTGTACAGATGTATCCAAAATTAGAATCATTTTTACAGCAACCACATAATCAAGGGGCCGATTCTTCTGCCTCTACGAGCGCATTAACTAATCTGTTTGGAGGTTCGCAATGAGCGGTTCCACAGCACTTGATACGCTAACTGATTTAGCCAAAGAAGCACGCGATAAAGCCGGGCAACTACTCGCCACGGAACGTACCAACGAACAGCAAATCCTAGCGCATCAGGAAATGCTAGTGAATTATCGCGAAGAGTATGCAGTGCAACTTCAACAACTGATGCTCGACGGCGTGGACCCGGTAACACTGTATAACTATCGTCAATTTCTAATGTCGTTAGATGAATCAATTAAGAAAGCGAGCCAAGCCTTACACCAACAAAATAATTTGGTGGACAAAAGTAAGCAAAATTGGCAACAGCAGCAACGAAAACTAACGTCGTTTACAACACTAAATGATCGACGCCTTGCTGCAGCCCGCAAAACGGCGGATCGGAAAGAACAATTGCAAACGGATGAGTTTGCCAATAATCAGCATATTCGCGGTGGGCATTTAAAGCTCATCTCTGATGCTGATAAGGAGTAACCGATGTTAAATATGATGTTGCTGAACCCTTCACAACCAGGAACGAACAGCCCGCAAAATGCGTCCGCTGCTGCCACCACTTCGGCAACAACCCCGGGAGATTTTGCTGCGCGATTACAAAACCTTGTAGATGTTCAACAGGGAGCAAAAAAGGCTACCGGCGACAAACATACGCCGCAGGAAATATTACTCTCTGATTTGATACCCTCGGAGCTAAAGCCGGGTGTTGAGCTAGTGCCAGGCGATCAAGTGCAACCGTTACCGATTGAGCTTCCAGCTGAAGCTCCGTTAATGGCGGCGAGCACGCAAGGTACACAGCCGTTAGCGACACAACAAAATAACCTCTCAGAAGATATGCTGGCGCGCATAGAGCAAGCGCAAGCACTGGCGAAGCAACTTAACCAAGGCCATTCTGCACCGACGGCTGCGGTTCAAGATGTGAACTCGTTATTTAATGCGCAAAACACAGTGAGCCCAACCACCCTGCCAAGTTCGCAAACACAGCAACTCGCCTCAATGCAGCCTAGTGCGGCTATGCAACAGGTGATGTCAGAGCAAAACAGCAAAAATATGCAACCAAGCGCCATGGCGCAAACGCTCAAAGCTGGAAATAATCAACTTGCCACGGTGAATTCGCAAACGTTAACGGCGAGCCAAACTGCCGCGTTGCAAATGGCTATGCAGCTTAGTGGTCAAGAACGAGCCAGTTTGCCCGCTGGCGCTTTCTCTGAGGGTAATACTTTTTTGGCAGACGCCAAGTTACCGCCAACACCGCAACAGCCAATGCCCACTTGGCAACCGTTAGCAACGCCGGTTCCCATCAAACAAGCCATGCCAACTGCTGAATCAGCGCTGCAAGGTATGAATAGCTTAACGAACGTAAGTACATCCGCCAACGGTGAACAAGCCAATTTGGCGGCAATGCAGGCAGCGAGTACGAATGTGGCAAGTAGTAACGCGAGCCCTACGAGTACGCTTACCGCACCTTTGGCATCAAATGCCTGGCAGCAACAATTAAGCCAACAAGTAGTAAACATGAATTTTCGTCAAGACAATCAGGTAGCGCTGCGCTTGCACCCGGCAGAGTTAGGACCATTGATGATTAACCTGAGAATGGACGACCAAGCCGCAAGTTTGCAGTTCAGTGCAACGAACGCAAATGTGCGCGCTGCAGTAGAAACAGCCATTCCGCAATTGCGCGAAATCCTGGCTGAGAACGGCATAGAGCTTAGCGAATCATCGGTAAACGATGGGCAAGCCGAACAACAAAATCAGGAACAGAGTTCAGGTTCTTCCGAAGTGGCCGATAATAGTTTAAGCACACCAACCCAAAGCACTGAAGAAAGCTCGGAACGGGAGCTAGACATTCAGGTTGGGAATGGGCAAATTGACCTGTACGCCTGATATTGATCAGGTATTTTCTTACCTTTTCAGGTTAAACTGAGAAGATAAGAGGGTGAAACTTCGCTTTTTTACGGTTCACTTAAATTAAGTACAGGCATAATTCAGAATAAGCTAAAACAGGGTAAATACATGGCTAAGCCACAACCGAAAAATAAAGATAGTAACAATACGATTATCCTCGCCTTAGTTGGCTTGGTTGCGATAATGATTGCGGTTACCGCGGTGAACACTTGGTTATTGCTTGATACCAGAACTACTGCGCAATCTGCGTTAGCAGCCAGTAATCCAGCGGCCGAGCGTATTCGTGAGCCGGTATTCGTAAAGATTGAACCTTTTACTGTGAATTTGCGCAGTGATCAATTTGGTCCTCGCCTTCTCTACACGGGGATGACCCTTGAAGTGCAAGATGGCGATACTCGGCAAACCTTGTTAGACAACATGCCGCAAGTACGGAGCCGATTGTTAGTCATGCTTTCTGGGCTCGATGCCGAAAATATTAGTACCACCGAAGGAAAAACAGAACTTGCGGAGCGTATTAAGGTTCGTTTATCAGAATCTTATGCCAATTCCACCGCAGAAATCGAAATTTTTGAGGTGTTATTTACTGAGTTTATTGTTCAGTAACACCCGTTAACAGAATACGAGCTCCCCAGTATTTGGCAAATAATCCGATATTGGCAGCATTTGCAGTTAGAAAACTATAGATGAGCGTTTATGGCTGGTGATAAGCCCCTTTCACAGCATGATATCGATGAATTATTGGGTTCGGTATCTAAACCATCGAAACCTGCAGATGATGTAAAAACATCATCTCGGCAGGAGCGTTTCGGTGGCGTAAAAGAACGGAATACCGGTGAGCGACCATTTGATCCGGGCACTCAGCATCGGGTTGTGCGCGAGCGCTTGCACACCCTTGAAATCATAAACGAGCGATTTGCTCGGCAGTTCCGCATGAACTTGTTTAATTTGTTGCGCCGTAACGCCGATATTTCAGTTGAATCCGTTCGTTATCAGCGCTTTCAAGATTTTTCCGATAAGCTACCTACCCCAATAAATTTAAACATCATTGCCATGAAGCCGCTGCGCGGAACCGCGCTAGTTGTATTCCCGCAGAACATGGTTTCTATGATTGTTGAAAACTTATTTGGTGGTGATGGTCGATTTATCACGAAAAATGAAGCGCGCGAATTTACAGGCACCGAACAACGTATTATTAATCGTGTTCTAAATCTGGCGATGGATGCTTATCAAGAGGCTTGGCGTGCTGTTTTCCAACTTAAAATTAGCTATATCCGTTCCGAGATGCAGCCAAAATTTGCCAGTATCACAAGCTCTCCGAGTGAGATCGTAGTCACCACAACCTTTCATCTGGAAGTAGGTAACTTGGATTCAAGCTTTCAGATTTGTATGCCCTACTCGATGATCGAACCACTGCGCGATCGCCTTACCAATTTGCGCGCCGATGCATCAAGTGCAACCGATAAAGCATGGCGTGAGCGTATCACCCAAGAGCTACAATCTTCTGATGTTGAGCTCACCACAAACTTCTTGGATATCCCAGTGCGTTTACCGCAAGTAATGGCACTTAAAGTAGGTGATGTATTGCCGGTTTCGCTGCCGAAAACAGTAACGGCTACGGTTAGCGGTTTACCTGTGCTGGAATGCGAGTACGGTTCATTAAACAAACACCGTGCACTGCGAGTTATTAAAATTTTAGAGAACCATGCGGTGACAAGCCCAAGCAAAGCAGAACATGTTTCTGTGTATGGGCCGGAAACCTCTGAGGATTATGACGATGACTGATGATAAAAAGCCGAATAAGGATGCTGAAGAGCAACCTAAAAAGGCCACACAAGGTAGCTCAGAAAGCGGAAATCAAGATCCGTGGGCAGATGTACTCGAAGAAGAGCAAGCTGCTGGGAATCCGCAATCGGCCGGAGATCGGGTATTTAAACCGCTCGAAAGTACCAATCGTGGGGCTAGCGCCAGCGATTTAGATATCATCATGGATATTCCGGTAAAGCTCAGTGTTGAACTTGGCCGCACGCGAATCACCATTAAGCAGCTATTAGAACTGGCGCAAGGCTCAGTTGTTGAACTCGATGGCTTAGCGGGTGAACCTATGGATATTCTCATCAATGGTTACCTCATTGCCCAGGGCGAAGTGGTGGTTCTTGATGATAAGTACGGTATTCGAATCACTGAAATAGTAACGCCAGCAGAACGTGTACAGAAACTGAATCGATGATCACAAACACTACGAATGCGGCGAGTACTCCGGCGGGCACCGATGTGGTGTCAAGCCTTACTCTGCTTGGTAAAGTGTCCGCTTCGTTAATTTTAGTTATTGTTATTATTTTGGTATGTGCTTGGATTTTTCGCCGCATGGGCAGTAGCTGGTTGCCAAGCACAACCAATAAAATTCAGGTTATCACCAGTGCAAGCCTAGGTGGAAAAGAACGTATTGTGGTAGTAGATGTAGAAGGGAAACGCTTGGTACTAGGCGTAGCCCCAGGAAGTGTGAATCGGCTTAGTGAAGTAGCTATCCCCGAAATCACTGCGATCGAGAAAGAACCCTCGGCAACAGAAAATGGCCATGTGAACCCGATTCTTAGCCCGTTTGCGAATCTCTTAAAAGCAAAGCAAAAGGCGAGTAGCGATCACAAAGGTAGCAAGAAATGACGTATTCCCACAAAGCATGGTTCGGTGTTGGTATTTTAATTTTGAGCGCAATTGCGCTTTTTTTGCCTACTGAAGTACTCGCACAAGAACTGCCAACAATAACCAGCACCACCGGTGAAGATGGCACTCAACGCTGGTCCGTGCCGTTACAAACACTATTACTCCTCAGTAGCATGGCGTTTTTACCCGCCGGCCTGCTAATGATGACGAGCTTCGCCCGAATTATTATCGTACTTGGCCTCCTACGTACCGCCATGGGTACGCAATCAGCGCCACCTAACCAAGTGTTACTGGGCATCGCTCTATTTCTTACATTTTTCATTATGTCGCCGGTACTTGCACAGATATATGAAACGGCGTGGGTTCCGCTCAGTGAAGATGCCATTGGCTTTCAAGAATTCCTGCCCCTCGCTGCAGAACCGCTGCGTGAATTCATGCTCGCGCAAACACGCCAAGGCGATCTAGAACTCTTCGTGCGTCTTGCCGATATCGGACCAATTCAAGGACCGGAAGAGTTGCCAATGCATGTATTGATTCCATCGTTTGTTACTAGTGAATTAAAAACGGCATTCCAAATCGGCTTCACGATATTTATTCCATTTCTGATTATCGATTTGGTTGTGGCTAGTGTATTGATGGCGCTCGGTATGATGATGGTGCCACCCGCTACTATCTCTCTGCCGTTCAAGCTCATGCTGTTTGTATTGGTTGATGGTTGGCAACTGATTATTGGTTCACTTGCTGCAAGCTTCTACTTTTAGCTAGGGGGTAACCGATGAATCCAGAACAAGTTATGACCATCGCTTATCAAGGCATGCGCGTAGCGCTTTATCTCGCAGGCCCCTTGTTGCTTACTGCATTGCTTATCGGCTTAATCGTAAGCTTGTTCCAAGCCGCTACGCAAATCAACGAAATGACCCTTTCCTTCATCCCGAAAATTCTTGGGGTAGTGATCATGCTCGTAGTCATTGGGCCTTTTTTACTTCAATTAATTATTGATTACACCACTGAGCTATTCACCAGTATTCCTACCATGGTGCAATAGCGTAGTGTTCCGGTTGCACCATGATTGAAGTAACCTTTCTGCAGCTACAGGGTTGGATAGTAGCCTTTATCTGGCCTCTGTTTCGCATCACCAGCTTTATGGTGTCTGCTCCCGTATTTGGTCATTCACGCATTCCTGTTCAACTACGAATAGCTTTTGGCGCAGCATTAGCCATTGTTATGGCGCCAGTTATTCCAGCCATGCCCGATGTACCCATATACTCATGGGCCGGGTTTGGTATTATTGTAGAGCAGGTTTTAATTGGCGTTGCCATGGGCTTAGTAATGCAAATAGCGTTTGCAGTAGTCATGGCGGCAGGTGAGTTTATTGGTTTGCAGATGGGGTTAGCGTTCGCCACCTTCTTTTCGCCCGATAGCGGTGCAAACACCATGATCTTATCGCGGCTACTACATGCGTTTACGATTCTGCTGTACTTGGCGTTGAATGGGCATTTAATAATGCTAGAAGTTATCGCATTTTCCTTTGAGCAGTTGCCCATAGGTACCGCAGGTTTAAACTTGAATGCGTTTGAAGCCTTTGCGCGTTTTGGTGGGGTTATTTTCTCATCGGGGATATTGCTGGCGCTACCGGTATTTGGGGCGTTACTGATTATCAACCTTACACTCGGTATTCTTAATCGCTCTGCACCTCAGCTCACTGTATTTTCGATTGGTTTCCCACTATCGCTTACTATGGGTTTGTTCTTAATTATGATACTCACAACGCAGCTCGGCACTTTCGTGCAAGCCCTATTTACTCACGCGTTGGAGTTTATTGCGCAAATGCTCGAAGCACTTGCGCCTATTCAATAAAAGCCAGAATCTAGCGGAGATAGTTAAACAGGCTTAAACCTTTGATGTCCACAAACGCTTTTTGCGCGGCCTGTAATCCAACCATTCGTAAACTATAATCAGAAGCAGCTTGTACATAATCTAAGTCGACTAAATCCGATAATTGCTGTTCATAGCCTAATGTGCGATTGCCAGCCACCAAATCGAGGGTATCTAACTCATTTAACCGAGCACCCAATGAAGCCCGCTTCGTTAGCGTATTATCCTGCGCATTATCGAATTCGCGCATTACATTACTAAAGACATCTTTTCGATCCGCATCCGATAACGTGCCTTCGTCTGCGCGTAAAGCGGCTATTGCGTTTTCAAAGCTAGCGAATAAATTCGTATTTGCTGGGGTACCATCAACGGCTGGACGCGCGTTGCTCAGCGCAGTTAAGAAGATATCGTTGCCGGTGTGCCCAACTTCCATCAACCGATCGCCATCAACCCGCTCTTGACGCATTTCAGTGCTACCTTCAAACTGCACCGTGCCATCGGCAGCACGCGTAAATGGCGCTTCGCCATCGCGGTAACCACCAAATACATAACGGCCGGTGCCATCGGTAGTGTTCGCTAAGCCAACGAGCGCTTCGTATACACCTTCCATTTCACTAGATACCGAGATACGGTCAGTTTCACTCAGCGTACCGTTTGATGCTTGCACCATGAGTGTTTTTGCACGGGTTAACATATCGCCAACGCTATTCAACACACTTTCCTGCTGCGAAAGGCTATTTCGCGCACTTACTCGCGCATCAGTATATTGTTGGGTTACCGCGATCGATTGGCCTACACCCACGGCGCGCGCAGCTGCTTGCGGATCATCTGATGGGTTGACAACACGGCGACCGGTAGACATTTGCTGGCCTACTTTCATAAATTCCGCTTGCTGACGATTCATCGATGAAACGTTCTGATCAAAAATGGTAACCGTACTAATACGCATATTACTTTTCCCTAGAATCTTTGCCGAAAATCTTCGCCAAAGCTAACGCTGTTCACTTACTACAATATATCGGCTGTTATCAGCAAAAATTAACGGGCGATCGACAATATTGTCTCTAAAACTGTCATTCCAGCCTCGATCACTTTCGCATTCGCTTGGTAATATTGTTGATAACGCACTAAGTTCGCCGCTTCTTCATCTAGGTTCACACCCGACTCAGATTGCTGTAATGCCTGCAACTGTTCAGTTAAGCCCTGCTGAGCGGCAAGATTGGCATTTACCACCGCATTCCGGTTACCGGAATCACTCACTATTGCGCCATAGGCTTGGCTGAAGTTGGCGTTGCCACCAACCACGCGACTACTTTGTAAATCTTGCAGAGCAAGTGCGTTGCGGTTGTCGCCAGAATCAGCCGAGGTAGCGGCAGCAATGTTCGAGATATCATTAATTTGCACGTTGAAATCACGTGCTGCGCGCTGCACCGGGTTTACACGAAATCTATCGCCAACTTCCGGTGTGCCATTCACATTAATCTGTAATCCAGCAAAATTTAAATTACCATCGCCATCAGGCGCTACATTCATGCGGTTGCCAGTATCACGTTGCGTAGCTTGCCAATCTGTACCATTAAACGTTAAATCCCAAGAGCTTGCCGATAGTTCACTCAGATCGGCAATTGAAACATCGAGAACCGCATCACCGTTATTTTTCGTGTTTGTATAGCTCGAAGGAGCACCAATACTGAAAAATTCACCGCCGGCATCTCCATTCAGATCAACACCTGCTTGATGTTGCTCGTTAAACGATTGCGCCATGGTTACGGCGAGTTGGCCGAGTTGGCCTTGTATTCTATCTAGGCTCTCGCGGCGAAAGCTCATCAAACCGCCTAATGCTCCACCTTTGAATTGGTCTTCTCTAAATTCCAGAAGGTTGCCAGAAGAATCCCGGTAGCCAACAACTGTCCGCTCCGGATCTGACGAAGAGGCCATAGCTTCAAGCGAAAACGAAGTATCCCCAGTAACGAGTGGTTGGCCGTTACCGATAGATACGTTATATGCACCGCCATCTTGAACGTTCACGCGAATATCAATTTTCTTACTTAATTCAGCAACATATTGGTCACGCTGGTTAAGAAGCGCATTCGGGGTTTGCCCAGTAGCCGCAGCCGAAGAGGCGATTTCTTTGTTCAACATCGCGATTTGCCCAGCGACATCGTTAATTTGCGAAACCTCTAGTTGTACAGCACCGTTTACCGTGCGTTGTAAATCATGCAGGTAGTTATCAAATGAACGAAACTGGGCTGCCATACTATTGGCATTACCAAGCACGCCTTCGCGGGCAGCTGGTTCTGCAGGGGCGCCGGCTAAATCACCAAGAGAACCAAAGAATTTTTGCATCAGCGGCGCTAAGCCGGCCTCAGGATCAGCCAAGAGATTATCAATTTGGCTGGCTTGGGTTTTATACGATTGCAACGAAGAAAGATTGCCATTCGCATTGTTTAAGCGCTCAGCAATAAAACTATTGAACTGGCGATTCACGCCATTTACTTGCACGCCGCCACTGTTTTTCGCTTCACCAAGCAAAACAACTTCCCGATTATACCCAGGTGTATACACATTCGAGATATTGTTACTGGTGGCATATAGCGCTGTTTGCGCTGCGTTCAAACCGGTAATGCCGGTGTTTAAAATACTCATCAGACCTACCTTTTAACTGTGCTGAAGATTATCGGCAGCGGAGGCGAATTCTTAAGGTTATTTAGGGCTTTTGTGCCGGATTTTGAGCAGGGCCTTGCTGGAGTTGCTGCACTAATTGATCCGCTAGGCCAATTCCGCGTGTAGCAAGATGGCGCGTGAGCTGTTGATCATACATGCTTTGCATCTGTTGCGTTTGTGGCGAATCAAACAACTCTGATTTCCCTGTAGCCTCGCGCATACTCTGCATCACCATATTTAAAAAAACGGCTTCAAATTCTTCAGCAGCTTGGCGTAAACCGGCTTCTCCGTCTACGCGGTTATTGGCTTTTATCTGATTCAAACTTTGTACATCAAGTGCCATTCGTGCCTGCGTGGCTTGGGTACCAAACGTATCATTCATTAGATTATCTCCAGTTCAGCACGTAACGAACCTGAGGCTTTCAATGCCTCTAGAATAGCCATCAAATCAGCTGGGCTTGCGCCAAGTGAATTCAAGGCGTTCACCACTTCCATTAGATCCACACCTTCAACCATATTTAAGGTGCCTGCTTCTTGGGTAATTTGAATATCAGTATCCGTGGTTACTACCGTTTCGCCCTGTGAAAAAGGTGCTGGTTGGCTTACCTGCTGACGGGTATCAATCGATACCGAAAGGTTTCCATGAGCAACCGCAGCTTGGCTCAAACGCACATTTCCGTTCATTACTACTGAACCTGTGCGTGAATTAAGCACTACCCGAGCACGGCCGATCGCTGGGTCGACATCAATATTTTCTACGCGTGCCATGAACCGAACGCGTTCATTCGCATCTTGCGGGCCAAATAAGCGAATCACTCGACCATTTACCGCCTCAGCCACGAAATTACCGAATTCATCGTTGATTCGTGAAACCACGCGTTCCGCGGTGCTGAAATCAGCTTGCTTCAAATGCAGTTCAAGCTCACCCTGGTTGCTGCCCAGAGCCAATGCTACTTCGCGCTCGACAATCGCACCGCGAGAAATACGTCCTGCCGCTTGATGGTTGATAGTTTCGCGGCTGCCGCCACTCTCAGCACTAACACCACCGATTAAAAGGTTACCTTGGGCAATAGCGTAAATTTCGCCATCCGCACCGCGCAATGGGGTCATAAGTAAAGTGCCGCCACGTAAGCTACGCGCGTTACCCACCGAGGATACCGTTATATCTAGCCGCTGGCCTTGCATTGAGAACGGCGGTAAATCTGCAGTTACCATTACGGCAGCTACGTTTCGTAGTTGCATATTCGTGCCTGCAGGAATCGTAACCCCGAGTTGTGAAAGCATGTTGGTTAAGCTTTGGCCCGTAAATGGTGCTTGCGTAGTTTGATCGCCCGTGCCATCAAGCCCCACAACCAAGCCGTAACCCACGAGCACGTTATCGCGAACACCAGCAAACTCAGCTAAATCTTTTAAACGCTCAGCTTGCGCCGGTGAACTGGCGATTAATGCGGCACCGAGAATAATGATGCTTAAGAATTTTTTCATGTTGATCACCATTACAGTGGGCTCGCCCAGTTAAAGAATCGTTGTAACCAGCCCATACGTTGCGCTGTATGAATATAACCATCACCGATGTATTCAATACGCGCTTCGGCAACCTGGCTTGAAAGCACAGTGCTTTGGCCAGTTACAGAACGAGGGTTCACGATTCCAGAGAAACGAATATATTCCGCGCCACTGTTGATGGCGATTTGCTTTTCACCGCGAACGCGTAAATTCCCATTCATCATCACTTCCAAAACCTGTACGGTAATGGTGCCTTGAAAGGTATTATTCGCGCTGGCCGAACCTTGCCCAGTAAAATCGCTCGCCGAGCTGACATCGAGGCCTAGATCAGCAAGTGAATCTAAGAAATCAGGCAGCTGCTCTATATCAATACCTACATTGCTTGCACGTGAAGCGGCGGTTTGGTTGCTTTTTGATGCACTTACTTGTTCTTCAACAAGAATAGTTAAAATATCCCCAACCATGCGTGGTCGGCGATCTTCAAACAGTGGTGCGTAACCTCGCTGTGCTTGAAAAATCGAGCCATTCGCTTGTACGGCACCACGCTCAGGCATAATAATTGGCTCTGGCTGGGTTACCACAATTGGTTTCGGTGGGGCTGAACACGCAACTAACCCAAATGCGGCAACGGCTACACAAATGGCTTTAGCAGCTGATTGTTGGGTTAATTTAAACATCAAAAACTCCTGAAACTTAAGCATGTGCGAAAACGCTACGCTTATAATTGCGTTAAGCGCGAAAGCATTTCGTCGCTCGTCCGCAATGCCCGGCTGTTAATTTCGTATGCGCGTTGGGTTTGAATCATATTCACCATCTCTTCAACCACATTCACGTTCGAAGTTTCAACATAACCTTGGAATAATCGTCCAGTTCCGTTGTCACCAGGGCTATATTCATTGCGTGGGCCCGATGAAGCAGTTTCCCGATACAAATTACCGCCCACAGATTCAAGGCCGGTATCATTCATAAAGGTCGCTAGGGTTACTTGGCCAACTTCGGTGGGTTGGGGGTTACCCGGCTGTGTTACCGATACAATGCCATCTTCACCAATAGTGACACTTAACGCGTTGGCTGGGACAAAGATACCTGGCTCCAACGGGTAGCCACTTGCAGTAACCATTTGCCCGTTTTCGTTTAGTTGGAAACTACCATCACGTGTAAAAGCCACTTCGCCATCGGGCATCAATACCTGAAAAAAGCCTTTACCATTAATCGCTAGATTTCGTGAGTTTTCAGTAGCTACTAAACCACCTTGCGTGTGCAAACGTTCCGTTGCTACCGCACGTACACCGGTACCCACTTGTAAGCCCGAAGGTAAGCGATCTTGCGCATTGTTCATTGCACCGGGTTGACGCATGTTTTGATAAAGTAAATCTTCAAAAACTGCTCGCGATTGTTTGAAACCAGTGGTGTTCACGTTCGCCAAGTTATTGGTGATAACGTCCATCTGAAACTGCTGCGCTTCCAGGCCTGTTTTTCCGGTCCAAAGTGATTTAATCATGTTTTATCTCCATTCGTTTCTACGAATTAGCCTTGCACGGAAAGCAGGCTATTAGCGCGCTGAGAGTTTTCATCGGCACTGGTAATAACCTTCATTTGCATATCGAATTTACGTTGGTTACTGATCATGGCTACCATGGCTTCTACCGCACTTACGTTACTGCCCTCAAGCGCGCCTGTAGCTATCTTGGCATTCTCATCACGGCCAAGAACACCGCCATCAGTAGCACGAAATAAGCCATCCAGCCCACGTTCGAGCTGTTCAGCGCCAGCGTTTACTACCTTGATTCGGTCGATTTCCGCCAGTTCCGTTGAACGAGCACCCTCGCCTTTCATGGTTATGGTGCCATCGTCACCGATGGTGATTTCAGCGCCTAATGGAATAACAATTGGGCCACCATCGCCCAGTACCGGACGGCCAGCACTCATTAACACGCCATTGGCATCAACGTTCAAATCGCCACGCCGAGTATACGCCTCGTTACCATCACCACCTTGCACCGCAAGCCAGTGATTATCACCCATGGCAATATCCATAGGCCGGCCAGTCGCGTTGATAGGGCCGCTGGTTGCATCAAACATCGGCGTCGACGCCACGGCGGCCGTACGCGTAGCTAAGGAGCCCGGACCATCAATCGGAACCGCTCGAACAGCACTTAATTGCGCACGAAACCCGCTTGTTGATACGTTTGCAAGGTTGTGATTAATCACGCCCTGATCATCAAGCGTTTGCTTGGCTCCGCCCATTGCGGTGTAAATCATTGGATCCATAATCCGAACTCCTAAACTACTTTTGCTATCCGCCGCATTTATTTACCACCACTTGGCAAATAAATAACGGCAGGCAACGTGCACACATACCAAAGTAAAATTAACGCAGGTTTACTGTAGCCTGCAGTACTTCATCTTGGGTTTTAATGCTTTGTGCGTTTGCTTGATAATTGCGTTGCGCCATGATTAACGCCACAAGCTCCTGGGTTAAATCAACGTTCGATTGCTCAACAACACCGGAAGCGATGTTACCGAACTGACCTTCACCCGCTAAACCAATAATCGCCGGGCCTGAATCTGCTGTTTCTAACCAAGAGTTATCACCAACAGCACGTAAGCCTTCCATATTTCGGAATGAAGCTAGTGCTACGGTACCAAGCACTTGGCTTTGCTCATTGGTATAGGTGCCTACAATGCTGCCATCTTCTTCAATCGCAACACGCACTAACGTGCCTGATGTATAACCATTTTGTTGTAAGTTATTAAGCTCGAACTCATTGGCGAACTGTGTTGTACCCGCAACATTCATGGCTACATTCATCTGGTCGGCACCACCACCTGGATTAAACGTAAAGTCATCCAAGCCATTGGTTGCTGCTAGGATACCGTTTGAATCAAACTCAACGGTGCCCGTTTCCGGTGCTAACTCTCCATCACGCGCCAAACGAACTTGCCATTCGTTGTCGGCAACTTTAGTGAAATACATTTGCGCACTTGAGCTATTACCCAGCGAATCATAAACGGTTACCGTGTTCGCATAGTGATAGGTATCAGGATCGTTTAAATTAAACGGAACCGTAGCTCTATCAATAATGGGTGACCGTGCATCCATATTGAAGCTTGCTAGAATCTCGTTGGTTGGATTTGCTTGCAAACCACCTGAAGGAATACGAAGTTGCTCAGGTTGGCTACCCACAGCTGCGTCTGCGGAATAACCTGTTAAACGAGCGCCCGAAGCGTTAATTAAATAGCCTTCGTTCGTCATGGTTAACTGGCCGTTACGCGAATACATCACTTCGTTATTTTGCGAAAAACGGAAGAAGCCGTTGCCCGTTACTGCTAAATCTAACGAACGGTTAGTTGTTTCAAGGTTACCTTCGTTAAAGTTCTGAACGATAGCGGCAACGCGCGTACCCAAACCACCTTGAGAATCAGCGTAAACATCAGAAAACTGAATGCCTGAACTCTTAAAACCAACCGTTTGCGCGTTAGCAATGTTATTACCAACAACACCTAAGTTGTCAGCCGCTGCACGTAGGCCACTTAATGCTTGTGAAAAACTCATAGTTAATCTCCTGGATTAAACCAAAGGTGCTGAACAATCAGACAACTTGGCGAATATCTTCAAGTCGAACAGGTTCAAATATGCCACCGAGGTCCAAACGAGGTCCGTCTGGGTGGCCTGTACTTACTGCAAATACTTGTGCGTAGTTAAATGTTTCATGTGGAACATTGCGGCCTTCAGCATCAGTTGCTTCAACCTCAAAACGATATGCGCCATCAGGAGCAACTGAGCCATTTCCCAATTTGCCATCCCATTCCACGGTGTGCATACCTGCGCCCACATCCCCCATATCGAGGGTTCTTACAACCTGGCCAGCGCCATCAAGAATGTTCACTTTCACGCTATCGGCCGGGCGATCAAACTCCAAAGCAAAAGGCGTTGGCGCTCCTTCACCTACCAACACCCGTTCGCCTGGCACCAATACAGCTTTACCAATCAAAGCTGTAGCCTGCATAAACTTACCTTGCTCAATTTGGCCGTTAATACCGGTCATAGTCTCGTTCAACTGCTCGATACCACTTACGGTATTGATTTGTGCCAACTGCGACGTCATTTCGGCGTTTTCCATCGGATTCAATGGATCTTGATTCTTCAACTGAGCCACGAGCAAGGTCATGAAATTCTCACGCATTTCGGCGCTATTCGCTTGTGAACCTGGGCCTTGGCCGTTCACCGTGTTTAACACCGATTGATCAATCGTATTCATGGGCTTAACCCTCTCCGATGCTTAGCGTGCGCATCATTAATTGTTTGCTGGTATTCATCACTTCTACGTTCGCCTGATACGAGCGTGATGCAGAAATCATATTGACCATCTCCGCAACCGGATCCACATTCGGCATCTGCACATAGCCATCGGCGTTCGCTAACGGATGACCTGGGCGATATTCAAGCCGCCCCGGAGTTTGCTCTTCAATAACTTCCCGAACTTGCACGCCAGTAGGGCCTTGGCCATTTTGCAATTTGCTTTCAAATACAACTTGTTTGGCGCGGTATGGCACCCCATCAGGGCCACTTACGCTATCAGCGTTTGCCATGTTACTGGCGGCTACGTTCATCCGCTGCGATTGTGCAGTGAGTGCCGAGCCGGTGATATCAAAAATGCTAAACATGCTCATAATTCAGAACCTCTTTTCTTATTCTGGCTGCATTGCCGACCGCAGGCTCTTGATTCGGCTGTTCATAAACGTTAACTCGGCTTGGTAGCGCACCGAGTTATCAAGAAATTTGCTGCGTTCCATATCCATATCCACGGTATTGCCATCTAATCGTGATTGCGCCGGAATACGGTATTGCAGATTATCAACGCCTGATGCGCTCATTCCACTGCCACCAATATGCCCCGCTGAAGTGCGCGCTAGCGTTGCTTGCCCCTGCCCGTTTTGTGCCGAGGCCTTTCGAAGCTCACTGGCAAAATCAAAATCCCGGGCTTTAAAATTTGGTGTGTCGGCATTCGCTATATTATTGGCAAGCACTTGTTGACGCTGATCGCGAAGCCGCAATGCATCTTGGTTGAACTGCAGTGTTCCGGTTAATTTATCAATCATGTTGCTACCCTTGTTATCAATTGCAGTTCTCTACTCACGCATCCCGACTTGGTTAATTATTGTACAGGCCAGATAAAGGAGAACTTGGCAGCGTTAAGACTACGATGGTATTTGTCGAGCCAATCGGTCGAAAAAAGCAGTTTTTTTCGCTTATTTCTTCGATTCACACTTCATTCGTGTGTTTATAATGGCGATCTAACAGCCATTGCAGGGAAATAACAAATCGATGCAAGCCTTTGTAAAAAAAGTATTTTTAACGCTCATCGCGGGTGCATTGATATGTGCTCTGATACTGGCGAATACTGCTTTTGCAAATACACAAGAAGTAACCCGCGCAGTACAGAACTTTCTTTATCAAAAAGCCCAACAAACCAATGAGAATACTTCGGAAATTGCAATCGAGGTATTTACGCCTAGCGCACATTTCGGTGAATGTATAAACCCGCAGCCATTTTTCCCAAATGCCAATCAAGAAGCTGCTGGCCGGGTTTCAGTTGGAGTTCGTTGTGGTGAAAATGGCAACCAAGTGCGATATGTTCAGGCGCAAATATCGCTGCTCAGTAATTATATGGTGCCCATTGAGGATATTCGCTCTGGAACCTTGCTACAGGCAGATATGCTGACATCAGCGCAAGGTGATATTGGCCGTATGCGCACACAACCAATAACGAATTTAGAAGATTTAGTAGGGTTAGTGGTGCGCCGAAACCTACGCGCCGGGCAACCAATTCACCAAGAAATGGTACAAGCGCCGGAAATAATAGGCCGCGGTGACAATGTGAAAATTGTGGCGCAAGGCTCTGGGTTTCAGATCGAGCGTGATGGCACAGCGGTAGATAGTGGCGGCTTAAACGATGTAATTCGCGTACGTATTGGGAATCGCAATATTCTTGAAGCAAGAGTTATTGGCCCCGGCCGCGTTACCATAAAAGATTAACGGAAAACATCCCGTTGATAGATACCTAAAACTACGAAATCGCGTACGTGGCCTTGGTTTTACTATCCTCGGTTAAAAGGGCTATGTTAAAATTATGCTAATACTACAAATAAGCTGCGCTTTGGCTGATTTTTGAGCATTAATTTGCTAAAGTTTCCTTATCTTCTGCCGATAATAATTGCAGACCCAAACACACCAAGGGGAATGTTTTGAAAATCAATGGCATGCAGCCTTTACCAGTTACCCCAAGTAGCGAACAAGGCAAATCAACGGGCAAAACGTCGAGTGCAGGCAGTGCAAATCAAACTGCGGAAACACCTGCGGCGGTAACGCATTTTAGCCCAGCGCTTGAGAATACAAGCCAAGATATCGATATGGCGCGCGTTAACGAATTGAAAGAAGCAATTCGCGATGGTCGTTTAGATATTAAAGCCGACCAAATCGCCGATGGCTTAATCGATAGCGTTCGCGAGCTTTTAGATAACTAAATTTAATTATTGTTGGATTACCTGCCCAAAATGAGCTTAGAGAATCACCTAAAGCACCAGTTAGAGCGCATGCAAGCAATGGAAACGTTGCTCAAGCAAGAGCAACTCTTGCTGGGTGAGGGCAAAATTGATGGCGCAGCATTAGAATCCATAGCAAAAGAGAAACAAAGTTTATTCGCCGAGCTTGAGCAATCGGAGTTGAAACGCCGTAAAGCACAGGAGCGGCTAGGCTACTCACTCGATCGTGAGGGCTCAGAAAAAGCCGCAACGGATTCAAGTTGTAGCGAGTTATGGCAAGAATTAATTTTAGCAACGGAAAATGTAGCGCACATCAATGCGTTGAATGGCGATCTCATTCAACATCGGCTGCAACACAATCAGCAAATGCTCAATATATTGCGTGATGCAGGGGGCACCAGTTTATATGGCCCTGATGGCCAATCGAATAAAACAATTCCCCGGGTAAGCTCAAAAGCCTGATTTGGAGCATTCGTAGAATGGTAAAATCTCAGAGCGTCTCGCAACAAGAAAGCCTTCTATTAGTTATCGATATTCAAAGTCGCCTAGCGCCAGCAATCGATCGTGCGCGCGATATCGTACATGCCGCAGATAGACTATTAAACGTTGCCTCTGAACTACACGTTCCCTGCGTGTTCACAGAACAATACCCGCAAGGGCTTGGTACAACCGTTGAGCAACTCGCCACGCACGTTGAAAACGCTACCTTATTTGAAAAAATTCATTTCAGCGCCTATCGAGAAGCTGATTTTGTGCGCTTTTTAGAGCAGCAAAAGCGCTCTCAGGTTGTAATTCTCGGAACAGAAGCTCATGTGTGTGTTTTGCAAACAGCGCTTGATTTACTAGCCGCGGGCTTCCAAGTATTTGTAGTGGAAGATGCAGTTGGTTCGCGAAGAGGCCAGGATAAATCGATAGCCTTGTCGCGCTTAACCAAAGCTGGCGCAGTGATTGTAAGTTCTGAAATGGTTATCTTCGAGTGGCTAGAGCGCGCTGGCACAGACGTATTCAAGCATATTTCGAAAACCTACATTCGGTAACGTAACCGACGATAACCCTACGGATCTATGGTTTCATCAACCTTGTTCGTGGCTTTCGAAGTCGCCAAAACATGCGCGTGAATCACGCTAATTTGCGTTTGTAAATCTTCTACGTGCTCGCGCAACCAATGTATATCAGCCGCTTCCCCTTCCCCTGTTTCTAAAGAATGAGCCGCGCTTTCTTTTTGCATCACTTCGAGCACTACACCTATCATCATATTCAAGAAAATGAAGGCGCTTAAGAAAATAAAGCTGACATAAAACAACCACGACCAAGGATAAACTTCCATGGTTTCATACATAATGGAAGTCCAACTCTCGAACGTAGCTACCCGAAACAAAGTAAGCATGGCCACCGTAATATTCTCCCAGTAAAACGGATTGATATCATGGAAGATAAAACTACCAATGGCGCCGTAGATATAAAAAATAATAAACATAAACAAGGCGACATAGCCCATGCGTGGTAATGCCTTTAAGAACGCATTCATCAACATGCGTAATTCCGGAACGATAGAAACAAGGCGCAGCACTCGGAATACTCGCAATAACCGAGCAAGAAGCACGCTTTGCCCGCCATCAACTGGAATTAAGCTCGCCACCACGATAACGAAATCGAACACATTCCAACCCGATTTAAAGAAGTTAAGAAAACGGCGTTCTGCGAGCATACGGATTGCAATTTCAATCACAAAGAAAACGGTAACGCCCCAATCTAGGTAATCCATGATGCGGGAAAAGCGAGTGGTTTCCTCGTAAGTTTTTGCGCCAACGACTAAGGCAGAAAATATAATGATGGCAACAACTACCAATTCAAAAATTTTATTGCTGCGCAAGCGCACAAAACTTGCTTGCCAATTACTGTAGTTTGCCTTTTCCATTAAAATAATTCCGCCTAGTGCACGATGTTACGCCGTTGAGTATTGAACAGGATGTTGGGCCAATTTAAGATAAAAACAAGCGAACATAACAGTTTTTTACATCGGCAAACACTGGAAATTCGGTTAATAGCCAACGAGTTCACTTCACTCAATTTATGAAATTATGCTAGATTACATGGTTCAATTGCTGGAATACTCGGTAACCCATTGATTTCTCGTTAAGCTGGAGAGGACAAACCATGCAACTTGCCGTACTGGTGATATACCTTGCAGCATTAATTACGCCTTGGCTGTTTGTGCAGCACCAACATCGCACAGCCTATATTATGGCGCTGGTGCCGGCTGTACTTACCATTTGGTTTGCTACTCATATTCCGCTTGTTGCTGGTGGTGAAGTATTGATCCATGAATATCAATGGATCCCCGGCCTCGATATTTCCTTAACCATGGTACTCGATGGGCTATCGCTCATGTTTGCCTTGCTCATTTGCGGTATCGGAACACTCATTGTTTTGTATGCCGGCGCCTATTTGAAAGGAAACCCAGCACAAAATCGTTTTCTCGTTATTTTACTTGCCTTCATGGGCTCAATGCTCGGCTTAGTGCTGGCCGATAACCTGATTACCTTGTTCGTGTTCTGGGAATTAACCAGCATTACTTCGTATATGCTTATCGGCTTTAATCATCAAAGTGCCGAAGCTCGGAAAGCAGCGCTGCAAGGGCTTATTGTTACCGTGGCTGGTGGTTTGGCGCTACTCTGTGGCCTCGTAATGCTCGCCTCAATAGCCGGCTCCTATTCCATTCAAGAAATATTAGGTTCGTCTGAAGCCCTTACCGAACACCCTTTATTCGTTGGCATGCTGATTTGTTTGTTGCTGGGCGCATTTACGAAATCAGCCCAATTCCCGTTTCATTTTTGGTTACCGAACGCCATGGCAGCGCCAACACCGGTAAGTGCCTATTTACATTCGGCAACCATGGTAAAAGCAGGTATTTATTTGCTTGCGCGGTTACAGCCAGAACTTGGCGAAAGTGGCTTATGGACCATTCTACTTAGTAGTTTCGGCGCGATGACCATGCTTACCGGTGCCTTTATGGCGGTACGCAGCACCGATTTGAAAAAACTACTCGCTTACTCAACCATTATGGCGCTAGGTACATTAACGCTCCTTATCGGAATAGGTACCGAAACCGCTATGATTGCCTTTGCGGCGTATTTATTAGCGCACTCTTTGTACAAAGGCGCGCTATTTATGCTTGCTGGTATCGTTGACCATGAAGCAGGTAGCCGCGATGTTACTTTGCTCGGCGGCCTCCGGAAAAATCTTCCATTAACCGCCATTTTAGTAGCCGTAGCCGCGCTCTCGTTAGCAGGTATTCCACCGCTATTCGGATTCGTGGCGAAAGAGTTATTGTTAGAATCAATGCTAGGTGGTGCTTTCCATAGCTTTATTTATGTATTCGTTATGGTGGCCTCTATCTTTGTGGTAACCGTAGCCTCGGTAATCGCTTTACGTCCGTTTTTTGGCACGTTCAAAGCGCCTAAAGAAAAAGAAAAAATTCACGAGCCACCAATAGCCATGCTGGCTGGCCCCGTTGTTTTAGTATTCCTGTCACTTGTGGCTGGTATCATTCCTGGCACCGTAGGTAGCTGGGTAACCCTACCTGCTTCCACCGCTGTAGCCGGCGGTGTTGTTGAAGGTTATTTAGCGCTTTGGCATGGCTTAAACCTTCCGCTTTTACTCTCAGGAATCAGTATTGCCGTTGGTTTAGTGCTATTTAAATATTGGGATGCATTCCGGAGCCGCTTACAAGTGCTCGATCCGATTATCGCTCGCGGTCCGGAACGCGGATATTTTTGGTTCATGGATGCAATCGTATGGGTAGCGGAGTGGCAAACCCGAATATTACAAAACGGGTCGATGCGAAATTATTTACGCACAATCGTACTTGTGTTCGTTGGCCTCACGGGCTACACGCTACTCACTCGTTATCAGCTGCATTGGAATTGGGACGTAAACCTCTACTTCCATGAACTGGTAACCGTTGGTATTTTGGTAGCTGCGGCAATTGCCGCCTGCATCACCCATTCGCGCCTCGGCTCAGTTGCGGCGATGGGTGCCGTTGGCTTCTCGGTAGCGCTTATTTTTATCTTATTCAGCGCACCAGATCTTGGTATTACGCAAATTCTTGTAGAAACACTAACGGTTATTCTACTGGTACTTGTACTGTTCCGATTACCAAGCTTTTCAAACATATCCACAACTCGAGAGCGTATTCGCGATGCAATAGTAGCGCTTCTGGTTGGTGTTCTAATCATGTTCCTAATCATGATTACCATTGATGTACAGCTGTTCGAACCAATATCTGGATACATGATTGAAAATAGCTACACGTTAGCGCACGGCCGAAATATCGTAAATGTGATCTTGGTTGATTACCGAGCGTTAGATACCTTGGGAGAAATTTTCGTATTGGCCCTTGCAGCAATGGGTGTGTACGCGATGATTAAATTTAATCCGGCTACTTCGCCTGGTTCAAACCACTATGCGGGAACACTTATTTTAGGTGAGAAGAAATTAGCGGAGAAAGATATTATTCATTCGCTCGAAGAAATTCACCAGAAAATGCTGGAAGATCAGAATATTATCTCCGCTGGTGCGATGAAAGACCGCAACGACAATGATGACGACGACGAGGATGATTCGCCAAATAGTTCCTACGATGAAGATCGCGATCACGATGATTCACAAGCGGCTAAACGCAAAGCCGAAGAACACGATGATGACGCTGAGAACGAGGATAAGGAGGGCAAGAAATCATGATGAAACCCGGCACGATTATTCTGTACACTGCGGCGCGATTTTTAGTGCCTTTGCAGCTCCTGTTCTCGGTATTTTTGCTGCTTCGCGGCCACAATGAACCGGGTGGCGGCTTTATCGCCGGATTGGTTGCCGCAGGTGCATTTACCTTATATTTATTTACTTTTGGTTCGGCGGTAACACGCGATTTAATGCGTGTCGATCCGCGTAATTTAATCGGTATTGGTTTATTTATTGGTATGCTTTCAGTATTTCCTGCCGTGTTCCAAGGACAAGCATTTTTAACCGCACAATGGTGGCCCATTATGTTGCCGGGCGGCACCGAAATAAAACTATCAACACCGCTAATTTTTGATATTGGCGTATACCTAACTGTAGTGGGTGCAACAATGACAATGATTATTGCACTCACCGAAGCTGAAGAGCGTTAAGGAGGCACAAATGGAACCAGTTATGGCCATTGCTGTTGGCCTCATGTATGCAGCAGCTATTTATATGATGCTTCGGCGCAGTATTGTGAAGCTAGTAATTGGCCTGATGTTGCTTTCAAATGCAGCAAACTTGCTTATATTTACATCTGCTGGAATGACCCGTGGAGCACCTCCACTGATTCCACCAGGTGCTGTTGTCCCCGATGGCATCGTTGCTGATCCACTGCCACAAGCACTTATTTTAACCGCGATTGTTATCGCTTTTGGCGTGCTCGCTTTTGCTGTAGTACTTATTCACCGGGCGTATAACATACTTCGCACCGATAACTTGGATCAGATGAAGGATACCGATACGTGAGTTTTGAAGTTGCTTTGCCTATCCTTATCCCGCTGCTCACGGGTGCACTGTGCGTAATGTTCTGGCGCTACAATGCCATTCAGCGCGCGTTATCTTTAGTGGGGAGCTTTGCTCTACTTGCTACTAGCATTTGGCTGATGATCAGCGTTTATAACGATGGCCATGTTGTTATGTATATGGGTAACTGGGAGGCCCCATTTGGCATCACCCTAGTTGCTGATATGCTCAGCGCCATCATGGTTGTGCTTACCGGCATGATGGCTGTAGCGATCGCTATATACTCGCTTTCTTCGGCTTCACCAAGCCATGAACGATTCGGTTACTACCCGTTAATGCATTTATTGCTCGCTGGTGTTGCCGGTTCCTTCCTCACCGGTGATATTTTCAACCTGTATGTTTGGTTTGAAGTAATGCTAATTGCGTCGTTCGCGCTTTTAATACTAGGCGGCGAACGCGCGCAAATGGAAGGCGCGGTAAAATATGTAACCTTAAACTTATTATCTTCAGCAATATTCTTGAGCGCTATCGGCTTACTTTATGGTCTTGTTGGCACACTGAATATGGCCGATATTGCGGTGAAGCTAGGCGAGGCAGAAAATGCAGGGCTTATCGATGTAATCGCCGTTATGTTCCTGATTGCCTTTGGTATTAAAGCGGCTGCATTTCCATTATTTTTCTGGTTACCCGCTTCTTATCACACCGGGCCAGTGGCAGTTTCTGCCTTATTTGCCGGTTTGCTTACCAAGGTTGGTGTGTACGCGTTATTCCGCGTGTTTACACTGATATTCAACCAGAATGTGGATTTCACGCACGAAATACTGCTGTGGATGGCGGGTTTCACTATGCTTACGGGTGTACTTGGCGCCGCCGCACAGTTTGAATTTAGGCGAATTCTTTCGTTTCATATTGTCAGCCAAATAGGCTATATGATTCTTGGCTTGGCCTTATTCACGCCGTTAGCCCTAATCGGTGGCGTTTTCTACATCATGCATCACATTATAGTGAAAACGAATTTGTTCCTGATAAGCGGTATTACTCACCGATTACTTGGAACCTATGATTTGAAAAAACTCGGGGGCATTTATAAATCGCGGCCATTTTTAAGTATTTTATTCCTAATACCCGCACTTTCACTCGCCGGTGTTCCGCCACTTTCGGGCTTCTTTGCGAAATTTATTATCATCCGCGCGGGCGTTGAAGCAGACGCTTGGGTTATCACGGGGATAGCCTTGTTGGTTGGTCTGCTGACGCTATATTCAATGATTAAAATATGGGCGGAAGTGTTTTGGAAAAAACTACCGAAAGGGCAAGATGACACCGCACTGGTTGAAGGGAAAACATCAGCATCAACGGTTGTGCTTTATATCCCCGTCGTTTTACTTGCCGTTTGTACGCTATTTATCGGCCTAAATGGGCAGCCTATTTATGAATTTGCAGAATACTCAGCGGCGCAGCTATTAAACCCACAAGGCTATATTGATGCGGTTCTAGGAGGTGCACAATGATAGGCTTCATGTGGAACCTACTTCTAGCCGTAACTTGGGTTGTACTCACAGGTGACGTGGGTGGCATAAACCTGTTGTTTGGTTTATTTGTCGGTTATTTGGTACTCGGCGTTATGCAGCGGCAAATCCCTTCTTTGCGCGGCTATACTCGACGCTTGCCGCGTTTATTGAAGTTCATTGCGTTTTTCTCAAAAGAATTAGTAGTAGCAAACTTAACCGTGGCTTTCGATATTATTACGCCCGTTTGGCATATGAAGCCCGGTGTTATCGCCATGCCACTAGAAGCAAAAACCGAATTAGAAATAACCATGGTGGCAAACCTCATATCTTTGACGCCTGGCACACTCAGCCTCGATGTTTCCGATGATCGCCGAGTATTATTTATTCACGCTATGTTCTTAGATAATGAACAAGAACTGCGTGATAGTTTGAAAGATATGGAACGCAGGGTTCTTGGAATCTTGCGCTAATCCAGAGGAGAAGCATCTACGTGGAAATTGTTATTTTAATTTCATTCGCATTGCTCAGTTTATCGATGCTGTTAATTTTTATTCGTCTATTGATGGGGCCAACCCTGCCGGATCGCGTAGTGGCGCTCGAGTTGTTAGCAACTGTTATTGTTGCCATAACCGGCACCTACGCAATTTTTACCGACCGTTCAAGCTTCATTGATGTGGCTATTGTGGTGGCATTAACGGCGTTTTTAGCCGCCATTGGGTTTGCTCGCTTCTTAGAACGTGGAGGTCCGCGCGATGACTGAAACCATAGTGAATTGGGTAATTGCTATATTCATGCTTTCAAGTGGTATTTTCACGCTGCTTGCTGCAGTTGGTATTTTACGCTTACCCGATCTAATGACACGCATGCACGCGAGCACGAAAGCCGGAGCATTGGGGGTTGCGTTAATGATGATTGCCGCCATGCTCCATTTCAACGATTTAGTGGTCATGGCAAAGGCGTTAGCGGTTATCATGTTTATCTTGATCACCGCACCTATCGCGGCGCACGCAATTGGCCGTGCAGGCTATTTCGTTGGTGTACCTATTTGGGTGAATACGGTAAAAGATGAGTTGTTTAACCGCTACGATAGCGATACGCATCGGCTCCGAAGTGGTTTAGAAACCGAAGAAGAGCTGAAGAAAATGAAAACCAGTAATAAAGATAAACCGCGTATTCGCGTTACCACAAAAAAATGACGCACAAACAATACAAAAAAGCGCTGCGGCTTAACTAAAGCTCGCAGCGCTTTTTAGATTTTACCATTCAAAGAATGAATTGATCCGTTAAGGCTCAAGCTCTTCACTAGTGAAAATATCTTTGAATAATGGCGTGCTTAAGTAACGTTCTGCTGAGCTTGGTAGAATAACCACAATATTCTTCCCTGCGTACTCAGGCATTACCGCTAAGCGATTCGCCGCAACAACCGCGGCGCCCGATGATATTCCCGCAAGAATACCTTCCTCACGCATTAACCGATGCGCCATAGCGTATGCTTCGTCATTGGTAATCCGTTGCGTACCCTTTAATAAACTTAGATCTAAGTTCTTTGGCACAAAACCAGCGCTAATGCCCTGAATTTTGTGCGGCGTATGGGTAAGCGGTTCGCCAGCAATGGTTTGGCTAATTAAGGGGGAATCAGCCGATTCAACCGCCCAAATATCTAAGGCTCTATCTTTTTTCTTAAAATAGCGCCCCACACCCGTAACCGTTCCGCCGGTGCCAACGCCTGCAACAAATACGTCCACCGAACCTTGTAGGCTTGCATCAATTTCGGGTGCCGTTGTGGCCTCATGGATATCAGGATTCGCCGGGTTCTCAAACTGACGCAAATACACGTATTTATCCGGCTCCGCCGCAATCATTTCCTCAACTTGAGCTTGTGCACCTTTCATGCCTTTCTCAGCGGGCGTTAATATAATGTCAGCGCCTAACGCCTTCATCAACTGGCGCCGCTCTAAGCTTGCCGAGCGCGGCATTACAATAGCGATTGCGATACCCTTTGCAGCCGCCACTGAAGCCAACGCTATGCCAGTATTGCCCGACGTAGCCTCAATTAAAACTTTGCCAGGCGTTAATAAGCCATCGGCTTCAGCCCGTGAAATCATGCCAAAGCCAATGCGATCTTTCACGCTACCGGCGGGGTTTCTACTTTCTACCTTTGCATACACATTTGCTAGGGCGCCCTCAGGCAACACCCGCGATAAGCGAACCAACGGCGTGTAACCAATACCGGCAGCATTATTTTCGAAAACGGTAGGAATACTCATTACTTCTCATTTTCCTCATCTGTAGTTTCGGTTTTAGCCTTCGTGCGGTTCTTCGCAGCCGCTTGTTCGGCCTGCACGAAATCATCGTGTTCTAATTCAATTTTCGGTACATCACTGCAAACATCACCGCCCATGCGATTAATCGCTTTGCACATCTCGACAACGCGATTATCAAGCATGTGCATGTGATCAAGCATGCGGCCAATAGATGTTGCTACCGGATCGGGGTTATCTTTCGATACCGCATATGCATCGAAGCCATATTTCTTGGCAATGGCTTCCCGCTGGCTATCTTGTTCAGTGCGCGCCGTAATCTCAGTACTTGGCTTTGCACCGGCAACAATACGGCCGGGGATGCCTACAACCGTAACCCCATCGGGCACATCGCGTACCACAACCGAATTCGATCCGATACGCGCATTTTCACCTATCATTAATGGCCCCAACACTTTTGCGCCCGCACCAATAACCACACCATTACCCAAGGTTGGGTGGCGTTTGCCCGATTTCCAGCTGGTGCCGCCTAGGGTAACGCCGTGATACAACGTACAATCATCACCAATTTCAGCCGTTTCACCAATCACCACGCCCATACCATGGTCAATAAAGAACCGGCGGCCAATTTTAGCCCCAGGATGGATCTCAACGCCTGTTAACCAGCGCGATATGGTAGATATCCAGCGCGCCAGCCAACGCAACCGCCATTGCCACAAACGATGGCTAATGCGATGAACCCATATCGCGTGCAGACCCGGATAATTAGTGAGTACTTCAAAAAAATGTCGCGCAGCTGGGTCTCGCTGGTACACGCTAGCAATATCTTCCCGAATGCCTCGGAATAACATAGGCGAATCTCGCTTAATCGAATACGAATCCAATAAAAACCACTTTTCTATTGGAGCATTTATGCTAATTTGGTTATTAGTATAACGTTTATCAAGTGCTTCCGTGAAACTAGCTTGAAATTACTCAGTAAAATCCACGTTTAGCACGCCAGCAGCACCAACGCTAATAATCATAACTTCTGGAGCTACCTCATGAAACGCAATGTTATTACGCTAATTATCGCCGCTTGGGTTAGTGCCGCCGCACAGCCTGCAGTGGCCGACACATTAATTCATGCAGGCCGATTGATCGACGGCACCGCAAATCAGGCACAAGAGAACGTTACTATTCGCATCGACGAAAATAAAATTACCGCCATTGAAACCGGTTTCACCCGCGGAGCCGATGACGATGTTGTCATTGATATGCGCAATGGCACCGTAATGCCTGGCTTTATTGATATGCATACACACCTTACATCGCAATCGGAGCCCGGCTCTTATATGCATCGGTATACCCACAACGAGGCAGATGTGGCTTTTCGTGCCGCTCATTTTGCGGATTTAACCCTGCGCGCTGGTTTTACTACCGTGCGCGATCTAGGTGATAGCTTTGCCGCCAGCGTAGCCCTAAAAAGGGCGATTCAAGCAGGTTATGTGCACGGACCGCGTGTCTATACGGCTGCTAAATCGTTGGCTACCACGGGCGGCCACGCAGATCCGAGCAACGGTTCACGGCGCGGTTTAGTTGAAAGCCCTGGCCCGATGGAAGGCGTAGTAAATGGCATTGATGATGCCCGCCAAGCTGTTCGCGCACGCTATCAAGAAGGCGCTGATTTAATTAAGATTACGGCTACCGGGGGCGTACTGAGTATGGCTGCAAGCGGCGATAACCCGCAGTTCATGGATGATGAACTCGAAGCTATTGTCGACACTGCACGGGATTACGGAATGCGCGTGGCGGTGCATGCACATGGCAAAGACGGCATGATGCGCGCCATACGCGCTGGTGTTCATTCAATTGAGCATGGCACTTATATGGACGACGAAGTATTTGAGCTAATGAAAGAACACGGTACCTATTACGTACCCACAATCACTGCCGGCCGCAGTGTTGCCGAGCGTGCTGAAATCGATGGCTACTTTCCGGAGCAAGTTCGCGCCAAAGCGCGCGCCATTGGCCCGCTAATTCAAGGTACTTTCGGACGTGCTTATGCAGCCGGTGTGAATATTGCCTTCGGCACCGATTCAGGCGTATATGATCACGGTGAAAATGCTCGCGAGTTTGAATATATGGTAGAAGCGGGAATGCCACCAATCGAAGCAATTCGCTCTGCTACCCTTGTTGCCGCTACGTTACTCGGCGCCGAAGATATAATTGGTAGTATCGAAGTGGGCAAGCATGCTGATATCGTAGCGGTTCGCGGCAACCCGATGAACGATATTCATTTGCTCAAAGATATCCACCTTGTCATCAAAGATGGTGTTATCTACGTGCAGCCATAATTCAGCGCCAACAATCCGGTATTGGCAAAACAAAAGCGCCCAAAGCCGTTAAGCTTTGGGCGCTTTTATTACATTTATGTTTTTACTTTTCCGGTTGCGCCGAGGCATCAACCTAACGCTGTTTTACTCGCTCTTCTTTTACCCATATCACCAATGTTTGCAGATCATCTTTGATAGGTTGCTCGAGCTCAACTTCGAAGCGCTCGCGCTCCAGGTCCATTTTCCGAATCTCTTTTTTTGGAAATTCTTTTCGAGCTTCATGTGTAGGCATATGTTTAATACGCTCATACATTTCGTGAATCGAAGGCCAACGTTCAGTAAAATTATGGCGCTCAGCTTGCGGTAAGTTGTCCAGTAATACCGCGATACGAATACAGCCCTCTGATAGCGGACATTGATCTTGCTGCATCGCCTTCGCGATCGTTTCTATACTCTCGTGTAAATAATTTAGGCGTTTTTTCTGGTTCTTAGCAATACCCCTGTTTTGCTGGCGTAAGCGCGAAAGCAAAACTCCCGCATAAACACTCAAACCGGCAACAACTAAAACGCCAATAATCAGAGAAATCCAAATCAACACTTACTACTCCTTCGAGCCCGGTATCTCATCATCGAGAATATCGTTCTCGTTAAAATCATATTCAAAATTATCGTCATCTTCATCTTCCTCAGCATCTAAATCGATGCCAAGAAGCTCGGCTAATTCTTGATATCGCGCTAACTGCGCATCGAGCCACGCTTGGTCTGCTTTGGTAAGAATATCGCCATTTTCCGCACGATCAAGCAACGCCTGCAACCGAGTGTCGTTTTCCAGTGCTAGCAATTCCTTCTCCGGCGCCATTGCCTTTTTTGGAACCGTAAGCGGCACAGGTTTCTTACTACCATGGCGAGGGTCTTTCAATTCACCTGCAGCCTTTTGTTGCTGAGATTGTGCTTGCGCACCGTAACGGCTACCCGCTGCCTTGCCTTTACCTTTTTCTTTGGTATTTTCCTTAGCCTTACTTGAGGATACGGCTTCGTCGGGTTTTCGATCAGCTTTGCGTAAAGCGAGTGGCCCAGATTTTCGGGTTTTCTTGATTCGTGTCATATTTGTAGGCCCTTGAGGGTGGAGGTGTCCACACTTCATTTAGAAAGTAGTGTGATCATAGCCCATTCCGGCCATTTACGAAATCGCAGGCAATAAAAAAGGCGATGAATACCATCGCCTTGATTGAAACTCGTACCCCCCAAGGGTAAAACCGAGATCGATTGTCGCTGAATCCTTACTATTCTTGTTTTTCTTCCTTGTAAATCCACCTCTTTTTATCCGCACTCTTAAAGGTGCAACTTTTTAACGGTGGAGCTTGTTTAGATTTAACTGCATAAATGCTAACGAACTACTCTTAATGGTGTTTCGGTTGCGCAGTATTTCTTTCCCAAAATGTTTTATTATTATTGTTCTCTCGCATTTACGCTTTTTATTATTATATTTGCGAGAGGGTCGCCTCCTGGCGTTATTTTTGTTCCCTGATGTCGCATTACCAAACTTATGTTTATTGTTATTGTTCATAAGTGCTCTGTAGAAGAGCAGTGGTTAAGTAATGCTAAAACGGTTTCCCCGAAATATTCTTTAACAAATTTTACACGAACATCTTATCACAGCTTTGTAACAATTACCTGCTATAAAGTGTTCTCGTTAACAATGGTTTAGCGCGTTTTTTATTTTTGCTTTTCGCCTTGCACCCCTTGCTAACTCTCACATACCTGCCGCAATAGTGCGTTTCAACGGCGTTAAGATTACGTGAATGAGTTTGTTTCGCAACAATTTAATTGATCTAAAAACCATATTTTTATTACGAAATTGCATTTAAGATAACTTTTTATGATGAATGTTATGGTTTTGCCATGTTTCAGCGCATATACTTCGACTGGTAAAGCACCGTAATACCATGCAAAATGGTTTTTTATCATAATTTGTTACATTTTAAGGAAACTCGCATGCGTAATTCGCCTCCCCTAGTCGCTTTAGCGTGCGCGCTGGTAATCCTTACCGGTTGCCAAGCCGCACCAGAAACTACCGAAGCACCTGAAGTAAATGCCAATACTCAATTTACTGAGCTGGCAGAAGCCGCCTGGAGCTATGGCCGAAACACCGACCCAAACCGTTTGCAAGATATCAGCCCTGAAGCGCTTGCCGAAAGATATGAAAATAGATTGGCTTATTACGAACAAATTGAGGCCATTCCAGCCGAAAGCCTAAGCGAAGAGAATCAAATCAATCGTGATATGTTGCTATACGCATTGAAGAATATGCTTTCCGATTACGAATTCAATATGTATCTCATGCCACTCACAAACGAAACTGGGCCGCACAATCGCATGGCGGGCTTACCGAACAGCATTCGTTTTCAACGCGCAGATGATTTTGATCGCTATTTAAGCTTGTTGAGTGATGTACCAAATTGGATGCAGCAACAAACCGAATATATGCGTGAGGGCTTGGCATCAGGCATGGCACAACCACAGGTAGTGCTGAAAAATTTTGCTGCGGGTATCAATGCATACATTGCTATGGACCCTACAGAAAGTGTTTTCTACCAACCCGCGGCCGATGCTAAACGAATTCTATCTGAGGAAGAATTTGCTGAGTTGGATTTAGAATTGCAAACAGCCATAGCGACACTTGTTAATCCCGCATTCATGGATTTTCATGAGTTTTTAGTTGAAGAATATATCCCTAATGCACGCACAGAAATCGCCGCTACCTCGCTACCAAATGGTGAGGCTTTTTACGCTGATCGGGTGAAACACTACACTACGCTTGATTTGAGCCCGGAAGAAATTCACGAAATTGGATTGGCCGAAGTGGCGCGCATTCGCGCAGAAATGCAAGAAGTGATCGACGAAGTAGGATTCGAAGGTAGCTTCGCCGAATTCATTCATTTTCTCCGTACCGATCGTCAGTTTTACGTGGAAACCGGCGAAGAATTGCTGAAAGAAGCTGCATTTATTGCGAAAAAAGCTGATGGCGTTTTACCGCGATTATTTCATCACTTACCGCGGACGCCGTATGCCGTTGAACCAGTGCCGGCAGAGATCGCACCGAACTATACTCAAGGCCGGTATTCTGGGCCAAGCCGCGATGATCAACCCGGCGAATATTGGGTAAATACATACGCAGTGGAAACACGCCCACTCTATGAGTTAGAAGCACTTACGCTACATGAAGGTGTTCCGGGGCATCATTTACAGATTTCACTGGCCGCGGAAATGGAAAACGTACCACCTTATCGCCGCTCTACGTATATCTCGGCTTTTGGTGAAGGTTGGGGGTTATATGCGGAGTATCTGGGGCTAGAAACCGGTTTCTACCAAGACCCTTACAGTAATTTCGGCCGCTTAACCTATGAAATGTGGCGCGCTGCGCGTTTAGTAGTAGATACTGGTATGCATGCCATGGGGTGGAGCCGCGAGCGTGCTGTTGAGTTCCTTGGCAGCAACACGGCGCTTTCGCTACACAATGTAAATACTGAGATAGATCGCTACATCAGTTGGCCAGGTCAGGCGTTATCGTACAAATTAGGTGATTTAACCATTAAACGATTACGTGCAGAGGCCGAAGCGGCGCTGGGTGAAGATTTCGATTTGCGAGAATTCCATTACCAAGTGTTACGCAATGGTAGTATTCCTCTGGCAACTTTAGAGCAGCAAATTGCGGCTTATATTAGTGCCGAGCAGGCGCGCATTGCCGCCGAGTAATAGCAAAAGAAACACTGATAAATTAAAAAGCCGGAACTACCTACTCAAGGTAATTCCGGCTTTTCTTTAGATGTAACCCCATAATATCGTTAACCGCGAGCAGGCACCGGTTTGCGGTTAGCTAACCACACCCCCACCAGTATCAACCCCATACCACCAAGCTGATAGATGCCGATACGCTCCCCGCTAAGCACGCCGAGCGTCATGGCTACGATAGGAATCAAATAAGTTACTGAGCTTGCAAATACCGTGGTGGCAATTTGCACTAAGTGGTTAAATAAAATCAAAGCGAGTGCCGTACCTACCACGCCAAGCACCAAAATTGCGGCCAACGAGCCCCAGGCCGCTGAAGATACTAACTTACTCGTTACCTCGCCCGGCCCAATGAGATATATCAGCGCTACCGGCAATACCATTAGCAATGATACGCCCGTGATAGTAAGTGGGCTTTGATCGGGTAAATAGATTTTAATGAGATTTAAGTTGGCGCCATAGCAAATAGTGGAAAGTACAATAAACAGTGCATACCCGTTCAGTGTAAGCTCACCGGTAGCATTGAGCAGCACTAGCATGGCGGTACCCGCAAAGCCTATCAACAAGCCAACAATAGTGCGCCCAGTAACCCATTGACGAAATATAATTGCACCCATAATTAGGGTAAATAATGGCGTAAGCGCGTTTAGGGCACCGGTAACACCGCTGGCAATCTGCGTTTGTGCTAAGGCAAATAGAAAGGCAGGAAGTAAGCTACCCGTTAATCCTACCGAGAGTATAACCGGCCATTGATGCCGCTTCACACGATGCATGCGCACAATAGCAAAGGGGGCTAAAAACGCAGCCGCCGCGGCTAATCGCACCGCTGCCACTTCAGTTGGTGTGAAGGTAACGAGGCCCATTTTAATTAACCAAAATGAGCTTCCCCAAACTAATGCCAGTAGAAATAATTTAGCCCATGTACTCGGCGGATACTGCTCGGCAATTAAGGCTGGCTTCATGAATCAGGAGTTTCTTCAGATGCCGGAGCCGCCGGATTAGCAAACCAATGATGAAGTTTTTGTTCGAGTTCAGGCAAGCCACTTTTATTCAACGAAGAGAATAAAATAACCGATACATCGCCGCCAAAGCCTGGAACGGCTTCTTGAATTTGCATCAATGCAGCTTTGCGTTGCCCGCTTTTCAATTTATCAATTTTCGTTAACACCACCAAAACCGGCAAATCACTTGCCACGGCCCAATGAATCAGCTCTTGGTCAAGGTCTTTCATCGGATGGCGCACATCCATCAGCACCACTAGGCCACGCAAACAATTACGTTTTTCCAAATACTCGGAGAGTGCTTGTTGCCACTTTAATTTCATCGCTAGTGGCACTTGCGCAAAACCATAACCTGGCAAATCAATTAAACGCCGATGATCATCTAACGCAAATACATTTATTTGCTGTGTACGGCCTGGTGTTTTACTCGTTCGCGCTAGGCTCTTTTGCCGAGTAAGCACGTTAAGCGCGCTTGATTTTCCTGCATTCGATCGGCCAGCAAACGCAACCTCCATGCCCTCGTCGGCCGGCAGGTGACGGATATCTGGAGCACTGATAGTAAAATGTGCTTTTTGGAAATGCAGGGTGTCAGTACTCACTATAAACCTCGATAAATCTTGAATGATGCCTATTATGACGCATGAATGCACTTGAGCCAACCACAGAACAACGATTCAGACGTTTCATCGTGGCGAGATTCGTGTAAAATAGGAAACTGAATTTTTCCCGGGCCGTTTGCCCAGCCGAAAACAAAGAAAAGACAGAGAAGAGAGCTCATGAAAAAACTCGCGATTCTATGTGGTTTGATGCTGTTCGCCAGCGGAGCAGCAATGGCTTCAGGCTCAGACAGCCTTAGTGGTGACGCAGAAGCCGGGCAAGAAAAATCGGTAACTTGTGCAGCTTGCCATGGTCCATCTGGTAATAGCCCGTCAGGTGATTTTCCTAATATAGCCGGCCAAGGTTACAAATATTTAGTAAAACAACTTATGGATTACCGCACGGGCGTTGAAAGCAATGGCGAACGTGGTAGAAGCAATATGCTAATGGCAAGCCAAGTAGCTAACCTTAGCGACCAAGATATTCATGACTTAGCTGCTTACTACACTGCTCAAGAAAATGATATTGGCGCTGTTGATGAAGAAATCGTGGCGGAAGCGCAACGCTTGTTTATGGGTGGTGATGTTGATCGCGGTATCACGGCTTGTGCTGCATGCCATGGTCCTGGTGGCGCTGGTATGGGGTTAGCTGCATTCCCAATGTTAAGTGGCCAACATGCACAGTACACGAAAGCGCAACTCGAATTATTCCGTTCTGGTGAGCGTGCAAACGACCCGAACGCCATGATGCGCGATATCGCTACACGCCTTACTGATCGCGATATCGAAATTTTATCGCAATATATCAATGGCCTTTATTAAGGTTCGCTAATACGCGATAGCATATAAATATTGAATGAAGAGCCCAGCGATGCTGGGCTTTTTTGTGTTTATTTTCACCAAATAGTGACTGCGCAAATACTACAAGTAGTGGCCATAAAAAACCCCGGCTAAGAAGCCGGGGTAAGAGATGTCCAGGGAAAACATCTTGGGAGAGCAATACGCTCATTAACTATGAGTAGCCATCGCGCAAAAAGTTTCCCACTAAAACTTCAATAAAATCAGTGCGCTTCATCCCAGTTATCACCTACACCTGCTTCCGCTATCAACGGAACATCAAGTTTTACTGCTTGTTCCATTACATTCGTCAGCAACTTCACGTAAGTATCAACTTTCTCCTCACGAATTTCGAAAACTAACTCATCATGCACCTGCATTGTGAGGAACACATCGCCCTCATCAACGTTATCTGGGTTTTTTAACCACGCCGCTACATCAAGCATTGCTTTCTTTATGATATCGGCAGCAGAGCCCTGCATTGGCGCATTAATTGCAGCGCGCTCGGCAGCTTTTCTGCGCATTCCATTGCCAGCGTTTATTTCTGGTAGATACAACCGGCGGCCGCAAATGGTTTCCACATAGCCGTGCTTCGCCGCACTTTCACGTGTGCGTTCCATATATTCCTGAACACCTGGGAAGCGCTCAAAATAAACATTCATATAATGTTGCGCGTCTTTTTGCGGAACATTTAATTGCCGCGCCAAGCCAAATGCCGACATACCGTAAATCAAACCGAAATTCACCGCTTTGGCGCGGCGACGTTGTTCACTGGTAACATCATCCAAGCTCACACCAAATACTTCTGCGGCAGTTGCTTTATGAATATCGCGGCCACGGGCGAATGCTTCAACTAAACCTGAAGATTGCGAGATATGGGCCATGATCCGCAATTCAATTTGGCTGTAATCGATGGCCACAATTTTGTAGCCATCAGGCGCTACAAAGGCTTTTCGCACCCGGCGCCCTGCTTCATTGCGAATCGGAATATTTTGCAAGTTAGGATCGGTAGAAGAAAGCCGCCCTGTTGCAGTAACCGCTTGATGATATGAAGTATGAATACGGCCAGTAGCGGCTTTAATCATCCGCGGAAGCTTATCAGTATAGGTAGATTTGAGTTTGGCCATGCCTCGATGCCGCAGAATCAACTCCGGCAACGGATAATCGAGCGCCAACTCTTGCAAAACCTCTTCAGCTGTTGAAGGCGCACCTTTCGGTGTTTTCTTCTTTACCGGTAAACCTAACTGCTCAAATAGAATTACCTGCAACTGCTTGGTGGAATTCAAGTTGAACGGATCCCCTGCGATTGCAAATGCTTCTTTCTCTATTTCAGCGAGCTCTTTGGTAATTTCTGCGCTTTGTTTGGCAAGTTGATCCGGGTCTATTTTTACGCCCCTGCGTTCCATCATCGCCAGTACCGGAACCAATGGAAGCTCTATTTCTTTTAGCACCTCTTGCAACCGGCCTTCCTTTTTCACGCGTGGCCAAAGAACTTCGTGCAAACGCAAGGTAATATCAGCATCTTCAGCGGCGTACGGCGATGCTTGGCTTATCGGCACCTCATCAAACCGCTTTTGCTTTGCTCCTTTTCCAGCTACATCTGCATATGCAATCGTTTTATGCCCTAAATGGGTAAGCGATAGCGTATCCATATCATGTCGTGAACTCGTACTATTGAGTACATAGGACGAAAGCATCGTGTCGTTCAAAATCCCACGCAGATGAATATCGTAACGGCGAAAAACATGCATATCGTATTTGATGTTCTGGCCTATTTTCTTGGCGGTAGTGTCTTCGAGCAACGGCTTCATCTGCGCCAGAACCCAATCACGCTCCAATTGTTGTGGCCCATCAAGATCTTGGTGCATAAGCGGTACATACGCCGCTTCGCCCGGCGCTACGGCAAACGAAATACCGACCAGTTCGGCTTCCATATAATCCAAGCTAGTGGTTTCCGTATCAATGGCGAAATATTCCGCGGCGTCGAGTTTTTCTAGCCACTGATTAAACCTTTCTTTATCGGTAATGGTGACGTAATGACTAGTATCAATCTGGCTTGCATCGACGTTTCCGTGATCACTGTCCGCATCGTCATTGTCATGTTCAATACCCTCAAGCAGTTCAGTTTGGCTACCTGAATTCTTAGCCTTACCTTTGTGCTCCGGAGCTTCTTGCCCTTTCGCCAATAGTTCAGAGAGCCAACGACGAAATTCGCATTCTTTGTATAGTTTTGCCAGTGCTTCATCGTCCGGTTCACTGAGAGTAAGTTGTTCCGGTAACAGTTCCATTTCGACATCGAGCTTAATGGTAGCCAGGGCCTGTGAAAGCAATAAAATATCCTTATGCTCACGGATTTTATCCGGCATTGATTTCGCACCACGGAAGCTTAGCTCAGCAAGCTTATCGGGGTTCTCAATCATCGCCGCAATACTACCCATTCCCTCGAGCATTTTCAGTGCCGTTTTTTCACCCACACCGGGCAAGCCCGGAATGTTATCGGAGCTATCACCCATAAGCGCCAGAAAATCGATCATTTGATCGGGCCGTACGCCATATTTTTCCGGAACCGCGGCTTCATCAAGTACCGTGCTTGTCATGGTATTAATCAAAATCACATGATCATTTACCAACTGCGCCATATCTTTATCGCCGGTACTAATTAAACAAGTACGGCCTTCTTTCGCCGCTTGTTGCGCTAAAGTTCCAATCACATCATCGGCTTCTACACCCTCGATCGAGATTAGTGGTAAACCCATGGCACGAATAATGTTGTGCAGGGGCTCAATTTGCGATCGCAAATCATCCGGCATAGGGGGGCGATTTGCCTTATATTCCGCATACATGTCGTTGCGGAATGTTCCTCCCTTCGCATCAAACACAACCGCCATGTGGGTCGGTTCAAATTGCTTCAACAAACTACGAAGCATATTTACTACGCCATAAATGGCTCCCGTAGGTTCACCCGCTGAATTGGTTAAATGAGGTGGCGCGTAAAAAGCACGGAAAAGATATGAAGAACCATCAACCAGGATAAAAGGCTGCTTTGGAATGCGTTGCATATGGGTAAACCTATTCTTAATTGAAGCGCAAAGTTGCTAGGCATTAAGCATGCCACAGGGGCACTGATCTAGCCAATTTTAGTGTAGAAAAACGGAATGAATTCTTGAAAATAAAGAACTAACAACCTGTGGATAACTCTGTGGGGAACACCTTATCCTGCCGTAAATCCGAAAACCGAATAGCAGCATGCGTTTTTATGTATGTGTTTGATATAACGCGAGAATAATACGATCTCGGACAGCTTATATTTATATTTATTGCTTATTTCTCGATTGTGGAAAGTTGCTTATTGTGCGCTTTCTTCAACACGAAGATAGTGATTGAACCACGCAGCAGATTTTGTAAGCAATCTCGTAAACCGGTTGAACAGATTAGCACATTGATTAAGCAATACCAGATCATTTTTCGATCTTTTTTAACATTTTTAGATCTGAAAAATCACTTAGTTATTCCGCTTCCCGTAAGCTGTTATTTTAAGAAGGAAAAGATCTACGGAGAAGCCATGAAATAAAAACGCAATCCAAAAGACATGATCAAAAAAGGCGAGCAACCGCTCGCCTTTAATGAAAGATACGCGCCGATATTATTGTTGCATAGCGCTTAAATCAACCATCTCATCATTTATATAAAGTGCGCCATCCGCAAAACGCACATTCCATGGTAGATCGTCCGATGTGAATGCCATCATCATCATTTGTAGCATGCCTGGCATTTTTTCAATGACTAAATCTACATCTACGTGCTGAGCAAACTCCGGGCTTTGTAGCAACGCTACTTTTTCACTATCGCTTAAGTCAGCGAAATCGAAACCAAACGTGCCATGGCTGACTAAATCACCCCACCCTTCACCGCTAACAAATAGCTCGTTGAAACGAATTAGCACGTTATCACTAGCAGCCATAGCGTGTAAGAAAAGCTCACCCATTTCTTCTTCACTCAAGTCAGGCTCTTGTAGGGCTTCGTTAAGCGCCATCATTTCATCATAGTTGATGCCTTCAACGGCCCAATCTAAACGAGCATTACCTTTTACGGTTGGCCCTGCATCCAGGCTTTCCAATACAAACATCCCATCCACACGAATTTCTTCATCTACGCGCAAAGTGTTTAGCGTCGACTTTAAACCCGTGACAACAATAGGTGCCCCTACTACTTCTAGGTTCATTTCCATTTTCCCCATAGTGAATGCCGAATCACTTGAAAAAACTTCGCCATCTAGAATCCGAGAATCGCTGTTCATTGCCAGCGCGCTTAGCGTTACCCCTTCATTATTCTCGCCAACGAGCGTTACCTCCGGAGCATCAAAGTTGAAGCGCCGCTCTTCACCTGCCATCACAAAGTGCATTTGCATGGGGTTTGCTTGCACAGCGAAGCCTTCGTCAAGCAAGTTTATTGCGGGGAAATCGTAAGTTACACGCAAGCCACCGCGGCTAACAACGCCCGAAGAGGTAAAAGGGCTGCCCTCATAGAGTAACTCGCTCATTTTCTTGTCACCAAAGGTAACATCGCCAGAGCCTTCCCACTTGGTATTTAAAAATCCGTAACTTAACTGAATGGTTTCTTCATAATATAGTGCAAAATCGAGGTCAGGAATCTCATCCATTTCCATTCGAAATACTACGGTTGCGTTGCGTGCACCTTCTTCCTGCCAATCAACCTCAACCGCCCACTGAGAATTACGTTCAACTTCTTCTACCAAGGTTTCAACCGCTTGGTAGGTGGCTTTTTTTGTGGTCACAACACCAGCAACATAGGCTATCACCGCTAGTACAATAACGATGATGGCAATTAATCCCTTACGCATGTTTTTTCCTCTTTAATAAGTTTTTTTAAAATTATAGTTAAATTGTAGCAATTACAACGGCCAAAAGTACAACAAAGCAGGTATCGAGACGGCAAAAACCATTAGCGTGAGCGGTAGCCCCATTTGCCAATAGTCGCCAAATTTAAACCCTCCAGGGCTCAAAATGAGCGTGTTGTTTTGGTGCGCTATCGGCGTTAAGAATGCACAAGAAGCACCCACCGCAATCGCCATTAAAAACGCATCCGGATTTACATTTAATTGGTTGGCTATACTTATCGCCACCGGGCACATAACCGCCGCTGTGGCGGCATTATTCATTACACTCGATAATAAGGTAGTAATAATTAATAGTAAGCCTAACACCACCGCCGGGCTGCCATCCGCAACGTAGTAGAGCATGAGATCTACTACACTATCGGCAGCACCCGTTTGTTCCATTGCCAAAGCTATCGGGATCAACGCGGCCAACAACACTACTACCGACCAATCGATGTTTTCATACACTTGCCGCAAAGGGATAACACGTAGGGCCATAACGGCAAACATACCAGCAGCAAATGCCACGGCAGCTGAAGCAATACCCGATGCAGCCAATGCAACGGCGCCAATCATAATACCCGAGGCATACATAGCTCTGCGCTTACTGGGAACACGCACAGTTCGCTCAGCAAGTGGAACGCATTTATACAATGATGCAAATTGTGCTAAGCCCTCGGCACCACCCTGCATCAGTAACACACTACCGGATTGAATCGGAGTTTGCCGCAAGCGGTTAATTTTTTGATTACCCTCATGGGATATTGCCAGTAAATTTAACCCTAATCGGCTGCGCAGGCGCAATTCAGCTGCCGTGCTACCGATCATAGCCGAATCTGGCATTACTACCATCTCAACTAAAACCACTTCACTATCATCAGAGGCACGAGGTACCGCATCGGCATCGGCCCGGCTGGTAACGCCACCACGTAGCGTATAATTACCATAGGCAGTTACCTTACGGTCAACCCAGGCTGTGCGCGATTCTCCCGTTTTAGTAACGGTTTTAATATCACTAAGCTCGGTAGTTTCTGCCTCACCCTCGGCGCCTTTCTCTTCTGCTTCTTCTTGTTCTTCAGTGTCCTCATCGGAATCCGCTTCTGGGGGCTTAACGTTATCCACTAGCCGCAAACCCAGCACATTTAACGCTTGGCTCAATGTTTCCGGTTCGGCTTTGATAATCAGCAAATCGCCCTTACTCAAACGTTGATAGCCATAAGGGTGTACTACTTTAATCTTATCGCGCACCATTCCCACAATTTCCGCATCCGAATCTTGCAGCTTTAGATCTAAATCACGCAATAACATGCCGTTGGCTTTACCATCATCGGAAACTCGTACTTCCGTAAGGTATTTGCCGGTATCGAAACCTTCAGCATCGGTACGTTCGCGTTTAGGTACTAAGCGCCAGCCACCAAGCGCAATAAAAATAACACCCAGAATTGCTACGATAATACCCACCGGAGCGAAATCGAACATCTGGTATCCGCTGCCAAGTGATTCCGCCCGATAACCGGAAACAATAAGATTTGGCGGTGTACCAATCAAGGTTGTCATGCCACCCAAAATCGAACCAAAAGCTACCGGCATCAATACGCGGCCAGCAGGGATACTAAGTTTCGCTGCCAATTGGATCGCAATCGGCATCAACAGCGCCATAGCACCCACATTGTTCATAAATGCGGAAAGCACCGTGGCCAAACCGGTAAGTGAGGCGATGGTGGTAAGCGCACCGCCAGAAGTTGGCGTCAGTTTATGGGCAACAACATCAATAGCACCCGTGCTTTGTAACGACGCACTAAGCACTAAAACACAGGCTACGGTAATCACGGCCGGATGACCAAAACCCGCAAACGCTTCTGCCGCAGGGACTAACCCAAATGCAACACAAGCAAGCAACGCACCAAGCGCCACGATATCGTGGCGCCAACGCCCCCAAATAAAAAATATGAGCGTACACAACAAGATTCCAAGAATGGTAATTTCGGGTAACGTCATTCAATATTCTCTTTTATCGATACCACAGGAACTTACATTCCCGGATAGCAGCACCTATGCCGCTCATTTACAACTGCGAACGCACTGAATCTAGCACTACTTTTGTGTCGGGTATATCCCCAAACCACTGGAAATAGCTTAAAGCGGCTTGTTCTATTAACATTCCCAACCCATCAGAAACCGCACAGCCGCGTTCTTCCGCCCATTGCATAAAGGCTGTTGGCTTGCTGCCATATACCATATCGTAACAAAATGGTTTATTGGCTAAGGTTGCCTCTGGAATTTCCGGTCGTTCTTGTGTCAGCCCGCTCGACGTTGCATTAATAACAATATCCCAGCTCCCATTCTCGGCAGACCCTGCCGCTGAACTCAAGCCGCCCGCAGATAACAACGTGGAAAACACTTTTGGCTTCATTTCTAGCTCGCCGGCCAATCGCTGCTGCCACTCTGATACTAAATTCTGTGCTTTAGCTTCGGTGCGATTAGCAATATGAAGATGTGCTACCTCGGCATCCAGCATCGGCCCGATAATGCCTCTTACCGCGCCCCCTGCGCCGAGAACCAACACCCGAGCGCCCCTCAACTTCATACCCAACCGTAAAAGATCGGCTTCTAATCCATCGCCATCGGTATTGTGGCCTAACCACTCACCATCTCTAAGAATCAACGTATTCACCGCCTGTGCTTGGGTTGCGCGCGAGCTTAGCGTTGAACACAACGACAGCGCTTGCTCTTTCAGCGGTACGGTAACGTTAGCGCCAACACCACCATTCGCAACAAAGGCTTGGAAACATTCTGCAAATTGCTCCGGTGATGCTAAAATTCGCGCATATTCAATTGTTCTTCCATGTTGCATAGCAAATGCTTGATGAATTTCTGGCGAACGGCTATGCGCAATTGGGCTTCCAAAAACAGCGAGTTTCATGAATTTTCCTTCTCGAATAAAACAGTTTTTTCGCCGTACCGAAAATAATTCGGCGAACATCACGCTTTACGATCAACTTGGCGGTGAACAAGCTGTACGCTCAATAGCCAATCGTTTTTACGATATTATGGAGCATGACGCAGCCGCAAAAGACCTTTTAGCGATGCACCCTCAGCCCATGATCGCCATCCGATTAAAATTCTTTGAGTTTCTCTCAGGTTGGCTCGGCGGTCCGCAGCTTTATGTCGAAAAATATGGCCATCCCATGCTCCGCGCCCGCCATTTACCCTTCCATATCGATACTAAAATGCGCGATCAATGGCTTCACTGTATGTATCTAGTGCTTGATGAGCAAGTAACAAACATTACTTTACACAACGAACTTCGTGTTCGCTTTACACGTTTAGCGCATCACATGATCAACGCAAATGATTAGTTAAAAAACATCATCTAGTAGCAACAAAAAAGCCCCAGCGCCTCATGGCACTGGGGCTCATAACTTATTCGTTACTGCGCCGCTTTTTCCTGCTGTTTACGAATCCGCTCTAATCGACCTGAAAACCCAGTTTTGGTTTTATCATCTAAGCCAAATTCCAGCGCTCTCTCACAAACGGCAATTGCATCCGTATACTGACCATCTTCAGCAAGCAATGTTGCATAGTTTTGGAAGGTAAGCACTTGCGGTAACGATCCACCATTCGCTTTCTTCAGCGGTTTTACAATGTCAGGAAATTCTGCAATATGCTGTTTTGAGAACGTTTTACTAATCTGACGCCAGCCCGCATCATTACGATTTTTATAACTATTCTCAGTAATCTGCTGATACAAACGATGGCGCGCAAGCGGATCCTTCGTTTTTTCTAACTCAGCCACCGGTTGCGTAAGTTCATCCGGAACCTCTGCACCAATAGGTGATGGCTGCGATTTATTCGCGCTATCAATCACCGGATCCACATCTTTCGGAACCCCTGTTTTCGGCGCTGGTGATTTTTTTGCTGCCGGTTTTTTCACAGCAGGCTTTTTCTCAGAAACTTTGCTCGCAACCGCTTCTTTCCCGCTTTCTACGGCTTCTTTACCTGTTTCAACCGCATCTTCAGTTACTGATTTAGCTTCTTTCGCTAAACGCGCTGAATCCTCTTTTATTTCGGCTTCTTTTTCGTTTACTTCGGCTTGAATTTTAGCCGCAGAAGCATCTGATTCAGCATGCCCTGAAGCGTTCATTTTCAATAAACGTCGCGCAAGAACCACGATTACAATTACAACTATAAGAAGAAAGAAAAGATTCTGTGCCATGAAAGCCCCTAGCTCCGATTAATTTTTATTCGAATTTCAGCATAATATCAAAACTCGGTGCTGACAAGTGTTGCGCGGCAATTGATCACCCGATAGAAACACCTTGCGCCCAATCTTCACTATTCAGAGTAATGTTAATGGCTAAGAATAAAAATAAATCAATACGACTTATAACCAATCACGCGGTTTCAAAAACGCCTGTAACCGAGCTTCTGCAGAACCTTCCTCAGGTTCGTACATATATTCCCAACGCGCCAGCGGCGGCATCGACATCAAAATTGATTCGGTACGCCCGCCTGTTTGTAAACCAAACAACGTGCCGCGATCATACACAAGATTAAATTCCACATACCGGCCGCGCCGATATAGCTGAAACTGCCGTTGTTGTTCACTAAACGGCATATCTTTTCTACGTTCAATAATCGGCAGATAAGCAGGTGTGTAGTGATTACCTATCGATTTCATTAAGCCAAAGGCATGTTCAAAATCTAATTCACCATTCGGGTTGGTATTCAAATCATCAAAAAACAAACCACCAACACCGCGCGTTTCATTCCGATGCGGCAAAAAGAAATATTTATCGCACCATTCTTTATACTCTTGATAATAATGCTCACCAAACGGAAGGCATGCAGCTCGCGCTGTTCGATGCCAATGTTCTACATCCTCTTCCACTGGATAAAAGGGGGTAAGATCGAAACCACCGCCAAACCACCAAACCGGGTCTTCTCCTGGTTTTTCCGCAATGAAGAAACGAACATTCGCGTGTGAGGTTGGAATGTTCGGATTATGTGGGTGAATCACCAAAGAAACCCCACAGGCATTGAAGCTACGACCGGCTAACTCAGGGCGGTGAGCAGTAGCTGAAGCCGGCATAGCTTCGCCAAAAACATGGGAATAGTTCACGCCCCCTTGCTCAATCACGCCACCATTTTTCAATACTCGAGAACGGCCACCGCCACCTTGCTCGCGCACCCAACTATCTTCAAGAAACTGAGCCTCGCCATCAATACCTTCAAGGCTATGGCAAATATTATCTTGCAACTGTTGCAGGTAAGCTTTAACCCGCTCTAGATATTGATGTTCCTTCACCGCAATACCTCTTGCGTTAATGGATTAAAGATTTTACTAGGTGCGTCTCGCCCACCGGTATCGCCGGCCATGATCCAATCGATATCGGAACCAAATTCTTGATAAACGCCTTCTGCGGTAACGAATGGCGCTTGCCCCGAACGATTAGCGCTGGTGGATACCAATGGCGTTCCCAACGCTTTGCATAAACGCCGAACAGGCTCAAATGCAGTAACACGCACGGCAATCGTATCGAAATCACCTCGCAAATAGCGAGGTACTTCTGGCCGCGCTGGCAGCACCAGCGTTATTGGTCCAGGCCAATGCTGTAACACGGTAAAACGTTTGTCTTGAGGGATTTTTTTATCATCTACGTAATCAAGCAACTGGCTGTAATCGGCAGCAATAAGAATCAAGCCCTTATGCTCCGGGCGTTGCTTTAATGCTAACAATTTACGCACCGCTACTTCATCGTAAGGGGCGCAGCCTAGCCCGAATACCGCTTCCGTAGGATAAGCGATCAAGCCATGATTTGTTAATGCCGTTCTCGCACCAGCAAAAGGATCTAAAGTATTGTCGGATTTATCGTTCAAAGCAGCATTTTCCTAGAGGTGAATTGAGTTTGCTGTGGCGTATACCATCGTTAAATATTATATCGGGTCTGATTTGTATCCGCATTGTTTTTGCGGACAACGCAAACGCACGCCTGCAGCCGAATCTCGCTTGACCAACAAAGGCCAGCCACAATCAGGGCATGGCTGCGCTACGGGCTCTTCATTCAGTGCATATTTACATTTTGGATATCGATCGCAGGCATGAAATTGCTTGCCATATCGATTGGTACGCGTTTGCAGATGGCCTGTTTTACATTCTGGGCAGGGGATAGGTTCGCGATTCGGCGTTTTATCAGCCGTAGGGTCGAGCATGAAATGACATTTCGGAAAAGCGCTACAACCAATAAACAAACCGTAGCGGCCTTTTTTCAGCAATAAGCCCGCTCCACACTCGGGGCATTCTTCACCGGGCAGTGCCTGCGGCTCAAAATCACCGGCTTCATGTAAGGATTGCGTGTAATCACACTGAGGATAATTGCTGCAGCCCCAAAACGAATTGCTGCCGATATGTTTTAGCTTTACCGCGCTATTACAGCGCGGACAAGGCTCTGCTCGCACATCGGTTCGCTCTGGCGAGTTAAAAAGTTCAGATGATGTCATTCACGCCTCAATGGTTTCTATGCATTGGTTTAATGCATTAGCCCCTGTGGCTCCTCGAACAACAATTCTTCCATTTGGCTATAGGCATCTTCATGGCCCGGAACGTTAAACAACACCATCAAAATAACCCACTTTAAATCTTCCAGTAGGAATTGCGGCGTATCAAGTTCCATAACCCGATCGATAACCATTTCCCGAGTGGTAAAATCGAGCACCCCAATTTGCTCTAGATAAAGTAAAAAGCCACGCGATTGCATATCTAAACGCGCTTGCTCTTCCGGCGTATACGCACGGAAAGATGCCGCAGGCGCAGATTGCACTAAATACGGGTGATCTTTACTATCCTGCAAGTCGGCCAAACGTTCTAACCAAGCGAGAGCCTTGCCAATTTCCTGTTCATGGAAACCTGCACGGGTAAGCTCGTCAGTCAGTTCGTCGTGGTCCACTACCACTTCCATTTCCGAATGGACGTAGTTCTCAAACAAGTACATGAGGATATCAAACACGGCTCTTACCTCCTCACCCTGACGTAACCGCCAGGTACTGTCTTAATCCATCCATCCAACTCGAGACTGATGAGCTGGTTCACAACTACTGAAACAGAATCTTCACTCTGGCTTAACAACCAATCAAATGAAGTTGTTTCAAATCCCACGTTAGCCAATAAACGCTCGTTTGCCAATACGTTTAACGGAATTTTCGCAGAATTCTTTTCAGCACTTTGGAAAGTTAATCCAAAATTGCTTGTTTCTTCCGGTTCTTCTTGATTCGAAGCAATCTCTTCCGGTTTAACATTTTCACACTTAATATCTTTATCGGCAGCGAATAAATCGGCTTGAGCCGGCAGCTCAGCTAATATATCGTTGCTACAGGTTACTAGTTTTGCACCTTGCTGAATCAATAAATGACAACCTTCACTACCCGGGTGTGGCACTGGGCCGGGAATCGCAAATACTTCCCTGCCTTGCTCTACTGCATAGCGCGCAGTAATTAACGACCCGCTTTTCAAGGTTGCCTCGGCAACTAACACGCCTGAGCTGATACCACTGATTATACGGTTTCTAGCCGGAAAATGTTCAGTTTTCGCCGGAGTACCCGGCGCATATTCACTCAACACGATTCCCGCAGCTACTATTTCATTGCGTAACTGCCGATTTCGCGGCGGATACACTAAATCAATGCCGCAGCCTAAAACGGCTATGGTTGGCATACCTTGTGCTAGTGCCGTTCGATGCGCCAGGCCATCAATACCCAACGCCATACCACTGACAATACCCCAACCTTGCTGGCAAAGCTCTGAAACCATTTGTTCCGTTAAGCTCAACGCTAACGGCGAAGCTTTGCGGCTTCCAATCACGGCCAACCAATGGCTCTGAAGCAAGCCTTTATCGCCTATTCCAAATAGTAACATGGGGGCGCGATATATGGCTTTCAAGGCTTCGGGGTATTCAGCACTTAGGCAGTGTACTAGAAAATGCTTGGCGTCGGCATGAAGCCATTGATACGTGCGATCTACGAGCCCTGCAGGTAACGCTGGCAACATCGCTTGAATGAACGTTGGGATTTCAAAATCGCCGCTAGCTTCCCAAAACGTTCGAAGTTCACGCTTCACTTTTTCTGGCGCACGCTGCACACGCAACCAAAGCTCTAAATTCCGATGATTCCAATCGTTTGTTTCCATTTACACTTCCTTGTGTTCAGCAAATTTAATCCCCATATTGGCAATATAGAAAGAGAAGCGAATCAAGCAACACAAATCCTGTCAATTCCGCGATCTTCCCGTTAAAATTAGGAATATCACTGAATTTGAATTCAAAAGAGTTTTAGCTATGGCAGAAATGACAATTTTAAAGTACCCAGATGAGCGCCTTCGCACCGTAGCGAAACCGGTAGAAAGTGTCGACGACGCTTTGCGTCAAACCATCGATGATATGTTCGAAACCATGTATGGTTCGCAAGGTGTAGGCTTAGCCGCTACCCAAGTAAATGTGCACAAGCGGTTATTCGTTGCCGATTGCAGTGAAGATAGCAAAGAACCGCTGGTTTTTATTAACCCGGAAATTATTGAGCGTGATGGTATTCACGAAAATGAAGAAGGGTGTTTAAGCTTTCCGAACGTTTACGCGAAAGTAGAACGCGCAGGCAAGATTAAGGTTCGCGCACTCGATCGTGAAGGCGAAATTTTTGAACGCGAAGCCGAAGGTCTTCTGGCGATTTGCATACAACATGAAATTGATCACCTCAACGGCAAGCTATTCGTTGATTATTTATCGCCTCTTAAACGCGATCGCATTCGCAAGAAACTGGAAAAAGAAGCACGTTTAGAAGCAAAACAAGCCTAAGGAACTCCTGAGTGCGGATAATTTTTGCAGGTACCCCGGATTTCGCTGCGCGCCATTTGCAGGCGTTGCTCGAAGCCCATGATTTAGATGTTGTAGCGGTTTATACTCAGCCCGACCGCCCTGCTGGGCGTGGTAAAAAACTACAAGCGAGTGCCGTAAAACAATTAGCGTTAGAACACGGTTTACCGGTTGCTCAACCTACTAGCTTGAAAACTGCTGAAGCGCAGGCTGAACTCGCAACTTGGCAAGCAGATGTGATGGTGGTTGTGGCTTATGGCCTGATTCTACCGCAGGCCGCATTAGCAATTCCACGCTTAGGTTGTGTCAATGTTCACGGCTCTTTGTTACCACGTTGGCGTGGAGCCGCGCCTATTCAACGCGCAATATGGGCCGGCGATGAAGAAACCGGTGTTACCATTATGCAAATGGACGAAGGTTTAGATACTGGCCCTATGCTGGCGAAATCTTGGCTGCAAATCGAGCCTTCCGATACCTCGGCTTCTTTATATGAAAAGCTCGCTAAACTTGGTCCGCTCGCACTTGTAGAAACCTTGCGCAGCATGAATACCGGAGACACCCGAGCGGTTCCCCAGGAATCGAGTAAGGCCACCTATGCGGCGAAGCTGAGCAAAGAGGAAGGCGTTATTGATTGGCACCAACCGGCTGCGTTTATCGAACGCTGTGTACGAGCGTTCAACCCATGGCCTAGCAGCGTTTTTAGCCACCCTGAACATCCCGATCAGCCGATTAAGGTATGGCGCGCACAGGTGATAAAACGCGGGAACGATGTAAATAACAGCGCCGCACCGGGTACTATTCTTCAAGCCGATAAAAACGGTATTGATGTTGCTTGTGGTGAAGATACCTTACGTTTGTTGGAAGTGCAGCCCGCAGGCAAAAAGCCTATGTTAACCACCGATCTATTAAACGCGCGGCGTGATTGGTTCGCACCCGGCACAATGCTTGCGAGTGCAGGCAACGAACGGAGTGATTCGTGAATAATGCCGCTGCTTCACGAGCCGCCGCCGCGAAAATATTGCAGCAAGTATTGCAGCATGGCCGCTCACTAAGCCAAGCAATTCCAAGTGAAACCGAGCATTTAGAAGCCAACACTCGTGCTTTTACACAGGCCATTTGCTATCAAGTACTGCGTCAGCTACCCAGCTACGAATGGCTTATTTCTCAGCTCATAGAGAAACCGCTAAAAACCAAGGTGCGCATCGTTCACTACTTGCTATTAGTTGGCTTATGCCAACTTCGCGATATGCGTGTTCCAGCGCACGCAGCTATTGCTGAAACCGTAGAAGCCTGTATAGCGCTGCGACAAAAGAATTTAAAGGGCATGGTGAATGCGGTTCTTCGCTCCTATCAGCGCCAGCAAGAGGCCCTAGAAAGCCAACTTACTGAGCTCAGTGCGCGAACGCCAGCGTTGGCCTTTAACCATCCCGGATGGTTGCTGAAACGATTAGAAAAAGCGTATCCGGACCAGTGGCCTGCGATATGCGAAGCGAATAATACGGCGCCACCTCTATGGTTACGCGTGAACACGAAACATCACTCGCCCGCCGAATATCTCGCGAAGTTAGAAGCAGAAGGCATCGAGGCCTACGCCGATGAGTTTTCGGCTATTCGATTGGCCCAAGGTATGGATGTAACGCAATTGCCCGGCTTTTCAGAGGGCCATGTATCTGTGCAAGATCGTTCAGCACAGTTTGCAGCCCATATTCTAGCCGCCGAGCCAGGAATGAATGTTTTAGATGCATGTGCGGCCCCCGGTGGAAAAACCGTTCATTTACTCGAACATACTACTGATTTGCAGGTAACGGCGCTTGATTTTGATGCCAGCCGTTTGCAACGAGTACACGAAAATCTCGCACGGATGCAGGTAACGGCAAATGTTATTTGTGGTGATGCAGCCGAGCCAGCGGAATGGTGGGATGGCCAGCTGTTTGATCGAATATTGCTTGATGCGCCCTGCTCAGCAACAGGCGTTATTCGCCGTCATCCTGATATTAAATGGTTGCGCCGTGCCGACGATATTGAAACTCTAGTAGAACTGCAGGGCCGTATTTTAGCTGCACAATGGCAGCTACTGAAACCGGGCGGACGCTTGCTGTACGCAACTTGTTCTGTGCTTCCGGAAGAAAACATACTGCAAATTCAATCATTTCTAGCTACAGTGGATGATGCAGAAGCCATCGCAATCCCGATTGCTCCGCAAAAACCTGGCAGCAAAGATGGCCCAGAGAGCTCAGAAAATATGGGATGGCAGTTTTTACCCGCGGCTGAAAGTGGCGATGGTTTTTTCTATTTCTTACTACAGAAGCGCAAATAATTAGGCTAAGAACATGAAAAAAGTAATTATTGTGGGAGCTGGCCGCGTTGGGGCCACACTTGCTGAAAGCTTGGTGAGCGAACGCAATGAAGTTACCGTGGTCGACCAGAATCGCGTGCTCTTGGAGCAACTGCAGGATAAACACGATTTACGTGTAATCCAAGGTAACGGTGCGCACCCCGATGTGCTGCGCCAAGCGGGTGCCGATGATGCCGATATGTTGATTGCTGTGAGTAGCCTTGATGAAGTCAATATGCTCTCGTGCCAAGTTGCCCACAGCATTTTTAATACCCCAATGAAAATTGCTCGGGTGCGCTCTGAGCAATATACCAAATACCACGATCAGCTATTTCGTAAAGAACAACTCCCTGTCGACCACATAATTTCGCCTGAGCAGTTAGTAACCACTTACATAAAGCGCCTTATCGATTATCCGGGTGCCCTGCAAGTTATCGAATTCGCCGAAGGCAAAGTAAGCCTCGTTGCTGTAAAAGCATCCTATGGCGGCAAGCTTGTGGGCCATGCTATTGCTGCACTGCGCAAGCATATTCCAAATATCGACACCCGTGTGGCTGCCATATTCCGGCAAAACCGCGCGATTCGTCCGTTGGGTAGTACCATTATTGAAGCCGACGATGAAGTGTTCTTCGTTGCCGATACCAAAGATATTCGTGCCGTGATGCAGGAACTACAGCCGCTCGAAGCGCGCTATAAAAATATTATGATTATGGGTGGTGGCCACATAGGCGCAGGCCTTGCTCGGCAACTAGAAGAAACCCATAAAATTAAAATTATTGAACTTGGCTTGGCACGAGCAGAACAGTTAAGTGCTGAATTAAGCTCGAAAACGCTAGTATTGCACGGTGATGCCACCGATCAAGTAATGTTAAGCGAAGAGCGTATCGAAGAGATTGATGCGTTTATTGCCGTTACCAACGATGACGAAGCCAATATAATGGCGGCCTTGCTTGCTAAACGCATGGGTGCGAAAAAAACCATGGTGCTGATTCAACGCAGCGCCTATGTAGATTTAGTGCAAGGCGGTGAGATCGATGTTGCCATATCGCCGCAACAAGCCACCATTTCCGCACTACTTAAACATATACACCGTTCCGATTTTGCCAGTGCCTATTCGCTACGCCGCGGTGCTGCGGAAGCGATTGAAGCAGTAGCGCGTGGTGACGAAAAAACCTCACAAGTAGTAGGCCGTGAAGTGGGTGAATTGAAGTTACCGCCAGGCACAACTATTGGTGCGGTAGTGCGTGGTTCCGAGGTGCTAATAGCCCACGATGACACGCTAATTCAATCCGATGATCACGTTATTTTATTCTTGGTGGATAAAAAATACGTGAACGAAATCGAGCGTTTATTCGCACCTGGGGCGCTTTACTTCTAGCGCTGAGTATAAGTAAATTAATGCTTCCAAAATGCTGGTGTGAATAACACCAGTAGCGTGAAGATTTCTAGCCGCCCGAATAACATTGAAAGAATCGCAATCCATTTGCCGGCATCGGAAACACTGGTGAAGTTTGAAGCCACATCGCCAAGGCCCGGACCTAAATTATTCAGCGTTGCCGCCGTGGCACCAAACGCTGAGTAATCATCAAGCCCCGTAGCAATAAACAGAAGCATAATAATTACAAACAACAACGCATAGGTTGCGAAAAATCCCCACACCGCCTGAACCACACGATCAGGGAGTGCTTTATCGCCCCACTTTACTGTAAACACACCTTTTGGGTGCACCAACCGGTCTATTTCACGCTTACCTTGGCGATACAGCAACAGCACGCGAATCACCTTCAAACCGCCGCCCGTAGAGCCGGCACTACCGCCAATAAAGCTCGCAAAAATCAACAATACCGGTAAAAACAATGGCCATGTAACATAGCTTTCCGTGGTAAAACCGGCGGTTGTGGCTATAGATACCGCTTGAAAAATCCCGTGGAATAATGAATCACTCCAATCCGCGTGCCAGCGTTGGCTCAACAGCGTAAGCACCACAATCAGCATCAAAACGAACTGGATTCCCATGAGGGCTCTAAACTCTGGATCTTTACTGTAGGTAAATAGCGAGCCCTTAGACCAATCCCGCTGGTTTTTACCATCAACTCGGCGGCTATACATTCGCGGAAACGCGGCGAAATGCAGCGCGAAATTCACCGCAGCGATAAGCAAAAAGAGCACGCAGATCATGTGGATAACCGGGCTATCGTAGTAACCCATGCTCGCATCATGCGTTGAGAAGCCACCAATCGCTACTGTGGAAAAAGCATGGCCAACCGCATTGAATGGCGTCATTCCAGCCGCCCAATAAGCAAGCGCACAAGCAATGGTAATCCCTAAATAAATAAACCAAAGCTGCTTGGCGGTATCTGCAATACGTGGGGTCATTTTCGAATCTTTCATTGGCCCCGGCATCTCGGCGCGATAAAGCTGAATGCCACCAATGCCCAATAAAGGCAGAATCGCTACGGCTAATACAATAATACCCATACCACCCAGCCACTGCAGTTGTTGGCGGTAAAAACGATAAGCATGGGGAAGTTCATCAATTCCGGTTAAAACCGTAGCACCGGTTGTGGTTAGCGCGGAGAATGATTCGAACATAGAATCAGTAAAGCTTAAGGAATAGGCATCCGGCATCCAGAACGGTATTGCCCCAACCGAGCCCAACACCACCCAGAACATAACAACGATAATGAACCCTTCGCGGGTTTTCAATTCACGCCGCTTATCGCGATTCGGGTACCAAACCAGCAAACCAATCGCTAAGCTAAGCAAAAACGCAAGCAAGAACGCCCAGCCGCCGCCATCTTCATAGAAATAAGCAAGCGCTGCCGGAGGCAGCAATGTAACGCTAAAAATAGCGATGAGTAGGCCAAGAATCCGCAATATAGTGCGTACTTGCATGAAAAGCCCTTTCTTCGGCTGAGATTATTATTGGTTTAGGTGTTCGCTTTAGCCGCCGGAAGTAATCTGCATGCGCACTAAAGGCTGTAATACATTAGCATTATTTCCCAGCAACATCGCATAAATTTGCTGGTATGCCAGCACCGCCTTTACATAATCGCGCGTTTCCTGATACGGAATCAACTCGATCCATAAATCCGCAGGCATTGCCGTTTCTGGTATCCATTCGCGAACGCGATTACTCCCGGCATTATATGCAGCTGTGGCTAGAAGCCAATTACCATCAAAACGATGATGTAATTCAGCAAGATACTGGGTTCCCATTCTCACGTTATCTTCTGGGTCATCAAGACGAAACCTGCCACCACGGCTAGTAGTGAGGCTTGGGCTACGCCGATTAATATACTCAGCCGTGGCTGGCATCACTTGCATTAAACCGCGCGCACCCACCGGAGAAACCGCATCGGGTTGAAACGAGCTTTCGCGGCGAGCAATCGCAAATGCCCATGCTGGGTCAATATCAACAATATCTGATTGCGCTTGCAACAACGCTGCGTACGCTAACGGGAATCGGCGCGCAACGTCATTTACTGCGGGCGTTCCCGCAAGGCCGAAGATAGCCTGATCGTGCCAGCCCCACTCGGAGGCCAATACAGCAATCAACACCTGTTCGTCTTCTGAAGCGCGTGCGCGAAGCATATTCCATTCGCGCCGCGCATCGAGTAGTCGGCCATGGTGTAAAAGCTCGCGCGCTCGCAATGCCTCCGGCCTACGGCTAATATCGCGCAATTTATCAACCACCAACGTGGTGCTTTGATGCTGCAAATTAGCCGGTAACGACATTCGCGCACTGGCCATAAAGCCATAATAATTTCGAGTTTGTGATGCTTTCACCAGCAGCTCGGTTGAATCTTCCAGCATCCCCATCTCAGCCAAAGCTCTTCCCCGCCAATATAACCACTGTGGTTCTTGCTGCGCAGCCGATGGCAAAGCCAAGATGAATTCGTTAATCACATCAAAGCGTTGTTGTTCCAGCAAACTCGCCAAGTACCACTGTTGTACCGAACTCGACATCGCCGCAATTGGCAGGCGCTGGAACCATTCTATCGCTTCAGGCTCACCCCGTAAGGCTAAGGTAACTGCGATATCCGCATTCATTTGTTCCGTTTCGGCAGCGCTAAATGAAAGCGTAGTTTGATAGTGTTCCCAAGCACTAATAGTGCCCCAGTGATCATCCCACCGCAGGCGCGATAACGCAGAAAGCACCATATTTTGGGTAACTTCATTTTTAGCCGTAAACTCATGATAGCGCTGAACAACTCTGGGGTTGGCTTGAACTCGGCGCTGCAAACTCAATAGATCTTGCTGTTCTTTCGAAATAAACCGACTAAGGTAGCGCACCAGTGAGTTTTGCCGAGCATTGAGCGCTAATTGAATCCGTTGCCACACTACCTCTTCGGTTCGATAACCCGCATCTGCCCAGATACTAAATAAACTATCGCACGCAGACGGCAAACTTTCGCCATGCGTCCAAAACGCAGTAACATCCTGCCAAAACGAGTTTTGCTCACTGGCGCTAAGAGATTCCAAGCTGCGATAGCGGTAGCGTAACGCTTGGCATTGGAGCAGCAGAGAAGATTGCGGTTCATAATCGCGCAAGAACCGTTCCGCATCATTATTTCGCCGCAAGAAATGTAGCCAATCGGTTCGTAAAGAGCGAGCAATCGGTAGCCCACTGTGCTCATTAAGAAACTCACTAATCACCGATTCATTCGCCATGCGAATGTTTTTTTCCAGTAGCGCACCTTCCAAGTATGGGAAAAGCGGATAATCCCGAATTTCTAACATAGCCTCTTGTGCGTTAGTGTACTCTCGGCGGTTTATCATCCCTTCTATTTCTAAGAATGCCTCGCGTTGCGCTTCAAGCTTCGCATCGATCAAAATACCCCAAGGCTTAATCAGTAATTGAAAACCCGATTCCATATCTGAGTTGCCAACATTCTGAGTTCGCGCATCCTGTTTTTCAAGTAACCCCAGCAACGCTGATACCGGCCCAGTGCTTGGTCCGTTGAGATCCAAGCGCTCTGCTTCTTTCTCCGAGTGTTCTTGTGCTTGCCGTTCTAATTGAATATCCCAAAGCAAAGTATCGTCCACGGCCATACTATTGTCGTGAGCCGAAACTGTATTCATTGCAAAAGCAGCTACTACAAGCCCAGTGAAAACTGCACCGTTCTTCCGTATTTTCTCAATAAAGCTAGTGTTTACCATTACTTCCTAATTTACTCGCAGGTTACTTTCAAACGGGTGTTTAATTTTCTTTGCGGTTGTGGGATGATTAGTCGCGAATTTTTTACCATACTCTTGTGTACGTTCATTGTAACCATCACTCATGCAATATTTACGTTGAATAGTTTATATACGGTTAAAATTTTTGTTTGGAACGAAACCATACTAATTTTGCCAAACGAACTACACAAGAATTGTAGCACGCAAGCAACAACTTGAGTGTTAGTAGGGATTTACTCTGCTCACTAGTCGGGAGACCAAAGATGATCTACAAAGGTGATAACCTTCACGTTGATTTTATCGAACCAGGCATTGCCGAAATTACTTTCGATGCTCCGGGTTCGGTCAACAAGTTTGATGAAAAAACACTAACAGAATTTAGCGAAGCGCTGGATTCTCTCTCCGGTAATAGCGATTTGCGTGGTGTTTTAGTGCGTAGCGCAAAGCCAACCTTCATTGTTGGTGCCGACATCACCGAATTTCTGACCCTTTTTGCCGATTTGGAAAAAACTAAAACGTGGGTTCACAAAGCATCTCGTGTTTTCGATAAGCTCGAAGATTTGCCAGTACCAAGCGTAGCTGCGGTAAATGGCTTTGCACTGGGTGGTGGCTGTGAAGCCATTTTGGCATGTGATTACCGTATTGCTGATGAAACTGCGGTTATCGGCCTGCCAGAAGTGAAACTTGGATTAATTCCAGGGTTTGGCGGTACCGTGCGTTTACCACGGGTTATCGGCCCTGATAACGCACTAGAAGCTATTACCACCGGAATGAACCACAAGCCTGAGAAGGCGCTTGCGGTAGGTTTAGTTGATGCAGTAACGAGCAGTGATCACCTAAAAGAAGGTGCATTGAGCATGTTGCGCGATGCCATCGCCGGTGAACTTGATTGGCAAGCAAAGCGCCAGCCTAAACTTGAAGCATTAAAAGCCAATGATACTGAAAAATTAATGTCGTTCAGCACTGCGAAAGGCATGATTTGGGCGAAAGCAGGTAAACATTACCCTTCTCCACATGCTGCACTCGAAGTTGTAGAGCGTGGCGCGGGTGAAGGCCGTGAAGCTGCTTTGAACATTGAAAACGAGCTGTTCGTTAAGTTAACGCAAACCGATGCGGCGCGTGCACAAGTTGGTATCTTCCTAGCTGATCAACTCGTTAAAGGTAAGAGCAAGAAAGTAGCAAAATCAGCTACCAAGAAGATCAGCCGCGCCGGTGTTTTAGGTGCGGGCATTATGGGTGGTGGTATTGCTTACCAATCAGCCTCACGCGGCGTTCCAGTAGTGATGAAAGATATCCGCCGGGATGCGCTCGATTTGGGCTTGAACGAAGCCTCGAAAATTCTCGGTAAGGCGTTAGAACGCGGCAAGATTAGCCAAAAAATTGTAGCGAAAACGCTTACCTCAATCACGCCTACATTAAACAACAGCGAATTAGCTGATGTCGATATTATCGTAGAAGCGGTTGTTGAGAATCCAAAAATTAAAGCTTCGGTGCTTGCTGAAGTAGAAAAAGTAGTGGCCAAAGATGCGATTATCACATCGAACACTTCTACCATTTCTATCGATAAGCTCGCTGAAAGCTTAGAAGATCCAAGCCGCTTCTGTGGCATGCACTTCTTTAACCCAGTGCACAAGATGCCGTTGGTAGAAATCATTCGTGGTAAGCACACTTCTGATGAAACTATTGCCGCCGTAACGGCCTACGCGTTGCAAATGGGCAAAACCGCGATTGTGGTAAACGATTGCCCGGGCTTCTTAGTTAACCGCGTATTGTTCCCCTACTTTGCCGGCTTCAGTAAGTTGCTCGACGACGATATCGATTTCACCGGTATCGATAAAGTAATGGAGAAAGAGTTTGGCTGGCCAATGGGCCCCGCGTATCTATGTGATGTTGTAGGTATGGACACAGCCGATCACGCTACCAACGTGATGGCTGAAGGCTTCCCAACGCGCATGGCGCGCGATGATAACGGCGCTATTGCGAAGTTAGCAGCGGCAGAACGTTATGGTCAGAAAAACGGGAAAGGCTTCTACGAGTACAGTGTAGATAAGCGTGGGCGTCCACAGAAAGTGGTAAACCCAGACGTTTACGACATCATTGGCAAGAAATCGGCCAGCGCAGAGAAAGACGAAATTATTGCGCGGTGTATGATTCCTATGGTGAACGAAATGATTCGCTGTGTAGAAGAAGGCATTGTCGATTCTGCAGAAGAAGCCGATATCGCCTTAATCTACGGCTTAGGCTTCCCTCCATTCCGTGGTGGCGCGTTCCGTTATTTAGAAACACTAGGTTTAGAAAAATTTGTTGAGTTAGCCGATAAGTACGCAGATCTCGGTGAAATTTATCAAGTAACTGATGGTTTACGCGAGAAAGCGAAAACCGGCGGCACTTATTTTAAAAGCTAACCACGAACGGAGAATGTTATGAAAGACGTCGTTATTGTAGATGCAATTCGTACCCCAATGGGCCGTTCAAAAGGCGGTGCATTCCGCAATGTGCGGGCTGAAGATTTATCAGCAGAATTGATGAAAGGTTTATTAGCACGCAACCCAAATGTTGATCCAAACGAATTGGAAGATATTTACTGGGGCTGTGTACAACAAACTCTAGAGCAAGGCTTCAACGTAGCGCGCAACAGCGCCCTGCTTGCTGGCATTCCACATCAGGTAGGTGCGGTTACCGTAAACCGCTTGTGTGGCTCTTCTATGCAGGCTATTCACGATGCAACGCGTGCCATTCAAACTGGTAATGGTGATATCTTTATCGCTGGTGGTGTTGAGCACATGGGCCACGTGCCCATGATGCACGGCGTTGATTTCCACCCAGGCTTGAATATGTCGGTAGCCAAAGCGGCCGGCTCTATGGGCTTAACCGCTGAGCTTTTAGGTAAGAAGTTTGGCATTACTCGTGAACAACAAGATGCCTTCGGTGCGCGTTCACATCGCTTATCGCATGAAGCCACTATAAACGGTGAATTTGATAATGAGATTTTAGCGATCAATGGCCATGATGAGCACGGCGTATTGAAGCGCTTTAAGCACGATGAAGTAATTCGCCCAGAAACAACGGAAGAAGCCCTTGCTGGTTTACGCCCGGTGTTTGATCCGGCAAATGGTACGGTAACAGCTGGTACTTCGTCTGCCATTTCAGATGGTGCTGCGGCAACCTTGATTATGTCGGCCGAGCGTGCAAAACAGCTGGGGTTAACTCCACGTGTTCGCATTCGCTCCATGGCGATTGCCGGCTGCGATCCTTCTATCATGGGTTACGGCCCAGTTCCTGCTACCGAAAAAGCGCTTAAGCGTGCTGGCTTGAGCTTAGGCGATATTGACTTGTTTGAGCTGAACGAAGCCTTTGCTGCACAAGCACTATCGGTTATGCGTGGCTTGAAGATGGAAGATAAAATGGATACCCACGTGAACTTGCACGGTGGTGCCATTGCACTTGGCCACCCACTTGGCTGTTCTGGTGCGCGTATCAGCACAACCCTGATTAACCTAATGGAACAAAAAGATGCAACGCTTGGTTTAGCGACCATGTGTATCGGCTTGGGCCAAGGTATCGCTACTATCTATGAGCGTGTTTAACGCGTAAATAGCTAGCTGAAAATCTGTATATCGATAAACGATACACATAATAAAAATCCCGCCATGCTTTTTGCCCTGGCGGGATTTTTTTATGGATTGCTTACGCCTATACTACCCATATTGTTTTTCGTTTCAGGCTTTGAATTGTAGGGGTAGATCATGGCGCCGTTTAGTAACGCTGATTATCAGTTGGATACGCAAGGCTTACGTTGCCCGGAACCTGTGATGTTAATTCGCGGCAAGATTCGGCAAATGGAAAACGGTGAAACGCTTCTCGTTTTAGCCGACGACCCAGCAACTACTCGCGACATACCATCGTTCTGCCGTTTTATGGATCATCAATTGTTAGCGCAACAAATTGATGAAATGCCCTACCGTTACCTAATTCAAAAAGGTTTGTGATCCTATGTTCCACGTGGAACAAATAGTGGCCGGTTGAACCGGCTCGAACCTTAGTGAGAGCTTGATTTAAATTAGAGCTTAAACTCCCAGAATTCAGCTTGGCCCATTCCAGGATCAAGCTGATACGGTTTAAAACCAAATTTTAAATATGCTAAGCGAGCTGGTTCGTTGCCGCTAAGTACCTCTAGGGTTAACTTCACGCAACCTCGCTGCTTTGCCTTTTCAGCTGCTGCAGCAATAAGCTTCTGGCCTATATTCTGGCCCCGGTAACCGTCACGAACTGCAATGTCATGCAAGTTACATACTGGCTTCGCAGCAAAGGTTGAAAAACCCTCAACACAATTGATTAAACCCACCGCACCATCTGTTTCATGCCACGCAATAAAGCTATACACGGTGTGCCGTGCTGCCATTTCAGAAATAAGCGTCGCTTTAGTGGCTGCTGGAAGTGCTTCACCACCCCCCATCGGGTCTTGAGCATAATGATCCAACAGCTCAATTAATGCGGCCGCGTGTTCCGAGTTTTCATAGTTAACTGCTTCTATTCGTAACATTTCTTATATATTCCCTATTATTCATCTTCTTATGCCACAATGCATAAAGAAGAATACCCTCACCGCAATCGAATTCCGGCTATATAGCCGATGCGGATAATATTAATAATATGAGGATAACAAAATGACTCTCGGAGAACGACTAAAACAACGGCGGAATGAGCTTGATTTAAGCCAACCAGCCTTGGCTGAGCGAATGGGTATTGAGCAATCATTTCTTTCCAAGCTTGAAAATGATCGTTCATTGCCTAGTAACGATACCTTTCGTGGCTGGATAGCAGCACTTAATCTCAGTTTGGCAGAAACCCTTGAACCGCTGGAGATGAGTTATATTCACAGTAAACTTCGACCTATCGCCGATATAGAGCAATATGTTAGCAAGAATTCCGCACGGCAATTGAAAGAACGTCAACGGCTCTTCCGTGTTTCTGCTATTGCGTTAGCATTAGCATTCCCACTTTTCTATTCCGGCTTTACCGCAAACGTGTTCCCGGAACACCGGTATGAATATATGTCGTACGGCACTATAAATTTCGATGAATCAAAAGATATCTACCGAAATTGGCGAACAAGTTCCGTTTCTATGACCCGCGACGAAGCCAATGCATTAAGTGAACAAATGACGCGCCGTCTGCAAGAACAGTATATTCTTACCTTTGAAAACCGCGGTTCTCAATACTCAGAAGAAATTGAAGGTAGCGACGGCGCGCTTTACCGCACTTGGTACCTTCAGCCAAGCCAAGCGCCCACAGTACATAGACCGATCAACGGCCTACTGCAAGGCTTCGGCCTCGCCTTCGCTGTGTTTGGGATACTCGGGCTCTGGCGCGAACGTAAGCTCTACGTGCGAAGATAGCCATTGCTGTAACGGTGTTCGCAACGGGTGCAAGAGCATAAACATCCCGAAATGCGGGAGGTGCGGCACAGTGATTAGCTGAGCCTCCTTATTTTCAAGGCTCTCAAAGGTAACTAAGAAATCGGTGTAATCGGGAAACGGAAAAAACTCATCACGCTCTTCGTCTTTCAGCGCTAAACCCGCCCGAAGGCCTTCATAATCAACCACGTCATCAGCGCTTGATGCCGCAATTACCATTGGGCTCGAAGCCGCTTCTAAACGCGGGTGAAGCTTGAGGTATTCTTCATTCTCTATCCCATTGGCAATCACACGATCTAACGCCGTTGAGAATCTATCTTCCGATACAAACCAACGCACCCGCCAATCATTCTCTCTGGAAGTTTGGTAAACCGTTGATGCTTGCTCACGGAAATTATTCATAGGCGCAACTAACATTAAGGCTTCAGGCTCTACGCCAACCGCTAGAAGTTCCTGCTCTATCTCAAGCGCCGAAATCGCACCCATCGAAAAACCAAAGAGCACAATCGGCCTATCTGGATATTTTGTTGCTAACATATTCGATACCAGAGGCGGGTAATTTAAACCGAACTGCATCGGTGGATACTCATTTGGCCCGGGCAAAATAATCGGGTGAAGACCCATGGAGCGAAACCAATCAGCCCACGGCGTAACCATGTGCGGTGCTTCTAAGCCATAACCTGGAGCCATTACAACAATGGGTGCATCGCTATTTAATTCAGGAAATGTAAATTCTATGGTTTCGCTGAGGGATGGCCGTTTGGTTTTCTCGGCGCTAGAGGCCGCAGCTTCTTCGCTGTTTTCAGAATCTTGAGCATGATCCCCACTCTCTGAATCTTTATTTTCGCTTGTGTTCGTAAAGGAGAATGTTTTGCGCGACATTGTAGTTACTTCATCATCATGGATAGTGAGAAATTCCGCAAAATCGTAATAGATGAAGCAAGAATCGGAATCTAAGGTGGTGTGTTGCTTGCCACTATGGTCAGCGCCATTACTTGAAATCTCATCATCTTCAACACAATAACGAAAACGATTCGGAGCATAATCCTTATGTAAGTCACCTATTCCTGTAACTACAGGGCCAGTATTGAGAATGCGTTTCTCAACGGCTGCCGTGCAACCGGCAAGTAGAGCTACAACAGCGAGCCCTAGTAATACCTTAAGGCCTGCTCTCTTTGCTGGAGAAGAGAGGTTCTTTTCCGCGTTTTTATAATGTGATGTGCTTTGATTAAATGCATACCTTTCCATAATGAACTTTCCCTATTCAATTCTTGTTGTTCTCTAATCCTATTCTATTTCTTTTGGGCATCCTACACACTTTGTTAATATTCTCCCATCCAATGTTCCACATGGAACATTAATCCGGATTTCTAAAATCACAATCAACCAAATGGTCGTTAACCATCCCAACCGCCTGCATAAATGCATACACAATCGTGGGGCCAACAAAATTAAAGCCGGCCTTCTTTAACGCCTTCGACATCGCTTCTGATTCAGCGGTGCTGGTGGGAATATCACCCATATCTTTTGGGTAATTAATCTGTGGCTCACCACCCACAAATCCCCAAAGAAAATCACTGAACTCAATTCCTTGTTGTTTGAGTTTCATGTAGCCATCCGCATTGCGAAAAATTGATTGGATTTTTAATCGGTTTCGAACAATGGCGGTGTTATGCATTTGCGTTTCGATAAACGCATCGCGTTCGACTCCTTGAATAGCCGAGAGCGATTCCGGGCATAAATCCAAGAATGCCGCTTCATAACCAGCTTGTTTACGCAAAATGGTGATCCAACTTAAGCCCGCTTGTTGTCCATCAAGGCATAGCTTGGCAAATAGTTCTTGGCTGCTATATACAGGCCTGCCCCACACTTTATCGTGATATTCTTGGTAATCTTCAGCATCTCCACACCATGGGCAGCGATTTATTTGCGATTTGCTTCGAACCATAGCGTTTCTCCCTGTAAATTGGTGGTTTGCTCAGGGTATAATCACACAAACCCACGTCGCTAGAAATAGAGTTAGCGTACATTCGGCCGAATTAAGTGGAAATCCCATGGAAAAATTTGATGTAAAAACGTTTCAAGGCCTGATTCTTGCCTTGCAAGATTATTGGGCCCAACAGGGCTGCGCTATCGTGCAGCCGCTTGATATGGAAGTTGGTGCTGGAACCTTCCACCCAATGACATTTTTGCGTTCGCTCGGACCTGAGCCTGCGAGCTTTGCCTATGTGCAACCGTGCCGCCGCCCAACGGATGGCCGCTACGGTGAAAACCCAAATCGCTTGCAACATTATTATCAGTTCCAAGTGATCATGAAACCTTCGCCTTCAGATATTCAAGAACTCTACTTGGGCTCGTTAAAACTATTGGGCTTTGATCCTCTGGTTCATGATATTCGCTTTGTAGAAGATAACTGGGAATCACCAACACTGGGTGCTTGGGGTTTAGGCTGGGAAGTGTGGCTCAACGGAATGGAAGTAACCCAGTTCACGTATTTCCAGCAAGTGGGCGGCATTGAATGCAAGCCAGTTGCCGGTGAAATCACTTACGGCCTCGAGCGCTTAGCCATGTACATTCAAGGCGTGGATAGCATTTACGATCTGGTATGGACTACCGGCCCGCGCGGTACCATATACTATCGCGATGTATTTCATCAAAACGAAGTTGAGCAATCTACTTACAATTTCCAATATGCCGATGTTCAGGTTCTATTTAGCCGCTTCGATTCGTGTGAAAAAGAGTGCGAGCTGCTAATTGAAAATGGATTGGCCTTACCTGCTTATGAACAAGTAATGCGCGCATCACACGCATTCAACTTGTTAGATGCTCGCCAGGCGATATCGGTAACAGAACGCCAGCGCTATATACTACGCGTACGCACCATGGCCAAAGCGTGTGCCGAAGTTTACTACGCCACTCGCGCAGAACTGGGCTTCCCACTGGCTGAACCAGAGCTTGCCAAAGCGGCCCTTGCACAATACCAAAGCAGCAAAAAAGGAGCATAGCATGCATCAGAAAAACGATTTACTGATCGAGCTTGGCACCGAAGAGCTGCCGCCGAAATCATTGAAGAGTTTGAGTGAAAGTTTTACCAACAGCATTGTTAGCCAATTGGATGAAGCCCGTTTAACCTTTGCTACCGTACGTTCGTTTGCGTCTCCGCGTCGCCTCGCCGTGCTGGTGAGTGATGTTGAAACGGCTCAAGCCGATGAGATTGTGGAAAAGCGTGGGCCTGCTGTTGCAGCTGCGTTTGATGCCGAAGGAAACGCTACAAAAGCAGCACAAGGCTGGGCTCGCGGTATGGGCATTACGGTAGACCAAGCCGATCGTCTAAAAACCGACAAGGGCGAGTGGCTTATGTACAAAGCTACTGTGCCGGGAAAGCAGCTCAGCGAACTTGTGCAGGGTATGCTGGAAGTCGCCACGAAGCAACTTCCTATTCCGAAAACAATGCGCTGGGGATCAGGTGACCATCACTTTATTCGTCCTCTGCATCGCCTTACCGTTTTACTCGGTAACGATGTTATACCGGCAAGCCTATTTGGTGTCGCCAGTAGCAATAAGGTGACCGGGCATCGTTTTCATCATGCCGACGATTTAACCGTTAATCACGCCAATGAGTATGCTGAAACCTTACGAAAAGGTTGGGTGATAGCTGATTTCGCGGAGCGCCGAGAAACAATTCAACAGGCCGTTGTTGAGCTTGCTGCAGCTGAAAATGGCATTCCTGTTTGGGACGAAGATCTGATTGATGAAGTGGCTTCATTGGTTGAATACCCGGTTGCGTTGGTGGCGGGCTTTAGCGAAGCGTTTTTATCAGTTCCAAAAGAAGCACTTATTTACACGATGAAGGATGATCAGCGCTATTTCCCGCTTATCGATAGCAACGGTAACTTACTTCCGCGCTTTATTTTCATCACGAATATTCAAAGCAAAGATCCAGCGCAAGTGGTTTCCGGGAACGAGAAGGTGATTCGCCCTCGCCTTGCTGATGCTCAGTTCTTCTTTGATACTGATAAGAAAATTAAGTTGGCGGATCGCCTAGCGAAACTCGATTCTGTTTTGTTCCAAAAAGAGCTTGGTAGTGTAGGCGATAAGGCTCGACGTATCGAAGCAAACGCTGGCTCTATCGCTGATGCCTTAGGTGCGGATTCAAAAGCAGCTGCTCGCGCCGGGTTACTGGCTAAAGCCGATTTAGTTTCCGGAATGGTTATGGAATTCCCTGAAGTTCAGGGCGTAATGGGAATGCATTACGCGCGGAACGACGGTGAATCTGAAGTTACCGCACAAGCAATTGAGGCTCATTATCGGCCGCGCTTTGCCGGTGATGAACTCCCCAGTTCACCCGAAGGTTGTGCAGTGGCCTTGGCTGATAAGCTCGATACGTTAGTAGGTATATTCGGAATTGGCCAAACACCAAAAGGCGACCGTGACCCATTCGGTTTGCGGCGTGCCGCTATCGGTATGATTCGTATCTTAGTTGAGAAGAAACTCGCGCTCGATTTAGTAAGTTTAGTGGATATCGCAGTTAAGAGTTACGGTTCGATAATTAAAAATCCGGATGAAGTAAATGAGCAAGTTGTTGATTTCCTCCTCGGTCGTTTTCGCGCCTGGTATCAAGAACAAAACATAAGTGTTGATGTTATTCAGGCCGTGTTAGCTCGCCGCCCTACTGTTGCGCTCGATTTTGATAACCGCGTAAAAGCAGTGGCCGAGTTCCGGGCAAACCCGCAAGCTGAAGCATTGGCCGCCGCGAATAAGCGTGTGAGTAATATTCTTGCAAAAGCCGAAGGGGATATTGGCCCAGTAGATAAAACATTACTCGCCGAAGATGCCGAAATAGCGCTCTACGCCGCTTTAACTGATATCCGTGATACGGTTAGCTCGGCAGCAACAAACGGCGATTACAGTGCTGCGTTGAGCGCTCTAGCAACACTTCGAGAGCCGGTTGATACATTCTTTGATTCTGTGATGGTAAATGCCGATGACATGAAGGTGCGTAACAACCGTTTGGCACTATTAAACGCGTTACGTAACGAATTCTTAAAGGTTGCCGATATTTCATTGTTACAGTAAACGAAAGCTCAAGAGCCACAAGCTATAAAGTGCAGTTAGTTATTTCGCTAACTGCACTTTTTTTATATCCTCTAATCCCGAGAGTGACGTACAAATTCCAAAGTGCTCACTAAAACCGAATCATCGAGGTACACCAACTATGGCCTTTCTTGTTTATATTTTTGCTTTTGCCGTATGTATTTGGTTGGGTGTTAACGCAGGTAAACTAAAGCACTACACGTTAGGTTTACTCACCGCCGGAATATCGCCTTTCCTACTTGTATTCGTGTTTAACCTGCTCTACCAGTTCGTTTTTTCTAGCCAACCAGAGCCAGGAATACATACTGATTCAGCGTCTTTGGCTACCGTGCTATATGCTTTCTTAGCTACGCCCGGCGCCATTATTTCATTGGTGGTTTTTCACATGGTTCGCAATCAAAAGAAAAATAGCACGCACAAAAAAGCCTGATTCAGCATTCGCTTTAATCAGGCTTTTATTTACTATTTCATTACTAGCAATTGTGCTTGCGAGGATCGCTAATTTCGAGCCTTGCTATTACCTTCTAAGGAATTACCTACTAAACATCTAGGTTCGCAACTTTCAATGCATTACTTTCAATAAATGCACGGCGCGGTTCAACATCATCACCCATCAAGGTGGAGAATAATTGATCGGCGCCAATGGCATCTTCAATCGTTACCTGCAACATGCGGCGCGATTCAGGATCCATTGTAGTTTCCCAGAGCTGTGAAGGGTTCATTTCTCCAAGACCTTTGTAGCGCTGAACATAAAGGCCACGCTTCGATTCGCTAATTAGCCACTCGATTGCTTCAACGAAATCTTCAACCGGCTGCACTTTTTCGCCCCGTTGAACATAACCACCATCTTCAACTAAACCGTTGATATCTGTGCCCACAGAGGCTAAACGGTCATAATCACGCGATACCAAAAACTCATAAGTTAATGGGAAATCCGTAAACACACCATGGCGACGCAAGCGAACGGTTGGTAAATAGGCGCCTCGCTCCTCATTATGAGTAACTAATACTTCATAAGAGGCTGAGTCTTTTTCTTTGTCCATTAAATCGTTAGTAAAGGTTTCGGCCCAGGCTTTTACAAAGCCTTCATCTTTCATGTTTTCTGGCGTTAAGCGATCTGCATAAACCAACCGTGCTAACATGTGTTTCGGCAACAATCGGCTCAAACGCTGAATGGTATCCATCGCAAATTGATAATCACGTACCATTTTCTCGAGTGCCACACCCGTAATACCCGGAGCTTCAGAATTCACATGCAACGAAGCACGATCAAGTGCCAACGTAGTTAAATACTGAATCAAGCCTGGATCATCTTTAATATAGCTCTCTTGCTTACCCTTCTTCACTTTATAAAGTGGTGGTTGGGCAATGTAGATATAGCCACGCTCAATCAATTCCGGCATTTGGCGGTAGAAGAAGGTAAGTAACAAGGTACGAATGTGAGAACCGTCCACGTCAGCATCCGTCATGATAATAATGCGGTGGTAACGCGTTTTATCCGGGTTATATTCATCGCGGCCAATACCGCAACCCATAGCTGTAATCAACGTCGCTACTTCTTGTGAAGAAAGCATTTTATCGAAACGCGCTTTCTCTACGTTAAGAATCTTACCTTTTAGTGGAAGAATGGCTTGGTTCTTACGGTTACGCCCCTGCTTAGCAGAACCGCCCGCAGAATCACCCTCCACAATATAAAGTTCAGAAAGTGCTGGGTCTTTCTCTTGGCAATCTGCCAATTTACCTGGCAAGCCCGCTAAATCAAGCGCACCTTTACGGCGTGTCATATCACGTGCTTTTCGTGCAGCTTCACGAGCGCGCGCTGCATCAATAATCTTTTGTACAATAACTTTTGCATCCGTTGGGTTCTCTAACAAGTAGTTAGAAAGATGCTCGTTCATCGCCTGCTCAACGGCTGTTTTTACTTCTGAAGAAACCAACTTATCTTTGGTTTGCGAAGAGAACTTCGGGTCAGGAACTTTCACCGAAATAACGGCAGTGAGGCCTTCACGCGCATCATCACCGGTAGCGCTGGTTTTTGCCTTCTTCGCAAAACCCTCTTGCTCCATATAGGTGTTCAATGTACGTGTTAATGCAGCGCGGAAACCAGCCATATGGGTACCGCCATCGCGCTGCGGAATTGTATTCGTGAAGCAATAAATGTGTTCTTGGAATGAATCATTCCATTGCAAGCCAACTTCCACTGAAATGCCATCTTCGCGCTCAATAGAAAATTGAAACACTTTCGGATGAATCGGCATTTTCTTATCGTTCAAATAACTAACGAAAGCCGCGATACCGCCATCATATTTATAGTGATCTCTACGCCCTGTACTTTCTTCTATTAAATGAATAGAAACACCAGAGTTCAAAAACGAGAGTTCTCGCACACGTTTGGCCAGAATATCGTAGTGAAACTCAGTTTGCGTGAAGGTTTCGTGGCTTGGCCAAAAGCGAATTTCAGTACCTGTTTTATCCGTATCGGCTACTGCTTCGATATCCGAATCAGGGTTCCCGTGTGTATAGGTTTGCTTCCAAACTTTACCGGTGCGTTGAATAGTAAGCTGTAATTTTTCTGATAACGCATTTACAACGGAAACACCTACACCGTGCAAACCACCCGAGACTTTGTAGGAGTTATCATCAAATTTACCGCCGGCATGAAGCACGGTCATGATTACCTGAGCGGCGGAAACACCTTCTTCTTCGTGCATATCAACAGGAATACCACGGCCATCATCGCGCACAGAAACCGAACCATCTGTATGCATGGTTACATAGATCTCGTTGCAGTGGCCCGCTAGCGCTTCATCGATTGAGTTATCCACCACCTCGAATACCATGTGGTGTAGGCCTGTACCATCATCGGTATCACCGATATACATCCCTGGACGCTTACGAACCGCGTCTAAACCTTTCAAAACTTTAATATTCGACTGATCGTAGTTACTAGCTGACATAAATTATTCCTGTTTAATCATTTTTGATTGTTCCGTGTTCCACGTGGAACAATCGGGCTTCGGTGCTTTGAAATCGGCTTTTAAGTTCTTCTTGATGTATTGCCGTAACAAACACCTGACTTCCACTCTGCACTAATGCATCACAGAATTTCTGTTGGTTTTCGCTATCGAGTTCTGCTGGAAGGTCATCCACTAAGATGACACAAGGCTCCCCCCGATGCGAGAAGTAATCGGCACTTTGCACTAAACGAAGGGCCGCTACCAATAACTTTAATTGTCCTCGAGATAACCGCTCACGAGCATCTATCCCATCGGCTCTAATTTGCCATTCCGCCTTATTTGGACCAACACTGGTAAAACCTTGGCGCTTATCTAACTCTAATTTTTCGCCTAGTGCTGCTGATAAACTCAGTTCATCAAACCAACCCTGAAGCAATTTAAATTCAAACTCATACTGCGGTAAAAATGTTTGGCAATAGCTATTAAGTTGGCTATTCAAACCATTTAAATAATTTCGCCGGGCCGCTGTTACCGCTTCGCCCGCCTCGGCGAGTTGCTTATCCCAAACCGCGCCACCCTGAGAATCGTAAACACGCTGCTTCAATAACGCATTGCGCTGTTTTAATAATCGAGAAAACGTAAGCCAGTTAGGATAATACGATTGTTCCACATGGAACAAACCCCAATCCATGAACTGCCGCCGAAGTTTCGGCCCCTCTGTAACTAAAGCCACGCCCTCAGGCGTAATCAATTGTACCGGCATCAACCTAGCGAGCGCGCTAAATTTACGTTCATTTTCGCCGTTGATGCGTATTTCTGTATCGCCATTGCGTTGCCGGCGAAACCCTACCTTTAACTGATCATCTCTATCCATAGAGGAAGATTGCACCCTAGCGAACAAGGTAAATGCGTCTTTCTCGTCTTGCACTACTTGGCGGGATTGGTGCGTGCGAAACGAACGCCCAAACCCTAAACTATAAATTGCTTCTAAAATACTGGTTTTGCCGCTGCCATTTTCTCCACCGATAATATTAATACCGGCCGCTGGCTCTAGCGCTATCGTTTCAAGATTACGAAAATGTGAAATCGAAAGCTGGGTTAATTGCATATATTTCGCAACGCGCCCTACAGGCGCATTGGCATAACAACATAAAGTGCGCCATCATCGGCGTTATCTTCAACAATGGCACTACTATTTGGATCGCTTAACGTGAGCTTCACTTGCTCACCTTGAATTGCGTTAAGCACATCTTGTAAGTAGGTAACGTTAAATCCAATCTCAAACGATTCACCCGAGTAATCAACTTCCAAACGCTCTTCCGCTTGCTCTTGCTCAGGGTTGTTCGCCGTAAGCACAACTTCATTCGGCGAAAGCGCCATACGAACGCCGCGGAACTTCTCGTTCGATAAAATTGAAGCCCGTACACACGATTGGCGCAACAAATCACGATCCGCCACTACGATACGATCACCACCTTGTGGTAACACCCGGCGATAATCAGGGAAACGCCCATCTAACAACTTACTGGTAAACGTCATGTTTCCGGTAGTTACACGAATATGATTCTGGCCCAAAGAAAGCGATACCGGCGCATCGTCATCCCCTAACAAACGTAGAAGCTCAGAAACACCTTTACGCGGCACAATCACTTGTTTATGGGGTAACGCACTTTGCTCTAACGAAACCGCCGAAAGCGCCAAACGATGGCCATCGGTAGCCACCGTACGCAATACGTCATCATTCACTTCAAACAACATTCCGTTCAAATAATAACGAACATCTTGGTTCGCCATCGAGAAGTGCGTTTTTTCCATTAAATCTTTCAAATCGCCTTGCGCCATTTGAATTTGGATTTCGCTTTCCCATTCATCAATATTCGGAAAATCGCTTGCCGGCAAACTACTCAAGGTAAAGCGGCTCCGCGATGCGCGCACAACAACTTTATCTTCAGAGGCATCAAACTTAACATCTGCGCCTTCAGTGAGTGAACGCACGATATCTAATAGCTTTTTCGCGGGAACCGTTACTTCGCCAGGCGTAGCGCCCTCTAGTTCGATTTCAGAAACTAATTCTACTTCTAAATCAGTTCCGGTCATGCGTAGGCTATCTTCGGTAACTTGAATCAACACATTGCTCAAAATCGGCAACGTATTCCGGCGCTCTACTGCTCCGCTAACGACCTGTAACGGCTTGAGCAAGGCATCACGACTAATAGTGAATTTCATGCGGCTAACTCCCCTTATTATTATTTCGTTAACTGCAGCATCAAACCGATAACGTTCGGTTCAAGTTGCGATAATCTTCTTGAATTTCATGATCCGATTCAATTAGCTCTTTCACCTTCCGGCATGCGTGCAGCACCGTAGTGTGATCGCGGCCACCAAAGGCATCACCAATTTCCGGCAAACTATGGCTAGTTAACTCTTTCGCTAACGCCATTGCAACCTGCCGTGGCCTCGCTACCGAACGTGTACGGCGTTTTGAGGTTAAATCCGAAACCTTTATATTGTAATACTCAGCTACTGTGCGCTGAATATTATCAATAGTAACTAAGCGCTCTTGCGCCGCGATCAAATCGCGCAGCGCTTCTTTCACAAAATCGATAGTAATATCGCGGCCGGTTAACGTTACGTTGGCAATCACCCGATTCAGGGCGCCTTCAAGCTCACGTACGTTCGAACGCAAACGCTTGGCAATAAAAAACGCCACTTCATGCGGTAGCTTCGTTTTTCGCTCTTCCGCTTTACGTTCAAGAATGGCAACGCGGGTAGGCAACTCTGGTGGCTCAATGGCCACGGTTAAGCCCCAGCCAAAGCGTGATTTCAAACGCTCATCAACCCCTTCAATTTCCTTCGGATACACATCGCTGGTTAATATAACCTGTTGATTTCCTTCGAGAAGCCAATTAAAGGTGTGGAAAAATTCATCTTGGAAGTGGTCTTTCTTAGCAAAAAACTGCACATCATCAATTAACAGTGCATCAACGCTACGATAGCTTTCTTTAAAGCTATCAATCTTATTGTGCTTCATGGCATATACCATATCTTGCACAAAGCGCTCGGCACGCAAATAAAACACTTTCGCATCAGGTTTATTTGCCAAAATGCCATTCCCAATCGAATGCAATAAGTGGGTTTTACCTAAACCTGTACCGCCGTATATAAACAAAGGGTTGTAGGCCTTACCCGGGTTTTCAGCTACCTGTGATGCTGCGGCACGCGCTAACTGATTCGAGCGGCCTTCCACGAAGTTATCGAACGTGTACGTAGGTTGTAAATTACTGTGCTGTAAGGAAATCGGGCGATCAATAGGGTTCGTTAATACTTGCGGGGTATATTGCTGACGTCCATTGCTATTGCCGTTCGCTGCCGCTGAATTCTCATTCGGCCGATTGGTATCTTGCGGCGAGCTAAGGCTTGCAGATGTACTTTCACCATTTATGCTCGTAGCGGGTGCCGCATCCTTCATTCCTGAAGGTTTACGTGAACCACCCACTCGCAATTCAACATTAGGCGCTTTTTCTCCGGATGAACTGCGTAAAAAAGTAATAATTTGTTTTAAGTATTTATCTTTTACCCACTCCACTACGTAAGTGTTGGGTGCATACAAGAATAGCGTGTTCTGTTCTAGATCAGCCTGCAATGGGCGAATCCAGGTGTTGAACTGTTGTGCAGGCAGCTCGTTTTGCAAACGCGCCGCGCAATCGTTCCACAGTGAATTACTCACAGATCACCCCATCTACTCCTGTATTTTATTGAATTAGTTCTTATTATTCGTACGCGGGAAACGCGTTACTCGAGCACACCAATTATGATCATGAATGATGCGCTGATCCTACTATAGATCAATGGCCCGATCGCTCTTCCAGACGACCTTAAACCCGACTCTTCATTCTACGTAAAATACCTGTAGTACGCCAGTATTTTGGCCCCGAAAATGTAAAGTTATCCACAGGCCTTTTTTACCATTTATATTTGACAGCGATCCTTTTTATGGGTAGAATCCGCGCTCATTTTGAACTCAGATCAGCTACGGAAGAACAGCTATGAAAAGAACATTTCAACCAAGTGTATTAAAACGCAAGCGTACTCATGGCTTCCGTGCACGTATGGCAACCAAAAATGGCCGTCAGGTCCTTGCTCGTCGTCGTGCAAAAGGACGTAAGCAACTAGCTGCTTAATCGAATCGCTTCGTTAAGCAAAGCTCAGGTTGCTGAGTGAGTCGGTATACATACCCTCGGGAGTTACGTCTGTTAACTCCCGCAGACTTTCAAAACGTCTTCAATAATCCTCCTGTTAAAGCTGTAAGTAACGAATTCACGTTTCTTGCCAAGCCTAATCAACGGGAACATCCGCGTATGGGTGTTACTGTTAGCAAAAAAAATGCTAAGCGCGCCGTTGATCGTAACCGCATAAAAAGAATCATTCGTGAAACTTACCGTTTAAAGCAGCATAAACTGCCGGGCTTTGATATTATCGTCATCGCAAAACCTGGGGTGATGAAATTAGATAACCAAGCCCTCAGAGAGTTATTGGATTATTTATGGCGAAAATTAGGCAAGCGCTGCAATCAATACTTATTAAAGTAATGGTAGCATTGATTCGAGTTTACCAGTTGGTGATAAGCCCGCTGTTAGGCCCGCGTTGCCGGTTTTACCCAACTTGCTCGGAGTACACCAAAGATGCGCTTAAGCTTCACGGTGTAGGTAAAGGCAGTTGGCTTGCCATAAAACGAATTAGTAAGTGTCATCCGGGGAATCCCGGTGGTTTTGATCCGGTTCCCGGTTCGCAAAGCGATACCGAACACCAAGAAACGCAACGAGAGAAGAAGTAACTATGGATTCGCAACGTACAATTCTGGTTATTGCCCTTTTGGTTCTATCATTTTTAATGTTCCAACAATGGCAACACAAAGGTGGCAACACCCCAGGTATCGATCCTACTACCGCTCCACAGGTAGCTGAGCCCGCCGCTAATAATGATGTACCGCAAGCAACAGGTGATATTCCTGTAGCTAGCAACAACAACGATTCACCTACAACTGAAACTACCGCCATTGAAGGCGATACTATTACGGTATCTACCGATGTATTGCGGGTAGAAATCAGTTTACGCGGTGGTGATTTAATCAAATCAGAGCTCCTTCAACACGCTGAAACACTAGGCGAAGAAGCTCGCTATACCATTCTTTATCAGCGCCCAGGTAATTTACACATCGCGCAAAGTGGTTTGATTGGCCCGGATGGGGTTGATAGCGCAGATTCTCGCCCAGTTTATAGCGCGCAACAGCGCAGCTATGAAATGAATGGCGATACGCTAGAAGTGCCATTGGTATACCAGCAAGAAGATGGTACCGAGGTTACGAAAACCTACACCTTTGTTCGTAGCGATTATGCCATCAACGTTGATTATCGCGTAGCGAACAACAGCGATCGTGCAAAAACCATGAGCATGTACGGCCAGCTTAAGCAAACCATGCTAGATGGCGGCCGCGATAGTATGTTTATGCCTACTTACCGTGGTGCAGCATATTCTGCTGAAAGCAATCGGTATAAAAAATATAGCTTTAGCGATATCCAAGATAATGCATTAAGCAACAATACTCCTGCCGGTTGGGTGGCGATGCTCGAGCATTACTTTGTAACTGCTTGGGTTCCGGATCAAGAAGCTACAAACCGCCTTTACACCAACAATAATGCGCTTGGCGAAGGCATGATTGGCTTTATCGGCCCAGCGCACACTGTTGCGCCAGGTGAAACGCTTGAGCTTAGCAGTTCGCTTTATATGGGCCCGAAAAATCAGGCGCGGTTAAAAGAACTTGCAGAACACCTTAACCTAACCGTTGATTACGGCTTTTTATGGTGGTTAGCACAGCCTATCTATTGGTTACTTTCATTGCTGCAAAGCATTGTTATTAACTGGGGCTTAGCCATTATCTTGGTAACAGTGATTATTAAATCACTACTCTACCCGCTCACGAAAGCGCAATACGTTTCCATGGCAAAAATGCGGAAAATTGCGCCGAAAATGAAAGAAATGCGCGAGCGTTTAGGTGATGATCGGCAGAAGATGTCGGCAGCCATGATGAAGATGTACAAAGAGGAAAAAGTAAACCCTCTTGGTGGTTGTTTGCCGATGTTGCTGCAATTACCGATCTTCCTAGCGCTTTACTGGGTGTTGTTAGAAAGCCCAGAAATTCGCCATGCTGATTTCATGCTGTGGATTAACGATTTATCCAGCCGCGACCCATACTTTATCTTGCCTCTATTAATGGGTGGAAGCATGTGGTTGATGCAACGTTTGCAGCCAACCCCAGTAACCGACCCGATGCAGCAGAAGATTTTACAGTTTATGCCGATTATCTTTACGGTGTTCTTCCTGTTCTTCCCTGCCGGCCTAGTGCTTTACTGGTTAGTGAGTAACTTGATTTCAATTACGCAAATGACATGGATTTACCGCCAAATTGAAAAACAAGATGAAAAGAAGAGTAAAGTAAAAGCTCGTTAATTAATTCGATAGCAAAGCGTCTTTTAAAGGCGCTTAAAAACCACCATGCCGCTGCTACCAGCCATGGTGGTTTTTTATTAGGATAAGAGTGCGTTTAGGCTTAAGTTTAGGCTTAAATGAATACTCTGATTTTATCGGCTTTTTGCTCTATTATATGCCCATACGTTCTGCTTTTACCTGTTCGAGGCTAACATGACCCATTCGGCTTTAGATACCAGCGCCAGCAATAACCTTGCCGAAGCAACATTGAACCATGATACCGATACCATCGTTGCCCAAGCCACGCCGCCGGGCAAAGGCGGCGTAGGTATTGTGCGGGTAAGCGGCCCGGCAGCAAAAGATATAGCGCAAATCATTCTTGGCCATTGCCCAAAAGCACGGTATGCCGATTACACCGCATTTAAGAACACCGCCGGCGAACTACTCGACCAAGGCATAGCGCTGTTTTTCCAAGGGCCGAATTCATTTACCGGCGAAGATATCCTGGAACTGCAAGGCCACGGCGGGCCGGTGGTTATCGATATGCTAATCAAAGCCATTCTTGCCACCGATAAAGCACGCTTGGCGCGCCCAGGTGAATTTAGCGAACGCGCTTTTATGAACGACAAGCTCGATTTAGCGCAAGCAGAGGCGATTGCTGATTTAATCGATACTACCTCGGAACAAGCTGCACGAATGGCGCTACAGAGCTTACAGGGCGAATTCTCGCACAAAATCGACCAACTGGTAGATGCGGTTATTCACCTGCGCATGTATGTAGAGGCCGCGATTGATTTTCCGGAAGAGGAAGTAGATTTTCTTAGCGATGGCAAAGTAGCGGGCGATTTGAATGAAATCATTACTTCACTGGCCAAAGTTGAAACTCAGGCTAAGCAAGGCTCGTTATTACGCGAAGGTATGCGCGTGGTCATTGCTGGCCGCCCAAATGCTGGGAAATCGAGTTTATTGAACGAGCTCGCGGGCCGTGAATCGGCGATAGTTACTGATATCGCTGGCACCACACGCGATGTTCTGCGCGAGCATATTCAAATCGATGGCATGCCGTTACATATTATTGATACCGCCGGCCTACGCGAAAGCCCCGACAAAGTAGAACAAATAGGTATCGAGCGCGCGTGGGCCGAAATAGAGCAAGCCGATCGCGTATTATTTATGGTGGATAGCACCGAAACCGATGCCGTGCACCCCGATGATATTTGGCCCGAATTCTTTGCTCGGCTGCCGGAAAATCTACCCTTCAGCGTGATCCGCAACAAGGTTGATTTAACCGCCGAGCAGCCAGGTTTTCGCGAGATCAACGGCATTCCCGTTGTTTCGCTATGCGCCTCTACAGGCGAAGGCATTGAATTTCTGCGCGAACATTTAAAATCGTGCATGGGCTTCAACGAAAACATGGAAGGCGGCTTTATGGCACGCCGCCGCCACCTCGAAGCTATCGCCCGAGCGAAAACGCACCTACTTTCCGGCCAAGAGCAACTCGAAGTTTACCAAGCAGGTGAGCTGTTAGCTGAAGAGCTCCGCCTAGTGCAACACCACCTAAACGAAATCACCGGCGCATTCACCTCCGATGATTTACTCGGCAAGATATTTAGTAGTTTTTGTATTGGGAAATAGCGAATGCAACATAAGAGTTTTGATGCAGTTAACGATTCAGAACATCACACCCTTGTAGTTGAAGGTGGTGCGATGCGTGGCATTTTTGCAGCTGGCGTGCTTGATGCTTTTATTGCAGAAAATTTCTATCCCTTTGATTCGGCTATTGGCGTTTCCGCAGGCTCAACGAATCTCATCGGTTATCTTGCGGGTAATCATAAACGTTCATATAAGGTAATTACCGATTACGCTCGCCGCGAAGAATTCATGAATATTCGCCGCTACCTAAAGGGCGGGCACTTTTGCGATGTGAGTTGGCTTTGGCATACCTCGTTTGAGGAACAGCCGTTGAATATTCCTCAATTTCTTGAACGTAAAATTCCACTTACCGTGGTGACCACCAGTATTGTTTCCGGCAAAGCTTGTTATTACTTGGTAAACGAAACCAATATGAATGATCTCTTTCCGGCCTCATGTGCGATGCCTGTAGTATTTCGGGAGTTTCCGCCGATAGATGAAGAGCCCATGACCGATGGCGGCTTAGCCGATTCTATTCCTGTTATTCGCGCCTACGAGCAAGGCGCACGCATTATCACCGTTTTGTTATCCCAGCCCTTGGGCTTTAAAAAGAAGCCGGCGCGTTTTCCAAATCTACTGAAGCCTCTGTTTGCCGATCACCCAGCACTCTTTGCGGCGGTTACCGCTCGAAACGATCAATATAACCGAGCGCTCGATTTCATTGCCAAACCACCTGAAGATCTGCAACTCAATATTATCGCGCCACCATCTAACTTTCCGGTGAGCCGTTTCACCATGGATCTTGATTCGTTGAATATGGGATACAACCAGGGTATCAATGCTGGCTCACGTTTTATCGCGGAATCTTTAGTTCAGCATCGGGTGCGCTGATTTTTTCGAGGAACTATTCACCGCAATACACCATTCGCTGCACCAACCTCTATGTGTTTCTCTTTGTGCTATGCTTCAGCTCGCGTTAAAGTATCCGCATAAAATAAACAAGCGCCTTGGCGCACCACTAAAAACAACAATGAGAATAGATTATGGGCCTCATCTTTAAATTAATCGCTGGTATTGTGGTTGGTAGCTTTATTGGGCTATATGCACCGCATTGGTTTACCCAACTATTGCTTACTGTGAAAGTAATGTTTGGTCAGCTACTTTTCTTCACTATTCCTTTATTAATCTTATTTTTTATTACCAGCGGTATCGCAAGCCTACCCAATAACTCTGGGCGCTTACTCGGTAGAACGCTAATAATTGCTTACTTATCCACGATAATCGCCGGTGTTGTAGCATTTTTCGCGGCAACATTAGTAGTACCTATGTTAGCAACCGAAAACACCGACGTTGCCGGTATTACTGGAGTAGTTCTTGAACCCTTTATCACGCTGGATATCCCGCCGGTGTTTAGTGTCATGACAGCGCTTACCTTAGCCTTTATTTTGGGCTTGGGCATTGCCGCAACGGGTGCAAAAACCCTGAAATCGTTATCCGATCAGGGCCGCGATATTATTGAATTGCTGCTGGTAAAAATAATTATTCCATTTCTACCTATCTACATCGCTGGTGTATTCGCCGAAATGGCTGCGGCCGGAACAGTATTTGAAACCCTGAGAACATTCGGTGTGATTCTAATTCTTGCTGTGGCGCTTCATTGGCTTTATATCGTAACCATGTTTGTGCTCGCGGGCATTAAAGCTGGCGCTTCGCCAATAAAGCTCATTAAAAACATGCTGCCGGCCTATTTCACTGCGCTTGGTACCATGTCGAGTGCCGCTACTATTCCGGTAACGTTGCAATGTGCGAAAAACAACAACGTTGACGATGATGTAGCCAATTTCACCGTGCCGCTATGCGCCACTACACATTTGGCCGGTTCTACCATTACCATCGTAAGCTGCACCGTTGCGGTGATGGTATTGCACGGTTCGTTAGCAATCCCTTCATTTATAACGATATTACCGTTCATTTTGATGCTCGGTATCGTAATGTTGGCGGCCCCGGGCGTACCCGGTGGTGCGGTCATGTCGGCTGTTGGCCTGCTTGGTTCTATGCTTGGGTTTGGCGAAACAGCAATTGCGTTGATGATTGCACTGTACATGGCACAAGATAGCTTCGGCACGGCGTGTAACGTTACCGGCGATGGCGCAATAGCGCTCTTTGTTGATGATGCGAACAAAAGCGCGAATAACGAAGGCGCTTAAAGTAATAAACGCGGAGTGTGTGATTCACGCTCCGCGTTTCATTGATTAGATACAAAAGGCACCTACCATGCCCTTCGAAATTCGCCAGCTCAGTTGGCACAAAAGGCGCAAGCCCGGTAACGAACCAAAACCCGTGGCGGTTGCTGTTCCGAATTTTAAAAAAGAAGCCAATCACATGTGTGAGATCACGGTTACTTTCGATTCGGGCGAAATCATGCAGATGATGGGGCGAGTTTTGCAGAACCCAATAACCGGGGCTTGGTCGATAAATGGGTTGAACACCACGGGGCAATCGGTATTTGCTCGCTATATTGATGAACAATAGCCTTGATGAGTAATAGCGGCTCACTTAAAGTTAGTAAGTACTAACTTTAATATTTCAATTCCTCCGGCACCTCTATGTTTGGCTTATCATAACGCTTACGGATCCAATTAATACTGCGTAACACGCCTTTTTGCCGCAACAACCAACGTTCGAAAGCAAATTTCCCCGGAAAATCAGAAACTACCGCGGCGATAATTAACGTAAGTAGGCCCTGCCCTGGTAAAACGAGCATGAGCACTCCCGCTACGAATAAAACCAATGCAAAAACGTTCCTCAGCACATAAAGAATAATGCGCGGTATCGTCCAGTTGCGCTTGCGCCGTTTATCAATAAAATAATCAGCCGGCATTTTTATAATTAAAAATGGAATAATCAGCATTGAGGCCAGAACCATGCCAATACTTACCCCAGCAACAAGCGGTAAATACGGCTCCATAGTAATCATGGTGGATGCGAAAATTTGGCTAACTCTTTCTAAAAACGTTTCCATCGATCTCCTCGATTATTAGCAAGCTGTAGCCTTCACTGTTATCACCTGAACATGACAATTAAGGGCGTTTTTCTATTTCTTCCATGCATTGAATACACATGGCTGTGGTTGGGTCGATTTCTAAGCGCTTTTCATTGATCGCATCACCGCATTCTATGCAATAACCAAAATCTTCATTATCAATACGCACAAGCGCGGCGGCTATCGCCCGCAACATTTGCTCTCGGCGGCGCTTGTTGGCCTGCGCCATTTGCTGGCCTTGCATGGCGTCCATGCGCGAAAGCCGGCCGATACTTTGTTGATCAAGCTCAACCGGTTGTTCTGAATCTTGAGAATCTTCGTTTGTAGCGATTATTTCTGCGCGTAGTTGTTCTAATTTATTTCGATAAAAATCAGCATCATTTGCCATGTTGAACTACCTCGTTACTGCTTCGCCGTAGTTGCTCTTATTTACCTAATCGTAATCAATAAGCCCGAACCTTTATAAGCGCTATTCATTTTAAGTTCAACGCTTGTAAGCACCCTTGATTTACTTTATGCATGCACAATAACGCAAGTAACAATGAAAAAAGCCGCTGCATTTTACTGCAACGGCCTTTCCTCTCACACGCTTTACATAATGCTCAAGCCAAGGGCTTTCGCATCGTGTTATCGAAGTAGCAACAATGGAACCTTCGTGCTACTCAATAACTTGTTCGTATGGCTACCTACGAAAAACTCACGAATTCGTGAATGCCCATAAGCGCCCATCACAATCACATCCATATTTTGTTCATCCGCGTACTTAAGCAAGCTATCTTCCACCTCGCCAGCAACTAGCGCGGTGGTAACCTGAAAACCTTCTTCGCTAAGTTTCGCCGCAGCATTATCGAGCTGCGCTTGGTGATCGTTAGTTTCTGCAGCAACCATTACCACATGCACAGGAATTCCTTTAAACAGCGGGCTACCCGCAACCATTTCTACTGCTTTTTTTGCCGTAGTACTGTGATCATAGGCAATCATAATTTGTTTTGGTTCTTGGAATTTTCCAGTTACCACCCACGTAGGTTTGTGCATGGCACGAATAACACGCTCTACTTGATGGCCGATATGTTGGCCAATGCCATCGCCGCGTTTACCCTGGCGACCGATAACCAACAATCGAATTTCTTCTTCGATGTCCACCAAGGTATCAACCAAATCACCATGGCGCTGACGCAACAAAGGTTCGATAGCAAAATCAGAAAGATGCTTTTGCGCCGCATCAAGAAAAGCGTGGCCCTGCTGGCGCGAGAGTTTCGCCCGCTTTTCTTCTAACTCGGTAATTTCAGCCAGCAACCGTTGGCGCTCATCCATGCCAATGTTGCCGCTAAAATCCGCTTCATCCGAACTACGAATATCATCGAGTACGTTCAATAGTACTAACGAATTATTCAATCGTTTCGCCGACCAAGCCGCATAATCCGCAACGGTATCACTAAGGGCCGAGCCATCGATACAAGCAACTGTATGTGTTGTCATTTCATTATCCTCGTGTTCTTAATGACCCATTAAGCGGTCGATGGCATCTGGCTTATCCGATACACCAAATTTATCGACTACCGTTGCGGTGGCCTTGTTCATGCCTTCCACATTCACTTCCGCACCCTCACGGCGGAACTTCAAAATAACTTTATCAAGGGCGGCTACTGACGTGATATCCCAAAAATGGGCGCGATCTAAATCGATGGTTACCTTATCAAGAGATTCATGGAAATCAAACGATTCTACAAACTTCTCAGATGAGGTAAAGAACACCTGGCCAACAACGTTATAGGTACGGTGATTACCATCTTTCGAGAGTGTTGATGCGATGTGCATATAGTTGCCAACTTTTGCCGCGAAAAACAACGCCGCTAGCAGTACACCAACAAATACACCGAGTGCTAAGTTGTGGGTTGCAACCACAACAATAACCGTAGCTACCATAACGATATTGGTGCTCAATGGATGCTCTTTCATATCTTTAATCGACGACCAACTAAAGGTACCAATCGATACCATGATCATTACGCCGACGAGCGCGGCCATTGGAATTTGCCGTACCCAATCAGATAAAAATACAACCATTAATATCAACGCAACACCGGCTACAAACATGGATAAACGGCCACGGCCACCAGATTTAATATTAATTACCGATTGCCCAATCATGGCACAACCAGCCATACCGCCCATCAAGCCCGCGCCGATGTTGGCAATACCTTGGCCACGACATTCTTTATTCCGATCCGATTTAGTATCAGTTAAATCATCCACGATAGTTTGCGTCATCATTGATTCTAGCAAACCAACAATTGCCAGCGGCAATGCATAGGGCAGCACAATCATCAACGTTTCAAGATTCAGTGGAACATCGGGCCATAAGAACACCGGCAAACTATCGGGCAATTCACCCATATCACCTACCGTACGTACATCGATTCCCATATACATCACAAATGCGGTGATCAACACAATCGCAATCAGTGGCGAAGGAACCGCTTTCGTTACATAAGGTAAGCCATAAATAATTGCGAGAGCAGCAGCTGTGAGTGCGTATACATGCCAAGTAACATCGGTTAATTCAGGTAGCTGTGCCATAAAAATCAAGATAGCAAGCGCGTTCACGAAACCCGTTACTACCGAGCGCGATACAAACCGCATTAAACTTCCAAGTTTCAGCACGCCAAAAATTAACTGAAAAACACCGGTTAATAATGTGGCAATTAAAAGATATTCCAAGCCGTGATCACGCACCAGCGTAACCATAAGCAACGCCATGGCACCAGTAGCTGCAGAAATCTGCCCAGGCCGACCACCAATAAATGCCATAATCACGCAGATACAAAATGACGCGTACAAGCCAACTTTAGGATCTACACCAGCGATAATCGAGAACGCGATGGCTTCAGGAATAAGGGCAAGCGCCACTACTAATCCGGCTAGAATATCGCCGCGAATATTCCCAAACCATTCTTTCTGCCATGTTTGACGCATGTTATTTTTCCCATACCAAATGTAGAATAAAGCCAATGCAGCAGTTTGCACAGGCACTTGCTAACCGTGCAGCTATTCCGCGTAACTGAAGAATAAGCACAAATATTGTAGTTGTAGTTTTTTCATACAACAACGTGCTCGGCGTTAACCCTTGTCGAAGCGCCGTTTCCGCTTCGTTTTTAGGTACCACCAAGTTCTTTTATTTCAAAAACAGGTATTTTAGGTTTTAGCTGTAAACAAGTAGCTATAATTCGCTATGTATTAACAACGAAATAGCTATTTAGAACCTTAATCTCCAAGAATAGGAGTAAAAAGAAGCGGCATGATAAGTACAATTTGGTTAGTATTCAAGCATTTTTGTATGAAGATTTTATTGAGTTTTAAGCATTAACGACATTTTTTCTAATGAACAATGCCTTTTACCACAAATTACGAAGGGCTTTACGCTTATATTAAGGGCTAATTTATGCATTTCCACATTCTTGTTGGCACTACATCAGGCAACACTGAATATCTTGCCGATGCCTTAAACGAACGATTAACAGCATTAGGCCATTCCGCTACCTTGCACGATCAACCAACACCGAAGGAAGTATTCACCAATAGTGACGAACCAAGTTATTGGCTAATGTGTATAGCAACTCACGGGGCAGGCGAATACGCCGAGAGTATTGTTAGCTTTATGGAAGCACTCGCTACGGAAAAACCAGATCTACAGCAGGTGCAGGCCGCCATTATTGCCGTGGGTGATTCTAGTTACGATACTTTTTGTAAAGCAGGCGATGATGCCGAGGCGCTCATTTTAGAATTAAACGCGCGCTTGATCGCGCCTACGTTACAGATCGATATGTTCAATGAACTTGATCCAGAAGGAAGTGCGGTTCAGTGGCTTGATCAATGGATATCTCAAATCAGTGAATAAGTTTTAATTTTTTATCCACGCTATTAAACGACGTGTATCAAGAGAATTAAAATGTTATTCAGATCATATCCACAACATACAAGAATGGTTATACAAAATTTTCAAAAGCTGGGGATAACCTATGATCTTTCTTGTGATCGGATCCGGGGATAGATCTGGGGATAACTTCCATTGTGAATAAGCCCTGTTTTATCCCACTGGTTACCCTCAGATTAGATCGCTGTTTATGCACACTAAAACGTTTATTCTAAGTGCATGATCTATAGAGGCTAAAGCGTGATACCCACAGATTTTCGCTGAGCTAATAATAAGAATAATAAAAAAGATCTAAAAGAATATAGATCTATATATTACAAAACCGACCCTACCCACGATCATAAAACACGGTATTCTAAACACTACTTCTTCGCTCCCCAACCAAACTGATTCCAATGACCCCCTAAGCGCTTATACAAACCAAAAACTAAGTAAAGACACCATGTAAAAGCGTTTTTACAAACCCGTAAAAGTGCTACACTATTCGGCTCAGTGATCGTTTTAATGATCGCGATTCGCGATCGTTATTGAAATCACACACTAATTTTTTGATCCGAGGTTAAGATCTACATGGCAACAGAAGCGCATTACGATGTAATTGTTATTGGTGGTGGACACGCAGGAACCGAGGCAGCACTTGCTGCAGCTCGAATGCAAAAGCGTACTCTACTGATCACCCATAACATTGATACGCTTGGTCAAATGTCGTGTAACCCGGCTATTGGTGGTATTGGTAAAGGTCATTTAGTAAAAGAAATTGATGCCCTTGGTGGTATTATGGGCCGTGCTGCAGATCACGCAGGTATTCAATTTAGAACTCTGAATGGTTCTAAAGGGCCAGCTGTAAGAGCTACACGCGCACAAGCTGATCGCGCACTTTACAAAGCCTACATTCGCCATGCACTAGAAGAACAACCGAATCTGCAAATATTCCAGCAAGCTGCGGACGATCTAATTGTTACTGAAACTGGTTTAGGCCCGAAAGTTACCGGTGTTGTTACCCAAATGGGCCTGAAGTTCCATGCAAAAACCGTAGTGTTAACCACCGGAACATTTTTAGGTGGCCAAATTCATATTGGTTTATCCAATTACAGCGGTGGCCGAGCAGGCGATCCGCCCTCGAATGCATTAGCAAAACGCTTACGTGAGTTACCATTGCGCGTTGATCGTTTAAAAACCGGCACACCACCACGAATTGATGCAAAAACCGTTGATTTTTCAGTAATGCAAGAGCAACCAGGCGATGATCCACGGCCAGTAATTTCATACATTGGCAGCCGCGATGATCATCCACAACAAATTAGCTGTTACATCACCCATACGAATTTAGAAACTCACGATATTATTAAAAGTGGGTTAGATCGTTCACCTATGTATTCTGGTGTCATTGAAGGTGTGGGGCCACGTTATTGCCCTTCAATTGAAGATAAAGTGGTTCGGTTTGCCGATAAAAATTCTCACCAGATCTTTGTTGAGCCGGAAGGTTTGAATACCAATGAGCTTTACCCAAATGGTATTTCTACTAGCCTGCCGTTCGATGTACAGCAAGCGTTAGTACGCTCGATTCGTGGTTTTGAGAATGCACACATTACGCGTCCAGGTTATGCCATTGAATATGATTTCTTTGATCCACGTGATCTCAAACAATCTCTGGAAACCAAATATATTCAAGGCTTGTATTTTGCTGGGCAAATTAACGGCACAACAGGTTACGAAGAAGCCGCAGCCCAAGGCTTGATTGCTGGCGTTAACGCAGCACTTGCCGTAGATGGTAAAGATTCATGGTGTCCGCGCCGTGATGAAGCCTATACAGGTGTTCTCATCGATGATTTGGCTACCTTAGGCACGAAAGAACCCTATCGTATGTTTACTTCGCGTGCGGAATATCGATTATTGCTGCGTGAAGATAACGCTGATCTTCGCTTAACAGCAAAAGGCCGTGAATTAGGTTTGGTGGATGATCACCGCTGGGAATTATTCAACACTAAATTAGAATCGGTAGAGCTTGAAAAACAACGCTTACGTTCAACCTGGTTACACAAAGATCATGTTGCGGTAGACGCGGTAAATCCGTTACTGAAAACACCTATTAGCAAAGAAGCGAGCTTAGAAGAATTATTGCGTCGCCCTGAAGTTACTTATCAGGCGCTAACGAGTATTCCGAGCTTAGGCCCGGGTTTAACTGATCCGCTTGCTGCTGATCAGGTTGAAATTCAAGTGAAATATGCCGGTTACATTAAGCGTCAAGAAGATGAAATTGCAAAAACCTTGCGCCATGAAAATACTAAGCTTCCACCTGAATTTGATTACAGCACGATTTCTGGTCTTTCAAATGAGGTGATTGCGAAGCTTACGGAACATCGCCCTGAAACGATTGGCCAAGCCATGCGTATTTCTGGAATTACTCCGGCGGCGGTTTCTATGTTGCTGGTTCATTTGAAAAAACAGGGGTTATTGCGCAAATCTGCGTAAGCCAAGTACAAGGATTGCACGTTCATGAGTAAGGCTGCCCCGTTTCCAGAAACACAATTAGCAACACGTTTACATGCGTTATTAGCCACTACAGAATTAAGCGTTACTTCAAGTCAAGAGCAGCAACTAATGCAACTATTGGCCATGCTGCATAAATGGAATAAAGCGTATAATCTCACCTCGGTTCGCGATCCGGCCGAGATGTTAATTCGGCATATTCTCGATAGCGTAGTGGTGAGCCCCCATTTGCATGGTAAACATATAATCGATGTAGGCACTGGCCCTGGCTTACCTGGTTTGCCACTGGCGATATGTAATCCCGATAAGCATTTTGTATTACTCGATAGCTTGGGCAAACGAATTACGTTTATTCGTCAAGTTATACACGAATTAAAATTAACCAACGTAACGCCGGTGTTAGCGCGGGTTCAAGATTATCAACCACCTGCTGAAACGAATGGTTTTGATACGGTTGTTAGCCGAGCATTCGCATCACTTGCAGATATGTTGAGCTGGTGTCATCATTTGCCTTCAGCTTCGGGTCGTTTTATCGCCCTGAAAGGCCAACCTACAGAAGAAGAATTATCAACGGTTGTGGCACCATACAAGATTCATGGCATTCATACATTGTTCGTTCCAGAGTTAGATGCCGCCCGCCACGTAGTTGATATTCGCCAAGAATAATAAAATAAGCCGAGGAAGATTCGTGGGTAAAGTTATTGCAATTGCTAATCAAAAAGGTGGTGTGGGCAAAACCACCACAGCTGTGAATTTAGCGGCATCAATGGCGGCTACCCGGCGTAAAGTGTTGCTAATAGATCTGGATCCGCAAGGTAATGCCACCATGGCAAGCGGTGTTGATAAATACGATGTTCCGGCAACCATGTACGATTTACTCGTTGATGAAAAAGCCGCCGCAAACGTGATTCAAACGGAAACTAGCGGTGGTTATCACTTGCTGGCTGCCAACGGCGATTTAACGGCAGCCGAAATTAAATTAATGGAAGTATTTGCGCGCGAAACCCGCTTACGCCGAGCCTTAGAACCTGTTCGTGATTATTACGATTTCATTTTTATCGATTGCCCACCGTCATTGAACTTACTTACTGTGAATGCAATGGCCGCCTCTGATTCCGTGTTAGTACCAATGCAATGCGAATATTATGCCCTTGAAGGGCTAACTGCGCTGATGGATACCATTGAACAGTTAGCCTCGGTAGTAAACCCTGGGCTATACATCGAAGGTTTGTTGCGCACTATGTATACCTCGCATATTCGCCTTTCCATTGATGTTTCCGAGCAATTGAAAAGCCACTTCGGTGAAAAGGTTTACCGCACCGTGATTCCAAGAAACGTACGATTGGCAGAAGCTCCAAGTTTTGGCACACCGATTATGTATTATGATAAGTCGTCTACCGGCTCAAAAGCCTATTTAGCACTTGCGGGAGAAGTAATTCGCCGGGCTGAGTTAGCGGCGCAAGCGCAGAAGGAAGCATAACCATGTCAGCAAAAAAACGTGGATTAGGACGCGGCTTAGATGCCCTACTCACCAACAGTGCAAATGCGGCAGCACGGCACCAAGCGCAAACCGAAGAAACCCAACTTAGCTTAGATAAAGGCGAATTGCGGAAGTTACCCGTAGAGTTTTTACGCCCGGGAAAATATCAGCCACGTAAAGATATGGCGCCAGAAGCACTAGAAGATCTTGCGAACTCGGTAAAAGCGCAAGGTATTATCCAGCCAATCGTTGTGCGGCCACTTGGTGAAAATAGCTTCGAAATTATTGCCGGTGAACGCCGTTGGCGCGCAGCCCAACTTGCCCAGCTCGATACGGTACCGTGCATTATCAAAGATGTGCCCGATGAAGCGGCCGTTGCCATCGCGTTGATTGAGAATATTCAACGTGAAGATCTCAATGCCATGGAAGAAGCTATGGCGTTGTATCGTTTGCAGGAAGAATTTGAGCTTACGCAACAAAACGTAGCCGATGCCGTGGGTAAATCACGCACAACCGTTGCTAACTTACTCCGTTTGATGCAATTGAATGGTGATGTGAAAATTTTGCTCGAGCGCGGTGATATTGAGCTTGGCCACGCGAAGGTGTTGCTTGGTGTGGAAGGCGAAATGCAAAGTGAACTTGCTCGGGTGATCAGCGCTAAAGCAATGACGGTGCGTGAATCTGAGCGTTTAGTGAATAAAGCACTGAACCCAAGCAAGCCAGAAGAGAAAAAGCCTGATGCCGATGTGCAACAACTAGAAAACGCCTTAAGTGAACGCTTAGGTGCGAAGGTAGCGATAAGCCATAGCCGCAAAGGTAAAGGTAAGTTGGTGATCAATTATTCTACCCTTGATGAGCTCGATGGCATTTTAGCGCATATTAAATAGCACGGTTTTCATCGTGTTACTTTGCTAAAAGCACACTTAGGGTTCAGAACGGTACGTTTCACGGTTTAACATCTGTACTAATGGAATGTACTTAAGTTGCATTTTCACCCGAAAACTTTATAATCTGCGCAGCATTTATCGGGTATCGGTTTAAATGCTTTTTTTGTCGAAAAATTATACGAAATAGATGGGAATTTAACATCTAAGCTACAAATGGCGTGTACTTTGGCTTCGGCATCGGCACAGTAAGAAAAAAATTTCGAACAATAGGTAATTAAAATGGCCAGCCGTAATAGCAGAAGTATGATGCATGGTGGCCGCCGATTAGCGGTTCGATTACTACAGTTGCAGGCGCTTATCGCCGCCATAATAATCGTGCTTTTCGGCCTATTTATGGGAACACAAGCGTTGCCAACAGCAATTGCTGGCGCAGTTATCGGCTTAGTTCCAAATATCGCATTCGCCGCGATCGCTTTCCGACACGGAGGCGCCCGCGCAGCACCACAAGTGGTGAATAACTTTTATGCCGGTGAGGCCGCAAAAATGGCCCTCACTTTATGTTTGTTCGTGATTGCATTTATCTTTTTAAGCGGCCCCTGGTTCCCTCTTTTTGCCGTATTTATTGCCATCACTATTACACACTGGCTAGCACCGATTTTACATTTTAAATCTAACTAAATTGGGTTATTAATCATGGCTGCAAACGGAAATATGACTCCTACCGAGTACATTTCGCACCACTTAACGCCGCTGCAAATTGGCGAAGGCTTCATGGCCGTTAATATCGATTCTTTAGGTATTGCGATTGTGTTGGGTGTGTTTTTTCTATGGTTGTTCGCGTACGTGGGGCGGAAAGCAACCACCGGTGTTCCAGGTAAATTACAATGTGCAGTAGAGATGCTCGTTGAATTTGTGGATAAATCGGTAAAAGAAACTTTTCATGCGAAAAGTCGGTTTATCGCACCTCTCGCCTTAACTATTTTCGTGTGGGTATTCTTGATGAATGCCATGAAATTGATTCCGGTCGATTTCGTTCCAGTATTAGCTGGTTTATTCGGTTTAACTTTCGCAAGTAGCTCAGTAAAAGGCTACGTTGGCGAAGATGCAGGTATCTTTGAACGCGCTATGGATCACCCATGGAGCTACATGAAGGCTGCACCTACTACCGATTTGAACACCACGTTAGCACTTGCGATTGGTGTATTCTTACTTATTATCTTCTACTCTGTTAAACACAAAGGTTTAGGTGGCTTTATTAAAGAGCTGACGTTAAATCCGTTTAACCATTGGTCGCTAATTCCATTTAACTTGGTGCTTGAATTAGTAACCTTGATAGCAAAACCAATTTCGTTGTCATTGCGTTTATTTGGCAACCTTTATGCAGGTGAGCTGATATTCATTCTGATTGCGATGATTGGGTTGTGGCAGTTGCCACTGCACTTTGCGTGGGCCGTATTCCACATTCTCGTTATCGTGCTGCAAGCGTTTATTTTTATGATGTTAACCATCGTATATCTGAGCATGGCGAGCGAGAAACACTAAAAGAATTCGGGCTTAAGGATTAGGTCCATTTAAAAACTAGGTTTATTTTTACTTTACTTTTAACTTTAACTATCTGAAAAACTGGAGAAAACAATGGAAACTGTAGTTTCGTTTACAATCTTAGCCGTAGCTATCATCATCGGTTTAGCAGCTCTTGGTACTGCGATTGGTTTCGCAATCATGGGTGGTAAATTCCTAGAAGCAACAGCGCGTCAGCCTGAAATGGCTTCACAATTACAAACGAAGATGTTCATTTTGGCAGGTCTTATCGATGCGATCTCTATGATCGGCGTTGGTGTTTCTCTGTTCTTCGTATTTGCAAACCCATTTGTTGGCTTATTAGGCTAATTGAAAATCGACGGTCACCAACATAGAGGAGATCCGTTGTGGATATCAACTTAACTCTAGTTGGTCTTTTAATTGCGTTTGTGGTCTTCGTACTATTCTGTATGAAGTACGTTTGGCCACCGATTATAAATGCTATCGAAGAGCGTCAGCAAAAAATTGCTAGCGGTTTAGAAGCATCAGATCTCGCAGAAAAAGACCTTGAGAAAGCTCGTGCACAAGCCAACGAAGAGCTGAATGCAGCGAAAATTGAAGCCGCTGCAATCATCGACCAAGCCAAGAAACGGGCAACTAAATTGGTTGAAGAAGAAACTCAACGTGGTCACGCCGAGCGTGAGAAGATTATCGCCTCTGGTCATACAGAAGTGGAAACTGAGCGCAATCGTGTTCGTGAAGAACTTCGTAAGCAACTATCAATCTTAGCGATTGCGGGTGCCGAGAAGATTCTAGAGCGGGAAATCGACGCACAGAAGCAAAGCGACATTGTTGAAAAACTTGTCGCTGAACTGTAATCAAGGGGGTTGAGCACATGTCCGAATTTACTACGGTTGCTCGCCCCTATGCTAAAGCAGCTTTTAATTTTGCTGTTGAGCAGGGTGCGATTCAGAACTGGCACGAAATGTTGGAGTTTGCTGCTGCGGTAGCAACTCAAGAGGACATCCGCACTTTTCTGAAAAGTGCTAACAGCCGTGAACATGTAACCAATGTATTTGTTGGTGTTTGTGGTGAACAGCTCAATGAGAACGGCCAAAACCTGATTAAGGTAATGGCAGATAACGAACGCTTATCGGCGCTTCCTGAAGTTGCTCGGCTTTTTGCTGAGTTACGTGCGGAGCACGAAAAAGAGATAACCGTAGAAGTTACTTCTGCGGTAGCTCTAAATGATGCTGAACAAGCTAATTTAAGCGCAACGTTGGAAAAACGTCTCGCACGCAAAATCAAGCTCAATTGCAGTGTAGACCCGTCTGTTGTGGGCGGTCTGTTGATTCAAGCCGGTGATCTGGTTATCGACGGAACACTGAAGAGCAAGCTTTCACGGCTTGCACAATCACTGCAATCATAATCGGGGACGAGAGCATGCAACTGAATTCAAATGAAATTGCTGAACTTATCAAGAAACGAATTGAGAAGTTCGAAGTTGTTAGTGAAGCTCGTAATGAAGGTACTATTACCTCTGTAACAGACGGCATCATCCGGGTAACCGGTTTAGCTGATTGTATGCAGGGTGAAATGATCGAGCTACCTGGCAATCGCTTTGCTATCGCATTGAACCTTGAGCGCGACTCAGTAGGTGCGGTAGTTATGGGTCCTTACGAGGACTTACAAGAAGGCACTAAAGTTAAATCTACTGGTCGTATTTTGGAAGTACCTGTTGGTCGCGCCCTTTTAGGCCGCGTTGTTAACACCTTAGGTATGCCAATCGACGGTAAAGGTTCAATCGACGCTGATGGCTATGAGCCAGTAGAGAAAATTGCACCGGGCGTAATCGAACGTCAATCAGTTGATCAGCCAGTGCAAACTGGTTACAAATCAATTGATGCCATGATTCCAATCGGCCGTGGCCAGCGTGAGCTAGTTATCGGCGATCGCCAAACTGGTAAAACAGCAATGGCGATTGATGCGATCATCAACCAGAAAGGCACGGGCATTAAGTGTGTGTATGTAGCTATTGGTCAGAAAGCTTCTACTATTGCGAACGTAGTTCGTAAATTAGAAGAACATGATGCACTTGCTCACACCATTATTGTTGCGGCATCTGCTTCAGAATCTGCGGCGTTACAGTACTTATCAGCGTATGCTGGTTGTACGATGGGTGAATACTTCCGTGATCGCGGTGAAGATGCACTTATCGTATATGATGATCTTTCTAAGCAAGCAGTTGCTTATCGTCAGATCTCATTGTTGCTACGTCGTCCGCCAGGCCGTGAAGCATTCCCTGGTGACGTTTTCTATTTGCACTCGCGCTTACTAGAGCGTGCTGCTCGCGTAAACGCTGATTACGTAGAGAAGTTCACTAACGGTGAAGTGAAAGGCAAAACCGGTTCACTAACCGCGTTGCCAATCATTGAAACTCAAGCTGGTGACGTTTCTGCGTTCGTACCAACCAACGTAATCTCGATTACTGATGGTCAGATCTTCCTTGAAACTGATTTGTTTAACGCGGGTATTCGCCCAGCGGTTAACGCAGGTATCTCAGTATCTCGGGTAGGTGGTGCAGCACAAACTAAAATCATCAAGAAACTTGGTGGTGGTATCCGTTTAGCATTGGCTCAGTATCGTGAATTGGCAGCATTTGCTCAGTTCGCATCTGACCTCGATGAAGCAACGCGCTCGCAGTTAGAGCACGGCCAAGCGGTAACCGAGTTAATGAAACAAGATCAATACGCGCCAATGAGTGTTGCGGATATGGGTGTATCTATCTTCGCAGCTGAAAAAGGCTTCTTGAAAGGTGTTGCAATCGATAAGATTCAAGACTTTGAAAAAGCACTGCTTTCTTACTTCAACAGTGAGCACGCAGACCTCATGGCGAAAATTAATAAAACAGGCGACTACAACGGCGATATCGAAGCTGAGCTTAAATCAGGCCTCGAGAAGTTTAAATCAACTCAAAGTTGGTAATTCATAGGCCGCAGGTAACTGCGGCCTTCAGTCGTTGTAACGCGGGAGATTAATCATGGCCGTTGGTAAAGAGATTAAAACTCAGATCGGGAGTATCAATAATACTCAAAAGATCACCAGCGCAATGGAGATGGTCGCTGCGTCGAAGATGAAACGGGCGCAGGAACAGATGGCATTAAGCCGTCCGTACGCTGAGTCCATTCGCAAAGTGATCGGCCATATTGCCCAAGGTAACCTCGAATACCGCCATAGCTGGTTGGAAGATCGTGAGGTTAAGCGCGTTGGTTACATCATCGTTTCTACCGACCGTGGTTTATGTGGCGGTTTGAACAGCAACGAATTCCGTAAGGTTGTTCGTGATGTTCAAGAGTGGCAAGAAAAAGATGTTGAAGTCAGCTTCGCTGCTGTGGGCAGTAAAGCGTCAAGCTTTTTTAAACGGTTATCAGGAAGCATTCTGTCTCAATCATCAGGGCTTGGCGATCGGCCAAAAGTTGCTGATGTAATAGGTACAGTTTCTGTCATGCTTAAAGCCTTCGAAGAAGGTGAGCTTGACCGAATCTACTTGGTGTACAACAAGTTTGTAAACACCATGACCCAAGAGCCAGTGATCAACCAATTGTTGCCGTTGCCAAAATCAGAGACTGCCAAGCGCGAACACGCATGGGACTATCTGTATGAACCGGATGCCAAGTCTATTCTGGACACGTTGTTGCGTCGGTTTATTGAAAGCCAGGTGTATCAAGGCGTTGTTGAAAACCTCGCCAGCGAGCAGGCAGCCCGAATGGTCGCAATGAAAGCGGCTACGGATAACGCAGGTGATCTTATTGATGAGCTTCAGTTGGTATACAACAAAGCGCGTCAAGCAGCGATCACTCAAGAGATTTCCGAAATTGTTTCGGGCGCCGGTGCTGTTTAAGGCAACAGGTCAGAAAGATTTTGCAGAGTTAGAGGATAAGTCATGAGTCAAGGTAAGGTCGTCCAAATCATTGGCGCAGTTGTGGATATCGAATTTCCACAAACTGACGTTCCAAAGATCTACGACGCACTCCGCATCGCTGAAGGCGATCTGAAAGGGTTAACCCTGGAAGTTCAGCAACAGCTTGGTGGTGGTGTTGTTCGTACGATTGCACTCGGTACTACCGACGGTTTACGTCGCGGCTTGAGTGTTGAAAATACAGGTGAATCAATTTTGGTTCCAGTTGGTAAGGCAACACTAGGACGTATTATGAACGTTCTAGGTGAACCTATCGACGAAGCAGGTGATATCGGTGAAGAAGAGCGTATGTCTATTCACCGCGAAGCACCTTCTTACGAAGACCAATCAAGCTCTATTGAATTGCTTGAAACCGGTATCAAAGTAATCGACTTAATTTGTCCATTCGCTAAGGGTGGTAAAGTAGGTTTATTCGGTGGTGCGGGTGTTGGTAAAACAGTTAACATGATGGAGCTCATCCGGAACATCGCAATCGAGCACAGCGGCTACTCAGTATTCGCAGGTGTTGGTGAGCGTACTCGTGAAGGTAACGATTTCTACCACGAGATGAAGGATTCTAACGTACTTGATAAAGTAGCGTTGGTTTACGGCCAGATGAACGAGCCTCCTGGAAACCGTTTACGTGTAGCACTAACGGGCTTAACCATCGCTGAGAAATTCCGTGATGAAGGCCGTGATGTTCTATTCTTCGTAGATAACATCTATCGTTATACCCTAGCCGGTACCGAAGTATCAGCACTTCTAGGCCGTATGCCATCAGCGGTAGGTTATCAGCCTACGCTTGCTGAAGAGATGGGTGTACTGCAAGAGCGTATTACTTCAACTAAAAACGGTTCAATTACATCAATTCAAGCGGTATACGTACCTGCGGATGACTTAACCGATCCATCACCAGCAACTACCTTTGCTCACTTAGATGCAACGGTTGTATTGTCGCGTGATATCGCGTCATTGGGTATCTACCCTGCAGTTGATCCATTGGATTCAACATCGCGCCAGTTAGACCCGCAAGTAATTGGTCATGAGCACTATGATACTGCACGTGGTGTGCAATCAGTTCTTCAGCGTTACAAAGAATTGAAAGACATCATTGCAATCTTGGGTATGGACGAATTATCTGAAGAAGATAAGCGTGTTGTTGCCCGTGCTCGTAAAATTCAGCGTTTCTTATCACAGCCGTTCTTCGTAGCGGAAGTATTTACCGGTGCACCTGGTAAGTATGTATCGTTGAAAGATACCATTGCTGGATTTAAAGGCATCCTGGAAGGCGATTACGATAGCTTGCCTGAGCAGGCGTTCTACATGGTTGGTACTATCGACGAAGCGGTCGAGAAAGCCAACAAAATGTAATCGAACGGGAGGTTTGTAATGGCGGTATCCACAGTACATCTGGACGTAGTAAGCGCTGAAGATCGTTTGTTCTCCGGCAGTATTCGCTCGATCCAGGTGACAGGTAGTGAGGGTGAGCTTGGTATTTTGCCTGGCCACACTCCATTGCTGACCGCCTTGAAACCTGGCATGGTTCGCGTAGTTACTGAAGAAGGTGAGGAAGAGCTTTTTTACATCGCAGGCGGTGTAATGGAAGTTCAGCCAGAAACCATTACTGTGTTATCAGACACAGCAGTGCGTGGTGGCGATTTGGATGAAGCGGCAACAGAGAAAGCGATCAAAGAAGCACGCGAAGCTCTGGCGCATTCTTCTCCAGATTTATCTTACGCTGAAGCAGCTGCCGAACTATCTCGTGCAATTGCCCAGTTGCGAGTATTGCAACAATTGCGGAAACGCAAAGGCAAGTAAACAGGTTCGCAAAGGCGTTCAACCAAGTGAAAACCCGGCTAATTTGCCGGGTTTTTTTATATTTACTGAAAGCCTAACAATAAGCTTGCAAATTGCCCATTTCGAAGCTGTATAAACACTGATAAACTACACGTTACATTGATGTAAACCGATTCTATTATTGCAAGGAATGGCACATGCCCTCACCTGTTCTAAATGTTGTTGTTCTTGCTGCTGGCAAAGGCACAAGAATGCGCTCGAATTTACCGAAAGTTCTGCACCCCGTTGCGCAAAAGCCAATGGTGCAACATGTTCTTGATACCGCTCTGCTTGTTGGTGCGCAGCAGTTACAGCTTGTTTATGGCCACGGGGCCGAACAGTTGCAAACGCACTTGGCTGAATTTTCCGAACAACACGGTGTTACTTGGGTTGAGCAGGCTGAGCAACTAGGCACCGGCCATGCGGTGCAACAAACGATTCCAAATATTAGCGATAACGATACCGTACTTATTCTTTACGGCGATGTACCTCTTACTCGCCCCGAAACGTTACAGAACTTACTTGCAGCCAAAGCGGATAACGCCCTTGCGTTACTAACCGTTACGTTGCCAGATCCAACCGGTTATGGGCGTATAGTGCGTGATAGCTTTGGCCAAATCACCGGTATTGTAGAGCACAAAGATGCCAACGATATTGAGCGTGAAATCACCGAAGTAAATACGGGTATGATGGCTGCAGATGGTAAAGCCATTAAGCGCTGGTTAAGCCAACTTGATAACAACAATGTGCAAGGCGAATATTACCTCACCGATATCGTTGCAATGGCGGCTTCTGAAGGCGTGCATATTGCCAGCAGCCAGCCCGCCGAAATCGCAGAAGTTGAAGGCGCAAATAATCGAGTGCAACTAGCCGCCCTCGAACGCGCTTACCAGCAACGCAAAGCAGAAGAATTAATGATTGCCGGTGCAACCCTACTCGACCCGGCCCGCATTGATGTGCGTGGTAATGTGAGTGTAGGTGAAGATGTGGTTATCGATATAAACGTGGTGCTTGAAGGCAATGTGAGCATTGGCGATGGCGCGGTGATTGAACCTAATTGTGTGATTCGCGATAGCCAAATTGCTGCCGGTGCGCGCATAAAAGCCAATTCCGTATTAGAAGGCGCACGGGTAGGCGAAAATGCGCAAGTTGGCCCATTTGCGCGATTGCGCCCTGGTACCGAGCTTGCACAAGATGCTGCGGTTGGGAACTTTGTAGAAATCAAAAAATCCTATTTTGGTGTCGGCGCGAAAGCCGGTCACCTCAGCTATATCGGCGATACTCAAGTGGGCGCGGGCGCCAATATTGGCGCGGGCACAATTACCTGTAATTACGATGGTGTGAATAAGCACAAAACAGAAATTGGTGCGGGTGCATTTATCGGATCAAACAGTTCACTGGTAGCGCCAGTTAGCATTGGCGAGAATGCAACCACTGGCGCAGGCTCAGTGGTTACCGTAAACGTTGCTGATGGCGAACTCGCCGTTGGTAGAGCGAAACAGCGAAATATTTCCGGTTGGCAACGGCCAACTAAAAAGGGAGCAGAATAAGCATGTGTGGAATCGTTGGAGCAACAGCTGAGCGTCGTGTAGCCGGCATTTTATTAGAAGGGTTACGCCGCTTAGAATACCGTGGCTATGATTCTGCAGGTATGGCGTTGTTAAATGATAGTGGCCTGCATCAAGTGCGCCGCGTAGGTAAAGTGCAGGCACTTGCTGATGCGCTGGAAGAAACTGGCATTAACGGCTCTAGCGGCATTGCACACACGCGCTGGGCTACCCATGGTGGCGTTACCGAAGCTAATGCGCACCCACATTTTTCCAATGGTACCTTGGCGGTAGTGCACAACGGCATTATTGAAAACCATGAAGAACTGCGGAAAAAGCTGCAAGATTTAGGGTATGTATTTACCTCACAAACCGATACCGAAGTAATCTGCCACATGATGCATCATGAACTTGAGAAAGGCGCTACTTTATTGGCCGCTCTGCAAGCTACTGTGAAGCAACTCGATGGTGCTTATGGCACCGTAATCATGGATAAGCGTAAACCAGGCGAGTTAGTGGTGGCGCGTTCAGGCAGCCCATTGGTAATTGGCCTAGGTATTGGTGAAAACTTTATTGCCTCGGATCAACTTGCGCTACTTCCCGTAACGCGCAATTTTATCTACTTAGAAGAAGGCGATGTTGCCGCAGTGAACCGTGATTCGGTGCGTATTTTCGATACTACAGGCGAGCCTGTTGCACGTGAAAAAGTAACCTCTGATTTGCAATACGATGCGGGTGGTAAAGGTGAGTACCGCCATTACATGCTAAAAGAAATTCATGAGCAGCCGATTTCTGTGCGCAATACCTTGGAAGGCCGCGTTACCGCCGATCAGGTTATGGTTGAAGCCTTTGGCGAAAATGCAGCTGAGATATTCCAAGATGTTCGTCACGTACAAATTATTGCTTGTGGTACGAGTTACCATGCGGGCATGGTTGCGCGCTATTGGTTAGAAGAATACGCCGGTGTTTCTTGTAACGTAGAAATTGCTTCCGAGTTCCGTTACCGCAAATCGCACGTATTCCCGGGTAGTTTATTGCTTACTATTTCGCAATCGGGTGAAACCGCCGATACCTTGGCAGCATTGCGCCTAGCAAAAACACTCGGCTACCGCTCCAGCTTAACTATTTGTAATGTGGCCACATCATCGATGGTGCGCGAATCTGATTTAGCATTCCAAACGCGTGCGGGTGCAGAGATTGGCGTGGCGTCCACCAAGGCGTTCACCACACAGCTTGTGGGCCTCCTTATGCTAGTAGCTGCGTTAGGCCGCTACAATGGCATGGATAAAGCGGTAGAAGCGCGCATTGCCCATGCGTTGGCTACATTGCCAACCAAGCTTGAGCAAGCGTTGAAAATCACGGCAGAAATCGAAGAGTTGGCAGAAGAATTTGCGGACAAAGACCATAGCTTGTTCCTTGGCCGTGGCGATCAATATCCAATCGCAATGGAAGGCGCGTTAAAGCTAAAAGAAATCAGCTACATTCATGCCGAGGCTTACGCTGCAGGTGAATTGAAGCATGGACCATTAGCGTTGATTGATGCCGAAATGCCAGTAATTGTAGTTGCCCCGAATAACGAGCTACTCGAGAAACTGAAATCAAACGTAGAAGAAGTGCGGGCACGCGGCGGTATTATGTATGTATTCGCCGATAAAGATGCGCATTTTAAAAGCGATGAAACCATGCGCGTAATCAACCTCGATCACGTGGATGCTATCGTAGCGCCGATCGTTTATACCCTACCGCTCCAGCTATTGAGCTACTACGTTGCCATTATCAAAGGCACCGATGTGGATCAGCCGCGGAATTTGGCGAAGAGCGTTACAGTGGAATGATATAAAGGGCCGCAAGGCCCTTTTGTGGGCGAACATTAAAGATCTTAACAAACATTAAAGTCTTTAAAATTACATTAAACTTATAAAATTGTTGCTCACTGCTTCATATTCCGCAGAACGGGTTGGTTAACCGGCCAACCCGATTCTTAATCGCCCAATACTAATTTTCAATAACCTCGATACCTTTCCCTTCTACAGCACCTTTAAGGGATAGAGTTACTGAAAAGCGTTTGAAAAAGCCAAAAAACTCGAAACAGCTCCCTTTATCTTACTTTAATGTGTTTGTTCTATACGTGCGTAGCAAAAACGCCCGAAATTACAGCACAACCACCACGTTCCGTGCGCTGGGCTCGACCGCTTGGATACTGCCAGCGGGTTCTGGGGCAATGGTAGCTTTGATTACGATGTGCTTGGAAATATCACGCAAAAAACGCTGGGTAACGATACGCTAACCTACCACTACAGCAATAATCGTTTAACCAGCGTGACTGGCGCATTAAACCGCTCGTTTAGCTACGATACGCGTGGCAATGTTATCAATAACGGTGCACGCAGCTTCACGTTTAACCGCGCAGGCAGGCTTGCAAGCTCAGGTAGTATTAGTTACCTGTATGACGGCCACGGTCGTCGCGTCATGAAGAATCATAGTGGCAGCAAAACCTATAGTTTGTATAGCCAGCAAGGACGATTAATCAGCACGATTCACAATGGTGCGATAACCGATTATATTTACTTAGGTGGCCAGTTAGTGGCGCGGCATTCGAATAACCAAACGAACGATAACCAACCCGGCTACACCGGTCACTTGGAAGACGACGATTTGCAGCTAATGTATATGCAGGCACGATACTATGATCCGGTGATTGGACGGTTCTACTCGAATGATCCTGTTGGAACACTTGGTCATCTAAGTCAAGGTAACATTCAAGGATTTAATAGATATGCTTATGCTAATAACAACCCCTATAAATATGTAGATCCTGATGGCAAGTTGCCGATTGTGCCAGTCTTGGTAGCTGGCGGAAGAGCATGTGCTTCCAATGCAGTCTGTCGGGGGACAGTTGTTTCTGGGTCAAGAGCTACAGCAAGGGGTGCAAGAAGGGCATACAACGCGATTGTAGGCGTATTCAATGAATCTGCCCCCGCAACAGGACAAGATGCCATAGATGTTGTAACTGGTGGAAAAGAGGCCACTCATAGTGGGAAAAAGTCAGGGAAAATAACTGACTTTTTCCCAGATATCTCAAGCGGCGAAGCTGACGATATTATGGATGAAGTAAAAGATCTTGAGGGTGTTGATTTCGACGATACGGAAAATGAAAGAGGTCCCATGACTGTGGCTTCAACTAGGGATGGTACTATAATTGTTGACAGAGTGGGTGCCGGAGGAATTCGAAGTATTGAAACTCAATCTGGTAATCGTAAAACGAAAACCAGAGTCCGTGATGAACAACAGTAAGCAAGGATTTCAGATCGATGATTATAGTTGAAAATTTACCATCTTTTGTTAAATGCGTGGATTCTGAAACCTCAAAGACCATTTTTGAGAAATACGATCAAGCGTTCACTACAGCCTCACATGAAGGCGTTAAGTTTCCATTGCCAAAAAACATGAAAATCTTAGCGATTAACGACGGTTTCATACAATCGATTGAAAATTTTGAGTATTTAGGTGGTTTAATAAGAGAGTTTACTAGCGAGGGAGCATATTTTTTCTTTCCACTAGCTAGCTTCAACGATGTTTTTAAAGGCCATTTCAGTTTTGAAGTCATGAACTGGATAGATACACAGGTATTTGAAACCCCAGTAGTGTTCCTAATACCGGATTCCAAACTGTTTATTGTTGTTGACGAACTGCTCTCTATAACAGTAATAGCATATCAAATGGCTATTGAAGAAAATGTGTTAGTAAAATTAGGCGGGAAAGATATTTTGCGTGATAAATTTGAAAGCTCTTTGCGCGATAATTACGTAGGTTTTGGTTATTTGGAAAAAAAATGGCTGGAATCATTTTCAGAAAAATACTGCGATTGGTAGACGTCTAAAAAGGTATATGTGGCTACAGTAAAATCAATCGTATCCTTTTTGAATCCAAAGCCTCGCCCTCGCGGGGCTTTGTTTTCTGCTCACATCGAGACAAGTAGTAGCTTCTCAATATTCAGATGAAATGGTGCAAGGTTTTGTGTCAATTTCATGCTTGGTGGCAAAAGCCATCAGTTTCTTATCGTAAAAGTTCATATCCCGTTCATAGCGGCAGAGGAAATTTATGGCTGCATTCTCTTCATTATAGATAGCCCGAACATCGTTTTCGCCGGCATTAATTGAAAAAGTACCATCGTCTAGACGATAAGCAGCATGCCCGCAACAAAACATTCTTGTGTAAGAGTCGTAAGCACGGTTTCTACCTTTTATGAGCGAAGCGTTGAGTGTAGATGGCCAGCAATTTAATTTCGCCTCTCACTACAATACCTTGGGTCATTTAACAACGCATGTATACCCCTCACCCTCAGGTCGGGTGGTGAATTACGCCCCAAATGGGTATGGTGAAGCCACGCAAAGTGGCGGTTATGCGAATAACGTGAGCTACGCACCGAGTGGCCAGTTGGAGAGCTTTGATTACGCCAATGGCTTGAGCTTTAACCAAACCTTGGATAGCCAGCGCCGCCCTGAGCTTTGCACCATTAGCGATGTGCAAGCCTTGTTCTCGCATAGTTACCAGTATGATGATAACCACAACATCACGAGTATCATTGATGGGGTTATCAGCGAAAACTCGATGACGATGAGCTACGATGGACTCGACCGCTTGGATACTGCCAGCGGGTTCTGGGGCAGTGGTAGCTTTGATTACGATGTACTTGGAAATATCACGCAAAAAACGCTGGGTAACGAGACGTTGACCTATCACTACAGCAATAATCGTTTAACCAGCGTGAGTGGCATATTAAACCGCTCGTTTAACTACGATACGCGTGGCAATGTTATCAACAACCGCGCACGCAGCTTCACGTTTAACCGCGCAGGTAGGCTTCACCGCCAGTAATCCGATGATGTTCAATCGGTATGCGTATGGGAATAATAATCCGTATAAATATGTTGATCCGGATGGTATGGAAGTTCGAGCAATATTCGATCTATCGATACGTACGTTGAGCATGCGGGATTTAGATAGAGGAAATAGAGTCGTGGTTAATGCATTTTCAGGTGGAACGTTTTTTCATGGCTCATTTGAGCCTATACCAGGGGGCAGGTACGCTATTTTATCTCATCCTGACGAAGACCGTTACAGACTTGAAGCATTAGATTCAAATTTCGGAGATGATATTCAGGAGTCGTCAGGTCGAAGTTTGTTTCGGTTACATCATTACGGTAGTGGCGTTTCTGAAGGTTGTATTGCTGCTTCTGATGATGATGGTTGGGAACAAATTGATGGAATGCTTCAAAATACGAGTACACGTGAGACTATCATTGATTCCAAGTCACGAAACCGATTCGCGAGTCGGACTGAAAGCGCTACAGTGTTTGGTCGACTTATGGTAATAGACACCTCCGGACGGATAGAGTCACAAAAACTAAAGGAAAATGATTAATAAATGAATAGAATAATATTTTTCGTCGTATCGTTAGTTACGTTTATTTCTGTTGGATATCTTAGCTTGATATTTTTTGATATGTCCGGCGTGATATTTAAGAAATGGGGGCATTGGGATTTAGTATCTCTAAAAATATCAACTATTTGCATGGTGATCGCACTGATTGTAGGAAGTTTATTTGCATCCGCGTTCATTAAAATTAACCTGAGAAAATTAATTTTTAGGATTAATGTTGTTCTTCTATTGATATGGATAGCGTTTTTAAGCTTGGGTGGCGTAGGCATCATTTGGTAGTTGGTAAGGCCTGAGATTTATAGACACCTTTTTATGGTAAAAAGATCACTATGACCATAAGAGGAAAATCATGAGTAAAGGTACTTGTTATTCCACCGAGTTTAAATAAGAAGCTGTGAACCAAGTGAAGATTCACGGCTATTTAACCGTTGAAGTGGTTGATTGTTTAGGTGTGAGCATAAAAGCAATCTACCGTTGGATTAATGTGTGAGATACAGAACTAAATGATAATTCCTGAATTTACAGAATAAGATGATGCTAAACATCTCATGTTTTCAGTTTTAAACCAGTTTCGAACGGACGTTGGGGAGTTGAATGCCCGCATAGACTTGCAAGTAATGCTTATAAATTCCATGCGTCACTAAACTCTGTTAGGTGAACGCTCAGCACTGAGAAGGGGCTACGCTGTCACGGACGTTTTCATTACCTTACGCTATGTCTAAAAGCGGTTCGGCATCGATTCTCTCTTTTCGCAACATTTCTATCTGCTGCAAATCATAATCATTTTGCCAAGCTATCCAAAATTGTGCAGATACTCCCGTTGCAATTTCGAGCTTCAACGCTAATGAACATGATACCGCGATTTGGCCATTTAAAAACCGCGATAGAGTTGATGGATGCAAATACAGTTTTTGTGCCGCATTTTTCACCGTTATATCGTATCGAGATAGGAAGCGCTCACTAAATAATCTTCCCGAATGTTTGATGGGGAGTTTGCTTTTGTATGTATTCATCACATCTTCCTCATTTAAGCCCCGACAATATTTGACAACCCTAGCAAGTTTAAGAGTATAAACTATAAAAATTTCAACCGAGGTCTAGGGGATTGCTGTACTGGTTTCATCCTCGGCTTCAATCCGCAGATATATTTCTTTACGATGTACTGGAATGTAGTTGTTCGCAGTCAATAAAAGAGTAAGACAAGTCAGAAATTAACTCAACATACAGGTATGTAGGCAACCACTGATTTAAGAAGTGATAATATTAGGTTTTAGCCTCACAGGAGCAGTCATCCGATAAAAGAAATGCTGAGTTTAAAGATCTTCAATGTTTATTTAATCTAGCTCCCAATTTTTTGAATGGGTAAAAAAGCTAGTTTTTAAAGAACTTTAATGTCTGACTACATTTTTGTAATAAAGTGTATAGAAATCTCAGGACTTACCATTTTCTTGTTTAAGAAAGAAGTCATATAAGTTTTCAATTTTAATATTTTTTGGACACAAAGAGGTTGCACCTTCGGGATGGTAGTTAATCGTTACTTCTACTCGATATAAGGTATTTAAAGGTAAGCATCCACCGGACAAATGCTGTCCATCATCCATGTATACATTCAGCGATGTTGCAGAAAGCCATTTCTCGTTGTCCGAATTTGCGGTCAATACGAAGATATTTGCGGTCGTTTGAACGTTACTAAGAGCAACATCGTCTTCAGTGTAGATCGGCGACGCTATGTCAACTATCGAACAAATCGCATCATACTCCTCTGGAAGTTCAGTCTTAGTAACATGGATAATCGGATTGCTATCTTCATCGTATATCATTGGTGAGGCAGTAAGAGCTCCCACTATTATCATTTCAAATAATTTCATTTTAATTCCCTTCTACCCTAGGAAAATAAGTTACCCATTCACCACCTACGATTCCATGATATCCATTTTCATATATTTTGTAGGGTCCAGTAGGCGCCGTTACAGATTGCTTCAAAGCGTCAGCGAGCTGCTGCGCAGCCGAATTCTCGCCACCTTTTCTCTGCAAGTGCAAAATAAAAATAATCAATCTATAGTTATCCGCTAGCTATAATACTTTGAGACAACTTCTACGCAAGCAAAAAGGTAGTCAAGCAACACGATTTATTTACGGGCCTGATGGAGCTTTATTAGCGGAGGGAACGAAATCTGGTATCGTTGTCCCTCGGTCAGCTGCCGATAACTCATGTTGGAACTCACATTTTTTGGCCGAAAAGTAAGACTACCATATGTGGGTAGCCGGCCTCCTTTCGACCTATCCCATTACATGAGTGTTGCGGTTATTATCTGAATTCAGGATTTTTTTATACGCAAACGGATTGTTTACTAATTAGGTGAGTTATGCTGGAGTTCTTTACAAACTTTTCTATTCTATCTTTTTTTGTAACATTTCTTGGATTTTTTATATGGACTTTAGTTTTAATTATTAGGCGCCGGAAAATCATGAAGAGGTTGGCTTTTATTGACTATGAATACTATTCTGAGCATCTTCCCGATAGTTTTCTATTAATAAATTTGAAAGCAGGCCACAGGATGGCGAAGTTTTTTCGAAGGGATACGTGGCCAGGAAATATCCCTAAAGATATCCAAGAAGATTTGAAGAAAAATCGGAAATTCGAGTATGTGGGTTTAGTTATTAATTGGGCATGTCCCATTTTCTATGTCCTATCAATGATTTTTATGAGTATTCCCCGCGCTTAGAAAGCTCTAGTTTAGAACTGTGTTATTAATGGAGAAGTGGAGACTATGTTTGAACTCATAAAAATGATGTTATTCGCGAAAGTAATAATGTTGACACCGAACCCTATTGATATTGAGCCGGGTTGTTTGGAGCTTGAGTTGGCAGAGCCGTTGTCTGCTATTAACGAAGGCGCGGTGCTGTATATCGATGTTTCTTCTATGTTACCTGATGATGTAAATGGCATTTTTGAGGCACGAGCTTGGGTTAAGGAAACGTTCCCCAAAAGGAGTGTGCAGGCTCGTTTGCATGATTCTTATAGTGATACTGAGGTTGAGCTCTTTTTTGAAGGCGATTCTTCCTGGTCAGAGAACCAGATTCGATTAGTTCTTTCTGGAACCTCAGGCGTTCCAACAAGTATTGAGTATGACAAGCTCTTCGTAGAAACAAATATCGATCTTAAAGGTGTGTCTATTATCTGGAAAAACTATTCTAAATAATGGAACACTCAATTAATTGTGCTTTTAACATTATTAATTTTGGCGCGCGGTTTATTCGTTATTGCGAGATTTTTGTGGCGCAATATTGAATGGTACTCAGACAAAGAGACTTGCTATAAGATAAACAGATGAAAGATCGAATATTAATAATACCAATTGTGATTTTCGCCGCTTTATTGGTCTACCAATCCAATCATTGGCTGATAAAGTACTCAGATACGATGCGTACATGGGTGCAGCACCAGTTTATAAGCATCGGAGATGAACAAGATACTGTGATGCGGGCATTTCTTGGCGAGGATTACATTTTGATACCGGACGAAGGATCTATGTCCTATGGCTATGCGCCTTTTTATTACACTTTTGCTCAAGCTATCTATCATTGGCGCAATATTGCCAATAGTGACTCTAATAGATTGAGAGGCTGCCGTAACAACTCAGACTTCTGCCAGACGACTGTCAGTTACATGGGAGTGCGTGACAGCAAAGAATTATATGAGGCTTTTTTACAAGATTTTTTATCTGTTCAAAAGTACAGTGAATCGGTGCTCTGCACTGACTCCTTCACAGGTATAGTGATACAAGAAGAGCGTTTGTCAGATGAGCATTTAACCCTAGGGTTTGTAACAGCCGAGGGTATGTACTCAATTCTCGTGGAGGCGGATATCCAAATGAACGACTGGAGCGAGAGCTGTGAAACAGTGCCTTCTGAGGGTTAAATCTTTGTGGCGTAGGAATAACGGAAACCCCTTCTCGGTTTGGCTGGCGATTTATTGTGAGTTGTTTAATATTTGGGCAATATAAATATGAAGTTACCTCTTTATAGTACCTTCCTTGGAAAGAGTCCTAATGCCTCTTCCATTCCCTTTTTATTGAGGATTATTCTCCCGCTTGTGGTGTTGGTCTTCGTAACTTCTTGTGCGACCGTGCAGAACGATGCTAGCCAAAGCAAACCTTATGTAGAGCTGTCAGGGATCTTTTTTGCAGACGTTCCGAACAACAGCTTAATCAGTCGACATCAGGCTTCAAGTAGATCTTTTGTAAGATTCTGTGAAGGGTTCTCACTGGAAAACGAGATAAGTCGTGTAGTAGTAAATTACGATTGCCAATTAGATGAAGCTGTACGTGATATTATAAGCCACTCGATTCATAGCTATCACGATGTGATCATGTCTTCGTTAAATACCTCAGAACTATATAAGTTTGCTCTGAATCATCAGCCAAATTTATGTATTAACTTTATTCGTCCGCAAGTTGGTTTCAAATTTTCGAAACCAATAGATAACTGCTTTGAAATGTATTACTCAGTTAACGAACTCGATATTTCTGGAAGCGAAGATCAAGCTCAGAAGCTGAATTTAGTGAATGACTTTAATATAGTTAGCAAGATCTATACGAACTGGATTCATGAGATGTTTCACTTCAATTATGGAACTAACGATCTTGATGCTCAGAATAATGAGCACTTACCATTCGGTGATAGGCTGACTAATGAATACTTAGCGCAGCTAATGGAAGTGGATGTTCATAGAAGAGTTTCGGATTTAGTCCTTTTTGAAAATAAGCATATTCTTGGGAACATAGACATCAGCCACAGGTACTCGATAATAGATCCCGATACTTGTGATAATGAAGATATTTTAAGTCGGCAGAGAGAGCTCAAAGGAAAAGCTCTTTCCTTTCATTACAGCCTTTTAGGCTATGAGCTTGCACAGTATACATATGATCGGCTAGTGGACCAAAAAGACCTATTCCCGAGTTACATAAAAGATATTATGGAAACCCTCGGTGGTAAGGATAGCGAAGAATTTTTCATTTCTCTTCTAAGTCATTGCTCAAGTGCCGATGTTGAAAAGAGAGTTCAATAAATCAAAATAAATTACTCAGGACATTCTTAGTATGAAGCTTTATTCCTACGCCAAAGGGCTGTTGTTTTTAGTAGCCATTGGCGTTGCTGTTACTTTGTTTTTCGCGCTGTTCTTTTGGCTACCCTCATACCTGCTAATCCTCGGTATTCTGAAGCTAGTTAACTGGCTTATCATCGATGTTAACTTCGCCTCGCTTGGAATAAAAATATTCCTGCACGGCACTGCGTTTATCTTAATGCTGCTGTTTTTCGCACTCGCCGCTCTCGATTCGGTGCTGAGCGGCGATGTGAATATTAAGCGTTAATTTAGATAGTATCCCGATAGTTTAAGTTCGATATACCGGGCGCAGGTGATAGTAAGCCGTAGAGTTACCTTTGAATATATTGCCCTTGTTGAATAACAACCACTTCTTTTGCGGAATATCGTTGTCCTTCTCTCCAAGCGAGCGTGCTGAATTCTATTGTGTGAGTTTCGGCATCACTAGATATCCAAGCTGTTGGCTTTGTTTCTACTCGTTCGTAGTCCGAGTGTGCAGAGGTGCCTAATTTACTTAGATTCAACGCCTCAACAACCGATACATCGGTTAACTGATTTTTTGTAATGATGTAGCACGCGAATTCAGGTTGTTTCACGCACACTGCAACGGCGTTTCCGCTCTCATTCTGCACTGAAGAATTTTTAATCTCTTGGAGTTCAGCAGCAGAAAAACCCTGAAACTCATGAAACCTCGCTAAATCCTCATACACTGAAGCGTGCGCGCAGTTCGCGAACAAAGTCATACAAAGGGTAAGATTAATTATAAATAACTTTAACATCAGGCACCTCTCGACTGTCGATTCTTTAGGAGCTTAACCCTAACCCAAGCGCCGCTCAAGGGTGATTTTTATTGGGCGAATGATGATTTCTACTAAGAAAATAGCGCAAAGTACTGGGTAAACAATGTTGCGGGATATAGAGGCCCAAGTGTTCATAATATTTAAAAATTCAAACGAGCTCATTGATACTAGTAGTGCGGTAATGAGGGCGGCAACGTAAACGGCTTGCATGAGTTTTACCGAGGTTCTAAGTGCTCGATAAATATCATACTCTGCCACTTTGCTTTGCCGGGTAAACGTAGTTTTAAGTAACTCGAATGTTGATTTAAAGCCAGCGAACAAGCCTACAAATACAATCAGCAGCGGTATCATTACTTGGTAACGAGCGCTAACCACTTTTCCAAAAAAGCTCGCTTCGTAGAAGTAATAGCCAACAATTAACAATAGCACCAACCAAGAAAGCCAGCGGCCCCAGCCCATGTGATGCATTGTTTTTCCACGCTCTTCATCGTCTATTAGTTCAGAAACAGAAACGTTTAAAGCGCTTGCCAATGCCATTTTGGATTCGAGAGAGCACTCTCCTGATTTTTCGATTCGTTGAATGGTGCGAGCGCTTACACCTGAAACTAAGGCGAGTTGTTCTTGTGACCAACCAAGTTGTTGGCGCAGGTATTTTACTTTTTCAGCAGAAATCATGTGCGTGTGCCTGTTTTATGAATTGGAGCCAAAATCATAGGGCGAATAGTAATAGCTCGCCACGACATGCCAACGACATAGACCTGACAACCACACGACAACGTTACCCGACGGTTAATTTTATCGGGTAACGAATGTGTGAATTCGGGGCTATTTGCTTTCTAACTTATCTTCTGTGCGCAGTTCAAAATCACTGGCATCGTGACGTTCATGTAACTGTTCGTGTGCCTCACCCCAGGCGCGGTTCACCATACGGCCGCGTTTTACTGCTGGGCGTGCGGCAATTTCATCGGCCCAACGCAGCACATTTTTATAGGTGTGCGCCTCAATAAATTCAGCCGCTTCATACACTTCGTTTTTAACTAAGGCGCCGTACCAAGGCCAAATGGCCATATCGGCGATGGTGTATTCGTTACCCGCGATAAAGCGGTTATTGGCTAATTGTTTATCGAGCACATCTAACTGGCGCTTAATTTCCATGGTATAGCGATTGATGGCGTATTCGAATTTCTCTGGGGCGTAGGCGTAGAAATGGCCAAAGCCGCCACCCAATATAGGCGCGCTGCCCATTTGCCAGAATAACCAATTCATACACTCTGTGCGCTGAGCGGGTGCGGCCGGAATAAACTTACCGAATTTCTCGGCCAAATAAAGCAGTATTGAACCCGATTCAAATAAGCGCGTTGGAGGTGTGGTGGTGTTATCGAGTAGCGCTGGGATTTTTGAGTTTGGATTTACTTCAACAAAGCCCGAGCTAAATTGCTCGCCTTCCATAATGTTTACCAACCATGCATCGTATTCAGCTTCACTAAAACCAGCTTCGAGCAGCTCTTCAAGCAGAATCGTTACTTTCACGCCGTTCGGGGTAGCCAGCGAATAAAGCTGAAAAGGATGCTTACCTTGCTTTAACTCTTTTTCAAACGTAGCGCCGGCAATGGGGCGGTTAATATTGGCGAACTTACCGCCGCTTTCTTGGTTCCATTGCCATACTTTTGGGGGTGTGTAGGGCTTATTCGGCATAGTGAACCTCGCTTATGTTAGAGTAGTGATGATAATTACACAGATTTTTACTTCGCATAACTCTATTACGGATCTTTTGGGAAATTTAGTTGTATTTTTATGGCAAAACCACGGAAAAAATTACCCGCTCGCGCTGTCGATATTTTTTGCGCAAACTGCAAAACCAAACTATTTAAATACCGTAAGGGCGGTAAAGGTGCGTTGGTGAAATGTTTCATTGAACGCATTACCGAAAACTACACCAAAGTGCCCTGCCATTGCCCCCATTGCGAACAAGAATTTGCGCGCGAAACCATGATTCGGGGTACTCCGGCGTACAAAATCATCGGTGGTAAAGTTACCCACAAGTAAGCAACATTTCGTAACAAAAAATGCATGGAAATAGCACCGCTAGCAGGGTTTAATAGCGGCCGAATGCTTGATTGATGTTGCTGTAGAGGTAAAACAGTATGATTAGACGCATAAAAAGATTCCCGCGCCGTTACCGTGCTCTTGTATTATTACTCTTAGTTATCCTTACCTACCTTTTACTCGGTAGCGAGATGCTGCGTTATTTAGGTATGTGGACACTGATTATCTTCCTACTCTTTCCAGAAACACTGAGCAATAAAATACCGGCCGATAAAACCAAAGATATGCTAGGCTTGCTCGCCCGCGAAGACGATCGGCTGCGAGTAGGTATGGAGCAAGTAGCGATCAGTATGGTTAGGAAAGTAGCGATTGATGAATACGATAATCGCTACGGTATTATTTCTTTTCCGTATACCAATAAAATCAGCGCCAGTTATTACTTTCCTATTGAACAGCTTCCGGCAGTGCGTGCTTGGTTTAAAGAGCAGATGCCGGAGCTAGAGATAGTGCGCTAAGCACCACTCATCGGCTATTCAATTTCTATGGCGATGGTATGCTGATCTTCTGATGAAGCATGCCATGTTCTGCCTGAACGAATTGCACTATCACCGAATTCTAATACTAACGGCTCGCTTATAATCAATTCGGAAAGGCTGACGATTGGTGTTTCGCTCCACACTTGAATACGCAACTTACCGGTGCCAACGCTTTGAAGATCAGCTAGTGCGGGAAGCCCGCGAATGTCGATAGTGGTGTTTTTATAGTCGATTTGAAAAGTGCCAGGATCCGGAATAAATATCACGTTGTTGGAAAGGTTTTCAAAGCCGCCTTCACCAGCAGAGAAACGAAGGGGTAATTCGGCACGGCCTTCAACAACTTCAAGAGTAAGTGTAACGCTAAGGCTGTAGGGGTAAGTTTCCCGAACGTTAGCAAATTTAACTACATTGTTATGCGTTTCAGGTTCCGCTGCCGCCTGAATATAAGCCGATGCATCATGGCGTTCGAAAAGCGCATTCATTTCGTTCATCGCCGTTTCAGGATCAATCTCGAATAGCGCTATAGCAAGCGCAAGCGGTGTGTTGCCTGCTTCGAGCTGAGCGCGCCAATCATAATCATCAGGCGAATACTCGTTTAATATGTCTACAAGAAAAGCACCTGTCGCGTAGGCAGACGTGCGGACATGGTTGCTGTTGTCAAATCGAGCCTGAAAATGGCGAAGAAAATCACCTAGCTGGTTACGAGAATGTTCAGCGTAAGCGGCCTGAACACCAACCCAGTGCGCGGTACCCTCAAGGTGCTCGAAACTCGCCAATAACTCGCCTACTTCTTTTGCGATAGCATGCTCAAACCCGGCCCGAAATGTGAGCCAATCTCTTACCAGTGCTTCACTTTGCTCTTCACCCTGCTCGGCATGCGCTTTTTGTGCTAAAGAAAACTGAAAACGCAGCAAACCACGAACCGTTGGCTCGCTAAAGTAACTGGGATCTAAAAATGAAGAGGCATGTAATTTACTGAAATGTAAGCGCTGATAACCATGAAACGCTTCGTGCAACAGCGTATCTATTACCTCACCGCGTAAATCATGAATGCGTACAGCGGTAGCTAATTGGTTGTTAGGCAAAGGGTAGTTGATGAAGTATGCAAAATCTGTGGTATTCGGTAGGCGCTCGGAATAGAAGTAATAGTGGCCGTGCTTGGCCTCGTAGCCAGGAAGTGGTTCATCGGTGGTGAACAGCAGCGTTTCACCAACGCTATTGAATACGATAAACGGTTCGCTTTCTGGCCAAAAACCCGGCCATATTTGCGCAAACCACGGCGATTTACTCCGGATTTTTTCTGCTTCTTGGCGCAACTCTTGAGCTTGCTCGGGCAGTTCAATAGCGAATAAAGACGCGTGGAAGAAAAGCGCAGCGGCTGCTAAACAATAAGATATGAATGATTTCAAAGCGAGGCCCCAAAAGGTAATGGCAACGAATTATAAGGCTTAATGTAGCTTGGGCTCCCGAACACTTCATGCGGTAAATTGTAAGGAAATGTATGCGTGATGTTTACGCAAAAGAAATAATGCACCCTTCCATTAACAGTTGCTAATATAACTGAGTGCGTTATGCTTTCAGTAATGGAACAAGCGAGGTATTACCATGAAAAACGCATTAGATTTAGTGGCGGAAGCTAAAAGTAAAATCAATGAAGTATCGGTAACCGATGCGCCAAGCGAGATACAAAAAGCAGATGTGTTGATTGATGTGCGCGAGCCGGATGAATTTCGCGCTGGGCATATTGCTGGGGCAATAAATATTCCGCGCGGTATGCTTGAATTTAAACTGAGTGGAACGCCGGAACTGCAAGATCGCGATAAACATATTGTGCTGTATTGCAAAACGAGTGGCCGCGGTGCTTTATCTACAGTGGCGCTTCAGGATATGGGATACATAAAGGTAAGCTCAATCGCAGGTGGCTTAGATGCGTGGATAGAAGCTGGCAAGCCCACCGTGAAGCCGGACTTGCCAGAATTCGGTTAATTTGAGGCTTAGCTTTGAGGCTTAGAAATCGATAACTTGCTGCACTACGCCGCTGATTTGCTTAACGTGGCCTTCATCTTTCAACGCGCCATTCTCATCGAAGGCTTCGTGGGCTTTACCAAGTGCAAACTGCGCGGGTGCCACCCACATGCTTAGTTTTGCCAGCTGATCGCGAAGCAGCACCAATGAACGTAAGCCGCCTAATGCGCCCGGTGAAGCCGATACAATGCCCACCACTTTACCTTTAAATAGCTCAATGCCGGAATTGCCATTGGCTTGCTCACGGGTGAGCCAATCAAGCGTGTTTTTTACCAGCGCAGGAACGGCACCGTTGTATTCGGGTGTACTGATTAACAAGCCATCGTGGCGCGCTAGAATCCCTTGTAGCTCACGAACCTTCGCAGGCATTCCCTCTTCTTCGATATCGCCATTGTAGATGGGTAGTGGAAAATCATTTAAATCAAGTAAGGTAACTTCCGCGCCAGCCTTCTCGGCTTCTTTTACAACGCAGGCAATGAGCTGCTTGTTGAACGAGCCGGCTCTTAAGCTACCAGCAAAGGCCAGAAGCTTTTTGGGTTGTTTATGCGAATCCTGATCTGCCATGAATTACTCCTTCGGTTTCTTAAAACGAGTGCTGTTCTGATCTACGCAAAGCGTGAGGTTATTGTTCATTATTTGATTAGCGCCAAGGCACTTCTGGCCCGAGCATGCGCGGAGCATTCGGGTTTTTAATAACGCCAAAACGTTCTGCTTCAGCGTGCCAATCTTGTTGTGCCTTACTGATATATTCTTTGCTGTGGCCTACATAATTCCACCAAATAGTAACGTTTTCCGCAAAGGGCTCGCCACCTATGAGTAAAATTCGTGTGCCTTTTTTGGCATTCAGTTCAAGGCTGGTGTGGCCGCAACACAGCACACAAAGCTCATCTTGGTCATAGTGTTCATCACCAAGTTCAAAGCCACCTTCGAGCGCCAGCACGCCATATTCAAAACCACTCTCCAGCGTTAAAGTTAAGTTCGCATCTTCAATAAACTGAAAATCCACCCCCACAATGGGTGAAAAAGTAAGAGTTGGTGCCTCATGCCCTGCATAGGTGCCAATCAAAACGGTGCCAGACACCGATTTCTGAGTGAAGGTGGGGAGGTTGGGGTAGTGATCAAAGCGTGGGGCGATATCGGCTTTATCTTCTGGTAGGGCTATCCAAAGTTGCGCGGCGTGTAATTCACGCGCATCGCCTTCCGAAAATTGAGAGGATTCGGTGTGGCAAATTCCGTGGCCCGCGGTCATTAAATTTACTTGTCCTGGCTTTATGATTTGCTCCGAGCCTACACTGTCGCGGTGCAACATTGTTCCTGCCAACATCCAAGTAAAGGTTTGCAAACAGGTGTGGGGGTGTGGCCCCACTTGCATGCCAGTCGAATCTTCGCTGAACTGTACTGGCCCGGCATGATCGAGAAAACACCATGGGCCTATCATGCGTTGCGCTTTCGTGGGCAATGCTCGCGCCACCGGAATACCGCCTACATCCGATATACGCGATTGAATACGCTTACTTTTGCTTGCCGCGCCGGTGGCTGTGTAGCTTTGATTATCGTTTTCATGATTGCTCATAACGTTAACCTTCTTGTGCTTGTTTCTTTGCTTTCGGGCTATGTGGCGATAATTGCTCGGATTTCGAGAGCACTTTGTAAACGCCCTGCATACTTGGAATATGGCTCACGATTACCATGATCACAGTCATCAGTGGCACGGCGATAAATACTCCGATCGGGCCCCATAACCAACCCCAAAAGAATATTGCCACGAAAATAATCACGGGGTTGACGGCTAAACGCATACCATGAATGTAGGGCTCCAAGAAAAAACCTACCAAGGTGCTAATAACCATGAAGCTCGCGGGTACGATCGCAATCATCCAAATGGCATCGAAGCTCGCTGCGGAGACAATCGTCAGCATGGCGAAGGCAATCATGACACCGAGGTATGGAATAAAGCGCGTGAGCGCTACTACAACGCCCCAAACCACGGGTGTGGGTAAGCCAACTAACCAAGCAATTAACCCGATAGCGACACCAATTGCCGTATTGGTAAGCGTAATAACGCCCAGGTAGCGCGCTATTTGCTCTTGGCCACTGCGAACAATGCGCATCATTATTGCTTTTTTCCGGCGCGATAGCTGTGCCGCCAGGTTGAGTAGCATGCGATCGCCACTGACCAGAAGAAAATAGGTGAGTGCCAACGCTAAGGTTACACCGGCTATCGTTTGATAGGCCCCTTGCGCCAACTGACTGCGCCAAGATTCCGTTTGCAACACAACCGTTTGCGTGGTTTCGCCTTCCTCGTCGCCCATCTCTTTATTTAACTGTTCTTCCAACTGTTTGGCGGTGCTGGTGAGTTGCTCGATACGTTGTTGAACTTCGCTTTCGCCGACAAAGAGCTGCGATACCGTAGCCGGGGCACGCTCAGCCCACTGTAATATAGGTCCGCTCATTGCCGCTCCCACGCCAACAATGCCGCCGATCAGGCCAAGCAATAAAACTAATGCAGAAACGGCTTTAGGAATTCCGAAACGCTTAAGCATACCTTCAACTGCAGGTGAAAATAACAGCGTTACCAACAGCGCCAAAACGATCGGTAAAACCACTTCATGCGCTAGATAAAAGGTATACAAAATGGCAAGAATAAATAGGCCATATATAGGTGTTGAAAGGTCTGCGGTATTGCTTTTTTGTTCCTTACTCATGTACGGGCTCCATTCTTTATCCGTGCTTGCCACACATAAAGCAGTGTAGCCTATGGTTTAACTATAGAGGATTGGTAAGCGTGGTAAAGGCTTTTCTAGTTTGCCGGTGAGTGTGTTTAAATATGCGCAACTTAAAGCTAAAAATATGATGCTATCGTAACAGGAGCCTAACGGCGAGAACCAAATATATTTACACTTTTACTATAAATTTTAATGAGTTAAATGTTACTGGCGGGTTGTTGGCATATGCCATACAACCGCCTGGCAGGTGTTTGTCGGCGTATTTTGAACAATATGCAGTTTTAATGGGGGCACGGTGATTGGCGCAAGGTTATCGGCTACTAGCTATCGGGAATAAGCGCCAAGAGCAACATTAACATTGTTCAATTTACGAGGTGTATTATGGAAAACTATAATCAGCAACCAGAACAGCAGAATGAAAATACAAAGGAAACACGGATTATGCCAGAGAGCTCGCTAGGAGTGTTTAAGGGCGGTAATTTCTATTTTGATTTAAACGGCCAGCAGCTACGCGTGTGGTTTTCAAGCTTTTCGGGCAAAGAACAGATTTATCTGAACGAAGAACTGATTTCCACGAACCGCTCTTGGCGTAAAATGAGCACTCATGAATTTCATTTCGCGGGTGAGTTTTATCGTGTTCGTTTGGGCGTGCGCAGTTGGGGGGAGGCATTTAGAGGTGTTTATGTATCTGAACTCTACCGAGGTGAGCAACTTATTGATCAAGATGAGATTGTGCTTTTTCAAGATGAAGAAACTAAAGAACCCTTTAGCTGGACCAAGTTTACTATTGGGTTAGTGCCTTGGTTGATTGGCGGATTTATCGTTGGCTTCCTCACCAGCAAGCTCGTGTTCTCTCTGTTTTCCTAAGGAGGCTTTATGATTATTGATGCTTCCAAGATACGTGAGGCGAGGCATGCCAAGGGCTGGACACAGCAGCAGCTTGGTGATGTGAGCATGCTGAGTTTGCGAACGATTCAACGTATTGAAAGCCAAGGCCAAGGTTCATTAGAAACCTGCAATGCGTTGTGTGCGGTACTTGAATTGCAGCGGGCGGATATTTTGGTACAAACCTCGGCAAAGCAGGCAGGCCCCCGCGCCATATCGCTTAGGGTGTTATTTATAACGCTACTTGCTGGTTTTACAGGTGGCGTTGTTTTTACCCTACTACTTACCTACTTCGCCTAAATAGCAACTGGGCAGCACTCGCTATTTGCGCCTACGAAACACACCCGAACCAATGCGTGGCCGCGGCTCGCCGGCCACGGTAGTTCGGCGTTGCCATTGTTGCACTAGCAAGCCAAAGATGATCAGGAGTAAGCCGAAAATAGTGGCCGGGTAAATGGTTTCGCCAATAATAAAGGCCAGCAGCATTAACGAAATAAATGGCGAAATAAAGATGAGGTTGCTGATCTTCGCGGTGTTGGTGGCCAGCTTCATGGCATTAAGCCACAACACAAAGGTAAGACCCATTTCGAACAACCCCACGTATGTTACCGCGGCCCAGCCTTGCCAGGGAATGCCGCTCCAATCGGTAAAGATAAAGCTGGCGCCTAGCGAAAATGGCAGCGAAACCAAAAAGCAGATCAACAGCGTAAGCACCGCATCGGTTTGATGGCGGGTGTTTAGAATCCAGTAGCCAGCCCACAAGAATGTAGAGATCAGTGCGAGTGCTACCCCTAGGCCACTCGTGAACTCCAGCGCCAGCAAATTGCCTTGAGTTGCTATCACTAACACCCCTAAGTAACCAAATGCGCAGGCTATCCAATCGCGCTTGCGAATTTTCTGCCCAAGAAATATCGCCGCCATTAACGTGAGCGCAATGGCCCACGTGTAATTCAGCGGTTGTGCTTGCGAGGCGGGTAGTAAGGTATAGGCCTGAAAAAGCACTAGGTAATACACTAGCGGGTTGAGTAGGCCTAAGCAGAGGTAATAAAGGGTATGGCGTTTGAGTTCGGGGAGTATTTGCCCTAAACGCCCTTGGTAGAGCATAACCGCAAACAAAAATACAAAAGATACGCAGCTTGCCGCCGCCACCATTTGTAGCGGGGTGAGATATTGCAGAGTGATTTTGAATGCGCTGGCCACGGTAGACCAAAGCAACACCGCCGCAAGTGCATAACCTAATGCTTTTTTGTCGGCCTGAAAGTTTGTCACTACTACCCCCGTTTCGTTTAAGCTGCCGGAGGTGCGGTGGCCACAAACGAAGGTTGTTTCTGCGCGTGTGCTAAAAACGCCAAAAGATTCGGATACGCCGAAAAATCGAGGCGGTTCCGATAAATAGCCCAATCTAAAAAGCACGCTAAACGAATATGGCCATCATCCCACTGAATTTCAGAAGGCCACTGCCGCGTTTCTAACGTTTTTAATGTGCTTTGAATGCGCGCAGCTTGCCGCTGTAAATATGAATTTGAATCACTATTCAGCCCCTCGCGCTCAAGTAAGAACAAGTTAATGGCGGTATCTAAGCAAGTATTGGCTAAGCAGTAGAGCTCTAGGCTTGCGGTATCGACAAAGAAGGGTTGCCCGGCTTTGTCGCGCAAGTGCTTTAAAATCGAGGTGGAATCGGTAAGTTGCACATTGCCATCTTGTAAAAACGGTACGCGTTGTGCCGGCGATTTAGCCGCACTTTGCGCGTAATCGGTTTCTACAAACTCGAAATCAAGGCCGGTTTCTGCCAGCACCACGCGCAGGTGGCGCACGAAGGGAGACGTAAAGCTGCCGAATAATTGCATAGCGTTTGTATTCATGTGGGCTTCCTCAATTGCGGCATTCCGCTAAATCTGAAACTAGGCGAAGGCCTATTTATATAAGGCCTGCATCATGCCATTTTCGCCAGCTTTTCAGCAAGCACTTCTGTATGCACGACACGTAATCACTAAATGTTCACCGTTAATGGTTACCCTTCTATTTACATTTCAGAATCTATGTAAAATTTAATAGGTGTTGAATAATTAACCGAATCATCACCCCACTGTAACAAAAGTGTCATTGCAAGCGCCTACACTTCACTGCAAGTTCGCTAATGAGGAATGCTGATGAAATGGCTTATGCAACTACCCTTGCAACTACAGCGCGTTGATGAGATTTCGTTCTTCTGGCTCAGCCGGCAGTTGCGCCGCCCATCGGGAGGCTCTTTAGCGCGCTGGATTTCGAAAAGTGGCGATGGCTATGGCTACCTGATCTTCTGCCTTTTAGCGTTTGCCGTGGGTGATGCCGATGCCGGCACGCTATTAGCCCTACTTTTACTCGCCTTCTTAATTGAACTGCCGGTTTATTGGTTGTTAAAAAATACCTTGCGCAGAACGCGGCCTTACGAGCGTTCCGCGCAGTTTACTTCGCTCATTAAAGCCAGCGATAAATTCAGCTTCCCTTCTGGCCATACAACCGCGGCGTTCATGTTCGCAAGCCTTTGCGCCACGCTTATGCCAAGCCTTACGTTGATTGTATTTGCTTGGGCCAGCTTAATTGGTCTTTCACGCATAGCCCTTGGTGTGCATTACCCCACTGATATTCTTGCAGGCGCAGCCCTAGGCACAGGCCTTGCTTCGTTAACGTTGGTGATGGCAAGTGGCTGGCTAATGTGATGTTTAGCTGGCGTGCATGTAGCTGAACGAAGCGTTTGTAATCGCAGTTTAAAAACCCTATTCAATAGAGATAGTGATATGAAGATTTTAGTTGGTGTTCAAGGTACAGGAAATGGCCACATTAGCCGTTGCCATGCATTATCCGAAGCATTCTCTGCGCATCCTGAAGTTGACGTTGATTATCTAGTATCAGGCCGAGCACGGGAAAAGCTATTTGATATGGATGCTTTTGGTGATTTCCAATGGCGCCAAGGATTAAGTTTTCAGGTGCGCGAAGGTAGAATTTCGGTGCTGGATACCTTGAGCCAGAATCCGTGGGGCCAGTTCTGGCAAGATGTTCGGGATCTCGATTTAAGTAGCTACGATTTAGTGGTAACTGATTTTGAACCCGTTACCGCGTGGGCTGCGCGCCGCCAAGGTGTGCGTTGCATTGGCCTTGGCCGACAATATGCATTCTTCAAGCAAACTTCGGCGTTACCTACGAATATTTTGCAACGCGCAATGATGCGCCAGTTTGCGCCGTGCGATACAGTGGTTGGTATGCACTGGGAAGATATTGGCACGCACGTATTACCTCCGTTGATTCACCATGCACCAAATGCGGAGCCTACACTGGCACGAGAAATTTTGGTGTATTTACCATTTGAACCACTTGATCAAGTGCTGGCGTTATTACAAGATTTCCCAGAGTATCAATTTTCGGTTTATCACCCGGAAACAAGCCGCGCCGATCTCGGCCATATTCAGTGTTACCCGCCTTCTCGAAAAGGCTTCGCGGAATCCTTTGCCCGTGCCGAGGGCGTAATCGCCAATGCGGGCTTTGAAACCAGCAGTGAAGCGCTTGCCTACGGTAAAAAACTGTTAGTAAAACCGCTCTCCGGACAATTTGAACAGCTCGCCAATGCCTATTGTTTGGAGCATCGCCAACTCGCATCGGTAATGGAATCACTGAATGCGAACTACGTAGAAAGTTGGCTCGAAAACGCCTTAGCGGTGCGCATGGATTGGCCCGATGTTGGCCCAGAGCTTGCTACTTGGCTTGCTAGCGGTGCGAAAGAATCGGTAACCAGCCTACACGAAAGGCTCTGGCAAAACAGCCAACGAATTGCGCTCTCGGCCTGAAGTTAAAGCAGCTCGGCAATAGCATTCAGCGATCGGAGTACTTTCTTTGTATTCAACAGTGGCTCGCCAGCATCAGTGCGGCGAGTGTGATGCCGCAGCTTAAGCGGCCGCTGGCAATATAATGAGCGAGTTGTTTTGGGCTTGCCAGCTTAACGTTGGATACTTCGTTAAAATCGCTGGCTGCCGAGGTATGCTGAATGGGCTGGGTGTTCGCTGGTAAATGGCAGCGAAACACATTTACATTAGTGCTCAATATGGCGGTATTTGGCTTTACTACACCAAGAAAATCCATTTGCGCGGCCTGATATCCCGTTTCTTCAAAGAGTTCTCGGGCGGCGGCTTCTACCGCTTGTTCTCCGGGCTCGCCATAACCACGCGGTGCTTCTAATAGCTCTGCCCCGTGCGCTGCGCGTGGCACTTCAACGAGCACCAAATCTTCGCCCACATAACAAAGCACCATGGCCCCATTATCTGAATTTTTTTCCAGTACGTAGTGCCATTGCCCATCTTGCTCCACTTGGAACCAAGGGTTCTCATATACTGTTTTTTTCATTACTTTTTAATTTCCAAACCAATGTAGTTCCGCATTTTTGGATACAGCCCGAACCAATTTTTACGGGTAGCAAAATCGTAGCCACGATCGGTAGCTTGAGTTTCGGCATAATCGATTCCTGATTCCACCAAAAACTTTAGCACTTCACCCGCCCCTAATGCAGAAACAAACTGAAATAACTTATAGGGAATCGCTAATAGTGAAAGCTCGCGTTGTAGCCCTTTTATTGAAAGCCCAACATCTAACAGCCCGCGTGGAATTTGTGTCAGGTGTTTAATTTGATCTTGTAAAAAGCCTTCGCCAGAACTAATAAATAACGAGTGGTAAGCCGGATCTATCACCTCGAGGCGAAAACGTGCCGATGCATCAATAGAGTAGCGAGTTTGCTCGGCAAAATAAGATTGTGTGAAGTGATACCATTCGGAACGGCTCACTACATCGCGCGCTGCATGCAAAAATAACTGGCGTTCACCATCGCTCTTGAAAAAGTGATTAAACACATCAGCATCATCTAAGCGTAGCGTTATTTCTTGCTGCAAGCTGGTGGGCATAAGCTGCACGCTTTCGTAACTTGGGTTGAGCGCTGTAAGCACTTCCTGAGTTTGCTTTAAGCGAGCAATCAGCGCCCGCGCTTGTACTCCGGTAAGCTGCTCTTTGCTGGGTGAGCCATCAATGCTGGATACAATATAGCTGCCGGGTAAAGCCTCGAAATAATCGTTCAAGGTAATATCTTGCTCAAGATTAAAACCGCGCAATACCAGGCGACCTCGGCCTTCCTCATTGAGATACTTGAGCACATTGGCTTTAGCTAAGGTGTCGCTAATATCGCGGTTATCGAGCACGGTGTTCGGCGAAAGCACTACGCCATTTGCGAGTGTGAGGCCAAGTAAGAATCGTTTATGGAGCTCTTCAGAGGTGAGCGCACGTACCGAATCGCAATTCGATAAAAACATTTTTTCTTTTAGTAACATGAATGCCGCTCCAGAATAGATACTGCATCGTAACTAACCGCCCATATTCCGGCAAGCACCGAATGCGCTTTCTTAATTTCAGGCGCTCTTGATTTCAGGCACTTTGGGTTTCAGGTAATAAAAAGCCGGAGCAACATAAGCTGCCCCGGCTGATTCGCTATTTATTAGTTCTGGCGAATTAATTGAAATCGCGAACCTATTAGTTACGTTGCGCTTCGCTCTCTAAGCGCAAGGCTTCGAATTCGTTGCCTTCAGCCCATTGTGGCCATACGCGGCTGTTTGCCAGTTCGTTACCAACCCGGAAAAACACCCACATATCTTGGTGAATACCGCGTAAATCCCACTCTGGGTTAAACTTATCCGCTACTTTGTGGTAACGATTCGCTAAGAAATCGCTGGCTTCACGTTGGCCGTATTCAGGGCCTTCGAAGAAGTGATCAACACCACCTTTTGCATACATAACCGGTACGCCTTGCTTGGCTAAGCTAAAGTGATCTGAGCGATAGAAAATGCCCGCTTCAGGGTTCGCTTCTTGTGCTAAATAACGGTTTTGCGCAATTACATAAGGTTCAGCAAAGTTTTGCATATCGGAGTTATTCCAACCCACAACCACAAAATCCTTTACTGGGCCGTGTGCATAGAGCATATCGATATTAATACCGGCTACGGTTTTTTCTAGTGGTAGCAATGGGTTTTCGCCATACCAAGCTGAGCCCAATAGACCGCGTTCTTCTGCGCCTACAAAGGCAAATACAATTGAGCGCTCAGGTGTTTCACCGGCTGCGAACTTCTCGGCCATGGCGAGTAAACCTGCGGTACCGGTGGCGTTATCTTGCGCGCCGTTGAATATTTCACCGCTGATTGGGTCAACACCCATGTGATCCCAGTGCGCCATATAAATAATATGCTCTTCTGGGTATTTGCTACCTTCAATCATGCCCACGATGTTGTAGGTATCGAGATCGGAGAACTCATTTTCTACGGTCATGGAAACTTCGGTATTCAAGGATACAGGCGCAAAATCACTGCTTAATGCTAGCTCATGAGCTTCTTCTAGGCTCATGCCGGCATTGGCAAATAATTTTTCTGCAGCATCGGCATTCACCCAACCTTCAAGTTCTGCGCGGTGCATGTTGCGGTTTTCAGTTTTCATTGTGAAGCGAACGGGTGAACCGCCCGCGATCACGCCCCAGCCGTAACCTGCTGGACCATCTTCATGAATAACAATTGCGCCAGTAGCACCTTGGCGTGCAGCTTCTTCGAATTTGTATGTCCAACGGCCGTAGTATGTCATGGCGTTGCCATTAAACACCGCTGGATCTTGCGTGGCATAACCTGGATCGTTTACAAACATCACCACGGTTTTACCTTCAACATCGAGGCCTTCATAATCGTTCCAGCCGAACTCTGGCGCTACAATACCGTAACCTACGAATACCATTTCGCTGTTCTCAACGCTTACGGAATCAACCACGCGGTTGGTCCAGCCCATCATTTCAGTACGATATTCGAGGCTGCTTTCTTCGCCGTTGTGGCTTAACGCCATATCCGTTACTCGGCTCGGAGCAATGCGCACAAGTGGCACAGCTTGGGTGTAATCGCTGTTGGTTAGCGATTTAACACCTAAATCACGGAAGATATCGGTAATGTACTCGATAGTGAGCTCTTCACCGCGGGTGCCTGGCGCACGGCCTTCGAACTCATCCGATGAAATGGTTTCTAAATGAGTACGATAAGTATCGGTGAAATGGCTATCAACTAAGCCATCGGCATCGGTTTGCGGTGGGTAAGGTTGTGTATCGGTTTCCGGGGCTGGCGCGCAAGCGCTAACCAACAACAGAGCCGATGCACACAGCGTTAAATGGCGCATGAATAATTCCTCTTTTATTATGTAGCTGATATTTGTAGAACAATAATAGCGCAATTAGAGGAAAATTGAGAGCGACAATTCGCGGGGAGAAATGGACAAAAAAAGAGGCTGCCGAGGCAGCCCCTTCTACTTCAGATTGCGCTTTCGTGTGTTCAACACGATTCGTTAGTTCAGCGCTTACCGAGTAGCTGTAGCAAACGTTGCTATATAACGTTATTGCCTTATGCGTCTTCGTCGTCTTCCCGCATTTCTTCAACTTTCTGTTGAATCTCAGGGTCGTTCTGAAGGCGATATGCCATGGCGTTATATTCTTCAACGGTTAAACCTGATTCTTCCACTGATTCAACCATTTCACGTTGAGCATTCATTTGTAGCTCTTGTGCTTCTTCCTGTGTTTCCACTTCTTCAAGCGCTTCTACAAAATCGTTGTTAATGCGCTCAATGTGCTCAATGGCCTCAACGAACATTTCTAACTGTTCATCAGTGATAGGCTGGCTAGCCATCTCTTCCATTTGCTGCTGCGCGTACGCTTGTGCATCTTCATCTTGCGCTAGTGCTGGCATTGAAAACATGGCTGCGGCTACGGCTGAAAGTACAAAAGTGCGTTTTAACATAGTGTCCTCCTTCAAGAACTCTTTGATTTAAAATGTTGTCACTTAAATATAAAGCGAAAACCGTGCCAACTTTTACGATAAATGCATAAGATGCTGATTTTATTGTAATATCTGAATTTAATGTGAGGTTCGTTATTTTTTAAAGATGAAAGCTGGGGTATAAATGTGTATATTAATGACACATGTGACATCTTTGAGCGTGCCAAAAATGACACTTCTGGCTTTGGCGCATTGAAGCGAAATTAATTACATACCCGTTATCTGAACCTGCGATAACCGAAGATCTCAAGCAAGGTGAGCAAATGACAACCAGCAAATCACCAACAGTATGGCGATTATCGGGAATACAGCGGGCGCTGCTGATTTATGTTGTAGTGCCGATTTTGGTGATCGTGGGCGTTGGCATCGGCGTTGGCCTCGATCGTATTAACGTGCAGGAACAAGAGCGTTTAAAGGAAGATTTGGAGCTTTTAGGCCGTGCTATTCGTGTTCCGGTAGGTGAGGCTCTGGCTTCAAACGATGATGCTGCGGTGCAGCGCGCGCTCGATTCGGTATTTGAAATTGGCCGTATTTACGGCGCATCAGTTTTCGATGTAAACGGCAATCGAATCGCGGTAGCCGGCATTGCGGAACGAGATTTATCGCGTAGCCGAGTAGCGCAGCAGCTCGTTATGACGGGTGAGCAACAAGAGCGGGTGCGGCAGATATCGGGGGTGCGGATGTTTTCGCATTTTATTCCCGTGTTTGATGATTTGCGCCAAGCAAACGGTTTTATTCAAATTAATCGCCAAGCGAGTGACTTCGATTCAACCTTTGCGCGCCTAAGCGCGTGGGCTTGGGGAATATGGGTTGCTATGGCTGTGCTTACGCTCACCATCGTTATTTTCGGCCATTATCGGGGCGTTGGCCGGTATGTAAATGTGCTTACCCAAAGTATGCATAGAGTAGAAGCGGGAGAACGTGATTATCGGGCTCCGGAAGATGGGCCAGGTGAGCTAGCGGATATTGCGCACGGTTTGAATAGCATGCTTGATAGTATGCAACGCAGTGAAATGGAATTGGAGGCGCATCGCCGGCATGAGCAAGCCATGCAACGTAAGCTGCAATATCAGGAAAAAATGGCGGCGATTGGTGGGGTTGCCTCTGGGGTAGCGCATGAACTTGGTGCACCACTTACGATTATTGATGGCCGGGCGCGGCGGCTATTAAAAAATAGTAATGACGCGGAATCGGAGCGCCAGCTTAACGCGATTCGTGGGCAAGTTGGCAGGCTAACTCGGATCGTGCAGCAACTTCTGAACTATTGTCGGCCCGCTGCAGAGCAAGAAACAATTATTACCCCTGTGGCTATCACGAAATTGATGCCTGAAGTTATTGAGAATGTACGTCACGAACAGCCTGAAAACAGCCCGGAATTAACGGTTTCGCTCGCTCCTGTGCCGGAAGACGTTGAGCTTATCGCAGATGAAGCACGGCTGGAGCTGGCGTTGGTTAATTTGGTACGAAATGCCGCGCAAGTAGCGAAAACTCACGTTGAGCTTCGTACTGAGGTGATTGAAAAGCAAGTGCAAGAAGGCGCTGATGAATGCAGCCACTGGCTACAAATAGACGTACTTGATGATGGCCCTGGGTTAGCGCAAGGCATTACTACCGCAGAATTAGTAACCCCGTTCTTTACTACCAAAGGACAAGGCGAAGGCACCGGTTTAGGCCTTGCCATTGTCGATAACGTGGTGCGGGAACATCGCGGTTCGTTGGTCATTGAAAATCGAACCGATATTGCCGGCGGTTGCCGAGTACGCATTCAGTTACCATTACAATTAGTAAATAAGGAATAACCATGGGGCGCGAAAGAATTTACGTTGTAGAAGACGACCCAGGGCTCGCCGAGTTATTGGTGGAAGAGCTTGATAGTGAGGGCTATAGCGTGCGTCACGCGGAATCGGTGGAAGCAGGATGGCCAGAAATTGAGCGCTGGCAGCCGGCGTTGGTGATTAGTGATTTGCGTTTGCCGGGTGCCGATGGCATGTCGTTGATTCCAAAAATTAAGGCCATGCCCGAGGCGCCAGCGATGTTATTGATCACCGCATTTGGCACCGTAAACCAAGCCGTTGCGGCTCTGAAGCAAGGCGCGGACGATTTCCTTACCAAGCCTTTGGATATGGAGCATTTACTGCATACGGTAACTAAGCTTTTAAAACATCGCCGATTAACCTCGGTAGTGGCGTCGATTCGCACTAATAAAACCGTAGAAAGTTATCATGGCATGTTGGGTAAAAGCCGCGTAATGCGCGTGCTATATCAGCAAATTGAGCAGGTGGCGAACGCCGATACGCCCGTGCTTATTTTAGGTGAAAGCGGTACTGGTAAAGAGCTTGTGGCGCGTGCAATTCATGCTGAAAGTGCGCGCCGAGAAGCGCCTTTTATCGCGGTGAATTGCGCTGGTATTCCCTCGGAGCTCATGGAATCGGAGTTCTTCGGCCATGCTGCCGGAGCCTTTACGGGTGCGCAAAAAGCACGTTCTGGTTTGCTCAAAGAAGCAGAAGGCGGCACGCTGCTGCTTGATGAAATTGGTGAAATGCCCCTAGAGTTACAGGCGAAATTGCTTCGCGTATTGCAAGAAGGCACGATGCGGCCTGTGGGCACCGATCGAGAAGTTACGGTGGATGTGCGAATTATTGCGGCAACCCATCGAGATTTAGAGGCGCGGGTGCAAGCGGGTTCGTTCCGAGAGGATTTATTTTATCGTTTAGAAACGCTGGCGCTTTCGGTACCGGCTTTACGCGAGCGTGGCGATGATCGCGAGTTGTTAGCCCAAAACTTTCTTGCAGAACTCACGGCAGATAGTGATCAACAACCGGTGTTTAGTCCTCAAGCGATGGATTGTTTGTACCAATATCCGTTCCCGGGCAATGTACGCGAGCTGCATAATGCGGTTGAGCGAGCGGTAACCTTTTGTAATGGTGAAGTGATTGAACGCAGCCATTTACCTGAACGGGTGCAAAATAATTTAACGGCTTCGGTGGCCGCGGCGGAGTTAGGAAGTGATGTTTCATTATCCACTGATTCGGACGATGCAACGCCGGACTTGAAACCTCTGAGTGAGGTGCAACAAGAATATGTGCAATACGTGTTACGTGAAACCGGCGGCAACAAACGCAAAGCAGCGGAAATCTTGGGTGTTACCCGCCGCACGCTATATCGTTGGTTAGCTGAGGAAGCATAAGCGTAGGCTTCCTCAGCTGTTCCAAAGCAAGTGCTAGTAACGTAGGGTGATGCCGGCCATCCAAATGCGACCAGGAGCCGGCTCAAATGAACGGCCATTGCCTTGATTCACAACGACTGAGCCTACGTGCGCCTTATCCGTGATGTTTTCAATACGGAACCAAGGCTGGAGTAACCATGAACCGTAATTGATATTCCCTCTTATCGCAAAATCCCAAAGGGTATAACTCGGAGCGAAGCTATCGTTGGCATCGCTGGTAGCTACACGTGAACGGAACCGCTGCGTGAGCATTATCTGTAATCGTTGATCACCATGAGGACGCCATTCCAGTTGTTGAAACACATTACTGCGTGCTAGGCCGGGTAAGCGCATGCCGCTGGCGGTATCATTGGATATTTCACCATACCGGGCATTTAACCAGGTGTAGCTTGTTTGCCAAGATGCATTCGGGTGGAAATCCCAGCGGCCACTGAATTCAAAACCTTCCCGCTCGGTTTCGGCAGCATTGCGATAGGTAGTGCGGCCATCATTATTTTGATCTACCACCAGGTCGTTTCTGCTATCAATTACAAATACGCTACTCTGCAAGCGCAGGTTTTGCCGTTGTAATTTAATGCCTACTTCATGTTGGCGAATGCGAGCCGGGCGTAGGTTTGTATTTAACCCTGAACCTTCGTTTCGATACGCCATTTCGGTTAGCGTAGGGGTTTCAAATCCTTCACCGGTAGCAATAAAAATACTTAGCTCAGCACTGAGTTGGTAATTCAGGCCACTGCTCCAGGCGTTTTCCCGATAATCGACAGCACCACTATCATCTGGGTTGCCCGGAACAATAAAGCGATCATCAACCGTGAAATCGATTTGGCTAGTGCGCGCGCCGACAACCCACACCCAACGCTCGGCAAACTGCCAATCGCTAATCACCGAGAGATCTGTACTTTCAACCCGGCCCGTTTCATTGCGGCGTAAATCTCCTCGGGTACCAAAATCATTCACAAAACCAAGGCGTTCGTCTTTTTGGTATTCGTGATCAAGTGCTACGGTGAGCTGCCATGGGATTTCTGCAAGCGGAGAGATACTTGCACTCGCGTTCGCCCCAGTGAAACTGCGCTGCAAATCAATTACCGCACCAGAAGCCGTTATTGCCGATCCTGGAAATCCTAAATATTGCTCAATCTCGCGTTGACCATTCCAAAGCGATGCCTGCCAATTTAACCGCTGGTTGTTGGCTAACTGCCGTAAGGTAATCGATTGTTGCTGATGGCGAATAGTTTTACGGGTATTAAAGGTTATTGCCTGGCTTGCGGTTTGCGTTGGATCTTCGCGCCATTGCTCAGGGCTTAGCGCAGAAGGATCTTGTAACAACGGCGCATCGTTATCATCAATGCGAACAATCATTTCAATATTTTGGGTAATATCGCGATACCAGCGCAATGCCCACTGATCACGTTCAACATTGCCCTGCGCTCTATCGCCATCGGTGCGAAAACGAGCGTAATCAGCACTGATGCTTTGCTGCTCATCTACGTAAACACCGCGTAAGTGCTGGCGTTCACGGCTGGCACTGCCGGCGCTCAGGTTTGCGGAAACATAACTTTGCCACGGGCGCTCGCTTTGTAAATCAATAACGCCACCGGCGGAATTACCATGAATGGCCGCAAGCGGCCCTCGAAGTACTTCTACCGAGCGCGGTTCATCGAGCAAAATACTGGATGTTTGTGCTTGGCCATCGGGCATTGAAAGCGGAATACCATCGAGGCGCAACCGCACACCGCGCACACCAAAAGCGGCACGAGCGCCAAAGCCACGTAAGGTAATGCGCGTATCTTGGGCAAAGTTAAAACGTGTATCTACCTGTAAACCGGCGATACCTTCGAGCAATTCGGCTGCGTCGGTACGCATACCGGGTGCCTGCTGGCTGATGTCCACGCGCTCAACCGATGCTGGCGTGGAAAGCCACGGCCGCGCGGAACGCGTGGCGGTAACCACAATGCGCTCTTTTACTTCAATATCCGCTTCTTCATCTGCTTCTTGTGCTAATACTGCAGGCACAATCGACGCATTGAAAAAAAAGCCCGCAACGAGTGCGAGCTTTGTGTTTTTACTACAAGTTAAAAGCATGAAAAACCTTATTCTGCTGGGCGTAAACGTAAGATTTTAGCGTTATCACGCTCATCGGTAAGCAAGTATATGTAGCCATCAGGCCCTACCCGCACTTCGCGAATGCGGTAATCCATGTCCATTACTTCTTGGTGAATCACGTGATCACCATTCACTTCTAATCGCGCTACTTGCTGGCCACGTAAACCACCTGCCAAAATATTGCCTTGCCATTCTGGGAATTTATCACCGTCATAGAAGTTCATACCTGATACGGCAATAGAAGGTGTCCAATGCCAAATGGGTTGTTCCATACCTTCGTTTTTAAAGCCCACGGCTTCGGCTAACTCGCCGCCACCATATTGTTCGCCGTAGGTAATTACGGGCCAACCATAGTTTTTTCCGGGTTCTGGCGAATTCACTTCATCACCACCTTGTGGCCCGTGTTCTACCGACCATACCTTATTCGTACCAGGCTGCAGATCGATACCTTGGATGTTGCGATGGCCATAGGAATAGATTTCTGGCAACGCACCTTCTTGATTTACATACGGGTTATCACTTGGCACCGAGCCATCAGGGTGAATACGAATTAACGTACCCGTATGGCTATCGAGTTCCTGCGCTTGTTGCATTTGATGGCCGCGGTCGCCTAAACCAACAAATAAGTGCTCGCCATCAGCGCTGAATACCATACGGCCACCATAATGCCGGCCGCCATCTACTTTGGGATAACCGCTAAACACTCGGGTGAAATCATGCAATGCGCCATCTTCTAAACGCGCATGCGCTACGGCTGTACTGGTAACATTGCTGCCAGCGCTTTCTGGTTCCGACCAGCTAATATAAATACGTTTTGATTCAGCATAATCAGGCGCTAATGTAACATCGAGCAAACCACCTTGGTTGCGTACGCGCACTTCGGGCAGCCCGGTAATCGGCTCACCTAATGTGCCATCGGCTTCAACGATACGCAGGCGGCCTGGTAACTCACTTACGAGCATGCGGCCATCACCTAAAAAAGCGATACCCCAAGGGCGCTCAAGGCCATCGGCTACGGTTTCAACTTCAACATCTACCCAACGGGTTTTTATCGGTTCGGCCTGCGCCGTTGTAATGCCTGCACTGCCAAGTGCGATAATTGCGGCGATACTTACACTAGATAATTTCATCTGCGGTAATCTCCTGCATTTAAATACTATTTTAAAGTGGACTCGGGTAATAACTCGGCCAGTATTTCGGCAAGCTTGCGAAACGTTTGCCGACGGCTTGTAGTAGGCCGGAACACTAAACCTATTTCTCGGTACGCTTCGCCATCACTCGGGTCCATAATGATTAAATCGGTGCCATCTAAAATGCCTGCGTTAATAGCCAACTGCGGCACAAACGTAGCGCCATTTAAAGCTTCGGCCATTTGAATCAAACTATGCAGGCTGGAAGCGGTAAATGGGTTAATTTTTTCTTTATTGCCAAGCCGGCATGCAGTAACTGCGTGGCCGCTCATGCAATGTTCTTTTTCTAATAAGAAAATGCTCTTGTTTGGTAATTTATCATAGGCCACTGGGCTATCGGTTGCCATCGAGAGATTTGGTGAAAGTGCCATCTTGAACGGATCTTTACCAACAACCCATTGCTGATTACCTTGTAAATCAATTGGCAGCGCAAGAATAAGTACATCAAGCTCGCCGTCACGCAGAAAATTCATCAGTTGCTGCGTAGTATCTTCGCGAATGAATAACTCTAACTTTGGATACTGTTGTTGTAACGCTTTACTCAAAATCCCCAACAAAAATGGGCCAATGGTTGGAATACACCCAATCCGTAGCGGGCCTTCCATTACATTGCCTTGGCTTTGCGCGTAATTCGTTAATTCTTCCGTATACGTAAGAATTAGCCTTGAGCGATCAACTATTTCCTCGCCCATCGCGGTGAACAAAAATGATTTGTGATCACGCTCAATAAGTTGGCAACCGAGTTGATCTTCAAGATTCTGAATGCCACTACTAAGCGTAGATTGGCTAACAAAACAGGCCTGCGCAGCACGGTTAAAGTTCTGGTGCTGATGGAGCGCTAACAAATAGCTTAAGTTTTTCAGGCTGGGAAGTTTGCTCATTCAATCCTCGTTACTTGTGCTCTAGCGTTTGCCTAAGTACGGACAATGCACGCATCTAATCATCTTATTCGATTATAGTAATAGCTTTTATTCGCTTTAATCAATAGTAGCACGCCACTACCATACAACTCGAATTTAACGGCGCTGGCGTTAGCAAATGTCTTTTGAATACCTCTTATTTTGTATTCAGCACATTTGTAAGCGCGAGCAAAAAACTTAGTGTTTAGGAGAAGTAATGTTAACAATCGGCGATAAATTACCAGAATTTTCAGTAGTTGCAGCGAAGCCTGGCTTCAACATGCCAGAAGAAAACGGCGAAAGCGCATTTGAAACAATTACTCAAGATAGCTTCGAAGGAAAATGGAAAGTAATTTTCTTTTATCCAAAAGATTTCACCTTTGTTTGCCCAACTGAAATCGTTGAATTTGCGAAATTGAACGATGAATTTGCTGACCGCGATGCAGTTGTACTTGGTGGCAGCACCGACAATGAATTCGTGAAACTTGCATGGCGTCGTGAGCACCCAGATCTAAATGGTTTGAACCAGTATTCATTTGCGGATACTTCAGGCCAGTTAGTAGATGGTTTGGGTGTACGTGATAAAGAAGAAAGCGTAGCGCTACGTGCCACATTCATCGTAGATCCGCACAACGTAATTCAACACGTTTCTGTAAACGCATTGAACGTTGGCCGTAACCCAAATGAAATCGTTCGAATTTTAGATGGTTTGCAAACTGATGAATTGTGCCCATGTAACCGTCCGTTAGGTGGCGACACTTTATAAGCCGAAAGCTTACAAAGCGATTCATGGTAAATAAAGTATTAGAAGGGGCAGCAATGGCGCTGCCCTTTTCTTAACAAGATGATGGATGCGGGAGGCATTATGAGTATTGCAGATTACAAACAGTTGCTTGGCGATCACGGTAAAGACACCAAATTAAACTTATCGAACTTATTTAGTAACGTTGATTCTTCAGGCTTAACGGCCGATCAATTTTACGGAACTGCATTATCGCTCGTGTACAGCATGGAAGAGAAAGAGCTTATTGCGGCGGTAGAAGCAGAAGCTGAAGGTAAGGTAGAAGCCAACGTATTTAGTGCTGCAAAATTAGCAGCAACGTTGATGTCGATGAACAACATCTACTATCGCTTTTTGCACCTTTGTTCAGACAAACAATTTTCAAAACTTCCGGCGGGCCTGCGCATGAATGGCATGGCAAATCCGGGTGTTGATAAAGCTGATTTTGAACTCTATTCACTTGCTGTTTCAGCATTGAATGGTTGTGGTATGTGTATCGATTCACACGTGGGTGTGTTGTTGAAACACGATATCTCAGCACAAGCGATTCAAACATCGATTAAGTTAGCGGCTGTATTGAACGCAGCAAAAACTGCACGAGCACTTGCTTAAAATCTGAGTATTTTTTGCAGTGTCATAAATCTGACACGTCAGGGGGCTAATATCTCTCCTAGTTTCCCTGGGGTGTAAGTGAACTACGGTTGTTCCCCCTATAAAAACCGTACCTTTGACCCGCCATTCCCCATGGCGGGTCTTTTTTTATTCGTGCCACACCAATATAACCCGCTGCTCTTGCCCTGAGCCCACTAAATGCAAGCTACTCGCACCGAATCGGTTTTTGCCCTGCTCCATCATGACTCGGTTCAATCGCATGAGCTCAGCGATGGGTTGGGTTTCTTTGTCGATACTGAGTTGGCAACCAAAGCGGGTACATGCTTCAACCTGAATGCCCAAGCCTCGCGCATGTTCGCTTTCAACGATGAAATCACTGAGCGCTTGCACCATCTCTGGACGATCGTCACTCGTTTCGAACTCGGTGATATCGGTGTGATTGATAATGCGTATGCTCTCTGCAAACGCCTGTATAGCCTCGTTTCTGCGCATTTCTTCGTGTGAGAGGTTATTTTCGTTGTTTTCATTTAATTCGTTTATTTCAGATTTAACACGAGCAATGTTGGCGTTGAGTTCGGCAATTTGCTGTTGATTATCATCATGCGCATACGCGGCTTCTGCTCCGTTAAACGTTGCAGTATTAATGTTATCTACCGATGCGTTATTTTGCTGAGTACTATTCCTCTGTGCAGATTCAGCCGCCAGAGCACTTGATTCAAACGTATTGCTCAAAGCTCCGGATGATTCGCTCACTTTACTGAAATAGCTCCAAGCAAAAAGTAAGCTCGCAATGATTGGAATAAAGATAATATGGATGAGTGTTTTATTCATTTTTTACGCCCTACCGATAATTTAATTAATCGCGTGGAGGGCGAAAAATGGATGCTGATACTCAATGTAGGGTGATTACGTAATCGTTCGTTCGATTCTAGGAAAAAATCGGATTGCATCTTTGCATATACGTCCTCTGGTAGATCCGTAAAACTTGCATCACAACTACTACTCGTGCAGGTGAAATTATCAAAATATTCTTGAAATTCTGGATCGTCGTAACCGAGCCGCTCATAAAACGCATCGAAAAATTCCTGTTCCTCGATAAATTGCCAATCATCAGGGCGAATCGCAAAAGATTCCTGCAATGGGATTACGCCCATAGCAAATTTGATTAATGCCGAGTCAAGCTCAGGCGTTTTGTCTTCTTTCGGTATAGCATTCAGCCAATCAATCTGGCGTTGCACATTTTCCATCGGTTCAAGATCATCTGGCGCGGTAATGCGCGCTAAGCGATCGCGCTCATCCAGTAAGGCTTCATACTCTTCTTCAAGTGCTCGTAGTTGTGCCGCGGTTTCTTCATCGGTGAGCTGCGAGCTTGTTTGTGCGGTTTCGCTAACGGAGCGCGTGGGTGAAGGCGTAATGGCGTTTGTTATCGCGGGTGCCAATTGCTGCGCTTGGGATGCACTAACTTGCCACCGGTTATACACGCCGATCAGTAGTATCGTGCTCACCGATAGATATATGAGCACGATTTGAATCTTGCTCAGGCCCTTATCATGGGGTTTATTTTCCGTTTGTGGCTGCATACAAATCCTTTTGTGCTCGTATTTAACCTGAGCGATTTATTGAGTAGGTTCTGCTCCATTTTTAAACAATTTTTCCAATTGAAGCAAGCCACGAATTACTAAGGCGCCGATAATGAACGCTAGAATCGCATAACCGAGTTGGCTGGAGCCAAAATATTCACCGTAAGCCGTTGGGCTTACTAGTTGGTTTTCAATTTGCCACGGCCAAATTCGAAATAGAGCGCCGAGTACTATGCCTGATAGCAGCGCCAGCATGGCATCATGAGCACGTTTTAGAGCAAAGGTAAGCACGCGCGAGAAGATCATTAGGCCAGTAACGCAACCGAGTGCAAAAAGAATTAACACGCCAAATTGTAATTCGCTTACTGCCGCGGTCATGGGGGCGTACATACCCATAATGAGCAATAAGAAGCTACCGGATATACCGGGCAAGATCATGGCACAAATCGCGATAAAGCCGGCGATAAAGAATAGCCATGCCGAGGGATTTGTTTGCATCGGCGTGAGCGTAGTGATGAGCATTGCGAAAATCGCACCGAGAACGAAAAGTATGCCACGCAGCAGATTCAATTGAATATTGCGAACGAGCAACGGCAGCGATGCGATGATTAAACCGTTGAAGAATGCCCAGAGCGGCACCGGATGAAACTCGAGTAGATATACAATAAGGTTAGCAAGGCTGAAAATAGCGAACAGAATGCCGCCGAATAAACAGAGTAAAAACGGACCATCAATATGCTGCCAAAGAGCCTTCATTTTCCCCCGAAATAACAAACGTATTGCGGTAACGTTAAATGAGGTAAGGGCTTTTAGTAGCCGTTCGTAAATACCTAGAATGAAGGCTAGGGTTCCACCAGAAACACCAGGAACGATATCAGCTGTGCCCATAGCTAAGCCTTTAATCAGCCATTGTAAGTAGTTTTTCATCAATATTTTTTTCCACTTAAATTTTATTTAAGAAGTGTACCTGATTGGTGATTGTGTGTCTTTCTCTGCTACAATCGCGGCTATATTTTAATGGGTTTATGGCCTCGCACAAAACGGCCCTTATTGAAACGGAAGTAAGCATGGACTACATCACCGCTTTTTGGCTTGCCCTAGTGCAGGGAATTACTGAGTTTTTACCGGTTTCAAGCCAAGCGCATTTAGTGTTGGCGGGGCAATGGCTAGGTGATATTTATCAAGGTTTGGAGTTTGATGTCATTCTTCATGCCGGGTCGTTAGTAGCGGTAGTTGCTTACTTTCGAAAAGAAGTATTTTCGATGAGCCGAGATTGGTGTGGCTCCTTGCTTGGTGGCGAGAAAACAAAAGATTCAAAGCTGGCGTGGTGGGTGATCATCGGCACAATTCCCGCCGGGATATTGGGTATTTTGCTTAAAGATGCCGCCGAGGTGATATTACGCAGCGAAGTGGTCATGGGGTTCGCACTCATTGTATTCGGCTTACTGTTAGGTTTGGCTGATTGGAAAGGCCGTGGTAGCCGCGATGAATATTCGTTGGGTTTAAAAGACGTATTAATTATTGGTTTTGCCCAAGCATTGGCGCTCATTCCCGGCACATCACGCTCCGGTATCACCATGACAGCGGCCCTGTTCTTGGGATTGAATCGCGAATCAGCGGCGCGCTTCTCTTTCTTATTATCTATTCCGATTATCGCGGCCGCCGGTTTGTTGCTGACGCTCGATCTTGTGCGCAACGGCACAACAATGGGCTGGGATGTTTTATTGGTAGGCTTTGTGGTTGCCGTAATTAGCACCTATGCCTGTATTCATTATTTCTTAGCCTTTATTAAACGCATCGGTATGCAGCCGTTCGTGATTTATCGAATTGTGCTCGGTGGTTTGCTTCTTTGGTATTTCCTGTAATAAAACGCGGAGCGCTTACTATGCTAAAAACGTTATCGTTACTGTTTGCTGTAATTTTGCTGGCCAGTTGTGCTCCTAATTCAGAGCCGCAACCGCAAGTGTTAGAAGGCCGTATTTTTGGAACGTTTTTTGAAGTGAGCGTGGGTGTTCAGCACGAGTTTAACCCCGAAGAAATTGAAGCCGGCGTTATGGATGTGCTGAATGAGATTGATCGGCAGATGTCTACGTACCGCCAAGATTCAGTATTGGTTGCTGTGAATAAAACACCAGTAGGTGAACCGGTGGCCGTTCCCGATGAATTATTTTACGTGCTAGCGCTCGGGTACGATATTGCTGAAGTATCTTCGGGTGCCTACGATTATACCGTGGGTGGCTTGGTTAATTTATGGGGATTTGGCCCAGAAGCAAGTATTACTAAGACTCCTTCAGAAACCGAGCTGCAGCAGCGCTTGCATGAAGTGGGTTACCAAAATGTGGTTTTGGATGCAGAGAATAAAACCGTAACCCGCTTAACCGATGTGTTTATCGATCTCTCAGGTATTGCCAAAGGTTATGCAGTTGATGAAGTAAGTGATTACTTACATAGCATGGGCCTTAGTAACCATCTTGTGAATATTGGTGGCGATTTAATGGCACAAGGTAAGCGCAGCGAAAACCGAGCATGGCGTATTGGTATTGAGGCGCCGAACGATACGCGACAAGTAGTACGGCATATTTTGCCGTTGCGTGATGTGGCAATGTTGGGTTCTGGCGATTATCGAAACTATTTTGAGCACGAAGGTGTGCGCTACTCGCATACCATTAGCCCGATTACGGGCCGCCCGATTGCACATAAGTTAGCTGCGGTAAATGTACTGGGTGATAACGCCGCGGAAGCCGATGCCTTTGCCACGGTGCTTCTAGTTCTTGGTGAAGAACTTGGGTTAGCGTTTGCGAATCAATATGATATCGGCGCGCTGTTTATTTATCGGGACGGCGAAGACTTTAATAGCGTGATGTCGGAACGTTTCGAGCGTGAGCATGCTGAGAGCATGGAAGTGCCTACGCTAAACTAACAGCTAATGCGGATATCGATGTTCAAGGTGCTATAAGTTCTTGGATTTCGTTTATTTTTTCGCCGCGGGGTTGACCAATGCTCAGCCCTTTTCTAAAATTACAGCGTTATTTGTAACGCGGAGAGAGTAAATCTTGGATAGTTCACGACGAATATGCCGTTCAGGTACGTTGAAGTCCCAGTCGCTCTGATCCAGTGTTACTGCGACTTTGCCGAGCTTGAGCGCTTAAGGTAGAGTTGCAGCCCATCCCCTGCTGAACTAGCAGATTCTGCACAACCACCCCAATCCGTGTGTTCTTTTGAGGATACTCTCAACGGCGATGTACGCTGGAAGAGGAGTTTGCCCATGAATCAAATTTTACTGTTACTGCATGTTTGCGGATTACGTGGGCTCATGACCAAGGAGACATTGGCATGACATACGAAGGCTATGAACATTTAATTGATTTGGTTGCGCAAGGTGATGAGCAAGCGTTGACGGCTGCGTTGGCAGAAATTCCTGCCGCAGACGTTGCCGAGTATATTGATCAGAACTTTGAAGTTTATAGTGCGTTGGCATTGCTTGATAAAATGCCAAGCGAGCAACAAGCGGAAGTTTTCGGGTATTTACGCCCGAATAATCAAGAAGATTTAGCAAGCCACATGGAAGTGGGTGTGTTGGCGCAGCTATTCCGCGATATGTCGTCGGATGAACGGGCCGATGTGTATGCGTTACTCGATGTAAAACTGCAAGATGCAGTGATGCGCCGGCTAGCGAAGAAAGAGCGGGAAGATTTGCTACGCCTTGCGAGCTATGAAGAAGGCACGGTTGGCTCGGTAATGACTTCGGATTACGCGGTAATTCCGGTTTCCGGCACGGTAGATGATGCGCTAAAACGCCTACGCCAAAGTGCTCCAGAAAAAGAAACCATTTACCAAACGTATGTGGTTGATCGTGAACACAAATTGCTTGGGGTGGTATCGCTGCGGCAGCTGATTACCATGGCTCCGAGCGAAAAAATTGAAGATATCATGACCCGTGATGTGGTTGTGTTGCGCCCAGAAATGCCGCAATCAGAGGCGGCGCGGATTATCAGCCGTTACGATTTAATCGCTATTCCTGTGGTTTCCGACGACGATGTGTTGATTGGTATGGTTACCTTCGATGACGCGATGGACGTTGTGGAAGAGGAAGATACCGATACCATGCATAAATCGGCAACGGTTGGTAAATTAGAAGGCGGTATTAAAGATGCCAGCCCGTTCTTAATCTATCGTAGTCGCATTAACTGGTTGGTTTTGTTGGTATTCGCTAACATTTTCTCCGGTATGGGTATGATTTATTTTGAAGATCTTATTGCAACCAATATTGCGTTGCTCTTCTTCTTGCCATTGCTTATTGCTTCCGGCGGTAATACTGGTGCTCAGGCGGCAACCCTTATCGTGCGGGGTATGGCAACCAACGATGTTGAAAAGAAAGATTGGCTTTATATGTTGGGTAAAGAATTGATGGTATCTGTGGGGCTTGGCGTAACGATGGCCATTGCGATTTCTACGGTAGCATTTTTTCGAGTAGATCCAGTGATTATTCCTATTGTGGCGCTCAGTATGGTTAGTATTGTGTTGGTGGGTAGCATTGTAGGCATTTTATTACCGTTCTTACTCAAGCGTTTAGGCTGGGATCCTGCGGTTGCAAGTGCACCACTTGTAACCACGATTGCGGATGCTGGCGGTGTACTTATTTACTTCGGTATCGCAGCAACCTTTTTAACCATGAGTGCACCCGTGTAAACCTTGATCCAGATCAGCGAAATCCCCTGATATTTGTGGGGAATGGGCGTATAATTTGCCCACTCCCCTTGGTTTCATGAAATGGCAGGATATATCGTGGTTGATCATCTCTCTGAAAACACAAACCGATCAGATAACAGCCAGGCGCAGGCAAAGCCTATAACGGTGCAACCGGCGCCGCCGAGAAAGAACGTTTCCATTCAAAAACCAGATCCTAGCTCGGGTGGTAAGAAACCGGGTAAAAACCATATCTATGTGCGTGAAACCGAGGGTAAAGTAGAAACGACTCGGCGGGTTCTTGGTTTTGTTTTAATGGCGCTTTTTGCTGTTTTGCCTTGGCTTACCTGGAATGGCGAGCAAGCCATTTTATTTAATATTATTGACCAGCGCTTCCGTATTTTCGGCATGACCCTGTGGCCGCAGGATCTCACTATTTTGGCATGGATCTTTATGATTTCTGCCTTTGCTCTCTTCCTCGTTACCACCCTATTTGGCCGCGTTTGGTGCGGTTTTACCTGTCCACAAACTACGTGGACCTTCATTTTCATGTGGTTTGAACGAAAAATTGAGGGTAGCCGACACCAACGGATGAAGCTTGATGAGCGCAAAATGGATGCCGATAAATTTTGGCGTAAATTTGCAAAGCATACCGCATGGATTGTTGTAGCACTGCTTACATCTATGACGTTTGTTGGCTATTTCACCGATATTCGCACCTTATTCACCGATTTTTGGATTCTACAATCGAGCGCTTGGGCAACAGGTAGCGTGTTATTTTTTACCTTCGCCACTTATGGCAATGCGGGTTGGATGCGGGAAATTATGTGTACCCACATGTGTCCATATGCGCGCTTCCAAGCCGCGATGTTTGATAAAGATACGTACATTGTGGCTTATGATGTGGAGCGCGGAGAGCCTCGTGGCCCGCGGAAGCGGAAAGTAGATCCGGCAACTATTGGTAAAGGTGATTGTATCGATTGTAACCTTTGCGTACAGGTATGCCCTACCGGCATCGATATTCGAAATGGCTTGCAATATGAGTGCATCAACTGCGGTGCTTGTATTGACGCCTGCGACGACGTTATGGAAAAAATGGGGTATCCGAAGAAGCTTATTAGTTTCACTACCCAAAGCCGGTTAGAAGGTGGGCAAACCAAAGTGTTCCGCTTTAAAAGTGTAGGTTATGGTTTAGCCTTACTTGCACTTACCGCCTTATTGGTGGTGGATATCTTATTGCGCGTGCCACTTGAGTTTGATGTCATTCGCGATCGCAATACTTTATACCGAGAAAACCAGGAAGGTTGGGTAGAAAACGTGTATACCTTGCGGGTGATAAATAAAACTCAAGAAACCCAAACATATCGGGTGAATGTTGAAGGTGTTGAAGATATGCAGTTGCTGGGCGTTGATGAAATTCAGCTAGCACCAGAAATGACAGAGACAATACCTGTTACTATAGCGGTAGACCCATATTTCTTAGAGCAACCGATGGTTGAAATTAACTTCACTATTGAAGCGGTTGATGATGGGCGGATTCGCAAAACAGTAAGATCGAACTTTATATATCAATAACATTCATCCACTGCTGGAGTGCCTTTGGCTGCTTTTAGTTTTCAAGATTTAACGCCTGATTTTATTCTCGATGCGATAGAGGCCACTGGCCTCTATCCTACTTCTGGCCTACTGGCATTAAATAGCTATGAGAATCGGGTTTACCAATTTATTGCCGAAGATGGTAAGCGCTATGTGGTGAAGTTTTATCGGCCGAATCGCTGGAGCGATGAACAAATACAAGAAGAGCATGATTTTACCTTTGCTTTGTTTGAGGCTGAAATCCCGGTGGTGTGCCCGTTAAAAATGCCTACTAGCCTGTTGTACTATAAAGGCTATCGCTTTGCCTTATTTCCTAGTATTGGCGGCCGAGCGCTAGAACCCGAGCAGCTGGACCAATTAGAAAATCTGGGGCGTCATTTGGGCCGCTTACACATGGTTGGGCGAGCCAAGCCTTTTGCGCATCGGCCAGTGCTCATTGATTTAGATATGCTGCATAAGCATCAAGAACGCCTACTTACCTGTTCCTTATTGCCCGATTCGCTGCGAGAATCGTTCGCTGCTATTCTAAAACCGGTGGTGCAACGTTTGCAGCGTGTTCCTTGGCACGAACACGAGCAGATTAGGCTGCACGGTGATTGCCATATTGGTAATCTACTTTGGCGCCCGGATGGCCTCACGTTGGTAGATTTTGACGATTGCCGACAAGGCCCTGCTATTCAAGATTTATGGATGATGCTTTCGGGTGAACGTATGGAGCAGCAAATTCAGCTCGAAACACTTATCGAAGGTTATGAAGAGTTTGCAGAGTTCAACCCTGCGCAACTGCGTTTAATTGAACCTTTGCGTGCATTTCGAATCATTCAATACATGGCGTGGCTAGCCGAACGTTGGAGCGATCCAGCTTTTGAGCGCAGTTTTAGCTGGTTTGCGGAGCCACGTTACTGGGAACAGCAAATATTAGCGTTGAAAGAGCAACTGGCCGCGTTCGATGATGAGCCACTGCGCTTGCAGCCAGGTTTTAACTAACGGCATAATGGCCTTAATATTTCGATATTTGATAGGAAAATATAATGAAAAAGTTAGTAGTAGCGTTATTTGTTTTCGTTTTTGTAGCTTTAGCACCTGCTCAGGCGCAAGAATTTGAAGAAGGCGTGCATTATCGAGTAGTGAGCGATACGGTGAGCCGTAATCCAGAAATCATTGATTTCTTTTCTTTTTATTGTAACGGCTGTTATCAGTACGCACCGTTTAGCGATATGTTAAAAGCTGAATTTGGTGATGCATTCCAAAAATACCATGTGAATTTGGTGGTTCCGAATGCTGCGATACGCGATAACATCCAAGCAATTTGGGCGACTGCCATCATGTTAGGTGTTGATGAGCAATTTAAAGAGCGCATGTTTCAGAAACACTTTGTACGCAATGATTTCACCAATAGTGTGGCAGAAGCTAAGCAAGTAATGCTTGATTTAGGTGTTGAAGAAGAAACCTATAATCGCGCATTCGGTAGTATGCAAGTGCGTGGTTTAAGTAACCGTATGAATTCGTTACAGCGCGAGTTTGCGATTAGCCGTACACCAACTTACATTGTGAATCGCAAATATGAAATGTTGCCGGGTGGCTTTAATGATTCAGCAAACTTTTTTGACGATTACTTGAAACTTGCGGCTTACCTTCTGGAAAAAAGGTAGCCAACACGTTACGTATTTAAGCGAAGTTTAATGCTGGAGTTATTTCCATGGAAGAAATGATCGCTTTTTATAACCAGGGCCTTGCTTGGCTAGAACAACATCCGCAGCTCAATTTGGCTGCGGGTTTGTTTGTGCTTTTTATTGTTGCTTGGCTAAGCAATGCGGTAGTAAAGCGGCTTTTGGTTCGTGGCCTGATGAGTGCTTTGCGGGCTACCCCATTAGGGCAAGATGGCCTCCTTTCAAAATCCACGGTTATAGCTCGGCTTGCGAATGTAATTCCGGCATTAGTTCTTTGGATGGGTATTGTTTTAGTACCGGGTATTCCAGATATAGTGGTTGCCATCGTACGTAACGTTACGAATGCCTTTGTAATACTTACCGTAGCCTTGGCGATAAATGCCACGTTAACGCTGATCAACACGATTTACGAGCGGCGCCCCGATTCCCACATGAAGCCTATTAAAGGCTACATTCAAGTAATTAAAATCATTATTTATGCGATTTCGGCAATTCTCATTATTGCCTCGTTAATCGATCGTTCGCCGGTAATCTTGCTTTCGGGGTTAGGTGCAATGGCGGCGGTGGTGATTTTAGTATTCCAAGATACCTTGCTTTCGCTTGTAGCGAGCATGCAAATCTCATCGAACGATATTGTTCGTGTGGGTGATTGGGTAGAAATGCCTACCTTGAACGCCGACGGGGATGTGATCGATATCGCTCTGCATACGGTGAAGGTGCAGAACTGGGATAAAACCATTACCACCATTCCAACTCGCCGTTTTATCACGGATTCGTTTAAGAATTGGCGGGGCATGCAAGAATCAGGTGGCCGACGCATAATGCGGAACATCTTGCTCGATCAGCAAAGCGTGGGCTTTTTAAGCTCTGAAGAGAAAGAGCGTCTGAGCCGTTTCCGTTTGCTGCGCGATTACTTGCCGGAGAAACAAAAAGAAATTGATGAATGGAATCAATCGCTAAAAGATGAAGGTAAAGAGCCGGCGAATACTCGGCGGATTACCAACATCGGAACCTTCCGCGCCTATGTACTGAACTACTTGAAAAGCCATCAAGGCATTCATCAAAAGATGACGTTAATGGTTCGGCAGCTTTCGCCTGGGCCTGACGGCTTACCTTTGCAGGTTTATGCATTCACTAACACTACTGCGTGGGTAGAGTATGAAGGTATTCAATCGGATTTATTTGACCACTTACTCTCTATTTTGCCGGAGTTCGGCTTGCGGGTTTATCAGCACCCAAGCGGCGTTGATTTGCGCTCTTTGCGGGATGAGGGATTGGTAGGTGCTGGCAAAGAAGCCGATGAAAAGCCTAAAGAAACATCGTTAGGCGAGGAAGCTAAAGAAAACCAAATCGCAGATCATGAAAAAGAAAGAATCAAAAAAGAACAACAAACAGATAAAGATTAATAAGCGAACCAGCCACCGCCTAGCGATGGCTGGTTTTTTTATAAGTGGTGAGTGTCGCTACCGTTAGGGATAAACATTATGCTTAAAACCCACTATCAGATTTCGTTAGGTAGGTTGCTCGCCGTTACTGTAATGGTGCTTATTTACGTTCATTTGCTTATTAATTGGCAAATTTTGTATTGGGTTAATGAGAGCTTCTTTTTAAACTATTTGGCCTTAGCTGTGGCAGCTGAGGAAGTAAGCACAAAAGCTACGTGGCCATCGCTTTCTTTGGGTGTTTGGTTTGAGGCGATAGCGTATGTTTCGCCGTTGTTACTTTTATCTAGGGGGTTAGGTGCCCGCTTAATTTTCTACATAGTATTCTTTGTTTGCTATTTTCTTCCGGTGGAGCCTTACCAATCTGTGGTTGTTATTGGTGCGTTGGATTCCAGCATATATACCATAGTAGTTGGCGCAGTAGGGGTACTACTGGGGTCGGATATATATAGAATCAATCGAAATCCGAATCGCGTTAGTCGCAAGATAAACTCTAAAACGTTTCAGCTTATTACTTTTGCTTTCGCGGTTATGGTGGTTTTCGTTAGTAGCTTGGTTAATAACAGTGAAGCGGCATCGGTGCTTGATACTGCCAAAATGCTTGATAATTACGGTCTTGATTCCGTTCAGCTTCATATGCCATTCCTACAAGCGGCAGTATTTATCTTATTAGCCACAGGTGTATTTATAAATTCGAGAGCGCAAGCCGCATTTATTGTGCTTTCATGGGTAGTACTTATTTTACCTTGGGGATTTCGCCTTGAGTGGTTTGGGTATTACTTCGTTGCGGATACCTACGCATTTCTATCGGGAATACTGCTATGGAGTAGCGTTGCGCCTGAGCAGAGGCCTGAGAAGCATTGCCAATGAAAAAATCATTTTGTTAAAAGGCTACAGGGGTAGTGTTTTATTTACGGTTTAAAACTTCCTCAATACGTTTATCTTTTAGTTCCCAGCGGCTATTCAGCCAGCCTTGGAAATGGTCACGAAACTCTGGGTCGTTAAAGTAATCACCGCGTAAATCATCGGTTACGGGAATACGATCAATATACACATATACACTCTGCAAACGGCCTGCGAGCAAATCGAGTACGATAGGTTTATCGGTTTGCCGATCGGGATACACCAAGGTGATATCCAGAACTTCTTGGAATTGGTTGCCCATGGCTTGCAATGTAAACGACGTGCCGCCCGCTTTAGGGGTAAGCAGGTGCTTATATGGGCTGCCTTTTTGCTTATGTTTTATCGGCGTGAAGCGAGTGCCTTCACAGAAATTAATAACGGTAGTGGGTATATGACGAAATTTCTCACACTTCTCCCGCGTGGTTTCAATATCCTTACCTTTTAACTCAGGGTTCTTCGCGATTTGTTCTTTGCTATAACGTTTCATGAAAGGCATATCGAGAACCCAACACCCCACACCAATAATCGGCACCCAGAAAAGCTGCTGTTTTAAAAAGAAACGCGGCATGGGTAGGTTTTTTCGTGAAAGGTGCATGAGCGCTACAATATCTACCCAGCTTTGGTGGTTACATAAAATCATGAACCAGCCATCACGATCATCGGGAATATCTCCTTCAATGTACCATTTCACCGGGTAACTGATGCGGAACATGGCCGAAACCGAATATGCCCAACCTCGGAATGCGGTATTGGCTAATCGAGAAATAAAGCGTTGCGCTACAGGGATAGGCACAATGAATTTAACAATGCCAAGTAAAATAACAGTGATGCCTATCACTGTGGTAGCTAAAGCTCCCCAAAGAAAGTTCACTAAAATTCGGAATGGAGCTGGTAAAAAGCGCAGCATAATCAAGCGGTCCCTGTTTATTCTTATTTTTATAATGATACCTGAAGTTTTACAGAACAGTAGAACCCCTTGCAAACAAAATAGATTCACCTAATATATACTGTATATATGTACAGTATTTTGTGGGGTGTTTTTATGCAGGCAAATCTTCAACAGTTGATGGATAAAGGCGCAGTTTGGCGCGGTGGTGAATGGAAAAATGGTGGCCAGAATAGTGGCCAGCATGGCGCGAGCCAATTTTCAGCAGCCGAGTACGCTTCTACGGGGCAGCCTTTGCTTGATCAAGCGCTTGGTGGTGGGTGGCGGTGCCAGCGCGTACACGAATTACAGTGTGAGTATGCTTTTAGCGGTGAACTAAGCCTGTTGGCACCGGCGATTATGGCCGCCGCCTCAGCAGCGCGGCCAGTGTTTTGGTTAGCGCCACCGGCCCTACCTTATGCGCCTGCAATATCGGGAATGCTACAGCAAGCGGATGTAACAAACGCAGAGAACGCTCAACATATAGTGCTTACACCGGCTAGTGAAGCGGATACTTTGTGGGCCGCCGAAACCATTTTACACAGCGGCCAGGTGGGCGTGTTGTTGCTGTGGGCCGATAGTTTAAGTACCACAGCTGTGCGCCGCTTGCATTTGGCGGCAGCAGAAACCGATGCTTGGGTGTTTGTACTTACCGGTATACAAAACGAAGAGGCGCGTAGTTATGCCACGCGTTTACGGATTCTGCTTACGCCTGATAAAACCCATGCTATGGCAGCAAGTGTGCCGCGTGGTCAGGTGCAATGGCAGATACTGAAGCGCCATGGTGGCTGGCCGATTCGTTTGCCTCGGCAGCCCCTTCCGCGTTGGCCATCGCTAATTATTTAAAGGTAAGTTAAGTATGTGGGTATATGTGCAGTTACCCTCGCTGCAACTTGATCGCATGTTGGCATTGCAACCTGAGCTCGCTAAACGTGCGTTGGTGCTGTATTGCGAGCAACAACAACAGGTAATTCAATGTAATGGCATTGCGGCTAACATGGGGATCCACCCGAATAGCTCGCTTTCGGATGCTTGGTTATTGGCCGAAGATCTTGCTCCGTACCGTTATCGTGAAGCTCAACAACGCCATTTGCTGCAGCATTTAGCCGCCGATTTATACCAAGTTTTTGCCGTTATTAGTTTAGATCCGCCGAATGGACTGTGGCTCGATTTAAAACCCATGCAAAAGCTTTATCCCGATATTCGGCAAAGCCAGGAGCAGCTTCAGTTGCAACTCGCTCCTTGGCAAGTGCGTTATCACTATGGTTTAGGAAATACACCGTTAGTTGCCAAAATGCTGGCGCAATCGGGTGTAGCTGCGGTGGGCGATATACCAATTCAGTACTTACCCTGTGATGCTAAATTGCAGGGGCAGTTAGTGCGCATGGGTTTGAACACGCTAGGTGCGCTGCAAGCTATTCCACGCGCGCTTGCAGGGCAACGGTTAGGTAAAGAATTAGTGAATTTACTAGCGCGCATTCAGGGCGAGCAGCATGAATCGTTGCATTATTTTCAGCCACCGCTTTGGTTCTATCAACGTTTAACCTTACTGGCCGAAACTTCGGGGTGGCAGGCATTACGCTTCCCGTTAAAACGATTACTGCAAGAACTAGAACATTACTTGGAGGGGCGGCAGCAAGAAACTCGGTATTTGCTACTCACCTTTTATCACCGTGATATTGAACCCACCAAGTTAGAAATTGGCTTAGCTCATGGTGGTTATTTGGCTTCTGAACTAGCGGCGTTTTGCCAGTTAAAAATGGAATCTCTGAAGCTGCCAGCGGCCGTTTTAGAAATGAGCATTCAGGCAAAGCGTTTGCAGCCGCGCAGTAAAGAACATGGTGATTTGCTGCATGGCGGGCAGAAACAACGAAAATCATTGCCACGTTTACTAAATGAATTGCAGTTGCGGTTGGGTTATTCGCGGGTATTTGGCGTACAGAATCGGCATGATTGGTTACCGGAAAGAGCTTGGCAACGTTCAGCCGCGGGCTCAGCAATACAAGCCACGCATATTCCGGGGCGGCCATTATGGTTATTACCAGCACCGAAGCCTGTGCAAATACAACAATGGTGCTTATTGCGAGGGCCTGAGCGTTATCAGCCACCTTGGTGGCAGCTTACTGCAGGTGAGGCGCCCTACTTTGCCGTGCCAAACGCCATGGAAGGTTCTGTGGCCAGCCAAAATTTACAATGTGTTGGGCACCGCGATTATTGGGTGGCTCGAAACCAACGGGGCCAACCCGGTTGGCTGTTTTATGATTACCAGCAGGAATGTTGGTGGCTACAGGGTTGGTTTAGCTAATGGCTTACGCTGAATTACATTGCTTGAGCCATTATAGCTTTCTCCGTGCGGCCTCCGCGCCTGGTGAATTAGTAGCGCGCGCTGCTGAACTTGGCTACCACAGTATCGCTATTACTGATGAATGTTCATTCGCGGGTTTAGTGAAAGCATGGCAAGCCGCAAAAGCGTTACCTGCAAATGGTTCTGGCACAGAACATTTTCACTTGATTTGCGGCAGTGAGTTTCGCTGTGAAAAGTTCGGTACCTTTGTGTTGCTTGTGGAAAACCGGCAAGGCTATGCAGAGTTAGGTAAGTTTATTAGCCAGTGCCGAAGAGCTGCGGAAAAAGGCAGTTATGCATTTCATGCCAATGATTTATTGAAAAATAAATTGGCTAATTGCGCGTTACTTTGGAAACCGCCCGAGACAGCGCTTAATGCGGAAGTTGATTCTTTAGGTGTTGAGGAAAATAATCTATTCGCTTTAGCGAACGACCTGAAGAAGCACTTTATCGACCGCAGCTGGTTAATGTATCAACGTTATCTACAAGCAAATGATCGTTTGCATATGCGTTCTTTTCGGCAGCTCAGTGAGAAGATAGCGTGGCCGGTAGTTGCTACGGGGGGCGTGCTAATGCATCACAGCCAACGGTTGCCATTGCTACACGTGTTACAAAGTATTCATAGCCATGAGCCGGTTGCTGATCTTGGCGATAAGCTGGCGCCTAACGCCGAAGCTAGCCTGCGAGATCTCGATTCGTTACAGCAAATATTCCCAGCTACTTGGTTAGCGGAAACGGTGCGGGTTAGTGCGCGATGTGGTTTCAATTTATCGGAATTACGTTATGAATATCCAGCGGAGGTGGTGCCAGAAGGCTTTACAGCCAATGGTTATTTGCAGAAATTAGGACAACAAGGATTACGCTGGCGCTATCCAAACAGTATTCCTGAGAAAATCCGCACGCAACTGGATAGAGAGCTGGAGCTGGTAGCTGAACTGGGCTATGCCCATTTCTTCCTTACTATTCACGATGTAGTAGTGTTTGCCCGCCAACAAGGCATTTTGCACCAAGGCCGGGGTTCCGCTGCTAATTCAGTACTTTGTTATTGCTTAGGTATTACGGCGGTAAACCCAGCGCAATCTGATTTGTTGTTCGAACGCTTTATTTCCCGTGAGCGTAACGAACCACCTGATATTGATGTTGATTTCGAGCATGAGCGCCGCGAAGAAGTTATTCAATATATTTATAAGAAGTACGGCCGGCATCGGGCGGCATTAGCAGCAACGGTGATTACTTATCGGCTGCGTAGCGCCTTACGTGATGTTGGTAAAGCACTTGGTTTTCCGGAAGCGCAATTACAACAACTACTGCATCGTTTAGATAGGCGCGATAGCGAAGAAGATTGGCGGCAGCAATTACAGAGCATGGGGGTTATGAATCACCCTCAAGGGGCGCACCTGCTGGCGTTAACTACTGAGTTACTTGGTTTTCCCCGGCATCTTTCCCAGCATGTTGGGGGCTTTGTTATTGCCGCTGGTGAGCTTTCAGATTTAGTGCCGGTAGAGAATGCGGCAATGCCTGAACGCACGGTTATTCAGTGGGATAAAGATGATATTGAAGCGCTGTGTTTATTAAAAGTAGATGTACTGGCCTTAGGAATGCTTACGGCAATTAGGAAAAGCTTTGCCCTGCTTCCTGAGTTTTATCAACAGCAATATACTCTTGCGAGCATTCCGCTGGATGACCCTGAAGTTTATCGGATGCTACAAAAAGCAGATTCAGTGGGGGTATTTCAAATTGAATCGCGGGCGCAAATGAATATGTTGCCGCGCTTAAAGCCGAAGTGCTTTTACGATTTAGTCATTCAAATAGCGATTGTGCGGCCAGGCCCTATTCAAGGCGATATGGTGCATCCCTATTTACGCCGCCGTGCAGGTTTAGAGCCGGTAAGTTACCCCAGCCCTGATGTAGAAAGCGTTCTGCAACGCACGCTGGGCGTACCCATATTTCAAGAACAGGTAATTAAGCTCGCTATGGTAGCCGCTGGGTTTACCGGTGGTGAAGCCGATGCATTGCGCCGAGCTATGGCTAGCTGGCGCAGCAAAGGTAAGCTTATGGGCTTTGAAGAAAAACTTATTCAAGGCATGTTGGCGCGTGGTTATAGCCAAGAATTTGCAGAACGTTTGTTTGCGCAAATTTGTGGCTTTGGTGAATACGGCTTCCCCGAATCACATTCCGCGAGCTTTGCTAATTTAGCTTATGTTTCAGCATGGTTAAAACGCCACTGCCCGGCCGCTTTTTATGTTGGCTTACTTAATAGCCAACCGATGGGCTTCTACACTGTTTCACAATTAGTGCAGGATGCGCGTAGGCATCAGGTTGAGATACTTCCTATATCTATTAACACGAGTAACTGGGATCACCAGTTACAGAAGAGCGATGGTGAACCTGCCATTCGTTTGGGTTTTCGTTTGATTAAAGGGTTAGCTAAAAAAGATATAGAAGCGTTACTCGCTCGCCGCCCTACTTCGGGTTTTGCAGATATGGTTGAGTTTGAACATTATGCGTTAGCAAGTTCACTCAGTGGCAGTGCGCAAGAACAACTCGCTAGTGCTAATGCATTTGCCGAGCTTTCCGGTAACCGTTATCAAACCCGTTGGGATACCACCAAACTAGGAGAGCAATTACCACTATTAGCTGGGGCTGAAACACAAGTTGGTGATTATGCGCTTGCGGCACCTAGTGAATTAGCGGATATGCAAGAAGATTACAGCACTACAGGGTTAACTTTGGGCCGGCACCCATTGGCCATCTTAAATGATCATGATGTGTTGCCGAAGCATCGGAAGGCATCTGAGTTGGCAAGTTTGCGTGCAGGGCAACTCGTTACCGTAATAGGCTTAGTCACCAACCGGCAGCGCCCAGGCACCGCAAGCGGTGTTACTTTCATGACACTAGAAGATGAGAGCGGCACAATAAACGTAGTGCTTTGGCAAGATCTAGCAAGGCGGCAGCGGCGGCAATGGATGAAAGCTCGGCTGCTACAAGTGAAAGGTATTTTAGAAATGGAAGGCGATGTAATTCACATCGTGGCCGGTGATATGCAAGATCTCAGCGGGCAGCTACCTATTGCCCAACTGAAATCTCGTGATTTTCACTAGTGAACGTATGGGGCTACGCTATTGCTCTTCAGCTAAGTACTCATTCTTGAGCCAAACGTAGTTTTCAGCTGATTTTGTTAGAAAAGCTTGCTCATCAGCGTTAAGGGGCCGTGCCTTTTTCACTGGGCTACCCACGTAAAGGAAGCCGCTCTCTAAGCGCTTGCCCGGAGGCACCAAAGAACCCGCACCAATAATAACATCATCTTCTACTACTACGCCGTCCATTACGATAGCCGACATACCCACTAAAATACGATTGCCAAGTTGGCAGCCGTGCAGCATTACTTGATGCCCTACGGTGACATCATCACCAATTAACAAAGGGTAGCCATCGGGATCGTTCGGGCTTGTGCGTGTCACGTGCAAAATAGCACCATCTTGTATATTAGTGCGCGCACCTATTCGAATATGATTCACATCACCACGCCCAGCAACTAAAGGCCAAATACTGCTATCCGCGCCAATTTCGATATCACCTACCAAAACAGCTGACGAATCAACATAGCAGCCTTCGCCTATTTGTGGGTATTTACCTTTATAAGGGCGGCCAATTTCCGTGCGTATAGACATAGTTACCTCTGATAATGAATGCGCTAGCTATTGTGTTTGGAATGCTTTGCTTAGAAAACATTCACGATATGTGTGATCTTACGCCAACCTGAGTGATTTTTCTGCGGTTAACACAAAAAAGTAAGAAAACTTGTAAAAAGTACTTGCTGGATTCATTCAGGTCTATATAATTCGCCCCACTTCGACGGCATACACGACAAGCACTTAGCGAATCGCGCCAACGAAAACGGGAATTACGTAAAAGCATAAAGTTGTGAAAACAACCGCTTCTTACAAAAATGAAAGTTAAACACCTATAACAAGATGTTAACTTTCCAATAACAACCCCGAAAGCTCGATATTAGCAACAGAAAATGAAAAACTTTTCGAAAGCGGTTGACAGCAAAAATGAGGCGTGTAGAATGCGCACCTCGCTACGAGCTCCACTGAGCCGAGCAAACGTTCTTTAACAATATATCAAGCCAAGTAATCTGTGTGGGCACTTGCGCAAGAAAAGCATCAACCAAACGCCATTTCGGTGGCAGGTATGAAAGTTTACTTTTATAC
>NZ_PIPP01000005.1 GCF_003987345.1 Aliidiomarina shirensis | reverse complement strand
ACTGGGATTGATATCGCTGATGGACAGTTACCATCGGCTCAAATGTAACCTATGAACCGCCGTGGTACGGAACCGTATGCCCGGTGGTGTGAGAGGACGGAGGCCGTGAGGCCTCCTCCTACTCGATCAGGAAGAAGAATACTCACCCGTTTCGAGCAAAATGGAAGTTTCTGCATTACTCGAAACCATGACACAACCTGGCGCAGCACAGATTCGGCTTAATATTGCTGAAGCGAAAGTGTTTCCGGTGGTTTTGTTAGATATCAAGGATGAAGAGTATGTTGAGTATGATTTAACCGCGATTCGTGAGTTGGCTCCGAAACTGCGTCGGGGTGTTGAATTCATTCTTTTAGGGCAAAGTCACGCTGGTATGATTCGGTCAACGCCGATGAAGATGACTGAGTTTTCAGACAACGCCGGCAGGTTAGTTAGTAAATCGGCGTGGCCCGAGGGGTTAGATTTACGTCAGCGGAGATCTGCGTTTCGAGCTCAACTTCGCATTGGCATGGATGTAGGCGTTCGTTTGCGTGCGGAAGAAATTGTTAAAAAGCGCAAAAAAACAGGTCAAGAGGAAACGAACGCAACTGAAGAAGGTACGGAAGAAGCTACCGAAACCCGCACTATGGAACTTATCGGTGATTTGAAAGATCTTTCGGCGACGGGCGCGCTGGTTGATTTCTTTGCTCAAGATGGTGCATCTAAAGTTATTAATCATATGCGCTCTGAACTTGAAATATGTTTCCCGGATAGTACTGTTTTTCCAATCGTAGCGGATGTTCGCCATATAAAAACCGATCCCGACCGGCAAGTTTTAACAGTTGGCTTTGAATTTACAAATGTAAGTAAAGCGGATGAAAAACAACTTTGGACGTTTGTTCGTGAAATCGAAAGGGAAGCTTCGCGAAATGCCGGCGAAGGTTCTTCAAAAACGCCCTCACCTTTGTTTGAAGTAAAAGATGAAAGCGTATCCTTGGGGCGCCGGCAAGGGCATAAATATCCAACGCCAATAGCAAGAAGGCTGGCTCGCGTAGCCGGCTATTTGGATAGTCAAATGGTAGCGCTACGGCAAGGGCAAAAAATTAATTCCAGCCAGCTCTCAGCGCACGCCGATAAATTACTCGACATTATAAAAGACGACCGCGAAGGCGCACTATTTGCGTTGCGTTGTATTCACCGTGAATCCGCTTGGGTTATTCATGGCTTAAGTGTAGCTATTCGCGCGGTCGATTTAGCGCAAAGTGGTGCAAAACTCCCGCGTGAATTGGAAAAAGCTATTGTGGCATGTGGCATGTTGCATGATTTGGGCAAAGGGATGCTGCCGGGTTCACTATGGCGTGCTAGTACATTGAGCCGTGATTCCTATCTACGTATGCAATCTCATGTAGCACTATTAACTAACCAAATGGATAACTGTAAATGGCTTGCACCGGCAGTGGTGCAAGGCGTGCTTGAGCGCATTAATGAGCGGTTAGATGGCTCCGGCTATCCATTGGGGCTCAAGGGCGATGATTTGGGGCAGTTATCGCGCATGGTTGCAGTTGTTGATGCGGTTGATGCTATGTGCCGCCCGCGCGCCGATAGAGCGGGGCAAACAACAGAAACGGCATATCGTTACTTACTCGCTAATACAACGCAGTTCGATTATGACTGGATTGAACGGTACATTCGTCATTTTGGCATGATAGCGATAGGATCGCTTGTTCGTTACAAGTTAAACGACCAACTTGCATGGGTGACCGGCCTTGATGAAAGTAAGCAGATTCGTCAGGTAATTTTGACGACCCATGATGGGCCCCCTGATTCGGAGCTTGGAAACCCCGTTGAAGGAAGCGCGCTAGCTGAGCTTGGTGAGATTAAAGAAGTGCTCGAAACTGATTTCTAAAGTTTAGGTTTTGGCTGCCGATAATTTGAATTAGCAGTTTTTAATATGGCTTTTTCGGTGATTGCTACTGGAAAAAAGCTGACAAAATAAGCATGCTGTTGTTAAAAGCGCTATAATTTCGTTTCAACAACATGTGCAATTGCAAAAGGTAAAACAATGGCTTCAATTTCTGCATTAGGTATTGGTTCTGGTATGGACCTCAATGGGCTTCTCGATCAGCTGGCAGCAGCTGAACGTCAGAAGCTTCAGCCTATTACTCAACAGAAACAAGCACAGCAGGCGAAAATATCTGCTTATGGCCGGCTCGAAAGTGCATTATCTACTTTTCAAGATGCCGCTGCAAAGCTGAACAAACCAGAAACTTTCCAAGGTGTTAGTAGCGCGGTAGCGGGCTCTTCAGTGAGTGCGGCTGCCAGCTCAACAGCACCGATTGGTAGTTATCAAGTAAATGTTATTGACCGCGCGGAAGCTTATAGTGTGGCGACCAATGGTGTTGCTAGCCAAACCGATAATCTAGGCGGCGGCACGATTTCATTCTCTCTTGGTAATGGCGATACGTTTGCTGTTGATATTGACCCGGCGCAAAGTTCACTACAAAACATTCGAGATGCTATCAATGCCTCTGATGGTGGCGTGCAAGCTTCAATTGTGAATGATGGCTCCGGCACTCCCTATCGGCTTGTCGTCAGTTCGTTAGAAACAGGCACTGATGCTGCGGTTACCAATATAGATTTCGGCACATTGGGTGCAGAGCTCACGCTTGATGCTGCTACTGAACAACAAGCTCAAAATGCCATGTTAAATGTGAATGGTATTACCATCACAAGCCAGAGCAATCGCGTTGAAGGAGCCATTCAGGGCGTTACTTTAGATTTGCAAGAAGAAGGTAGTTCAACGGTTTCAATTACTCGCGATAACGAACTAACGCAAGAAGCAGTTACCGAATTTGTCGAGAAATATAACAATTTACAAAGCGTGATTGGCGAGCTCACTGCATTTGGCGGCGAGGGTGGTAATAACGGCCAGTTACTAGGTGACTCAACGCTTCGTACGGTGCAGCAGCGTATGCGAAGCATTATGGGTGAAGGCGTTGAGGAAGGTAATGCGCGAATGTTGCGTGATATCGGTATCGAACTTGAGCTCGATGGCACGTTAACCTTAGATGAAGCCAAGCTAAGTGATTTAACCGCAAATAATATGAACGATCTTAGTACGTTTTTCGCGGGTACTACAGCGGATGGCGGCCTAAGTGGCAAAATTGATTTGAGTATTTCACAGTTGCTACAGAGCGATGGCCCAATTAAGAACACGACCCAAGGCTTGGAAGCAAGCATAGGTAGGCTCGATGACCGCTTCATGAGAATGGAAGAAAGCATTGAGAAAACTATTGATCGGTATCGCTCTCAGTTCGCTCAGCTTGATTCGATGATTGCGAATATGAATTCAACGAGTAATTACCTAATGCAGCAATTTGATATGTTGAATGCGCAGATGGGCCAGTAATAAATTTAAAGAGTTAGTAAAGGCACTACCGGTTATACCGGTAAATCATAGAATAGGGGAACAGTTATGTATGCAATGCGTGGAGCTGCCGCTTATGGCCGAGTTAGCGTTGAAAGCAATGTGCTTTCTGCCAGCCCGCACCAACTGATCTCGATGTTGTTCGATGGCGCTCAAGCAGCAATTAAAGCGGCTAAGTTACACATGAGTAACGAGAATGTTGTTGAAAAAGGAAAAGCAATATCGAAGGCAATTGATATTGTAAATAGTGGGTTATTAGCCGCATTAGATAAAGAAAAGGGTGGCGAGTTAGCTGAACGGTTGGAAGGCCTTTATAACTATGTTTCTAATTTATTAGTGAAGGCTAACTTACACAATGATACTGCGAAGCTCGATGAAGCAGCAGAACTCCTTCAAAATATAGGTTCAGCATGGAAAGAGATTGGACAGCAAGCAGCATCAGCGAAGCAAGGCGCGTAAACATGGGTGCTCGGGCTTATTTAAAACCAGTAATGGATGGAGAAGAGGTTATTAGTGCTTACGAGCGGCTATTAAAATGCTCTTCCACTATGCTGGAACATGCCCGTGAAGATGATTGGACTAAACTTATCGAAAGTGAAGTTGCCTACGTAAGTGAAGTTGAGCGGTTACAAAAGCATGAACTCGATGCCATGTTGACCGAACAGCAACAAGAGCAGAAATTGGTGTTCTTGGAAACGTTGTTAAAGCAAGATAAGGAAATTCGTGAACGGCTTACGCAGCGTCGAACTGAGCTTGAAAAAATGCTCTCCTCGGCTTCGAAAAAAAGAAAAGTGGATAACGCCTACCTTTCTTAATTTATCAGACACTTGAGTTTTAAAGCGGCGTATTTGAAGTAAAGATTACCGGAGGTGAGGAATGAGCGGCATTACTCCGTTACTTGATACGCTACTGCACCAAGTTCTTGGCCCCAAGGGCGATCTCACCGCTCAAAAAAATCTAAATCAACCTGTGCGCCCAGTCGATCCGGGTGAGGGTCCGCGAGCTTTGCAAAGCGATTCCCGCCTCGATTCGCGCGCCAATTCGCAAGCGCATGCAGTGCAACCGAACCTTAGAACTGGTAGCAAATTCGCACAAGCATCCTATCAACAAATTCAGCCAGGCCTTCCGAGCCCGCCTTCGGCGCAAATTGCGCTGTCTGGTGCTGGCAAAGCGATTGCCGATGTCCTCATGCAATATCCAGCGCCGGGCTCAACGATTCGGCCTACGGCCCCCTTGATTCAACCGGGCGAAACTATATCAACAACGCTCTTGGCCGATCGGCTTGATTCGAGCATACGCAATAGTGGTGTGTTCTATGAAAGCACGCTAGGCAAGTGGTTTCGTGGTGAAATTCCGCGGGCAGCTTTGCAGCAGCAACCGCAAATGCAATTGCAAGCGCAACAGGAGGGGCGGGTTCTCAGCGGGCCGGTTCCGGAAGCGATGCAACCGATCGTTCGACAACAACTCGAAATGTTAACCACACCGGTATTACGCTGGGAAGGCGATCTGTGGTCTGGAATTTTTATGGCGTTATTTTTGCAGCCAGGGCAAGTAGAGCCCCGTAATCCCTCTGAGCAAAACCAGCAAAACGAGAAACATAAAGAGAAAAGTTGGCGCTCCGAGCTTGAACTGACGGTGCGCGGACTTGGCGCACTATCGGTAGGCGTGCATCTAAAAGAAAAGGAACTCCATTTGGTGTTTGTTGCGAATGATGATGTTGTGATGAAGCTAGAATCAAAAGAAAGTATTTTACGTGATAGATTACGTAAGTTAGGGCTTTCTGAAGTAACCGTTGAAACTCGGCAACGGTTAGCCGATGCAGATACCGAGGCTACAAATGATGAATGATGAAACTTGGGAAAAGCGGCGTGGTGCCGTAGCGCTGGGCTATAGCCAAACGAATCAACCGGAAATTCTGGCGCAGGGCTATGGTGAGTTCGCCGAACGTATTATTTCAGAAGCCGAGAAGCACGGTATATTTGTTCATGATGCTCCCGAGCTTGTGGGTCTATTGATGCATCTAAATCCAGATGACTACTTACCAGACTCACTGAAAGAAGTGTTGGTCGAACTTTTGATATGGCTACAGGAGGTTGCGGATAGCCATTGATGCTTAATTTTGCGGATTCACAAAAATTTAATCGTTTATTGATTTCCCTCAATCCACTAAATATCCACGATTAGTACACTATCTCCAAGAGCCTTACGGACCATCGTTTCCTGAGGATCTCACACCAATGCTAAGCAGATAAATCATAACCTTCCTGTTCAGCAATGACTTACAGCCTTTACAAAGATTTAGGGTTTCCCCTTAAATACTTCTGGATTACCATAGATTATAAATTTATTGTAAACATTGTTGATTATGATCGTCACGTCACAGCTTGACGGAAAGATTGATAGCCTGTATCACTAACACTGTGTTAACAGAAAGTAATAATAATAGTTAATGATTTTGGCTACCAAGTTGGTGCAGGTGTATGCTCTGCGTACGCAAAATGTTTGTTTTATGCGCTCATTCTCCGTTGGAGAAGAACAGGGGATTAGATTTTGGAAACCACAAAAACGATTGAAGAGTTCCAAGAACTCAACCTTGCATACCTACTTCTGATTCAAAAAATGTTGTCAGAAGACCGCGATTCAGCGATGTTTCGGCTGAAGTTATCGAGTGAAATGGCTGACTTAATCTCGTCTATGTCGATTCGCGAGATTACTTGGTTAGCAACACAAGGCCAGTTCGTGCTTCGGCCTTGCGCTGATAATGCTGAGCAACTTGCTCATATTTTGCGCAGTAAACGTGAAACAGGCCTAACGCACACCCATCTTGCAATGTTAATGGCATCTACCCGCTAATATCGCGGCTAGAGCCTAGGGTGTAGCGCTTTGTCAGAAAAAAAGCTTCTTGATGAAATGAATCAAGTGCAGTTAGCTATCGAGCTAATTGAACTGGGAGCTCGGCTACAAGTTTTAGAATCAGAAGTAGAGTTAAATCGCGGCCGGTTGGTTCGTTTATATAAAGAAGTACGGGGGGAATCTCCGCCGAAAGGCTTGTTGCCGTTCTCTACCGACTGGTTCATGACATGGCTCCCTAATATTCATTCTTCTTTGTTTTATTCTATCTATTTGAAGCTTTCAGATAGCGAAAAGGTAGACCGCATGACAGCGTTTACCAAAGCCTACCGTTTGTACAACGAACATGTCGACTCGACCGGGGGAGAGCAAGTTTTAGGGCTCACCCGGGCGTGGACACTACTGCGTTTCTTTGAAAGTAATATGTTTCAACTTTCTACCTGCAATCAATGCCAATTACCGTTTGTTAATCATGCGCATACGCCAGATGACGACTACGTGTGTGGAATTTGTCAGCCGCCATCGCGAGCAGGAAAACCTGGTAAAAAGAAACCTACTGGTAAAATTAAGGAAGGCAGTAACTAGCTAATAAGTGACTCTAGAGATCCATGTAGAGCAAGAAAATAGCAAAACCTGGAATTTTTAAAACCCTCTATCTTCCGCAAATTAGTACTCAAGTTTTCACAGCTGATGCCGATAGCTCGTATACATAAATAGTTTAAGCGAACTGTGCACGTTCCACATCTAACTGCACATCCAGCGAAACTACCTAAGAAAGTAATATAATGAGGGGTAATTTGTGCTCATCGCCATTGGATTTATAGTTGTTATCTTCTCAGTGTTTGGGGGCTTCGCTATGGCAGGCGGTGCTTTGGGCCCTTTGTGGCAGCCGTTCGAGGTGCTCATGATCGGCGGTGCTGGGGTTGGCGCATTTATTGCTGCGAATAACGGGAAAGGCATCAAAGCAACGTTCAATGTTGCTAAAAAGCTAAAAGCCACCACCAAATACAATAAAAATGTGTATATGGAACTGATGTCAGTTCTTTACAAAATACTCAATAAAATGCGCAGAGATGGCATGTTGGCGGTAGAGCGAGACATCGAAGAGCCAATGGAGAGCCCCATCTTTCAAGAGCATCCTCTAGTTCTCGAGGATGACATGATCCGAGATTTCATCACGGATTATCTACGCTTAATGATCAGCGGAAATATGAACCCACAAGAACTTGATGAGCTTATGCTGCATGAGATTGAGTCGTTTGAAACTGAGGCGCATGTGCCAGCTGATGCAATCGCAAAAGTAGGCGATGCCATGCCAGCGTTTGGTATCGTTGCGGCTGTTCTCGGTGTAGTAAAAGCATTAAGTAGTGCCGATGCATCTCCGGATGTGATGGGGGAAATGATTGCCCATGCGTTGATCGGAACATTTTTAGGTATTTTATTGGGTTACGGCTTTATCAATCCAATTGCTAGTCGTGTTGAACGGCAGGTAGCGGAAGCTATGAAGGCTTTACAGTGCGTGCGCGTTACGTTGCTAGCAAGTATGGGCGGATATGCACCGCAGTTAGCGGTGGAATTTGGCCGTAAAGCTCTCGACACTGTGGAACGCCCATCGTTTAATGAACTTGAAGATCATGTTCGTGGCAATAAGCCCGCGGAGTCGTAAACATGGCTGAAGAACATCGCCCGATAATCATCCGCCGAAAGAAAGTGGTGCAAAAGCACCATGGTGGGTCGTGGAAAATAGCACTTGCTGATTTCATGACAGCGTTGATGGCGTTGTTCCTAGTGATGTGGATACTATCAACCGGCGATGAAGAAACCCGGCAAAGCGTTGCAGAGTATTTTCGGACTCCATTAGTTGTGGCCATGGCGGGTGGCGATAGGGAGAACTCCGCGAGCTCCGTGATTCAGGGCGGTGGTCCGGATAGCACGCATTCATCAGGTGAGCAAGCCCGTATCGACTATCGCATGCAAACGCGGCCAGCCGATGTGCGGCGACAATTCCAGAACATTCAACGGCAAATCGAGCGAGCTATTCAGGCAGATCCTGTGTTACGCCAACTAGAAGCACAAATGCGTTTAGATTTAACTCGCGAAGGCCTGCGAATTCAGATGATGGATACCGAAAAACGGCCTATGTTTGAGATTGGCTCGCCTACGGTAGCCCCGTATATGAGCCGATTATTGCAAACCGTAGCACCTATTTTAAATTCAGTGGATAACGCGCTAACCATTAGCGGCCATACCGATAGCATTCCTTATGCAGGTGGCTACGTTGGGTATAGCAATTGGGAGCTATCATCAGATCGGGCAAATGCATCACGTCGAGAGTTAGTTGCCGGCGGCATGGACCCAAATAAATTACTTTCGATTTCCGGCGTTGCCGATCGTATTCCTCTGGAAGGCGCGGATCCTCGAGATCCTATGAATAGAAGAATTACACTCATTCTACACACTGAACAGTCAGCCGAATTTATTCGCCGGCAAGGGCTTCTACCGGGAGACGCAGAAGAATTTGAACGTCTCCTAGAGCAGGATTCAGAAGCAGAGCTTGGTGAAGGTGGTGTTTCTATAGATGAAGAGCCGCAAGGATTCTTCCTATAGCTTTAAATATTTCTTCCAGAACCTACCTACAAAACGAAAAGCGCCAATAAAGAGGCGCTTTTTTTCCATTCGATTTTCCTTTCCTTCTGGCAGAATATCGGCTAAATCCCCGATAATGCCCAGAGAAACGCTTAGAAATGGCAGAGCAGAGCACAAGCGACGATTCTGAAAAAACAGAACCCGCCACACCCAGGCGCTTACAAAAAGCGCGGGATGAGGGGCAAGTTGCGCGATCGCGAGAATTGACCACTTTCGTGTTGTTGTTCGGTGGTATTATTGGTCTCTGGGGTATGAGTTCAATGCTCTACGAGCAGCTTGGAACGGTAATGGAGCAGGCGTTCTTGTTTGAGCGAATGCATGCTTTTGAGCCCGAACCTATGCTCTCTAAAGTAGCTAATTTAGCATTGCAAAGCCTATATGCTTTGATGCCGTTATTTATTCTCATGGTTGTATTGGCACTAGTGGCACCTGCTTTATTAGGTGGCTGGATAGTTTCGGCAAAAGGAATGAAGCCGCAACTCTCGAAATTAAACCCTGCAAAAGGTTTAAAGCGGATTTTTTCCAGCCAAGCATTAGCCGAGCTGGGCAAGGCAATTGCAAAAACAACGTTAGTCGGTGGCGTTTTAGTGGTGTTTTTGGTTACGCGTCAAGGCGAATACATGGGGTTAATGGGGCAACCGGTGCAACTAGCCCTTACCAATGCCCTCAAGTTGGCGGCCGAAGCTGCGGTACTCATGGTGCTCACTTTGATTGTGGTTGTTTTAATTGATGTGCCTTATCAGCTTTATAGTCATACGAAAAAGCTGAAAATGACCAAAGAAGAAGTAAAGCGTGAACACAAAGAAACTGAGGGTGATCCGCACGTTAAAGCAAGAATTCGGGCCCAGCAGCAGGCTATTTCCCGCGGCCGTATGATGAGCAAAGTGCCGGAAGCCGATGTTATTATTACCAACCCAACGCATTTTGCGGTGGCATTAAAGTATGATGACAAAAATATGGGCGCGCCGAGATTGGTTGCCAAAGGCTCAGATGCTGTAGCTGCAAAGATTCGGGAGCTTGGTGAAGAGCATAATATTCCGCGCCTAGAAGCGCCGGCACTAGCCCGGGCTTTGTTTTACAACGTAGATTTAGAGCGAGAAGTACCAACGGCCCTGTACACAGCTGTTGCTGAAGTATTGGCGTGGGCTTTCCGATTGAAGCAAATCAAGGTAGAAGGTGGTGATATTCCGCCAACACCGAAGAATCTGGTAGTACCAAAACAGATGGCTGAACGTAAAGTACATCCGCGCCATCAACAAGATAGTGAGCCAAATCAAACTCCCGAGGAGGGGAATGAATGAAGGGGATAATGCCTTCACTGAATCAATTCGGTAAATTAGCCGATGGCCGTTTGCAAATGCTGATCGGCCCGATTCTGATCCTGATGATCTTGGCTATGATGGTTTTGCCATTACCGCCCTTTGTTTTGGATTTACTCTTCACATTTAACATCGCCTTAGCACTTATGGTGCTGTTGGTGAGTATGTTCGCAGAAAAGCCCCTTGATTTCGCCGCGTTCCCAGCCGTTCTATTATTTACTACCTTGCTTCGTTTATCACTGAACGTTGCATCTACCCGGGTGGTATTAATGGACGGCCATACCGGAGGTGACGCCGCGGGTAAAGTAATTGAATCGTTTGGTCAGTTTCTTGTGGGTGGTAACTTCGCGGTTGGCTTAGTTGTGTTCCTGATTCTCGTCATCATTAACTTTATGGTTATTACTAAAGGTGCTGGGCGAATCGCTGAAGTTGGCGCACGTTTTATGCTCGATGCTATGCCGGGCAAGCAAATGGCTATTGATGCTGATTTGAATGCGGGTTTGATTGGTGAGGAAGATGCTCGGCGTCGTCGTTCTGAAGTTGCGCAAGAAGCCGATTTCTACGGCTCTATGGATGGTGCCAGTAAGTTTGTTCGCGGTGATGCTGTAGCTGGCTTAATCATCATGGTGGTTAACATCATTGGTGGTTTGTTGATAGGCACCATGCAGCACGGCCTTAGCTTTGGCGATGCAGCGCAAACTTATATTTTGCTCGCGATCGGTGATGGCCTAGTAGCGCAGATCCCGGCCTTGGTTATCTCTACCGCTGCAGGTGTTACCGTTTCACGGGTAAACACCGATCAAGATGTTGGCCAGCAAATGGTAAGCCAACTCTTTGTTAATCCGAAAGTGATGATCTTGGCAGCAGTGGTAATCGGCTTGCTTGGTTTAGTGCCAGGAATGCCGAATTTCGTGTTCTTATTGTTTACAGCGTCGTTAGGCTTTATGGCTTGGCGTATTATGGTTAAGCAAAAACAAAAAGCTGCGATATTGCCAGTTGAGGAAGGCCCAGTAACACAATTTGAATCGCCCGAAGCCAGTTGGAAAGATGTTCAACTGGTAGATACGTTAGGGATGGAAGTAGGGCATCGCTTAATTTCTTTGGTAGATGACCGGCAGCAAGGTGAGTTATTAGTTCGTATTAAAAGTGTACGGAAGAAGTTTGCCCAAGATGTCGGCTTCTTACCGCCGGTAGTACATATTCGAGATAACTTAGAATTACCCCCGAATAGCTATGTGATCACGCTGAAAGGTGGCGAAGTTGGCCGGGCAGATATTTATCCTGATAAGTGGCTTGCGATAAACCCAGGGCAAGTAACGGGAGAAGTGGATGGTATTAAAACGACCGATCCAGCTTTCGGCTTAGATGCGGTTTGGATTGATGCTGGCGAACGCGAACACGCTCAGATATATGGCTACACCGTAGTGGATGCAAGCACCGTAGTGGCCACCCACTTAAATCATTTATTACAAAGATTCTCGGGTGAATTATTGGGCCGTTCTGAAGTTCAACAGTTAGTAGATAAGCTGGCAGAAGAGAATAAAGGCTTGGTTGAAGATGTGGTGCCGAAGTGTGTGTCGCTCACCGTATTGCAGCGTATTTTACAGAACCTACTGGATGAAGAAGTGCCGATTCGGGATATGCGTACCATCTTTGATACACTAGCTGAATTTGAAGGCCAACAGCCGGAAGCACATGAGTTAACAGCACAAGTTCGTTTAGCGTTAGGGCGAGCCATTACCCAGAAATGGTTTGGCGGCGCGCGCGAACTACATGTGTTGGGATTAGATGTCCGCCTTGAGCAGGTGTTGATGCAAGCCATGAATAATGGCGGTGCGCTGGAGCCAGGCTTAGCGGCAACGTTGCAAGAACAAGCTCGAATTGCACTAGAGCGGCAGGAATCAATGGGTGAACCGCCAGTATTGGTAGTGCAGCACGGATTACGGCCATTGTTGGCCCACTTCCTGCGCCGCCAGTTACGTTATTTGGTGGTAATGTCCCAAGCCGAAGTTCCGGATGATAGAACACTGAAAATTACCGCTTTAATCGGAGATAAATAATGAGTGTAAGGCGCTATTTTGGTGCCAATAATCGTGATGCTATGCGCCAAGTTCGAGAAAGCTTGGGGCCCGATGCCATGATCTTGTCGTCTCGCCAACTTGATGATGGTTACGAGATTTTAGCCATGGCGGAAGATGCATTGGATGAAAAAGTGGCTCAGGCGGATAGCCCGGCCCCAAATGATTTTGCGGCTTTGGCGCAACGGTTGCTGAGTGAAGTGCAAGAAATGCGCAGTATGCTTAACAATCAGCAGAAAAAAGCGGCGCCGGCAATTCATCCGATTCGTGAAATGGTGAACATTTTACAGGCTGCTGGGTTTGGCACGGAGTTGATTCGCGAGCTTGCCAGTGTGATGCCGAAAAAGTGCACTGATGTAAGCGCGTGGTTGCATGAGCAATTACAGCAACGTATTCAATTACCTAATTTCCCTGCCGAATTATTTACTGATGGTGTTATTGCATTGGTAGGGCCTACGGGGGTTGGTAAAACAACCACAACCGCAAAGCTTGCAGCCCACTACGTGATGCAGTTTGGGCCTGAACAGTTACTGCTTGTAACTACGGATGGATATCGCGTTGGAGCACGAGAGCAACTTAAAATTTATGCAGGCTTGTTAGATGTTGATATGCACGCGCTTGAAGAGGGTGAAAAACTAGACGTTCTACAAGATAAAATGCGTGGCAAGAAACTGGTGTTGATTGATACTGTGGGCATGAGCCAACGTGATCAGCGCCTTACGCAGCGCATTGCAGACCTACAAACAGGTACGCAAAGTGCGGCAAAAACCCGGTTGGTTCTGGTGTTAAATAGTGCTAGCCAGCGGGAAAATTTAGATGAGGTTGTGCAGCTATTTCAAAAAATGGCAAAGCAAACCAATATGCTAATCAACGATTGTATTATATCAAAGGTTGATGAATCAGTGCGCTTGGGTGGTGCGATTGATGTATTGATTCGACACGGGTTGATACTGCATTTTGTTTCCAATGGACAGCGCGTTCCAGAAGATTTGGAGCTGCCAGATACAACTAATTTGGTGAATTTAGCATTAAATAGTGCAGCAGCGGAATATGCCGAATTTAGCCAGTGGTTAGCGAATTACAATGCCGAGAGCAATACCCCGAGCCGAGCGTCATCGGGCACACTGCAGGCGCAAGGCAAAACGCTCGCGAGCTTATACGACCAGCTTCGTAACGATTTACCTGGTTTTGCCAATGTCGAGGAGTTACTCGCTATTGCTGAAGCACCTGCTACGCAGCAAAGCACAGCTCTCGATCAATGGTTTGCAAACGTGGCTAAGATAACAGAAGGTGTTAGGCCAGCCAGCATGCATTGGGCTCGGCCAAAGCCAGTTGCTGGCGTGAAATGGCACCTCGCTAACCTTCCAGCTAATTCCTCGAGTTGCTTGCTACCACTGCCTATAGCGTTGGCGGATGGCAAAGAGCGAGATATAACCGAGATCAGTGCTAGCCTTGGTATACAGCAACATATTTTCCAAATGCTGCCAACGGAACAAGAATTAAACTGGCTGCAAGATAAACAATGGGTTGCTGTGATCAACCGTAATCAGCGCGTTTACGTTGGCAGTGCGGATGACCGTTTGGCAGCGCTTTCTTTGCGGCAAAAGATGCAAAAATCGTCTACGTCACCCATGCAATACCGGGGTGAAGCAGCTAAACTTTCTTTAGGGTTTATAACGGTTCGGCTTTCGCGTGGTGGGGGTGAGTACAGATTATGGTATGGCGAGCTTAACGCCAGCTCACGTAATGCCGATTTAGTTCGGCGCTTTTGGTTAACCCCCGTTACGCTCCCGGAAGAAAATGCGAAGGGTTTGATTATTGGTCAACTCTTGGGTGATGAAGCTGCAAGTTTAACGCGGCAAGCTTTTGGGCTATTGCAAAAAAGCGGGTATGATCATTGCTCACAACCGGTTTTGGTTGCATTAGCAACAAGTTTAGCGGCAAGTGCCATTCATGTTGAGCACAGCATGTTGCCGGCATTCAATACAGCGCGCCAGAGGTTATTAAGCCTACCGGGCAAGCGCGGAAAAGCAAATGCACAAAAAATATTAGCAGGGCTAATTCATTTACTAGAAGCTACGGTAGCAATGCAAATTATGTCGGCAGCAGGAGTTCGAAGTGAGTAGTGATCAAGCCGCCGGATTAAGAGATTGGGCAACTAAAAATAGAACACCTGATAGTGCCGCATCACCAGAGTATTCGTTGGTGGTTATAGGGCTACCTTCGCGAGGCGATGGCGATACCCAAGCGGTACGAAAACAACTAAGTAGATTGGCTGAACAAGGCCGGCGCTGGGTAGGAGATCCCGAATCTTGGGAATTAATACCAGCGGAGTTTGTGCACACCGACATGCAAGAACTTGCGGAACGCTTTCCGCGTTGGGCATTATGGGTTGAGCCGGATACAAATGGCTTTCAACGTGCTTATAATGCTATGCGAAAACTGCATGTTAGTGGAGGGCCGCAGCGTATTCTATTATTGCACCCTCCGGTGGTTTCTACTCGGGGCTTGATCAACAATGTTCGTGAGTGTGCGCGCAATTTCTTTAATCTTGATTTAATTTGTGTGCGTTACTCAAGCGAAAGCATGAACACAGAGAGTGGCACTTAAACCAGATTCAAGGGCAAATACGAGTTTATGTATACAGCACAAGGCAAAATGAATCGGGAATCGGTTCTGCAGCAATACTACCCAACGGTTCGGCGGCAAGCGCTCTCGTTGCAGGTAAGGCTGCCGGCCGGTGTCGATATTGATGATCTTATTCAGGCTGGCCTTGAAGGATTGCTGGATGCCTTTGGACGCTTTGATCCAACTGCTGGCGCTGCATTCTCAACTTTTGCGCATCAGCGTATCCGCGGTGCAATGATTGATGAGTTGCGTTCTCGCGATTGGTTGCCCCGTAGTGTAAGGCGGAATGCTCGCGATGTGGAAGCGTGTATGCGTAAGCTTGAGCATCAGTTGGGTCGAGTACCGGAAGAAAGAGAAATAGCCGAAGCCTTAGATATGCCTTTGGAGGAGTATCAGAAACTGTTGTTAGATACTAATAATGGTTTGGTGCTTTCTTATGATGAAGTGGTAACGGAACAAACTGAGCTGAGTGGTAATGGCGGCGCTCATGATTCTCCGGCTGAGGCATTGTTCTCAGGTGAACGTAAAGAGTTGATAGCGCACGCAATCGGAAGTTTACCGGAGAAAGAAAAGTTGGTCATGGCACTATATTATCAAGAGGAACTGAACCTAAAAGAAATTGGTGCGGTGCTTGATGTTACTGAATCACGGGTATCGCAATTACATAGCCAAGCCATTAAACGCATTCGTGCTCATATTTTAGATGATTTGTAAGTGCTCACTATCGCTCGAGGCTTTATTTTTTTGCTTTAGTTTGATTCTTTTAGAGAAGCGCCAGTGATTTTTTAACGATCACTGGCGTTTTTTGTGGGCGCAAACCATACGCCTCAGAAATTATCATTTACTGGCGTTTAAAGCTTACATCGCGAGAATAGGATGTTGGATAAATGCCTACTTGCAGCATATGTGGCCGCAGTGTCCACGTTACCTCTAGGCTTGCTGGCTTGCCATCACGGCCGCGCGTGAAGTGAACAAATTTCTCGCGTTGCGCTCGGTTACGCCAAACTGCGCGATAGGTATCGTGGTACCAATGCTCTAAATCGAGAATCGAAATACCATCATTCCAAAAATGCAGGGACAAACCACCATCAGCGTTTGTAAATACGGTTACCTCTCCGTATTGCGGATCCGTGTAGCTACCAAGAAGTTGCTCAGCGGGCATACTCGGCGTTGTGTTTAATTCCCGCTTTGCTTCGATTGCTTGGCGTGCCGTCAGCACACGCTCGTATTGCGCATTGTAGGCCTCGAAATATTCACTGTTCCAATCTTGTTCTGGCAACTCCGCCATACGATCAACCACCGTATTTACCAGAGCGTGCATGTAGGTACTAAACGTATTCGTAATGACTACAATACCCAAATCAAGTTCCGGCACTAATACGAGCGATGTATTGAAGCCATCGGTAGCACCACCATGTTGGCTCCGTTGGAAGCCTTTATATTCATCAAGTGTCCATGCAAAGCCATAAGCGCGTACCGCATCGGTGCGCTCCCCACGGCTGAGTGCAACTTGCGGCTGATGCATTTCCGCCATTACCGCTTCGCTCAATAAACGTTTACCTTCATATACGCCCGGCTCCCCAAGCTGTAATCGCATCCATTGCGCCATATCATATGCGGTGGTATTCACAGACGCCGACGGGCCAACATTATCGAAGTTACGGCGTGGAATTTCTACCAGCTCACCGTCGATCCATTGGTGTGGCCATGCGATATTACTGTCGGTTTCCGCGAACTGCGTAATCGATGTATTTGAACGGGTCATATTGAGAGGCGCAAATAGCCGCTCGGCCATTACGGTATCCCAGCTTTTGCCGGTGATAGCCGCTACGATTTCACCGGCAACCGAGTACATGACATTGCTATACACATAGCGCGAACGAAAAGGCGCTTCAAATTCGTGATAACGCATTTGCCGGATAACAGTTTCACGATCTGCTGTAGGCATGAACTGGATTCGATTTCCCGTCATTCGGCCGACACCTACTTGGTGCGTGAGCAAATCACGAATACGCACTTCTTGGGTGACCCAAGGATCAGCGAGTTGAAACCATGGCAGGTGATCAATAACCCTGTCGTCCCAATCAAGTTTACCTTCATCTACTAGCATGCCAAGGGTAGCGACCGTCATTGCCTTTGATGTAGAAGCCACGCCGAAAAGGGTATCGGGATTCACAGCTGCAGTTTCGCTTTGCTTGAGTACACCGTAACCCGATAGGTGAATGATTTCGTCTTTATGCACAACCGCAATGGCTACACCTGGAATACCCCATTGCGCACGAGTGCGTTCGATATGTTCATGCAAATCACCGAGTTTGGGCTCAACGTTGGTAATTGGCTCGGCAGTGCTGGCGCACACTAGTTGCGTGGAAAGGGCGAGCGCGGCGGTAAAACTAGCGAAAAGAGCAGGTTTGCGAATGAGTTTTGCCATGGTTTTTCCTTTGAATTTTGTTTTTTCTAGAGTAATGCATAATGGAATTGGGTGCACGTTACGCGCATTGGCCAATAAAATTTTCACGCGTTCTACATTATTCCGGGGTTTATCCGCGAGGATCCGCGACAAAAACCTGATTTCACGGTAATCTAAAGCCAATATATTCAGGCGCTAATGTACTTGCGAGCTCACGCTCAGAAAACCACGGAAATTTTTTATTATGCTCAGTTATCAGCACGGATATCACGCTGGCAATGCTGCCGATATTCACAAACATCTCACGCTTATCGCTGTGATTAAGCGCTTACAGGCAAAAGAAAGTGCTATTCACTATTTTGATACACATGCTGGTAAAGGACACTATGATTTAACTGATGCCCAGGCGCAAAAAACCGGTGAGTTCACGGCAGGTGTTGCGCGTATGGTGCCTCTGCGCGATACCCTAATTCCGAATTCGGTTTGGGCGGAATTTTTCGCGGCGTTAGATTCGGCGAATGCTGAAGAAACCAATCGTGGTCAGTTAATTAACGCAAAACAATTGCGATTTTACCCCGGATCGCCGGGTTGGGTTTCGCGGTTGCGCAGAGCACAAGATAGGCACACGGTATTTGAATTACACCCAGCAGAGCATGATGTTCTGAGTACATACGGTGAACAGCAAACGGGTAGAGTAGTTTACGGCGATGGTTTGCAAGGTGTACTAAAATTATTACCGCCGAAAACACCGCGTTTACTTGTTTTAATAGATCCAGCTTATGAAAATAAAACGGAATACGATGATGTCGCTGCGGCGGCGATCAAGGTGTTGCAACGTTGCCGTCATGCCGTGGTGTTAATTTGGTATCCGCTGTTACCCGCAGCAAAGCACGAGGCTTTACTCGAACAGATTCGTACGGAAGTTGCATTACCCGTATTGCAAAGCGAATTTCATTACCAAGCAAATACGGGTGAACGCGGTATGTATGGGGCTGGAATGTTAATCGTAAATCCGCCGTGGCAGTTGGAAAACAATATCGCAGAATTAATGCAGCCAATATTACCGGAATATGGGGAAGCGGCTAAGTTGGCGCAATCATGGTTGGTTGCTGAGTGAATAATATTTAATCCAAGCAATGGAAATGAATATGAAAATGCTAAAAATTACGCTGAGTGCTGTACTTATTTCAGGGGTGTTGTTAGGTGGCTGCAGTAAACCTACTGCTCCTGCTGAAGTAAACTTGCGTTTAATCGAAACCACTGATTTGCACGCGTATATGTTGGGTTATGATTATTTTCAACAACAATCAACGGATGCATACGGCCTAGTGCATACAGCTGCCTTGATTCACGAGGCACGAGCTGAAAATCCAAACAATTTCCTGATTGATAATGGTGATTTGATCCAAGGTAGTGCTTTTGGCGATTGGGTAGCCCGGAATGGTGTTGAGTACGTTTCGGAAAACGCCCATCCGATTATTCGTGCGCTCAATCATCTGCAATATGATGTTGGCAACATGGGCAACCACGAGTTTAATTATGGTCTTGAATTTTTGCATGAATCGGTGCGTGGTGCAGAGTTTCCGTATATCAGCGCGAATGTTTTTCATGCCAGTTCTGCCGCTGAATCGGGTAAGGTGAATTCAGGTTGGGATAACCCAATGTTTGAACCCTACGTAATTCTAGCCAAGCAAATGCAAGACCAGCACGGCAATGAACACGAAATAAAAGTAGGTTTCATTGGTTTTCTGCCACCTCAAATAGTGCGTTGGGATCAACAGCATCTAGCTGGCAAAGTACGCGTGCGCGATATGGTTGAAGCCGCAGAATATTACATTCCAAAAATGCGCGCCGAGGGTGCCGATGTTGTTGTGGCGGTACCGCATTCGGGGTTGCGTATTTATGATAATTATCCGCAATTCGCTGAGCAGGCGAGCTATCAGTTAGCAGGCGTTGAGGGCATTGATGCCATTCTGTTCGGCCATCAACATCAGCTATTTCCGGGCTCCGACGGGTACAACGATTTACCAGAAGTAGATAACGAGGCGGGTTATGTGCGTGGCGTACCTGCCGTTGCTCCAGGCTACTGGGGTGATCATCTCGGAATAATTGATTTACGTTTACAACATAGCGAAGCAGGATGGAAAGTTTTGGCCAGTGAGGTTGCAGTGCGCGCCGTTGATGAGCGTAAAGATACCGCATTAGAAGCGATGCTTATGGCTGAACATGAAGAAACAATAGCCATGTTAAACGAGCCCTTGGGTGAAGTTGAAGCGCGTATTTCAACGCTGTTTGCACGCATAGAACCGAGTACCGCAGTGCAGTTGATCAATGATGCGCAAACCTGGTTGGTAGAGTCTTTGCAGGCGCGCGGTGAAGTAGCCGACGGTTTACCCGTTTTAAGCGCCGCTGCGCCATTTCGCAACGGTTTTCAAAGTGCTGATGACTACACCATTATTGAGGCTGGTGAGTTTACACTCGGTAACTTGGTTGATTTGTATGTCTACCCGAATACGCTGCAAGTGGTTGAAGTAACGGGCGCTCAGCTAGTGGAATGGTTAGAAATGTCAGCGCTGGCTTATCAGCAAATAGATCCGGAACTAAATGAACCGCAAGCGCTATTCACAGGAAATCCAAGTTTTAACTTTGATGTACTGAGCGGAATCGAATACCGCTTTGATATTACGCAGCCAGCGCGCTACAACACGCACGGTGAACTGATTAATGCTGATGCACGACGAGTCGTTGATGTTTCTTTCGCCGGAGCCCCTTTAGATATGGATCAACGATTTCTTGTGGCTGTGAATAACTACCGCGCAGGTGGTGGTGGCGGCTTTCCTGGCCTTGATGGTAGCACTATAGTGCATTCTAGCGGCGAAGAAGTGCGGCAAGTAATCGCTAATTATGCGCGAGAAATGACTATGGCCAACGACGGTATTTTGCCGCTCACGCTGAATAAAAACTGGGCAATTGATTTACCCGAAGGCGTTATTGTTGAGTTTCGGGGTAATAATAGTGAAGCTGGAAAAGAAGAAGCTGAAAATATAGAAAGTGTAAAGAAATATGACGAGGACCTTAAAGGCTATGCAATTTTCCATTTGAAGGCCTATGAATAGTTGCCATTAGAGCTGATATAACATCGCTTTTTGGGCGGCAAGTAACTGAGTTGGTGTGTGTTTCTCAAACGCCAGAGGATAATAAAAGCCGCAAGATAATCGTTAAATACTTAACGCAAACTATACGAAATAGTTTGTTGGTATAACATTGATCTTCTGAGGTTAAATGTTATACTCCAAGGAGTTTCGAGCGTAAAATTTATGTGGCGTGATTCTAATTTAACAAAACATTGAATTTTATAGCTTGTTAGACACCGAATTTTAAAAGTTTTGGTAAAGTTAACACGATTAGTCGTTAGTTAAGCCAGAATAAGGGTTGATACCCCCCCAACCCTCCCGGGTTAGTGGAGCAGCTGAAGGAAAGAAGGAATCCCTTATGAATAAAATTACTGGAATAGCAATACCTGCGGCAATAGCTGGCCTAATGCTAGTTAGCCCACAAGCCAAGGCTTTAGAAAACTTCACAGGAACCGAATCATTCTCTTTCGGTGCTCGATTGAATATTACTTCAATTGACGGTGACCGCATTTTCGTTGATAACGCCAATATTGGTCATTTCATTGATGATGGTTTTAACTCGCCGCAAATCGGTCTAGAGTTCTCTGTTCCGCTAACTGACCGTTGGGCAGTTCGTACATACTGGGATCGCGTTAAAACTGACGTAGAAGGGCTTACTAATAGCGCTACTGGTCATATGTTTGGTACCGACGCACTATTTTTCCTCAACGAAAACGTATATGCAGGTGCTGGTTTCAACGCAACACGTGTTCAGCGTCATCGTGATCTAATGTACCGTGCAACACTTGGTTACAGACATTCGTTCAACGAAAAATGGTTTATCCGTGCTGAGGTTGCTCCGCAATTTAGCTCTGATTACAACGATATTTCATTCATCGTAAGTGCAAACTATCGCTTCGGCGAAGGTGGTCCAGCACTTAATGCATGGTTGAACCGTGATGAGCGTGAAGCAGCTGCAACGCAAGATACAACCCCAGCAGAAACTACTGACCGCGAAACTGATAGCGACCGTGATGGCGTTCCAGATTACCGCGATGATTGTGCTAACACACCACGCAACCATGTTGTAGATAGCCGTGGTTGTACTGTGTACACAACTGAACAGGTTTCTGAAAATTTACGTGTAGGCTTTGAGTTCGATTCAGCTCGTGTAACTAGTGATTATAATGGTGATGTTCGCCGTTTAGCTGATTTCATGAAAGAGCACACAGATACTGAAGTAGTTATCAACGGCCACACCGATTTAATCGGTACTGCTGAATATAACCGTGATTTATCTGAGCGTCGTGCGAAAGCTGTTGCCGATATCCTTGTGAACAGCCACGGTATTAGCCGTAGCCGTATCACTACAGTTGGCCACGGTATGAGCCGTCCAGTAGTAAACGAAATTAGTTTATCTGCTAACGAGCGCAACCGTCGTACTGAAGCTGCACTTTCTGTTGAAATCCGAGTGCCACGTACTCGTTAATTTCAACTAGAAATGAATCTTTAGAAAAGGCACCTTCGGGTGCCTTTTTGTTATTTACTAGGCAAGAAATTGAAGTAGATCAAGATTCAGGTTTAGCGTGTGCAAAGGCTGTTTGTTTAATCTTTATTCGGATAATTATATTCGCTAATATTCAATCAAACGTAGTGTAAGCAAACGTGCATAGAAGGGCTTCATCATGGCTAAGTTCGTACATATCATTTATGTGGTTATTATTTCAGTGTTGGCAATTCTACTGTGGCAAGAGAGTAGCCAAGAAGTTTCTGATCTCAACGCGAATGAGAGCTTAGTGAATACTTCGCTGAACCATCGCGTAGACGAAAACGAACGTAATCTAGAAGCCTTAGTGGGCGAACTCCAGGCTCAAAATCAATCACTCGAAGCGAGAGTGCAAGAGCAAGAGCGGTTATTGGCTGATTTGCGTGATCAGGCAGGTGAAATTGCAGAACAAGAACGCAATCAGCAAGAAGCAGCTGGAGAACAAAGTGAGCAAACTAGGAATAGTGTTACCGCATTAGCTCGCGCTATTGAAAATGCACAAGATGGCCATCTAAGTAATGACGATATGGCGGTGCGCCGCGAGCTAGAACCGGTAGACCCGAGTTGGGCTTATCCGATTGAACAAAACTTGCAAGATTTCTTTATTCGAGAAGAAGAATTTCGGCATATCAATGTAATCGACTTAGAGTGCCGTACCAGCTATTGCGAGATGTCGTTAGAGCTTACCGAACCGGGTCAATCATTCAACACGAGTGTGTTGAACCGCTATTTGCAAGAAGAAGATTGGTTTCAAAATGGCATGATTATGGCTTTTGAGAACCCAGAAGCAGGAACCGCCACGGTAATCATCGAAACCCGCCGCAAGGTTGATTAATACAACCGAGTTGAGGACATAATGAGCAAACAATCCGCCTTTAATTGGCAAGACCCGTTTTTAATTGAATCATTATTAACTGATGAAGAGCGTATGGTGCGCGATAGTGCGCATGACTATTGCCAAAAAAAGTTACAGCCTAGGATTTTGATGGCCAATCGCCAGGAACATTTTCATCGAGAGATCATGCATGAAATGGGTGACCTTGGTTTGCTTGGTGCCACTATTCCGGAAACCTATGGTGGTGCGGGTGTAAACCATGTTTGTTACGGTCTTATTGCGCGTGAAGTTGAACGGGTTGATAGCGGTTACCGCAGCGCGATGAGCGTGCAAAGTTCATTAGTTATGTATCCGATTTATGAATTTGGTACCGAAACACAACGGCAGAAATACTTACCAAAATTGGCCAGCGGTGAGTGGGTAGGATGTTTTGGCCTTACTGAGCCCGATGCTGGTTCAGATCCAGCAAGTATGAAAACCAGAGCTCAAAAGGTAGCGGGCGGCTATCGTTTAACAGGCAGCAAAATGTGGATCACGAACAGCCCGATAGCAGATGTGTTTGTAGTGTGGGCAAAGCTTGAAGGTGTTATTCGAGGTTTTGTGCTCGAGAAAGGTATGGAAGGGTTAAGTGCCCCAAAAATTGAGGGTAAGTTTAGCCTTCGAGCATCGATAACCGGCGAGATCGTTATGGATAATGTATTTGTCCCGGAAGCAAATATTTTTCCTGATATCACCGGTTTGAAAGGTCCATTTAAATGTTTAAACAAGGCCCGGTATGGAATAGCATGGGGGGCTATGGGAGCGGCAGAATTTTGTTGGCACGCCGCACGTCAATATACGCTAGATCGTGAACAATTTGGGCGCCCGTTGGCGGCAACACAGTTAGTTCAGAAAAAGCTTGCGGATATGCAAACTGAAATTAGTTTAGCGCTATTAGGAGCTTTACAGGCCGGCAGGATGGCCGATGAGAACATGTTGGCGCCCGAGACAATTAGCCTGATTAAACGGAATAGTTGTGGGAAGGCATTAGATATAGCACGAACGGCACGGGATATGCATGGTGGTAATGGTGTTTCCGATGAATACCACGTTATCCGGCATGTTATGAACCTCGAGGCGGTTAATACCTATGAAGGCACGCACGATGTTCACGCGTTAATTCTGGGTAGGGCACAAACGGGGTTACCAGCGTTCTGAGGCCCTTTGGCCGCGAGCGCTAGAATATCATGATGGATGTTTTAGCGCTTTAATTGCCAAAGAGCAGCCTGCATGCGTGAACGCAGCCCTAGCTTCTTCAGAATATTTTTTATATGTACCTTCACAGTACCTTCCGAAATCGCCAGTTCCTCTGCTAGGATTCGGTTGCTCTTGCCCTCGGTGAGCAAACGTAAAATTTCCTTTTCTCGTTTTGTTAACGGTTGCTGCGAAGCCTGTTGAATTTCACTTTCCGAATAACGTAATGCTTTGGCTAAGATCTCAACAACGCCCTCGCTTAGTGCCATTTTTCCTTGTAGGGCTTTTGTTAATAACGCGGATAGCTGTGCTGGATCGGTATCCTTTAACAAATAACCATCCGCCCCGTTGCGAATAGCATTAAGGATATCCGTTTCTGCATCTGAAGCTGAAAACATGATAATTCTGGAAGGAACACAGCTTTTTCGAAGCTTTGCTAATGCGGCGTAACCGCGTTTAGAAGCCTCAAGCACGATCAACTCGGGCTCGCTCGCAATAGCTGTAGACACTGATTGCGGTGCCATAGGCAGCTTTATTGGTGTAATTTTACCAATGTGGGTTTTGAATACGTCTTCAACAAGAGAAAGCGAATCGGTTCGCTCCTCAATGATCAACACGCTATTTAAATCACTCATGATGTATTCTCCGCTACCTTTGAAGATAAGGTGGCTAAACGAATGACTATTACCTCCTATTTGCTCGTAAAATACTTTGATACATATCATTAAACCGCCATTATATTAAATTTTAAGTTATTTATCATGCACTTCTGGTTTTAAAATAAGTAAAGCTCTTGTTAAATTAGAAAAAGCTAATATAATGTTCAATATGAAAACTATCTCAATACATCAAATGCAAGAAAACGCGAGCTCAGCAGAGAGCTTGTTGAAATCGTTAGCAAATAGCTATCGATTGATGGTGCTGTGCCATTTGGTAAACGGTGAAATGTCGGTTGGTGAGCTGGAAAAAAAAGTGGGCTTATCACAATCCTCGCTTTCACAGCATTTAGCAAAATTGCGTGAGCAGAAAATTGTTAGCTTTCGCAAACAAGGCACCACTGTGCTTTATCGTATTGCGGATAAAAATGCGTTACAAATTTTGGAAAGTTTACATAGCATCTTTTGCGAGTAACTTTTTTTTGGGTTTTAAATATTAGAATATCCTAATGGAGGGTATGAAAATGAATATCGATCGTTTTGTTTTTGCGTTTGCTGGCTTCGTGGTGTTGTTATCAGTGCTTTTAGCTTGGCAGGTACATCAAGGCTGGTTGCTACTCACAGGCTTTATTGGTTTGAACCTTTTACAAGCGGCATTTACCGGCTTCTGCCCATTAGCGAAAATACTAAAAGCTGCAGGTTTAAAACCGGGTCAGGCGTTCAAGTAATTTGCCATATTAATTATTGGAGCCAAAAGTGAGCGATATCAAGGCAGAGCAAAGCGCTAACAACGGTGTGGTTAGGTGGTTCTTAAATAGCGCCTTCCCACCGATTCTAATTGGCTTGGCATTATTGCTAGGTGCCTTTGCTCTATTGCTCACGCCGCGTGAAGAAGATCCGCAAATCGTTGTGCCGATGGCCGATGTTAGAGTGAGTGCTCCGGGGCTTTCAGCGCGGCAAATTGCTACCCAGGTTACCGAACCACTTGAGCGCCTCGTATCTCAAATTGATGGTGTGGAGTATGTTTACTCCCAATCCAATCGCGATTACGCCAATGTTACGGTGCGCTTTTATGTGGGTGAAGATCGAGAAGATTCACTTGTAAAACTCTACAATAAAATCTACTCAAGCCAAGATCAGATTCCTGCGGTTGTAAAAACTTGGGCCGTTAAACCCGTTGAAATCGACGACGTTCCTATCATAGTTGCTGCACTTTATAGTACTGACCCAGAGCAACACGATGCATTCGCACTGCGCCGAATAGCAGAACAAGCTACACAGAAATTAAAAGCGGTTGATAATACCAATCAGGTGTCAGTAGTGGGTGGCCAGGCGCGCACGATTCAAATTGCGCTGGATAGCGTGGGCCTTGCTGCCCACAGCACCACTATTGCCGATGTTGCTCGTGCAATTCAGGTGAGCAACACGCAAGTGAGTGCCGGCGAACTACATCAGCAAGGGCGTGTCATCCAAGTTGAAAGCGGAGCGTTTTTTGCCAGTGCGGCGGAGTTGGCGAATACCGTTGTCAATGTCGTGAACGAAAGAGCCGTTTATTTAAGGGACGTAGCCGAGATCACTGATGGCCCGGAGCAGGCGAAGAATTATACCGCTTTTTACCCGGGGCCAGAGTTTACCGGGATGACAAACAGCGCGGTTGTTGAATCCGGAACCATGTATGGCGAGAAATATCCTGCGGTTTACATTTCGGTAGCAAAACAGCGCGGTGCAAATGCAGTGTGGGTAGCAGGCGACGTACTTGCTCAGCTTGAAGAATTAGAGGCTACGTGGCTACCTGAGGGCGTAGCAGTTTCCGTAATTCGTAATTACGGCGAAACTGCCGATGAAAAAGTATCGGAGCTGGTTAGCAGCCTCGTGGTTGCTGTGTTAGTGGTAGTGGTATTCGTAGGGCTTTTCTTAAGTTGGCGAGCCGCTATTGTGGTGGCAATTGCAATTCCAATCGCGTATGGCGCAACCCTCGGCATGGATCTTTTGTTCGGCTACACCATTAACCGGGTTACTCTCTTTGCGTTGATATTGGCACTAGGCTTAATTGTCGACGATCCGATCGCGGCAATTGATAATATTGAGCGCCACATTCGTGCCGAAGGTAAAGCTTCGAAACGAGCTGTAGTGGCGGCTATGGTTGAAATTCGCAGCGCGCTATTAATGTCTACCCTAGCCATTATTATCGTTTTCACACCCATGTTTTTCATTACCGGCATGATGGGGCCCTATATGGGGCCAATGGCGTTCAATGTACCTATTAGCGTAATTTTCTCAACCATTACCGCATTTTTGATCACGCCATGGCTGGCATGGAAAATAATGGGCAAGGCAAAGCAAAAGGGTGCCTACGACCCGAGCAGTTCGCTAATCTATAGAGGGTATCGAAAAACGCTTGAACCCCTATTAGATTCACGTAAACGCAGCAAGGTTTTTCTATGGAGTGTGGCTGGCTTATTCATACTCGCAGCCTTGTTACCTGTATTGCGTTTGGTACCGTTGAAGCTCTTGCCGCATGATAACAAGAATGAACTTCAGCTCGTTGTTGATATGCGTGAGGGCGAGCCATTGGAGAGCACGGCTATGGCCCTTGAGCGTTTTGCTGAGTATCTACAAACAGTGCCCGAGGTTAGCGCGATTGCTACATTCACAGGGGTTGCTTCGCCAATGGATTTCAATGGTATGGTGCGCCACTATTCGAATCGAAATCAGCCATGGCACGGCGAAGTGCGGATAGTTCTTGCCGATAAATCGCGCCGTAGCATGCAATCGAATGAAATGGTGAATCGCTTGCGTGATCCGCTCGAAGCGATTGCCAGCGATGTAGGTGCACAGCTAAAAATTGTACAAATGCCGCCAGGGCCTCCAGTTTTAGCCACTATTGTTGCCGAATTATATGGCGCCGATGAAACGCCTTATTCGGAAATAGAAAATGCTGCACAGGTGCTTGCTGATCGTATACGGCAAGAAGATTTTGTGAGTGAGGTAGATACTTCGGTACCGGACGAGCACAAAGTGTGGCGTTTCGTGATTGATCGGGAAAAAGCAGCTTTATCAGGTATTAGTGCAAACGATATTCATGAGAGTATTCAGGCTGCTAGCGGTGGCTGGACGATAGATTTTTTGCAGCAGGAAAACGAAATTAACCCGCTGCCGATTGAAATTCGGCTGCCAGAAAGGTTACGTGATAACCCAGATCATCTTTTATCACTTTATGTTCGAGGTCAACGTGGGTTTGCTCAGCAAAGCAGCGCATCAGGATTAACTGCAGCGCCAGCACCATTGGTACCTCTTGCGGAGCTAGGTGAGTTCGTTGAGTTGCCAGCTAATCGGCCGATTCTTCACAAAAACCTGCGGCCTGTAGTTTACGTGTATGCAGAACCGGTTGGCCGGGTGCCCGCCGACGTTGTTGCCGATGTGATGGTAGATCAGAACAGTGAAAGCAATGAGAAAGTGCCTCATTGGCAACGGCATTACTTTAATAATGGTTCGGGTTTGGGTTGGCAGGTGCCAAGTGATATCGATGTTGTGTGGAGTGGCGAAGGGGAGTGGAAAATAACTCTCGATGTGTTTCGTGATTTAGGTATCGCTTACGGGGTTGCGCTCCTTGGGGTTTATATCGTGATGGTACTGCAAACTCGATTAAAAGCGGTGGCGGGCATTATGATGTTATCAATACCGCTTACGGTAATCGGCATTATGCCCGGGTTTTGGTTTCTGAATATGTTTAGCGCAGATATTGCCGGTTACCCAAACCCAGCTCTATTCACGGCTACGGCGATGATTGGCATGATTGCTTTGGCTGGAATAGTGGTACGTAACGCACTTATATTAATTGATTTCATTCAGCAGCGTTTACAAAGTGATTGTACGCTAAAAGAAGCCTTGTTTGATGCAGGTGCCGCGCGTACACGACCAATTTTACTTACGGCCGGAACAACGATGCTGGCGAATATCGTCATTACTTTGGACCCCATTTTTAATGGGTTAGCTTGGGCAGTGATATTTGGTATCACGGCCTCAACTTTATTCACTTTACTTGTTATTCCGGTGGTGTATTACATGATGTACAACGGCACTGAAGGGCACGGTACGGGTCATAAACCGCAACAGGAGCACGAAGCATGAAGATAAAACGCATACTCGCAATTATTGCTGGGTTCGTTGGCCTGCTTTTAGTTTTTGCTTGGTTGGCAAATGCTTTTGTTGCGAAATTGAATACGGAGCCAATGGCCGTTAAATCGGAAACGAAGCCGCGTACCGCTCAGGTTATTGCAGAATCACGAGTTCAACGTAGAACCTTCAGTGGTACGATTCAAGCGCGTCAGCAAGCGGCTATATCGGCGCGTATAACTGCTCGAGTTGCTGAAGTATTGGTAGATGCTGGTGATAAAGTGCAAGCCGGTGATGTGTTGTTGCGTTTAGAAAATGATGATCTTAGTTCGCGAGTGCGTCAACAAGAACAATCGTTGGCCGCCGCACAAGCGCGGGTAAACGAAGCACGCTCAAGCTTTCAACGTATTGAAGCGGTCGTTTCGCAAGGTGTGCTCCCGGCAGCACGTCTTGACGAAGCGCGTGCTGCGCGTGATAGTGCTGAGGCAGACCTCATTCGCGCACGTGAATCATTATTTGAAGCACGAACCAGTGAAAGTTTCAGTGTTATCCTGGCGCCGTTTTCTGGTGTTATCAGCCGAAGAGCGGTGTTTACCGGCGATACGGCAACTCCGGGCATGTTTTTAGTTGGCCTGTATTCGCCAGAAAGCTTGCGGCTAGAAGCATCGGTTAGCGAATCGGTATTACCGAATATTGCGGTTGGTGATATCTTGCAGATTTCACTTGATGCTTTGGCTGAACATCTTCCCGCACAAGTTGTAGAAATGGAGCCGGCCGCTGATACAGCCTCGCGTAGCTTTGTCATTCGGTTAGTTCCGGAAACGATTCAAGGCCTTTATCCGGGAATGTATGGAACCGTTTCCGTTCCGGCGGGTAGCCGTGTGGTTACGCATATTCCCAAGGTCGCGATAACTCAGATTGGTCAGTTGAATTATGTATATGTGTGGCGAGAAAACCGCCTAGAACGGCGCTTAGTTAGGCTTGGCGAAGCGCTTGATTATCAAGGTCGCGCCCATATCGAAGTGGCTGCTGGTTTGCGCGCGGGCGAAGAAGTCAAGTTACCCGATTAATTTCAATGTGCTAGGCGTAATAGCGCATACAACGTGGCGGCAGGTAGATTGAATTTCAATTAGCCAGTGTCGTCGATAGGCGTTACTATTCGGTTAATTTCCGATAGAAGTTGCCTTTAATTATGCCTAGCGTTGCGTTCAATCACTTACAATGCCCTATTGAGGGTGAAGCCTTATATCCTTCCGAGCACGGCTTATCGTGGAGCTGCTCGAACGGCCACAGTTTTGATGTTGCGAAGCAGGGATATTTAAACCTCTTACCCGTGCAGCAGAAACGTTCCAAAGATCCTGGTGATAGCAAAGCGATGGTATCTGCTCGGCGCGAATTCCTGAATAGCGGTTTCTATCAACCGCTGGCAAAGAGCATTGCGGAAGAAGTACTCCGGTATGCAGAGCAGCAAAATACATCTGCTAAAAATCCCTTACGCGTTCTTGATGCCGGTTGTGGCGAAGGCTATTACCTTCGAGAGCTTGTGGAGAGCGCGCGCACCGATTATTTAAGTGTTGCTGGGTTTGATATCTCAAAGTGGGCGGTACTTTCTGCTGCAAAGCAAGGCGTAGATGCAGAGAATACGGTACGTTGGTTTGTAGCCAGTAATGCGCAAATTCCAGTGCAAGATGCTTCAGTGGACGTTGTGCTATGTGTTTTTGGCTTTCCTGTTTATCCAGAATTCTTACGTGTTCTAAAGCCGGGAGGTCTTCTTATCATGGTAGATCCGGGGCAGAAACACCTAAGAGAACTAAGAGAAGTGATTTATCCCGATATAAAACCCGAAAAGCCAGAGAAGCCACACCCCGAGTTTTTCCACGTGCAGCCCCCGCTTTCTGTGAATTATGCACTTACGCTCGAATCAGCAGCTGAAATTAAAAATCTTCTAGCCATGACACCGCATTTATTTCGAGCGCCCGCAGACGGCAAGCAACGAGCAAACGCGCTCAACGAGTTAACGGTTACCGTAGATGTGAATATTCAGCCTTTACGTAAAATGATAGCAAAGGGCATTCAAACCACCTTCGAATAAGATTGTTGCCCATCGGCCAAATACGCATCAAATGCGCTACAGATACTACGCACCCATAACCTACCATTATCGGTGATTCGTATTTCTTTATCGGTTATGTTTACTAAGCCATCGGCAATAAAATTCTGCAAACGTGGCAGGCTCGTTGCGAAATAATCGTGAAAGTTTAGCTGCCATTTTTGTGCAAATGCATTGATATCGAGGTGAAAATGGCAAATCAGCTCAGCAATTAGGTTCGCACGAATTTCATCATCGTGGGTGAGCAACACGCCTTTGCAAACCGGTAATTTATTTTCAGACAACGCACCGTAATATTCAGCTAGCGCTTTCTCGTTTTGCCAAATCACGCCGTGTACTTGGCTAATTGATGAATTGCCTAACCCCAATAATGCCCCAGAACCGTGTGTAGTATAGCCTTGAAAATTTCGCTGTAGTTTACCTGCACGCTGGGCTTTAGCGAGTTCATCGGTGGGCCGTGCAAAATGATCCATGCCAATGAATTGGTAACCCGCCTGAGTAAACGTTTGAATGCCCATTTGCATCAGCTGTAACTTTAACTCTGGGTTTGGCAATGTCGCGTCTTTTATTTTTCGCTGCGCGGCAAATCGGCTCGGAAGATGCGCGTAACTGAACAGTGAAATTCGATCCGGATTGAGCGCTACCACCTTATCGAGCGATTCTTGAAATGTTGTGGGATTTTGGTGCGGCAAGCCATAGATTACGTCAAGATTTATCGAGGCAAAGCCAAGTTCACGAGAACGTTTTATCAACGCAGCTACCATCTCATAGTCTTGCACTCGATTAATCGCAATTTGCACATCGTTATCAAAATCTTGAATGCCATAACTAACCCGATTAAAGCCCAAGTTACGCAGGTGCTCTAGTTTTGCCAATGAGCAGCTGCGTGGATCGATTTCAATACTGGTTTCATGGGTATCGCTGGGAACAATGCCAAAATGCGTATTAAGCATTTGCATCAACCGGCTTAACTGCGCTTCTGTAAGAAACGTTGGTGTACCACCACCAAGATGAACGTGGCCTATCGTGCGCGTAGTTAGTCGCGTTTTATACAGCTGCATTTCTTGTTCAAGCGCATCTAGGTAACTATCAGCCTTGCTTTGATGCCGAGTCACTATTTTATTGCAGCCACAGTAATAACAAAGTTGATGGCAGAATGGCAGATGAATATACAAACTCAACGTATCATTGCTGGCTTCCAGTGCTTGCAATAGATGGCTGTGATCAAAAGGCGATGTAAGTGCCAGTGCTGTTGGGTATGAGGTATACCGGGGCCCATTTATATTGTAGCGGGCAATAAGTGATGGATCCCAAGTTATCTCAGCCATAGTAAAGCTTACCTTGTAAATTAGGTGGTGTTGAAAACGATGCTGAGGAGTATAAGTTTTCTTCGATTTACGAACATTGATCTGCCACAAAGCAGCGAATAATTAATGCACATTGTAAATATTCCGGTAGGATAGAACGCATCAAGTATGAACACCTTAGTTTATGCACTCCACAGCAAAAAAGAGAGCAATATCATGGAATTTTATGCACCGGTTAAGGGCATTCACATGCTTGCAGCCTACCTTACAGGACTGTTTTTGATTATTCGCCTTGGCCTTGATGCGCTCGGTAAACCGAATTGGCGTAGCACGCCACTGCGTTGGATTCCGCACGTGAACGATACCATTCTATTGGTGATGGCGATTTCGTTATTAGTGATTACCGGCTTAAATGTACTTGAGCACTCGTGGTTGCTTTTGAAAGTATTATTTTTGATTGGTTATATTATTGCGGGTGTTTTTGCCATTAAACCAAAATTTCCAAAGCGCACGCGAATTGTGGCGGGTATCTTGGCGTTCGTTCAGTTAGCTATTGTGTTTCACTTGGCAATGGCAAAGCCAGTTCTCTGGTAAGTTATTGCGATATAGCGCACTGTTAGTCAGTGCGCTATATTTGTTTCACTAAGCACAAGCCTGATTCCGGCCATTTTCTTTGGCTCGATACATTGCCTTATCTGCGCGATCAATCATATCGTCCCAACGTTTATCACCTTTAAACTCGGCAACACCGATACTGATCGTTACCTCGGGTAGGTTTTCGTGTTTCATGTTTTCAACGGCGGCTCGAACTCGTTCCGCGAACAACATAAGCTCGGGCATACCCGTTTCAGGAGCAATAATTAAAAACTCCTCACCACCCCATCGACCAAATTTATCGGTATCGCGAAGTGTACCAGTAACAGCAGCACAAACCTGTTCCAAGATCTGATCACCAATATTATGGCCGTAAGTGTCGTTAATGGATTTAAATTTATCTAAATCGAAGAGCAAGATACCAAAGCGTTTGTTGTAGCGCTGCGCAGCTTTTACTTCAGATTCTAATCGCTCTTCCATTCTACGGCGGTTAAAAATACCCGTTAAATCGTCGAAGCTAGCTAATTTCTCCAGATTCTTATTTGCGTCAGCAAGTTGTTCGTTCAGTAAGTTGAGCTGCATTGAATCAGCAACAATGAGCAAATCACGAGCAATATCACGCGCTGCATATAGCTGAGCAGTTCGCCATGGTCTGCTCTTCCCGCTGATTTCGTCGCGCCATATTTCAAACGATTTCCGTGGCCCAAGCATAGTTCCGGTTGATGTTTCCACCGCATGTTTTTCCGGCTTACCGGCCCATGTTCGAACTTCGTTTTGGCCAAGGCGGAATAAAAGTAGGTATGAAGGTGATGGCTCATCTGATTTTAGAGGTACCGCTAGTAAACCGGCAAATCGCGAGTCATCTGGTAATATACCGGGCAAGTCTTCTATTAGCATGTGGCTATGCCAGAAAAGGCTAGTTCTATGGTTTTTATCAAGCCACTGAACCATCGCGCTAATTACTGATTCATCGGGTGTTTCGCCGTAGGTGGTCATGTCACCATTATGTAAATAGCTAATGCCATCAGAGCGGAATAGTTTACACCAACTTTCGGCGTGTTCAGATACAAGCTCATGCGATGAGTGCTTGTTGTCGGCGCTCGCGGAGAGTTGTTCACGGGCATTTTGCACCGTTACCATGTAACGCTCCACGTTCCGCGAGTGAATTAACCATAACCGTTCCGCAGCGAATTCAACCGTGCGTACTAACAGCCTGCGAATGCGTCGATCAATAGCTAAAGGTTTACTATGGTGGCAGGCAACAAGGCCCCACAGCTGATCTTCGTTAAAAATGCCGATAGAAGTAGAAGCGGAAACCCCGAAGTTACGTAGATATTGCATGTGTAAAGGAGATACTGCGCGGAGAAGGCCAGTACTAAGGTTTACCGGATCTGTATTTTTCGGAGCATTGATGATGTGCAACGGTTCTGGGTCTGCATTCACATCTGGAATCACTCGAATTGGATTAATACTGTACATTGCACGCGCTTGCGCTGGAATATCGCTCGCTGGAAAATGATGGTTATTCATACTGGTAAATGGAAGGCGCACGGATTCAGCGATTACTTTACCGTTCCATTCTGGGTCGAATTGATAAATCATTACCCGGTCATAACCTGATATCTCTTGGATTAATCGGGTGAGCGTATTGATTAAATCATGGTGCGTGGTGCAACTTCTAAGTTTTTTAAATGCGCGTTGGAACTGAATCTCAAACCAGTTGCTTGTCTGTAATTGATAACGTTCTACTTCAATAATCCAATAGTCATCGTGCAACCAACCGAGGAAACTTAAGGTATCGTTTTCAATCCAGATCGGGTCATTCTCACGAGCGGCACTTTCTAAAGCGGTAATCAAATGGGTAGGTAAAAGGTTCTCAATGGAGGCCTGTTGAATATCGGAAAAATCGCGGATCTCGGTGTTAGCTATGGAAAAATATTCAGCACTATTCGCGCTCGCATAGGCTATTTGCTGAGTATGTTTATCAACAATTAGCATGGCACCAAACGGCTGTATGGCTTGCGGAATATGTATCGGCTCGTCTTCACAGGCTGCAATCAGATTACGTAACTCATCTGAAGCCATGATCTCTGACATGCAATATTCCTTCTTTCAATGAATCGTAAAAATATACGGAGCGAGCCGCCTATTGGTTCTCAAATGATGCCGAAACTATATCCATACATTTAGTTATTGCGATAAAGGTTTGCTCTGCTGTGAGAAAAACTGAATCCTGATGTGCCTTAACTGCGCTTTTTGATTCCTGCCATTCTACTTGTTTACACCACTCTTGCCATTGTATCCAACTATTCGTGCCGTTATCCGATAAATTAAAATATTTACATCCAGTTCCGTTCAGCGCTAACGTGCGGCTAACTCGCGGTGAAAGAATTTCGCCACCTTGGCTGGAGCCCTCTAATACATACAGAACCGCGAGTAGTTGCCAACGGTTTGTAATTGCTGGCCAAACAACGTTTTCGATACCAGGCGGCGCGGAGGTCAACTGTGGCGAACGGCGTTGAATACTACTTGGCAAATCACCATTTGCCATACTGAGTTCCATTTTACCTTCCACCACTTCAAGATCAGCCGACAACAGCGGTAATCTTGGTGTATACGTATAGTTCGATTGATTGCCGGTGTTTTCCGCGGCGTAGCCGTTTAACTGCGCAATAATTTCAGGTTCTAACTTTTGAAAAAATAATGTGAAGCCTAACAGTACCTGCGCATATTCGTGCAGTTGCAAATCATGCGCCATCAACCTAGCCATGGTAGGTTGGCGCTCTATCTGCTGATGAACACTTTTGGTAGCGTTGCGTAAACCCGGTAACAAAATGCTGCCGTGAGATTCTAGATCAGCCGCCATAAAAACCTTACTTATTCACAAATGCAGTGGCTAAGCGTGCTGCCAACGCATAAATACTTAACTGTGGGTTAGCACCAACACTGGTGGGGAACAAAGAACCGTCCATTATGCTCAAATTCTGTAATTGATGGTGTCGTCCATGGGTGTCTACTACACTCATCCGCGCATCGGCGCCCATCGCGCAACCGCCCATTACATGAGCACTGGAAAGGCGAACCGATATGGGTTCATAGCGTAATCTGCCAGCGAACCCCTGCGTCCCGATCTGTTTTTGGGTTTGCGCTTTAAAGGTGTCAATTGAGTGTGTGGCTAAGCCATTCACATGCAAAGGTGTTACTTCTTTGGCGCCTGCGGCAAATTGAATCTCAGCCATTCTTACATAAGCTTCGGCAACTGTATTCCAAAGCCGATCAGTTAAGGGGTAATCAAGCACGGCATCGCCGTTGCTGCGTATGCTAACACTGCCACCGGGATCATCGGGAAAAAAGCCATCGCGCATCAACGCTAACATTAGGTTACTTTTCGATAAATCTTGAATACGGTTATAGTGCTGCTCGCCAAAACCGCCCATGAGAGCCGCCACAATACTTGGCTGCATGGGGGGCACCTCAAGTTTGAAGCCCATGCGCTGGCTATCGGCGGGTACTTCGTTGAAATGATCGGAATACACGGATTGGGGTGCACCGTAAAAACCATCAATGGGTGTGTCGAAGGTGGCTAATGTCATGCAAACAGGGTGCAAAAAGGTGCGCTTACCGAGTTGTTTGTGGGGGTCGGGTGCTTTCGAGCGCAACAGTAACCCCGGGTTGTTTATCGCGCCACCAGCGAGAATAAATCGGGGCGCGCGCAAAGTTACCTTGGGGCCGTTAGCCGAGGTTAGGGTGCTGTTCATACCCTGGCATTGCACCCCGAGCACTTCGCCCTTGTGGTGATCAAGTTTCACTGCTCGCAAGCTATGAATTAACACCGCGCCTTTTTCCAAAGCTGCCGGCAGGCTAGTTACTAACATAGATTGTTTCGCATTCACCGGACAGCCCGTGCCGCAATAACCTAGGTTCCAGCAGCCTTTAACATTGCGCGGAATGATATCCCAGCTCCAATCCAATGCTTCACAGCCTTTCCGAATTACATCGTTATTGGCATTGGGCGCCATTTGCCAGCGGCTAACATTCAAGCGTTGCTCCATGCGTGCGAACCAAGGCGCCATTTCGGCATCGGTGGCGTAATCAACACCCCATTCTGAGCGCCATTGCGCCAAAGTTGAGCTCGGTGTGCGGAAGCTGCTTGTCCAGTTTACCGTGGTCGTGCCGCCTACGGTTCGGCCTTGTAATATAGCCACCCCACCATCAGCTGAAGTGCGCAGTGCCCCTTCTTGATACATCTCTGCGTAAGCTTTGAGTTCATCGTTATGAAAGTCGGTGGACGTTTTTAACGAGCCTTCCTCTAGTATATAAACCCGTAAACCCGCTTCACTAAGTATTTCCGCTGCGGTTGCACCGCCCGCACCGGAGCCAATAATAATCACATCTGGCGGCGGTAGTTGCGGTAGCGGTTGGCTACCATCAACCACTAACCAACCGCGCTGCATGCCTTCACGGAATATATCAGGAACCGGCATGAGAACCTCGCAGATAAGCAGGTATGCCAGGGTAACCTATATCGGCCCATGATTCTGGGCGGCCATACCACGCCATTTGGCACAGCTGGCATATACCTTGATAGCCAAAGCGAAATAATTGAGTTTTACTGTTCCGCCAGCGCTGTAGAAAGGTTTCGATATCCGCCAGGCTGGCATTCTGCCAATTACCCCAATATCCAGAAACAAAGCCTTGAGTAGCCGAGAAAGTAAGCAGATCAACCAAATCGCGAATCTGCTTTTGCATAGCTGGGCTGCTGTGCGCCAACATGCTATCGAGTTGAAGTAAGGTATTTTCTACTACCGATGAGCCGGTATCATTGGAGGTTTCAGTAAGGTGTTTACGAAACGTAGGGTTAGGCCCAAGCACTACCGGCAATAAGGCGCCAAATAGCATTATATCTTGTGGCCGAAGCACGGAAAAATTCAGTGCCGATTCAGCGTTACTACGCTGTTGCCAACGAAACCCAGTATACCCCACAACACTTACTACTGTGCCCACAGCGGCGAGTGCAAAGGCACTCCGGCCACTGAGTTTCAAAAAGCCGCGGCGGCTTTTATCAATGTGGTTCTCATCACTTTTATTTGTGAGCATGGGTAACGTTAACCTTTGTAATCACGGCTTATAAACAACATTAGCGAATAAACAGTTTGTAGATCATGTTGAGTAACTTCCCGCCATAAGGAGGGTAAACAAATTTCGCGCTGTTCAATTTACCTTTTTGTAATACGGCTCGCGCTTTACTGAAGGTAAGAAACCCTTCGTGGCCATGATAGTGCCCCATTCCCGAAGGGCCAACACCGCCGAAAGGGAGATCATCTTGGGCCACATGAAACACGGTATCGTTAATACAAACGCCACCGGAGTGTGTTGTTTTTAATACGAGATCGCGCTCAGCACGATCATCCCCAAAGTAATATAACGCAAGTGGCCGATCGCCTTGGCGAACGTATTCCAGTGCTTCACTAAATTCACGATAAGTAATAATAGGCAGTACCGGACCAAAAATTTCGTCTTGTAACACCTTCATTTCAGCTTTAGCGCCGGTAATTAATGTTGGTGGAATAATGCGGGTACCGGAGAATGATTCATTTTTCGGATTAATGGGCGTTACGTTGGCGCCGCGGCTAATGGCATCTTGTAATACTTCATGTAGGCGATCGAACTGTTTTGCGTTTATGATCCAGCTGTAATCATCATTTTCTTTGAAACTCGGATACATGCTAGTGAACGCATGGGTGAGTTCGGCAACCACAGTGTTGAGTTTATCTTCAGGGCAAAGTACATAATCGGGAGCAACGCAGGTTTGCCCTGCGTTAAGCGCCTTACCAAACGCAATGCGCTCAGCGGCAGACGCTATATTGGTATCGGCTTTGCCAATAATCGCAGGTGATTTGCCACCAAGCTCGAGCGTTACTGGTGTTAAGTTTTCGGCGGCCGCTTTCATTACGTGGCGGCCAATATTGGTGCCACCGGTAAAGAGCATGTGATCAAAAGGTAAACGAGAAAATTCCGCTGCAACTTCGGCTTCACCGGTAATCACGCATACTTCTTCTGGCGGAAATACTTCCGCAAGCAAAGTGGTGAAAGCTGCAGCTGTGGCTGGCGTAAATTCACTCATTTTAATCATCGCGCGGTTACCAGCAGCGATTGCGGCGGTTAACGGGCCCATAGCCAAATATAACGGGTAATTCCAAGGCACAATAATGCCCACAACGCCAAGCGGCTGATATTCCACGCGAGCCGATGCTGGTTGAAACGCCAACCCTACTTTGCGGCGCGAAGGGCGCAACCATTTCCGAATGCGTTTGTTCACGTAATTGATACCCTCAACCGAAGGTAGCAGTTCGGCTAACCGCGTTTCATCGGCAGAGCGGCGGCCAAAATCTTCGCTGATGGCGTTAATCAGCGCTTCTTGCTGATTTAATAGTGCAGCCTTTAACTTGTTTAAACGCTCAATTCGTTCGGCAGCCGACCAATAGGGAGCGGCATTGAAATGCGTTTGCTGCGCTGACAACAACTGCTGCATTTCTTTCGTTTCGCTCATTTACGGCCTCCAAATTTTGCAGATTGCTTCTGAATCATCTTCGCGTAAAGGCTACGCGGTAACCAGCGCTTTAAGCGCCAAGTGCGGCGAGCCAAAGCGTGCGGTAATACATAGAATTTTCGTTGTGACACGGCGGCGGCTACTTGTGCGGCAATGTCATCGGCCGATAGGTCACTTTTACTCATTAATTTATCGAGAGTTTTTTCCATTCCCGGCACAGTGCTGCGCATACTGTTACCGAGGTTGGTGCGGAAAAACGAAGGGCACACAACGGAAACCCCAATATTAAATGGGGCGAGCTCATTTTCTAAGGTTTCAGAGATAGAGACCACGGCTGCTTTGGTAGCGTTATAGGCCGCCATATTGGGTAAATCAAGCAAGCCGGCCATAGAAGCTACATTCACGATATGGCCTTGCCCCTGCTTTTTTAGTAGCGGTGTGAACACGCGGCAGCCGCGAACCACGCCGAGCATATTAATTTGCGTTATCCATTCCCAATCAGCCATGCTCACATCATCAATAGCGCCTACTTGAGCTACACCTGCATTATTTACCACTACATCCACGCCTTTCCAAGCCTCGGCTAAGGTATCCGCAACCTTTTGTAAATCGTCATCGCGGGTAACATCGCAATGGAAGTAGCGAACTTCCGCTGCATGCGGCTCTAATTCGGCCAGCGCGGTTTTAGCGTGCTCATCAGAAATATCGCCGAGCGCGACTCGCCACCCTTGTTTGGCGTAAAAACGGGCAATAGCCAAGCCGAAGCCGCTGGCGCCGCCGGTAATGAAAATGCGTTTTTGCTGGTTGTTGTTACTCATAACTGCTTAATTCCAATTTATTATTTTTCATCCATCTTACGCTTAAAAATGCTTCAGTTCACCTGCATTTCAAGCAGATATTTATCTCTATCCTTGTCACTTCGAATAAAGGTGTGGTGAGAACTTCGGTGCTTTTTGTTTAGAAAAAAGAAGATATTAATTAGGTACAGCAGGATTGGGTAGCCAGTTTTAACGATTTGGGAGTATTTAGACAAGGCGATGATTTAGTGATTGGAAGGGTTGTGTCTGGTCGATATTGGCTTTGTAGGGGGGAAATAGGAAATACCCATCCATGGGCGTGGTACATCCTTCGATGGATTAAATCAGCTCGCGGCTCTATTGCTATGCGAGCTTGGGGATTCTGTTTAAACTCCGCGACCGCGGACTAGGCGTACAACGATAACCACCAAAGCGACGACAAGGAGTATATGGATAAATCCGCCCATGGTATAGGACGAAACAAGGCCAAGGGCCCACAAAATGATTAGCAGTACAATGATTGTTTCTAACATAATGTTCTACCTGTCTAGTGCAATTGAATACTGAGTATAGGCCTGCAATTACTTTGTGTATGTGCGTTAGCAAACACACTTGATAAAAAACCCGCTAACGTTAGCGGGTTCTATCAAGATAGCAGATGAAATTAACCAGGAAACTTTCCAGTTTTTGCGGAAGCATAGAAATTATTGATATCTTTGCTCCACTTCTCATCAGCCATATTAGGCCAATTTTTCTTGTCGAAACCTGGTGCATCACTCAGGTTGTCCTTTTCTATACTCAAAACGAATCGCTTATTTTCGGTATCCAGCGTTAGTGCGCTCCATGGCACCGCAAATAGCTTTTCGCCTAAACCAAGAAATGTTCCGTATGAGAGTACGGCATAGCTTACTTGACCATTGGTGACATCTAACATGATTTCTTTAATATCACCGAGCTTGTCATCTTTATGGTTATAGACATCATTACCGATCAAAGTGTCTGCGCCCATTAGATGTGGGCCAGGTCCACTAAGGTTTTCCTTGTAAATGCCCATTGTATCGCGTTTTTCATAGTTCATATTCAGCTCCTAGCGAAAATACTTGCTATCGAACGGAAGTGTTGACGCAAGTTCAGCTCGAAGCATAGCGCTCACTTCGTCAGCGCTCGGTGCGCTATCACACTAAGAAACCGGTCTTTAGGTAAAGATTCATTAAAGTCGCAGTAAAGTCGCATTAAAGCGTAGCTCACCTAGCTACCTAAATATCTGCTATACGCTTGTAATTAATACAGAATTTATCGCAGAACCGGAAGAGTGTACTTATGTAATGGAATTTATATGTTCGGTAGCGTACGGAGTGGGCGTAGGTGTGAACTATACTTATGCTTCGCTTTTAATTTATAAGGAAATATCCATGCCCCAAGTTTCAAGAGTGGATAATTCTACTCTCAAGGATCAAGAGCCAACACGGAATAATTTCTTAAATGCACTGCCGGCGGAAATCCAGCAGCGTGTAATTCCGCATATGGAATTAGTGGAGATGCCTTTAGGGGCAGTGTTATATGAAGCTGGTGAGGTGATGCGACATGTATATTTCCCTACCGATTGTATCGTGTCTTTGTTGTATGTGATGGAAAACGGCTCGCAAGCTGAAATATCTGTCGTTGGCAATGATGGCTTTGTTGGTATGTCGTTGATGATGGGCGGCGAAAGTACAACTAGCAGAGGTATCGTACAAAGTGCTGGTTATGCTTATCGTATTATTGGTTCGCGAATGAAAACTGAGTTTAACCGGCATAGTGATTTATTAGATTTAACATTGCGCTATGCTCAAGCACTGATTACTCAAATGGCACAAACCGCCGTTTGTAATCGGCATCACAGTATCGAGCAGCAACTCTGCCGTTGGTTACTTTTATCCCTAGACCGGTTGGAAGGTAACCATCTCGTTATGACCCAAGAGCTTATCGCCAATATGCTGGGAGTGCGGCGCGAAGGCGTTACCGAAGCGGCTGGACGCTTGCATGTAAAAGGCGTGATAGATTATAGCCGAGGCCATATTGAGGTAACCGATAGAGCCAAGCTAGAGAGTATTTGCTGTGAGTGTTACAGCGTTGTGAAATCTGAAACAGATCGCTTACTCCCATATTGCCCACACAAAAAATAAAACTTTATCAATGCATTATCTCTAAGATATGCGTTGCATAGCGCACAGAACCCAAATAATTATCTCAGCATACTTGCGATTCAAGGTAGCATAGCACCTGCCTTGCGCCATGCTGGTATAGCTTGTGCTAAAGGCCACTTTTGTGTCTACTCATGCAGAATCAACGATTACAAATCACCTAATTGAATTACTACCTGCGCAGGAACGCTTGTTGTTACTGCGCCACTGTGAGGTGGTTGAATTACAGTTTGGCATTGTACTTTGTGAGCATAACCAAGAATACCGCCACCTGTACTTTCCGATGAGTGGTTTTATTTCTTTGGTAACCAAGTTGTCTGGCCATAAACCGTTGGAAATGTGCGTTATTGGCAATGAAGGAATGTTGGGTGTAACCATGGTTTTGGGTTTATCTAATGTGCCAATGCAGGCTGTTGTGCAAGGAAAAGGAACGGCTTGGCGTATAGACGTTGGCGAGTTGCAGCAGTTGCTTCGTCACTGCCCTCACTTGCGAAAGATATTGAGCCAATACTTATTTGTTTTGATGGTGCAGTTATCACAAAGTGCCGCATGCGCACATTTCCATGAGATCGATCAACGGTTAGCTCGTTGGTTATTGATGAGCCAAGATCGCGCTCATAGCAACGAGTTTCACTTAACACATCAATTTCTTGCCGATATGTTGGGCGTTCGCCGAAGTGGTGTAACGGTTGCGGCGGGGCTGATGCAGCAACACGAGTTAATTCAATATAGTAGAGGAAAGATAAGTATCACCGATAGAACTGCTTTGAAACGGGCTAGCTGTGAGTGCTATCAAAGTGCCATCGATGAGTACCAGCGCTTACTCGGTAAACCTACCCCAGATTCTGCGCGCCGGTTACTAACTGAACAAGGAACGCCCTAGCATAAAAACACTCAGCGAGTAGATATTAACCGTCTCCTTCGATAAAGAACTCGTAAAGGCCTTATGCTGAGAACCGCGGTATATAAGGCATTAGCATCTATTTCGGGAAAGCTAAGTGCGCCAACGCACCGACTCGTTTAATCACTGAGCGTACTTTGAAATCTCATCCTTAATTCCATTCCCTGATGGCGAAGGAACTCAAGGATGAATATGTTAATTCGAACATCTTGTTCGGTTAGCAAACCTGATTCAAAGGAGATTCATATGAACAAGTTACATACGTTTGCTTTTTATGCGTTGGTTACACCAGCGCTTACTCTGGGTGCAGGTTCTGTTCTGGCTCAGTACTCCGGTGACCTAGATAGTGGCCGTTTACAACAAGGCACGCAAATCGGCCAAGACGCTAATCCAAAGGCTGATCGTGAGCGCCAACGGAATCAACGCGATCAATCTCGTACACAAGCCCGAAGCTACCTTGATTCAGTACCTCAGAATGGCATGCATGCCAGCAACTTAATGGGTACTACGGTATATACCAATAGCGATGATGACATCGGCTCAGTGGATGATCTGATTCTTGATGGTAGCGGCAAGGTTGTGGCGGTTATCGTTGGTGTTGGTGGTTTCCTAGGAATGGGCGAGAAAGATATAGCCATTGGTTGGGATGATGTAACCAGAACAGGCGCTGCGGATGAGTTGAAATTACGGGTTAATTTAACGCGTGATGCTCTGAAGGCCGCTCCTGAGTTTGTTACCGTTGATGAACTAAGCACTACTCGCAACACTCAACGCGATCATAATGATCAGCGGCGTGCCCAAATGCAGAGCCGCGGGCACATTGCAGCAGTACCTCATAATGGTTCTCATGCTAGCAATCTGATAGGTATGGATGTTGAAACTAACGATGACGAAAGCATCGGCTCGGTTGATGATCTCGTGATTGATAGTAATGGCCAAGTAGTGGCTATTGTTGTCAGTGTTGGTGGATTTTTAGGTATTGGGCAAAAGGATGTTGCTATTGGTTGGGGTAATGTAACCCGATCTGGTACTGCGGACGATCAGGAATTACGAGCGAATGTAACTCGTGATGCTCTGAAATCAGCGCCTGAGTTTGCCAGCCGTAACTAAGAATTGGCAAACTATTCGTGTTTGAGTAAATAAACGGCAGAGGCGAAATCCTCTGCCGTTTTCTATTGTGCTGCTAATATAAGAACCGAGTATAAATACTCAGATGGATTCACTTATTTCAGCATGTTATCGCGGGCAGTTTCGGCTCTTGCTGCACCGATGGCTGTTTCAACCGTTTTTACTTCCTCTGGTGGCGGCAGAACAGCTGGTAAGCCCAGAGACTCTAGCCATAATTCCCGCAGGAACCCTTTGGTATGGTAGAGGTGATGGTCTTCCTCTTCGCCTATCGCGTCGGAAGCTGCTTTAAGTAGGTTAATCGCTCCTCCCTGACCATGCATTGCTACATGCTCAATTAGCTCCCAATTCTGATGATCTTTAGTTTCAGCCAACACCACACATTCGGCTGCAACCAATTGCGCAGCTTCGGCAGTACATTGTTGTTTCGCAAGTTCCATTGCCTTAACCAAAGATTGACCAATATGTGCTGTTACATCGCGGCCTGGTGTTTGCGTATCTGGGTCTAATCCCAGCTCCGTGAAGACCTTGAGAAGCTCTTGCTCATGGTTGAGCGTTTGTTCTAAGTATTCCTGCCATTCAATCTTTAAATCTTTGTTTTGAGCGCATGTCAGGGCAGTTTCGTAGATCTTGATTCCGCCGCGTTCAGTTTCGATCGCTTGAAACAATAGTTCATGCATTTGCTGCTTTTTGTATGGGGTCTTTCTCATGACGTTCTCCTCGTGCCCATTCGAACACTGCAAGGCAGCACGCTCAGGGGCGTACTGCCTTTCTCTGTGCATTATGCACTTAGTGAAATCTTAATTGCGTTCTATAAAAGCAATGCAATTATGATAATGATCGGAATAGGAATCCCGAGAAAAAACAATAATATTGAACGCATAATATGTTCCTTTTAGTGTATTGAGTGTGCGTTAAACATCGCGCTGACGGCCGCCATAAACAGCCGCTAAGCTCGCAGCGAATGCACCCAGCAATAGGGACACAAACATCCAAAGAGCTGCATACGCTGCTGCGGCCCGTGCTTCATCAGCCATTTCACGAGCGCTGATTTCTGCGTCTTCAAGTGCTGTTTGCAATTGGTTAAACCCTGAATTAACACGCTCCTCGGCAGCTTGTTGACTTATGTCGGTGCGCTGCGCAACGAGTTGGGCAATATAGCGCGTGTCTTGCTGCTCCAATGTACCAGTGCGTAACGCTCGCATAACGATTCTAAGGGCCTCACCAGGTGGCGTTTCGGGTGCTTCAGTCGCTTGTTGCTCTGAACCACCGCGGAACATTGAATCAACAAAGTATTCGATGGTGTTGTTTCCCTCATCACTACTGCTGTTGTTTGCAACCATGCTAGTGGCTGTACCCGCGACACTACTCACGACTTGCCCGCCTGCACTAGCTGTACCACTTACAACAGCACCTACGGTTGTAGTGAGCAGCGCTGCCGTTAGTAAGGTTGCAACGGCCCAAGTTAGAAAGCCGTGTGCGGTATCCCGAAAATACACCTCATCGGTATGCACGGATGCCCATTTGGTGCGTAATCGGCCGGCTAGATAGCCACCTAAGCCGGATGCCGCGATTTGCGTAAAGCTTATCCATAAAATCGCAGAAAACCCGATTGTCGCTACACTTAAGCCTTCCATGCTCCACGGGGAAACAGCGGTAAAACCAAATCCGGCTCCCAAAATAACGAGAATGAGCGAAAGGGCAGCAGCACCTGCAGCACCGGCAAGAATTGCCGCCCAAGACACAGCGCTGCCATAACTGGGCGCGCCATTAATTTCTGCCGGAACCTGATGCGCTCTGGCGGGATTAGTTACTGAATTAACTTCTGACATAACGCTTTCCTTCTTTGTGATCGTTAACCAAGTGATTACATTAATGCCATTGCGCTGGCAGTTCGGTGCGCTATCGAACATCAGGTACTCGTATAGATTCGTTGTGGAAGGTTGTTCAGTAGGCTATTGTTTAGGTATTATTTTTTTGGTTATGTGATTTACAGCGTTCTCTCAGGGCTGCACAAAACAATGAAAGTTAAAGGATTATTATGCAACGTGTAGTTGCCTCTACCTCATGGTTTATTCGCGCTCTGTATAGCGCGTCAGCGATTATTTTTACGGTAATGGCCTTACTTCAATTTACCCGGCAAGAGTTTAATTTGCTCGTTGTTTGGTTGGTGCTAGGGTTGTTGAGCGCAACTGCTGGAGCAGTAACTTGGTTATTGCGCGAGCGGAAATCTGAGGCGCTGGGGTTCTTCCAAATTTTCGTGATTGTTATTTTGTGGGTTTGCGCATTAGCACTTTCTGGCGGCGCGATGAATCCAGCAAATTCCTTCCTTTTACTACCTATCGCGATTGCGTTTCTAATGCTCTCAGCCCCAAGAGCTTGGGTTATTTTACTTATTACCTTCATTGCTCAAGCATTATTTCTTTGGAATATGCAACACAGTAGCTCTGCGGACAATGCGCTTGTTGAGCATTATTCAGCAATGTCATTTACGTTCTTTGTGGCGGCAACACTTCTAGCCACCATGATTCGAATAGTGCGAAAGCGGCTTGAAAATAGCCAAGCAAAGTTGCAGAAATTACGTGAAGATCAGTTACGGCAAGAGCAGATTTTGGCGGTTGCTACCGCTTCTGCACAATATACTCACGAGCTTGCCACACCGCTGGCTACGGTGAGTTTACTGCACGAAGAGTTACGAGAGGAGTTCCCTAATCACCCGGTACTTCGTGAGATGGCCGAACCGCTCGAGCGGGTGAAGTTGCTGCTCAAAGATCTTCGCTCGGTAACGCACTCGCTTGATAACAACGAAATGCGGGAATTTTGTGTTGATGAATTACTCGTTGAACTGCAAGAACAACTTACTATAGCGCATGCTTCCGTATCGATTGAGTTTGTCAGTGAGGGTGAGAGTGGTGCGAGTATAGAAGCGGATCATGCGCTTCTCCCGGCTATTTTGAATTTAATTCGGAACGCCGCGCGTGAAGTGGAGCTGATAGGCTCCGGAAAAGTTAGTGTTCATTCTTCCTGTGAGCACGGAAGTTGGTTGCTGCGAATTGAAAACCCAAATCAATCAATGACCGAGGAAAGCCTTGAAAGATTAGGTGTTAGGCGTGCACAAAGCGAGAGTGGTTTTGGCATTGGCATGCTGTTGAGCCATGCTACGTTAGAGCGGTTTTCTGGCTCATTAGCGGTGCGTTTGCAAACCCAAAATTTGGTGGTGCAAGAAGTTCGCATTCCGCTTTATCAAATGCGAGATAGTTGATATGCGTTTATTAATGATCGATGACGACGAAGCATTTGCTCGCGTTATGGTCCGTAGGCTGGAACATCACGGGTGGCAGGCATTCCATTGTTCAGTGGCTAGTGATGCGTTTAGCCATCACGCAAACGAAGTGTTTGAGGTGATTCTTCTCGATTTGAACTTGCAGGGAGAATCGGGGCTGAAGCATTTAGATGCGTTACAAAAAAAATGGCCGCAGGCCCGCATTATTATCCTTACCGGGTATGCGAGTATTGCTACCACAGTGCATGCTATTAAGAATGGTGCGGTTGATTACCTTACCAAGCCTATTGAAATGAGCATACTACTGAAAGCTATAGCTGGCGAAGAAGAGGCGCCTGAGCTTAGCGATGAACCCGTTGGCGTGGATACTTTGGAATGGGAAATGATTCAGCGTGCTTTGCAAGAGCACGATGGTAATATTTCAGCCACAGCACGGGCGCTAAAGATGCACCGTAGAACCTTACAGCGTCGGCTGCAAAAGCGCCGTTGCTAAGGTTGTGAAAGTGCGAGCAGGGAACCCTGCTCGCTTCTCCACGTTAAGCTGAATACTGTAAACCGAGCATTCTTTTGCGTAACTAGCGTAAGCGTTGCGCTAACTCATCGCGGAAATCGCGGATGCGCGCTGCGTTAGCGCCTACATCACTTCCACCTAAGCGTGATTTACTGCGCATATCGAGTAAGGTTTCGCCGCCATCACTTTGAATGCGAATTACCACATCGTCTTTAAAGCCGAACCAAGTGGTGGTTACTGTTGCTTCAATGCGGCCATCATTCGCTTCAGCGGCTACTAAATCCCAGCCACTATTTTCTACTACGGCTAAAGCAGCTGCGAATACATTGGCAGGTTCTTCAGTAAAGCGCATGGTTTGAAGATCAGGGTATGCATCTAGCTGCTGGCGCGCTACGTCTGGTCCTGAGTATTCTACTGGGTTTGGCGCATCGGCACGCAGGGGCGCTACATCTACAAACTCCGGTGGGTTCACAGTATCGGTGGTGATATCGTGAATGGCCGGAACGCTGCGAGCCGTTTGGAGTTGGTTGTAAGGCATGTAAAATGAAACAAAACCGAGAATCAGTGAGAGGCCTAGCACTACGCGGTGCTTGTTCGAGCTGGGGCGCAGAATAATCAGCGCTAACAACACTAACACTATTGCGGCAACGCCTACATAAGCCGCCCAGCGCATAAGTAAAAATGCATTGCCAAGCCCAAGGATTTCGAAGCGATAAAGTGGCCCAGAAATAAATAACATGAACAGGGCTAGAAAGCCGCTAAGGCCGGCAACCCAGCAGAGTAACTTTTTCATAAATTTTTCCTCTTATTATTAGATGAGCTAAGCAATTCGAAAAGTGTTCTCTAATGATAGCCTTAAACACCCCGGTTGCTCGAAAAGTTTTCAGCAAATGAATATGTTCAGGCAAAGATTACGTATCTGTGTATCATGATAGTTCATCGTATGGGAAAAGAATTTCATGGAAACCTTACTAGCATATGAAGTTTGGCTGCGTTTAAGCGCTTTTCTTGGCTTGTTAGCGCTATTCCTTTCGTGGGAAGGCCTCGCCCCAAAACGTGAACGTGAGCGCACGCGCCGTGAACGCTGGATGAGTAACAGTGGTATTATTATCATCGATTCGATTGCGTTGCGTTTAGTCTTTCCAACGGCGGCGATTGGTGCAGCACTGTGGGCTGCCGAGGTACAGTTTGGATTGCTTTATTTAATTCCAAATTTACCCGCTTGGTTGCATGTTCTCGTGGCTATTTTGATATTGGATTTCGCAATTTGGTTGCAGCATTTGAGCTTTCATCACGTGCCTTGGCTATGGCGGTTACATCGTATGCATCATAGTGATGTCGACGTTGATGTTACTACCGCGGTGCGTTTTCATCCCTTGGAAATGTTGCTTTCCATGCTGATTAAGATGGGTGTGGTGGTAATATTTGGCGCGCCAGCAGTGGCCGTACTGCTTTTTGAAGTGTTACTGAATGGCACTTCTCTGTTTAACCACAGCAATATTCGACTTCCGCAAAAAGCAGATGATGTATTGCGCTGGTTTCTTGTTACACCCGACATGCACCGAATTCATCATTCTTGGCACAAGGAAGAAACCAACAGTAATTTCGGGTTTAATTTACCTTGGTGGGATAAGCTATTTAAAACGTATCGCTCTGATCCAAAAGATGGGCATCGGGGTATGGTGTTGGGGCTTCATGAATTTCGTGAACCTGCGCGTAATCGCCTACATGCTCTATTACTACAACCGCTTTCAAACACTGCACCTAGTTCGCGTTCAGAAATAGCCGCTGTGAAGGGAAGCGATACGGAAAAAATGAAAGCTAACAGCAAGGAAAACTCATGAACGGCAATGCTAAAATCCTCACACGGATTCTGCTTCTTCTCATTATCGCCGGTGTCATTGGCGCATTTTACGCGCTCGATTTAGGCCAATATCTATCTCTTGCTGAGTTAAGAGAGCAACAACAAACGCTGGTAGCATTCCGCGAAGAGAACTTCCTAACGCTCGTAGCGATCTGTTTTGCTGTGTATATCACGGTTACTGCTCTATCGTTGCCCGGCGCCACCATCATGACCTTGAGCGTAGGGGCGATATTTGGCTTTGGTTGGGGTTTGCTTATTGCATCGTTTGCCTCAACACTTGGTGCTACTTTGGCGTTCTTAATCGCGCGTTTTTTCCTCCATGATTGGGTGCAAAACAAGTTCAGCGATCGACTACACAAATTTAATGAACGTTTTCGCAAAGACGGCGCGTTCTACCTACTAACACTGCGCTTGGTTCCGCTGTTCCCATTTTTTGTAGTGAACTTGGCCATGTCGCTTACAAAAATAAAAGCATTCACCTTCTATTGGGTATCGCAAGTGGGCATGCTTGCAGGCACTGCTGTTTATGTAAACGCGGGCACGCAGTTGGCGAGTATTGAGAGCACCGCCGACATCTTCTCTACCCGATTACTGCTTTCTTTCACATTACTCGGGATATTCCCATTAATTGCCAAAGCCATCTTAGGTTTTTTGGAGAGCCGCCGAGCCTTAAAAGGTTGGCAAAAACCAAAGCATTTTGATCGTAATTTAGTGGTGATTGGTGCCGGTTCGGCTGGGTTGGTTTCCGCTTATATCGCAGCGGCTACGAAAGCGAAAGTAACATTGGTGGAAGCGAACGCAATGGGGGGCGATTGCCTCAATACTGGATGTGTACCTTCAAAGGCATTAATTAATGTTGCACGGCAAGTGAAGCAACGGAATACCGCCGGTATGGGTTTACCAGCAGTATCCACTGAAGTGAACTTTTCCGAGGTTATGGCGCATGTGCAGCAGGTAATAAAAACCATCGAGCCACATGATTCTATTGAACGTTACACCGAGCTTGGTGTTGATGTAGTTTCCGGATATGCCCGCATTACTTCGCCTTGGGAAGTGGAAATAGAAACCGAGTCCGGTAAACAAACGCTCACCACTAAAGCCATTATTGTTGCTACAGGCGGTAAGCCGTTGGTTCCGCAAATACCGGGTATTGATCAAGTGCATATGTTAACCAGCGATTCACTTTGGCAGTTGAAAAAGCTACCGAAACGTTTGTTAGTCATGGGCGGCGGGCCGATTGGTTGTGAATTAGCGCAGGCATTCCAACAACTTGGTAGTGCGGTAGTGCAAGTGGAAATGGCCGAGCGATTACTCACTAAAGAAGACCCGGAAGTTTCGGAGTTACTTGCTGAACACATGCAAGCAGAAGGTGTCGATTTGCGTTTGCAGCATCGGGTTACTGGCTTTACAGGTAATCAATCTACAGGCACAGCGCAACTGGAAATAGTGGATGCGGATGGTAAAGCGGTTGGCCATGACGAAGTTGAATTTGATGCTGTGCTTGTAGCGGTAGGCCGACAGGCAAACTTAAAAGGATTTGGGCTGGAAGAGCTTGGTATTGAAACTACGCATATATTACCCAGCAATGAGTTCATGCAAACGAGTGTACCTACCATATATGCGGCTGGTGATGTTACCGGGCCGTATCAATTTACCCATACGGCATCACATCAAGCTTGGTACGCCAGCGTAAACGCATTATTTGCACCGTTGAAAAGGTTCAAGGCCGATTATCGAGTGATTCCGTGGGCGACATTCACCCAACCTGAAATTGCCACTGTGGGTATGAATGAACAAATGGCCCGCGCTGCTGGTGTAGATTACGAAATCACTCGTTATGGCATTGATGATCTTGATCGTGCCATTGCCGATAACCAGGCTTATGGTTTCGTGAAAGTGCTCACTAAACCAGGAAAAGATACGATTCTCGGAGTCACAATTGCGGGGCCACGGGCCGGCGATTTAATTGCCGAGTTTGTATTAGCAATGAAATACAAAATTGGTTTGAATAAAATTTTGGGCACGATCCACATTTACCCCACCATGAGTGAGGCTAATAAATATGTGGCTGGAAATTGGCGGCGCGCGAATGCACCTGAAGGTGCATTGCGCTGGGTCGAGCGATTCCACAACTGGCGTCGCTAGCATGCGCATGAAGCAGCTTGACCTAGGCACAATTAGCCTAGGTCAAGCATTAAACGCTTGGCTTAAAGCCCCAATACATCTTCTATTTGATCGCGGGTTAGTACGTGATAGCCCGGTTTAGCTTTTACATATATCTGCCGCGCTTTTTCTAGCCCTTCTGGGGTAGCGGCAAGTGCCGCATATACTGAGCGGATATACGCTAATCGACCCATACTGGTAAGCATTTCTTCAACCCGAGGCATCGCGGGCTGATAATCATGCTGAATCGCAATCACCAGCCAATGTGAGAGCACTGAGTTGTTTTGCGTGTTGGTTAGATGGAACTCTTTATCCATGCGCTCGAGCTGCGCGTGGCTCACATCTTCTGGTAAGTTTGTTAAGAAATACAAACGCTCATGGATACTCCATGCACGAATATCAATAGGCTCCCCAGCAAACCAGCGCGCTTGAGCTTCGGCTACACGTTCAAAGGCAGCAACTTCGGGGCGTGGTGAATTATCCGGCAACCCTGGTGCATACAGCCACTGCATGATTTCAGTACGAGACACCTTACCCGGATTAGGCTGCACCAGCTCGCGCTCCATATAATCTTGGAATTGTTCTGTGGTTAAACTCTGGAAAGCGAAATCAGCGAAATACTGACGTACAAAGGCATCAAATGTTTCACGACCAAAGCGATCTTCTAAAAAAAACAAAAACTGCTGTGCTTTGGTGTAGGGTACGGCGGTAAAGCTTGAATCAGGATCTCGCTGCGCAAGCTCAATGTGTAGCACTTGCTGGCGCTCAGATAAACTCGGCAGTGCGGCATCAAGCGATTGTGCATCGAGCATACGCTCCATGAGCGCGCGCTCTTCCCCATACACAGCTTCCATAATGCGGTTTTCAACATATGAGGTGAAACCTTCATTCAGCCACAAATCACGCCACGTAGCATTGGTGACCAAGTTACCAGACCAAGAGTGCGCGAGCTCGTGGGCAATCAAGCTAACGAGGCTCTGATCACCGGCAATTACGGTAGGCGTTAAAAATGCCAACTGTGGGTTTTCCATGCCGCCAAATGGGAAGCTTGGTGGTAGCACTAATTGGTCGTAACGATCCCAAGCAAACGGGCCGAACAGCTCCTCGGTTACGTCCATCATATCTGTGGTGTAACCAAACTCTGCCACGGCTGATTGCAATATTGAGGGTTCTGCATATATCGCCATACGTTCATTTAAGGCATGAAATTCTAAATCACCAACCGCTATGGCCATCAAGTAAGAAGGTATTTTCTGCCGACTTTCGAATTGATATACCCCTGTTCTTTCGGGGTTCGGTGGGTTGTTTGCCCCCATTAAACCAATGAGTTCTGGTGGCGTGCGAAGTTCGGCGGAAAAGGTTAAACGCTCGGTAGGTGTATCTTGGATAGGAATCCAAGTACGCGCATAATGCGGCTGTGATTGGCTATATAAAAATGGATATTCACCGCCGGCAGTGCCCTCAGGCGCAACCCAATCAAGGCCGGTAGCTTCAGGTGACGAAGAATAATGTACACGAACTTTCTCGGCGCCAACGGGTAGCGTTACTGAAAGCGGCGTTCCAAGAATCACATCGCGCTCGCCGAGAGTGAACTCCGTATGCGCCCACTCGCCATTGGTATACGCTTCGGCACGAGCAATATTGAGCATTTCAGTATCAAGCACAAGCGTATTGGCGTTTTCATTCAGATACTCAAGCTCAAATTCAACATAGCCGGATAGCACTTTTGCATCGAAATCAACAGCCAAATTTAGATGTAAATGCGGGGTACGCACTTCATTGCTGTTCGCAAAGCTGTGCTCATCGATAGTGGGCGTTTCTATGCGTGAATGGTTCTCTATGTCGGTATTTGCCGAGGCCGTTTCAGAGCTAGGTTCTGGAGCGGCTTGCTCGGCAGGGGAACAGCCCCATAAGCCAAAACAAGCTGCTAGTATGGTTACTGGCAATGTTATTGAGAAAGGGCGCAAGTTATGCTCCTAGTTTTTATTATCATTAGAATTATGCTGCGCGAGTAGTTCTGAGCCATCATTAATCTGGAATACTTACCTTGCCACTTACATCGTGGGTGCGCACTGAGCCTGAACCTTTCGCTTGCAAGATCACATCGCCATCTATATTTCGCACAACCACTCGTCCAGATCCTAAATTACCAATCCGAATATCATCGCCAGCGTCATCTATATCTAAGTTACCTGAGCCAATAGTGCTTACGGTAACGCCACCGGTGATCTTATCCAGCTCAACCGAACCAGAACCGATACTGCCTACCGTAACCGCACCCGCAATGTGTTCTGCGCTAAAATCGCCCGAACCGATCGTGCTTATCTCGATGTTGTGCGCATGTTCCAGCGAAACTTCACCACTGCCAATATGCACTAGAGCGTGTCCGGCAATATGTTCTGCATTAATTGTACCGCTGCCAACCGTTGCCCGAAGTGAATTAATATGTTCGATATCAGCGCTACCGGAACCTACCTCAAGCATCATTCCCCAGCTTGCGGGGATAGATCCGCTAATATTAAAGTAGCCGTAATTTGCGCTACGAAACAATCCCGCACGAAAAGAATTACTTCTTCCACCGGTTTCTAAATCAAGAACTGCGGTGTTCCCTCGCTGAGAACTTGTTGCTGCCATTCGATCTAAACGGTCTTGGGAAGAGGCGCACATGCGAATCTCGAGAGATGGGCTATCGTGGTCGTTGCCAGCGATATCTAAAGTACCAGCACCAATAGCCACTTCTAACATATTTAATGTTTCTGCGTTTAACGCCAAATCAACGCTGCGTGATTCTTTGCACGGTAAATCTGCATGAGCTGAAAAGCTAGCGAAGGCAACCAACGTGCCGATGAACAATGAGTTTTTCATGGGGAATATCCTCAAGCTGAATAATCTGGAGTATGCGTGAGCAAATACATTTCGGCAAGCTCAGGATGATTTTTCCTAAGTTCTTGGCGCTTTCAATGGAAACTTGCTAAATTCAGAGAATTCGTTTCGCCGGCAATCAAAGTTAGGTCTAAACGTACGTTTAACAGCCATAAATCTAGGGCGTAAAAATGCCATTAAAACTATTGTTCATTGCTATCTTGTTCCTCAGCGGTTGCGCCATAGAGCAGATTGATGGCGAAGAATATGTGGTTTCCACGGTACGTTACGGTGAGGGCGAGATTAGCCCAGCATCAGTCAGTGTATTCGAAGGAGAAAGAGCAACGTTAGTGTTAACACCTGCCGAAGGTTGGGTGCTTGTGCGCGCCGAAGGTTGCAATGGTGAGTTACTCGGTAACCAATTCATTACTGGCCGAATTCGCGCAAACTGTTCGGTACGGGTATGGTTTGAACAAACGTCGGCGCTTACGATTACTATGGCTTTTAGTAGCGAAAACGGAATTCCCGTGCAGGTTACGTTTTCACCTCTTTAATGTTCATCATTTTAGTTGTTATTTTTGCAACACCACCGCAACCGGAGCTTGAATGCAAGTTATTGCCTTGAAACATATTATGTTCCTGTTTGTTGGGCTGCTTTGCTTAACCCCATTCATTTCATCATCTTTGGCACTAGTACTTGGCTTAGCTATGGCTCTACTTAAGTGGGTGCCACCGCAAATCAGCCCCGCAAAGCTGGTGAAAAAGCTATTGGCAATTTCTATTGTTGGGCTGGGTTTTGGTGTTAGTTTTGCCGCTGCGAAATCAGCAGCACTTACCAGCTTGCCGATGATTGTAGTGTTTATTACGCTTACCCTGGTGCTAGCACTTGGTTTTTCACGCTTACTCAGTATGGATCGAAAAACGGGCACCTTGATTGGTGCGGGCACGGCGATTTGTGGCGGTAGTGCCGTTGCGGCAGTAGCCCCTACTATTCAAGCACGGCCAGATCAAATTGCCGTAGCCTTGGGGTGTGTATTCGTTTTAAACGCTGTGGGTTTAATAATATTTCCGATGGTTGGCCATTGGCTTGCCATGACCCCACAAGAGTTTGGCATTTGGGCAGCGGTTGCGATTCACGATACTTCTTCGGTGGTTGGTGCCGCGGAGGTATACAGCAGTGATTCTTTGGAGGTTGCTACCTCTGTAAAACTATTGCGCGCGCTTGCGATTGCGCCAGTGGCAGTATTTTCGGCATTTGTGTATCAACGCATTCAGCAGAGAAGGGCATTAAAAGGTTCAGCCGTCAGTAATGTAGAAGCCGTTTCGGAATCCAAGCCGAAGGTGCAGTTGATACCTACCTTCATAATCTTCTATGTGTTAGCGATAGTGATTGCCAACTTACTTCCTCAGGGCGAGGTCATCTATACCGAGTTGTTTACATGGGCGAAACGTTTACTGGTGGTATGTTTGTATTTGGTAGGTGCTTCAATGTCGCTTAGCACCATTCGCAATGCCGGATTCAAGCCGATGTTGTTAGCAATCGTACTCTGGCTAATTGTTTCGGTCGCCTCGTTGCTTTGGATCACTTGGTAAATGGGAGCATCGGGTAAATAGGATTATGGGTTGAACGCTCAACTTAGTTTCGCAGTACAACACCATAATCCATAAACAGCAGTTTAACGGCGTTTAAACTTTCGCACTCTCACGAGCATGAATACGATCATGCCACGCTTTTAAATTAGGACGATCATCACCAACACGAATACCTATCGTTTTGCCAAATTGCACCGTGGTATAAGCGTTAATATCGGCTGCCGTGAAGCGCTTGCAGCAAACGAACTCATTGTCGGCAAAATGCGTTTCTAAAAAGTCGAAAAACTCAATAACTTTGCCATGGCAATCTTCCGCCCATTCCTTAATACAATTCATACGATCGTTAAAATAGCCGCTACCGTGCTGGAAACTCATGCCAGTAGGAATAAACAAGTAGAAATCTATCCAACGCAGCCACTGTTCAATAAGTGCTTTTTCCAGCGCCGTATCGCCCAAAAGGCTTTGTGTTTCTGGATGCGATTCTTCGATATAACGGCAAATCGCCATGGTTTCAGAAATACAAACACCGTCGTCGGTTTCTAACACCGGTACTTTTTTCATCGGGTTCTTGGCAACGAAATCGGGCTTGAGGTTATCGCCTTTTTGTAAATCCATTTCTACTCGCTCAACTTTATCGAGCAAGCCTTTTTCAGCAAGAAACATGCGCACTCTTCGAGGATTTGGTGCCACTGCCATTTCATACAATTTCATGATTTCTCCCTTATCGCTAGACTGCTAACATTGTTATTTAACGTACTCGAAAGGCTCGGAAACTACGACCTTTCAGACGATTATTATTAAATATATGCAGAGCTACTCGTTCTTTGCCGGGGGTAACGGCTACATAGCTCCAAGCCGCTTGCACTTGAATTTTACCAATCTCACTAAAGGGTACCTGATCATCTTTAGTAAGCGCACCTACAATATCACCAGGGCGCAATTTATGCTTTTTCCCACCCAGTATTTGGATGGTAACCATGGCTGCTTCGAGCGGCGGGCGGGTTAATAATTTTTGCTCCGGCAAAGGCTGCAATTCAATACGGTATTGTTGATTTTGTTTTGCAAGTAGATCTTCAATAAGGCTCAAGCCATGTTCTTCGCCTTCACCCACTAATGTAACGGCTAAGCCTTCAGCACCGGCTCGACCGGTGCGACCAATCCGGTGCACATGGGTATCGGTATCGTGAGCGATTTCAGAGTTCAGCACCAAATCAAGATCGGTAATATCAAGGCCGCGTGCGGCCACATCGGTTGCAACGAGTACCCTTGCGCTGCGGTTATTAAATTGCACTAAGGTTTGATCGCGATCTTTTTGCTCCAAATCGCCATGTAACGCGAGTGCACTGTACCCTTGGGCCCGTAAGCTATCAGCCATAGCTTGAGTAGCACGCTTTGTATTACAAAACACAACGCAACTTGCGGGTTGGTATTCTTGTAGTAGGCGCTTTACTGCGTTATCGCGTGGCACGCCATTCAAACTATAGAATACTTGCCGAATGGTGCTTTGCTCTGGGGCATCGGCCACGATAATGGTTTCCGGTGTTTTCAGTAGCCCTGCTGCCAGCTGTTCGATTTGCGGCGGGTAGGTGGCACTAAACAATAGCGTTTGCCGGGCACTTGGTGTTGCTTTGGTGATGGCCTTTAAATCGTCTTGAAAACCCATTTCGAGCATTCGATCGGCTTCATCAAGTACCAAAGTAGTGAGTTCAGAAAAATCGATGCGATGATTATTTAAATGATCAAGAATTCGGCCCGGGGTGCCAACGATGATATGCGCCCCGTGTTCTAGCGAGATAATTTGAGCGCGCTGCGGCACTCCACCACAAAGCGTTAGCACTTTTATATTGTGCATACCTCGGCCGATAGTGCGTATCTCTTCCGCTACCTGATCGGCCAGTTCGCGCGTGGGACATAACACTAAGCTCTGAATTCGGAAACGCTGAACGTTGAGTTTTTGCAGTAAGCCAAGGGCAAAGGCTGCAGTTTTCCCGGAACCTGTGCGTGCTTGCACAATCACATCTTTACCGGCTAGAACGTGTGGCAAAGCCTGCGCTTGAACGGGCGTGGTTTCTTTGTAGTTAAGCTCATCAAGCGTGGTGAGTAAAGGAGCTGCTAGCGGCAATGTGGTAAAAGCTGAAGTCATTAAAATTCCTTGGTCAAATCTTGGGGCAAAGTACTGAAATCAAGGCCTTTGGCCTGAAATTTGAGATATTCGCTAGTATAGCAAACATACAACCCGTGCGTATCTAGCAAGTTTTGTTAAAAACATGTTCTGGTTTGATTTGCATCACTACGAGGAAGTGCTAAGTTCGTTACTATTCATTCAATATACAGCCTTCGGTAATTTCACCTTCACAACAACCTTTACAACACGGAATTCCATGAATTTATCTACGTTAATTGGCATGCTATCAGGAATGGCTATTGTGTTTTCAGCCATTTTTTTCACCTCAGAAGATGCGTGGAGCTTTGTAAACATTCCCGGCTTAGCGGTAGTTTTAGGAGGCACTTTTGCGGCCACTCTATTGGCTTACCCACTACGTGAAGTAGTGAATGTATTCAAAGTACTGTGGATAGTTTTAAGAAACGAGCGGCTTTATGCACAAGACGACCAAAAGGAACTGGTGAATGTAGCGCGGCAGTTAGTACAAGGTAATTTGATCAAAGTTGAAGACCAACTAGAGCAAGTGAAAAATCCGTTTTTGCGTACCGGCTTAGAGTTGTTAATTAACAATACGCCACACCAAGACATGTCGGAGTTATTGGAGTGGCGTATCGTAAAGATGAAAATTCGGGAAAAGGCGGAAGCCCAAATTTATCGCACCATGGCTATGTTTGCCCCGGCATTCGGTATGTTAGGTACGTTGGTAGGCTTGGTTAACATGTTGCAAGGCATGGGTGAAAGTAATATGGCGCAAATCGGCTCTGATATGGCCTTCGCCTTACTAACTACTTTGTATGGTGTTGCTTTAGCAAACTTATTTTTCAAGCCTATCGCGATTAAATTTGAGCGCCGCACTGAGCGTAGGGTTCAACTCATGAACATGATTCGTGAAGGCGTAATGTTGATCGCGAAAGGCCGGAATCCAAGCTACATTCGAGAATATCTATCCACCTTTTTTGCGCATGTGGAAGATGAATTAAATATTTCCGGTAATGGTAAAAATGGGCATAGCGGTGCCGATAAGCCAAAACCGAAAGATGATAAAGATTCACCGAAAAAGAGTCCATTTGCATGAGATTTGCTTCGAAAAGCGCCTTAGCAGCCCAATCGTCGGCGTTGAAAAAAGAATCCTATGATTCAGCCGCAACGATTCGGCGGCAAAATTTTGCGGGCATTGATGATACGCCACCGCAAGAAGATGAAGAGTGGGTTACCACTTACATGGACATCATTACATTATTGTTGATTCTATTTGTTGTACTTTTGGCGAACGCCGATTTCAGTGGGTCACCTGCAGAGCGAGAGGAGCTAAGGCGAGCAAATGCAATTTTGCATGTTTTAGGCATTGATCTACAAACCACTACTGACGATGAATTGCTGAGTATTGGTAATAATTTAAACAGTGAATTTTCCGCAGCAGGCCTGGGTGATATGGTCGATATATCCAGTAGCCCGGGGTCTTTGAATATTCGTTTAAATGATCAAATTCTTTTTCGTAGCGGCGAAGCTGAATTTATTGGTAACTCTGCCGATAAAGTAATGGAACCAATCGTAGATATGTTAAACCAGAGTGATTACAACATTAGTGTTGAAGGGCATACCGATAGCGTACCTATCAATACGCCGAAATTCCCGAGTAACTGGGAATTATCTTCAGCACGCGCTACTTTTGTTGTACGATATTTAATCTCTGAAGGGGTGGCAAGCGAGCGTTTACGCGCCATTGGTTACGCACAAAGCCAACCTATTGCAGATAATGCCAGTGCTGAAGGGCGCAGCCAAAACCGGCGCGTAACGTTAGTGCTTACAGTGCCCGATGCAGCGGGCGTAAAAGATGAATAGTGAGTGTTGTACACGAAACCCCGTCATTTTAACGAATAGGTGATATGTCGTTGAAAGTGAAGGCTGTATTTAAGGAAGAATACAGATGTGGTGCACTAAACCAAGTAAGAATCACATGTATAAATTCGGGTTATTTGAAGCGATAATTTTTCTCAGCTTGCTGGGGGCTAGCAGTGTTCCGTCGGCGCACGCTGCTGAGAACAGAGCAGCCCGTTCAAGCGTTTCCGCCGAAAGCTCTGAAAACGAACTGAAATCGTTCTCCAGAAATAGTAAACCACTTTCACAGTATGCTTTGAGCCATTGGAACACCCGCGATGGGCTCCCGCACAACTCAATAAACGGTATTACCCAAACAAACGATGGTTATTTGTGGCTTGGCACATGGGAAGGCCCAGTGCGTTTTAACGGCCGCGATTTTACGGTGTTTGATAATCTTGATGAATTAAAAGTACCCGAATTGGGGGTTGTTGGTATTGGTCTTAACCCGCAAACGAATGAAGTTTACATTAGCGGCCCCCGTGGTGGCGTGTCGAAGTACAATGGTGAAAATTGGCAAGCGTTGCCGCCAGCACCCTCATTCGTATTTCGAGTACTGATCGACCACGAGCAGAACGTGTGGGCCGCAGCTTCAGGTGCGGGCTTTGTGCGCTACGATACCGAAGGGAATATGCATCGTTATCAACAAGCTGAGGGCTTACCGAGTGGCTTTGCTTATCACATTTACGAGGCCGATCCGGTAGCGAATCGTGAACGTCAGATATGGGTTGGCACTAACACGGGCTTGGCCCGTTACAAGCCGGAAACGGATGATTTTGAAGCAATTCCATCGGTGAGCGGAAGCCAAGTTCGGGCTGTGTTGCAGCATTCCAACGGAATGTTGTTAGCAGCAAGTGACGACGGCTTGTTTTACCAAAGTGAACCCGAAACCGAGTTTAAGCCATGGCCAATGCCGATAGAAGGTACGATAACGAGCTTAGCTGAGGGCCCAAATCAAGCGGTTTGGTTCGGAACCTTAACCCATGGCCTTGGGCGTATTAGCGATTCCGGCATTAGTATCCTCTCAGTTGAGCATGGTTTACCCAACCCTCATGTACTGGATATTTTTAAAGACCGCGAAGATAACATGTGGGTTTCTACTCACGGTGGCTTAGTGCAATTGCGTGATGCGTTGTTCACTAGCTTTACGCGCACACAAGGTTTGGTTGGTAATTATGTACGTGCGGTTATGGCGGATCAGCAGCAACGATTATGGGTCGGAACTAACGAAGGTGTTAGTCGCTTTGAAAGTATGGGTTTAGCACCTGTTTCTGAGGAGCTGAAAGATATTTCAGTATTATCGTTTGGTGAAGATGCGGAAACCAACACCTATTATGTGGGCTCATATACGCTTGGATTGATTCAAGTTATTGATGATGAAATTACGGCAAAATTCGGCCGCGCCAACGGTATGCCGCTTGCCGAAGTTCGTGCTATTAAAACCTTACCAGACTCGGAACTTATTGCTTTGGGCACGCCGATTGGCCTCGTTATCGTGCATGCTGCGCCGGGTGAATTAACATACGTAAAAACTTTCACTGTGGATGATGGCTTAATCGATCCAACAGTAACCGGCTTGGCGCTCGATGCGAATGGCGATTTATGGGCAGCTTCGACGGCCGGTATTTCGAAAGTTCATACGAATGGTGTTTATGATTCCGTTGAAGATTGGCGCATTGAGGCTATCGATCTTGATAACATAACCTTGGCGCGCAATACTTTTGCGGCTGTAGCATTTAAAGAGCAAATGTGGTTCGCCACCGACCGCGGCATTTTGGTGTATTCACCTGCCGATTGTGGAACTTCTAGTTCTTCCTCTGAATCGATGGAACATAACGGTGCGTCTAGCCCTTCATGTTGGCACTGGTTAAGCCGCAGAAATGGTATGCCGTTAGATAAGTATTTTTCTCTGGCATTCGATATTGAAGAGAATCTTTGGCTTGGCAGTAGCCGAGGAATTACCCGGGTAAACCGTGAAAGTGTTGCTAATTGGCTTGCGAACCCTAATGCAACTGTGACAACCACGCAGTATGTCGAATCCGATGGGATGGCGAGTAGCCAGATCAACACGGGTGGGCCTTCATCTGTAGTTGATGGTGATGGCCACATTTGGTTTGGCAGCGCTGAGGGCGTAGCGGTTGTTGCACCAGAAGATTTTGGTAACCATGGGCTTAATCCACCCCCGTTAGTAATTGAAAGCGTGCGATCAAACGCCGGCTCGTTCGAACCTGGGGCTACTTTAGCGGCCGACGACGATCGCATAGAGTTTCAATACATTGGCTTGGGCTATCGCATGGCTGCACATATTCAGTATCAAGTGAAACTCCAAGGTTTTGACGATGAGTGGATTCCGCGGGGCAGCTTAAGAGTAGCGGAATACACTAGTTTGCCGCCGGGCGAATTTACTTTCTCAGTGCGCAGTCGTTACCCAGGTGGCACGTGGTCGGATAGTGTGGATATTAGTTTTAGTAAAGCCCCGCACTATTACCAAACTTGGTGGTTTTGGCTGTTCGTAGGGGCTGCGATGGCGGCTTTGGTATGGTACCGCGTGCGTAGCTTGCAGAAAAACCAAGAACGGCTTGAACGCCTAGTTGATGAGAAAACGGCTGCCCTTGAAGCGCTGGCGAATGAAGATGCGCTCACAGGCTTACCTAATCGCCGTGCATTTGATCAGCGATTACAGCTTGAAGCCAAGCGTAGTTTGCGAAACGGCGCTAAATTGAGTTTAGCTGTGCTTGATTTAGATCATTTTAAACAAATTAATGATAAACATCTTCATGAGGCGGGCGACCGCGTGCTGCAGAAGATTGCGCAAGTTTTGGTGAATGCTGTACGCGAAGTTGATTATGTTGCGCGCTGGGGCGGTGAAGAATTCGCAATCGTGTTCCCAGGTGCTAATTGTGCTGAATCGAAAGCTATTTGTGAACGTATTCGGCAAGCTATCGACCGTACCGATTTTGCTGATATTAGCGAAGGCATTCACGTTACCGCGAGTATTGGTATCGCTGAGATCGATGATGCATTCGATTATCAGAACTTGATGGTGCGCGCGGATAAAGCGTTATACGAAGCTAAGGATGCAGGCCGCAATACAATACGCAGTGGTTAATCACCGCGCGTATGATCTCGTGTTGGTTGGTGATTGTACTCGCGGTAATTAACTTCAGTACTGCGAGCCCTTTCACCTTGCTTAATTACGCTAAAAAGAGTACATTACTGCGCTCAAATTTTGTGCGTTCCCCTCGGTAAAAGCTGGCGTTCACGTTAGCACCTAGATGGCCACCACATTCCATTTTTCGTTGTTTTTTGGATACTCAATACGTGATTTCTGCTGCAAACATCACCATGCAATTTGGTGCAAAACCGCTTTTCGAAAATATTTCCGTGAAATTTGGCCAAGGTAACCGTTACGGGTTAATTGGCGCGAATGGCTGTGGCAAATCTACTTTTATGCGTATTCTAAGTGGCGAGCTCGAGCCCTCTGCCGGGAATATTTCGGTTGAGCCAAACATGCGCGTGGGTAAATTACGCCAGGATCAATTTGCTTACGAAGATTTTTCGGTGATTGATACCGTGCTGATGGGCCACGAAGATCTCTGGAATGTGAAAGTTGAGCGCGATCGGATTTACAGCAACCCGGAAATGAGCGATGAAGATGGCATGCGCGTTGCTGATTTAGAAGTGCAGTTTGCTGAACTTGATGGCTACACCGCAGAATCTCGTGCTGGTGAGTTGTTATTAGGTGTTGGTATTCCAGAAGATCAACATTGGGGCTTGATGTCGGAAATTGCGCCGGGCATGAAATTACGGGTTTTGTTAACGCAGGTATTGTTTGCAGAACCCGATATCATGCTACTTGACGAGCCTACCAACAACCTTGATATCAATACCATTCGTTGGCTCGAAGATGTATTGAATCAGCGTCAGTGCACCATGATTATTATTTCGCACGATCGCCATTTCTTGAATAGCGTTTGCTCGCACATGGCCGATATTGATTACGGCGAGTTACGGGTATACCCGGGTAACTATGATCAATATATGTTTGCGGCCACTCAGGCGCGCGAACAATTGCTTTCTGATAACGCCAAGAAAAAAGATAAAATTGCTGAGCTACAAAGTTTCGTAAGCCGATTCTCTGCAAATGCTTCAAAGGCAAAACAAGCTACTTCGCGAGCAAAGCAAATTGAGAAGATTCAGCTTTCAGAGGTAAAAGCCTCAAGCCGCGTAAATCCGTTTATTCGCTTTGATCAGGATAAGCAGCTTTACCGTTTGGCATTAGAGTTAACCGATGTGAAGAAAAGCTTTGATGATAACCACGTACTAAAAGGGCTTTCGAGTGTAATCGAAGTAGGCGAGAAAGTAGCTATTTTGGGTGCGAATGGTATTGGTAAATCAACACTGTTGAAGTGTTTGATGGGCGATTACACGCCTGATTCCGGCATCGTGAAATGGTCAGAAAACGCCAATATCGGCTATTACGCGCAAGATCACGCGCACATGTTCAAAAGCAAAATGAATGTGCTCGATTGGATGATGCAGTGGAAGAAACCTTCGGATGACGAGCAATCGGTTCGCGGTGTTCTTGGCCGCATGCTGTTTTCACAAGACGATATTGCAAAGCCCGTTAGCATTCTTTCGGGTGGTGAAAAAGGGCGGATGATTTTCGGTAAGCTAATTCTTCAGCGCCCGAATATATTGGTGATGGATGAACCAACCAACCACTTGGACATGGAATCAATTGAATCATTGAACTTAGCGTTAGAAAAATATGTGGGCACTTTGATTTTTGTAAGCCACGATCGTGAGTTTGTTTCATCGCTAGCTACGCGTATTATCGAGATTACCGATAACGGTTTACGTGATTTCTCGGGTAGTTATGATGATTACCTGAAAACGTTGAACTAATAGACGCTGAACTTACAGACGTTAGCGGCTTTATAATTTAACGATTATAAGGCCGCCATTCTCCGTTATTAATCTGCAGTATAAATTGCCCTTCATATTCCATCATTATCACCCGATCGTTTTCCAGTACCGGCCGCGTTTCGGGTAGGTTATCTGCTACGCGTTGCGGTGCATAACTACCGCCCGAAAAAGGGTTTTGCTCAATAATCTGATAAATGGCACTTGTTATTGCTATTGGCGAAGTGCTTTTAGAAACAGATATCATTGAGCTGCGTTGTTCATTAATGCCTGGGCCAAATAATCTAATGAGCACTGGAACGTGGGTGAGAGCTGGCGTTGGGATTTCGCGCATCCCCGGCAGCTGAAACTGATCACCAGCCAGTCCGGCGCCATGCTCAGGCACTATCACAACTAATACTTGCCGCTCGCTCGCGGCAATATCCTCGAATAATTGATTCAAATCATCTAGTAAATTCAATAAGCGTGTTCGGTAACTATTACTACTGTTGCCGCGAAAGCCGGGCATGCGATTGCCATCATGCAAGCTGGTTGTGTTGTAGAAGCTGAATTTAGGTTGCGAGGCTTCTTCTTCTAACCAGTAGTTCAACACCTCCGCATCTGAATATATGGGAGATTGATCGAAGCCCATCATAATTTGGGAGAATTGTTCAGGATTTACGAAAGGTGCATCGCCCATTCCACCAGAGTTACGAATTTGAGATAAGTAGTTATCAAATGCACCACTGTGATTCATCAAAATTTCGCGGCTATAGCCAACTCCTGCGAGCTGCTCGCCAATTTTGCACTCGGCGGGCGCATTAAATATTTCGCTATGGGGTGAGTGGCCGCAACTAGCTTGCAGTAGGCGCAATGTTGCGGGCCCAGAATATGAGCTACCCGTGTAGAAGTTACTTAGAAGAATATCAGCTTGCTGTAATACTGGATGATCAACTAACTCAAATTGCTCTAAATCTGCCCAAGAAACGGAACAGATATTAATCATCAAGATATCGAAATTCGGCTGTGAACGAACTGATACACTTAATTGTTGATCGGCTTGTTGTTCATAAAACGAAGCAAGTGTTGAATCTGGGTTACTGGTTGCGAGCCGTTGCTCTGGATTCGTTGAAAAAGCTACTTGTGCCGCCTGAGCAGTTTGTACGTTGGGTTGTGGGGCCGTATCGAGCTGCCAAAGCGGGAAGGCGAGCATGGCTACCAACACTACAGTTGTCATGCGCAAAATTTTGGCTAGGTATAAATACAAAATCCAAGCTACAAGCAGTGCGGCAATCGATTGAATTGGTACCGCTCGCGTAACCAACTCTAATAAATACATGGCGCTAAAGCTCGACACCAAATCCCATTGACTGATCAAACGCTCAAACGGAGGCAAAAAGCTCTCGGTATAAATGAGCGCTACCGCGGCAGGTATGGCAATTACTTGCCGTAGAATTTTGAGCCAAAGTGGGCCAGCTGGAATGATTAAAAATACAAACAGTGTAAGGTTCAATAACAAATCGAACCCGATCATGTTCATACTTACTAGAGCAACTTTTAATAAAAAATAAAAACTCCAGGCGCCAAGCCCAGGCCAACTCATTAACGGATGCTGGAGCAGCTGCTGACGCTGGCGCTGGTATAATTCGTCACTCATTCGTTGTTTAGCTCATCTTTGGGTCTATTGCGCGCCATTTTTTTGGGTTTTAACGGCTTATACACGCGAATATATCTATTCGTAGAAAACCAATCAAATATAGATTGTTTTGCAGCATGGCGTAAACGAGCCAAGATATAGCCTACCAGCAACCCGAAGAAAAAGGTTGCTGTAATTAGTATAATTACTAGATTCTCGGGCATCATTCATTCCTCAAAGAAAGTTCGCTTTGCGTACTTGCTGTGCATCATGCTTGGACGCTTTGTTTGTCGCTAAATCACCAGAATCCGAGGCTTGCCGTGCATATATGTGCATGCTCAAATCGTCTGATGGATAGCTCCGTTCTTTTTGGAGAAGGTGCTCGCAAACTTCTAAAATTTGGCTATGGTTGCTTACTCTTGTTTCTCTTTTGAATAAGCTGTTTGCTGGAATACCAAAGTTTGTAAATAGCACATTGTTTAAATCAGTTTCGCGGCAACCATAGAAAAACAAACACACCTCGTTATCAATGACCGTGATCATATCGCCCTGTCGGCGGCTACCAAAGCGCCGAACTACAGTAAGTGGTGTGAGTCCGGTAGCTACAGACCCTTGTAAAAACAAGGTATCTAAGCCTTGTTTTTCAGCTTTGCTTTCGAGCTGAACCACTTTTTGTAGAAACTCTTGCGGTGGGAAATAGCCGCGAGAATCTTCAACTAAATGGTTTGTGCGAAGTTCCTCGAAACTTTCTGGAATGCGCTGCGTAAATCGAAAACCGATCGTAGTTTCCGCTAAGCTAATGAAACTGCGCGTTGATAACTCGTGAGGCAATACTAGTGTGGCTCCGGCATTGATTAGAAAGCGTTCATCTTGCAAGCGCAGCGATTCATCTCGTTCCCGAACCAGAATACGCACGTAGCGACCGCTATATTGCCTAATTTGCAGTATGGTGCGTGCAACATCGACGAGCATATTGCGATTGGCGAGCCCAAGAATCACTACCGCATCATTGCCCGGTGCGAGCATATCGCGAACGTCTACGTCTACCGAAAAGCGCTGCCATTCTTGCGGCAAATACTCACCGTCTTCAAGCGCGTTCGCACAAAAATAACGCGGTGCTTTTTCACCCGTGAGCATTGCCTGCGGTTCATTTTCACCATGAGTAGCGATAGAAAATTGCACAACGCCCGTTGCAGAGGTTTCTTCATGAACATCCCACTGCCATCGGCTTACCGTATATCCGTTAAACCAATACTGCACATCCCAACTCCAATCTGGTTGGCCTTGGTTGATAATATGCAAACTCGAGAATTTTCGAGCCGCAGTATCTAAAAAAGACGTTAGCGCTGATTGGTCGGGTGAGCCTAAACAAAACAATAGAAGTAGCTTATTTTCTTTTTTACACCAGCTTTGTAATTTACTGAAAAAATCGTTTTTAAAGAAATTCCTTTCTAATAATTCTGGCGAGATAAAATTTAGCGCAAGAATGATAGTTTTTTGTTTACCGCAGGTATTCATAATCGCATTTAACATACGGTTAGTTTGTACGGAGCGCGCGGCTTTCCACTCCGCTAATACTAAGTTTTGGTTTAAACGAATATCCGGCGTATTGCGGAAAATACGTTGTAAATCATCCGCTCGGGTAAAATAAACCACGGAACTTTGTTGAGCTATCATCGCTAATAGATAATCACTCCATACACGATTCTCGTGAACAAAGGTGTGGGTTTCTCCAGGGTGTAATTGTGGTAACGGTTGCTCAATACCGGCGAACATGCCTTGCAACGAAATCAATGAACATATCCTTCTGCGCTATACCAATAATCTAGCTAGATAAATCGATGGTGTTGAAATACACTAATTGCATAAGCTTATAACAAATAATGAGTTATGAACAATTTCTGGATCGCAAATAAACCGCAGTATATAGCAACTGACATACAACGCTTAGCAACCTACGTGGATAAGTTCGATGCCCCGTACGTGGAAGTTAATTTTAATAAGCGCCTGTTAAATATCCAGCAACGCTGGTGTTTATACCGTGATCCGGCTACCACCGTGTTAGCTAAGCGCACTTTAGTAAATGTAAATGGTCCCTCAGAAACTAATAGTTCTGAGGAGTCTTAACATGAATATTATAGGCGTAGAGAGCGTAGTGGGAGGTTCAGGAGGAACGAGTGTTGTTGCTGAGTATGCGGCGGCACTAAATGATATGGGTTTGCGGACTATAGCGCTTGATTTGAATCCTGAAAATCAATTAGGGCTGCATTTTGGTTTATCACTTTCAGAATCAGCAGGTGTAAGCCAAATTGATCAAGCTTCGAGCAATATTTTAGACGTTTTGTTCGAAAGTGTAGATGGTTATCCTTTTATCCCATTTGGCTATGTTCCAGAAGTGGAGTGGCCAGTGGCTATTGAAACGCTTGCGGAACGGTTGAGTTCGCTACTCAAGCCTATATTATCAACCCCTGATCGCGTTATGGTGATTGATGTTTCACGAAGTGCGTTTCCGCTGCGGGATTGGGTTTATCGGCATGCTGATGTGATGTTGAATGTCATTCAGCCCGAGCCGCGAGCAATGCCCGCTTTAATACGGTATTCCGAGCATCAGCGGCGGTTGCAAGTGGCTGCGAATTGCCGATCATTGGTAATGTTCAATGCGGTGGCGCCGCACTTGGATTTATCGCGCGATACGCTTGAATTGTTGCGTTCACAAATTACTGCTGATGCACAATGCCCCATTTTAATCCATCGTGATCAACATATCCCGGAAGCTTTTGCCAGCCAGAAGCCGGTGCGTTCGCTTACTGCGTCGGCGCAATCGAATCGAGATTTCGATGCGCTTGCTTTGTGGACGGTTTCTTATTTGAACTCAGATGGTTTTTCTGCAGATGCTGAGGATGCGCTCTCTGGCGCTAAGGGCTCTTTCCCAACGGCTGAGGGCTCTTCCCAAAAAGCTGAGGGCTCTTTCCCGGGCGCTGAAGGCTCTAACAACGGAGCCATTAAGTGAGTTTAATTCGTCAACAGTGGGTTGAGCAGCGGCGTGCATACACGCGCGTACACAGCGCGCTGCAAATTGCTCTGTTGTATCTAGAAGTGTTGATACTTAACCCTGGTGAAAATAAACATTTAAATCGGCAGCAGAAACAGCGAACCTCGCTACGTTTCTGGTTTCCGCATGTGAATTTCAATCGCTTAAACCCTTTAGATTTCGTGCGGATTGTTCTGCAAGTTTTATGGTTGATTTTCTTTCAACAAGAATCAGATATGGAGCCGAAAAAGAGGAAATCGCCAACCAAAACCGTTTTAACGTTTCCGTTGCGAGTGATTAAGGGTACAAACAAAAAAGTGCGTGCTGTTTTTAACCAACATATTCAGCCACGGTATTCGGGCTTAGCATTGAAAACCATAATGGGATTTGGCGAAGTTACACACTACGCATGGCTGAATACGGCAACGTTTAGAATACTTTTAACGATAGCAGCCTCAGTGCTTGTAGCCTTCACGATTAGTTTGCCGATGGATTCGAGCTCACAGGCTGTAATGCTGTTGTTATTCTGGGGCACTGCGTTGTGGGTTCGTGATGTAAATAAACGCGGTGCACTGTTGTTGATGGTTGTACTTTCGGTGCTGGTGAGTACTCGATATCTATATTGGCGCGTAACACAAACCATTAATTGGGATGTTCCAGCCGATACATTCTTGAGTTTGTTGCTGCTAACGGCTGAGATTTACGCATGGACAATTCTCGTGTTGGGGTATGTGCAAACAATTTGGCCATTAGAACGAAAGGTTGCGAGACTCCCTGACGATATTTCTACATGGCCATCGGTTGATGTTTTCATTCCTACTTACAATGAGCCTTTACATGTGGTGCGCCCCACAATTCTGGCTGCGTTAGCAATGGATTGGCCGGAGGATAAACTGAATGTTTATTTGCTTGATGATGGTAAACGCGATGAATTTTCCGACTTTGCGGAAAAAATTGGCGTTCCATATATTACGCGCGTTGATAACTCCCACGCTAAAGCCGGAAATTTGAATCACGCATTGAAAAAAACATCGGGTGATTACATTACTATTTTCGATTGTGATCATATTCCTACGCGCTCTTTTTTGCAGTTAACGATGGGTTGGTTTTTGCATGATCCAAAGCTAGCTCTAGTGCAAACACCGCATCATTTCTTTTCGCCAGATCCGTTTGAAAAAAACTTAACTATGTTTCGCAGTAAGCCCAACGAAGGTGAGCTTTTTTATGGTTTGATTCAAGACGGCAACGACATGTGGAATGCCTCATTTTTCTGTGGATCTTGCGCTGTACTCAAACGCGGGCCATTAGAAGAAGTGGGTGGGATCGCGGTAGAAACGGTTACCGAAGATGCGCACACAGCGTTAAAAATGCACCGTCTCGGATATAACTCAGCTTATTTAAATATCCCTCAAGCTGCGGGGTTGGCAACGGAGAGCCTCTCTGCGCATATTGGTCAGCGTATTCGCTGGGCGCGTGGCATGGCACAAATTTTCCGGTTAGATAATCCGCTTAGAGGAAAAGGGTTGAACTTAGGCCAGCGAATTTGTTACGCCAACGCAATGTTGTACTTTCTTAATGGTATCCCGCGCATTATTTTTATGATGGCACCCTTGGCGTTTTTGCTCCTGCACAGCTACATCGTGTTCGCACCGGCGATTATGATTGCGTTGTATGCGCTACCTCACATTGTGCACTCGTACTTAACGAATTCACGAACTCAGGGGCAGTATCGTCATTCGTTTTGGGCTGAAATGTACGAAACCGTATTGGCTTGGTATATTTTAAGGCCAACGACCGTTGCTTTATTCTTTCCGAAGTTAGGTAAATTTAATGTGACGGCAAAGGGCGGTTTAAACGAAAAAACGCATTATGATTGGGAAGTAAGTAAACCATACTTGATACTCGTATTGCTTTGCGTCATTGGCTTTAGTTTTGGTATTTGGCGTTTATTCACCGGGCCTACCGATGAATACCTCACAGTTGCGTTGAATCTGATATGGGTTACTTATAACTTAATTATTCTTGGTGGTGCGGTTGCAGTAGCGGAAGAAGCCAAACAGGTTCGCGCGGCTCACCGAATTGCAGTTAACCGGCCGGTAACCTTTATAACGGCTTCAGAACACGTTTTTTCTGCTGAGTTGGTTGATTATTCCGATCAGGGGGCTGGATTACGGATTCCTCATGACTGCCAGATTGAACGTGGTGATATTATCCGAGTGTTTATGTTTGATGGTGGGTCGGAGCGATCATTTGAATGTTCGGTTGTAAGCCGCCGAGGTGAACTGCTTGGGTTGAGATTCATACCGGCGAATATTGAAACCGACCAAGCACTTCTACGCGCTACATTTTCTCGAGCCGATGCATGGGTGGGTTGGCGTCCGGTTGATGTCGCGGAGCGTCCACTCAGCAGCTTCCAAGAAGTGATTGCGATTGGTATTCGAGGTTACAAACGGATGGCAATGCAGTTTGCACCTATTTTGTTGCCTGTATTTGAGTTTTTTGAAGGTGGCTGGCGATTTATACGGTCAATTTTGCCAACGATGCCTGTGCATAAGGAAGAACATAATGGTTAATTTCAAATCAAGCGCTGGCGCACTTTTTATACTGCTTTCATTGGTAGCGTGGCCGAGTGCTGCGCAAACCGAAAGCCGTGAAGATTCTGATGAGTTAAGCCGAGTGAAAGAGCGATTGGCGGAAAACTTTTCGTTGCCGGAGCATACTTATAAATGGACGTTTCGAGATCTGGCTGGCGATCGTGATTTAAAAATTGACGGTGTGGCCAACCGAATGACCTTGGGGTTCGGAGCACGCTTAGATCAAATTGTAACGGAAGCGAACGTGAACTTTACCTTCAGTTATTCGCCAGTTTTGGCCGCTGAAGTATCACAATTACGCATCACGTTGAATGGTGAAGTGGTTCGCGCAATACCGCTTCGGCGCAATGAAGCTGATCAGCAACATCAACATCAAATCCGCTTAAGCCCGGAGCTTATGGCGAACTACAACGAGTTAGAGTTTGAGTTAATTGCTGAAGCTCAAGGGATGGAGTGCTCAGTATTCTCACCTGCGGCGTGGCTTGAATTTTTTGGTGATAGCACACTGGAAATAACGCGGAATCAACTAGTGGTAGCCAATGATCTTGCTTGGTTTCCGGAACCGTTTTTCGATGCGCGCGAATTTCAACGTTTGAATCTTGCGTTTATGTTACCTGATGAAATATCGAATGAGTATGTTCAAGCTGCAGCTATCTTGGCCTCTTATTTTGGTTCCGAGGCAGATTGGCGTGGCGTTGAAACTAAACTTTTTCGTTATGATCAAGAGCCGTTGGTTATTAACTACTTTGAAGAAAACGAGTTTTCCTTTGAGCACAACTTCGAATGGCCCGAGCAGCACGGCATCATTTTTATCACCAATAACTCGCGCCCTTGGTTACTGAGTGATTTGGAAAATGTAAATCAGCCGCAGGTTCGTGTAGTGACAAACCCGGTACATAGGGCATATAAACTTTTGGTTGTACAAGCACCTACCGTTGAAGGTTTGGTAACGGCGGTACAAGGGCTAACGGCAAGACCGATCGGCTTAAGCGGCCCTACGTTTGACGTGCATTCGTTAGATATTGAGCCCCGGCCTGCCTATTCTGCGCCTCGTTGGATCAACACCGAAGAGCCTATTCGATTTAGCGAGCTAGTGGATTTCCCAAGTGAATTACAACGCACGGGTTACCAAAACGCGCCTGTGGCTTTAAACATGCGTTTACCGCCTGATCTATTTACGTGGCAGCGCCAAGGAATTCCAGTGGATTTGAAGTTTCGGTATACGCCACCGGTGCAACGTGATGAGAGCCGGTTGCGAGTATTCGTAAATGGTGAATTCATCAAAGGATTTACCCTAAATGAAAGTGGCATGGAGGGTGCATCAGATAGGATTCGGGTTCCACTTTTAGGTGAAAATCCGTTTGCGCAAAGTGCGTTACAAATACCTGCGTTCAAACTGGGCGCTTTAAATCGGTTGGAATTTGAGTTCAGCTTCAGCGCGCTTTCTGAAGAATGTCGGGTGCAGCCGCTTGGAAATACCTTAGGTTCAATTGATGGCGATTCCACAATAGATTTACGAGGCTATTCGCACTATACCGAAATGCCGAATTTACATTTGTTTGTAAAAACAGGCTACCCATTCACCCGTTATGACGATTTATCGCAAACGCTTCTTGTCGTGCAGGAAAACCCTACGAATGAGGAGATTAATTCGGTTTTAACGGCGTTTTCCGTTATGGGTGCTGCTTCAGGATATCCTGCGGTATTGGTGAATGTAGCGCAAGTTGCTGATGTGCCGGAAGGGGCGGATAAAGATATTCTTATTGTTGGCGGCGATGTTTTACGTGAGTGGTTGCAGCGCTTTGGCCGTAGCTCGTTAGATAAACAACTACAAGCCCATGGTTTAGCGGGCCAACAGCAGTTGCTCTACAGCCCTGATGGAAGTACTCAAATTAGCGGGCCTAGTGCGGCGATTGTGAGCTTTGAATCAACGTTAACGCGGGGTAGAACGGTGGTTGCGTTAACGGCCAATCAAAATGGTTTCTTGCCGCAAATTGATGCATTAATGCGCTCGAATGAGCGAAATACTGCAGTAACGGGGTTCATGAGCGTGCTCACTCCGGGAAATACTCGCCATTTAGCTACTTACGAATCCTACTATGTGGGAGAGCTAAGCCTTTGGAATCGCTTGAGTTACCACCTTTCGCGGTATCCGGTTTTAGTCGCCGTTTTCACCTTGATTGCGCTCGTAACCTTAGTGATGGTGATGTATTGGTTCCTATCTGGGTTAGCTCGCCGTCGTCGGCAAGGCAGTTAACATTATGTTTAAAAGAGTTGCGCATATATTGATAGGTATTATGTGGGTATTCGCTCTGGTGGGTTGCGCTGAGCCACCATCGGCAGCAGCCCGTAAACCGGATGCACTCACGTTTTCCTGGCACTGGAAAAATTTCACTTATTACTTTATTGATGCGCAAGGGCGCGTGATTGATCTCGATTCTGAGCGAAGTATTTCAACCTCTGAGGGGCAAGCATATGGCATGTTTTTCGCCCTGTTGGCTGACGACCAAGAAACTTTTGCGAAGTTGCTGCACTGGGCTGAGAATAACCTTGCTGATGGTAGTTTAGCGGATCAACTTCCGGCGTGGTTATGGGGGCGAACCGACGAAGATAGTTGGGAGGTTCTCGACAGTAACTCGGCAACGGATGCTGATATATGGATGGCGTATGCATTGCTAGAAGCTGGCGAACGTTGGCAGACACCAAGATACACTGCCTTGGGGCGGCGTTTGGCAGCGCGAATCATTGAGGAAGGTACATATCAATCAGACCACGGTTTGGCGCTGCTTCCGGCGCCTTATGGTTTCACTGGAACCGATGACGAATATTTAATCGTTAATCCGAGTTACTTTAGTTTGAGTTTATTCATTGGATTAGCAAATCACACGAGTGATTCCAGATGGCGCGAACTGTTTGCTACGAGCACGAGAATTTTAAAGAATTTTCGTGCCTACGAAATGGGGAAAGAAGGCTTTATACCTGATTGGCTGGCGATAAATTTAGCGCTAGAGCCTAGATCGCCAGAGCAAGTAGCTATTCATCAAAACGTAAATGTGCGTGAAGGTAGTTATGATGCTATTCGCACATACCTGTGGCTAGCGCAGGAAGCGCAGCGTTCCCCCGAGAATGCTCTGCTGCATGATTATGTAGGCATGCGCAACAGTATTGCAGTTAAAGGCTACCCACCCAGAGCTGTTTTATGGTCGGCGAACGATACTGCAGAGCTACAACAGCAAGAGCGCGGTCCTATTGGTTTTTCGGCAGTATTACTACCTTATCTAGAGGCACTTGGCGAGAGCGAATTGCTACAAGCGCAAAAAGATAGAATCGTGGCGCAAGAACATACCACGTACAAACGAAACTACTATGATCACATGCTGCTTATGTTCGGGTTAGCAACTTTAGATTGTTTTCAATTTTCGGCAACAGGCAGTTTGCAGTTCAACGCTGGAGCGATGAATGGTTGTTAAGGTTGTTTCTGTAGTCACGAAAATATCATGCCTCGTTTGGTTCATGATGTTATCACCGTTGGCGCATAGCCAAGAGAATACGGCTGATGAGCAATCGGTACGCTTACTCGAAGAGCGTATTTCGTTATGGTACCAACGTGGCCGGCCAGATCGTGTTGCTGGCGTAGTTGAACAAATGTTGCGCGTTAATCCTCAAAGCCCGGTATTGCTTGAAGCGCAGGCTTCTCTTGCATTGCAAGAGAATAATCAACAAAGAGCACGGGAGATACTCGCAACACTTGAGCAAGTTGCGCCACAGCATCCATCAACTATTCGCTTGCAACAAACCGTGGGCCTTTCTCAAGAACAACAATCGGCACTTGGTGATGCGCGTATTTTATCGCTTGCGGGGCGCTATGAGGAGGCCGTAAGTGCGCTTGATAGAGCATTTCCAGAGCCACCTATTCAAGCAGATTTAGCTGTAGAGTATTGGCAAATACGTACGCAAGCAGGCGAAGCTGAAGCGGCATTGGCTGGCCTTACCAACTTACAGCAACGTTATCCAAACCAGCGGCGTATTGAACTCGCAGTTATCCGTACACGCTTAGTTTTAGGAGAAATAACGCCTGAAGATTTACGTCGAGTACAAGCGTTAGGTCGTGATTCGGTAGTAGGAATTGAAAGTTTGGCGCTATGGGCACGAGCCGCAAACTCGTTGCAGCCCGAACGTGGTGATCTTGATTTATTACGCGAATTTTTAGCCGAGTACCCAGATAGTAACCAAGTTCGAGAAGTGTATGAGCGATTAGGTGCTGAGTATGAGGCACAACAAGCACTGCTTGATGACCCCGATTACCGGAAGCAACTGCGCGGCTTGCAAGAGCTTGAAAATGAAAATCCGGAAGCGGCAGAGGCCTGGTTGCGAGAAGCGTTAGCTACTCGCAGAGATGATCCTGAGCTATTAGGCGGTTTGGGATATGCAACTATGCGCCAGGGTCGTCAACGCGAGGCAATACGTTGGTTTCGCTTGGCCGCAGCGGCGGCACCCGACACTACGGTGTGGTTAGAGCTGGAACAAGTGGCAACATTTTGGCGCGATGTCGATCTCTTTGATGAAGCTATGCTGGCCGGTGAACAGGCAAAATTAGGTGCCCTGTTACGGAGCTTACGTGCCAATCCTGAAGCGGAGTTTCAACCGGACGTAATGTTGTTGCGAGAAGCTCGCTATGCAAGTGTCTTGGGTAACGAACAGCGCGCTCAGGAATTATATGCGCAATTGGTAGCTGAAAATCCAGATAGTACGCCCGCAGCGTGGGCTTTGTTTGCCACGTATCGCGACGCCGACGACCCGCAGGCAATGACGGACTTCTTTTTAAGCTTATCGGATGCGCAAGCGTTGGAAATCGCGCCGGAGTACCAGCGCTGGCAAGCAAATCAAAGAGTTATAGCCGCTGATCAGGCAGTAGCTGAAGGCGATTTAGCGCTTGAATATCAGGAATTAGAGCAAGCACATAATTTAAATCCAACAGATCCATGGCTTGTTGCCCGTTTGGTGGCTTTAGATGAGCAAGCAGGACGGATTCAGCTTGCCGAAGAGCGGTTTGCGAAGTTACTACAAATGAACGCGAGTGCCGATAGTTACTTTGCGTATGCCCTATTTCTGGCTCGGAATGATCGAGAAGAGGAGGCTCTGCAAGCGTTGGCAGAAATTCCTGCTGACGAGCAAACAGAGAATACCTTAGACATGCAAACTCGCTTAGAGCTGAATCAGCGTGTTGCACGTTTTAACGAGGACTGGCGACGAGGCTTTGAGCGCGATCCGGGGCTCTTCTCTGAAGTTGAAGTTGGTCAAGTGGTGACGATCGTATCGACAATGGCGGATAGTGCAACGCGTGATGATCAACACCTATTGGAACAGATATCGGCTCGACTTTCAGAGCTTGATACCAGTGAACCTGATACAGCGGCAGCATATGCCGAAGGCGCTCGTTTTGCTGAAGCTGTGGGTGCTACCGACCAAGCTTATACCTGGTCATTGCAGGCCATTCGCTTGCAACGAGGAGGCGTAGCCGATGACCGCGAGCTTTGGCGCGCTGCGGCAACTGACGATTGGCGTGTAGCGGGTTTGCAGAGCCGTGCTCAGCGTATGGCTGAAAACTCTGAGGCGGTTCTCTACCTGGCGTTTGATCGGAGTGCTAAGGGTGGTACACCGGGCATTAGCGAGTTGCAGTCGGATACGCTATTAATTGATTTACGTGTTCCTTTTAGCGAGCGGGCGGGCCACTGGTTTGTTCGCGTTGACCCGACTTGGGTAGATGCAGGCGCCGCAGATTTAGATGATAATTTTTGGCGAAATCGTTTTGGCACTGGATTGGTATGTGAAGCAGATTGCCCTACCGGAGTTCAGCCGGTAAGCAAAGATTTCGGTGTAGCACTTGGTGTCGGTGTTGAGTTCGAGGACTGGTGGGCGGATATAGGCCGTAGCCCAATCGGTTTTAATCGCAGTACTTGGGTTGGGGGTATCGGTTTACGCACTACAGCAGGACAGTTCGGGCTACGGTGGAATGCCGAGCGCCGCATTTTATCATCAACCATGTTGAGTTTTGCTGGCCAAAAAGATCCGTTTTCTGACTACAGTTGGGGTGCGGTTACAAGAAATGGTTTGGGCGTAAGCGCAAGCTGGGATCAGGGCGAGCGCTTTGGTTGGTGGGGTAGCCTAGGGGCAGAATATTATACCGGTGATCATGTGGCATCGAATCACCGTTGGTACGCCTATCAAGGCGGTTATATGCGTGCCTACGATAGTGAACCTTTTGCGGTTACCGTTGGGTTGAATACGTTATTTTGGGGTTTTGACAAAGATCTAAGCCAAAGCACCTTTGGCCAAGGCAACTATTACAGCCCCGAATTTTATCAATCAGTTAGTTTGCCTGTTACTATATTTGGCCGCTTTTCTCGGTGGTCTTATTTGCTAAGAGGTTCTATTGGCTACTCTGATTCCACACTTGCTGCCAGTGAGTTTTTTCCTACGCGTCCTGATATACAGCAACGTGCGTTAGATATTTCCGGCGAAACGGGAATAGATCCTATATTCTTGGAAGGAACTGGTGGCGGCAAGAGCCACAGTTTATCGGCTGTTATCGAATATCAAATAAATCATCATTGGTACGTAGGTTTTAGCACGAGTTTAATTCGTTCGGATACCTTTGTTCCGGACCAAGGCTTGATATATCTGCGTTATCACTTCGGTGGTAATAACCTACCAGTACGGCGTCCGCCACAACCACCATCTCGTTACGTAGATCGCTAGAATTGTCGACAATCTAACTTGAATGATAGTTAACCACACACTATAATCTTCATTCCGTTTAATTATGTCGACAATCTATGCCTATTCAAAGTCCAGTGTGGCGTTCGCCAATTACTTCGTCCGATCGTGTGTTGCTTGAGATACAGCGAGCGATTGTTGAGGGTGATATTCCACCGGGTAGTAAAATTAGTGAGCCAGAGTTAGCGCGTCGATTCAACGTGAGCCGTGCACCATTGCGCGAGGCTTTGGCGCGGCTGGAACGTTGCCATCTAATTGAACGAACGCCTAACGCGGGTGCTCGAGTGGTTAAGCTTTCTCCGGAAGGGCTACTTTCGTTATATCAATTACGTGAAGAACTTGAAGGATTAGCATGCCGGTTGGCGGCTGAGAATATGCCGGAACATGAAATTGATGAACTCAGTGCACTGCTGGATCAGCACCTCAATAGCCAACGCGTTCGGGAAGGCGAGAGCTATTACCAAGAGGAAGGCGATTTAGATTTTCACTATCGAATTATTTTAGGTAGTAAAAACGCATATCTCATCAACATTCTCTGTGACGAGCTATACTTTTTAGTTCGCATGTATCGTGTTCAGTTGGGGATGAATGGCCCGCGGGTTTCGAGAGCTTTTGATGAGCACAAAGCAATTATTACTGCCATTGCTAATCGCGATGGTGAGTTAGCCGATTTATTGATGCGCCGCCACATCGGCGCTTCACGCAAAAATATTGAAATTAAACTTCTACAAATGAGGAATGAACATGACATCAGTAACTAGTGCGGGCGCAAAGCTACGCCAAGCGATAGCACAAGAACAGCCTTTACAAATAGTGGGCACTATTAATGCCTACACGGCAATGATGGCCGAACGTGTGGGCCACAAAGCGCTCTATTTATCAGGTGCTGGCGTTGCGAATGCCTCGTTTGGTTTGCCCGATTTGGGCATGACATCGTTAAATGATGTTTGTGAAGATATTCGCCGTATTACCGGCGCTACCGATGTACCGTTATTAGTAGATGCGGACACTGGTTGGGGTGGCGCGTTTAATATTTCGCGTACTGTGAAAGAAATGACACGTGCCGGCGCGGCTGGTTTCCATATTGAAGATCAGGTTGCACAGAAACGTTGTGGCCACCGCCCGAATAAAGAAATTGTTACCCAAGGTGAAATGGTTGATCGGGTGAAAGCTGCTGTAGATGCCCGTACCGATGATCAGTTTTTAATCATGGCGCGCACTGACGCATTGCAGCAAGAAGGTTTAGAGGCCGCGATTGCGCGTGCTCAGGCATGTGTTGAAGCCGGTGCGGACGCTATTTTCGCTGAAGCTGTGCACACTCTCGAGCAGTATCAGGCTTTCACCAATGCATTGAATGTTCCGGTGTTAGCGAACATCACTGAATTCGGCGCAACGCCTTTGTTCAACAAAGATGAGTTAGCCGGGGTTGGTGTGGAAATGGTATTATATCCATTAAGCGCATTCCGGGCGATGAACAAAGCAGCCTTGAATGTTTATGAAAATATTCTCGCGAAAGGCGATCAAAAAGATGTGGTAGAGAGCATGCAAACGCGTGCTGAACTGTATGATTTCTTAAACTACCACTCATTTGAAGAAAAATTAGATAGCTTATTTAAGAAGTAATTTGGCGCGCCACAAGTTCAAGCGCGAATGAAAACGAAAAGAATTGATGAATTTACCGAAGAGGATTGAATAATGTCAGAGAAAAAATTAGGCGGAGCCGGGTTACGCGGCCAAGTAGCGGGCGAAACCGCGCTTTGTACGGTAGGTAAAACCGGTTCTGGTTTAACCTACTGTGGCTATGATATTTCTGAGTTAGCAGAGAAAGTGAGCTTTGAAGAAGTAGCCTATTTGCTAGCGCACAGTGAATTACCGAATGAAAGCCAATTAGCTGAATATAAAGCGCGTTTGAAATCACAACGTGGCCTTCCTTCTTCATTGAAAGATGTATTAGAGCGCATCCCTGCAGATGCACACCCGATGGATGTGTTGCGCACAGGCTGTTCGTTCTTAGGCAATATTGAGCCAGAAACTGATTTCAGTGGTGCTGATAAAGCCATTGAGCGCATGCTTGCAACGTTCCCAAGCATTCTTTTGTATTGGTATCGTTTCAGCCACGATGGTGTGCGTATTGAAACTGAAACCAATGAAGATTCAATTGGCGCACATTTCTTGCGTTTATTGCACGGCGAATCACCTTCAGAACTGCATGCCGCGGTGATGAACACCTCATTAATTCTATATGCTGAGCATGAGTTCAATGCTTCAACCTTCACGGCTCGGGTATGTGCTTCTACACTTTCCGATATCCATTCTTGTGTTACCGGCGCTATTGGTTCATTACGCGGTCCATTGCATGGTGGTGCCAACGAAGCCGCTATGGAATTGATTGAAGATATGAAAGATGCCGATGATGCAGAGAAAACGCTGATGGGCATGCTCGAACGCAAAGAGAAGATTATGGGCTTTGGCCACGCCGTTTATAGCGAGTTTGATCCGCGTAACGATGTAATTAAAGCTTGGTCGAAAAAGCTGGCTGATGAATTCGGCGATACCCGTTTATATGGCGTATCAGTGCGTTGTGAAGAAGTAATGTGGCGCGAGAAGAAATTATTCCCGAATGCTGATTTCTTCCACGCTTCGGCGTATCACTTCATGGGTATTCCTACTAAGTTGTTCACCCCGATTTTTGTAATGTCGCGGGTAACTGGCTGGACAGCCCACGTGAAAGAACAACGCGCGAATAACCGTATTATTCGCCCAAGCGCTGATTACACCGGCCCTGAGCCACGGAAAGTTCCGGCAATCAACGAACGTTAATTGGCACAGCAGGGAGAAGCTTCGGTTTCTCCCTGTTTCTTTCTGCCTTCCAACTCTCTAACAACATAAGTTGTGGTTGATTATGAATACTGAATATCGCAAAACACTAGCTGGCACAAACTTAGAATACTTCGATACCCGCGCTGCGGTAGAAGCTATTCAGCCAGGTGCCTACGAAAAATTGCCTTACACTTCACGTGTATTGGCTGAAAACTTAGTGCGCCGTTGCCCGCCTGAGCAATTAACGCCGGCGCTGAAGCAAATTATCGAACGTAAGCGCGATCTTGATTTCCCTTGGTATCCAGCGCGCGTAGTTTGCCACGATATCCTAGGGCAAACGGCTTTAGTTGATTTAGCAGGCTTGCGTGATGCAATTGCCCAAAAGGGTGGCGATCCCGCCAAAGTAAATCCGGTTGTACCAACCCAGCTGATTGTAGATCACTCGTTGGCAGTAGAGCATGCGGGCTTTGATACCGATGCCTTTGAAAAGAACCGCGCCATTGAAGATCGCCGAAACGATGATCGCTTCCACTTTATTAACTGGACAAAAACCGCGTTTAAAAACGTAGATGTGATTCCGCCAGGTAACGGCATCATGCACCAAATCAACCTTGAGAAAATGTCTCCGGTTGTGCAGGTGCAAAACGGTGTAGCTTTCGTTGATACTTGTGTGGGTACTGATAGCCATACGCCTATGGTTGATGCCCTAGGTGTTATCTCAGTGGGTGTCGGTGGCTTAGAAGCCGAAAGCGTGATGCTTGGCCGTGCTTCTTACATGCGTTTACCCGATATTATCGGTGTAGAGCTTACGGGTAAGTTGCGTGAAGGCATTACCAGCACCGATTTAGTGCTCGCGATTACTGAATTCTTGCGGAAAGAACGGGTAGTGGGCGCTTACTTAGAGTTTTACGGTGAAGGCGCCGATAAGCTTACCGTAGGTGATCGCGCAACGATTTCAAACATGACACCGGAATACGGTGCCACGGCAGCAATGTTCTACATTGATAAGCAAACTACAGATTATTTAACGCTAACCGGCCGCGATGATGACCAAGTTACATTGGTAGAAAAGTTCGCCAAAGAAACTGGGTTATGGGCTGATAGCTTAAAAACCGCTGAATATGAGCGGGTATTAAAGTTTGATTTATCGTCAGTAAACCGGAACCTTGCAGGGCCTTCTAACCCACATGCATTATTGCCGGCTTCAGAACTTGCTGCCCGCGGTATTTCCGGTGTAGTGGAAAATGAAGAAGGCAAAATGCCTGATGGTGCGTGCATTATTGCCGCGATTACTAGCTGTACCAATACTTCAAATCCACGCAACATGATTGCCGCCGGCTTAATTGCACGAAACGCGAATAAGCTCGGTTTAACCCGTAAACCATGGGTGAAAACCTCACTGGCGCCGGGCTCAAAAACCGTAAAAATGTACTTGGAAGAAGCGAAACTACTACCCGAGTTAGAAACCCTTGGTTTTGGCGTAGTTGGTTTTGCATGTACTACGTGTAATGGCATGAGCGGCGCGCTCGATCCAGTTATTCAGAAAGAAATTGTTGAACGCGATCTATACGCTACCGCAGTACTTTCAGGTAACCGTAACTTTGATGGCCGTATTCATCCTTATGCGAAACAAGCATTCTTGGCATCACCGCCGTTAGTAGTGGCTTACGCTATTGCCGGTACGATTCGCTTTGATATTGAGAAAGATGCACTCGGCTATGATGCCGATGGCAATCCTGTAACCTTGAAAGATATTTGGCCAAGTGATGCAGAAATCGATGCCATTGTGAAAGAGAGCGTGAAGCCTGAGCAATATCGCAAAGTTTACGATCCTATGTTCAATATCTCTGTTGATATGGGTGAGAAAACCGAACCACTATATGATTGGCGCCCAGAAAGCACTTATATCCGCCGCCCTCCATATTGGGAAGGGGCTCTGGCAGGTGATTTAAGTTTACGTGGAATGCGTGCATTAGCGGTGCTTGGCGATAATATTACTACCGATCACCTTTCGCCTTCGAATGCGATCATGGCCGATAGCGCTGCTGGCGAATACCTAGCGAAAATGGGTGTGCCAGAAGAAGATTTTAACTCCTATGCTACCCACCGTGGTGATCACTTAACAGCACAGCGCGCTACCTTCGCGAACCCGAAGCTTATCAACGAAATGGCGATAGTAGATGGTGAAGTGAAGCAAGGTTCACTGGCTCGCGTTGAACCGGAAGGGAAAGTGGTTCGCATGTGGGATGCAATTGAAACCTACATGGAACGCAAGCAACCGTTAATTATTATTGCGGGTGCGGATTACGGCCAAGGATCTTCGCGCGATTGGGCAGCTAAAGGCGTTCGTTTAGCCGGTGTTGAAGCCATTGTTGCCGAAGGTTTTGAGCGTATTCACCGAACCAATTTGATTGGTATGGGTGTGTTGCCGCTTGAGTTTGCAGCTGGAACTACACGTAAAACCTTGGAAATTGATGGTACAGAAACCTTCGATGTTGAGGGTACACCGAGTGCGGGTGCAGCCCTTACCTTAGTGATACATCGAAAAAATGGTGATCGAATCGAGGTTCCTGTGAAGTGTCGCTTAGATACCATGGAAGAAGTATCGATATTTGAAGCTGGCGGTGTATTGCAACGTTTCGCGCAAGATTTCTTGGAGTCGAGCGATGCATAAACCGCAAATGAAAATTGCCGCCACCTATATGCGTGGCGGTACTAGTAAAGGCGTATTCTTTCGCCTCGATGATTTACCTGTAGAAGCACAGCAACCCGGGCCTGCCCGTGATGCAATTTTATTGCGGGTAATTGGCAGCCCAGATCCTTACGGTAAGCATACCGATGGTATGGGTGGCGCCACGTCGAGCACCAGTAAAACGGTTATTTTATCGAAAAGTGAAAGTGCCGAGCATGATGTCGATTATCTGTTCGGGCAAGTAGCTATCGATAAGCCTTTTATTGATTGGAGCGGTAACTGTGGCAACCTTACTTCTGCAGTTGGCTCATTTGCGGTAACCAGCGGCCTTATTGATGCAAGCCGTGTTCCGGAGAATGGAACTGCGGTGGTGCGCATTTGGCAGGCGAACATCAAGAAAACCATTATTGCACATGTGCCGATTACCAACGGCGAAGTACAAGAAACCGGTGATTTTGAGCTTGATGGGGTAACGTTTCCATCCGCAGAAGTACCTATTGAGTTTATGGACCCAGCCGATGGTGAAGGCTCAATGTTCCCTACCGGCAATGTGGTTGATGAATTGCATGTTCCGGGCGTGGGTACTTTTCAGGCCACTATGATTAATGCCGGTATTCCAACGATTTTCGTGAATGCGGCAGATATCGGATACACCGGCACAGAACTGCAGGGTGCGATTAACGAAAGCCCTGAAGCGCTGGCTATGTTTGAGAAGCTGCGCGCTCATGGCGCTCAACACATGGGCTTGATTCAATCACTAGAAGAAGCCGAAGCGCGCCAGCATACGCCGAAGATAGCTTTTGTGTCACCACCGGCAAATTATGTTTCTTCCAGTGGTAAAAGCATTAATGCCGGTGATATCGATTTGAATGTGCGCGCACTTTCAATGGGTAAGCTGCATCACGCCATGATGGGCACAGCGGCTGTTGCTATCGGCACAGCGGCGGCGGTTCCCGGGACACTGGTGAACCTAGCTGCAGGTGGCGGTGATCGCACTGCCGTTACGTTCGGCCATCCATCGGGCACGTTGCGCGTGGGCGCTGAAGCTAAGTTAGTGGATGGAGAGTGGCAAGTAACCAAGGCCATTATGAGCCGTAGCGCACGCGTATTAATGGAAGGTTGGGTTCGCGTTCCTGAGGTGTAACGCTGCCTATACCTTGCGTAAACTGGCCCTTCAGAAAACAAAAAGCCCCCTTGAATCCATGCAATTAGCGGCATGTTCAAGGGGGCTTTATTTTTGCTAACAGGAAAGCACCTAACCAATAACGTGATAACCCGCCCAGTCAGGTTCCAGAGCTTGCATACCGCCATCGTGATTCAAATGAATATACCAACCACCGAGTAAATCAACTGCAAGGCAATCATCAACGTTGTAGAGATCGTCTTTGTGTTGCTCAACACTATCCGTGAGTAGGCGGCCTTTCGCAATGCGCTTTGCTTCATCGGCTGTTTCTGCAACGCAAAGGGTAAAATCATGAAATTCTGGAATTTTGCCAGGATAATAGCCACCGAAATTCACAAACCAAAGCTTCTGAGATTGCGTTTGCGGCTGCTCGCTTAATTCAATTTGATAACCATCTACATGGTGCACAGCTAAGTAGCTATCTAAGTGTAATCCTTTTACGGTACCAAACCATTGCTGGCGTAACGCGGGGTAGCAATCTTCAATAGTTTCGCCAACCACAAAGCGCACATCATGCAACTCTATGTTTGCGTTTGGCGCGGTGCCACCTAAATAAACCATAAATAGCTGCATCGGTATTCCCCTTGTTTATGCACGGGTGTCTATTTGCCAGCATAACTTGTTCTAGCATAATGAGCTGGTAGAAATTAATCAGACCAGCGCGTGACTAATCGCCCTAGAGTTTCAAAGAAACCTAGATTAAATCGGCCGAACCGATGAAACAAACGCCAAGCCACATAAAGTGCAAAAATAGCATGCCAGAAGAACCCAGTATTTTGGTAGATTGCTTTTACCATAGCCACTGCATTAAGTGATTTAATCATTTCTATGTATGCTGGGTGGTAGCCAAATGCAAAACCACCCACAATAGCTAATACGATAAAAAACAGAATGACTTCAATAATTACTATCCAAGGGATTGTAATCAACTTAGGCATTTTCCAACTAGAACTTTTGCTAACGCGCGAGGTAGAAGTTAGGCTGGAATCAGCAGTAGGCGGAACGTAATGAGGAACCCAAATATCACGTGCCGCGGTATTGTTTAGCCAAAGATCTCGTGACTCATAAAACATTGGTTTCGTGTACTCATGATCTTGAACCGCAAATATCTTATCCCACCAGAACTTTAGAAAACGATAACAAGCTCGTAATACTAAAAATAGCGCGGAATGAATTACTAAAGCCCAAAACAAACGTACGATTTGCGCCGTATTAATTGCAGGTACAAAAATAGTAATGATCAACAACGCGAAAAAGATCACAACGAACAACGTTGCGGCGAACTGGATATTGAATGTTCGGTTCAAGTAGGCAATCACGCTCATAAAATAAGCATTATGGGCTTCAAATTGTTGATGAGATTTATTGTACTTAATGAATTTATCCGGACGCCCCTTGCTTGTAATTAAAACAAAGCTATAAAGCGCATAGCCGAGCAGTAGAATCAACGTGCCTATTATCATGAACAATGGTGATTGGATGTTCTCGCTCGCTATAACGCCGGCGGGTAACGTAAATGAACGGACGAGCTGAATGAGTATGTGATTGTGAAAACTAAACTGCAATGATTCTGTATAAGCGGCCCATCCCATATTCACTATGCCAAGTACCGAAGTAGCGGCCGCTACAGTAAACAAACCGATCGAAGCATATAAAAAGAACACTGCAAAAAAGAAACGGGTTTCAAACTTAAAGGTAGTGGGGGTTACTTCGCCATCGTAATTCAGAAAGAAGAACTTGTTTACGATAGGCTGGAAGAACATGAAGAACAGCATTGGCCAAGCCCAAAACGCGAGTGTTTTTATCACTCGTTCTAAAGTGAACGCGAGCATCCCAGTGAACTCAGGGCGTAGTTGGAACACACTAAATTCAAACCAAACCACCAAAAGTAACGCAGTGATCAGTAATAAGCGCCGGTTTAGTTGGCGCATGTGGCGGCGGTAAACTTCCATTTGATCTCCGATATTTTATTTTTATTCTTATTCGTTCGTGGAAAGCTTTCCTATAATGCCAGAATTCTCAGTGTAAGCTACTTATATTAATAGGTTTTCTTACTTCTCTTGAAAACGTTCATTCAAAAAATCTATTAAGCTATTCGAGAAAACAAACTTTCAATGCTTCAGAGTGGGGTCTATATTCGTTAATGACAAAAAGTACCTATGTTGTTAGTAATTAAGCAATTACTGAAAATATGGCGGTAAACCACAAGTTTTACCGAAAACTAGGTTAACGAGGAGAAAACGATGGATAACAACAACTCAACGGGTGGCAAGTGCCCAGTAATGCATGGTGGCAACACCAGCATTGGAGGCATTGGCAAGAAAAATTTAGATTGGTGGCCGGAGCAGCTCAACCTGAGAATTCTGCATCAAAATGATAAGAAATCGAATCCACTTGGCGAAGACTTCAATTACGCAGAAGCCTTTAAGAGTATTAATCTTGATGAACTGAAAAAAGACATTGATGCAGTACTAAAAGATTCTAAGGATTGGTGGCCGGCGGATTATGGCCACTATGGTCCATTTATGATTCGTATGGCTTGGCACGCTGCGGGTACTTACCGTATGGGTGATGGCCGTGGTGGTGCAGGCACCGGTAATCAACGTTTTGCGCCACTAAACAGTTGGCCTGATAACGGCAACCTTGATAAAGCTCGCCGGTTACTTTGGCCAGTTAAGCAAAAATATGGCAACAAAATTTCTTGGGCTGACCTTTTCGTGCTTACCGGGAATGTTGCTATTGAATCGATGGGCGGTAAAACCTTCGGATTCGGTGGCGGCCGTGAAGATATCTGGGAACCAGAAGAAGATATCTACTGGGGCGCTGAGGATGAATGGCTAGCAACAAGCGACAAGAAAAATAGTCGATACTCGGGTGATCGCGAGCTCGAAACACCACTTGCGGCCGTGCAAATGGGCTTAATTTATGTGAACCCTGAAGGTCCAGATGGCAACCCAGACCCAATTGCCTCGGGCCGTGATATTCGTGAAACCTTCAAGCGTATGGCAATGGACGACTACGAAACGGTAGCGTTAACTGCTGGTGGCCATACATTTGGTAAAACCCACGGCGCAGCGCCAGATTCGCATCTTGGCCCAGAGCCAGAAGCGGCACCAATTGAGCAACAAGGCTTTGGTTGGAAGAACAGCTACGCTAGCGGTAAAGGTGGGGACACTATTACGAGCGGCTTAGAAGGCGCTTGGACAGCAAACCCAATTCAGTGGGATAACGGCTATTTTGATGTGTTGTTCGGTTATGAATGGGAGCTTACGAAAAGCCCTGCTGGTGCTAATCAATGGGCGGCGAAAAATTTAGCCGAGAAAGACCACGCACCTGCTGCTGATAATGCGCAGAAAAAAATGCCATTGATGATGTCAACGGCTGATATCGCGATGAAAGAAGACCCAGCATATCGGAAGATCTCAGAGCACTTCCATAAAAACCCGGAAGAGTTTGCTGATGCTTTCGCGCGTGCATGGTTCAAACTCACGCACCGTGATATGGGACCAAAAGCCCGTTACTTAGGCCCAGAAGTTCCAGCTGAAGATTTAATTTGGCAGGATCCTGTGCCAGCGGTTGATCATGAGTTAGTAAATGCTAACGATATCGCTGAATTGAAGAAAACCATTTTGGGTTCCGGTTTAACGGTATCAGAATTGGTTTATACCGCTTGGTCTTCTGCCGCTACATTCCGTGGTTCTGATAACCGCGGTGGTGCAAACGGTGCTCGTATTCGTTTAGCTCCGCAGAATGCTTGGGAAGTAAACCAACCAGAACAGCTGAAAAAAGTGTTAGCGACTTACGAAGGCATCAAAAAAGATTTTGATTCTGCCCAATCGGGTAATAAGCGTATCTCTTTAGCTGATTTAATTGTGCTGGGTGGTTCAGCTGCGGTTGAAAAAGCAGCACAAGATGCGGGACACAGCATTGAGGTTCCATTTACGCCAGGGCGCACAGACGCAACTGATGAGCAAACGGATGCTGAATCGTTTGAAGTATTGGAGCCGGTAGCGGATGGGTTCCGTAATTACCTGAAAACGCGTTATACGGTTTCTACCGAAGAGTTGCTAATTGACCGTGCTCAGCTGCTTACATTAACGGCACCAGAAATGACCGTGTTAGTAGGTGGTATGCGTGCGCTAAATGCAAACTTCGAACAGAAGCAACACGGCGTGTTCACCGATAGACCAGGTACACTAACGAACGATTTCTTCGTGAACTTAGTCGACATGGATATCGAATGGAAGCCGACTTCTGAAGAAGCGGAAGAATTTGAAGGCCGTGATCGCAAAACCGGCGCAGTGAAGTGGACAGGAACACGGGTTGATTTAGTGTTCGGCTCTAATTCACAGCTACGTGCGCTTGCTGAAGTTTATGCACAAAGTGATGCAACTGAGAAGTTTGTGAATGACTTTGTTAAAGCTTGGACGAAAGTAATGAATGCAGATCGGTTTGATGTATAAGTAAGTTGGTAAATCTAAGAATAAAAGGGAGCGCATTGCGCTCCCTTTTTTTATGACGCACGGAGTGACTAAGCAAAAACAGCTTGGTTACGGCCATTTTCTTTGGCCAGATAAAGTGCTTTATCGGCATCACTGAGCAAGCTATGGAAATCTTTGTGTTTCGATGTACAAAGAACACCGCCAATGCTGATAGACAAGGGAATGCTGTGCTCTTCGAGCTGTAGTGGGGCTTCCGCAATACGCTTGCAAAGCCTTTTACTGAGTAGGTGAGCCAGTTCAAAATCAACGCCCGGAAGAGAAATAGCAAACTCTTCACCGCCAACTCGTGCCACAATATCGGTATCGCGCAGTTCTTGTTTCAAGGTTTTTGCTACCCAGCGTAGGCACTCATCACCTATAGCATGCCCCCAAGTATCATTCACATCTTTGAAGTAATCTAAATCGACCATGAGCACGCACATGGCTGATTTATTCTTGCGTGCCTGATGAAATTGTTTATCCGCATCTTTAAAAAAAGCTCTGCGGTTAAATAGTTTTGTTAAGTCATCGATGTTTGCGAGCTCTACCAGCTGCTCTTCAGTTTTTGAAAACACCAACAAGGGAAACATAAGCGCGGTAGTGGTAGTGAGAAGTAGATGGCTGATAAACGTAATATAAAGCATTGAGCTCATAGTTGCAGAGGATGATTCTACAACAGCACTTGCGATAACACCGGCATCTATCTGCATCGCGCTCGTAGGTTCAGAAACATTCACCAAACTCACCAACATCGAGCCGGCTTGCAATAGCATGGTAACCACATGTAGTGAGAAGAACATGCAAAGCAGTTGTTGTGGTAATTGCATCGATGATTTTATGTTGAGCAGGAGATAAAGGGCCCAAATGAATAAGCCGGCGATTAAGATCGATGTGATGGGTGAAATCCAGGTGTAAACGGGATAAAGAGCTGCTAAACCTAACGCGATTACGAGCATTAAAACAATTTGCGACCGCCAACCCTGGGTGCTTCGCGGGGCACGGAAATGTTGAATGCCTTTTACCGCCAATAATGGTGCTGCGATAAGCAAAAGCGAGGCAAACCAATGTGTGAGCCACGGCATATCAACATAGCTTCGGGCCGCGGCCACTAGGCCACCTGCTACAAATATCCAGCAGGAAATCGCCCAATACAAAAAGCAACGTTGCTTTAACCGAAGTTGATATATAACCATCAACAAGCCACCCAAGATAAGGTTGAGTAACAGAATAATTCCTATCAGCGTGGGTAAGTGCAACGATGTGGCTCCTGATTGTGGTATCTTGGGCAATGTTTTGGGTGTCGTTCGGTATCCTGTTTTGTGCAGGAATGATTTACTCTATAATTAGTGGCACGGGCTACGGTTTCTCTCGCTTATTTTATCGGAATTTCACCTAGAAACTTGAATGTTATGCGAAAGTTGTTGCTAGACAATACATGAATGAATAAATCGATTCACCTTAATATAAGTTAACTACTCATGCCGAACACTTCAGAAACACGTTTGAATAAGTATATTAGTGAAAGCGGAATTTGCTCGCGCAGAGAAGCTGATCGCTTCATTGAGCAAGGCAACGTTTTTATTAATGGACGCCGGGCGTTAATGGGCGAAAAGGTGGGGCCAGATGATGAAGTAAAGGTGAATGGTCAACTCATTGAATCACAAAATAAAGAGGGTTTTGTATTTATTGCCCTGAATAAACCCGTTGGTATTGTGAGCACTACGGATTCAGCTGAAAAAGCAAATATGGCGGATTTCGTAAACCATGAAAAACGTATTTTTCCTATTGGTCGACTCGATAAAGATTCTCAAGGATTAATTTTTCTTACTAGTAATGGCGATTTGGTCAATAAAATTTTGCGTGCCGGCAATAACCACGAGAAAGAATATGTGGTGACCGTGAATAAACCAATTACAGATGATTTTATCCAAGGTATGAGCCGAGGTGTGCCGATTCTTGGTGAAGTAACAAAAAAATGCAAGGTAAGTAAGGTTTCCCGCTTCGTATTTAAAATCACGCTTGTGCAAGGATTAAATCGGCAAATTCGGCGCATGTGTGAGTTTTTTGATTATGACGTAAAAAAGCTCGAACGTATTCGTATTATGAATATTGAACTCAAGGGTTTAGGTATAGGTGAGTGGCGAGATCTCACTGAGCAAGAATTGGATACCTTATTAAAATCAGTGGCGCATTCATCATCAGAAGCGCCTCCTGGGCATAAGAAAAAGAAGCCGGCGCATAAACAGAAAACGAATTCGGGTAAAAAAAGAGGTGGAACGAATTCGACTGCGAATCATCACAGTGAAAAGCCAGATCCATGGGGCGGGCGCAGCAAAAGTGAGAATAAGTCGAGAACTGCAAATGGTAAACCTAATGCGCGCGATTCCAAACCGAGTAAGAAGCCTACCCGTAGTTTGATTCGCAAGGCGATTAAGAAGAAACCATAAGGTAGCTAAATGTCGAGCTATTCGGCGTGTGCGTGCCAGATAAGCATGACACTAAAACCTTCTTAGAAACGCTCTTGCCTACACACCCCTTTCAGGAGTAACGGCATCTGCCGAAATTTTCGTCCTTCGTAACTATCTTCCATTACCCGACGCTCCATTTCCTCGGGGTCTTCAGTAACGGCAAGCAAGTATTCAAATCGTGTGATGGCTGCTTTAGCAGCCTTTGGCAAATGTTTCTTTTGCTGATAATAGGCAAGGTTCGCACGCAATACTGCCACCCGTTCGGGCATTTCTTTTAAGCACGTGAACGCCTGTTCAAAGTAGCTCAAATCCTCTGCTTTTAGATTACGCTCGCGTTGCGGCCTGCGATTACGCACCGGATAGTACGCTTGGCTCATGAATACTCCCTACAAAACTTACGTTGCTTTCGTAGTACCGTTTTATCGCTATCAGTTATCTACAAATCTTACTTATTTAACATAACGAAATTACCACATAAACAGATGCCGAAGCGCGGATATTCGTGTGTTTAACATATTAATCCCCAATTCATTTGCAAATAGGAATGATTCGCATTAAGATCCGGCCAACTTGGGAGGGATTGAAAATGCAACAAACGCTAAACACAAAAAAACGGTTAACCCGGTATGTCGTATTTGCGAGTATCGTAGCTTTTGCCTTGGCTGGTTGCGGTTCGAGCGATAATGAAAAAGAAATTATTGAGTTAGCTGTAGAAATTCAGCAGGGAGAAGCGTGGGCTTATAGTGCCGATCTGGGTAATACACCTATTGCCACGCAAACACCTCGCCATGGCACGCTAACCTTACGTAGCAACGAAATGCGCTATACGCCCGAAGCGGCTTATCATGGAACTGATCGTGCTGAAGTAGAGGGTGCAGAGGCAATTTACAAAATTGAATGGAACATTGAATATGTAAATCAGCCGCCAAAATTATTAAATACAGAAATTGCAGTGGTTTCTGACCGCGAAGTTTCTGGCCAACTGATGGCTGAAGACCCTGATGGCGACAGTGTGCAGTTTGAATTATTGGCTGCGCCAGAGCGTGGCGATTTTAATTTAAACGAGGAAACAGGTGAGTTTTCTTATATTCAGGATGAGTTAAGGCTTCCAAATGCAACATTTGAAGTGGGGCTAAGCGACGGTGTAAATGACGTTGTTCGCGAAGTAGTGACACTATTACCAGCTTACACTACGAATACAGAGAAAGCGGCTTACTATTATCATTCGAATCACTCCCACCTATTACAAGCAGAGTTGCGTCTTGCGGCGATAACCGATGACGCCGAAACGCAGCAAGCCTATACCAATTTAGCCATTGGATATGTGCAAGCGAACTTGCCGAATGAAGTTGAGCGCATTCTAAGTTCATACATTGTTGGTTTAGAGCCTACAGCTCAAGCGAAACGGCGTGTAGCAGCCGTACTTGATGAGCTTGGCGAACACGATTGGGCTCAAGAACTTCGTTACGAAGCACTGCAAAGTTATACCCAGTTTGTAGTTGAGAATAACATTGAGAACCTAACATCATCGGATAGTAGCTTTTTCCTAACATTGTTAAACGATGCAGCTGCTGCGGGCGATTTTGTAAACGCTGAACGCATTGCTGAACAGATGCAGGTGTTTGTGGATGAGCTTTGCTGCGGTTTGTATGGCACACCTTATGGGCGTTTATCAACCGCGTTTCGAAATCAAGTGAATGCCGCCATATCGCGGTATCAGGAAAGCGGGTTGGAAGCGGATCGTTTAGAAGCAATTACGGCTGCGGAACGATTTGCGGATGTTGCTGCAAGAACAGGCTACCAAATAGTAAGCAACGGTGAAAATGCAGGGCAGAGGAACTTTCGTTTAGCTCCGCTTTATACTATTCAATCTGCTGAATATTTCATGATATTGAACGAGCCAGAGAAAGCGCGGGAATGGGTTGCATTTACTCTCTCGTATTACGGTGATGTTAACTACGATGAGCGCTACAGCACTCCGGCACAACCCTATGCCGCGGTAACACGCCAAGAATACTTATTTCCGTTAGTGGGAGCTTCGGCGTTATTCGAGATTCTTTATCCGAACGCTGAGACAAACATACCGTTTAGTTACATCCCGGATAGCGATACGTTTTATAGCCGTGCTGTAGCTGCGATTGATAACGCGAAGCCTACTTCGGAGTTGCTTACCGGCGGCAGTCTAAACGATGCTCTTGCGATGCTGGAAGCTGCACATGCAGATAGCCCTCGCGCACTGTTCGCAGGTTTAAGTGAGGCTTCTGAATGGCTTTGGGCCCTGAATGAGCATAGTTTCGCGGAAGCCATGTTAGATGCTGCGGCGGCGGTATTGGCAACCGATGCGTTCTATACCGAAAACCGGAACTCAACGCTCTATTCAACTGGGTCTCGAGGCTGTAACCAATTAATACGGCAACGGATTACACAACAAGGCCGTGATAACGCATTTCTTGATGCTCAATATTGTGAGAATACATTTATTAGTAGCGGTAAATTCGAAGAGAATTTAACCGCGCATTACGATGCAATAAATTGGTTCTTGTTTATCAGTGACACTGATTCCGCAGCGCAACAGCATGCATCGGATTTACTTGTTGCCGCAGAGAACTTGTTATCTGAACTTGATTCAGATGATCGCATTAACGCTACGTTAAATTTAGCTACGTTAGCGGCTAAAGGTCGTGATTATTATCCCGCAAGTGACCTGGTTTCGCAGGGGTTAGTGGAAGTGGACTCGTATTTAAATGATGCGCTGGAAGAAGATAAATTAGCAGCGATTGAGTTTTCATTAACGGCGTTAAATAAGCTTGATGGCTTAACTTACACCACTGATGGAAACGCAAAAGCGGCAAGCTATCTTTCTGAATTGCGCGGCCATGGCTATAACGAACCAGTGTACCAAGAGTGGGTAACTACAACGATGCAAGGTATTGAAAACATCCTCGCCTCGGTTTTAGTACTAACGAAAGCACTGCCAGCTCCCGAACAGGCGGATTTAGCAGAAAGTATAGTAGAGCGCCTGAGTACTAATCGCGAATATGGTAAAGCCGAGAGTGTTTTGGGAGAGCTCGAGCTATCCACTACCGATCGTTTACTTCTATCTATCTTCATTTCTGAATTGCAGAGCGTGCAGGATGATTTTACGCGTTCAATTATTGCCAGTGTGGATACTGATTTTGATGGCCGCGCGAACTTCTTTGCAGTAAATGCTACTGCAGAACAGCAAGCGCAAACCGATATCCAGTTGGATGACGACGCCGACGGTGATGAAGTTCTTGATGATGTCGATCCTTGTCCACTAGGTTGTTAATGCTATGAGATATAACTTTCCAACCAGAAAAGCCATGGCAAGGACGCTTTGGCTCTCTACGTTACTTACGTGTACATCAGCCTTTGCTACTTCGGCTGATCAAATGGAGCAAGAGCAAACCGATGCATCGGATACTAAGCCTGTATCTAATGATTCCGCACGGCAACACGTAAAAAAGGAAATTGAGAGGATTCAAGTATTGGGCCGCCATTTTCTGCCAGAACACCAAGGATCGGATGGCGCCTTTACCCTAAATCGCGGCTTTATCGACGATTTATTGCAAGGGAACGGTAATATCACCGATATGCTCGTTTTCTTACCGGGCGTGCAAGGGTCAGAGGGGGCTCTTGATGTTAATCAACAACAGGAAATTCGAAGTAAGCTGATTTCTATTTCAGGTGCGCAGCCTTGGCAAAATCAATTTATTTTCGATGGTGTGAGTAATTCATCATTGATTGATCCGGCGAACAGCAATCGTTCGGCGAACGCGATCAATGACGTGCAGGGCCATCCGGAAGCGATGTTCATCAATCAAGAATTGGTGGGGGCAGTAACGGTATATGATAGTAATGTGCCTGCACGTTACGGCAATCTGCTCGGCGGTGTAGTGGATGTAGAGCCTCGGAGTGCGGTGTCTACGCCGCGCTTAACCCTGAATTACAGAACGTCGCAAAGCCAACTGAATCAATATCGGCTGATTGATAATTTGCAGGAGAATGATGACGATGGGGGGATTGAGCGCGATCCTCCGCGTAAACCTAATTTTGATAAAGAATCGTTATCTATTAGTACTCGATGGAATATCACAGATAAGCAATCGTTTGTGCTTTCTGCAGCCAGAACAACATCGACGATAAGTGAAGTTTCCTTGCTAGAAACGGTTAGTACTGCTCGAGAATCGTGGTCAACTTCGGCGCAGTGGACAATTGACGATGTCCTACTCGATAGGATTACTGTTAGTGGTTCATATTCACCTTATCGCAGTGATGTGATTTTAGCGGATGTAAAAGATTCGGAGTTTTCTCTACGCGGTGGCGGATATCGCTTTGGGATAAATGCACAGCAAGAAATGTTTGCTTGGCAAACGGATTGGCGTTTGAGTTGGTCGCATTCCGAGAATAGCAGAACGGCGCCGCAGTTTTATTTGCCGTGGTATCGAGCCGCGGGTAAAAATTGGGGCTTAAATGTCGGTGAAGTTCCTTTCAGTATTGAAGGCGGTTATGGCGATCTCGATAAAGAACAGGAAGCATTGCAGTTAAGCACGGCATGGGATAAAGGCCTCGGAAAGTTATTAGGTGCTGAACATGCACTTGAATGGGGGGCGGATACGTCACGTTCAGATATATCGCGGAGTCGGCCGCAAGCGAGTGTAATTTACTCGTCGCCATATCGCGATTCCAATATTGATTGCCAAGCAACTACGCTAGATTGTGTAGAGCAAAGCTATCGAATATCGTTGGAAGCGTTAGCCGAGGAACTCGGTGGCGAAATAGATTTTAGTAATCCGGAACACATTTTTGCCTTTCAAGAAAACCTGTTGGCACGTGGGCAGTACTTTCGCTATCGCAGAATTTATCCGCAAGACAATATTCAAGTGAGCTTACAACAATCGAGTGCGTACACCGAGCTCTCGTCAGTATGGGAAAAGTTACGCACTGATGTCGGCCTACGCATTGATCACGATGATTTCTTGAATAATCTCGATATTTCCTGGCGCAGTAGGGCTTCGTATTCGGTAACCGATACAACCACGTTGTTTACCGGCGCAAATCGCTATTACGCCGCCAACCTTACAGCTTACGCGATTCGAGAAGCTCAACGGCCTTATATCATTCAATATCGCCCCGTTGCGCAAGGTGTGATTGGCAGCTGGCTTGATGCAACGAGCAGTGATCGCTTTCGTTATCGCTTTGAAAATGTAAAAACACCTTATTCAGACGAACTAACCTTCGGCGTTCGGCAAGCGCTATTCGGCGGCTTTTTCTCTGCACGTTGGGTGCGGCGTGAGAATAAAGATTTAATAACACGCGGACCAACCGAACGCTTTGATGGATATACCTACATTTACCAAACAAATGAAGGCGAATCACAACACAACCGCTATTCGATTTCCTACTATCGTGAATGGCAGAATCACGGCATTACCTTCAATGTTTCGCATAGTGAAAATCAAACAACAGCAGGTTCGTATGATACAGCGGTAGAAGATGTGCCCGACGACGAGCTGGTGTTTTTATCAACGCAAATGAATGGGAACACCGAGTACACACTCATGTCGTTTGATGATTTGACTCGACGGCAAGATGACTTTAGTAGGCCTGTAACCGCCAATCTTGTGCTTCGAAGCCATTGGAACGATCAGTTCTCAACAACATTCACGCTGAGTTTTGTTGGTGAGTATGAATCGGCATTTAATACTAATTTGCAGCGCGAGATAGAAGTTACCGATGGCATTTGTGAAAGCTGTGAACCGGTTAATGTTGCGTATCCCGTTTTTGAATACGTGGAGAGGCCGGCACGAACCTTATTGGGAGCGAAAATGAGCTGGCGCCCAATGCAATATCCGCGTGTGGCCGTTACGCTTGAGATTAGTAATCTTTTAAATAGTAGGACGCACCAAATTGGCCGCAATCAGATCGGTTTTGAAACAGGTAGAGATATTTGGTTAGGCGTAGGCCTGCAGTGGTAGTTGTACGAAAGGTGAATTAAAAAAATGCAGTTTCAACATAATATACGCTGGTTTCGTAGCGAAGTGTGGCTTGTTGCTTGCATTTGCTGCGTTAGCCTTTTCCACAGTGCATACGCAGATACAAGCACTAGTCATTGCGAAATTGAGAGTGGTGACATTTACTCGTTGTATTTGCAGCCGATGCACAAGTGGCCGTGTTATTCCGCCGATCGGGAAGATCTTGAGCCACTGCCGAAGCCAGTAGAGGTTGAGCAAGCTTTAGTATCGCTCGGAGAGACCTTATTTCATGACAAAAACTTAAGCTCAGACCGGAGCGTAAGTTGCGCTAGCTGCCATCAGCCAGAACATCGCTTTGCTGATCCACGCAGAATCTCGCCTGGCGTTGAGGGCAGAGAGGGCCATCGGAATACCCCTTCACTGATGAATGTTGATCTGTGGAATGTATTGTTTTGGGATGGCCGAGAGAGTAGTTTGCAGCATTTAGCGGTACAACCGCTAACCAACCCCTTAGAAATGAATAGTAATCCTGGCTTAGCGGTTATGCGGGTTACTGAGCAAGATCGATATAAAGCGTTGGTAGAAGAATATTTTGGTGATAGCACTATTACGTGGCAACGGATAACAGAGGCACTTGCAGCTTTTCAATTAACATTGCGAAGCCCAGAAAATAAACTGGATACATTTTTAAATGCTATTGCAGATGGAAATTACGAAGTAGCGGAAAACGCCCTGAATTCAGAGCAACTTTTAGGGCTGCACCTTTTCAGAACTAAGGCAAACTGCGTGGCTTGCCATCAAGGCGCATTACTTTCAGATCAGAAATTTCATAATATGGGGCTACACTATTTCGGCCGTAGATTTGAAGATCTTGGCGTATTTGCGGTGAATGGTGAACCAAGCGATGTCGGTAAATTTAGAACGCCTACGTTACGCCATTTAGAAGAAACACGGCCTTGGATGCATAATGGTTTGTTCGATGATTTACTGGGTATCGTGCGCATGTACTCGCATGGCGGCCCACGACCTCGACCGCGGGGGGAAAACATAAATAACCCACTGTTTCCCGTTACCACTGATGAGCTAAAACCATTCAATTTAACGAAGGAAGAAGAGGCTGCATTGGTTGAGTTTTTGAAGGTGCTTTAACCTAGATTGGGCGCTCAGTTGGTGGTGTTGAGCGCCCAGTTTTCTACCTATTCTATTCGGCCGCTACTTTCACGCCTGTAGGGCGTAATTGATACATCGTCCGTGTCTCGTTGTCGCTATCACCTGCTGGCACTTCAACCGTTTCTATTGAACCATAAGCCCATGCAGTGCGGCCGCGCGCTTCAATTGGGAAAACCATTTCGCCGTCATTAACTTTGATACGAAATAATTCGTGATCTGAACTAGTTTTTAATGTCATCCAGCACCCCATGTTTTCGCATGAGTTGGTGATAACACCTTCTACTAGAATTGTTTTACCAATGTAGCTGTTTGGGTTCTCAAAAAACGTTTCTAGGTTAGTAACTTCAGTATCCGGTACTTCATCACCAAACTGTAGCGCTTCGGTGCTCATTGCATGAGCATTGGCCAAGAACAGGAAGCTAAGTGCGAAGAGAATAGTTGCTGTTAAATTTTTCATTGCGCGTTCTCCTATTTGAGCATGTTTTTTAGTTTATAGTATTTAATACATCGTTGTAATCAGGAAGATGAGTATTCTTTTCAGACACCTCATCGCACTCCCATTCTGGCTTTTCAGAGCATGAGATAGGCACCTGCGCGTTACTCTGCTCTTCGTTTAGCAAATTCTTAGTAAGTTCTGCTGGCAGTTGTAATCTGATCATCTGGGCTCTCACGATAGAACATGAATCTAATATTTAATGAGAATAATTCTCATTAGCAAAAAGATCAAGTAGTACGATGAAAAACTCAGATCCAATAGATACTATATGAATAGGTGAACCGGCGTAGATGCGCCTAACCGTCGATTATTTGCGTTTTATTAACAATCAAACTACCCAGTTATTGACTACAGTTGAATATTGAACATAACTAACCATTAGATTTGGGGAGTACGTTATGAATATGCAAAGTTATAAAAAATCATGGTTGGTCGCTGGCCTTTTGGCGATGCCGTTATTCTTTTCTGCGGCTGTGGCCGACCATCATGGTAGTAAGGAAGCCAGTTCGGATGTCAAACTCACGATTGAAGAATGGGAAGTCCCGTATGAGGGGCCTCGTTCACGTGATCCTTGGGTGGGCGGTGAAGATCTAATTTGGTTTGTTGGGCAACGAACGCATTATGTAGGGCAGCTGATTCCTTCTACAGGCGAATTTAATAAATTTGATTTGGATGATGGTGCTGGGCCACATACGGTGATTTCAGATCATAGAGGCGCTTGGTATGCAGGGAATCGTGCTGCTCATATCGGATTGGTTGATCCAGAATCTGGAGATATCACCAAGTTTACGCCACCTGGAGACGGGCCACGAGATGTGCACACGATGGATTGGGATAGCCACGGGAATATTTGGTTTACTGAACAAGGTGGTAACCGCATTGGCTATTTTGATACCGCTGCGGAGAGTTTTACGATGTATGAAGTAACCACGCCGCGAGCACGGCCGTACGGAATTGTGGTGCACAATGATGAACCTTGGGTAGTGATGTTGGGAACGAATCAAATTGCTACCGTTCGTGATGGTGAGCTTATTGAAATAGATTTACCGCGGGAAGAAACACGCACGCGCCGTTTAGCCGTAGCCGATAATGGGCATGTGTGGTTCGGGGATTATGCTGGCGGTTATATTGGCCGTTTCGATCCGGTAACGGCAGAGGTATCTGAATGGCAACTACCTGCTGGTGCTGATTCACGCCCGTACGCTGTTGCAATGGATGCGGAACAACGTTTTTGGGTAGTTGAAACAGGCGTACAACCAAATCGGTTTGTTGGCTTTGATACTGAAACAGAAACATGGACATCGCTGTTTGATGTTCCAAGTGGCGGTGGAACGGTTCGCCACATGGTTTATGATGCTGAAAGTAATAGCATTTGGTTCGGAACAGATGAAAACACTATTGGCCAAGCAAGTATTGAATAAGCGATGAAATATTTATCATTAAAACCAACCCGCTCATTGTGGGTGTTGGCCGTTTCAGTGTTGGCGTGCTCTATATGGCCGGTGGCGGCTTTCCCTGAGGGGCCTCCGCCGGCCCACACCGGAGCAAATGGCCAACCTGATTGTAGTGTGTGCCATTTTGCTGGCCCGGAACCGACAGCGAATAGTGGCTTAACCATTACCAGCTTCCCACAGGAGGTATCTCCGGGGGCGGTTTACGAGTTAAAACTTCAGCTTTTAGGTCCTGAACAGCGGGCTGGTGGATTTCAAGTTGCGATAGTGAACACCGAAACGGCACGAGTGAGCGTAGGTGAATGGATTGTTGATGAGAACCAGCGCATTGATAGCGAGAACGATATCGTATACCTGGGGCACTCGGAACCGAAAAGTGCTGTACACGATGATGGCAGTGGCGAGATGTTAACTGAATGGATTTTACGCTGGCGCGCACCTTCTGAAAACCCCGGACCATTGCGGATTATAGCTGCTGCCGTGGCATCGGATCACGATGAATCTCCTTTGGGAGATGCCGTTTACGTGTTTAAAACAAGCTTGAATGATGAGTGACGGATTCAATTCGCAAGTGGCAGAATACAATAAACTGGGCATACCGGAATACACTGGGGCTCATCGTAAAAGCCTTCGCATTCGGTGCATAAATCGGTGTCGATTTGGTAGAATATTTTACCCATGGTAATAGCGTCATTTGGGCATTCTGGCACGCACAAATCGCAGTTAATGCATTCTTCAGTAATGTATAACGACATTTAACTCACCTCTTTTATAGTAAGCTGTTCTGCTGCTTTCTCGGAATGTGAAACTTCAGAACTGGTGTAAACTTGCCGCAGTAGCATGGCGTGTTTTTTTAACGCGGCAGGGGACAATGGCAGCGCAGATATGGGTATCCACACGGTGTAACCAGAACCGGGCGCCACGAAAAGCTCTTTGCCGTTGCAATCTTCAAGTTGCTGCAAAATACTGCGTTGATTACCTGAAGTCGTCATGATTATCACTTCATCGCCAATACCGAAGCGGTTATTAACGGTAACTTCGGCGAATAAAACACCGTTTCGCAACTCGGTTATTCCGGTAAATTCGCCCACGAATTGCTGCTCACCTTCACTATGGCTCGTGGCATAATTTTGCAGATCTGCTTGTGCCACATGGCGACGAAGAAACCCTTCAGTGAAGCCGCGGTTGGCCATGCCATTCAGTTCACTGAGTAATGCAGCGTTAAAGGGCTTTCCAGCTACCGCATCGTCGATAGCTTGCCGATACACCTGTGCTGTTCTCGCCACGTAATACGGTGATTTTGTGCGCCCTTCGATCTTTAGAGAGTGCACGCCCATCTTGGTAAGTGCTTCTACGTGTTGCACTGCCCGCAAATCTTTTGAGTTCATAATGTAAGTGCCATGCAGATCTTCAAACATTGGCATGTATTCACCCGGGCGTTGCGGCTCTTCGAGCATTACTGCATCGCGTAATACTTCTGGAAGAGGGTTCATTTGGCCTACTGCATCTTCGATTGCCGGCGTTACTTTGTATTGCCAACGGCATGAGTTGGTGCAAGCGCCTTGATTGGGATCGCGTTTGTTAAAGTAACCTGAAAGTAAGCAACGGCCGGAGTAAGCCATACATAAAGCGCCGTGGACAAATATTTCGATTTCCATATCGGGAACTTGCGCGCGAATTTCGGCGATTTCTTGAATACCAAGTTCTCGCGATAGAATGACACGCGCGATACCTTGCTGCTTCCAGAACTTTACCGCCGCCCAGTTTACCGTGTTCGCCTGTACCGATAGGTGTAGTGGCATTTGCGGAAAATATTCACGCAATAGATACACAACGCCGGGGTCGGAAACAATGAGTGCATCTGGGGCAAGAGCCACGATAGGTTCGATATCTTCAACGAAGTTACGCAATTTTGCATTGTGTGGGGCGATGTTGCATACCACATAGAATTTTTTCCTAAGCGCATGTGCTTCGTGAATGCCGATTTTTAGGGTATCGAGATCGAACTCATTATTACGTACTCGCAAACTAAAGCGAGGTTGGCCAGCGTACACTGCATCAGCACCGTAGGCGAAAGCAAGGCGCATAGCTTTTAGGCTACCCGCAGGTGATAGCAACTCTGGAATATGTGTCATGAAAAAACCTAAAGATCGTAAAGCTTATTTGCTAATCGAGCATTCTAGGTATTTTCTTGAAACAGGCCTTGATCTGGCGCAATGAGCGTAGTTTTACTTATGGCTTACCAGTATCGGCGGGCTGCACTTTTCGTTTTAGCCAGCGAGGGCCGAAGATAAGTAGTAAAGCGATCGCAATGAGAATGCCGATGCTAAATGCTATGTTCTCTTTATCTGCGCCTTGAATTACGTTGTTCAGTTCACTCCCCGCAAAATTCACAAGGGCTAATCCAGGGATGATGCCGATAGCTGAACCGATTAAATAAGGACGGAAGCGGATATGCGATGCACCAGCCATGATATTGGTTAGGGTAAAAGGGGCTAACGGTAATAAGTTGATGAGAATCATGGTGCGAATGCCACGATCACCCATAAATCGAGAGGCATTTCGCAGCCGCTTGCCTCCAAAACGCAGCAAAACGCGCTGGCCACTGAATCGGCCCACTTCATAGCTCACCACGGATGAAGCCAATGTGCCAAGAGTGGCATAGCAAAAGCCCCACCACGGCCCGTAAAGAAAACCGGTTAACACTACTAAAATAGTTAACGGAAACATCAGTAACAACAGCACCACGAAAACCGCGGTAATGAGCGGCCATAACCAAAATTTGCCGTGCCAGCTGCTGGCTGTTGATAGTGCCGATTGAGCCTGTTCAACGGATAGCAAATCTGAATTCCACGCAAAGCGCCATATGAGTGCCAAAATGATCAGCACACTGAGAAAGCCAATAAACATCCATAACGCCCGCTTGGTGTTTCTTTTTCTCTTCATGTAATTGCGCGCCTTATACTTATCTTCAGCCATACCTTAGCGTAACCAAGGTTGACCATCATGATGTTGCGCCAAAATATAGCCGTAAAAATCGCGAATGCGTTTGCTTACGGGGGCTACATCATAGCCTTCGGCGAATTCTCTGGCTTGGTCTCCAAGCTTTACTCGCTTGTTGTCGTCTTCTAACAACTCGATCAGCTTATTGACCCATTGTCGTTGATTGTGCGCAGTTTTATACCCGGTGACACCATCCTCAATTACATCATCAATACCGCTAGAACGCACGGCGACTACTGGCGTACCAGCCGCCATCGCCTCTAAAATAACCATACCTTGGGTTTCTGATTGTGAAGCAAATACAAATATATCGGCCAACTGGTAATAGTGGGGCATGATTTGTGGCTCTACTTGCCCGGTTAGTATTACGTTTTCTGAAAGCCCAAGTTTATCGATGCATAGCTGCAAGCGTTTTTTGTAAGGGCCATCGCCTACTAACAGGAGTTTGTATTTCGGATGTGCTTCGCCCGCTAGAGCAAGTGCTTCGAGAATAAACTCGATATTCTTCTCTTTACTCAAGCGCGAAACACTGACCAGAACCTTCGTATCGCCTCCAATATCATACTTATTTCGAAGCGCTTGCATCGCCTTCGGGTCTGATTTACGAAACCGTTCGGCCTCAATGCCCGTAGGTTGCACCAAAGTGTTGGTGCGCACACCAATGAGCCGTAAGTATTCTTCGGCTGAATGCGTAGGCACGATAACGCCTTGGCACTTATTGGAGAATCGGCGAATCAGCCAGTGTGAGATCAGGTTGCGGAATAACAAGCCCGGTAACGGCACAAAATGCGCATAGTGCTCCAACCTTGTGTGGTAGGTGTACACCACGGGAACTTTCATGAGCCGGCCCATAAACTGCCCCAGCCAACCTAACCCGAAAGGGTGGTGTACATGAATAATATCAGGCTTGAAGCGCTTCACCGCCGATGCGAGCCGCCACGATAAAAAATTAGCAAAGCGGAACTCCCCTTTATCGCCGGTGGCCAATAAAGTTGAGGCGCGAATTGTGTCATTATCATCATCCCACTTTTGCCGATAGGTTGGCACAACGGTAAGCACTTTATCGCCGAGTTGCTGTAACCCCATACGTAAGCGCTCAATTGAAATGGTAACGCCGGAAACAAAAGGGAAATAGTTGTTTGAGTACATAGCTATACGCAAAGGTTTGCTGAGGTACTGTGTTGAATCGATGTCGAAATCTGGGTAGAAATCGTGGTCGCGCACTACGTTGCGGTAAATATACGAGGCGAATACCGCGAGTACACCAATCACCAATAACAAGCGCCAAATACTTACATAAACAAAACTGTGAATGGCGCCCCAAAAGCTCACGATAGCGCGCCGCCACCAAGGCCACGCGCTTTGTATATATTCTGGTGTAATGGATATGTCGTTCGCACGCACGGTAACGCGCAGAAAATGATGCCGGTGATCGGATTGATCCAGCATTAGGCCACCAGCGCCGCCGGTGATCACGTATCGCACACCATTTTCTTCAACCTCAGTGAACAACGCGAGGTTGCTCGAAAACACCATATTTACTTGGTTATCTTCGAATATACGCTTGAGTTCGTTGGCGAAATGGGTGTCGGTGAAATATTCGTCGATTTGAAACAATGCCGTATCTTCGAATTGTTGGTGCAAGGGTAACCCGATGAATACGATACGCTTTTGCGCTTCTTGTTGTTTAAATAAACGCTCAAGCCAGCTTATTTGCCAGTTGTAGGGCGTTTTTCCGGTGCCATCGAGAAAAACAAAATGGCTTTCACCTACCATGACATCGTATACATACGGGCCGAACTGTTCGTAAAATTTAAAACTACCAAAATCACTTTCTTCATTTGCGCCAAATGTCAGCAAATAGGGGATTTCAAGTTGAGCAAGTAATTTATGGAGGTCCCGATAACTCTCCGGCTGACCACCGGCAATTGCATTACCTGCTGAAATCATAAATTGGTAATCACCCGAATTTAACTGTGGAATGATTTCATCTTGGAAAATAGCATGTGAGTTATTAATGTTGCCCACCACCGCAAAGGTGAGATCGCTGCTGCCTTCGGCGTCACCGGTGATTTCTTCAATTTGTTCTTGATGCACGGAACGGATATCGGGTGCGCCGAGATGAATGTAAATCTGGTAACCGATCAAACCGGCAATTAGTGATAGGTTTATCCAGTAGATGAATTTCCATAGAGGTGCTGTATGCGATGGGCGCTTTTTCATCGGATTCCTTTTTCTACTCAATATTTCAAAACACTAAAGCAGTAAATACATGATGAGCCTTTCTGGCTTGTTTTTATATGGTATTGCGAGCGCTGATGTCAGTGTACATATATCTTGATTATAACACCTTTAATTTCAGGCTATTTTTCTCGTTTTTTACTGATACCATGCTTATGGTTGCTTTTATGCTGTGAACCGCTGGGGAATCTGAGAAGTATCTCTATTGTCGTTGTTGAAAACGTATCAATATCATGCTTTTGGTAGCGTAATTATGATTTCCAAACCGGGAGGCCGATTATGTAAACTGATCGCGCCGTTATGAGCTTCAATGATATCGCGAGATAAGGTTAAGCCAATACCCGAGCCCATATTTTTACTGGTGTAAAAGGGAATCAGCGCGTTTTCTAGCGCCTCATCATTCATGCCTCCGCCTGCGTCTCGAAGGGAAATAGTGAGCTGCTGTTTGCTTTCAGAAAATAGCAGAAAAATTTGTTCTGGAGGCGACCCTGATTCGTGTGCGTTTTTCAGAAGGTTAACTAACATTTGCTGAAATTGTTTTCGATCAGCGCGCCATTCTAGTGCAGGTAGCTCACCCTCAAGTTCGAACTCATATAAATCTTGAAGCTGATTTATCAGCCGAGGCCAATTCATAACCTCGAGTATGGGTGGAGGGAGCTTAGCAAAACTTATATATGCCTGAACAAAATCATTCAGTTCTCGGCTACGCTCGTTGATGGTATCGAAGAACTGTGCGAGCTCGCTTTGGTTTAGTTCCTGTGCTCGTTGCTGCCCCGAAAATGCTAACGATGACAAAGGCGCTAACGTATTGTTGAGTTCGTGGCCGATGATTCTTAGTAGTTTTTTCCAAGCAGTAAGTTCTTCGCGACGAATTTCTCGGGTAAGCGGTTTTATCAGATATAACCAATGCAGCTTATGGTTTAGCTGAAAGTGATTCGCCGAGATATGCCAAACCGTTTCATCGTGCAAACGAACTAATCCCTGCCGTTGTTTGGAAAGCGCTTTTGCTAACTCAGCTTGATTAGCTACAACAGCACTTAATTTACTGCCTACAAATGATTTTCCCGTGTTGATGAGTTGGCATGCAGCTGGATTAACCATCAGCACATTCTCGTTTGCGTCGGTTAAAATAAATGCGGTAGGGCTGCTCTGCAAAACCGTGTCTAGCAATAATTCGCGCTGATAAAGAGTACCTCGTTCCTTTTGTAGTTTTACCGACATTGAATTTAAGGTGTTCGCTAGGGGGCCTAACTCACGAACCCTAAGTTGATTCGCACTGGTGTTGAAACTGCCGTCTTGTAAGTTCTGTGCGTGATGATTTAGCGCCTGGATTTCTTTTTTCAAAGGGCTCAGCGCCCATCGGCTTGCGAAAGCTAGAACTATGCCACCCAGGCAAATGGCAGCAGTGAGCAGCGGAATGTCTGGGAGGTAGATCAGTTGCACTACCAAAGCCATACTCGTTAGTATCAAGCACAATAAGTTAAACCGGCTGGCGGTAACTAAATTGAATCTATTCAACCATAGTTTAAGGCGGCGCAAGTTTGTAGTACTCCATGCGGCGATAAAGTGATTGCCGGCTTATACCAAGCTGCTTTGCTGCTCTTGATATCACCCCGTTTGAATCTTTTAATGCTTTTTCTAGTTCTTCGCGGCCGAAATCATCAAGTGTGCGTTTACCGGAACGCTCCTCGTTCGGTAAACCGAGATCGGCCAGTTGAACTTCGTTGTTTACACCGAGTAAATAAGCGCGTTGGCAAACGTTTTGGAGCTCTCGGACATTACCCGGCCAAGAATACGCGAGCATACGTTCTTCTGCCTCAGCGCTAAGCTCCTTTTTTCCGGCAAGAAAATAGCGTGCGAGAGGCAGAATATCGTCTGGTCTCTCGCTCAGCGCAGGAAGAGCCAACTGCACTACGTTTACCCGATAATACAAATCTTGGCGAAATAATCCTTGGGCAATCGATTCCGTTAAGTTTGTGTTGGTGGCACTTACAAGGCGAACATCTACTTTTCGAGTAACGCTTGATCCGAGCCGTTCATATTCACCGGTTTGAAGAACGCGTAATAGTTTCGCTTGGCCTTCTAACGGTAAGTTACCGATTTCATCTAAAAATAGAGTGCCACCATCAGCGGCCTCAAAGCGGCCTACGCGAGTTTTGTTGGCACCACTGTACGCGCCCGCTTCAGCGCCAAACAACTCAGCTTCCATCAGGTCGGTTGGTAGAGCGCCCATATTTACTTTTACAAATGGTTTATCTCTGCGTTGCGAGTTCGCGTGGAGGATATTTGCAATGCCCTCTTTACCTGCACCATTTGGGCCGGTAATGAGAACCGATGCATTTGCAGGGGCCAGTTGCAGTGCGGTTTGTAACAGTTGCCGCATTTGGCTACTGGCAAATACTAAACCACATAAATCTTTACCGGCAAACGCAGCACTGAGCTCCTGTTGGTTACGACGTTGTTCTTCGGCGAGATGCTTTAATTTTAATGCGTTTGCAACGGTAAGTAACAGGCGGCTGTCGTTCCAAGGTTTAGCAATGTAGTCGGTTGCACCTGCTTTAACCAGCTCCACAGCGGTCTCAAGTTGTGTCCAAGCGGTCATTAAAACAATTGGAATTTGCGGATATGTTTCGCGAATATCAAAGAACAACGATTCACCCTGAACGCCATGCATCTCTGCAGGGCTAAAGTTCATATCTTGCAGTACGAGATCGATGTCCTGTTGCGCTAAAACCTTCAATGCTTCCTGCGGAGATTGGGCAAGAAATACCGCATAGCCCTGCAATGAGAAAAGTGTTTGCAGGGCCTGACAGACTGGGTGATTGTCATCAACGACTAAGATTTTTAGTTTCATTTAGAGAGCTTTCGTCGCGTGAGCCGGAGAAACCCGGGTGGCAATAGATGCAGGATACCATGTAGCTATAGTGACACAAAGCAGAAGGAGTACAGACGCCCCAACAGGTAACCATAATGGCAAAGGACTAAGCGAAATAATTTTCGCCAACTGCTGCTGTAAAAGGTAGCTTGCTAGAATCCCGAGGATTGCACCAAATCCGGTGGTTAGCCAACTTTCGCTTAATACTTCGAAAAGAATTCGCGTTTTGTTAGCACCCAATGCGCGTTTAATGCCGATTTCATTTTGTTGTTGTAACCCATGGAAAAGTGCATGGCTATACGCTGAAATCATCGCAACTAAAAGCATCATGGCACTGAGCGCAGATAAAAGAATAGCGAGGCCACGTTCCTGCTGAAATACTCTTCGGTGGAGCTGGCGCAGAGTATTCACTTGCAGGACGTCGGTTTCCGCTTCCACTTGCCGCAACACATCGGCTACTTGCTGGCGAACTCGATCAATAGCGCTTTTTTCAACGTTCAATATAAGGCTATAACCATGCTCGGCACTAGGTAATTTTTCGTTGAAAAACAGTGCATAGTATTGGTCACTAGAAAAACGTTGATACATGATGTCAGCAACTACGCCAACAACTGTTCCAGTATTTATGAGTTGACCGACCGCCTTCGAACTTTCGCCGAATAGTTGCGTTGCTAACGTTTCAGTTAAAACCACGCTGTCGGTTTCTGAATCTTCTGCGGTAAGCCATCGACCATGTATCAATGTCATTTGCAGTGCATCAAAAAGTTCTGGATCAGCGAAATTAAAGGGCACAGCTGGGATATTTGTCGTTACCTCTTGATCTTCAACATATGTATTGCCGTTCATTCCCCCCGGAAGCAGAGGCGTTTGATTGGTAAAACTGGCATGGCGGACACCAGGAATTAAACGCAAAGCCTCTAATTGGCGTTGAATTAAGCCCCCAAGAGCCGGCTGTGACATCAGGTTGTCGTCCGTAGGGTTCAAATCGACGGTAAGTGTCGAATCTAAATCGAGCCCTGTAGGTTGGTTGCTTAATGAATAAGCTTGGTGGCTCAGAAGAACGCTGTTACTCAATAGAGCAAGTGTTAGCGTAAGCTGAACCAGAAGGAGAACAGTAATTACTTTCCGTTGTGACAGTGATTTTAATAGTAGAGTGATGCTCATAACGTTTTCCTGTTACTTTATTTGTCGGCTTAAGCTGCCGAAAGAAGCACGGATTGCGGGATATACAGTTACAACGTAGCTGGCAATCAAAGCAATCAAGGCCATAACCGCAACCATTTCAATATTCCAGCTGGTAAGTGTTCGTGTAGAAGGCAGCAGAGTAGTAATGAGCTTGGTGGCTCCTGCAGCAACGAGTAGCGAGAATACAAAAGCGATGGTTGCGCTAACGAGAACATCAGCTAGGATTTGTTTTTGTAACTGACCTCTACTAGCACCAAGCGCCCGCCGCAAACCGAACTCGTATTGGCTGGCCAGATAGCGATTCAACGACAAGTGACTGGCATTAAATAAACACACAATCAAAAACAACAATGATACGAGAGCGAAGACATCAAGTTGGCGGTTGCGAGCATCAAATGCTTCCGCGATGTTGCTCATATTTGTGAGCCGGTTCGCTGATGGCCGCGGATGCCGGCCCGCTTCTTTCTCGCTTTGTACTACCTGTTGCATGAATTGTTCATAAGCCGCTTGCTGCTCTGGTGTATCGAGCTGCACCCAAAACTGGGATTGAAAAAAATAGCCTTCACGACCGTTTACTGCGAAATTCTCATTGTAGTTCCGATTATCTTCCGATCTTGTTCTGGTGTTCGATTTTATCGATAGATCGTAAGCCGTTTCCCAAGGCAAATAGATATCAGCTGTTTCGGCCGCGCCATTCCCGGCTTGAACATCATACAAGCGCGGAAGCAGAGCCCAATCATCAAGCACACCAATAATTTTAAATAGCTCATTGCCCAGTTGTAAGGTTTCACCAACGACATTCGTTTCGCCAAAGAACCGCTCGGCGCTCGCCTTACTGAGAATAATTTCAAGCCGGGCGGCATCGTCAGGCCAACGGCCCCCGTGTAAGAACGGCACATCAAACAAAGTAAAGAAATCGCGTTGCGTAGCTCTTAAATGAACGGGTGTTGGGCTACGTTGTTCTGCACTGGGAAGCCTAGCGTAACCCGCAGATTGGAACATTGCCGCTTTTGCCGAGGGAATATCACTGGTGCTTAATAGTTGAACATCACGATAGCTCAGTATTCGATGAGGCTCGCGTGAACCGTCTTCATGAGCCCCAGCGTTTATCTGAGGAAAAAATAGAGTATGGCTCTTATGGGGCAGTGGGTCATTGTTGAGCCAATAATAAAGCGTAGCGTTTGAGAAAAATATCCCTAAACCTAAGCTGAGTATCAAAATGGTTAAAAAATACGGAGCGGGAGCACGCTTTATGCCCCGTAAAGCTAACATTAGCTCATGGGTAATACGTTCCATTTTAGTCTCCCAGTGTTTCAGCTAAAGGCTGGCTTAAAGGCTGATATAGGGTGGAATCATGGAGTTGGCCATCCACAATTTGTATGTGTCTCGCTGCGCGCCGAGCTTGATCTGGATCGTGCGTAACCATTAGAACGGTGCAGCCTTGCTCATTAATCTGTTGCAGCAATTCCATGACTTGGCGCGCCATTAACGAATCGAGATTACCTGTGGGTTCATCGGCAAGCAGAATACGAGGTTTGCCAGCAATAGCCCGCGCAATAGCAACCCGCTGTTGTTGACCACCGGAAAGCTGGCCAGGCAGGTAGCTGCTTCGTGCCTGCAAGCCAACAAGCTCTAATGCCTCTTCAATACGTTGCTTCCGTTCTTTGGCATTGAAACCGCGGTAGCGCAAAGGCAACTCGATGTTGTCGTAGATACTAAAATCTTTTATCAGATTAAAGCTTTGAAATATAAATCCGATTTTCTCGTTTCTAAGGCGAGATAAAGCGGCATCTGATAACCCTTGTACCGGCTGGCCATCAAGAAAATACTCGCCGCTATCGAAGCTCTCTAAGGTACCGAGGATGTTTAGCAAAGTTGATTTGCCTGAGCCCGAAGGGCCGGTAAGTGCTGCAAAATCGCCTTCTTCAATGTGTAAATTAATATCTCGAAGTGCGTGCGTTTCAATGAGCTCGGTACGGAAAATTTTGCTTAAATTATTGATAGTTATCATAAGGACACCCTGTTCTTAGTTAATATTTACAATTTGATGATCTTTAAATTCGGCTAGGTTTGAAATAACCCATTCTTCCCCTTCAACAGCACCTTCGAGTATTTCAACCCATTGCACAGATACCGCACCTAACATGACATTCTTACGAACCGCTTGATTATCTAGCACTTGGTAAGCTTGGCGGCCTCCTCCGGAGCTAACAAAATCACCGCGAGGAATTTTCAACACGTTACTTTTATGCTCCAGTATTACCCGGGCGGTTAAGCGCTGGCTTTGTCGTAGTTGAGTAGCATCTGATTCGGTAAAGCGCACACGAGCAATAACCTGATTGTTGCGAACTTCCGCGGCAATTGTGCTTATAGAGCCGGTTAACTGTTCACCTCCGAGGGTAATATCAACCTGCTGCCCCGGTTGTAAATCGCGGGCATGGCTTTCTGGAACCGAGAGCTCAGCTTCGTATTGGCTTAAATCGATAACGGTGAGCAACGCTTGTCCCGGAAGAACATGGCTTTGTTGTTCGGTAAGCCAGCTGCCCAATTGCCCGGTTACTGGCGCGGTAATGTTGAGGGCTGCAACTCTGCGTTCGAGTTCATTGACCACAAGTTCTTGGCGATGAAGGTCTTGTTCTCGTGATGTTTGTTCAAAGCTCAATTGCTCAGCAGCCAGCTCTACTTTGCGCTTTGCATGGTTGTACTCCATTTCCGCGCGGGTGAGGTTATCTTGGGCAATATCAAAATCCAGCCGGCGAATGACATTGAGGTCAATTGATTGCTGCGCTCGCTGTAGTTCGCGTTTAGCAGCAAGTAAGTTAACCTCGGCCGTATTCATTAGTTGCTCCATATCTAACCGCTGTTGCCGCGCCATCAACGTTGTACGTTCTGCTTCACTTTGCATGCGTGCATAAATGGACGCCTCTTGCTGCAAATTACTTTGCAATTCAGGGCTAGCAACCGAAGCTAAGAGTTCACCCTCGAGCACACTCTCCCCGGGTTGCTTAAATAGTTGAACTTGGCCAAGCTCACGGCTGTATAACGTTGGGGCGTTCGCTGCAACGATCCGGCCTTGAACCGAAATATCGCGTAATAAGTCACCCCGTACCACGGTTGCAATTTGTAGTTGATTTCGCTTCACAACGAGCCCAGAGGTAGTTGAACTGAACTGAAAAAAGGCGATAACCAATATCGCAATAAAAATAGTGGCGAACATGATAAAAATCACTCGCTTGGACGTTTCCTTTGTGGGGCGTTCAATTACTCTGTCTTGTTGTGATGTATCTTGAATCATGAATGCTAAACCTATTTTTTTAAATATGGTTTAGATAAAGCAAGAAGCGGGCCAGAAATTTATCCCATTGATTTTTATGGATATTCTAATTTTGCATTATTCAGGTAGGTGTCCGCGGACACCCGTGTTGTCCGGAAGTGAATGATCGGACAGTTAGCAGTAACTGAGAAGTTGTTCGGCGCGCTGGCGCATAGCACTTTTTAATTCGTTAGGGCTGATTATAGTGAAATCAAAAGGTAGGCGCGTTAGCCACCACGCAAACCAGTGCTCACTATCGACCATGGTTTCAATGAATACAAAATCACCTTCTTGCTTCAAAATATTTGCACTTGAACCTAATTCTCGTTGCGCGTTCGCTAGATCGGTGTGTAATTGAACCCGCACCTCTAAATTGCCCTGCATGGAGCATAAACTTTCTTTGAATTGGTCGGCGGCGTTATAGTTCTCAGGCCGCTCAAAGGTTGCTTTCAATAATTTCACTTCTTTCAACCTATCCAAACGGAAGATGCGCAACGCTTGCCGAAGTTGGCAAAACCCGCCTATGTACCAATGCCCCAAGCGATAAAACATACCGTAGGGGTCTACCTCACGTTGCAGTTCAGGTTGATCTTGACCAACGTAAATAATCTCCACCCGCCGTCGAGTCTCTATGGCTTCCATCAAGGGCATTAACAACGGTTGCTCTTGCGGTAGGCCGGTATTTGGCAGAATTAGATTGGTGTGCTGTGTAATTGAACGGGCTCGTGCTTGAATGTGTTCAGGCATCACACGTTCAAGTTTTGCTTGAACACTAGTGAGTGCCGGAGATGTATCGGTTAACTGCAAAGCCTTTGCTGCCAGTAAACCTAACGAAAGCGCGAGAGTTTCTTCGTGCGTGAACATCATTGGCGGTAGCTTAAAACCTGCCACCAACATGTAGCCCCCATGCGGACCATGTTCCGTTGTAACCGGAATACCGAGTTCTTCAAGCGCACTGATATAACGCCTAACGGTTCGTTTATCCACACCAAGTAAGGCTGCAAGCTCGCTACCCTTTAAACGCTTATGAGATTGCAGTAACTCGAGCAACGCGAGTACGCGTGTTGTTGGGCCGGCCATTTGGTTCGTGTTCCTAGCATTGGGAAATTTATTTTGAATAATTATTTTATATAGGGCTAATTATGACCTATATAGCCAATATAGTTCTAATTAGAAATAAAACCCATACAAAAAAGGAGCTCGGCTATGCAGAAAGATATGCAGAAAAATGCACAAGAAGGCACGAAAGAAATTGTTTTTTACACTAACCCGGAATCTCGCGGATGTATTGTTCGCCGCATGTTGGAAGAACTCGGTGTGCCCTATACCACAAAGGTACTTAGTTATAACGGTGATATGAAAACATCGGAATATTTAAAAATTAATCCACTCGGAAAGGTACCTGCGCTAAAGCATGGCGATCTTGTGGTTACTGAAGCAGCGGCTATTTGCGCTTATCTTGCTGATCGGTTTCCTGAGAAACACTTAGCGCCATCGCTAGATAGCCCAGAGCGTGGAACCTACTATCGTTGGTTGTTCTTTGCCGCCGGCCCAGTGGAGATGGCTACTAGCGCAAAAGCATGCGGTTGGGATCTTAACGAAAACCAACAGATGGTTGGCTCTGGAACCCATAAAGATGTTTTGGAAGCCCTAGAGCTGGCAATTTCTAACGGTCCGTATATCTGTGGTGAACAGTTTACGGCGGCGGATGTTTACGTTGGTAGCCATATTAGTTGGGGTATGCAGTTCAAAACATTAGAAGAACGCCCTTCATTTAAAGCCTATGTTGAGCGAATAGATGCCCGGCCAGGAATTAAGCGCGCTGATGATCTGGATAATCAAGCAAAGATTGCGTTACAAACCAGCTCAGAGTAAGCACTAAAGCTATCTCGCGGTGTGTGGCCGCGAGATAGCTTTATTTTATCCGGTTGAACGAAAATAGCTTTGCTAGCTTGTGCGTGTTTCCTTCGATTTGATCGCGAATTAATTTCGCGCCTATCATGCTGTAAGTAATGCCATTGCCTCCATACGCCATAGCGAACAATACTCTTGGACCATACTGCTCGTGCGGACCGAAAAACGGCAAACCATCGTCTGTTTCAGCAAAGGTACCGGCCCAACAAAAAGCCGGCTTCAGTTCGAAGTTGGGGAATATTTCAGAGATACTGCTGATTAGTTTATGGCATTTTTCCTGCACTCGAGCATCGCGCCGTGCGGGAATATCAACCTCGTCGTCTTCACCACCCACCAATAAACGTCCTTCACCTGTGCAACGGAAATATAAATATGGGCGAGCGGATTCCCACATCATAGTAGAGGTTAGTTCGCCTAAAGCATCAGCATCCATGGGGTCGGTTATAAACGCATAAGTACTCAGGTTTTTCGCCACTTTTTGCGGTAACCAATTTTGCGAGGCGTAGCCCGCCGCCATCACAACATATTGGCAGCTAAGTTTGGCCCCCTCCGCGGTACGTAACGTAACACCGTTATCGTGTGGGGTTATTGCTTCAATGGTGGTGCGATCAAATACTTGCCCACCGCGGGCTACTAATCGTTCCAATAAATGGTAGGTCATGCGGTAGGGGTCAATGCGAGCTGCGTGGTGGGTTAGAATAGCCCCCGATGATAGCAGGCCGTAGCGTTCCTTCACTGCATCTGCCGCGAGCCAGTCAGCTTTAAACCCATGCTTACGCCGTAATGTGAACTCATCATGAAGTATGTTCTTGTCTTCCGGTTGGCTAGCGAAATAGAGGCTCTGCTGGCGAGCAAAATCAACATCACCCACTTCGGATGCGAGTTCAGCAAGTGAATCAATAGCATCAGCGCAGCCGTGGTAGGCCATCGCCCCGTTTTCTTCCCCATACCACTTCACAAGGTCGAGTAAGTGCGTGTCAATTTCATACTGCAATAAAGCAGTGCTAGCCGATGTGCTGCCCCAACCGATGTCGCGGTGCTCTATCACCGCAGTGGCAAAGCCGTTCGAAACCAATTCGTCGGCAATTAAGGCGCCAGTTATTCCGCCACCGATCACGATAACATCACATCTTATATCAGACTTCACGGCAGGGAAGGTCGACATCAGACCATTTTTAACTGCCCAAAACGGGTATCCACTTTTCAGATCCATAGCTCCTCCGGAGCGCGTCTGCGACCCGACGGGGATAGTCGTGGAAGAGGCACGGATTTTCGCTCTGCAAAAAACCAAACCGCGAGTTGCTCAGGCAACAAGTCATGCAACAAGCGGGCACATTCTACAACTCTAGTAGTGTATGGCTGCTTTTGCTTGCTATTCGATGTAAGTAAACGGAAAGTTTCTGCAATAGATGTAAAAAGTGCGGTTCACAATAAGAAGCTTGCAAAGCCGCACGTTCGTGAATTTGATTATCGATTAGGGTTTTACTTTGTATTCAGGATCGTAAGCGGTTATCCGATTGCGGCCGAGTTCTTTGCCTTGGTAGAGAGCTGAATCGGCGAATTGCATCCATTTATCAATAGAGCCATCTGCTGCTTTTCCTTCGTAAACGCCAAAGGTGGCGGTAACATTCAGGTTTTCACCTTTGTACTGCACAACCATAGCTTCTAGCGCAGAACGAAGCGATTCGCATACCTTAAGCGCGCCCGTTAACGGTGTATCGGGTAACAGAATGGCGAACTCCTCACCGCCCCAGCGGCCAACAATATCTTGTTCGCGCAAGCTCTCTTTTGCTAATTTACTCACTGCAAACAGCACTTGATCGCCGGCCTCATGACCATGTTGGTCGTTAAAGCTCTTGAAATGATCGACATCGAACATTACGAGCGTAAGCGGCTTATTGTGGCGCTTCGCATGAGAAATTACGGTTTCAAACTTCGCAGTAAAGCCTCTTCGATTCGGAAGTTTCGTTAGATAATCCGTTTGCGATTGCTCGCGAAGCTTTTGAGCAAGTGTTTCAAGTTCTTGAGTGCGCTCTTTTACTTGGTTATCAAGGCGGCGATTCAAGCGAGCAAGGGCAGCAAATCGTAGTTGCGCAATGAGGGCTAGCAGCACAACAATCAGGATACCACCAAAAACCCAAACCCAAGGGCTCGCCCACCAAGGCCGATCAACGACGATGTTGAGTTGTAACGGCTCATCACCCACGATACCTAAACTGTTGCGCCCTTCTATTTCTAGAACATACTCACCGGGAGGTAACGTAGTGAACGTAAGCTGCCGTAACTCGGACCATTCGCTCCATTCGTCGTTTAATCCGAGTAAGCGATAGCGGCCAGCGTTCGCTGATGCACCTTTAAAATCGAGCACACTGTACTGAATTACAACACTACGGTGATCGCGTGCTAAATGAAGCGATGGCTGAATGAAATGCAGGCGCCCCGTAATATCTTCATCATCAACCCACAGGCGGCTTAAACCAACATTCGGCCGAGCACGGCTCACATTTAGATTGTCAGGCTCGAATTCTAAAGCGCCTCTTACCGTGCCTGCGTATACACGTCCTGAAGAGGTAGCATCAACGGCTGCCCGTAAAAACTCCGATGCAGTTAGCCCGTCGTTGGCACCAAAATTTAGAAACTGTTCACGATCGCGTTCGTAAAGTGAAATTCCTCGGCTTGTCGTCATCCAAAGCCGTTCAGCGTTTTCACCACCAACTCCAGGTGCCCGCGTTAACCCAAGTACACGATCGGAAGGCAACCCATCGGATCGCGAGTAATGCTTTATTTTCTTCGCATCGAGATCAAGCTTCAGTAAGCCATTCTCAGAGCAAACCCAGAGTTCGTTATTTTTGTGCAGGAATAAACACAGCATACCGTCGCTTGGTAACCGCCCTTGCCAGTTTTCTTCCTCTGCTATTTGTTGAAAAGGAATCCAAGTTTCACGCTCATCGGCTTTGTACCAAAGCCCGGAAAATCGGGTAACTAACCAAAGCCCTTTTCCTTCTTGTTCTACAAGGTCATATACAAGATCTCCGCGCAAATCATTTAACGCGGTAAAGTGCCAACCTACTTGCAACCTTTCTTCACTAGCGCCGATATCGAAGTAGGCAAGTCCTCGTCCCCAGAAGCCAAACCATAAACGACGCGACGAATCCTGAAAAATCTTCGTTACAGCAGTGGATTGAATACCTAATGCTTGCAGTATCTCGGTTGCTTCTGTCAGTGAGTTGGTGTCTTCGTCAATAAAATAAAGTGAAGCGTTAGTGGCAACCCAAGTGCGGCCAGTATCGTCGGTTTCTATAGCTTCCACGCGTCGTGATACATCGTCCGCAGGAAATAGCCAATGTTGCCACGTTTGATCGGTAGCTTGTCGACGAGCCACACCATTGGGAATACCGAACCATACATCATTGTTTGGCTCCACATGCACAGCACTAATTGTTCGTTGTAACAGTGATCGGATGGGTTCAGGAGCGTGTTCCGCTGTTAACTGGAAATCGCTTGTTAGGGGATTGCTACGCAAAATGCCTTGGTCACGAGCACCCAGCCAAAGTGTGCCGCTTGTATCAGTTGCTACCCGCCGTATATCAACATCGGTAGCCCGAACAAAGCTCCCGTCCGGCGCGGCGAGGTATTCGAGGCTATTCGCATCAACCAAATATAATCCGTTCTCAGCGCCTGCCCAAATTTTGTTATTGCCTTGCGGATAAAGTGTATTAACCCGAGGCTTCGTTTCACTCGCGTGGTTACTTGGAAACTGCACCTGCGTAAATTGCTTCGCGTGCGGCTCAAACTCAAACACGCCGCTATCGATACCTACCCAAATCCGATTATCCACCACCCGCACGGTTCGGATTTCGTTTATACGATTGTTGCCATATCGCTCAGGAAAAGGCAGGAACTGCTGCCACTCCGTACCGTCCTCATTGGTGCGATAAAGCCCAGAAGTGGTTGCAAACCAGAGATGTTCATCAAGCTCTGCAATACCCCAAATCCGTTCCTGATGAAGTGGGTTACTGGCGTTCAGAGCACTTAGTTGGTGATCGTCCACCATAACTAAGCCATTGAGGGTGCCTGCCCATATGCGCCCTTGGCTATCTTCAAAGATAGTTTGAACACGATTGTCGGGAAGGGCGCTGTTGTCAGTGTTAAATACTTGAAATTGGTTTTCTTCATGCTGCCAAAACAGCAACCCCGATCCCCATGCGGCAGCCCAAAGTTCATCGTTCTGCGTCATCATAACCGCTGAGTAACTCACCCGGCCGAGATCATTGTTTTCACTACCCGCCCAACGCGTTAATTGATAGCCATCGTAGCGAAGCAGCCCATCGGTATCACCCGCGAACCACAAAAAACCACGAGAATCGCGAAAGATGTCATAAACGGAAGATTGGCGGCCACCCAGTTCGTCGGCAAATCGTTCGAATGAATGATGCTGAGCCCACGCAGAAGGAATTACAAACGCAAAAACAAGACATGTCGCAATCAGAAACCGGGCGACAGAAATCATAAACTGTTCTCTTTTTAAACATATACCGCAATACTAAATCATTTTGAAATAAAGGAATAGATGGGTTTTGGAGTGATACAGTAACTTTATGACTATGTAGTTGATGAAGAATAAGGGCTCCAAAGAGGAGCCCTGCGGGTTAGTCGCTATTGGTTTGTTTCTTTTTCTTTTTGTCGCGACGTTTTTCTTTTAATGATTTTTCTGCTGGCTTTTTCGCCTTTTCTTTACTCATGAATTCACCTTTGAAAATGTTAAATGCTTACTGCATCATTCTGCAGTTCGTAATCCAACACCTTGGTTACTCCATGGCGCTACCCTCCTCAAAAGAACTATGGAATTAAAAATCGCCAGAACTCTGCCTTATATCATTGATAATCCATCTCCCTTTGCGGCCAGCATTCGCTACATTTATTTCGGAACCTATTTGTAAACCAATTATCGCGGCTCCAAGTGGGGAGAAGTAGGAAATTCTATTGCGAGAGGGATAGCTATCACTGGGTTCAACCATTTGTATTTCTAAGCTCTCGGTAAAATCAGAGGAAATCAACGTAACGTAACTTCCAATACGCACGCGTTTCTCTAACGTGGCTTGGTGCGTTGAAGCTAGTTTAAAGCGGTTAAGCAATGAGGCAAGTTGGACATCGTCCAATAGCAACTCACGACTACTCTCTTGCAATATAGGGTTTTCGGAGCAAATTGAGGTTTTGCAATACCTGAACAACTGAGCAAGCACGGTAATATCTCCAACCGAACTAACATAAAGTGAGCGAACAGGATTTAGCGCCGAGTAAGGGTTACTCGGCTTTAGACAGGGCGGGTGAGAGACATACTCAAAAAGCAGTGTTTATACTTGTATCGAAACATGATGACCTCGTGAAGCAACACAAGCATCATAGCGCCTTAAAAACTTAAAGCAATGTTCGGACGGGTAAATCGGTATCGCTAAGTAAGTTTCCTAACCCCATGGAGTGGCGGATTATGGGCGATATTGATAAGTGATGAAATCGAACTCTAGAGGAATTTAAACTAAATTCCTCTAGAGAAGAATCCTTCAACGAAGCCACGCATAAAGCCAACATAGAAAAACAAATAAAGCGCCATGATGCCCAAAACTAAAACTATTTTTACAACTGAATGCTGTTTGCTTGAATATTGAATCACGCGCCAAAGCATTATGGCCATGTACACAGTTAACGCCGCAACTACGAACCATTCCGCGGCGGCTTGCCCTGCACCTGACGTAAACCAGAATAATAAGCTAGCAAGAAGAATAAGAAGCATGCTAAAGCTGTGAAAGTGTAGGCTTATCAGTAAAGCATTGCCAAAATTGATGTGATGTATCTTCTTTACGAGCCAAACAAGAGCTGCATAGCTTAGTGTTAAAGTAACAAGAATAACAAAGGCTGATTGTAGTAATTCAAAAACCACCGTTTCTTGGCCTGAAAAGAGTAAATCACTGTAGTAAGTTTTCAGAGCTAAGCTATTTTCTAGCATCAAAGACATGAGCAAGATAAAAACAAAGCTAGTTGAAAAGAACAACCGAATAGGGCCTACAAAAGAAGCTCTTTGCCCCTCCATATAGGTTATGGAAAGTTCCCCAGGCTCCGTAACAAGCTTTCGTAGCGTTCGCCACGCAGTGCCTTCAAGTGCAATATACTGATCAAAGAAGCTATGGGTAGCATTCCAAATACCAAAGCTCTTGAGTTCAGTTGCTTGCCCACATTGATGGCAATAGCGAGCCGTATCGGCTACCTGTGTGTTGCAGTTTTTACAATTTTGCATGGGAATCTTGGCCACTCTGCTATTTACCCTATACTTTAGCTACCTTTTTAAGGTGAATCTATCTTAGAGACTGGCTAGTTGTAGCGTCGGCGAATGTCGCTTAACCGTTCATCGATGGCTTCTCGACTTAACCATTGACCTCGAACCACAACGCCCAGTGGGTTTTTTAGTGCGTCAGCAGACTCGAGCGGGTTGTCCTTTAAAAGCATAAAGTCAGCACGCTGACCTGCTTTGATGTGACCAAAGTTATCTTTGTCAGCAAAATAATATCCGGCGGCGGCAGTAGCTGAGTAGTAAATCGCCTCCAGTGGCATACCGGCGGCCTGCATCTTTTCGATCTCGTGGTGAATTGAGAATCCCGGTACGCTGAAGAGCTGCGGAGCATCCGTGCCGAAAATGATGGTTGCATCGGCGTCGTGCAGTGCTTTTAGCAGGTGCTGGCGGTTTTGTTGTTGAATATCAGCATGGCTCTGATTGAAGTACGCCATGCTCGGCCGGTTGTAGTAGTTGAGCCAGCTCTGACGAACTGATTCGGGCACGAAGGCAAGCTCGGGATACTGCGCTAACCTAGCCGGATCTTCTGCGCCAATTAAGGTCGACCACAGTGCTTGTGTTGGCACTATAGCTGTCTCATGGCTAAGCGTGAGTTCTACTAGGGTTTGTAGCTCCTCATCGCTTATAGGGCGATTCAGTGCATCTACATACTCAAGATAACCATCAAGATGGTCAATGGTGCGCTGGCCCTCGGCGAGCGCATTCTTTAGGCCGACCTCAGACGGAACATGGCCAGCAAAGTCGATATTCGCTTCACGGGCCGTACGCGCCAGGGCCTGGTACTCGGTAAGCGTTAAACCTGGGTGGATCTTAAGCAGATCCCAGCCATCACCGCTCTGGGTTAACACGCGCTGGGTCGCATCCTCTGCCGACTCAATACTATTACCATTAAAACTAGGTCCCGCCAGATAGAGAGTCGGGCCCATACGCGTGCCATCGGCGATATCTGATTTCAGCTCTAGCTGATGTGGATAACCGAGCATGCCGCGAACGGTCGTCACGCCGTTGGCGATATATAAAAAGAGCATGTCGTCAGCGTAAGTGGCTGGCAGTTCACCGAAGTCAGTGGCTGGTGGCACATGACCATGCATTTCCGTGAACCCAGGCAGGATATAACTGTTATTACCATCAATTCGCTCAGTGCCGGCGGTAAGAGAGGGTAGCAATTGAGAGTCTATCACCTCAATAATTCTACCATTTTGAATTACCACCGCCTGATCGTTGGAGATACGCGCATCACGCCCGTCCCAGTCGATGACGTTTACATTCGTAATCACCAAACTGGCGTTCAGGGGTGGGCCACTAGGAAGATCCTGCGGAGCTTTTTCACAGCCGACCAGAAGCGACGCTGCAAGTAGAATGGAGAGAGAGCCAATAAACCTAGTCATTCAAAATACCGGTGAAGTTAATAAATTACATCCACCTATCTTAGACTGCTGAACCCTGATCCGCCAAGCAAAACTGTGCCACATAAAGCGGTTTCAAAAGCTCAATTTTTTGACCTTTAGCAACGACAAAAAGATTTGCAGTGAACAAACAAGCTGACTTTCTATGTCGAAATATTTCAAGATTAAATCACCCTTTTCACCGATCGAACGCTTACCTGAAAACTTCCTGGCGCAAATAATTTGTTAATAATTGATAGCCGAGGAGCGGTATTTCCTTTTCCAGCATTGCGTAAGATTCTTTCGGAGACATTGATAAACCCCAAGATCAGAACATGTTTATATGTAACCGGGAAATTATAATAATGTAAGATGGTTCCTAAACCCTACCAATTACAGAGATTTTTTGTACTAATGGAGGATAGATTGAAAATACTACTTTTTGTTGCTGCTTTACTTACCAGTTTCACTAGTTTCGCTGATACTCAATCTACGGAGGAGTATCTTGAGGAAATTAACAAAGCATTCAGCCGCTTTTTTTCAGCAACAAACGGCAAGACCTATAGCCAGCAAATCAAAGCTATCGAAGAGCTTTATGTAGAGTTTGAGGATAATGACGCGTCCAACTTGGTAATCCGCTAGCTCTGCCTCTGGAGGGAGGTGAAAAATTAGGGGCTGAATGGGGTCGGCGATGTCGGACCGAAAATAGAGCAAACAGAGACTATGGATAAGATGGTTGAGGAAAAATAGGAGCTTATAAATGATTTACGGCCTTATACTTACAGTGTTTTCTATCTGGGGTTTGATACTATATTCAGGGCGAAGCGACATTTTGCCGAAAGCGATTGTGAAATCTATTTTTGCTCGATTTGTAAAGGGTAATAAATTCATGGCGGTGTGTTTTGTTCTTTTGCTCATGGTGGGGCTGATGAATATTCTTGATGTTATATGAGGGTGCACTAGGACTTGGCGCCGCCGTAGGAGAGGGACTCTCTACGTTAGCTAAGGGTTCTACTGGAATATTTGGTTCACGAGGAACTGTAAATGGCCTTGGTCGAGCAGTTGTAGAGGCAGGTGCAGATTTAACTGGAAATTCTACAGATATCAAAAATGTACTATTAAATGATGAAAAGTAACTCGATCTTATCAAAATTAATATACACCAAAGCTTTAGTGCTTTTGACATCAGCCGCTCTGTTACTACTCTGGATTTTTGATGTTGTTTTCTCTTATTTTAATTTTAAGACAACATTCTTTGAGTTTATAGTAATTGTAATCGTCTTTGATTTAGTGTGGGTGATTATTTTTGTACCCGTTGACTTTTTTATTCATTATAAAAAGCTGAAAAAATAAATAAGACAGTCACTTTAAGAATTATATATCCTGAATTCAGACAATAACCGCAACACTCATGCAATGGGATAGGTCGAAGGGAGGTCAGCTACGGACATGTGGTAGTCTTACTTTTCGACCAAAAAACATAAAAAAACCACCGCGAGGGTGGTTTTTTTATGTTGGCGCGCCCGAGAGGATTCGAACCTCTGACCTCTGACCTCTGCCTCCGGAGGGCGGTGGAGGCATAGGGGCTTAATCGGGATATTCAGTAAAAACAGTATGTTAAGTGGGTTCTTAAAGGGGTTTTTACCGGTATTTTACCCCATTTTAGATCATTCAATGTAAAATTATGGCACATAAAGCGGTTTCAAAAAGTTGAGTTTTTGACCTTTAGTCACGACAAAAAGATTTTCGGTCAACAAAAAAGCTGACTTTTAATGTCGAAATATTTCGACGTCAAATTACTCTTTTTACCGCTCGAGCGCTTACCTGAAAACTTCCGGGTGCTAGTAATTTGTTTACGATCGAAAGCCGAGGATCGGTATTTCCCTTTTCAACATCACGTAAGGTTTTGTCGGAGACATTGATAAATTTAGCGTAATCATTTTAATTCATACCACGGAGCGTTTTTTAGAAGCTTAAAAACGGAATGAGCACCAACTACTGGCTATCGAAGTTTTACTGAAGCTAAGCAACGGATCAGCGATTATGTTCTCGGTTATTACAGTCGATTGAGACCGCACTCTTACAACTGTGAATTAACACCATCTGAGTTGGAGAAACGATTCTGGAATAACTATAAACCCGCGGTCAATTTTACTTGACCACTACAAGACGTCATGGCTGACAAAATTGATGCGAGTAATTTGAGGCTTGTGATCAGTCTGAGCTATTTCTCGAGTTCAACTTTAAGGTGATTTGTCATAGAGCACCCCAAAGATAAATGCCCAGAAGCGAGCAGAACTAAGTACGACCAATGGGCGCGGCCCATGGTGGAACTCGGGTGCTTCGCACATGAATCAGGCATTACCGAAGAAGTTGTTTGATAGACCGGGATTGATATCGCTTATGGACAGTTACCATCGGCTCAAATGTAATTTATGAACCGCCGTAGTACGGAACCGTATGCCCGGTGGTGTGAGAGGACTGAGGCCGCGAGGCCTCCTCCTACTCGATCCTTTAACTGTTAATTTGCAGTAAGATTTGAACCATTGCTCGCCTTATTTTGTGTCGAACTCTGATCCAAAGAGTGAGTAACGCTCACTCTTTCCACCCAATCCATACCTATTCCACATTGCTTACGGTACTGTGTTGCAGCCAACCCCAGAACTCGTATCACATTGATCACGTCCTTGTGCAGTTGTTCCCCAACTAACACCATTTAAAAACTGGTAAAAATTTTCATTATCTGATGCAACAGGACTGCTATAGTTGAGCCCCATTAGCACGCTAACTGCAACGTATACCGCACTTTTCTTAAACATATCCTCTTCCTCATCTAAGTTATTGACTAATCTAATTTGTAACATAAAAAAATAAAATACAAGTCTTAAAAAAAGAAATTATCCTCCAATCAGTTATGTGTAAATTTCTTATTATCTTTCAAAAAAATATTTTGGAAAAAGCTCGGAAAGTCATTTCCAAAAATTAAAGATAGAATATTGAAAGGGGTTGAAGTACTCCACACCATCTTCACTATGCTTATTTATCAACTCCTGAATGTCTAGGTCTGATTTGTACATCGCTTGAATTAGGAACTTTCGCTGGTCAAGGGAATAGAAATCTATGACATAAGTATTGCTATTTCTAGAAAATGAAACTACTTTCGTTTTAATAAAATTGCTTACTATAACTTTATTATCTCCACTGGTGACTGCTTTATTTTTAAAGTCAACGTTTAATTCCAGTGGTAACCGGATGAAATTCAGCGCAAAACCGAAAATCATGTAACTAATACATATAATTAAAATTACACATGAATAATAAATAAGAGGTAGCGAATGCATCGATTCTAAAGTCATGGGTATGAGCAAAAAACCTTCCGTTCTCATTAACTGCAATACAGCTAAAATTATGAAAGTAGGAAGTAAAAGTCCTTTCAAAAAGGCGATTTTTGATTTTCTAAGAAACATGTATGAACCTTTTTATAGTTTAATATATAGCTGTTAGTTAAACATTTACGTTGCTAAGCAGTAAATTCGACATTTGGGATTCAATAATATACCTTTTATAAAAAATTAGATTAGACTAATTACATGCCTGTGCCAACATAAATTCGTAGATATTTATAATCGGGTTTATGCACCGGTAAGTATTTCCGAATCCGTCGTTAATTACGGAAGCACGTTCAAATTGAACGGTAGCCTTGTCAACATATACTGGATTCGCATAGTAGTCATTAAGATTGCTCAAACCACCGGCGAAGGATGGGCTAAGAGTTAATCTTGCCAACTCTTTTTGTGCTTCCGGCAACATTTTGTTTACCTCATTTAGCAACTCATCTCTCCATAGAGATGCCTCTTCCCAATATCGTTCAAAGCTGGGGGGATAGACAAAAATATCTTGTTTGTCATAATTTGAATATCCATAATATTTGTTCGACCTTAATCGAAAGAGAAGTATAAGGGACTTTTCGAAACCCAATCGCGAGACTAAATATGCTCGGGAGAAGCGGCCATTACAATCTAAAAATGGATGGCACAGGTTCAGATCTCTATAGACCTTTAAATAATCCATATCGCATATCGCCTTAGTATCATTTTCCGCTAGTTGGTTTATCATCCCTTTTAAGTCCTCAGGGGCTGGTTTGATATGCTTTGTTCCAAAAAAATTGACTGAGATATCTTGACTTCTTATATTTGTTTGCTCGTGGCTTATCAGACGTATACCTTCACTTAACATCTCAGTACTGAATTCTGATTTATTTATCAGATTGACTAATTCTGAAAAGGAAAATTCTGCGTCTTTTAAATAAAGATTGAATAGTGATTTACCCTCAAAAATAAAATTCTTTTCAATAAAATATTTTTGCCAAGTTAAAAATCGACCTAACTTTAAAGCTTCGTCGCCAGCAAATAGCCGCAAAGCCAACGTCTTAGAAATTAACGATATAGGGGTGGTATTAGCTGTCATCTTATAGGTCATAAAGCTTCCGAAAAAACTAAAACGTGATGTAGGGGCAGTTAACATACTGCCCCTACCCCTTTAGAGTGGCTTAAAATTGATTCCCCATGCATCAAACTCTTGATCAGTATACCCATCCATTCGGTAACTAAATGTTTCCAATATGGTATGAGTTTGAGAATTTCTATATTGACGGTCTTTCCCTTCTAAAATCAGTTCAATATCAAGTTCTTTGAATGAGTAGACTTCACCGTAATCGCAACTTCCATTACCATTTATGTCGATCCAAACTGAAATATAATCATAGATTTGATCGTCACTGTCGATTATACCGTTTTCGTTGGAGTCAAGTATTTCGAGAGACGATAGTGGAGTATCCGCATTAAAGGGGCGAACACTGGAGAAACCTACTTCGCGTCTATTAACAAAGCAATCGCCCGAAGTAGTATTTAAAAAAACTAATCCTCGTCCCCGCGGTAACGATTTATAACTCTCAACTCCAAACTCCGAACTATAAAGTACAAAGTGACTGCTATTGTTATTATTATCCTCGAACACAAGGTTGTTCTTATCAATTATTGGTGATACGTCCAAAACAATTACTGGCAAAATCAAAGAAGAAATTAAATTCATGTTATTTTCCTTTTATGGTATTTGCATTTCATCGCAAAAAAAAGCAGGAACCCCATGCCAGGGACATTGGTTATCATTATAGTCAGGCATGTGCCAAGAAGAATCCGAAACTATCAATCCGTTTTCATACGCAACCTGAAGCCTATTCCAAAGCGGATGAACGACATAGGTATGAACAGCCCAAGATGCGACTGAAACCCCTATAAAAGTGCCAACAACGCCTGCTACTGTTGTTCCAAGAAGAGTCGTTAAAGCTGCACTCGCAATCACTGTCGCAGAGAAGCCAAATATTAATCCCAGAATTTCGGGACCAAGGTTCTCCAACTCATTATAAATCAGTGCGTAGCTAATATTAACTCCGCTTTGAAGCAGAGTTACAAATGCGTTTAACTTTGTGACTGCGTTCATAAGTTCAAGTCTTGAATTTGTATCTAAGTCAATAGAAGCAATAATCGCAGACAACTCATTAGCGATTTGTAGTAAATTATTCTCAATTTGTTGCACTGATTCTTGCGCTAACGTCTCAGTTACTGATGGCTCGGGTGAAGTACCGCCACCGCCATCGCCGCCTGGGGACCCACAATCATATTGGCATTCTGGATCACCGACTGGATCAGGCTCCCAGAAATCTGGAGGGGCAGTGCCAATAACTCCTATTCTCTCCATCATATCGTCGCAAGCCATAAACCCACCTTCTTCAGTCTCACATTGGTCAGATGCATGGGCCACTCCTCCCCATCCAAATCCTGAAAGAAACGCCGCTGGGTTTTGATTTAAGTCTTTCGCTGGTTGGTAGTTTAACCCAAATACTACTGACCCCACGAAAATAGATATCACTGTCCGTTTTAGTCTCATATTGTAAATTCCCTAATTAAAATTAATATTATTCTATTAAGCTAAGTTTTTTAGAAACCGAGATTATTTTCCTCCTTTACTTTATGAATACCTGCATATGCCCATTCTTTTCAAAGGGTAATGTTGAATTGATAATAGTGCCCACTTCCCCTAATCTGATGCAGATTTAATAAAGTTTTCTGCGAGAGTAATAGCAGGGAACAACTATGAAAAATCAGGACTCACTGAAACGCAGATCATCGCGATCTTAAAAGAAACTGATGCTGGCGTGAAGGTCAAAGAAATTTGCCGAGAACGCGGTATCAGCAGCACCTATTACAATTGGAAATTCAAGTATGGTGGCATCGAGGCGTTCGATATCAAGCGCATCAAGGAGCTCTTCGCAAAAAAGGGTTAGTGACAGCAGATAAAAAAGACTACGCGAAAACGTTGTCTGACGCAGGCCTGAGTATTGTAAAAAGCATGTATCATAACGGATTTGAGTCGTTGTAGCTTTTCTCGGGTTGAGCGTGCCTGACAGTCTGGTGCAATGAACGCAATACTGAATTGGTTTATATCTAACCAGGAAAGCTCAAGTTTGGAGATGTGTCATTAGTGGGGAAGTGGACAATAGCATTAATTTATCAGCAGTGAGAATTGTCTATTACCGAAACACTTAGCCTAGGTAACCTAATTACTTTTACATCACGAATAAATAAAAATAGAAATACTTTCAGTAACGACTTACCCCAAGGTCTCTCAGGGTGTTCGCGACTAATAGATATCGGCATGAAATTTAAAGAGCAGATGCAGTTCGAAGGCTGCAATTACTAACCTTAATACAGAAAGGCATTTCTGTTGATTACGTCTAAAAATGTATAAATTAATGATAAGGGTGTCAACGGATTTATTTTTGATTTTGAAGGAAAATAGAGGGTAAACCCTCATTGATATTTTATATTTTATTGTTTTATGGAGTAATTATTTTATATATTATTAGGTATTAGATGAAACTAATAATTGAATCATTCGCTCTGCGAGGTTCGAGAACTGCACTTAGAAAGTGTCGATGACTACAGACTTACGTTAGCTTGTGTCCACTTCCCCTAAACTGAGACAGATTTAACTAGAATTCTCTGCGATAGTAACAGCAGGAGACGACTATGAAAAAATCAGGATTTACTGAAACACAGATCTGGTAAGGCCTGAGATTTATAGACATCTTTTATGGTAAAAATGTCACTATGACCATAAGAGGAAAATCATGAGTAAAGGTATTCGTTATTCCACCGAGTTTAAACAAGAAGCTGTGAACCAAGTGAAGATTCACGGCTATTCAACCGCTGAAGTAGCTGATCGTCTAGGTGTGAGCACAAAAGCAATCTATCGCTGGATTAAAGAGCTTTCAAAGCCAGTGGAAATAAGAGCGAAAGAGTCGGATTTTCGCGCTGAGATTGCGCGGTTAAAACGTGAACTCAAACGCACTGAACAAGAACGAAATATATTAAAGGAAGCCGCGGTGTTCTTTGCAGGCGAGTCAAAGAACGGTACCGGTTCATAAAATCTCGTCGTGCCAGTTACCCCATCAGAGTAATGTGTAAAACGCTTGGTGTGCATCCAAGTGGTTTCTACTCTTGGTTGAGAGAGCCCGTGAGTAAACGTGCCGAGGCTGATAAAAAGCTGACCGCTCAGATTAAGCAATGCTGGATTGAAAGCGGTGGTTTTCACGGGTATCGGAATATCTACCTTGATATGCGTGATGCAAACCAGTTTTGTGGCCGTGACCGCGTTTTACGGTTAATGCGCCAAGCGGCCATCAAAGCACAACGGGGATATGACGTGCCGCGAGGCTACTATGGTGGTAAGCCGGACAGTGTTGCTGAGAACGAACTAAATCGCGGCTTTGATGTAGAAGCACCAAACACGTGGTGGGTTACCGATATCACGTATATAAAAACACACGAAGGCTTTTTATTTTTGGCCGTTGTAATCGATTTGTTTGCTCGCAATGTCGTGGGCTGGTCGATGAGCGACCGTATGACCGAAGATATCGCCATGCAGGCGCTCACATCGGCGTACTGGCGTCGAAAGCCAACGGGTGAGGTTAAGATACACTCAGACCAAGGCTCTCAATATGCGAGTCTGCAGTTCTGAAAGTTACTTGAGAGTTACAATATTAAACCGAGTATGAGCCGTAGAAGAAATTGCCATGACAATGCGGTTGCGGAAAGCTTCTTTAGCAATTTAAAGAAAGATAAAATCCGACGTCGTATTTACGAAACGCGAGCAGAAGCAAGGCAGGCGGTGTTTCATTACATCGAGATGGTTTACAATCCGAAACGGCGACATACGAATAACCAACGTGTGTCACCAAACAACTTTGAACGTGAGTATTTTAAGCAACTAGAAGGTGTCTAGAATACTCAGGCTTTACCAGTTGCAATCACGCGAGACAACTTGATATTTAACAAAGGAATTATTGCGCATGAAATCATTAATAACAACTGACCGTCACCGCGTCTCGTCAGCGAGCCACAATTCCCTCATTGCGACTTCGCAAAGCGATCGGTCTCGGGTTATTTATTCAGCTTCTTTCCGCCGTCTTCAACAAAAGGCGCAAGTGTTTTCTCTTGAGAGTAACTCGTCAGTAAGATCCCGTTTGACCCATTCAATAGAAGTCTCACATATTGGTCGGTATATAGTTTCACAAATAATACAGCTAATTGATGACTCACAACCGGATTTTGATGATGAAGTTAAAAAATTCTGGCGTGAACATAGCTTAACTATATCTAATATCGTCGAAACTGCTTGCTTGATGCATGACATTGGAAATCCACCATTTGGTCATTTTGGTGAAGCCGCTATCGTCGATTGGGCCAATTCTAATGAACTTGAAGAAGCTTTAAAGTCTAGCCTTCGTGAGACCAGTTTTGACACTAATGAGCTTTCGGACGAACTACTACAAGACTTTAAGAATTTTGATGGAAACCCTCAAGGCTTCCGAATTGTCGCGAAAACCCAAGGGGATGACGGCTATCACGGACTAAATCTCACTTACACGCAGCTGACTGCTCTTTTAAAATACCCATATGACGCAGAAAGCCGAGATGTTAATCGAGACAAACCATTTACAAAGAAAGTTGGCTTCTTCAGGACGGAAAAAAAAGTAATCCATGATGCATGGAAAGCGTTGAACATGCCCGATAACTCACGTCATCCACTTAGCTTTCTGATGGAGGCATCAGATGACATATCCTACTGCTTAAGCGATATAGAAGATGGTATCGAGAAAAATGTTATAACGTTTGAGCAGTTTAAGGAAAGTTTAGAACCTCTACTATTAGAGCTAATTGGTGATGATAAAGACAAGAAGAAGTGCGAAACACTTATAGAGAAGCTTAATGGTAATAAGCACTCACCTATTAGTCCGTTTTTAGCTTTTAAAACTGAACTCCAAAACTTACTAGTAGCTTATGTTGCCGAAACTTTTATTGAAAGCTACGAGTCATTTTGTAATTTAAAGATAAATACCGATATTATTTCTGGTGACACTGTAGAGAAAAAAATTCTTGATGGGTTAAAAAGTTTTTCTAGACAGTATTTGTTCTCTTCCAGCGAAGCCGAATCCATCGAGCTTTCCGGATACGCTATAATTTCGGGGATTCTAGAAGAGTACCAACGGCTTTTAAAGCTCTCAAAGGATGAGTTTTTAATCGTAATAAACAATGATTTTAAGGCAGTTGCTGCAAAAAAACTGCACGTCCATAGGCGTTTGTTTAAAAAACTACCTGAGAAACACTTGCACTCATATAAGGCTGCAATTTTGGATAGAGGCATTTTGCCAGCAGAAAAATCAAGTGAAGTTGATGAAGAGGTTAGCATAAAGTTTTCAACTATTTGTCCAAAACAAGAGTGGATTCTGCGAGCGCATCTAATCGTAGATTTCGTCTCTGGTATGACAGATCAGTTTTCGATGGAGTTTTTCCAATCCATAAAGGGGATAAAAGTTGGCTAACGGACACGCAAACATACCTCATGGTTTTAAGCTGCACCGACATCCGTTTGGTTGGATCGCTCAACTATTAAGAGAATCAATGGCTCACGGAGTTATTGATTCATCTGCGCAACAAGAGTTTAGTATTTATGAATACACACCGCGTTCACTCAGGGATGCTCGTCGTGAATTTCTGATTCCTGTTTCACAAATAAATGAGCAAACAATCTTAAGCCTTATTATGGATATTCCACATCAATGCGAGCTGGCAGTGAACTCAAGAGTTTATAGCTTTGGCCAAGTTTACCATATTCCTATGATTGATTTTGGTTATAAGGGAGGAAGTCCTGCTGAGTCCGATCAGTTAATGGAATTTTGTCGATATTGGAATATGGGGTTTTACGTCTATTCCAGTGGAAGGTCTTATCATGGATATGGTAATAGACTGCTCGATCCGATGAACTGGATAAAGTTTATGGGTAGCCTACTACTACTAAATCAACCAAGTGGTTACAAATTAATAGATGAACGTTGGGTTGGTCACAGAATTTTAGGAGGATATTCCTCTCTTCGCTGGAGTAAAAACACTTCACACTATAAAAAATTCCCGACTTTTTGCGGGTCTATATCGCCAGACAGAGTTGATATTTCTCCTTCCGGAGAGCAACACTTTCTACCTCCGAAAAGTTTTATTCGCTAACGACAATACTTGTGTCAGTGAAATAAGCACCACTAGGTCAGCAAATAACTTTCCTATACTAGCGTTAAGGTGTAATCCTCCCATTTTAACGTGAAGTATAACAAGCAACTCAAGGAGCCGGTCAGGGGTTCCACATCAATATGTCCAAAAAATTAATGCTGGAAGCTTTGGAAATTTCCAAACAAGCACTCCCGTATTGTAAACCTAATCCTCCTGTCGGATGTGTGCTGGTTTAGGATGACCAGGTAATATCCAAAGGATTTACGCAAGCCATTGGCGAAAATCATGCTGAAATAGAGGCTTTAAATGCTCATTCAGGTGACCTAAATGACGTTACAGCATATGTTACTTTAGACCCTTGCTTTTTTTTTTTGGACGAACCGGAGCTTGCTCGAGCAAGCTTTTCACATCGGGTATAAAGCATGTAATTATCGCAATACTTGACCCAGATATAAGAAACAATGGCAAAGGCGCAGAGATGTTAAGAACGGGCGGTGTGAAAGTGGAGATCGGCCTGTGTGCTGGTACGGTGTCTCAATTTTGTTGCCGTACCTAGGAAAATCTGGGTAGAACCCAACACAGCACCGACGTTCAATTTGGCGGTCTCGGTGATGAATAGATTATGGAAACTAAAGACCTTCCCGAATGGGTAGTTGAGTCGCACCATTGGGAAGACCAACTAGCGCGTTTTTAATACTCTGGATCCGACCCAACGTCCGCTATGAGCGAGCAGCGGACCTTCTGAGTTTCAGTCTGTTCCAGCTAGTGACTAGCCGTCCCGTTATTAGTAAGTGTGGGGATCTCTAGTAATGTAGGGCACAGTAACTTCGGGAATATTGCGCTTTTTGTTGTTGTGGTGTGTACTTAAGTCGTTTATTGTCAATTACATAACAAAAAATAAAGGTTAGATATTGTGCGCTCGTTAGAGTCTAATTAAGCATGCTCAAATTGCGTTTGCTAACTCGAGACCTTTCAAGTCAGGAGTGCCTGTTTGATCAGTAAGTTAAGAACCGAAAACTATTAATTGGATTAGTATCTAAATGCGCGCGCACAATATACAAATTTTATGCATAAGGAGACAACATGGTAACGTTTTTAGATTTCCTAGAACTAGAAAACGTCGATAAAGTCGTGGTGCTCATTTCAGAGGCGACCGTTCCGGATAACGCAATTCTGAACGAAGGAAGATGGGTCGAGTCTGGAAAAAAAGACTGGATGATTAGAGTCGACGCGGAGGACCCAGCCATCCCGCTACAGCGACATGTGCACATTGCAAGGAGTAAGCATATGTCTGCGAAGAACATGCAGGCCTCCTGGAACGAAGATCAAACAAGACATGATCGGGGCTCTTTCAATGATTCTGTAGGCTCGAGAAAGGTAGTGCAGGATCTCGCACGAGATGCACTGAATTTGCCATCCGATGCAATCCTGGAGCATGTGGAAACAGAGAGACGCATGTTGTTAGAGTCCACTGAGCCCACAGATGAGTTAAGTATCGTATATTTTCGCTTACATTAAAGTAATGCATAACAAGGCGCTCAAGGTCGTTCCGCGCTTCGCGCTCCACCGGACGCGGCAAATGCCGCGCCGCTTAGCTTAGACGTTATGTTTTTCGAGGAAATGGTAATTGAAACTTTTGAACAAAGGTTTGCTAGTTCTTAGCTTTCTTTGTCTCTTTTTAGTGCTGAAAAGTAGTGAAGAAAGGCTTCTTTTTGAAAGTGCCGGATTATTTTTTCAGCAATTTAAACTGGGGAACGAGATTGTTTTTAACTTGTCATGTGGGATGCTTATCAGCATTTGGTTTTATTTTTTGGTTGTTTGGATCCCAGAGAAAAAGAACAAGAAGCGGATAAAAAGTCACTTTATATCGCAATATACAGAGTTTAAACGTAATTTAATTATGCATATCGTTGGTGCATGTCGAGAACCTTACGAGACTGACTTGCTCAGCAACTTGATGGAGCCTCAGGCATTTAAAGACTATTTCAAAGAAAAAGTAACAGCAGACCAAGAGCGTTGGCACGTGTTTCTAAATAATCTCGATAAAGACCTCTTGGCTGACATTCTCAATGAATTTGAGGCGTTCAAAGAAGCTACGTCTTATTTGCTAGGTAACGTGCAAGTCGATGACGACGAGGTGTTCTCATTTCTGCATAGGATAAATACTATATCTATTACCCTAAAAGGCGTCAGTGTTGAAGATGATAGTATGAAGCAACTCTCTCAGTTGCTTTGGGAAATATTGGCTGGCTTTAGTTGGGTCGATGGCTATCGAGATTATGACTATTTCGATAGTATGTTCCATAAAATTTAGAACAAACATAACAAAGCATTTAAGAGTGATTCGCAACGCTTGGCATTCTCGTTTCGCTCAAGTATAGCCAAGCACCGCTTACACCTTAATGCGGCGTTAAGTTTAAAGAAGTTGAGTCCAAATGAATGAATCGATAGTTACGGCAGATCCAGAGGTCAGAAGCAAATCAATCTTGAGGCGTTATGTGGATTTGCCGAAGCTCTTAGATCTTCTGCATACCAAAAGCTTGTACTTGCGCCGTGCGGACGGGTTTCCAGATCGGCTAGAGGGCGCTCTTTTCCCAAGCCTCAGAGAGTCCATAGATGAGGAGTTTAAGAAGGGGAATCTACCAACCTGTTCAGATGCGTTTTATCGAAATGCCAGAGAGGGTAATTACGTGTGTTGTTGGACTATAGGTGCACGTGACAACATGGCGCTGTGGCAGTTGTACGGCGGCGTAAAATCTAGTGTTGCAATTACTACAACTGTTGATCGGCTAGTCAGCACTGTTTTGAGATGGGATCGCTCTGTCCATCTGCACAAGGTCAAATATATAGATCATTCAAAGCCACCCAACTTCGCAATAGGTGCTTACAGCGACGTCCTCCAATACAAAAGTGATGCCTATAAGTTTGAAAAGGAACTTCGCGTTGTGATGCCAAAGCTGGATGATATCTCACAAAATCCAATGGGCATAAAAATAAAGTTAAATGATATAAATGAATTAGTTAGAAGTATTGTTGTTGCACCCGAAGCTGATGATTCATTTGTGAGTGCCGTAGCTGATCTTTGCAAGAAGTACGGTCTTAAATCACCGGTCAGGCGTTCAAAGTTAGCGTTCATCCCAACATAAAACTTAACCATTGAGTCAAGCCGACCGTTTTGCGCTGGCGTTCCAAACGACGGCTTATTCAAGGTGTTATGTGATAAGGAAAGCATCGTGAATTCACCGGAAGATACAGAATACCGACTCTTTACCGAAGCCGTTAAGGCGTGGTGGACTACGTTTGGTGGTGTCAGCGCAATTGATCTTGCAGAAAAGGCTCAGATTCCACATGGGGATGCCATGCGATTTGTGGAGTCTTGGGTTGAAGCAGGCAGGGGAACGATGAACGCAAACGTTGAGCTTAACCTTGTCAGTGTTCCCAGTCCGAGAAGCAGTGAAAAGTTTTCGTTCACATCAATTAACACCCACATTTTCTTCCCTAGTCGAGAAGAGTTGACTGAGCATTTTTATAGCTCAGGAAATGCCCGAACAGAACCCCCAGAATTCAAGAAGCGTTTAATGTGTGGAGAACACCAGCTTGCTTTATCCTTCTTTTCAGAAGAAGTTTTGGCTAGGTACTTTAGCCATTTGGATTGGTACGAAGTAGACGACTCTTCGGCAGGCGGCCATATTAGGACAACAGCTGAGTCTCCTTCGGATAGGTTTATCGATGTAAGATTTGGGAAGGGTAGAGCCCTGGACGGCAAGACATTTGTTACAGCCATCTACAAAGATCTTTATTGTTTTTCTGATTCTGAGCAGAGGCACTGGCATGCTTATGAGATTGCTAGACCGAACCTTGATCCTAATGATGAAAACCTGAGGCTATTTGCCGCCCGAACCTATGATGGTGCGTGGGTCGAGTTCCCCAAGCCTTTAAAGGCTGTGCAGGATTCTCTCGTAAAACTAAATTCAAAGTTCAGTCCACATCCTCTCTTCGGACGCCTTGAGAATGAACACCTAAGGATGCCGGTAGAGAACACTAACAAAGCGCTGGCTGACAGCTGCAGTGAGCTATACAAAATTGTAGGCTCTGACTCATTGAAGCCGAAGCCCTTGAAGGCTCTTCTACAATACAAATTTGAAAAAACTGAGGACGACTTCATTCACAGTAGCGGAAGGCCTCTGAGTGCATTGCAACTGGTTGAACTCGTAGAGCGCGAGTTGGAGCTTGTTAATGGTCTGTCTGATGCAATTAAGAACATTGCAAAATATCGCGTCGAAGCAGATCACAAAGTGCTTTCCACTAGCTCCGATAAGCAAAGCTATGGTGAGGAATTTGAGCTTCTTTGCAAGCAGTTTGTTTCTGCTGCCAACCTCTTTGCTGACGCATTAGAGGCGAAAAATGTCACATAACCAATGCAGGCACGGCGACGCCCACTATATTGCGCCTTTCGGCTCCATTCCGAGGGCGCGTATGCTGCTGGCGTTAACGTCCGCTACTGGCACTACGCCGCCGTTCGCTATGAGCGATTAGCAGACCTTTGCTTTTCCAAGTTCCTGCCTACTTCAACCAATGACTAGCCGTCTTGCTATACGCTTGGGGAACACTAACTATGCGAAGCACGCTTAAATTGACCTTTACTCTGCAATAACATCACATTTCCAATAAGATTTTATGGCTGGGTTTAGCGCTAAAAATGTTCCAGTGCCCTCATTAAAACCACATCTATACCTTTTTCATACTCTTCCCAAGACTGGGTAACTAACTCGTCAGGATATACCGCGTCCATTGGCTTCTCTAAAAAAGGATGGTAGCGATCAAGAGGCTCAGATTCCGCTTAGAATTAGGTAATTCGAAACGATAACTCTCAGAGTAATGGTTTGGGCCCCCGCCGGCGGGTTTACCTATAACCGTGGCATTAAAAAGTTGCTTAAATTGTATAACGTTGGTCATTGCGGCCGAGAATGTGTGTTCATCTATCAGCAGAACAGCACCGGTGAGCCAATCAAATTGGTTCATTGGCAACAGGCAAGACGAAAAGGCTAGCCCCGAGGCCCGAATAAGTCCAACGCCTGGAAACCATTGGCGATAAAAAATACTTGATGAACTGCCATTGATCTCCTCCATAGAACCAATGTATGGGAAAAGCTTGTGGCAGTTAATTCATAAATACGACAAAAAAGACATCATAGAAAAACACTGCTGTTGGAGAGTGTCGAAGTTGGTGTTGTTGGAAGGTAGGTTGATTTACTTGATATAAAAGTGAGGTAAAGGTCAAAACTACCGTGCCGCAATTTCGGAATAACTATTGCGGCCACAATCTGGACACAGAATGGACACAGCCTTGATCCAACTCAAAGCCAGGCATAACAGCTAACGGTCATACGGAGCAGAACATAAGAGAAAAGGTTTAAGAGTAAATAAGAAGGGAGAAAAACCGCTGCAGGCCAAGGGAAATGGCGCGCCCGAGAGGATTCGAACCTCTGACCTCTGCCTCCGGAGTGCAGAAAGGATAGTAGGGGTAAATCGGTATATTCAGTAAAAACAGTAGGTTAAGTGGGTTTTTTAAGGGGTTTTTACCGGTATTTTACACCGTTTTAGATCATTCTATGCAAAATTGTGTCACATAAAGCGGTTTCAAAAACTCAATTTTTTGACCTTTAGCCACGACAAAAATATTTTTGATGAGCAAAAAGTCTGACTTTCTATGTCGAAATATTTCGACATTAAATCACCCTTTTTACTGCTCGAGCGCTTACTTGAAAACTTCCCGGCGCAAGTAATTTGTTAACAATTGATAGTCGCGGATCGGTATTTCCCTTTTCAACATCGCGCAAGGTTTTGTCGGAAATATTGATAAATTTGGCGTAATCGTTTTGATTCATCCCATAAAGCTCGGTTCGGATTTTCTTAACAGCCTTACCAATTGAAATGGTGTTGGAAGCGAGTGCTTCATCAATTTGCGCTATGAGTGCTTTGCGTTCATCAGGTGATAGGTTATGCATTGTAAACTCCGTAGCTCATGAGCTTTTGTTGTACATGGTCAAACCCAATGGCAGGGAAGTTAAGTATTTCATCTGGACAATTGAGTTTTTTCAGTAAACTAGGTAACTCAATGAGTGGCGCTGCCATGTTTTGCAAGTAGGCCAATAGCGCTTGAGATTCACCAAAGCCCTCAAGTTTTTCGACGACTTGGTCGAATCTTACCGTGCCGCTGCGCTCACAGTTCTCGCCCCACTTGAATAAACGAGTGACCATTTCTGGATCTGCTTTCATAGGCGCAAAATCATAAATAGGAGCGAATCTAATATCATCTTCGAACTTTAAGAATGACATATTGCGGCCATGGTTATCGGAGTTACCAAAAACTAGGTTTAGTAGATCGCGTGCTAGGTATTGTGTTGCGAATTCGAAGCTGGACATCTTCGTGGTGTCTTTTATCTTCTGCCACACGGTTTTCATCACAATCAGGTGATCTTGGTAGCTACCGGGCGCTGCATTCATAATTGAGTAAACACTCTCTAAACCAATGCGGGTGGCTACGGAATTTTCTACAGCAGTGTCGAAACGAGGTAACCATAGGCTAACCTGACCTTGGTGTTCACGTATCATCATGCGCGTTACATCAATAGTTTCAACATCGGTATCTGCGAGTATTTCCGCTAGAGCCTGATAAAACACGCCTTCAGCTCGCAGAACATTATTGTCGCGCGGTGAACGTGTGTTTCTGGCGAACTTCGTGAGATATGGCGCAGCAGAAAGGGGATTCCCAGCAAAGTCGCCGTCAATGTACACTTGATTATCGTCAACCATCAGAAGCAACTTCGGAGCAACACCGCCAGCGCCGGTTGCACCACCTACTGCAGCACCTTGCTCGTTCGCATACTCTAAGAAATCGTGTTGCAACTCAACCACAGAATCGATGGAAAAACGGCGGGCGGTATCGTAGCCGATTTGCTCAGCAGCTTCCTTAATTCGTAAGTTCCCAATAGGCGCCATGCATGCTTTCGTAAGAAGAGCATAATTTTGCTGAAATTCGCTACTTCTGCTGACGTTGAGGTAATTAAGCCACCATGTGCGCGATTCACCTGCGGGCAGTAAATCGTCTAGTAGCGCAGGCCAACTTGGATAATCAATAGGAACGATAGTAACGGGCGCATTTACACTGCACGCCCAGCAATCCTTTCTTTCGTAGCTCAGCACATGTCGAATGTAATCGGGTAGGTAGGATAAAGTAACGTGACTATTCATTTTATCGCCGCCAAATCGAAGCTCTGCGGCATCCCACCATTTACCTCGATTGAAGAGTTGTAGCGTTACGGATTCCATAGTGGCACTCGGTAGTTTAATACTGTTATTGCTGTAATATATAGCACAAAGCGGTAATAATCTACTTTATTTGGCTGTGTTTTTCGTATAAAACGGAATTGAACTACTGGATCGGGCGTGTTCTGTTTCGTTAGGGCTATAGAGTAGAGTGTCTAAGGAACCTAGGCCTTACCAGTTTTTTATAAATAAACATTGTGAATTGAGCCAGCTTAAATGGGTATTTCAATAAATACCTTTAACCCGCCGACTGAACCGGTTAAGAACGACACGTTGCCGTTATATTGAGCAACAATACCACAAACAATAGCAAGCCCAAGGCCGTGGCCAGGAATTTGCTCATCTAAGCGCCAACCTCTTTGCCCTAAGTGCATAACTTCAGCGTCGGCTACTCCAGCGCCGTCATCCGTAATTATAATTTGGGCAGTACTGTTAGATTGTTGCAAAGACAGTTCAACGCAAGCCGCAGACCACTTGCCGGCATTATCGAGTATGTTTCCTAGAATTTCATTTAAATCATGCTCTTCTATTGGCCAACGTGTGTCTTCGGTAAGTTCGGTCGACAACTCAAATGTTTTGTCTTGGTACAGTCGGCCTAACATCCATAGCAACTCTCGCGCTTGCTTTACCGGGTGCGCACTTTTGCCAATTTGCGGGCCAGCAAACCGACTGCGCCGCATTTCGGCTTCTAATTGTTTATCGAGATCCGCAAGCCGAGAAGCCATTTCAAGCCGAAGTTCATTATTAATTGGGCGGCTGGTGTCTTCGAGAATTTGCCTAAGGGCCGCTATAGGAGTTTTTACACTGTGAGACAAATTAGCCAGCGCTTCCCGAGAGCGTTCTAAGCGTTGGTCGAGTGAGTCAAGCAGTTGATTCAGTTGTTGAACCAGCGGTTTAAACTCTTCCGGTGTTTGAGTAGTAATGCGAGAAATTTCACCGCTTTGAAGCCCTTTAAGCGATGCTTTGAGCGAGGCAACAGGGCGCATGGATAAATTAATACCTACCCAAGTTACCGCCACGAGCAAAAATATAAGTAACAGTGAAACCACAGCGGTCCAGGTATGTAAATTCGCTTGGCTGCTTTGTAGTGCTCGCATATCTTCAGCAACAATGACTGTAATAGGTATGTCGTTAATAAAAAAAGACTTTCGGTAGGCAAGCATGTCTGAAGGCGCTTGATTTAAACTTGCATTGTTAACCCAAATAATACCTTCTTTATCAACCTGTAATAGAGGGCTTAATAACATGCGCCAGGGGTCTGGAGAAATAACGGTTTGTTCAGGCGACTGGAGAGCAAAGGCGTGGTGGAATACTTTTTCGAAATAATCTCCCGTTTCAAGCATGTCGATATTACCCTCTGCTTGACGAATATGGTGTGCTAAAAACCCCACTTCTTCTTGCAGCCGGCTTTCTACAAATTCTCGAGACATTTTTTCTAACAGTTGCCCGTGTATAAGCCACGCGATAGTCATCATGACAATACCTGCGGGTAATAACAGGATAAGCAAAGTACCTTTTACAGAGGTTGGTTTTTTAAACAGTGTCATCGAATAGGTATCCCTGGCCTCGGCGAGTGGCAATTGTTTCTGCGCCAACGAGCTTTCTTAACCGTCGAATATACGCCTCAATTACATTTTCATTGGGACTTTCGCTCAAATTATAGAGCTGCTCAATAAGTTGCTCTTTAGAAAAAATTTGGCCGGGCCGACTCATCAGGCAGCGCAGCAGCCGAAATTCAGTGCCTGTTAGGCTGTGCTCTGTATCACCTTCAATTTTAAGGCACTGGCGGTTTTCATCGAGTTCAAAACGGCCTACTTTTACACCAGAGTAAACGCGCCCTTCACTTCTACGAACTATGGCATTTAGTCGAGCAATGAGCTCTTCGGTTTGAAATGGCTTTGCTAAGTAATCGTCAGCGCCGGCCTTAAGACCATTTACCTTGTCTTGCCAGTCGCCCCTGGCGGTGAGAATTAATACCGGCAGAGTTACTTTATTTGAGCGCCATTGCTTAAGAATATCGAGCCCATTGCCGTCTGGAAGACCAAGATCGAGCACACAGGCTTTGTAGTCTTCCTGACCACCCAAAACCATGGCCTCACGAGCTGAGTGGGTTATGTCGACACTAAAACCTGATTTTTCTAGTTGATTAGCAAGCCCTTCAGCAAGCAACCGGTCGTCTTCTACCAACAGTAACCTCATATTATGCCCTTTAGTATTGGCCCGAATAGGTGAACTAGTTTGAGTTAATTCGTTTAACACAGCAAATAAATTGGCATTGATTATACATTTTGGGTAAGCGGATTAAATGGTTGATCTTACCTTTGCATGAGAGTGAGACAGACCGGCATCTCATCGGATTATCTGGTTGATGCTTCACCTACTGCTGGTGCATGTTTCCTTCGCTAATTCCAGCAAGAACCCCACACGCCTCAACTTCCCGGTCATCGTTGCAACTCGCTCTCAGTGAAACGAGTTGTTTCTCAAGCGCTTGCAGAGCGGTTATCTGCGACCGCACATGAGAGATGTGATCATCGAGCAAGGCGTTGACAGCGGTACAGGACTGATGAGGGTCGTCCTGATAGCGCTTTAGTTCGTGAATTTCTGCCAGTGACAGATCCAGGATGCGGCAGCGACGAATAAAGGCCAGCCGCTCAACGTGTTTCTCGGTATAGACACGGTAACCGTTCTCCTGCCGACCAGGCGGCGGCAACAAGCCCTGCCGTTCGTAGAAGCGGATCGTCTGTGTATCTACCCCTACTGACTGTGCCAACTGACCAATACGCATCGGGTTCCTCCGCAACGGATTATCTACGCTATTGACCTTATAGCGACTATATAGTTTTAAATGAAAACCCGATCACATTCAAGTGGAGTCATATCATGAGTAAAAACTGCGGAGGCCCCTGTGGCGACCATGCAAGGCCTGCGGCGGATACCGATATACAGGCCTCCTCCGAAGCGCCGGGGAGATGGGTCAGCGTTTATGCCGTGCCGAAGATGGACTGTCCGTCAGAAGAGCGAATGATTCGCCTAGCCCTGAGCGGCTTTGAGGAGATTCGGGCGCTGTCCTTCGACTTGTCGAACCGCCGGCTGAAGGTCGTGCATGACGGCGAGGTCGAGCCCGTCACCTCGAAACTGAAGACCTTGGGGCTAGGAGCCGCGCTTCAGGAAAGCGTTGCTGCAAATCCGGAGACCATCAAGGCCGCCGAGTTCTCGGCAGCTTCTGCTAAGCAAGAATCCGGGACCCTGCGCTGGTTGCTCGGCATCAATGCACTTCTGTTCGTGGTGGAAATGACTGCCGGTCTGATGGCTCAGTCAACTGGCCTCATTGCAGAGTCCCTGGACAATTTTGCTGATGCGGCAGTGTACGGACTCGCTCTTTATGCGGTTGGGCATAGCGTGAAAAGGCAGGTCCGTGTTGCGCACGTTGCTGGTGTGGTCCAACTGGTTTTGGCTGTGGGCGTACTCGTAGAGGTCGTGAGGCGCTTTGTATTCGGTAGTGAGCCTGAATCGCTGGTGATGATAGCCATCGCATTCGTCGCATTGATTGCCAATACCGCCTGTCTGCTGATGGTATCCAAACATCGAGGGGGCGGAGCTCATATGAAGGCTAGCTGGATATTTTCGGCCAACGACGTGGTGATCAACCTGGGGGTCATCACCGCCGGCGCCCTGGTCGCGTGGACCGGGTCCAATTATCCGGATCTGATTATCGGCACCATCGCGGGGGGCATTGTACTTAACGGTGCCAGACGCATTTTGGCGTTGAAGGGTTAAATAATGCTCATTATTGGCAAAAAGCTCTCGCCGTATGCCCTATTGTCCATATCGGGCCTGCTGGCAGCGTCTGATCAGGCTGTAAAGTGGCTGGTGCAGCAATCAATGGCCTATGGCGAGTATGTTTCGGTGATCCCGTTCTTTAACTGGGTGCACCTATGGAACACCGGTGCCGCATTCAGTCTTTTCGCGAATGGTGGAGGCTGGCAGCGCTACTTTTTTATCGGAATCGCGGTAGTGGTCTCGATTTTTCTGATCAAGCTGATCCTTGAAAATCGTCATAAAGGAGAAGCCATCGCTTACAGTCTTATCCTCGGTGGCGCCATGGGCAACCTGATTGACCGGGTCTTTCGCGGCTATGTTGTGGATTCCTTTGATTTCTATTGGCGAGACTGGCATTGGCCGGCCTTCAACCTGGCTGATATTGCAATTGTCCTCGGTGCCTTACTTTTCGTTTCCAGCAGCTTGTTGGGTAAAAAAGGGGTCGTCTCAGAAAACGGAAAATAAAGCACGCTAAGCCGGTGGCAGCGGTCGCAATGGCCTAAACTTCCCCGCACCGACCTTGGCGCTGCTGCGCCATAGGTAATCGCCGGTCAGGTTGATGTGTTCCCACCCCAGCGGCGACAGATATTGCAACAATGTGCTCTGGGCTGTTCATGGCAGACTCTCCGCGTGCTGTGCCGGTTCGGTTGGCATGGCGGCCAGTTGCATTTCGAGGCTGGCCAGGGCCTCGCGCCGACGCTCGACGAGTTGCCGCAACACGGCAAGCTGCGCAGACGCACCGTCACCGTCCGCAGCATCCAGCGCCCGGCACAGCCGCGCCAGTGCGTCCAGGCCGATACCCGCTTCGAAGGCAGCCCGTACAAAGCGCAGCCGTTGCAACGCGGTGTCATCGAACAAGCCGTAGCCGCCCGTGGTGTACGCGACCGGCCGTAGCAATCCGCGCAGCAGGTAGTCGCGCACGATATGCACGCTCACCCCGGCATCAAGGGCCAGCCGGGACACTGTGTAGGCGCTCATTGAACACCTCCTTTTCCTCATCCGGCGCAGCACGAAAGCTGCTTCACGTCCTTGCTGAAGGTCTGCGCCGCGAGCTTCAGCCCTTCGACCATGGTCAGGTAGGGGAACAATTGGTCGGCCAGTTCCTGCACGGTCATACGGTTGCGAATGGCGAGCACCGCCGTCTGGATCAGTTCACCCGCTTCCGGGGCCACCGCTTGCACGCCGATGAGCCGTCCGCTACCTTCCTCGATGACCAGCTTGATGAAGCCGCGTGTGTCGAAGTTGGCAAGCGCACGCGGCACGTTGTCCAAGGTCAAGGTGCGACTGTCGGTCTCGATCCCGTCGTGATGTGCTTCCGCCTCGCTGTAGCCCACGGTGGCGACCTGCGGGTCGGTGAACACCACGGCCGGCATTGCGGTCAGGTCCAGGGCCGCATCGCCGCCAGTCATGTTGATCGCAGCACGGGTGCCGGCCGCTGCCGCCACATAGACGAACTGAGGCTGGTCGGTGCAGTCGCCAGCCGCATAAATGTGTGGCGTACTGGTGCGCATGCCCTTGTCGATGACGATGGCCCCCTGCGCATTGGCAGCGACTCCCGCCGCTTCCAATGCCAGGCTGCGCGTGTTCGGTGCCCTGCCAGTGGCGACCAGCAGCTGGTCGGCGCGTATTTCACCGTACCCGGTGGTCAGCACGAATTCGCCGTCCACATGCGCGACCTGGCTGGCTTGCGTGTGTTCCAATACCTTGATCCCTTCGGCACGGAACGCGGCTGTAACGGCCTCGCCGATGGCCGGGTCTTCGCGGAAGAACAGCGTGCTGCGTGCCAGGATCGTCACTTTGCTGCCCAGCCGGGCAAAGGCTTGCGCCAGTTCCAGCGCCACCACAGACGAGCCGATCACGGCCAGGCGCTCGGGAATGGTGTCGCTGACCAGGGCCTCGGTGGAAGTCCAGTAGGGTGACTCTTTCAGGCCCGGAATCGGCGGCACGGCCGGGCTGGCACCCGTGGCGACCAGGCAGCGGTCGAACGCCACCACACGCTCGCCGCCATCGTTTAAACGGACGGCAAGGCTCTGGTCGTCCTTGAAACGCGCTTCACCATGCAGCACGGTGATGGCCGGGTTGCTGTCCAGGATGCCTTCGTACTTGGCGTGGCGCAGCTCATCGACGCGCGCCTGCTGCTGGGCCAGTAGTTTGCTGCGATCAATCGCAGGCACAGTCGCCGCGATGCCACTGTCGAATGGGCTTTCACGGCGCAAATGGGCGATATGGGCAGCGCGGATCATGATCTTGGACGGCACGCAGCCGACATTGACGCAAGTACCGCCGATGGTGCCGCGCTCGATCAGCGTGACGTTCGCACCTTGCTCGACGGCCTTCAGCGCCGCCGCCATCGCGGCTCCGCCGCTGCCAATAACGGCGACGTGCAGTCCGTCCCCATCACCACCAGCCTTGTCGCCACCGCCCAGCCATCCCAGCGCCTTGCCAAGCAGTCTGCCCCGCGCTGAAGTGGATGGGGCATCGGCGGGTGTGGCCTTGTAGCCGAGGCCGGCCACAGCGGCGGTCAGCGCCTCTGGCGAGGTGCCGGGATCGGTGGCGAGTTGCGCGGAGCCTTTCGGGTAGGACACGAGCGCCGACAGCACGCCCGGCACTTTCTCCAGGGCGTCCTTGACATGTGTCGCGCACGAGTCGCAGGTCATTCCGGTGATATTCAAATACATTGCATCGTTCCTTGTCGTTTCGGCAACTGCCAATGCAGTTAGCCGTGTTTGGGTGGTAGTTCGCAGCGGCGGTTGGCCGGTGAGAGCAGATCCCAGATCGACACCCCGATCATCAAGGCCAGACCGACATAGAGGAGGTTCGCCGTCCACCAATTGCCAAAAAACAAGAGCATGGCCGCCAGCACGATGGCTGGGCCGACCATCCCGAGCAGGCTGCGGTACCATTGCCGATGACTCAGCCAGCCCAGTGCATTCGCCAGCAAAGCCACGACTGCGAACAGCGGCAGCAGCTTGGAGATAAACAACCCTTCGTATTCCTGTAGAAAGCCAAGGCCGATGGCCGCGCCCAGGCTGGCGATAGCCGGGAAACAGGCAGCGCATCCCATCGCGGAAACAACGCTGCCAAGCGCGCCAGCCTTGTCGGCAATGCGTGTAATCAGTCCCATGATCGCCCCAGGTTCGGGTTCAGTGGCTCACTGCTTGACGCTGGACGGAAAGCCCGCATCGCCAGTGGCCTTGATCAACTCATGCACACTGGTCTTGGTATCATCGAAGGTGACAACCGCTTCGCGTGGTTCGAAGGTAACGTCAACTTTATCAACGCCTTCAATCCTGGAAATCGCCTTCTTGACGATGATCGGGCAGGTGGGGCAGGTCATGCCCGGTACGGACAGCGTGACGGTCTGGGTGGCGGCCCAGGCAGGGACAGCGAAGGTAGCGGCAAGGGCAAGAGCGGTAAGCAGTTTTTTCATGATTTTTCCTCAATTAGTAGAACAGGGGCATTACATACGGGAACGTTAGTGCAACGACAACTAGCGCAGCCACAATCCAAAAGATGACTTTGTACGACGTCTTGGCTTGTGGGGCAGCGCATACATCGCCAGGCTCGCATGCTTGCGTAGTCCGGAAGATGCGGCGGTAGGCAAAGAACATTGCTATCAATGCCGCACCGAGAAAGATGGGGCGGTAAGGTTCCAATGCCGCCAAGTTACTCATCCAAGCGCCGCTGAATCCCAAGGCGATCAAAACCAGCGGCCCCAGGCAGCAGGCCGACGCAAGAATGGCGGCCAGCCCACCGGCGAAGAGCGCGCCGCGCCCGTTTTGTGGTTCAGACTTTTGTGGTTCAGACTTTTGTGGTTCAGACATACGCTTGTCCTTTCAAATTTGGTTTGGATAGCTTAAGCTTACTTCCGTAGTTATGTACGGAGTCAAGCGATATGGAAAAAAATTTGGAGAATCTGACTATTGGCGTTTTCGCCAAGGCGGCCGGGGTCAATGTGGAGACCATCCGGTTCTACCAGCGCAAGGGCCTGCTGCCGGAGCCAGACAAGCCCTATGGCAGCATTCGCCGCTATGGCGAGGCGGATGTAACACGAGTGCGGTTCGTGAAATCGGCCCAGCGGCTGGGCTTTAGCCTGGACGAAATCGCCGAGCTACTGCGGCTGGAGGATGGCACCCATTGCGAGGAAGCCAGCGGCCTGGCCGAGCACAAGCTCAAGGATGTGCGCGAGAAGATGGCCGACTTGGCACGCATGGAGGCCGTGCTGTCTGAACTGGTGTGCGCCTGCCATGCGCGGAAAGGGAACGTTTCCTGCCCGCTGATTGTGTCACTGCAAGACGGAACGAAGCTCGCTGCATCGGCGCGGGGGAGTCACGGGGTGACTACGCCTTAGCGTGCTTTATTTTCCGAATTCTGAGACGATCCCTACCTGAACAAGCGCTACCGCTGCATTCTGACCAACATTGAGGAGCGAACCCTGCTCGACCTGCTGGCCACCCGCCGCCAGGACGTGGTGACCAACTACCTGATGAAGCTGAAAGACTGGCAGAAGGTCGAGATCGTCAGCATGGACATGTGGAACCCCTACCGGGCAGCGGTCAAGGCTGTGCTGCCCCAGGCCCGTATCGTGGTCGATAAGTTCCATGTGGTGCGCATGGCCAACGATGCCCTAGAGAGAGTGCGCAAGGGCCTCAGAAAGGAGCTGAAACCGTCCCAGAGCCGGACTCTCAAGGGAGACCGGAAAATCCTGCTGAAACGCGCTCACGAAGTCTCAGACCGGGAGCGCCTCTACGGCATCTGGGACGCCACCACACGGCTCCAGGCAGAAGCCGCCCTGGACGAGTGGATAGCCACCATCCCGAAGGGCCAAAAGGAAGTCTGGAGCGATCTGGTCAGGGCAGTGGGAAACTGGCGCGAAGAGACCATGACCTACTTCGAGACGGACATGCCCGTCACCAACGCTTACACGGAGTCCATCAACCGACTGGCCAAGGACAAGAACCGTGAAGGGCGCGGTTACTCCTTCGAGGTGATGCGGGCACGAATGCTCTACACCACGAAGCACAAGAAGAAGGCACCGACTGCGAAGGTCTCTCCTTTCTACAAGAAAACCATCGGTTACGGACTGCCGGACTTCGCAGAGGAACTCAACTACGGAGTCGATCTATCAACCATCTGAGGGTGGTATCAGATTGATGGGGTGAAGGTGCCCCATCAACCATTAAATCCGTATACCCTACATTTTCAGCTTCGATTCAGCTTGGGGTGTTGTTATAGGGGTAGTAAAAAGGCAGGAGGACTATTTGCTACTGCTTTAAAAGTGAACATTATTCCTCACAGCCGTACAGGCGGAGGTTTGTAAAGTCGGAGGCAACACCATGATGAACGGAAATATGTTTGGTCACACGATGTGGGCAGGTCACTGGTTATGGATGTTAATTGTTGTCATTGCATTGGTTATACCCACTTGGAGAATTTGTCAGCGTACTGGATACCCAGGTTGGATAGGGATTCTAATTTTGGTTCCAATGGTAAATTTGATATTGCTGTATTTTATTGCTTTTTCAGATTGGCCTACGGATAAAAAAGGAGCACGTAATGAGTGAACATACGGTAAAAGACCCTGTGTGTGGCATGAAGGTAGACCCTCATACGACAGAGCATCGTAGCCAACATGCGGGTAAGCCTTGGTACTTCTGTTCTGACCGCTGCCAGACTAAGTTTGACGAAAGCCCGGAGACATACTTAAGCGATAGCCCACAACAGGCAGAGCCTGTTGCTGCAGGTAGTATTTACACTTGTCCTATGCATCCGGAAGTTCGCCAAGAAGGGCCCGGTGATTGCCCTATATGCGGCATGGGCTTAGAGCCTGAGCAAATAACTCTGAACGATGGGCCGTCGGAAGAATTAGTGGATATGACGCGGCGTTTTTGGGTTGGGTTGATACTTGCGTTACCAGTATTTTTGCTTGAAATGGGCGGTCACTTTACTGGCCTTGAGCACATGATATTGCCACAAACCTCGAATTGGATTCAGTTAGCGCTGGCAACACCGGTTGTTGCTTGGTGTGGTTGGCCATTTTTTGTTAGAGGTTGGAAATCAGTTTTAAGTCGTAACTTAAACATGTTTACCTTGATCGCCATTGGTACTGGTGTCGCGTTAGTTTATAGCCTAGTGGCGACATTAATTCCGCAGGTGTTTCCTGAGGCATTTAGACAAGCCGATGGTTCGGTTGCGGTTTATTTTGAAGCCGCCGCTGTCATTGTGGTATTGGTGTTGCTTGGGCAAATACTGGAATTGCGTGCCAGAGAGAAAACCTCAGGGGCAATCAGAGCGCTATTAGATTTAGCCCCCGCAACAGCAAGAAAATTAGCTGACAATGGCGATGAATCGGACGTTCCGCTTGAGCAGGTAAAAGTAGGCGACCGTTTAAGAGTTAGGCCTGGCGATAAAGTGCCCCTCGATGGCGAAGTGCTTGAAGGCCGTTCTAACGTTGATGAGTCAATGGTTACCGGTGAGCCCTTAGCAGTGAGTAAAAAAGCAGGTGACCAAGTTATTGGTGGCAGTATTAATCAGCAAGGCGGTTTTATTATGCGTGCTGACAAAGTTGGCCGCGACACCATGCTTTCGCAAATTGTGCAAATGGTTGCTACTGCTCAGCGTAGCCGTGCGCCTATTCAAGGGTTAGTTGATAAAGTTTCAAGCTGGTTTGTACCAGCAGTGATAGTTATTGCCGCCATTGCTTTTGTTGTTTGGTCGATTTACGGGCCGAACCCGCCTATGACGTACGGGCTTATAGTCGCGGTAAGCGTATTAATTATTGCGTGCCCCTGCGCGTTAGGCCTGGCTACTCCTATGTCAATTATGGTGGGTGTGGGCCGTGGTGCTCAAACAGGAATACTCATTCGCAATGCCGAAGCCCTAGAGCGTATGGAAAAAGTAGACACGGTTGTGATCGATAAAACGGGCACCTTAACCGAAGGCAAGCCACAGGTAACAAAGTTAGTTCCATTAAATGGTTTCAGCGAGAAGGAGCTAATGCGTTATGCCGGAGGCTTAGAAAAGGGCAGTGAACATCCCTTAGCCCATGCCATTCTTGAAAAAGCCGCCAGTATGAAATTGGATTTACCCAATGCAGAAGGTTTTGATTCTCCAAATGGTAAAGGCGTTGTCGGCACCATTGATGGGAAGAGAGTACTGCTTGGTAATCGCATACTGATGGAAGTAGAAAGTGTAGACACCACAGCTTTCGATGAACAAGCCGACCAACTGCGTACTGATGGTGCAACCGTAATATTTGCTGCTGTTGCAGGGCAAGTGTGCGGTTTAATTGCCATAGCAGACCCTATTAAAGAAACGACGAAACGTGCTATTTCAGCGTTACATAAGAAAGGCATGCGAGTGGTGATGCTAACAGGTGATAACCGCACCTCGGCAGAAGCAGTGGCGCGTAAGCTAGATATTGATGAAGTGGAAGCTGAGGTTTTACCAGAAGATAAAGGCAAGTTTGTTCAACGTTTAAAAGATGAAGGGCGAATTGTTGCCATGGCAGGGGATGGTGTGAATGACGCTCCTGCTTTAGCCACAGCGGACGTGGGTATTGCTATGGGCACGGGAACAGACGTTGCCATTGAAAGTGCTGGCATTACTCTGCTTCGCGGCGATCTTATGGGCATTGTAGAGGCACGGCAATTGTCGAAAGCAACGATGCGCAATATCCGCCAAAACCTATTTTTTGCGTTTGTTTATAACGCCGCCGGAGTGCCTATTGCCGCCGGTGTTCTTTATCCGCTTTTCGGTATTTTGTTATCACCCATATTTGCCGCAGCGGCGATGTCACTGTCGTCGGTTAGTGTGATTATTAACGCGCTTCGGTTACGGGTAAGTAAATTAAATTAACTATATAAGTAAGAGAAAGTGTCAACCGATATTTAACGAGAGGTACGGAATGAACTTTATTTTTAGGAAGCCATTTTTGCTACAACTAAGCATTATGTTTTCAGCCTTAGTGGGGCTGGGGCTAATTACCATAGCAAAAGCTGAAACGAGTCAGGTTACCACCAACCCGATAGTGCTCGATGTGTATAAAGACCCTAATTGTGGTTGTTGTAATGCGTGGATAGATCACGCCAATGAGCGAGGGTTTACTGCTAACCCACACAATATTGGTGGTTTGTATGAATTTAAATTAAGCAAGGGCGTGAGTGGCTCATACCAGTCTTGCCATACCGCTATTTCAACTGAAGGTTATGTGTTTGAAGGGCACATACCAGCTAAGTTTATACATGCATTCTTAGCCGCACCGCCAGCTAACGCTATTGGTTTGTCTGTGCCAGCTATGCCGGTGGGTAGCCCGGGCATGGAATATAAAAACATGTTTAGGCCATACCAAATACTGCAAATAAATGCAGACGGCAGTACGGAAATATTTGCCCAAGTGAATACCCTTGAGAAGTCGGTAGAATGAGTAATACAAAGAACAATTTAGAATCTATGAGTGGCTTGCAAGATAAAGGCCGCCGGCGTTTTGTACTTGGCGCTTCTGCCATGTTGGCATTAGCGGCTTTACCGTTTCCTAAGAACGCCTTTGCAAAAGCGATAAGTGAATCGCTTACCCAGTTGTCGGGGAAGGTATTTGATCTCAGCATAGATTATAAAACGGTTAACTTCACTGGTAAGTCGGCTCGAGCCACTGTGGTTAACCAAGTGTTACCAGCCCCAATTTTACGCTGGAAAGAAGGTGAAACAGTTACTCTTCGAGTAAAAAACAATCTCGACGAAGACAGCTCTATTCATTGGCATGGCATTATTTTGCCAACAGAAATGGACGGTGTACCAGGCTTAAGCTTCGACGGAATTAAGCCGGGGGAAACCTTTGAATACCAATTTAAAGTTCAGCAAAACGGTACTTACTGGTACCACAGCCATTCAGGCTTCCAAGAGCAAACAGGGGTATATGGCCCAATTATTATTGATCCAGCCGAGCCAGATCCTGTTGTCTATGATCGCGAATATGTAGTGATGCTGTCGGATTGGTCAGACACACCGCCAGAAAAGATTTATGCAAACCTGAAAAAACAGTCAACCTATTACAACTACAGCGAACGCACAGTTTCAGACCTGTTCACGGATATTAGAAAGCATGGCCTAATTAATACCTGGAAAGCTCGAGCTATGTGGAACGATATGCGTATGAGCGACAGAGATATTTCAGACGTAACAGGCGCCGCTTACACATTTCTAATGAATGGCAAGACCCCAGAACAAGGTTGGAGTGCACTCTTTAAGCAAGGTGAGAAAGTACGCTTACGCTTTATTAATGCTGCAGCTATGACCATATTCGATGTGCGTATACCCGGCTTGAAAATGACGGTAGTGGCAACAGACGGGCAAAATGTGCAGCCTGTTGAAGTTGACGAGTTCCGTATGGGTGTCGCAGAAACCTATGACGTTATTGTTGAGCCTGAAGAAGGGAATGCTTATTGCATTTTCGCGCAAAATATAGATAGAACAGGCTTTACTACTGGAAACTTAACCTCTGATGCGCATTTAGTAGCGGCGGTGCCAAGCATGGACCCTGCACCTATACTTGGCCATGGTGACATGGGCATGAGCATGGAAGGCATGGACCACGGCGATATGGATCATGGCGCTATGGGGCACGGTAGCATGGACCACGGCAGTATGGACCATGGACCTATGGGTCATGTAGAAATGGATCACGGCAGTATGGCAATGGGGGCGCCGGTTTTAGGCTTAGCAGGTTTTGGTAGTACCGCAGAAATTAAGCATGCGGACGCCGAATACGGCCCTCACATAGACATGCGTGCCGATGCACCGCAAAACGGTTTGCATGATCCAGGCATAGGCTTAAGAAACCACCAAGCAGAATACAATCGCAAAGTACTCACCTATGCAGACCTGAAAGGTTTGCACCCAACCTACGACAAGCGCCAACCTAGCCGCGAAATTCAATTGCACTTAACGGGCAATATGCACCGCTATATGTGGTCAATTAACGGTGTGCGTTTTGAAGATGCAGAACCTTTGGTGCTTGAGTATGGCGAGCGCGTGCGTTTTACCTTAGTAAACGACACTATGATGACTCACCCAATGCATTTACATGGCATGTGGAGTGATCTTGAAACGGGCGACCCAGACTTTATACCACGTAAACACACGGTAATAGTGCAGCCGGGCTCAACAATAAGTTATTTGGTAACGGCCGATGCAATAGGCAAATGGGCATATCATTGCCACTTGCTTTATCACATGCCAGGTATGTTTCTTAAAGTAGTGGTTAGGTAAGGGGTTGATATGAAAAACATTAATGTAAAAGGCTTTACGCTTAGTTTAATCGCCGCTTTGTTTATGAGTGGGTTTGCTCAGGCGGGAGGTGGCGATGACCCACTGTTAACCAAGGTCATGTTTGATGAAGTGGAAAGGGGCGTGGGTTCGAATGATCCCACCAGCTTCAATATTCAGGCATGGGTGGGGAAAGACATCAACAAGTTCTGGTTGAAAACCAAAGGCGAATATGAAGATGCCGACGACAAAGAACTTGAAATACAGGCACTTTATAGCCGTGCTATAGCTCCCTATTGGGACGCTCAAATAGGTGTTAGAGTTGACCTTGAACCTTCTCCTTCACGCAGCTGGGCAGTGTTAGGCCTACAAGGCTTGGCGCCATATTTCTTTGAAATAGACGCTGCGTTATTCATTGGTGATGAAGGTCGTACGGCTATGCGTGTGAGCGCTGAGTATGAAATGTTGCTAACCCAGAAACTTATATTAAGCCCCGAAGTTAAAGTGAACTTTTACGGCCAAAACGATGCAGATTTAGGAATTGGCTCGGGTTTGTCGGATCTAAGCACTGGGCTAAGGCTGCGCTACGAAATAAAACGTGAATTTGCCCCGTATATTGGTGTGGAATGGGCACGCAAATTTGGTAACACAGCGGAGTTTGCTCGTAATGAAGGCAAAAAAGTTGAAGGCACGCAAGTCGTCATTGGTCTGAAGGCATGGTTCTAACATGAGGGAAATACAATGAGATTATTTCAAGTAATAGTATTAGTTATAGGTTTTGCACTTACGAGTTCGGCATGGGCACATGTGGGCTTGAACAACTCAAACCCAGCTAATGGTGCCATGCTCAATGAAGCACCTAGCAAGCTGGAATTAACTTTCTCAGGGCCTGCACGGTTAATTCAGCTTACCCTGAAAGACAAAGCTGAAAATGAGATTGCCTTAACTTTGCCATCGAGACGACAAAGCGCAACACAGTTTTCAATTCCGCTGCCCGAATTAGATGCTTCGGAATACACCGTAAGCTGGATGATTATGGGTGAAGACACCCATAAAATGGAGGGGGAATTTACCTTTATGGTGCATGGCGTGCATATGAAGCACCATTAAGAGGGAGTAATAAACCATGTTGCTGTCTGGCTTTGTAGTCATGGCATTGCTTGCTAAATGGGCGGTGTATATAGGCTTTGCTGCAGTTGTAGGTGGTCTTTTCATGCTAAATCTAGTCCGTCAGCAACCTAAAGAAGCTGCTGTGCTGCGGCATTACATAGCTAGCGGCGCAGCACTTGGGTTAGTAGCTGTAGCGGTAAACTATTTGGCGCAAGTAGGTTCATTTGCGGGCGACGGTGTTGCCGGAATGTTCGATGGCTTTATGCATGAATTACTATGGTTTAGCCCTATTGGCGAGTCGGTGTTGTGGCGTGTTGCAGGCTTTGGTTTAGTGTTACTTGGCAGCAGGTTAATACTCAGTACCACACTAAAAATAAGGCAACTTGCGTGGGCCATAGTACTTAGCGGAACGGTGCTGCTGGCTACTGCATTTAGCACACTAGGGCATAGCACTGAACTTAATTTCTTCTCCCAAAGCATGGTGTTCTTGCATGTGGTTATTATTGGTAGTTGGGTGGGAGCTTTTTATCCACTATGGCGCCTGTGCTCAGTAGCTAATGTAAAAGAGTTGCAGCTAATAATGGACAAATTTGGTCAGCTAGGTATTGGCATAGTGGCTTTAGTGGTTGTGTCTGGCGGCAGTTTATTGTGGCAATTGTTTGATAAACCTAGCGAATTTATAACTAGTGGTTATGGCCAAGCGATGCTGTTAAAGCTAAGTTTGGTATGCGTGATTTTACTTATTGCAGCCCGACATAAGTTTATTTTAGTACCAAGTTTAACAAATCAAAACGATCCGATAGCTGCCCGAAAATTGCAAAAATCAATCGCCTTAGAGGTTGTCGTGGGGGTATTGATTTTGGCTACAACTGCGGTGCTATCAAGTGTTTTAGGGCCCGTTAGCTTGAGTTAACTCACGTTCAGTAATATGGATTAAAATAAACTGTAAGAAAACACCTACTGGTAACGACAAATAGTTGTAGTACCCTAGCTTACCCGCTGACGCTGCACATAAGCTTTACCGTGCCGATGGCTCTTCGAAGCTAGCGGAAATAGTTGACGGAGCCGCACTGTTATTAATTGGAGAAGTAGAATAACCATGAAAGTAGGTATTAACGGCTTTGGCCGCATGGGGCGGCTTACCATGCGCGCTCTTTTTAACCACAGTAGCGTCGAAATTGTACACATTAACGACCCGGCTGGTGATGCCGCAACCCTAGCGCACTTATTAAACTTTGACTCCATTCATGGCCGTTGGAGCCATGAAGCCACAGCCGATGGTAATGCCATGCTCATTGGCAGCCAGAGAATAAATGTCTGGTACGGCCTAGGTTTCTTAGACATAGTGCATTTGCCTTATGTTTATAAATGCATTGGAATTATCGCCGATAAACGGTGCATGGAAAGTTCTAGCTTTAGCATAGGTATATTAAAAACTTCTTACACCTTCAGTCCGTTAGCAAATGGACAAAATCGTTCAGAAAGCTCTGGCCTCACAACTCACGATATAGGCCTACTACAATTGCTTTTATGTTTTATGTCTACTAAAGTTCTTTGTAAATAACATGACAAGGCAAAGCTTTAATATGGGTAAAGGCAGCTATTTAGGCGGTAGCACGATCGTTAGCCGAAGCGATAAAGATAAAGAAGAGAAAATAGAGGAACGAGATCGGGCTTTCCTTGATCCACGTTGGCGATCAAAAAAAATCAATGACATAAAAAGCCCGGCAGAGCAATTTCTTCAGATAGTGTTAGATAATGAACGGCGGGGAACCCCTCTGGCCTCTGTTCCTAAAAATCTTAGGAAATACCTGCCTAATGTAGAAGATAACGAGGAATCAATAAAAAAATGGGCGGTTTCTCACCCTAGATATAGGCTATTAAAAAATAAAAATAAAAATAAAAATAAAAATAAATAGATGTTGAATCACCATTGACTTTTCAAACTGGCGACGTCTATCTTCATTCGACATTTTGCGGGTTCTATTATGTTCATAAATCATTGTTTGGCTCCACATGCACAGCACTAATTGTTCGTTGTAACAGTGATCGGATGGGTTCAGGAGCGTGCTCCGCTGTTAACTGGAAATCGCTTGTTAGGGGATTGCTACGCAAAATGCCTTGGTCACGAGCACCCAGCCAAAGTGTGCCGCTTGTATCAGTTGCTACCCGCCGTATATCAACATCGGTAGCCCGGACAAAGCTCCCGTCCTGCGCGGCGATGTACTCGAGGCTATTCGCATCAACCAAATATAATCCGTTCTCAGCGCCTGCCCAAATTTTGTTATTGCCTTGCGGATAGAGCGTATTAACCCGAGGCTTCGTTTCACTCGCGTGGTTACGTGGAAACTGCACCGGCGTAAATTGCTTAGCGTGCGGCTCAAACTCAAACACGCCGCTATCGATACCTACCCAAATCCGATTATCCACCACCCGCACGGTTCGGATTTCGTTTATACGATTGTTGCCATATCGCTCAGGAAAAGGCAGGAACTGCTGCCACTCCGTACCGTCCTCATTGGTGCGATAAAGCCCAGAAGTGGTGGCAAACCAGAGATGTTCACCAAGCTCTGTAATACCCCAAATTCGTTCCTGATGAAGTGGGTTTCTGGCGTTCAGAGCGCTTAGTTGGTGATCGTCCACCATAACTAAGCCATTGAGGGTGCCTGCCCATATACGCCCTTGGTTATCTTCAAAGATAGTTTGAACACGATTGTCGGGAAGGGCGCTGTTGTCAGTGTTAAATACTTGAAACTGATTTTCTTCATGCTGCCAAAACAGCAACCCCGATCCCCATGCGGCAGCCCAAAGTTCATCGTTCTGGGTCATCATAACCGCTGAGTAACTTACCCGGCCGAGGTCATCGTTTTCACTACCCGCCCAACGCGTTAATTGATAGCCATCGTAGCGAAGCAGCCCATCGGTATCACCCGCGAACCACAAGAAACCGCGGGAATCACGAAAAATGTCATAAACGGAAGATTGGCGGCCACCCAGTTCGTCGGCAAATCGCTCAAATGAATGATGTTGAGCCCACGCAGAAGGAATTACAAACGCAAAAACAAGACATGTCGCAATCAGAAACCGGGCGACAGAAATCATAAACTGCTCTCTTTTTAAACGTATATCGCAATTCTAAATCATTTTGAAATAAAGGAATAGATGGGTTTTATCGAACTCATGCTTAGAGAAACTTTGGGCAGATATTCTGACGTAAAAGAAAATGCACGTTGGCAGAAGTTGAGCCCGAAGGCCCAACTTCTATTTTTCAGCTAATCATGATGGTGGCAACCGCCGAAACTTATTCACAAGTAAATACAAAGCAGGGAGTACGACCAAAGTTAGTAGGGTTGAAGAAATAATTCCACCAATCACTACTGTGGCCAGAGGGCGTTGTACTTCGGCGCCAGTACCTGTGTTGAAAGCCATGGGTATGAAACCAAAGCTTGCTACTAAAGCTGTCATTAGGACAGGCCTTAAACGATGCCTCGCGCCTTCATAGACTGAGTCCATTAGAGCTTTACCGTCATCCCGTAGCTTCTGAATAAATGTTAACATCACCACGCCATTCAATACTGCAACACCCGATAGGGCAATAAAGCCCACGGCGGCTGAAATCGATAATGGCATTCCTCGCAAGGTAAGGGCTAAGATACCGCCAGTTAGTGCCAAGGGCACACCGGTAAATATGATGAAGGCATTGCTCAATGAATTGAATGCGCTATAGAGAAGTCCTAGAATCAGTATTAGCGTCAGCGGGACCACAATAGCTAATCGCTGAGAGGCGGATTGCAATTGCTCGAAAGTACCACCGTAGTTGATCCAGTATCCTGGAGGAAGCGACAGGTTGGTTTGTAACTGCTCCTGAATCTCATCAACAAACGAGCCGAGGTCTCGGCCTATTACGTTGGCACTGACAACCATATTACGTTTACCACTTTCACGGTTGACTTGATTGGGACCCACCGCGAGTTCAATATCGGCGATTTCACCAAGAGGCACATACTGAAGCTCTGGGTTACTCGCTTCAGGAACGGCAACTGGCAAACGTTTTAATGATTCGAGATCAGTACTCCAGGATTTATCAAGGCGCAGCATGAGCTTGAAACGTTTGTCTCCCTCAAAAATAGTGCCCGCCTCAAGACCACCAACAGCACTTTGTACAGCGTTTTGTACGTCATGAACCGTTAGGCCTAATAGCGCCAGATGGTCACGTTGCGGAGACACAGATAGGGTGGGTAAGCCCGTCATTTGCTCAGCACGCACGTCGATTGCCCCGGAAACCTCTTGAATGATCTGTACCGCCTCGTCGCCCAGCAGTTTCAATTGCTCAAGATCATCACCGTAAATACGCACAGCTAAATCTGCCCTTACACCAGCGATAAGTTCGTTGAACCGCATCTCAATAGGCTGGGTAAATTCATATTTATTACCGGGCAGTTGTTCAACAGCGTCGCGTAGCTCAGCCACGAACGTTTCTTTAGTTTTCGATGAGTCAGCCCATTCATCTCTCGGCTTTAGAATAACGAAGGTGTCGGCTACGCTTGGTGGCATAGGGTCTGTTGCAACATCTGGGGTCCCAATTTTTGAGAAAACTCGCTTTACTTCATCGAGCTCAGCAATTGTTGATTCCAACTGTAATTGCATACTGACGGACTGCTGCAACCCGGTGCCTGGAATCCTGAGCGCGTGCAAAGCAATATCTCCTTCATCGAGCTGCGGCAAAAACTCGGTTCCCATTTTTGATGCTTGGAGAACCGAGCCAATAAACAAACCGAATCCAAGGAGCACGATAAACACGGGCTGCTTTAAAGATATTTTTAGCAATGGCTCGTATAGGCGACGGGCTCCCCGCATAATTCGGTTTTCTTCGTGATTCACCTTACCCTTAACAAAAATAGCAATCGCGGCGGGCACAAATGTCATTGATAAAATGAGAGCGCCCACCAGAGCAAATACCACCGTGAAAGCCATTGGATGGAACATTTTTCCTTCGACACCGCTGAGTGCGAATATCGGTAGGTACACCAACATAATGATAAGTACACCGAAAACTGCGGGGTTGAACACTTCCCGAGTACTTTCGAAAACCTCGCTTAAGCGTTCTTTGGTTGAAAGTAATCGACCTAACCGCTTTTGTGTTAAACCAAGACGGCGTAATGCGTTTTCAACAACAATAACGGCGCCATCAACAATAATTCCGAAATCTATTGCACCCAGACTCATTAAATTGCCGGATACCCGGTTGGCTGTCATTCCAGAAACTGCAAATAACATACTTAATGGGATTACTAGCGCCGTAATGAGAGCTGCTCGAACATTGCCTAACAGTAGAAATAACACAACAATTACCAGCACCGCGCCTTCAAAAAGGTTCTTTTTGACCGTTGTGATGGTTTTTTCCACTAGCGTTGTGCGATTGTAAACTGGTTCAACAATCACACCAGTTGGGAGGCTTAGTTGCACATCATCTAATCGCTCGGCAACCGCTTTCGAGACGGTGCGGCTATTTTCACCGATTAACATCATAGCAGTGCCCAAAACAACCTCTTCACCGTTTGAAGTTGCAGCGCCAGTACGCAGCTCTTTGCCAAAGGAAACCTCAGCAATATCTCGTATACGCACCGGTGCATCATCGCGTTTAGTAACCACCACGTTGCCGATATCATCCAGAGATGCCAACTGCCCGGGCGAGCGCACGAGCCACTGCTCGCCAATACGTTCAATATAACCAGCGCCAGCATTGGTGTTATTTAACTGAAGAGCGTTAAAAATGTCAGCGATGGATAGTTTGTAGGCCAACATTTTTCCGGGGTTGGGAGCCACTTGGTACTCTCGCTCATAGCCGCCAACGGTATTAATTTCAGTAACTCCGGGTACTGTTACCAATTGTGGGCGAATCACCCAATCTTGCAATGTGCGTAGTGATTCAGTGGTGTAAGGTTGCTCGTACTCATCACGAGCTCCTGGCTGAGCTCGAACGATATACGTAAATATTTCACCTAACCCGCTCGTAATAGGACCGAGAGCGGGTTCAACGTTGCCAGGTAACTCACCGCGAACCATCTGTAAACGTTCGCTAATCTGCTGCCTGGCCCAATAGATGTCAGTGCCTTCATCAAACACAACTGTCACCTGCGATAGCCCGTAGCGTGATATCGATCGTGTGTAATCAAGATCGGGGATACCTGCCATCGCATTTTCTACTGAGTAGGTAATGCGCTGCTCTGTTTCTAACGGTGAATATCCGGGTGCTTCAGTATTTATTTGCACTTGAACATTAGTAATGTCAGGCACTGCATCAATGGGTAACTTCAATGTGTTATAAACGCCTAGTCCTGCAAGGAGCAGTGTTGCGGCAATCACTAACCAACGACGTTGAATAGCGAAACGGATAAATGAATCAATCATAAGTTCGCCCTCTAGTGGTTGTGGCTTGCACCGTCTTTTAGTACATCAGCTTTCAACAAGTAGCTATTCATAAATACATAGGGAGTATTTTCTACTAAGCCGGCCTTTACTTCGATGTAATCGCCATCGCTGTCACCGAGTTCAAGCACTCGAATTTCAAAGGTATTTCCATATTGAGCAAACACTATTGGCATTCCGCGAAAACTTTGCACTGCATTCATGTTTACCGCTAACGCAACTTCTTTCTCGCCTACAGTAACCTCTGCCTGAACATGCATTCCGGGACGCCAGTGCCTATCCTTGTTCTCAATTAGTACTCGGGCTCGAGCGATATGGCCGCCTGTCATTACAGGAGCAATGTATATAATTTCACCAGAGATGCGTTCATGTTGGTGTAAATCAGATATCTCAGCCTGCAGACCAACTTTCAGCTTTTCGATGTTCTGAGGAAATGCTGAAAGCTCAACCCAAACAGTGGATAAATCTACAATTTCAAAGAGCACTTGTTCATTAGCGATTTCGCCCGCTGTAACAAATCGTTCAGTTACCTCACCAGCAATGGGGCTGATCACCTCATAACTGGCGCCACTGGCGGAATTTCTAATCCGAGCTAAAACTTGCCCCTTTGAAACTTGTGCACCGATACTAACGAAAACATCGGACACTACACCCGGATAAACTGCCCGTACGCTTGCTGCTTGTCCGCTTACAGGCGCCACAACACCAAATAATTGATCTTTAAACCGTAATGTTCTCGGCATCGCATTTTCCACCAGAATATTGGCACTTTCGATCACTCGATCGGATAATGTCGTTCGTCCCTCGAAACTTTCGTAGTGCCATTCTCCCCGGTTATTTTGCGTTGAAGCGGTAACATAGACCTCATAGGAATGCGGCTCAGTGATGGCGGTATTACTCACGAGGTAGTCACCCTCGGGGGTAAAGCTGAGCGTATCTTTTGTGTTACCTAATCGGTGAAGGACTACTTCTAGGTTTACTTTGTCGGGTTCGATGATCTCCTCATTTAGGTAGGTATAAACGCGCATTTCAGGCGTATTGCCTAATTCAAAAATAGTTATTTCGACTGCAAATTCTCCTTCACTAAGAAATGTGCCGCCGTTAGGTCCTTCTATTTTTGTTTCAGAGTGCTCGTGATCTGCTTCAGGTGAAGCGTAAGCATGCTCTGTTACGGTTAACCCGAGAAGAACAAAGAGAATAATAATTGCTTTGATATAGTTCATAATGAAGATCCCAAGAATGATTGGCCTGTCAGTCGCTCAAGTTCAAGAATGTCTTGATAAATAGCGTAACGGCGATTGATTTGCTGGTATTCCAATTGTGCGAGTTCGTTCTGGGCATCGATAACCATCAATAGGCTATGAACACCGTTAACGTAGCCGGCCTTCGTTTCTTGCTCTAGTTGGCGGGCAAGAGGTAGCAAATCACGTTGAATACGCTCTAGGTAGCGTTGGTTCATATGCAATCTGGCGAGAATAGATCGAGCGTAACCCCGCAGTTGTTCTCGCACTACCCGTTGTTGGTTGAGGACCATATCTCGCTCAGCTTGATTCGACTGAATTAAGCCTTGATTAGGATTTGTTAGCTGAAACGGCATTGATGCTTGAAGAACCAAGCCCGCATCATTGAGTTGATTGTTGTAACGTATGCCAAGGCCGACGGTTATATCTGAAACTGCAGCTGTCTCCGTGGCTTTGGCTCTAGCAATAAGCAAGCGCTCTGAATCAAGCAAGCGGAGAAATTCCGGTGCTTGATTTACCGCGCGCTCTAGATCAGCTCTTGAGGGCAGTTGAAGTTGTTCGTTAAAGTTGCCAATAACGTTATCGAACTGAGGTTCTGCAGCCCACATGGCACTCAGATTTGATTTCGCCTCCGTAATCTTTCCAGCGATTTCTTCTGATTTAGCTAGAGCGTGGTGTTGTTGTAAACGAACACGGGTAACATCAGAGGGAGGCACTGCGCCAGATTCCATTCGCTCCAGCGTAATTTCTAGCGCAGCATCAAGACGTTGCCCTTGTTGTTGACTCCAGCTCCTTAATTCCTGCAACAGCACCATTTTATAAAAGCGATGAGCTGTTTCTGCCAGAACTTCAATTTTGGTGTAGTTAAACTCAGCATCCAGCTGCTGCTGTCGGGCTGATGCAAGTTCAACGCGCTGCTCTTGCTTCCCACCAAGTTCGATGAGTTGGCTAAAAGATAGAGTTGCCTCGGCATTTTCATAGCCTTGGCTATTACCGGTCCCCGCAATATTCTCAAGCTCTAATCCAAGCGTTGGATTGGGCTTTAAAGAAGCTTGCAGTACTTCAGCTTCGGCCATACGTTTTCGATATGGGTACTTTTGTAGATCTGGATTGTCTTGCACGGCTCTTTGTAATGCATCACGCAAGGTCAACTCATTTGCGATTGCTGATAGGGGGACAAATAGCGAGCCCACCATTGCAGCAATCACGAAATAAAATAATTTCATGATTAATCTCCACAATAAAATGATTGTGCTTTACGCACAGACTTTAGGGGTGAGATTAAGCGTTTGGTGGAGGTACGGGTGGTTGTTTGTCGTTACTATCGAAGGAAATAATTCGCTGCACTATCGCTAATGCTGGTGATGGATCACTTGAGCAAAATGATGCGTAGCCGATAATGCAGGTTACATGGGCGTGAAACTGGTGTTCATTATCAATATCAGAATTTTCGTGTGAGCTTGTGTTGTGGTCAGTGTGGGTGTGGCTTTGATAAGCATAATCAAAGGTGTGCTGGGTATCTTCAACGTGGCCAACCGCAACGGCACAGGCAAAAAAGCTGTGAACCAGCATAACAATGACCAATGACCAAGCAAGCTTTGACAATGTGAAGACCCGCGAATATGAACTATAACTTTGCTAACTTAACAGATAAATCTCGTAAAACTCAAGTGCTGCCTACTGATATACCAACAGATTGGTAACGCCTGAGATTTATTGACACATTTTAAAGTGAAAACCTCGCTGCGAAGATAGAAGTTTAACATAAGGATACATTCCAAAGAGTCGTGAAGGGACGCTCTAATTTACCCGCAAAAAAATGTTCAATTTCACTTGGCTATTACATATTTATTTGTAGTACTTTTGGGGTGAATTAGTGTTAATTCCGTCCCCCGAGAGCTTTGCTGGAATTATTGAGAGATAAAACCAGCAGTCGGAGTTAATCAATAGGGTTCGAGGAGTGGTCTCACCGCTTAAAATATTCCAATGCCCTCATTAAAACGACATCTAAGCCTTCTTCAAACTCTTCCCAAGACTGTATAACGAGCTCGTCAGGATAAATTGAATCCGTCGGCGTTTCTAAGAAGGGATAGTAACGAATCGAAAGGCTAAGCTTCCGTTTAGAATTGGGTAATTCAAAACGATAACTTTCAGAAAAGTGGTTTGGGTCTCCACCTGTAGGTTCACCAATCACCGTTGCATTAAAAAGTTGTTTAAAATGGACGACGTTACTCATTGCGGCTGAAAAAGTGTGCCCATCGGTCAGCAAAACAGCGCCTTTGAGCCAGTCAAATTGCTCCATTGGTAACAGGCATGACGAAAAGGCTAGCCCGGTGTAAAAATTACCACCACCGTTACCACGGAAATCAATGATCAGGTTGCGGGCATTGCTGGATTCAAGCTTTGACTGCAGGGCACTGCAATTATCGAGCACATCTGCTACGTCAGGATAGCGCCGAAAACGAAAATAAGCGGTAGTTTCATTAACGATATCAAACTGTATTCCCGGCATGGCAATGTCTTGCATTGTGAAAGCTGGCGTATGAGTTCGATAGGGAGATTCTATTTGGCCGAATAACGCCATCGAAATTGGTTCAATATGATGCGTCGAAAATGAGTTATTTCTTTTAGTTACGAACTTGGCTTTCTCCCCATCAGCTACAATTCCCAAGCCTCTTAACAGCTTGGCTAAGGTTAGATGAAATTCAAAACTGACTTTTTCACTAAACTGATTATCTACTCCGGAAAGGTAATGTTTGAGTCGCTCGAACAAATCAGCTGTGGGTACTTCATTGATGCTAACCAGTTCACTGCCAAGCAAATGTTCATAATCTTCTGTTGTCGCTACTATTCGTAGCTCTTCGCCAAAATACTTAAATTGAAAAGGGAAATGACTGTGGGGGCCTGACATCATGAAATAGTTACTATGCCCATCGCCAAGAGCAGATGTTATACCCATTAACCGAGTTTCTATTTGAACTTCGGAAAGTGTACTGAGATCTGCTTTTAATGTTGTAATTTGTTGATCGAAGTCACTTTCGCTTAGTGTGTGGAACGGCTTTATGTGCTTTGTTTTAACCTGCTCCACGTAAAAATCAATATCTTCCGCCCATTGCGTCATTTGCGGTTCGGGCAATGCATTCGTCTGAGAGCCAAAAATTGCAAGTAGGGATGCTAAAAATGAAAATCGTTTCACGAGTGAATTCCTTTTGTGAATGTTGTTGGTGAAACCGAGAACTGGCGATAAAAAGCCCGACGGAAACTATCATAGCTGTTGAAGCCAATGCGGTGAGCGACTTGTTTTACGCTTATGTTTTCGTTTCCAAGTAAATCCCGAGCGTAGTTGAGCTTTAACTGTTTAAAAAACGAGCTTGGCGTACAGTTCAGATGTTGTTTGAAAATGCGGGCAATCTGTCTTTCACTGAGGTTAATAAAGCTTGCCATGTCACTGACGCTTATTGGCCTGTCTATATTTTTAGCGAGCCAATCAAGTAGAGGTGAGAGTTTGAGGCTTTCGCCTGATTGTAGCTGTAGCATGTCGGAATATTGGTTCTGTGATCCAGCGCGTTGCACATATACAACCAACTCTTTTGCTACCTTAGCGGCTATTGTATTGCCATGGTCTTGGCGAATGATAGCAAGCGCTAGATCAACTCCCGATAATACGCCTGCCGACGACCATTTATTGCCGCTATTCACAAATAAGGGCTCCTTTTGGACGTTAATTCCGGGATTGCGGCGCGCTAAATCCTCACAGTGTCGCCAGTGGGAAGTCATTGTAAGCGACTGGCACGGGAACAGCTTCGCGAGGATAAATGCGCCGGTACAAATGCTAAACACTCGCTTTGCTTTAACAGCGACTTGGCGCAGTTGTTCATGCTGTTTTATGCTTAAAGAAAGCGTACGCATGCCATTCCCACCGCAAATGATCAGGTCGTCTAATTCAAATTCGTCATCCAAGCACAGATCAGCTTGCAACTGTTGGCCATAAACGGTTTTCACCGGATCTTTCTGTAAGCTCAATAAGCTGGCTCTATATGCATTAGGTACAAACGTGTTTGTTTCCATAAAAGCATCCAGAGGCCCAAATAAATCCAACGCTTGAAAGCCATTTGCGATAAAAAATACTTGATGAATTGTCATTGTTCTCCTCCACAACACCAATGTACTGGAAAAGCTTGTGGCAGTTAATTCATAATTACGACAAAAAAAGACAAAATGGAAAAACATCGTTACGGGACATTATCGGCGTTGGTGCTGTTGGGAGGCGAATCGTGGAAGTTAGGCATAGCAAGGTTCAAAAGTAACGTTCGATTTATCTGATTGAGTTTGTCCGTTTGTTATTATTATACGCACTCGAGTATAAAGGCACATTCATACGCACTTGCGTATGAATCTTGACTTATACGCAAATGCGTCTAAAATAAGATTTATATGAACTCGCTTATAAAGAGAGCGCAATGAAAATTACTGATCCCAAAGCATTATCAAACTACATACGAGATAAACGAAGAACTCGCGGCCTGAGTCAAGCCAAGGTTGGTGATTTAGTTGGGCTTAGGCAAGGAACGGTTTCTAAATTTGAATCAATGCCAGAGAAAATGCAGCTTGATACTTTGTTTCGTTTACTATCAGCTTTAGAGCTTGAGTTGTCAGTAAAACCTAAAAATAGCGATGACCTGAAGAATAGTTCTGACTCTGTACGGCCCGATGTCAAATGGAGTGAAGATTGGTAATGAATACACTCGCTATTTATATGAACGGCTACCGCATAGGCTACTTGAGCCGAAGTGATTCCGGCGCTCATACGTTCTGTTACGATAAGAGCTGGATTATCAAAGAGGGAGCGCGTCCAATTTCTTTGTCGATGCCATTAAGGCACGACGAATACTCAGGACGGGAGGTGATTAACTTTTTTGATAACTTACTGCCCGACAATGAAGAAATTAGAGACAGAATTGTTGCCCGCTATCAAGCCGACTCTTACCAAGCGTTTGACCTACTCTCGGCGATTGGAAAAGATAGTGTAGGTGCATTGCAGTTTGTTCCCGAAAACGAAGACTTGGGGAGCGTTCATGAACTGCAATATGAAAGACTCACCGAAGACAAATTAGAGAGAATTTTAAAAGGTTATCAATCTAAGGCACCTTTGGGCATGTTGCGGGAGCTAGACGATTTTAGAATTTCAATTGCCGGCGCTCAGGAAAAAACAGCCCTACTAAAAATAGGCAACGCATGGTGTATTCCAAAAGGTAACACCCCAACTACGCACATCATTAAGCTTCCTATAGGGAAGATTCAAAGCCATGATCACACGATTGACCTGACTGACAGCGTAGAGAATGAAATGCTGTGCTTAAGAATTGCAAAAGCATTTGGTTTTGATGCGCCCGATTGTGAAGTGATTACCACGCCAACTATTAAAGCCCTCGCCATTGAGCGCTTCGATCGTAAATATTCCCCAGATCACTCGTGGCTAATGAGACTCCCTCAAGAAGATTACTGTCAGATACTGGGTTTGCCCTCGGCTAGAAAATACGAATCGGATAACGGACCAACGATTGCCAGAATAATGAAACACCTTCAGGGCTCTGCTGAGCCTACGCGCGATCGTGAAACTTTTATGGCAGCGCAGGTGCTGTTTTTTCTCTTAGGCGCAACTGATGGGCATGCAAAAAACTTCTCTATACACATCGAGCCTCATTGTACCTACCGGTTAACACCGCTTTATGACATCATTTCTGCTCACACTGCAATAGGTGGAAATGGCCTGAATATTCGTGATTTAAAACTTGCGATGAGCTTGCGAGGGTCGAGTGGAAAGAAATGGCGGATCTATCAAATTTTTCGGCGGCATTTTTTAAATACCGCAAAAGAAGCTGAATTTAGCCCGAGCCGAATGAGCGAAATCATCACGACCCTATGCGATAAAGTAGATGATGTTATTGAGCGAGTGAAAAACGATTTGCCGGATGATTTTCCGGAGCGCGTTTCGACTCCAATTTTTGAAGGTATGCTTGAGCGTAAACGTCGACTTCTGATCGAATGAATTTACCCGATTGGTAACGTGAGTGTTTTGAGCAACTAGAAAGTGTCTAAAATAATCAGGCCTTACCAGGTGGTAAGGCCTGAGTATTCTAGACACCTTCTATTTGCTTAAAATGATTATATTCATTTTTGTTGCGCGACACACATTGATTGTTTATGTCCAAAGACTTCCAAGCTTAAACCATCTTAATGGAAATCTCGTTGGTGCAATGGTTCTATTCTTTGGGGGAGGTCAAAGTGAGTAACGCTTATGTTTTCTAAACAAGGAGCACTAGCTTTAGCAACGAGAAAACTTGCAATCGGATGGACCAATTTTAGATGTAAATCGTGGATCGGTTTCGCCTCCAAATTAACAGCCGCACTGCAGAGAGATAAGATCATGCAGTTTATGCACCCTGCTATTACTTCATTTTAAAGTTGCACTCTTTTTAAAGGTTTGCGACAGTAGCCACGTATTTGATTAAGAATTACTACCTGTTAGATAGCCTCTAGCCAAGGCCACTAAACAAACAGCCACCTTCGGGTGGCTTTTTTGTGGTGCGCCGGGCACGGCGCGTAGCGCCTTGACAGGCGCTGTTCCTGTGCAGGTGGTGCTGGCAGGATGACTTGGAGGTGTGAGTCCTCTGTGAGCCCGGTAAGGGGAATCACTAGCTAA
>NZ_PIPP01000004.1 GCF_003987345.1 Aliidiomarina shirensis | reverse complement strand
TTGTCTGGCGGCCATAGCGACGTGGAACCACCTGAATCCATTCCGAACTCAGAAGTGAAACATGTCAGCGCCGATGGTAGTGTGGGGCCTCCCCATGCGAGAGTAGGACACCGCCAGGCTCCTATTACGACAGAAACCCCAGCCCAAAAGGCTGGGGTTTTTTCGTATTCATGATTGCTTATAATTCAATCGTTTATTCTTTTAGAATTGCTATGAATTACAGACTGGTTATATCTTTCCGTTATACTTTGGTCTGATCTAGTCTTGTTGTACCTGCGTTTTCCCTGTTAGATTGGCCTATACATTAGTAGTAAGTAAGGGAAAACATTATGAAAAGAACAACGATTAGTATTGCAATAGCCTCTATTGTTTCAATTCCTGCAATCTCTCAAGCTCAAGACACTGAAACCACAACGCAAATCGCTGAACCTGAGCGTATTCAAGTTATTGGTTCACGTTTAAGTGTGCGCACCGCAACGGAAGGTTCTGCTCCTGTTGATATTATCTCGGCTGAAGATCTCGTGGCAGCAGGCTTCACTGAAACTGCAAAAGCCTTACAGTACGCAGTACCAAGCTTTAACTTTCCTTCGTCATCTATTACTGACGGGTCTGATGCGGTAAGGCCCGCTTCTCTGCGTGGTCTTTCGCCTGACCACACGCTAGTACTGGTAAATGGTAAGCGCCGCCACAGCAGTTCACTTGTACATTTGAACGGTACTACCGGACGCGGTAGCTCAAATGCAGATTTAAACGCAATTCCAATTTCTGCGATTAAACGTATTGAAGTATTGCGTGATGGCGCATCTGCCCAATATGGTTCTGACGCTATTGCCGGTGTTATTAATATTGTACTGAAAGACAATGCACAAGGCGGAGATCTTAACCTAAGCGTTGGGCAAACCTATGAAGGTGACGGTGAGCAGGTTAAATTACACGGTAGCTTTGGTGTAAACCTTAACGACCGCGGTGCCATTGTATTCTCTGGTGAATATCATGATAAAGGCAGAACGAATCGCGCGGGTTTAGACCCTAGACAGCAATACCCTCTCGTTGACGGTGAGCCGGATCCTCGGGAAGAAACCTTTGATCGTGAAAGTCATCATGTTGGTGATGCCGAGTTCGAAAACATTGGTTTGTTCTTTAATGCGGACTATCAAGTTGGAACCGGTGAACTATATGCATTTGGTGGCTTTAGCGAACGCACTACAAAATCAGGCGCGTTCTATCGCAGAGCACTTGATGCTCGCAACGTAATTGATGTTTACCCAGATGGTTTCCTGCCGCTATTAGCCCCGGATACTAACGATATCTCAATTGCTTCAGGATATCGCTTTGATCTTGGTAACTGGTACGCCGATGCTTCAGTAGTATACGGTGAAAGCGAATTTAACTATCGCTTGGAAAATTCCTTGAATGCCTCTTTTGGAGCGGCTTCGCAAACCGAGTTTGATGCCGGTACCTTAGTGCATGATGAGCTTAATATTAGCTTTGAGCTTTCGCGTTTGTATGAATTCTACAACTACTCCGATTTATCGGTTGCGTTCGGTGTAAGTTATCGCGAAAACGGCTATAAGATCGAAGCGGGTGAGCCTGCCTCATACGAGGATGGCGGTTTTGATGGCCGTGCCGCAGGTAGCCAAGGTTTTACTGGTTTCCGGCCTGATTCAGAAATCAACGAATCGCGTGATAACACAGGTTTATACGTAGAGCTTGAAAACCAATTAACTGAAAAATTCCAGTGGGCAGCTGCTTTACGATATGAAGATTACTCTGATTTCGGTAACAACACGAGTTGGAAAGTATCAGGCCGCTACGCCATTACTGATCAATTAGCGCTGCGTGCAACGGCAAACACTGGTTTCCGAGCGCCGGGCGTACAGCAGCTCTACTTCACTAATATCTCAACTTTGTTTGTGAATCGTGATGGTGAGCTAGTGCCTGAACAATCGGGAACATTCAATAACCTGAGCGATGTAGCACGTGAACTGCAAGTGGGTACGTTACAGCCTGAAGAATCACAAAGCTTTAGTGCCGGGGTAGTATGGAATGGTTACAACGGTTTATCATTAACCGTTGATGCGTATCAGATTGAGATTGATGATCGCATCATCCTTTCAAGCTCGTTGATTCCAAGCGATTCGCCTGCTGTAGCCGATGCGTTAGAGGCGGCTGGTGCTGATAACGCGCGTTTCTTTATTAATGCTGTGGATACCACAACTCGCGGGCTCGATATCGTGTTGGCGAAGCAATACGATTTAGGCGAGTACGGTAGCTTGAAAGCACAAGCTGCATACGGTTACAACGAAACCGACATTGATGCCGTGAATCTTCCACAGATTCTAGATGGCCTAGAAGATAAGCTGTTTAATGGGGTTGAGCAAACCCGCATGACGCGCTCAGTTCCACGGAACAGTGGTACATTATCGTTCACCCATGACTACGATAAATTACAAACACACTTAGCATTTAGTTACTTCGGTGATTATATTTTAGAAAACAATGCGGGTACGCAAACAACCTTTAGCGGTAAATGGATCGCGGATCTTTCGCTCCGATACCAAGCTACAGAGGCAGTTGCAGTTAGAGTGGGTGCCCAAAACTTGTTTGATACCTACCCAGATAAGCAACTACCGGAAAACCAATTTAACGGTATTTTCTTATACCCGAATACCAACGCTCCGTTTGGGTTCAATGGTGGGTATTACTATGCTGAAGTAAGCTACCGCTTCTAAAAACATTGTTGCTCCACAATAGAAAAGCAGCCTAAGTTTCAATGCTTAGGCTGCTTTTTCATATGCAAAATACGCTAAATTTTAGTAAAAACCGCTAATAGCGCCGCACATTTCAGCTTTTTCGTTTGATTCAAAGACCTTCAGTAGGGCTGAAAGCCTTATATATCCGCTCCCGTTTTGAAATATTCAACTTTGGCACGAAAACTGCAGTATTTATCCTAGAAATGAAAAAGCTATCAAATGAAATGATAGTATTTACCTAGGAGAACGGCATGAGAACCTTTTTACTGATTTTATTGATGGTGGCACTACTGGCTCTATTCGGCCCAACCTTAGTTGGCTTTATTATGAGCTTGCTGGCGGTTGTTGTTGTACCGTTATTCGTAGTTGCGTTGCTTGCTGGTATTGCTTTTGTGGTGGGTATCGCGCTATTCGGTAGCACCGTACTGGCAGTAGCCATAGCTTCAGCCGTGTTAGTGTTGGTTGGCTTCAGCTTATTCTGGCCAGTATTGCTTATCGCTTTGGTTATATGGATATTTAGCCGAAATCGTACCCAAACTGCTTAAAATTGGTTAAAGTGATTTCCTAATTATAATAAATGGGAAATCACTATGCGTAGAATATTGCACATTACCATCATAAGCCTTTGCATTGCGCTTCTGGCGGTAGTATCACCTGCCTTCGCCGAGGTTGAAGTAGAAAGCCTGTGGTTACGCGAGAGTATTCCGGGGCAGCCAAACGGAGCCGGTTTCGGTACTTTGCGGAATAGTGGTGAGGAAGATGTTCTGTTGGTGGCTGCTAGCAGCTCTATTGCAGGTGATATCCAGATCCATCAGCATGTGCGCGAAGGTGAGCAGATGCGAATGGAACAAATGGATGCACTCGTAGTTCCCGCGGGTGAATCGGTTTCATTGCGGCCCGGAGGCTACCATCTAATGCTAATGGAGCTAATAGGGCCGCTTGTTATTGATGAACAGCACGAAATTATACTGATATTTAGCAATGGAAATGAGATTACTGTTACCGCGCCGGTAAAGGCATTGGTAACGAATCATCATGGTGGCCATTAGGAATTAGGCGTACACCTTAGGTTCGCTTTGATTGGTAAAATACTGGTAAACGTTCTGAAATTACTTGGTAAACTTGTAGAGTTTAAAGTATTAAAGCCAACGAAAAACGCTCGGGAAATGGAGAAAGTTAAACCGATGAAAAAGATGTTAAGTATTACTGCGGCAACTTGCTTAGTTGCATTATCGGCACCAGCGTCAGCTGATGTGCTATTTAGTTTAGAAGCAGAAGCACAATATTGGCAAGCAGATGCCAGCGGTTATCATACTTATGCGCAAACGGTAAGTAGCGGTGATATTTATGATTGGAAAAAATCAGGACAATTAGGGTTTGGTGCTACCTTTACCCATTTTATCCCGTTACTTCCGAACGTTAAATTTGAAACCCAAGAACTTGAATTTGGTGGCGAGCATAGTAATGGTGTCGATACCGTAAATATCGATTTAGGTCATGAAACCTACACGTTGTTTTATGCGCCGTTCGATAATGATTTAGTGGCTATACATTTTGGTGCAAGCTTAAAACAAATTGATGGCTACGTAGGTGAAAACTACGGTATGAGCGACCAGCCTCTTTGGCGCATAGATGAAGATGTTGTGTCGGCTTATCTGAAATTAGCTGCAGGCTTGCCGTTTAGCGGCCTTTCTGTGGTGGCGGAAGGGCATATTGGCTCTTTTGGTGACCATGATTTACACGATATTCAAGGTGCCGTTCGTTATCGCTTCTTGGATAGTTTAGTATTTGATGGATATGCAAGCATTGGTTATCGTTCCGTTAAAATGGACTTTGAGAACGGCAATGATTTTACTACCAATTATGAATTTACTGGGCCGTTTGCCAGCGTATCATTACGCTTTTAATGACTAAAAGAAAAAAGGGCACTTCAATTTTGAAGTGCCCTTTTTTGTTGTGCGGCATTTAACGCTTAGAAGTAAGACACTACGGCATCGGCTTCCATCTGGTAACCAACTAATGCTAATTCAGAGTCTTTATGTTCTACGGTTAGGGTTCCAGTTACCCAAACAGCATCATAAGTTACCGGGTAAGGCACGCCTTCTGGAAAAGTAACATGAATGATTTGGTTTGGCGGTGGTGGCGGCACATGGATACAGGCGCCAAAGTATGGCACAAGTAAAAATTCAGTGATTTTCCGATCATCACCCTCGAGCTGAACCACATAACCAGGAATTTTTATTTTTTGCCCGTCAAGTTCAGGAACTACCGGTGCGTCAAGTTCGGTTTGTACCTGAAGATCAGGGTTTTGCTCATAGAAAATAGGATCGCGCACGGCAGGCGCTTCCCAATCAGAAGGCTTTAATTCATTCCATTTCAGTTCACGTACATCGGCTTGTGCGGCGAATGCCGTGAGGCATAACGTAGCCGCGCTGAGTAAACCTATTTGCTTTAAAAATCTCATTTAAACCCTCATGGATAAACCATCACTTAGCGAGTTTCGATAAGCTCGCCAAGCTGGAATTAAGCTAATGAAGAAGCCGGCAACAAACACGATAGCAAGGCGTAACCATTCGGCATTTGAAATGCCGCTTAGTTCCACTACTATGCCAAAGCTGGATTGAATCCATGGCGCTAACGTGAAGATGAAACCGTAAAGTAAACCAACGCCAACAGCCATACCTGCAAGGGTGAGCACCATGGTTTCACTGACTAACAATGTGAATATAGTGCCTGGCCCAGCGCCGATTGAGCGTAACACGGCCATTTCTCGGCGGCGTTCGCGTAAACTTGCCAATATAGTTGCGAGCATACCCAGTAGGCCTGCTAATAATACAAAGCCAGATACTACTGAGAGAGCCCGTTCGAAACCGCTTAGTGTTCGCCAAAGTTCGTGCAGGGTTGAGCCGGGCATGATTGCTGTAAGCGGCTCTTCCCGATACGTATTGATTTCACGCTGCATGAATATAGCTCGCGGTTTACTTTGCAAGCCTACGAAAAAGGCACTAATGCCGGGAATTGGTGGCTGTGCATCATGCTCATACGCAGTATGCTCGTGGCTTTCGTGTTCATCGTGTTCGTGGGCACCATGCTCATGCGCATCATGCTCGTGGCCTGCATGCTCACCGTGTTCATGGGCATCATGGCTGTCGCTATCATGGTCATCATGAGCGTGATCATCAGTACCGCCATGCATAATATCGAGATCCCGAAGGCCTACGTAAATCGCCTGATCTACAGGCGTTCCCGTGCGCTCTAATACACCAGCAATATGCATCGGGTGATCATCATGCTCATGGAAGCTTACACTACCGGTGCCGTGAGCAATAACGAGATCGCTACCCACTTGTAAATTGAGTTGGCGCGCAACTTCAGCACCAACAACCGCTTCACCGCGTTGAAAAGCTTGGCCTGAAGCGAATGTTAAAGATTGTTGCTGAGCGTACCGAAAATGTTCAAAGAATGTAGGCTCTGTCGCCACAACTGGATAACCACGTACACTGTCGCCAAGGGCGATCGGAACGCTCCATGCTACTTGGCTGTTGTTGGCCCAATGTTGGTAGGTTTCCCAAGTGATATTATTAGTCGGGTTGCCAATATGAAATACAGAATAAAGTAACAAATTAACCGAGCCGCTCCGCGCCCCGACAATTAAATCGGTGCCAGATATCGTGTTGGCAAAGCCCGAACGTGTTTCTTGACTTACGCGCTCAACACCAAGCAGCAACATTACGCTGATGGCAATGGCCATAAGGGTTAATACTGCATTTGATTTTCGGCTCAGAAGGCTAGCAGCCGCAAGTTTCGCTATCCGCATTATGCCTCCCCACCTTCAATACTGGTTCCTTGATTAATCTGAGCAAGTTCAACAATACGATCGAAGTGATGGCTAAGCGTTGTATCGTGCGTAACAAAAACTAAGGTTATGTTTTGTTGCTCACATTCTTCATTCAGCAAATTCAAAAAGGTATCGCGTGCATCGGTATCTAGCGCAGAAGTAGGCTCATCAGCAATGATAAGTTCGGGCGCGCCGATAAGCGCTCGTGCTGCTGCCACACGCTGCTGTTGGCCCACACTTAAATTACCTGCTGGCTTTTCCCACAGCTCAGAAGCGATACCTAACCGTGTTAGCAAACGCTCACTTTCAGCACGAGCGGATGTGTTCCGCTCGTTAAGCCGTTGCCCTCGGGATTTGGAGAAATCGATAGCAAGCAGTACGTTTTGAATAACGCTCAAATAGGGAAGAAGATTAAACTGTTGGAAAATATAGCCGATATGATCGGCGCGAAACTTATCGCGCTTACGTTGTGATAATTGGCTTAGATCTTTATCGAGTACCGTTAATGTGCCCGATTGAACTGCATGTACCCCAGCTAGAAGCGAGAGTAATGTTGATTTACCACTGCCACTTGGGCCGCGCAATAAAATGCGTTCGCCGCTTTTGATAGCAAGTTCGGCAATATCAATAGTAGGCTGTGATTGACGCGGCCAGCAGAATTTAATCTGTTGGCCACGTATACACAAGGTAGCCATACCGCTACTTATTTCTTCTCTTGGGCGCGAGCATAAGAGGATTCAATTTCCTCTTTCGCTTCTTTAATATCGCCCCAACCTTCAACTTTTACCCATTTGCCTTTCTCTAGCTCTTTATAGCGCTCGAAGAAATGCGTGATTTGGGCACGAAGTAGCTCAGGTAAGTCATTCACATCTTCGATGTGATCGTATTCTTTGCTAAGTTTGCTCACTGGAACCGCAACGATTTTCGCATCTTCACCCGATTCATCGCTCATTTTCAGAACGCCAACTGGGCGGCAACGAATTACGCTACCAGGTTGTAAAGGATGTGGCGTAGGAACTAAAACATCTACCGGATCGCCATCAAGTGACAAAGTATCGTTTACATAACCATAGTTACATGGATAAAACATTGGAGCTGTCATAAAGCGATCGACAAATAGGGCGCCAGAATCCTTGTCCACTTCATATTTTATTGGGTCTGCGTTCGCAGGGATTTCAATAATTACATTGATTTCATCTGGCAAGTTTTTGCCTGCTGGTACATCGTTCAAGCTCATGTTTTGTTCCTTTGGTATCTAAATTAAATTCGTTTTAATTAAAGCTATCCGGCTATATCGCTCGATTATAGCGAACCTTTGTGATTCAACTCAAAGCAATCTAACCATTATTTTTAGTTACAGGGCGCATCTGGCCGCTCGCACTTGAATTTTTTAAAATAATCTAAGCATATATCTACTTCGTTGCGAGAGCCCATAACCACTGAAACACGCTCATGAATGTCCGTAGGCTGTAACGACATAATGCGCTCATATCCGGTACTTGAACGCCCACCCGCTTGCTCTACCAAAAAGCTCATTGGGTTTGCTTCATACATTAGGCGTAACTTACATGGTTTATCTGGATTTCGGCAATCCGCAGGATAAGCAAATATGCCTCCGCGCGATAAAACACGATGCACGTCGGAAACCATCGCTGCGTTCCAACGCATATTGAAATTCTTTTTCCGAACGCCTTCTGCGCCGCTCAGTAAATCAGCGATGTAGCGTTCCATTGGATCTGTCCAGAAACGGCGATTCGACATATTAATGGCGAACTCTTTGGTATCTTCTGGAATTTTTACCTGTTCAACGGTAAGAAGAAACTCGCCCACGGTATGGTCTAAGGTGAACATGCGAACACCTTTGCCGGTAGTGAGTACTAACATCGTTGATGGACCATACAAAATGTAGCCCGCTGCTATTTGTTCATCACCGGTTTGTAGAAATAACTCGGTGCCTTCAGCTGGGTGATCGGGTTTTTCAAGAATTGAAAAAATAGTGCCAACGGAGCCATTGATGTCAATATTTGAACTGCCATCAAGCGGATCGAAAGCAACTAGGTATTTTGCATCTGGGTTACCCATGACTACAAAATCTTCTTCTTCTGAAGCAACCGCGTGCACAAGGTTAGTTTCCAGCAGCATGTTTTTAATCAGCTGATTGGAGACAACATCCAGTTTTTTCTGGGTTTCACCTTGAATGTTTTCCTCAAGTGTTGAGCCAAGGGTGCCAGCTAAGCTGCCTTGATGGAGCAGGTGAGATATTTCTTTCGTTGCAGTGAGCAACGTATTGATCACGGAAATTAAGTGCAAAGGAACATGGTCATTGTTCAGAACGGGAATCAAGCGTTGCATGATTAGCCTCTGGTTGTCGTTTAGATGTTGCCGGAAACGCCCGCAAGTTTACCTTAAAACATCGTTCGATGCCTCCTTTTTGCGCATTCATTGCGCAGGCTCCTTACACGTAAGCACAGATGCTTAGAAATAAATGAAGTGGTATGATTAGAGGTTCTTATGATTCAGCAAAGGCAACAAATGAAGCATATTCATATTCTTGGAATTTGTGGCACATTTATGGGCGGTATTGCTGCTCTGGCGAAGGCGCTTGGTTACAAGGTAACCGGCAGCGATAGTAATGTTTATCCGCCAATGAGCACGCAGCTTGAGAAGCTGGGTATTAGCTTGTTCCAAGGCGATGATATGGCGCAACTAGAGCCTCGCCCTGATTTAGTTATTATTGGTAACGCATTAAGCCGAGGCCACCCAATTGTTGAAGACGTTTTAGAACAAAAGCTCCGGTATCAATCAGGGCCGCAATGGTTAGGTGAAGAACTTCTGCGCGAGCGCCATGTTTTGGCCGTATCAGGAACCCATGGAAAAACCACAACGGCCTCTATGTTAGTGTGGGTTTTAGAGCAGGCGGGTTTGAACCCAAGCTTCTTGGTCGGCGGTGTTGTGCAGCCCTACAACGAAACGGCGCGGCTAACGGATAGCCCCTATTTTGTTATTGAAGCCGATGAATACGACACAGCTTTCTTTGATAAACGTTCAAAGTTTCTACACTACTTTAGCAATACGCTGGTGATGAATAATTTGGAATTTGATCATGCCGATATTTTTTCTGATTTAGCAGCAATCCAACAACAGTTTGCTTACGTTTTACGCACGGTACCTAAAAATGGTCAGGTTATTTATCCCGCTGCGGTAACCGCGTTATCAGAGGTAGTTGCGAAGGGTTGCTGGTCGGAACAAGTGTGCACGGGCAACAACCAAGCTTGGGACACTGAATTATTGAATTCGGCTGGCAGCGCCTTTGTGGTGCTTCATAAAGGTGTTGAAGTGGCCCGCGTAGAATGGGATCTTATTGGCACTCACAATGTTGAGAACGGCCTTATGGCCATAGTGGCGGCGGCACAAGTTGGCGTGACACCCAAGCAGGCGGCAGAAGCATTAAATCGTTTCACCTCCCCGGCACGCAGGCTACAATTGCGCGGTAAAATTGCTGGCGTGCGTATTTATGATGATTTTGCACATCACCCTACGGCTATCGCTACTACCTTACAGGCAATGCGAGCGCATGTTGGGCCTGATGCTCGAATTCTAGCTATTTTTGAGCCACGCTCAAATACGATGAAGGCTGGGGTGCATAAAGATACATTAGCAGCTGCGTTCAGTGACGCCGATGAAGTTTATGGTTTACAGCCTGAAGGCGCTAAATGGCAACTCGCAGAACAACTGAAGCCGCTTATCGAGCCAAGGAAAACAGAAGCCCAGCAAAAGAACATACCCGTATGTATTCGTGAGAATGTGAACGATCTTGCCAAAGCGATTGTTCAGGGTTTTCAAGAAAGAAATGAGAATATGGGTAACGCAGGGCAAGCTGTTGAAGAATATTGGGTTGTGATGAGCAATGGCGCTTTTGGTGGCATTCACCAAATATTGCTAAATAGCCTTACGCAAATAACCGCTACAGAAGAATCAAACGGAGTAGCAACGTGACATCACAGTTCTCGTCTCGTTCGGCTGAACAAGCTGCGAGCACACAGCAAAACCAAGATAATCGGATAACATTAGCGATAACCGGCGCTTCGGGAGCACCTTATGCGTTACGTTTACTCGAATGTTTGCTCGCGCAAGATCAGCAAGTGTTGCTGCTGATCTCGAGTGCTGCACGAGTTGTTTTTGCTACGGAAGAAAATCTTAAGGTTCCCGGCGCGCCAGATGCGGCACAACAATTTTTCTGTGAGCACTTTAAGGTTTCTGAAGAGCAGCTCAAGGTATACGGAAAAGAGGAATGGTTTTCACCTGTAGCCTCAGGCTCAGCCGCACCAAAACGCATGGTAGTTTGCCCTTGTTCAACAGGCACCTTAGCTTCTATTGCTACCGGCGCTAGCGATAACCTTATTGAACGCGCTGCGGATGTGGTGTTGAAAGAGCGCGGGCAACTCATTATGGTGCCACGAGAAATGCCCTTGCACAGCATTCATCTTGAACACATGCTTACGCTTTCACGTATGGGTGTTACCATTATGCCTGCGGCACCAGGCTTTTATCACCAGCCACAATCAATTGCCGATTTAGTAGATTTTGTTGTGGCGCGGATTCTCGATCACCTAGGCCTTAACCAGCAGCTTGTAAGCCGCTGGGGCTACGATCAACGCAATTCATAATTTCGAATTTTTAACCGGAGTAGCGCATGACCAATGCACTAGAAATTAAAGGGCTGCGGAAAATTTATCGCGGCGGCCTTGTTGCCCTCAAAGGCGTAGATTTAATTGTTCGAGAGGGTGATTTCTACGCCTTGTTAGGCCCCAATGGTGCGGGTAAATCAACCACCATCGGCATCATTTCCTCGTTAGTGAATAAAACCGAAGGTTCGGTAAAAGTTTTTGGTTACGATCTCGATACCCACATTAATGAAGTAAAACAACATATTGGCTTAGTGCCGCAAGAATTTAATTTTAACCAGTTTGAAACCGTAGAGCAGATAGTGGTGAATCAGGCGGGTTATTACGGCGTTTCTCGCAAGTTAGCGCGCGAACGCGCGGAAAAGTACCTTACTCAACTTGGGTTGTGGGAAAAGCGTGATGATCGGGCGCGAACCCTTTCGGGTGGTATGAAGCGCCGTTTAATGATTGCTCGTGCCTTGTTGCACGAGCCAAAGCTGTTAATTTTAGATGAGCCAACAGCGGGTGTGGATATTGAGCTACGCCGTTCAATGTGGGAGTTTTTAACGCGCATTAACAAGCAGGGCGTAACTATCATTCTTACTACTCATTACTTGGAAGAAGCGGAAATGCTTTGCCGCAATATCGGTATTATTGATAAAGGCCAGATCATCGAAAATACAACGATGAAATCGCTTTTAGGTAAGCTGAATATCGAAACCTTTGTGCTCGATCTGGAATCAAGTGAAAAAGCGCCGGATATAAAAAGCGCCACGGCACGGATTATTGATGATCACACGATCGAAGTTGATGTGGCGAAATCAGCAGGTTTGAACTCAGTATTTAATGAGCTTTCAGAGCAGGGCATCAAAGTGCTTTCCATGCGGAATAAAGCAAACCGTTTAGAAGAATTGTTCGTGAATTTAGTTGAACAAGGCCGTGAAACGAAGGAGCAGGCGTAACATGAAAAACCCGATTCATTTCACCGCATTAAAAACGATTTGGATAAAAGAATGCACCCGTTTTTTACGGATTTGGGTGCAAACGCTGGTACCGCCAGCAATTACCATGACCTTATATTTCATTATTTTCGGTAGTTTGATTGGTAGCCGTATTGGTGAGATGGGTGGTGTGAGCTATATGGAGTTCATCGTGCCGGGCTTGATCATGATGTCGGTGATTACCAATGCTTATTCCAACGTAGCCGCTTCATTCTTTAGTGCCAAATTTCAGCGCAACCTTGAAGAAATGTTGGTAGCGCCAGTATCGAATATCACCATAATTCTCGGTTATGTGGGGGGCGGTGTTGCGCGTTCATTGATCGTTGCGGTGATTGTAACCATTGTTTCCGGTTTCTTTGTTGAGTTGAACATACAAAGTTACGGCATGATTATTATTACCGTGCTGCTAACAGCAACGTTGTTTGCACTGGGTGGTTTATTAAATGCAATGTTTGCCAAAACCTTCGATGATATTTCAATCATTCCAACCTTCGTGCTAACGCCGCTCACCTATCTAGGTGGGGTGTTTTATTCCATCACGTTGTTGCCTGATTTCTGGCAAGCGGTTTCGCAAGTTAACCCTATCATCTATATGGTCAACGGTTTCCGTTATGGTTTTATCGGCGTTTCTGATATTGCGCCAACAGTGGCGATTGGCGTGTTGGTAATCTTTAACCTAGCGTTCTTTGTCCTTGCCTGGTGGTTGTTACGCCGCGGCACAGGAACGCGTACGTAAATTATTATGGAAACAGCGAACTCCCGCGCTATAACCAGCAATCAGTTGGGCGTGCATATGGATATTCCACGCTTAGTTGCGAAGTATTGGCAGAGTACCTTTCTTAAGCCAGTAGCTGCACATAGCGCTGAGGCCTTTGCTGAGGTTGAAAGAAAACTAGCTACATTTAGTGGCCCGCTGATTCTTGATTCTTGCTGCGGTGTGGGCGAGAGTACCGCGGAAATTGCACGGCGATACCCTGAAGCATTAGTGGTGGGCGTTGATAAATCGGCTCACCGTTTGGGCAAGCACGTGTTTCACAGTAAATCGGGCGGGGGCGAATACTTGCTGGTGCGCGCTGATCTAAATGACTTTTGGCGTTTAGCGCGAGAGGCAGGATGGCAGCCGGTAAAGCATTTTATTCTGTACCCGAATCCGTGGCCGAAGAAGAAGCATTTAGGCCGCCGTTGGCACGGTGCACCCGTATTTCCGGAACTGGTGCGGTTAGGCGGCGAAATAGAACTTCGCAGCAATTGGCCTATTTACCTGCAAGAGTTCGCGTTGGCACTTGAATGCTGTGGTATTCATAGCGATTTGCAAAAACTCGCTGAGAACGTGCAGCCCATAACGCCTTTTGAACGTAAGTATCAAGCGAGCGAACAGGCACTTTGGCAACTCACGGCTAACTTGCAAGGCGCTGCGCTTGTATCGCCCGCAGAGATAGCGCGTTTAACGGCGCTAGCGGAAACGAATGCAGATGTGCTAAAGTCTGCGGCTCGAAAAACTTGGTCAGGAGATGCGTGTGGCACCTAAAACCACAGCGGAAGTGAGTATGGATGCGCTCTATCGAATCTTCACGGTTCCAGAAGCGCCTGATTCCACACTTGGTAAAATTGAACAGCATTTATCGGAAAATCTCGAAGGGTTTCTCGCTTCGCATATCGTGACGCAAGAACGGCCCTTACACGAGATCGAGCACGATTTTGCCTACAGTGATATTCCTGAACAGCCTGAATTCGTATCGGATCATACCGATGTGTTACTGAAAAAGCTGGTTGCACAATCAGTACACACGGCATCTCCCCGCTTTATTGGCCACATGACATCGGCACTACCTTATTTTTTATTGCCGCTGGCAAAACTCATGGTGGGCCTGAACCAGAACTTAGTGAAAATCGAAACATCGAAAGCTTTCACACCTATGGAACGCCAAGTTCTCGGCATGATGCACCACTTAGTTTATGGTGAAAAGAAACCGTTTTATGACCGCTGGATGCACAGTGCCGATCATTCTTTAGGTGCGTTTTGCTCAGGCGGAACGATTGCCAATATCTCCGCCTTGTGGGTAGCACGAAACAACTTATTGGCACCTGATGGTGATTTCACGGGAGTTTCTGCTGAAGGCCTCGCTGCGGGTTTACAACACTACGGCTACAACCGCTTAGTGGTTCTGGTTTCCGAGCGTGGCCACTATTCACTCAGCAAGGCCGCTGATGTTCTTGGTATTGGCCGAAAGAATATTGTGAGTGTGCCAGCTGATGATAATAATCGAATTCAAATTAAAGAATTACGTGCCGCTGCTGCCAAAGTAACCCGTGAAGGCGGGCGTGTGATGGCCATTGTTGGTATTGCTGGCACCACTGAAACAGGGCACGTAGATCCGCTCGAAGAAATTGCAGCGATTGCCGCTGAATACAATGCCCACTTCCATGTTGATGCCGCGTGGGGTGGCGCTACCTTGATGTCGAACACCCATCGGAACTTATTGGCGGGTATTGAACTTGCTGATAGTTTAACCATTGATGCGCACAAACAGATGTACGTGCCAATGGGGGCCGGTATGGTGTTATTTAAAGATCCTTCGTTAGTAAGTGCTATTGAACACCACGCTGAATATGTGATTCGCCGTGGTTCGAAGGATTTAGGTAGCCACACAATGGAAGGTTCTCGGCCAGGAATGGCAATGTTGGTATATTCAGCGCTGCATGTAATGGGGCGTAAAGGGTATGAGTTGTTGATCGATACCAGCATTGAGCGGGCAAAAGATTTTGCGGCATTAATTGAACAGCAAGATGATTTTGAAGTGATTACACACCCAGAACTGTGTTTGCTTACCTACCGATATGTGCCAGCCGAGATTAAACCTCTACTTGCGGAAGCAAGTGCAGAGCAAATTGCGGTAATAACACCACATTTAAATATTCTCACCCGTTACATTCAGAAAACGCAGCGTGAAAACGGCCGCTCTTTCGTATCACGAACTAAGCTAACGCCACCGCAGTATTATCGTGAGGGTACGTTGGTATTCCGTACCGTGCTTGCGAATCCTTTAACAACAAACGAGATGTTGGCTGATATCATTGTAGAGCAGCGAGAAATCGCGGCTACTGCGCCATCGTTACGCAAACATATCATTGATGCCGCTGAGCGGGCCGGCTTAAAAACAAAGTAGGCGGTGAGGAAGGCTAGCTACCTAAAAGCTAGCCTAACGTTACTTCTAGGTTATCAATCAGTCGAGTTTTCCCTAAATAAGCCGCAACGAGAATAACCAAGGCGGTATCATTAGCTGCCGCTGGCGCGAGATCTTGTTGCCGGCGGATACTTACGTAATCCGGTGTAAAACCTGCCGCTTTTAGTTGTTGTTGGCTTTCTTGTTCCAATCTCCTAACATCTTCAGTGCTTGCAACACCGTGCTTCAGCATAGCCTGTTGCGCACTTTGCAGCACCGCATATATTTGCGCCGCTTGTTGTCGTTGTGAGTCGTTGAGATAACCGTTGCGCGAACTTAACGCTAAACCATCGCTGGCGCGTTCCGTGTTCACGCCATGAATATTGATGGGAAGTGATAGATCTTCGGCCATTAGGCGGATCACGAGAAGCTGCTGGTAGTCCTTTTTGCCAAATACGGCATGATCCGGCTGCACCATATTGAATAGCTTACAAACAATGGTAGCGACACCGCGAAAATGTCCCGGCCGCGATGCACCACAAAGCTCGTTACTGATGCGTGGCACCTCAACGAAGGTCTGCTCACTTAAACCTCTGGGATACACCATTTCTGTAGTTGGCGTAAATACGGCATCAGCACCGGCAGCCTTGAGCTTCTCCATGTCCGCTGAAAGCGTTCGAGGATAGCTATCTAAATCCTCGTTGGCACCAAACTGCATAGGATTTACATAAATACTCACAATTACTTTGTCAGCTAGCGTGCGTGCGTGCTCAACAAGGCGCAAGTGGCCTTGGTGCAAGTTGCCCATGGTTGGAACGAAGGCAATACTGGCGCCAGATTTAACCCATGCTTTGCGTGTGGTGCGTAGTGTTTCTAAGCTCTCTAAATGCAACATGGGCCTCTCCTTTTTTGCGCCTTTGCGCTTGTACTTTAAGAGTTAAAGCTATGTTCTGGGCCGGGAAACGCACCGCTTCTTACTTCATCAACGTATGCTTCAACTGCCGCGGTTAAGCTATCGCGGCCGGCCAAAAAATTCTTAGTGAATTTAGGTAAGTAATCAGCGTTCATGCCAAGCATATCGTGCATCACCAAAATTTGGCCATCGGTTTTATTCCCTGCACCAATCCCAATTACTGGAATATCAATCGCTTTAGCAACCGCTTCACCGAGTGAACTTGGAATACACTCAACAACCAGTAACTGTGCGCCTGCCGCTTGTAGGGCGCGAGCTTGGTTCACTAACGCCGCCGCGCTATCCTCGTCGCGTCCTTGTACTTTATATCCGCCCACAACGTTCACAGATTGCGGTAGCAAGCCTAAGTGAGCGCATACAGGAATACCTTGGCGAGTGAGTGCTTGCACGGTTTCTACTAACCATTCACCACCCTCAAGCTTCACCATATTAGCACCGGCGCGCATCAGCTCAGCGGCTTCGAAACAAGCCGTGCTAGGGTCGGGGTAGGTCATAAAGGCCATATCAGCTATCACAAAGGCATCAGGAGCCCCGGCGCGTACACATCGCGTATGGTACGCAACTTCGGCAGTAGTTACCGGCACCGTTGAATCTAGGCCCTGCAACACCATGCCTAAAGAATCACCTACGAGCATGACATCAATACCACAAGTGGCAAATAATTTAGCGAAACTCGAATCATAAGCGGTGAGGGCGGTAATTTTTTTACCCTCTTGCTTCATTTTCAATAATCCAGCGGTGCGAATACGGCTCATTGTAGTGTCCTATTGCTTAAAGCTTGGGGCCGGCGCAAGAATTCGTAATTCGTTGTCCGGAATAGATAGTGCCAACGACTTTACCGATTTTCCATTGGGTAAATCAAGCTCGGGCGCTATTTCAGCTAAAGGTATTAATACAAATTCACGTAGCTCTATGCCCGGGTGCGGTACTGTTAAACGTTCATGATTGATAACTAAATGATCGGCTAACAGGACATCCAAATCTAACGTACGTGGGCCCCAATGCCGTTTGCGCGTGCGGCCATGCTGGTGCTCTATCTGCTGTAATAGATCGAGCACGCGCAGCGGCTCTAGTTCGGTTTCGAACGTGGCAACCGCATTTACATAATCAGGCTGATCTTGCGGGCCCATGGGTTTGCTATGGTAAAGCGACGAACATTGCAAGTTATGCACATCAGGATGCACATATAGGTTTTGTAGTGCTGAAGCGATGGCTTCAGCGGGCTGCTGCAAGTTCGCTCCCAGCCCGATATAAAATTTAACCATTGGTATTTTTGCGTGGTGCTCTGCGGCGGCGTGGGCGGCGAGCTGGCTTTGCAGCTACGTTGGCAACTTCACTCGGGTTTTGCTTCTGTAGATTAGTCCAGAATGCCCCGAGCTCTTCCAGCGTCTTATCGTTTTCTACGCGTGCGCGTAGCAATAAGAAATCATAACCGGCACGGAATTTAGGGTGCGTAAGCAACCGAATGGCGCGGCGCGGGCTTGTTTGTTGCAAGCGAAGTTGGAGCAACCAAATATCGCGCATAGGAATACTAAAGCGCTTCGGAATGGCGATACTGCGTACTTGCCGGGTTAGCGTATCGGCGGCCGCGATCTGCATCGCATCATAAGGGGGTAAGCCACTTTCTTGCACGATTTCTTCCGAGCGAGCCGACATTGGGTACCACAATAAAGCCGCAAATAAATACGCAGGATTTACGCCTTTTTCTTGGCCCAAACGCTTGTCGGTATCGGCGAATACTTGGCTTGCCATCCGATACTCTAAGCTATCGTGTTGCTTCAACACTGATTTCAAAACTGGGAACAGATATTGGAATAAATTAAGTTCAGTAAGGCGTTCGAAGTTGGCCTGTGCTTTCTGATTGAGGAATAGCTTTAAAAACTCTTCGAATAAGCGTGCTGGCGGAATGTTATCGAGTAGGTTGGCTAACCCACGGATCGGCGCTTCGGTTTCTTTTTCTAGGCGTAGGCCTAGCTTTGTTGCGAAACGAACTGCACGCAGCATACGCACCGGATCTTCACGATAACGCTGTTCAGGGTCGCCGATTAAACGCAACAAGCCTTGCTCGAGATCGGCAATACCGTTAGCAAAATCATAGATAGCGAAATCAGCAATTGAGTAATACAGCGCATTAACCGTGAAATCGCGTCGTTGGGCGTCTTCATCGATCGTGCCATAAACGTTGTCGCGTAGGAGCATACCTTCATCGTCTTGCTTGGAAATATGCTTTTTCTCGTCAGCCCCATGCTTAGCGTTACTATCATCTGCATGATGGCCCCGAAAGGTTGCTACTTCGATTACATCGCGGCCATAAACAATGTGGGCTAAACGGAAGCGGCGGCCAATTAAACGGCAATTGCGAAAAAGCGATTTTATCTGTTCTGGGCTGGCATTGGTGGCAACATCAAAATCTTTTGGTGTTACACCCAGCAATAAATCGCGAACACAGCCGCCTACAAGATAGGCATCGAAGCCACCCTTGTTTAATCGATAAAGAACCTTCAACGCATTTTCAGAGATATCCTGACGTGAAATAGGATGTTCCGATCGTGGAATTTTAATGGGCTGTGGTAATGTTTTGCCAGGTTTTACCGCGGTTTTCCCCGGGAAAACTTTCTTAGCAAATGTTGCGAGTTGCTTAATAATTGCCGTGCTCCTCATAGACTTAGGCTATGTACAATTTGCCAACAATTTTAACCTAATTTTCCCAGAGGGGCTACGTATTCAACCATGCTTCTTTGGCTAGTTTACTGTATTTAGCTTGTTTTGCTGCCAAGTTTCGGTGGCAGCAGACAAATATCCGGAAATTGAATCGAAATTATCGATATGGGGCAATACCAAACCTAAGGCTCGTGCAGCGGCCATTAAATTTGCTTTCGCTTCTCGATTTGCTATAGCAGGCGCATGATTTTGTTTACTGAGCTTGCGGCCATCATGACCGATAACCAGCGGCAAATGACCAAGGCGAGGTAACGGCTTCGCTTGCCCGTTGAGTTGATTTAACTGATTAAACTGTTGCCATAACGTGAGTTGCCAACCGGAAGCGTGCAAAAGATCTTCACCTCGCACAATATCGGTTATTCCGCTGGCATAATCATCACTTACTACAGCGAGTTGATAGGCCCAAAGGCCATCACGACGGCGCAAAATAAAATCTTCTGTGGCCTGCTCTTTCGCAAGATCAACGACACCATGCCAGCGATCTTGGAGTTGAAGTACCGGATTTTTGTTAATAAGGCGAACAGAAGCATTACTTGCACTTCTATTTAATTCACGGCAATGACCATCATAGCTTTCGCCCCGCGCTTTGATTTGCGCACGAGAGCAGGTGCAGTAATAACAAAGGCCTTCAGCGCTTAATTGCCCTAACCAATCGAGGTATCGCTCACTGTTTTCACTTTGCCAGCTGACGCTTTCATCCCATACCAAACCATGGGCTTCGAGCTGCCTTAAAATGATATCGGCGGCGCCAGGAATTTCACGAGGTGGATCAATATCTTCAATGCGAACAAGCCATGAGCCTTGATGGGCTCGGGCATCAAGATAACTACCTAAGGCGGCAACTAAAGAGCCTGCGTGTAGCGGGCCGGAAGGGCTTGGCGCAAAACGGCCGCGATATACTCGCTGCTGCGAGTTATCTTGGCCGCTTGAACCAATAGGGTATTGCTGAGCGTTATTAGCCGTTGTTGCCATTTGGCATGACTTTTAATAACACAGGTAGCATTAGGAACCACGCATTTGCTTTTCGCGGATCTCAGCCAAACTCTTACAATCGATACATAAATCAGCAGTTGGCCGTGCTTCAAGACGACGAATACCAATCTCGACGCCACATGATTCGCAGTAACCAAAATCATTGCGTTCGATTAATTCTAGTGTTTTTTCGATTTTCTTAATTAACTTACGTTCACGATCTCGGGTTCGCAATTCAATTGCAAACTCTTCTTCTTGGGCTGCACGATCTACTGGATCGGCATAGTTTGATGCTTCTTCCTTTAAGTGACCTACGGTACGGTCAACTTCAGCACGTAGTTGCGCTCTCCAAGTTTCAAGAATTCGACGAAAATGATTACGTTGAGCATCGCTCATATATTCTTCGCCGTCTTTTGCTTGGTAAGGCGCTAATTCCGCCTGTGCAAGCACCCCATGCGCTTTCTTTTCCTTAGCCGCATCAGACATGTTTTATATCCTCCAGGAGGCGATACCTTCCTAAAATTGAGCCCACTTCATAAAATCGATGGGCATGTATATCAGAAAAAAATAAAGCGCGCAATTTAATCACCGAGCCAATTTATTGGGGCTCGGTAATCGCTTTTCAAGGTTAATTCTGCAAATAACTGCTCACACAAGTTATTTTCTCATTATTCAATTGGAAAACTATTTCCAATACTTCTACCCCGGCTTTCTTGGCTTGCTCCACTAGGTCAGCATATTCGGGATCAATGTGTACTGCCGGAAGTACAGAATGGATCCCTGAATGTAATATTGCGTATGCCAAGATGGCCCGATGGCCTTCTGCTTTCATTTGCATGAGCGCGTGCAAATGCTTCTTTCCTCGCGCAGATACCGCATCGGGGAAATAACCTTGGTTATTGCTAAGCAAGGTAACGGATTTAATTTCAATATAGGTATCTGCCTTGCCAGCGCCAGAAAGCTTTATGTCTACCCGGCTATTCTCCGCATACTTAACTTCGCGCTGTAGTTTCTCATAACCGGCTAAGTGAGGAATGATGCCATTGTGGATAGCTTCGGCTACTAGGCTGTTCGCTTGTCCGGTGTTTACGCAAATCCAGTGATCATCTTTGCTGTGGGTTAGTTCCCATGTATAGGGGTACTTGCGTTTGGGGTTTGCGCTGGTGCTGTACCAAACTTCGCTGCCGGGTTCGGCACATCCGGTCATTGCCCCAGTGTTCGGACAGTGAATGGTAATGATGTCACCATTTTTAATTTCTACATCGGCCAAGAAACGTTTGTACCGACGGTGTAGAATAGCGCGTTGTAGCGGTGGATCAAATTGCATCAGTGGTAGGTTTCCCGTTACAGTATCCCTTGAAATTCATTCCTTTCATTTTGAAAGTCGGGTTTTGAATATCAGTTACTATATACCGATATTTCAAGCCCTCAGTTTCCAAAAGATGGCAACATACGCGGAGAACATTATTATGTCTAGTGCTGTACAAGTTCATTTAACGAAAACCCCAGCCCCAGAAAACTACCGGGGCAATAGCCGCTGCTATCTTACCGATGCCGGTATGCATATTGTATTACAAGGTGAAGAAGAATTATTACTTCGTAGTATTCAACAGGCGGGCCGCAAGCTCGATCAACTAGGCATCACCGCAATAGCGCCGAGCGGTGATGGTTGGAGCCTTGATCGGCAATGGGCTTTATCACAGGGGTTCACCGATACTCGAAACACTAACCATATTGAGTTTTTAGAAGCCGATAAACCTCAGCTTCAAGCCATTACCGATGCGGTGCGTTGGAGCCGTGAATTAATTAACTTACCATCTTCGGAAATATATCCGGAAGAATTAAGCGAGCGTGTAGTTGAAAAGCTTGTGCAAGCAGGCGGAAAGCACATTCAATATCGCATGATCGTGGGTGATGATCTGTTGCAAGAAGGGCGATTTGGTATTCATACGGTTGGTCGCGCAAGTGCGCGTAAGCCGGTTTTACTGGAGCTTGACTACAACCCAACGGGCGATGCCGAAGCGCCAGTAGATTTTGCGCTCATTGGTAAAGGTATTACCTTCGATACCGGTGGTTATAGCATTAAAAGTAACGAAGGCATGGTTGCGATGAAATGCGATATGGGTGGCGCGGCTACTGTTTCTGCAGCGTTGCTACTGGCTATTAAGAATGGTTTGAATAAGCGCGTGCAATTATTGCTATGTTGTGCGGAAAACATGATTGATGGCACGGCATATAAGAACGGCGATATTATTACCTACAAAAATGGCGTTTCGGTTGAGGTTGTGAATACCGATGCCGAAGGCCGTTTAGTATTAGCCGACGGTTTATTGCGGGCGGGTGAACTGGGCGCAAAGAAAATTATTGATGCAGCAACGTTAACGGGCGCAGCGCAAGTGGCAGTAGGCACCGAATACAATGCGTTATTTAGTGTCGATGAACCTTTCGCTGAATTTGCTCTACAGGCCGCAAAAGCAGAAGCTGAGCCATTATGGCGCTTACCACTAACGCCTTGGCATCAAGAGAATTGCCCGTCAGCATTTGCCGATACGGCAAACAGCAAACCTATTAAAGGTGGCGGCGCTGGCGGTGCAAGTAACGCAGCGGGCTTCTTGCTGCGCTTCGCACCGAACAAAGGCGAGGGTTGGCTGCACTTTGATTTAGCCGCCGCTTATCACGGTAATGCAAATGGCCTGTGGGCAGCTGGCGCTACGGGAATTGGTGTACGCAACATTGCGCGTATTTTAACGACAGCCAAGTAACTGTGTATATAGGTTCCGTACCTAAGCAACTAGTGAGCAAAGCGCTTGCTAGTTGCTGTTATTCATTTCATGACATTGAAAGTAGCGGTACATGACAACTGAAACTTTACCGGTAACCGCATTACTGCCCGAGCTTCAGCAACATCTGGCTGAACAAATTGTTGTTCTCGAGGCTCCGCCCGGTGCTGGTAAATCAACGGTTATCCCACTTACGCTGCTCACTAGCGAGCCTTATGTTTCCGCCAACCCGCACAAACTAATTATTCTAGTGCAGCCGCGCCGAGTAGCGGCGATAAGTATTGCTCACTTTCTTGCACAGCAGTTGCATGAACCGGTGGGTAATCGGGTAGGTTATTGGGTGCGTGGTGAGCGTAAGAATTCCGCAAAAACCGGCTTGCTGGTAGTTACCGATGGTATGCTCACGCGCATTATTCAGCAGGATCCTGAACTCAAAAACATTGCGCTTATTATTTTTGATGAATTCCATGAACGTAATTTGCAATGTGATTTGGGGTTAGCGCTGGCGCTGGAAGCGCGTGAACTGAATGAATCACTGCAAATTTTAGTGATGTCGGCTACCTTGCCTGCAGAAGCCTTGGCGAAGTGGCTGCGCAGCCGTGAGTTACCGGTGGCGGTATTAACGAGTGAAGGGCGGCAGTATCCGATTCAACTGCATTATCGGCCGCCAAGGCAGAACACAGATTGGCAACAGGCATTGCCTGCCGTGGTTATGGAAGCATTGAGCTGTGCACAGCAAGGGGTATTGGTGTTTTTGCCGGGCCAGCGTGAGATACGGCGGCTAAAAGCAGCACTGCGCTTGCCGCCATCTGTGCAGTGTTTTGAACTCTATGGTGGCTTATCGCTGAAGGAACAACAACAGGCACTCAAGCCTTTATCGGGTAGTGCTATTAAGTTAGTGCTGGCCACCAATGTGGCAGAAACTAGTTTAACGATTCCGGATATTGATGTGGTGGTTGATAGTGGCCGAGAGCGGCAAGCTAAATACATACCAAAATATCAATTTACCCAGCTGCAAACCCGCTATATTGCCAGCGCATCGGCCACTCAACGAGCAGGGCGTGCGGGGCGAACAGGGCCTGGCCAGTGTTTTCGGTTATGGCCAGAAAGCATGAATCAAGGATTTGCGGCTTATAGCAAGCCAGCATTAGAAACCGAAGATTTACGCAGCGTGGTGCTGGAGGCGGCAGCGTGGGGTAGCCATCCCTCGGCATTAGCGTGGTTCACACAACCACCTGCTACCGCTTTAATGGCGGCAAGTGAATGGTTAACCGAAGCAAAATTACTGCACCCTAGCTCTGGTGATTTAGCGTCCAATCAAAACATTGTTAGATTAACGCCGCTGGGAAATACAGTGCAGCAGCTCGGTACCGATGTTGAGATTGCGATGTTGCTTACGCTAGCGAATGATTCAACTACGTTGCCGTTGTTTACTGAGTTGCAGTTGCGAAATGATGTTCACGGAAAGGATTTACAAAGAGCAGTAAAAACAGCAGCAGCGTTGATCGCGGCTCATCAAGAGGCACACGAATATCGTGCCGCGGGTGAGCTAACCGAAGTGATTCGACATTGGCTGCTGCAACCAGCCGAGTATCGACAAAGCCATCGTCGCTTACAACACTGGTGTCAGCGATTAGAAATCCCTTTACCTGTAGAGGTTCCGGATGCTGATATTCTTGGGTTGCTGCTCTTATTAGCGATGCCTATGCGCCTAGCGAAAGGCTCGGCGAGTGGACGCTACCAAATGGCAACTGGTGTGGCAATGCAACACGCTGGCGATGAAGAGCACGCTTTCAAACAAGAACGTTGGCTGTTAGTTAATCAAGTGAGTTTGCAGGAAGAGCGTTCTGAAGGGATTATTTGGCAAGCACTTGAGCTATCGAATAATGTTTTAGAATTTTGGGTAGATAGGCGAATCGATCTACGTGAAGGGTGGCAATGGGTTGGTGCGCAAGGACGACTGCAATTGATTGAGCAGCGCCGTTTAGGTGCATTGATATTCTCTGAACGAGTATCTGCAAAAGTGGTTTCTGAGCAGCAGCGGCTAGCAGCAATATTAACCGAGGTGCGTGCTCGCGGCGTATCGTTGTTTGCGGATAACTCAGAAAAAGGAACGCTGGAACAATGGTTGATCCGAGTGCAATTAGGCGCAGAATTGCTCGGTTTGCAGCCGAATGATTGGCAGCCCGAACCGTTGCTCGCCAATATTCAGGAGTGGGCGGAGCACGAATTGCAGCAACTACAAACGCGGCAACAAGCGTTACAATGGAATCCGTTAGCGGCGTTAAAGCAGCATTTTGCGGCACAAACAGAGTATCGTGGCGAGGCGCAGCTTAACCAGCTACTACCGTTACATTGGCAAGCACCAAGCGGGAGAGCGCACGCTATTCATTATCGTGCAGATGGTAGAGCAAGTGTAGCCCTGAAATTACAAGAAGTGTTTGGCACGCCTACGTCACCGAAAATAGCGCAAGGGCAAATTACACTCAGTTTTGATTTGCTATCACCAGCTGGCAGGCCGTTACATAAAACGAGTGATTTAGCCTCGTTTTGGCAAAATGGTTATGTACACGTTCGCAAAGAAATGCGAGGACGTTACCCGAAGCATCCCTGGCCGGATGATCCGGTGAATGCTAAAGCAACTCATTTGACGAAACGAGCTTTAGGGCGCACAGAAGATTAAAGCATTGATTAAAAAAGTGATCACCAAACGAGAAACAAATGGCAAAAAAGCAGCAAAAACAAACGAAGCAAGCACATAAGCAGCAACCGAGAAAATCGTGGTTACGCCGGCTTTTTGGTTTAAGCTGGCGGCTGGCGGTTCTCGGCATGGTGGCCACCGCTTTTTACTTAATTTATCTCGATTCGGTACTCACAAAACGCTTCTCAGAGGCTCGCTACCAAGCACCGGCGTTGCTATATAGCCGAGCGCTTTTGTTAGATACCAATGACCTAATCACACGAGAACAAATTGTTCGCGAATTTCGTGCGCTGGATTATCGTGAAAGTCGCTATGCGCGCAACCCTGGTGAATTTCAACAACAGGGCAATGATATTTTATTGTTTCGCCGGGCTTTTAATTTTCCTGACCAATTCGAACCAGGTATTCGGGCGCGTTTGCGTTTTGATCAAAGCCACCGCTTAGTGGCTATTGAAAGTTGGCCTGAGCAAACGGCACTGCAGCAACTTCGTTTGGAGCCGCAACTTATTGGCCGATTTGCTTCCGATAATAACGAAGATCGGCTGCTGGTAGGGCTTGAACAAATCCCCGTGTTAATGCAACAAACCCTTTTGCTAGTAGAAGACCAAGATTTTTATCACCATCATGGTGTGAAGCCATCATCGATTGCCCGAGCCGCAATGGCTAATTTGGCGGCCGGACGAACGGTGCAAGGTGGCAGTACCATTACTCAGCAGCTTATTAAAAATATGTATCTCAGCCGAGCACAAACCATTTCCCGGAAGGCGAATGAAGCGTTAATGGCGTTAGTGCTCGATTTTCGTTTTAGTAAAGATGAAATTTTGGAAGCCTACTTCAATGAGGTGTTCTATGGCCAAGATGGTGGCCATGCAATACACGGAGTGGGCCTGGCAAGCCGTTATTTTTACGGCAAGGCACCAGAAGATTTAACGCCAGCCGAAATTGCAATGTTAGTTGGCATGGTAAAAGGCCCTTCACTATATAACCCGTACCGGAATCCGGAAACGGCAGCAGATCGCCGTGATTTGGTACTTCGCTTAATGTATAGCGATGATTTAATTAATCAACCGCAATATTTGGCGGCACTAGAAGCGCCCGTAGTAACCCGAGCTAGTAACCGGTTAGTGGCACGCATGCGCCCTGATTATGTTGATTACGTACAACGCGAATTGCGCGAACTGGTCCCTGGAGATGCTTGGCAAGAAACAGGCTTGCGCGTGTTTACTTATTTTGATCCCTGGCTGCAAAGCGCTACTGAGAAAGCAGTACTGGATCGCATGGAGTTGTTACCCGATTTAGAAATAGAAGCGGCAGCCATTGTTACGGATTATCGCGCGGGCACTATTCGGGCACTAGTGGGTGGGCGAGCGCCAGTGCAAGGTGGATTTAATCGGGCGTTTCAAGCACGTAGGCCGATTGGTTCATTGATAAAACCCTTTGTGTATTCTTTAGCTTTAGAAGATGAAAGCCAATTTTCCTTGGCGTCGATTATTCATGATGAAGCGCTTACTGTTCGTGACGAACGTGGCCGGGAATGGCAACCCAATAATTTTGATGATGAGTTCAAAGGGCCAATTTCGTTGTATCAAAGTTGGATAGATTCACGAAATATTCCCGCGATTCAAACGGCTTTAGCCATTACACCCGCAAAAATACGTGATCGGTTGTATGCAATGGGTGCTACCGGAGCTATTCATGCTTACCCGTCGTTGGCGTTGGGCACCATTAATCTGAGCCCTGTGCAGGTAAATGAACTGTATGGCTATTTAGCAAACAATGGGAGTGGCTATAGCTTGAGTTCAATCGCCGGTGTTACTACCCATCGAGGCGATTTAGTTTATTTAGATGAGCGTAAGGCTCGTTCAGGCTTCCGCCCTGAGGCGGCGTATTTAGCGCGGTATGCTTCTTACGGGGTAGTGGAGCATGGCACCGGGCGGGCGTTAGGTCAAAGCATTGATGCCGCATTGGGCGGAAAAACCGGCTCTACCAATGAGTTGCGTGATAGCTGGTTTGTTTCCTTTGATGAGCGCCATATTTTAACCGTTTGGCTGGGGCGTGATGATAATCAACCCATTGGCTTAACCGGCAGCCGAGGCGCATTACCGCTGGCTACGAACTTTTGGCAGAATACACAAATTGCGCCTTTAAATTTAGCCTTTCCGGAAAACATAGGCATGCGCTCATGGGATAGCGAAACAGGTATTCCAGTAGGCGTTAACTGTGAGAATGCGGTGCAAATGCCCGGCATTTTGAATGATACGAATGTGGCCGATTGTCAGCCAGAGCAAGATAATGACGAAGAAGAGGAGCCGCCACAAAGTTGGTGGCGGCGGATATTCTCAAGTAGTGATTAAATGCTCACCCGTTTGTAATCGCGATAATCGGCTTTCCAGTAATTAGCGGCAATTCGTTGCTCGAGCATCTCATCAGTAATCTCTAATGCATGGCCTTGCTCTTGTGCCACTTTACCAACGGCAAAAGCAATTCGTTTGCTCAACGTTGATATCTCAGTGATCGCGGGCAATAAATGACCGGAAGCGCCGTTTGCTAGCGGTGATGCATCCGCTAATGTGCGGCATGCGGCCATTAACATTTCTTCTGTAATACGGTTTGCCTTCACAGCCAAAACACCTAAGCCAATACCCGGGAAGATATAGCTATTGTTGCACTGCGCAATGGGATAGGTAATACCGTCGTATTGCACAGGGGCAAATGGGCTACCTGTTGCTACAATAGCTTTTCCTTTGGTCCATTGAATCACATCGGCCGGATTCGCTTCTACTCTGCTTGATGGGTTCGAAAGCGGGAAAATAATTGGCTCTGGCGTGTATTGCTGCATGGTAAGCACTACTTGCTCAGTGAATAATCCGGGCTGGCCGGAAACACCAATTAATACTGTAGGCTGCGCACAATGCATGACATCAAGCAACGTGGCGTATTCGCCGCTGTAGGTCCAATCAGCCAGCGCGCTGCGGCTTTGCGCAAGCTCTTCTTGGAAATCACGTAAATCACCCATGCCTTCAGTAAGTAAGCCGAAACGATCTACCATATAGATGCGCGCCTTGGCTTCTTCGCGGCTAATCCCTTCAGCTTGCATGTGCGAAATAATATGCTCGGCAATACCACAGCCGGCTGAACCAGACCCCACAAATACAATTTTCTGTTGCGAAAGCTTCTGGCCTTTGGTTTTACATGCCGCGAGTAAGGTTCCGGCAGTAACTGCGGCAGTGCCCTGAATGTCATCGTTGAAGCAGCACACTTCATCTTGATAACGCTTTAATATTGGCATGGCAGTTTGTTGAGCAAAATCTTCAAACTGAATCATGGCATTTGGCCAACGGCGCTTCACGGCTTGAATAAAGGTATCAACAAAATCATCGTATTCTTTACCCGTAATACGCTTATGGCGAGCGCCCATATACATTGGATCATTCAATAATTTTTCATTATTGGTACCCACATCAAGCATTACGGGCAGGGTGTAGGCTGGGCTAATGCCGCCACAGGCGGTGTACAATGATAGTTTACCGATAGGAATACCCATCCCGCCGATGCCTTGATCGCCCAAGCCTAAAATTCGCTCGCCATCGGTAACCACAATCACTTTTACATTGCGTTTGGTAGCATTCCGAAGAATATCATTCATTTGTTCGCGTTCGGCATAGGAGATGAAGAGCCCGCGGGAACTGCGGTAGATATCAGAAAACTTCTCGCATGCATCACCCACGGTTGGGGTGTAAATTATCGGCATCATTTCTTCCAGATGCGAAGCAACCAATCGATGAAACATGGTTTCATTGTTATCTTGGATAGCACGCAAATAGATGTGTTTGTTCAGAGCCGTATCGAAGCTTTGATACTGCATGTAGGCTCGGCTTACTTGCTCCTCAATGGTTTCATAGCGCGGAGGAAGCAACCCGGTAAGGTTAAATGCAACACGTTCTTCGCGGCTAAAGGCACTCCCTTTGTTCAATAGCGGTGTCTCTAGCAGAGACGGACCTGCGTGCGGGATATACAGTGGCTCTTGCGAACGTTTATTTTGCATAGATACTCCAAATACAGCCTGAACTCATGCTTACTAGCAGAGTAAAAATGAACACGCTCCGTTAGCGCAATAATGCATATAGCGGTTCAGTTATGATGCTGAACCATGATGCTGGGCCTGGAGCGTGATGTATATCTTTAACTTATCGTGCAATGCTACAGCACGTTGAAAGCGTGCTCTGCAACTTGCAGTGTTTCTTCAATATCGGTTTCGGTATGCGCTAAGCTCATAAAGCCCGCCTCATAGGCACTTGGTGCTAAATACACACCGCGTTTTAGCATTTCATGGTAGAACGTGCGGAAGTGTTCCATATTGCACTGCGTGGCTTGTTCGTAAGTAGTTACTTTCTTGGCTTCCGTAAAGAAGAAGCCGAACATGCCGCCAGCCTGAGCGGTAGTAAAGGGAATACCTTTGGCATCGGCAAGTTCTTGTAAACCTGATGTTAGCTCGGATACGCGACCTTCAAGTTGGGTGTACAATGAGCTTGAATTTAACAAGCTCAACGACGCTAAACCAGCCGCCATAGCTACAGGATTACCTGAAAGTGTGCCCGCTTGGTAAACTGGGCCCACGGGTGCAATGTAATCCATAATTTCGCGTTTTCCGCCAAATGCGCCAACCGGCATACCACCACCAATCACTTTCCCTAAACAGGTAAGATCGGGTTTCACATTGAAAAACTCTTGAGCGCCGCCACGAGAAACCCGGAAACCAGTCATCACTTCATCGAAAATCAGCACCGCACCGTATTCATCGCACACTTCCCGAAGCCCTTCCAAAAATCCTGGCTCTGGCAAAATTAAATTCATATTCCCAGCAACTGGCTCTACGATAATACAAGCAATTTGCTCGCCTAAATCGGCGAAAACTTGGCGCACTTCGTCCAAGTTATTAAAGCTTACGGTGAGCGTGTGTTTGGCAAAATCTTCTGGGATACCTGGAGAGTTTGGAACACCTAAAGTAAGCGCGCCGGAACCTGCTTTAACCAACAGCGAATCGGCATGGCCATGATAACAGCCTTCAAACTTGAGGATTTTATCGCGCCCAGTGTAACCCCGAGCCAACCGAATCGCGCTCATAGTCGCTTCGGTACCGGAGTTCACCATGCGAACTTTCTCAATTGATGGCACCATGGAGATTACTTTTTCTGCCATGGTGATTTCACTTGCGGTTGGCGTACCAAAGCTTAAACCACGTTCAGCAGCTTCAATCGCAGCATCACGAATTTCAGGGTGATTATGACCCAGAATCATTGGCCCCCACGAGCCGATATAATCGATGTAACGATTGCCATCAACATCAAATAAGTAAGCACCTTGCGCGCGTTCAATGAAAATAGGTGTGCCACCTACACCATTAAAAGCACGAACCGGAGAGTTTACTCCGCCAGGGATAGAAAGTTGAGCTTGGGCAAACAAATCTTGCGAACGGGACATGGGAAAACCTCTTAACTATTAGCTTTATCGCTGTACCAAATTACATCGGTATCATAGCGGCTCACTAGGTGTTCAACACCTAATGTTGCGGCAAAAAGTGCCATACGAATTAAAACCCCATTATCGGCCTGGCGGAAAATTGCAAGGTTCGGGTTTTGATTCAAATCGTTATCGAGCTCATTTGCTTCCGCTCGCGAATCGCGAGGTAGCGGATGCATAATTACCGTGTTGGGTTTGTAGTGTTTCGTGTAGATTTCACTGTTTAGGCGAAATCTTCCCCGATACTGCTCGGCTTCATCAAGGTTAGTAAAACGCTCTTGTTGAATACGGGTTTGGTAAACAATATCAGCATCCATGGAACCGGAAAGCTCGCTTACTTGGGTAACTTTGTGCCCAGCGCTTTCCAGTAAATCTACGATGCTAGTGGGCATTCCTAATTCGGGTGGTGATACTAGGGTAATGTTCACTTGTTTAAACATGCAGAGTAATTTGGATAATGAATGTACGGTACGCCCGTATTTGAGATCACCAACGATGCAAAGATGCATACCATCAATGGTGCTACCATGATGTGCGAGTTCTTTTTCAATGGTATATAAATCAAGTAACGCTTGGGTAGGATGCTCGTTGGCACCATCACCGCCATTGATTACCGGAACCCGGCTACCTTCGGCAAACTCAGCCACAGCACCTGATTTTGGATGCCGCATGGCGATAACATCACTGTAACTTGAGAGCACTCGGGCCGTATCATACAGTGATTCGCCTTTGGCTAAAGCTGAGCTTTCCATTCCGGTGGTTTCCCGTACTTCGCCACCCAGCAGATTAAAGGCAGTGCCAAAGCTCACGCGGGTACGAGTTGAAGGTTCAAAAAACAAATTACCGAGAATTGCGCCATCAAGCACACGTGTGCGTTTGCGCCGGTGTGCGTAGGGTTCCATAAGATCGGCAATGCGAAAAATATGTTCAATCGCATCGCGGTTAAACTGGTCAACAGAAAGTATGTTTGCACCGGTAAATTTCATCATTTTTTGCGGTTCCAACGTGATAGGTTGTTGGGGCTGTAGCATAGCAGAAAGCCAACGCTAGCGGAACGTTGGCTTGGCTTTGTTTAAGGCTTTAATACGGCCAGAATGATAATTGCGAACAACATAATTACTGGCATTTCGTTGAACCAACGAAACCAACGGCCAGAGCGCTTTACGTTATCATTGCGAAAATCGCGCACTAAGAAGAAACAGTAAATATGATAAATTACTAAGATAAATACCAACAAGAGCTTTATATGCATCCAGCTGTTCATCCGCAGCCAATCTAAGCCATAGATATATAGCATGCCAAAACCGAAAATAATGGTAAGCACCATGAATGGCGTAACAAAATAGAGTAATCTACGCTCCATAATTTTAAGTTGTGCGTGTACTTTCGGCTCCACGGATTCAGCGTGATATACAAATAACCGTGGTAAATAGAAAATACCAGCGAACCAAGCAACCATGAAAACTAGGTGGAGCGCTTTAAACCACTGGAAAACAAGAAATTCGTTCATAGGGGTGCTATCGCCTTTGTCTATTGCCACGCACTTGCAAAATGGCTGGGTGATTGATTTCGAGTAACGTAAGATAGCTAATAATTTAACACAAGCATTGTGTAAACAGTAGGAAGTAGATGATGGCAAAAGGCAGTAATAGTAGCCTTCGTACATATCATAGCTATGAAAAGAAACGGCTTTTGCTATACGTTGCATTGGCCGCGCTTTTTGTGGTTGCTGGTTATCTTGTTGGGAACATGCGGCTAATTCATTTAGAGCAACAAACACTACTGTTGGAAAATCAACGCGCGAGCTTACATCAGCGTGTTGATCGTTTGGAATACCGCATTAATATTTTGCAAGTTGAGTTAGATGTTGAGCGTGCAGCTACACAATCACTTCAAGATGAGCTTCGGGATACTCAAGATGATAATGCAAAGATTCGTCGCGAACTGGCTTTTTATCAGCGTGTAATGGCGCCGGAGCTTGAAGCGGATGGTATAACGATTGATTCGATGACCGTTACTTCGCTACCGGGCGAAAATAGCTATTATTTTCGCCTAATATTATTGCAGATGGAACGTATTGAGCAACTCGCACAGGGCTCGATAACGCTTACACTGCGCGGTTTCGAGCAAGATGAACGAAAAGAATACAATTTACTCGCGTTAGCGGGCATTGATGAAGGTGCCACGCAATTTGTAATGAGCTACTTTTCCCTTACTGAGGGGAGTTTTAATTTGCCCGCGGGTTTTTCACCCGATACGTTGCATGTGCGAGTACGTTCGCGCCAAGGCCGACAAACAGAGCGGAATTATCAATGGCGGCAATTATTTGAAGCGGAAACGGCAGTAGAGGAAGCGAATGCTGGTGATGAAGGCTAAAAATCAGCCTAATTTGGAATAGAAGCGTGAGTAACGTTGATCGTATAAGCGCCATAAGCGACAATAGCAGTGTTAATTTATGAAACCTTCTGTGGAGTACGGTTGATGAGTGCAGTAGAACAAGCGATGCCGATTGAATTTTCTGAATCAGCGGCGATTCGTGTGCGAACGTTAATCTCCGAAGAAGAGAACCCAGCGCTTAAACTGCGGGTATTCGTTACTGGCGGTGGTTGTTCTGGCTTTCAGTATGGCTTTACTTTCGATGAAAAAGTGAACCCCGGTGATATGGAAATTCAAAAAGAAGGCGTAACCTTAGTGGTTGATCCAATGAGCCTGCAATATTTGGTAGGTGGTGTTGTAGATTACGAAGAAGGCTTACAAGGGGCACGTTTTTTTGTGAATAATCCAAACGCAACTACAACATGTGGGTGTGGGTCTTCGTTTTCTGTGTAGATTTCATTATCACCTGAGTGATTTTTGCATAGCTCTGTGTATAGCCCTGTTGAAATTTTGTACATTGCGGCAGTGCCGCGATTAAGCGGTATTGCGCCATAGGTAAGGGCTCAGAACTAAACCATCTCTCATAATTCATGCGTTACTGAGCGGTAAATTTTAACAAAGTTACTACATTAAACTGCTTGCGTTTTCCCTACCGAAACGAAAAAATGACTTCGATTCATTCGCCATAACCAGTGTTGCTAAAGAGCAAAGGAAGTACTATGACTCGATGGTTACTATTCATCGCGGCTTATTTCGTTAGCATACCAAGCCATGCTCAGGGGAGTGTAGGCCACTTTTATCCGGATTTTTATGGTACAACACCGGAACAAGCAGCAAGGCCCGCTCAAGGCTTTACCGGCGAAAATGTTGCGAAAGATATTTGTTACAGCATTAGTGCCGATAATCGCCGTGAATTTCAAAATATTTTAGAGCGCAACAGCTTGCGGATCCGAAACATGTATACGGCGGTGAAGTGTAATGGATACACATTGCTACAATTTGCCGTGATTGCTGAAGCTACCGATACGGGCTTGTTGCTTACACGTAGCCTTCCTGCGCGGATGATTTTTGAAAAATATGAGAATGGCGATTCTATTCTCGATTGGGCTGAAACTACGGGTTACCACAACTCGCCAATCATTCATGCTGTTCGTGAGCGTTTACCGCAAAGTTAATATCCCCACCTGTTACGAACTTCCATTCTGATTTTTCTTCTAGATTTTTGAAAGTAGCCGAGTTTTGCTACAATGAATCACCGTTTTTGATATCCGGTTTTTATATGTAACGCTATTGAGCTAAATATTATGTTTTAGCTTTAGTGAATGGCACCAATAACATTTCCAATGTACCTAGGTAAAAGCAGAGCCAGCGGCTTTCGTTATATTAGCGTAAGCCACCACTGATGAGGATTCTATGAGCCATTATTTAAAACACTTAGAACAAGTGAAGCAGCGGTTTGATGAAGCACTAGAAGCAAATGGGTTTGAGAGCGTATTAATATATGCTGGCCAGCCGCGAGTGGCATTCCTCGATGATAATGCATATCCGTTTCGCGTAAATCCATTTTTCAAGTATTGGATACCGGTCACCGAGAATCCAAAGAGTTTTATTTTTTACCGCAAGGGCGAGAAACCTGTTGTTTTTCTATTCCAAGCTCGTGATTTTTGGCATGCTCAGCCACAGTTGCCGCCGGGCGAATGGAAAGAAGCATGCGATGTAGTGTTGGTGGATAATATTGCTACCGTACGAGCAAAGCTGGCCGATGAATTAGCAACGGCAGCATTCATTGGGGAAGAATTTGCGCCAATGAACGAATGGCCTGTGGCAGCGCACAATCCACAAAAGCTTATCGACCATTTACACTACCAGCGGGCAATAAAAACTGAATGTGAATTAATTAATATGCGCAAAGCAAACGTAGTTGCTGCGCGTGGACACAACGCTGCGCGCGATGCTTTTTTTGCAGGTAAATCTGAACTTGAGATTAACCAAGCGTATTTAGCGGCTATGAAGTTCCGGGAAACTGAAGTTCCTTATAACAGTATCGTGGCGCTGAATGAGCACGCGGCAGTGTTGCATTACGATGTTTATGAAACCGAAGTTCCAACGGAACACCGCTCTTTCCTGATTGACGCTGGCGCATACTATAACGGACATTGTGCTGATATTACGCGAACGTATGCAGCCAAAGATGGTTTTTATGCCGAGTTAGTAGAAGCGGTAGATGCCGCTGAACAAGCTATCATTGCGGAGATAAAACCAGGCATTTCGTATCTTGATCTGCATGTAAGCATGCATAAAAAAATAGCGAAAATCCTTTCTGAGTTTGGCTTTTTCAAAGTGGATGCCGATACCATTTACGAGCGGGGCTACACGCGAGCATTCTTTCCGCACGGTTTGGGCCACTTTATTGGGTTGCAAGTGCATGATGTGGGTGGCTTCTTGAAGAACACCAAGGGTGATGCCTTCGAACGTAATGCGGAACATCCGTTCTTGCGATTGCTGCGCGATGTAGAGGTAGATCAAGTGTTTACCATTGAACCTGGGATCTACGTTGTTGATCAATTATTAGAAGCACATGATGGCAACGAAGATTTTAATTGGAATCGGGTTTCAGAGCTGCGTCCGTTCGGTGGTGTACGTATTGAAGATAGTGTGCGGGTAACGGCTGATGGTACTGAGAATATTACCCGTGATGCATTTGATAAGTTAAAATAAGCGATTCACGGTTAATCTTTACCTGGGTTGTAATAAAAAAGCGGCGAATCGATAGTCGATTCAGCCGCTTTTTTAATCTCTTTCGTTGTCCATTAGCTTGCTGGAATATAAGCGCCGAGAACCGCTGGCCGCTTTGCGCCAGTTACGCTGCGTAAATCGGGTGCCACGCCTTGCACGTGAGCCCAAGCCAACCAAGCAAATAAAACTGCCTCTACCCAATCAGGATGCACACCGATAGATTCTGTTGTGCGCCAGCCTACGGCCGGGAGAAGTGCTTGGCATCGTTGCATGAGTGCTTGATTTTGCGCACCGCCGCCACATACGTATACGCACGTTTCTGGGGCATTATGCAGGCTAGGAATTGTACGAATCGCATCGGTTAACGTAGTTGCGGTTAGCTCAAGCAATGTTGCTTGTATATCAACGGCTGTAAGTTTGCTATTCGAAGTTTCGCAAAGTTGCCGCAGCGCATTATCTAACCACACTGGCGTAAAATACTCCCGGCCGGTGCTTTTTGGCGCAGCCTTGCGAAAATAGGGATCTCGTTGCAGTAATTCCAGCAAGGGCTGGTTTACTTGGCCGCTTGCGGCCCATGCACCATTGCTATCGTATTCTTTCTGCAAGTGCGTTTGCACCCAATAATCCATCAACGTATTGCCGGGGCCAGTATCGAAACCCACAACCTGATCCGTATTCTCTGTAGCGGCAGGAAGATAGGTAATATTGGCGATGCCACCAATGTTGGCAATAAAGCGTTGTTCGTCCGTAACCTGGAATATTTTCTGATGAAGAGCAGGGGCAAGAGGCGCACCCTCACCGCCAAGCGCAATATCTTTTTGCCGAAACTGACCAACTACGGCGATACCGGTAAGCGCAGCAATGGTATGTGGACAACCGAGTTGTAAAGTAAACGCTGGGGTAGTATCTGGATGATGGCGAACGGTTTGCCCATGGCTGCCGATAGCGCGAATATCGCTTGTGTTTAGATCGTTTTTGGCAAGTAATGCCGCAATACCTTCTGCAACCGTTTGTGCAAATAGGCGATCTGCGGTGCCGTAGCGTACCAGCTCATTTGTACCTGGGGTACATAGTGCATGGCATTGTTGTTGTAATGATTCGCTGAGAGGCCAATTAAGGGCATCAAGTTGGGTTATTGTGCCGCTACTGCTAATACTTACTAGCGCCAAATCGAGCGCATCTAAGCTGGTTCCCGAAAGAACACCGATAAAGCGCTCGGCGCTCATTAATCAACCATCGCCAAGTAAAAGCGTTTACGGCCTTCTATCATCGCTAGTTGTTCGGCCGCAATAGCCTCAAACACCGGCATTTCTGCTACCGGAAGTGATTCCGCTTTTGGTAAATTCACGGTACGCGGGTTGCGGTGGACACCATCAACCAAAAATTCATAGTGCAAATGCGCACCGGTTACGCGGCCGGTAGCGCCTACACGGCCAATTACTTGCCCTTGGCGCACACGATCGCCAACATTGGCTTGCCGGCGGCTCAGGTGTAGGTATTTAGTAACGTAGCGTTCGCCATGCTGAACAAAAATATAGTGGCCATTGAGGTTATCGTAAGCGCTGGCGATAACACGGCCATCACCCGAAGACATGACCGGTGTGCCAGTTGGTGCGGCGTAATCAATACCGCGATGCGGCGCTACACGACCAGTAACTGGGTGTAAGCGGCGTGGATTAAATTCAGAAGAAACTCGGTTAAATGCTACTGGGGCACGCAAGAATGTTTTTCGCATGCTGCGGCCTGTATCGGTATAGTAGCTGCCATTTTCGTGGAGAATAGCGCGGAACACTTCGCCTTGGTTAACGAACTCCGCAGCTACAATTTGTCCTGTGCCTACATACTGGCCGTCAATGTAACGCTCTTCATAAAGAACACTGAACTGGTCGCCTCGACGAATATCCAGCGCGAAATCCACATCCCAACCGAATAGCTCAGCTAAGCTCATAATTTGCCCTTGAGAGAGCCCAGCTTGTACGCCAGCATTCCAGAAATTACTTGTAATTTCTGCGTGTGCGAAGGCAATGCGAATGTCTGTTGGCTTTGCTTCACGGTTACTTTGGTAGGTGCCGTTTTCGGTTTTTTCGATTATCAATGTATCGGTTTCGCTTAACCGATAATGTAATGCCATTAAATCGTTGTTGGCGTCTTTTGCAAAACGCAATGTATCGCCTGGGTGAATGCGGCGTAGAATGCTGGCATCTTCGGCTTGGGTTAAATCATGGAGTTGACGGGCGCTAAAACCTAACCGTTGGAATATACGTGCCATGTTGTCACCCGAACGAATCTCATAATCCACCCATGTGTATTCCATATCGCTATCAATGGGTGCAAAAGAAGTACCGAGTTGCAGGGCTAGTTCGTAGCGTACACCGGGTTCAAGCTGTTCAAATTGGGCCATATCACGTGAAGCGCTGGCTTTTTCCGATGGCCATACCAAAAGTAGCAGCAATAAAATGCTAACGCTGGCGATAATCACCTGATGGCGTTTGGGCATGTGCTGCAGAAACTGCTGGATTGGTTTAACCATAGATTGGATCCTCTGTACTTCACGCATACTTCATTTTGCTGGGTAAAAAACAGCAAATATTCTACTCTTTTTCTTCACCGTTCAGGCTATCATATCATTTTCTTTGCACAAGCAGAAACAACGTGCTTAAAAGGTGGCGTTGAATCAAGTAGAATGCCAAATTCGGAAAAAGTTCAGTAGCCAGGTAGTGAATTGGAGTAAAGATGACTAAATCGGTAACGGAAGGCCTCGCGTTAATCACTCGAGGCGTTGATGAAGTGTTGGTAGAACAAGAGCTTAAAGATAAGTTGGCGGAGAATCGGCAGCTTACAGTAAAGGCTGGTTTTGACCCAACAGCACCTGATTTACATCTGGGACACACGGTTCTCATCAATAAATTACGAGTATTCCAAGATCTTGGCCATAAAATTGTATTCTTGATTGGTGATTTCACCGGCATGATTGGTGATCCTTCCGGAAAAAATGTTACCCGCAAGCCGTTGAGCCGAGAAGAAGTTTTGGCGAATGCTGAAACGTATAAGGAGCAAGTGTTTAAAATTCTCGACCCTGAAAAAACAGAAGTTCGCTTCAACAGTGAGTGGATGAATGAACTCGGTGCGGCGGGCATGATTAAGCTCGCATCGCGGCAAACGGTGGCGAGAATGCTGGAACGCGATGATTTTAAAAAGCGTTATCAAGGTGGCCAGCCGATTGCGATTCATGAGTTTATTTACCCGCTGGTGCAAGGTTGGGATTCGGTTGCACTGAAAGCTGATATTGAGATGGGTGGAACGGACCAACGTTTTAATTTGCTCATGGGTCGGGAATTACAGAAAGAAGAAGGGCAGCGCCCGCAAACGGTAATTACGGTGCCTTTACTTGAAGGTCTCGATGGCGTTCAGAAAATGTCAAAATCGCTCGGGAATTACGTGGGTATTACCGATACGCCAAATGAGATGTTCGGCAAAATCATGTCGGTTTCCGATGAATTAATGTGGAAATACTTCGACCTATTGAGTTTCCGCAGTGATAGTGAATTGGCGGAACTCAAACAACAAGTTGCCGGTGGTGGCAACCCGCGCGATGCAAAAGTGGCATTGGCGAAAGAGCTGATTGCGCGCTTCCATAGTGCTGCCGATGCAGACGCCGCGGAGCAAGATTTTATTCAGCGCTTTCAAAAGAATGCAATTCCTGACGATATGCCGGAAATTACATTAAGCTTAAGTGAAGAGCAACGTGGGCTAGGAAATGTATTGAAGGAAGCTGGGCTTGTGGCTTCTACGTCTGAAGCGATGCGCATGGTGAAGCAAAATGCTGTGCGTATTGACGGCGAAAAGGTAGATGATGCTCGTACGGTTTGTGCGCTTGGAACCGCCGTTTATCAAGTGGGTAAGCGCAAATTTGCAAGAATAACCCTAGCGTAAAGTTAAGCCGTTAATGTAGCCAAGAGTGCGGCGAAGTGTTTAAACGATACGAAAATCAGCGTTGCCAGCCAGGAACGCTGATTTTTTTATTGGTTTCCGGTTCCCAAGCGGTGAGCGTTTCACCCCACACACAACCGGTATCAAGGCCGATAATATCACTCCGATGGGTATCACCCATGAGGCTTGCCCAGTGGCCAAACACGATCTGCCATGGCGAGGTTTTTCGCGCACTAAACCACGGCCGTAATTGTAGTTCTGCTGGAACATTATCGGGATGCTGTTTCTCGTTCAATTCGAGGGCGTGTTCAGTGGTAACGTAGCGCATACGGGTAAACACGTTCACGATAAATCGTATCCGCTCATTGCCACTTAAATCGGGGTGCCATAACGCCGGCTCGTTACCATACATCTCACTCAAAAATTGCACAAAATTTCGGCTTTTCAGACATAAGGCTACTTCGTCGGCGTATTCGGAGGCCTCATCAACACTCCAATCGGGGTGAATGCCGGCGTGGGTCATCACCAATGATTGTGAGGCATCAGCCAACAACAGCGGTTGCTTCCGCAGCCAATCTATCCATAAATCACGGTCGGCAGATTTTGCGATATCAGCGGTACGATCTTTCGGATTTGCTCTGCGCAACTGGCAAAGAACAGCGAGGGCGTGTAAATCATGGTTACCGAGCACACAGCGAAACGAAGTGCCCATTTCGGCGAGAAACTCGAGGGTAGCTTGTGCTTCTGGGCCACGGCCGATGAGATCACCAACCGCCCAGAGCTCATCACGCTTGCTGTTAAAATCTACTTTATTCAGTAAATTTTGTAATGGCTTTAAACAACCGTGAATATCACCAACTACGTAACGTGCCATGGCTATCGCCTAGTGCAGAATGTTGGGTTGAGCGAGGGTGAACACCGGAATCGGGAGATCCCAAAACTGACCATTATCATCAACCATGCCGTAGCTGCCTTCCATGTGGCCTAGCGGGGTTTTCAATACCGTTCCACTGGTGTAGGTAAACGATTTGCCAGGCTGGATATGTGGCTTCTTACCAACAACACCTTCACCCACCACCTCGGTGGTGTTGCCATTGGCATCGGTGATTGTCCACTTCCGATTTAACAGTTTTACAGCAGCATCACCGATGTTGGCGATCGTTACCGTATAGGAAAAAACAAATTGCTCTTTTTCAGGAATTGATTGCTCTTCAAGGTACTCGGTTTCAACTTGAATGCTAACTTCATAAGTACTCATATCGTTCGATCATTCTCCGTAATCCAATTCGCCATGCGCACAAAATCTTCAACGGCCAGAGTTTCTGGGCGTACTGTTGGATCGATATTAATGCTTTCGAGTTCTTCAGCCGACATTAATTTCTTCATATTGTTGCGCATCGTTTTTCTACGCTGATGAAATGCCATGTGGCAAACGTGATTTAACGTTGCGCGATCAAGTACCGGCCAAGGCGATTCGCTGTACGGTTCCAATCTTACTACTGCGGAATCTACTTTTGGTGTTGGATCGAACGCTTCTGGCGGTACTTCAATAACCGGTATTACCTTGCAAGCTTGCTGAATCATCACGGTTAAGCGGCCGAAAGCTTTGCTGCCTGGGGCCGCAGCCATACGTGCAACTACTTCTTTTTGCAGCATAAAGTGCATATCAGAAATAGTATCTAACTGGCTTAGCAAATGAAATATCAACGGCGTTGATATGTTGTATGGCAAGTTGCCAAAAACCCGAAGCTCTTTGCCTAACTCGCGTGATAACGCACCAAAATCATAACGCAAAGCATCGGCGCGGTGTACGGTAAGTTTACCCTCAAATTCCGCCGAATTTTCTAATCGATCCGCAAGATCACGGTCGAGTTCAACCACATGCAAGTGCCCGGCGCGTTGCGCTACAGGTCGCGTAAGCGCTGCTAGGCCTGGCCCAATTTCGACCATAGGCTCACCCGGTTGCGGCGCGATAGCCTCTACAATGGCATCAATAACCATTTCATCTTGTAAAAAGTTTTGGCCAAAACGTTTACGGGCGCGGTGGCCATCAAGAGCTTTACTCATGGTTAATCAGTTTTCCTAGAATTCTATATTGCAAAGAGGTGTCGCCTAATGGGCGTCGATGTATTGATTATGAACGCTTTTGGCTGATTTGTTAAAAGCTGTTTTGCACTTGTTTCGTGGCCATATCCATTGCCTGCTCTAAAGCAATCTTAAAGCTGCCTGTATCGGCGGTACCTAACCCAGCCAAATCTAAAGCGGTGCCGTGGTCTACTGAGGTACGCACAAAGGGCAAGCCCAGTGTAATGTTCACGGCGGCACCAAAGCCTTTATATTTTAACACGGGTAAGCCTTGATCGTGGTACATAGCCAATACAACATCGGCATTTTCCAGATACTTAGGCTGAAAGATAGTATCGGCGGGGAGTGGCTCAGAAAGCTGATATCCATGCTCATGCCGCAATGAATTTAACGTGGGGCTGATAACATCGATTTCTTCGTGACCTAAGTGGCCGCCTTCGCCGGCGTGTGGATTTAACCCGCAAACAAGAATTCGAGGCTCAGCAATACCAAACTTTGTTACGAGGTCATGGTGTAAGATATGTATTACTTGCGCTAAACGTTCTGCTGTAATTGCCTTGGCAACATAAGCCAATGGAATATGAGTTGTCACCAGAGCTACTCGTAGCCCTTCGGTAGCAAGCAGCATCACTACATCTTTGCAGTTTGCCTGATGGGCAAAGTACTCCGTGTGACCACTAAAGGCGATACCCGCTTGGTTGATGATGCCTTTGTGCACCGGCCCAGTAACAATGGCTGCAAATTCACCACTAATGTTGCCTTGGCTAGCCCGATATAGGGTATCAATTACATAATGGCCGTTGGCTTCATTTAACGTGCCGGGAACAACCGGCGCTTTTACCGGAATGTGGCAAATTGTGAGGGTACCGGCTTGTTGCGGCCGAGGTTCTTTTTCTGAATCATACTCAATAAAAGAAATCGGTAACTTTAATTGTTCGGCGCGTGCCGCGAGCATTTCTTGATCGGCACAAACAACTAGCTCAGCAGGCCAATCCTGCTGAGCTAGAGTAAGAATAAGATCGGGTCCGATACCCGCCGGCTCGCCGGGGGTAACGGCAATGCGTTGAATCATTTAAATCCGAATATCCACAAAAGCGTTATCACGTAATTCTTGTAACCACACTTCCATTTCTTCTTGGTATTTGCGGCTATATAGAATCTGTTGTGCCTGTTCACGCATGCGCTGCTCAGTAACATCTTGTTCGCGGCGTTCAAGAACTTCAACAATATGCCAACCGTGAGTTGTTTTGAATGGCTCGGAAATAACGTTCGGCTCCATGCGTGCTACCCGGTCGCGAAACTCAGGAACATACACATCAGCCGTTGACCAGCCGAGGTCGCCACCTTGAGCTGCGGAAGCTGTATCGGCAGAATTTTCGGTTGCTAGTTCCGCAAAGGTTTTTTCACCTGATTGAATCTGTTCCCGAAATTCATTCAACATTTGCTGAGCGCGATTATCGGAAAGAATTACCGAAGGTCGAATAAGAATGTGTCGAGAGCGAACTTCCTCATTTACCGCTTGCTGAGCGCCGCGAACATCTTGAATTTTCAAAATGTGAAAGCCTAAACCGCTTCGAAGCAAACCGGCAACATGGCCTTTTTCTTGATTCTCTAAGGCATTGGCGAACAATGTTGGCATGGCGTTAATCGACATCCAGCCCATATCACCACCTTCGAGTGCGTTTTGTGCACTTGAAGCGGTAACGGCGAGTTGCGCGAAATCATCACCTCGGCGCGCGAGCTCAAGCACTTGTTCTGCACGAGCGCGGGCCGCTGGCTCATCAGGCTCGCCTTCTTCGTTTTGTAAGCTAATTAGAATATGCGATACACGATATTCGGCACTATCAGCGCCTTGCTCTGAAATTAGCTTCATGAGCATATCGATTTCTTGCGGGCTCATATAAATACGACGTTGCAGGCTTGAACGCTGTACTTCAGACATCGCGATTTGCTTGCGAATCTCTTCGCGATATTCAGCCCAGCTCGCGCCAGTCGCTGTGATCTCTAAGCGTAAGCCTTCAACCGATAAATTATTTTCGCTGGCAATGCTGGCGAGCGCTTGATCAAGGTAAGCATCATCGATGCGAATACCCATACGATCAGCCATCTGCATTTGTAGCTTCTGCGTAATTAAACGCTCGGTAGCTTGGGTACGAATCGCTGTTTCCGAAGGCGCATTCGCTCCACTTGTATCCATTTCTGAACGAACATTTTCGATTAAATCGTTTAGCTCGCTTTCTAAAATAACTTCTTCATTCACCACAATTGCAACGCGGTCCATCAGTGTTTCTGCGTGTGCCATCGTGCTGGCCAGCATGGCAACCACACCAAAAGCCAAGGCTGTAATTTTTCTCATAAAGCTTCCAATTAATTACTTAAATAAAACGGTCTACGGTATCCAAAGATACCCTGTTGTAGCATATTCATCATTGCGCCCGTGCTATTGCTCAGGCCGGTGAGAATAAACTGCACGCTAACGCCATTATCGAACCCTGCAGGTGGTAGCGGACCATCAGCAAAGCTTAAATCATAATTTCTATTTACGCGGCGATATGCACTAATGCGAATCGACCAGCAACAGCGATCGTATTGAACACCGAGTAAAGCGTCCATCGTTCGATTTGTGCGTAAATCGTTGTACCAATGTCCGGCTATCGACCAATCATTGGCTAACTTCCATGAAGTAGTAAAACCAACTTGTTCTACTTCTTCATTCGTGCCCACTAAACCTTGCACCCGGCGATAGTTCAACTGTAACAAGTTCGCGTCGTCTTTACGATACTCAACAGCCATTCTTCCCTTTCGAGCAAGGTTTAAATCGGTATCGTATTGCACCGCGGAACTCACATACCAGCGGCGGCCAACTTGGAAATCGAGTTCAGCGGCCAATTCCGAGTTACTTGCGGTTACTCGGCTGGTTTCATCAAACAGTTGAGTTTGGCTTTCATCAAGGTAAATTATCTGACCCAAGCTCAGGCGCATAAGTTCCACGGCATTACTATCAAAAAAACTGGTGGTAGCACCGAGGGTAATTTGGTGGGCATCTGCAATGCGATCAAGGCCGGTAAATCGCCGTGGCCGAAATAAACTGTGGTAATCATCTTGCATTAAAATCGTATCGTAAATACCGATCCGAGTTTGATCTTGGTGCGGAACATATAAATACTGAATTTGTGGTGTTAGCGTTTGCAATCCACCCCCATTTTCAAATGGCCGCTCAAGATGCACACGGCCATGCCACCGAAACTGGGGTAAATAACGGGTAACTGAAGAATCGCGAGTGCTATCCGCAGTTTGATCATACTGGGTATACAGATAACTTAAATCAGCACGCCAATCCCATGCTGTTTTTACCATGGCATAACTAAGTGTTGGTTCTAGATGGAAGCGAGTCGCTTTATCCGTGTTGTCGTTCGGATTTTGAAAGTGGCTAAGCTCCGAGAAGAACTGTAGATTAAAATTACCCGGCATCGTTTCATCGTGCCATACGCTTATTTTCGGCAACGTTCTGTATGGCGCGCGATATGGCCCGAGCATTTGAAAATCTTCAATCTGTATCTGTGCGTGGGTGTTGCTGCCGTGATAATCCAATTGCCCACGGCGATATAAATGCGGATCGGCGCGATTAATATATGGATTGCCAAAATCGTTGATATAAGCGCTATCACTAACTTGGGTAAAATCTAAATAACCACTCCAGGCATCATTGAAATGAGCTTGATGCTCTAGGCGCACAAACGAACGACTATTCGTGGTATCCAAAGAGTTATCATCGGGCAAGAACTCGAATTGAATTTCACTTTCGTGTTGCTCGTTCATGAAGCGCAACTCGGTATTGGTCATTAACCCGCGTTTACTCATATAGCGCGGCGTAAAGGTAAGATCGTAATTGGCTGCTAAATTAAAGTAATAAGGAACTTCAAGTTCTACGCCGTTGCGCGCCGAGCTGCGAATCGTGGGGTATAAAAAGCCGGATTTACGCTCATCGTTTAAAGGGAAGGTGAAACGCGGAATATAGAGCACGGGCACATTGAATAAACGAAATTGCGCATTGCGTGCAGTTCCCCAGCTTTCATTTTCATTCACTTCGATTTCAGATGCCCGAATTTGCCACGCCGGGCGTTCTCCTGGGCAGGTTGTAAACGTACCATCGTGTAAGGTTATCAACCGGTTATCTTCAGCGGCCTGAATTTCGATACGGCCGGCGGTACCGAGCGCCGCTCGCGGAATAAGGAAATATTCACTATCCAAGATTAATGCCGTTTCGCCATTTGCATCGGCTTCAATTTGTTCCGCTTTTACTGCAATATAACCATCGGTGTAGGTAAGGCTGCCATCAGCACGAAACTGATTGTTTACTTGGTTAAATGAAGCGCTGCTGGTAGCAATTCGTTGGTTACCCTGAACAAATAAAACGTTACCGTTAAATTCAGCAAAACGATTGGCTACTACTTGCGTATCATCAGCACGAACAATGATATCGTTGACGTTATCGCTGTCTTGTTCAGTATGAATAAGGCGCAGCCGTTCTTGGCCATTATCGTCAACTAACCAGCTCGGTGTTACGTGACAAGCATTATTCGCCATTTGCGCACCAGTAACTACCGGTGCCGCGGCATCACTTGCGGGCTGCTCAGTATCCGCATTGGCGGGCAAGCTGAACGCTGCAAATAATGCAGTAACACAGAGCGAAAGCCGAAGCGGCTTACATGCGTGTACAGAAGGCAATAACATCATGAAGGCTGAGTAAAGTATCCGATTTGGTTCACAAAGGAAGGTATAATAAAGCAATTTTCCTGTGCGGGCTATTTGCGTAGCGTCGGAAATAGGTAATTCTATATAAATGAATAAACTTGGGAGCAATTTCGTGGCGAAGGATAGAATACAAGTTCTAGGCGAATGGGTAGCCGAGGCACTTTCGCGGCTTTTAAAAAAGAATATAAATACTCGCGATCTAGATATCCGCATTCTTGCCGGCGATGCGAGTTTTCGCCGTTATTTTCGCGTCACCTTAGACCTTGGCAATGGCGTGCCTCAGAAAAACTATGTATTGGTAGATGCGCCCCCGCCTGAATCGCTAGAGCCTTTTGTATCAATCGCCTTGGCTTATGCCGAAGCAAACGTGCGCGTACCGCAAGTATTAGCAAGTGATGCTGAACTTGGTGTGATGTTACTGGAAGATTTCGGCGATGAATTGTTTTATCAACGTGCCACTACAGCGGATGAACCCAAGCAATACTACCAGCAAGCAATTGATGAGCTGCCCGCGATTATGCGTGTTCTCGAACATAGGAATGGGGCGTTGCCCATGTATGACGAGGCGTTGTTGCGGCGAGAGAATGCTCTATTTTCTGATTGGTTGGTAGGTACTCACTTACAGCTTAATCTTTCATCAGCAGAACAAGAGCTTTGGCAACAATTCTCCGATCGGTTGGTGGATAATGCGCTCCAACAACCGCAAGTAGGCGTGCATCGTGATTACCATTCGCGAAATTTAATGTTGCTCAGTGAACCGGAAACGAAGCTCGGTGTGATCGATTTTCAAGATGCGGTGCGCGGGCCGATTACTTATGATTTGGTATCGTTATTGCGCGATTGCTATGTCGTGTGGCCGGATGAAATGGTGCAGGAGCTCAGCCTGCATGGTTATAAAACTTTACAGGCTGCTGATATTTTGCCAGCTAATGTTACTGAAAGTGAATGGCAGCATTGGTTTGATTGGATGGGTTTGCAGCGACATACCAAAGCCAGTGGTATTTTTGCCCGGCTGTACCATCGTGATGGTAAATCAGGTTACCTAAATGATATTCCCGCAACGGTAAATTACATTCAGCGCGTGGCCAGTAAATACCCCGAACTCGCCGATTACAATGATTGGCTGCAACAGCGCGTTATTCCTGCGCTTGCTGCGAAAGCGGAAAACAGCTTAACTGGCCTCGAGCGTAATTCATGAGAGCAATGATTCTAGCCGCCGGCCGCGGCGAGCGAATGCGGCCACTTACCGACCATACGCCAAAGCCATTACTACAAGTTGCGGGTAAAGCATTGATTGTTTGGCACTTAGAGAATTTAAAGCGCGCAGGTATTGAGCAAGTTGTTATCAACACCGCATGGTTGCCCGAAAAATTTGAACAAGCCCTTGGTGATGGTAGCGATTACGGTGTGGAAATTACCTGGTCTAAAGAACCAGAAGGTGGCTTAGAAACGGCGGGTGGAATTATTAATGCATTGCCACATTTAGGTGAAGAGCCTTTTATTCTGGTGAATGGCGATATTTGGTGCGATTTTGACTTTCGATATTTGCCGCAACATATTTCCGGGCTCGGGCATCTGGTTATGGTGGATAATCCAGAGCATCATCCTTCAGGTGATTTTTCGATCCATCATGGTCGTGTCGAAAATACCCCCGGGCTGACATTTAGTGGTATTAGTGTATTAAGCCCAAAGCTTTTTGATGGTGCGGAAGTAGGGTTTTTAAAGCTGAGGCCGTTTTTTGAAAAAGCGATGAACAAACATAGTTTAACAGGCGAACATTACACCGGGTTCTGGACCGACGTAGGCACACCAAAACGCTTAACGCAGTTATCCGATTTTTTATCGGGCAAGCATTCAGAGTAAGCACGCCGCTGAAAAATCGATAGGTAATTCAAATTTCATTGCCGCCCCGGTTCTTGGATGGGTAAAGGCTAAATACTCTGCATGCAATAGTAAGCGCGTTGCACCTTCTCTCGATGCATCCGTGCCATACAAGCGATCACCGAGAATTGGATGGCCTAAGCTGTTCATGTGCACCCGTAACTGATGAGAGCGCCCAGTGATTGGGTGCAAAATTACGTCTGTCCACGCAAGGGTGCCAGTAACTTTTTCATAATGGGTTAACGACGCGCGGCCTTCATCATGGCACACCATTTGCTTTGGCCTATTGGGCCAATCACAACGCAGCGGCAAATCAACTGAGCCAGCAGAACTTTCGAGCTCGCCATGAATTCGCGCACGATAGCGCTTGGTTGTTTTCCGATGCTCAAATTGTTTACCGAGTTCACCTTGGGTGTATTTATTCAACGCCATCAGAATAATACCCGACGTAGCCATATCCAACCGGTGCACAATACGTGCCTCAGGCAGCGCGCGGCGCACGCGCAATTCTAAACTATCTTTATGTTCAGGTGCTTTGCCTGGAACCGTAAGTAAGCCTGCAGGTTTGTTAATCACCAACAAATCATCGTCCCGATAGAGGATTTCTAGCCAAGGTGTGGTTGGCGGATTGTAAACAAACATGGCATTTATCACTTTTAGTTGTGCGCGTTGAGCTACAAAAGCTACAGGAGCTAAGAGGCGGCGCATTGTAGCAGAATTTATTTTCGTTTTGTCATAGCAGCTTCATCTGTTTGGTCTAATATTAAATTAAGAATAACAACAAAGATGAGGTTCTACCTATGCCAGCGAGCGAGCCCAAGTATTACGTCCTCGATACCAACATTCTATTGCACGAACCCCTAGCTTTCCTTAACTTTCAAGAGCATAACGTAGTTATTCCAATGGTTGTTTTGGAGGAACTTGATCACATAAAAGATAGGCAAAAAGATGTGAGCCGAGATGCCCGAGTGGCCATACGCTCACTAGAAGAGGCATTACACGATGCTACCCCCGAGCAAATATCGGCAGGCGTGCCGTTAACTCGAATTGCCGGTGAGCATCAAGCCAATGGGCATTTATCGATTTTCCCTGATTTTCAACTTCGGCAAACGGAATCTGCCTTGTCACTCAACGAAAACGATCACCGTATTATTCAAACGGCCTTGCAATTGCAGGCAACGAAATCGCCCCATAAAGTTGTATTGGTTACCAAAGATATCAACATGCGCTTGAAAGCCAAAGGTGCTGGTGTGAACTTCGTTGAGGATTACCGCACCGATCAACTTATTGATGATATTCGGTTACTTGCGAAAGGCTTCCATAAATTTGAAGGAAATTTTTGGGATACCGTTGGTGATGTGAAAACCGAGCAGGATGGTCGAGATATCTACCATTTTATTGCCCGAGATTTGTTCCCTGCGTTGTACCCAAATGAATATTTGATTGATGACACCGATAACTTTGCAGCTCGTGTGGATAGCTTTACCGATAGCCATGTGAAGATTCTGGATATCGGCCGCGAGCGGCTTATGAGCCAGCGTGCGTGGGGAATAACACCAAAGAACATTTACCAAGCGATGGGCATGCACTCGTTGCTCGATCCTACTCAAGATTTAGTTATTTTAACTGGGCCTGCGGGCTGCGGTAAAACTTTGCTAGCGCTGGCTACAGCACTTGAGCAGGTGGTTGAAAAGGGCATGTATGAGAAAATAATTGTTACCCGTAACACTCCAGAAATTGCCGAATCGATAGGCTATTTGCCAGGCACCGAAGAGGAAAAAATGGCGCCTTGGTTGGCGGCCATTACCGATTCGTTAGAAGTGCTGCACAAGCAAGATGAAAATATGGAATCGAGCCTAAACTTCATTATGAATAAGGCTAATATTCAATTTAAATCACTGAACTTTATGCGCGGCCGCAGTATTCAAAACGCTGTGGTGATTTTGGATGAGGCGCAGAACCTAACCGCGGGGCAATTGAAAACTATTATTACGCGTTGTGGGGCGGGCACAAAAATTATCTGTTCGGGGAACTTGGCCCAGATCGATAGTTATTACTTAACCGCAGTTACTTCAGGGTTAACGTACATCGTTGAGCGCTTTAAAAATTATTATGGTAGCTCAACTATGAACTTAAATGGCGTGGTGCGTTCAAGTTTGGCGCAATATGCGGAAGAAAATTTGTAAGGCTATGTAGGCGAAATAGAAGCGTAAAACAAAACAGCCGCAACTCAAATTGCGGCTGTTTTGTTCGCGCTTAAGCTGATCATTCGGCATGTGTTTGCAAGAAATCTTCCAAAATTGTACACGCAGCAGCACTATCTACACGGCCTTTGCTAAGCTCACGAAAGCCACCACGAGCAAAGAGCTCTTCTCGCACACTGGCCGTAGTTAAACGCTCATCTTGGTATTTTACTTGCACGCCAAAACGGCCATGTAAGCGATTGCCAAATTTACGCGCCAAATCGGTAAGCGGTTGTTCGGTGCCATCCATATTTAAGGGCAGGCCCACCACGCAAAAATCCGGCTGCCATTCTTTGATGAGCTTTTCCAAAAGTTGCCAATTGGGAATGCCTTCTTTGGCGGATAATGCCGCTAATGGCGAAGCCGTATTGGTAATGCGGCTACCCACCGCAACACCAATACTTTTAGTGCCAAAATCAAAGGCAAGAATACTCATTCTTTTGGGTTCCTAGATGGTTAAACCGAACGTTTGTGATTATGCGTGGCCAGCTTCGCTAGAAAGTTGGCTAATCTCAAACCCTAAACTTTCTGCCGCTTTGCCCCAGCGTTCTGCTGTTGGCGTGGCGAACATAAGGTTCGGATCAGCAGGAATGGTTAACCAGCTATTTTCGGCAATTTCTTGCTCTAATTGGCCTGCTTCCCAACCGGCATAGCCAAGTGTCAGTAAGAATTTTTGCGGTGCGCGATCAGAGCCTAGTGCTTCGAGAATATCCCGTGAGGTAGTAATCATAATATCGTTACTGAGCTCTAAGCTGCTACGCCAGCCATCTTGCGGCGGGTGCAGCACGAAACCCCGATCCGTAGCCACTGGACCACCGGTAAGCACTTGGAGATCTTCGAAATTACGCTCATGGGTAATCTCTACATCAATTTGCTCAAGTAAACTTGCTACCGTCATGCCGATAGGTTGGTTAATAATCAGCCCCATTGCACCTTCTTCGTTGTGCTCACACACATAGGTTACCGTGTGATGGAAAAACGGGTCGTCGAGCCCAGGCATAGCGATTAAAAAGTGGTTCGCTAAGCTATTAAATTCGGTATTTTCTTGCTCTGATTTAGAATCAGACATACTCGCTCCTTACTGCAAATCAGCGATGAGTGCATCGAAAAATTGGCCTGCGATATTAATATCATAAGCGTTTTCAATCTCACGCATACAGGTAGGGCTGGTCACGTTTATCTCGGTAATGCGATCACCAATAACGTCCAAGCCTACCAAATACAAACCTTTTTCTTTCAATATAGGCCCTACTGCGTTGGCCAGCGCGAAATCGCTTTCACTCAGCGGTTGCGGCCGCCCGGTGCCACCTGCGGCCAAGTTTCCACGGGTTTCGCCAGCCGAAGGAACACGTGCCAGTGAATAAGGAACCGGCTCACCATTAATAATCAAAATTCGCTTATCGCCATCTTTAATGGCTGGCAAGTATTCTTGTGCCATCGCAAAGCGGGTGCCGTGATTTGTTAGCGTTTCAATAATCACGCCTAAGTTGCTGCCGGATTCATCGACACGGAAAATAGAAGCACCACCCATGCCATCAAGAGGCTTCAAAATTACATCTTTGTGCTCTTTATGAAACGCTCTGATTTGTTCGGTACTGCGAGTAACTAAGGTGGCTGGGATCAGCTCAGGGAACCATGCAGTGTATAGCTTTTCACCACAATCGCGCAGGCTTTGTGGGCGGTTGGCAACGAGCGCCCCATCACGTTCGGCCAGTTCTAAAATATGCGTGGCATACACAAATTCGATATCAAACGGCGGATCTTTGCGCATCAAAATAATATCGAGCTCGCCCATCGGCACAATAGTTGCTTCACCTAATTGGTAAAAATCTTGGGCTTGGTCGGTTACCTGCAAAGAGCGCACACGGGCCATCGCCGTGCCTTGCTCTATAAACATATCAGCTAATTGTAAATACAAAACCTCATAGCCCCGCGCTTGCGCTTCAAGCGCTAAACGAAAACTAGTGTCTTTGTATGTTTTTACCGATTCAATTGGGTCCATCACAATTGCAACGCGGGTCATTTTCTACTCCCTAAAAATTTCATAGCATGTATCACGCTTACGCAAGATCGCCAAAATGAGATTGTAACGCAGTAATTGCCGCCAATGCTGCAGTTTCTGTTCTCAAAATACGCGGCCCTAATTGCACCGCATGGCATTTATAGTATTTGGTTTGTTCAATTTCACTCTCAGAAAAACCGCCCTCGGGGCCAATAAGTAGGTGATAAGCGCCATTCTTTGGTAGCTTGCCAAAACCATCTGTTGCCAATGGATCAAGCGTTACCGCTAAACCTTCACGTTCTTGCTGCAACCATGTTTGCAGGTTCATAGCAGGCTTCACTTCTGGCACCGAATTGCGGCCCGATTGCTCACAGGCGCTAATCACAATTTTCTGCCACTGTTCTTGTTTTTTTGCCAACCGCTCACCGCTTAGTTTTACGTTGCATCGTTCGGTAAATAGTGGCGTAATCGAAGTAACCCCAAGCTCAACTGATTTTTGTAACACGAAATCCATACGATCACCTTTGGAAATGCCTTGAGCAAGATGGATATTTAACGGTGATTCGGTAGATGCGAGTACTTTTTCGAGTATTTTTACGGTAACGCGTTTCTTGGTTACTTCTGTAATTTCAGCTTGATAGCGGTGATCATCACCGTTGAATAGTTCAAGCAAGGCGCCAGGTTGTAAACGCAATACACGGCCAGTGTGGTTACTTGCTTCTTCTGAAAGCACACTGGTTTCGTTTACTTTTAAAACCTCGGGATGATAAATGCGAGGAATGCGCATAATATACCTGTTTATATTGCTGATTAAACGTAGCAAGCATGTTACCTGCCAGCGCCTTTGGCGGCAACTAAGTAACGCGCGATCGGTTACCGAAATAAAATAATGCTCCAGTGAAGATAGCGAACGAGAGAAAACTGTGAATAAAACTATCGCAACACCGATATTAAGTACCCGCGGCTTAACGAAAACATACGATGATATTAATGTAGTTGATAAACTTGATTTAGATATCCGAGAGGGCATTTGTTTTGGTTTGCTGGGGCCGAATGGCGCTGGCAAAACCACCACGATTGAAATGCTTGAAGGTATTTTGCCGCCGAACGCAGGTGAAATTCTTTATCGCGGCAAGCCAGTTGATAAACATTTTTTTCAGCACGTGGGCATACAATTTCAGCACACTGCGTTGCCTGATTTTTTGAAGGTAAATGATGTGCTGAATCTATTCAGCCGTTTTTACGATAGCCCCATGAATCGTGATGAGCTGATTGCTTGGTGTAACCTGGAAGATATTCTTGATCGTGATCATCGCAAATTATCCGGCGGTCAGAAACAACGCCTGTTGTTGGCGTTAGCGTTAATGAACGACCCAGATTTACTCTTTCTCGATGAACCCACCACAGGGCTAGACCCGCAGGCACGGCGTAATTTTTGGGAATTAGTTCGCTCGGTGCGAAGCCGCGGCAAAACGGTATTGCTGACCACGCACTACATGGATGAAGCCGAACAGCTATGCGATGAAATTGCTGTATTGGATAAAGGCAAAGTGTTAACCCAAGGCGCACCGCGAACATTGCTGAATCAGCACTTCAATGGTGCATTGATTCGCTTACCGGTGGCAAATTTCGCTGGCGCTACCATTCCTCCTGAATTTAAGAATGCTGAACAACAAGGCGATTTTATGCAACTGCAAGCTACCCAAGTAGATGCCACATTGAGTACGTTAATTGCCAGTGGCGTATCGTTGAATGGTTTACAAGTTGAATCGGCAACACTTGATGATTTGTTTTTGAAGTTAACTGGCCATGAGTTGCGGGGTGAATGATGTTTTGGAAGCGTTTTTTAGGTGTTTTAACCGCCCGTAACCTTGAATTCTGGCGCGATAAAGAATCGTTGAGCTGGAACTTAATCTTCCCGTTGGTATTAGTAGCGGCCTTTGCGTTTTTATTTGATAGCGATGATCGCACTATTGTTACTGTTGGTGTTGTGCAAGAAATACAAGATGAAGGTCAGCTTGAGAGCAATAATGCTCTAGTTCCAGAACTAGCCAGTTTAGCCTTTGTTGAACAGGTGCCTTACGAAAATCGCGATCAGGCGCTACGGCGCTTGCAGCAACACCAATTAGATTTAGTAATTGCACCCGATGAGCAGCGCTATTGGCTAAATGAAAGCTCGCCAGGTAGTGCGTTGGCAGCTGAATTGTTGAGTGCTCGAAGCGATGCTTATGCCCAAGAAGTATTAACTGGGCAAGCGCTGCGTTATGTCGATTGGGTGTTGCCGGGCATTTTAGCAATGAATCTGATGTTCAGTTGTTTATACGGCGTGGGTTATGTGATTGTGCGTTATCGCAAGAACTCGGTATTAAAACGCCTACAAGCCACGCCACTATCGGCATTCGAATTCCTGCTGGCGCAAGTGGTATCGCGGGTTTGGTTGGTATTAGCCACGTTGATCGTTGTTTATTTAATCTGTAATGCGATATTTAGCTTTGTTATGGAAGGTAGTTACTTATTGCTAATTTTACTCGCATTTCTGGGCGCACTTTGTATGGCGGCGCTTGGCCTGTTAATTGCAGCGCGCACTCGTAGTGAAGAGCTTTCTCGTGGTTTACTCGATTTTATCGCTTGGCCTATGTTGTTGCTTTCCGGGGTATGGTTCTCACTCGATGGTTCGCCAGATTGGGTGCAGCAATTTGCGCAAATATTCCCTCTTACTCATTTGCTCGATGCCGCCCGTGCGGTGATGTTTGATGGCGCTGGGTTTGCAGAAATTCTACCGCAAATCATCGTCCTAATTGCCATGACATTCGTGTTTCTAGTTGTTGGCGCTCGGCTCTTCCGCTGGGTTGGCGATGGGCGCTGATGCAACAAAAAAAGCCCGTGTTAGAAGCACGGGCTTGATCGCAGAAGCGGTTGAAAACTTATAGCGATGCGCGAATGGCATCTACTTTATCAGTGCGTTCCCACGGGAATTCATCACGGCCGAAATGGCCATATGCCGCAGTGGCTTGATAAATTGGACGCTCTAAATCGAGCATTTTAATAATGCCATAAGGGCGCAAATCGAAGTTTTCACGAATGATGCGAATTAAGGTATCTTCATCGTACGTACTGGTGCCAAAGGTTTCCACGCTGATCGATGTAGGCTCAGCTACACCAATGGCATAAGAGACTTGCAACTCAAGGCGTTCAGCTAATCCTGCGGCTACCAAGTTTTTGGCAACATAACGAGCTGCATAAGCGGCACTGCGGTCAACCTTTGAAGGATCTTTACCGGAGAATGCACCACCACCGTGGCGTGCCATTCCGCCGTAGGTATCGACAATAATTTTACGGCCAGTTAAGCCACAATCACCCATTGGCCCACCAATAACGAAACGGCCGGTTGGGTTAATGTGAATTTGCGTGCTTTTAGTTAACCATTCTGCAGGCAATACAGGCTTGATAATGTTTTCCATCACCGCTTCACGAAGCGTACTTAAATCAATTTCTGGCGCATGCTGGGTTGAAAGCACAATGGCATCAATACCTACTGGTTTTCCATCTTCGTAAATGAAAGTAAGTTGGCTTTTCGCATCAGGGCGCAGCCAAGGCAAATCACTACGGCGCATATCAGCTTGGCGCTGCACGAGCTTGTGCGCATACATGATGGGAGCAGGCATTAATTCTGCGGTTTCGTTCGATGCATAACCAAACATTAAACCTTGATCGCCAGCGCCTTGATCTTCAGGCCGGGCACGATCAACACCTTGGTTGATATCCGGTGATTGCTTTCCAATTGCGTTTAATATGGCGCAGCTATCGGCATCGAAGCCCATATCAGAATGGGTATAACCAATTTTACGAACAGCAGCGCGGGTGAGTTCTTCAATATCTACCCAAGCATTGGTATTAATTTCGCCACCCACTAAAACCATACCGGTTTTCACATAGGTTTCGCAGGCCACACGGGCTTTTGGATCTTGGGTTAAAATCGCATCTAAAACTGCATCAGAAATTTGATCTGCAATTTTATCAGGATGCCCTTCGGAAACTGATTCAGAAGTAAATAAATGACGTGCCATAAGTTCTCAATGCTCCAATAATTTGCGCGTATGTTAGCGCATAATCCTCGCTAAATCTATATTTAGACGTCTATCTGTCTATATGCGTTGAGCGCTTCATCTGAGCTCAGCCCGTGAATGCTCCTAAATACTGCTTTCAATTTGCGTGAGCTGCCGGAATGATAGACAATACCGCGCACAAGGTTACGCCTCAAGCCCGTCAAATGATCATAAAAATGCCAGGAGTTTCTGATGTCAGATCGCCGTTATTTCGCTAATGCTATTCGTGCCCTCAGTATGGATGCCGTTCAACAAGCTAAATCAGGTCACCCGGGAGCCCCAATGGGCATGGCCGATATTGCCGAAGTATTATGGCGTGATTATCTATCACATAACCCAAACAACCCAAATTGGGCGAACCGCGATCGCTTCGTGCTTTCGAATGGCCACGGCTCGATGCTGATTTATTCGTTGTTGCATTTAACCGGTTATGATTTATCAATTGATGATTTGAAGAACTTTCGGCAATTGCATTCGAAAACCCCAGGGCACCCAGAGTATGGTTATACGCCGGGCGTAGAAACCACCACCGGCCCACTTGGCCAAGGTGTTACCAACGCGGTGGGTATGGCCATTGCTGAGAAGGTGCTAGCGGCTCAATTTAACCAAGAAAATTTCCCAATCGTTGACCATTACACCTATACCTTTTTAGGTGATGGCTGTTTGATGGAAGGTATTTCGCACGAAGCGTGCTCACTGGCGGGTACCCTTGGCCTTGGCAAATTAATTGCTTTTTATGATGACAACGGTATTTCTATTGATGGTGAAGTTGATGGCTGGTTTACCGATGATACGGTGAAACGTTTTGAAAGCTATGGCTGGCAGGTAATTGCCGATGTTGATGGCCATGATAGTGCGGCAGTAACCAAAGCCATTGAAGCAGCACGTGCGGAAAGCGATAAACCCACCCTTATTTGCTGCAAAACGGTGATTGGGTTTGGTGCTCCGAATAAGCAAGGCACGGAAAGCTGCCATGGCGCTCCTTTAGGTGATGATGAAATTGCGGCAACGCGCAAAGCACTCGGTTGGGAGCACGGTAAGTTTGAAATTCCAGAAGACGTTTATGCGGCTTGGTCGGCGATAGCCAGCGGTGAACAAGCAGAAGCTGACTGGAATGAACTTTTTGCCGCTTACAGCAAAGCCAACCCTGAATTGGCTGCTGAATTTACCCGCCGCATGAATGGCGAGTTGCCTGCTGATTGGGCTAAAACTTCACAGGCCTACATTGAAGAATTACAAGCCAACCCAGAAAAAATTGCTACGCGGAAAGCTTCGCAAAATGCGCTGAATGCATTTGGCCCAAGTTTGCCGGAATTTTTGGGTGGTTCTGCCGATTTAGCAGGCTCAAACCTGACAATTTGGAACGAATCTAAGCCTTTAACTACGGCTGATTCTTCGGGCAACTATATTTATTATGGTGTACGTGAATTTGGTATGTCGGCGATTATGAACGGCATTCAATTGCACGGTGGTTTCCGCCCGTATGGCGCTACCTTCTTGATGTTCATGGAATATGCTCGCAACGCGATTCGTATGGCTTCACTGATGAAGCAGCCAGTAATTCACGTGTATACCCATGATTCTATTGGTTTGGGCGAAGATGGGCCAACTCACCAGCCGGTTGAGCAGTTGGCAAACTTACGGTTAACGCCGAATTGTGAAAGCTGGCGCCCATGTGATCAGGTTGAATCGGCAATCGCATGGCAAGCAGCTATTGAACGCACCGATGGCCCAACCTGTTTGATTTTCACCCGCCAAGGCGTGGCACAAATGGCGCGCGATGCGCAGCAATTAGCTGATGTTCGCAAAGGCGGTTACGTACTAAAAGATTTTGCTGAAAACCCAGAGCTTATTTTGATCGCTACCGGTTCAGAAGTAGAGCTGGCGATGCAAGCGGCTGAAGAACTCACGAGCGCAGGCGAGAAAGTACGTGTAGTTTCCATGCCATCAACTTGCGTATTTGATAAGCAGCCGAAAGGATACCGCGATTCAGTGTTGCCACCGAGCGTGCGCCGCCGTGTGGCTATCGAGGCGGGTATCGCAGATTTCTGGCACAAATACACTGGCTTTGATGGTGCGGTAGTGGGCATGACCACCTTTGGTGAATCAGCTCCCGCCGATCAATTGTTTGAGCACTTTGGTTTTACCGTTGAGAACGTTGTAGCGGTAGCGCAAGGGCTTTAATCCTGTTGAACTTGGTTTAACAGCATTGTTTTCACATTGAGGGCATCATGACGGCCAGTAGTGACATGTATCAACAGCCTGCCGGAGCGCCAGAGCGCAAAATCCGGCTGGCTATCAATGGCTTTGGCCGTATTGGCCGCAGTGTGGTGCGGGCTTGGTTTGAATCAGGTTGGCATCAGCATATTGAATTGGTGGCAATTAACGAACTAGCCGCCAGTTCAGGCATGGCTCACCTGCTTCAATACGATTCTACCCATGGTAAATTTTCCGCTAAGGTAAGTGCCGAGGGCGATACTTTGCGCGTGGCAGATCGTAATATTCGAGTGCTACATTGTGCTGAAATCGCTGAGTTACCATGGCGTGAGCTTGATATTGATGTGGTGCTGGAGTGTACCGGTGTGTTTGGTAGCCGCGAAGATGGCCAAGCTCATCTTGATGCCGGCGCGAAACGTGTGTTGTTCTCGCATCCGGCATCACCGGATGTTGATTTCACGATTATTCAAGGCATTAACGAAACCGAACTTACATCTACCCATCGAATTGTTTCGAACGGTTCGTGCACAACAAACTGTATTGTGCCGGTAATTAAAGTATTGGACGACGCTTTTGGTGTTGATAGTGGCACCATAACCACGATTCATTCGGCGATGAATGATCAGCAGGTGATTGATGCTTATCATGATAATTTGCGGTTAGCGCGGGCCAGCTCGCAATCGATTATTCCGGTTGATACGCGTTTAGCGCGTGGTATTGAACGAATTTTGCCAAAGTTTGCTGGGCGCTTTGAAGCCATTGCGGTGCGCGTACCTACTACCAACGTTACAGCGATGGATTTGAGCGTTACCCTGCAAAGTAATGTTGATATCAACATGGTAAATGAAGCATTGCGTGTAGCGGCTGATAAGTTGTTGCCAGGTATTTTGGGTTATACCGAATTACCGTTAGTTTCTTCAGATTTTAATCACGATCCACGATCAAGCATTGTTGATGGCACGCAAACACGTGTGAGCCATAAACAGTTAGTTAAGATACTCAGCTGGTGCGATAACGAGTGGGGCTTTGCCAACCGCATGTTAGAATCAGCAAAAGATTTGGCCTTGCTAGATTAATTTAGCAACTGCAGAAAAGGATTATTTCATGACCGTAAAATACATGAACGATATTGATTTACGCGGGAAGCGCGTGCTTATTCGTGAAGATTTAAATGTGCCGATTAAAAACGGTAAAGTTTCTTCCGATGCGCGTTTGCGGGCAGCATTGCCAACGCTAGAAAAAGCCTTACAACAAGGTGCGAAAGTAATGGTCATGTCGCACCTTGGTCGCCCGGAAGAAGGTGAGTTTAACGAAGAATATTCTATGGCGCCGGTAGTGAAATACTTAGCCGCTACTCTTAATTTCCCGGTGCGCCTTGAAACCAATTATTTGAACGGTGTTGAAGTGGCTGGTGGCGAACTTGTGGTGTTTGAAAATGTGCGCTTCAACAAGGGCGAAAAGAAAAACGACCCGGCCCTAGCGAAACAACTTGCGGCGCTTTGTGATGTTTTCGTGATGGATGCATTCGGTACCGCGCACCGTGCCCAAGCTTCAACCTATGGCGTTGCTCAGTATGCGCCAATCGCGTGCGCGGGCCCGCTACTCGCCGCTGAACTCGATGCGCTTGGCAAAGCTTTGCATAATCCAAAACGCCCGTTAGTGGCAATTGTGGGTGGCTCAAAGGTGTCAACTAAGCTAATGGTGCTTGATTCATTAGTGCGTAAAGTTGATCAGTTGATCGTAGGTGGCGGTATTGCGAATACATTTATTGCTGCGGCAGGCCACGATGTCGCGAAATCATTGTACGAAGAAGATTTGCTGAAAGAAGCCTCGCGTTTAGCTGAATCTGGAAAAACACGTGGTGCTGAAATTCCAATTCCAACAGACGTAGTGGTGGGTGATCGATTCAGTGCCGATGCTAATGCAGTTACTAAAGCGGTAAATGCAGTATCGGGCGATGATCAAATTTTTGATATTGGCCCAGAAACCGCGCAGAAACTTGCAAGCATGTTAGAAAACGCGGGTACTATTTTGTGGAATGGCCCGGTTGGGGTGTTCGAGTTTGAACAATTTAGCAGCGGCACAAAAGTTCTTGCAGAGGCTATCGCCAACAGCAAAGCATTTTCAATCGCGGGTGGCGGTGATACCCTTGCTGCTATTGATAAATATGGCATTGCCGATAAAATCTCCTATATTTCTACAGGTGGCGGTGCATTTTTAGAGTTCCTAGAAGGTAAGAAATTGCCAGCAGTAGCTATTTTAGAAGCTCGTGGAAGCGAATAAATAAAATTAACGGATAAAGGTTAGGAGTAAATTAAATGGCTTTAATTTCAATGCGGCAAATGCTGGATCATGCAGCAGAGTTCGGCTACGGCGTGCCGGCGTTTAATGTAAACAACTTAGAACAAATGCGTGCCATCATGATGGCCGCTGATGATACCGATAGCCCAGTGATTGTTCAGGCTTCTGCTGGCGCGCGTAAATACGCAGGTGCTCCATTTTTGCGCCATTTGATTTTAGCCGCAGTTGAAGAGTTTCCGCATATTCCAGTGGTTATGCACCAGGATCACGGTACATCGCCGGCGATTTGCCAACGTTCGATTCAACTGGGTTTCAGCTCAGTAATGATGGACGGTTCGTTGCGTGAAGATGGTAAAACACCAGCTGATTATGATTATAACCTTGATGTAACCCGCCGCGTAGTTGAAATGGCACATGCATGTGGTGTTTCGGTTGAAGGTGAGTTGGGTTGTTTAGGTTCGTTAGAAACCGGGCAGGCGGGTGAAGAAGATGGCGTTGGTGCGGAAGGTACGTTAAGTCACGATCAACTACTAACAGACCCAGAAGAAGCAGCCGATTTTGTAAAAAGAACGCAAGTTGATGCATTAGCGATCGCGTGTGGTACTTCACACGGTGCTTATAAATTTACTCGCCCACCAACCGGCGATATTTTGGCGATTGACCGTATTAAAGATATCCATGCCCGTATTCCAGATACTCATTTGGTAATGCACGGTAGCTCTTCGGTGCCGCAAGAATGGTTAGCGGTTATCAACGAGTTTGGTGGCGAAATTCCAGAAACCTACGGGGTTCCGGTAGAACAGATTCAAGAAGGCATTCGTTACGGTGTGCGGAAAGTAAATATCGACACTGATTTACGTTTAGCTTCAACCGGCGCGGTTCGTAAATTCTTGGCTGAGAATAAAGCTGAGTTTGATCCACGGAAATATTTACAAGCATCTACAAAAGCGATGTATGAGATTTGTAAAGCACGCTATGAAGCCTTTGGTACTGCTGGTAATGCAAGCAAAATTAAGCCGGTATCACTGGAAGAAATGTTCATGCGTTACGAACGTGGCGAGCTAGCAGCAACTATTAAATAAGCAGCTCGTTTACAAAGAGCAAACCATCGACTGTAAAAACGGCGATGGTTTTTGCTTTTTGGGGTACGAAATTTACCCTTATTCCGTTAAAATAGATAATATCGATAGTGTGAAGGTGTTCTTGCGGCGTTTTTTTCGCACTAAAAACTATAAATAGTAAAAGAGTTAAGGGGGGCTTGTGCGCCTAAAAATTATAGGACTCGCCTTGTTGGGATATTCAGGAATGGCATCGTCGTCAACATTTATGTTTGATGATATCCAAGATGTAGATCCAGCGAAACAAGATGGCAAATGGCGCGCAACAGCTGAGCTAGGCGTGCTTTTACGCTCAGGCAACACCGATTCACGCTCGTGGAAAGGGAAACTCGATTTACAACGGGATACCGAATTTTGGCGGAATCGCGCGGTTGTTGATTACTACCTGCAAGAACGTAAAGATATTGAGGGCGAAACAATTAGAGACGCCGATAGGCTCTTTATTTCCGGCCAAGGTAACCGTAAGTTTGAACTTGGTAGCCATTCCTCGGTGTTTATTTATGGCTCGTATGAAGATGATGCGCTGAACAGCTATGATTACCAATCAACCATAGCGGCGGGTTATGGTGCTCGTGTTGAGTTTAACGAAAGCATGTTCACTGATTTCGAGATTGGTCCGGGTTATGCTTATGATAAACGTCGAGATACCGGTGAAACGGAAGGCAGCTTCATTGTTCGTGCCGCCGCTAACTTCGATTGGGAACTGAGCGAAACAGCACGTTTTACGCAGTTAGTTTCTACAGAAGTAGGTAATGATAATACGCGTTCTCGTGCGGTAAGTGCGCTTACTGCAAACTTGAATTCGCGCTTGGCGTTACGGTTAACACTTACATTAACGCATAACTCAACAGTGTATGAACAGGCAGATGGCCGTATTCCAGAGAAACTTGATACAGAAACAGCCGTTACTCTCGTTTATACCTTTTAATACAGCTTAAACACCCTGTTTCTTCAACTACGCGGGCAACATGTAGTGGCAGAAATAAGGGTGTTTTGTATTTCTCTACTGAAGATTATGCAAGTGATACCCGCCTGAGGCCTGTTTAAAGGCTGTATTTTCACCATTAAGTTTTCGTTACATATAGGTATCTTTTGCTCCCCATGAAACGCTCAGATTTTTATTTTGAACTACCAGAGAATCTTATCGCTCACTACCCGCAGCCTGATCGGAGTAGTAGTCGTTTACTCACGTTAGATGGTCCGAGTGGTGATTTAGCGCATCGCCAATTCCGTGAACTCCCCGATTTGCTTAATCCTGGTGATTTATTGGTGTTTAACGATACCCGGGTAATTCCCGCGCGGTTGTTAGGAAACAAAGTGTCTGGCGGCAAAATTGAAGTATTGGTAGAGCGTATCGTTGATGATCATCGAGTACTCGCACATGTGCGGGCAAATCGCGCACCAAAGCCGGGTACTGAGCTATTATTAGAAGATGCTGTGCCTTGTGTGATCGGAGAACGCGCTGATGCGTTGTTTGAGGTGCATTTTGATAAAGGCCGCACGGTATTAGAATGGCTGGAAGAATTCGGCCATATGCCATTACCGCCTTATATTGATCGCCCAGATGAGGCCAGTGACCGCGAGCGTTATCAAACGGTTTATGGTGTAAAGCCAGGCGCTGTAGCGGCGCCAACAGCCGGGCTGCATTTTGATAGTGCGGTGATGGACGCGTTGGCGGCAAAGGGCATTGAAACGGCGTATGTAACGCTTCACGTGGGTGCAGGAACCTTTCAGCCTGTGCGTACCGATGATATTCGTGAACATAAGATGCATAGTGAATATGCGGTTGTGCCAGAATCGGTAGTGGCGGCTGTGGCGGCAACCCGTGCACGTGGAGGCCGAGTTATTGCAGTAGGCACCACCTCAGTGCGCTCACTTGAATCAGCAGCAAAAGCGAACGGTGGTGAATTAGCTGAATTTGCGGCCGAAACCGATATCTTTATTTATCCGGGTTATCGGTTCAATGTAGTTGATGCCATGCTGACAAATTTTCACTTGCCGGAATCAACGCTCATTATGTTGATTTCTGCATTCGCAGGGCAGGCCGAAGTAATGGCGGCTTATCAAGCTGCTATCGAGCAGGAATATCGTTTCTTTAGTTACGGTGATGCAATGTTTATCACCGCGAAACAAGGTTAACAGGCAGAACATGAAGTTTGAATTAATTAAAAGCATTGGCAAAGTGCGCCGCGGGCGTATGACGTTTGATCGTGGCACTGTGGAAACGCCGGCATTTATGCCTGTGGGAACACTTGGCACGGTGAAAGGGATGAGCCCTGAAGAACTAAAAGCTACGGGCGCAGAAATCTGTTTGGGCAATACGTTCCATTTAATGCTTCGCCCCGGCACACAAATTATTCAGCAGCACGGCGATCTTCATGATTTCATGAACTGGGATAAACCAATTCTCACCGATTCAGGCGGCTTCCAAGTATTTAGCTTGGGCGATTTGCGTAAAATTTCGGAAGAGGGCGTGGTATTCCGCTCACCGATTAATGGCGAGAAAATTTTATTAACACCAGAAAAATCCATGGAAGTGCAGCGAGAGCTCGGCTCCGATGTTGTGATGATTTTTGATGAGTGTACACCGCATCCGGCTACTGTGAAGCAGGCTGAAGATTCCATGCAGCTTTCGTTACGCTGGGCACAGCGCTCAAAAGAAGCTCATGGCGATAGCAAAGCGGCATTGTTTGGCATTATTCAAGGTGGCATGTACGAAGATCTTCGTGATGTATCGTTAACTGGCCTAACTAATATCGGCTTCGATGGTTACGCTATCGGTGGGTTATCAGTTGGTGAACCGAAAGAAGATATGATGCGCATTTTGGATCACGTTGCGCCGAAAATGCCAGAAGATAAGCCTCGTTACTTAATGGGCGTGGGCAAGCCGGAAGATTTAGTGGAAGCCGTACGCCGCGGTGTTGATATGTTCGATTGCGTAATGCCAACTCGAAATGCGCGCAATGGCCATTTGTTCACTTCAGAGGGTGTGGTGAAAATTCGTAATGCGCGCCATCGTACTGATACCGCGCCATTGGATACGAGTTGTGATTGCTATACCTGTAAGCATTATTCGCGAGCATATTTGCATCACCTCGATCGTTGTAACGAAATTTTAGGCGCACGTTTGAACACAATTCATAATTTGCACTACTACCAAGCATTGATGCAGGGCATGCGTGATGCGATCGAAAACGATCAATTTGATCAATTTGTTAGCGATTTTTATGCCAAGCGTGGCGAGAATGTGCCGGAATCTGCATGATTAAATTGATCTTGGGCTTTACACGAGGCTCAAGGTTGTTTAAAATTCAGCACCAATTTTATCCGGCATGGTCATTGAGTGACCTGCGTACTAATGAATTTTTTGAGGTGATCGGTTAATGCCAATAGTTAAACTTAAAGAAAACGAGCCATTTGACGTCGCTTTGCGCCGTTTCAAGCGTTCTTGCGAAAAAGCAGGTGTTTTATCTGAAGTTCGTAGCCGCGAATTTTATGAAAAACCAACTGCTGAGCGTAAGCGCAAGAAAGCAGCTGCAGTGAAGCGTCACGCCAAGAAATTGTCTCGTGAAAACGCTCGCCGCACTCGCCTTTATTAAGAAATAGATAAAGCATTCAGATTTAGAGCAGCTCTTGTAGTTAATCCATACGTTGAATTAATTTCACAGTGAGCGCCAGAATCTATATAAAGAAACCGTGCCCAGCACGGTTTTTTTATGGCTAAAAGAATTTCCAAGCAAAGGCATATTTCCGGTTTTCTTAAGCTTCGCAGCGGAGTACATTAATAGCCATGGCAGGATTAATTCCAAAAGACTTCATCCAAGATCTCGTGGCCCGCGCCGACATTGTTAGCGTGGTTGAAAGCCGTGTGCGCTTGAAAAAGGCGGGCCGTAATTACCAAGCCTGCTGCCCATTCCATAATGAAAAAACACCTTCGTTTTCCGTAGCGCCCGATAAGCAGTTTTACCACTGCTTTGGCTGTGGTGTGCACGGCAATGCGCTTGATTTCATTATGGAATATGATGGCTTGGAGTTTCCCGACGCTGTAGAAGAACTGGCCTCAATGCTCGGCCTTGATGTGCCGCGCGAAACACGGCCCGGTAGCAAGCCTGCTCGTGATAAAGCCGAAGTGGAAGATGATTTCGCACTGATGGAAGCCTGCGCAAAATTTTTCGCTCGGCAACTAAAAGAAAATCCGGAAAAAGATAAAGTAATCGAATACTTAAAAGGCCGTGGTTTGAGCGGTGAAGTGGTGCGCGATTTCGGTATTGGTTATGCCCCGAAAGAATGGGATTCGGTATTACGTAAATTCGGCGCGAATCGCAATCAGCAAGATCAATTATTGGCGTTAAAGATGATCACTGAAAATGATCGTGGTAAACGCTTTGATTTCTTCCGCGATAGAATTATGTTCCCCATTCGTGATCGTCGAGGCCGAGTAGTTGGTTTCGGTGGCCGCGTGATTGAAAAAAGCGAACCGAAGTATTTGAACTCGCCAGAAACACGCTTGTTTCACAAAGGCCGCGAACTCTACGGTTTCTTTGAAATGCGCCGGCAACATAAAGATCTCGATCGGGTGATTATTGTTGAAGGGTACATGGATGTGGTAGCCCTAGCGCAACACGGTGTTACCAACGCCGTTGCAGCCCTTGGCACAGCAGCTACCACAGATCACTTGCAGTTATTATTTCGCCAATCGAAACAAATTGTATGTTGTTTTGATGGCGATAGAGCCGGCCGTGATGCTGCTTGGCGAGCACTTGAAAATGCGTTATCGCTCCTGCGCGATGGCACCGATTTACGTTTCTTGTTTTTACCGGATGGTGAAGACCCAGATACGATTGTGCGCGCCGAAGGTGCTGAAGGTTTCAATAAACGTGTAGAAGGGGCAATGTCGTTCCGAGATTACTTCTTCGATCACCTCACAAGCACGATCGATTTGCGCACCGATGCCGGGAAATCTGAGTTAATCGCACAGGCTCGCGAACTCATTGGCCGCGTAGCCAGTGATTTTTATCGCGGCATGTTAATGGAAGAACTCGCCAAGCGCTTAAGTAGAACGGTGCAAGAGCTTGAAAAATTGGTGCCGAACCCCAATAACACAGGTAGTGAGAGAAAAAGCGCGCCCAAAGGGCCAAAAGTAACACCGGTAACCCGGGCCATTGGGTTACTGGTGCAACATCCAGAGTTAGGCCGCAGTATTCCTGTGCACAACGAACTTGATAGTTTGAACATGCCAGGCATTAAAGTATTTATGGGGTTACACCGCCAAACATGTGAACAACCGCTTTCTAGTGCGCAAGTGCTGGAAGCATGGCGTGGCACTCGATTTGAAGAAAGCTTGCGCGAGTTAGCCCGATGGCAGCATCAGGTAACAGAGGAAAATTTAGAACGTGAGTTTTCTGAAACCTATATGTTCTTGATTGATCGCTATCTTGAGCAACGCTATGAAGAATTAAAAGCACTACCCGCAGCCGAGATGACAAAAGAACGTTTACACGAGTTGAATGAACTTGTGCGTATGATGAAGCGTAGTTAAAACTAAACTGGTTGAATCATGCTCTTTTTGTTATACTGAGCGGCTATTCCGCACGAATTTAAAATCGTTTTTACTGAGGTGAACGCCCGTATGCAGACTCGTCAGTCGCTACTTAAATTGCTTATCGCAAAAGGTAAGGAGCAAGGTTACTTAACCTTCGCTGAAGTTAACGACCACTTACCACAGGATATCGTTGATTCTGATCAGATCGAAGACATCATTCGAATGATCAACGATATGGGTATTAAGGTGTTTGAAACCGCGCCTGATGCCGATGATCTGATGATGAGCGAAGATGCCGCCGATGAAGATGCAGCTGAAGAAGCTGCGGCTGCCCTTGCCACTGTTGAAAGTGAAATTGGCCGTACAACCGATCCAGTTCGCATGTATATGCGTGAAATGGGTACGGTTGAGCTTCTAACGCGTGAGGGCGAAATTGTAATCGCCAAGCGTATCGAAGAAGGTATCAATCAAGTTCAATGTTCTGTTGCTGAATATCCTGAAGCCATCAACTTCTTGTTGGAGCAATGGGATGCATACGAAGCAGAACAAATTCGTTTAACTGAAATCATCTCTGGCTTTATCGATCCGAACGAAGTGGAAGAAGCGCCTGTAAGTGCTACCCACATCGGTTCTGAATTGAGTGAAGATCAGCTCGAAGATGCCGACGACGATGACGATGATGACGACGAAGAAGAATCAACCGATACCGGTGTTGATCCTGAAGAAGCGCGGGAAAAATTCACCGAATTGCGTGCGCAGTATGAAGCTACGCGCGATGCCATTAAAACCTATGGCCGTGGCGATGATAAAACTACCGCAGAAATTGAAAAGCTCAGTGAATTATTCAAGCATTTCCGTTTAGTACCGAAGCAGTTCGATCGCCTTGTAAAAGACATGCGCGAGATGATGGACCGTGTGCGTGTACAAGAACGTTTGATTATGAAACTTTGCTTAGAGCAAGCGAAACTGCCGAAGCGTACCTTTGTGCAAGCGTTTGCTGGCAACGAAACCTCAATGAGCTGGTTCGATGCCGTTATTGCAAAAGAAAAGAAATATGCAGAAGCACTTGAAGAGCACCGTGATGAAGTAACGCGCTGCTCAGGTAAGTTGCGTGCTATCGCTGAAGAAACCGGCTTATCAATTGCGAAAGTAAAAGATATCAACCGCCGGATGTCGATTGGTGAAGCGAAAGCTCGCCGCGCGAAGAAAGAAATGGTTGAAGCGAACTTACGTTTGGTAATTTCAATCGCGAAAAAATATACCAACCGTGGTCTGCAGTTCTTGGATTTGATTCAAGAAGGTAATATTGGCTTGATGAAAGCGGTAGATAAGTTCGAATATCGCCGTGGTTATAAGTTTTCAACTTATGCTACTTGGTGGATTCGCCAGGCTATCACTCGTTCAATCGCCGACCAAGCACGCACTATTCGTATTCCGGTGCACATGATTGAAACCATTAACAAGCTAAACCGTATCTCGCGGCAGATGCTGCAAGAAATGGGCCGTGAGCCGCAGCCAGAAGAATTGGCAGAGCGCATGGCAATGCCTGAAGATAAGATTCGCAAGGTATTAAAAATTGCCAAAGAGCCGATTTCTATGGAAACGCCGATTGGTGATGATGAAGATTCGCACTTAGGCGATTTCATTGAAGATACCACGCTTGATTTGCCAGTGGATGCTGCCACATCAGAAAGCTTACAAAACGCGGTACGCGATGTTCTAGGCGGCCTTACGGCCCGAGAAGCGAAAGTATTGCGCATGCGCTTCGGTATCGATATGAATACCGACCACACGCTAGAAGAAGTAGGCAAGCAGTTTGATGTTACCCGTGAGCGGATTCGTCAAATCGAAGCCAAAGCATTACGTAAGTTACGTCATCCAAGCCGCAGCGAACAGCTGAAAAGCTTCCTCGACGAGTAAGCACAAGCTTCTGTTAATTGTGAAATTAAAACGCCCAGCATTTGCTGGGCGTTTTTGTATCCACTATTCTGAAAGTTGAAATATTTGCTCAACAGGTACTGAAAAATGGGTAGCAAGCTTGAGTGCAATCACTACTGAAGGCATGAAGCGAGCCGTTTCAATGGTACTAATGGTCTTTCGCGAAACACCAATAGCATCGGCCAATTCTTGTTGCGATAAACCAGCGCCACCACGTAGCAAAGAAAGGTTGTTCGTAACTGTTTCTATTTCCGCTAAACGCATGTGTTCCATCCTTTCTATTCGTTATCGCTCTCACGCAGTTGCCACCAAATACTCAATGAAAAGGCAAACCCGGTAAGCGTTAAGAATATCATCGATACGATACCTAGGCTTAGTGCTTCATCTAGCAAACTTCCTCGGCTGTAAGCCCCTAGAATTAAACCAAACATTTGTGCCGCGATCACAACGGATAATGAAAACACACAAGCTTTACGGTAGGCTTGAAGCGTAAATTCATCTTTATACAGCCCCAACATTTCACGCCAACAACCATTCGTTTTCTTGTTGATCCAGCTCCATCGAACGGCGATACCTAAATACATAACCGCCCAGATAAAACTGAAAATGTGAAGCCAATTACTCGTAATAAACCAGTGCTCGGGCGACATCGTAGCGAGCATTTTATGCACAATGTGCACACAAAAATAAATTGCTGCCGCGCCAACGAGAATGGCATTGAAACGTAATGATGTGATTTGTGAATCAGGATTCCAGTTACTCATATTATACCCTTCAGTTGATACCTTAGGGTTTCAGTATGTAACCTTAAGGTGTCTTATTGCAACCTTAAGGTATCACGTTAATTATAAGTTACTGATAAATATAAGCTTGTTTTTTAAGCAGTAGCAAAATAGTTGCAAGAAATCGCCCATTTCCGTATACTCGCAGCGCTTTCTAAGCAACCTTCCAAAATGGCCCCTTAGCTCAGTGGTTAGAGCACCCGACTCATAATCGGTTGGTCCCCAGTTCAAATCTGGGAGGGGCCACCATTTTAAATAATTTACTCTCTCGAAAGCCTCTTTTTTCTTCTGCACTTTCTATTATTTGCAAATAATACCCTGAGCTATCAAACTCTAAGCTACTCAACTGGTTCTTACAGGAAACTTATTGTGCGCTTAAAAGAACTCCTGGCTTTGGAATTACGGCCAGATTTGCGGGTGGCGAATGGACTATCACGAACCAATTTCGTGGTGATTGTGCTTATTTTGTTTGGGGCACTTTTAGCGATACTGGAAACCGAGCCGGTTATCAGTGAGCGCTGGGGCTCGTTGTTTGTAGTATTTGAAGGTGTGTTATTTCTGCTTTTTCTTGCCGAATATATTGGCCGCGTATATACCGCCAATTATCCGGATTTGCACGGCAATGTTCGCGGGCGCATTCGCTATATTTTCTCTTTTTGGGCACTGCTCGATTTGTTAGTGTTAGTTTCCTTCGTATTAATGCTAGGTGGCAGCACATTATTCTTAGTGCGAGTGTTTAGGTTATTGCGTATTGTCCGGATTGCTCGGCTCGGACGTTTTTCAAGAGCCATTGATTTAATACTTGAAGCAGTTTCTGCTCGTAAATTCGAAATGGCACTCACCTTTGGTATTGCACTTGGGCTTATGGTGTTGGGCGCTAGCGTTCTGTATGCGCTGGAAGCTGAGAATCAACCTGAAGTGTTTGGAAGTATTCCACGGGCATTGTGGTGGTCTGTGGCTACTCTCACCACTGTAGGTTACGGTGATGTTGTACCGGTAACTGCTTTGGGCAAAATAGTAGCGGGAATCACAGCTATGCTTGGTGTGGGTTTAGTAGCCATGCCGGCTGGTATTCTTGCTTCTGCCTTCTCTGAAGCAATTCAAAAGCGCAGACAAGCCGAAAAATAAAAAGCCCAGCACAAGGGCTGGGCTTTTAAAGTAATGCACTCAGCTTAGTTGTTGCCAACAATATCGCTTAACGATGAAGCTTCTGAGCTTGGGCGTGTAACGGTACATTGGCTGCCGGATTGTTCGCAGGTTACGCCGCGGATACGGCTACCAATCGAGCGGCTATCGTATAGGCCGGATGCATTCAAACGGCGCACGATCCCGGTGAGCTGGGTGTTTACCCGAAATGCTGATCCGGTTACGGAAATGCGTTCAATGTTTTGCGTTGACGCAAACCGAGCGATGGTTTGGTCGTTTGCACCAATCGCTTCCAAATCTTCGGTTACTTCACGCAGGTATGGGCGCGCATCATCAACACCGGCGATAATAAGCTTACGATAAAGCTCTCCGGCTTCTACTAGATCTTGTTCAACGCCAGCACCAATTTGACGCATACGGCCAAGTAAGAACATAGCATTTACTAAATTCTCATCACTTGCTTGCTGAAGTAATGTCATTGCTTCTTCAAAATCTTCTGGGTTATCGGAGGCAAACAACTGAGTTGCTTTTTGATATAAAGCGGGTGGGTGATTAAGCGCTACCGCTTGTTCTAAAAGGTTATCGGCTTCTTCTTCGTTTTGCTCCAAGATAAAACCATTGCGATACCAATCGGACATCAAGAAGGTAGCAATCGCACTGCGATATCGTACGCCGATGCGAATAAAGCGCTCTGCTTCTTTGTCGTCTTGTTCTAGGCCATCACCACTGGCAAATGCCATGGCAACTAGTGCAGCAGCATCGCCACTACCATTGCGAGCAAGGCGAATAAGGCGGCGCATTTCAGCTTCGCATTCGGAACTATCGCAAACAGGTGAACTAGCTTGGGTAGCGGCAGCCGCTAAAAATGCATTCGTAGTAATATTCGGCTGAGCGTGGCTAACTGCCGAGAATCCTACCAGTGCTAGGGTAATGCTGGTGGTAAGAAGGGCAGTTTTAAATGTTGCTAGTTTCATGTAAACCTCTGTGCGATTAAAAACACGCCTAATGTGAATGTTGCGTGAGTTAGAGTCAATGCAATTCGTGTTACAAAATTGCAACGAAATGTTTCTAACTCACGCATTTTAGCGCTACTTTGCCGTGTAATTTCCAAACAAACTAGAAAAACTACAGGCTTGCGAAAACTATACTGTTCGTTTAGTTCTCTTCTAGGCTAGATAGAAACGCTGGCTGTTTGAAGCCACCAACTTCGGCTTCTAACAAACTTGCCAAGCTAAACAGTTGCGCTTCACTCCACGGCATACCCACGATACTTAAACCAAGGGGGAGCGGACCTTCGGCACCCGCAGGCAAGGTGATTGAAGGATAGCCAGAAACGGCTGCGGCAGTTGACGTGCCAAAGCTATATCCCGGGCCTTCAAGCGGAGGCGTTGGCCATGCTGGGCCATAAGAAGGCATAACAATTGCGGAAGCACCTAAATCTACCAAGTAGCGATTTAAATGCTGTTCTGCTAACTGGCGGCTATTGGCAAGCGCATTCTGATAGCTTTCGCTATCGGTATCTAGATCAATGGCAATCGCTTGCTCGAAGTATTCTTGGCCGAAAAGTGCTAATTCGGTATCTTCATTGGCAAGGTTATAATCAATTACAGCCTGCATATCGGCGGCGGGGGCGTCAAAATCGGCTAACCAATTATTCAGATCACGTTGAAATTCATACACCAAAACTTCCAGTTCATCGGCGTAAAGTTGATTCGGCAGGTTCCACTCCATGACTTCAATAACGTTAATGCCTTGTTCGCGTATGGCGTCGGCAACGCGGTCTGTCATTTCTTGTACGCCGGTGAAGCGCTCATCATAAGCGCGCACTAATACAATGGTTTCGCCTTGAAATTCGCTTTGCGCAGCACTGGCTAACGAAGTACCAAAGCGCGTTTTGGCTTCTGGCGTTGCCATCGCATCGAGAAGTAACGCGGTATCATACACGTGGCGTGCCATTGGGCCGGCAATATCTTGCGCTGCAGCAATAGGAATAATGCCGTGGCCAGACACTGAGCTGCGGGTTGGCTTCACGCCCACCACACCGTTAACCGATGCTGGGCACATAATTGAACCATCGGTTTCCGTACCTACGGCGAGTAAACTGAAATCCGCTGCAACTGCGGCACCAGAGCCAGCACTTGAGCCACATGGGTTGTGTGTTAATACATGCGGGTTACGTGTTTGCCCACCAATACCCGACCAGCCACTGATAGAGTTGGCGCCACGAAAATTTGCCCATTCCGACAAGTTAGCTTTACCGAGAATAACCGCACCTGCGTTCCGCAACTGTTGTACATGAAATGCATCTTCTGCAGTGATGAACCCTGCCATCACTGATGCACCAGCGGTTGTGGCCATATCATCGGCAGTAGCAATGTTTGCTTTTAATACCACGGGCATGCCATGTAAAGGGCCTCGAATAACACCGAGTTCACGCTCACGATCCAGCTCGGCAGCAATCTCTAGAGCCTTTGGGTTAACTTCTATGATGGCGCGGATATCGTGACCTTGATGATTATTACGTTCAATTTCCTCGAGATAATGCTCTACTAGCGCAACGCTGGTAAGGCTGCCATCTTCGAATTGCTGTTGAACATTCGCGGCGCTGGTCCAGGCCGGATCGGCGGGTTCGATTCCTTCGGGTTCTTGGCTGCATCCGCTAAGTAGCGCGGTGAGCGAAAGTATACTGGCACCAATAAGGAGCTGAATGGCTGATTTCACGGTGTATTCCTCTTCTTCTTTTTCGATAATGGGCATTCGAGAATTAGTATTGGAAAATTCTTTCCGTGCGCGCAGCCTTCCGTGTGCTGAATGGGCGCTGTGAATATTCGCTAGGTGAGTTTTTGTGGAAACCCAACCCCGGTGAGCATGCCAAGAACGGCGCCTTTTGGCTAGTAAAACATACAACTTACCGAAGTTGTTTGCGTGTTTAGTTAACCTTCGGCGTGCTCTCAGGTAAGCTAAGGAAAATATAACAGAAAAATAGAGTGGGTACCGGCAAACGAACGAAATCTCTTGCGCCGATATCAAAATCTCAAACAACAAATAGGATGAATGCATGAATAACTTGATTACGAAACTAACACTAAGCGCTTCGGCGTTGCTTGTGGCCGCCAGTATAGCAGGGCCAGCGGCTAGCCAAGAGCGATCGGTAAGCTATAAAGATCAGCCTAAACTGCACGATATCGCCGCAGCTACAAGTGCAGAGAATTTACGCAAGGATGTGCAAACGTTAGTTGATTTCGGTACCCGCCATACACTTTCAGAAACCGAATCAGATACTCAAGGTATTGGTGCGGCTCGGCGCTGGATTTTTGCAGAATTTGAACGTATTTCGGCGGCTTGTGGAGGTTGTTTAGAAGTTTATTACAGCACCGGCGTGATCGAAGGTGAAGCGCGTATTCCTGAAGCTACCGAAGTTGTGAGTGTGGTGGCGATTCAGCGCGGGAAAACTGACCCAGATCGTTATGTGCTTATGGCAGGTGATATTGATTCGCGAGTAACCGATGTGATGGATTCTACTTCTACTTCTCCGGGCGCGAACGATAACGCATCGGGCTTAGCCGGAACAATAGAAGCGGCACGTGTGCTTAGTCAGTATGAATTCAACGGCTCTATTGTGTATGCGGCTTTAGCTGGCGAAGAGCAGGGTTTATTTGGTGGCCAGATATTAGCTAAACAAGCGCAGGAAGAAAATTGGCGCCTTCACGCAGTTTTGAACAACGATATGATCGCTAATATTGCCGGCATTAATGGTGTGATTGATAACACTACTGCGCGGGTGTTTGCTGAAGGTACACGACAAAACGAAACAGCAGCCGATGCGCGTGCGCGTCGTTTTACGGGCGGTGAAGTGGATTCGCCAAGCCGAAATTTAGGCCGCTATATTTCTTGGATGGCCGATCGGTATATTCAAAACCTTGATGTAATGCTGGTTTACCGCCTTGATCGCTTTGGCCGCGGTGGTCATCACCGCCCATTTAATGATGTAGGTTATCCAGGTGTACGGATTATGGAAACCAACGAACATTATGATCGCCAGCATCAAGATTTGCGCAATGAAGATGGCCGCCATTTCGGTGATACTATCGAGTTTATGGATTTCGACTATGCCGCCAAACTTACCGCGCTCAATGCAGTAACGCTTGCCAGCATGGCGTGGGCACCTGCACCACCCAGTGATGTAGAAATCCGCGGTGCGGTACAGCCACATACTACGTTAAGCTGGGCAGAGGCGAGTGAACAAGAGAAAGATACTATTGCAGGCTACCGTATTTATTGGCGCTATACCGACGCACCAAATTGGCAATTTAGCCGCGATGTGGGCAATGTAACTGAGTTCACACTAGAAAATGTGGTGATTGATAACTATTTCTTTGGTGTTTCGAGTGTAAGTAAAGATGGTTTTGAAAGCCCAGTAGTATTCCCTGGCGCGGCCGGTACCTTTGATTTACGCCAGTAATTTTAACGAGCAAGCGCTTTTGGTATTTACACCATGAAACTTAAATTTGGCCCTGCCACCTTAGTTGCGGCTGCTTTTATTGGCCCAGGAACCGTAGTTACCGCCTCGTTAGCGGGTGCTAACTACGGTTATGCGTTGCTGTGGGCCTTACTATTTGCAATCGCGGCAACTACGGTATTGCAAGAGATGGCAGCACGCATTGGCGTGGTTACCCAGCAAGGCTTGGGCGAGAATTTAAGGGTTGCAGTGCAACAACCGTTGCTAAAGCAGCTTTTTATATTGTTAGTTGTTGCCGCTGTGGTGATTGGGAATAGTGCCTACCAAGGTGGCAACTTAACCGGAGCAAGTTTAGGTGCGCGTTCATTGTGGGGCGATATTACTTGGGTTGAGTTTTTCCGAGAAGATATTGGCATAAACCCATGGGCGGTAATACTCGGGGCCCTTGCCACCTTAATTCTCTGGCAGGGGCATTATAAGCGTATAGAAAAAGTACTCATTGTTCTGGTTGTGCTTATGAGTATTGCTTTTCTACTTACATTTGCACTCAGTAGGCCCGATGTAATCGCTATACTCAAAGGCCTTTTCCTCCCTTCTATTCCTGCAGGTGCCTTGCTCACAACTATTGCATTAGTGGGAACTACGGTTGTGCCGTATGCGTTATTTTTGCATGCAGCTAGCGCTCGGGAACGATGGGGCCGGGAAGGCCAACTGAGCGATGAAGTGAACGATAAGCAAATAAAAAGCGCGTTATTAGAAGCGAAGGCCGATATTTACACGTCGATACCTTTGGGTGGTTTAATTACGCTGGCAATCATTTCTACCGCGGCTTCCGCGTATTTTGGCAGCAGTGAGCAAATTACCGGCGCTGCTGATTTGGCGGTTTCATTACAGCCTGTTTTTGGCAATGCGGCTACTTATCTCACGGCGTTTGGCTTGCTTGCGGCCGGGCTTTCTTCGGCGATCACGGCGCCGTTAGCTTCCGCTTATGCACTCACCGGTGTGCTCGGTTGGAGTACAAATATGCGCGGCTGGCGCTTTCGCGCCACTTGGCTATGTATTATTTTAATTGGTGTTGTGGTTTCATCGTTGGGTATTCAGCCTTTTGCGCTCATTGTTTTTGCACAGGTGGCAAACGGCATTTTGTTGCCATTAATTACGTACTTTTTGTTATTGGTGGTAAACCAAAAACGTATGGGTGCATTTGCAAATACTAAGCGGCAAAACGTAGTGGCGGCGTTGGTATTTATTATTGCGCTTGGCCTCGGTGCTCGTAGCATTTGGTTGGCGCTAACGTAAAATTGCGCCCTAATTAGCGAGCCCGATACCCATAGCAAGCAACAAGATAAAACCATGAATGAGTGCAACGTTAAGCCCTAATAACGGTACTAGCCTATCAATATCATTCGCGCGTTGGCGCACACCAACCATAAGCTTCAGCAATAACGGTAAAAGTAATAACACCAGTAAGCTAAATACGGGCAGCCAATTGAACACTGTGGCGAGCACCACCAACAGGTAGGCGGCTAGCCATTGCGCTATAAATATCCAAGCGCTTTTTTCTCGGCCAATTAATATTGGATAATGCCGCCTGCCCACTTGAGCATCAGCCTCACAATCAGGGAATTGGTTGAGTAACAAAAGATTGTTTACAAGAAGCATTACAGCCATGGAAATTACCCATGCACTAATTGTTAAACCGCCGGTAAATACCCAAATTGCTCCCATGGTCATAATTAAGCCGAAGCCAATACCGGGTGCAATAAGGCATAGAAAAGGCAAGCGATTGATATAGTGGGTGTAGGTGTAAATTAATACAATTCCGGGAATACCAAGCCAGAGCAGTTGTAAGCGATTATCGCTAACAATCCATGCACCCAACACGATCACCACGAGCAAACTAATGACAGCTAGCGCAAACGCCAACTTTGCCGCGCTCGGTTCTTTAATTAAGGTGCCGCTACCGCCGCTAAAAGGCGTTTTCGGAGTAAGAAAATCAAGGCCGGAACGGAAATCAAAATATTCATTAAACGCATTCACACTGATATGTGCAGAAATCGCGGCAATCGCAACGCCAATAAATAGCGGCCAACTGAATGCTTTTGTTGTTATCCAGCTAAACGTTGCTGCTAGCACTAAACAGGCCAACGTGAGGGTTAAGAAGTTAACCCTCGCGATAGCCAATAAGTTAGTTAATTTGCTCTTCCCCATCAGTTAACCCCGGAATGATAGTGTTGGCGATATAGTGTTGCCAATCATCATTGAAACCGCTAAATAGTTTTTTGATCTCGGATAGGTATTCTTCCGAAACTTTGTTCAAAAGCTCTCGGTTATCGGCCAACTGTTCAACTCGAACCCAATCGTTCCAAACACTAAACAGCCCCCAATTGGGCCGATGAATTTCCGAGCCGGGTAGGCGATAGTGAAAGGTAGGCCTTGATTTTATTAATTTATCATTCACCGTGTTTAGCACGCGTTCTTCATCAATGTGCCGAAACAGGGGCAGCATATCGAGCGCGCGATTACGTGTGGGGTTGTGCTGTAGGTAATCATCGATTAATTGTTCACGTGATGGCCAATAATTACTTTTTAAAACGAGTTCTAGGTATGCCTTCGGAAAGGGATCGATATAATTACTTATGCGCCGTGAAATATCCGGATCGATTTTTTTCAATAGCCAATCGTAAAGGCATAAAAAACTTTTGATATGCGCACATATGGTATCCGCTTCTAGATCGGGTAATTCAGGGTTAAGTTGCATACCGAAGGCATAGGCAATGCTATCCGATGAGCCTTTCGCCCCAGCTTCGCGCAGCTCATCAATTAGCGATTCGACTTCTGGCAAACGATGCAGAGGCAATGGAGGGCTAACAACTTCGATAGGAACTACGCTCTCTGCAATCCAAGCGAGGCCTTTCTCGGCACTATCGCGCCAATCATTGTACTCAGATTCGCGACCAATCTTTTTCAGATAATCATAATCAAATTCGATAATCCAATCGCCGGCACTATCACCACTAATAACATGCTCATAACGGCCTTTCTCGCTTTGCTCACATTTATCGCAGTTCTTTTCTAGGTACTTCAACAATACATTGGTGGCTTCTTGTAGCTTTAAACCACTAAACTCTATCTCGATGCCAACGCGGCGCTCTTCGTTGTTGCTCGTTTGCGCTGCCGGTGGTTTCACTAACGAATTTACGTCACTCATCGTTAACTATTCCTCAATTGTATTGACTAGAATTCTATTAATCGTGTGCCGGGTTAATTTCGCTAATTCGCCGATACACCCAAGCAGGTTGGCCATCGCTCAAGGTGTATAAATAGCGCTCATATTTAACACCTACACGTTCGTACCGATCTAACCGACGAAGTTGCACAGCATTCACATAAAAAACTCGGCCATGGGTTACGGCGCCCTCTTTTGGTAATAGATCTAAACGATGCCGCTCATAACCTTCCAAAGCTCCCGGCTCTGTAGGCACATATCCGAAAATCACCAAGGTGCGCACCACAGGATTGGTGAGGGTGCCGAATGCAAATACTCGGTGTTCAGCCTCTTGATCTATATTCAATGTGGTTTCTGAAAACGTAAAGCTATAGGGGTTTAACCAAATCCACCAAAAGCCAACAAACAAAATTAATAAAAAAATGAATCCATACATAAAACGCACGTTGCACCTGTTACAAGCGAAAGGTTATATTTTTGTGTATCATGCTAGCATCTTGAACACAATCACATAGAGAATTTTGCCATGGCTTTCACAACAAAATTAAAAATTACAGCCGCAGCGGTTACCGGTGCATTTTTGTTAGGTGCCTGTTCACCGGCTCCCGAGAGTACCAGTATGCCAGAGTATCAGGCGAGTGCCAGTGCTGAGGAACGTTTAGATATATATGTCCCGGTTCGTTTAAACGTTGATTTATCGCATTTATCCGACGACCAGAAAGAATTAATTTCGCTGCTTATTGATGCTGCCGAAATTATGGACGATTTATTCTGGCAGCAAGCTTATGCAGGTGACAAAGAAACCTTGTTGAGCAGCATTGCGGATCCTCGGTTGCGCGAATTTGTAGATGTAAATTACGGCCCATGGGATCGCTTGAATAATATGCAGCCTATTTTACAAGGTGTTGAGCCCAAACCTTTAGGCGCTAATTACTATCCGGCGGACATGACCCGTGATGAATTTGATGCTGCCGATTTACCAGGTAAAGATGACTTATACACACTTGTACGCCGCAACGAAGCCGGTGAGCTTTACACTATTCCTTATTCTGAAGCGTATCGGGAAGAACTGAACCAAGCTGCGGCGATATTACGCGCGGCAGCAACGGTAGCTGACGATGAAACAATGGCACGTTATTTAGAAATGCGGGCGGATGCGTTTCTTTCCAATGAATACCAAGCTTCTGATTACGTGTGGATGGATATCACGGAAAGTGATGTTGATGTGATTATTGGCCCTATTGAAACCTACGAAGATCGTTTGTTTGGTTACAAGGCGGGTTTTGAAGCTTATGTATTAGTGAAAGATACCGAATGGAGCCAACGCCTTGAGGTGTATGCTCAGCATTTACCGAGTTTACAACGTGGTTTGCCAGTAGCGGATGAATATAAAGCGGAAGCGCCGGGTACCGACGCGCAATTGAACGCTTACGATATTGTTTACTATGCGGGTCATTCAAATGCCGGTAGCAAAACGATTGCTGTGAATTTGCCAAACGATGAAGAAGTGCAATTAGCGAAGGGCACGCGGCGCTCGCAGTTGAAAAACGCAATGCAGGCTAAATTCGATAAGATTTTAGTGCCGATTGCTGATCTTTTGATTGTGCCAGAACAACGCCAACACATCACGTTTGATGCTTTCTTTGCGAACACCATGTTCCACGAAGTAGCTCATGGTTTGGGTATTAAGAACTTGGTAAACGGTGAGGGTACGGTGCGCGCAGCGTTGCGTGAATATGCATCGCCTATCGAGGAAGGGAAAGCGGATATTCTTGGCTTGTATATGGTAACTCAGTTGCTTGAAGAGGGCGTGCTTACTGAAGGTCAGCTAGAAGATTACTATGTTACCTTCTTAGCCGGCATTTTCCGCTCTGTGCGTTTTGGCGCCTCAAGTGCCCATGGCCAAGCAAACATGATTCGCTTTAACTACTTTGCGGAACACGGTGCTTTCGTGCGTAATGAGCAAGGCGAATACGCGGTAGATATGGAAAATATGCGGGCAGCGATGAATTCGCTCTCTGATTTAATTTTACGTTTACAAGGCGACGGCGATTACACTGGAGTTGCTCAGCTCTTTACAGAGATGGGTAGTGTTGATGCTGGGTTGCAAGGCGATTTAGATCGCATTGATAGCGCTGATATTCCGGTAGACATCGTATTTGAACAGGGTAAATCAGTATTAGGTTTGTAAACCCGATAACTAATATGTAATACCTAAAACGTGTGTTTAGTGAATGATTAAAATGCGTTTGGAAAAAACGTAATTAGTGGTTAAAAAACCGAATAAGCTCGAGGAAGAAGTAGTGATAATCACTATTATATTTCTCGAGCTTTTTATTTGTATTTTTATTAGCTATATAAATCAATATCTTGCAATTAATGGCATGGCAATTGCTTATTCCTTAAAAGAATCTTAACGATCTCGCGCAATTGCGAGGTTGTTAAAACTGCAAACCCACTAGGTGCCACGGAACATGGCTGTGTTCAGGCAAGAACGAGGAATAAAATAATGATCACAAGTATTCTTTTAGCAGCAACTATTGCTATGCCCGCAACTGAGGAATCGCCAATGCAGGTTCCTTCACGGCAAATTACAATTGTGAATTCGCAGGATACGCAAAGCTGCCAGTTTAATTTAGATAAAGATATTCACGCATCGTATGAAACCCTTACGGTGAAAGATGGTGATATTGAGCTATTTCGTATCTTACACAACGGTGATTTATATATTAATGGCGATTCAGTAAGTGTTGATGCTGAAGAGCGCGGTATGCTGATTCAATACAAAAATGGATTGGCAGCACAATCAGAATTTGTGGTTGATGTGATGGCTGAAGCGCTGGAAATGACCTCATATGCTTTATCCGCTACCTTCTCTGAGATGTTTGGTGAACGCCACAAAATTGTGCGCCGTATCGAAAAGCTAAATCACACGTTGGCTGAAGAATTTGCAACGGTTGCCTATCAAGCGAATGGCACTTACGTTGTGCAAGGGAGCCAGCTCGAGGTATTTGGCGATCGTTTGGGTGATACGCTGGATACAGAAATTGAGCAAATTGTAGAAGATTCGATGGGCAGCATGATTTGGATGGTTACCAAAGCGATGTTCTCGGGCTCTGGTGGTTTTGAGCAACGCATGGAACAGTTTGGTGAGCGTATGGAAACGATGGGCGAAGAGCTTGAAACCACAATGGAAGGCTGGGGCGCGGAAATGGAAATTCGAGGCGAAGCCATGTGCGCTGATTTAGAAAAACTACGGGAAACTGAAGGGCGCATAGTTGAGCGTATCCCAAGCTTTTCTGAATATCGTTTATTGATGTAATTCAGTGTTAACGTTGTGATTCTTTAATGTTATCGAGAATGTTATCGAGCATGTTATCGAGAATGTTCACAAGAAGATAAAAAAGAAAAACGCACCATGGCAGAAAAAATCCATGGTGCGTTTTTTATTCGCTCACAAATATTCGTTAGCTTTTTGCTGGTTCACCATCGTCGTCAGTTTTTGGCTTTTCTGATAAATCATCATCATGTTGCGCCAAATCCCATGGCAAACTGCCGGGCGAGTGATGAATGAAGTGCAAGTAGTTCTCAAATTGGTTAAGCACATCGTTAATGATATCGGCTTTTTCGAACCCGTAAATATCATACGATTGGCCACCTTGGCGTAAGAACACTTCAGCACGGTAGTATTCATCGGTTTCTTTTTTCGCCTTTTTCGCGACCGCGAAATCAGGGCGCGCATAGGCACGAATCCGAATCTCGTAGGTGAAATCGATTTCATTTTTATCCACACGTAAGGTAACGCGGGCGGGCTCCTCCTCCATATGCACTTCCGCTTGCCACTTCTGGCTTGTAAGCTCAGTACACACTTCATCGAGGCACTCTTTCCCGGTTTCGCGAATAAATGTTTCCACATTTGTGCGCGCTGGGAAATCAACAAGCCCTGCCAAACGTGTTTTCCAGTAGTTTGAACCCGCATGTACGCCACGGCGATGCATTTGCGTGTGGCTGCGTAAACTGCTGTATTGATGCCCTTCAATCACCAATGCTCGCCATAACCCAACGGCGGCGATGAGCATGATAATGGCAAATGGCAAGGCACTCGCAATCGCTGCGGTTTGTAAGGCACCGAGGCCACCTGCAAGTAACAGTACAGCAGCTACAATACCCTCTGAACTTGCCCAGAATACCCGTTGCCATACTGGCGTATCAGAATTGCCGCCGGAAGCAAGAGAATCGATTACCAACGAACCGGAATCCGATGAGGTAACAAAGAACGTCATGATAAGAATAACGGTTACAAACGAAAGAATACTGGTAAGCGGTAAATTCTCATAAAGCTTGAATAACGCTATGGCTTGGTTTTCTTGCACGTCACCAATTAAGCTTTCGTAACCCTCCACCATGATCATATGTAAAGCGGTGTCGCCAAATACAGCGAACCAGAAGAAGGTGAAAATGGTAGGTACGAGCATTACGCCCACCACAAATTGGCGAATGGTTCGGCCACGGCTGATTTTGGCAATGAACAAACCAACAAATGGTGCCCAAGCGATGGTCCACCCGAAGATAAACAAGGTCCAGTTGCCGATCCAATCGCTGCGGGTATAGGCTTGCAAGTTAAACGTACGTTCAACAATATAGTTGAGATAGCTACCGGTATTTTGTAGGAAAGTTTCGAGAATATGCACTGTTGGGCCCGCAAAAAATACGAACAACAACAAGAACATTACGAGGCTCATGTTTAGGATTGAAAGGCGTTTTATACCCTTATCCAAACCGGCAACAACCGACGCGATGGCCATTAGGGTAATCACGAAAATAACAATAATTTGCACAATATTATTTACGGGGATGTCCTCCCACAAATAATTTAGCCCGGTGTTAATTTGGATAACCGAAAGCCCTAGTGTCGTTGCGATACCAAACATGGTGCCAAGAATCGCAAAGGTATCAACGGCGTGCCCGGCTGGGCCATGAATTTTTTCACCGATGAGCGGGTATAGCGTTGAGCGCATTGATAGGGGCAACCCATGGCGGAACGAAAAGTAAGCTAATACGAGGCCTACTAAGCCGTAGATGGCCCAAATATGAAAGCCCCAGTGAAAGTATGATATTTGCATGGCCTGTTTGGCAGCATCAACGGTTAAAGCCGCGCCTTGTGGCGGGCTAGCATAATGAAGTACAGGTTCAGAAACACCGAAAAACAATAATGCGATACCGTACCCGGCTGAAAAGAGCATGGCGAACCATGAAAGAAAGCTATACTCCGGATCTGCGTGATCAGGGCCTAATTTTATCCGCCCCCATTTCGACACGGCGATGACCACGATAAACATTAAGAATAAAGCAACAGCCAACATGTAGAACCAACCGAAATCTTCGGTTATTTTGGCTAGGGTGGCGGAGAAGAATTCGCCGGCGAGCTCTGGGTTAACGAGCGTGCCGAGAACGAGAAGAGTAATAACCGCTACCGCGGGAATAAACACCGGCAAAAGCAGCGCAGATCGCCAAGGCGATTCTTTCAATGTACTCATATACATACTCCTTTGTGGGATGCCCAATCTGGGCCTTTAGCTTACTTAGGCTAGCATTCGTGACAGAAAAGACAAGTTGACTAAAATTTATACATGGCAAGAAAAACATTGAAAATACAATATTTTCGATTTCGCGGTACACTAGTAAAAATGGTTTTGAATAGGATTAACCCATGGCCATAGCTTCTCGGATTTCGGCAAAAATTAAGTTTTCGATTGAGCGCATGCTCGGTGGTGGTGCGCTATTACAGCTGCTATTAGCGTGGGGCATTGTAGTGCTTGTAGCGGTTACGGGCGGCTTCTTAGCTTTCTACTTAACTCGCGGCGAAGCGGATTTGAGTGAAGAGTTTTGGTGGAGCTTCTTGCGGCTTACAGATCCTGGCTACCTTGGTGACGATGAAGGCTTGTTGCGCCGGGTGATATCCACATTGCTCACAATTGCGGGCTATGTTTTGTTTATGGGTACTTTAGTGGCCATCATGACCCAATGGCTGTTCCGGCAGATGCGTCATTTTGAACTTGGGCAAACACCGGTGAGCTTTCGCAACCATACGGTTTTGCTGGGCTGGACATCGAGAACGCTGCCGGTGTTGAACGAACTTGTAAATCCAATTATTCCGGAGCAAAACGTAAATAAAATTGCCGTTTTAGCAGAAGATATTACCGAAGGGCCATCTGAAGAGTTGTTGGCGGAGGATTTTTCTGGAAAAAATCGCCGCCGAATCGTTCTGCGCTCAGGTTCTATTTTAAATCCTGAACATTTAGATAGAGTGGCTATTGCTGATGCAAAAACGGTAATTATTCCTTCGCGCAGTAACTTTGCCGAACAAACCTTAAGTGCGGATACGGACGTTATTAAGGTATTACTCTCGTTACAAACTGAATATGCCAATGGCAAAGATCCGCAGGTAGTGGCAGAGCTTCAAGATGCCCGAAAAGTGCCTATTGCATTACATACTTATCAAGGAAATTTGCAGGTAATTGCGAGTGATTTGATTATCGCGCGCATTTTGATGCGTAGCGCACTGTATCCAGGGTTATCCGGAGCTGTGAACGCGTTACTGATTGATCCCGAACAAGCGCAATTTATGCCAGAGCCAGCAGCTCCCTTTGTTGGTAAACAGTGGAACCAGGTGTTCGCGGGTGCGCAAAAGGCTACGCCATGCGGAGTGTTACGCCCTGAAAAAGGTAAGCGCTCGGGTAGCACGGAAACTATATTGGCGCCGCCGGGGAACTTTACGATAGCTGAGGGTGACGAGGTTCTTTATCTGGCGACCAGCCATCAAGATGCGCAAGAGCATAAGCGCGCGATGAACCATCGGCCTATGCAAGTAAGTGAGCGCTTAATAACGCCGGAGCGTCCATTACGGCGTAAAATTCTTATGCTTGGGTGGAATAACCGAGTGATCACGCTCCTCGACGAAATGGCAAAAGACGAGCGCACTAAATATTATGTCACGAATGTATCGTCGGCATCGATTGAAGAACGCCAGCAACTCTTTCAAGAACGCTGGCCGGTGCGGGCAAAGCAAGTAGAAATTGATTGGCAGCAGGCTGATTACACTGCGGAATCAGTCATGTCGGCGTTAAAACCACAAGATTTTGATTCTGTGATGATGTTTAGTAGTGACCGGCTGGCGTCAGGAGAAGAGGCAGACGCGCGAAGCATTGTGGCGTTTATGCTACTGGACTATTTGCTGGCCAAAGGTAAATACAATTCTCGGCCGCATATCATGGTAGAGCTTCATGACCCGAGTAATGCCGCGTACGTAAATCACAGTAACAACGAAGTGTTAGTAAGTTCGGTTGTAGTGAGCCACGTATTAGCGCAAGTAGCGGTTTATCCACAACTTCGTTTAGTTTACGAGCATCTGTTAAGTGCCCATGGCGCGAGAATGGCTTTGCGATTTTTACCCGAGAAGTTACAACGCACAATATCAATTGCAGAATTACGTGAGTATGCATTTGCTGAGCGCGCGGTGTTGTTAGGCTATCAAAATATAGGTGGTAAAACGGTGCTAAACCCATCGGTGAATACCCAAATTAAAGCAACCGCAGACACGCAACTTATTGTGTTACAAGGGATGTTAGATTAATACTTGCGCATGGTGGTAACAGCTACGTAGGGAAATATAAGTTTCTACGAAGAATTCTGAATAAAAAAATGGCCGGCATTTGCCGACCATTTATCAATTCGTTTTTTCACTGCTAGGTTGTTATTGCAAACCTAATTACGCAGGAGTTACGTTCTCAGCCTGAGGGCCTTTTTGGCCTTGGGTGATAGTAAACTGAACTTTCTGACCTTCGGTTAAGGTACGGAAACCATCGCCGGTGATTGCAGAGAAGTGTACGAACACATCAGGACCGCCTTCGCGCTCAAGAAAACCAAAACCTTTAGATTCATTGAACCATTTAACGGTACCAGTAACTGTATCTGACATAATCTTTCCTAACTTACATATATATTTAAAACGACTGGCCAAAGCCAGCGAAACTAGTGCTTAAAGCAGCAGAGATATTAGAGCAGGGGACGAGCGCTTCCGAGGAGGTTTCGTTCAAACTGAGCAAACACTTGCTGGTGATCAAGCTATTTCAGTATATATGGGATATTTTGAGCTTTCCAATTTTTTTGTCGCTTATTTTATATTCTATTTCGTTCTCAACATCGCATATCTAAAACCGTTATAATGAAGCATATTAGGTGGCGCCCCATTAGCTTACCAAGCTCGCTGTCTGCACAAGCTCGCTGTCTGCAAAGACGAGTGCATGATTTGGGGCTGCAACTGATTTTCCGCCTTAGCTTACCTGTTGGCGCTTAAGATAAAAGGAAAAATAAATGGTATCTCGCGTAGTAGATCGGCAAACCGATATGATTGGGAATACTGATCTGTTGAAAATTCAATCACTATCGAAGATTTCAGGTTCTGATATTTATGTTAAGTGTGAATATCAAAATCCCGGTGGGTCGATTAAAGATCGTGCAGCTTTGCAATTGGTTAAAGATGCGATTGATAGTGGCGAGTTGCAGCCGGGCATGAGCATTGTAGAGGGTACGGCGGGAAATACCGGTATTGGTTTGGCCGTGGTGGCAAAATCGCTTGGGTATGATTTATTGGTGGTAATGCCCAATGATCAAACACCAGAAAAAACCAAGATGATCGAGCTTCATGGCGCGCGGCTGAAGGCTGTTCCGCCTGTGCCGTTCAAGAACCGAGAGCATTTCTACCATACGGCAAGGCGCATAGCAGAAGAGAATGATAATTTCTGGTGGGCGAATCAATTTGAAAACACCAGCAATATGCGGGCCCATTACTTGCATACTGGCCCTGAGATTTGGCAACAAACCGAAGGAAACGTCGATATTTTGGTGTCGGTATCGGGTACCGGCGGCACTATTGGTGGCAATTCACGATATTTAAAAGAGCAAAACCCAAACATTGAAATTTGGTTGGCTGACCCAGATGGCTCCGGCAGTTTTGAATTTTTGCGCAGTGGTGAATATAAATCTGCCGGCGGTTCGATGACAGAGGGCATTGGTATCATGCGCTTAGTTGAAAATTTCCGGCAGGCGAAAATTGATTATGCCCTGAATTTACCGGATCAAGATTTAGTGAGCATCGCTAATTTTGTCCGTGAACAAGATGGTATTGTGTTGGGTAGTAGTTCGGCTTTGAACGTGGCCGCAGCATTTTTTGCAGCACTGCACCGAGAGCCGGGTAAAACGATTGTCACCTTCGCCTGTGATCTGGGAGAACGGAGCGCTTCTAAGCTATACAATCCTGATTACTTGCAAAGCCGAGAACTTAGCCAAATAGCTGAGCCGATTGAAAAAATCATGCAGCGCTATAAAAGTGATGGCAACCGAATTCTGAAAGTTAACCGAGAATATTGGCTGGATTAGAAATGAGTGAGATAGTTGCGGTGCGCTGATATGTTTAAGGTTTGCTCAAATGTAACGGTTGTGTTAGAAATTCTAGGCGAGTATTTATCGAGCTCATCGATATTAAACACAAGGATATTAACAACATGGATATAAAAAAAAGCTTGTTTAGTTTTTTTTTGGTTATCGGATTCTCGTTCTTTCACACCACCGCTGAGGCGCAGGCAACTCCGCCAGGCGACGATATTTTTGCTTGTGATACCTGTGATACTAATAAAGCTGAATGGATTGCGCGACGAGAAGCTCGGGTTCCAGAATGTGTGATCAAAGATTCTCCCAGAACAGATCCCACCCAGAGTAATGTTTCTTGTATCGGTGCAAATAGAACTATTATTGTCGCTAATCCAACCACTGAACAATCTTGGAAATTTGGAATTCAATATTCGTGTTTCGATACTTGGTGTGATGATAAGAATCCGGTTATACAACCCTTGAGTTTAACCAGCCTTGAGAATGATATTACGGCTACTTTTTTTCAATATCATCAAGTGGTGCGAGATGCAGTTTATGCAGCTCAAAAGGGTAATTCGTTTAATCCTTCTGGTGAGTTAAATCTTTTTTCAGCCGCAACTGGCGATGAATCACCTCAAGATTGCAGTGCAAGCCCAGTGCAGTACCTAATTGATGACGAGTTTAAACACGATCTACACGACTATATGGCTGATGCCATTTCTTCCCAGCTTGAAAACTCTAGTTTTCGAGGTGCTGTTTCCAGTATGCGTGACCAATCTCGAGGCTTCGATATCACCACGCCCACAGGTTATAGTTCCTCAGTGAACTTTAACTACATTGAACGAGCGTTAAACCACGTTATTTCGTTCGGCGAACCGGCAGAAGATAATCGATTAATGTTTCAAGTGGATTATCATGGAAATCCGAGTGTGGGCGGCGTAGAACCATTTCACCTCGAGTTTTCTTTACAGCGAGGAGGCTCAGTAATTGCAGGCCGTTCGCTGCTTGGAGTTACCGGGGATGGTGCGAATGTTAATCTTACAATGTCGGACATTGGGTGTTTATCAGAACTCCTGAATGACCCTTCGCATGGAACGACCGTTTCGATCAGCGAACCACTTGATAGCCCCCCACTAGCTTGGCAAGATTTAACGTATGATGTTTGCGAGCGGCGGACAAACCTGCGTACATGTTCTACAAGCATAGAAACTCGGCAGTGCTCAACAACGGTAGTGAGAGATATCGTGCCTTGCGGTTCAGGAATGTAAATAGGTATATCAGACAAATAAAAAACGGGGTGCTTTCGCACCCCGTTTTTTATCAAGCGTAGAAATTTACTGTTTTAACGAAGCGCTGCTTCTAAAATTTTGCGGCTAACTTCTGGCGTTACATCTTTGTTTTCGCCAAGCTTTACCATGCCGTGTGATTCTAATTGCTTAATAATGGTATTGATTACTGAGGGCTCTAAATCGTAATCTTCGATTCGCGTGCCAGCGCCCAAGTTACGGAAGAATTCTTCCGTTTTAGCAATAGCCGCTTCCGCTTTTTCATCGTCGCTACCTTCAGTAATGCCCCACACGCGCTCGGCGAACTGACTTAGTTTTGCGAGCTTATCGGCTTTACGTACCCGCAGGTTCGCCGGTAATACAACAGCCAATGTTTGCGCATGATCTAAGCCATACAATGCGGTGAGCTCATGGCCAATCATGTGGGTTGACCAATCTTGAGGAACGCCAACACCAATCAAACCGTTGAGGGCCATGGTGGCACACCACATAATATTCGCCCGAATCTCATAGTTTTCTGGCTGTGCTAGCGCTTCTGGCCCGATATCAATCAAGGTTTGCAAAATAGCTTCAGCTAACCGGTCTTGCAAATGCGCGCCTACAGGATAAGTGAGGTATTGTTCCATCACATGAGTGAATGGGTCGATAACGCCATTAATCACTTGCCGAATCGGCAAGGTGTATGTGGTGGTTGGGTCAAGCACTGAGAATTGTGGAAACACCAATGGGCTGCCAAATGGTAGCTTTGCTTTATATTCTGCCCGTGTAACCACCGAACCACTGTTCATTTCTGAACCCGTAGCTGGCAGCGTTAAAACGCTACCAAAAGCAATGGCTGATTCTATGCCCTTGCCACCCTTGGTTAAAATTTCCCAACGATCACCAGCAAAGTTAGCTGCTGCAGCAATGAATTTAACGCCATCCACTACCGAGCCGCCACCGGCGGCTAGAATAAAATCTACTTTATGTTCATTTACTTCATCGGCGGCACGGCAAAGTGTTTCGAACTCAGGGTTTGCTTCGATGCCAGAAAACTCGCACACGATTCGATTACCAATAGCATCGATGATTTGTTGGTAAACGCCATTACTTTTAATGCTGCCGCCGCCGTAGGCAAGCATGACGCGCGCATCTTCTGGAATTTCTTTACCAATATTTGCTATTTGCCCTTCACCAAAAAGAATTTTGGTTGGGTTATAAAAACTGAAGTTGTTCATCAGTACTCCGTTGCTGCAGATGAATTAGATTACCAGAATAGCGGATACGTGAGCGTTTGGGCAAATGATCACCGCAAACGCTTACGTTTAGAGAGTTCTTATTGCGGTTCGAGTGTACGTTGCAAGCGGTAACCATCGGTACCGTCGGAATAATACTCTGGTAATAGATCAATTACTTCGAACCCGAGTTGGCGATAAAGCTCAATGGCACCCTTGTTATCACATTTTACTTCGAGTGATAGCGCACTTACAGAAGCAGTTTTTGCGCTTTCGATTACTTCGAGCATGAGCGCCTTACCGATACCTTTTCCCCGAGCTTCTGGGGCAATAGCTATCGAGTAAATACGCCACTTCCGGCTGTTTTTCCGCGTAAGAATAATGGCATAGCCAATAATTTGTTGATCGGCTTCAGCGCACCAAAGCAGCGAACTCCGCTGCTTTAGTAAATGCGCAAACGAGCGCAAACCAATTTGATCGTAGTTAAAAGAGTTATTTTCTAATGTAACTAACGCGCTCAAATCGGTGTTGGTTGCCCGCCGAATAGTAACGTTCATGATGCTACCTTAATCTTCGATGCGGCGCAGGAAATCGTCCATAATAATCCGGTACAATTCATCACCCAAGTAGCCATCTTCAACACCACTATCAATTGAAGGGTTATCATTGATTTCGATGATAACAGGGCCATTCGCCGTTTCTTTGATATCCACACCATATAAGCCATCACCTACAAGCCGTGTGGCTTGTAATGCAATTTTTACTACTTCTTTTGGCACCTGATGAACACCAAAGTATTCAAAGCCGCCGCTTTTACCGCGCGAAGTTTCACTACTGTGATTGTAAATTTGCCAATGGTTACGGGCCATCAGATATTTGCAGGCGTAAATTGCTCGGTTATTGATAACCCCAATTCGCCAATCGAAATCGGTTGGCAGAAACTCTTGCACTAACAGAATCGTAGAGGTTTTGAAGAGGCCTTCAGCTACCTTTTGAAACTCTTCATCATCACGCGCTTTCTCAACGCCAATAGAAAATGAACCATCTGGAATTTTTAATACCACAGGATAACCAAAGCGTTCGCCGATGGCGCGGTAATCTATATTGTTGCCCATTACCAATAACTCGGTACGCGGCCGCGGTATTTTATTTTTTTCTAGCATTTCATTTAGAAACACTTTGTTGGCGCAGCGCAAAATCGAATCTGGATGATCGATAACCACTAGGCCATTTGCTTCCGCTTTTTTCGCGAAATGATAGGTATAGTGGTTTATTCGGGTAGTTTCGCGAATAAACAACGCATCAAATTCTAATAATCGGTTAAAATCAGCCGCAGTAATCAGTTCCGCATCAATATCATTTTCACGCGCGGCGCGAATGAATTTTTGCAGTGCTTTTTTATCACTGGTTGGAATACGTTCGTTCGGGTCATGCAAGATGGCCAAATCATAACGGTATTCTTTGCGGCTGCGGGCTTTACGCCATACGCGTTTGGAAAAATATTCTAGCGATTCGCCAAATAAGGTTTGTTCATCATCATTTAGATCCGAAAGCGCACGATTACGTATAGCATTGAGATGCCATCTACCTTCAAATGAAAACTCAACTTCAAGCAGTGGGCATGGGTAAGCTTCAAACGTGTGCCGAGCGAGATCTTCTAGCTCAGGATACGCGGTACGGCCAAAACATAGTAATAAACGCACATGTTTTGGATTCTCAGGTTGATGCTGAGCAACGAAACGATTCAATATCTTGGTATTATCATTCAGGAACAGTTGATAATGCGATAGATTCGCGAGATCGTTAATAGCCGAAACGGATGGCAACGCGCGTTGGCTTCTGGCTTCAGCAAGCAAGCTCACGTAATACCCAGTGGATAAGTAGCTCAAATCGCCACACAGGTTGATAATGGGGCCACGATGTTTACCGGCTTGCTGAATATAATCAGCCGCACTGATAATGGATTGGCTCGGATGATAGGGCTGCCAATCAGCAATATCATCAATAATAATTAGGGGTGCATTGTGCATTATTGTACCTTGTACTGAGTTACCAAACGCCGCGTTTGTCGGGGCGATTTATCGCTGAAAACTGCGTTATTAGCAAGCGCTTTATAAGGAATATTTTACATGAAATTTCAAGGCTCTAAGAACTTCAGCCATAACCAGGTTCCAAAAATTGGCGTGCTACTCACTAATCTTGGCACACCTGATGCGGCAACGCCAAAAGCACTGCGAAAATATTTAGCTGAATTCCTCTCAGATCCTCGGGTTGTCGAAGTTCCACGTTTGCTTTGGAAAGTTATATTACATGGCGTAATTTTGCGTATTCGCCCCCGCCGCTCAGCGGAAGCCTACAGTACCGTATGGACAGAGCAGGGCTCGCCTTTGTTGTTTAATACTCAGGCGCAAGCAGATGGTGTGCGCACTGAGCTAGAAAAAATTTACGGTAATGATATCGTCGTTGAATTTGGTATGCGATATGGCAATCCTTCAATTCACAGTGCAATTGATAAGTTATTAGAGCAAGGCGTACGCAAGTTGGTAGTACTGCCGTTGTACCCGCAATACTCGGCATCTACGAGTGCTTCAACATTTGATGCGATTAGCCATGATTTTACCGTTCGTCGTTGGTTGCCTGATTTACGTTTCATTAGCCATTACCATGATTACCCAGCCTACATTCAAGCCGTTGCCGATAAGATTCGAGCGCATTGGGATGCGCATGGCCGTGCTGACAAGCTGATATTTTCCTATCACGGCGTGCCGAAGAAATATCTTGATCGCGGCGACCCTTATCATTGTGAATGCTACAAAACTACGCGTTTGGTAGCCGAGAATCTAGGGTTGGGGAAAGACGAATTTATGACGACATTCCAATCTCGCTTTGGCCGTGAAGAATGGTTGCAGCCATATACCGACATGACGTTAAAAGCGCTACCAGAACAAGGTGTGAAATCATTGCAGGTGGTTTGCCCTGGATTCTCTTCCGATTGCCTGGAAACGATTGAAGAAATTGGTGAAGAGAACCGTGAGTACTTTATGGAAAGTGGTGGTGAGCGGTTTGAATACATCCCATGCTTGAATGCTGATGAGCAGCACATTCAAGCGTTAACTGCGTTGCTACAGGAAAATTTACACGGTTGGCATGCTGGCAGTTCTGAAAAAAGTGCGCAAACAGCCGAGCTAGCCAAAGCACTGGGTGCTAAGCTGTAAGGATAGTGGAGTTTAACGTATCGAAAGGAGCACATGAATGATTACGTTATTAGCAAAGTTATTAAAAGCTTTGAATGCCGAAACCAGCCCTTGGGCGCTCGCTTGGGCATTTGTGTTAGGAATGTTCCTCGGGCTTACGCCTTTGTTTAGCTTACACAATATACTGATTCTATTTTTGGCCCTTTCGTTGCGCATTAACTTCGCCGGTTTTTTGGTGTCATTCGCGCTGTTTTCCGGTATCGCTTATTTAATCGACCCAGTGTTCGATTATTTAGGTGAAACGATTTTACAAGCGGAAGCATTGCAAGGCTTGTGGATTGGCTTGTATGAAAGCCCCTTGGCACGGTTGCTACAATACAATCACACGATAACCATGGGTAGCGTGGTGTTTGCATTATTGTTCGCGGTGCCATGGCTCTTCATTAGTTATCACCTTATCGTTGCCTACCGCGGCCGGGTAAAAGCTTGGTTTGATCGCCTGCGCTTTGTGCAAGTGATTAAAGGTACGAAGTTTTTCGTAACCTACCAGAGAATTAGTGGATTGCGCGGAGGTTCGCTATGAAGAACATTATTCGTTGGCCGGGGCTCATCGCTTTTGTTGTTGTGGTTGGGTTATTAGCCATCACCATTCGTACTTTTGCAGGCCCGTTAGTGAAATCTGGATTGGAGTTTGGATTAACCAGAGCAAATGGCGCCGAAGTGAATATTGCGCAAGTGCAGATTAACTGGCAGCCCTTTGCTGTAAGTATGGAAGGCATTCAGTTTACCGATCCCGAACAGCCGAAACAGAATCGGTTGCAAGCCGATACCGCGGCCGCAGAGCTGTATTTTTGGGATGCTGTTATCGGCCGAATTCACATTACCGATTTACGCATGACAGGAATTGCAATGGGCGTTGCGCGCGAGAAGGCAGGTAAAGTTCGCGCTGATTATAAAGCTGAGCGCGAACCACGCGATTGGCGGCAAACCTTTGCTGATTTGAATATTGATATCCCTTCAGTTGATCAAATTCTGCAGCGGAGTGAAATACGAACGCCGATGTTGGTAGAGCAAATCGAAGATAATTTTCGCCAGCAGCGAACGGCGGTAGAAAACGCCAAAGAGAATTTACCTGAAAGCGAAACCCTTGATGAATATAAAGCGCGTTTGGAGGCGATTACCGAAACGCGCCCGCGAAATTTGGAAGAACTAGTAAAGTTACAGAAAGATCTAGAAACATTACGCGATGATATGCGTGCCGACCGTGATGCAGTGCGCGCTTTTGTGAATGCATCGGAACAGGCAGTTGAGGTTATCCGTACCGATTTGGAAGAGCTGCGTGCGGCGCCGGGCCAAGATATCGCTCGGGTACGCTCGTTACTATCGCTTGATCCGGATAGTTTAACGGAAGTAAGTGGTATCTTGTTTGGCCCTGTAGTAGAGCAGTGGAGCAATTATGCCTTCATGGCCTTCGATTTTATTGGGCCAATGCTTACGCGCTCCGAAGATGACGAAACCAAGCCAAGCCGCTGGGAAGGCCGCTACATTGATTTTGATCGTCAGCAACGTCCAGTGTTCTTGATTGAGCAAGCACTTACCGATATTCAATTTGCAAATACACATATTGGCGTTGAGTGGCAGAATTTAACTTGGCAGCATGACCGTATTGGCGGCACACCCTCTACCTATACTTTGGCGGCATCTGCTTCGCAGTATTGGCAATCACTTGCCCTTGATGGCCGTTTTACCTTGAGTGATTTAGCCGGTTTTGCTGGCAGCCAAAGTTGGCAGGTGCAAGGTGTGAATCTCACGGAACAACAGCTGTTTTCGCAAAACGATGTTGCCGCGCGCTTACTCAGTGCCGTTTTAAATTCCCAGGGTGAAGTGGGGGTTGAAGCTGGCCAGATTAGCGGTGGCGGTGTTGTGCGCTTGCAAGATGTAGCCATGCAAATGCAAGGCGATGCTCGTTGGGCTGAAATATTAGGCGATGTGCTTGCAGGAATTACTGAGTTCGATATGAACGTAGGTGTTTCGGGCGCAATGCGCGCTCCCGGCCTTAGTATTCGCTCTGATTTAGATCGTCAGTTACAGCAAGGCTTAACAACAGCCTTAAGCGCTGAAGCTGATGCTAAATTGAACGAGTTGCGCCAAGATCTAGATGCTCGTGTACGAGAAGCAACCGCCGAGTGGGATCCTCGTTTACAGGAGTTAGTAGGTAATTTAGCCGGTGCGCGAGAGCAGAATGCAACGTTAAACGATTTGTTTTCAGTGGAGCCAGACGATTTAGAAATCGGTGACATACTTAAAGATCGCTTGCGTGAATCGCTACGGGGCCGGTTAGGTGGTAATTAAATTACCGAGATTTTGAAATTAGTATTCGATATGTAAAAGCGGCGCTTAAGCGCCGCTTTTTCTTTATCGGTGTTCTTTGAAAACGGTAAGTGACCAATGGTAACGGATAGCACCAAAGCGCAACACTAATGTGGTAAGCATGGCTGCAACCATAGCGATACTTTGGTTTAGATCGTAAAGCACTACAAATACAATGGCGCCGGCAATGCAGGTGGTGGCGTATAATTCGCTTTTCAGCACCATTGGTATATCGCGAGCCATTACATCACGAAGTAATCCACCAAAAACCGCCGTCATCGTTCCTAAAACAATCGCAACCATCGGGCTAACACCTGCTTGCAGCGCCTTCTCGGTGCCCAGTACGGTGAAAAAGGCGATACCTAAGGCATCGGCAATTAACAATCTATTTAGTGGGATATAGGCTTTAAAACGCAACCAAATAATCGTACCTAACGCAGCTGCGCCAATAACAATAAAGTAGGTAGGATCATCTAGCCAAAATACGGGTGCATCAAGAATTAAATCTCGCGTAGTACCACCGCCGATGGCCGTTACCGAGGCGAGTACTACAACACCAAAACCATCCATTTGCTTACGAAATGCGAGTAATGTGCCGGCAATTGCAAATACGGCTACACCCATTAAATCGGCAATATAAAACGATAATTCCATGTATTGTGGGCTCCGAGAAGGTAGTGCTGTAGCGAAAAGGCGATGGCTAGAGTTTAGCAAAAGCTTAGTGCGGGGCATAACTATTCAATAAATTGTTTACATATAGGTTGTTTTTAATAGAAACGGACCGCATATAGGCAGGACGGATAATGTGAATCGCAGTTTTTCAGCGTTTCCATGCGATACCTAGCGCTATGGATACGATATCTGTGGGTTGCGAACGTTTCGCTTCGTTCCCTGTTCAGTTACAATACAGCGTTAATTTTGCCCTATAAATCAATAATACCAAGTTAAGGTATTGATTCTAAATATAAAGAGGAAGAGTTATGGATTTTTTAATTGCCAACGCTTATGCCCAAGAAGCTGGCCAACAAGGCGGCACCTTCTCATTAGTCATTATGTTGCTATTGTTTGGTTTGATTTTTTACTTCTTAATCTACCGTCCACAAGCGAAGCGCGTAAAAGAGCATAAATCATTAGTTACGTCGTTAGCTAAAACTGACGAAGTGTTATTACAAGGCGGCTTAATCGGTAAAATCGTGAAAGTAGCTGAAGATAATGACTTTATGGTTATCGCCCTTACTGAAGGCGTTGAAGTAACCGTGCAGAAAAGTGCAGTTGCAGCAGTGTTGCCAAAAGGCACCATCAAAACACTTTAATCGATTCAATCTTGTAAGGACGGACTTGTGTTAAACAGATATCCGTTGTGGAAAAATCTGGTAATCATGTTTGTGGTGCTGTTCGCAGGCCTTTATGCATTGCCAAATATTTACGGTGAAGATTATGCCGTACAAATCTCTGCAACTCGAAGTGGTGAAGTAACCCTCGATACGCTCGGGCAAGTAGAGCGTACACTTGAGCGCGGTGGCATTCAGCCAATTGGTGTTGAGTACGCAGATGGGCAAATTTTGGTGCGCGTTGATTCTGATGATGAACAACTTGCAGCACGTGAAATGCTTGTTTCAGAACTCGGAATTAACTATGTAGTTGCGCTGAATTTAGCGCCTGCAACGCCGAATTGGTTGGATTCTATCGGTGGTGAACCGTTAAAGCTGGGCCTTGATTTAAGGGGCGGTGTGCATTTCTTAATGGAAGTGGACATGGAAGAGGCTTTAGTGAAGATCCGTGATCAAATGGTGACATCTGTACGTGATCGCTTACGCGATGAGCGTGTTCGCTATCGCCGAGTTGAAGAATCAGGCAATGACGTTGTTATTGAATTGCGCAATGCTGAAGATTATCAAAGTGCTGTGAGTTCGTTGCGGAATCAATACGAAGGTTATGATGTGAGAACGGATAGTTCTCAAAACATGATTACCTTAGAGATGACGGATCAGTTCTTACAAGATACGCGTGCTAACGCGATTGATCAGAACATCACGATTCTGCGAAATCGAGTAGATGAACTAGGTGTCGCTGAGCCGGTAATTCAACGTCAAGGCCAAGATCGCATTGTAGTTGAACTGCCTGGCATTCAAGATACCGCGCGTGCGAAAGAGATTTTAGGCGCTACGGCAACGCTAGAATTCCGTTTCCAAGATACCGAAAATGATCTGCAAGATGCGATGGCCGGCCGAGTTCCTTTCGGCAGCCGCTTGTATGATATGCGTGGCGGTGGCCAAGTGCTGCTGCAGAATCGCATTATTCTTACCGGTGATCATATTGTAGATGCTAGCGTAGGTTACGATGAAAGTAACCGACCGCAGGTAAATATCTCGCTTGATTCGGCGGGTGGTCGTTTAATGACTCAAGCGACTCGTGGGAACGTGGGTGAGCCCATGGCTACGGTGTTCATTGAATTTATTGCTACGGATGAAAGAACTGACGAAGGCACAATTGACTTTGAACGCGTAGAAGAAGTAGTGAGTGTAGCTACGATTCAGGCCGTGCTCGGAAGTAATTTCCGGATTACTGGTGTGGGTTCAGCACAAGAAGCGCAAAACCTTGCGTTGCTACTTCGCGCCGGTGCATTGATTGCGCCTATTCAAATTGTTGAAGAGCGAACCGTAGGCCCGAGCCTTGGTGCCGAAAACGTAAAAGCGGGTTTAACGGCTATCGTAGCTGGCTTTGTGTTAGTGCTCCTGTTTATGGGTATCTACTATCGTAAGTTTGGTATGGTTGCGAATTTAGCGCTGTTAACGAACTTGGTGATGATCATAGGTATTATGTCGCTGGTTCCGGGAGCTACGCTTACCATGCCAGGTATGGCGGGTATCGTTCTTACGGTAGGTATGGCCGTTGATGCGAACGTTATTATCTTCGAGCGAATACGGGAAGAGCTGATTGAGGGCAGGAGCCCGCAACAAGCGATCGCCCGTGGCTATGAGAATGCGTTTTCAACCATTGCGGATGCGAATATAACAACTCTAATTACAGCGTTGATTCTATTTGCTGTGGGTACCGGTTCGATTAAAGGCTTCGCAGTAACGCTTGCGATCGGTATTGTAACGTCGATGTTTACGGCTATTGCCGGTACTCGAGCTGTCATTAACCTAGCTTGGGGCCGCCAAAAACGCCTCACGAAACTATCGATTTAAGGGGAACGAATCATGTTTCAGATTACGAAAATTGATGAAAATAACCCCTTAAAATTTATGTCCATTAATAAGTGGACAACGATATTGAGTGTGGTTTTGATTTTATTATCCTTGGGTTCACTCGCGGTTAATAAGCTCAATTGGGGCCTAGATTTCACCGGCGGTACGTTAGTTGAAGTTGGCTTTGAGCAACCTGCTGATTTAGCGGAGCTACGAACGGTACTGGAAGGCAACGAGTTTGGTGATGCGGTAGTGCAAAACTATGGTACCCAACGCGATGTTTTAGTGCGTATTCCACCTCGTGATGATGCCGCATCAGATACCATTGGTAATGAGTTACTAGAAGTATTGCAAAGTAACATCGACGGTGGCATTGATGTGCGCCGGGTAGAGTTCGTTGGCCCGCAAGTAGGTGAAGAACTTGCGGAAGCCGGTGGCTTAGCGATGTTAGTGGCGCTTATTTGTATTTTGGTATACGTATCATTCCGTTTCGAGTGGCGTTTAGCGCTAAGTGCTGTAGCGGGTTTGGCGCAAGATGTTATTTTGATCTTGGGTTTGTTCTCACTACTGCAAATGCAGGTAGATTTAACCATTCTTGCGGCGTTACTCGCGGTGATAGGTTACTCGCTAAACGATAGTATTGTAGTTGCCGATAGGATTCGAGAGAACTTCCGAAAACTTCGTAAGAATACACCGGAAGAAGTTATCGATATCTCGTTGAGCCAAACATTGAGCCGTACATTAGTAACATCACTCACTACATTATTGGTGTTGTTGGTGCTTATGTTCTTCGGTGGCCAGATGATATTTGGTTTCGCGGTAGCGTTATCGATGGGTGTTATTGTCGGTACTTACTCATCCGTATTCACCCGCAGTACGTTAGTATTGGCTATGGGTATTTCACGTGATGATTTAATGCCGCCTGAAATTGAGAAAGAAGGTGAAGAGCAAGATAACTATTTATAGTACTTGCTGCTGAACTCGATAAAAGCCCTCAATGCCCACGGTGTTGGGGGTTTTTTGCTTTTTCCTGTGGTAACCTTTAAACATGATATGTAACGAGGTATGAGAGTTATGTTATTTGTAGTTTCCCCAGCTAAGAATTTAGATTACGAGACACCAGCACCAATTGACAACTTTACCCAACCGGAAATGCTTGATGATGCAGCGGCGTTGGTAAATGTGTGTAAAGAGCTATCGCCACAGGATTTAGCATCACTAATGAGTATTAGCGATAAACTCGCGGGCTTGAATGCAGCGCGCTACGCTGAGTGGGCAACGCCGTTCACTGAAGATAACGCGAAACAAGCTGTGTTTGCGTTTAACGGTGATGTTTACACAGGCCTTGATGCAGCCTCACTATCAAGTGCAGATTGGCAGTACGGCCAGCAGCATATGCGCATACTCTCGGGCTTATATGGTGTATTGAAGCCATTAGATTTAATGCAACCATACCGTTTAGAGATGGGCACCAAGCTGAGTAATCCTCGGGGTAAAGATCTATATAGTTTTTGGGGCGATCGTATTACCGAAAAACTAAACGAAGCTATTGCCGAAACCGATTCTGATATCCTGATTAACCTTGCCTCAAATGAGTACTTTAAATCGGTGGTTACGAAAAAACTGAATGCAAAAGTAGTAACACCGGTATTTAAAGATACGAAAAATGGCAAATTAAAGGTAATCAGCTTTTACGCAAAAAAAGCACGTGGTTTAATGGCTCGCTATATTATTGAGAAAAAGCCGAACTCTCTTGCAGATTTGCGGTCATTCTCAGAGGCGGGGTATTACTTTGATGAATCGATGTCTTCGGAGAAAGAACTCGTTTTTCGCAGAAATGAACTATCTTGATAACATTGATTCGCATTCAGATTAGGTTGCAACAGGAGTAGTTATGGATACGCAAGAACAATCCGATGATATCCAACACAGCGACAATAAACAGAAACAGCAACGTATTATTGGCGCTGCTATTGCCGTTATTCTTATCGTTATTATTGCGCTTTGGCTAACCCGCGGTGGTGAGCCAGAACCCGAGCCAACTCCGCAACCGGTAGAACAAGTTAGTGAGCCAGAACCTGAACCAGAGCCAGAACCGGAACCCGAGCCTGAGCCAGAACCCGAGCCAGAACCGGTAGTTGAGCCTGAGCCTGCTCCAGAGCCGGAACCTGAGCCAGAGCCGTTACCTTCGTTGAATGAAGGCAGCAGTGTGGTTCTTGAAGAGCTTGCGGAACAGGATATCAACACGCAGCCTGTGCAATCAGAAAATATGCTCAGAAAGTTCGTGGTGTTTGTTGATAATATGGCCAGAGGCGAGGTTGTTCGTGAAGCGGCGGTAATCAATGGCCCGCAATCTCGATTTATCGTGCAGCAGATTGATGGCCAAATATACGTGGATGAGCGTAGTTATAGCCGTTACAACGATATTGTTAGCTGGTTCTATGAAATGGATACCGATATTTTGGTTTCGCAGTATGAGCGCTTCCAGCCTCTATTCGAGGAAGCATTTGGCGAAATCAAAGAGCCAGGAATGAATTTTGAAGAGCGTGTTTTAGATGCCATTGCTATTCTGCTTGATACGCCCGAGCCAAGAGGTTTGTTGGCGTTGAGCGATGAAGAAGTGATGTACACCTATGCCGATCCAGAATTGGAAAATTTACCGGCCGCGCAGAAGCAAATGCTGCGCATTGGTCCGGATAACCGTGCTTTGGTGAAATCTAAGTTACGTGAGATTCGGCAAAGGCTTCAGCAGTAGTGATGCGGCATCCTTCTACATATCAGTTTCTGCCAACTCGAGGTAACAAATTTAGCCGCTGGGTTGGCCGTGTAGGGCTGAAGTTATTTGGTGGTTGGAAAATTATTGGTGAATTACCGGATATCCCGAAAGCGATTATTCCGGTAGCTCCTCATACCTCTAACTGGGATTTTTTTGTAGGTTTATGCGTAAAGTTAGCGCTCGGCTTGCGCTTATCGTTTCTTGGTAAACACTCAATTTTTGTGTTCCCGGTGAAAGGCGTGCTTACGTGGCTCGGTGGTATTCCGGTGCAGCGACACAGTGCACACGGCGTTGTTGGCCAAATTGTTCAACAATTCCAAGAGCGCGAGCAGTTAGTGGTAGTTATTGCACCAGAAGGAACCCGGAGCAAAGTAACTGAGTGGAAAAAAGGCTTTTTGCATATGGCGAGTAACGCCAACGTGCCGGTAGTGCCGGTGGCGTTTTGTTTTGCTACGCGCTCAATTTTAATCAGTGCGCCTATGGAAGTTGGTGACGATACCGAAGCGGCGTTAACACGGATTAAAAGCTTCACGAATAAAGCAACCGGAAAGAACCCCGAACTGCAGTAAATGGCCAATTCTGCGCGTGTATATTTACCGATCAACGATAAATTATGCTATTCTTCGCGCCTAATTGAAAACAGGCTTAACCCATTCGTATGAATGGGGCCAGCATAGTGTGAATAAACTCTGTGGTGAGTTGAAAGGATTGATCATGAACGTTATCGAAGCTGGTGTTGCGGCACCTGGTAAAAAAGTAGCTATTGTTGTATCTCGTTTTAATAGTTTCATCGTTGAAAAACTGATGGAAGGTGCGGTTGATACGTTAGTACGAATCGGCCAAATTAAACCTGAGCATATTACGATTGTAAAAGTGCCCGGTGCGTATGAGCTTCCGGTAACAGCAAAAAAAGCCGCTGCAAGTGGCAAGTACTCAGCGGTGATTGCCATTGGTGCAGTAATTCGCGGTGGTACACCACATTTTGATTTAGTGGCTGGCCAAGCTAATTCAGGTTTAGCCCAAGTGGCTCTAGAAACCGGTATTCCAGTTGCCTTCGGTGTAATTACCACAGATACCGACGAACAAGCGATCGACCGTGCGGGTGTGAAGCATGGTAACAAAGGTTCTGACGCCGCATTAAGTGCCTTAGAAATGATTAACGTGCTAGAACAGCTTTAAGGAGAATAGAGTGAAACCTGCAGCTCGTCGTAAAGCACGTCGTTTAGCGCTCCAAGCGGTTTATTCTTGGCAGTTATCTGAAAATAGTATTTCAGATATTGAAGCTGAATTTTTATCAGAAAATGATGTTAGCAAAGTTGATGTTGATTACTTCCTTGATTTAGTTCGAGGTGTTGCTGGTAATCATCAAAATTTAGATCAAGCGCTCGCACCATTCACGGATCGTCCTTTTGTTGATCTTGACCAAATTGAACGAGCAGTGCTTCGAGTGGCGGCGTACGAATTAAAATCTCGCCTCGATGTGCCTTATAAAGTTGTGATGAACGAGGCTATTGAGTTAGCGAAAGCCTTTGGTGCTGATGATAGCCATCGTTTTGTGAACGGTGTACTTGATAAGGCCATAGATACTTTGCGCTCTACTCGCCAATAATTCAGCCTCGCAGATGAATATCCAGCCAGATGAATTTTCGCTAATCGCGAAATATTTCCAACGTTCCAAGGGAGCCGGTAATGATACCGGCTCTGCTGTTTCTGCTACTTCGCAAAGCCGAAGTCGGCGCGATGTAGCTGTGGGTATTGGCGATGATGCGGCAGTGGTGATTCCACCAAGTGATTGTGGTATCGCCATTACCACGGATACCATGGTTTCGGGTGTTCATTTTGATGATAAGGTGCCAGTTGCAGCGATAGGGCACAAGCTAGTTGCTGTAAATCTTAGTGATTTAGCCGCTATGGGTGCAGAGCCCGCTTGGTTATCATTAAGTTGTGCATTCCCAGCAATTGACGAAGCTTGGTTAGCGGAATTCAGCCGCGGCTTTTTTGCAGCGGCTGATTACTACCGTTGTGCGTTAATTGGCGGTGATGTCACGAAAGGCCCGCTAACACTAACGCTCACGGCACAAGGTATTGTTCCAGCGGACCGTTATTTACAACGCAGCGGCGCTCAGCCGGGTGATCGAATCTACGTGAGCGGAACCCTTGGTGATGCTGCTTTAGCTCTTGCAGGGCAACAGGGGCGCGTAAATGTGCCCGAACAATGGTTACCAGAACTCGAGAAACGTTTATTTTATCCCACTCCCCGAGTTGGTTTAGGGCAGCTATTGCGGAACCAAGCTACATCGGCAATTGATTTATCCGATGGCCTCCTCGGTGATTTAAAACACATTCTTACCGCATCAAAAGTGGGTGCGCGCATTCAATTAGATGCGTTGCCGTATTCAAAAGCATTCGCGGGTAGTATTTCAGGGCCAGAGGGCTGGCGATATCAGCTTGCGGGTGGCGATGATTACGAACTGTGCTTCACCATTCCCGAGAGCCGCTGTGGTGGATTAGAAACACTGGCGCTGCAAGCGGGTGTTAAGGTAACCTGTGTGGGTATCATTGATGGCTCGCGAGAAATGCGCTTTTTCGAGAAAAATCAGCCGCGAGATATTAATTTAGATGGGTATAGCCACTTCGCTTCACGCGATTAACGGTTTAAAGGGGCTTGTTCAATGGCAAGAAAACAAAGTATTCGGGAACTCGTTAAACAACCCATTCATTTTCTTTCGTTCGGCTTCGGCTCGGGTTTGGCACCAAAGGCACCTGGCACTTTCGGCACATTGCCCGGTATTGTTTTAGTTTGGTTGTTTGCGTCGCTCGATGTTGCGGCTTATATCGGCGTAGTGGCATTTGTAACGATTATTGGTGTTTATTTATGTGGCGCTACGGCAAAGGCTATGGGCGAGCATGATTCATCACACATTGTATGGGACGAGATCGCCGGCTATATGATTGCAATGATAGCCATACCGGTAAGTTGGCAGGCACTTTTGCTGGCTTTTGTGCTGTTCCGCATTTTCGATATTTTGAAACCGTGGCCGATTCGTTGGTTAGATAAACATGTTGATGGCGGGTTCGGTATTATGATCGACGATGTGCTCGCAGGCTTCTTCGCGCTTGTGTTGATGCATATTGCGTTGGCGTTGGGCTGGATACCGCTTTACTAAAGACCTCAAATACTCAGCGCATATTTTGCAAACAGCCCGAACTAGATTCGGGCTTTTATTTGCGCGGCAATACCTTTTCCATCAAGCTTAAGCTCTGCTCGAATTTCTTCTTGGCTACCATGTTTTATGAAGCTATCAGGGAGCCCCAAGTGGATAACCTGCTGCATAATGCCTGCTTCCGCTAATGCTTCGCTTACGGCACTGCCAGCGCCGCCGCTTATAGCATTTTCTTCAACGGTAACTAAAACATCGTGTTGTTTAGCAGCTTCGAATACCGCTTCGGTATCCAAAGGCTTTACAAAGCGCATATCAATCACAGTAGCGTCTAACTCGTCCGCTGCAATAAGCGCTTCGTTCAGCAATGTACCGAAATTCAAGATGGCGAGCTTTTTACCTGTGCGCACGGTTCGGCTTTTGCCTAGCGGTAATGCGACTAGGGGGCTGTATTCAACACCAATACCATTACCTCGAGGATATCGCACCGACGCTGGGCCTTGATGCTGGTAACCGGTGTAGAGCATAAGGCGGCATTCGTTCTCATCGCTAGGGGTCATGATAACGAGGTTCGGAATACAACGCATAAAGCTCAAATCAAATGCGCCCTGATGGGTAGGGCCATCGGCACCGACAATACCTGCGCGGTCAATTGCAAAAAGTACATCTAAATTCTGCAGTGCTACATCGTGAATAAGTTGATCGTAGGCGCGCTGTAAAAATGTTGAGTAAATTGCCACCACAGGTTTCATACCGGCGATAGCTAAACCCGAGGCAAAGGTTACTGCGTGCTGCTCGGCAATTGCGACATCAAAATACTGTTTCGGGAACCGGCGCGCAAACTCCACCATTCCAGAACCTTCGCGCATAGCAGGGGTAATTGCCATGAGCTTTTCATCGGTTTGTGCAACTTCGCAAAGCCATTCGCCAAACACGGCTGAATAGGAAGGAATGGTAGGTGTTTTCGCTGGCAGTGAATCAATACTGGGATCAAATTTTGGCACGCCGTGATAACCAATCGGGTCTTTCTCGGCTGGCGCATAGCCTTTACCTTTTCGGGTCACCACGTGCAACAGTTGTGGGCCTTTCAAGGTGCGCATGTTGGTAAGGGTATCAACTAACGCATCAACATCGTGGCCATCAATTGGCCCAATGTAATTAAAACCAAGTTCCTCAAAAATAGTGCCCGGTGTAACCATGCCTTTCACATGTTCTTCGGCCCGGCTTACCAGCTCGCGCATGCTTGGTATTGCACTTAACAACTGTTTGCTGCCTTCACGCAATGACGTATAAACTTTGCCGGATAAAAGGCGTGCAAAGTGATTATTCAGAGCGCCGACATTCTCTGAAATCGACATATCATTATCATTCAAGATCACTAACATATCGGGCGCTACATCACCTGCGTGGTTCATGGCTTCAAAAGCCATGCCAGCGGTAAGTGCACCATCACCAATAATGGCAACAGTTTTTCGATTTTCAGCTTCTTTCTCGGCGGCGATTGCAAGGCCTAACGCTGCGCTGATAGATGTGCTGGAATGGCCAACTGAGAGCACATCATATTCACTCTCTTCCCGCCAAGGAAACGGGTGTAAGCCATCTTTTTGCCGAATCGTGTGTAGTTGATCGCGGCGCCCAGTAAGGATTTTATGCGGGTAGGCCTGATGGCCTACATCCCAAACGATATGATCGAAGGGTGTTTTGAACACATAGTGTAAAGCTACCGTGAGCTCTACCGTGCCCAAACCACTGGCTAAATGGCCACTGCTTTTACTTACGGAGCTTAATAAAAACTGACGCAGCTCATCGCTCACCTGATTTAGCTTTTGCTTCGGTAACCCGCGCAAATCCGCTGGAGAATCAATTAGGCGTAGCAATGGAAAGAGGTTGTTCTGTTTTTGCGTCATATATACTACCGGTCTCGTGTTACCAAATATTCAGTAAACTGCTCTAGAAGAGAAGTATTGTACGGGATCAATGAAAGCGCGTGTAGCGCTTTTTCTTGCAGGCGTTGGAGTAAATCATTTGAGCCTGCTAGGCCGAGCAAAGCCGGATACGTGGCTTTTTCTAAAGCGGCATCCGCCCCTTGCGTTTTCCCGAGTGTTTTTGTGGTGCCTGTAACATCAAGGATATCGTCTTTCACCTGGAATGCGAGCCCAATCGCTTCTGCGAACTGATCGAGTAACGTTAAAGTTCTATTATCCACTTGGTTCGAACTTAACGCGCCAAGCTGCACTGCTGCTCGCAACAATGTGCCAGTTTTCAGTTGATGAATTTGCTCAAGCTCGGTGGTGGTAATGGTTTTTCCTGTAGCGCTAATATCAAGCGCTTGCCCCCCACACATACCATGTAACCCAGACGCCTTAGCGAGTGTTGAAAGCATCGCCACTTGCTGGTTCGCGGAAATCGTTTGCTGTGGTGCTGCTAATAGCTCGAACGCTAAACTTTGTAACGCATCACCTGCGAGAATAGCAGTTGCCTCATCAAATTCAATGTGGCACGTGTTCTTACCACGGCGCAAGGTATCGTTATCCATTGCGGGTAAATCATCATGCACTAACGAATACGCGTGTATACATTCAATCGCAGCTGCTGGAGCATCAAGAACTGCTTCTTCAACGCCAAGCATTTCGCCAGTGGCATACACCAAAAATGGCCGAACCCGCTTGCCGCCGAGTAAAACGGCATAAGCCATGGCCGCTCGGAGCCTCTCTGCAGGAGCATGTTGTTGCAGTTTTTGCTCCAAGTAGCTTACATGGCGCTGACGATAGTAATCAATGCGCGCAAATAGTAGATCTTCAGCAGACATTACTTTTTTAGCCTTTCGATAAGCTGTAGGAAACAACCATTACTCGCTGGTTGGTGTATTTAAGTCAGCGAACGATTCCAAGCTTTCTGTTCCATTTTGCTGGAGTAAAACCTGTACTTTTTGTTCAGCTTGTTGAAGCTTCTGTTGGCTCACACGCGATAAATGTACGGCGCGTTCAAATTGTTTTAACGATTCTTCTAAAGGTAGTTCACCTTCTTCAAGCGCGCTCACGATCTGCTCTAGCTCTTCCATGGCTTGCTCGAACCCCAATGCTTCGGTGTTCTCTTTAGTACTCATAGGTGCTTTCTCGAAGTTGCTTACGATTACGCTAAAATACCACAGCTAGCTTTGAATCTGCACCGCTTTTGCTGTCGATATAGCTGATATTCATTGATTCTGGTTGCTACCGCTCAAATCGGCTATAATCGCCCACTATTTTTCGGTTGGTAACATGGTTTATTGCATGGTGTACTGCACGGTGTACTACATAGTGTACTGCGGTTATTACCCATAAGTAATGCACAAAAGTTTGAGGGTTTCATGAAGTTTATTGTACGTTTACATGCTGAGATTACGATCAAAAGCCGTTCGGTGCGCCAGCGCCACTTAAAAGTTTTAACGGGTAATCTGCGCACACTTATGAAGCCTTTAGATCGCTCAGTGCGTGTTAATAGCCGCTGGGATCGTATCGATATTTATCATGCAGCCGATGCAAGTGTTACCGCGAAAATTATTCAGTTTTTGCAGCAAACGCCTGGCATCGCTTATTTTGAACAAGTTTCCGAACACCCGCTAACCGAGTTTGAGCAACTGTTAGAGTGGATTTTAGCGAGCCAAACGCAGCGGTTAAGCAATAAAACCTTTGCGGTAAGGGTGAAACGCAAAGGCAATCATGAGTTTTCCTCGATTGATATGGCGCGCTATATTGGTGGCGGTATCCGGGCGCGCGTTCCGGGTACAGAAGTTGCCCTAAAGAATCCGCAAGAAGAAGTGGTGCTTCACGTTATCGATGACACCGTTTCTATGGTGGAACTGCGTTTTGCCGGGCTGGGGGGCTTCCCATTACCCACGCAAGAAACCGTGTTATCCCTGATGTCCGGAGGCTTCGATTCTGCGGTAGCGAGCTACCAAATGATTCGGCGGGGTGCGCGCACGCATTTTTGCTTCTTTAATTTGGGTGCCGATGCACATGAAGCGGCTGTGCGCGAGATCGCCTATTTCATTTGGGAAAAATACTCCCGCACTCACGCCGTGAAATTTATTACCGTTGATTTTTCAGAAGTAGTAGAACGTATTCTTGAGCACGCTGATCAAGGCAGTATGGGTGTGATGCTGAAGCGTGCGATGATGCGAGCAGCTGGGCAAGTAGCGCAGCTGGTGAAAGCCCACGCGTTAGTTACTGGCGAAGCGGTTGGGCAAGTAGCGAGCCAAACCCTTAGTAATTTGCGAATTATTGATCAAGCTACCGATGCACTTATTTTGCGGCCCCTGATTGTGAGTGATAAGCAAGATATTGTGAATGAAGCTCGAAAAATTGGTGTTGAGCATTTATCGGCGGTAGTACCAGAATATTGTGGGGTTATCTCGCAACAGCCTTCCGTGCGCGTAAATCCTGATTTAATCTTAGAAACGGAACAGGCCGTGTTGCCGGATAGTTTGATTAATGAAGTAGTTGCGAAGAGCAACGCCGTAGATATTCGTGAAGTTCGCGTAAATCCGGTTGCTGGCCCAACCATATATCAAGATAGTATTCCTGAAAATGCAGTAATTATTGACGTGCGTACAGATGACGAAGAAGAGTTAGCGCCTTTGCAGTTGGAAAAACACAAAGTGTTACACATTCCTTTTTTTCGAATCGCGCGCAAACAGGATACACTAGATAAGAACACCACATATTTAATGTATTGCCAACAAGGTGTGATGAGCCGCCTACAGGCTATCTATCTTAAAGAACAAGGGTTTGTGCATACGGGTGTTTATGAGCAAACGAATTCAAATAAGGATTAAACCACGCGTGTTTTGGCGTATTCTTTTTATTATTGTGGTTGTTGTTGTATCGGCGTTGTTTGTTATGCAAACACCTCCTACACCCTCAATAGCTAGCTTTGCACATGCGGATAAAGTGGTTCATTTCGGCTTATTCTTCGTGTTAGCTACTACTATGCACTTAGCATTTCGACCACGGCTATGGATAGCACTCCCGATATTATTCGTTTATGCAATGGGCATTGAAGTAGCGCAACACCATATACCGGGGCGCGGGGCTGATATTTGGGATGTTGTTGCTGATATGCTAGGCGTGCTTGGTTTTTATATTGCTAGAGCAGCTTACAAGAAACACAAAAAACGCAGCTTATGAGCTGCGTTTTTTAATGGGTTCTACTTTCCCCTTTACGGTACTTAAATTTGGCCGAGCGCCTTTTTGCTTTGTCGATTTCTTAGCGCCGGTTTTATCGGCTTTCGCAGCTTTCTTCTTTTTCTTCGCTTTTGATTTTTTATGCGGCTCTGGAAACTTAAACTTCGGCCGTAATTCAGCAACAAATCGGCGTTCTAACCGTTCGGTTAAATAGCGCTCAATGCGGCCAAGGTTTTCGGCATCATGCGCTTCAACCAACGCAATTGCGGTACCCGTTTTACCCGCGCGGCCAGTTCGGCCAATACGATGTAAAAACGTATCGCCTTTGCGTGGTAAATCGAAATTCACTACGAGTTCCACATCTGGAATATCTAAGCCCCGTGCCGCAACATCGGTTGCTACAAGAATACGTTGGCGTACATCGGAGAATGATTTTAATCGCTTTTGCCGCTCATCTTGCGGTAATCCGCCTTCGAGCGCTACTGCGCCATAACCCATGCGTTGAAGCACTTCAGCAAGTTCATGGGCGCGTTCACGCTTGCGAACGAATACTAAAACGCGGCCGTTAAATTCACCTAATAAATGTTTGATTAGCGCCTGTTTGTGATTTACATCGTCGGCAATATGAACCCACTGATGAATTTTACCTTTTTCCCGGCGAGGCGGCTCTACGTTAATAAACTCAGGCTTCGCGAGCACTTGCTTACTAAAAGTAGCTAAGGTGTGGTGATCTGCGGTCGCCGAAAATAGTAGGCGTTGGCGCAAATTCATAGCTTCGTTGATAATTTGTTCAACCGGCTGGCGGAAGCCCATATCGAGCATGCGATCAGCTTCATCAAGCACCAATATTTCTAGTTCTTCAGCACTGAATTTTTCATCGCCCAAATAATCGAGCAAACGGCCCGGTGTGGCGATTACGATATCCAAGTTTTCTTTGAACGCACCGGTGTGGCTGCCAAAATTCACGCCACCGGTAACCGTTAGAGTGGTGAGCCCTACGGCAGCACAGAGCATTTCTGATTGGCGGCCAATTTGTTCTGCAAGTTCACGCGTTGGTGCCAGCACCAAAACACGCGCAGATCCCGGAGTTCGGCGGGGGTAATCGAGCAAATGCTGAATAGCAGGCAACAAAAACGCCAGCGTTTTGCCGGTGCCTGTTGGCGATGCCGCAAGTACATCGCGCGCATCAAGCGCTAATGGAATAACTTCCTGCTGAATTTTTGTAGGCTTCATTAAGCCCGCATCCAACAAGGTATTCACTAATGCCGAATCAAGTTCGAGCTGATCCCATTCAGGATTCATTCGCAGACAACTCCGTGCTAGCTTTATCGGAAACCGCAAAAATACGGTTCAATTCTATAATTAACTGATTCAGTTCGCCGCTCATCAAGGCAAAATCGACATCTAGTTGTTCGGCGCGGCTCTCAGGATTGAGATCATCGCGTTGCTCTTTTAATACGTCACTAAAGCGTATTCGCTTTACTGCATAATCATCGGTTAACAGGAAGCTTAGCCGTTCATCCCACTCAAGCGCAACTTGTGTAGCTAATTTACCATGCTGTAAGTGCAAGCTTACTTCGTCAGTGGTTAAATCATGTTGTTTGAAACGAACAATTGATTCATCTTCACCAAAGCTTCGAAGTTCTGCTTCCAAGCCAAGTTCGAACGGTGCAGGAGCTGATTGCTGTTTCAGCCATTCGGTAAAGAATACTTCGGCTGTTTGTTCGGCACCCCAAGGCTTGATGGGAAGTGAGCCTAAACAACTGCGCAGCAATGCGGTTAAATCTTCAGCGCGGCTGGCACTTGAAGTATCAACCATGAGCTTTTGATTGGTTAAATCAATCATGGCCCAAGTAACGGCGTAACGTGACAAAGCCTGTGGCAACATACGATGAATAATCTCTTCTTTCATCGCTTGCTGTTCTTTTCTCGGCATCGGCCGCGCATTCTCTTGCTGAAACTGCTCACGAATTGTTTCCAATTCTGCGTTCACTGCACTCGCCGGCATTACTTTCTCTTCTTTCTTTGCACAGAACAGAAGGTTATCGCCTACGCGATGCAATAACGGGCCATCTTCTTCACCAACTGGAGGAACCCAACCGAAACTTGCAGGTTCTTGCCGCGAGCAAGGGGTAAAGCGCCGTTCTTCAAGGAGCTTTTCAGCTTCTTCCGACCAAGCGAACGGTTGCGTAAACTGATAAACGCGCAAGTTTTTAAACCACATAATTGCGGGTGCTCCAAATAAACTAGGGTAAAAAATTATGCCGCATAATACCTGAGTATCGGCAGCCTGTCAGTTTGCGTTGGTTAAAGTTACAGGAAATGAGAACTGATAACGCAAACCTTGATCAGGTTGGCTATCGACAGAGATTTCTCCGCCTAGCCGTTCAGTGATCAAATCATAAATGATGTGTGTGCCTAAACCGCTGCCACCACTATCGCGGCATGTAGTGAAGAATGGTTCAAAGATACGCTCTAAGGCGCTTTTACTCATGCCTACACCATCATCGGAATAGGCAAAACATAGTTGGCTTGATGCCAATGTGATGTCGATTTTTATCTCGCCCGTGTTGCGGTTGGTAAAACCATGCTTCAGGCTATTTACGATCATATTGGTGAGAATTTGCGCCAGTGCTCCGGTAATAAATTGCGCGTGAATCGTTGGGCAGTTCACGTGCACTGATACATTGTATTTCTGCAGTTTTGGTTTTAGCGTTTTGATAATTCGTTGCACATATTCACCAACTTCAACGCTGCGCATAGCTTCAGAACTTTGATCAACGGCTACTTGCTTGAACCCATGCATAAGCTCGTTCGCACGCGTTAGGTTATTTTCAATCAGCTCCGCAGATTCACAGACATTGGCTAGGCAGGCCGCGAGATCTTTGTTATCAATTGCACCTTCCGCCAGGTGTGCTTTTATTTTCTTGAGCTCTTCTTGTAAGAATGATGAAGCCGTAATGCCAATACCCAGTGGCGTGCTTACTTCATGCGTAATGCTCGCTACCAAGTTACCTAGTGCAGCCATTTTTTCGCTGTTGAGCAATTGCTCGCGGGTTTGCTGCAAGAACTCAACACTTTCCTCTAGATCTTTATTACTTTGCTTTAACTTCGATTCGGTAATACGTCGTTGATGAATTTCATGCTCAAGAGATTGTTGGCGAACCTCTAAATCGTGCCGACGGCGATCAAGATCAAGCATGAGGTTGCTGATGCCCATGGTTTTCTCGGAAACTTCTTGTGCCAACACTAAATTCTGATCTTCGAGCTTTCTATTAGCGCGCGCCAAATCATGTTGTGCGTTGGCGAGTTCGAGCTGGTGCTCTCTTAAGCGTTGCAATAAATCGTTGTAGGAATCTTCGAGCACACTAAACTCGTTGCTTTCCAACTGTTGCAGGTGAATGCTGGAGGAATCCATAGCTTCAGGATCAAAGTTTCGAATTTGCCGAATAAGTTCTTCAAGTGGTGTACGCAGATAGAAGCGAAAAGCGAGGGAAAATAGTATGATCAGGATACTGCTTTTAACAATGGCAGCAAAAATAAGCAGTATTAAGCTGGGCTTTAGGCGCTCAATAGTTACATCGCGATTCGAGAACAAAATAACATCGCCCACAACTTCTGAGGTATTACCAAACTCAAAGGTTAGCGGGCTATAATAACCAAAAGTACCTTGGCTTTCCGCAATCGGCCCAGCTTTATCGAGTGGTTCGAACGCCGTTGAATTGTTGATGATGCCTTTACGCACTAAAATACGTTGCTGGTCGTCGCGAACCACCACGCCGCTAATGGCGGGCACATTAATCAGTCCTTCTGCTAATGCTTCTGTTTGTAATTCGTTAAATTCCCATAGCGAGCGGGCGATGCTTGCGGCAAAGGTGTAGTGTTGGTTGCGTAGATCATTCAACAAGGTATTTCGAGTGTTTTGGTATTCTGCTGCTATCTGGCCAGTAGTAATCACCAAAGTGAGTAGAAAATATACAGTGAGAACGCTGGTTAGCAAGGTACGAACAATGCTTCTGCTAGCTAACGGCTGTGATTGCTTCTTTGTGCGTTTCACGAAAATTCTATAACCTTTGTGCAGTAGTGTTGGGGTAAAGCGAAATCAACGAAGTATAGATTGCAGGTTCGCATTTTGAAATGCAACTGAATCATTTTCGGGGGCGTAACACCGGTGTAATATAATTGAAACAATTAGTGCATAAAATAGACTTAAAAGCATAACGATTTGGATATATAAAATTCATCCATGCGTTATACTTTCGTCATAAAGATGCAATTCTCGTGAAATTAACCCACTGCTCAAGCTTTACTTGAATACTTTTTGGAGATATTAAATGATGCTTTCGAAATCAATGGCGCCCTTTGTAGCCAGTATTTGTGCACTTGGCTGCATGGCCCCTGTATCTGCATACGCAGATAGTGAAACGACACCGGATGTATCTTTTTATGGCCGCCTGCACGTATCTGGGGATTACCTCAACGATGGTGACGATGGTGGTTTAAATGTATCAAGTAACAGTAGCCGAATCGGCGTGAAGATGCGGTATCAATTAGATAGCCAGTTAGTTCTATTAGGGCAGATTGAGCGCACAGTTGATGTTTCTGAAGGTGCGAGCACACTATCAGCACGGAACACGTTTATTGGCTTACAAGGCAACTGGGGTACAGTACGAGCCGGATATTACGATTCTCCAGTAAAGCGCATACTGAACGCGGTTGAACAATTTCGTGAGCAAGTGGGTGAAGGGCGAAACATCGTACGTAGCGGCGAAATGAATTTTGATCGGCGTCTGAAAAGCGGTGTGCATTACACCTCGCCAACGAAATACAACTTAACGTGGATGGCACACTACGGAACAAGTGAACAAACCGGTGCCAATACCGATACTGATAACGATACGTTTAGTACTTCGCTATCGTACCAACTGAATGAATGGCAAGCTATTATCGGGTTTGAGCAGCAGAATCGAGAAGGGCTTGAAGCGTTGGAAGGCACTAGAGTGGCTTTGATTCGCAAGCAAGGTGCCTGGACGAATGCGGTGTTTTATCAACGTGCGAGTGGTTTGCAAGGAATAGGATCGCAAGAAGCGTTCGGAATAACAGGCGCTTACGCACTAAATGCTGAATATAGTTTGCGAGCCCAAGTGTTTTACCGTACGGCAAGTGTAACCGATGATCTTGATGCCACCATGGTTACCTTTGGTGTTAACCGTAAAGTAAATGATGCGGTTACCTTATACGCCACAGCATCGCACACTGATAACGCTCAATTCGCCACGGCGAACGTATCAGGGGGTGGCCATGGTAAAACGCTTACGATTATACCGGGCAATGATCCATTTGCTGTTTCTGTGGGCGTATTGTGGAGCTTTTAATTAGTAATCTTTAGGGTGGCGTTACTACTTAAATGTGTCATATCGTTAGAAAAATGTTTATTCGTCATAAAAATGTCATAGATGGTTCTCATAATAGCAACACTGACAAGTGGATAGGTGGAGCCTTATGCCAAGCAAAGTACTGATTATCGAAGACGAAGCGCCAATTCGCGAGATGCTCGCGTTTGTTCTGGAACAGCATGGTTACCAGCCGTTACAAGCGGCAGATTATCAGCAAGGTTTAGAGTTAATTGTAGAACCTTACCCTGATATGATTTTGCTTGATTGGATGTTGCCAGGTGGCAGTGGTATTCAGTTTGCTCGGAAAATTAAAACCACGGAGCATCTGCGCCATATCCCGATTATTATGCTTACCGCGCGTGGCGAGGAAGAAGATAAAATCAAAGGGCTTGAGGTTGGGGCAGACGATTACATGACCAAGCCTTTTTCACCCAAAGAACTCATTGCCCGCATGCGCGCAGTATTTCGTAGAGTCAATCCAACGAGCCTTGATGAGTTGCTTGATATCGATGGCTTAATATTAGATCCAGTATCGCATCGCATTTCAGCTAATGGCGAATCGCTTGATATGGGTCCTACTGAATTTCGTTTATTGCACTTCTTTATGACACATCCTGAGCGCGTATATAGCCGCGAACAATTGTTGGACCATGTATGGGGAACTAATGTGTATGTTGAAGATCGCACAGTTGATGTGCATATCCGGCGGTTACGTAAAGCCATTTCTAATCACGGGCATGATCGTTTGGTACAAACGGTGCGTGGTGTGGGCTATCGGTTCTCTACGCGGTAATGGAACGTCACTATAACTTATATCGCTTAGCCAAACGGCTGTTGTTATGGCTGCTGCCATTCTTCGTTGTTGGCTGGGTGTTTGAACAGCTGTGGCTAGCACTTGCGGTTGGCCTGGCATGTTCAGTGGCTTGGAATTTCTTCTTTTTTCAACGTCTTAATCGTTGGTTATGGCAAAGTAGAACAACGCTACCACCCAGAGCACCGGGTGCTTGGAGCGATATCTACGATGGCATCTACGGTACTCTGCGTAGAGCACAATTTAAGCGCCGGCAGTTATCGGTGCTTTTACAACGTTTCCGCCAAGCTGCGGAAGCAATCCCTGATGCGGGTATGGTGCTAAGCGCGGATGGTAGTTTAGAGTGGACCAATAAACTTGCGCAAATCTACTTTGGTATTCGCTGGCCCGCCGACAAAAATATTCGCATTACAAACCTCATTCGCTACCCTCGTTTTAACAAATATTTCGAAAAAGGCGATTTTCGCGAAGCGATTACGCTGATTTCACCGACAGGTGATCAACGTGAGCTAGAGCTGCGGATTATGCCCTACTCAGGCACGCAACTATTAGTGATCGCGCGCGATGTTACTCAGCTTCGCAAGCTTGAACGTATGCGCAAAGATTTTGTTGCTAACGTTTCCCATGAACTAAAAACACCGTTAACTGTAATGAATGGCTATCTTGAAATGCTGGAAGATGGCGAAAGCCTGCCGCCACAAATGATGGAGAAAGCAGTTCACGATATGCAGGGGCAAACCCAGCGTATGCAAAAAATGGTAAACCAGTTGCTTGAGTTATCACGCATGGAAGTGCAAACCCAAGATAACTTTAGTAAACGAGTGCCAATGAGCCGTTTGCTCAACGATATCATTGCTGAACTGGGGCCAGTTATGCAGGAAAAACGCTTGCACCTTGATGTCGCTATTACGCCTGATTTATCGGTGTGGGGCAGTGAGGATAAGCTACGTAGCGCCGGGATGAACTTATTGACCAACGCGATTAAATACAGCCCCGAAGGCAGCAATATTAAGGTTAGCTGGCAGCTCGTTCGTGATTTTGCCGAGTTTTCGGTTATAGATTCAGGCCCTGGTATTCCGTTGGAGCATATTCCGCGGCTAACCGAACGTTTTTATCGCGTTGAGAAAGATCGAAATAGCGCTTCGGGTGGAACTGGGCTAGGGTTATCTATAGTGAAACATGCACTCGAACATCATCGTTCTAAGTTACAAGTTGAGAGCACGGTGGGTGTGGGTAGTAAATTTTATTTTCGCATTCCACCTGAATTAGTAAGCTCTCCAACATCCTGAAATTAAATGATTTTATTGCACCTCTTACGGCGTGAATTAAAATTGTCATAATTGTCACAATGCTGTCACATTTGAGCCATAAACTATAATCGTTAATTCAATAACCCATCGGAGATGGCCATGAAATTTAAAACGATGCTTAGTGTTGCCGCAGCTGCGGTGTTGATTGCAGGTACAGCGAACGCTGAAGTGGATGAAAACTTAAAACCGTATAAGAGTGTTAGTGGTATTTCCGGCACAGTTTCTTCTGTGGGTTCGGATACACTTGCTAACCTGATGACGTACTGGACAGAAGAATTCCAGCGCTCGTATCCAAATGTAACCTTACAAGTGCAAGCTGCAGGTTCTTCAACTGCGCCACCAGCGCTTGCGGAAGGTACATCAAATATGGCACCTATGAGCCGTGCCATGCGCCCTCGTGAAATCGAAGCATTTGAACGCCGCAATGGCTATCCACCTACGCAAATTCGCGTTGCTATCGATGCGCTTGCCGTTTTCGTTCATAAAGATAATCCTCTTGAAGGGCTAAACATCGAGCAAGTGGATGCGATTTTCTCGTCAACTCGCCGTTGTGGTGCTAACTCTGATGTAAATCGTTGGGGTGATTTAGGTTTAACCGGCAACTGGGTTACGCGTGATATCCAATTATATGGCCGCAACTCAGTATCAGGCACCTATGGTTATTTTAAAGATACCGCGCTTTGCAGCGGCGATTTTAAAAATGGCGTGAACGAGCAACCGGGTTCTGCCTCAGTAGTGCAATCTATCTCAACGTCTACGAACGCAATTGGTTACTCAGGCATTGGTTACTTAACATCAGGCGTTCGCGCGTTGCCACTAGCTTGGGGTAACAGTACTGATTACGTTGAAGTAAATGCTGAAACAGCGGGTAGCGGTGAGTATCCATTATCGCGCTTCTTATATGTTTATGTGAACAAGCATCCGAATCGTCCATTGGATCCGGTAACTGCTGAGTTTGTGAAACTGATGCTATCTTATGAAGGCCAGAAAATTGTAAACAACGATGGTTACGTACCGCTTCCTGCCGCAGTTGCAGAAGAAGATTTGCGTGCCCTAGGTTTGTGGGAAGAATAAGTTAACAAGTAAATTAAGGTTAATTTAGATATGGCAATGTCGAAGACCTCATCGCAGTTTTCTGCTGGTCGGACGCGCCTAATTAAAGACCGTGCCGCTCGCTTTGGGGTAACCCTTGGCGGCGGTTTGGTTTTAATCGCGCTCCTACTTATCTTTTTCTATTTGCTCTACGTGGTGCTGCCGATTTTTAAACCGGCCTCCATTGATGAGGGTGAGCGTTATGCAATTCCTGGTGGGAATGCAGAAACGATCATGCTTGGAATGGAAGCACGTGCCGAAGTAGGATACCGAGTAACAGCTGACGGGCGCTTTGTATTCTTTCATTTGCGCACTCTTGATAACGATCGCGATGCTGATTCCGCGGTAAAACGAAATGCTGGCGAAATTTTATTAGAAACAAGTGTCATTCATGGAACAAGCCCTGAAGTTGGCCTTTCGGCAATTGCGCGGGCTAGCCAAGCTACTGGTGATTATGCAGTAGGTTATACAAATGGGTCTGCCCTAGTTGTTCGGCCCGAGTTTCAGATTACCTACCCAAATGATATTCGCTCTATCGAACCTTCGTTAACCAAGCCGTATGGCAGCGAGCCAATGGTTGTCGATAGTGAAGGGGCAAGTATTGAGCGGTTGGCGTTTGAGCGCGATGGCGAAAGTATGATGTTCGCGGCAGTTACAGAAGATAAACGCCTGGTGGTGAGCCGTGTTACTGGTCGCCAAAACATGATGACCCGGCGTTTCACCTGGAGCAGCCAACGAGCAGAAATTCCGGTGCGCGGTGAAGTAGGTGAGTTATTACTTACTCCGAATTTGCGGCAGTTAATGGTGCAGGTTAATGGCAGTGGTGATCAACGGGTTCACATCTTTAACTTGCAAGATATGAACAATATTACCGAAAGCCAAATTATTTCAACAGATGGCACCCGTGGTGCTATTACCTCGCTAGCCTTGCTTGCGGGTGAAAGCTCATTAATGATTGGCCATGATTCTGGTTACATTAGCCAGTGGTTCGAAGTAAGCGGCGAAGGTGAACGCCAATTTCAGCCTATTCGTAGCTTCAATTTAGGCGCTGCAGTTGTTGATATCGTGCCAGAACAGTATCGCCGCAGTTTCTATGCGGTAGCGGATACTGGCGAAGTGGGTATTTTCCACACCACATCAAACCGTGAGCTATTCAAAGGGAACCCTGCCGGTGTATCGGTAGAGCAAGCGGCTGTTGGGCCACGGGCAAATCACTTGGTTGCAATTAGTGATGGTGAGTTGCACGTGATGACATTGCATAACGAGCACCCGGAAGTGAGCTGGAGCGGTATTTGGGGGCAAATCTGGTACGAGAATTATGATGAGCCGGGTTACACCTGGCAATCAACCTCGGGCTCGGATAATTTTGAACCGAAGTTTTCATTAGTGCCGATTTCGTTCGGTACCATAAAAGCGGCGTTTTATGCCATGCTGATTGCGGTGCCAATTGGCTTGGCCGCAGCTGTGTATACCGCCTATTTTATGACACCGGCACTACGCAAAGTAGTAAAACCAACCATCGAAATTATGGAAGCTCTACCAACCGTAATTCTTGGCTTTTTAGCTGGCCTCTGGTTGGCACCTTTAATCGAGAATCAACTGCCGGGGTTCGTAGCCTTCATGCTGTTGCTGCCAATTTCTATTCTGCTGGCCGCGTTTCTTTGGCATTTATTGCCGAATGATATTCGCAATAAGGTAACCGATGGCCGTGCAGCTATGTTACTTATCCCAGTAGTATTGCTGATTGGCTGGGGCTCATTTGCTATGAGCGATACCTTAGAGCTTTGGTTCTTTGATGGTGATACGCGCGGCTACCTCACCAACACGTTAGGTATTGATTTCGATCAGCGCAACGCTCTCATTGTGGGCATAGCGATGGGCTTTGCCGTAATCCCTACCATATTCTCAATTGCTGAAGATGCGGTATTTAGTGTTCCGAAACACCTATCGAGCGGCTCTTTAGCGTTAGGTGCTACGGAATGGCAAACACTTACGCGAGTGATTTTGCTTACCGCAAGCCCAGGTATTTTCTCGGCGGTAATGATGGGGTTAGGCCGTGCAGTGGGTGAAACCATGATTGTGCTAATGGCTACAGGTAACACGCCGATTATGGATTGGAATATCTTTGAAGGGATGCGCACCTTATCTGCAAACATTGCGGTGGAAATGCCGGAATCGGAAGTGGGCAGTACCCATTATCGAATTCTATTCCTCGCGGCGTTTGTGTTGTTTGTATTCACATTTGCGTTTAATACGGTGGCCGAGTTTGTGCGCCAGCGTTTACGTGAAAAATACAGTTCGTTGTAAGGGGCGCTATGATGAATAATTGGTTTAAATCAGGTTCTCCTTGGATTTGGATGACAGCGGGCAGCGTAAGTGTTGCCTTGATTGCGGTGCTTGGTCTTGTTGCCTTAATTGCATGGCGCGGCTTAAGCTTTTTCTGGCCAGCGGATATTTATGAGTTTCATTTCAGTGATACCGAGCGGCAAACGATCATTGGTGAAATCTACGAGCGTGAACGAATTCCGGTAACGCGTTTATCCGATGCGGGTGTTGATATTAGCCAAATTGATGGCGAATTTGTTACCCGCTATTTGGTGAAAATTGGTAACCGTGAACTCGTACCTTTAGATTTTACTTGGGTTTTAGAGCCCAATGTAGTGCGCTTAGAAACGCCGAAAGATTTGGTGGTACTCGAACGTTCTCGCAATGGTAACTTTTATGGTTATCTGCACGATGTGCTAGAGAATGGCGAATCGGTAGTAACCGGCGGTGCTGATATCAAAGTTGAGTTACGTAAGCGCATGGAACGTGCTTTGGAACTTCGCAATGAAGCGGAATCGATTTCCAAAGGGCCGATTGCGCGAATTAACTATGAACTCGAGCAATTACGTTTAGATCGGCGGCGGTTAGAGTTAAATAATAGCTATACCGAAGCTGCGGAAGCCGAGATTCAAGCGCAAGAAGAAGCGTTGCGTGCGGAATATCGCGAGGTAGAACAAACATTGTTTGCGGTTCGCGCCGAAAGTGAGCGTGATGGCGTAATCATGATTGATATGCGCGGTGAAGAAGTTCGCATGAGCATGAACATGGTGCTCGACGCGACTTGGTCGAACGATATGAACATATTGCAGAAGTGGGGATATTTCTTCTCGCAAATCGGTAAGTTCTTAACGGAAGATCCGCGCGAATCCAATACCGAGGGTGGGGTGTTTCCGGCGATATTCGGTACCGTGTTTATGGTGTTGTTGATGTCGGTGATTGTTACGCCGTTTGGTGTGATAGCCGCTATTTACTTGCATGAATATGCCGGCAAGAACTCCATTACTAAGCTTATTCGTATCGCCGTAATTAACCTCGCAGGTGTGCCCTCGATTGTTTATGGTGTGTTCGGCTTAGGCTTCTTTGTTTACATGGTGGGTGGAACGCTTGATCAGATCTTCTATCCGGAATCGCTACCAAACCCCACGTTTGGAACGCCAGGGGTGCTTTGGTCGGCGCTAACGTTGGCGATTTTAACCTTACCGGTAGTAATTGTTTCTACCGAAGAAGGTTTATCACGTATTCCAAGTGCAGTGCGCGAAGGCTCGCTGGCGCTGGGTGCAACGAAAGCGGAAACCATTTGGCGTATTATCTTGCCAATGGCATCGCCTGCGATCATGACCGGCTTGATTTTAGCGGTAGCGCGGGCGGCAGGTGAAGTAGCACCACTTATGCTGGTGGGTGTAGTGAAATCAGCGCCGGCATTGCCAGTTGATGGAAACTTCCCGTTCTTACACCTAGATCGCAAATTTATGCACCTTGGGTTCCATATCTATGATGTGGGTTTCCAAAGCCCGAACGTTGAAGCGGCGCGGCCACTTGTTTATGCCACCTCATTCTTACTGATTACTGTAATCGTAGGTTTGAACTTAACGGCAATAGGCGTGCGCAACCGCTTACGTGAAAAATTCCGAGCGCTTGAGCACTAAGCTTGAGCCGCCGAATTCAATTTCGATAGGATTGACTATGATCACTGTAAATACAGAGAATAAGTTAGATAAAATTGATGTAAATGCCTTATCTGAAGATGAGATAGCGTTGAGTATCCGTGATTTGGATTTGTACTATGGCGAAACGCAGGCACTTGATGGCATTAACATGGATATCCCTAAAGGCCGAGTAACTGCGTTTATCGGGCCTTCAGGTTGCGGTAAATCAACGTTGTTACGTTGCATCAACCGGATGAACGATTTGGTTGATACGTGCCGGGTTGATGGCGAAATTTTGCTGCATGGCGATAATATTTATGATCGTAATGTAGATGTCGCCGCATTGCGCCGGAAAGTAGGCATGGTATTCCAGCGCCCGAACCCGTTCCCAAAATCGATTTATGAAAATGTGGTTTATGGTTTGCGTTTGATGGGTGTAAATGATCGCCGTACACTTGATGAAGTTGTAGAGCGTTCACTGAAAGGCGCTGCGTTATGGAACGAAGTAAAAGATCGATTAAAAGAAAGTGCGTTTAGTTTATCCGGTGGTCAGCAGCAACGTTTGGTTATTGCGCGCGCCATTGCCATTGAACCAGAAGTACTGTTACTCGATGAACCAACTTCAGCGCTAGATCCGATTTCTACACTTACAATTGAAGAGTTGATTACAGAGCTGAAATCGCAATTTACCGTAGTGATTGTAACGCATAACATGCAACAAGCTGCGCGTGTATCAGACCAAACGGCGTTCTTATACATGGGTAAATTGATTGAATACACGGATACGAACTCGTTGTTTACTACGCCTAGTATGAAACAAACGGAAGATTATATTACCGGCCGTTACGGTTAATAGCGCAGCTAAGTAGAGGCAGAAAAATGGACAAATTTAACGTTGGTAAGCATATTTCCGGTAAGTTCAACGAAGAGCTTGGTGATGTGCGCAATCAAGTACTTACAATGGGCGGCTTGGTAGAAAAGCAGCTCAGTGATGCGCTAACGGCGATTCAAACCAATGATACTGAATTAGCGGATCGCGTGTTAGATAACGATGGCAAGATAAACGCCATGGAAATGCGCATTGATGCGGCTTGTGGGCAAATTATTGCGAAGCGCCAGCCTACTGCTAGCGATTTGCGGCTGGTGTTGGCAATTATCAAAACGATTTCTGATTTAGAGCGCATTGGTGATGAAGCTGAACGTTTGGCGCATGTTGCCAAAGCGTCGTTTAATAAAGACCAAGAGCACTTATTGGTAAGCCTAGAGAATTTAGGCCAGCAGGTTCTGTTGATGCTGCGCAATGTGCTTGATGCATTTGCGCGCATGGACGAAGAAGCGGCGTTTAGCGTACACCAAATGGATGCGAATGCGGATCGGCAGTATGAAGCGCTTACGCGTCAGTTAATGACGTACATGATGGAAGATCCACGCAGCATTCCAAAAATTATGGATGTAATGTGGTCGGCCCGCTCGTTAGAACGCATTGGTGATCGTTGCCAAAATATTTCTGAATACATTATTTACTTTGTTCGCGGGAAAGATGTGCGCCACATTTCACCCGAGATGATGGAAAACACGGTGCGCGGCCGCTAGTTTTAGTGCCGCTCGTTATAAAAAAACCAGTTCAACGTGAACTGGTTTTTTTGTTTTTCGGCGCCGAAAAATATTATCAAGTAGCCAACTTAATGCAGCACCCGACAACGAATAGTACCAGCCACTTCTTTTAGTTGCTCTAAAGCCGTATCAGCTTGCTCACTATCCACATCCATTACCACATAGCCCAGTTCACTATCGGTTCGCAGATACTGGCCGGAGATGTTCACGCCTAACTCCGCGAAAATCTGGTTGATGCGGGTAAGCACGCCCGGTTGGTTACGGTGAATGTGTAATAAGCGGCTGCTGTTTTCGTGCACCGGCAAGCTTACTTCCGGGAAGTTTACCGCCGAAAGGGTAGAGCCATTATCCGAATATTTAATCAGCTTATGCGCCACTTCAGTGCCGATATTCTCTTGCGCTTCTTGGGTGGAACCACCAATATGCGGCGTTAAAATAACATTGGGTAAGCCGCGTAAAGGGGAAACGAACGTATCATTATTCCCTTTCGGCTCCACTGGAAAAACATCTATGGCAGCGCCGGCAAGGTGGCCACTTTTTAACGCGCCTGCTAACGCGTCTAGATCAACAACCTGGCCGCGGGAAGCATTAATCAACGATGCGCCCGGCTTCATGAGTTCAAGCTCGCTCGCAGCGATTAGGTTCTGCGTAAGTTCGGTTTCAGGCACATGCAAACTCACCACGTCACTGGTTTGCAACAACGCGGCGAGTGAAGGCATAGGTAGCGCATTGCCGAGAGAAAGTTTGGTTTCAATATCATGAAACACCACACGCATGCCCAACTGTTCGGCAAGAATGCCAAGCTGCGTGCCAATATGGCCATAACCAATGATACCGAGCGTTTTGCCGCGCGCTTCATGAGAGCCGGTAGCTGATTTTAGCCAGCCACCTTGATGGCACGCCGCGCTTTTTTCCGGCACTTTACGCAAAAGCATGATCATTTCAGCAAGCACCAGCTCGGCAACACTGCGGGTATTGGAAAACGGTGCGTTAAATACTGGAATCCCGAGCTCACGAGCCGCCTGGGTATCTACCTGATTGGTACCAATACAAAAGCAACCAATGGCATTTAACTTTTCAGCTTTGGCAAGGACCTTACGAGTTAATTGCGTGCGCGAACGAATGCCCACAAAATGATACTCGCCGATAATATCGGCCAACTCATTCTCATTCATGGCTGTAGGCTTGCAATCGATTTCATGGTAACTGTGCTGCTGCAAACAGGTAATAGCGCTTTCATGCACCCCTTCAAGCAAGAGAATCTTTATCTTCTTTTTCGCCAGCGATAAAACGGGTGCCATGTTGAATCCTTTTTCAGAAATTAGTTATCAGCGAGTTTCATTTTTGTGTAACGTGGTTAACGTATCGCCATTGCTTATCAGCGCAATATCCGCGCCGCGTGCTGCAAACAAGCCGTTGGTTACTACCCCTGTAATTTGATTGAGTTTGTTCTCAAGTTCTATAGGGTTATCGATATGCAGATTATAAACATCAAGAATAACGTTGCCGTTATCCGTTACCACGCCATCACGATAAACCGGATCGCCGCCTAGTTTCACAATTTCACGCGCAACGTAAGAACGCGCCATTGGAATCACTTCAACCGGAAGCGGGAAATCACCGAGCATTTCAACTTGCTTGGAATCATCAGTAATACAGATAAATGTTTCGGCAACCGCCGCTACGATTTTTTCGCGGGTAAGTGCGGCGCCACCGCCTTTAATCATGTGTAGTTGTGAAGTAATTTCATCGGCACCATCAACGTATACCTGAAGTGCGCCCACGCCATTTAAATCATAAACCGGAATGCCATGATCTTTTAAGCGTTGGGTTGAAGCTTCTGAACTGCTTACGGCGCCTTCAATTTCCTGCTTAATATTCGCAAGGGCGTCAATAAAGTAGTTAACGGTTGAACCCGTGCCAACACCAACTATCATGCCAGGCTGGATAAATTCAATGGCTGCTTCAGCGGCTTGTTTTTTTGCACGGTCTTGGCGATTGGTAGGCTCTGCCATTGCTCGGAATCCTTGCTGTTGAGTTAAATATTTACGGCGTACGAGAATGGATAGATATTATACGGCTATTCGCTTGAGCTGTCAGTGCTTAAAGTTCCGGTAGCGGCAAATTGCCAATGCTTGCTGGGTGTTAAAACGTGCGCTAAAGGAATATCCCAGGCTTCTGTGGGTAAGGAAGGCGCTTGCTGACAATCGTGGGCAATTCCCATGAGTTGCAGGTTTGGATATGCTTGTTGGCGATAGTGCGCCAAGGTTCGATCATAAAAGCCTCCGCCCATTCCTAAGCGATTTCCTTGCGCATCGAAGGCCACGAGCGGCATACACATCAAATTGATTTGCGAAAGGGGAATAACCTGTTGGCACGCCAGCTTCGGCTCCGCTATGCCATATCGATTCTCATGCATTTGCGTTGTTGGTGTGTAGTGAACGAATAGTAAATGGCCGGCCACAATGGGGTGAATCACGGGTAAAGCAACACGGATATTCGCTTGCCACAATGCTTCGATAAACGCGTGTAAATCGGGCTCGCTGTCGTTACTTAAATAAACGGCTACGGTTTGAATACTTGGCTGTTCATTCACAAATTGCATGAGGCGCTGTGCCAGTGCTTTTTTCGCGCTATGTTTATGTTCAGCACTCAAAACATTCCGGCGTTGGCGAAAATACTTGCGCAATTCGTTTCGAGTGGCTTGCTTGTGTTCGAAGTGGTTACTCACAGCGGCTCTCTTTTAACGTTATCTTCGCTCGGATCTGAAAATGCCATAGAGCTGATTTATGCGTGCAGTTATCGGCTGGTGCTTTACAGCTTCACCGTAGCTTGCGAAACTAGCTTCATCATAACCACAATATAACATTCAAATACAAGGCACACCCATGAGCATTTCACGGATTATTTCGGTTTTTGCAATGAGCTGCACGCTTGTTGTGGTTGCTTTCAGCATGAACACTTCGGTTGCGTTCGCAAACGATAGCGTTAGCGAAGGGCCTTTTCAACGCATTATTTTACGGGGTGGCACCCTAGTCAATGGTGAAGGTGCACCGCCTGTGGGGCCAGTAGATATCGTGATTGAGGGCGATAGAATAGTGCGTGTTGATGTTGTGGGTTACCCGGGTGTGCCCATTCGCGAAAATGGTCGGCCAGAAGCTCGTCCAGGCGATCGTGAAATAGATATTAGCGGTCATTATGTGTTGCCGGGCTTTGTGGATATGCATGGCCATACAGGTGGTTCGGCGCCAAATATTCCGCCGGAATATGTTTATCAATTATGGTTAGCTCACGGAATAACTACGGTGCGCGAACCGGGCAGCTTTCGGGGCTTAGAATGGACGGTAGAACAAGCGCGAAAAGCCGCTGCGCATGAAATTGTGGCTCCGCGCGTTATTCCTTACGCTGGATTTGGTATGGGCTCGAGTGAGCCGATTATTTCTGCCGAGCAAGCCACGGCATGGGTAGAGCAAGCGGCCGAGAAAGGTGCGCAAGGCGTAAAATTCTTTGGCGCGCCACCACGGGTCATCGCGGCGGCTATTGAAACGGCGAATGCATTAGGGCTTGGTACCATGATGCATCATGCGCAGTTGAATGTAGTGCGCACGAATGTACTCGATTCCGCAGCCATGGGCTTAACCAGTATGGAGCATTGGTATGGCTTACCGGAAGCATTGTTCACCGATCGGGTAATTCAAGATTATTCAGCAGATTACAATTATCAAAATGAGCAAGATCGTTTCAGTGAAGCCGGGCGCTTGTGGGCGCAAGCCGCAAAACCGGGTAGCGAGCGTTGGAACTATGTTCGCGACAAATTAATAGAAATGGATTTTACCATTAACCCAACCCTTACCATTTACGAAGCGAGCCGCAATGCCAGTGCTCAACGCAATGCTGAATGGCACGCGGATTACACCTTACCTACACTGGAACGCTTCTTCACCCCAAGCCGTTATGCTCATGGTTCATATTGGTTCGATTGGACCACCGATGATGAAATTGCGTGGCGTGAAAATTACCGGTTGTGGATGGCATTTTTGAACGATTTTAAAAACCACGGCGGCCGCGTAACAACCGGCTCCGATGCGGGCTATATTTACAAAATTTATGGTTTTGGTTATGTGCAAGAACTCGAATTATTGCGTGAAGCCGGCTTTAATCCGTTAGAAGTAATACGTGCGGCAACCCTTTCAGGAGCCGAAGCGTTAGGCTTGGAAGATGATATTGGCAGCGTGATCCCGGGCAAAAAGGCTGATCTCGTTATCGTAAAAGAGAATCCGTTGCGTAACTTTAAAGTGCTATACGGAACTGGGCACTACATGCTGAACAGTGAAAATGAAGCGGTTCGCAGCCAAGGTGTTTTATATACCATGCGTGATGGTGTGCTCTATGATGCGCAGGCAATGTTGGCGAATGTTCGGGAAATGGTTCGGCAAGCGAAGGCCGACGAGCAAGAATAGGGTGTTCTCCAAGGTGCCGCTGCATCGTGGTAGCCCTTGAACCCAAAGGTTCAAGGCGGGTGCTGAACAAACTACCGCAGGCTTCCCACTGCATGGTGGGCTTGCGCACTGGCAGCTCGACAGGACCCTGGTCTAACGGTATCGGCTCAGGGACATGCACATGCTGGCAAACACCCCAGAGAACGCTGTACTAGTTGTTTATTCTGAATCCGGCTTAGCGGCAGCATCGATGGATTTTAATTCAGCGGCTGCGGCTTTCGGATTCCCAATCGCTTTCTCGATAGTGGCTTGCAATAAACCAATTTTATCTTCTAGCGCGGTAATCTTTTTCGTTTCGGCTGCTTTTTCTTGAATCCATTCATGGCACAAATTTAACGCCGCCATAATGGCAATTTGTTCCATATTCGTAAGCTTGGTTGATGTGCGCGTATCTACCATGCGCTCATCAAGCTGGCGAGCCGCATCACGCAAAGCTGTTTCTTGCCCATCTGGGCACATCACTCGATAATTCCGATCGAGAATTTTGATGTCCACAACATTACCACTCATGCGAGTTTCCTTCTGACCCAAGTTTTAGCGATTGCCTATTTCCTATAGCGCGAAGCATAACTATCCCGCTCGCAACTTGCAACGGGATTAACACAGCTTTTCTGGCTGCAAGGTAATTGCAGTGGTAGCATAAGCACATATTTAGCAGAAAACGCGGATTCCTTATGAGTGAAACTTCAGCACAAACGTTTGAACAGTTAAATCGGCAGTTGCAGGAAGAGAATATTATACTTAGCGCGGCCGAGGTACATGGAATGCTAACCGGTTTAATTGCAAGTAGTGCGCCCTCGAAAGAACGCGAATGGCTTGCAGCTATGGCTGATCTTGCGAATGAAGGCCAGAAATTTAGCGATAGCATGATCAACACGCTAGAAGTGTTACAGCAGCAAACCATCGTTGATTTAGCCAGCCATGATTTAGATTTCCAACTGATTTTACCAAGCGACGATGAGCCACTTAGCGATCGGTTAACTGCACTCACCGAATGGGCTCAGTGTTTTCTGGTCGGCTTTGGCATTCATCAACAGAATTTAGCGAAAGCTTCGGACGATTTAAAAGAAGCGATTCAAGATTTAGCCGAAATTGCACGCTTATCTTCTGAAGTAGCAACCGGTGAAGATGACGAACGCGCCTACTATGAAGTAAGCGAATACGTGCGCATTACCGCCATTATGTGTTTTAACGAGTTAGGCTCAACGCCGGCTCCGTCTGTTCCAAGTAATTCAACGTTGCATTGAGACCATGATGATAGCTGTATCTGAATTGCAGGCCCGCCGCGCGGCATTTATAAAATCCATGGTGCCCGGAAGTATTGCGGTATTTCCTGCGGCGAGTGAAGTGGTGCGTAGCCGCGATACTCATTTTCCGTTTCGTCAGGATAGTGATTTTTTCTATCTAACCGGCATCAACGAGCCCGATGCGGTGCTTGTGCTTGCACCTGAGCTCGAAGACAGTGAAATATTGTTTGTGTTGCCGAAAGATCCGCACGAAGAAGTATGGCACGGGCGCCGGCTAGGCACGGAACAGGCACAGCTATTGAGCGGAGTTTCCGCGTGTTATGAAAGCAGTACCTTAGATCTGCAGTTACCCGAGTTAATTAATGGTCATAGTGATTTATATGTGGCGTTTGAGCAGTTTCCAAGTTTCGAACAGCAGTTACGCGAAATATTAGCCACACTGCGAAATGCACCAAAACGCAGTAAAGTTGCGCCTGATCGTTTACATGATCCACGCCCCCAACTGCATCAGCAGCGCTTAATTAAATCCCCGGCAGAGCAGGCGTTGATGCGCAAAGCTGCGGAAATCAGCGTGGCAGGGCATCGCAGGGCTCTGGGGTTTGTAAAACCGGGCGTGCATGAATATCAGGTGGCGGCAGAATTACAGCACGAATTCACCATGCACGGAGCCAGCGGTGTCGCCTATGGCAGTATTTGTGGCGGTGGTGCGAACGCCTGTATTTTGCACTACACAGCAAATACCGATGTATTAAACGATGGTGATTTGATCTTGATCGATGCGGGCGCTGAATACGCTGGTTATGCTGGCGATATCACCCGCACATTTCCGGTAAACGGTAAATTTAGTAAGCCGCAGCGGGAAATTTATGAATTAGTTTTAGCATCGCAAGCAGCCGCATTTGAACATTTACAGCCAGGTTCAACGATAGTGAAAGCGCAGGAAGCCTGCATCGAGGTGCTTACGGCAGGCTTGGTGAAACTTGGGATTTTGCACGGCTCGGTGCGTGAACACATTGATAAATTAAGTTGCCGGCAATTCTTTATTCATGGTTTGAGCCACTGGTTGGGCCTTGATGTGCACGATGTTGGCCGCTATCAAAAAGATGATAAGCCGGTAAAACTTGCCGCAGGAATGGCGCTAACGGTGGAGCCAGGGTTGTATTTTGCGCCTGATAATACGGCGGTGCCTGAGCAGTATCGGGGGATTGGCGTGCGAATTGAAGATGATTTATTGATAACAGCCCAAGGCCACGAGAATTTAACTGCGGGTGTTCCCAAAAGTATTGAAGGAATTGAGGCGTTGATGGCGCAAGCACGCCGTCAACAGGAGCAAAGCCATGCGGCGCAACGTTGATATTGCTATTTCGGGTGGCGGCTTAACGGGTTGTTTAGCCGCGTTAGTATTACAACGAAAATTCCCCAGTGCCGAAATTGTATTGCTCGATCAACAGCAAGGCCCGGCTAAACAAGATCCGCGCGGGTTAGCCTTGGCCTTAAGAACACAGCAAGTATTGGCGGAACATGGTGTGTGGCAGGGCGAGCTATTGCAAAGCCCGGCAATTCAGCACATTCATGTTTCTGATGCCAATAGCCCCGGCACAACAACTATGCATGCCAGCCAAGAAAATTTACCGGCTCTTGGGTACGTCGCTATGGCTGGCGCGTTGCAGCAGGAATTATCGAAGCGCTGCACAGAAGCGACGTTTGCCCATCTTGAAGGTGTGCAAATAACCACGATCAATGCTGAAGATACCGCATTAAGGCTTGGCCTAAATAACGGCGAGCAAATAGCCACGAAATTATTGATTGTAGCGGAAGGCTCGAATTCACCAACGCGTACTAAGCTTGGTATTGCCATGCAACAGGAAGCCTACCCGCAAGTAGCGGTGGCTGCCAAAGTGCGATTTGCGAAGCAGCATCACAATTGGGCGTTTGAACGCTTTACTGCGGAAGGCCCGGCCGCTCTTTTGCCACAGGGCAAACACGAAGCGGCGTTAGTATGGTGTATGCATCAAGAAAACGCTCAGCAATTACAAGCCGCGAATGCCGCCGATCAAGTTCGCGCGGTGCAAAATATATTTGGTGCAGCGCCTGGGCGGATTGCCGAAGTAGAGTACCAAGCCACGTTTCCGCTGCAGTTAGCAATGGCGGAGCGCTTTATTGGCTATCGCGCCGTTGTATTGGGTAACGCTTGCCATACGTTGCACCCCGTTGCGGGGCAGGGTTACAACTTAGGTGTGCGCGATATTCTTGATTTGGCGACCAATATAACAGCGAGTGATTTTGGCGGAATTGAAGGGCTGAACCGTTACCAAGCCTTACGGAAACGAGATTACGCTGAAATTGTTGGCTTAACCCATGGTTTAGTAGCGGTGTTTTCCAATCAAGAACCACTATGGCGGAATATACGTAGTAAAGGTTTGTATGCACTCAGAGCCTGCTCGGTATTGAAAAAGCCACTGATGCGGAAGGCGATGGGCTTTCGCTCATTATGGTAATACGCTCTACACTGTATCTACGCACCAGAATTTAGGCATCGTAATCTAGGCATCGCAATTTTTTGGAGTTCTCATGGCATTACAACGCACTCAGGTTTTAATTGTTGGCGGCGGAATGGTTGGCTTGGCGCTCGCTATTTCGTTAGCTAAAGCTGGGCGCCGTGTGGTGGTGGTTGAGCGCAATGAACATCCGGAAACAATGCCGGAGCAGCCAACGTTGCGAGTAAGTGCTATTAATTCCGGAGCACAACAATGGCTCACCGAGCTCGGCGCGTGGGAACGATTACCGCAGGAACGAATTGCGCCTTATCAAGGCATGTCGGTTTGGGAGCATGATAGTTTTGGCAAGATTGAGTTTACTGCGGCGCAAGCTGATCTTGTTTCCTTAGGCACCATCCTCGAGAACCAAGTGTTGGTAGCGGCGCTTTGGCAACAGGCGAAAAACGTGGGCGTGGAATTGGTATCGGGCGTGGGCATTGCGAAGCCTGAGTATCACGAAAACGATGTTAGCGTTGAGCTGGATAACGGCAACGTAATTTTGGCGCAGCTGTTGGTAGCCGCTGATGGTGCTCGTTCGCAATTGCGCGAGCATGTCGGCACACCGGTTATCCATCGCGATTATGAACAACAAGGCCTAGTAGCAACCGTTGAATCAAGCGAACCGCATGAAGGTATCGCTCGGCAAGTGTTTCTTGCCGGTGGGCCACTCGCGTTGCTGCCGATGGCGAATCCGCACCAGTGTTCAATTGTGTGGAGTTTGCCAAGCACAGAAGCCCAAGAACTGTGCGGAATGCCCGAAGAAGCATTCAGCCAGCAACTCACAGTGGCGAGCAACAACTGTATTGGCTTATTAAAACCGGTAAGTGAGCGCATGAGCTTTCCGCTCGTGATGCAATATGCCCAAGAATGGGTGCATGGCCGCCAGGTGTTAGTGGGCGATGCTGCGCACACGATTCATCCGTTAGCAGGCCAAGGGGCAAATTTGGGTTTTGGCGATGCGTTTCACCTCGCGAATAAACTCAATGCCTTGGGTACGTTAAACGGGCAGTGGGATAACCATGAACTAAGCCGGGCGTTGCGCGGTTATGAGCGCGCACGGAAAGCCGCCGCGGTTCGGCATATCGCCACGATGGAAGGTTTCCACCAGCTATTTACCGGCACTAACCCGGTGTTAAAAGCCGCGCGTTCGGTTGGGTTAAGCTTGGTAAATCAAACCAACCCGGTAAAAGATTTCTTTCTTCGCCAAGCGAATGAACTGGGTTAGCAAAAAAATAATTTAGGCAGGGTTTAAATACTCGTGCAGGTATTCCAATAGATGCTCTGCCGCATCGTTTTTTCGAGAGCCGTGGCGCTCTAAATAAATACCTACCGTGCCGAGAGGTGGCAATTGTGGCAATAGCTCGGCACCTTTCATTTCTATCAAATCATTCGGTAACGAGCTGCGGGCGAGCACGGTGATACCTAAATCGCTTTTCAGTGCGCTACTAATACCCGTTAAATCGCTATTGGTGTAGGCAATTCGGCAGGCACTATTACCACTTTTTAGCGTTTGTAGTGCGCGGCGGCGATAAATGCAGCCCTCGGCGGCTAATACTAAGGGCACCGCACCTTGCCATTGAAAATCAGGGCGGCCGGCAACCCAAACTAATTCATCTTCTTTAACCTTTACCGAATCTTCCGGAGCTTGCTCCGCAACCGTGAGAATAATATCGAATTGCCCTCGGCTGGCGCCCAAACGCAGTTCGCGGCTGAGCGCAGAAGTAACCTCAAGTGTTATTTGCGGGTAGCTACTGGCGAATTGGCCAAGTATGCGTGGCAACAATGCCGTGGCAAACTCACTTGGAATACCTAGGCGCACCTGGCCAGATATTGGCGCTTTCGCAAAACGCGCAAGCAGTTGATCATGCATCGCTAGCAACTGCCGGGCACCTTGGTAAAGATCTTGGCCCGCGGGCGTCAGTTTTAGTTTGTTACCCTGGCGCTCGAACACGGCGTGATCAATGCGCTCTTCGAGGCGTTTTATTTGCAAACTGATGGCCGGTTGCGAGCGGCCCAGCCGTTCACCGGCTTGGGTGTAGCTTTGCAAATCGGTAACCGTAATAAACGAGCGTAGGCTTTCTAACGATAAGCTATTCATTTTGGCGTACTCAGGCAGTTAATCGCGTATTTGATGCGTGTACTTGGCGCGTGTATATGGCGCTTCAAATATCGTCAAAGTGATTGTTGCTATTAATAATATCAATTTTAGCGTACGAAGTATAAATTTTATAAATACTGTTATTGTGGTTTTTAATTTGTTGCAAAGGCACTTGGCTTCTATAATGATGCCCATTCTGATTGCACAAAAAAACTACAGAGAAGTGAGCGCAACTTATGGCATTAACTGCGACGAAACGTACTCCGCTTTACCCGAATCATTTGGCTGCTGGCGCGAAAATGGTTGATTTTCATGGTTGGGATATGCCGTTGAATTACGGTTCTCAAATTGAAGAACACCATGCAGTGCGCCGCGATGTTGGCATGTTCGATGTATCCCACATGACTATAGTGGATGTTACCGGCCGTGATGCGAAACCTTACCTACGCCACCTGTTAGCGAACGATGTGGCAAAACTGCAAACTCCAGGTAAAGCACTTTACAGCGCTATGTTGAATAACGACGGCGGTGTAATCGATGATTTGATCGTGTATTTCTTCAACGAAGATTCTTACCGTTTGGTTGTTAACTCAGCCACACGCGATAAAGATATGGCGTGGTTAGAAACACAAAGCGGTGAGTTTGATGTTGCCATCACTGAGCGCACAGAATTTGCCATGATCGCGGTACAAGGCCCAGCAGCGAAAGAGAAAGTTGCAGTATTAATGAACGCTGAGCAACACGCGCAAGTGAGTGAGCTTAAGCCTTTCGTGGGTATCCAACTAGACGATTTGTTTGTAGCAACTACTGGCTACACCGGTGAGGCTGGCTACGAAATTATTATTCCAAATGATACTGTAGGTGCCGTGTGGGATAAATTAATCGCTGCTGGCGTTAAACCATGTGGTTTGGGTGCGCGTGATACGTTGCGCTTAGAAGCCGGTATGAATTTATATGGCCAAGATATGGATGAAACCGTATCGCCATTAGCCGCTAACATGGCTTGGTCGGTAGCGTTTGAACCAAGCGATCGGGATTTTGTTGGCCGTGCCGCATTAGAAGCACAAAAAGCTGCAGGAACCGAGAAGTTAGTTGGTTTGGTTATGGAAGAAAAAGGCGTGCTCCGCGGTGGCTTAAAAGTAATTGTGGAAGGTGGTGAAGGCGTTATTACTTCAGGTACTTTCTCGCCAACTTTAGGTTACAGTGTAGCGATGGCTCGAGTGCCACAACCTGTTGGCGAAACCGCTCAGGTGGAAATGCGCAAAAAATTAGTTACAGTAAAAGTTGTGAAGCCGTCTTTCGTTCGCAACGGCAAAGCGGTTAGCTAACCATTCGGTTGGCAAGCGTTCTAAAATTGATTCAATTAATAACAACACAGTGCCTGTAAAGGCTTAGGTAAGGGTTAAATCATGAGCAATGTACCAAACGAATTAAAGTATGCATCCTCACACGAATGGATTCGCAGTGAAGGCGATGGCGTGTACACCGTAGGTATTAGTGAGCACGCTCAAGAATTATTGGGCGATATGGTTTTTGTAGAACTGCCTGAAGTAGGCGATAACGTTGCTGCTGGCGATGATGTAGCAGTTGCTGAATCGGTAAAGGCCGCTTCTGATATTTATGCGCCTATCGCGGGTGAAATTTTATCGGTAAATGAAGAATTGGAAGATTCTCCAGAATTGGTAAACAGCGACCCTTACGGTGATGGTTGGTTATTTAAGATTAAAGCCGACGATGAAAGCGAATTAGAAAGCTTGCTTGATGCGGAAAGCTACGCTGCTTCAATTGAAGAAGAATAAGCATTAAAGCACGAAGAGCCCTGGCAGATTGCCGGGGCTTTCTTCTTACTTTCGCGCGTTAAATCATTAAGTGCTGCGCATGTTTGCGCGTTTTAACGCGAACGAAAGTAAAGAAAATTTAGGTATGAACGCCCGTAATTTCTTAAACACTGTAGCGATAATTACAGTAAACCAGGATCAGGCAAATGAGCAGTAAAACGCTAACCCAGCTAGAAAATCACGAAGAATTTGTATCCCGCCACATCGGCCCAGATGCCCAAGAACAGCAAGATATGCTGGCGCTTGTAGGGGCCAAAAGCCTTGAAGATATGACAGCACAAACCGTGCCAGGCTCGATTTTGCGCGAACCATTTTTGCAAGTAGGCGGCGCCATGACAGAGCGCGATGCGCTTGCACGCCTGCGTAAAATAGCAAAGAAAAACAAAGTGTTTTCTAGCTACATTGGTATGGGTTACTACGATACTTTGTTGCCAAATGTGATTCTGCGCAACGTTTTAGAAAATCCGGGTTGGTACACTGCTTATACGCCTTATCAGCCAGAAATTGCGCAAGGCCGTTTACAGGCAATTTTGAATTTCCAACAGGTAACCATTGATTTAACTGGTATGGAAATGGCCAGCGCATCATTGTTAGATGAAGCCACTGCAGCGGCAGAAGCGATGGCGATGGCGCAGCGCGTGAGCAAATCAAAATCGAACGTATTCTTTATTGCCGATAACGTGTTTCCACAAACCGTTGATGTAGTAAAAGCACGGGCAGAAATGTTCGGCTTCGAAATCGTGCAAGGCGCGTGGCATGAAGCGGCAAATTACGATGTGTTTGGTGCGTTACTACAAAGCCCAGCCGAAAATGGTGAGCTTCTCGATTTAACCGACGTAATTGCAGCGGTTCAAGCCAACAAAGGTTTAGTGGCAGTAGCTACTGATTTAATGAGCTTAGTTGCTTGTAAATCACCGGGTGAAATGGGCGCGGATATGGTGTTCGGTTCGGCGCAACGCTTTGGTGTGCCAATGGGCTACGGTGGTCCACACGCGGCATTCTTTGCAACCCGTGAAAAATTCAAACGTGCGTTGCCTGGCCGTATTATCGGTGTATCAAAAGATTCACGCGGTAAAACAGCTCTGCGTATGGCTATGCAAACCCGTGAACAACATATTCGCCGCGAGAAAGCGACGTCGAATATTTGTACCGCGCAGGTGTTGTTAGCCAACATCGCATCGTTCTATGCGGTTTATCATGGCCCTGAAGGCTTGAAAAACATTGCTGGCCGCATTCACCGCTTAACCGATATTCTAGCGGCAGGCTTAACTGAGAAGGGCTTCACGCCAGTTAATTCTACTTGGTTCGATACCATTACTATTAAAGCTAGCGGTGATGTGCGCAACGCTATTTTAGAGCGCGCAACAGCGGCAGAAGTGAACTTCCGCACCGATCGCCCAGGTTTCCTTGGTATTAGCTTAGATGAAGCGAAAAACCGTGCAGATATCGATACCTTGTTCAATGTGATTTTGGGCGAAGGCCACGGCTTAGATGTGGATAACCTAGATGCAGATTGCGCTGATAAAGGCGCGTCTATTCCGGCGAACCTCAAGCGCGAAAGCAAGTTCCTAACCCACGAAGTATTTAACCAGTATCACTCTGAAACTGAAATGCTGCGTTATATTCGTCAGCTTGAAGGCAAAGATTTAGCCTTGAATCACAGCATGATTTCATTGGGCTCGTGCACCATGAAGTTGAATGCTACCGCTGAAATGATCCCAATTACATGGCCAGAATTTGGTGGTTTGCATCCGTTCTGCCCATTAGATCAGGCGCAGGGCTATGCAGAAATGCTGGAAACCCTTTCTGATTGGTTAATTGATATCACTGGCTACGATAACCTTTCGATGCAACCAAACTCGGGCGCACAAGGTGAATACGCCGGTTTATTAGCGATTCAACGCTATCATGCAAGCCGTGGTGAAGCGCACCGCAACGTATGCTTGATTCCAGAATCAGCACACGGTACCAATCCGGCTTCAGCACAAATGGCGAGCATGAAAGTAGTGGTTGTTGCGTGCGATAAAAAAGGCAACGTGGATATCGCCGATTTACGCGCGAAGGCCTCAGAAGTAGCGGATAACCTGAGCTGTGCCATGGTTACCTATCCTTCTACGCACGGCGTATACGAAGAAGGTATTCGCGAGATTTGCGATATCGTGCATGAGTTTGGCGGCCAAGTTTACATGGATGGTGCCAACATGAACGCGCAAGTAGGGGTTACATCACCAGGTTACATCGGCTCAGATGTTTCTCACTTAAACTTGCATAAAACCTTCTGTATTCCGCATGGCGGCGGCGGACCTGGCATGGGCCCTATCGGTGTGAAAAGCCACTTAGCTCCGTTTTTACCGGGCCACGTATTAAGCGATGGCAACGGTTTAGCGAAAGGCAATGGCGCGGTTTCTGCTGCACCTTATGGCAGTGCCAGCATTTTGCCTATCTCGTGGATGTATATCGCCATGATGGGCAGCGCCGGCTTGCGTAAAGCTTCGGAAGTAGCGATTTTGAACGCCAACTATATGGCCAAACGCTTAGGTGAACACTTCCCAATCTTGTTCACTGGCCGAAACGACCGTGTAGCGCACGAATGTATTATCGATTTACGCCCGCTGAAAGAAGAAACCGGTATTGCGGAAATTGATATTGCTAAGCGCCTGCAAGATTTCGGGTTCCACTCGCCAACCATGAGCTTCCCAGTAGCGGGTACGCTAATGATTGAGCCTACGGAATCAGAATCAAAAGCAGAAATGGACCGCTTCTGCGATGCCATGCTCGCGATTAAAGCTGAGATTGATAAGGTAGCTGCGGGCGAATGGCCAGCGGATAACAACCCGCTAGTGAATGCACCGCACACCTTGGCTGATGTAACAGGTGATTGGCAGCACCCATACACTCGTGAAGAAGCATGCTTCCCGAAAACATGGCTGCGCGACCACAAGTTCTGGCCAAGCGTAAACCGCATTGATGATGTTTACGGCGACCGCAACTTAGTTTGCAGCTGCCCACCGTTATCGGCTTATCAGGAATAAGCTGTTTGCCGTAAATAAATCGTTTAGAAGTTAAAGCCCGCCTTGTGCGGGCTTTTTAATGGCCGTGTATCTGCTTCAGCCAAAGCACATTATCAACTTGCCTAATTGTGTCAAGCAGTTTATGGTTTACGTTATCGATTAAATAATAGGCAAGCATGCGAACACAAATGAGCATGCACGTATCGTATCGTATCGTACGAACACAGGGAGCCGATCATGAAATCTTCAGTATTCATCGACCCCGCACGCCTTTCTTTGTTGTCAATACACCACGTGTGCATAGTATTCAAATGTTATGCTGAAAGGGACGTATTCAAGTGACTAAATCCGAATACCATAAATCAGTAGGTGCACTACGAACTAAATACCAACAGAGCATCAATGACGTATTCATTTGGAGTTCGCTAGCCATTGAGGCACTCGAAGGTGCACTGGGTGATGAAGCCTTACTAACAGCGAAAAAATTCCCTGTTCCATCGAAGAAACCAGAAAAGAAGGTTAATCGAACAAAGGAGCAAGTTGCCAAGATTGTTCAAAATGCAAAAGAGCATGAGCTTCACAAATCAATATTTTCCTATCTGGTTGCGCAGGTTGAGGCATTTTTAAACGAAGTGCTTTCGTTAGCATTGAGGTTTGACGAGAAAAAGTTGAAAACCAGAATTCAAGGTGTAGATCATATTAAAAAAATAGATGTAAACGAGGTTATAGACAGGCCTTCACGTTCAGAGCTTATCGAGTCACTCATTGAAAAGGAACTAATATCTCTATTTTACGCTGCACCGACTCTTCAATTTCAGTATATGGAAATCGTTCTCGATATTGAGCTTGAAGAAGACCTGAAATCTTCCTGGATAGAAATCAAGGCATCCAGAGATCTTTTAGTGCATAACTCAAGCTTGATCAACCGGATATATATTAAGAAAGCTGTCGATTTCGCACGCGGAAGTGAAGGCCAGAAGCTTATTATGGATAGAAATTATATGAATGAATCTCTTGCAAACATGAAGTCACTTATCGGCAGAATAAGCTCAAGAGTACAAAAAAATGCTAAATCTGCATAACAAACACATTAAAAATCGCCCACAAAAAACGTGTGCTGGGCACGCTAACGCTCGCCTTTTATGTGGGCGTTATACAGTGTGGAGTAATTTCACTTTCGACCCAAAGCAGACACAATATAAAAACAGGGATTTATAGTAATGGTGGCACCTTTTAACTCTCACCTCGTGCTGGAACAGCGTATTTCTGATGCGAGTCTAAAAGCATATTGTGCTGGTTTTGATCAAAATCAATTTCGTTTTGAGCCCTTAGTTGACGTACTAACAAAAGTTATTCCTGAATTTGCGCTTGGTTACCATGAAGGAAAGTCAATCCCAATTGAATTGGTAGTTGAGAAACTAAGGGAAGCTGCTGCAACAGTATATACAACTGAAAAATATCATAAGCGAGGCGAATTTGGTGAGCTTATATTGCATTTGTTATTAAGGGATTTTCACAACACCATACCTCTAATCTCAAAAATATACTTCAAAGATTCTGAGAATTCAGTAGTTCATGGATTCGATGGAGTCCACATCACGGTTGGTGGCGATGGCAAAAAGCTATGGCTGGGAGAGTCGAAACTATATGCTGATGGAAAAGAAGGTGTTAAAGAGTTAGCTAAAGATGTGTCCAATCATGTTAATGCTGACTTTCTTAAGAGAGAGTTTAGTTTATTAAAAAGAAAAATACCTGAAGATACGCCAGATATTCAGTACTGGCGAGATTTGATGGCCAAAGAGCAAAAGTTAGAAAATATATTTTCTAGCATTGTGATACCAATGGTATGCACATACAGCAGTAGCTTATACCAAAATCATGCCGAGGCCACTCAACAATATATCGATGACTTCTCAACCGAAATATATAGTTTGAATTCGATATTTTCAGATAAGTTAATCGATACAAATGTCGAAATAGTTTTAATGTTGTTGCCTGTACCTGATAAATCAGAATTAAATGCCGCATTAGATAACAGATTGAAGAACATGCAGGGGATTTAGTATGGAAGAATTATACCTAGAGGCGGCTAATTATCTCAATTGCGAAAATCTTGACTTTGAAAAGTCATATTTTATTTGTGATGCTTGTTCTAGCTTGCTTGGCAGTGAGGATTTTGAAACAAAAGGACGGGATTTACTTATTAGATCAATCGATGCAAGCAGCACATTTCACATAGGCGTAAAGCCTATGTTAAACGATCTGATTGAATGTGCCGGTCTATATCCTTATTTGGGTGATGTAGATAATGAAATTTCAGCTCTCCGCAAGGAGTATCATAAATCAAGATATATTGAAGACGTATATCTTCATAGTTCACAACAGCAGATTTCGGAAATTTTAGAGCAATCTAAAAGTGTTGTTTTGAGCGCTCCTACCAGCTATGGGAAAACCCTGCTTATACATGAATTAGTATCCAGCCATAGATATAGAAATATTATAATTATTCAGCCAACTTTGGCTTTACTTGATGAGACAAGAAAATCGTTAAGTAAATATAAGGACTATAAACTAATTGTGTCCACACGGCAGGAGGCAAATCACGAAGGAGGCAATATTTTTCTTTTCACCGCCGAGCGTGTTCTTGAATTCAATGACTTCCCTAGTATTGATTTTTTTGCAATTGATGAGTTCTATAAACTAAGCATCACTCGTGACGATGATAGAGCAATTGTGCTAAATCAAGCGTTTTACAAACTTCTTCAACTCACAAAAAACTATTATTTACTTGGACCTGTTGTAACTGATCTTGAAGATGAATTTAAAAGTAATCTTAATTTTGAATGGGTTAAAACCGATTTTGCGACTGTAGCTGTAAATGAACACTATGTTGGTGAATATAGAAAAAATGAAGAAGATAAAAAGAAGATGGATCTATATAATCTTCTAGTTGGCCTAGATGAGCCAACATTAATATATTGCTCTTCTCCAGACAAAACAAAAGAACTTGCTTCGGACTTCATAAAATTTCTATTGAACCAAGCTTTAAGCTATCCATCTGAACAAAATTCTCACGTTGTAGAGTGGTGTAGAATCAACATTCATGACTCATGGTCATTCAATGATTTTCTTTTGCAATCAATTGGCGTTCATCATGGGGAGATGCCGAGACACCTTGGTAGTACGTTGGTTGATCTTTTTAATAATGGTGATATTCAGTTCCTTTTTTGTACCGCGACCCTTATAGAGGGAGTAAATACGAGTGCAAAAAATGTCATTCTTTATCATAGGAAAAAAGGCCCAAAAAAAATAGACTTCTTTGATTTCAAAAATATTGCTGGTCGAGCCGGAAGAATGCGAAAGCACTTTGTAGGCAATGTGTACAAAATGGAGAAGGAGCCTGATCAGCTTAGTTTTAATGTTGATGTACCAATAATCTCTCAAAAAAATGCTCCTGATGATATTTTAATGTATATGAATCAAGCTGATCTTACTCAGGATTCTAAAAATCAAATTAAAAAATATGATGAAGTTGATCTAGGGTTGATGACTCTTGTTAAGCAAAATTCAGGCATGCCAATAGATGGACAAATATCTTTAGTAGAGGCGATTTTAGCAAATGAAGAAAGTTTAAGAGGCTTGCTATGCTGGACAGGCTATCCCAAATATGAACAGCTTGCGACAGTGATTGATTTAGCTTGGACACATTTATTAAGAAATACAGATACAAAGGGCAGAGTTTGGTCATCCAAACAATTAACGTTTTATACAAACTTATATTTTCAGTCTAAAAGTTTAGGGGCGTTTATTGCACGGCTAATTAACAAAGGAAATTCACCAGAAGATGCAATTTCAATAGCACTAAGTACAATAAGGACGTGGTTTCAGTTTAAGTTGCCTAAGTTACTCATAACAGTCTCTTCTTTACAAGAGTATGTTTTCAAAGAAAATTCTGGAAACTATAATTATTACGCCACTCAAATTGAGCACGGTTTCTTGCCGCCAAATCTATCTGAATTAATTGAGTATAATATTCCAACCTCACTAGCAAAAAAATTTGAAGGATTTATTTCTGAAGACGACTCAATAGAAGCTATCATAAGCAAGATAAAAAACGTGGACTGGGGCCGATTAGGACTAATTCCATATGAAGAGCTATTGTTAAAGAGGTTGATAGAGTAATTAATGTGCGCCTTTGGACTTTCAAGTGACGGTACGGATAGCGGATAACAATCGCAGGCACGGCGACGGCTTTTCCGTTTCGGCTTCTCCTACACCACACAGCCGCGCGTGCTGGCGGGCGTCAAGAGTAATGAAGTTCAACCCATGAGATGAAGGAGGATGGACGATGAAAATATGTCAAGTATGGGGAGATTTAAGCTCAGAGAAATCGGGCGAAAACTACCCGACAGATTTATTCTGTGATGAATGCTTTGAGTCGATGAATCCTGGCAAGGAAGACTCTGGAATAGTCGCCTACCAAGATGATGATGGTTCATTCGGAGACACATGCTCAAGCTGTGGTAAGACCACAGACGAAGAGGAAGAATAGCAAGCTTGATGCTCATGGGATGCCCCATTGCTCAAATTCATAACAAGGCGCAGCAATTCGCGCCGTTAACACTTACCCCAGTATAAGGAGAAGCTGATTGGAATACTTTGTTGAGTGGCTATCGTTGACGTCCAATCTGTTCACAATCGTAGCGTCAGGCATAGCTATCTATTTGTTTGTGGCAAAGCGAAAAACCATATCTTCATTGGTTGATGTGCTGTTCAACTACACATACCAGCTCACATTGTCGGAGGTTAAAGAAAAGATCGAGAGATTAAATGAATATAACGCCAAGGATCCAGAACAATGCGAGAAGATAATAAACATATTCAACGAGATAATCGGCCAAATTAGGGGCAACGATAACTTGAAGACAATTTTTGCCGAAATGCTAGGAGAACTCGAGAGTCTCGTCGCTGACAAGAGAAGGTTAACCGAACCGAAGAAGCGCGCTGCTGTAAGCGAGCTTCGTGAGCGGCTGCGGCACCTTAACGTCAAGAGTATCGATAATTTGGTTGGAGAAAATGAATAATGAGCAAGATAGTTAGAGCTATAAATGTAATGGTGTCGAACCCGGACCTGATTAATAACGTATTAAAGGGTCAGCACCACACTGAGTATTTTTTTAAATACGAGAATAAACACAACTGGTCTATCTTTAGGAATCATGAAGGTGTCTATTATTTGCAATATTACCCTGGAGAAGTCGATTTAAGCGATTTGGCTGGAATCCCAGACCAACAATGGGAGGAGGCTGCGCCAGAGTCTGTTGCATACAACACAAAGGATTTGGCTACAAAAGAGGCTGTAGAATCCTTTCGCGATCTCTATGCGATAGTCAAGGAGAAAGTCTATGGGATGGATGAGGTTCTTGATGACATTATCGGTGGAAACATTCCGTTTTAGCAATCGCGTCTACCTAGACGGGTTTTCCGCTAGCACTTCAAACAAGCCCGTAACGCTGGCGTTAAATCTAGAGAGGGTTATGAATTGTCTATCTGATAGGCCGTACACAGACAATGAAAGTCGATTGGCTGACGTTATATCCGCCAGTCAGGTGGTGGCCACTTATAAATTCGATTTTGCCAGTTGGGCAGACCGAATTTCTGGGGATGAAGGCCAAGCTGAGTATTGGCGTCAAATTTTCGAGCAGCATCCTGAATTATTCAGGTTCGATCGTGGCAGAATGAGAGCCTCTCGATGTTGATAGGGAAGAAAAAATTTCTAGAGATGAATTTAGAGCGTTGTCGGACGAAGCGAAACTTAGAATAACGAGATCACCTCTCGCCAATTCTGACATCTCGACATTGATTAGCACTGCAATCAATTTGCATTCACAGGAGATCGAACACAAGAAAGACTTTCGTTGGTGGATTGCCGGCGTAATGGGTTTGGCAGGTGTCATTCTTGGGAATGTAATCAAAGCGTTGGCGTGTTAAGGCATTTAACAATGCCAGTCACGGCGACGTCAACTACATTGCGGCTTCGCCTCCATTTCGTAGCCGTACGTTTTGAGAGGCGTTATGCATCATGAGCGGTATTAACGAAATGAACCCTGTCGCTATACTACATCGCTGGTTTAACGAGAATAACGATTATTTCATTTCTATTTGCAGCGAGCTCAAATTTAAGGATTCCGGTCGGGAAGCTGCCTGCGTTGATCTAGAAACACGAACTCATATTATTTCGATATGCTCCTGGAACCGTGTCTTGTGCCTCGATATTCAAATAACGGAAATCGAATCAGAAGAAAGCAGTTTTCCACACACGGGAGAATGTGAGTCAATTGAAGAATTCAAAGGCCACTTAGCGCGTGTTCTTTGGTGGCTTAAAACTGAAAAAATATATGTATAACAAGTCAAAGCACGCCGATTTGGCAAAGTGGTCATCTTTTTTGCATGCTTTATGTGCTCTCGGTAAACGTAAAAAAGTAGTATAGAACCCCGTATTTAACATATTGGAAAGCAATTATGCCTAAAGTCGTTCAACAGCAGATTGGCAATATCGCCCTTGTCGTCGAAAACTATGACGATGCCATTGAGTTTTATACCCAAAAGCTTCAGTTTACGTTAGTTGAAGATACCGATTTAGGTGGTGGTAAGCGATGGGTTCGAGTTTCACCACCAAATTCGAATGGAACGAATTTACTTTTAGCTCAAGCGAGTACAGAGGAACAAGCCAAGTTTATCGGTAATCAGGCTGGAGGTAGAGTTTTCCTGTTTTTACAAACGAACGATTTTTGGCGAGACTATGAGTTGATGAAAGCCAAAGGTGTTATTTTCAACGGTGAGCCACGAGTTGAAGAATATGGCACGGTTGTGGTTTTTCAGGATCTTTATGGAAATAAATGGGATTTGTTGCAATTAAGCAGCGCTCCTCAGTAGTACACACATAACAAACGCTTCGAGAAAGAAGGCCAACGAGCGGCATTTTTATGATGCATTGGTTTGTGATTACGGTGTTGTGCGGAAGCTTGATAGTAGCGTTGGCTTTAGGCTAAAACATGAACGTACTTATACTTACATACGGAACCCGGGGCGATGTACAACCGTATGTTGCATTGGGACAAGGCTTAAAGCGGGCGGGGCATTGCGTAACAGTTTCAACGAGCTCACGCTTTAGCGAAACTATCAAAGCCGCTGGGCTGAACTATGCATTCATGAATGACGGTATGCTGAGGTTGCTGGATGCGCCAGAAGGTAAAGGCGCATTGGAAGATACAAACAACATATTTCAAATCGTGAAGCGCACGCTAGGCTTGCTCACAAAAATAGGTCCTATTCAGCGCGCCCTCGTGGACGAGAGTTGGGCCGCGGCAAAACAGTGCAAACCAGATATCATTGTGTTTCACCCCAAGGCGTTTATCGCACCAGATATTGCCGAAAAGCTCGGGATTCCAGTTCTGATGGCACTCGTGGTACCAGGATTAGTGCCCACAGCTGAGTATCCCAACATGATAATGCCGCAGCTGAGGTTGGGCGGGTGGTATAACAAACTCTCTTATAGCTTTGTTAATCAATTAATTAGGCTCTCGGTTGCCAAGCACGCTCGAGCATGGCGCAAAGCAAATCATCTGCCGAAAGCAAAAAGCTTTAACCTATTACAAAACGCCGATGGCACACCAATTCCAGTTATTCATGGCTATAGCAATATGGTACTGCCACGACCTAACGACTGGCCCCAAACTGCTAGTATCTGTGGTTACTGGCATGCTGATGATGACCAAGATTATAAACCTTCACCAGAGCTTTCAGCCTTTTTAGAGGCAGGCCCATTGCCTGTTTATGTTGGCTTTGGATCTATGACAGGGCGTGACCCCGAGCGGCTCGCAAGTATTGTCATTGAAGCGCTGCAACGCGCTGGCGTGCGGGGTATTCTCGCAACGGGTTGGGGCGGTATGAAAATAAAGGCTCTACCCAAGGAAATTATCGCGGTTGATCACGTGCCTCACTCATGGCTATTTCCTCGTGTGTGTGGCGTTGTGCACCATGGAGGCGCAGGAACCACAGCTGCTGCCTTACGCGCAGGAAAAGCGTCGGTTGTTATTCCGTTTTTTGGTGATCAACCTTTTTGGGGAAATCGCGTACATTCGTTGAACGTCGCAGCAGCCCCTATTCCGTTCAAGAAACTGACAGTGGATAGGCTCGTGGCGGCCATTAAAGAGATAACCACAAATCAAAGTATCATCGATCATGCCGCGGAGCTCGGAGCCAAATTGCGAGAAGAGCGTGGCGTGGAGAAAGCAGTTGCGGCGATTGAAAGCCTTGTAGACGAGCCATAACTCGCTCTGGTTGTAATCATCAAGCGCGCTCTTCCTCGTGAAACGCGAACGCCTCAATAACCGGCGCCGCAGCGAAGTTAATTGATTCGTTAGGAGGTATTTAGCCAACCTTTCTCAACGGCATATTCAAGTTTCTCAATAAACCAGGCATATATTTCTGGGCTCTCAGCCTCAATAAACTGATGCATTTTTAATACTTGGTTCTTATGTATGCCATTGTCCTGCCACGCGCGGCCTTCGCTGGTAATGTTATGAAGAAATGGCAATAAACGGTCGATGACTTTCAGTAACTTTGCTTCTTTGCTTTCGCCAGCCTCTTGTTCTTCCCAGAGGTCGACGATATCCCCAATTGGATTACCGGGATGCGAGGCTATTTGTTTTACACTCTCACGCTCTTCAACGTGTGCACTGTCTCTATTCTTGCTGTAAAGAAACGTATCTCCTGCACCAATTTCGCCAAGATCATGGAGTAGTGAAAGTTTGATGAGTTTCGGCACATCATAGTCATCTTGCAGTAGCTCTGCGAAAGCCCAGCATGCCATTGCTAAATGCCATGAGTGTTCTGCTGAGTTTTCTACTCTCTCGCCACCATTGATGTAGGTTCGGCGATTTACGGATTTCAAAGCATCCAACTGAATCATGAAATCTGATATTGCTGAAATTCTATCGGTCAAGAACTGCCTCCTAAAGCACGCCTAAACGGCGGGCAACTTGTTGAGAATCCAGAGCCCGGGGCTTTGTAGTGAAGGAGAAGCCGTAACGGAAAAGACGTCACAGTGGCTGACCTTGTTGTCCACAGTCGATCGAACTATGGCGACCTCAGGATCTTTTCCATCTTGCGTCCTTTTGCAAGCTCGTCCACCAGTTTATCCAAGTACCTGACATGTCTGGTTAAGGTAGTATCAATTTCTTCAATTCGATAACCACAAATTGAACCAGTGATCAGGCTTGCATTCGGATTGATAGTGGCTTCTGAAAAGAATTGCTCAAATGTAGCCTGATTTTCAATTAGACGCTGTAGATCTGTTGCTTCGAAACCGGTAAGCCATGCAATGACTTTATGTAGTTCTTCTATGGTTCTTCCCTTCTTCTCAACTTTTGCAACATAGTGTGGGTACACAGAGGAAAACGTCATGTTCGCCATTCGTTCGTCGTGTTCTTTGGTTGTGTTCATAGGAGGACTCCCGCCTATTTAGAAAAGGGTAAGCTTCATAGTTTAGGATTTCAAGATGGATAACGCCAAGCTAAAGCGCGCCGCTTTTTGGTGTCGCTTTTGAGCTTTTTGTTAGAAGATAGGCCCCGACTATAGAACTTGCCACGGCGAATACAATTAACCAACGGAACCGAACCGAGTATGGTTTGGTTTCATAGTGCACCCCACTGCCGCACTCTCCTAAGCTATAATTGAAAGCTCTTCCTGAATCCAGACACGAGTCAATCGCCAAAAAATCACTCACATAATGAGCAAACACTGTAGAGATTGATATTAGAATCAAAAGCGCCCCAATAACCTTCAAATTTACTCTCATAAAATCGCCCCTAACATTTGAATACTAAGCACATTATCAACTTGCCTAATCGCTCAAAGCCGTTTATGGTCTACTTCACGAAATGAAAAACAAGCATGCACTCGGATGCAAGCAAGTACGCACAGATTGCGCTGTACGAACATAGGGAACTGTTCATGAAATCCTCAATATTTATCGATCTCACGCCCCGTTTCTTGCCCTCAATACAATGCGCATGCTTAGTATTCAAGTGTTAACTGATCTCTGACTCCATAGTTTAAAAGGATTAACTAAATGAAAAAAGTAAAGTGGTATAGAAACCCAGAAATGATAGTGGCTTTATCCGCTTTGTTCATTGGCCTTTTGACTGCCGTTATATCTGTTTATTCTGCTTCCGTAGACCGAGAATATGCTAGAGCATCTGTCTGGCCTAAATTAGAATTATTTAGAAGTTATAGTGGCGAAGAATTCAGTTATGGGGTAGCAAATAAAGGTACTGGCCCCGCAATAATTCAATATGCAAAAGTCAGTGTTGGCTCGAAACCAATAAAACGATGGTCTGAAGTTAGCGAATTTTCTAATATTACCCAATCTCATATAAACAGCATTACTGTCCCATCCGGACAAACAGTTACGCCTCTTCACTATCGTGGAGAACTAATCTCAGACATTTTAGAGTTCGATGAAAAAATAAACATAGAGCTTTGTTATTGTTCTATATATCAAGAGTGTTGGATCGTTAATCGTTCGAACGAAACTCAGCAAGTTAAACAATGTATGGTCAGTTCTGAAGAAGCATTCGTGCAGTGAAAAACCAGTTAACAAACGCGTTAGCTCGCTCGTATACTCGCTGAGACACAAACACGGCGCCGGTGTCACTTCGTGCCGATTATAGCCGCCGTGTTTGTGCACTTTATGCAGGCAGTTATGACTTTTGGAGAATTATGATAAATAAACCGATTTTGTTGCTGCTCTCACTTATCTTTTTTTGGGGGGTAGCAAATGCGGAGGAGATACCCGGGCCTCAGGCAAGGCCTCAAGGAGATCTTGATTTAATAATCGTTGCGTCGGAAAGTGACGCATACATTAGGGAGTGGCTGAATACACCGCCAGAGCAGGGAGTTACAATAAAGCGCACTAGGGTAGCCAAACCAGATCAGTTACTTGTTACGGCCTTTCTCGTTACGGGCCTTACTGCAGGTGACGATGGAAGATACAGGTACTCGATAGATACTTATATCTTGGGCCCAGACGGAGACCCAATTTGGGGCCAAAGAAACTACGCGGGTGGTGCAGGCGTGTTGCCCGCTAGGCCAATGGTATTGATGGCAGACCCCGCTTTAGATTTAATTCTTGAGCAATCAGACCCTGAGGGTATCTATACTGTTGTAGGCCAAGTCACTGACCTTGCTTCAGGGAGCAAAGCTGATAGCAGTTACGAGATTCAGTTCACGAAGTAGCTTGTGTTGCTGTAATGTTAGCTTCGGATGAATCAGGATATTTGACAGGAACGGAGATAAACATTGATGGCGGTATTCTTGCGGGTTCAGCAGGAGCACCTGCGAAATAAGGTGTAACAGCACGCATCACCCGCTGCCTGCCCAGCTCCCGCATCTAATTTACAAACCCAAAACCTGAATTAAGCCGATGGTAATTAGATCAATTGCTTCACTTTCATCGTACACACCTTGTACGAAATGCTATGTTAATACCCACTTAAATGGCTATCTCTATTGCTGAAATATAAGAGTTGTAAATGATGAAAAGCGTATTAATTTTTGTTTCTGTGTGCTTGTTTTCACTAACTGCGTGCTCAAATGGTGATTGGCGTGATGCTTCTCGTGAACCCGCTGGGTTAGCCCCGTCTCCTCTGGAAACTCCAGAAGCCGTGATTGAAGTTTACGCTGCCGATGCGTTTGGCTGGAGAGGTTGGTTTGCGGTGCATACGTGGATTGCGGTAAAGCACGAAGATGCAGCAGAGTATGCGGTATATGAAGTGGTAGGCTGGGGAGTTGATCAGGGGCGCCCAGCGCTGCGCACTTTCCAAACGGCTACACCCGATCGCTATTGGTACGGTGCGCGCCCAGAAGTTGTGCTCTCGCTTCGTGGTGATGAGGCTAAAGAATTGATTCCGCAAATTGAAGATGCGGTAGCAAACTACCCGTGGGCTGATCAATATCGCGCTGTGCCGGGGCCTAACAGCAACACGCTGCCGGCGTGGATAGGGCTACAAGTTCCAGAGCTTGGTTTAAAACTGCCATTCAGCGCTATTGGCAGTGGTTATGCGAAACGGAACTGAATCTATGGTCAGGAGGTAGGCGTTGGATATTCTCATTTATGTAGCCACAGGCTTAATTGTGGTAGCCACGCTACTTCCTTTGTCGCGCAATCCTCATTGGATTATAAGGGGTTTCGATTTCCCAAGAATGCAGCTGGCGTGTTGTGCGGCGCTATTGATATTGCTGCAACTGATATTTCTTAACCTTTCTGAGATTCCATCATGGGCCGTTATTGCTGCAACTGCGCTGTGCCTGGCGTGGCAGCTTTGGTGGGTTTTGCCTTATACCAAACTCTGGCGCACGGAGGTTCGCGCGAGCAAGAATGTTGATGCGGATCGGCAGCTCAGTATTCTTACTGCCAATGTGCTTACCTCCAACCGCGATGTGCATAAGCTTATTGCCCTCGTTAATAAGTTCAAGCCTGATGTGCTTGTTACCCTTGAATCGGATAAATGGTGGGAAAGCGAGCTCGAATGCCTTGAAGTGGATATGCCCGAAACCATGAAATGCCCCCTGGATAACCTTTATGGGATGCACGTGTATTCGCGGCTACCGTTGCATGAGAAGAAAATTTCCTTCTTAGTTGAAGAGGATATTCCATCGATGCATGCGCGTTTAGAGCTGGGCAGTGGCGATCGGGTGTTGATGCACTTTTTGCATCCTGCACCACCAAGCCCCACTGAAAATGATGAATCGGAGGAGCGCGATGCCGAACTTATCATTGTTGCGCGCAGTGTTGCTGATAACGATCAGCCCATTATTGTTACCGGTGATTTGAATGATGTTGCGTGGTCACGCACAACCCGCTTGTTTCGTAAACTCAGTGGCCTGCTCGATCCCAGAGTGGGGCGCGGTATGTTCAATACTTTTCATGCGGATTATTCGCTACTTCGGTGGCCGCTGGACCACCTGTTTCATAGCGATCACTTCTCGGTTCGGAGTATCCAGCGGTTACCGTCGATTGGTTCAGATCATTTCCCATTGCTCTCGCGCTTGTCGTTTACGCCCGCAAAAAGCGAGGAGCAAGATGGCTTGAATGCGGATCAAGACGACAAGGCATTCGCTTCTTCGGTTGCCAACTCACAGGATGTTAATAAGAGCGATGTACCAGAGCCTGGGGCATGACTCCTGCCTCTAGCTCTTATGGTTCCTTATTTTACTTTGATTGCGGCAGCCTTTCTCGGGGGATCGTATTTTCTTGAGAGCTTCGCCACAAAGATCGAGCCAATAACACCGGGTGCGATCCAAAGTGCAGTTTGTAGCCAGCCAGTAGCCTGAAAAATTGAGCTGCCGCCAAATACAATAAAGGCAGTATAGGCGCCTATTCCTGAACCTAAATATGCGCCTAAGTGTTCTCGTAACCATGCCGTGGGTGATACTTTTTTGCGGAAAATGTATACGAGATTGGATACCCCGATAACAATGCCTAGAGCACCGAACGCTATTAATAAAATCATACTGTTGAGTAGGCCATAGATGCCCAGTAGTGCGCCATTAAGGGCGAGAGCTCCGCTGATAGCGAGCGTTACTGGTTTTTTTAAGCCTGATCGATCTTTTTTGTGCTCCAAAACTTGATTCCCGTGAATAATCGCGCAGTGAATGAGGATGCCAAGGTGTATCAAAAACCAAGCAAAAACATAGGCCTGTTCTAGTCGTGCTGCGGTGAGGTGAGGAACCGCAGCAAGTTCGGGTTTAACCGTAACGCCGAAGATTAAAACTAACACCGACATAGTAATGCCGGAAAACGCAACGGTATGCATACTGGTTCCATAAATTCGTCCGAATCGCTTATGGTTGACACTACCTTTACGTGCAAGCACAGGAATCCAGAATAGGCAGAGTGCGAATGCACCCGCGAGCACATGAATAGCTATTATTGTTTGATAAATGGTTAGCATAACGATCACTCCTAGTGACAACTGGGTGTTAAGAACACATCTCTGATTACTTTGGAGTAAAGTTTATGAGTAAGGGGAACTTACAGTTAGTGCCAGAAGTAATGATTTTAAAAGTGACTTTTAGCCTATTGGCGATGGCTAGAATTGCCTGCATACTGAAAACATGAAATTAAAAAAATTACCACTAGACGCAGACCAGTTAAGCGGCATCGGCACTATATTGCTGGTCGCTGCTTTTGATTTGTGGTTGTTAACATCCACAACGGATGCCAGCTCTCAGCGTTTAGTTACGCTTGCGTTTCTCTACGCCGCGTTTACCTTGTTGTTCTTTTTCAACACCTACGATAATAATGCATTTCCACGGTGGGCCAAGCTTGCCGCTATTGGTGGCCAGTTCACGCTTATTTGTGCTGTTATGTACACCACCCCGCACATGTTTAGTGCCATTCTTCTCGTTGTTTGGTCTGCGCAAATTCCCTATTTCATACCGTTCCGCTATGCCCTTTGGATATCTCCGCTATGGAGTATTCTTCCTTGGTGTATTTTCTTCCTGCGCTGGCAAAGTAGCGGTGTTTTGATTACGGGTGCTTTGTTTTATACCTTCAACATTTTTGCGTTGGTAATGATGGAAGCGCGGCGAAACGCTGAGGTACAAAAGGAGCGGGCAGAACAAGCAAACCGAGAGTTGGTTGCAATGCAATCACTTGTTCAAGAGGCTTCACTGCAAAATGAACGGATGCGTATCGCGCGTGATATTCACGATGTGGTGGGCCATCACCTAACCGCTCTTTCGGTACAGTTGCAGGTGTTAGCGCACGAAATTCCTGAGAAACACAAGCCGGATGTTGAACGCTCACGAGCGATCTCGAAATTACTGTTGGCCGATGTGCGTGCTGCTGTGAGCGAGATGAGAGAGCATGAACAACTTAACTTACGGCAAGCATTAGAAGCGTTGGTGGGCAATTTGCCTAACATTGACGTTAATTTAGCCGTGCCTGATAGGGTTGATGTACTCAAGTTAGAGCATGCTTTAGCTATTCTCCGTGGCGTACAGGAGTGTATTACCAATAGTTTAAAGCATGGAAAAGCCACGCGCATAGATATAGCAATCAAACAAGAGGCGAACGAACTCGTAGTTTGTGTACGCGATAACGGAAAAGGCGATCAGCCTATTCAATTTGGCAATGGATTAAAGGGAATGCAGGAGCGTTTAGAGAATATTAAGGGCTCTCTTTCTGTTCAGCGTGAGGCTAAGGGCGTAACCGTGTGCTTGAAGGTGCCAGTGAGTGTATGAATATGCGAGCGCAGCTATGAAGCACAGAGTAATGCTGGTTGATGACCAAAAATTGATTCGGCAGGGACTTGCCAAGTTACTGTCACTTTCCGCGCATCTTGATGTAGTGGAAGAAGCAGCCGATGGTGCTGAAGCTCTTACTTGGTTGCAATCTCATGCTAGCCGGGTTGATATTGTATTGCTTGATCTGCGAATGCCAAAAATGAATGGCATTGAATTATTGCAAGCCATGCGTGAGAGAAACATACAGGTTCCGGTGTTGATTCTCACTACCTTTGACGATCACACAATGCTGATTGAAGCACTAAAAGCCGGGGCAAAAGGTTATTTACTGAAAGATGTTGAACTAGAAACACTGGTGAGCGGTATTGAGCGAGTGGTAGCGGGTGAATCAATGATTCAACCAACCATTACTACTTCTTTGCTGAATAGTTTAAAGGGTTTGCATTCTGAGTTTGCGGCCTTTGAAAAACCTGAAGAACTTTCTACTAAAGAGCTCGAAATTTTACGCCTGATGGCGGCGGGTTGTTCAAATAGAGAAATTGCTGAGGTTCTGTTTAAATCAGAAGGCACCGTGAAAAATCAAGTGAGCTCAATTATGGCGAAGCTAGGTGTGAGAGATCGAACTCGAGCTGTATTGCGTGCTATTGAAATAGGCCTGATTGGCTTTAACCAAGAGCTTTAATTATAGCTGAATAGCTTTTGCGTTAAAGTAAGCACGCATAACACAGATCAAATGGGAAATTTACGGTTCTTTCAGGTTTTTGCAAAGGTGTAGGCAGTGGTTGAATGCTATTGGCATACTGATAGGGCACCCATTGCTCTGCTTCCATGCGCGGCAGTACATCGCGCCAAAAGTATGGCGAAAGGCCATTCATCGCCGTGCTCTCGGCGTTTATTAGGATCACCAAACCAACATCATAATCGGGAGAATAGGATATTTCGGCACGAAACCCTTCTACCCATCCGCCATGGTAAATCAGCGTTTTTTCTTTTAAATCGTATACGCGCCAACCTAACCCATAGTGCGCATCGGAAAGCAGTGGCCGCCAATTTCGGCGGCGTAGATCGCGAGTGGTGCGCACTTGCGGGGTCCGAATTTGCTCTAAAACCGATAACGGCAGAACATCTGGCTGATAGCCCATGTGCGCGATTAACCATTGTGCTAGATCGGTAGCGCTCGCGTTTACGCCGGCTGCAGCTGCATAGCGATAGTAGTTAGCGTTTACTTCGCGCGGAAACCAGCCATTGCGGCCGCGAATATGTGCTGCGGCGCGGTTATCACTGCCAAGGTAGCCTTGTAGGCCGATAGATGCATCGCTCATGGCTAATGGTTCAAAGATTAAATCGTTTACTAAACGGCTGTAATCCTGTCCGGTTCGTTGTGCAATTACATCTTCTACCAAGCTGAATAAAACGTTTTGATAGCCATAACACGCACCCGGCGCGCACATGGGGTTAATGCGATTAAAATGCGGCAAAATCTGTTCCCGAGGATAATCGGCTTCAATCAAATTATCATAGGCATTGGGCACAACCCCTGAGCTGTGGGCTAAAAGGTGGCCCACCTCTAAATCAATATTAAACTGCGGGTTTTTAAACTGGAGGTCCGGTACGTATTGGCTTACCGGATCGGATAAATCAAACTGGCCTTGTTCTGCCAGCAGGGTTGCTAGGGTGCCGGCAAACGTTTTTGATACTGAAGCAATACGAAATACAGTGTGTGCATCTACCGGCTCGGTGCCATTACGCTGACGAACACCGAATGCTTGGATTTCAACAATTTGATTCCGATGCACCACAGCATAAACGCCACCCGGCACGTTATCGAGGGTTAATGTTCGCTGAAACAGCTCATTAAACTTAGGGTGTAATGGCGTTACTTCTTCCGCTATCGCGCTGGTTGCGGCAAAGCCGGCAACACAGCACGCAGCGGTACGGAGCCATGGATAAATCGAGCGCACTTAGCTAATACCTCTGTTCTTCAATACTGCGAACATAAACGACTAACGTTTTTCTGCAAGTACTTGATCGATCAATTTTGTAAAGCTGAAAGCGGCTTCGGCGGTAATTCGGAAGAATTCCTCGTCGGCTTTGTCGGAAGTATCGGTTGGAGCATGGTAATCAGGATGATCCGCCACACCGAAATACATAAAAGGAATGCCTTGTTCATGGAATGGACCATGATCAGAGCTCAGTGTCCAATCATCGGTACGGCCGGCTTTAAACCAAGGCCGATCATGGGCCATCACAATTCGGGCACCATTCTCTTCCTGTACGCGCTGCACTAAACGCACCAACCAAGGGTTGTGATAAGTACCAACAGCGTAAAGAAGCTCATCGGTATTACGGCTTAGCATATCCATATTTACATTGAAGGCGATGGTTTTCGGATCGAGGTGGCCACTTGTGAATAACGCATGTGCCCCGAGTAAACCGCGCTCTTCACTATCTAATGCCGCAAATAATAAAGTGTGTTGTGGTTGGTTTTCACTGAAATAACGTGCCATTTCGAGTAAAACTGCGGTGCCTGAGGCGTTATCATCAGAACCATGATAGATAGTGCCATTGCGCACGCCAAGGTGATCATAATGGGCGGTGATAACAATTGTTCGGAGCGTTGGATCTTGCCCAACAACACTACCAAGAACGTTGATGGCGCGCTCAACCCGCTCGTGGCTAAATGCTTGCTCGTAGCCTTCGGTTCCTGCTGGTGTGAGGCCGAGTTCTTGGAAGCGGTTAATGATATATTCACGAGCGGCTTTGCTGCCTTCAGTACCAGGTGCGCGGCCTTCGCGCTCGGCATCCGCGAGCCAATGTAAATCGGTCATGATGCGCTCAATGCTTAATCGCTCGGGAGTATGCGCTGCGCCTTGCGCGGGCGTTATATCGGCAATACGCTGGGCTTCACGTTCGGTAAGTGTATTTATAAAAATACTACGGCCCGGCCACCAAGCAAAAACAACAATGATAATAACAAGCCATAATGGCCAAAAACGGCGAAACCAAGCGTTACGATTGCTCATAAAATTTCCATGTTCATTAGAATAGAAACGTATATTACCCTATGCATGCACTGCTGCAAAATGTTAGCAAATAGCATACTATGCTAAGCCTAAAGTGGTAAGCTTTTGCCACATATTATGCTCTCTGCACGCAGTTGCACAAACTCCATCATCAATATAGAAGTAACTTATGCAAGAATACCGGAACCACAGTTCGAATAAAGCGGCTAAAGAACCTGGCTTGATGGTTAATATGCTGTTTAATATTTTCCTGCCAGTCATTATCTTGATGCAGTTGAGTAATGATGCTCGGCTCGGAGCTGCCGCGGCTCTTGCGCTAGCGCTTGCATTTCCGTTTGGCTTTGGCTGTTGGGAGTTATATCGGCGGCGAAAAATCAACGGCTTTTCAATTCTTGGCCTGGTAAGCGTGTTATTAACCGGTGGTATCGGCTTATTAGAGCTAGACCCAGCATATATCGCGATCAAGGAAGCGGCGGTACCGGCAATTATAGGGATCGTGGTGTTCGGTAGCCGGTTTACGCGCTTTCCGGTGGTAGAAAAGATTTTGTTGAATCGCAAAGTGCTGGATCTAGATAAATTATACGCGGTGCTTGCAAAGCGCGGGAAAACGCAAGAGTTTCAGCGCACGTTAAACTATGGCGGCAACGCCGTGGCTTCGGCATTCTTTCTTTCTGCGGTGTTAAATTACATGTTGGCGCGCATGATTGTTGTAAGCCCAGCAGGTACCGAGGCTTTCAATAATGAAATAGCGCGAATGACAGCATTGAGCTTTCCCGTAATTGTATTGCCAACCATGATTATTCTAATGGGTGCTATAGTTTACATATTTATACGGATCGGCAAGCTCACCGGCGAATCGGTGGAAAACTTCTTACAGGCACAGGATTAATAGGCGCACGTGGTTACAGTAGATAGCAATGATTCGTTTAGCTTACGCATTGTGCGAAACCTCGGTGATTATCCGGAACACAAATTAGATATATTCTTGTTTGTGCCGGGTGAGTTGGGTTTATCCGTTGATGTGGTTACCGAGCGGGCGCTTTATCATCAAGCTTTTCATATTACGCGAACCTACCATAGCCAAGTGCAGTTAGAACCGTTGGTGCGGAGCCGCTTGGTTCAGCGTTTAGCGAAGCAACAAGAGCGGCCCACGCCAGAATACCGGCTGAGCTTAAGCTTATATGCCTATCAATATGTAAACGCCATTGAGCAAGAAGTGGGGCGAATTCTGCGCGAACGGCCAGAAAACCTGCGCGAAACCCTCGCGGAACTCCTTGATTTGAGCGCTACCATTATGCGCCGATTACGCCGCACAGCCCCGAAAGACGATGCACTGCGCCGGTACTATACGAACGTTGATAACTACCTATCTTGGTTTTCAGAGCAGCAGTTTTTACGCCTCGCCGCGGAGCTCGAGTTTGCGAGCGATGAACAAGATATTCGTGAACTGTTGTTGCGAATAGCCCGCCGGGAAAGCAAATACCGGAACGAAAATGAATACAACTCGGAGCGGGTGCAAACTGATAGTACGCGGATGTCGAACAAAATGCGGTTATTGCGCCGGCTTATTGAATTCCCGGTTACCTTGCGGCGCGTAGGCCATGAGCTTGGGAATATCGAGGAACGCTTTGTAAAAGCAGGCGTTGCCGCAGTGGTTATGACGGCGGTTTCCTACGCCGTTTTGCGTGCGCGCGATACCTTGGGCGACGTGACGGCGGTTTTCATTGCTGCAGTAGCGCTACTATATGCGGTGCGCGAGGTATTCAAAGACGATATTCGACAAAAACTTTGGCTTTGGCTGCGCAAGGGTAGGCCGAAATGGCGCCATGAGTTTGTTGACCCGAACAATGAAAACGTGGTGGGTAAATCGGTAGAGTGGATTGATTACAAAAATTTTGAAGATCTTGCGAGCGAGATAAAAAAAGCCCGCCGCGCATCAACCCCACAACGGGGAGAAGCGGTGTTGCATTACAGTAGTTGGTCGAAAATGCTGCCTTCACGATTTTTAAGTGGCTATGCAACCACCCGAGAAACCATTGTGTTGGATCTTGAGGTACTTGCACCGCTATTGGAACAAAGCACTTATCCGATTTACCGGCAAGAGGGTAATGAGGTAGTGCGTGATATCGTGGAAAAACGCTCGGTATTGAACATTGTTATTCGCGAACGCTGGAGTGATAAAGATGACATCCAGCGCTGGAAAGTTGTGCTTAACCGTAACGGTATTGTAGAAACCGAAGCAGCTAGTTAACGGGTTTAATTAAGGATACCAAGAATGGTAGGTACATCAGTAACGAGCGAAGCCAAAAATGCTCCAAAACGGCAGATTTTTGGCTGGGCCATGTATGATATTGCCAATCAAGCCTACACCACCATTGTTATTTCCTTCGTTTATTCAGCATTTTTTGTAGCTTATATTGTGCCGGCAGAAAGCCAATGGCGTGATGCCTATTGGTCGATTGCCATTATTGGTTCAACATTAATTGCCATGGTGCTTTCGCCAATGGTAGGGCACTGGATCGATAGAGGGGTTTCGAAAAAGAAACTCTTGGCGTGGTCCACCTTAGTGTGTGCCAGTTTTACCTGCCTACTATATTTTATCGGCCCCGGGGATGTTTGGTGGGGCATTGCCATCATTCTGATTACGAATACTGCATGGATGGTGGGTGAAGCCATTATGTCGGCGTTTTTGCCTGAGTTATCGAGCCGAAAAAATATGGGGCTGGTATCCGGCCTTGGTTGGGGGCTTGGTTATCTGGGTGGCTTTGTGAGTATGGTGATGGTTTCTGTCATTATCATCAGCGCCGATCCTGTTGCCGAACAAGGCCTTTATATAGCACAGCATCAATGGGCCATGATCGCGATTTCAATTTACTTCGTGTTGGTGGCTATTCCCACGTTTGTACTGGTTAAAGATAAACCGAAAGTAGCGAACTTGGTTCCTCGCGAGCATTGGCGCGAAAGCTTGAACTTATTCCGGCAACAGCGCTTACAACCGGTGCTCTTCCGATTCTTTTGGGCCTTCTTGTTTTATATGGCGGGCGTGCAAACCGTAATAAAATTTATTGGTATTTACAGTACCGGCGAGCTTGGGCTCTCGCAAACCGATTTGGTTGCCGTGTTTCTAGCTACTCAGTTCAGCGCGTTGTTCGGTGCCATAGGATTTGGTGTCGTTGAGCGCTTTGTCGGGGCCCGTAAAGTATTATTCGCTGTTATTGGCTTATGGATTATTGCCATCAGTGGTATGTACGGCATTTATGATATTGCCGGTTGGCTAAATATGAGTGTGCGCGATGTATTTTTAGTTATTGCGCTGCTCGCCGGCACCGGTATTGGCTCTATTCAAGCGTCTAGCCGTTCGTTGGTGGCGTTGTTGGCATCGCCGGAACGCGATGGCAGTGCTTTCGGGCTGTGGGGCGTGTTTAATCGTTTAGCCATGTTGTTGGCGGCTACCTTTGGTATTGCCGCCGATCTGTTTTCTCGGCAGAACGCCTTATTAATGGTTATCGCATTTTTCATTATCGGCGCTGTTCTGCTGGCGCGGGTAACGGAGCTATCAGGTTTAAGCCGTTCGCAACGGTAAAATAGGTTCGGCTTCTACCAATATCAGTGATTGCCGTGTTTCGTGGCGTTATCGCTGAACTGCCGTGCAGCAGGCGGGTTTTGTATTAGGCTTTTGAGGTCACCCACTTGATCCGGACCTGCTATGAACGAAACCCCGTTATCGGCCAAAGCGTTTATTCAAAATAATCTTCGGCGCGCGATGCAAACTGATCAACTGCGTTTGTATTATCAGCCGCAGTTTTCTGTAGCGGAGCAGCAGTTAACAGGCGTTGAGGCATTGTTGCGTTGGAACTCCAAGCGCTTTGGTTGGTTGAGCCCGGAAGCGATTGTGGCGGTAGCAGAACAAAGCGATTTAATTGTTCACCTCAGTGAATGGACCTTGCGCCAAGCATTACAAGATTTCTCCCGCCTGCAACCGTTTGTGAAACGCCTTTCAGTCAATTTATCGGTTAGCTATCTGCAACAAGTACCTGTAGTTGCCGTTGTTCAGCAATATCTTGCAGAATCCGGTATTGCGCCTCAATGTTTAGATTTAGAAATTACCGAAACCGTTGTTCTGGAATCGTCCCCGCCTTTGCTCAGTGCTTTGCAGCAACTTCGGCAAATGGGAATATCCCTGAGCATTGATGATTTTGGCACCGGTTATTGCGGTTTAAGTTACCTGAAGAAATTACCCCTTAGCACGGTGAAAATTGACCGTAGCTTTTTACATGATGCTTTAAACAATGCGCGCTATGCCTTGCTGTATCACGATATTTTACAGTTGGCGCGCAACCTAGATTTGCGGATCATTGCCGAAGGTGTTGAAACGCAAGCGCAATTGAAATTTCTAAAGCTCAGCCATTGCCATGAGGCCCAAGGATACTTGTTAGCGAAACCCATGCCGCTAGCGCAACTTCAGAGCTTCACCAAGGCGATGCACCCGCAGGAATTTTTAGCAGTAGCAGAAGATATACATTTTTTGCTACCTTGATACCTAATATTAATAACAACAGGGTTTCATTATGCTTGGGAATATAGGGTTACTTGTAGGCCTGGCTTTATTGATTGGGCTTGCGTTGCGTGGCTGGAATATTTTGCTTGCGGTACTGTTAGCTATCTTGGTTATCGGCATTACCAATGGTATGGCGATGCAAGAAGTGTTTCTCCAACACTTTCCATTCGGACCATCTGGGGCATTTAGCTTCGCCGGTAATTTCTTATTATTGTTTCTCTGTGGTGCTTTGTTCGGCCGGATTATGGCTGCCAGCCAAGCAGCCCAAGGCGTTGCCATGGCTATTACCCAGTGGCTAGGTGCAAAACGCGCGTTGCTCATTGCAATGCTTGTGTGTGCGTTACTTACTTACGGTGGTGTTGTTGTATTCGTGGTTATTTTTACCATGTATCCAATTGGCGTTACGTTAATGAAAGAAGCGAATATTCCTCGACGTTTATATGCTGCCGCTATCGCCTTAGGCGCCGGTACGTTCACGATGACGGCGCTGCCGGGAACACCTTCGATCCACAACGTTATTGCTGCGAATTCACTCGGCACCGATTTGTTTGCTGGTGGTTGGTATGGCGTGCTTGCGGGTTTGCTGATGGCAGGGTTAGGTATTTGGTATTTACAACGCCAGTGGCATAAAGCAGCAGCAAACGGAGAAGGTTATGTGGCCACCGCAAAGGATGAGCAAATGGCTGCGCTGGCGGGTAGCCCGGGAAGTAAGTTGCCTGGCTGGGGCCGTTCAATTTTACCGGTGCTCGTAGTTTTAGCCCTAATTGTTTTACCTCGTTTACTGCAACAATTCGCAATCAGCGCAGATTGGATTAATTTTGCGTTAACGCAGCCTATTCTTTGGGCCAGCTTCGCGTTGCTGATGGGGGCCGGTATTTGCTATGTGCTGTTCCCTCCGGTTCGCAAGGATTTTGTTCGCACAGCGGGGCAAGGTGCTGATGATGCATTATTACCCTTAATTAATACCGCCGCGGTAATCGGTTTTGGTGGGGTCGTTATTCAAACCACAGGTTTCCATGCGTTCGCCGGGTGGTTGTTGGCGCTCGATTTGCCAGCGTTAGTTTCGGTGTTTATTTCCGCTAACCTTATTTCAGGCATTACCGCCTCGGCTTCTGGCGGCTTGCAGATCTTCATGTCGAGCTTAGCGCCCGCGTATCTTGAACTCGGCATTGCACCTGAATTGCTGCATCGTATCGCCAACCTAGCGGCGGGCGGCCTCGATTCGCTTCCGCATTCAGGTGCGGTAATTGCACTATTTACGTTAATGGGATTAACCCATAAAGAAGCCTATCGCGATATTTTCGTAGTTACCGTGTTAGTACCGATGCTAGCGGCACTCGCTGTAGTGGCGGTGGCGATGATGTTGGCTTAATCGCACGCATTAGTGAGCTCACCGCGAGGCCGTAGACAACGGCCTCGCGGTGGTTTACAACAAGATAACCAAAGCCTACCGGTGAAGTAGGCAAACGATAAGTTATCAGCCATTATTTGATAGCAATGACTAGGGATCCCTCATGTTTAAATTGAAGAAATTAATTCCCATCGCAGGTATGGCAGCAACCTTGTGTGTTGGTGGTATAGCGAGCGCTGATTCTGAATGGAATGTTAGCGAACCTATGGGTGAATTCAGCACCGTAGAAATAAATACGGATCGCGGCACCTGGATGAGTGTTGATATAAGCCCAGACGGCGCTCACGTGGTATTCGATATGCTCGGTGATATTTACCGCATGCCTGCGGGTGGTGGTGAAGCTGAGTTGATTCGCGGTGGTATCGGCTGGCACATGCAACCAACTTATAGCCCGGATGGCCAATATATTGCTTACACATCCGATGAAGGTGGTGGCGATAATATTTGGATCATGAAAGCTGATGGCAGTGATGCTTGGCAAGTTACCAAAGAAAGCTTCCGCTTATTGAATAGCCCAGCATGGAGCCCCGATGGTGAATACATTGTTGCGCGCAAACACTTTACCGCTCGCCGTTCGTTAGGTGCAGGTGAAATTTGGATGTACCACCGAAGTGGTGGGCAAGGGGTTATGCTTACGGCGCGGCCAAATGATCAAAAAGATCTGGGTGAGCCGGCGTTTTCTCCAGACGGTAAGTTTGTGTATTACTCACAAGACGATACCCCAGGCCAAACTTTCCATTACAACAAAGATTCCATTTCTGGAATTTACAGTATCAAACGTTACGAATTAGAAACCGGTGATATTGAAACGGTGATCTCAGGAATGGGTGGCGCAGTGCGTCCAGTGCCTTCGCCTGACGGCCGCTACCTTGCGTATGTAGGCCGGGATGATTTTCAAAGTAAGCTTTATCTTTATGATTTAGAAACGGGCACCAGTGAAGCGGTGTATTCTGATTTAAGCCGGGATATGCAGGAAACTTGGGCTATTCATGGTGTTTATCCGAGCATGAGCTGGAACACGGATGGATCAGAGTTGGTGTTTTATGCAAAAGGGCAAATACATCGATTAAATGTGGAGAGTGGGCGTACGGCCAACATTCCATTTAATGTTTCGGTGGAAAAAGAAGTTCAAAACGCGGTGCGTTTCCGCCAACACATCGAGCATGATGATTTTGATGTGCGCATGCTTCGCAGTGCGGTGGTTTCACCGAATACCGATCAAGTTATCTATGAAGCGCTAGGCTACTTATATACCCGTGGCTTACCGGATGGTGATGCTCAGCGTTTAACTGAACAAAATGACCGTTTTGAATTATTCCCTTCGTTTTCGCGCGATGGCCGGTACTTGGTTTACACCACTTGGCACGATGAGGAACAAGGCCAGGTAGTTGTACGTGATTTACGTAGCAATAGTGAACGCGTATTGCCAACGGGTCCGGGCAAATTTGTGGAACCGGTGTTTTCACCAGACGGCCAATCTGTTGTTTACCGCAAAATCAGCGGTGGCTACTTAACGGATCCACGGCATGGTTTGCAATCGGGTATCTATCATTTGCCACTTGATGGTGAAACCCCGGAACGTATCGCCCGTAGCGGGAGTTCAGTGCAATTCGGTGCCCGTAACGATCGGATATATGTAAATGGTTTTGGTGCGAACGGCCCTGAACTTCGCAGTATCGCAATTGATGGTGGGGAAACGCGTACGCTGTATACATCATCGCATGCTACTGAATTCAAGGTTTCGCCTGATGGCAAATATCTCGCTTTCGCAGAACGCTTCCGCGTGTTTGTAACGCCTTTCGTAGAGCGTGGTGCAGCAATTAATATTGGCCCAAATGATCGGCAGTTCCCTATTGAGCAACTATCTCAGCGAGCGGGAGATAACCTTTCATGGACGGCCGATAGCAACAACCTTTATTGGACGCTAGGCCCAGAGTTGTATTCAGCGAACCTTAACGGCATGTTCGATATTGGTGGTGATAGTGATTTCGAGAAGGTAGCGGATGGCACGAATATCGGCTTTACCGCCGCTACGCATATTCCGGAGCAAACCATTGCTTTTGTGGGTGGCACGGTTGTAACCATGAATGGCGAGCAGGTCATTGAAAATGGCGCCGTGATTGTAAGTGGTAACAAAATCACCGCAGTAGGGGCGCGTTCTGAAGTGAACATTCCTGAAGGCGCGGAAGTAATCGATTTCACTGGAAAAACCATGATTCCAGGGCTTATCGATACTCACGCCCACGGTGCGCAAGGTGAAAGCCAAATTATTCCGCAGCAAAACTGGGCGTTATATGCTGGTTTAACCTTTGGTGTTACTACCATTCACGATCCTTCGAATAATACCCAACAAATTTTCACTGCCAGTGAAATGCAAAAAGCGGGTGCGATTGTAGGGCCGCGAATTTTCTCTACCGGTACGATTTTATATGGCGCGAATAGCCCTTCGGCGACGGCACATGTTGATAGCTTAGATGATGCTCGTTTTCACCTTGAGCGCATGAAAAAAGTAGGCGCTTTCTCGGTGAAAAGTTATAACCAACCACGCCGGGATCAACGCCAACAAATTATTCAAGCCGCTCGTGAACTTGAAATGATGGTAATGCCTGAAGGCGGCTCGTTATTCCAACATAACATCAGCATGATAACCGATGGCCATTCGGTGATTGAGCATTCAATTCCAGTGGAAACTATTTTCGATGATGTGCTGCAATTGTGGGAGCAAACGGAAACCGCATATACGCCAACCTTAGGTGTTGCCTACGGCGGAATTTGGGGTGAAAACTATTGGTATGCCCACACTGATGTGTGGAATCACCCGCGCTTGAGCGTTTATGTGCCGGAACGTGTGTTACGCCCACGCTCTATGCGTCGTGAAATTGCACCTTCGCATCATTACAATCACATCAATGTAGCCTCGGGTGCTCATGCCTTACAAGATCGTGGTGTAAAAGTTACTGCAGGTGCTCATGGTCAACGTGAAGGTTTGGCGCAGCATTGGGAAATTTGGATGATGGCGCAAGGCGGCATGGATTCAATTGAAGCATTACGCACGGCTACTTACGATGCTGCGGTTAGCCTTGGAATGGAGCATGCGATTGGCTCGCTAGAAGTCGGTAAATTGGCTGATTTAGCCATTATCGATGGGGATATTCTTGAAGATATCCGAGTGAGCGATCGGGTAACCCACACCATGGTTAACGGCCGTTTGTTTGATGCCGAAAGCATGAATGAGCTTGGCCGAAATGCTCGTGAGCGCAAGCCATTCTATTTTGAAAAATAATTTGAACGTTTAAGTTCGATGTAGTTTTGAAAGGCACCTTCGGGTGCCTTTTTTATTGGAAACTGATTATCGTAGCTGGATAGATAATGACCTATTTGCAGCTTTCTGCAGCAACATCCGCTACTAATTGCCGGAACCACCGGTGCCCTTCATCATGCTGTAGGAGCGGGCTCCATATCATTTGTAAATCAATTTCTGGAATTGGGAAGGGTGGCTTACGTAGCACCAGATCGGGGTTATCCGCGTACAATTCCGCCGCACGCGTAGGTAGCGTGGCAATTAAACCTTCACGCGCTAAATGCATTGCAACGTGGTAGTTCCGGGTAAAAACCCGAATACGGCGTTGGTGCCCAATTTTTGCTAACGCTTCATCAACCCAACCAAGCTTTTGAACGGCATCGGGGGTCATGCCGATGCCTACACCAAAGCCGGTTTTACTAACCCAGCAATGCTGTGCTGCTAGATAATTTTCCAATGAATAATCTTGGATGAGTGGGTGCTCATGGTGAATCAAACAGGTGAAATCATCGCGCCATAAATTTTTCTGGTGGAATGACTGCGGAAGATCATCAAAGCGATTGATGGCGATATCCACTTTGCCATTTTCCACATCATGAAAGCTGACATCGCTGGGTGTCATTAAATCGATGGTTACTTTCGGTGCTTGATCACGCAATGCTTTCAAGAGTGGCGACATCAATGTAGAGGCGGCATAATCAGAAACCATGATGCGAAAAACACGTTCGCTACTTTCAGCGGTGAAGGTTCGAGAAGGTTGAATCACTTCTTCCACCGAATACAAAATCTGGCGAACCTGCTTTTGCATGGATAGGGCGCGTTCGGTAGGCACCATGCCTTCACTGGTGCGCACTAACAGCGGATCATTGAGCAAATTACGTAAACGTTTTAGGCCATTGCTCATTGCAGGTTGGGTAATATTCAGTTGTTCTGCAGCACGGGTAACGTTTCGTTCCCGAAGTAACGCATCAAGATATATCAAAAGATTAAGATCGATATTTCGAAAATGATTCATCAGATGAATTGCCTATGCTGATTATAATAAATAAGATGAATGAATTATAAAGAAGCAATTCAGAACTGCAATGTTAGTTCCCGTTTTTTAGGAGATTAGTTTATGGCGGAAAGTCGCCGCATAGCACGCTTGATATTGCAGGGTTTCCAACATCACTATCAGCTGTTTCAAGCGATTACCAATACGGCGGAGCAGTATTTTACCGCGCGAGCTTGGGGCAAGTTGCAAACTGCGGCGCGCGAGCGTATTTCGTTTTATGATTTACGGGTGCAAGAAACCATTACCTTGTTGAATCAAGAGGTATCTTCCGATGAGCCGAACACGCAACTTTGGCAGGAAGTACGAAATATCTATGAGGAGTTACTGCAGTTTCATCCTCAGGCAGAACTCGCAGAAACTTTCTTTAACTCAGTGTTCTGTAAACTTTTTCACCGCCGCTATTTTCACAATCAGTTTATATTTGTGGAATCTACCTTAGCGCGGCGAATTCCTTTGCCCGTAGAAACCGAGTATCAAAGTTATTTCCCAGTCGCCGAGGGTGTTCGGGAAACGTTGCGGCGAATTATTCATGAAATGCACTTCACGGCTAAATTTGCAGATTTAGAGGCGAATATTTCTCAATTGATGCGCGCGTTTCAACGCCAAGCGAATGTTCGTGCGCTTGCCGCTCATCAAATGCGCCTTGATGTATTACAGAATCCATTCTATCGAAACAAAGCTGCTTATGTAGTGGGGCGGATTGTTACCGAAGAGCACCAATACCCTTTTATTGTGCCTGTGCTGGTGAACAAGCAAGGTGAGCTATTTCTTGATGCGCTGATTACTGACGTGAATCAAATGACGATTATTTTTAGCTTTTCACGGGCTTATTTCATGGTGAATACGCGCGCGCCGTCGGCCTTGGTGCGATTTTTAAAAGGATTGATGCCACGCAAAACCCTAGCTGAATTGTATTCGGCAATTGGTTTACATAAACAGGGGAAAACCGAGTTCTACCGCGAATTACTAACGCACCTTGCTGAATCGGATGAGCAAATGGTGGCGGCTCCCGGTATTCGTGGGTTGGTCATGATGGTATTTACTCTGCCTTCGTTCCCGTATGTGTTTAAGGTGATTCGCGATGAGTTTGGTGAAAGTAAACCATTTGGCCGCGATACAGTGCTGGCACGCTATCAATTAGTAAAACGCCACGATCGCGTGGGGCGCATGGCGGATACGATTGAATATTCAAACGTTGCCCTGCCATTGAGTTGTATTTCTGCCGATTTATTGGAGGAGCTGAAAAGTAGCATTGGCAGTTCTTTGGAGTTTGAGGACGATTTATTAATCATTCGCCATATGTATATTGAAAAGCGGATGACACCGCTGAATATCTATCTCGAATATGCGAACGATGAGGAAACCTCGGCGATCATCGAAGATTACGGCCAAGCGCTAAAAGATATGCTCGCGGCAAATATTTTCCCCGGTGATATGCTATTAAAGAACTTTGGGGTAACGCGCACCAAACGTGTTGTTTTCTATGATTACGATGAGGTGCAATATCTGCATGAAATGAATTTTCGAGAATTACCGAAAGCACAATCCATGGAAGATTCTTTGCAAGATGCCGGTTCGATCTCAGTAGCACCCAACGATGTATTCCCTGAACAACTACCGCAATACGTTTTCTACAACCCTAAATTAAGAACTCGATTCTTAGCTTTATACCCGGAATTGGCACGTGCGAGTTATTGGCAGGAACAGCAAGATAAAATTAAGGCGGGTGTTATTGCCGATGTATTCCCCTATCCACAAGCTATTCGGTTTCTTCATGTGAAATATGATGAAGCCACTTAGGGCGTTTTCTTTGTGATATCAAGGTATTCGATCTAAGCTGAATTAACGTTAATAAAAATAACAATGGGGTGCTTATGGTTCGGGGTATCGTTTTTTGTATATTGCTTGCATGCACTTGGCCTGCGCAGGCCGAGAAAATCGCGTTGGTTGGAGGACGGTTAATAGATGGTACCGTTGCGGAACCTATTCTACGCAGCGTGGTGTTGATTGATAACGGTATTATTCAACAGGTAGGTACTGTTGATACGCTGCCAATTCCAGAAGGATATCGAGAAATTAATATGGGAGGGCATGATTTGCTTCCCGGGCTTTGGGAAAATCATGCTCACTTAATGTTGGTTGGGCACGCCGATTACCCACATTGGAATGCTACTTATTCGGACCGTTTTGAAAGTGAAATAATGCCCGCGGCGGCGTTGCAACTGCTTCTCGCGGGTGTAACCAGCACGCGTGATTTAGGTGCGCCTTTGGCGGCATCTAAAAACGTAAAAGAAGCCATTCAAAGCGGCCGAATACCTGGCCCGCATTTATATACGTCCGGACCTTTTTTGCAGCATGAAGTAGCTGAGTGGCAACGCGATTATCGCTGGGAAGTAAGAACCGTTGCAGAGGCACAGCGCAGAGTGCAACAACTGCACGAAGCAGGCATGGAAATGGTTAAGTTAATTGACCACGATGATATGGAAATAGAGGTTGCGCAAGCGATTGTAGATGAAGCCCACCGATTGGGAATGAAAGTGGTTGGGCACGCCCATAAACCGGACGAAATTCGTGTTGGTTTGGATATCGGTATTGATAACTTCGAACATACGGGGCTTACAACAGCGCCGGGGTACCCGCAGGATATTCTCGATTCCTTAATCGAGCGTACCGCAACCGGTATCTTCGATGGCTTGTTGTTTTGGACGCCCACGGTAGAGGGGTTATGGAACTATACCAATACGGTGCAGAACCCTACGCGGTTGGACGATCCGTGTTGGGAACGGGGCTTATCAGCCGATATTATTGCGGATATTCGTTCTTCTGTTACGCAGCCCGCTCAACTCGGTTACATGCAGCTTACGCCATTACGGCGCTCAACGTTAAAGAACAAAATCGCGCAGTTGAAAGAATCGGGCGTGGTTATGTTGATTGGAACGGATAGTGGTATTCCGATGAAATTTCATTGCCAATCAACCTGGCAAGAAATGGCTTGGTGGGTAGATGTTATGGAATTTGATGCCATGGAAACTATCCGCGCGGCAACGTATTGGCCGGCAGTGATGATGGGCGTGCAAGATCGATTTGGCTCAATTCAAGCGGGAAAAGTAGCGGATATTATTGCGGTTCGCGGAGATGTTCTGCGCTATATCAATTTGTTACAAGGCGTTGATTTTGTAATGAAGGAAGGCGTTGTTTATAAACAGGAAGGGCAAGTACAAGAATCTGCGCTTTAAACTGAGCGAAAAGATTGGGGAGCAATTCCCCAATCTTTTTTATTCAGCGGAACAGGTTACGAAAACTGTTCTTCCTCGGTAGAGCCTTTTAGCGCGGTTACTGATGAAACCCCACCTTGGATAACGTTGGTTACATGATCGAAGTATCCTGTGCCAACTTCTTGTTGATGCGCCACAAACGTATAACCACGGTCGGCTGAAGCAAACTCTTCCTGTTGTAGCTTCACGTACGCTGACATATCGTTACGAGCATAATCGTAAGCCAAGTTGAACATGTGGTACCACATGTTGTGCACACCCGCTAAGGTAATAAACTGGAACTTGTAACCCATCGCGGCAAGCTCGCGCTGGAACTTGGCGATAGTGGCATCGTCGAGATTACGCTTCCAGTTAAATGAAGGTGAGCAGTTGTATGCAAGTAATTTGCCCGGATATTTAGCGTGAATAGCTTCTGCGAATTGGCGTGCTTCTTCGAGATCCGGTTTGGCGGTTTCACACCATACCAAATCAGCAAATGGTGCATAAGCTAAGCCCCGAGAAATGGCTTGATCAATACCCGCTTTCACTTTGTAGAAACCTTCGGCGGTGCGTTCGCCGGTTAAGAATGGGGTATCGTTAGGATCGACATCGTTGGTGAGCAAATCAGCGGCATTCGCATCGGTGCGAGCAACAATCAGTGTATCAGTACCGGAAACATCGGCAGCTAAGCGCGCGGCAATTAACTTCTGCACCGCTTCTTGCGTGGGTACTAACACCTTACCGCCCATGTGGCCGCACTTCTTCACAGAAGCGAGCTGATCTTCAAAGTGAACTCCGGCAGCACCGGCTTTAATCATACCCAACATGAGTTCATAAGCATTGAGTACACCACCAAAGCCAGCTTCTGCATCGGCAACGATAGGCGCGAAGTAATCAACATAGCCTTCATCATCTGGGCCAATACCTTTCGACCACTGAATTTGATCGGCGCGCGCAAACGAATTATTAATACGCTCGACTACTTTTGGCACGGAATCAACCGGGTATAGCGATTGATCAGGGTACATGCTAGCTGCTGAATTGTTATCTGCGGCTACCTGCCACCCGGATAAGTAAATCGCTTGTAGGCCGGCTTTTACTTGCTGTACCGCCTGGCCACCAGTAAGTGCGCCAAGGGCATTTACGTAGTTCTTGCCGAACTTCTCCTGTGCGGCGCCATTAACTAAGCGCCAAAGCTTTTCTGCGCCTTTCTCTGCGTGCGTGTGAGCGGTTTTGCGCGAGCCCCGTAATCGAATAACATCTTCTGCTGAATAAGTACGCTGAACGCCTTTCCAACGTTCCTCAGTTGCCCATTTTTGCTCAAGTGCTTCAATTTCTTTTTGCATGTGCTTTGGTGTTGTCATTGTTGTATTCCTTGTTAAATAAGGTAGTTAAGTTTTGATTTTTATAGATATTGGTATCCGGGCAGCGTAAGGAACTCGGTGAGTTCATCGGCTGTGGTAATTTCATCAAGTAAGGTTTTTGCCGTTTCGAAGTTTTCGTTCTGCCAGCGCGCGGCACCTACTTCATCGGCAACAACCTTGCCTTCTTCTTCCAACATGCTGCGAAACAGCGCTTTGGTAACGGTTCGGCCATCGTTGAGGGTTTTCTCATGTTGAATCCATTGCCAGATTGAGGTGCGGGATATCTCGGCGGTTGCGGCATCTTCCATAAGCCCGTAAATGGGTACACAGCCTTTACCGGATAACCATGCCGCGAGATACTGCAGCGCTACGCGAATATTCGTTCGCATACCCGCTTCAGTTCGTTCGCCAGCACTGGGCTCGAGCAGATCAGCCGCCGAAATTTCAGCGTCGTTATCGCGGGTAACATGGAGTTGATTCGGATAATCACCGAGATATTTAGCCGCAACATCGCGCACGGTTGGTGCTAATCCTGGGTGCGCTATCCATGTACCATCGTGGCCATTGCTGAACTCAAGCTCTTTATCGGCTCGTACTTTGGTAAGAATTTCAGCGTTCTCAGCTTCGTTTTTGCTCGGAATAAAAGCGGCCATGCCGCCCATTGCTAAGGCACCGCGTTGGTGGCAGGTTTTAATCAACAGGCGAGAATATGCGCTTAAGAATGGCTGGTTCATGCTCACCACTTGGCGGTCTGGTAAAACCCGATCTGGGTGTGCACGTAATGTTTTTATATAGCTGAAGATGTAATCCCAACGCCCACAATTCAGGCCAACAATGTGGTGGCGTAAGCAGTGCAATATTTCGTGCATTTGGAACACTGCCGGTAGTGTTTCAATAAGTACGGTGCAGCGAACCGTGCCTCGCGGTTGCTCTAATTTATCTTCCAAGTAGCTAAATACATCGTTCCACCACAGCGCTTCTTGATGATGCTGAAGCTTTGGAACATAAAGATATACACCGCTACCCTTGGCACCTCTAGATTCGTAGTTGTGGAGGAAATAAAGAATGAAATCGAGAAGGGCACCGGGAACCGGTTGGCCGTCAACTAGCAGGTGCTTTTCCGGAAGATGAAGGCCACGCACTCGCGCAATCAACATAGCTGGGTTTTCTTTTAATGTGTACTGCTTTCCACTGGTTGGATCGGTATGTTCGATGGTGCCACGGTTGGCATCACGTAGGTTAATTTGCCCCTGAATAAGGCCATCCCAGGTGGGTGATTGCGCATCTTCAAAATCAGCCATAAACACATCAACATCAGCATTGAGTGCGTTTATGATCATTTTTCGTTCCACCGGGCCGGTGATTTCTAAATGACGTTTCTGCAGATCTTTTGGAATCGATGCAACATGCCAATCACCGTTGCGAACTGATTTTGTTTCCTCGGCGAAATCTGGCAACGCACCTTGATCATAAGTTTCTTGTGCTACTAATCGGCTGGCTAACAGCTCTTGTAAGCGCGGTTTAAATTTACGCGTAAGCTCGACAATTAATGCTTTGCTTTCTTCGGTAAAAATTTCTTGAAACGCCGGAGTCAGGGTTTCAGTAAAAACGAGATCGTTTGTTATATTTGTTTGGTTGCTCATAATTAAGCCTGATTTGTTAGTTCATTGTTAAACACGAAATCAGTATGAGCTTAGAAATTACATTCATCCAATCTATGCAAAAAATTATAGCCATTCACGCAATGAATAAATAGGCCGCATAAATCTGCTGAATAGTGGAGCGAAGGGTATAAAAAAGCGAACCCTGAGGTTCGCCTTTTTAGTAAAACATGTTGGTATTACACAATACCGTACAAGTTAAACGTGCTGGAATTTAGCCATAAGTGCATAAAAATGCTGGCAACATATCCGAGGAATATGGCTGGCGCCCATTTTAGATGGGTCATAAAGGTGTAGTAGCCACGAGCTTGCCCCATAAGCGCTACACCAGCTGCCGAGCCAACGGAAAGTAAACTACCACCAGTACCTGCAGTTAAGGTGATAAGAAGCCATTGACCATGGGACATTTCAGGCTGCATGGTGAGTACGGCGAACATTACTGGAATGTTATCGATAACCGCAGATGCCATGCCTAATGCCACGTTTGCGTAGGTTGGATTCCACGAGTTATAGAGAAAATCAGACATTAAGCCTAAATACCCTAAGAATCCGAGGCCACCAACACACATCACAACGCCATAGAAGAACAGTAAGGTATCCCACTCAGCTCTGGAAACACGGCTAAATACATCGAAAGGCACCACACTTCCTAAGCGCTTCAAGCGTTCTTGGTCGCCAACTCGTTCTGCCATCGCTTTTTTCCGAGCTAAAGAGCCCGGAAGCGTCATACGGAGGAAATAGCCGAAGAACTGCAAGTAACCAAGGCCCATCATCATACCCAGCACTGGCGGTAGATTAAGCAAGGTATGGCAGGCAACGGCTGTGGCGATCGTCAGTAAAAATAGGAAGGTAATCCGGAAAGCGCCGCGTTTTAATTCAACGCTTTCGCTCATGGCCGCTGGTTTCCGGTTCTCAATGAAGAAGCTCATAATTGCCGCTGGAATCAGGAAGTTCACCAGTGCTGGTACCATGAGTACCAAGAATTCTTGGGCGGCTACCATGCCAGCTTGCCATACCATTAGCGTGGTAATATCGCCAAACGGGCTGAATGCACCACCGGCGTTGGCTGCAACTACGATGTTAACGCAGCAGATACCAATGAATTTTTTATCACCTTCGGCAACTTTCATAACAACCGCGCACATGAGCAACGCCGTAGTAAGGTTATCCGCGATAGGTGAAATTGCAAATGAGAGCACGCCCGTAATCCAGAATAAAGAACGGTAGCTAAACCCCTTGCGAATAAGCCATGAACGCAAACCATCGAATAAACGCCGTTCTTCAAGCGCGTTTATATAGGTCATGGCAACGAGCAAGAAGAGCATTAACTCAGAGAATTCTAAAAGCGTTTGCCGAAATGCATGCTCAGCCGCATCCTGCATACCTTGTTGGGTATAAACCCAGCCAATAAGAATCCAAATGATGCCTGCCGCAACAAGTACGGGTTTTGATTTTCGCATGTGCAGCTTTTCTTCGCCCATAACTAAAATGTAAGCTAGGACAAATATACCGAGAGCAAAAAAGCCGATGGTGGTGTTGGTCATATCGAGTTCAGGAACCGCTGCGTAAGCAGGAGCGCTTAACAATGTTCCAAAAAGTAGAGCTAAAATTCCTATTGCAATTTTCATTTCTAAAACCTGCATGTAATAGGCATGCACATGCGTGCTGGCCGCGCTTAAACTTCGAAGGGAGGGAGCTTTTTGGAGAGTATGATGGCTAGAATTGGATATTCTTGCGCCAACCCGTAGAAAAAGCGCGGCAAGGTTAACACAAATTTTAGAAAATGCGAGGAGAAAAACGGGGGTTTTTGTATACCCGCAGTAGATATTAGCCAAAGTAGGTATTTTTGAATTATGGAGTGAGTACCTAGGGTACAAAATTGGTACAAGGCAGAAAGCAAAAAGCCCCGCTATTGCTAGCGAGGCCTTTAAAATAATGGTGCCCGGAGGCGGAATCGAACCACCGACACGAGGATTTTCAATCCTCTGCTCTACCGACTGAGCTATCCGGGCAAATCTTGCTATACGCTGCTGCGTAATGTGGGTGCAATTAAACGTTTTCTGGCAGGTGAAGTCAACCGCTTTTTGGCGTTTGCCGTTCAACTGCTCAGGAAATACCCATTTCTACGGTTTTTCCTGAGCAAACTCCCTGTTTATGCTACTTGCGCTCATCACGAAGGTAAGTTGTACCCGCTAAGCAACTCTCGTAGAAATCACTCCAACGCACACCTTCGCGAGGTGCTAGTGCGCCCTTACGAATTTGCTTATCAATCGATTTCTTAACCATTTTCGCCATGTAATCAGTGTTGTACTGCATGGTTTCAAGCACTTTCTCAGCAGAGTGCCCGGGAACAATCTCTTCGATATAGAAAGCGCCTGGCTCGTCGTCGTGGCTGAAAATGTGCACTTCGGTGAGGCGCCCGAATAAATTATGCATATCGCCCATAACATCTTGGTATGCGCCAGTGAGGAACATACCAATTGGATATGATTCACCTTTGCGTAACCGGTGCATCGGAATGTTATCACTAATGCTGTTGCCTTCGATGTACTTACCAATCTTGCCATCGCTATCGCAGGTTATATCGGCAATAGAAATACGTACTTCCGGTTTTTCATGCAAACGCGTAAGCGGAACAATAGGCAATAACTGCCCGATCGCCCACGTATCGGCTGCCGATTGGAAAATCGACATATTCGCTAAATACTGGCTAGCTAAGGTATCTTCAAGCTCTTCTAGCTCTTGAATTTGCCGAGTTTCGCTATCCAAACCGTGATGAATGTCGGTTAATACGCGCCAGTAGATCGTATCTATCTTCGCCATTTCTCGAATCGATAGAATGCCTAGCTTGAATGCTTCATAAGCGCTTTGCTTGTAGGCGGCCGCATCGTTGTAACGTTCCTGCGGATGAATATCATGGCCGTTTACGAGCTCACGCATGTTGCTCACAAGAACGTGTTCGCCTTCTTCCGCGCTAAAATCAAACTCGGTAGCGCCAGGGTTAACTTCGCCAACCACGTTGGTAACAACCAGACTGTGATGTGCAGTAATAGCGCGGCCACTTTCGCTCACGATATTGGGGTGTTTCACTTCTTCCAAATCACAGATTTGTTTCACGCCATACACGATATCCGCGACGTATTCTTCGGTGGAGTAATTGCGCGATGAATCGGTAGTAGTACTGCTACCATCGTAATCAATGCCTAAACCGCCGCCGATATCTAGATATTCAAGCGGAACACCCATTTGTACAAGTTTTGCGTACAAACGCGCGCCTTCAGTAACGGCCTCTTTCACTTTGCGTATATCGGAGATTTGGCTGCCAATATGGAAGTGCAAAAGTTTCGCACAGTGCAGCATATCGTGGCTTTTCAGATATTCCATCGCGTTTACAATTTCGGCGATGCTTAAGCCGAACTTTGCGCGATCGCCGCTAGAGCTCGACCATTTACCGGTGCTTCGTACCATCATTTTCGAGCGCAGGCCGATCATGGGGTCGATTTTATATTTCTTCGATAACCGCACGAGCATTTCAAGTTCAGAAAACTTCTCAACTACCACAATCATGTTGCGGCCAATGTGGCGGCCTAGAAGTGCAAGTGTAAGATAATCTTCGTCTTTATAGCCATTTAGGATCGTGAGCGCTTCTGGGTTTTCATTGTACGCCAGCACAGCCATAAGTTCGGGCTTAGAACCGGCTTCAAGACCATAGTTATAAGCTTCACCGGCATCAAGAATTTCTTCTACTACTTCGCGCATTTGGTTTACTTTGATCGGGTAAACACCAACGTATTTGCCGCTGTAGTTGGCCGTTTCAATGGTATCGCGAAATGTTTCATTGATAATTTCAACTTGTGAACGCAATATGTCGTGAAAGCGAATTACGGCTGGGAATTCAATACCTTCCGCTTTCATTTCAGCTAACACTTCGTTCATATCAATATAAACATCGGGCTTACGATGATTCGGCGAAATTTGAATATTGCCATGCTCGCCGATACTGAAATAGCCTGCGCCCCAGCGTTTTACTCCGTAAAGCGCTTCCGCATCTTCGATATTCCATTGCTGTGTCATGCGCGGCTCTCCTCAAGTACTAATAACAATTCGCGAACAATTTTTGCTGCGAATACATCTGAATTTCCGGTGGGGTCGATTTGCGGAGAAAGTTCTACCACATCACAGCCAACAAAATTACGTTCTTTTAATAACTTAATTAAACTTACAAACGAATGGAAATCTTCGCCTCCGGGCTCTGGTGTGCCGGTTCCTGGTAGGAATGAGGGATCGAAATAATCCAAATCTAAGGTTAAATAAATTGGCCGATCGGCAGGAATGGCAGCTACGCTTTCGAGGAAATCTTTCCGCGAAGTACGAACTGTTTTGTGTTCCCGCATGTAAGCGTATTCTTCGCGGGTGCCAGAACGGATACCGTATTGAATCAGTTCATGCTCCGGGCCGAAATGATCAAGTGCGCGGCGGATAATTGAAGCGTGTGAGTAATGGTAACCGGTAAAGCCATCACGTAAATCAGCGTGGGCATCTAAGTGCAACAATACTAAATTCGGATACTGTTCCAAATATTTCACAATCGGCGCATAAGAAATTGAATGCTCGCCGCCAAGTGTTAACACTTTCACTTGGTTCGTAGCCAAATCAATGTCATTAAAAATCTTTTTAAAATCATCGCTAGCATGATGCCACTGAGTTTCAACATCAGTGCTATCACCAAGCTGCAAATTCCCTAAATCGAAGAATTCGTAATCTTCTAAATCGCAATCTAAATATGGCGAATATGATTCAATATCTTCAGATACAGCGCGCAGGCCATCAGGCCCATAACGTGTGCCTTTACGAAAACAGGCAGTGCCATCAAAACCAAAGCCAATAACATAGGTATGTTTTGCCGTGATTTCGGTTGCCAAATCAGCACCAAAATAGGCGCGCACTGGCTCATCAAGGGTTACTGAAATAGGGAATATATTTGCCAATTGTTTAACCACCTTTAGAAACTTTATTATGCCGTGTGAAAAGGGCCGCTATTATGCGGTTTTCGTTGCGCTTTTTGAAGCTAAATTTACACCCTGTAGGCCCAGCTGCAATTGCACTAAGCGTTGATCAAGCGGCTTATCGCGCGCAAAGGTTAAATGTAGCGGAACTTCTACTACGTGCTCTTGTTCTAGGCCGATCATTATTGTCCGTTTACCTTCAAGAATAGCAGATACTGCGGCTGCACCGAGCTGCATTGCCAGTATCCGATCTTGCGCGTTCGGCCTACCGCCTCGTTGAATGTGGCCGAGCGGGCAAGGGTGGCACGTTACGCCTGTTGCTTTGGATAAATTATTGCCGAGTTCATGAACCCCGCCAGGCCATAAGTTCTCAGCAACCACCACAATATAGCTGCTATCCGGAAATGCTTCGCGGGCACGCAGAATATTATCAGCCATATCGGCTAGTTTGGGTTGCGGTTCGAGTTCGGGTAATAACATTGCCTCGGCAGCACCAGCAATGGCTGCGTGTAAGCCGATAAAACCAGCATGGCGGCCCATCACCTCAATTAAAAATACGCGGGCCATGGCTTCTGCAGTTTCTCGAACTTTATCGATTGCATCCATGGCGGTATCAACCGCTGTTGAAAAGCCTATTGTGGTATCCGTTCCGGCGATATCGTTATCAATAGTGCCCGGAATACCGATTACTTGGCCTTGCCAATGCGCTTGTAAATGCGCTGCGCCGCGAAACGAGCCATCACCACCGATCACGATAAGTGCGCTGATGCCGTGGCTATCTAAAACTCTGGCGGCCTGCTGGGCTGAGGAAACTTCGCGAAACTCTGGATATCGAGAGCTTTTCAAAAACGTTCCACCACGCTGACTTACCAAGCGCATATCATCGGGATGTAGTGGCTGCGCGAGATCTTGAGCGATACCCCGGAACCCGTGGCGAAAGCCAACAACTTCCACATCATCTTGCCATGCGGTGTTTACAATGGCTCGAATACACGCATTCATTCCCGGTGCATCACCCCCGCTGGTGATAACAGCGATCTTATCCATCTTCTCTTCCTTTCCTCAGGTATTCGTAAATCTGATTAATCTTACAGCTTAACGGACGAAAGGGCGCTGACCAAGTATGATTTAGCGGTTACACTATATTTTTTATCTAAAAGGTTGGCTTATGACCCAAGTTCGAGTAGCAAAAACTGAGTTATTGCAGTTTGCAACGTCCTGCTTTGAAAAAGCTGGCGCGCGCGCGGATATCGCAAAAACTATGGCGCAATCATTACTTTGGGGGGATTTATTAGGTTTTAATACCCACGGTATGCGCCGTTTACCTTATAACGTAAAGCAGCTTCAAACCGGCGCGGCCTCTGGAAGTGGTGAGGTTACGGTTCTGAATAGCCGAGCCGCTGTGGAAACGTGGGATGCAAATGCTTTACCGGGTTTATATGTTGCACCATTAGCGGTTGAGAAGGCATGTGAGATGGCGATTCATGCAGGCACCGGAACCGTTGTGGTGCGCCGTTGTGAGCATGTTGCGAGTTTAGCCGCGTATTTACAAATCGCTACCGACAAAGGGCTTTTGGTCAATCTGATGGCGGCTACCCCGGCGCAATCGAGTGTAGCGCCGGCAGGCGGTGTTAGCCGTGTATTTTCGCCGAACCCTTATGCAATCGGTGTGCCCACATCGGCTGATCCGATGTTGTTAGATATGAGTTTCTCGGTTACTGCGGCGGGTAAAGTGCGGCAAGCATATGATCGCGGGGAATTATTGCCTTGGCCTGCAATTGTTAGCGCATCGGGTGAAATAACGAATAATCCGAAAGTTTACATTGAAGATGGCGGTGCGTTGCTGCCTTTAGGCGGTGGTGATTTAGGTTATAAAGGCTATGGTTTGTGTTTGCAAAGTGAGCTTTGGACATTAGGGCTAAGTGGCTATGGGCGGGCTGATGCTATAAATGATGGCGAGCAAAATACGTTATTTGTGCAGGTTATCGATCCTGAAGCGTTTGCTGGAAAAGCGGCGTTTGAGCGTGTAGTGGACGATTTATTGCAACGCTGTAAAAATGCAGAGCCGATCGATAAAAATCAGCCGGTTCGAATTCCCGGTAGCGGTGCGCTTGCAAAGTTAAAAGAGCAAGCCGAGCGAGGTGTGCTCCTTGATGAACTTACTTGGCCGCGCTTACAACACTGTGCCGAAAAGTTGGGTGTTGAGCTACCCGCTACTTTAGGGTTGTAATCGCTCGAGTAGCCAACCTGTTGCGGTATGTTGATAACGAAAACGGTCGTGTAAGCGGCCACTTCTTCCTTGCCAAAACTCGATAGTTTCAGGCACGACACGAAAGCCACCCCAAAATGGCGGCAAAGGTAGCACTTCTTCACCGGTAAAACGGGTTTCAACTTCGGCTAAACGCTGCTCTAAACTTTTCCGATCAGCAATCACTTCACTTTGAGCAGAGGCCCAAGCGCCAAGTTGGCTGGCGCGTGGACGCGATTGAAAGTACTGGGTGTTTTCCGTGATGGATAAACGTTCCGCTTTTCCGGTGATAGTGATCTGACGTTCTTGGGTTAACCAAGCAAAGTGCAGGCTGCAATTAGGGTTGGCGCTGAGTTGTTTGCCTTTCTGGCTTTCATAATTGGTGTAGAACACAAAACCATTTTCGGCAATTCCTTTCAGCAGCACAACGCGCTGCGTTGGTCGGTTCTCTGCACAAGTGCTAAGAACCATTGCTGTTGGATCGGTGCCACAATTGCTATTTAAAGTATCATCAAACCACTGCTGGAATTGGCTGATCGGGTTTGCTTGTAGATCGCTACGTTCAAGTGAACGCTGTGTGTAATCTCGACGAATTTGATCGATACTCATAATGTTTTATTGCTCACTGCATTAATGTTATTGATTCAGCGTAATTGATTCAGTGTAATTGATTCAGCGTGATTGGTTTAACAAAAGTGCGTGCTCGAAACCAATGGCTGTATTGTTCATAAACAAGGTTAATAGATGCTTATCAGTATCACTTAGCTCGCCAATACCCCTGATATACAATAAATAGTATTGTGATTGCGAGGTTTTATAGAGCCCGTAATAGGTGTCATTATGGATCTCGTAGGAAACCGTTTCTTTGCGCTCGCGCAACTCATTCACTATTCTTTGGGCATCGTTATTTTTCAGAAGCTCGCCTACACGCTGCTTGTATTCACCGGTTGCGGCAATGATCTGCAAAGGCTGATCGGTATCAGCGCTGGCGGTGTAGCCCTCGGGGTTTAGTTTGCAATACGCGGCCGTTTGCGTGCGCGTTAATAAAGCTACGAGCTGTTCTAAGATACCCTGGCTCAATTGGTTTAAGGATTGCGCAGAAAATATTTCAGCGGATGCCTTAATAATGCGTTCCAAGCCAGATTTGTAGTGTTCGATAGCCTGTAAATCCCGAAACGCGCGTAAACTTGAATACATCAGTGTCATCAACTTACGGTAGGTAAGCTCGGTTTTCTCTTTGTAATCGTCTATATCAAATTTTGCAATAACTTCCTCTTCCGGAGCTTGCCCAGGCTGACCTGTACGCAAAACAATACGAATGAGTTTGTTTTTTAGTTCTTCTCGGGTCCAACGCGCTACCTCAAGCCCGGCATGATCCGATTCCATCACCACATCGAGTAACATGAGGGCAAAATCATCACGCGTAGCAAGAATTTCTTTTGCTTCTTTCGCAGAGTAGGCCGAATGAAATTCTAAAGGGCGTTTATCAAGGTTGAAATCAGATAAGGCCATTTTTGTAATAACATGAATTTCTTCGTCGTCATCGACCACGAGAATATGAAACGGCGGACAGGACTCTTTTGGTTCTGCGTCGGCCGCTTCATCGGCAAATAAAAATTGGTCTGCCATAGGTATCCTCATTACAACTTTAGATGGCAATATTCTTTTGCCGCTCTAGATAGGGCGTTTATAAACTTCCTTGCCCGCTACAAACGTATACTCGATACGCACTCGCCATAAATCTTCTGGCTTAATGCGCAGAGGGTTTTGGTCAAGAACAATAAAATCTGCCCACTTACCTGTTTCCAAACTGCCAGTTACGTTATCTAAATGGCCTGCGTAAGCCGCATCTAACGTGAAGCTTCGTAATGCCTCTTGCAAGGTCATGCGTTGCTCTGGATACCAACCTTCTACCGGTTGATTATCACGATCTTGGCGTGTAACTGCTGCGTGAATGCCATAAAACGGGTTCGCTAGCTCTACTGGAAAATCTGAACCAGCGGCAATGAGAGAACCTTGGTCTAAGAATTCGCGCCATGCATACGCACCTGCAATGCGCTCAGAGCCCACGCGGTCTTCCGCCATATTCATATCGCTTGTGGCATGCGTTGGTTGCATCGATGGAATGATATTCAGAGCTAAAAACCGCGGTATATCGTCCATACTCACGATTTGGGCGTGCTCAATACGATGGCGATAATCGTGCTCTGAATCTGCTAACCGCTGAAATTCATCCAAAGCTAAACGGTTCGTGTAATCGCCAATGGCATGGTAATTAATTTGAAAGCCGTGATTATGAGTTACCGTAAATAATTCTCGAACACGATCTTCCGGGTTAATGAGTAGTCCGGTGTTTTCTGCATCATCGCTATATGGTTCGATTAAACGAGCACCTCGGCTGCCCAGCGCGCCATCACCGTAAACTTTTACGCTGTTAATTTGTAGCATATCGTTGTCGCTACGAAAGGTGCCGGCTTCTAGAAGCTCCAATAACCGAGGCTCACTCGACGCTATCATTGCGTTTACACGTAGCGGAAGTTCTTCAGCTTCAGCGAGGTCTTTAAATATTTGTAAGCGGCGAGCGTCTACGCCAGCGTCGTGAACTTGGGTAATCCCAAGCGATAATAAGTGCTGGAATGCTTTACTGTTAATGTCGGCTAGCTCTTCATCCGTTGCTACTGGAAGTGCTTCTTGCACCATGGCCATAGCGGTATCAATCAATACGCCGGTTGCTTTCCCAGAACTATCACGAATAATCTGCCCACCAGGAGGATCAATAGTATCGTCCGTTATCCCAGCCATTTCCAAAGCTTTCGAATTAGCCCAGCCAGCATGTGCATCAACACGCACTAACCAAACCGGGCGATCATTAATTACTTCATCTAAATCTTGCCGAGTAGGGAAACGTCGATCTGGCCACAGCTCCTGATTCCAACCGCGGCCAACAATCCACTCTTGGCTTTGGTGCTTATCTGCGTAGTTTGCAACTGCGGCAACAGCCTGCGTTCGGCTCGTGGTTCCGCGCACATCTACCAGAGTTAAGTTCTCGCCTAAACTGGAAATATGCCCGTGCGCATCGATTAATCCTGGTATTACCGTGCGGCCGAGCAAATCTATTTGTTGCGCGCCTGCGTATTGTTCGATGAGGCTATTGGTTCCAGTTTCCACAATTTTACCATCGGCAACGACCATAACCGAAAAGCTTAATAGACGTGCGTTATTTCCCGGTTCACCCGTGAAGGTATAACCATTAAAATTGTGGAAAATCGTATGGTCTGCGAATTGCTCTTGTTGCTCTGCTGCCACGTTCGCAGCGCTTAAGAGCAGTAGTGTTGATGCAGAAATAGCAAGGCAACGCTTAATACTGAGCAGTTGGTGCGGGACGTTTCGAATACGTTTGCTAGAGCGAAAAACTGTTTGAACCCAGTTCGTAAGAAGTTTAATTGCCTTCATTGCGGACCTTTTGTTAGCCAAAAAATTGTAATAGTTAATATACTCGTTTTTTACCATCAGTACAGGTTCTGATTTAACAAGCACTCAATTCATTGAATCTAGCTAGTACGAACGCGATATTGCAGGAATACTATGAGATTCATCTCATAAAGGCATCGAATAATCTCTATTTACACACCTAGAGCTAACACTTATCTAATATATTTGTTAAAGTTTGTGTAAATAGAGGGGAACTCGCCATCAACATGTTTCTTACCGAACACCTGCTGTTACTGTAGAGAGCACAAGCGATTATGAAGATTTTAATTATTGATCCGCAGTTTCTAACGCGAACCGGGCTGATTCATTTGCTGACTTCGCAACCAGGATCAGTTGCAATTTACGAAGCAACAAGCCTTGAAGTAGCGAAAAGCTACATTAATTCAGGGGAAACTTACGATCTTATTTTCGCTGAATTAGATTTACCTGACGCTGATCATCGGTTTGTTACGAATACACTGCATAGCTTAGCGCCTAACTCCCATATTGTGTTGTTTACGTGGCGTCGAGCTACAGCGGATATTCAAACCGGAATCGCTCAGGGTGCGCAAAGCTATTTGCGTAAAGATGCGAGCGCCGAGAGTGTGAAACTTGCCATTCATGGGTTATTGCAAGATAAGCCCTATCTACCGCTTGATGATCTCCCTTATCGTAAACAAACCGAGGCAGATCGAAAATTGTCGCCGCGGCAACGGGAAATTATGCAGCTTCTCGCTCAGGGTTTATCAAATAAAGAGATTGCGAATATCCTTGGTATTACTGAAGGTACCATTCGTGTGCATTTATCGGCGATTTTTAAAGCGATTAAGGTTTCTAATCGCACCGAAGCAACACTTTGGTATTTGTTGCGCCAAAACTAAATACGAATTATGGACATAGGTAAACTACAAGCTAGCTTGGAGCATCAGCATAGAGCGCCAGTTGAGCAATGGAACCCACCTTTTTGTGGCGATATCGATATTCGCATAGCGGCCGATGGGCAGTGGTTTTACATGAACTCGCCAATTGGTCGGCACGCATTAGTGCGTTTGTTTGCGAGCGTGCTAAAACGAGAGGGCAGCGAATATTTTCTGGTGACACCAGCCGAGAAAGTTCGCATCCAAGTTGACGATTTGCCCTTTGTTATCACCACTTGGCAGCAAGTTACAAAAGACGATAAACCGTTTTTACAAGTATCCACTAACGTTGATGAGCGTTATCTCATCAACGAATCTCACCCCCTAGTTATTGATAATGATTTACCTGCAGTGATAGTGCGTGATCAATTCAGGGCTCGGGTGCAGCGAAATGTATATTATCAATGGGCAGAAATTGCTGAATCAGAACGGGATGATGAACATCCGGGTTTTTATTTAGCCAGTGGTGATAGCCGTTTTCTACTCGCACCTTGCTGAAGTTTGCGAGGGGCTTGAGGTTACTATATTATTCGCAGCATTAGAGCGCACTTAGCGCATCTCCCTTTGCTTGGAATTGGATGTCGGCATGCACTTACCGTTAAATATTACCTTGGCGCAATTAAACCTTACCGTGGGTGCGATTCAAGCGAACAAAGAAAAAATATTGGCAGTTATCGCTGAACATGAAGGTTCTGATCTAATTATTTTCCCAGAGTTAGCGATAACGGGATATCCGCCTGAAGATCTTCTCTACCGCCCCGATTTATACCAAGTAGTATCCTCAGCTCTCGATGAGATTTCTGCTGCCACTGAGAATGTGGCCGTAGCGGTTGGGCATCCGCAAACCGATGGCGAAACGTTCTGGAATGCATTAACGGTTTTTTCTAATAAGCGACAAGTAGCCACTTATCATAAGCGGAAGCTTCCGAATTATGGTGTCTTTGATGAAAACCGATATTTTACCCCAGGCGATGAAGCGGTAGTAGTTGAATTGCAAGGCGTGCGTATCGGGTTATTGATTTGTGAAGATTTGTGGAGCCCTGAGGCTGCACGACAAACTCGGGAAGCTGGCGCGCAAATTCTGGTGTCGGTAAACGCCTCCCCGTTTGAAGAATATAAGTATTCGCAGCGCCTGCAAGTTCTCTCGGCCCGCTGTAAGGAGACACAACTGCCTTTGGTGTACGTGAACGCCGTGGGTGGGCAAGATGAGTTGATTTTTGATGGCAACTCGGTGGTGCTCGATGCTAGCGGTGATGTTGCTGTGCATTTACCACATTGTGAAGAAGCGGTAGTAACGGCTCACTTCGATGGTGTACAACCGGTTAAACAAAAGCTACCTACCGTGCCAGACAATTCCGCGAGCATATATCAGGCTCTGGTGCTGGCGCTCCGCGATTACGTACAAAAAAATGGTTTCCCGAGTGTATTACTTGGTCTTTCCGGTGGTATCGATTCGGCATTAACGCTTGCCCTTGCGGTGGATGCATTGGGTGGTGACAAAGTTCGCGCAGTTATGATGCCATACCGGTACACCGCTGACATCAGTGTGGCTGATGCCGAAGCACAAGCGAAAACCTTAGGTTGTGCGTTCGACATTGTTCCTATTGAACCTATGGTAAATAGTTTCATGGAAACGTTAACGCCATTGTTTGGGAATACCGAACGGGATACTACAGAAGAGAATTTGCAAGCACGCTGCCGTGGGGTAATTTTGATGGGGTTATCGAATAAGCACGGCAGTTTGTTGTTAACCACGGGTAATAAAAGCGAGCTAGCGGTTGGCTACTGCACGCTTTATGGCGATATGTGTGGTGGCTTCGCACCGATTAAAGATTTGCCGAAGTGTTTGGTGTATCAGCTTTCAATTTACCGAAATACACTGAACCCAAAAGACAGCCCCGCAATTCCTGAACGTGTTATTACCCGAGCACCTTCGGCAGAATTAGCGCCGGATCAAAAAGACCAAGATTCTTTGCCGCCTTATGAGGTGTTGGACGAGATTATTGATGGGTATGCAGAGCGTGATCTTTCGATTGCAGATTTGGTTGCTTTGGGATATTCAGAAACGTTAGTAAAAGATATTATTCGTAAAATCGAGCGAAACGAATATAAGCGGCGCCAAGGAGCCGTAGGGCCGAAAGTAACTCGGCGTAATTTCAATAAAGATCGCCGCTATCCAATAACGAATCATTATGTGCATACATTGATGAATTCATTTGCTAAGAACGAAGGTTAACTTCTATGAAAAAGATTGAAGCAATCATTAAACCTTTCAAACTCGATGACGTGCGCGCTGCATTATCGGAGGTAGGTATTGCCGGGATGACGGTTTCTGAAGTTAAGGGGTTTGGCCGCCAACGTGGCCATACCGAACTGTATCGTGGCGCTGAGTATATGGTTGATTTTCTACCGAAGGTGAAACTTGAAATTGTAGTTGCCGATGATGATCTGGATCGTTGTGTAGAGGCTATTATTGAAACGGCACAAACCGGCAAAATCGGTGATGGGAAGATCTTTGTTTCGTCGGTGGAGCGGGTGATAAGAATTCGTACTGGGGAAGAAAATGAGGACGCTATTTAAGTTTAAATAGCGCCCATTATTTTAGAAGTTAGCGTTCAACACCTGCTGTGCATCATTCGCTTCTTGCGTTAAATCTAGCGCTTCATAGCTGGCTACCATGATTTCTAGTGCACGCTTGGCCTCGATTACGTTGGGGAAATTCTCCACAATGTAAACGCTGCGCCGCGCTGCTGCCATGTAGGCTTCCCGGCGTAAATAGTATTCCGCTGCCGCAAGTTCATGTTTAGCTAAGCGAGATTGAATCCATACCATGCGCTGGCGTGCATCAGCGGCATACTTGCTGTCGGGATGACGTTGCACTAACTCAGCAAAATCATCAAACGCGCGCTCGGCATAAACTGGGTTTCTATCACTACGATCGACACCAAATACATCTTGGAAAAATGCGCCTTCGGCTTGAAGGTGCACAAGCCCACGCATGTAACGAACGTAATCGTTATCCGCATGATTTGGATTTAATGATAAAAAGCGGTCAATAACCGTAAGCGCCTGATCTTGTCGGCCTACCTTATATTGCGCATAAATCAAATCGAGTTGAATTTGCTGTGCGTATGGGCCAAAAGGGTAACGCGCATTTATTTGGCTTAATAACGTTGCCGCATCGGCGAAGCGCCCATTTTGCAAATAATCTTGTGATAATTCGTATAAATTTTCTAGCTCAGAACGTTGTATATTGTCGTCTGAGCGAGATGAACATCCGCTTAAAAATAACACTGCGCAGATGGCGATCGAAAGAACTACTCTCATGATTAACCTGATCTCTTTTATTTTTCCGTTGAATTCCCTGGGATGTTTATCATCATCTGAAGTACACTAGGTACTAATTCCAGATTGTAACGTACTAAAGCAACGATGCACAGCACGAGGATGCATAACGCAGGTTCTATGACAGACTATGTGAAACAAACAGCAATTATTGCTGATCACCTTCTAGGTGCGAGATTGGACCAAGCATTAGCAGAATTGTTCCCAGATTTTTCGCGTTCGCGTTTAAAAACTTGGATTCAAGAAGGTAATGTTCGGATAGATGGCGAAGTAGTAACAAAGCCACGCGAAAAAGTTATTTCAGGTCAAGAGGTTGTGCTTGAAGCAACGCTTGAGCCGGAGGTTTTCTCGGCACCAGAAGCTATTGATTTAAACGTTATCTATGAAGATGATGATATTTTAATTATCAATAAACCTGCTGGTTTGGTGGTGCACCCTGGCGCCGGTACACCTGATGGAACCTTGCTGAACGCGTTGTTGCATCATTGTACTAGCCTTGAGCAATTGCCACGCGCTGGTATCGTGCATCGGTTGGATAAAGAAACCACAGGTTTAATGGTGGTGGCGAAAACATTGCCAAGTTACACGGCCTTAGTGGCTGCTTTGCAAGCGAGGGAAATTACCCGTGAGTATGAAGCGGTTTGTACCGGTGTTATGACCGCGGGTGGTTCTGTGGACGCGGCGATTGGCCGGCACCCAACAAAGCGCACGTTAATGGCAGTTACGCGATCAGGCAAGCCGGCGGTAACGCATTATCGGGTAGCGGAACGGTTTCGCGCGCACACTCGGTTACGCTTAAGATTAGAAAGTGGCCGGACGCACCAAATACGCGTGCACATGGCTCACTTAGGTTATCCACTTGTTGGTGATCCGCAGTATGGCGGGCGGCCAAGACCTCCTCGGCAAGCAAGCGAAACTTTTATTACGCTATTGCGAGGATTCACTAGGCAGTCTTTGCATGCTATTCGATTAGCGTTGGAGCACCCAAGAACGGGGGAGCTAATGGAATGGGAAGTGCCATTGCCTGATGATATGCAGGACTTGTTAGCGGCATTGCGAACTGATTTGAAGGAACATAAAGAAGTATGATTCGTGGTTTACTGCCGAACTGGCCCATAGCTGACAAAGTTCATGGCTTTAGTAGCCAACGCAGTGGTGGAGTGAGCGTAGCCCCTTACGGAAGTTTGAACTTAGGGGCGCATGTGCATGATTTGCCGGCGGCAGTAAAAACGAATCGGAAGCGATTAACGCGATACTTAAAACTTCCAAAGCAACCTTGCTGGCTGAATCAAGTGCATGGCAACGGTGTAATTCGCATCTCAGAAAATGGCTGTAAAGATATACCTGAGGGGGATGCGGCATATACCGATTGTGCGAACACACCTTTGGTAATAATGACGGCGGATTGTTTGCCCGTATTACTGGCTAGTGAAGATGGGCAAGAGTTAGCCGCAGTTCATTGTGGTTGGCGCAGCTTGGCGAGTAATATTTTAGAGCATGCGCTCGCAGAATTTAAATCTCCTAAAAATAAGATACATGCATGGCTTGGTCCTGCCATTGGGCCTAATGCATTTGAAGTCGGTGAAGATGTACGTACTGCAATGCTGTCGTTACATAGTGATTTAGCGCATGCATTTCGGCCTTATGGTGCGAAATACCTTGCAGATATATATGCGATAGCTACCCAGCAGCTGCAGCTTCATGGAGTGCAATCCGTGTCAGGCGGCGGTGAATGTACTTATAACCAGCCTTTGGATTACTTTTCTTTTCGCCGCGATGGTAAAACGGGGCGCATGGCTACATTGATCTGGCGCACGTAAATAATTCTTTACAATCCTTCCTAAACATCCTTGAAATAGCAGAAAACATACCCACATTACTTGTATTGGCATTACTTTATGCTTTCAGTGAGGTAAATCATGGGTATGGAACGTTTTACAAGTAAATTTCAATCCGCTATCGCGGAGGCCCAATCAATGGCGCTTGGGCGTGATCATCAGTTTATTGAGCCTGTGCATATTATGCTTGCCCTCATGAACCAAGATGGCGGTTCTGTGCGGCCGTTGCTCCAGCAACTTGGTGTTAACATTGCCACCTTTAGAGCTGAGCTAACTAAAATTCTCGATAGTGTAGCCGAAGTTCAGGGCACTGGTGGCGACGTTCAAATTTCTCGGGATAGCGCTAACTTATTAAATTTATGCGATAAATTCTCGCAGAAACGGAAAGATAGTTTTATTTCGAGTGAGTTATTTGTTCTTGCGGCAACGGAAGATAAAGGCAAGCTTGGCGCCCTTCTTAAATCACAGGGTGTGCAGACTAAGCAGGTAGAAAAGGTAATCGAAGATTTGCGGAAAGGGCAAAGTGTTGATGATGCAAACGCTGAAGAGCAACGCCAAGCGTTGCAGAAATACACAATTGATTTAACTGAGCGTGCTGAGCAGGGCAAGCTTGATCCGGTTATTGGCCGGGATGAGGAAATTCGCCGAACTTTACAAGTGCTGCAGCGGCGTACGAAGAACAACCCAGTGCTGATAGGTGAACCAGGGGTGGGTAAAACCGCCATTGTTGAAGGGTTGGCCCAGCGTATAGTTAACGGCGAAGTGCCTGAAGGCTTAAAGCGCAAACGCGTACTTTCATTAGATCTAGGTGCACTGTTAGCTGGCGCAAAATACCGTGGGGAATTTGAAGAGCGCTTAAAAGCGGTTTTGAATGAGCTGCAGCAAGAAGAAGGGCAAGTTATTTTATTCATCGATGAGCTGCACACCATGGTGGGTGCCGGTAAAGCGGAAGGTGCAATGGATGCCGGCAATATGCTGAAACCAGCTTTAGCACGCGGGGAGCTTCATTGTGTTGGCGCTACCACGTTGGATGAGTATAGAAAATACATTGAGAAAGATGCAGCTCTCGAGCGCCGCTTCCAAAAGGTTCTAGTAGAAGAGCCTTCTGTTGAAGATACGATCGCGATCCTTCGAGGCTTGAAGGAAAAATATGAACTCCATCATTCTGTTGAGATTACCGATCCCGCTATTGTAGCGGCGGCAACGTTATCTCATCGTTACATCAGTGATCGTAAGCTGCCAGATAAAGCGATAGATCTCATTGATGAAGCCGCCTCTAGTATTCGCATGCAAATGGATTCAAAACCTGAGGAGTTGGATCGCCTTGAACGTAGAATCATTCAGCTAAAAATTGAACAGCAGGCGCTGGCGAAAGAGAAAGATGATGCGAGTAAAAAGCGCTTAGAAACGTTGAGTAATGAACTAAGTGAACTCGAAGGTTCATACGCAGAATTAGAAACCGTGTGGAATAGCGAGAAAATGGCGGTGCAAGGGCACCAACATATAAAGGAGCTGTTGGATCAGGCGCGAAATGATCTTGAAATAGCCAATCGGGCTCGAGATCTTAATCGCATGGCCGAGCTTCAATATGGAAAAATTCCAGATTTAGAACGCCAGTTAGAAGTAGCGTTAAGCGCGGAAATTCAAGAGATGACATTGCTGCGAAATCGCGTTACCGATGAAGAAATTGCTGAGGTGCTTGCGCGATGGACAGGTATTCCTGTAGCAAGAATGCTGGAAGGTGAGCGTGAAAAGCTTCTTCATATGGAAGATAATTTGCATCAACGGGTTGTTGGTCAACATGAAGCTGTGGTTGCAGTAGCAAATTCAATTCGCCGCTCGCGAGCGGGTTTAAGCGACCCGGATCGACCTACGGGTTCGTTCCTATTTCTTGGCCCTACTGGGGTGGGTAAAACGGAACTGTGCAAAGCACTAGCTCGATTTATGTTTGATTCCGATGATGCAATGGTACGAATTGATATGTCGGAGTTTATGGAAAAGCACAGTGTTGCTCGGCTTGTAGGTGCACCTCCGGGATATGTTGGGTATGAGGAAGGTGGTTATTTAACGGAAGCAGTGCGCCGTCGCCCATATTCGGTAGTATTGCTTGATGAAGTGGAGAAAGCACATCCTGATGTGTTTAATATCTTGTTGCAGGTGCTTGATGATGGGCGGCTTACCGACGGCCAAGGGCGTACGGTAGATTTTCGCAACACCGTAATCATCATGACCTCGAATTTAGGCTCCCATTTAATTCAAGAGCATGCCGGCGAAGTTGAATACGAAGAAATGAAAGCGATGTTAAATGATGTTCTTCGAACTGCGTTTAAACCTGAGTTTCTTAATCGAATTGATGAAACGGTTGTGTTTCATCCACTGGCGGATTCACATTTGAATAAAATTGCTAAGATTCAGTTGCAGCGTTTGTTCGATCGTCTAGAAAGCCGAGATTACAAACTTGATGTATCCGATGCGGCAATTACTCAGCTTGCAAAAGTTGGCTTCGATCCTATTTTCGGTGCCCGGCCTTTGAAGCGCGCTATTCAAAATGAATTGGAGAACCCGTTGGCACAACAAATTCTTGCAGGAACTTTGATACCAGGAAAGGTTATTAAAGTGGATGCTGGGGAAGAAGGATTGGTACTCAAGCAGTAACCAAGTGTTGTTCTATATGACATCGCTCGTAATGAAAAGCGCTATCTCTGGGTAGCGCTTTTTATATATAGTAGGCAAATATGATATGCTTTGAAGCTAACGGATAAGATTCTTTTTGTAATCACAGGAAAAACTATGCCAGACCAGAATAAACATCGCGGTATCTATTTGTTACCAAACCTGCTGACAACCGCTGGTTTGTTTTCAGGCTTTTATGCCATTGTTGCCTCGATGAATGGAAGCTTTGAGTTAGCGGCAATTGCCATTTTTGTTGCTATGGTATTTGATGGTCTCGATGGGCGGGTTGCTCGTTTAACGAATACTCAAAGTGAGTTTGGTGCCGAATACGATAGTATGGCCGATATCGTTTCCTTTGGTATCGCACCAGCGTTAGTAGCTTATAACTGGGCGCTACATGATGTGGGTAAGTTAGGTTGGCTGGCTGCATTTATTTTCGTGGCAGGTGGTGCATTGAGGCTGGCTCGGTTTAATACCGCTAGTGCAAGTGCAGATAAAAAGTATTTTCAAGGTTTAGCTATCCCAAGCGCAGCAGCTATCGTGGCTGGTTTAGTTTGGGTTGGTGCGAAATACGATTTTGATCCTGAAAGTGTGAGCCTAATAGTAGTGCTATTTACCATCGCTTGTGGCCTCTTGATGGTGAGCAACTTTAAGTACCATTCATTTAAAGATGTTGATTGGCGAGGCAAGGTTAACTTCCTCGTTATCCTTTTAGTGGTGCTTGTATTTGTTATTGTTGCAACTGAACCGGCTCTCGTGTTGTTTCTATTGTTTACTGCTTACGCGGTATCCGGCCCGGTAATGACAATCAAAAACGTAAACAAGTTGAAACTTGAGCACGTGCTCGGTGACCAGAAAGATGATATCGATACACCAACCAACCACAGCAAAGACGAGAATGTGAAGGCAACCGACTCGGCTAATGGTGAAAAGAATAAAGATTAGTTTGTAGCAAAGTTAGAATAACTAACTTAGAGAATCGCCTGTTTTACGTTGCTGAATAGATATATTAGCCAAAAAGATAAGTTACATCTCAAAATATGAACAAGAATCTATGGCCCGCTCTTGAAAAAGAGCGGGCCTTTTTGTTGATAAAATGTATCAAAACGGAGGCTTTGTTCGCGAAATGATCTGTACTTGGTGAAAGTTCGAGCGAACGAGTCTTTTTTAAAGAAAAAAGCATATTTGGGGGTTGCGCGATCAAATATGATCTATATAATTCGCCTCCGTTGTCACCGAGGTGGCAGCCAGTAAGAACCAAGCAAAATGATTTGATAAAAAATGAAATCAAGCTCTTGACTTCTTCACTGGGTCGCGTAAAATTCGCTTCCCTGCTACGCGCTCCACTGAGCCGAGCAAACGTTCTTTAACAATATATCAAGCCAAGTAATCTGTGTGGGCACTTGCGCAAGAAAAGCATCAACCAAACGCCATTTCGGTGGCAGGTATGAAAGTTTACTTTTATAC
>NZ_PIPP01000003.1 GCF_003987345.1 Aliidiomarina shirensis | reverse complement strand
TTGTCTGGCGGCCATAGCGACGTGGAACCACCTGAATCCATTCCGAACTCAGAAGTGAAACATGTCAGCGCCGATGGTAGTGTGGGGCCTCCCCATGCGAGAGTAGGACACCGCCAGGCTCCTATTACGACAGAAACCCCAGCCCAAAAGGCTGGGGTTTTTTCGTTTGGTCAGATTTTATTGTTGGAGTGCTACATACAAATACAGTTTATAGGTCTACTATCTAGCTCCCTTTTAAAGCGCTACACAAGGAGCCCTATTGCATTCAATTAAGCAAATGGTAAACGGTGATTACCCTATTTCATCACCAGAACAAAATCATTTACTCGCTTCTCTTCCGGCAGAAATTATCGCCCGATTTACACCCCATCTTCGTTTAGTTAAATTACAGCTAGGCCAATGTCTGTATGAATCTGGCGATGAGCTTAAGCATGTTTTTTTTCCAACTAATTCGGTTATTTCCCTACTTTATATTATGGAAAACGGCGACTCTGCAGAGATGTCCGTTATTGGCAATGACGGGATAATTGGTATTGCTTTGTTCATGGGCGGCGAGAGTATGCCGAATCGTGCGGTGGTTCAAAGTTCCGGCAATGCGTATCAGCTTCCAGGGGGCATATTAAAGCAAGAGTTTCTTAGGCATGGTGATTTTCATGGTGTTCTTTTGCGCTACACGCAATCATTGATGACGCAGATGGCTCAAACGGCTGTGTGTAATCGTCATCATTCAATTGAGCAGCAATTATGTCGCTGGTTATTGTTATCGCTTGATAGAACCCCATCAAACGTCCTCATAATGACCCAAGAGTTAATTGCAAGTATGTTGGGTGTGCGAAGAGAGAGAGTGGCGATAGCTGCAGGTAAACTGCAAAAGCTTGGGATTATTGAATATCATCGCGGTCGTTTAACTATTTTGGCTCGAACAAAATTAGAAAAATTAAGTTGTGAATGCTATCAAGTCGTAAAAACGGAATGTGATCGGCTGCTTCATTATCTACCTTAAAAAAGTGTGCCTGACAATAATTGCCAGACACACAAGAGGGACTTGCTTTAAGTTTATTTCGGATAACTTAGTATGATGTTCACTCGTCGATTTTCTTGTCGACCTGAAGCCGTTATATTGTAGTTATCTCGGCGGCTGGCACCGAAACCTTCTACATGAAGGCGCGACGGTGTAATGTTGAAGTGCGTTACCAAGTAATTTGCAACGCTTTGAGCGCGCTCCTGTGAAACTCGCTGTGCGATTGCAGGGCTGGTATTGTCGGTATGCCCTTCAAGCGTAGCATTGAGATTCGGATTGTTAATCATATACTCAGCAACACTACCCAACTTCTCATGATATTTCGGGTCGATTGTTGCGCCATCAGTGTCAAACTCAAGTTCCATGGCTAGTGTTAAGCGCGCCGGAAGCGGTTCCAAGCCATCAATATCGGTTGCACAATCAATCACTGCATTGATACGACGGTTGGCTTGCTTACCAGCTTCTGTACTATTATCTGCAACCGGACGAGTATCTCCGTAGCCGGTAGCACTAAGACGCTCACTGCTAATGCTATGCTCATTGATTAGGTAATCCAGAACACTCTGTGCACGTTGTTGCGATAAACGAAGATTATCTGCATTCCCACCGACATTATCTGAGTGCCCTTCTATATGAACGTTAGTTTCTGGGTATTTATCTAAGAATGTAGCTAGAACCAAAATACGCTCGCGGTCAACGCGTTGAATATCATTGTTAGCGATCTCAAACTGAACTTCCAACGCGCTACAATACTGCTTAGACGCGGATACAGGCTCAACATGAACTTGTTTCACAACAGGAGCCGGAGTTGCAGAAGAAAGTTCTGAGGTTGCTCTACCACCGAAGCGATACAAAACACTAACGGAATAGAAATCGATATCTCCGTGGTTGCCTACAGCGTCATCCATTCGATACCGTTCAGCTTCTAAGCGCAGTGATATGGTGTCTGTTACGTTATATTCGTAGCCAACGCCAAATTTATAGTCGGTGCTGTTTTTACGAAAACTTGGGGTAAGAATGTTTACCGCACCTGTACCGACAAAGTTAACGGATGACTTACTATTATGAGCGCCTACTCGAGCAAATAACGATGAACGTTCGGTGATTGGCATTAAACCAACAACATCAAGATTCCAGCCATTAAATCCTAGCTCTCCAGCGGCAGTGCCAACAGGATTTGTATCTGCTGTATAATTAAACTTACCAAGATCGAAGTAACCACCTTCAAGGGCTATATAGCGATTAAATTGATAACCCCCAAAAAGTTTGAAGCCAAAGTCCTTATTATCGGACCGGAATTCAGTTGTTTCGTAGCCTGAGTTCATCAAATCGGCAACAATCTTATCTCTAGCGATAGTTGCTCGCGCGTTACCACCTCCGGCACCTAAGTACCAGCCGGTTTGTTCTTCCGCCGCAGCAGGAATAGCCATACCTATTAGAGTAAACGCACCAATTGCTGTAGCAATCGACTGTGTAATTTTATTCGTTTTCATATTAAACCTCTCTGCAACCTTGTTAGTTTGGGCTATCACTCTGCTGGTACATTAACCACGGTATTTACCATAGTCACAGAAGCACCTAGAGATAATGCCCGACCATCTAAGGTCACTATATTGACGTTTCCAGAGGTGGATATGCTGACGCCTTCTTGCGCAATAATGGTGCCTTTCATCGTTCCGCCACCAGCGGCATTAATTGTGGCTGCACTGCCTACTTGCCAGAAAATATTTTTCGCTTGAGCACCGTTTACCAGAATAACGCTTTGTGGGAAATCAGCGCCTGGCCCGCCAACCGTTAAGGTAGTAGCCATTTGAAACACCCAAACTGCATTTTGGTTGCCTTGCGCATCTAGTGTTAAATCACCGCCTTGAATACTAAAAGCACCACTTTGTGCGGTATAAATACCAGGGGCGAGTGTAAGGTTGCCTAGATTTTCATTACCCGGGTTTTGGCCGCCGGGCATATTGGCAGGTGTAAGTGATAGATAAGCGGCTTCTGCATCAAGGCGTGCCTGAATAGCAATCGCTTCAGTTACTGCAGTGCCATCTTGCGGGCATGCAACGGTAGGTGGCGGCGGCGCAGTGTAGATTTTACCGTTAACCTTACCTTCATTTAACGTGGTGATGGTGTACTCACAGCCAGGTTCAGAAACGAAACCCGTTATTAAAGTAGATGCTGCGATTGTGCCTAAATCACCATTGATAACCGTTAACAGGCCTTGGTTTGTTATTCCAGAGATACCGCCAAAGCTACCAAAAGGCTCCACGGTACGAAGATTTGCCGGTTCTAAACAACTCTCTGTTGGTGGCTCAGTAGTGAAAATCCAAACGTAGTCTTCAACCATCTCATTGCCAGGAATCATTAGATCTTTCACACCATTTGCTCCACTTTTGATGGTAGCCCGGTATGTTATATTTTCTGCAAGCTGGTTCTGTGGAGTGAAGGTTGCAATGGTACCGGTGTCTAAATCGAGTTGGATTGAATCGGCGACAATTGTATTTGCTGGGTCAGCGTCCTCAAAAATTATAAATGTGGAATGGTTAACTGTATTTGGATCAAGCCGAGTACCAGAAGGAATCTCAAATGTTGCATTAATACTCGCGCTTGGACAAACCGCGATCATTCCGTTATACATCGGCTCTGTTGATTGCACGGAGATATTATCAGCAGGTATTGGCGCTACTGTGGTAAATGCCCAGATATAATCGCTGGCGTTTGTTGCTGGTGCTTGGTTTCCAGCAAGTAGATTGCCGGCCACATCAGTAACCGTCTGTTCGATCGTTGCTGTGTAGGTAACGTCTTCTTCTAAGTTGTCCTCAGGCGAAAACACTGCACTGCGCGAGGCGACAACGTAATTCACAGTACCTACAGGTGATATACAAGGCTCTTCACAGGTGACCGTAAAGCTATTTTCATTAATCGTAGTAGCTAGCATATCTTCGCTAAATACTGCTGTAATACCCGTATTCACAGGCACTTCATCGGTAGGACCAGGATTCGTGGTGGTAGGCACGGTGATAGTAACGCGGGGGCGCGTAGTATCGACTGTTGTGCCGGTAACAAACTGCCAAGTGTAGTCACTTTCAGTATCAGCCGAACCTTGATTACCCGCTAATTGATTGCCTGCAAGATCAGTTACGGAGCTTGTAATTGTTGCAGTATACGTGGCTTCAAACTCTAAATTTTCATCCGCCGTGAAGGTGGCGCTGTGCGTAGAGGAATCGTAGGACACAGTTCCTATTGGTGATACGCAAGGTGCCGCACAGGTAACTGTAAAATTACTACTAGTAATTGTTGACGCTAACATGTCTTCGTTAAAGACAGCGGAAACAGTAGTATTTACAGGAACGTTTGAAGCTGGCTCTGGCGATGCTGTTAGAGGCTTTGTAGAGGTGACTTGCGGACGAGTGGTATCAAGCGCTTCAGCAGTTGTAAACTGCCATTCAAAAGGCTGAGCAAGTGATAAATTAGTACGAACACTGGTGGCACTAGTGATCGTTGCAGTATATAAGGTGAGCTCATCTAGCTCTGTAGGATTTGCTACCGTATATGTTGCCACGGTATTTGCTGCGTTCATTGCAACGGTTCCGGTTGGTGAGCTGCATGGACTTGAACAAACTAATATGAAGTTCGCTGCTGTAATTGGATCCACTGCCTCACTGAACTGTGCGGTTATCACGGTACTATTTACTGCCACATCGGTTGAGTTATTTGCGGGAGCCACAACTGTTACCGTTGGAGGTAGCGCTACATTGTCATCAATACCGAGGATCGAATCACGACCATCGTCACCACAAGCAGCTAGAAATGTGCATGCTACTGCCAACATTAGCCATTTGTGAGCTCTGGAAAAGTTAGATAATTTAGGGTGCATTTGATAATTCCTCTCGGTATAGTTGCGAAGTTCAATCCGGCGGCCACATATAAAAGGCCCGTCAGGCGCCACTATTTACCTATTTCCGAGAAGCGTCTGCGCGTTATCGCGCATATAGCTAATTATTATTCATCAAGTGCGTAATCTTGACTAATAGCTACTAACAAACAAACAACAATACTTTTCTAGAAATCCTGTTATACTGCGCGCCTGTTTAGTTAGAGCTAAACAGTTTGATTGACAGTGGTCCCCTATCTTGCAGGCTTTAAACGCCTGACAACACTAAAAACGATATGGCTTAAAAGCTATATCCGTTCACATGAGAACAGGGTCTAAGGGGCAGTTGTCGGTTGCGTTATCTTCAAAGATAACGCCAATGCCCAGCCTTGGTCTGCCATCGCAATATTGCAGAAGCTTGTATAGCGCAAGCAACAACGCAAGCAAACATGTTGATGTACATGAGTGTGCGATCTGTTTACCGAGTCTGATTATTTAAAATGTTTCCGCCAATTTAGCGCGGAGCTTTGATAGTGGGACAAATATGTCTGAATTTAATACTTTTTCTGCTTTGGAATTACCAGAGCCAATCTTACGTGCAATTTCTGAGTTAGGTTTTGATACCCCTACTCCTATCCAGCAGCAGGCTATTCCTGGATTGTTGGCTAAGAAAAATGTACTTGGTGAAGCGCAAACCGGTACCGGTAAAACGGCCGCATTTGGTTTGCCTGCCTTAGCGAATATCGATACTCGTGTTCGTGGTGCTCAACTTTTAGTAGTTGCCCCTACTCGTGAATTAGCGATTCAGGTTGCTGAATCAATCGAAGCGATGGGTAAATACATGAAGGGTTTGAACGTAGCTACCATTTATGGTGGTTCTTCGTACGGCCCGCAAATTAAATCACTTCGCGGTGGTGCCCAAATCGTTGTGGGTACACCTGGACGCTTGATGGATCATCTTCGTAAAGGCAGCTTAGATCTAAGCGCTTTGAAAATGGCCGTGCTTGATGAAGCTGATGAGATGCTTAACATGGGCTTCGTTGAAGACATTGAGTGGATCATGGAACAGGTTCCAGATACAGCTCAACGTGCTTTGTTTTCAGCAACCATGCCTCCGCAAATTCGTAAAATTGCGAACAAGTTCTTAACTGATCCGGTACATGTAAAAATTGAATCTACGCAAGCAACGAAAGCAAACATTGCTCAGAAAGCTTGGAAAGTTCAAGGCATGACGAAAGATGCGGCGCTTGAGCGTTTGCTTGAATCAATCGATTATCAGTTAGTGCTCGTTTTCGTTCGTACTCGTAACGATACGTTAACCGTATCTGCTGGTTTACGTGAACAAGGCTTTAAAGCCGCTGGCTTGAACGGCGATATGAGCCAAGAACAACGTGAATCAACGGTTAGCCAGTTGAAATCTGGTAAAATTCGTATACTTGTTGGTACCGATGTTGTTGCTCGTGGCTTAGATGTACCCGGTGTTACGCACGTTATTAACTACGATTTACCGCAAGATGCTGAATCTTACGTTCACCGCATTGGCCGTACCGGCCGTGCTGGCCGCTCAGGTGAATCGATTTCATTTGCGCGCCCACGTGAAATGCATTTATTGAAGCGCTACGAGCGTGCAACGAATGGTACGATTGAGATGATTAACGTGCCACAAGGCCGTGAGTTATCTAAGTTACGTATTGAACAAGCGCAAGCTAAAATTTTAGCCCGCGCTCAAGAGCCAGCAATGAAAGCTATGGCTTCATTGGTTGAGCAAATGACTGCGGCAACAGAAATGTCGGTTGAAGAAATGGCGGCAGCGCTTCTATATGAATATCAATTAACGCGTCCACTTATCGTGAAAGATGAGCCGAAGCCGAAGTTTGATCGCAAAGAACGCAGTGTAGGTGCTGATCGTGGCCGTAACGACCGCAGTGATCGTGGTGACCGCAATGCTCGTGGCAAACGCCCAGAGCGAGCTGGTGAGCGCAGTGACCGTGGTGGTGCCGAGCGCCGTGAGCGCAAGCCACGCCGTGATGCGAACATTGAGTTCGATACGTACCGTTTGTCGGTAGGTACTGAACATGGTGCGCGCCCGGGTGATGTGGTTGGCGCTATTGCAAATGAAGCGGATATGGATAGCCGTTACATTGGTGAAATTCAACTTTTCGCAACACACACTACTGTGCAGTTGCCAAAAGGAATGCCGCCAGCGATTTTGCAAAAGTTAAAGAAAGCGCGAATTCGCCAACAGCCTATGGCTATTAGCCCAGTTCATGGTAAGGTTATCTCCTAACAAAGGAGGTACGGCATGAAATTTAAAACAATGCTAACTGCCGCTTCTGCGGCAGTTTTTTTATCTGCGTGCGGCGGCGAAACAAATGTAGCACCCGAAAGTGCGCCGGAAGAGGCAGTAGCTGATGTCAGTGAACAGCAAGTTGCTGCAGGCCATGGAGAATCGGCTATGGCAGATGGTTTTGTTGCTGAATTGCGTGGAACTGAAGGTAATGAAGACGTTTACGGCTCGGTAACGTTCACCTACGACGATGATGGTGTAATGGTTATGGCCCACGTTGAAGGTTTACCTGCAAACAGTACTCACGGCTTCCACGTACACGAATTCGGTGATTGCAGTGCGCCAGATGCAACATCAGCGGGCGGCCATTTTAACCCGCATAATCGTGATCACGGCGCGCCAGATAGTGATGAACGCCATGTAGGTGATTTAGGGAATTTAGATTCTGATGCGTCCGGTATGGCACATCTAGAGCATGTAGATCACAAGCTGGAGCTAGAGGGTGAAAACCGCATTCTAGGGAAAGCAGTAGTTATCCATGCTCAGGCTGATGATTTATCTTCACAGCCCACTGGTGATGCAGGCGCTCGTATTGCTTGCGGTGTGATTGATGCGGTAAATAGCAGCGATTATTAATACGCAAATCTATGATGAATAAAAAAGGCTGATTTCGTTGTGCAACGGAATCAGCCTTTTTATTGCCTGTTCGTTATTCACATTAACGTTCGATACTATAAAAGATATCAGCACCACTGTGCTCACCACTGGTTTGTGTTTCAAAATGCAGGTGGTCGGTTAAGCGATAGCGAATAAAAAATGTATTCACAGGCTCAATTAAGCCGATACCATATTTAACGTAGAGCCGTGACGACAAGTGCTTTCCGATAAATAGAGATGTGTTTTCTAAATTATCACCGGTTGAATCGAGCATTACTTCGTCTACACCTAGCGCTTGCCCGAGCTGCTCCCCGATAAAGTTTCCACCTTGCATGCCTAGAGCGAGCGTAGCTTGTGCAAATACATTCGCCTCGCCAGAATCAGCACCGGGGGCGCGGCCCAAAATTAAATACGAGAGAATAGCACTATCTTGCATAGCGGGCGTGGAGAAGAAGGTTAAATTCGGCTCTCTTAACGAACCGCCAATGCGCGCACCTACACTTACATTTTCACTTTCAACGGAACGAGAAACGCGTAGATCGAGGCCTGGATTATCAATGGCGCCACCCGTAAAGGTGAAGTTACCGCGATCGATATCGAGTGGCTGCCCGAAAATTTCGTAGCGGCCCGTGGCGACGTTTATCGTGCCTACGGCTGATGTAGGTTGCCCCGGCTGCTCACGCACGCGCAATCTGCCTTCTAGGCGGCCATCGAAGCCAAACGCTTCAACCCGAACGTTGTTGCCAAGAATTACTTGTATATCTGCATCAATCGGCAAACTCTCTTCTTCGAAGCTAAACACGGTTTCTTCGCCCCGAACAATAACGGTATCGCGCGATGAACTATCGATCGTTTCAATATCTGGCGGGGTAATTAAAGCGCTTGGCACTGTCAGTTCCCCGCGTGCACGCAAACCCTCAGCTGAATAGCTGAGATCAAGATTAGGGCTGATGCTCACCTGTAGCTCTCGAGTTTGCATCGCCTGAAAATTCTCGCCACGAATTTGTACATCGGCTTGTTGTTCAGTGAAAAAATAGCGGCCATCGATATTAATCGAGCCTTGCCCTGATCGTGCCTGCGCACTGAGGCTGAAAGGCTCACCAACTTCACCGGGAGCATCGAGCCGAACATTCAGATTGGTTACTCGAATACCTGCTGCTGGAACCTCACCGCCGGCCTCAAGAACTTCCAGATAGCCCGTAATGATAGGCCCGGAAAGTCTTCCTCCGATGCCTAACTCACCGTTTATTCGGCCTTCAACAGCTTGTAACTGAGGTACCAGAACCGAAACGATAGCTAAATTTTCCAACTGTACATTCACGTTACCGGCAACATCGCCGAAATTAAGGGCATCGTTAATAACCAGCTCGCCTTTAACACCACCTTCTAAATCACGGGCTCGCAAATCCAAGTATGCGGTTAATTGATCTTGATTCCCTTGCACGCGAAGTAGCTCACTGGCGCTCACTCGAAATTCGAGATCTTGTTGGGGCAATCCGATGGTTGAATCGGAAATATTCACAACACTATCTATTTCCAACTCGTTTTCTTCAATGAGAACCATAATATTTGCGTTCACGGAGCCTGTGATATCTAACTCATCTTCCATGAACTGCTGGATAATCGGTTGCATTAACGATAGCTGTAAACTATCCACTCGGGCTTCAATATTTCCCTTTTGGGTTGCTAAACTCCAATCAGCTTCTAAACAGAAGCCCGCATTACGTGTTTCGTTATTAATGCAGAACTGATCAACCTCAATAAGCGTTTGGCTAAAAGTGGCTTGCGCAGTATTTTCTAAACGCCAATTTTCAAATTGCTCACTGGCAAAGTTGAACGCTTCAATTTGCCCTTGCCACTGCATAGCCTGCCATTCGCCGGTAAATTCTAAAGCAACGTCTGTTTCAAACGCGTTGCCTTGCAGCGCGATACTATGTGTATTGGTTTGCTGAGTGAGATCTAAGTTTAAGTTATTAATAAGCGTTTGCTCATTTTGAGCAACATTACTTACTTTTACCGTGCCGGTAGGTAGATTTTTTAAAGACCAATCAGCGATTACATTAGCGGAAATTTCGGCGATAGAGTAGTTATCATAAACGAGTTTCTCGCCCTGAATATCCAGTGTCGCCGTGGTGTTAGCAAGGTTGGCGTGAATGTCGCCAGCAAGCTGCTGCTCACCCCATTCTGCCAGTAATTGCTGAATCGTAACGTCCTCACCAACCCAACGTAAATTGCCTGAAACGGCAATAGGCTCACCTTGCAACTCACCTTCTAGGCTCGCTAAATTTACGGTGATATCCGTGTTATCAGCGGCGTTTTCCGCCGCCCAGCTACCAGAGCTTGTGAGTGTTATATTTATCAACCCTGGCCATTGTGGGTTGAAACGATCAAGTACCAGGTTATTAATATCAAAGGCTACATCCCACTGAATCTCATCAACCCAGCTCAAGCTCCCCGTTAAAGCCAAAGAGCTCTCATTCGATTGCGCTTGCAAGCTAAAATTATGCAGCTCGGTAGGTGTTCCATGTAAATCGAGAGTGATATCGGCATCAACGTAATCCTGAAAACGAAGGAGCCCACCCATACTCATTTGAATATCGGTGTCATCCATATTTTCAGCAGGAATAATCGTTGCTTCGCCGGTCCAATCGAGCATCAATCCTAACTTCTCTGCGCGCACAAACAGCGAATCGAGGCTAAATGTTTCATTGGCAAATGCTGCTTCGGAATTGGCCACAAAAATACCATGATCTTTGTGTTTCCCTTCAACTCGAAACTCGCCTGCTACCGTTGAAAGTGTACCTGAGCCTTGAATGCTCGCGTTCAACCAGTCGATATCAGGAATGAGCCCATCAGAGGTGCTTTGCAACACCCGAATAAGGCCATTCCACGCGAGATCTTCAGTGAGCGGCTGCGTTACTTCAACATCAATTTCGGCACTTACAAAGCCACTTATTTGCTGAGTAAGTTGTACTGCCTCGGTATTGCCGCTTAGGCTTCCCACTGCGGTGGTAAAACCGTACTCGGGAAGTTCAAACCTAACTAATGTATTTAGGTTTAACGGATAATTCCCAACTGGCGTAAAGGTACCGTGCAACTGAGTGTGGAAATCAGGCGTGGTGAGGCTGAAGCTATGCAGATGAATCGTATCGCCACGAGTTCGTCCGCGCATCTGCACGCGTTCTATGTATTGTTTTTGCGCACCTTGTTGAAAAGAAATATCAGTGAGCAATACCTGATCTAGGCGAATAGATATTGGTAGCTGAATATCGGGCAAATCAATAGGAAACAACGGCTCATTGGATTCAACGGGTGCTTGGCTTTCAGGCATTTGCATGCGAGCACCATTGATTTCGATTTCGCGGGCGTGTAGTTGCCGTTTTAATAATTGCCACGGCCGCCAGCGCAACTGCAAATAATCTATTTCAATATTAATATCACCATCACGATAACGTAATTCCGTGATTTCGAAATCGCGTAGTATGGCGCCCTGCCAACTATCGTATTCAAGCGTACCCGGTAGTGATTTTTCAGCAACATAGAGGCTTAATTTGCCACCGGTATGAGTAGTTAATAGCAGCGTAACTGCGGTGAGAAAAATAATCACCAAAGCTAATAAACTATAAAGCGTTCGTTTCATCCAGCGCCAGAACATCATAAATCAGGCCCTATGGTTAGATGTAGCCGAATGGCATCGCCCGGATCAGAGAATGCGTGCGCTAAATCGATGCGTACCGGGCCTATGGGGCTTTGCCACCGAAGGCCAAAGCCTGCACCCGTTTTCATAGGCTCCGCAATATCATCAAAAGCATTGCCACTATCGACAAATACTGCGAAACGCCAATTCGTGCGGAATTCATAATCCACTTCTAAGCTGCCGGTCAGTAAATGCCGAGCGCCGGTTACTTCATCCATATCATTTCGTGGCCCAACCGAGCGATATGAATACCCTCGAATGCTGGTATCACCACCGGCATAAAAGCGCAATGATGTAGGGATTTTATCGAAATCACTACTCATTGACGTACCGGCTTCGCCCCGGCTTAAAAAGCGCCAGCGCTCAGACATTCGGTGGATAATCTTCGCGGATAAAGTAGCTTGGGCAAAATCGGCATCGGAAAAAACACGTTCAGCTGCACCTCTTACGGTGAGCGCTAGCCGAAATCCATCATCTACATTTAGACGGTTCTCGGTGTGTACCCGTGTCCATTGCGCACTCGGCAAAAGGAACGAACTATCGCGGCGTTCACCATCAAGCCTATCGCGCTCATTCAGCCAATCAACGGCTAAAATACGCTGAGTTCGGTTCAACTGGGTTTGCCAACTTACCCCCAAGGAAACACGCTCGGATTCGGTATTGCCAGTATCTTCGTCGGTCCAAAGGCCGCGCACCGCGTACTGGTCAGTTTGCGGGCGTCGACCAGGAATAATGTAACTCCCGGCCACACTGGAAAGCGCTTCTGATAGCTGAATCTGCGAATTAAAACGATGCCCGCGGCTATTCACCCAGCGGCGGTTTAAATCAAAACGCAATCGCGCTCCGGTATCGGTTCCGTAACCTATACCGGTTTGATAGTTGGTTCGTAGAATAGGCTCATAATCGATTTCTACGGGCACGCGGTATTCATCATCCGCTTCTTGCCATAGTGGCTGAACCTCTACACGATTAAAATAATCACTATCAGATAGCCCAAGCTGAAGTTCTAAAAGCGCGTTACTGCTAATGTAATCACCGCTATCGAAATCAACAAAGCGTTCCATTACATCATTATCCAGATGCCCTTCGGTAAAGGTTACTTTGCCAAAGCGGTAGCGCGGGCCCGAATCAAGTTCAATAACAATACTTGCCGTGTAGCTTTCTAAGTCGATTCGCAATTCTTGCTTGGCAAAGCGAGCTTCATAATAACCTCGTTCCGCTGCGAGTGAGCGAAGCCGTGATTTAGCGCGTTCATAATCGGCATGTAAAAGCTGTGCGTTTGGCCTTATATTTAAACGATTAATTAAATTTGGAAACGTTGAATCATTGGCGCCAGCGCCGGTAACTTGAATATCAACATCGGCAATAGTTATCGCTGGCCCTAATGTAATGCGATAATTTGCTTGCCATACGCCGTCACGAAGCTCTAGCGAACTATCCAGTTCCATTTGATAGAAACCGTAGGGGGTAACAGCAGCTCGAATATCACGGTAGGCCATTTCATGCAGATAACGTAAGCGGCTGGCACCGGGGGCAGTTTGTTGATGATATGCGTAAATACTCAGGCGATTGCGCACATTGCTTGCTGCGCGCCCAGAAACGCCTTCAATGCTCACATTTACGCGTGCTTGGGCGGTTTCATTTGCCAAAGCTTGAGGTGTAATAAGTATGAAACTTATTATTGTGGCTATAACCAGACAACTTAACCGGTATAAACTCATCTCGCTCTTTCGTTACCCTTGTTTGAAATTTGCTGCTTGCCGGAAGGCTTGTAAAGCGGCTTCTTTCTGGTGGTTTGCGAACAACGCTTCACCAAGAATACGATAAGCTTGGCGATCTGGCCGGATAGTGATCGCTTTTTCGGCAGCGCGCTCAGCAAGTAAAGCGTCGCCTTCCTGAATGGCAACAATTGCCAGTAGCAGCAACCAATTCGGGTGCTGCGGATGTGCTTTCACTTGTTTCTCTATCTCATCGCGCATGGCGGCGGTTTCTCGCCAATCACGGGCATCGTATTGCAATAAATCACTAGCGGTGAGTACTTGGTAGTGAATACCGCGTGCCGCAACTTTCGCGGCAAGGGCACCAAACCCACGTTGTGTGAGTGTATCTAAATAAGCTAACCGTACTGGCGTGCTGCGGCGCATTTTCTTCGGCAAATCGCGCCATGCATCATTTAGTTTATTGCTATCGGTGCCGGCAGCATGAAAGTACGCGCGATAGCTGGCGCGGGTGTATTCAGCAAGACGGGCTCCAGGCAAAATTTCGCGGTCATGTAATGCCGGTAAAAGCTCGCGAAGCGATTGTAGATGTTGGTGCTTATACAGAGCATTAGCGGTTGCTCGGAGTACGTTATTCTGCTTTGGATGTGCCTGCAATAAAGCTTGCGAAAGCTGAAGTGCTTGCTTTGCATCAGTTGTTGTTTCTAGCGTTGCAAGCTGCACGGAAAGTGCATCAGTAGCCTGATTCTGCGCTAAATTCAGTAGCCGTTGCTGTTCTTTGTTATTGTTCAAAGATTGCCATGCTGCTGCCGCGAGAAGATACCCCTGCTGAGGCCGTTTTAGGCCAGGCGCTGCACTCTCTGCAGCGCTAGCGGCAACTTTGTAGTTCTTGTTTAACCATTCAGTTAATGCAGTTTCAAACTGCTGCTGCGCTTTTTGCTCGCGGCGTTTCAAAAACCAATTAGCTGTAAGTTTGCGGCCGGAAAATAGTTTCCGAATAAGGGCTTCACATAACCAAACAACCAGCAAGGTAAGTACTAATAATATCGCGGCAACAACAAGGCTCATCTCAATGCTGTAATTACCAATGAGTAGAATCAGCGAACCTGAACTGCCCGACCATAGCGGCCCCAGAATCAAGCCAGCGGCAATAATAAGTATAATAAACAGGGCTTTAATCACTCAGTATCATCCTCCATTGCCAGAATTACGAATACTATCAACGCGATCTCGCAGCATAGCGTGAGAAAGTAAACCGGTTGGGTAGTCTGGCTCGATAGGTAAATCACGCAGTGCGTTAAGCTCCGCTCTTAGCTGCATAACATCGCGATGTTCGACATCGAAAAACTCATCAATATGATGCAGTGCCTCATCGATAGTATTACGATAATAATCACCATGATGATTCAGAGCAGCTTGCTGAGCTATTTGCAGTTGCAACTCAATGCGGCTAACAATCAGAGCGCGTTGATCGTTATCTAAGCGCATGGGGACGCCATCGTGGCGCTGAACTTTTACCAAATCACTGCTAAACGATTCCCAAGCTCGTGCTAGGTTCTCACGCCAATTGCTTACATCCGTACTAATATCCTGCTCTTCATCGGTAGTCGTGAGGGTAAACCCCGGTGCCAGAGGTAGGCTGCGAACGGCCGGCTGCATTCTTTGCAAGCGCAGGCCGATTTCTTGCGTGTTTACCTCTGGTAATTCTTCGATCATCTGAATATCGCTTTGTAACTGCCGAATTACTTGTTGATACGCATCTGGATTTGTTTCTGCGAGTAATGATTCAGCTTGGCCTAGAAGGGTTAAGGCCGCGTTGCGATTGTATTCAAAATTTAACCGTTGAATTGCGGCGCTAACTAAGTCGAACGCCTCTAAAAGATGCCAATGCGAAGATTGCCGAGCATTGCTGGCGCGCAGTTCTTCATTTACCCGAGTGATTTGCCGTGCATTTTGGTCGGTGGCTGTTTGCAAACTAGCCATAGAGTCTTGGCGCAAATTATCAATGCGCTGTAATCCGCGTTCTCGGGCTTGTCGTTCATTAGCGAACTGCTCATCGAGTTGTTGCTGAATATCTTCGCGCATTGCTGCAAGCTCTTGCTGCACATCACTTGAACGTTGAGCCGGTTCTTCTTGCTCAGCTAATTGTAAACGTTCTTGAATTGAGGTGAGCTGGCTTGTTGTTTGGTTTGCTAAAACCTGTTGTTGTTGCCATAACCAATAGCCGCCAGCAGCGAGTACAAGAACGCATAACAAAAGAATAAAAATAAGGAAACTAGCAAACCAGTTTCGTTTGTTACTGGCTTTTGGGTTTGCTGTAGAGCGCACGCTTTTACTGCTACCGGTGGTGCTAGTGGCAGGGGCGGTTGTTTTTTCTTCGCTGTTACTTGCGGTCATAGCTTGCGATTCCCTGATTAACTGTAAAGTATGCGTAAGCGCTGCGGGTGTAGCATTTTTGGCGCCATGGATATGCTCTTTTGGCACGTCAAATTGTAGAAGTTGATTCGCTACGCGGCCATCCGGCACAACCCACTGTACACGCTGCGTCCATAGTTTGGTGGCCGCAGATATGTTTTCGAAAAACAAACGTAGTTGCTCTACGCTCGATACCATAATGTATTCGACGTTATCTCGCCATAGAGGTTCCGCCTTAGGTAGGTCCTCGAGATTCGGTTGACGCTCATAAACTTCTGCAATGGTAACGGCTGCACCACGCTCACTTAATGTTTCAGGTAACAGCGAGCGGCCATTCTTCCCGGTGATAAGCAACCATTTTTGCGCGGCTAAATCTTGAAGTTCTGGTAATGCTAACAAATGCTCACTGGTATATCCCGCGGCCGGATAAGTGATAGGCTTTTGGCAAAATGGCATCAGCACTTCACAGGTACCGGAGCCTACCGTGTAGTAATTAACCGCCTCTGGCCACGATTGTTCGCCTAACTGTTTTGCAAAAATACGGGCGGCGTTAGGGCTAATAACCACCACACCATGCCAGTGTGTAGAACACCAATCGTCTATTGATTGTGCATCAACAGCAAGCGGGGCAATTTTAATTACCGCTTGTTGATAAACCGGGTAGCCCAAATCGCGCAAAGCCAACTCTAGCGGATCGCTATGTTGGTCGGGGCGAATTAACAAAATTCCCGGGCGCATGGGCTAACCCTCTGAGTCAGCGTAAACGGCCGCGAGTATTTCGCCTGCACCGGCGGCTAAAAGTTTCTCGGCTAATTGAATACCGAGTGCTTCTGCATTTCTCATATCACCCTCTACCGTATCGCGAATAATACGTGAGCCATCAATGGCCCCCACTAAGCCCCGCAAATGCAGTATTTCGCCATTTAATTCAGCATAAGCCCCGATAGGTACTTGGCAACCTCCTTCTAAACGCCGGTTCATGGCTCGCTCGGCGTTTACACAGGCGCGGGTTTCCGTATCTTCAAGTGGCGCGAGCAACGCTTTTACGCGCTCATCATCGCTTCGGCACTCAATACCCAAAGCCCCTTGACCGTTTGCGGGTAGCGACGTTTCTGGCTCAAGACAAGCAGTAATGCGCGCATGAAGTTCTAAGCGCTTTAAACCAGAAGCCGCGAGAATAATGGCATCGAACTCCCCTTCATCAAGCTTGCGCAAACGGGTTTGAACATTCCCGCGTAAATCTTTGATTACTAAATCCGGAAATTGCTCTGCTACTTGGCAGCGGCGGCGTAGGCTGCACGTACCCACTATCGAGCCTGCTGGCATGTCGGCTAAGCTGCTGTAGTTGTTCGATACAAAGGCATCACGTGGATCTTCACGCTGGCAAATAGTGGCAAGCTCTAAACCTTCAGGGAAATCTACCGGCACATCCTTCATTGAGTGCACGGCTATATCGGCGCGGCCTTCTAACATGGCTACTTCAAGCTCTTTTACGAAAAGCCCTTTGCCGCCGATTTTCGCGAGGGGGGTATCAAGGATCACATCGCCGCGGGTGCTCATGGGTAGCAATTTCACGGTGAGACCAGTATGCAATGTCTCTAGGCGCGCTTTAATGTGCTCAGCTTGCCACAGGGCGAGGGCGCTTTTTCGTGTAGCGATGGTTAGCGTTTGCGTAATACTCATTAATTATCCAATTTTACCAGTTAGATCTGGCGTGCATTGCTTCTGACGGGTGACAAAAGCGCACGCGAATGCGATTATAAAGCTCTTTCTAGCTTTAGTGTAACGTGACTCATGAAAAAACGCACGAGAACGAACCTACAGATACTGGCAAGCGTAGTTTTCAGCTTAGTTTTGTTGACAGGGTGCGGGCAAAAAGGCCCGTTATTCATTCCTGAGCCTGAACAGCAAACCCAGCCGGAATCAGCACCCCCTGCTCCAGAGGAGCAGCCGGCAGATAATCAGGTAAACATCTAGGCAACTGGGTGAGCAACAAGAATTTTTCGTAGAACAGGTAGTCCATGTCGATAATAAAAGAAGTAAAGGGTGTACTCCACCTTGAAGAAGTTGCTTTACCAGCTGTTGCGGAGAAATTTGCAACACCTTGTTATGTGTATTCGCGGGCCGCAATCACAGCGAACTGGCAAGCGTTTAGTGAACAACTATTCAATGAGAATTCCGAAGCGCCGCATAAGGTGTGTTTCGCGGTTAAGGCGAACAGTAACTTAGCCGTGTTGCAAGTGTTGGCCGAACTTGGCGCTGGTTTTGACGTGGTTTCCGGTGGTGAAATTGCGCGCGTGCTGCGTGCCGGTGGTGAGCCTGCAAATATTGTATTCTCGGGTGTTGCCAAATCCGATGCAGAAATTCGCTATGCACTTACTCAGGATATTGGCCAATTCAACGTAGAATCGGATGCTGAATTAGAGCGGATAAGCGAGATTGCTTCAGCTATGAATACCACGGCGCGGATATCGTTGCGCGTGAACCCGGATGTTGATGCAAAAACGCATCCGTATATAGCGACAGGTTTGGAAGATAATAAATTTGGTATCCCAATGCAGAATGCGTTGACTACGTATCAACGAGCAGCCGTATTGCCGGGTATCGAAATAGTAGGCGCCGATTGCCACATTGGTTCGCAACTTACCGAGTTAGAACCGTTTTTAGCGGCTCTGGAGCGAATGTTAGCCTTGGTCGATACCTTGGAAGAGAATGGTATTACGCTTCGACATATCGATATGGGCGGCGGTTTGGGGGTTACTTACACCGATGAACAGCCACCGCAGGTCGCCGAATATATTCAGGCTATGTTGAAGCGCCTGCAAGATTATCCACATTTGGCACTTTATTTAGAGCCAGGCCGCGCAATTGTAGCAAATGCTGGCGTGTTGCTTACTCGTGTTGAATATCTAAAATTTAACGGCCATAAGCATTTTATTATGGTGGATGCCGGTATGAACGATTTGCTTCGGCCGGCGCTTTATCAGGCGCACCACAATATTGTAAATGTGGAAACTAACTCGTCGACCGCGGCTATCACCGGTGATGTTGTGGGGCCTGTATGCGAAACAGGTGATTTCCTTGGGCAGAATCGAACACTGAAGGTTCGTTCTGGAGATTTACTCGCGGTTAAAAGTGCTGGCGCCTATGGTTTTACGATGAGCTCAAATTACAACACTCGGCCTAAACCAGCGGAAGTTATGATCGATGGCGCCCAAATGCACTTGGTACGTGCACGGGAAACATTGGAAGATGTATGGCGCGGAGAAACACTGATTCCATCTACGTCGTTAAAATAATCTCGTTTAGAATATGCGAGTACGAACGCTACTAAGATGTGATAAGTTTTAATTAGGTAATAGCAACAGCGAGTAATCAAGGACAAGCATGCTGATTCATTTTTCGAAAATGCACGGATTAGGCAATGATTTTGTAGTGCTTGATAGTGTTACACAGAATATTTTTCTGAACCGCGAGCAGATCGCACGATTAGCGGATCGGCACTGTGGTGTGGGCTTTGATCAGTTGCTTATTGTTGAACCGCCTTACGATCCCGAGGTGGATTTCCATTATCGTATTTTCAATGCTGATGGCAGTGAAGTAGAGCAATGTGGAAACGGAGCGCGTTGCTTTGGGCGTTTTGTGCGTATGAAAGGCCTAACCAATAAAGAAGAGATTAGTGTCAGTACGAAAAAAGGTGTTATTCGTATTCGCCTCGAAGCTGATGGCATGGTGAGTGTGGATATGGGTAAGCCGGTATTGGAGCCCAGCCAGATACCGTTTCGAGCGAATAAAGCGGAAACGACTTATATTTTGCGAGCCAATGAACAAACCTTTCTGGTGGGCGCGGTAAGCATGGGCAACCCGCACTGCGTGATGTTGGTTGACGATGTGGATACAGCAACAGTGGCGGAAACCGGTGGGTTACTTACGAAATATGAACGTTTCCCAGAAGGTGCAAATGTTGGCTTTATGCAGATCACCAGTGGAAATAGTGCGCGCTTGCGTGTGTTTGAGCGCGGCGTAGGTGAAACTCAAGCTTGTGGTACGGGCGCTTGTGCCGCTGCGGTGTGGGGAATATTACAAGATAAATTAACGTCGCCGGTGGCTATTACGCTTTCTGGCGGCACCTTAGACATTACATGGGAACAAGGGAGCTCGCTGTGGATGCGAGGGCCAGCAGAGCATGTATACGATGGGCAAATTGCGTTATGAAGAAAGAAGATTTATTAGCTGAAGATGCTGCCGTTGCGCAACTAGATGCCGAACTTGTTGTGGATTATTTAGAAGGGAATCCCAAGTTTTTTGAGCAACACCCGAGGGTATTGCAGCGGCTTAACTTAAAGCACGAGCAGCAAGGTTCCGTTTCGTTGATCGAGCGGCAGCAGAAAGTTTTGCGCGATAAAGTAGCGAGTTTGGAAGATGAGATCACGACCTTAATGAGCCGTGCACAACACAACGAGCAACTGTTTCGTAAGTACAGTGAAATGTATCAAAAGTTGTTGCAAGCCCACGATTTTGATGCGGCGGTTCATGCTCTTGAGCAAGGATTTTGCGAGCACATGGGCCTTTCGGCGCTGAATCTTAAGTTTAGTGATAATTCGTTGCCAATTGCTGATAAATTCCAATTCCACGCAGATACGCACAAACAATTGCTCTCGCGCCGCTTTAATGAGAATTCCGTTTACTTAGGGCGAATCACCAAAGAAGAGCACAAGTTACTGTTCGCAGATGAGGCCAACATTCAATCGGTTGCTCTGGTGCAACTCGGCGAACAGGGCGAGCTGGGGTTATTAATTGTGGGTAGCCAAGATCCGTTGCATTTTGATCCGTCGATGGATTTTTTACTGCTTTCTCAGCTGCAAAGTTTGTTGGGTTATTTGCTACCGGCACTATTGAAAGTGCAAGGCAAAAAATAATGTTAGCCAACGACGTTCGCCGCTTCATCGAATATTTAAGCGACGTTCGTGGTTACGCTGCGCACAGTGTTGCAAGTTATCAGCGGCAACTAACGCAAGTACTAAAAGCGCTTACAAAAGCTGAAGTAACTACTTGGCAGCAAGTGGATGTGGCAGCGGTAGAAAACTTAGTTATGCAGTGGCGGCGCGAAGGTGCAGGCTCCAGTACTCTGCATCAACGCCTAGCGGCGCTACGAACCTTTTTTGATTACTTAGTAAGCCGAGGCGAGCTTGAGGCGAATCCTGCAAAAGTAGTGAAGGCACCTAAAGCACCGAAACGCCTACCGAAGAACCTCGATATTGATAGTATTTTACAGTTGCTTGAATTCCCCGCCGAAGAACCATTAGCGTTGCGTGATAGAGCGATGTTTGAGTTGCTATATAGCAGCGGCTTGCGGTTGGCTGAGCTGGTGTCGCTGGATGTTGCGGATATTCAACCTGATCGCGAACTTAGGGTTACTGGTAAAGGCAGTAAAACCCGTATTGTGCCTTATGGAAAAGAGGCGGCGCACTGGCTCACCGAGTGGTTAAAAGAGCGCCGTTCTTGGCCGGGAAGTGATCAAGCCGCCTTATTTTTAAGTAAACAACAGCGGCGTTTAACGCCGCGTTCTGTGCAATTACGTTTGAAGAAATGGGGCGTGGAACAAGGCTTATTTGATAATCTACACCCGCATAAGTTACGACACAGTTTTGCTACGCACATGCTCGAAGCGAGTAGTGATTTGCGGGCGGTACAAGAAATGTTGGGGCACGCAAATTTGAGCACCACACAGATTTATACTCACCTTGATTTTCAGCGCCTGGCCGATGTTTACGATGCAGCACATCCACGCGCCAAGCGCACGCGTTAGCGCTTCATTACAACCGTTTGGTTGAGCAGATAATTTTACAATAATGAGGCATATCAAATGTGGCAGTTTTACCAACGCCTTCGGCCGTTCACGGCTATAAGTTTTGATCTCGACGATACTTTGTATGATAACAAGCCAGTAATGATTGCTGCCGAGCAGCATGTAGCTAATTTTGTTGCGCAACAATGCCCAGAAACAGCTGAACTTGATGTGCATGGTTGGCGTGCTTTGCGCGATAGAATGGCAAGTAGCAATAGTGAACTTGCCAGCAACATGACCGCTTTGCGGTTAGCGACATTGGAACATGGTTTAACGCAATATCGGGTTAAGCATCCGAGAAAATTTGCCGAAGCAGCAATGGCTGAATTCTTGATTGCGCGCAATCAGGTCAATATTGCGCCTGAGGTGCATGCACTGTTGGCAGCGCTCGCGGAACGGTATCCGCTAGTAGCCGTTAGCAATGGGAATGCGGATGTTCACCGCATTGGTTTGGGTGAATACTTCCAAGCGGCGTATCAACCCGGTAACGGAATGCGCGGCAAACCGTTTAATGATTTGTTTGCTGCTGCGAGCAAAGGCCTTGCACTAAAACAGCCAGAGCAGATGCTGCATATTGGTGATCATCCGATAAGCGATATCCAAGGAGCGTTACGCTTTGGCGCGCAGGCTTTGTGGTACGTGCCAAATAAGCCGATAGCGGAGGCAACGTGGTTGCCTCACGCGCGAATTGGGAAGCTTACCGCCCTGTATGATTTGCTCTGAGATTGCGCTTGGCGAAGGCGTATATTTGTTTGCTCACGAGCCCTATTATTTGCTGAGCGCGGGTTGATAATGGCGCATTGCCTACTGGTTTTATATACAGTAATATAATGAGTTGATTGTAATGGGTAGGGGTTTGGCGATGGATGTTTCATATCTTTTAGACGGCTTGAATGATCGCCAACGAGAAGCGGTAAGTGCAACAGAGCAAGATATGCTTGTGCTGGCAGGTGCTGGCAGCGGTAAAACGCGGGTATTAGTGCACCGGATTGCTTGGCTTATCGAAGTAATGAATTATTCGCCGTTATCAATTCTGGCCGTAACCTTTACCAATAAAGCGGCCGCTGAAATGCGTGGACGTGTTGAAAAGCTGATGGGGCGCGATGTTCAGCGCATGTGGATTGGCACCTTTCATGGCTTAGCGCATCGTTTGTTACGTGCGCACTATCAAGATGCAGGGCTACCTCAGAATTTTCAAATCCTTGATTCTGATGATCAACAACGCCTTCTTAAGCGCACCATTAAAGCGCTTAACCTCGATGAAAAACAATGGCCTGCTAAGCAAGCGGGTTGGTATATCAACGCCAAAAAAGATGATGGCTTGCGGCCACAGCATATTGATACCTACGATCCTACCGAACAAACTCAAGTACAAATTTATCGTGCCTACCAAGAAGCCTGTGATCGTGCGGGTTTAGTTGATTTTGCCGAGCTGCTCCTGCGAGTGCACGAGTTGCTGCGCGATAACAAGCACGTGCGCGAACATTACCAACGTCGTTTTCGGCATATTTTGGTGGATGAGTTTCAAGATACCAACCAAATACAGTATTCATGGGTGCGTTTGTTAGCGGGCAAAGAAAATCATGTTGCTATTGTTGGTGATGATGACCAATCAATTTACGGCTGGCGCGGTGCTCAAGTAGAGAATTTGCAGCACTTTTTACGCGATTTCCCAAATGCGCAAACCATTCGCTTGGAACAAAATTACCGCTCTACCGCTACTATTTTGAAAGCGGCGAACCAGGTGATTGGCAACAACAGTGATCGTTTAGGCAAAGATCTCTGGACCGACGGCATCGATGGCGAACCGATTTCGTTATATTCGGCGTTCAACGAGCAAGAAGAATCCCGCTACATTGTCAGCCAGATTAAACGTTGGCAAGAACAAGGTGGTGCGCTCAGCGATGTGGCTTTGCTGTATCGGAACAACGCGCAATCACGAGTGCTTGAAGAGGGCTTGCTGTATTCGGGGCTGGCCTATCGAATTTATGGTGGCCTTCGTTTCTTCGATCGCCAAGAAGTTAAAGATGCAGTGGCATATTTGCGTTTACTGAGTAACCGCAACGATGATGCTGCTTTTGAGCGAGTTGTAAACACACCAACGCGCGGTATAGGTGAACGGACACTCGGCCTAGTGCGTGAGCTAGCGCGGGCAAGACAACTCACCATGTGGGATGCGGCACGCGCTATGGTTAGTGAGTCCTTACTTTCAGGGCGAGCCAAGAATGCAATGGCAGCCTTTCTCGATATTATTAACGGCCTGGAAGATAAGTGCGTAGATAAGCCATTATCGATGCAAACCGATTTGGTGTTGAAATCCAGTGGGCTATTGGCCATGTATCAGGCTGAGCAGAGTGATAAAGCAGAAACGCGTGTAGAGAACTTAAAAGAATTAGTGAGTGCAACCGAAACCTTTGTACCTACTGGTGAAGAAGGCATGACACCGTTGGCTGAATTCTTGGCTCACGCAGCCTTAGAAGCGGGCGATGAGCAAGCAGATGCCTATCAAGATGCAGTGCAGCTAATGACGCTACACAGCGCGAAAGGTTTGGAGTTTCCGCTGGTGTTTATGACAGGGCTAGAAGAAGGTACGTTCCCTTCGCAAATGTCGTCCGGCGAACCGGGCCGGCTCGAAGAAGAGCGCCGCCTTTGCTATGTGGGTATGACACGAGCAATGGAAAAGCTCATTATTACTTATGCAGAAAGCCGCCGATTATATGGCCAGGAAAACTTCCATACACCGAGTAGATTTATTTCTGAGATCCCTTCCGAGTTCATCCATGAAGTGCGCGTGCAAACGCGGGTTACGCAGCCGTCTGCCCAGCGCAGCCGCTTTCATACAGGCGCTTCTCATGAAGCCTTTTCGCAAACGGGTTTCCAACTTGGGCAACGTGTGCTGCATCAAGTATTTGGTGAGGGCACAGTGCTTAATTATGAGGGGACGGGCCCACAAAGCCGGATACAAATTAACTTCGACGATGTGGGCAGTAAATGGCTCGTGGTGGCTTACGCTAAGCTCACAGTAATTTAGCTGCGCGGCGCACTTGTTGGTGCGTGCGCACCGCATCGTAGGTATAGATTGCTAAAGCTAGCCATATAATTACAAAAGTAATCAGTTTATCGACGGCCAACGGCTCATTGTAGAGCATCACTGCCAATAAAAACATTAAGCTTGGCGCAATGTACTGAAATAGGCCTAAGGTTGAATAGCGAATGCGCTTCGCTGCCCCAGTGAAGAACAACAGGGGTACGGTAGTAATCACACCCGCTAAAACCAGCAATATGTTCAATTGCCACGTGTTTTCTAGCATATTGCTGGCGCTACTATTGGCGAAAAAGAAGAAATATATCAGCATCATCGGAAGCAGAAGAATCACTTCTAACCAAAGGCCCGTTAGGGAATCAAAGGGAAGCTTTTTGCGGATGGCTCCGTAGGTTGCGAACGATGTTGCCAGTGCTAATGCTACCCAGGGTACTGAGCCAAAGGTAATAATTTGAATTGCTACGCCAACAATCGCTAAGCTTACGGCCAACACTTGTAATCGCCGCAAGCGTTCACTAAAAAATAGCATGCCAATCGCAACATTTAGCAACGGGTTTATGTAATAACCTAAGCTGGCATCAAGAATGTGGTCGTTAGCCACCGCCCAAATAAATAGAAACCAGTTAAAACCAATTAGGCAGGCTGCTAAGCCGAGCTGCAGTAGCAGCTTCGGTGAATCAAAAGCACGAATTACCTGCTGCATGCGGCCAGTACTGACAATCAGGACAAGCATGAACAAAAACGCCCAAATAATTCGATGGGCAAGTACTTCAAATGCCGGAACATGCGCTAGGGTTTTGAAATAAATGGGAGCAAACCCCCAAATCGAGTAGGCGCAAAGTGCGAAGATCACGCCTTGGCGAGCGGTGCGTTGTTCATTACTAGGGTTCACGCAAGTTCCTTACATTAACTTACTTTCTTCGGTGCGGATGCTGAGCGCCTAGTTTAACAAATTACACCCACCTTTAACCAACAATATAAGTGCCGGTTCCAAAGGCGATTAACATGCCATCTTCGTTGTGCATTTCCATGCGAGCAACAGCTACGCGGCTGCCAGAGCGAATAATGGTTGCGGTGGTGATAAACTCGTTGCCGCGGCCGGGGCGAACATAATCAACGCGTAAATCAATAGTGCCGCAACGGGCCATCCGCTCAACAATTTCTTCGGCACTTAGGTTTTTTTCCATACGTTCGATAACGCTCGCCATAATCACTACGCCACCGGCTGTATCGAGTGCGGTAGCTGTTGCGCCACCATGTAGTATCTGCATCGGTGCGTTGCCAACAAGCTCGTCTTTCCATTGAAAGCGAACTTCGGATTCTTGGCCATCGAATTTGGTTACCTTGATGCCTAAATACTTCTGAAACGGAATTCGTTCGTTCATAAAGGCGGAAAGTTGATCAATTAGGGTAGAATGCGTCATAAGCTCATGGTTATCTGTGGCTGGGATGCCTACAATAGGCAGCAACCGCTTTTGAGTCAACGACGTTGCTCATGCTATTTAGAAATACTGCGTATTTTCTTACAGAGTTCGCAGTTTTAATTGGTTTTCGCAACAAATAAGAGAGTTTTCGTGTTTTCTACCGATTCCGCCGAAGCGTATGCACAACGAGCAGCAGAATCTGCAAGTAGTGATTCTGGAATGCCTGATCTTACTTCAGCCCGCCGGTTACTTCGTGACGTATTTGGTTACGATAAATTCCGTTTTGGCCAAGAGGAAATCATAGGCAATGTATTGCAAGGGCGCGATACGTTGGCACTGTTGCCTACTGGCGCAGGAAAATCGATGTGTTACCAATTGCCAGCCATGCTGCTGCCGGGTGTAACCATTGTAGTCTCGCCACTTGTTTCGTTGATGGATGATCAAGTTGCGGCGATGCGTGAGCTTGGTATTGCCGCAGGCGCTATTCATTCTGGGTTAAATGCTCCAGAAGTCATGGATACTTTTCGCAAACTTCACAATGGTGAATTAAAAGTATTGTATCTAGCCCCTGAGCGTTTATTACAACGCTCGTTTCAAGAGCGGCTCCAAGAAGTAAGAGTTTCGTTGATCGCGGTTGATGAGGCGCATTGTATTTCGCAATGGGGCCATGATTTTCGGCCTGAGTATGGGCAACTCGGCGAAATTCGCGAGCAGTTACCGGGTGCGCCCGTACTTGCACTAACCGCAACCGCCGATGCGGTAACGCGGCAAGATATCATTGAGCGCCTGCACCTTGATGATTCTGCGCTGGTGCAAGGATCTTTTGATCGCCCCAATATTCGTTATTTGGTGCAAGAAAAATATAAGCCGCGCACGCAAGTGCTGAAATACGTTAAACGCCAACGCGGCGCCTCCGGAATTATTTACTGCGGTAGCCGCAAGCGTACCGAAGAATTAGCAGAAATGCTTATGCGCGAAGGCATTCGTGCAGCGGCCTACAATGCCGGTTTACCGCATGATCAACGAGCTGCTGCGCTGCAAGGTTTTATCCGCGATGATATTGATGTGGTGGTAGCCACCGTGGCCTTTGGTATGGGGATTAATAAACCGAATGTGCGTTTTGTAATGCACTATGATTTACCGCGCAGTGTGGAAGCGTATTACCAAGAAACCGGGCGTGCGGGCCGCGATGGCGCTGCCGCTGAAGCGGTGATGTTATACGAACCTGGTGATGCGGCTTGGGTTTGGAAAATCTTAGAAGAACATGATGAAACCCCGCAACTCCGTGTTGAAAAACAAAAATTCTCGGCCATGACCTCTTTCGCCGAAGCACAAACCTGCCGCCGTGTTGTGTTACTGAATTATTTTAATGAATACCGCGATAAGGCCTGTGGGAATTGCGATTTGTGTATTCAGCCGCCACGGCAATACGATGGCACCGTTGATGCACAAAAAGCATTAAGTTGTGTGTATCGCACGGGTCAGCAGTTTGGTGTGCACCATGTGGTTGATGTGCTGCGTGGGAGCCAGAACCAAAAAATAAAACAGTTTAATCATGAGAAACTCTCAACTTACGGAATTGGGAGCGATCATTCGGCTGAATATTGGGTGTCGGTTTTGCGCCAGTTAATTCACCGCGGTTTACTGGTGCAAGATATTCGTCGGCATAGTGCTTTGGTGCTTACCGAAGAAGCGCGGCCCGTTTTGCGGGGCGAAGTTGCGCTTACCTTGGCCGAACCACGCTTAGCTACAACGGCACAGTTGAACAGCGTGGTTGAACAGGGTCAACACGATAAAGCCCTATTCCGGCGTCTGAAAAAGCTGCGCAAAGAAATAGCCGAAAAAGAAGGTAAGCCACCGTTTGTGGTATTTAGTGATGTAAGTTTGCAAGAAATGGCATTATTGCTGCCAAGTTCTGAAAATGAATTTTTACGCATCTCGGGTGTGGGGCAAATCAAGCTTGAGCGTTATGGCGCGGCCTTTATAACTGAAATCAATGATTATCTAGCTGCTGAGAACTGAATAATCTTCCAGCGGTTGTAAATGTATTGTTATATTTGTTGTATAATCTATACTCATTAAAATGACAGCTAAATTACATTTAGGTAACAAAAAAGAAGTTATTTTCGGCAAAAAACCTATGAAACTGTAAGGAATTTGTCATAGAATACGCGCGCTTTAATTCACGATTGTCATTGAATTGAAATAATTCGGTATTATCGTTATGCGTCCAAGCTTACAGAAAAACTCTCACACACTAACTATGCAGGAAAATTGGCATGACTAAGACAACGAAACTGACTCGCATTGCAGCAGCAGTAGCGCTTACGTTAGGTATGTCTGGAATCGCAATCGCAGATACGTCATCTGCTATGCGCGGCCAGATCGTTGGTCCACAAGGCGAAGTAGTGGCCGGCACTCGCGTAATCATTCAGCACGTTCCATCAGGTACCGTAACCACCGTAGAAACCAACGAAGCGGGTGCATTTACCGCGTCGGGTTTGCGCGTTGGCGGTCCTTACATTGTCACCATTGATTCAGATGTATACCAAGGCACTACCTTAGAAGATATCTTCCTGCAGTTAGGTGATGCTTACCGTCTGAATGCCCAGTTAGAGCCGCGCAATAACAATATTGAGCGCATTACTGTAACTGGACGCACAATTAATACTACTTCATTGCAAGCTGGCTCTTCGAGCACTTGGGGTGAAGATGAAATCCGTAACATGCCTACTTTTGACCGCGATTTGAAAGATGTTGTGCGTCAAAACCCATTGGCTACTGACTTGGGTGATAACAACCGTTCACTTACTGTTGGTGGTAATAACCCACGTTACAACAGCATCACCGTTGACGGCATCGGCCAAAACGATGATTTCGGTTTGAACTCTGGTGGTTACCCTACTAACCGTTCACCAATCTCAATCGATGCAATTGAACAGGTTTCTATTGAATCAGTGCCGTTTAATGCACGTTACAGCGGCTTTACCGGCGCTCGTATCAACGCCGTAACGCGTTCTGGTACGAACGAGTTTTTCGGTTCGTTATTCTATGAATTTGCAAGTGATGAATTGGCAGGAACACCAGATCCAAGCCGTTACACGCCAGATGCAAATCGCCCGAACTTAGATTATAAAGAAGAGAGCATGGGTTTCAGCGTAGGCGGCCCAATTCTTCAAGATCGTTTGTTCTTCTTCTTAAACTATGAAGAGTATAAAGAGCCAACTTCAATCCAGCAGGGCCCGTTAGGATCTTCTGCAGTTGAAACCAAGAACATCGACCCAAGCGTAATCAGCCGTATTCAGAATATTGCTAATACCGTTTACGGTGTTGATGCAGGTGATTGGAACGTTCAGCCAGAACAGCAAGATGAAAAAATCTTAGCGAAAATCGATTGGAACATTAACAACGATCACCGCTTAGCATTTACTTATCAAAATGCGCAAGACGTAGCGGCTAACAACACCACTACTGGCGGCCAAACTAACCTGAACTTAAACTCATATTGGTACAAGCGTACTCAGGAAATGGATAACTTTGCGTTGCAAGTGTATTCAAACTGGACGAATAACCTTAGCACTGAGTTTAAAGCGTCTGTAAAAGACGTGACAACTGGGCAAGATCCAATGCTTGGCCGTAACTTTGGTCAGGTACAAGTTCTATTTACTGCTGATGAAAACCCAGCGGGTAATGGTGGTCAAATCAACTTAGGCCCAGACCGTTCACGTCATGCGAACAGTTTAGAAACCACTACTACTGAACTTCAGTTACACGGTGAATATTTGTTGAACGAGCACCAAATTCAGTTCGGTGCTGAGTATCAAACTATTGATGTATTCAACGAATTTATTCAAAACTCACTAGGTAACTTCTACTTCGATAGCATTGAAGATTTTGAAAATCGCTTTGCGGCAACGGTAGAATACCAAAATGCATTCACCAACGTAGCTGCTGATGGTGCTGCTAACTTTGAGTACGGTACTACAGCACTCTACTTGCAAGATACGTGGGATGTGAACTGGGATCTTACTTTAAGCTTCGGCTTACGTTACGAGCGTTTCAGCTCTGACGACCGTCCAGCATTAAACGAAAACTTCGTTGCTCGTTATGGTTTTGATAACACTAACAACATGGATGGCTTAGATTTATTGCTTCCACGTTTTAGCTTTGACTACCAGTTTAACGATAACATCACGATTCGTGGTGGCGCGGGTATGTTTGCCGGTGGCCGTCCTAACGTTTGGATTTCAAACGCGTATACCAACGATGGTGTAACGGTTGTTGCTGCTCCAAACCTTAACAACGTTTCAAACGTAGATATCACTAGTGTTCCTCAAGAAATGCAGGATTCACTAACTGCAGGTGATGGTAACACCACACCAATCGACCCTAACTTCAAAATGCCATACGACACTCGTTACAACTTAGCGGTTGATTACGAAGAGTTAGACCTTGGTTATTTAGGTGAAGGTTGGTTTGCGTCTGCGGAAGTTATCTACACGAAGAAAGATCGTGAAGTGGCATGGACAAACCTTGCTAAAGCACCATTGTTGAACGATGCTGGCGAGCAAATCACTACTCTTGGTGGTCGTCCGTTATATGTTAGCTGGGATCCACTAGCTGGTGACCGTCCTGATACTATCGGTGGTTCTAATACCGACCGTTACGATATCTTGCTAACGAATGTATCTGGTGGCCGTAGTATCGTTTCTACCTTCAGCTTAGGTAACAACTGGGATAACGGTTTAAGTGTTCGCTTTAGCTACACTAACCAAGATGTTGAAGACATCACATCTGGTGGTTCATCTACTGCGCACTCGAACTACAACTTCCAAACAGCTGTGGACAAAAACCAGCCAATCGTTGGTCGTGCTTCATACGAAGTTGAACATCGCTTGATGGCGTCTGTTAACTACAGCAAAGAGTTCTTCCCAGGCTACCGTTCAAACTTTAGCTTATTCTGGGACCGTACTTCTGGTCGTCCATATAGCTACGCGTTGGATACCTTCCGCTTCCGTGGTTTCGGTGATGGTTCACAAAACAACTTGTGGTCTTCAACCAACTACTTGCCGTATATCCCAACTGGCGCGGATGATCCAAACGTACGTTATACTGGTGGCTTAACTTACGCTCAGTTCGCCGAGTGGATTCAATCAGCTAACCTAGAGCAATTTGCTGGTGGATACGCAGTGCGTAACGAAGGTAACCGTGGTCCATGGAATACCAACCTAGATTTCCGTTTTGAACAAGAAATCCGTGGTTTCATGGAAGGCCATAAAGGCTCTATCTACCTTGATATCCGTAACGTGTTAGCGTTACTGGATCAGAAGAACCAACGTCACACAGTAAGCTTCTCTGATACTGGTGTTCGTTTAGCTTCTGTATCTGTAGATACGGTAACTGGACAATACATCTATGGCGCACCGTTCGGTGGGTTTGATGAAACGCCAGCTTCTGCAACCAACTATAACGCTCGCGCGTCAACTTGGTCAGCGAAAATTGGTATCCGTTACCAGTTCTAATAACTTAGGCTAAAGCCTATAGGTTATAGAGCAAACGTAATAGAAAAGTTAAAACCGGTCATTGTGAAAACAATGGCCGGTTTTTTTATTGGGCTAAAGTCTAATCCGAAAGTGGTACGTATATTGCTAGAATCACGAATAAGTACGGGTTTAAGTATTGCCTATTCCATGATGGAATTATTGATATTTTGATACATACTGCAATATGTAAAATAAAATGTGCATTGCAGTGAGGCGTATAAAATATTTATGCAGGCGATACCAAATAACGTTTACTCATCCAATGGGTGCCTAATAACAACAAGTAGGAAATGCCAATGAATTCTATTTTCGTGTTAATTGCAGGTATTGTGGCAATGGCGCTTGGGTATTTTATTTACTCCAAGTTTATTGCTGAAAAGATTTACAAACTTGATGCAAATTTCCGTACGCCGGCTCATGAGTTTGAAGACGGAATCGATTTTGTGCCCACCAACAAATTTGTATTGTGGGGGCATCACTTTACCTCCGTGGCCGGTGCAGCACCTATTATCGGCCCAGCGATTGCGGTTATCTGGGGTTGGGTACCGGCCTTCCTTTGGGTTATTTTCGGTACTATCTTCTTCGCGGGTGTTCACGATGCTGGCGCTATTTGGGCCAGTAACCGGAACAAAGCGAAATCTATTGGAGCATTAACGGGTGATATCGTAGGTAAGCGTGCGCGTAGCTTATTTATGATTGTTATATTCCTCGTACTTCTGATGGTAAATGCCGTGTTTGCGGTGGTGATCGCCGGCCTATTGGTTGATTTCAATAGCGCTGTTATCCCGGTTTGGGGCGCAATATTTGTAGCGCTGATTATCGGCCAATTGATTTATCGCAAGTTAGTAGGCTTATTAGCCGTATCTATTATCGGCGTAATCGCCTTGTATGCATTAATCGGCCTCGGCCCTGTATTTCCGCTCGCGCTACCTGAAACCTTTATTGGTCTATCCGATCGCGCACAGTGGATTGTTATCCTATTTGGCTATGCGGCGCTAGCCTCTTTACTGCCGGTATGGATGCTGTTGCAACCCCGCGATTACATTAATGGCTTGCAGTTGTTCATTGGCTTGATTCTGCTTTACGCCGCGGTATTAATTGCCGGACCAAACATGGTTGCCCCCGCGTTTAATACCGATCTACCGGCGAATACACCGTCAATGATTCCGCTGCTGTTTGTAACTATTGCTTGTGGTGCCATTTCCGGTTTCCATGGCCTAGTTGCCGGCGGTACTACATCGAAACAACTCGATAAAGAAACCGACGCAAGGTTCGTTGGTTACTTTGGCGCAGTAGGTGAAGGCTCGCTTGCGCTGGCGGCTATTATCGCGGCATGTGCTGGCTTTGCTACCTTCGGGGATTGGCAGGCCGTGTACCACTCGTTCGGGCAGGGTGGCGTAAACGCATTTGTTGCCGGTGGTGCCAGCATTATTAGTGAAGGTATTGGTTTGAGTGAAAACCTCGCCCAAACCCTACTCACAGTAATGGCTGTTCTGTTTGCGGGTACAACGATGGATACCGGCCTACGATTGCAGCGTTACATATTCCAAGAATGGGGTTCGATATATAACATCAGTTGGATGCAGCGGGTAGTGCCAGCCACTCTGCTTGCAGTGGGCGCATGTTTGCTATTAGCCTTTGGTGCGGGTGGCGCAGATGGTTCCGGGGGATTAACGATTTGGCCATTATTCGGAACCACAAATCAGTTACTTGCAGGGCTTACATTGCTGGTTATTACGGTAATGCTAGTGCGCTATGGCCGGCCGATGTATGTAACCCTGATTCCACTTATCTTCTTGTTAGTAATGACAGTAGCGGCGTTGGTGCTGCAACTGCATACGTTCTACAACCAGCAAGATTGGTTCTTGTTTAGCCTCGATATTGTGGTGCTGATTGCAGCTATTTTAATCGCTCTAGAATGTGGCTCGGTGCTGAACCGCTTACGCAAAGGCGAGAAAAATCTCGAGTAGTGGTAGTGTGCTCTATAGGTTTTAGTTTTAGCCCGAGCTTTGCCACCGAGGCAAGGCTAGGGCTATATGTGTTCTAGAGCTATGCATTCGAGGTACAAAGATATGGCCCCTAAAACTAATGAAGGCAGCAAGCTTGGCAAAGTAAAAGCGCTTTGGAAAAAAGCCAATGCCTTTGCAGAGGAGGCTTATAATGCGCCCTACCGCTCGGCTATTGCACGGGCACAAAGAGACCAAGACGACCTGTTTATGTTGTTGGTTTATTCAGAATTGATGGGTATTCCAAACCCTGCAACTTTTTATACCATGGAACTACAACCGCTGATGCTTGAACGTTTTCATGAATGGCATATCCGTATGGGTATGGAACACTCCCCACTTGATAATATGCGGTGCTGTTAATGCCTTCCTTACATCAATTAGTAAATGAATTAACACGTAAAAAGCTAATTCTGGTGGGTGGTAAAGGTGGTGTAGGCAAAACCACATTATCCAGCGCTATTGCGGTTGAACTTGCTGCTCAAGGTAAACGAGTGCTGATCATTTCTACCGATCCCGCACATAGTTTAGGCGATGCATTGGGTTGTCATGTGGGGAATCGAATTCAACCGGTGCATGAGAACCTCGATGCACTAGAAATAGACCCTGACATAGAAGGGAACACTCACATCGCTAAGATAATCTCGCAAACCAAACAGTTTGTTCATCCTGAAATGTACGCGGAAGTAGAGCGGCAACTGCGAAGTTCAGCGCAATCGCCAGGCGCACAAGAAGCGGCGCTACTCGAACGGATGTGCCGGGAGATAGATCAAGGTTTCGATAAATACGATGTACTCATTTTTGATACCGCCCCAACGGGCCATACGTTGCGCTTGTTGAGTTTGCCAGAATCGATGGCAGCGTGGACCCAGGGCATGTTGAAGCACGATAAAAAATCACAAGAGCTTGCGGGTGTGTTAGCGCACTTGGCACCTAAAGCCGGCAAAGATATTGATAACCCAATGGCCGAGCCAATGAACCTTGCTACTGCCGAAATGAGTGAGCGCAGTAAAGGTATTACCGAAACCTTATTAAATCGGCAGCGGCTCTTTCAGCGCACTCGGCGTATTCTTAAAGATGCTGAATATACAGCGTTATTATTTGTACTTACCCCTGAAAAACTACCCATTTTGGAAACCGAAAGAGCAGTGAAATCACTGTTGGCTGCGAAACTGCCGATAGCAGGCTTGTTGGTTAATCGGGTGTTACCGGAAAGCGCAGATGGCAGCTTTTTAGCACAGCGTAGGGAGCTTGAGCTGCAGCGATTAGCGGAGATTGATAAGATATTCAAACAACTTCCGCGTTATCGTGTGCCGTTGCAAGCAACCGATATTGAAGGTGTTGAAGGATTGCGAAGTTTGTTTGCGAGTTAGCGTAGTCTCGCATAGTAAAAAAATGAAGGGCTTTCACTTTTGAATAGCAGTGAAAGCCCTTTTTTTGCGGCTAATATTCTCTAGCGGTTAATATCTTCCGCCCGGGGCGCCGACATCGGTTGCGCTTCGAGTTTTGGATACGGATTTTCACGAAGTAGCTCGCGAAGCACCTGAATGCCCCGATCTAACTGGGCATCACCGCCGTTGAACGTAGCAAACGGCAGGTTATCAACTTCGATATCAGGGGTAACACCAAAGCCCTCGAGTATCCAGCGGCCGTCCATTGCATGTTGTGGCGTTTCGGCAACGCGGGCAACTCCTCGATCGGCTAAGCTATTACGACCCGAAAGCCAAACACCTGCACCGGTTGTTTGCTTACCTACAAGTGGCCCAAGGTTCAGTGCTTTTACGCCAGCTGAAAAGGTTTCACCATCGGAATAAGTAAGTTGATCGGTAAGTACCACGAGCTGACCCATAAAGGTTTGCTGCATGTTGGTATAGCCTTCACCTAAACGAGGTTGCCAGAAGCTCCAAGCGCGGCGTAATAGTTTCTCAATAATCCAGCTATCAATGTTGCCACCGCGATTTCGGCGTACATCAATAATCAATCCTTCTTTTTGATAGTTTGCATAGAATTCACGCGCAAAGCTGGCAATATCGCCGCCGCCCATTGCGTAAAGGTGCAAATAGCCGAATTTGCCATCACTGGCTTCAGTTACTTTATCGCGGTTATTCTCAACCCATGTTTCATAGCGTAAGCGATGATCACGGCCAGTGCTCACTGGGATAACAACGGTCTGGTGCGTTTCGCTATCACGGGCAATATTTAGCAACACTTGTTTGCCCGTTTGCCCACGCAACGCCGTGATAAGTTCGCCAAGGTGGCTAACAGAACGCCCGTTAATATGGGTAATAACATCACCCACAGCCGCATCAACTCCGGGTGCGCTTAAAGGCGCCGCTTGATCGGGTAAATCAGCATCAACCCGATAAATGGTATCGATACGAAGCCCGTTAGCGGCCATACTGAATTGCCCGCCTAAGCTAGCGGCACTTGCCCGCTCGCTTGGTGATGAGTACTCTCCACCACGAACCTGTGAGTGTAAAACGTTGAGTTCACTCAACAATTGCGAGAAAACATCATCAAGTTCGTGCCGATCAGTGAGCCGATCTAGTAAAGGCTCATATCGCTCGCGCATTTCCACCCAATCAACGCCGCGCATATTACTATCAAATAGGAAATCGCGGTGCATTAACCAAGCATCACGGAACATTTGCCGCCATTCCTCAGTTGGCGAAAATGCTAACTGCCAATCACTTGTGCTCACTTTCGCATTGCCTAAATTACTAGGCGCAGTTGCATTGGCGTTCACAATATACATATTGCTGGCGCCGTTCTGGCTGAAAAACAAACGCTTACCATCGTGCGATAGCTGATATCCGCTCACGTTGGTAGCAAAGGTTTCGGTTTTCACATCCGTTTGGCTAAATGCAATGCTGTGTAACGTTGGTGGTGAGCTCCAATCAAAAGAACGGGTTTGCACATAGAGCCGCTCGTCATTGGCGCTTAAGTTGTAATAATTGTCTGCAGATAATGGAACCTGCCAAAGACGTTCAGGTGCCCCCGCTAGATCGATGTTTTGTTCTTTGGCGGCTTCGTTATCACAGTTTGCCACTTCTTGTGGCGGTGCAAATGGGAAGCAGGCATCGGGCTTTAATGCCACCGCATAAATCAACGAGCGGTTGTTGAACATTGGCCCAAGATTGCGATCGCCCCACGGAGAGCTAGGTGTAGCGCGGAAGTTTCTATCGGAAAGGAAATATAGCCAGTTTCCATCACGGCTAAATGCCGGTGAACCCGATTCGTATTTATCTGAGGTAATAACCTGTGATTCTTGAGTAGTTAGGGAATATACCCATACTTCTCGGCGCGAATCATCTTGGCCATTCCGCGCAAAGGCTAATAGCTCGCTATCGGCATTCCACACCATATCGGCAATGCCGTAATGGCCAGCGGCGCCCTCGTTAATGCGCTGATTTTCGCCGGATTCTAAATTTAGTAACCAAAGATCACCGTTTTTATCATCGTGGGCTAACCATTTGCCATCAGGCGATTGCGAAAGGTTCCAACGGAATGTGGTGCCATTTTCGGTAAGTTGTTCAGCGCCCTCGGAGCCATCAGCAGGAAAACGCCAAATTTCGTTTTCGCCGCTGTGGTCGTTTAGCGCGTATACCCACTTGCCATCAAGGCTCAGAAGTGCGTTGCGTGAACGGCTTTCAGCTGGGGTAGCGATTTGTACTAGCCGACGCGGTCCAGTATTGGCTACTGCAATTTGGCTTCGTGCGGTGATAACAACCTGATCATTGCTATCAAAGCGGGCAGAGGTGATATAACTCAACGGGTTTTCTAACCAGCGCTCCTGGCGGGCGGTGAAATCGCTGGTGAGAGTGATAGGCAAGGTACGCGAATTGCCACTCGCAATATCTAACATATGCAGATCGGCGCCCCGTTGATAAACAATATTGCCATCATCAAGGCTTGCCGACCAAATCTGCCAATCATCGTAATCGGTATGCTGGCGGAAATCGCGGCCAGCCGTTGTCATCGACCAAATATTTGGTGTGCCATCGGCATCACTAATAAAATAAATACGACCCTCATGATACATGGGCCGTTTCACTGAGCCTTCATGGCTGCCGGTAAGAAGTGTCGCTTCGCGATTCGAACCAAGGTTGTAGCGCCAAATTTCGCCTTTCGCACCGCCCCGATAAACGCGCGCATTATCACCCGTGGCTTGCAGCCCAAAGCGAGTAAAATATACCTCTTGGCCGTTGTCGTTGGTTGCCCCTTCGATGGCATCCACCAAAGGCAATGTCGTTGTCTCTAAGCTTTCAGGATTTACAGTTCGTAACACCCACTGGTTCGCCGGGCCAACCACGTTATCGGTGCTATACATTACCTCGCCTTGCGGCGTCCAGCCTTGCACTCGAACACGGCTATTTTCAAAGCTAACGCGTTTGGGAACACCGCCTGCAATGGGCATTACATATACTTCAGCGGCGCCTTCATAGTTAGCTACGTAAGCAACGTATTCGCCGTTGTGCGAAATGGCGGCACCAATTTCTTCAGTGGCGTGGGTAGTTAGGCGTTTTGTGCCACTAGCGGTGCTGTGCCACAAATCACCTTCGGCGGTGAATACAATTTGATCTTGATGAATAGCAGGTGCGCGATAATAACCTTGCTCAGCATGCGCGGCGGCACCGGCAGTGAGCAAGGCGGCTGTAATTAAGCCGAGAGAGAATGTGTGCATTTTCATGGAAAAATTCCGCTTTAGTTAAGAATAGGCCTAGAGCAGAATTACCGATAGAAAATTAGTTCTTATCCGGCGATTTTGTGGAGCCTAGGCCACCGCTTATAACCAGCTGTAAAGCTTCGGCTGGTTTCATATCAATGTTCTTGGTACAAGACTTCGGAACAATTACCGTATAACCACCCACGTTATATGCCATCGGCAAAAACACAGCTAATTGCTCGTCTTCGAGTAAAGTCGACATTCGATCATCTTTTATACCGCTTTTCTTGGTAACAATGCCAATCAGTTCAACCTCTGATTGTGGGAGTTTAACGAGAACTACCGATTCATCGGCAAAATTCTTGCCCGACATTACTTCGATAATATCCTGCATCATGCCGTAAATTTGCTTGGCTCCAGGAATTTTCATCAGTATTCGGCCAGGCATTTGCCAGAGCCAATCGGCTTTTTGCCAACGCGCACTGAAGCCAACAAGTGTACAAATAATAAGAAAAGCGATGGTGGCCATGCCCGGGATATACCATTCCGAACGCAGTACCAACTCGAGTACAGGCGCAAGCCTAGATTCGATGGTAATTAATAACCAACGAATCACTTCAATGGTGATAACCAAGGGCAAAATGATAGCTAGCCCTTTTAATAAACTACGAATAACAAGTTTCATGGCTTCTCTCTCTTGGCCTTAGTAAATGCGATGAGCTGCGCGTTAATCAATTTAGTTGGAAACTACAGCACTGATGCCCAAAATGATTATGGCCACGTTGGCAAACCAGCTTAGCATAAAGAAATAACTACGCGGGCTTGGATTTTTATCCGTGGCAATACCATAGTAAAGAACCATGTGGGCAATGCGGCTGACGATCATAATGGCCATGATGCCTTCTAACCACTGGGGGTTGGCGCCAGCGAGAATGGCAAAAATCGCACCACCGATCATAGTGGCTGCGTTTTCTAACGTATTCTGATGAGTACGCCAAGCTCGAAAAGTAAAGTGCTTGTGGCCGGCATCCCGTGGCGGTAACCCGGGAATCGCCCCTGGTTGTGAAGCTTTCGAGTATGAGGCCACCAACCATTGCAACAAAATGAGGCACAGCAAAATACCTAGCCAGAGAATAGTACCGTTATATTCAGAAAGATCTAACATCATAAGGTGGCTCCAATTTTGGGAATAAATTCAAAAGCTAAACGTTTAAGGTATAGTTATAGCTTAACACTGTAGCTTACTCTACAGATCTTGGGAGATAGAACCATGCAAATATTCGCGAAACGAACGATTTTCAGCTCACTAATAATTAGCAGTGGCTTGCTACTGGGTTGCTCAGATCAAGTATCGTCGGAAAATCCTGAAACAGCCGCAATGCAAGGTATTACGGTTGAATCATCCACGCAAGTAACCGAAGCAATCAAAGCACGGATCGAACGCGATTCTTCTACGGCCTGTATTGCAGCTGCACGATTACAGCGCAATGACGATGGCGGTGTGCGTAGTGAGCGCGGGTTCTATTGCGCGGATGAACAAAGTGCCCTGCCTACGGCTGATTCTCGCTATGAAATTGGTTCTGTTTCAAAAGCAATGCTGGGCGGTATATATGCGCACTTAGTAGCAGAAGGTAAGCTCGATATAAATCAACCCTTACAAGATTGGGTGCCGGAAGGTATTGAGGTGCCTCAATTCAGTGAAAATCCAATTCTATTGCGGCATATGCTTACGCATACTTCCGGATTGCCTCGTTTACCAGCGCGCTTGATGCCTGCTGAAGTGAACGACCCTTATGCTGATTTCACCGAAGAAGCACTTTGGCAATCACTCGCCGAAGCGCAATTAGTCGCGGAGCCAGGCGAACAATTTGGCTATTCAAATTTTGCGTTTATGCTGCTTTCAAATATTGCGGCAAAAGCATCGGGTGTGCCGCTCGCTGAGCTCTATGAGCAAACGTTATATACGCCGCTTGGCATGGTGAATGCGAGCTTTACAGGCGAAACTATGCAACCGCTTAGTGCCGAAGGAGATCAAGTACTCAACTGGAATTTTGCCGAAGACATGCAAGGGGTTGGAGGCGTGCGAGCGAGCTTAAGCGATATGGAAGCATGGGTGAGTGCGCAGCTTGGATTTGGCCCAGAAGCACTCACTACCGCATTTGCTACCAGCCATGAAGTTTTGGCAGAAACTGAGCAAGTGAATGTGGGGTGGGCATGGTTGCATGCGCCAGTGCAAGGCAATACATATATTACCCACGGCGGCGGAACCGGTGGTTTTGCAACTATGGTAGCCATTAATCCGGAAACTCAGCAGGCCGCTATTGTGCTGAGTAATGCTGCGTTATATCAAACTGGTGATGTACAAGCGTTGGCGTTGCATTTGTTGGATGCCAATATTCCTCCAGGTACGCCACACATGCCCATCATGATGCCCGATTCGGTAAACCTTGAGGATTACTTCGGTTATTACGAGCTTGTACCTGGCTTTGTGGTACACGTATTTGCAGAGAATGGTGAGTTAATGATTCAAGCTACCGGCCAGCCTTCTGCGCCAGTTACCTATAGCGACGCGGATGTGTTTGAGAACATAGCATACGGAGCAAGGTTTGTGTTTGATCGCAATGAAGAAGGCGATGTTGTTTCGGTTACGTTATACCAAGCAGGGCAAGAACTCTCTGGCGAACGTAGGTTAACCGCAGATTAAGCGTTATAACCATTTTCTATAATAAAATAGCCGGCCTTGCTTATGCTTCGCCGGCTTTTTTTTATAAAAGCCGTTTTAGTAGCCGTAAAAGAGCGGCTTGTTTTACCGGCTTTGGCAAGAACGCCGCTTTTATCTCTACTACTTGCTCACGAATACTTTCATCTGGGTCTGCCGTGCTTAAAATAGCCGGTAACTGGCTTTGCCAGTGCTCTCGTAACATCCGAATACCAGTAACCCCAACTTCATCGTTATCTAAGTGGTAATCAACGAATAATAAATCTGGCTTCTGGGTAATCGCCATGGCTTCTTCTATAGAATGGCATGGGGTAACTTCGGCGCCCCAGCCTTTTAAAAGTTTGGCGATGGCTAATCGTAATGTTTCATCATTGTCGAGTAGAAGAATATGCACGCCCTGGAGAACAGCCGTTGATTGCGGTGCTTCCGGTAACACTGTTGATTTCGCTGGTTCCGTTTGCCATCCAGTGAGCGGCAGTACGATGCCAAAACAAGTGCCTTTTCCCTCAGAAGACTTCAGGGTAATAGGAATTTGCAGTAACCGGCACATGCGCTCCACAATCGCGAGGCCTAAACCCAAACCGGGGTTATCAGCCTGATCGCCAAGCTGGTGGAATTCCTTAAATATTTCGTTTTGCTTGTCGGCGGGAATACCTCGCCCGGTATCAATGATCTGTAACTCAATTGCGTGTTTATCACGGCGCCGAATACCACAAAGCACCCGGCCACTTTCTGTGTAGCGAATGGCATTTGAGATCAGATTTTGAATAACTCGGGAAAGCAAACGCTTATCTGTGGATATCCAGGCCTTGGTAGGCTTAACCTTGAGTGCTAGGCCTTTTTCTTGCGCTAAAATAGTGAATGACTCCGTGAGCGGTAGCAGGATATCGTCGAGAGGGACCTGTTGAATATCGGGTTTCAGGTTACCCGATTCTAACTTTGTCATTTCCAAAAGCATGGTCAGTAGCTCTTCAGCGTTGCTCAACGATTGTTGAATTTGCGCAGCTAACGCAAACTCTTCTTGTTGTTCAGCCCGCTCTAAGCGCTGTTGCAGCATTTCGCAGAACAATGAGGCGGCGTTAAAGGGTTGCATTAAATCGTGTCCGGCTGCAGCAAAAAAGCGCGATTTACTTAAATGCGCTTCTTCTGCCGCCCGCTTCGCTAACTCCATTAAACTGTTTGCCTCGGTGAGCTCTTGCGTGCGTTCTTTTACCCGATTCTCGAGCTCTAGGTTAATGCTGTGCAGCTCTTCTTGTGCTTTCACCAACTTGGTAACGTCGGTGTAAGCTGTTACAAAGCCACCCTCAGGCATCGGATTACCTTGCAGCTCAATGACTCGGCCCTCGTGCTGGCGCTGATACCGGTAACTACTGCCTCGGCGCAAGTAATTTAAGCGCTTGTTTACTTCTTCTTGGATATCGGAATCAGGATGCCCGAATAACCCCCGTTTTGCGTTGTAGCGGAGTAATTCAACCACCGGCATTCCGGCATGAATAAAGCCATCTGGGTAATTAAAAATCTGTAAATAGCGCCGATTCCACGCTACCAAGCGCAAATCTTTATCGATCACGCTAATACCTTGAGGAATGTTCTCGACACTGGCTTGTAGTAGCTCACGATTGAATCGATATAAGCGCGAAGCTTCGGTGGCCCAATCGGCCATTGCTTCAGCATTTACTTCTGAGGTACGTGCCAACCCGTGTAAAATTAAACGGCTCGCTGCACTGCCTACCGCACCCGCGAGTTCACGCTCAACGCGCTGTAAAATTACAGGCGGCACTAATCCTTCTGAAGGCGCCGCGGCCAACGTTAGGCCTAATCGTTTATCTAACTGCACGGTGTCTCTGGCATCAATAAAGCGGCTAAGTACCGATCGTAACTTACCCCAACTTACCTGCGGGCGCGTGCCTACATCAGTGTAATCCGCATTGGGCTGCAAAAATCGTAGGGCGTGTTTACGTTCAACGGAGCTATCGGGTAGGAATAATGAAACCAGAACGAACAATAAAATGTTTACCGAGAGGCTAATCAGAATACTGTTGCTGATAGCTAAATCAGTGAGTTGCTGGGTGCTGCTCAACGAAGGCAATAGCAGGAGAATGGCCCATAGGACGGTTCCCGCGCCAAGTCCGGCAATTGCCCCGATTCGGCTGCTGTTTTGCCAAAATAGGCCGCCAATAAGTGCAGGGCCAAGCTGTGCGAGTAATGCCATAGCAATCAAGCCATTACTCACTAGCGGTACACCACTTTCGGTAGCCTCATGATACATGTAGGCCAGAGAAATGATGAGCACCATGGTGAGCCGGCGAATAGTAAGCACTACGCCGGAAGTTAATCTGAATTCTTGCTGTTTAGCTTTTCGCCAGCGTAGCCAAAGCGGCGTAAACACATCATTGGAAATCATAATACTCAGGGCTAACGTAGCCATAATAACCATACTGGTAGCCGCAGCTAAGCCACCAATGAAAGCGATTATGCTGATATCAGGCCTATCCATTAGCACTGGCAATGCCAACATAAACATATCTTCGCCCCGGCTCTCTGGCACCAGCAAAATACCAGCAAGCGTGATCGGAAGAATGAAGAAGTTAATTGCAAACAGATAAAGCGGAAATGCCCAACGCGCGGTTTTTAATTCTTCGGGGTGGGTATTCTCAATGAAGTTCACGTGGAACTGGCGCGGTAGTAAGAACATCGCCAATGCGCCAAGTAGCATGTGAGTGATATAGATATAAGTGCCGTTAGGTAAGCCGGCTAAAGCCTCTTGTGCAAGCGGAGCAGCGGCAGCTTGAATAAGTAAATCATCGAAACCGTTGAATAATTGGTAAGTACAAAAGAGGCCAATAAGGGCAAAACTTACAAGTTTTACGATGGATTCAAAAGCCACAGCATCCATGAGGCCCGGGTGCTTTTCCGATAAGCTTAATTTACGTGCACCGAATAATATAGCGAATAAAATCATCACTACCGCAACACCTGCACTGACATCGGTAAACCACGGAATGCGGGTAGCATCAACGCCAGTAACAGCTGAAAAGCTTGCGCTTACCGCGCGTAGTTGCAGTGCAATATATGGCACGAGCGCGACTAAGGATATAAAAGTAACGAAAACAGCAATACTGTGGGATTTTCCGTAGCGCGAGCCTAATAAATCCGCTATCGAGGTTAAATTTTGTTGTTTAACAACGGTTAACAGCTTCATAAGGAAGCCGTGGGCAAACAAGAAGATAAAGATCCCGCCAAGATAGGTAGGCGCGAACCACCAACCATAATGCGCTGCTTGCGTTACCGTGCCGTAGAATGCCCAAGTTGTGCAGTGCACGCCAAGCACCAGTGAATAACGCCATGGCCGAGGTTTATCGCGTTGCTGCTTCTCACCCCGTGAAGCAATTAAAAACAACACCGCTAAGTATGTGAGCGCCACAAAGATAACGAGATAAGCTGGCAACATAAATAACTCTCTTCTTCTAACCTAGGGTTATGAAATGAATTGCTTCTTCAAACGCAGGCTTTACCATAGGGTATCGCTACTATGAACTGAAGCTTTCGGAGCTGATACTTTGCCCCCTCGAACACTATGCTGCCCTTTGTGCTTACACACCATTAATGCGGAACCTTGGCATGTGGAAACCCGTAAACCTTTGCAAGGGCGGGAACACTATAGTTGTGAAAACTGTAAACTTGTTTTTGTACCCGAGGCATTTCATGTTTCCGATGCCCAGGCCTTAACGATATATAATCAGCACGATAACAACTCCAACGATTTGGGTTATCGAACTTTTTTATCGCGCGCCGCAGAGCCGGTTTTGCGTTTTTTACCGAAAGGCTCGCAAGGGCTCGATTTTGGTTCCGGTCCGGGGCCAACCTTATCGTTAATGCTCAACGAAGCAGGTATGCGCTGCTTTGAATACGATATTTTTTACGCCAACGTGCCGGAACGTTTACAGCAAAACTATGATTTCATTACCAGTACGGAAGTGTTTGAGCATTTGCCGCAACCAAGGCAAGTGCTAAATCAATTAGTACCGCTGTTAAATCATGGAGGCCTGTTGGTGATCATGACGCAAAGGCCCAAAACTATCGAGCGTTATCAAAAATGGAACTATATTCTTGATCCAACACACATTACATTCTTCCGTAATGAAACCTTTGAGTGGATTGCTGCTCACTGGGGTATCGAGCTCGTTGAGCTACACAAAGATGTTGCCGTTTTTGCTAAGCGCTAGCCTTAACTTATTCCTCTTCATCTGCTTTCAACATATCATGAAAAATGACACCGGCCTGTGTTCGGTTAATTACCCCAAGCTTTCTTAAAATAGCCGAAACATGCTGTTTTATTGTGGTTTCTTGCACATCAAGTTCATAAGCAATTTGCTTGTTTAATAAGCCATCAGCAATACAGGTAAGTACTTTAAATTGTTGGGGTGTGAGTTGTTCAAGCTTGCTGGCAAAATCTTGGCTTGCCGCGCTTGCTGGCCGGTTCAATTCATCTTTTAAGTGTTCGGGAAGCCAGCTATCACCGCTTAACACCGCGTCAACCGCATTCATGAGCATAGGTAAAGGCGCTGATTTAGGCACATAGGCGCTGGCGCCAAAGGCCATGGCGCGGCGAATTACATCAATACTTTCATTCGCGGAAACAATCAGAATCAATACGTCAGGAAACTGATTGCGCACCGCTGTTAGGCCGGTAAGCCCGCGGTTTCCAGGCATATTCAGATCAAGAAACAGCAACTCCACCTGCCGCTCTTTTTCGAGCACAGTTTGAAGTTCAGTAAAATTTTCTGCTTCCAATACATCACTGCCCAGCGTAGCGGCTAAGGCTTGCTTTAAAGCGGAGCGAAATAGTGGGTGGTCGTCTGCAATAATGGCTCGTGCCATGCAACTCATCTTCTTCATAAAGCATGGAACCTATTTTGTACCTGATGTACAACAATGCTGCAAGGTAAGCATTACCCTTTGTTGAAATACGTACAGGCGTAGTTGCAGAAAAAAGCCACCGCTACGGTTAAATAACGGTGGCAAAGTTTTACCAGAGAAACTACATGTTTTTCATTCAACTAACTTAGAAGCGATAGCCTACAGTTAGCGCTACAGTGCGCGGAGCGCCGTAGTAACCAACAATAGTATCTTCACCACCTAAACCAGGGCCGATAATATTACCTTGCGCATCACGAGGTGCAGCAAAGTTATAGCCTGCCAAGCGATGTTCTTTATCAAACAAGTTTTTCACGTGTAAACCAGCTTGCCATTTACCGCTGTTGGAATACCAAACTAGGCTCGTGTTCGCGATACTATAGGCATCCATATCTAGCATTGATGGAACTTCGAAGATTTGCGTGTCACCACGGTAAGCTAAGTTACCCGACCACACTAGATCGCCGCTCATTACATCGCGGAATTCTTGCACAAAACCTATGTTTGCACTGACTTCAGGTGTGTTTGCAAATGACCACAAGCCAGAAACATCTTCGTTTTCCTGAGTTTGCGGATTAAAGAAAATAACCTGATCGAAGCTGGCATCAACAAAACCTATCGACGCATTGAACGACAGTGAATCCGTGGCCTGCGCGAGCGCTTCAATTTCGAAACCTTGCACAGTGGCATCAGCTGCGTTCAAAACTTGCGAAGCAACACCAGCCGCAACAGCGCGCTGCACGGTAACTTGCATGTCTTGGTAATCAGAGTAGAAAACAGCAGCATTTAAACGCACGCGGCCGTCTAACAACTCACTTTTCACACCAAACTCATAGGTATCTACAATTTCTGGATCGTATGGATTAGCGGCATCTGGGTTCAGAGAAACGTCAGCCCGCATATCAACACCACCAGATTTGAAACCGTTGCTGTAGCTTGCGTAGTACATTAAATCGCGGCTTACTTGGTATTGCACGCTGGCATGCGGTGAGAACCGGCTCCAATCAGCGGCAGTGGTGAAATCAGAGTTCACTACCAGTGGGTCGCCAACAGCTTCACCTGGGTATACTTGGCCGAGATAAGTGAATCGATATACATCAGCCACTTTATCATCTTTAGTGTAACGGCCACCTAAAGTGAATGACCATTGGTCATCAAGCTGGTAGGTACCTTGCCCGAAAGCTGCGTAACTTTCAGTTTCTACACAACCGCCGTTCTCAACGGTAACGCCCAAACCACCAAGAATAGTGCCGAACACACCACAAGCTTCACCATCGTAGTAGTACACACCACTCACGAAACGTAAGTTATCGCCAACATAGTTCAGTTGGAACTCTTGCGTGAACTGTTCATCTTCATAAATAGCAGGAACCAACAATGTTGGCATTTCTGTAGAATCGAAGTCGATGTTGGTATCAGTAAAGCCTTCACGTTTGGCCGTTACCGATTTAAACATCCAGTTTTGGTTGAGCTCCCAATCTACAACCGCCGACAGACCTTCGGTTTTCACGTAATTATCAACAGGCATTGCGGTGCGAGAATCATAAACGCTATCAAGCGGAGCATCGCCGGTTACTTGGCTGGTTGTTAAGCGATAGCCACCACGAGAGTTCGAGTCATCCTCAGTTCTATCGGCTGATAACCGAACCGTTACTGTATCTGAAGGCATCCAAAGTGCACTAATGCGGCCAGTGGAAAGTTCCTTATTGTAGTTGTCATCACCGGTATTAACATATTCACCGAAGCCATCGCGGTTTAGCGAAGCGATGGCACCACCCACATAGAAATTATCGGTGATAGCGGTTTGCCCAGAGATTTTGAAATCCCGGCGATTGTAATCGCCAATCGTACCCTGTACGCGCAGCTCCGGATCGCCCGTGAGCTGAGCGGTTACATATTTCATGGCGCCACCGATGGTGTTTTTACCATACAGGGTACCTTGTGGGCCGCGTAGCACTTCAATGCGCTCTACATCAAAGACTTCAAGAACCGCACCTTGTGGGCGGGCTACATATACATCATCAATGTAAACACCAACACCTGGCTCAAAACCCCAAAGTGGATCTTGTTGGCCCACGCCGCGAATATAAGCGGTTAAGGTGGAGTTAGTACCACGGCTTACTTGCAATGTGGTGTTTGGAATACGTTGTTGCAGCTCGGTGATATCGTTGATACCCACGCGCTCAAGGTCCATTTCCCCAAACGAACTTACCGAAACTGGCACTTCTTGCAGGTTTTCGGTAGTACGACGAGCAGTAACTTCAATACGCTCTAGGCGGTTTGCTTGCTCTTCTTCATCTGCATCCTGCGCTACTGCTGGCATCGCTAGGCCGAGTAGAGCACTGGTAACAGCAGCTGCACATAGGCTGCGGCGGAACTGCTGGTTTTTCAATGTAGTTGCTTTCATCTTGCTTCCCCCAAGGGTTTGTCTTTTCCAGACGTTATATTTTTGTTACGGATGCAACATTAGCCTAAGTTGAGGAATTTGTGACCTGTACCATAGTACTATGGGTAGAATTTAGTTCTTGGCCGACAATAACGCTCAATGACGAAAACGCTAATGTGCGCATCGAATAATAAAAAAAGAGGTGTTTATGCTGAGTATGATTGGTTTAGTAGGTGGGCTTATATTATTGATATTGCTCACCTTACGCGGGTGGAATTTGTTCATCAGCGCTCCCGTTTGTGCGCTCATCGTAGCATTATGTAGTGGCATTCCGGTATTTCTTGGCGATGTGAATTTCGTAGAAAATTACATGAATGGCTTCTCTGGCTTTGTGGCGTCTTGGTTCTTTATGTTCTTGCTCGGCTCTATTTTTGGTAAGTTTATGGAAGATACCGGGGCTGCCGATAGCGTAGCCGAATGGATTATAAATAAGCTCGGCAAGAAACAAGCGGTAATGGCTGTGGTGCTTGCTTGTGCGATTCTAACTTATGGTGGCGTAAGTGTTTTCGTAGTGGCATTTTCAGTATATCCAATGGCCTTGAGCTTATTTAAAGATGCAAACTTACCACGCCGATTCATTCCCGCAGCACTTGCATTTGGCTCGGTTACATTCACCATGACATCAGCAGGCTCGCCGGAAATTCAAAACTGGATTCCAATTCAATATCTTGGCACTTCGCCTTATGCAGCGTGGGAAGTGAGTTTGGTAGTGGCCATTATTATGGCTGTAATTGGCTACTGGTGGTTAATGAAAATCATCAACAAAGCGGTAGCTCGAGGTGAGCACTTTGTTGAACGGGAAAGCGATCCAAAACTCGTTGATCGCCGCCGGCCACATCCAATTACAGGTCTTATTCCGTTGGCTGTTGTTCTTACCCTTTCTTTTTTCTTCCACGAAAAATACGCGCAAATGGCCTTAATTATTGCACTTACCGGTGGTGTGCTAGCCATTATGGCAATCAACTGGAAGTTCTTTAACGATATGCAGCATGCGCTTGGACAAGCCACTACAGGTGCGCTCGTTGCTATTGGTAATACCGCGGCGGTAGTAGGTTTTGGTGCGGTGGCTCGTGTTACACCCGCATTCGATCAAGCAGTAGTGGCAATGACATCATTGCCAGGCAATGAATTAGTAGGTGCCGCGGTAGCTGTGAGCGTGATTGCCGGTTTAACCGGTTCAGCCTCAGGCGGGCAGGTTATTGCACTACCCGAAGTAGGCCCGCACTATTTGGCCGCAGGTGTGAGCCCAGATCAGTTGCACCGTGTTGTTTCTATTTCGTCCGGCGCCCTCGATTCACTTCCCCATAATGGTTACGTAGTAACTACTATTCGCGGGATTTGTAATGAATCGCACAAAGATGCGTATTGGGCGGTGGGTGCAGTAACGGTTGTGGTTCCGGTGATTGGCTTAAGCATTGCCATCCTATTATTTAACCTATTTTAAAATCCGCTTATGGCGTTGGGTTAACTAAATAAACAGAATTCGAAGAGATGAAGAGTAGTAGGAGAAGTGGAATGCAAGGCAATCTAAACGGCAACATGATGAATACCCAATTATTGGTTATTGATTTGCTTGATTATGCCCGGCAGCAGTTTCCAGAACAGGAGGTTGTGAGCCGTCGCCTCGAAGGCGATATTCATCGTACAAATTATGCGGAGTGCTGGCGCCGTAGTTGCCAGCTAGCCCATGCGCTTGATGCATTGGGCGTAGGTATGGATGATTGCGTAGCGTCAATGGCTTGGAATACCCATCGCCACCTTGAGTTGTATTATGCGGTTTCGGGTGTGGGTGCAATTTTACATACGGTAAATCCGCGTTTGTTTGCCGAACAAGTGGAATACATTATTAATCATGCCGAAGATAAATATGTATTTGTTGATCTTGGATTTCTAGCGCTGTTGGAGCAGATTCAAGCGCAACTGCCTACGGTAAAAGGCTACATCGTGCTTACTGATCGCGAGCACATGCCAGAATCATCGCTACCGAATTTGCTGTGTTACGAAGAGCTTATCGCCAATCAACCCCACACCTATGATTGGCCGCGCTTTAACGAAGATCATGCGGCTTCACTGTGCTATACATCAGGAACAACAGGGAATCCAAAAGGCGTTTGTTACTCCCACCGAGCTTTGGTTTTACATGCGCAGGCCACCGTATCGAGCGCCTTACTTGATTTACGCGCTGAAACGGTTCTACTTCCTATGGTTACCATGTATCACGCTAGTGCGTGGGGTGCGCCTTATGCCGCACCGCTTGCTGGCGCCAAGTTAGTATTGCCAGGAAGTGGTATGGACGGTGCCAGCATGTGGGAACTGATTGAAAACGAAAAAGTAAATGTCGGTTTAGGTGTGCCAACAATATGGTTAACGTTGCACAATTACCTGCAAGAGAGAAAGATCACGGATACGCCACTGGAACGTGTTTGTGTTGGCGGCGCAGCCTCGCCAATTGGTATGGTGCGCACCTATGCTGAACGCTACAACATTTATTGGCAGCCGATTTGGGGCATGACGGAAACGGCCCCTTTAGCGACCAGTTTGCCACCTACTCCGGCGATTATGGCGCTACCGAAAGAACAACGGTATCAACTGCAAACCACCGCAGGGCGCGCTGCGTTTGGGGTTGAAATGGAAATATTCGATGCTGATGATGTAGCCGTGGCGCACGATGGCGAAAGCTCAGGGGAATTGCGTGTGCGTGGCCCTTGGATTTGTAATCAGTACTATAAAAATGATGATCTGAGTAGTTTCCCGAATGGCTGGTTAGGTACCGGTGATATAGCGGTTATCGATCAACACGGATATATGCGGGTAGTAGATCGAAAAAAAGACGTAATTAAGAGCGGTGGGGAATGGATAAGCTCGCTGGAAATTGAAAATATTGTCAGCCTACACCCACAAGTAAATGAGTGTGCGGTGGTGGGGGTAAAACACCCTAAATGGGATGAACGGCCGCTGCTTTTAGTGGTGTTAAATCAAGGTGAAGAGGCAGATGAGCACGCTATTCTAAGCCATTTACAGGGCAAAATTGCCAAATGGTGGACACCCGATGCGGTTGAATTTGTAAGCGAGTTGCCGAAAACGGGCACCGGAAAAGTACGTAAAAATGAACTTCGCGATGCATATTTGAATTACTTAATTGAACGAGGAGCCTAACCATGGTTAGCGCAAAATTACAGAAATGGTTGATCGTTGCAGCTGTTGTTGCAGTGAGCCAGCTTGGATTCGCTAATGCAGCCGAATTACCGTTAGTTGAGAAACAGGTGTTCAGCACAGAGAACTTTCAAACCTATGGTGGGGAAACTATTCCTGAAGTGAAAGTAGGTTGGGAAGCGTATGGCGAACTCAACGCTGAGAAAGATAATGCTATTTTGATTACACATTTCTTTTCCGGGAATAGCCATGCTGCTGGCAAATACAGCCATGACGATGCACAAGCCGGTTACTGGGATGCCATTATTGGCCCGGGTAAGGCGATTGATACCAATAAATTTTATGTTATTAGTGTTGATACACTAGTTAATCAAGAACCTTTCAACCCGAGCGTAACGACTACAGGGCCGGCTAGTATCAATCCAGAAACGGGCAAAGAGTACGGTTTGGATTTTCCTGTAGTAACCATCCGAGACTTTGTAAACGTTCAGCGTTTAGTAATCGATTCACTCGGCATTGAGAAGCTACATGCTGTGGTGGGCGCCTCCATGGGATCGTTGCAAGCGCTTGATTGGGCGGCTGCATATCCGAATCGCGTTGAGCGCATGATTTCCGTGATTGGCATGGCGGAAGCAGATCCTTGGACTATTGCGAACCTGCAGCACTGGGCAAACCCAATAATTAACGATCCGAATTGGAATGATGGTGATTATTATGATTCGGAGGCTCCGAAAGCCGGTGTAGTGCAAGCCCTTCGAATGATTACTTTAGGCTCGCTACACCCACAAATTGTGAATCAAATGTATGCAGCGAGTTCTGCGCGTGAAGAAGCCCCGTTAAATGATATCCGTGCTAACTTCGCGATCGTTGATCAACTGCAAGCAGCAGCAAATTTGCGGGCAACTTATGCCGATGCAAATCATATTTTGTACTTAGTGCGAGCTAATCAATTGTTTATGGCGGGCTTCGAAGATTCACTCGCCGAAGGCCTAGCCAATATCACAGCAAAATCACTATTTCTGCCGGCGACAAATGATTTGTTATTGCAGCCGTACATGGCTAAACGCGCTCATGATTTACTAACAGAGCAAGGTAAGGAAAGTAGCTATGCTGAAATTGATGGGCCATGGGGGCACTTAGACGGGGTGGTGAGTATTAGCCAGCAGGCTGACCGCATTCGGGAGTTCTTAAAATAGCTTGAAGACGTTATGAATAATTAATGGGCATGAACTACGGATCAATTTCATTGGTGAGGCTATTAACATTTTGTAACAATTGCTTGGTTTCTCACCATTCGGCCTTGTGTTAAATTGCGTATCAACAAATCGACAAGTGTCTGGTAGTTTCGCACACATGGATGTGTGCACCCCCTTTTAGAGAATAAGCCGAGCGCAAATTGCCCTCGGCTTATTTTTTGTCTTCAATTTGTCATTTTCTAGTAAGACTAACTTCATAAAGAGCGTTCATAGTGTCGCAGTTAATTCTCGTTGCACACTAATTCGGAGCTCTACAATGCGTTTGAATCGTTTCTTCCAGCTAAGTGCCCTAGCAGCCGCTGTTGTTCTCAGTGGTTGTGGTGGTGATATCAACATCAATATTTCTGAAACTGCGCCACCAACCAATGGTGGTGGTGGTAATGGTGGTGGCGGAACACCTCCGCCAACAGGCGATTGCCCAGAGTGGGCATCTGAAGGTGAATCGTTAAGTGGCTACGAGCTACCAGTGTGTGAAATTACGGGAACCTTTACCGAAGATCGCACGTTAACGAATGATATCCTTTGGGCGCTTGATGGCCGCGTTGCAGTAGGTAACGATAAAGCTGATTCGGCAACCTTAACCATTGAGCCAGGCACATATTTATTCGGCAAATCTGGCGCAGATTTCCTAGTGGTGCGCCGCGGTTCGCAACTTGAAGCGAACGGTCAAGCAGATGCACCTATCGTAATGACCTCGCTACAGAACATGTTGGGTTTATCGGACCATTCTTCAGTGGGTGAATGGGGTGGCCTAGTGCTACTTGGCCAAGCACCTGTGAATGGTTGTGATCAAGCGAACCTCGAAAACTGTTCTATTGAAGCAGAAGGCGATGCCGGCCCATACGGTGGCGAAATATCTGATGATAACAGCGGAACATTACGCTACTTGCAAGTACGTTATGCAGGTTACGAAGTGCTACCAGATAACGAATTAAATGGCATCACTTTCGGTGGCGTGGGTAGTGGTACTACGCTTGAGTACATTCAAGTGCACAACAACCTAGATGATGGTATCGAGTTTTTCGGCGGTACCGCAGATGCCAAGTATATCGTACTTACGGGCAACCAAGATGACTCGCTTGATTGGGACGCTGGCTGGAACGGCCGTTTGCAGCACGTTCTAGTGCAACACAGCCCAACCAATCAAAAAGCCAACCGCGGTATTGAAGCGGATAATAGCTCTTCTAATTTTAGTGCAACGCCGATGAGCCGCCCGGTTATTGCCAACATGACGATTCTTGGCAATAGCTACGATGCGGATGACGACGCAGAAGGTATTTTGTTACGTCGCGGTACGAGTGCAGAACTTTATAACTTTATCGTAACTGGCGATCCAGATATGGGAGAGTGTTTCGAGCTAAACGACCAAGAAACGGTAGATAATGCTACAAGTGGCGATTTGCGTTTCGAACACTCTATCATCTCGTGCTCTGAACCTTTCCGGAACTCTACCGATGCTGGTGGCAACGTAACTTTTAATGCGGAAGAATGGTTCTTGGCCCAAGAAGGCAATATGTTAGTTGACCCACTGCTTGGTGGTTATATGCCTTCAGCGGTTTCACCAGCACTGGGTGCTGGCCGCAACGTTGCCAATGATATCGACCCTTGGTTCGATGAAGTTGATTACATTGGTGCCTTCGATGGTGAAAACGATTGGACGATTGGTTGGACGTACGGTTTGCATAACGATGCTACTGCTCAATTAACCTACTGCCCAGAAAACACGGTAGAAGTGACTTCAGTAACGGATAAAATGAACTGCCAACTAACCGGTACTATTACTGAAGATCTCTACCTTCCTGTAGGCGCTGATTATGTGCTAGATGGTTTAGTTCGCATTGGTAACGATAATGCTGATAGCGCCACGCTTTATATAGCGCCGGGCGTTAAATTATTCGGCCAATCAGGTGCGGATTTCTTAGTAGTTGCACGCGGCTCTAAAATTATGGCGGAAGGCCGCCCGAATGCACCTATCGTGTTTACTTCACTGCAAAATGCAATTGGTAGTGCAGGTGAGAAAGCACAATGGGGCGGCATGGTATTACTTGGTAATGCACCAAGTAATAAGTGTGATGCGAACAACCTCGAGGCTTGTTCAATTGAAGCTGAAGGCGATGCCGGCCCTTATGGCGGTGCTGACCCTGAAGATAACTCGGGCAAACTCAAGTTTGTACAAGTGCGTTATGCTGGCTATGAAGTATTACCGGACAATGAGTTAAATGGCATTACCTTTGGTGGTATTGGCAAACGTACTCAAGTTGAATTCATTCAAGTTCACGAAAACCTGGATGATGGTATTGAGTTCTTCGGTGGCAACGTAGATGCACGCTTTGTAGTGGTAACTGGCTCTGGCGATGATTCACTTGATTACGCCGATGGCTGGACAGGCCGCATTCAATTCATGTTGGCAGCACACAGTGGTGAAGCGAACCGCGGTATTGAAGGTGATAACCAATCAGGTAACTTCAGTGCATCACCACTTACCAACCCTATCGTAGCGAACATGACCATTATTGGTAACGATTACACTTCTGCCGATAAAGATTCGGAAGGTGTGTTGATTCGTGCCGGTGCAGCATCGCAGTTGCACAACTTCTTAATCACAGGCCCAGAAGGTATGGGTGAGTGTTTAGAATTCAACTCTGCGGAATCGGAGCAGTTAGCGGCGAATGGCACAACAGTAATGACCCACTCTGTCATTGCCTGCCCAGAACCGTTTAAAGGCAGCGTCAGTGCCACCACAACTACTGAACAGTGGTTCCTTGCACAAGAGGGGAATAGTGTTGCTGCTAGCATGCTGGATGTGATTGATGGCTACTACACCATTGATGCAACCGAAGCGAAAGCAATGTCGGAAGTAGATGCTTCGTTCTTCATGGATGTACCTTTTGTTGGTGCAGTTCACCGCGATTTTGATTGGACACGTGGCTGGGTTTACAGCTTGCAGAACTTCCAATAAGGCTTGCTGATTATGAAGAAATCTATGGTAATGAAACCGCTGGCAACAGCGGTTCTTTTCGCCCTTAGTGCTTCAATGATAACGGCCATTGCAGACACTGAAACTCCTGAAGTTACCGAGGCCGCGGAAGTTGCCGAGGCAGCTGAAGCAGACGACATTATTGGTAATCAAAATCTGCAAGGCACTGCGCGTATTGAACGGATTCAAGTAAGTGGACGTTTGTTAAGTTCTGCTGCGTTAACCGCAGCAGAACGCCGAGATAACGCTCAGGTTGCTGATTTTCTAGATGCCGAAATGATTAGCCGTATTGGTGATTCTGACGTGGGTGCTGCCTTGCGCCGAATCACTGGCCTAACCCTTGTGGATAACAAGTTTATTTACGTTCGTGGTTTGGGTGAGCGTTATTCAAGTACTTTACTCAACGGTGCCATGGTGCCAAGCCCTGATCCAACAAGAAATGTTGTGCCGTTGGATATGTTTCCTACCGGTATTCTCGAGCGTTTGGTGGTACAAAAAAGTTTATCGCCTGATCAACCCGCTACCTTTGGTGGTGGCGGTGTAGATATCCGAACCTTGAGTATTCCGCGAGAGCGGGTATTCGAAGTTTCGGTAGGTACCGGCTATAGCACCATGCACGATGAAGATGGTTTGAGTTACGCTGGCGGCGGTGATGATTGGCGTGGTCGCGACGATGGCACGCGTTCGATGTCGAGCACGCTGCAAGATGCGTTGGATACTTATGGTTCCTTGGAACCAATTCCAATTGCCCAAGCCTTAGGCGGTGTAACACCAACCAACTTGGCCCGCGCGGAAGAAATTAACCGTGGGTTAGGTTTAGCGTTAAACCGTAACTACGATATTACCGCCGATTCATCTAAGCCGGACATGGATGCCAGTGTTACTTTTGGTGATCGTTTAGAACTCACGGATAAGTGGGTTGTGGGTATGGTTGCGAGCGCAAGCTATGATCGCAGCCGGTCGAACAGCAATGAACAAGAACGCTATTACTCGATCACCAGTGGCAATGAGTTAACACCATTGGTGCAGTATGATGATATTCAAGCAACCAGCGATAACGTTCAAGTTTCAGGGATTCTGAATTTTGGTGTTGAATACGATGGCAATCATCGTTTGCAAACGACAAGTTTGTATTTATTAGATACCCAAGATGAAGTGAAAATCAAAACCGGGGATACCATTGAAACTATCAATGAATTGAACCGTGAGAACGTTGATTACTCAATTAAATATGAAGAACGTAGTTTAGTGAGTAATCAAATTCGTGGTGAACATCGCTTCGAGTTTCTTGCAGATTTAGGCGTAAAGTGGCAATACACTGATTCAAAAGCGCGCCGTTATGCCCCAGGGCAGGTGGATTATCGTTATATTCGCAACATGGATAGCGATGGCAATCAAACGGCGCTGACAATGCGACGCAGTGATAACGCAGCGTTGATTCAGTTCGGTGATATGCGCGACAACATGGAATACGGCACTACGGATTTCAAATTGCCGTTAAGTTTGGCGAAATGGGAGCTTGAGCTGCAAAGTGGTTACGCATGGCAACAACGGCAACGTACGGCGGAAAACGATCGCTTTAAGCTCGATAGCCGAGGCTTCAGCAATGAAGAGCTGCAGCAAAGTTTCTCAGAGATATTTTCAGATGCGAACATTAGCGATGCCGGAAACCGCTTCCGGATTTCCGATGTTACTGCTCAGGCTGATGATTATGTTGCTGCGCAAACTTTAGATGCCGGCTACTTTGCGATTGATGCGCTTTACGATTACACCTGGCGTTTCAACTTTGGTGCTCGCTACGAATCATTCCGACAAATCTCAATTCCACTGGATCCATCTAACGGTGAAGTGGAAGGGAACGTGGAAGATTACCCATTGGTGGATAAAGATTGGTATCCATCGTTGGCGGCAACTTGGTTGTTCCACCCGGATATGCAGTTACGCTTTGGCATTAGTGAAAGTGTGGTGCGGCCAGATATTCGAGAAGTAACGCCGGTATTGTTTATCGATCCGATTACTGATTTTCTGGTGGTAGGCTTTAAAGACCTTGCGCCTTCAAAAATCACCAACCTTGATACACGGTGGGAATGGTATTTGGAATCAGGAAGCAGTTTGAGTGTAGGTGCGTTCTATAAAGATATCGATCAACCTATCGAAACGGTAGAAATCAAAGGTTCAGATGGTAACTTGCAAGTAAGTTTCCGGAACGCTGAAAAAGGGAATGTTTACGGCGTAGAGTTTGAATTTGTTCGCACTTTTGCGGAGCTTGATTTCATCCCTAGTTGGGCTAACGATTTCTTTATCGCCGGTAACGTTACGTTGAGCGATTCGGATATTTCAATTCAGCGTTTAGGTGAATCAAATATCACGAACCTTAGCCGTCGGTTGAGTGGCCACTCGCGGTATGTTGTGAATAGTCAGCTCGGTTACGATGCGCCAAATGAACGGCATTCGGCTACGCTTTCTTACAACGTATTCGGCCCTCGCATCTCGTTTGCGGGTGTTGATGGGAAAGATGACGCATTCGAACAGCCTTTTCACTCGCTAGATTTGACCTACAGTTATTACCCTCGCGAAGGGTTGGCACTGAAGTTAGGGTTGAAGAACTTGCTTGATGAAAAAACGGAAATATTGCAGCAAGGACAAATTGTACAAATGCGCGAGCGGGGCACGTCCGCTAGCCTAAGTGCAACGCTGCGGTTCTAAGTTTTTGGTTTTAGCATACGTGTGCCTAGCATTCGATAAATGAGCCAGCATTGGCGGTTATCGAATGTGTAGGCGCACGTTATCCAAAAGCGTTTACCTTCATAAAACCACCACACTTATCCAGCATTTGCCCCAATCATGACTTGTAACAAAATATATACAAACTCGGATGCGCCGATTCTATACTCGGTTTACACTAATGTTGGTTGTGTTGCATACTCGGCGATGTTCTAAAACAAAAGGATAAATGAGTGGGTATTTTTACATGGTTGAAGAACTTAGATAGCGCTCGCCGAAAAGCGCGTTATAAGGCACAAACGGAAGCATTCGAGGCCGCAGCCGCAGCCCTTACCCCGGATGATATCGCCGTGGATTGCGGAGCTAATGTTGGCATCTATACTGAGATTATGGCGCGCAGTGGCGCAACAGTGTACGCTTTTGAGCCGAATCCAGTAGCGTTTGCAGCCTTGCAAGAACGTGTTGCTGATTTTCCGAATGTAAAATTATTTCAAGCGGCCAGCACGGTGAAACCGGGCTCGTTTAAGTTGTATTCACATCGCCATGCTAAGCGCGATCCCCTGCTCTATTCAGTGAGCTCTTCGTTAATATCAGCAAAATCCAACGTTAATCAAAATGATTTCTTCGAAGTTGAAGGCATTGTATTAAGCGAGTTTCTGCAGGAGCTAAATCGACCTGTAAAATTACTGAAAATGGATGTTGAGGGCGCTGAAATTGAGATTATTAATGATTTACTTGATAAAGGTTTGCATCAACAAATCGTAGCAGGGTTTGTGGAAGTGCATGATCGCCGAGTGAAATCGTTGCGCGAGCCAACAGCGGCATTGCGGGAGCGTTTAGAGAAAGAGGGCGCCACGCAAATCACTTTAGATTGGCGCTAGCCCCCGCAACGATCAGGGGCTTTAATCTTCAATTAAATCATCTTCGGAATATGGAATGTTGTGCGCATCCAGATATTCGCGCACCGCTTTTGGCATTTTATGTGGGTTATCTTTGCGTAAATCTTCATCGTCTGGAAGCGGCTGGCCGGTAAATGCGTGCAGGAAGGCTTCACAAAGTAACTCACTATTCGTAGCATGGCGTAAGTTCGCAACTTGCCGGCGAGTTCTTTCATCGGTGAGTACTTTTAAAACATTTACCGGAATCGATACGGTAATTTTTTTTACCTGAGTGCTTTTCTTGCCATGCTCCGCATACGGGTAAATATACTCGCCATCCCATTCCATAATGAAAACCTCCGGTAAATGCGGTTTCAAGCCGCCGAAAAAACGTTATTATATTGATATGTTCTATATTATGCCCTTTTTTGAAGCATTTGGCCATCTAAACTTCTAATTGTAATGAAGTTTCGTTATGATGCTTATCATTACTTATAAAATACAAGGCTAGTAGGCTGTTAGCATGAATAAACCTGAAAACCCCACACCCGAACGTGTTCGCGCAATAGCTGATGAAATCCATGTGCATAAATTCGGGGGCAGTAGCCTAGCCGATGCATATTGCTATCGACGTGTAGCACGTATCGTTACAGAGCACGCGGGTGTGAGCGATTTGGTAGTGGTTTCTGCTGCAGGCGATACCACCAACCGAATCATAGCCATAGCAGACGTTCGGGAATCGCAACCGGAGTATGCGGCTACTCTATTAAGCTCGTTACAGCGCTTCCAGCAGGGTTTAATCGAAGAACTTTTATCGGGCCGGTTGCTTAACCAAGTAATGGCGCAATCGGAAGCCGATTTTGCCCGTTGGCAGCAATGGCTAATAGGTGCCGAGAGTATTGAGCGCGCCGAGCTATGCGCCTATGGTGAATTATGGAGTTCGCGTTTATTAGCCGCCCTTTTACAGAAACAAGGCACACGCGCCGATTACATTGATGCACGCACATTCTTAGAAGCTACGGATGCCGCAGAGCCTGTTATCGATACAGAAACCTCGCGCAGCCAGTTACTTTCGCGGCTAGGCCCTTATCCGGGTACTCGTTTTATTGTTACCGGTTTTATCTGTAGTGAATCAGGCACCGGGCGTACCTTGTTGCTTGGCCGAAATGGTTCCGATTACTCAGCAACCCTAATTGCCAGTTTGATCGATAGCCGGCAAACCACGATTTGGAAAGATGTGGCCGGGGTTTATTCTGCGGATCCGCGTAAAGTTGAGCGCGTGGTGAGCTTGCCTTCGCTTGATTGGAGCGAGGCAGAAGAGTTGGCGCGTTTAGGTAGCCCAGTATTGCATCCGCGCACATTCCAGCCGGTAAATCGCGATCGTATGGTGATTAGCGTTCGCTCAAGCTTAAAGGTGGAGAACCAACAAACCCGCATAGGGCAATATGATTTCACCGAGGCGCAAGGCAAGGTGCTTACATCACTACAAGATGTAGTGCTGTTTAGTATTGGCCTCGAACATCGCGGTTTAATTGCTCGTTTTGAGAGTAATCAATTGCAGCCGTTGGTGAGCTGGGATGAAGAGGCTGGTAGCGAGCGCTTCTACGCATTTCACCAGAATCACTTAGATTATATTCGTAATTGGATAGCAATAAGCGATGCTGAGCACCATGTTCACGAAGTAAGTGGCTACAGTATGATTGCACTTGTTGGTGCGCGGATTCAGGAAACGAAACAGTTTTCGGTGCTACGCCGTGAAGTTGGTGAGCAAGAGCTGCGCCGGTTCTCTATTTCTGAAAACAAAACCTCTGCAGTAGCGATTTTGGGGCAAAAGCTCGATAACCGATTGCTAAATCGTTTACATAGTCAGTTATTTAATTTCCGCCGGAGTGTTGGTGTATTGGTTATTGGCCGCGGAAATATCGGTAGTGAATGGATAGAACTGTATCGCCAGCAAAGCGATAGAATGAATGAAAATGTTGATGTTCGCATTCTTGGCATTGCCAATTCGCGCCGGCTCTGGCTCGATTACAGCGGCGTTGATTTGCAAGATTGGCAAGATAACTTTGAACGCTTGGCGCGCCCTTATGTGCTTACTGAACTGTTACGGGAGTTGCCAAACGCACCTTGCGATGAGTTAATTCTGATGGATTTAACCGACGCCGGGTCGATTGCTCAACTTTATCCAAGCTTCTTCGCCAACGGCATGCACATTATCAGCGCTAATAAGCGCGCCGGTTCCGCTGAGGAATCGTTGTATCGTGAGATTCGTACTATCCAGCATGAATACAAACGTGAATGGCTCTATAACACTACTGTTGGCGCGGGTTTACCGCTAAATTATGCGCTGAACGATTTAATTCGCTCCGGCGATAGAATTCGCAGCATTTCCGGTATCTTCTCGGGCACCATGAGCTGGTTGTTCGAGAATTTCGATGGCAAGGTAAAGTTCAGTGATCTGGTGTTACAGGCAAAAGCAGAAGGCTTCACTGAACCTGACCCACGCGAAGATTTATCGTGTCACGATATTGTTCGTAAGCTGCTCATTGTGGCGCGAGAAATTGGGGCGCAGTTGGATTGGGATGACATTGATATAAATGGGTTGGTTCCGGAAGCGTTGAGAGAACTACCGCTTGCGGAATTCATGCAGCGCCTAACCGAGCTGGATGCTCCGATGCAGGCGCTATGGGATAGTGCTCAGAAAGAACGTAAAGTACCCCGGTTAATGGCGAGTTTCTCGGTAGCTGATGGCCGTAGCCATGCGCGCGTAGGCATCGAGAATATCTCAGTGGAAGATATGCTCACGAACCTCATACCGGGGGAGAATATTTTCGTGATTTACAGTGATTGGTATCACGATATGCCGCTCGTGATTAGTGGTCCGGGTGCTGGGCGTAAAGTTACCGCCGGCGGTGTGCAATCGGATTTGCACCAGCTCTTAGCGCGCATAGGTGTGCAACCTCATTAGTGTGGAAGCGGTTTAAATCGGATTTATATCGCTTCTACAAACAACAAGGCCGAGCTTTTACTTCTAAGCTCGGCCTTGTTGTTTGTATTGAACGTTATGTTTTTGTGCTTAACAATTAAACGTTAAAACAAGCCATCATCATCTTCGAATACTTCTTGCGGGCGCCGTTCAGGGTTTGCAAACTCCTTCGGTTCCGTGCCGCGAATGAAATACTCAAACATACTCGTGTGATCGGTTCGGTTTGTAAGACGCCCAGAAGGTTGATCAATGCGTACCGACACCATGTTTGGTGGTAACTCAAAAGGCCTCTCTTCAAGTTGCGAAAGTGCGGTTTCCATATAGGTTACCCAACCTGGCAATGCGGTAGTTGCGCCGGCCTCAGAGGCTACAATCGGCTGGCGCTGGCGGCCAAGATTACTATTCAATGATGACCGGCCGAGTGCAAACTCAAGGTTATCAAAGCCAACCCAAGTTGCGGCAACAATATCGCGGGTGTAACCCACAAACCATGTATCTTTAACATCGTTAGTGGTACCGGTTTTCCCGGCAAGGTTTCGGTTGCGTAAAGCTTGAGCACGCCATGCTGTGCCGTTCCAGCCCGTTTGATTTGCCCAGCTACCACCACCCCAAACAGCCGATTGTAAGGCTTCGGTTATTAAATACGCTACCTGCTCAGAAATAACCCGCGGTGCTTGATTCCATTCAGAAAGAATAGCTTCGTTCGCGTGGTCATCATCAGTGAACTCTACGCCTACAGCTTCGGCTGCACAACGAGCACAGGCGTAACTAGGTTCGCTTTGGAACACAATATTACCATCGGAATCTTCAATACGATCTATGAAATAGGGCGTTACTAAGTAACCGCCATTGGCAAACACAGCAAACCCGCGCGCCATTTCAAGTGGTGTGAATGATGCTGCGCCTAAAGAGAGTGATTCATTTCGTTGCACATCGGCGGGGTCAAAACCAAAACGCTCCATATAATCGGCGGTTTGGTTTACGCCTAGTTCACGAATTAAGCGAACAGAAACCACGTTTTTAGAACGCGCCAAAGCTTCGCGTAATCGAATTGGGCCATCATACACTTCAGGCGAATTTCGTGGCCGCCAAGCAGAGCCTGAACCTGGATTCCACTGTGTGATTGGCGCATCGTTCACCAAAGTGGCTAAGGTAAAGTTGCGCTCTAATGCCGCTGCATAAATAAAGGGCTTAATACTTGAACCAACCTGACGTTTCGCTTGAGTAGCGCGATTAAATTGACTGTGATTAAAGCTATAGCCGCCCACAATACTCTGCAGAGCACCATCATTCGGGTTTAACGCCACTATTGCTGAGCTAGGTCCGGGCATTTGCGCTAGGTGATAACCGTCATCAACCGGCCTAACCAACACGTGATCGCCAGAGTTTAGAATTTCACCTGCCGATTGCGGTGCGTTTCCTTGTCTTTCCGCATCAATATAGCGCCGAGCCCAATCAATGTGATGCCATTCAAGCGTGGCCCGCATGCCGCCGCGCAAAATCACATCAACCGTTTTTTCGTGAACGTCGGAAACAATGGCGTGCTGCAACCTACCAAATCGTGGTTGCCGTTCGAGATACTCAATAATATCGCTTTCAGCCCAAGGCTCACCGCGGTTTTGCATCATAATCGCAAGCGTGTCTTCATCGGGCAGCTTTTGCAGTTGCGCATTCTCATCGCTAAATAAGCTTTCTGGGTCAATTCCCCACAAACGCATTTCGGGACCGCGGTAACCATGGCGCTCATCGTAAGCATGTAAATTTTCTCGCAATGCATATTCAGCTGCTAGCTGTTGCTCTGAGTTTACCGTGGTATAAACCTTGTACCCACCGTTGTATGCATCATCCACTCCAAAGCGATCAACCATTTCCTGACGCACCATTTCCGCAAGGTATGGCGCGCTAAGCTCTAATTCAGCAACATGGTAGCGGGCACTAACGGGTGCACGGTAGGCAACGTCATATTGCTCGCGGGTAATATAATTTTCTGCAAGCATTCGCGCCAGAACTACGCGTCGGCGCTGTACCGAAGCTGCTGGGTTTGAAATAGGATTGAGAATCGACGGGCCTTGCGGCATGCCCGCTAGCGTAGCGATTTCAGAAAGGTTAAGTTGATGGATATCGCGGCCATAATAAACTTGTGCTGCAGCTCCAACACCGAACGCGCGGTGGCCGAGTTCGAGCTTATTTAAATAGAGCTCCAGAATTTCATCTTTGGTGAGAAGTTGTTCAATGTGAACCGCAATAAATGCTTCTTTAATCTTCCGCATCCAAACACGTTCACGCGTAAGAAAGAAATTACGCGCTAATTGCATTGTGATGGTGCTCGCCCCTTCGCGCATTTCACCAGTGCTCACCATTACCCAAAACGCCCGCATTACGCCAATGGGATCGACACCCCGGTGGCTATAAAACCGAGAATCTTCAGTGGCTAAAATAGCATCGATCATCGATTGCGGAATTTCATCAAGAGTGAGGGGAATGCGCCGTTGCTCACCGAATTGCGACATCAATTTGCCATCGGCTGTATACACTTGCATGGGCGTTAAAAAACGCACATCTTTCAGTGTATCCACGCTTGGGAGATCATCTTTCACATAGTAATAAAGTCCTGCCACTGTGGCAGCACCGATAAACATGAGCGCCACAATTGCGAGCAGGGAGTACTTCAAAAATCGAATCACAGAATTTCCGCCATCACCTAGGTAAAACACCCACATTATACGCTTATTATGGGCTAAATTTAACCAATACACATTCACTTATATCAATCTTAACAATTCATTCTTAATAATTCGCTTTTAACAATGGCACGGAGGCTGTTGCTATGTTTTTCACGAAAGGACACCGCGCGAAGTGGTTTTGGCAAAGTGCGTTTATTGGCGGTATCTATGTTGATGATGAAACCCTCACATTCGTTATCATGAGTAGCAAAGGTGGTAATCCTCAGTTGCTCGCTACTTTTCACCTAAGTATGCGTACCTCAGAGCCAGAAAACAAAACCGAGATCGAGGAAGAATTTGAAGCTTTCGCGAATCGAATCGGTGGCCTGCAACGGGTTTCATTCTATGTAGTTAGCGCACAGTTTCAGGTTATTCCATTAGTTTTACCTTCCGAAATCGATGAGTATGAGGCGATCGCATGCGCCCAACTGAAATTAAAGCAGCAACAAAACTCCGATGATTGGCTTTGGGATGTGGAACTTGATCGGCAGAACAGTAAGCTTTGGTTGCTTTCAAAAGCTCAATTTAACAAATTATTTGCTCACCTAGCGCGCCTTAATATTCAAAAGCGCAGCGTAAGAAGTTGGCAACCGCTTGCGGCAATGCAAGACAAGCGCGCTGAAGCCGAGAGGTTCTTTATTAGGAACGCCGTGGATAATCCTGAAAAAAATCAACGTGAGTTAGTACTTGCTACCGCCGCTGCGTTATTTGGATTAGGGGTTTGATGTGGTTGATTTTATCTCTCCAGTAGCTCAACGTATGCAGCGGCAAGTGCGATTAAGTTGTTTAGAAATTGCGCTTGCGCTGCTGATGTTAATTACTTTTTCGGTTTGGCAATATACCGCGTTGCCGCTTGAGCTCCCGCCGGAAAGTAAGCACCAACTACAGCAAGGTTATCAGCCTCCATCGGTGTTAAAGCCTCACCCCTTGTTCAGCCAACTGCAATTAATCCGTGAGTTAGGCGGAAACTTTCATGCGCCCGATGGTCGCTCATACTCTGCTTTATCGGAGCAAGCTCCTGATTTCCAGTTGCGGCGAATTTACTTTCAAGATGGTGTTGCGAAGCTCAATTGGGTATTGAAATCAGCGCTCGATGTGCAAAAAATAACGCCCTTAGAAGCTTCCGGTTGGCAAATTGAAAATGCTGATTTACACGAAGAATCATCATTCCCACCTTACAGTTGGGCGTTAGATCTAGAGCTGTCGCTAAAACCTGAAGGAGCGCAAGGCAACGGAGAAGAACAACATGAAGAGTAATGCGCTCGTGAATAAGCTTTTATTCAAACCCAACAGCCGGCGTGTTGTTATTTCATTGCTAACATTGCTTGCGTTAGCGATGATCCAGATGGGCTGGATTCACCCAGAAGCTCAGAAGCGGATACAAGAACATGCCCGCTTTAACGCGTTACAAGCATTATTAAGTACGCCGGTAGAGCGAGGTACTATAGCTAGCAACACAGAATTACCGAACTTTACAGAGAGCCTTACATTAGAAAGCTTTAATACGCAGAATGGTGTGCAAGAATACGTTGTTGTAGGAACATTTTCGGCACTATATGAATGGCTACAGCAATTGTTCGATAGCCAATGGTTTCCGCAAAAGGCCGATTGGCAGTGGCGTGGGGATAGCATTGCACTAGGTTTATCATTGCACGTAGGGGATCACCGGGTTACAACCATGCCTGAAATTGGCATGAGCCCATTTCCGATGGCGGAAATGGCAGAACCGGTGGCCTTACCGAGTTGTTTAGAGCGGTGGCCGGAACATTTGCAGTTGGTAGCTACGTTCGATAGAAAAATTGTGATTAGTGATGGTACCCAGCGATGGCAGTTCCAAGAAGGTGATGTACACCCAAGTAGTGGCCTTGTTTTATCAGATGTTGCGAACGGCGAAATAGCGCTTATCGCGTCTGAAAATAGTAAACCGCAAGAACCCTCAGTAGATGGTGAATTTCTAGCGCCATATACAGGCATGGATTGCCTCTCAGCAACATTACACGTAAGTGATGCGGAGGCGCAGCAACCACGCTGGTTGCCATAGCGGGCGCAAATTGCGATAATCGCCTGTCTTTTTTTCTGGGGCACAGGGGTGAACCACCACTCATTTGATTCGAAACAGTTTTTATAAGAAGTGATGTATTTAAGCTATGGCTGATAAGCGCAATATTTTTCTGATTGGCCCAATGGGGGCTGGCAAAAGCACCATCGGGCGGCAACTCGCCAAATCTCTTCATTTAGAGTTCTTTGATTCTGATACCGAAATAGAACGCCGTACTGGCGCCGATATTAGTTGGGTATTTGAACTCGAGGGAGAGGAAGGTTTCCGTGATCGAGAAGAAAAAATGATCAGTGAGCTAACTGAAAATACGGGCATTGTTTTAGCCACCGGCGGCGGCTCGATTATTAGCAAAGAAAATCGCCTGAAGCTATCGGCCCGTGGCGTTGTGGTTTATCTGAAAACCAATATTGATAAGCAAGTGGCCCGTACGCAACGCGATAAACGTCGGCCGTTGCTAGCCAATGCAGATAACCCGCGAGAAGTGCTTGAAAATTTAGCCGAAGAGCGCGATCCTCTGTATGAAGAAATCGCCGATGTGGTTATCCACACCGATGAGCAAAGCGCAAAAGTAGTTGCCAACGAAATTATTGCCAAATTGGGGTTATAAAATGAATGCACCAACGCAGAGCCTAAATGTTTCTCTTGGTGCACGCAGTTATCCAATTTATGTGGGCAGTGGGCTACTGAATACGTCGGTAGCCGCAATTTTAAAACAAGCGTTGCCAAACGCTGGTGAGCAAATCGTTATTATTAGCAATGCCACCGTTGCTGAACATTATCTCAAGCCGTTAACCGATAACCTGCAATCGCAAGGTGTATCCCGCAATAATATCTATCACGCCCTTATGCCCGACGGTGAATCGTATAAATCATTGGCGATTTACGGCGAAATTATGGATCTGCTAGTAAAACATCGCCTTAACCGCGATTGTACAATCATAGCGCTCGGTGGCGGTGTCGTGGGTGATATGGCGGGGTTTGTGGCGGCTACGTGGCAGCGAGGCGTGCCATTTATTCAGATACCTACCACGTTATTGGCGCAGGTTGATTCTTCCGTGGGCGGAAAAACTGCAGTGAATCACCCCGGTGGTAAAAACCTGATTGGAGCGTTTCATCAACCATCAGCTGTGGTTATTGATATAAACACGCTGCGTAGTTTACCGGTACGTGAACTCAAGGCGGGTCTTGCCGAAGTTATTAAGTATGGCGTGATGGCCGATAGCAATTTTTTTGCATGGCTAGAACTCAACATGGTGCGGTTACTCGATCGTCAGCCAGAGGCGCTGGCGCATGCGATTACGCGTAGTTGCGAGATAAAAGCTGATATCGTGGCAGCCGACGAGCACGAAAATGGTATTCGAGCGTTACTAAATCTTGGTCATACCTTCGGCCACGCTATTGAAGCCGCTACCAACTATAAAACATGGTTACATGGTGAAGCGGTAGCGGTTGGCATGGTGATGGCCGCGCGTTTAGCGGTTCAGCAGGGCTATATTGAAACTACGCACGCCAAACGGATCGAAAAGCTAATCGCAAGCGCTGGTTTACCGATTCGGCCGCCTAAAGATATGACAAAGAAAACTTGGCTAGATCTTATGGCTCGCGATAAAAAAGTAAAGCAAGGCAAGCTGCGGTTTATTTTGCCAACGGGCCCAGGCCGTGCAAATATTTTTAGTAATATTAGCAGCGAAGCTCTAACAAGGCTTATTGATGCACTTTGATGCGTGTTATTGTGCATAACTTCCAGTTACACTAACTTCACAGACCAACAAAATAATAATATATGAAGAAGCAGCGCGCGTTCCTAAAGTGGGCCGGTGGAAAATATACATTAATCGAGCCTATCAAACGCTTGCTTCCCCCTGGAGATAAGCTCATAGAGCCGTTCGTGGGCGCTGGGTCCGTGTTTTTAAACACCGATTACGATAAGTACCTGCTGAATGATATCAATGCCGATCTGATTAACCTTTATAAATTCCTGAAGCGCCGGCCAAAAACCTACATCGAGGATGCCCGCCGATTTTTTGTGTCCGGGAATAACAATCCCGAAGCTTACTATGCTCTGCGTAAAGAATTTAATGCCAGCACCGATCCGTATTTCCGCTCGTTGGTATTCCTGTATTTGAACCGGCACGGCTATAATGGGTTGTGTCGTTACAATGCTAGTGGTGCGTTTAACGTGCCGTTTGGCCGCTATAACGGCCCCTATTACCCTCAGGCAGAACTAGAATTTTTTGCGGAAAGAGCAAAGAAAGCGACATTCACCTGTGAACCGTTTCAAAATAGTTTCCGGCGTGCTCGTGATAATCATGTTATCTATTGCGATCCACCTTATTTACCGTTGAGCACTACCGCCAATTTCACCAGCTATTCTGGCAATGGTTTTGGCTTAGATGAGCAATTATTGCTCGCGCAAAAGGCGCGGCATGCCTCGTTGAAACGCAATATTCCGGTGTTAATCAGTAACCACGATACCGACACCGCCCGGCTTTTTTATGAACACGCCGAACTAACAACCTTGCAGGTACATCGATTTATCAGTCAAAATGGGGCTAATCGAAAAAAAGTGGGTGAGCTCCTTGCGTATTTCGCCCCCGGTTTAATTCCTCGGAGGAAGTGATGCTGCAATTCAGCGCTAGCCAGTTAGATGAGCTCAACGCACTTCAACTACACGATATTCTCAAACTGCGGCAAGATATTTTCATTGTTGAGCAAAACTGTGTGTATCCCGATATCGATGGCACTGATGCGAATTGGCTGCACTTATGTGGGTACGATAACCAAGGTCTTGTTGCGTATGCCCGATTACATTGCCCCGGCAATGAAACTTCCGAGATTGGTCGGGTAGTTGTTAATCAACGTGGCAGAGGAAAGAACTATGGGCGTGAACTCATGAAACGAGCGGTAATAGAAATTCTTGCGCGCGCGCCAGATCAGCCTATTGAGTTGAATGCGCAAACCTACCTACTGGAGTTTTATGGTTCGCTTGGCTTTAAAATTATTGGCGAGGAATACTTAGAAGATGGTATTCCACATCGCCTAATGGAATATCGCCCGTGAGTTTCCCCGTTCCGCTTTTGGCGGCAGAGCCAGAGTTACAATCAGCGGCTGCGGCGTTAGCTGCTGAATTTGGGTTGCCGACAACGGATACCGAGGCCGATTTCATTCTTGAACTTACCCGCGAAGGCTTGCAGTTACGCTGGCGTAGCAAGCCCGAATATCAACCATTGATTCTGGATTACACGCGTGGCGCGCAGGCATGGCGCCAGCAATTAGGTGGCGGCCGCCAAGAAGCTGTGGTTAGAGCCCTCGGCTTGGGTAAAGGCTTTCGGCCAAAAGTGTTAGATGCCACCGCAGGGCTTGGGCGCGATAGCTTGATGTTAGGGCATGCAGGTTGTGAAGTGTGGATGTTAGAGCGAAACCCGGCGATTCATGCGCTTTTACATCAAGCCGTGCTGCACTTGCAGCAATTTCATGGCGATGGCCACTGGAGTTCTCAGCGCGTGCATGTATTGCCTGCGGGTAGTTTGCTCGATAAAGAAAGTCTGCATGAGGAATTTAGCAAACTACAGCCCCATGCTGTTTATCTCGATCCTATGTTTCCAGAGCGAGAGAAATCAGCCGCTGTTAAAAAAGATATGCAGGTGTTGCAACATTTAGTGGGGGCGGATCTTGATGCCGATGGCCTGTTACCTGCTGCATTAGCGCTGGCGAGTTGTCGAGTTGTAGTGAAGCGCCCAGCGAAAGCCCCGTTTCTAGCAGGGCAAACGCCAAGCAGCCAGATTGCCAGTAAAAAACATCGCTTTGATGTTTATATCAAGCAGCCTTATCCCAAAGTTAACGTTTAAATTGGTTGCGAATCCATCGGCCGTTAGCGAGCCGGTGAAATTCTTAACGCGCCCTCTTCCACGGTTAATGAAAGTGGAACCTGCATTAAAAGCTGCTGTGTGCGATCGTTTGGATCTAGGCGATACACCGGTTGTTGGCTCATAAATTCATCCAGAATTTCTAAAACTTGGCCATTTAACCCCGTTAAGCTCCCGGAATAACCGCCAGCATTAATCGATGAATTCACCACATTTAATCGGCGGACATAAACGGCCTTTTCATTGCCATCGTACATTGGCGCACCTTCAACACCCAGATTTAATGCTACTGGATAGCTACGGCCAAAAACTTCAATCGGCAGATTAAAACCAGCCTGTAAGCGCACGATATCGGTTTGTTCTGGGCCGATCTCAGCGGTTAACGAGGTGATTTCTAAAGGCACCGAGAAGCCCATAATGCTCACGGCAGGTTGCTGCTTTTCAGCTTGTTGTAAAATTAATTGCTCTAATTGGCTTTCGTTTATGCGGTAACTCACCATATCGGTGAATTGTGCACAGGAAGAAAGAAGAAATACGCTCAACAGCATAAAACAACGCTTCATACGGCTACTCCTGAAATACTTTAAGTGCACTTAGGTTAACGGTAAAACACATTGAAACAAAGTTAATCTTGGTTGCTTTACGTGGTTCAGGTATTCTTAGCCACAGTTTTTCATACAATAACAATATATAGGTCTTTCTTATGGCTAAAGCATTCAAGGTTCCGCATACCCTGACGCTGCTGTTCGGCATGATGATCATCGCGATGTTGGCAACCTGGGTAGTACCGCAGGGCTTTTTCGAAACTTTCATTAATGATGCGAATCGCGAAGTAGTTATTCCAGGCACGTTTTCATTAGTTGATGAGCGCCAATATCTAACGCCTTGGCAATTGCTAACTGCGGTGCCACGCGCTTTCGCAGCGGCTCAAGATATTATCTTTTTCGTGTTTATCGTGGGTGGTGTGTTAGCCATTGCGCGGCGCACGGGCACCGTTGATGCGCTCATCGGTCGGTTATTGAAAAAGCATAGCGATAAACCACAGAAGCTTATCTTCATGGTTATTTTCTTTTTCTCGCTAGCTTCAGCCGCTATAGGCACGGCGGGTGAATATATTCCCTTCGTATTAATTCTAGTAGGCCTATGTAAAGCGATGCGCCTTGATGCTATGACCGCGGTAGGGATGACAGTAGCGGGTTACGGCGTAGGTTATGGTGCTTCGGCATTTAATCCATTCACGGTGTTAATTGCACAAGGCATTGCGGAAGTGCCATTGCACTCAGGCTTGTGGCTTCGCTTAGTTATAATTGTCCCCTTCATTTTGATTGCCTTCCATCATGTTTGGACCTACGCGAAAAAAGTGATTGCCGATCCAAGCCAATCAATGGTTGCAGATCTGCCCTGTCCACTGGAAGGAAAGGAAACTATTGCGTACCCAGAGTTAAATAATCGCCACCGAATGATTCTGGGTACTTTTATAGGTACCATCGCTATCGCCAGCTATGGCATTTCACAATACGGTTGGTACTTATACGAACTGGGTGCGTGCTTTGTGGGTTGGGGTTTGCTCATTACCGTATTGGGCCGTTTAAAATTCGATGAGGCGGCTGATAGCTTTATCGAAGGTGTGAAAGATTTAACCACCACAGCCGTGCTGATAGGTGTAGCTCGAGGTATTGCCCTTATTCTTGAAGATGGGCAAATTCTGCACAGCATTGTTAATGGCCTTGCTATGCCTTTATCGCACGTGCCTGCAGCGGCTTCTGCGGTAGGTATGTTAGTGATTCAAACTATTTTGAACCTATTTGTACCTTCAGGATCAGGGCAAGCGTTTGTAACCATGCCACTCATGGCGCCACTGAGTGATTTAGTGGGCGTTCCACGGCAGGTTGCGGTATTGGCCTATCAGTTTGGTGATGGCTTCTCGAACATGATTGTACCTACCAACGCCGTATTGATGGGTATCATCGGTATTGCTGGCGTGCCTTACGATCGTTGGTTCCGCTTTTGTATGCCACTACTTGGTAAGTTAATGCTGTTCGCTACCATAGTTTTGATACTCGCCGTAGTATTCGGCTATGGCGCAGATATACCGATATCCTAAGTTTCGGAATCGGCTAAGCCAATCAGTTAGCACGCCAATACTGCATGAGCAGTGAGGCATACAATAACGCTCAAGGTGAAAGCTTTGAGCGTTATTTTCGTATTTGTTTTTTTACCTATTAGCGGACACCCCAAAGCATGCCAGTGAACGATATTGTAAATGTAAACACGCTTGTTATTGGTGCCGGTGCGGCGGGATTAATGTGTGGGGCTACGGCGGCGAAGCGTGGCTTATCTGTGGTGGTGCTTGATCATGCGAAACAAGCAGGTAAGAAAATTCTTATCTCGGGTGGTGGCCGTTGTAATTTCACGAATATGTATACCAGCCCAGAAAACTTCCTTTCGCAAAATCCCCATTTTTGTAAATCAGCCCTGAGCCGTTATACCCAATGGGATTTCGTAGCCATGGTGGATAAACACAACATACCATGGCATGAGAAAACCCTAGGCCAACTGTTCTGTGATGATTCGGCGAAAGATATTGTGCGGATGCTAATGCAAGAGTGCAGCTCGGCTGGCGCGAAAGTACAACTGCGCACTGAAGTGTTTTCGGTGCAGCATGAGAATGGCGCGTACTTCGTAAAAACCTCGCAAGGCGAATTTTCTTGTAAGAATTTAGTGGTGGCTTGTGGCGGTTTATCCATGCCAAAACTTGGAGCCACGCCCTTCGGTTATAAGCTGGGTGAGCAGTTTGGCCATAGCATTGTGCCAGTGCGTGCCGGGCTCGTTCCGTTTACCCTGCACGATACCGATAAAGAAGCCTTTGCTGAACTTTCCGGTGTAGCCAGCGATGTAGTAGCAAGTAATGACCGAGCTTCTTTTCGTGAAGCGATGTTATTCACGCACCGTGGTTTAAGTGGCCCGGCGATGCTGCAAATATCATCGTTTTGGCAACCCGGTGAAACCGTGGCTGTAAACTTATTACCGAACGAAAATGCGCTCGCGCTTCTTCAGGAGGCGAAAGCAGAGCAACCGCGCAGCGGCTTGATAAGTATATTCAGCAAATATCTACCGAAACGAATGGTGCAAGTGCTGGCGAAATACGGCCATTGGCCCACTAAGAATTTAGCAGATTTGAGCAATACCGAAATCGAACGGGTAGCTAACAACCTTACCGCATGGCCAATAAAACCGAACGGCACTGAAGGTTATCGCACCGCCGAAGTTACCATCGGTGGTGTGAACGTAAATGAAGTAAGTTCGAAAACCATGGAAAGCAAACTACAGCCCGGCCTGTTCTTCATCGGCGAAGTGCTCGATGTTACCGGCTGGCTAGGCGGCTATAATTTCCAATGGGCATGGAGCTCCGGTTGGGTGTGCGGCGAATCGGTGGCTAAATAAAAAAGCAGCTTCAAGGAAGCTGCTTTCATTTCATAGAATTGTTTTTGCAAAGGCCAGGGTTACTGGTAGCGCAAATGGCTCACTTGCACGGTTCGGAATAGGCCGGTGGCGGCAAAAGCTTGCACTACATCACGGTAGTTTACTTCAGCGCCGCGAGGTTCTATCCATAAGCGGTTGCCGCTTACGCCAAAACGAATAGGCTGGCTAAGTGCCCGGCGCAGGTGCCGTTCCGCTTCCAGTAAAATGGCGGGTTTATCTTCTGAACGCTCGCCACCAGCTACAAATGCACGGTGTGCTTTTTCCAATTCTTCATCATACCATTCCACATCGATAGGCCCGGAATGGCGAATAGTCATGCCTGGGTCGTCGGGGAATGGGCGTAAAATCGTTGGGTTGTAACTTAATTCAACACGCGCATTTTCGCCATCATCGCCCTCACCTGGCGCACTCTGGCATGCAGCCAGTATGAATAACGAGCTCACGATCACTAATGTTTGCAGCACTGAACTTTTCATTTTCATACCTCAATCCATACCTAAACAATACTTACCCAAAAACATCGGCGTAAAAAATATGGTGTTATCGACGGCTAGTTATAATGCCGATCGTGATTTAAAGATAGCATCGCCCGAAGGTTTGTCGCTATTCCGCCATGTAATTTTTCGGCAAATCAATGCGTGCAACACCACTAGCCACAGCAGCCTCGGCTACTGCGCGAGCTACTCGCTGACACAAGCGAGGATCCATAGGCTTCGGAATAATATATTGGCGGCCAAACGAAAGGCTATCAACACCAGAGGCTTTTAACACGGATTCAGGAACCGGCTCTTGCGCTAATTCGCGAATAGCGGTTACCGCGGCTAACTTCATTTCATCGTTAATAGCACTGGCACGCACATCAAGTGCACCGCGGAATATAAACGGGAAGCACAGCACGTTGTTCACTTGGTTAGGATAATCCGAGCGGCCCGTAGCCATAATTAAATCATCACGGGTGGCGTTAGCGATATCAGGATGAATTTCTGGGTCTGGGTTGGAGCAGGCAAACACCACAGGATTCGGGGCCATTAGTGAGAGATCTTCGGCGCTAAATAAATCGGGGCCCGATACACCTACAAATACATCCGCGCCAGTAATGACATCTTGTAAGCTGCGCTTATCGGTATTGTTGGCAAATAATTGTTTGTATTCGTTTAAATCGGTGCGGCGAGTATGAATCACGCCTTTTGAATCAAGCATGTAAATGTGTTCGCGTTGTGCGCCACACTTTATTAGTAATTCCATGCAGGCAATCGCCGCAGCGCCAGCACCCATGCACACGATTTGTACCGTAGAAATATCTTTGCCTTGAATCTCAAGTGCGTTTAACAAGCCAGCCGAGGTAACAATGGCGGTGCCATGTTGATCATCATGAAATACAGGAATATCGCAGCGTTCGATTAACGCTTGCTCAATTTCAAAGCACTCGGGGGCTTTAATATCTTCTAAGTTAATACCACCGAACGTACCGGCAATGCTGGCTACGGTGTTAATAAAATCTTGCGTGGTACGATGCGTAACCTCAATATCAATGGAATCAAGGCCAGCGAATCGTTTAAACAATAACGCTTTACCTTCCATTACAGGTTTCGACGCCGCCGGGCCTAAATTACCTAACCCTAGAATGGCGGTACCGTTGCTGATGACCGCTACTAAATTGCCCTTAGCGGTATAGCGATAAACATCATCTGGATTTTCAGCAATAGCGCGTACTGGTTCGGCGACACCCGGACTATACGCCAATGCGAGGTCGCGCACGGTTTCAGCAGGTTTAGTAAGCTCTATACTAATTTTGCCCGGTGTTGGTAGCGCGTGGTAATCAAGTGCTTGCTGACGAAAATCGCTCATGTGTTATGTAATCCATTTTCTGCATCAGAATGAAATTAGGCTGCGTTATTTTAGTTGTTTCGGTGAATAATAACGACAGCCTAACATTGCTATGGAGAAGTGTAATGGGTTTCCCGCATTAAACAAATCTTACCTTTGTTGATTGCGCGCGTTTTGCCTTGATTAATCGCCTATTGAGCACGAAACCACTTCAGTGTTTTGTTCATTTCGAGTATCGTAATTGCCATTAAGAGTAAGGTACTTATTTTAGGGTGTTGGTATTTCAGCACGGCATAAAACAACCAGCGGTAAAGAGATAATATTATGAATCATTGGAGTAATCATTGGCTTCTTTCGCGTACGGTAAGCAGCTTTTCTGAAGGTGAAGTGGCCCAAACTTACGCGAATGATGTTAGTAATTTTTGGAGCCAAAACCTCGCGTTTCTTGGCAAAGAAGCCGTTATTGTTGATGTGGGTTCCGGGAATGGTGCAGCCGCACTAATGATTAGCGAATGGGCTAAGAAAAATGGCAAGAAATGGCAAGTTCACGGTGTTGATATAGCCACGATTAACCCGGTGAAATCGCTATCGGAAAAGCCAGAAATCAGCAAGCAACTCGAATCGATCACGTTTCACAGTGAAACCGATATGCAGAAGCTACCGTTTGCGGATAACTCGGTTGATTGCGTGGTAAGCCAATTTGGTTTCGAATATGGTGAGAGCGAAGCGGCATTAGTAGAAGCACTGCGAGTATTAAAACCGGGCGGTAAAATAGTTGCCTTAGCGCAGCACAAGAAATCGCAACTGGTAAAAGAAGCCGGGCAAGGCGCTGAGATTTTTCAGCATATTCTGAATACTACGCCATTGTTCTTACAAGCCGATTTGATGCTGCGCTTAGCAGCAATGCAAATGGAAAAAATGAGCTTCGAGGAATGGCAGAAAAATCAAGCTTGTTTAGCGTCGCGCCGCACCACTGAGTGGATTATGCAAACGCTAAAAGAGAAGTTTAATAAGCCAGAAGAGCATGTTTGGTTGAATGAAATTTTTGGCCGTGTATTGGAACTCATTAATTTCGCAACCACCACGGAAAAAGCGGTGCAAGCTGCTGAGTACCTGATGATTGCGTTTAATATGCTACAAGATCATCGTTTACGCTTGATCGATCATGGTGAAGCGGCGTTAACAGCTGCCAATACTAAAAAATGGCTAAAAGCGGCAGAAAAAGCCAAAGCCAGCGCTGAAGTAACGGAATTCAATGCCGGTGAACAATTATTTGCATGGCAGTTTATCGCCAGCAAATAAGTATGTTTAGTTGAAGCGCTAAAATGCTACGAAACGCCCTGATTCAGCCCCTGAATCAGGGCGTTTGTGTAATTTAGAGGGGAAACCCCTATATCTTGAATCGCCTTCCATTGTCATTATCTTTGCACGAAGCAACTACAGCTTCGGGTACAAATTTCGCTAGCCACTAAGCGATCAATACAACGCAATCAACGCAACACTGTTCTATAAGTAATGTTTGAGTTGATTTCCTTGGCCTGATAATGAGGAAGGTAAAATGTTTAAACATCTTATGGGTTTTGCGGTTGCTGCCACCTTACTGGTACAACCGGCTCTTACAAATAGCGCAAACGCGAATGAAATCGAGTTCAGCGCAAATCGAATTTCAGCAGATTTGGTGTTAGAGAATGGCATGGATCTGCAATTATCTATTTCGTTCGCACAAGCTATTGGCCTGAATGAAGATAACGTTAGCCTTTCGGTGCAGGCACTCGACCCCAACGATCACCGTATTGTAAATCGACTTCCCGATAATTTTAATATGTGGGCGGTTGATACCTTCCCAGTTCTAATTTCGGTAAAGCCAAAACAAGATCGAGGCTTTAGCTTTTCTGGCGAAGCCGAAATTGAACTTTATACAACTAGTATTGTTTATGCTGATAACATTCGCTTATTCCGCTCGCATGCGGGCGGTGAATTTGAAGATATTACAACGCTAACGGCGGCAGGAAGCCTGCGTGCGCGTGGCTCTACGGGGCATTTCTCAGATTTCATATTGCTTGTTGATGATCGTGATGCAAATGTAGTTGCGGCAGCAAAAGCACGCGATTTAGCGAATTATCTGTATAATCACGTGTTCAGTATGGAAGATCAATTCGGTAGCGAAATACAAGCGTTAACTCGGAATATTAACGATCACGTGCAGCAAGGGCGTTATCAAGCCGCAGCATCGAACTTGAATAATGTTTTGCGTAAATTGGAATCGGCCCGTGGGAAATCAGTTCCGAGCGTGTGGCGCTCAAGTGGCGATATCGAAAATGTGCAGGGCGAATTGCTCACGAAAGCACGCTCACTTCGTTTCACTTTAGGAACCTTGTTAAGGTAGTTATTTATGCCATTACGGATACAACTGTTTTATCCAGAACAGCCCGCGCAAAGCCACGTGCTTTTTGAAGGTAAAGAATATTTACTGGGCCGTTCTGAAGAGTGCGATATTGTGATTAACGAACAGCAAGTATCTCGTTTTCACGCCCGTATTACCTCGAAAAACGGCGTGTGGGAGTTGCATGACCATAATAGCCAGAACGGATGTTTTTCCGAAGGTGAACGCGTACGTTCGATTGCCCTTGCACAACGGGCAGAACTTATTCTAGGTGGCATCAAGTGCCGCCTAGAACAAGTTGAACACCGGCAAGTAACAGCAGAAAGTAGCTTTAGTCAGTGGCGAAATAAATATTTATCCGCCGCTGCTGAGAAGATGCTGCAAGAGAGCGCGCTTACCGATTTATTAAATTCGGCTACCGAAACACTAAGCACTATTTTATCCAGTGATCGCGCTGCAGTAATTTTTCTTGATGATGAAGGTGATATTTGTAACTGCACAGGATTCCCAGAATGGATGGCGGCGGAAAGTTTTACGGGTAGCCGTACAGCCATTCGGCAAACCATCACATCAGGTGAACCTGTGATTCTCTCATCCGTGGCAGATAACCCTGTGCTAGCTAAGGCTACGAGTATTATTCACAACTCGATTCAAGCGCTCTTGTGTTTTCCGGTGTTTTACCAAGATCAAATCGTAGCCGTTTTGTATGCCGATAGTGGGCAAGAACATCGTGCTTTCTTAGATACGGATTTAGTGATCGTGCGTTCATTTGCGCGGCAGTTATCGATGGCATTGCAGATTCAAGATATTGAACAGAGGTTACATCGCATACAAGCGATGTGATTTATTTACAATTTATATTACGAGAGCTTTGCATAAGTATCACCGGGAGCGGTATCCTTAAGTTATTGAATTAGGATATTCCCGGAGAATCTTGTGATCTCAGGCTCAGATTCAGCCAGCGCTCAACCGAATCGCGATACATCGTTGTTAACGCCCACACCAACGCTACCAGTAGGTACCGTGTTGGCTGGGCGTTTTCGCGTGTTAAATGCGCTTGGTGCTGGGGGGCAAGCCCAGGTATACCAGGCACGAGACGAGATTCTTGGTACTGATATTGCGCTAAAATTAATAGCTCCGCGCAATGCTCTGGATATCCATCAAGTACAACGGTTACGGCAAGAGGTCTTACTAGCCCGGGAACTCAACCATCCAAATATCGTTCGCGTGTTTGAGTTCTACCAAGATGGTGAATGGGTTTTCTTCACGATGGGCTTGGTAAGCGGAGAAAATCTTGCAGAGCGCATACATAAAGGGATAAAGCGGCAGCAAGTAGAGCAATGGTTTAAGCAATTATTGTTAGCGCTCGAAGCATGCCATTCGGCGGATATTACTCACGCGGATATAAAGCCGGAAAATATCGTGATTGATGAGCGTGGTAATTTAGTTCTTTTAGATTTTGGTATTGGTCAAAGCACGGTTCAAACCGCCGATGCAAACGAACAAACTAGCGTTGAATCAACCGCAAAAGATTTTTCAGGTAGCTCGGGTTACACGGCGCCCGAAGTTACCCAGCTCGGCAAACGTGGCACCTACAGTGATTGCTATAGCAGTGGCTGCTTGCTCAACGAAATGTTGCGCGCTACAACCATTCGCAAGTGGCATCTTGGTGATGTGTTTTGGTATTGGGAACGCAAACAAATAGCAGCCAAGCTGAGTAAACCTCTCATTCATCAACGGCTTTCTATTGCTGGCGCACAGAAGCGTTTAACGTTACCGGCAAAGCAAAAGTTCGTATCTGCTGTTGCCGTACTACTCATTGCGATGACATTGATGGGGTATGGGGCATGGCAATATTTTAATCTTGAACCTGTTATTACCACTGAAGAGCCAAGAAAAACAAACCGCGTAGCGATTGTATACAGCCCTGAGAACGATATGCTTTCGGGCTTCGCGGAGCTTATGCGGTTGCATTTAGTAAGCCAAAGCGATATCGATGTGATTGAGCAAAATCGAGTAGATATCTTGGTGAGCAACTTAGGTTTGAGGCCTTTTGGCCAACAAGAACACCGCAATCGTATTGCGCAGTTGGTAAATGCCGATGTATTGGTGCTTCTACAAACCATGACACTCCCTGTTGGCGATGAAATGCGTTTGCAAGTTGTGCTAGCGAATATGCCAGGCAACCGCATGTTTGGCGCGTTCCAAGGCACCATTTCTACTGAGGGTTTACCGCAAACCTTAGAGCAACTGTTTACCCATATTGATACTCAGCTTGCGCTACCAGCGCGTGAGTTAATTGTACCCATCGAAGAGCTTCAGCGGGTAGAACCAGTGTTACGCGCGCTTCGTCAGGGGCGAAACGCTGAGGCTGAGCAATTTATCAACTCGTTACAAGCAGAGTGGCCAGACTTTGCTGGCGGCTGGCTGGCGGGAGCTCGATTAGCGGTTAACCGAGGTGAGCTGCAACAAGCGCGAGAACAATTGCAACGGTTATTCGAACTCTCGGAAAATGATGAGTATTGGCATTTAGAAGGGCGCGCGTTGCAAGCAGAAATGAGCGATGATCTCGATGCGGCGATAGCCGTTGTTGATCGCCTCGTTGAACTGTTTCCTGGCCGAGCGAGTTTACTCGATAGGCGAGCTGAGCTGGCATCTTGGAATGACGATGCGGAAATGGCGATTGCCTTGTATCAACAAGCGTTGGCACTCGACCCGAGTTCCGGTGAGCGATGGTTTGAACTGGCTCGTATTCGTATTATCCAAGGACAAATCCAACAAGCGTTAGATAATGAGCTAATGCAAGCATTGATCAAGTATCGCCAGCAGGAAGATATTCGCGGTCAAGGTACGGTGTTAAACGCATTTGGGGTTGCCTATTTGCGTTTATCAGAGGCTTCACAAGCGGCGCAGTATTTCTCGCAAGCGCTAGATATTCGTACTGCTGAGCTTGATCCAAATGGACGTGCCGTTACCTTAGCCAACCTTGCAAATGCCTATGCTTTGCAACTTCGGTACAGTGACGCCGAAGGCGCTCTGGCCGAAGCCTCTTTACTGTTCGAAGCGAATAATGATCGATTAGGTTTGGCCCAAGTAGAAAATGAGTGGGGTATCTTACTCGAAGAGCAAGGGCGCTATCGTGAAGCTCTCACGCATTATAGTAACGCGCTCGATTTGCGCATTGCTACCGGCTATTCACGCCAGCAAGCGGAAAGCATTAACAATGTAGCGTACATATATTATTTAATGGCGGAATATAGCCAGGCCGAAGTATTTTGGAATCAAGCCATTACGCTGTTTTCTCGTATTGGTGATGAATCGGGGTTGGCGCGTACAGAGTTGAACTTAGCGAATCTGGCCCTCACCCGCGGCGAATATAACAAGGCAACGCAAATACTTTCCGAGGTGTTAGAAGAATCGCAAGGTCGTCGCCCAGAAGAAGAGTTGGTAACACAATTTTTTCTAAGCCATCGTAATTTTTCGTTGGGCGAATGGGAAACGGCGGTCAATAACAATTTTGAGGCCCTCCGCATAAGTGAATTAACGAATAATATTCGAGCACTCGTGGAAGTACGCATCTGGGGCGCTGAAATGTGTTTGTATTTTGCCGATAGTGAGTGCATGGGAAATCACCTTGATGCGCTCACCCCCTACATGGAACAGCTGAACCAAGAACAACTTGCTTTGCGTGATTGGATAGTGACGGCGAAAGCATTGCTCGAAGGCAATATAGCTACATCGGAGCTAACTGGATTTTGGGCGCGTTTTCGCAAGCAATTATTACCGGTTAAAACTGAATTGCGCGTACTCTTATCGGTACTTGAGTTAAGCCCAGCTCCGCGTGATAGCTGGCAATGGCAACGAGTTCGGGAACTTAGTAACCCGAACATGTATAAAGAGTATTTACGATCAAATTATTTGCAGGCCTTTCAATTTAATAATGAAAATGCCCGCGAAGAGCTACGAAAAACATTACAAAGCCATCCAGAACACTGGCGTAATCATCTCTATTATGAGATTTTTAACGATATTGGTTCAAAGCGACGTGCAGCACAATTAAAAGAAGCGCTATACCAACACCTGACGCAGCCACAAATTGAGGTCTATCAAGCCACATATGAACGACCCGAAACACCCATTCGTAGAGGAAGTGCAAGCCCTCCAACGTAGCCAACAAGAGCTACGGAATTTGCTGTTGGAAGAGCAAAATACGTTGCGAGATCTCGCTCAGCGTTTATGGAGTCAACAAGAGGCTGAGCGAGCACGTTTTTCCCAAGAGTTGCATGATGGTGTTGGTCAGTTACTAACAGCGTTAACCCGCCGCCTCAATCTCGCTGCCAGTGAGTACAAAGAAGCCCCTGAATTAGCTGATTTAGCAGCGCAGGCGCTTGCTGATGTGCGCCAGTTATCACGGTTAATGCGCCCCCGTATTTTGGACGACCTCGGGCTAGCGGCGGCATTATCATGGTTAGTACGCAGCCTTTGTGAACATGAGCCAGTAGAGATAGATGTACAAATTGATATTCAAGACGAGCCAGAAAATCATTTGGCTATACTGGTATTTCGGATTGCCCAAGAGGCGTTAACGAATGCGGTGCGCCATGCCAATGCAACGCATATTAGTTTATATGCAAGCCGGGTTGGTAATACGTTAAGATTAGATATTATTGATGATGGTCATGGATTTGAGCTCAAAGAGACAACCCCCGGAGTGGGCCTCGCGAGTATGCGAGATCGCGCGGCAGCCTTTGCTGCTGAATTGGAAATTCAATCCCGCCCTGGCGGAGGTTGCCATTTGAGTTTATTAGTATTGTTATGAGTTCTGATAAAAATAAGATTCGTATTGTAATTGCCGACGACCATACATTAGTGCGCCAAAGCATTGTGCAAATGTTGCGCCAGCAGGGTGATTTTGAGGTAGTACAAGAATGTGAAGATGGCGTGAGTTTAGTGCAAGCGGCAATTCAGAAAGCGCCGGATGTTATCTTGATGGACATCTCGATGCCGAAAATGAATGGCCTAGTGGCGATCGATAAGCTGCTCGATAATCGGCCTGATGCCAAAGTTCTTGTGCTTACAATGCACGATGAGATCGAGTATATGCATGCATTACACACCTCGGGTGCTCGCGGATATGTTTTGAAAGAATCCTCAACTGAGCAACTATCAGAGGCTATTCGTGTTATTCATGAAGGAGGCACATTCTTTCCCAATGCGCTCACGCAATCGTTAGCGTCGGGTAAAGGTAGCAGTACCGATGATACGTCGATTCTGAATAACCTCACGAGGCGTGAACGCGAAGTGTTTCATTTAGTAGTTGCTGGCCGCGCCACCAAAGAAATAGCGGTGCTGCTGGATATGTCATATAAAACCGCAGAGAATCATCGAGGCCGAATCTTAAATAAATTGCAGGTATCGAATACGGCGGAGTTAATTCGTCTCGCAGCACGAAAAGGGCTGTTGGAATAAAAAAAAGCGCCAACTCTATGTGAGTGGCGCTTTCTTCAAGCTTTAACACTTTAAATCTAGGTAAATTACTTAGATTTAAGTGAACCGAAACGTTGCTTGAATTTATCAACACGTCCGCCAGCATCCAGAGTTTTCTGTTTACCAGTGTAGAACGGGTGACACTCAGAACATACGTCGATGTGGAAGTTTTCACAACGGGTTGAACGAGTTTCAAAAACGTTACCGCACGAGCAGTTTACGGTTACGGCTTTATATTCAGGGTGAATACCTTGTTTCATGGGGGTTACCTCAGTTGAAGGCCGCATCGCCATCCGTGCTTTCCACGAACACCACGCGCTTGTTAATAAAATTCGTACTTAAATCTAATTTAAGGACGCGGATTCTAGCGCAGAGCTGGCTAAGGATCAAGCAACATCGGTGTTTCATCATGGGTAAACGTGTAATGCGCTCAGCTTTCCGCAAAAAGCGTGCTGGCGCTTCGGCAAAGTTTTGTTAGCATAGGGCTTCATTCAATGCGCGTGGAAACTTGTGCCTACCTTTATTCGTATTGCCTTACCCGTACCGTTGCGGCGAAAGTATGATTATGTGCTTGCGCCTGAACAGCCGCTACCGCCGGTAGGTAGCCGCGTGCGTGTGCCCTTTGGTTCGCGTGAAATGGTGGGTTTTGTAACCGCAAACGATGTTACTCCAGAAATCGAAGTGAGCCAGTTACGGGAAGTAATTACGGTAAGCGATCCGGCACCATTGTGGCCAGAACCTTTGTGGAAACTGCTGCTTTGGGCGGCGAGCTATTATCATCACCCACTTGGTGAAGTGCTGGTTCACGCGGCACCCATTGCAATAAAACAAGGCGAGCCTCCGAATTATACCTTGGTACGCCGATACCAACTCACTAGCGAAGGTGAGGCAGCAGAAGTAGAAAGTTTGCAACGCGCGAAGAAGCAACAGCAATTATTCGCCGCATTAAAACGCGGGCCAATGAGCGCCGCCACTATTCGGCAACATGAGTTTAGCACCGCAGCATTAAAGGCTTTGCAGGATAAAGGCTTAGTAGAAGCGCATGATTGCGAACCTGATTTCACACCTTGGCGCGGCGAATTGTGTGAACAGCCCCATGCGCTGAATCAAGAGCAAGCGGTGGCCGTAGGCGCTATTTTAGGCTCGGTGAATGATGCCAAAGCCAATGTTTGGTTACTCGAAGGAGTAACGGGGAGTGGCAAAACGGAAGTGTACTTGCAGGTAATGGCGGAAGTGCTGGCGGCGGGTAAACAAGTGTTGGTGCTAGTTCCTGAAATCGGCCTTACCCCGCAAACCGTAGCTCGCTTTCGTAATCGATTCCAAGCACCGGTAGTGGTTTTGCACTCGGGCTTGAGTGATCAGGAGCGTTTACAAGGTTGGTTACAGGCACGTGATGGCCACGCAGGTATTGTATTGGGCACGCGTTCAGCAATATTCACCCCGATGCAAAACCTTGGCCTGCTCATTCTTGATGAAGAACATGATAGTTCGTTCAAGCAACAAGAAGGCTTTCGTTATAATGCCCGCGATTTAGCCATTAAGCGCGCTCATTTAGAAGGGTTCGGCGTTATTTTAGGTTCGGCTACCCCTTCACTCGAAAGTTTGGCGAATGCGCGGAGCAAACGCTATGCCCACCTCATCTTGGGTAAGCGTGCGGGTGCAGCATTGCCGGTAAAAAGTGGTGTAATTGATTTAAAATCTCAACGTTTACACAACGGGCTGTCCGATCAGCTGTTAACCGTAATGCAAAAGCACCTCGATGCGGGTAATCAAGTACTGTTGTTTTTAAATCGGCGCGGTTTTGCCAGCGCTCTGCTTTGCCATGAGTGTGGTTGGATAAGCGATTGCCATCGTTGCCAAGCGAATATGACGGTGCATCAGCAAACGCACACCTTGCAGTGTCATCATTGTGGTGCCCAGCGCCGCATTCCACGCCAGTGTCAAAGCTGTGGCAGTACGCAGCTGATAACTCGAGGTTTGGGTACGGAACAATTAGAGCAGGCCATTCAGGAACGTTTTCCGAACTACCCAGCGATTCGTATTGACCGAGATAGCACTCGGCGAAAAGGCCAACTAGAGGATTACCTTGAAGCTGTAGCTCGTGGTGATTACCGCATTCTCATTGGCACACAAATGTTGGCGAAGGGGCATCATTTCCCCGATGTTACTTTGGTATCTTTGCTTGATGTTGATGGTGCGCTATTTAGTGCCGATTTTCGAGCTGCCGAACGGCTAGCGCAATTATACGTGCAGGTATCTGGCCGCGCAGGCCGCGCAAGTAAAAAGGGTAGTGTGTTATTGCAAACGCATCATCCTGAACACCCACTCATTCAAGAACTGATTCAAAACGGATATAAGGATTTTGCGCAAAGTGCTTTGTTAGAACGAGAGCAAGCAATGCTGCCGCCGTATGCAGCAATGGCGTTATTCCGAGCTGAGGCGATTGATAAGCCAGCGGCAGAGGCACTTTTGCAGGTAATTAGTGATAAACTACACGCCAATATGCATGGTGAAATACCGGAAGTTACCGTGATTGGCCCAATGCCTGCGCCACTGGCGCGTCGAGCCGGGCGTTTTCGCTATCAGTTATTGTTGCATGCAGCAGCGCGGGCACCTTTACATGGGTTGTTACAGCAATGCTTACCAGAGCTTGAGAACCTAGCTGAGGCACGAAAGGCCCGATGGACATTGGACATCGATCCACAGGAATTTATTTGATTTCACTTTTTCAGTAAATATTTTAGTGAGAAAGCGATAGATAAGCCCACGCGCTGGTTTTTTTTCCAAGCCCGAGCGATTAAACTAACGGGCTAGCATATACCCCCCTATTTTGATTGAAAACGCGTTAGTTAAGGTTGCGAGAACCATGAAACAGCAAATAGAAGAATTATTGCACGCTGCAGTAGCTGCGTTGATAGCCGCAGAAACCATTCCGGCTGATGTACAACCGCGCATTCAGCTTGATCGTCCGCGTGATAAATCTCATGGTGATTTCGCAACGAACTTAGCATTAATGCTCGCAAAGCCAGCAAAACAGAATCCTCGCGCTTTGGCGGAAGCCATTATTGCGGCGATTCCTGAAAATGCAGTGATTGGCAAAACCGAAATTGCCGGCCCGGGTTTTATTAACTTTACCGTTGATCGTTCGCAGCTCATTGCGCAACTTGAAACGGCTTTCGCTGATAAACGTTGTGGTGTGCCGTTGGCCGAGAAACCACAAACTGTGGTCATTGATTATTCGTCGCCGAACCTAGCGAAAGAAATGCATGTGGGTCATTTACGCTCAACCATTATTGGCGATGCAGTGGCCCGCACACTTAGCTTACAAGGCCATAAAGTGATTCCGCAAAACCATGTAGGTGATTGGGGCACCCAGTTTGGTATGTTGCTGGCACACATGGAAGATAGCTTACAAGAAGCAAGCTCGGATGAACTAGCGCTAAGTGATCTAGAAACGTTCTATAAGGCAGCGAAAAAACGCTTTGATGACGAAGAGGGCTTTGCCGATAGAGCGCGTTCATTGGTGGTGAAACTGCAATCTGGAGATGCTTATTGCAAATCACTTTGGCAGAAGTTTATTGATACTTCGCTAGCGCATTGCCAGGAAGTATATGATCGGTTAGGTGTTCAACTTACGCGCGCCGATGTAATGGCAGAATCAGCCTACAACGATGATTTAGCCAAGGTAGTCGTCGATCTTCGTGAGCAAGGGTTATTAGTAGAAAACCAAGGTGCTCAGTGCGTGTTCTTAGACGAGTTTAAAGGCAAAGAAGATGAGCCGTTGCCGATTATTGTACAGAAAAAAGATGGCGGCTATCTGTACGCAACAACCGATTTGGCGGCTGTTCGTTATCGCGCTGGAACTTTAGGCGCAGATCGCGTTATTTACGTGGTAGATGCGCGCCAATCCCTGCATTTTCAACAAATATTTACGTTATGCCGAAAAGCCGGATATGCCAGTGAAAACACCAGTTTAGAACACTTAGGCTTCGGTATGGTGCTGGGTAAAGATGGCCGGCCATACAAAAGCCGAGATGGTGGCGTAACGAAGCTTGCCGATTTGTTGGATGAATCAGAGCGCCGTGCAGCAGAACTCATTGCCGCGAAAGGCACAGATTTCAATGCGGAAGAGCAAGCAAATGTTGCTCGTGTGGTTGGTATTTCTTCTGTGAAATATGCCGATCTTTCGAAAAATCGCACCAGCGATTACGTTTTCGATTGGGATACCATGCTTTCGTTCGAGGGCAATACCGCGCCCTACTTACTCTATGCTTACACACGGGTAAACAGTATTTTCCAAAAAGCGGGCTTGGCATTACATGAAGTAAGCGGCGCGATTCAATTACCAAGTGAGCAAGATGAAACGTTGGCCGGCAAGCTAGCCCAGTTCCCAGAGATTATTGCGTCGGTGGGCAACAAAGGTACGCCACATTTCTTATGTGGTTACATGTTCGAGTTGGCGGGCGCGTTTTCTTCTTTTTACGAAGCATGCCCAATCTTGAATGCCGATGATGAGGCAGTGAAACAAAGCCGCCTAAAACTGGCAGCACTTACTGCGCGCATTCTTGCGCAAGGTTTAGAACTATTAGGTATTGATACCTTGGAGCGGATGTAATTTATGGCGGTTGATTACGCCAAGCGCGGTGCACCGAAAAAGAAAAAGCCAGTGGGGAAAGGAAAACCTGCCGCGCGCGGTGCTACGCGTAAGCCAGCTAATCAAAAAGGGGCGAAATCGCCGGTACCAATTCGTGCGCTACTGGTTACCTTGGTGGTAATTGCCGTATTTGTAAGTTTTCTTTGGTTTTTAAAGAAAGGCGATATGCCCACGCCTGTCGTGGATGAACCTGTAGATACGGTTTCCGCACCCGCTTTAGAGCCCTTACCGGAAATTCCAGCTGAACGCTGGCAGTATATTGAAGAGTTGGAAAGCCAACAGGTTGAGGTAGAAGTACCTGAACTTGCAGAATCACGCCGCCGCTTAATGCAATGCGCTTCGTTTCGCAGTCACGCCGATGCCGATAATTTAAAAGCCAGAATTGCCATGGCAGGCTATGAATCACAAATCCGCGAAACTACCGGCAGCAATGGCCGCTGGTTCCGAGTTATCCTCGGGCCTTTCGATAATCTGCGCGATGCCCAACGCACCAACAACCAACTTCAGCGCACCGGCATTTACGGCTGCCAGATTTGGCTGTGGAACCTTGATTGATCCCGCCGCACTGGTTGGCGAGAAAAATTCACTTTCCAAATAATGCTAATTCCTAAACTGGTGCTATGGTTAAATTTCACTAAGCCGCTTTTTTGTCGGTGCACGCTCCAGCCGTAACGTTCCGTTGCTCCCTCGTGGTAGAGGTTTTCTGTGTATCAATTTGCTTTTTAATAAGCATGGGTATGGCGCGATGGTTTAAAACCTTTTCGCGTTCGCAGTAAACGTTACTTTTCGGGGGCATTATGTGTCGCTTAATTTTAGTTTTTATTGTGGTACTGCTTTCAGGCTGTTCTTCAATTAACGTGCCGTTAGATAGCGGCTCGGCTGAAGATAATTTTGGTTATCACCCGTTAGATCCACTTCCGGTGCAATTAAATATTCCCAACGGAGAAGTGCTCAATGCACTTTCCGATGAAACGATGCGTCTTGCTATTGGCACGGTTACTCGCGAGGGTAGTTTAACGTTTGGGCCCGCTAAGTTGGGGGTGGAAGGTAAGAACTATGTGGTGATACTCGATTATATTAAATTTAGTACCGATTCCTTACCTGTTTCAATATCGGAGAACCCTGCTGATGGGAAACGTATTGCTACTCTATTGCCTCAGGGCGAGGAAGATTTAGCGAACACTGTTGTGCCGGTTTATATTGGTGTAGGGCTTCGTTTAACGGCAAATATTTTCGTAAAAAAAGGTGAAATCGATTTATCGAGTTTGTTTGCTCTAGGCGTTGCCGCTAGAGCTGAACAAGTTTCCGGAACTTTGATTATTCAAACATTAGGCGTAAGTGGCCAAGAGATTTCTAGTTTGATTCCGATGCCGAGCGAAATTAGTGAATCGAGTATTCAGAATGCGATGCTCGCGTTGGCATCGATCAAGGTAAAAATGTACGATGACAATACTCAGATTACACCAAGAGTTGTTGGTGTTTACAACAACTTAGGTGGTGGGCAAACAACCATAAATGGCTTTATTTCTTCCCTTTTACAACGCCCCATTTTGTTTCCAAGGCCGCCTGCAAACGAGTAATTCAGCCAACAACAAGCGCGAGGGTGTTCTCACCCTCCGCTCTTGCTGGTTCCCCGCACTCTTGAATTCATCATGTGTCGCCCCTATCTACTGTGTATAACCGATAAAGAGGAACACAGATGACTACAATCGTTTCTGTTCGCCGTGGTGATAAAGTAGCTATTGGCGGCGATGGACAAGTTTCATTGGGTAATACCGTGATGAAGGGGAACGCCAAAAAAGTACGGCGTTTATACAATGGCAAAGTAATCGCTGGTTTTGCAGGCGGTACTGCAGATGCATTTACGCTTTTTGAACGTTTTGAAGCGAAATTGGAGCAGCATCAAGGCAACCTTACAAAAGCTGCGGTTGAGCTGGCGAAGGATTGGCGTACCGATCGTATGCTGCGCAAATTAGAAGCACTGCTCGCCGTGGCGGATAAAACAACATCACTGATTATTACCGGGAATGGTGATGTGGTGCAGCCTGAAAATGACCTTATCGCTATTGGCTCCGGTGGCCCGTTCGCACAATCAGCAGCCCGAGCGCTGCTTGAAAACACTGAATTAACCGCACCTGATATCGTTGAAAAAGCGCTTACCATTGCCGGTGATATATGTGTGTATACCAATAGCCATCAAACAATTGAAGTGCTCGATGCCGAGCCAGTGAAGGAGTAGAACATGTCGAATATGACCCCAAGGGAAATTGTTGATGAGCTAAATCGGCATATTATTGGCCAGCAAGATGCCAAACGCGCGGTATCGGTTGCATTGCGGAATCGCTGGCGCCGGATGCAACTTGATGATGAGTTGCGCCAAGAAGTAACACCGAAAAACATTCTTATGATTGGCCCAACGGGTGTTGGTAAAACTGAGATTGCGCGGCGGTTAGCGAAACTAGCAAATGCGCCTTTTATCAAAATTGAAGCTACGAAGTTCACCGAAGTAGGTTATGTGGGTAAGGAAGTTGATTCGATTATTCGCGATCTTACCGATACCGCTGTGAAGTTAATGCGCGAGCAAGAAATGGCCCGTTTACGCCATCGCGCCGAAGATGCTGCCGAAGATCGCATTTTAGATACTTTACTGCCGCGAGCGAAACGGAATTGGAATGATAGTGAAGCGCCGAGCAATGAAGATGATCAGCATGCAACACGGCAAACCTTTCGCAAGAAACTGCGGGAAGGCAAGCTTGATGATAAAGAAATAGAAATTGAGTTATCGATGGCGCAAATGGGTGTTGAAATTATGGCACCTCCGGGCATGGAAGAAATGACTTCGCAGTTGCAGAGCATGTTCCAAAACATGGGCCAAGGGAAAACCAAAAAGCGCAAAATGAAGATCAAAGATGCGTTTAAGCAGTTGATTGAAGAAGAAGCTGCGAAAATGATGAACCCTGAAGAAATCAAAGAAAAAGCGATTCAATCGGTTGAGCAAAACGGCATCGTGTTCCTTGATGAGGTTGATAAAATCTGTAAGCGTGGCGATAGTAGTGGGCCGGATGTTTCGCGCGAAGGTGTGCAGCGTGATTTGTTACCGCTAGTGGAAGGCACAACGGTAAACACCAAGCACGGTATGGTGAAAACCGATCACATATTATTTATTGCTTCGGGTGCGTTTCAGATGTCGAAGCCCTCTGATCTCATTCCTGAGTTACAGGGCCGGTTACCAATTCGGGTAAACCTACAAGCGCTTACCACAGAAGATTTTGTGCGTATTCTTACTGAACCTAATGCTTCGCTGACAGTGCAGTACAAAGCACTAATGGCCACAGAGGGCGTAAGTGTTGAGTTTAAAGAAGATGGTATTCGCCGCATTGCTGAAATTGCTTGGCAGGTGAACGAGAAAACCGAGAACATTGGTGCTCGCCGTTTACACACGGTGCTGGAACGGTTAATGGAAGAAGTATCATTTAACGCTTCGGATTTAGAAGGCACCTCGGTTGTGGTTGACCGTGAGTATGTAAATAAATACTTGAATGAACTAGCCGAAGATGAAGATTTGAGCCGCTTTATTTTGTAACCTTTAGATCTTCCCAGAACATGAAAACAAGCGGGTGGGCTGTTGCTAGTTGAGTTTAGCGAACACAGTTTCCACCCGCTTTTTTTGCTTCATAAAGCTGTTTATCTACCGCTTGAATGTTTGCCTCAATACTTGAATCGTTTACAACTAAGTGCACGCCGAAACTGATCGTTAATCGCTTGTGCTCGCAGTGCTTATGCGCGATATTCAGATCAAATACCGCTTTACACATAGCTTCAGCAAGCTGTTTTGCCGCTGTATAATCGGCGACATCGGCTAGCACTGCAATTTCTTCACCGCCATATCGATATACTCGAACCTGTTCGAAGTTCGCTAAGCATTTGGCCACGTTCTTCAGGGCTTCATCACCCGCTTGGTGACCATAGTTATCGTTAAATGGTTTGAATTTATCTAAATCACCTAACAACAAAGTAGTGTTGGTATCGTGCGGATGCGCACTCAATCGTGCCATGTCTTTATCGAAAGCGCGGCGGTTTCGCAATCCGGTAAGGCCATCGAGGTGTGCCATTTGTTCTAGTGCTTCGTTGGCGGCGGCGAGCTGAGCAGTGCGATCCGCCACGAGCTTCTCTAAGTTTTGCTGGTGAGCCAATAAGCGTGAGGCCATGGTGCGGAATGAGCGAACCAGCAATCCAACTTCGCTGCGAACGTGTTCTTGCAAATGCTTGCTAGAAATAACGTCGGCGTAATTTTTCTCACCAATCATCATTGCCATATTCGCCAATTGTCGGAGAGGGCGAGAAACGTGGCGGCTAACCAGCCAGTAAACGATGAGGAGGATGAAAATCAATAAACCAATAGTCGCCAAAGATATTCGTAACGGGCCCTGCAGTGCTTGCAGTTGCACTTGGCTGTATGGGTATAGGGTAACGTGCCACCAATTTAAACCTGAAATCTTTTGCCCAATTAAGAGCTCGCCCGGAAGGGCGTTGCGTAGAACGAAATGATCGGTATCGGCGCCATGGGCCTCTATTAACTGATAAATCGCTTTGTACTCTGGATTGCTGAGTTTATCTATATCCAAAACCCCACGCTGTTGATAACTTTCAGATAAGGTTTCTGGCGATGCAATTAACTGCCCCTTTGTGTTGAACAACATGCGTTTATCACTATCACTTTGATATTGGATAACACGATCAATAATGTCACTTAGGGCAATATCATAGCTCGCGTTCATCAAGTGCTGGCCCTGATAATCGACGGGGTGTTGATAGGTAATGGTCCAAAAATCGGCTGATAAATCGTAGTATAGCCCGGTCCAGCCAGGTTTACGTTCAGGGTTATATTCCATGAGTGTCGATTGCACTACCGAGTAATCGGTAATCACTAAATCGGCGGCGGCTACTAAACCCCATGGTTGAGTTTCTGAATACACCAACATAATGTTCTCGGGCATAGAAATATGGGTGTTCTTTACCTTTTGTAGCCATGCCGGTGCTAGCTCATTTAGCACATATTGGGCAATAGTAACGCGTGCCTTTAACTCATCAGAAATAGCATTCGTGCGGGGGCCTGCAAATACGGTTATATTTTCGAACCACGTTTCACCTTGGCGGATGCCATCATAAAATTCGGGCTGAAGGCGAACAACACCTGGTTCTGTTTCTGTGTACCAACGATCAAAACGTTCTTGGAATCGATCATCGTTTATAAACTCTTGGTATCGGGTAAGGAAACGCTCAGCTAAAACTGTGGCCGATTGTTCTACGGTACGGAAATGTTCACTTTCGCGAGCTAAATGTTGGTTGGTATCTTCAATTAATGCGGTAATTAACGCTTCTTTGGCGTGCTTGTAAGAAATTACAAAACCGATCGTAGTGATGATTAACACAGCGAGCAACGACCAAAAGCTAATGCGCACGAGCAGATGCGTGGTTAATCGGCGGCTAAATCGAACTCGGCGGTTATGTAAAGGGTTTCTCATCGGGAACCTACCCATGCCTCTTTGCCTGATTCACGGTTATGAGATATCCACTTGCGCCAGAAATCTTGCAGCAAACCACGTGATTTTTCTTCGTTTACCGGGGGCGAGAAATAGTAACCTTGTACGCTATCGCAATGCATTTCACTCAGCAATGCAAATTGTTCAGCGGTTTCTACCCCTTCGGCGACAATTTGCTTTTTGAGCACGTGGCTCAGTTCAATGAGCGTGCGAACAATCGTAGAATCTTCGCTGCTTGCCATAATTTCATTGATAAAGCTGCGATCGATTTTAATTTTATCCACTGGAAGCTTCCGCAAATAAGCGAGTGAGGAGTAGCCGGTACCAAAATCATCAATAGCCACACGAATACCCATTTCACGCAAGCGGTTCAGGACGTTAAGGCCCGTGGTAATGTCCGACATGGCTACATTCTCAGTGATTTCCAGCTCGATATCACCCGCTTGTAATTGGTACTCACGATACAATCGGCGCAACTTATCGGTAAGTTCGGGTTGTTGAAAGTGGCGAGCAGAAAGATTAATGGCAATCGGCAACACTTTTTCGCCTTGGGCGCGCCAGCGTGAAATTAGCTTTGCACAGTGCTTGAGCACCCATTCATCAATATCGCAGGACATTCCTAACTGTTCAACAAAAGGCAGGAAATCATCGGGGTTCAGTAAGCCTTTCGCGGGATGCTGCCAGCGCAATAGCGCTTCAAAGCTGCTTAAATATTGCGTACGAACATCATAAATAGGCTGCAGGTGCACTACGAACTCGTTTTTAAGTAGCGCGCGGCGCAGGTCTGGCTCCATATCCACGAGGCGAATATAGTTATCATTCATACCTTCGCGATACATCATGATGTTGCTGTTTTCGGGTAACTTTGCATTTGCTAATGCTATGTTTGCTTTGCTAAGTAAGCCTTCGGCCGAAAGCCCCTGTTGTGGGTAACGTGAGATACCGATACTGCATTTTACGTTTAAGTGTTTATTATCGATGAGCAGTGGTTTGTGAATTAGCTGCTGAATCTCACTTGCCATCGCTACTGCTTTTTCACGACTATGTAAGTGATCATACATTACTACAAACACATCGCCGCTAATTCGAGCCAACGCGAGCGCCTGCTCAGGTAAGTTTTTTAGCCGATTACTGAGCTCTACTAACACGCGATCGCCGCCGCGCAAGCCGAGAGTATCGTTAATCGCTTTAAAACGATCTACGCCAATCATAAACACAGCGAGTTCGCGGCCATCGCCACGGCAAGAATCGATAAATATGGGCATTTTCGACATTAACTCATCGCGATTCTCTATTCCGGTAAGGGCATCATGGCGGTTCATGTATTCGGCTTTTTGCAACGCATCAATGGCTTTGTGCCGTTCCGTTTCCAGAAGCCAGATTGTAATGCCGAGCATAGCACAGGTAAGAAATACTACATTCAGAAGCCCCGTGAATAACCAAAGCACTTCTGAGCTTAGTGCGGTGCTATCGACCAATAAAAGGCTTACCAACAGTAAGTTTTTTAGGCTTTGCAGGAAAAATGCAAATGCGATTAGCCGCGGCCCCATGGTGGGTGTGGATAATTTATAAATGATGACGCCAACAGCGCCTAGGGTAAGCCCCGAGATTAGATATAGCACAGCATTGCGGAAGAAGGGCTGCCACACCAGCGGATCGGAGCTTGGACCAATAGTGCCGTTGGAAACAAGGGCAATAATCAAGCAGGCACCATAAATGCGCCAACGAACGCGGCGATTTGGCATTGAGTTCATGGTGATATCGAAAACACCCAGCGCGAGTAAACTAAGCGCTAGATACATCAAGGTAAGGCTAAGGGTATCGAACTGAGCTAAGGCCCATGGGGGCATTTCGAGCCAAGTGGCATGCTGCACTAACTGAAAAGCAGAGCTTAATCCAAACCAAACTGCAGCGTAGGACCAAAAACGCAGGTATGCCCTTCGATAGACACGAAAGTAATGCGATAGCAGAAGAGCAAAGCCTAAAACCATTAGGCCTTGCCCCGCAAAACTAGCTCCAAGAACGGCGGTGTCGCTAAAGGGCATGCAATAAGATCTTATAATTATTATTGAAGTATTGATTTAACGGGTTTTTTCGTAATAAATCAACCTTATCGGTGGCAAATTCGGTTGTTCTGCAATTAGCTGGCCTAGCGCGACAAAGGGTTCTTTCACCCATGCAGTTAAAGGTTTATACTGTGCTCTACTTAATACTCATGGCTTTTCTAATGCCGCAGGAGCGTTTCTCATGGAATACAATACCTCGGAACTTTGTGATTTATATGCTGATCAGATTGATGTGGTTGAACCAATGTTTGCAAACTATGGTGGCCGTTCGTCGTTTGGGGGGCAGGTGGTTACCGTTAAATGCCACGAAGACAAAGGCCTGATCGAAACAGCTCTAGAACAACCGGGTGCCGGTAAAGTGCTATTAATTGATGGTGGTGGTTCGTTGCGCCGCGCATTAATTGATATCGCTATTGCTGAGCTAGCGTTAGAAAATGAATGGGAAGGTATTATTTGCTATGGCTGTGTACGCGATGTGGATCTGTTAGAAGATCTTGATCTCGGTATCCAAGCGATAGCATCGATTCCTGTAGGCGCTGATGCCGCTGGTGTTGGTGAAACAGATATCGCCGTGAACTTTGGTGGTGTTACGTTTTTACCTGAAGATCATATTTATGCCGATAGCACCGGTATTATTCTCTCTCCAGAAGCCTTGGATATTGAGTAATTAGTTATATGCCTGAAAAGCCATTATTTTGGTTGCCGATAGATCCTGCTGCATGGGTTAACCCACGCGCAGGAGAAATTCGCATCGGTGAATCAATTCAAGTGCTCTCGAACCTAGATGCCTCAGCGTTGCCGCTGGGGCGTTTTGCTATTGTGGGCGTTCCCGAATCTATTGGTCCGCGTGCAAACCTTGGGCAAGGTGGCGCTGAACTTGGCTTCGCGGCTTTTTTGCAGCAGTTTTTGAATATGCAAGACTCCGGGCGTATCGCTATTGATCAAGTGGTGTTGGCTGGGCAAGTTGATTGTACCGATTTGCAGCAACAATCGCTGGCGCTCGATGCAGGTAACGCCAAAGATTTAAAACACCTGCGCGAATTATGCGCAGAACTTGATAAGCGAGTTGCAGCGGTAACCGAAATATTATTCCGACAAGGCTATCAGGTTATTTTAATCGGTGGTGGGCACAATAATGCGCTGCCGTTATTGCAATCATTGGCAATCACCTCTGAGCAATTTGTAGGTGCCGTAAATCTAGACCCTCATGCTGATTTTCGTCCCTTAGAAGGCCGCCACAGTGGCAATGGTTTTAGTTACGCGTTCGAGAAAGGCTTCCTAAAACATTACCACGTAGTAGCGCTACACCCTGCTAAGAACTCGCGGGCTACGTTAGATCAACTAGATGATGCAGGCGCTACATACACCTCCGTACAGGATATGGTGGGTATGAAAATGCACCGTGTTTTGCAAACGATACAGAATCAAGTGATTACCTGGCGGGTTCCTTTTGGTATTGAGCTCGATGTGGATTCCATCATGCAAGCACCCGCGAGCGCCTTTAACTACTCAGGCGTGAGTTTAGCTGATGCGATGGTGTTTATTCGTGACCTTGCAAAACTGCGCGAGAGCCGTTACTTGCACCTAGCTGAAGCTGCCCCGGCGTGCCACCCGATGGGTATTGCGGCGGGTAACAAAGCAGCTGGCCAGATACTAAGTGAGTTAGTGTTCACTTACATTGAATCACACGCTGAGTAGATAGCCCTTAACATTCATCAGCTGAAATTAGATCGCCGCGCCATCGATCCATAATTGTGCCAATGGGTTAATGCCAAATTCGTAACATATTTGTTCCGGGCTGCTGAGATTCCATAGTGCTAAATCAGCGCGTTGGCCTTCGGCTATCTCACCTTGATTTCGTTCACCTAGTGCTCGCGCGCCGTTCCGTGTAACACCCAACCATGCTTCTTCTGGCGTAAGCCGAAAGAATGCGCATGCCATATGCATCATTAAGGGCAGTTGTATTAATGGAGAGGAACCGGGGTTGGCATCGGTAGCGATAGCAATTGGCACGCCAGCATCGCGCAAGGCTTGAACAGGCGGTAATTTCGTTTCCCTTAAAAAATAGAAAGCGCCAGGTAACAGCACCGCTACAGACCCTGATTTTGCCATGGCGGCAATACCATTTGCTGATAAATACTCGAGATGATCAGCAGAAAGCCCCTGATATTCGGCCATTAGCGCTGAGCCATCTTGGTCACTGAGCTGCTCCGCATGAATTTTTACCGGTAAGCCATGTGCCGCCGCCGCTTGAAATACGCGTTCTGATTGTGCCCGGCTAAAGCCAATGTTTTCACAAAATACATCAACGGCGTCTACTAGATTCTCAGCGGCCGCAGCCGGAATAATTTTGTTACACACTAAATCAATGTAGCCATCTGAATTATTTTCGAATTCTGGCGGTAATGCGTGGGCGGCAAGCAACGTAGTGCTCACTTTTAACGGCAACTCAGCACCAATTCGGCGTGCAACGCGCAGTTGTTTTAGTTCATCGCGTAGGCTCAAACCATACCCTGATTTAATTTCAATATGTGCCACGCCTTGCTTTAGCAGCGCTTGTGCGCGCGGCAAACTTTGTGCAAAGAGCTCCTCTTCAGTGGCTTCCCGCGTAGCGTTTACCGTAGAAAGAATACCGCCCCCAGCTTCGGCAATTTCTTGATAGCTGGCGCCATGTAACCGCTGGCGAAACTCATTGGCGCGTGAACCCGCCCACACCAAATGGGTATGGCAATCGGTTAGTGCTGGAGTAAGTAGCTTACCTTCGCCATTCAGCTGCGGCAGATCGTTGAACGAGGCAGGCAAGGCGCTGCTTTTCCCTACCCATGCAATCTTCCCATCCGCTATCACCACACTAGCATCAGTAAGCAACCCTAAATCGGGTGCATTCATGCGTGCAGCAGCTACTGAGTGAATCACGAAAGAACGATGGTTTGGCATATTGAGGGGCATAGCGAATTACCTATTCTAGTGTTTTACCAAAAACCTTCATATTAACTAACGGTTATACGAAATATGAGAAAGCGTTTGATTTTTAAATTAAGTAACTGGTAATGTATATACAACATTCCTAAAAGTCCAATAATCATGGCTAAATTTGCAACCATTAAAGAATATATCTACAAGAAGATCGAATCGGGCGAGTGGCCTGAGTACCACCCCGTTAGTTCGGAGAATGTGTTAGCGGAAACTTTTTCGGTAAGCCGGATGACAGCGCGAAGAGCGCTGCATGAGCTTTCGGAAGAAGGTTTGGTAACGCGTACTCGAGGCTCGGGCACGTTTGTAGCACCGTTAAAATCGCAATCGGCATTGCTAACAATCCGCAACATCGCCGATGAAATTCGGTTGCGAAATCATCGCCATCACGCGGTTGTGCAGATACTCGAACGCGTGCCAGCACCGAAAAGCATTGCAGCAGCGTTGCAGTTAGCCGTGGGTGCTGAGGTGTTGCATTCGGTTATCACCCACTTTGAAAATGGACAACCGGTGCAGGTAGAAGATCGTTACGTAAATCCAGAACTCGTGCCTGCATACCTAGATCAAGATTACACCCAAAGCACACCACACGAATATTTGTGTGAAGTTACACCGCTTACCGAGGCTAGCCATTTAATTGAAGCAGTATTGCCTTCAGAGCAACTGATGCAGTGGCTTGAGCTCGATGAACCGGAGCCGTGCTTGCAGATTCAACGGCGCACCAGTGGCCGAGAGGGCGTGGTGAGCCAAGCTACCCTTACCCACCCAGGTTCTCGATTCCGCTTAGGTGGCCACATGACATTTAAACCATCGCATTAAAGTTAGCATAGCGGCCCCACTTTGCTGCACGTTATGTATGTGAGTAATACAAAGGAAATTACTAATGAGTTTTACCAGAATTGACAAATCCCGAGTTATTCGAGCAGATCGCGGTAGTGAATTTACCGCCAAAAGCTGGCAAACCGAAGCAGCTAAGCGAATGTTAATGAACAATCTAGACCCTGAAGTGGCAGAGCACCCTGCGGGCCTAGTAGTTTATGGTGGTATTGGCCGAGCGGCGAGAAGCTGGGAAAGTTTCGATAAAATTGTAGAAGTACTCGATCGTCTCGAGAACGATGAAACTTTATTAGTGCAAAGTGGTAAGCCGGTAGGTGTGTTTCCAACGCACGCAAACGCGCCGCGAGTATTGATTGCTAATTCAAATTTAGTGCCGCAATGGGCGAATTGGGATCATTTCAACGAACTCGATAAGCAAGGCCTGATGATGTATGGACAAATGACCGCAGGGTCGTGGATATATATCGGCTCTCAGGGCATTGTGCAGGGTACTTACGAAACGTTTGGCGCGGTAGCGCGGCAGCATTTTGATGGTGAAGCCGCTGGCAAATGGGTGCTCACGGGCGGTTTAGGTGGTATGGGTGGTGCGCAACCACTGGCCGCTACCATGGCGGGCTTTAGCATGTTGGCCTGCGATGTTGATGAAAGCCGCATCGATTTTCGTTTGCGTACGCGTTACGTCGATGAAAAGGCAACCGATTTAGATGATGCGTTAGCGCGTTTGGAAGCAGCTAAACAAGAAGGCAGAGCGGTTTCTGTTGGTTTGTTGGCAAACGCTGCCGATGTATACGCAGAATTAGTAAAACGCGGTGTAACGCCTGATGTGGTAACCGATCAAACGTCAGCACACGATCCGCTCAATGGTTATTTGCCGCAGGGCTGGAGCATGGAAAAAGCGGCTGCCGAGCGTGAAAGTAACCCACAAGGGGTGGTGAAGGCCGCTAAACAAGCAATGGCTGTGCAAGTAAACGCCATGTTAACCATGCAAGAGCGTGGCGCAGCTGTTCTTGATTACGGTAACAACATTCGTCAGATGGCCAAAGATGAAGGCGTTACCAATGCCTTTGATTTCCCAGGCTTTGTTCCAGCCTACATCCGCCCACTATTTTGCCAAGGTATTGGCCCATTCCGCTGGGTAGCGCTTTCGGGTGATCCGGAAGATATTTACAAAACCGATCAGAAAGTAAAAGAGCTCATGCCCGACGATACGCATTTGCATAACTGGTTGGATATGGCGCGTGAGCGCATTGAATTTCAAGGCTTGCCAGCACGTATCTGCTGGGTGGGTTTAAAAGATCGCGCACGCTTGGGCTTGGCTTTCAATGAAATGGTGAAAAATGGTGAGTTAAAAGCGCCTATCGTTATTGGCCGTGATCATCTCGATTCCGGTTCAGTAGCGAGCCCAAATCGGGAAACCGAAGCCATGCTCGATGGTTCTGATGCGGTTTCCGATTGGCCATTGCTAAACGCGCTATTGAACACAGCCGGTGGTGCTACTTGGGTTTCTTTGCACCACGGTGGTGGCGTAGGCATGGGTTACTCACAACACTCGGGTGTGGTGATAGTAGCTGATGGCACTGATGAAGCCGCTGAACGCGTAGGCCGCGTGCTTTGGAACGATCCGGGCACGGGTGTAATGCGCCACGCCGATGCTGGCTACGATATTGCCAAACAAGCGGCAAAAGAAAGCAATCTTGATTTACCTTCGCTAGATAACTAATGCTAAATAATGGAAGTACGCCAATGAGCTTTAAATTGAAAATTCAGCCGGGGCAATTAACCCTATCAGAACTCCGTCAGGTTGATCGGCAAGCCGTAACGCTTTCATTACCAGATGAAGCTTATCGAGATGTAGAGCGAGCTGCAAAAACCGTAGCCGATGTGCTCGCCGAAGGGCGTGTTGTGTATGGTATCAACACCGGGTTTGGTTTGCTTGCGAGCACCCGAATAGCGCCAGAACAACTCGCCGATTTGCAGCGCCGTATTGTGCTTTCACATGCAGCCGGCGTGGGCAAAATGATGTCCGATCAAGTAGTGCGGTTAATGTTGGTGCTTAAGATTAATTCGTTAGCGCGTGGTTACTCAGGCGTGCGCCCAGCGGTAATTGATTTCTTAATCGCGTTGGTGAATAACGAAGCCTATCCATGCGTTCCAGAAAAAGGCTCGGTTGGCGCTTGTGGCGATTTAGCACCATTGGCACACATGGTATTGCCGTTGTTAGGTGAAGGTGAGCTGCGCATTAATGGCGAGCGCATGCCCGCAAAAGATGGCTTAGCTAAACTCGGGTTATCACCTATCGAATTGGCACCGAAAGAAGGCTTGGCGTTGTTGAATGGCACTCAAGCTTCCACCGCGTTAGCACTGCATGGCTTGTTCGCAATTGAAGATGTATTCGCAGCCGCTACCTTAGCCGGTTCTATGACAGTAGAAGCAGCGCTAGGCTCGCGCACGCCATTCGATGAACGTATTCATATTGTGCGTGGTCAACCCGGGCAAGTAGCCGTAGCAGCCGAACTGCGCCGTATTTTGGCAGCAAGCAGCGAGATTGGTGATTCGCATACCAATTGCGGCAAGGTGCAAGACCCATATTCACTGCGTTGCCAGCCACAAGTAATGGGCGCAATTTGGGATCAAATGGGGTATGCCAGTGAAGTGCTTGGCCGCGAAGCGAACGGCGTTACCGATAATCCGTTAGTATTCCCAGATGATAACGATATTCTTTCGGGTGGCAACTTCCATGCTGAACCTGTGGCCATTGCTGCGGATATGCTGGCTATTGTATGTTCAGAAATTGGCTCGCTTTCCGAACGCCGCATTGCCTTGTTGGTGGATAAGCATTTAAGTAATTTACCACCATTCTTGGTTGATAACGGCGGCATCAACTCTGGCTTCATGCTGGCGCAAGTTACAGCGGCAGCGTTGGCATCGGAGAATAAAACCTTAGCGCATCCTGCTTCGATCGATAGTTTGCCTACCTCAGCAAACCAAGAAGATCATGTTTCTATGGCCACATTTGCAGCACGCAGGCTGCAAGATATCTCTGAGAACGTAGCGAATATCATTGCGATTGAGTTACTCGGTGCCGCACAAGGCATGGATTTCCGCCGGCCGTTGAAATCGTCAGAAGTTTTGGAAGAAGTGCATGCAGCAGTACGTGGAAAAGTAGGCTTCTACGATGAAGATCGGTATTTTGCACCGGATATTGAAGCGATATACCACTTGATTCGTGGCGGTGAGCTTACTGAGTTAGTAACACTGCGCGTGAGTTAATACCTTGGTAAATAAAGCATGAATGCGGTTCATTTTAATAAATCATTATCATGAATCGCATTCATTTCTGTATTCTTCATTATAGGTTAAAAGGTGCTTCGTAAAACGAACTACCGTGCTCGAACTGATACTACAACAAATTGCTAGGCGTCATCGCGCGGCGCAAGAACAACATACTCACCTTTGAATTCAGCACCGGCTAAATCGCCATCGCGTACAATCACGCTCATGCTAATTCGGGCATTCTCACCTTTTTGCAGTGGGCTAAAATCGCCTTTCATTTCATTTAGGTAGGCTACAGCCCGAGGCTCTTTGATTACGGGTTTACGGTATTTGATATTGCCTTCAGCCAATACTATTGCGCCTTTTAATTCACGCTCGCGTAGCTGCAACTGCAGGAGCCCCCACCCCGTAAGCGTGGCAAGTGTGTATAAGCTGCCCGCGAACATAGTACCGTGCACATTAATATTGCGTGAAAGCGGCGCGCGTAACTCAATGCTGCGGCCCGTGTATTGATATATGCGGACGTCCATCGCTTTGCTAACGGGAATTTCGGTATGCCAGGTTTTTTGCAGCTCACCGCACCAAGTTGGGCGATAAACAATATGATTCACTGGGTCGAGTAGCTTCACCAATTGATGTTCCGCCATTGGATTATCAACGGTATTGCCTTCTTCTTTGATTTCGTAACCGCACTTTAAGTAAAACCCTAAGGTAGTATCGCGGCTACGAATAATAACGCGCTTGGCGCCTTGTTGGCGGGCGAGTAATTCTAAAGATTGCACAAGCAATACACCGTGGCCCTCACCTTGGTGTTTGGGCGCAACCACCATGAAACGTATTTGTGCTTCTTCGCTACTGTTGAAGTGCAACCGGCCGATACCGATAATATTATTCTCGGTATCTACCAACATTCGGTGCTCGCCTACCTGATCGTACTCGTCTTTTTCTGAGCCCGGAGGCCGGCGAAACGGCTTCCGCAGCACCTGATAGCGCAACGCATAATAGGCATCCCACTCTTGTTCCGTAGTAGGTGTAGTAATCCTTAAATTTGTAGCCCGTATGTTCATAGTAGCCCTAAATTAAAAGCGGATAACGAGATTAAAGTAGCTTTGTTACAGAAGCAAGTTCGATGGAGGAACATCAATGTACGACTTGTCGGAATTCAACTACCCTGCCACAATGTCAGCAGTTGTATTTACATAGGCATTGGCATGAGTAGCGATAAAACCGAAAGCAAAGAAACGAAATCAGCTCAGAAAAAGCCTGCAGCAAAGCCAAAGGCTTCGGCTGAAAATACAAAATCTAATGCCACCGCGCATGAGGTTTCGCCAATTGATTGGCAAAAGGCGCGGGCGCGGGCAACGAGTGCTGCAAGCACGAGTTATGCGTTTTTACGGCATTTCATAAAGCGTTGTGCCGATGATCGCATCAATGTAATGGCAGGCCACTTAACCTATGTAAGTTTGCTTTCGCTCGTACCTTTAGTAGCCGTTATATTCGCGATTTTTTCGGCGTTCCCTATGTTCGAATCGCTGCGGGAAACTGTTGAAACCGCTATTTTAGCGAATTTGGTGCCTACCAGTGGCGAGGCCATACAAGAATACGTAAATCAGTTCGTTGGCAATGCTAGCCAAATGACGGCAATTGGCGCCATATTCCTATTTGTGGTGGCCATCATGCTGATATCCGCCATTGATCGCGCTATGAATACAATCTGGCGAGTGCACAACCGTCGCCGCACCATTATTAGCTTAGCGGTGTATTGGATGGTGCTAACCATGGGGCCGATTTTAGTAGGAACCGGTATTGGCGTGAGTTCTTATTTATTATCGATAACCGCCTTTGCGGATGAATATGTGGGTGGCCTGCGTTCAACGTTGCTTATGTTGTTCCCATTCTTTACCACCACGGTAGCGTTTTTGCTGCTGTATGCCATGGTGCCCAATAAAGTTGTGAAATTTCGCCATGCTATTTGGGGAGCGGCTATTAGTGCGTTCTTATTTGAAATGGCGAAGCTAGGCTTCCGCGTATATTTACAGTATTTCCCATCGTATGAATTAATTTATGGTGCGCTCGCAACCATTCCTATCTTGATTGTGTGGGTTTATTTATCGTGGAATATTATTTTATTTGGCGCTGAAATTACGGTAAGTATCGAAGAGTTTCTTGATGAACCAAGCGAAGAAGTCCCGGCCGATGAACTCACCGATGAGCCTGCCAAAAAAGGAGTGCTCGGCGAGAAAGGAGTGCCCTGCGAAAAAGAAAGGGCCGGCGAGAAAGAACCGGAAGACGACAAGAAAACTGCAGTAGAAGGTTAGCATGATAGGTTTAATTCAACGGGTGAAATCAGCCCAAGTCGATGTGGGTGGCGAAACGATAGGCAAAATTGGGCAAGGTATTTTAGTATTGCTGGGTGTTGAAAAAGCGGATACCGAGCAAAGTGCTGAGCAGTTAGCCAAACGCATCGCTGGATATCGAATTTTTACCGATAGTAACGATAAAATGAACCTCGATGTACGTGATATTAACGGTGAGATTCTGGTGGTTTCGCAATTTACGCTCGCGGCGGATACACGCAAAGGCCGCCGCCCAAGCTTTTCTTCTGCCGCCACACCGGCGCAAGCGGAAGCGTTATATGAACATTTTTGCGAAATTTTACGTAAAGAAAACCTGCCCGTGGCTACCGGCAAATTTGCAGCAGATATGCAGGTTAGCTTAGTAAACGACGGCCCAGTTACGTTTAATCTAAGTACATAATTCAGCATATCGTTTACCCTTATCGAAATTTCCCACTAGTACTTTAAATGAGAACTGTTATCATTTGCAGTGTAAATTATAGAATATAAGCGCAAGCCATTTTGGCGCGCTCATTATCGTTTCTTTGTGGGAGAACGAATCATGAAAAAAACATTCACCTTTGCCATAGTGCACTTTTTCGTAGCCTTTAGCGTAACTTGGATAATCACCGGTAGTTTTGTTCTGGGTGGTTTGATTGCGTTGATTGAGCCTTCGGTGAATACCGTGGCCTATTTCTTTCACGAAAAAGCGTGGCAGAAATTTGGTTCAGAGAAGCAAAAGCCAGAGCACAAACAAGCTACCTTATCGTTGTAAGTAACGCAGGGTGTTCCTGCGAGGAAGGTAGGAATGCAAGTAGTAGCAGTTTTTGGTGCAAATGGCGGGCTTGGGCAAGCGCTCATACAAGAATATTTGATTACGAACCCACAAGCTTGCGTGCTTGCCGTTGCTCGAAGTGAATGCCCCGAAGCATTATTCAATTGGTTACAAGCCGAAAATTTCTCGTTCTCCGAGAGCGACGTTGAGATAGACCCCGGGCGTGTCATTTGGCAGAAATGTAACTTTAGCGAACCATCATTACATGCTTTATTTGAGCTTTGGCGCGCGGCTAACATCGAGTTATCGGGCTTGCTTTCAACGATTGGTTGGCTCCACCAAGAATCAGCAGAACATGGCAACTGGCAGCCAGAGCGGCGGATAGAAGCATTAAATGAAGCCCAGTTGCTCGAGTATTTTCGTGTTAACGCTATTCTCCCCGCATTAATTCTTCAAGGCGCTAAGCCTCTCTTGCCGAAAAAAGAACCAAGCTTTGTGATTCAGTTGGGCGCCAAGGTGGGTAGTATTACAGATAATCACTTAGGCGGCTGGTATGGCTACAGAGCCTCAAAAGCGGCCTTGAATATGCTCTACAAAACTGCCGCGATCGAGTTTAAACGCACGCACAAGCAGCTTTGTATTGGTGTAATTCACCCCGGAACCACGGATACCGATCTTTCTAAACCATTTCAAGAGCGCCTGCCGGCAGACAAGTTATACAGTGCGGCCGCATCGGCCGAGCGTATTTGGTCGGTAATTAATAGCCTTGATGCTAAAGATAGTGGGGGCTTTTGGTTTTGGGATGGCAAACCTTTGCCTTGGTAACGGCAAACGAACCACTAAACAATGGCATGGAACGAATGAGGGGGCTAAAACCTTGCTGAAATCGGCAAGATAGGCGATGCTAACAAACAAATAGCGATTAATGACAATAATAAAAATATTTAGAAGAGGGTTACCTAATGAATTATCTTTTGGCTGTTGTGCTGCCGCCGGTGGCGGTATGGATTTCAGGCGCACGTAAACAAGTTTGGCTAAGCCTAGCGCTATACTTAATAGCTTTGTATTTGCTAAGAATCGCTTCGGGTGGTGAGATTCCCGGTGCATACGCCGGTGCCCCAGTTATCTATGTAGCTGCCATTATCCATGCATTTATTTTTACCCATCGGCACTATCAAGAAACAAGTGGCCAAGTGCACCCACATCGAGGTTCCGCTGCGCAATCCCAAGAAGCGCCAGTAAAGAAAGAAGATGAATAAGGCGCCACACAAAATTCCAGTAAAGTAACTGTAAATGCACCTGCTGTTTAGCGTGAAGATCTGTACTCTTTACAAATGTAAAGAAGGTACGAGCGGAGGCCTTAACAATGAATAAATCGATAATAAATCGAATATCCACAGCACAGCAGGTGATTAATTTGCAAACCAATACTAAGCCACAGGGCAAGAACAATGTTGGATATCGCACAGCAATAGCAGCGTTAACTATAGTGGCGTTTACTATGTTAAGTGCCTGCTCGGAAACTACAGCAGCGCCTGATGAAGATGCTCGGCCACAGCATAGAGTGCTCGTAACTGAAGTGAGTGCGAAAACACTCGAGTTGGAACGCTCCTTTGCAGCCCGTACCGAAGGTAACATGGTGGCCGAGGTTCGTGCCCGTGTTGGTGGTGTATTGGAATCACGGGATTTCGATGAAGGCCAATTGGTTGAAGCCGGTACGGTTATGTTTTCTATTGAAAAAGCGCCGTATGAAGTTGATTTGCAAAAGGCGCAAGCAGAGTTAACCAGTGCCGAAGCGGTGTTCAATGAAGCGCGCCGAGATTGGGCTCGCGTTGAAAACCTATTTGTCGATGGCGCCATAAGTGCCCGCGAACGCGATCAAACGCAATCACGTTTGGAAGCTGCAGAAGCGGATATGCAATCAGCTCAAGCGAGCTACGAAGATGTGCAATTGCGTTATAACTACACGGAGATTGTTGCTCCAATTAGCGGTGTTGCAAGCCGAGAATCCGTATCTGTAGGCAACTTAATTAGCGAAAACGATACCCTAGCTACCATTGTAAGCTTAGATCCCATTTACGTTCACTTTAATGTAAATGAGAGTGATATTGCTGCCGCTTACTTGCTGCGCAATACCGATATTTCGGGGAATAGTGAAAGTGGTTCAGGCCCAACCGCAACCTTGCGATTTAGTGATGGCCGCGAGCATCCAGAATCTGGCTATATCGATTATGTGAGCCGGATCGTGGATCGCGAACGTGGTAGTATTGAAGCCCGTGCAGTGATCCCAAACCCAAATAGAACACTACTTCCAGGGCAATTCGTGCGTGTGCAATTGCCAAAAATTGAAGTGCCTTATGCCATTACCGTACCTCAGCGAGCCATTATTCAATCGGGTCGCCAAGCTGTGGTGTATATCGTGGATAACCAAGATATTGTGCAAGTTCGAGAAGTAACCCTCGGCGTTCGCGTGGGCAATGAACAGTTGATCGAACAAGGTTTAGCAAGCGGTGATCGGGTGATTATCGAAGGTTTATCCATGTTGCAACCGGGCACTCAAGTGAATGTGGAGATTGCTGAATGATAGCCAAGCATTTTATCGAACGCCCGGTACTTGCTTCGGTTTTATCCATACTGATTGTGATTGCTGGTTTAATGTCGTTGCGGATGCTGCCGGTGCAACAATATCCGCAAATCGTGCCTCCGCAAGTGGTAGTGGAAGCAAGTTACTCAGGCGCTACAGCTGACGCGGCATCACAAGCGGTAGCGGCCACTCTAGAACTATATATCAACGGCGTGGAAAACATGCTGTATATGACATCCTCAGCGGACGATACCGGCGGTGTGAGTATTACCGTGGTGTTTGAAGTGGGAACGGATGTCGATCAAGCCGCCATTGATGTTGATTCTCAGGTTCAGCGAGCGTTCTCGCGATTACCGGAAGAAGTGCAACGTGGTGGTGTGCAAATTCGCAAGCAATCAAGCGCCATTCTTAAGATTGTTTCTCTGAGTTCACCAGATGCAAGCCGCGATTCTCTGTTTTTAAATAACTACGCTACGCTCACGGTGCAGGATGAATTAAGCCGCGTAAACGGTGTAGCAAGGGTTACCTTTTTTGGCTCGAAAACGTATGCGATGCGGGTTTGGTTGCGCCCGGATCAGCTTGCTGATTATGGCTTAACACCAGCGGATGTAAGCCGAGCTATTAATGAACAAAACGCCATGTTTGCCGCCGGCCGATTTGGCGATGCGCCAAACCCCAATAATCCGCAAGAAATTACATTTCCTATCGGAACAGAAGGCCGATTTTCAACGGTTGAACAATTTGAGGAAATTATTTTACGCAGCGATGAAGGCGGTTCCGTTGTGCGCTTGCGCGATGTGGCCCGAGTTGAATTAGGGGCTACGAATTATGATTTCGATGCCGTGCAGAATGGTGAAACCGTAGTACCCATGGGGATCTTTTTGCGCCCTGGTGCTAATGCGTTAGAGGTTTCTAAAGAGGTAGATGCGGTAATGGAGCGCATGAGCCAGAGCTTCCCTACCGGTGTTGATTATTCAGTGTCGTTCGATACTACCGATTTCGTACAAGTTTCGATTCAACAAGTAGTTATTACGCTATTCCAAGCACTTATTTTGGTAATGGCGGTGATTTACTTGTTCTTGCAGCGCTGGCGGGCAGCACTTATTCCATTGCTTTCTATTCCTGTTGCCTTGATTGGTGCGTTTGCCGGTATGTTTGTTTTCGGCTTCTCAGTGAATCTATTAACGTTGTTAGCCATGGTGTTAGCGATAGGGATAGTGGTGGATGATGCCATCGTTGTTCTGGAGAACGTGGAGCGGCTGATTCGGGAAAAAGGGCTTTCGCCGAAAGAAGCTGCGATTGAAGCGATGGCAGAGGTATCGACTCCGATTATCACCATGGTGTTGGTGTTAGCGGCGGTATTTATTCCGGTGGCATTCCTTGGCGGATTAGCCGGGATAATGTATCAGCAGTTTGCGCTTACTATCGCTGTATCAGTTATTTTATCCGGTTTTATCGCACTTACGTTATCACCAGCGTTGTGTGCATTAATTTTAGAAGAGAAGCCTAAAGAGCCGCCAAAGTTCCTGCAGAAGTTTAACGTTTGGTTTGAAAGAATGACCACAAATTATACGCAAGGTGTACGGTTCATGCTGAAGCGCACCGGGTTGGCGAGCATTATATTTGTTGTCATTGCGATATCTGCATGGGGGGTATTCACACAATTACCGGGTGGTTTGGTGCCAGATGAAGACCAAGGTTATGTGTTGGTTTCTCATCGCTTGCCGGAAGGTGCATCACTTGACCGTACCGTTGATTTCTCGTTGCCATGGAATGCTGAATTGGGCGAAATGGATGGTGTGGCAAATACGCTAACCTTTATGGGTTACGATATGGTGAACGGTGGCCGGAAGCCTAACGTAGGCGCCAGTTTCGTAACCCTTGATCACTGGGATGATCGCGATTTAGGTGATAATGGGGCGCAAAAATTTGCTGAAAGTGTGAATGTTGCTGGGCAAGAGCATTCGCAAGCGAATGTAAGTGCGTTCAACCCACCGCCAATTTCAGGTATTTCCACAACCGGCGGCCTAGAAGCTTATCTAGTAGCCATTATGGATGGTGGTACTGAGAATTTGGTGGATCGTATTAATGATGTGATTGCCAATGGCAATGAACGCCCTGAACTGCAGAACTTGCGCACCACCCTAAATATGAATATTCCGCGTTTCACGGCTTATGTGGATAGGGAACGAGCAAAATCAATTGATGTGCCTATTAATGAGATCTTTGCCGCCATGCGAGCCACCTTTGGCCGGGCCTATGTAAACGATTTCAACTATCTCGGCCGCGCTTGGCGGGTATATATGATGGCGGAATCATCTTACCGTGAGGGTCCGCATAACTTAGCTGATGTTTTTGTTCGCGCGGGCAGTGGTGAAATGATTCCGTTGAACTCACTGGTGCAAATTGAACGTATCACCGGCCCGGATGAAGTACATCGCTATAATAACCGCCCTGCTGCCAGATTGTTGGCTGATCCGGCACCGGGGTATAGCACGGGCGAAGCTATGTTGGCTTTGGAAGCTGTAGTCACTGAATTGGTAAGTGATGATCAAGATTATCAACTGTTCTGGACGGGCGCTTCACGGCAAGAGCGTGAGAGCTCGAATGCTGCAGGGCTAGCTTTCGGCTTTGCAATACTCATGGTGTTCTTGTTGTTGGCAGCCCAATACGAGCGGTGGAGTTTACCTCTTGCTGTGTTAACGGCGATTCCATTTGCGATTTTTGGCGCCGTGATGGCAACCTGGGTTACCGGATTGCAGAATAATATTTACTTCCAAGTGGGCTTATTGGTGTTGATTGGTTTATCGGCGAAGAACGCGATCTTGATTGTGGAGTTCGCCGTAATCAATAGGAAGCGTGGTATGGGTGTGTTAGCGTCTACGTTAACTTCGTGCCGTCAGCGATTCCGCCCAATATTGATGACATCGTTGGCGTTTATTTTAGGTGCTATGCCGTTAGTGATTACGTCGGGTGCAGGTGCGGCAGCGCGGCAAGCGGTAGGCGTTACTGTAGTCGGTGGCATGCTCGTAGCTACGTTCGTATCGATTTTCTTTATTCCGGTGTTTTACCAATTTATCGAAAAACGAGTGCTTTCACGGAAAGTTAAAAAGCGGAAAGCTATGCGCGAGCAATAACGTAACTATTAGCGTTAACATGAGCGCTTAAACTACCGTTATGGTTAGTTCTAAAAAACTGCAGCAATCACCATGGTTGCTGCAGTTTTGCACTATAATGAGGTGCAAATCACAACAAACGAGGTGCAATATGGAAAACGATATTAGCGTTCGAATGATTCTTTCGGTATTTGAAAAAATCACTGATCACGGCACCACAAAAGACGATCGGCATGAACTGGAAGGCGTTACCGCGTTCACCGATCATGATGGTTACACTGTATTTTTAGAAGACCACAAAGTGAAGTTGCGCACAGGCTTCCACAATACCTATCACCTCGATTACGATTCCGCGCGTGATTATGAGAACTTCATTAAGAAGATCAAACACATCGAAAACAACTACGATTAATTGTAATACTTTCATGTGATATCCAATTAAAGTGAACTTTCATGAAATGAATTTAGCTTAATAAACAATGGCTTGCAAAAATCGTCCAAATAAGGTGTTTGCTTTTGTCCAGCTAACGGTGAGCTTTTCGACAAAATTCTAGCTTAAATGAACTTTTTCTACCTGTTAAACACTGCTCAATGCGGTGAAATTTGGGTAAATAGTAGGCGAAAAAAAAGCTGCTTTCCAGCAGCTTTTTTTATTAGAGAAGGTTACGCAGGCCTATTTTCCTTATTTGTTTGGCCGATGTCATTTGCAGAAGAGGTTCCGAATAATTCCACTAGTGATGTTTCCTTAAAATGAAAACTATCAAAACCATGGTTGTAGTAGTCTGGCGAATAGACTTGCAACTGATTAGAGCTGAGAAGTTTTACTAAATCCTTCGTTTTCAACTTGAAATCTGAAAGCCTTCGCTCATCGCCCCAAGCGATAAACTCTTTCTCAAAAGTGTCGTCATTTGCAGCCCTGATTGGAATTGAGTTTTTCTTGATGCGCCTAAAAAACTTCACAACATCGTCTAACCTGCTTGGTGATACTTTTTTAGGCGAGTTTACGTGCATTCTTCCGGGTAGCTCCCCTTCTCGAATGAGTTTTTTGAGGTGAGCCGTACGCATCAGAAGTACTTCTTCAAGCTGATTCCAAGACAATTCAAAGCAAGCATTTTCGGGTGTTGTGTTCAGCCGTCTGTGAGATGTTAACACTCTAAAGCTCGCCTCTTTAAAGATAGGAGTGTCTTTGCCCGAGGAGTGCTTCGCATTTTCGAAATCGAAAAAGCGTTCATCATTCGCTGCATCTATCTGTTGCATGAGTACCGTCTGACGTGGCCCTCCAATTTTATTTTGCCAATGGCTGAATCTTTGCTTCTTAAGCTCTACAACAGCGTCTTCTGAGTACCCTAACTGATATGCACTTTCGATATGCCGTGCTAAGTCAGGAACATACTTATCAATCTCCCTTTGTCTTTGAAAAGAGGCGTCAAAGGGCCGAAGTCCAATATTCATTTTACTCAGTATTCTCTTAACCAAAGCGGTCTTATTCGCCCCTTTGGCCTCCGCTATCGCAATTTGCGATAGCGGAGGCGAGACTCTAATTGCACAAACATTCTTCCACTGCAAACCGCATGAGGTGCATTTTTTAAACAACCCGCCACTCCATTTAAATTTATTGTTGCACTGGGGACATTCATTCCAGAGCTGGCACTTGTGCTTAAGGCAATGTGTTGTGTAGTAGAGGTGCCACTCAGCTTTGAGATGCGGTTGATCCTCTAAACAGTGAGGACAGATAGTGGGCTCATTCACCAATGTATGCCGGGAAGACAGCCACACTATCATTTGTCGAGCCCCTTCACCCTCAAAGTATTTGTCTAGCGAACCAGCTTCATACCCTAACGATTGAGTGAGTACACGCATAAAACGTTCATTTTCTTGTGTCCCAATGAGAAAAATCTTCTTTGTCCCTGCTGGTATATCAAAAGCACTTACAAAGTCCTGAAGCTTATCCAGTTCATTACAGACTGCCAGACGCAGAATGTAGCCTTTAAAAAGCTCCCCCTCGTATGGAAGTGGGTGGAACGGTATCTGTTGACTAAGCGGCTGCATTGTTCTCACCTCCGCAGTTTTTGTTGATATAGTTTTGAACCTTAGTAAGGTTGCCTTGGCCAAATGGGTCGAAGTCGATAAAGTCATTCATCGAAGTCATTCGCTTATAAATCTTTGAAAGAGACTCAAGATTCGGCGTGAAATCGGCGTCATCCTCCATTTCCAAATTGATCTCCAGAAAGATATCTCGCAAACCACGGGGGACTCCGTCAGTCGCAACAAAGAAGCGGTCAAGCAGGTTCATATTTGAAAAAATGGGCTTTTCGTCGTCGAATTGCACGAACATAAGTTGCTTCAGAGGACAAGCCAAATGCTCAGCAAAAGCACTCGCCATTTCTGCAAAATCGAATTTTGAATAATCGCTGTTGCCGTAAGGCAGACTTGCTAAGGTGGCGGAGTAACGAATGCGACTAGCCAGCTCTTTATCAATAACGTGCAATAACCCCGCTCGCTCTGTACCCATGAACAGAATAGGAATGAGAGTTTCATCCATAAAGCCCTTTAACCAAGCTAGTGCGGTGGATGGTCTTCCTCTGCTAGTTTTAGGAAGAAAGTCATGAATTTCGTCTATCACAATCAGCTTCACTTCGCGTTTTCGAAGCAATGCGAGCAATCGCTTTTCTTTCTCGTCCGCACTTCCATGACTAGGTTTTATATCCCCAAGTTCATAAAGTATTCGCTCAACAAATGTTCTCACCGTAGATTGCTTAGGAGCCCGCGTAATTAAAACTGGCATAGTCGTGTAATCACCATAGTCGATGACGTACTTACTAAACTGCTCCTGTTTCTTGAGAGCGAAATGCGTTTTGCCAGCCCCCTCCCGCGCAATCAGAGACATCGCACTTGGTTTTGTTCCATGAAAGCGCAAAAGGCGGTCTACCATGTTATCTAGCTCACAAAACTGATGATTCCATAAAGCTAGTGATGAAATCTTCTGGGCACCGCTCATGAGGCCTGAAGTGATAGATTGTGTGTTTTTAATTCGCATCGTATAGTCACCTCTAGTTGGTTTGAAAGTAGCTTGTAAGTAATGGAAAAACAGCGCTAGCATCGCGCCGATGGTTTTGGTGTTTGATGGTCATTAGGTGATTTTGTGCCTAATTTAGTCCCACGCTTCTTATCTTTGGGTGAGAGAATATCCGCGTCTTTACCGATCCCTCCTGTCATGATTTTGCCAATCTCAGTTTCAGAAAGTGGCGTCTCGATGTCTTGGGCGCTAGCACTTTTTTGTTTAGGCTTAGCGGACGACTTAGAACGATTCACAACCCGTTGCATAGTGGTTATTGATTGTCCATTTAGTTTTGCTTTTATGGCTTTTTTTCGTTCTTGGAATTCGAATAGAGTCAAGCCCTCGTGTATGTTTGGGCTCGTCGCGGGAGTGACTATCATCTCATTCGTTAGAGGGTTAATTACCGTTATCTCAGAGATATCCAGAGGGTCATACATAATGCGAACTGACCGCTCAAGACACTGGCGCTCAAGTTGATGACCAATTTCTTGAAGCTCCCGGCAGTTGTAGTAGACACCCTTTAGCAGAACTCCTTTAGGCATGGTAATCTTGCGCTGTTCATGCTGACCGCGAAACTTTGCGATTTCAGTAAAGTCACCCATCATTTGAGGGGGGCAACGGTCTTTAACGCTCTCCCACATCTCTATAGGTGTTAGCCCATCTAATCCTTTATGAGGATTATTGTGGTAAATACGGAGAATGTAGTCCTCCAGTATCGCTTGAAACTCGTCTCGGGTGAGATGAGCCATCTGTTCAAGAGTTCGATCCAGCTCGATACCGCGAGTTCTAACCCCCGCATAGCCCTCAATGCTATGCATGCATTGCGACTTCAACGTACTGAAGAAACGCTCAACAAAGGGCTTTTTCCACGGGGATGCTTTCTGCGTTACCTCGTGCCCGATTCCAGCAGATTGCAGCATCGCCTTAGGCGTTGACGCGATGAATGCTGGCCCCGAGTCTGAAATAATTCTTTCGGGCATACCGCCCAGCGGAAAAGGAATGTTTGTGTATTTACCAACTTTAAGCGGGTTGCATACGTCTTTTATTAACTTGACGACCGCATTGGAGTTTTCACTCGCGTTCTTTTCACCGAAGTCGACGATATGGCCAACGATTAAGCGGGTAAAAACATCCATCGCGACGTAGACAATAGGACGAAGGCATATCCGCTTGCCAGATGCGTCTTCCGATACTACTGCAATATTGAGGTGAACAGCGTCGACTTCAACGCGCTCCAGAGGTCGTTGAGTGATAATTGATCCTTCAACCCAACGATGTTTTTTATTTGCTGCTTTCACACCCATCCGCGCTCTATCGACTTCGTATGCGTTCAACTTTTGAATATGCGTGTAAAACGTGCCGTGACTTAACGGCTTCAGAGTGATCTTTTCACCAGTGCGGGTAGAGTTTTCAGCGTTTTCTCGCTCCCAAGTTGGAAGATGCTGCTCAAACTCACGCAAATAGCATCTATAAGCGTTAGCAGCACTTCCCCCATGGAGTTGAAGGTATTCTCGTTCAATGACTTTTTCTAAAAGTTCTAGATTCCGCTCATCAAACTGTTTGCGTCGACGAGCTTTAGCTTTACCGAGAATGTAAGCGATGCTGTAGCCATTGTTAGCCCATTTTTTATACCAGCGCTTAAGTGATGAGGTACTTGGTATTTTCCCGTCTATCATCCCGTATCGATTAGTAGCGATTGCAAGTGCTTCAGCCATGACTCTTTTCGAGCTTGGATGGCCGGATTCGTGCATATGCTCTAATGCTGCGCTGATAAAGTTAGAGCGCTGCTTTGTATCGGGGTCGGTAATGTCACATAGAACAAACTCTGTTTTGGCTTGTAATATTTTAAACTCACCATCGATATAAGCGCTTTGAAGTTGATGCGGCTCAAACATCTTTACTCCAAGGCCATCAAAATCAAGCACTACGTATCTGGAGGTTACATCTTCAATAATCCCCGTGCGTCCTTGGTACTCAAATTTAGCTTTTTTTGGTATCGCAAGCATGGTCATGGCTATTTACTCCATTTGATCGTAGTGAGTGGCGATATTTGAGGTTCATCAGAGAAATTGATATCTGAATACTGCTTGGCGAGAAAAGCCCAAGCGGAATGGCGCGTGCCACCCAATTTGATAAAGCGGTCTTCAAGTTCGCTAATTGTCATACTGGAGCGTTGCAAAGCTTTAACTCCAGCTTTCCAAAGTGCCTCCGGCAGCTCAATAAACATGTATCTATAGAGAAGCTGCCGCGTAACGTGCCCCGGATCTCGTTGAATATCGTCTGATGTAATGATCGTCAGGCTCGACTTTTGATGCTTTTTAAGAAGCTCTGATATGTGAGCAACTTTTTTATCCAGCTCATCGGATGCTGAATAGCGTGCATCTTTTATTTCGATGTCTCGAAAGCTACCGTTCTTGTATTCAATTCGGACATCGCTTGTGAAGCGGCGCTTTTTACCGTCGTATGTATAGATGAAACTGTTTGGCTGCGTCATGAAGCGCTTGATCGATTTATCAAATTCGCAGTCAATTAAAAATCGACGTTCCCATTCGCTATCGCACTGAAGTGACATCTTGTTCAGATATGATGGATGGTATATCCGTGGGTTAAACAGCGTTGCGCCTTTGATATTTCTCTGTTTCATCTCATTTATCTCTCTAAAGGTTCATTTTCATGGTGTAAGTCTTCAATTTATTGCGATTTGGGGGGTTAAATATTGTGCAAAAAAACACCGTGTCAAATTTAAAGCTAATTAAAATAGTCCATTTAACTAATTGTATTGTTTACTTTTTTTGATTTTTTGTTATTTTTCCTTTGTTTAGGTATTTGAATTTCAACTGTAATTCCGTACTATTTACGCCAACAATTAATTGGAGTTGTAAAAAGTTATATTTGCGGTTTTTTTAGACTATTTTGTTCCATAACCTTTTTTCCTTTTTTGCTGTTATTTATTACCCACTAAGGAAGTTGCGAAAAACGAACAATTGTTTTCTTCCAAGACGGGTTAATTCACTTCTCTTTTTTGCCTTGATATTGATACCCACTAAGAGACTGAGTGAAAGCGAACAAATTTTTTGAAAAAATTGTCAGGTATTTTTTTGCTGACAGGAGCCAGAGATAGTGGAACAAAAAGTGCGGGGCAGACCTTCTTCAATCGCTGAGGCGATAAGTCTCATTTCGATTTCGGAAGCCTTTAATCGTAAGTCGGAACGACTTATCAAAAGAATCTTCAGAAGTCATATAGATGTTGGCTCCACTGAATATAAGCAGATAACAGAAGATGCCATTAGCGATGTGTCGACCAGCTTACTTGAGATGGCCTCAAGAGAACCAATAAGCGAGGAGTGGTACTTGTTGGGACTAGAAACGTATGGAACCCCCCGCTGTACTCTTACTCCTTATATGTATAGAGGTGTAGGCTACTATGCCAAAACGCGCTTCAAGCGCTGGTCTGTTAACGCTAAAAGTGGGAAAGTCGGGGTTAGAGCGCGAGAGGTGTTCCCGATTAATTCTGGCGATTCAGATACGGAGAGTAACTTTGACGACTGGCTAGCGAATAAGATTGGTGAGTTATACAAGCAAGATGTTGAAACAGCCGCGACCCAACCGCAATTGACCGAAATTCTGGAAGATGCATCAATTCCAAACGATGTCATTGAGATGATTCTGCTGAGGTGTGACGGTGAAACTTTTGAAGCTATTGGCGACAAGGTCGGTCTCTCGAAGGACGCAGTTAGGATGAGGTTGAATCGCGTGAAAGAGTCTCTTTCAAATTCACGGTTTTTGCGTGACTGAATAAAGACTCTCTCATAGTACTGCTTTAATTGGGTGGACTGAGCCTAATCTTGCCTGCCTTGGTTTGGTGAACCTAAGACAGCCTTACTAATAAGCTTTGCATTCAGCCCCATCGTTGATTGGGAGATATTTAGGTGTTGGAGCTTTCGTATCTTAATCATGTGTTGGTAAGAAAATACACTTCCACATGTGAAGTAGTTTTGCGCTTTTTCTTTAATTTCCACCATCGTCGTTAAACGTTCCTCATAGGGATGTTTTTCGAATTCTACTACCCAGCCTTTCTTATCGAAGTATTCAAGTAGTGTATGCAAACTAGAAATAGCCCGCACTTGCTGCTTTGGGGATACATCGAGCCGCGTCATAAAGTTCAGCAATGGTGTATTCTCGTTTCATCGTTTGATCAAACACCTCGCCTCTAAATTCCGAATTGCACAGTTGGTTGTTCATAAAGTTTCGTCCTATGCTCAAATAATAGTCAGAAATCGTCTATGATTTTCTATTAAATCCATAGAAGGCTAGGTAAGTGTTTAGGCTAGTGGTGCAGATTCAGTTCTCGGCGAAGAATGTATTAGCTGGTTGAGGATAGCGCTAGAGAAGTTCCGAATAGTTTAGTTACTTGATTAACTGGTCAGACCAGTGTATTATTTCATCATTAGTTTTGATTGTGATGAAGGGTGTGGATTATTTATGATGAACTACGAAGATGCAGATGATTTTCGTCCTCTAATATATTTAGACCAGAATGTTATAGACGGTTTGAGAAAGGGAGTGTTTTCATTTGAACCGTCAGTATTCTCGAAAAACTACCGAGCAATTTATTCAGATGAGACGCTCAGAGAGATAAGCCGTGCAGAGGAAGGTGGTGGAAGTGCTTTCGAATACATAGAGGTTCTAAGTGAGTTAGAAGCTTATCATTTACGATTGGAACTGAACGCTCAATTTACGCCTAGTGGTAACGCTGTCATCCAGTCTCACGATCCGATAGAGGTTTATAAGAGTTTTTCTCAACAACGAGACCTCGATTATTTGATGGAAGCCAGCTTATTGGTTAGTCGCAAAATATTGGGTGGTTTACCTGAGTTAACAATCGATGATATCGCCGGAAGGATGCTTGAAGCATTTGAGCGTAACGCTAGGTCGTTAGAGGATAACTTAAGAACCTTAGAGTTATTTTTCCCGAACGCGCGTGAAGAGCTTCCACATTCGTTTAACTCTCTAGGTACGATGAGAGCAGTCTCTTTAGATGAGTACAAAGATATCTTGAAGCAGCTTGTGAAGAGCCTCAATAGCAACCTGAAGCTGAACGACAACTCACAGTCGGTGTTGAATCGTTATCGTGAAGATCTGAAGCTAAGCCCCAAAGATCTCAATAACATAGAGCCACCCCAAGTCGTCGAGCAAGTTTGGGAAGTTATCTCGCGTGACGAAAGTATTAAACAATCCGAGATTACGATGCATCAGTTTTTTGGTGTGGATACTCCCAACCCGATACACCCGGTGCGAAATAGCTTCTTGTCTGAAGAGGTTTCCAGTGTCTATTACCACCTGAATTTGGCTGGCTATCATCCCGACAAAGAATTAAATCAGTGTAGGGGATTTGCTAGCTCCTTCAGTGATATGCAGCATGTTTCCTTAGCTACTCATTGCAATTACCTTATGAGTAGCGATAAGCGCCTTATAAAGAAAGCTGCCGCAGCCTATGAGTTTACTGGGACTAATACTAAAGTGCTTCAATTAAAGTTGCCGACTGAGTAGACGAATAGATGAGTGGTAGGGGCTGAGTACTTTAAGGAATTATAAGGTGTCTAGAATACTCAGGCCTTACCAGAGGTGGATTTTAAACTTCGATTAAAATTTACAACATACAACTCATGAAGTACGGTTTTGCCGTAACTTGAGGCCAGAAAATGATAAATAAATACGTTATTCCATCAAAGGTAATAATCTACCTCAAACGCATAGCCACTGAATACCAAAGTTCGGGGCATGATTTACAGGCGCGAGTTATTAGCTCATCACGGATCTATGTTCATGAGGAAACCAGTTATGATAACTGGAACGGCGGTATGAATGGACACGATGTCATATTGTTCCTACCTCCTGAGGTATTTGGGGAAGTTACCCTAGCCAGAAAAAGAGACTTTGAGGTTGATTTGTTAGCTAAGCTTGAGTTGTGCTGTCGATCTATCGGGAACGAGTATATCCACGCGGTGAGGTTTGAGGATGAAGACCAAAACGACCCTTACTTTCAAAACGCGGCATTAATAAATAGTCGTGCGCAAATCGACCCAAGTACTTTGTCGATTTGGAAGCAGGATCATGTAAGGTTGTTTATTAGTCACAGGGACAAACATAAAGCGGAAGCGAAAGTCCTCGCCTTTTCATTAGAGGAGTATGGTGTTTCTTCCTTTGTTGCCCATGATACGATTGAGCCAATGACTACATGGCAAAGTGAAATTGTCAAAGGCTTAGAGACAATGGAGGTTATGCTAGTTTATCTAACCGATGATTTTCATGACAGTGTATGGACAAACCAAGAGGTGGGATTTGCGCTCGGACGCGATATTCCAGTTATTTCTCTTAAGCTTGGAGCAATTGATCCGAGGGGATTCATAGGTGAGCGGCAGGCCCTAAAGAAACATTCGAACTCTATGGCAGGGATAGCAAACGATATTTATGAGCTTATCGTTAAGAGACTTGGCAATAATGCTCGTTTTCAATCCGCACTGATAAGCGCCTTTTGCGACTCCCCCGATTTCACCGAGGCAAAAAATCGGTTTATTCGTATGAAGAGGGTTGTCAAGGCTCTAACTGACGATGAAGTTGACAGAATAATTAAAGCCTTTCATGAAAATAGTCAGCTATACAACGCCGCTTATTTAGTAAACCATTATAATAGACTTATCGATTTCCTTAGCCGTGTATCAGGTAAAACATACGAGCGATCAGGTCGAGATATAAATCTTAAGCAGAGTTAGGTAGACACTTAATCGGAAAGAAGCTTATTTCGCCTTGGAAGGAGTCAAAGCAATAGCAGGTTTCATCGGCTAAAATACTTGCTGCGCTACCATTGTTTGGTGAGCCATGCTTTAGGCCCTTGAGATACCTTGGGTGAACTATGAAAAGAGTTAAGCGAAATCCAGAAAAGTTTGAAGTCATAGACCTGTTTACCGCTTTAGGTCGCGAGCACGGGTACAAACTTAGTGTTGAAGAAGATGCCAACGACTTCGTTGAACGAATCGGAAGCTCGCTAAAGGCGTCTAGAGATAATCCTAACCTATTGCATGGTAAGCGAGTAGAGTCGCTTTTTGCCCATGTAGCTGGGGGATTAGGAAATTGCCGCCTTATAAAGCAGGAAGATAGTGGGGAGATATTTACTGATGAGCAGGATATTCAGGCTCCAGATTACAAGGTAATACTCAATAACGGAAGTCAGTATTTTATTGAGGTGAAAAATTGTCATTTCCCGAACATAAAGTCACCTTACCCTTTCAAAAAGGACTACCTAAGAAAGATTGAGAATTACTCTGATCTACATGATACTCCCCTATTATTTGCAATTTACTTTTCACGACAAAACAAATGGTTTCTATTGCGAAAAGAATCCCTTATTGAGCAAAAAAATCGATATGTGACTGACTTTATAAATGCAATGGCACAAAACGAAATGTCATTGTTGGGCGATCGCACAATAGGTACAGAGCCCAAACTATCCATCGAGTTACTTGCTGATCGCTCCCAAGAATCGAATGTTAACAAAAAGGGTGAGGCAAGTTTCATCATCGGCGATGTAAAAGTATACTCCTCTGATAGAGAAATTACGGATGATTTAGAAAAGTCAGTAGCTTTTTACCTTATGAGGTTTGGTACTTGGGTTGAGAGTGAAGCTGAAGGCATGTTTGATGACGATGGATTTCTAGGTGCTAGATTTTCATACGAGCCGGAACTCCCTCCGGAGGAGCAGATCTTTTCCATGATCGGCGAATTAAGCTCAATGATAAGTATCTCGTATGGAGAGCAAACCTTATACGAAAAAAGTGTCGTTGCGTTGGACACAAATCTTGACCCCGAAGTATTCGCTGTTGAGATCCCCGAAGGATACAAAGGGAAGGAGTTGCCATTATGGCAGTTTATGATGCAACCGAATCCCAAGTTTAGGGGTTAGCAATCGCAAGTTATAGAGCTGTCTTTGCTTTGTACTCCAAACCTACCACAATCGCGGGCGTTAATTTCCACACGTTGCTCGTGGTTGGTTGCAAGACTTGATAACGCTCAACCATTAAATGTGTAGAGGAACGTTTGAGGCATTACACCTGCGTGAGATAAAGTTCACTCATGCCCGCTTGTTAATAGTTACCTATATCCATTCAGGTAGCGTAAGTAGTTTGATAGACCATCGAGCTCCGGGAAAACAGTACCTGAATGAATACCGTACTTCACCAGCTTCTCCATAAAATACCTTTTATGTTCAGCGGGTATTACAATTTTCTTGATCGATTTTGACTCCAGCTTCATATTACTGGTTGGATGTATTGTGAACATCCCGGACTGCGCCGTGACCCTTCTCGTTGCATGAGAAGGGAAAAATGCAACAATTTTCTCTAACTTTTGGGAATCTATTTCTTCCTCTTTTTTAAACCTGCCTATGTCATAAACATAGATTGCACCATCTGATTTACTAAGAGTGAAAACAGCAAAAAAGCATGCGATTAAGGGACTTAAACTCCAGTCTAGTAACCTAGTAGGAAGCCCGTGGTGCTGTGCAATAGTTAGCCATTCAACATCGTTCTCAGGGGGGCTTTGTAAATGTGGTTTTGCATGCGTTTTAAATACCCACATGAGGTTGTGTTCACGCACATCAGCGGACTCAACATCGTTGTGTCTAAATAGAGAGGGCAGAAGAGGATACTCATGATTTGACACGCCCCTGCAAAGAGCAGTCTTACTTATGCCGTCAATCGCTTCATCAAATTCAGAGAATGTTTTCACGACAACAAGGTTATCACCTTTTTCGTATCTACTGAGATCAGAGGTGATTTTCTTTGTACTTTCATTTATTAAAGCTAATAGAAGCTTAGCTATTAACTCAGATCTGAAGAGAGCCCCAGTTAACCCCGTCGAAGAAGTATCAACGTAATACCTTTTACAGAGGCTATATAGGCTGTTATTTTGTCCGGGATGCCTCTCTTTACCGATTTCTAATACATCGACAAAATCGTTGGTTAAAGACCTTTCCTTGTTATCTGTCTCAGATAATAGGACTTCATTGTGAAGAAAAGGGATAACAATGGATGCATCGAATATAACTAATTCATCGTTTCCAATGAATTCCAAAAACTCATCTACAATGCCGTTAAAGATTGGCTTATCTATAAGAAATTCATTAGTTATTCCGTGTATTTCAATACTAGACGGGTCAACCTCTTGCTCTGGATTCAGGTACACATGAAAACGACGATCTGTGACTTGCTCATCAATGAGTTCAACACAGCCAATTTCAATAATCCTGTGCCCGGCAGACACCTCGGCACCTGTACTTTCAATTGCTACGACGACCTGCCTCAAATCTCAAACCTCCCAGTGACAATGCGGCAATCAAGCCCTTGTAGTGAGCAGTGCTGCATTAGGCTCTTAGAGCACTTTATTCAAATCTACGTTCAAGCCGCACGCTTTCATTTCTCTCGCAAGATTAAGCTTCCAGCCACCAGCGTCATCCATAGGAGTGTAAATGACTCCAGAGAAGTCATTCGGGACTTCCACTCCGGGCTTAAAAAGAACAGAAATTTTACGCCTTGATAGAGCGGCACAGAAGTATCCCAATTCGAATATTACATTTTGCCGTGCCCGATATTTAGGGGTGTTTGGGCTATCCTTTGGATATCCGACATCATCGGGTGTTAGCAATACGATTGCAAATGCGGCCTCAGAAGCATGCTTCTCAAATTTTTCAATAATTGTCTGACTACTATTGATTTGTTCATGGAGAATGACAGCATTGAGCCCTAGGGATTCAACAAACCTAGCAGTTTCTGTTTTGGAAAGTTCATCATGGCCATGGACTATAAAGACGCTTCCCTGAACTAAAGAATGTCTCGGTACTAGAATGGATGAAGACATCTTGTGTTTAGTAGCGGCATTAGCCAACTCTTGGGTTATAAAGCCACACCGCACTAACTCCGGAAATAAATCAACGTCTTTTAGTGCCCAATGCGTGCGGTTAAATTCAAACTCATCCGTGATATCGAATGCCAACCTATTTTCAATTAATTTTTGCATAGGTAGCGGCTGAATTAACGGATCAAATTCGTAGGAAAGGGTAACTTCCTTGCTTCTTATACGGATATCTATGATGTAGCCGATACGAAAGAAACCATCCATCCCCTCATATCCAAAAACACATGGGTAGCTCTTAAGCTTCCCAATATTTTCTTCTGTTAACTCGCCATAGCGGTCAGCTAATTCATGGACTGTATATTCATACCTACTAACCATTCTTTCCCTTGAGAACTTAGTCGGATTTACCTCCCAAGTGTCTTGGGCTCCAGAAATCAAAAGATTAAACAAGTTCAGTTTCTCCTTAAAAATGAGGCCATAGGTGACCTCTCCCCAAAGAATGGAAGCATAACATCGGTAAGATTTCCATTAAATTGATAGGCAGGCAAGAGTTGGCAGCATTGGCACTATTATTTCGTTTCATTCTGCGTGTTTCATAGGATTCACTTTATTTAAAGCCTGTGCCTCTTGAAAGAATTCAACGCTATTCTTAACTAAAACGCACACAGCGATTTTTGCCATAAAAGCGCTATTTACACGCAATTGCTTACAGGAACACAGAGTTACTATGCTAGCTTATTCAATCCAGTTAATAAACTTAGGACGTAATATGAGCAGGTGATGCATGATAAGAAAATGGTACGAGAAACTTGGTTCTATACTCGAAGCTAAGTAGAGGAGGTGATAGCTCGCTTTACATAGGAGTTGATGGAATCCGTTTAAGGTTGAATTAAAAAAACTCTTTGGGACCCAATGTAAGGCTCAATTTTTCCCGAGGGTGAGGGTCAGGCGTGGATCAATGATGCGGCTGCTCTGAAACTGACGCTTAGAACCCTCGATTCACGAATGAAGCTCGTAAACCATTTATTGTACTGAACATTACTCAAATTGAATTCGTGCGAACTGTGCCACTTTTTTGTAATACTTGCGCAGCCTTAATTGCGCTCTTAACATATCAATGCAGCTGGTCTAAAGATACATTTCGGAACCGAACTAAAAGATTATACGGACAAGGTGGGCTACTCAAAATGAATGAGAGAGAGAAAACACAGCTAAACAGTGACTTTAAGGACTACATTAAAGCTAATGACGCCGAACACACATTGGACAGCTACAGGAGAACTATGGAAGGCGTCCTTGGTAACCCATACATTAATGACCTTGGCTCATTATTTTCAGATTGGCAAGGACATGCCACCATATCAATGAAGCGAGCATTTTTTTCCATATCAGCATTGAGCATCATCCAGATTTTTGTCTTTGGTGAAGCTTTTCTAGCTCAACTTGGCATCCTAGGGGTCGAAGCAACTCCTACCAACACCGTCCGCTTATTAATTGTTGTCACAGTTTCACTATTATGCAGCGGCGCACTCTACTTGGCTGCGATAAATCGAGATAAAGCGAATAGAAACTACAAAGCAACCCGCTTAACAAAGCAACTAGATGCTCATTTAAACGCGGAGAAAGAGCTTAGAGAGATTTACGATAAATTCAGAGTGGACACAAATAATACTTCAGGAACATTCGCTACCGCTCTCATTGGGCCAAGTGTTTTTAAGAGCAAGTATGAAAGGTATCGCAATCTGCAATCCATACTTCATCACTATCAGCATCTCATTAAGCCTAGCCAGAGGAAGCAATGGCTTCTTGATAAGTACGATATTTTCGTCATCCCAACGATCGGGATTCTAGCGATAATCCTTATGTGGCTATTTTGGTTGCTTTGCCAAACCGAATGCCAATCCGACATGGAAGCACGTAATAGCCTGTACTTGTCCAGCCCTTCCCTGAACTTTATGACAACTGGTAAGGCCTGAGATTTATAGACACCTTTTATGTTAAAAATTTCAATATGACCATCAGAGGAAGTCATGAGTAAACGTGTTCGTTATTCCACTGCGTTTAAACAAGAAGCAGTGAACCAAGTGAATATTCAGGGCTATTCAACCGCTGAAACGCTCGCGAATACCTTAAAAAACGACATCACTTGTGAAGATCATGACGACTTGACTGAGCCTGCTTGATATAACCTTTGCGCCACGCCTCAGCGTACAAAATGCGCGTGCACGTAATCATAAGCCGCTTGACCTGAAAGCACAGCAACATGAGAAATTCCCAGTTGCTCACCAGACCGTCCACTCAGAAAAACATAGCCCTCAGGAATAAAGCTATCATCGAATCCGTTTTTGTCTCGAAGCGTAGGAACTAGCGTCAGATCAATAATGAACTCATCAGAAGGACAGCGGAGCCAGCAGTGTACATTTACTCGGGGACGATCGTCCCCATGATGGTGTCTTACAACGTCGGGCTCGAACGAGAAAATTTCATCTTCGCTAATTATCACCCTTCCAAGCACTAACTCAATATCCCCCTCAAAGATGTTTTTTGCAGTATCCAAGCACTTCATATTAACAGCGATACACTGACCTGCTAACTGATCAGGTGTCCACACTTGAGACACCGCATTAACTAACTGCGCTTTCTGCATGTTACGCATACACTAGCTCCACCCAGAAATAACAGCTTGGATTCTCGAAAAGTCTGGGTATCCTCTCGACTCATCTGTAACCAATCGCTGAGCATTCGCAAGTTGAGTACCTTCGAATTTACAACGATTGAAATACGAGTTTAGGCTCGTTTTCATGGACTTATTAGCTCGGCGAGACACTTCCCTCCAAGCATACCAATAGATAATGTGGCGAGGAGCCAGCCTATACTTATCCTCATTCCGAAGAACATTGCCAAGTGATTTATTGACACTAGAGATTAGCGATAGAGCTTGCTTCTCTGTGGGCATACTGAAAATCGAATTAGCATACTTCGCGTAAGCTGCTTGTCGCTGGTAAAAAAAGTACCAAGCATCGTCAGACTTACTATCTTTAACTGCCTCAGCTCCTTGGTGCTTAGTATCGGAAGCAAGGCTTAAATAATCGTAAATTCCATTTGATTTTTTGCCTTCATAGGGGGCTTCAAAGTCCATCCTCTACTTTTTCGCTATACAAAGATCGCGTTTTATAAGGTTTAGCTTAAATAATAAAACACCACAAATGACATCATATTTACAGGCATCTAAATAAAAGAAGCTCCATAGAAATACATGGGTATGACACATTGTGAGCAAGACTTTTAATTGCTAACCCACGAGAGATATAAGTACCTCTTGACTAGCTGGAGCATCAACTAGTTTATAGTCCCCAAACCTCTAAGTCAGGAATAGTCGCTAGTATGTAGGTTTTTATTAGAATATCACTAGCTCAGTCGATTCACGAAGTTCGGGTAACTCAAAAAAGAAGTGTTCATTAAGGCGAGCTCCTGATATTTGAGGTATAAAAGCGATTCTATACTCTTGTTGATAAAAAAATCTGAAATGCTTAGCGAGCTCGGGAGGCTCTAGTCCTGAAGGTGCATCGCGAATATCGTCATAATAAGAGACAGGGGCGCTCAGTATTCTCGATAATTTGAGTTCTTTCTCTAGCTTACGCTTGAGCCCCTGCTGTAAAGCTTGCTTATTCTTAATAATTAATACTGCGTCAGCGCCAAAATCCCCAAACATTCGCAAATCTGCTCTTCTCGACAAACAAAAAACGTAGTAGTCAAAACTAGCATCTACACGATATCGTTCCATAATCGGTTTCTCATATGAGCCCCTGTTAAATGGCGAGGTACCTAGACTAGGATGCGGCTTATAGGCTCTGCTCAATTCATTATCACGCTGGGCAGGGTGTAATGATTTATCGTCAAATGAACTAGCCAAAGAAACTTTAAAAGATAATTGCTCAAGAAACTCCCTCTGACCAAACTTAAACAGGCAACTTTCGTATCTACTCAAAAGAGCATTCATCCTCTGAAGTCTATTCTGGTTTATATTTTTAGTTTTCGGCAAAGCGGCATCAACCCACTTTGGCGCCTTTGGGTAACCTCGAATAGCACTCTCAAAATTAGTGTGCATAAGACTAACAATTAACCTAAAATTTCCTCGATGCTTTTCAGGCTTACCGAATGATATTTTCCCTTGAGTGCCCAAGGTCGTCCAAGCCTCCATTAGATGCCTTTCCCTTTCGAAGAGCTCTTCATTTGACAAGTGGGATAAATAGGGGGATTCAAGGTACAGTTTATATTGCTGACTCTCGAAATCTGACCTTCCCATATAAAATTCCTTGTAGCCGACTAGCCATTACAGTTGGCTTAATAAACAATAGTACTTACCCAAGATCAGTATGCCTCGTGATAAATTTACTCCAAAATCCAGTACGCCATAATCCGCCACATTAGGCTACACCAAATGAAACAGTTATAGAGGAACTCGGAACCTGTATCCATAGACACTTCTTAAAGAGAGATCTAGGCCTACCGCTTAACTAATGAGTGGTGTTGGGTTGCTTCTCACACACTCAATCGGAGTCACTCAACGCAAGCTACTTCAATAAATTTTCCATTTCGTCATTGACCAAGTTTTTTTTCCATCAGGCATAATACGTTCAATGCATTCAGGACAAAGAGCACTTTTCCCATAAAGCGTCGACTCTTAACGCAATAGCTCTTGGCATAGCGCCCCAATCTAGTTATCACGCTGAACTTTTTCGGCTAGTTCAAGTACGCCAAAATTACTAGTCACCATGTCGTATCCTTAGTCGCGTTTCGGCTTGGTGGATTATGAAATCTTTCTTACCATCATAGTAAAGCTTGCCGGAGCTGGCTATGGACAGTTTTCGGCCTCAAGAAAGATCTGTTCTTCAATATTTAGGTGAGGTTAGTTAGAGGGTTGTATGAATACTGTGATTTTCCGCAAAAAATTTGAGTTTTTTGTCGTAGAATGCGATTTCTCGTTCATATCGACAGAAGAATTTTATGGTCGACTCTTCGGCATAGTAAATGGCGCGTATGTCGTTTTGCCCCGCATCAATTGAATAGCTCCCATCGTCTAATATATAGGCAGCACGACCTCCAATAAATTGCTCCTTGGTTAAAGTGGACAGGATTTCTTCCACTTGGTCTGGCGGTACATTTTGAAATGCAGTGTGACAATATGGCATAAACTTTGGTTCTCGTTGTTTTCTGTAATCATAGACTATAATCATAACTTTACATTGCATAGTTAAGTCTGTCGTATTGAGGCTAACCCTATGTAGCTGTTCGGCTAGGTAAGCGCAGATCCTCTGCATAAAATATATAGAGCAGAATTGCAGTGATTTTTCCATCTAACACACTTGCAACAACCCGCAAACAACGAATAGTATTGAGGCGTGGTAGATGGGTACATCATTTAAATACAGGCCATGTTCGGCGAGAGGTTCACGCATTTGGACATAAGGTCAGTGAACCTAGATCTCACATTCAATTTATTATGGCGGTTTACGGATCTTCTGTGAATAATTAAGCTTACACGTGTTCGCTGAATGTGTTTTAATAGTAACCTAATGAATTTACCGATTTGATGTAAATGAGGTGTATATGAGTTCCGCGAAGAACTACTCGCTAGGTGAAGAAATAGCGAATGCCGTAAGCCACGGCTTCGGCGCCATACTAGGTATTGTGGGCTTAATCGTGATGCTGTGGCTCTCCGTAGAATATGGCGATGTATGGCATATTGTGAGCGTATCTATCTACGGTGCCTCCATCATCTTGTTATATTCCGCCTCTACGCTTTATCACGCCATTACCAACGAGCGCGCTAAACGATTCTTCCAGCTCATGGATCATGCGGCTATTTTCCTATTGATAGCAGGCACATACACACCGTTCTTACTCGTGAATCTGCGTGAATCTTGGGGCTGGCCGCTCTTTATTATTATCTGGAGCATCGCGATTGGTGGTGTATTCCTAGAAACCATGAAGAAAGAGCGTATTAAGTGGCTATCGTTAACCCTATATCTAGGGCTAGGCTGGATGGCTTTGGTAGCGGTGAAGCCGATGCTTGAGCATGTAAACACGATTGGCCTCTCGCTGCTGCTCGCAGGTGGTTTGCTGTATTCCTTTGGCGTTATCTTTTATGTGCGTAAACAAATGGTGTACCACCATGCGATTTGGCATGTATTCGTATTAGCGGCTAGTGTGGTGCATTTCTTTGCAGTGATTTACGGTGTGATTTTACCGTAAAGTGATTTGGCGGTATTAGCCCGACATTAAAAAGCCCCAGCTTGGAAACAAGCTGGGGCTTTTGCGTTTACTGCTTTAACGAAGTCTCAACCTTCCCAAAGAAAGCTTACGCTCCGTTCGCCAGAGAAGAAGCTTACGCTTCTTCGCCACCTGTACGTGAATGGCGCTTACGCTCATTCTCGGTTAGGAATTTCTTGCGAACACGAATTGACTTTGGCGTTACTTCTACCAATTCATCGTTATCGATGAACTCAAGCGCGCGCTCAAGCGACATTCTGATTGGTGGCGTAAGCGTTAACGCTTCATCGGTACCCGCTGCACGAATGTTCGTAAGCTGCTTACCTTTCAAACAGTTTACGGTTAAATCGTTTGAACGATTATGAATACCAATGATTTGGCCTTCATAAACTTCATCAGCGTGCGAAGCGAACAAACGGCCACGTTCTTGAATGTTGAACAGGGCGTATGCCAATGCTTTACCTTGCGCGTTTGAAATCAATACACCGTTAACACGTTGGCCAATTTTGCCACCTTTGTGCGGGCCGTAATGATCAAATGCGTGGTATACCAAACCAGTACCTGAAGTGAGTGTCATGAACTCAGTTTGGAAACCAATTAAGCCACGGCTAGGAACGATGAAATCGATACGCGTACGGCCTTTGCCATCTTGCTGCATATCGGTCATTTCTGCTTTACGCAGGCCTAACGCTTCCATTACAGAACCCTGATGCTGTTCTTCAACATCAACGGTTAAGGTTTCATAGGGTTCCATTTTTACGTCGTTTTCATACTTGATGATAACTTCAGGACGCGAAACCGCTAATTCAAAACCTTCACGGCGCATGTTTTCGATCAATACACCTAAGTGCAATTCACCACGGCCTGATACACGGAATTTATCCGGGTCAGCCGTTTCTTCAACACGCAACGCAACGTTGTGAACTAATTCTTTTTGTAAACGTTCAAGAATCTGGCGAGAAGTAACATACTTACCTTCTTTACCAGCAAACGGCGAGGTGTTTACTTGGAATGTCATGGTTACCGTTGGTTCATCAACGGTAAGTGGTGGCAATGGATCGTTATGGCCAACTGCACAAACGGTATCGGAGATTTTTAATTCACCTAAACCGGTAATTGCACAAATATCACCTGCATGCGAAGAATCAACTTCCATGCGATCCAAACCTAAATAACCAAATACTTTACCAATTTTACCACTACGCGTAGAACCATCAGCACCTACAACGGTTACTTGTTGGTTCGGGCGCACGGTACCACGGCGAATTCGGCCAATACCGATAACGCCAAGGTAGCTTGAGTAATCAAGCTGTGAAATTTGTAATTGTAGCGTGCCATCAATTTCGGCAACCGGTGGCGCAACTTCGCGCACGATGGTTTCAAACAACGGGTCCATGTTGCCGCTTTTCACTTCAGAATCAAGTGAGGCAAAACCGTTTAACGCAGAAGCGTAAACGATTGGGAAATCTAACTGCTCGTCGGTAGCGCCAAGGTTTACGAACAAATCGAAGATTTGATCCACAACCCAATCAACACGTGCGCCGGGGCGGTCAACTTTGTTCACAACCAAAATAGGATGCAAACCGTGTGAGAACGCTTTTTGCGTTACGAAGCGAGTTTGTGGCATCGGGCCATCTACGGCATCAACCAAAAGCAATACAGAATCGGCCATTGAAAGTACGCGCTCTACTTCACCGCCGAAATCAGCGTGTCCTGGAGTGTCCAGGATGTTGATGTGGTAATCGCCCCAGTTGATTGCAGTGTTTTTTGCGAGAATGGTAATTCCGCGCTCTTTTTCAAGATCGTTCGAATCCATGATACGTTCTTGCTGTTCGCCCCGGCTCTCTAAAGTGCCAGATTGTTGCAGAAGCTTATCAACCAACGTAGTTTTACCATGGTCAACGTGCGCGATAATTGCGATATTGCGAATTTTTTCAATAGCTTTAGACATAAAACTGTATTTTAACCTGTGGTGAAGGCCATCGGGCCATAGGGTGGCGGATCATACGCTGATTTCACTGAATAAAAAAGCACCGAATGGAAAGCAGGGCCATATTTAACGAAAAAACTACGTTTTTTATAGCAGGAACGCTATGCTGTGGCTCTAATGTGTACAAAATAAATTTTTTAGTTAATTAATCATAGGAAGTATTTATGACAGAACGAGGTTTATTCCACACAGTGCGCACTGCTTTACTTGCGGGTGTGGCTATATTTGCCATTTCTGCGTGTGGTGGTGAAGCCCCTGCACCAAACAATACTACTGAGGGATCGGGAGCTAATGCTACGGCTGAATCACGTACGTTTGCCGAAGGTGATTATTTCCGTGTTTTGGAAAATCCGGTGCAAACCGATCGCTCAGAGCCTTTTATTGTTGAGTACTTTTGGGCCGGTTGCCCAGCATGCCAGCGTTTTGAACCAATTGTTTTAGGTGTAAAGGAAGCATTTCCAGAAACACCAGTGGTTCGCCGCCACGCGGTGTTTAACGAGCGTTGGGCGTTAGATGCGCGCATTTACCATGCTGCTAGTGAAGTAGCTGGCCGTGATGTGGGTACTGAAATGTTAGCGTTTTATCAAAGCCAAGCACCTGATTTACCCGATTTCTCTGATTTGTCTGCGTTCTTCCAACAACAGGGTTTAGATGAAGAAGCCATTTTCGAGTTGGCGGATAGCCCCAGCATCGTTGGTATTATGGAACAAACCTTTAATGAAATGCAGAGCAACGAAATACCAGGCGTTCCCTCGGTAGTGGTTAATGGCCGTTATTTAGTGAAAAATCCATTGCCCGAAGATATTCAGAACCAAGATGATTATAACCAGCTCATTGATTATCTATTGAGCTTGGATTAAACACGAAACGCACCGTAATGGTGCGTTTTTTTTGCGGCGCAAATAAGTTTCGCACTATTTTGGTGCGATTTGGTGCGCTTAGCTGATATCTATCGGTTTAATGCTTTAAGGAAACCGCTACAAGGTATCCGTATGGTTATTTTTTTATAGAAAAACATGAAGTTAAGGATTGTGTTGCGATATTGGCACAAGCTTTGCTACATGTTTCAGCCATAAGATTAATTTTTTAAGTAATACGTTTTGTATTCGCAGCACACTAACCCGGAGGCAAGTAATGTCTATTAAAGCGGTGATGGATTTAATTGAAGAAAACGAAGTGCGTTTTGTTGATATGCGCTTTACTGATACTAAAGGTAAAGAGCAGCATGTAACCATTCCGGTTTCGCAAATCGACGAAGATTTCTTTGAAGATGGCAAAATGTTTGATGGTTCATCAATTGCTGGTTGGAAAGGAATTAACGAATCAGATATGGTTCTGAGCCCAGATACTGAAACAGCAGTAATGGACCCATTCTCTGAAATTCCAACGTTAATCGTTCGCTGTTCAATTTTAGAACCCGATACACGCCAAGGTTATGACCGCGACCCGCGCTCGATTGCCCGCCGCGCAGAAGAATATTTAACGTCTACCGGCATTGCTGATACCGCGTTAATGGGCCCAGAGCCAGAGTTCTTCTTATTTGATGATGTGCGTTTCAATACCGATATGAGCGGTTCGTTCTATAAAATCGATGATATCGAAGCGAAATGGAATTCTGGCACTGAATATGAAGGCGGCAACAAAGGCCACCGCCCAGGTGTGAAAGGCGGCTACTTCCCAGTGCCACCGGTAGACTCTTCGCATGAAATTCGTAGTGAAATGTGTGAAGTAATGGAAGAAATGGGCTTGGTTGTTGAAGCGCATCACCATGAAGTTGCTACCGCAGGCCAAAACGAAATTGCATGCCGATTCAATACCTTGGTAAACAAAGCGGATGAACTGCAAATCTTCAAATATGTGGTTCACAATGTTGCTCACGCGTATGGCAAAACTGCTACTTTTATGCCGAAACCTTTAGTAGGCGATAACGGTTCAGGCATGCACGTGCACATGAGCTTAGCCAAAGATGGTAAGAACCTGTTTGCCGGTGATAAATATGGTGGCCTTTCTGAAACCGCGCTTTATTACATTGGCGGTATCATTAAGCACGCGCGGGCAATCAACGCGTTTACCAATCCAGGCACAAACTCTTATAAGCGTTTAGTACCAGGTTTTGAAGCGCCGGTAATGTTGGCGTATTCAGCGCGTAACCGTTCTGCATCGATTCGTATTCCTTTGGTTTCAAACCCGAAAGGCCGCCGTATCGAAGCACGTTTCCCTGATCCAATTGCGAACCCTTACTTTGCATTTACTGCATTGTTGATGGCTGGCCTTGATGGTATTCAGAACAAAATTCATCCTGGCGATGCTATGGATAAAGATTTGTATGATTTACCACCAGAAGAAGCAAAAGAAATTCCAACGGTAGCAAGCTCGCTAGGTATGGCGTTAGATGCATTAGATAAAGATCGTGATTTCTTAACTGCTGGTGGCGTAATGAGCGACGATATGATCGATGCTTACATTAGCCTTAAGCGGAAAGAAGTTGAGAAGCTAATGATGACAACGCACCCGATTGAGTTTGATATGTACTATTCTTGCTAACCTAGCTTAGGAAGTATGAATAGGCGCTGCGTATTTGAGGGTTCTCATTGCGCAGCGCACCATTCTGGTGCAAACTCTCTTATTGCACCTAAAAATTCTCGGTGCGCTATGACAATATCACTGAGGTTCTTATGTCGGCTGCAAATCCTGTATTGCATGAAAGCATTAACCAAGAGCTTGTCGATCAGCTCACCAGTGCAGTATTGGTGCTCGATAAAAATCTTCATGTGTGTTTCGCCAATGCGGCAGCTGATGCTATTTTTTCAGGCAGCTCACGGCGTTTGCTCGGTGCCCCACTTGATAGCCATTTGCGCTACAGCAGTTTTGATCTCACCTTATTAAGAAATATCGCACTCAACCAGCAAAGCATTTCCGATAGTGATGTGAGTTGGGTGTTTCATGATGGTAAATCCATAGCTATTGAATTGAATGCATCTATTGCAGCTTTTGCAGGTTTAGATACGGCGATTTTGATCGAGTTGCGGCAAGTTGACCTCATTCGCCGCATCAATCAAGAGCAAGCGCAACAGCATCAGCGCGAAGCGGCGCAACAATTAGTACGTGGCTTAGCTCATGAGATTAAAAACCCCTTAGGCGGCATTCGCGGCGCCGCTCAACTATTAAATGCTGAGTTGGAAGCGCCGGAACAACGTGAGTTTACGCAGTTGATTATGGCGCAGTCAGATAGGTTGCGAAATTTGGTCGATAGGTTGCTTGGCCCGAACCGCCCGAGTGCTCGAAGTTATCAAAATATTCATGCAGTATTGCAGCGTGTGCTGGACGTTATTTCAGTGAATAAGCCAGAAAATCTCAGTGTTGCGAAGGATTACGATCCGAGCTTACCCGATTTATTTATAAGTGCTGATCAGATTGAGCAGGTGTTTTTGAATTTGCTCAGTAATTCTCTTGATGCGCTTGCGCATCAAGATGGCGAACGCCAACTTGTGGTGCGCACGCGCGTTAGCCATCAAGAAACGATTTATGGAAAACGCTATCGCCAATGTGCGCTAATTTGTGTGCAAGATAATGGCCCAGGGGTTCCCGGTGAGTTGAAAGATACGCTGTTCTATCCTCTGGTCACTGGCCGTGAAGGCGGAACGGGGCTTGGCCTTTCGATTGCACAATCGCTAATCCATCAGCATGCGGGAAAAATAGAAGTAAGCAGCCGGCCTGGACATACCGAGTTTACGGTAGTGCTCCCCTATCTTGATGACGCCAGCAAAACGGGAGAGCAGGGATGATACGAACGGTTTGGATTCTCGACGACGATAGCTCGATTCGCTGGGTGTTGGAGCGTGCATTTAAAGGTGCCGGCTGGCAACCGCGATTATTCTCCGAGCCAAAATTTTTCTTAGAAGCTTTAACAGAGTGCGGTGCGCAGAAGCCAGCGTTAGTGCTTACCGATGTGCGTATGCCGGGCATGGATGGCATGCAAGTATTACAAGAAATTCAGCAGCAATTTTCGGATATGCCGGTGATCGTAATGACAGCGCACTCGGATTTGGAAAGTGCGGTAAAAGCATTCAAGGGTGGTGCCTTTGAGTATATCCCTAAGCCGTTTGATCTTGATGAAGTGGTAGCGATTGCGGAGCGCGCTACGAAACCGAAGCATAGCGAACAGGTATCGAATTCGGAAAAAGTGCCAGACGACGCGGACAACGACACCGGCATTATTGGTGAATCGGCGGCTATGCAAGAAGTGTTTCGGGCCATTGGTCGGCTTTCACGTTCTAGCGTTTCGGTGTTGTTAACGGGTGAATCAGGCACGGGTAAAGAGTTGGTGGCGAAAGCCTTACACGATCATAGCCCGCGAGCCGAACAACCTTTTGTAGCTTTGAACATGGCGGCTATTCCCGGAGAGTTGATTGAATCGGAGTTGTTTGGTCACGAGAAAGGCGCGTTTACCGGCGCCCAAAGCCGACGCGCGGGCCGTTTTCAACAAGCTGATGGCGGCACCCTGTTCCTCGATGAAATTGGCGATATGCCACTTGCCGTGCAAACGCGCTTACTGCGAGCATTGGCGGAGGGGCAGTTTTATCCGGTTGGCAGCCACCAGTTGGTAACTGTAAATGTTCGGGTTATCGCAGCCACCCATATTGATTTGCGCAAGGCTATTGATGAAGGCAGTTTTCGTGAAGATCTCTACCACCGTTTGAATGTTATCCATCTACAGCTCCCAGCTTTACATGAACGGCGAAGCGATATTCCAGCGCTCGCGGAACATTTCTTAGCGGCCGCTGCCAAAGAACTACAAATGCCGAAAAAGCGTTTAACCCATGCAGCTATGGTTCAACTGCAAAGTGCTTTATGGCCGGGTAACGTTAGGCAGTTGGAGAACACCTGCCGCTGGATAACCGTGATGGCAAGTGGCGATGTTGTTGATATTGATGAGCTGCCTGCAGATTTACAGCAAAATACCGCAGAACATACCGATACTCTAACGCAACGCCATGCACCCGTTCAGAGCTTAGATGCCGCAGAACCGAGGAGTTCGGGAGTAGCGCGTAGTTGGCGTGAAAGCTTACAAAACGAGTTATTGAAGGCCCTTGATGGCAGCGATAACGAGCGGTGTTCGGTGTTACTGGCAGAAATTGAGGATCTGGCAATAGATGCCGCGTTAGCACAAACGAATGGCCATCGGCAGCAGGCGGCGGAGCGTTTGGGTTGGGGGAGAAACACGTTAACTCGAAAATTGAATAAACGAGGTAATTAACCCGGAAATTTAGCTTTTGAGTAAATCCTCTTATGGGCTGGGGAATGCTTGGCGTATTATGAGGTAGCGATACTGTAAAGGGAATGCAAAGGTGCTCGCTTCTCCCTGTGTAAAGGGTAGATTGTGGAAATGTAAAGATTGTAAAGATCGTTTCCATTTTCAAGGTTTGTGGCTGCAACGCAGCGCAGCCGAATATCGTAAACATTACGAAAGGAAGGTAAATTGTGGTTCATGTTCTGTTGATAGATGATGATGCTGATTTAGGCGCAATGCTCACCGATGTGTTCGCCAGAGAGGGTATTCGTCTTACCGCAGTAGAGGACGGCAAAACTGGCTTAGATACTGCAAGCGAGGGCTCTTTTGCCTTAATCTTGCTTGATATTATGTTGCCAGAGATGGATGGTTTGCAGGTACTGAAACATCTTCGCCAAAGTGGCATTGAAACGCCAGTGCTTATGCTAACAGCGCGTGGCGATGATGTAGATCGTGTTGTGGGCTTAGAGCTAGGTGCCGATGATTATTTGCCGAAGCCTTTTTATCCTCGAGAGCTCATTGCCCGCGTAAAAGCATTGTTGCGCCGCAGTAAAGGTAGTGATGCATCGGCGGTAGTGGAAAGTATTCGCTTCGCTGGCTTCGAGTTAGATACCGTGAACGCGGTAGCAACTTGTGATGGTGAGAAGTTAACACTCACACCTACGGAATTTGAAGTACTTCGTCAGTTAGTAACGCATCACGGGCAGTTGGTTACCAAAGAAAGCCTCTCTAATCATGTTTTAGGCCGCCAACTCGGGCCATTTGATCGCTCGCTTGATGTGCATATTAGTAATGTACGGAAAAAATTACCGGCCCACCCTGATCGTATTCAAACGGTGCGAGGGCGTGGATACCGCGTAATGGAACCAGAAATTTTGGAAAATTAGAGAATGCTCCAACGCCGTACGCAATGGTATCAATCGTTAACGATTCGATTATTGGCGATATTCTGGGCCTTGATTTTACTTACGGCGATCGCTGCATTTTCCGTAGTACTTTATTTATCACGCCCGCCGGGGCCCGCCCCCATGGCGGCAGATTTCCAACGTGCACTTGCGCCAATTTTGAATCATTCCTCGAGTGTAGGAATGATTCAGCCTGGGCGTTTGCTCGTGGGCGATTACCGGGTGGTGGCCGTAGATAGCCCCGAAAATACGGACATTGAATACACGCCGGGAATGGGCCAAACCGAAGTAGGCGCGGCGTTTAACATTTTGCAAAACAATGAACCTATGCAAGTTATCGTTGCTGAGCGAACGTTTGCAGGCCCGCTTGATAGCAGTGCTGGAAGAGTGGTTATGAGTCGTTCTGCAACCGATGATGAGTTGGCTGCTTTGGTTGCAAACGAAGATCAAGATTGGATGCCGCGCTTAATTCTGCTCTCGTTCGCGGCTTCATTTCTAGGTGCGCTAATTCTTGGTTGGTGGTTTGTTCGCCCACTAAAACAATTGCGAAACGCTACCCGAGAAATTGCCGCAGGTTCGGCGAAACCGAATCTTGCTCGCCTACCGAAACGTAAAGATGAGCTTGGTGAGCTAGCTCGCACCATGCGTTCAACCGCTATTGAATTAGCCAATTCTCGTGATGCACAACGTAGATTGTTAAGCGATGTTTCTCATGAGTTGCGTTCGCCACTGGCGCGTTTGCAAGTAGCGCTCGATTTAATGGAAACCGAAGCGCTAAAGGCCGACCGTAACTACGTGCAATTGAATAAAGATATTTACCGGCTTGGTTCCATTATTGATAGTATTTTATGGCTCTCGCGCTTAGAGAATGGCCTTGATAAATTGGTAAAAGGTCCAGTTGATATCTCGGCTATGTTAGAAGAGCTGCGTAGTGATTTATACTTTTTGCAATATGGCAAAGACCAAGAAAGTTGGGATGGGCGGTTGCAGTTACCTGAGAAAGATATCCCCGAGCTTGAAACCGATGGTGTGTTGTTGCGCCTAGTGTTGGAAAATTTAGTGCGTAATGGCTTCCAGTATGGGCCAGAGAATGGTTCGGTATCGGTTCACGCGGAAGAGCAAAACGGATGGTTAGCAATAACCGTGCATGATGAAGGCCCGGGTGTACCCGAAGATAAGCTCAGCAAAATGTTCGAACCTTTCTTTCGCGGTGATCCCTCGCGCCATCATGGTGCCGGTGTTGGTTTAGGTTTGGCGCTCTGCCAACGTGCTACAGCTGTGCTTGATGGCCATATTAAAGCTATAAATCATCCAGCCGGAGGCCTTGCGGTTACCGTGAGCCTGCCCATCGCAAATTAATCACTTATCCTTGTGAAAAATCCGCGCTAGAATAGCTAAAACATCCCCAGAACGAGGGGGAAATATTTAGTTTATTAGATTTCACAGGGATAACGCATGAGCGAAATGGCCAGTAAATATGCACTTGCGGTATTAAATCGCCGCCCAGATGATAGCGATAGTGCTTGGCTTGAGTGGGCCCGCGAAGATCTTTATGAATTTTATCGCTATGCCGAGCACGGCGAATTTCGTAGTTGCGATGGCCACGAAATTCGTTATGCGCTATTTGAGAACAAAGCGCTTCCTGAAGAAGCCAACCCTTCAACAGTTCTGGACCCGCTAAACGACCCAACCGATCAGTTTGTAGCGAGTTTAGCAAAATCAGGTGATCAGACCCCTGAGCCGAATCGAGGCTGGGTTGTTATTTCTCCGGGCCGAATTGAATCGTATTTAAAGTATCAAGAAATCACGTTAGAACTTGTAGCCGCTGGATATTCGGTTGCAATGATTGATCACCGTGGTCAAGGCCATTCCTCGCGCTTAACGCATCACCACCAGCATGGCCATATCAACAACTTTTCCGAGTATGCACGTGATTTCGCCGAGTGGGTGAAACTGTTAGAGCCACGTATTGGGAATGCACCCGCTTATATTTTATCTCACTCCATGGGTGGTGCTATTACTGCGCAATACTTACAGCAGTTCGCCGGTAGTGATGAGTTTCCATTTAACCCGTTCAAAAAAATAGTTTTTTGCGCGCCAATGTTTGGTATTCAAACAAGGCCGTTCCCTTTTTGGGTGGCCAAGCCGCTTACCAAATTTTTAGCCTTTATGAATAGTATTATTACCCCCAAGCGGCCTTGGTATGCGCCAACAACCGGGGATTATGTGCTGCTTCCGTTTGCCGAAAACCTGCTCACGCAAAGTGAAAACCGGTATTCATGGTTTAGCCAAATGTATGATGATATGGAAACAATAAAGGTAGGCGGCCCCACGAATTATTGGGTAGCCGAAGCCATATTGGCGGCTCGACAAGTAGTACTGAATGCACATCGCGTTAAGATTCCAGCGTTGGTATTACAAGGCACTCAAGATCGGGTGGTGGCACCAAAACCGCAACAAGAGTTTGTCGATAGGCAAAATAACAAGGCGAGTAAACTGATTAAAGTTGAAGGCGCGCGCCATGAAATATTAGTGGAAAGCGATGTTATTCGCGAAAAAGCGATGAAACATATTCTGCAATTTTTGCGCGCAAAATAAAGGACGCGGTAGATGTTCCACATTGTATTGTTTAATCCAGTGATGCCGGCAAATACCGGGAATGTGATTCGCCTCGCTGCTAACAACGGTTGCCGATTGCACTTGATAGAACCATTGGGCTTTGATTTCGAAGAGAAAAAGCTTCGCCGTGCAGGTTTGGATTATCATGATTTAAGCCAAGTTGAGCGTTATCCGGATTTCACTGCTTTTGCGCAGAAGTTTGTCGGCCACACTATTTATGCGATCACCACCAAAGGCACTCGAGGCTATGCTGATGTGCAATTTCAAGCCGGTGATGTTTTGTTGTTCGGCTCGGAAACCGCCGGTTTAGCACCGGAAGTGATGGCACAAATTCCACAAGAACAGCGCCTGCGCATTCCAATGATGCCGAACAATCGTTCGCTAAACCTCTCGAATTCGGTGGCGCTGGTAAGCTATGAAGCGTGGCGGCAGCATGGTTTTGGTGAGGGCATTTAATTAGCACTACCTATTTACAGAGCCTTTAACTAAAACTATGTTTATGAAACCACCTATTCAGGGTGGATTCAGAGTTTGAGGCGCTTATGAAGCTACGTTTAAAATATCCCCGTCTATATGCCGCACTAGCTGTAACCGGCCTAATACACTCAGCGTCATCGAGTGCGCAAGATGTACCATATTGTGAAACCGATGTAGGGGCCTTCGGTGCTTACCGAGTGTCCACAAAAATGCATAATTCAAACAATCAGAATCTCTTAGTTGATTTTCGTGTAACCCTCGAACGCCTGTTTTCGGGCGGTGAACAGCGTATTGAGAATCTGCATCCTCAAAGTAATTTAGCTACTCTGGTGGGCCAGAGTAAGTTGATTATGAACATACAGTATTACGTGATGCGCGGTGAGGAAAACTACAGTGTGTTAGTGAACAACGTAGCTGTAGAGCACCCAGGCACAAGTTATGCAAGTAACAATATTGGGATAGATTCGGCTGTTATCAAAATAGGCGACACCAGCTTTGAGCCAAATTACGTTCAGCGTTATTCAGATAATGGTTTTTTCCGCTCGTACCATGAAACAGATTTAGGCGAAACGCTGTTCGGGAATTGGATGGCGAACTCAAACGTATCGATTGCGTTTTTATCGCAGGCCGATGGCAAAACAGTGCCCTATGCCAATATTCATTTGCAAGGCGATAAAATTGGCCAATATTCCTCTATTATTGAACGTCAGCTTGACGATCTATGGGAAGCTTATTCTGCACAAGATTGCGTGCGTTTTGCCCCTATTGATGGCGATGACGATTGTTTCTTAACTACAGCCGCTACCGCCTGCATTGGCCTTGCTGATGATTGCTGGGAACTAGAAACGTTGAGAGAATTTCGTGATCAGCATTTGTTACGAACAGCGGCTGGCACTGATTTAGTTCGCGAGTATTATGAAATAGCACCTGATATTGTGAGCCGAATAAACGCAAAAAGTGATGCCAATCAACGTTGGTTAAAAACGTACTGGAGCGGCATTTTACCCACGGCAATTTTAGTGCGTTTAGGTATGCACCGTTGGGCTGAGCATGCTTATCGAAGGTTAGTAAAACGCCTGCAATTAAGTGCTTAAAACATATAAGGCTCGGAAAGAAACTTAGCGGCGATTGCATACTCAAATGCGTTATACTGGTGCTCTCGAATCAGCAGTGCCGAAGATGTGGTAGGCCGGAAATGGCTTGAAATAGGCTAGAGCAACGAAAGGTAAAAGCAATGAGCAGTATGTTGAAAGCAGTATTCGCCGCGGTAATTATGGGTTTTGCAGTAACTAGCCCTCACGTGAATGCTCAGGCAGAAAGCGATGTTTCTGCCGAGAATCCACGGTGGAACCTAATGCTTACCGGGAGTGAATTGCAGATATGTTCGAGCATGAACTCTGATTACTGCAATTCCACGAGCTGGATAGAAGCGAACGATATGCGCACTGCACGGTTATTTCAACTCACCGATGTGCGCCGCCGTGAAGCGTTGCGGCAAGCCATTTGGCCACGCTCGCGCAATGGTGTCAGAGAAGAGTTAGATGTAGCGCTGCGCGAAATGGTGGATTATTTTGGCCGCGGTGTGGTGCCGGAATATCGCTTTGTAGAACGTTTGCGTTCGCGGGCATACTTAGAGTTGGTGATGCGGCTTTCGGAAGCGGAATATGAACGGGTGCTCGATAACTTAGAAATGCCACGCTTGGAAGGCCTTGATGAAGTTGTAAACTTAGCTGAGAGCAAAGATAACAGCGGTGCGTTTATCACTGAATTCGTGCAAATGGCTGAGCGTATCAAAGGCGCCAAGCCAACCATCTTGGTAGTTACGGCCGGTGAGCGTGATAGTTTCCGTTCCGTTGATAGCCACATACAAGCGTTTGCCGAAGCTGGCGCAAACGCACGTTGGTTGCCTCTTGATATAGCGGTTACACAAGCGCAGCGGAATGACACATGTGGCGAACTTGAGCCACTGCGCCGCGAGTTGAGCGGCACTTACGATCGCGATCGCGTTAACCCAAACCGGCATGCCGAACAACTAGCATTTTGCAACAATGATGGCGCTGCAGCAGAGCTGCTAGCAAATGCTGATGGCGTTTTCTTTACCGGTGGCAGCGCCAATCGTTTACGCGATACTTTGTTACCCACAGGTGAGCCTATAGCGGCCTTACAAGCGTTACGCAGCCGGTTTAACGAAGGTAAGCTGGCTGTTGGCGGCGCAGGTGAAGGCGCGCAAGCCCTAGTAAGCGCAAATATGATTACCAATGGCCATAGCCGTGAAGCTATAAGCGTAGGTTCGCGAGCAGCAGCCGCACCGCCGGTGGGCTGTGATTTCGATGATAGCTGCCCACGAGGTTTAAATCCGAACTCGCTTACTTACGAACCATTAGGTGGCGTAGGTGTTTTCCGCGCTGGTATTGTTGATACCGATGTAGGCCACCGTGGCCGTGAAGTGCGGATGCTGCGCGTGGCCGCCGATACGAATACACCGTTAGCCATGGGTATTGATCGGGATACCGCCGTGTTTATGAACTCACGTAATGGTGTGTTTGCCGTGCGCGGCGCGAATAGCGTGTTCTTTGTAGAAAGCGCACAAGGTACAGAAAGCATGATAGCCGCTACTTTCCATTATTTGCGGAACGGCAGTATGGGGCGTTTGGCCGGTAGCCGGGTAGCTAACGTGGTGATGGCTGAGCAGCCGGAATATTTCCCTGAAAGCTCTACCAATCGATTCTTAGGCGATACCGGTGTGGCTGATAACATAGATGTGGCCTGCCGAGGCCCGAAACAACTTCGTTTGTTACAAGAGCGCTATGTGTTAATGATGCAAACAACCGAGAATAGTGAGCTAGAACTCAGCCGAGGCCGCTGCCAAATATTTAATGGCGTGATGGGCGTGGCAATTGAAGAGCCGTAAACCTTCGTTCCAATGAAAATGCCCGCAACGTTGCGGGCATTTTTGTATTAGCAAAGCGCGTTAGTTAATACCGTAACTTTCCCGATATTCGCGCATTTTAGCGAGCATATCTTCGTTGCCAGGGCGTTCCGATAGGTATTCGATAATATCGCCTAGGGTAACAATCGCAATAACCGGCGCATTGTAATCGCGCTCCACTTCTTGAATCGCCGAAAGCTCGCCGCGGCCTTTTTCTTGCCGATCAAGGGCGATAAGCACACCCGCTAAGCTGGCGCCATTCGCTTCTACGATATCCATCGATTCGCGAATAGCCGTGCCCGCGGTAATGACATCATCAACTAGCATAATCCGGCCGTTTAGCGGCGAACCTACCAAGCTGCCGCCTTCACCGTGGTCTTTTTTCTCTTTGCGGTTAAAGCAATACGGTACATCTTTTTGATAATGCTCATACAGGCTTACCACCGTAGCGCTGGCAATTGGAATGCCTTTGTACGCAGGGCCAAAAAGCACATCGTAAGCAATACCTGAATCTTCCAGAGCCGCTGAATAATAGCGGCCTAAACGCGCTAAATCAGCGCCGGTGTTAAACAACCCAGCGTTGAAAAAGTAGGGGCTAGTACGCCCCGATTTCAGCGTAAACTCACCAAATTTTAATACGCCTTTACCGAGCGCAAATTCAATAAATTCCCGTTGATATCCTTTCATTAGTTCAGTGCCTCTTTCTGGTGATCGTTCAGCTCCCGAATAGCATGTTTCGCGAGCTCAACCATGCTATTCATTTCTTCAAAGCTAAACGGCTCTTCTTCAGCGGTGCCTTGAATTTCAATAATTTTGCCGGTGTCGGTCATTACCACATTCATATCCGTATCCGCGGCTGAATCTTCTGGGTAATCCAAATCAGCTACCGCTTCACCTTTGTAAATGCCAACAGAAATAGCGGCTACCATGCACTTTAATGGATTGCCCTTTACCGCGCCTTTTTTGCGCAGATAATTAATAGCATCAACCATGGCAACACATGCACCGGTAATAGAGGCTGTGCGGGTGCCGCCATCGGCCTGAATAACATCACAATCTACAGTAATAGTGTTCTCGCCAAGGGCGTTTAAATCAACGGCAGCGCGTAATGAACGGGCAATCAGGCGTTGGATTTCCATGGTGCGGCCGCCTTGTTTGCCGCGAGCTGCTTCGCGATCTGAACGAGTGTGAGTAGCGCGCGGTAACATGCCATATTCAGCAGTTATCCAGCCTTTGCCTTTACCTTTTAAAAAGCGCGGAACGCCTTCTTGCACACTGGCGTTGCATAAAACTTTAGTGTCACCAAACTCAATCAGTACGCTGCCTTCGGCGTGTCGGGTGTAGTTCCGGGTAATAGTTACCGGGCGAATTTGTTGTGCGGTACGGCCACTTGGACGCATGAAAACCTCTGCTGAGTGTAGGAATGGAGGGCATAAAACTGCCTCATTATATGCTTTTGCACACATTTTCGCTATGCCGCTAGGTTTTTAAGGTAAGTGGGCCGTGCATTATTGAATTCCATAGTTATACTTACACCCGTTCAGCAGCATTAAGCGACACATAATGGCGTGAATCTGCCGAACAAAGTAATTATAACACTTTGTTTAATAGGGATTATTATGATCTATAGCATGACAGCGTATGCCCGAGAGGAAGTAAAAGCTGAATGGGGCACCGCGGTATGGGAATTGCGCTCGGTAAACCAGCGCTACCTAGAAACCTACTTTCGTCTACCTGAGCAATTTCGTGGTTTAGAAACCAATTTACGCGAACGCCTACGTAAGCAATTACAACGTGGCAAAGTAGAGTGTGGCTTGCGCTTCACGGCCAACGCAGGTGCGAACACCGAACTGCAAATAAATGAAAATTTAGCGAAAGCACTACTTCGTTCGGCCGAGTGGGTGCAAGAACACGGAGCTCGAGCTTCTATCGACCCACTCGATGTTCTGCGCTGGCCGGGCGTTTTAGAAGCCGCCGAAGCCGATATGGATGCTATTCAACAAGCATTAATGGAAGGGTTCGAGCGCGCATTAGCAGCCTTTATCGAACACCGCGCAAGCGAAGGTGCAAATATGCGCAAGCTGATTGAAACCCGCCTCGAAGGCATCAGCGATGAAGCCAGCAAGGTTCGCGCTAACATGCCAGCGGTACTCGAATGGCAACGCGAGCGCCTTGTAAGCAAATTCGAAGAAGCCAAAATCGACCTCGATTCCGATCGCCTCGCTCAAGAAATGGTATTGCTAGCGCAAAAAACCGATGTAGCCGAAGAGCTTGATCGCCTCGATTCACACATCAAAGAAACCCGCGGCATACTCCGCAAAGGCGGAGCCTGTGGCCGCCGCCTCGATTTCATGATGCAAGAGTTCAACCGCGAAGCCAACACCCTCGGCTCAAAATCCATCAACAGCGATATCACCACCAGCGCCGTTGAAGTTAAGGTTTTGATTGAGCAGATGCGGGAGCAGATCCAAAACATAGAGTAGCCGCTAGGCTACTCCATACGCCGCGTGGCATGCCAATTGATGGCCTGCCAGCGGCTATCTTGCCATAGCATAACGCCACTGTTGTAAAACTCTTCTCGGCCATAGCCGGCATTGCTATCGGTTTCTGATACGAGAACGAAATTAATCACTACCAAATCACCGAACGCTTTATAGCTGAAGTTTTCTGCGCTGTATATTTGCGAATAGCCTTCAACCGGTTCGGTGGGGCCGGCGCTAATAACACCTTCCATCAGTTCTTGCTTACCAAACCTCTTGCCACTTGAGCTGGTGTAAGTGAGATCTGCGTGCCAGAAGGCGTCGTGTATTTCCTCATCGTTGGCACTAGCGCCTTCTAAAAAGCGCTCAAGCGTTGGCTCGAGCTGCTCGAAATCTGCTGTAGATTGAGCCAACGCAGGCGTGCACAAACTTAGGCTAAATAGCGCCAGTAGTAATAACTTTCTCATTTCTGTTCCTTGATTGTTCATTTAGAACACATAAATAAACCCGATGCCTACTTCGGTTTCATAGTTGCTGCGAGCAATAGGGCTCGAACGCACATCGCTACTATAATACTCAAACAGAACTTCGCCAAAAATCTGCCAATTTCTATTGATGTGCTTGCGATAACTATAATCTACGCCAACAGAACGAAGTCCGCTGCTGATCCGAGTTTCTGGTAATCCCGATGCTGCAGCCTGCTGTGCAGTTATGCCGAAACCATTATTGGCATATTCGCTATCGTGAAACACGGCAACGAGGTTAACTTCGGAACCTGAACCATCGTTTTGTTGGCCGAATCGGCGGCCTACACCAAACAGGCCAAGGTTCCCGTTTTCTCCGGTAACAACTCGACCAACTAGCCAATAACGCCAATCGGCATCGAGAGCACGGCGGCCTTGCAATACCAACTCAAGGCCCTCATCGCCGTCGCCGAGGCCATCTAGATAGCCTTTGTCCGAATCACCTTCTTCGCGGCCCTCATCGAAGCCTACAAGAGCCTCAAGTAGCCAAGTGTCATTGCGAAGTCCGCGCCAACCAAATGCTTCACCGGCCCAAAAGAAAATATTATCACCTCTGCGCCATTGTACGGCGCCTGCAGGGTCTATTTCTAAGCCAAACTCATCCGATCCTTCATAGGCTGTTTCATATTCAATACCCAAGCCGAGGCCAACAGCCCAGCCATCTTCACCTCTGGTGAAATCATCGACGGAGGGTAGTGGCACCATAGCCTTTCTTTCTTCTTGCGCGAACGCGGTTTGGAAGAGCAAACCATGTAAAACCATTATAACGAGTAGAGCTGTAAATTTTTTCATAAAAACTTTTCCTGAATGAATTCGGCCAAAGAATACCTGAAGTATAGTTGTTGCTTGAATATACGCAGAACGATTAGAAAACGGTTTTATGATCACGCATTATATTTTTGTGTTCGGTTCGTACTGATTTTTGGAGGCGTATTTAAGAACTTAAAGTTCCACTTCGAATGAACGGCAATCTAGTTTCATCGGCAGTGGTGTGATGTTTGCCGCCGTTATAGAACAAACCGCGCATAAATAGGATTATGGTCAGAAACGGTGGTTGTATCGATGGCCGTTGCCTTTTTAAGCCCAAGATCGCGATAGAAAATAAAATCGAGTGGGTTTTGTCGGTAGGTTTTAATGTGCTGGGCATCGAACATGTTGGCTTGGCGTAAGCCTACGCTGCGGCAAAACCGGAGCAAGTGTAAACGTCGTTGCCGATTCCACACGTTAAAATCGCCAGCCACGATAAGTGGCCCTTCATGGTGTAAAAGCTCTGCTTTCAGTAGCTCGAGCTCACGCAAAAAATGGTTTGTTCGAACAAAATTAATGGCGTGAACATTCACGATTAAAAGTGATTGTTCATCCGAGAGTGGATGATACGAGAGCATGTAGCTTTTATGGGTGGCGAACATACCTTCTCGATGACGAGAAAGGAGTGGATGCGCTTCGGTAAATGCGTATTGGCTAGCAGTTATAACCCCATACGTTGAACGGTTGGTTTGAATGTTCGGTGCTACCGCATACGACCAGTGGGGCAAGTGCCAATCGTTGTTTGAAGCTAGTTTTGCTTCTTGTAACAATAAAAACAAGCTTGGGAATTCTTCTAGTAAACGCGAAAGTGCGAGTTGAAATTTTAACGTTTGGGTAAGTTTTTGCGTATTCCAGCACAGCACTCCGAATTCCGCACCAGGCGTTATGAGCTGCTGATGAAGAAACCGTTGAGGAACAATGATTTTTGGCTTTAGCACTTCTCCGCCTTTAAATCGCTGGTAAAGGGTTTTTGAAGCATTTAGGCTTCATTACTGAATCATCTTACTGCAATCTTGCTCTATACACTAACGTATCTTTCAGTGATTCGGGTCACTATTACGGAATCGTGTGGCCGGCACAGCACGTATTTTCTCTAATCTTTCTGCTATGTTTATGGATGTACGTTTAGTCGTAAATAGCTAGAAATTTACGGGGAGGTTCGGTTTGTCTTTTTTGAAAAATAGAATAATGTTGCAGCTGTTGGTTGTTGGAGCTGGTATTTTAGTATCGTTGCAGTCGCTTGCATCTGATTACCGATGTAATAGATATTAGGAATCGTCATGCGCGCGCACTCAATCGGATAAGTTTCCGAGCGGACGAGTTACGTGCAATTATGGATCGAGCAAATGAACAGGGAGATACCAAATGTACCGAAGCTGCCCAAGCAAACATCCCAAATCGCGTATCTCAACAGGCTTGCCGTAATGTTGATTTTATCTCGGTAGCTCCCTACTTGAGCAGCTTCAAGAGGTGAACCTTTGTAATTGATCGTAGAAAGAAATACGAATAAATGCTGCAAAAGCAGTTCTAGAGCATCGAGTAACCATGCGTAAATCAGATAAAAAAATCGATAATGAAATTATTCGTAAACTAACGGTTGTTTGCGAAGAGGCTAAGCATGCTGATGCCGGCTTCGTGTGGCTTACGCATGAGGTAAATTATCAACGCTTTCCGCAGAGCTTAAAGGTGATTTTGGTTTTTAACGATGAAGTTACCGAAGCGCAGCTATTGGCGGAATTCGGTGTTTTGATTCCGAACATTCAAGATGCGTTAGAGCCAATCCTTGGCGGTTTACTCCCTGCTTCACAAATTGAGGCTCGGCGCGAACACTACGTAAATTAAGCGCTGAGCGCATTCAATGCCTGATATTGCTTAGCATAAGCGGGCGGGGCAAACAGCTAGCAACTCGATATTGGGGTGAGTACTAGCTGCCGCGCGCGCTTTATCTCAATAGATATCTACTCAAGCTCAAAAGTAAATGCAATGCCATAGTCTTCCCCGACATGGGCTGGATCGAAGCGCCAGTACTTTAATGCATTGATAGCTGACTCCTGCAGTACTTCATCAGATCCTGTGACTTCTAGCGAGATATTCGATGTTGTGCCGGCGTCCGTGATGTCAAAACGCAGCTCAACAGTTCCCGCCAAACCTTGCTCTTTAGCCGCCTCTGGATATGTTGGAAGAACGCGAACAATGGCGGGCGGAATAGAGTGTTCTATGGTGTTCGATTTACCCTCAAAAAGCTGGTTTGCTGTTGCGGGATTCATCAGGAACAGCCATGCGGCCGCTGCGATTGCGAATACGCCAAGGAGTGGCAGGTAGCTGTAGCCATGTTGATTAGTGAGGTGTTGTAAGCGTTGTTTCATAGGGTGTGCTCCATAGTGATTAAGGTGCGGTGTGCCAAACTGCACGGCAACTTTCCGGTCCTTTGAAAATGCTAAAGAACTTACTAAAAGCGCTTCGGCATAGGTTTTAGTGTCTTTCGGATAGCGGTTAATAATTACTGCATCGCAGGCTAATTCTTGATCGCGGCGATAGCTTCGATAAGCCAGCCAGGCGATTGGGTTGAACCAATTGATAGCGAGCAAAACATAAGCCAGCAAATTAAAATGGAGATCGCCACGCTGCCAATGTAAACGCTCATGGGCGATGATTAACGATTGTTGACGCACGGTATATTGCTCATCAAAGTCAGAGGGCAGTAACAAGCGAGGTTGGATTAAGCCGATAATCGCCGGTGAGTGAATGGCACTGGAATAATGTACTTTGAATGGAAATCCTGAACGCGCCTTAACGCCTTGCGCTCGATACAAGCTGCGATAGAACGAAAGGCTCGTGAGCATCATCCACACTAATAAGATTGCAACACCAGCCGCCCATACCCATAGCCATAGGTATGATTGTGAAGAGATTAAAGTATCCGCGTTTTGTACGATATTCGGTGTTACTGTAAACGGGGTTGCTATACCGCGTGTTGCGGGAAAACTTGGAAGCCAAGGCAGTAACGCAGCGAGCGGCACAGCAAACCACAAACTATATTGGGTACGAGCGCCGAGATAACGCAGTACTGGGATACGTAATAAGAGTAGTACAGCGCAGGCAAGCGCTATGAGCCAAAGGCTTGTTGTTAATGAATTAATCATGCTGGCGATCCTCGAGCTTTTCGATTAACGCTTTTAGTTCGGAAATATCCTTATCGCTGAGCTCGCCTTTTTCTGCAAAATGAGCAACTAACGGTGTTACCTTGCCGGAGAATAACCGTTGTACAAAGCTCTTGCTGGCTTGTTCCTGATATGCTTTTTCGGAGATTGCTGGCGAGTATAGGTAGCTTCGCCCCTGCTGTGTGTATGTTACGGCGCTTTTTTGAGTGAGCCGGTTTAGCATGGTTTTGATGGTTTTTTCATGCCAATCAAAATCTTGTTGTAACTGACCAACGATCTCTTGTGCTGTTTGTGGCGATTGTTGCCACAAAACTTGCATCACGCGTAACTCTGCATTACTGACTTCAACCATGATCTAACCCTTCGATTACATGTGTAATTCATATATTGATTACACATGTAATCAAAGGGGTCAAGAGTTTTTTTGAAGGCATCATTATTTTTTTATAAGAAATGTTTGAGGCACTGGAGCTACAGCCAGCAATTTAAGGAGGGTACGTAAATAGATAATCAGAAAAGCAACAGCAAAAATACCTTTGTTTGAGGGGTATCAGCACTTTATGCATTATGTACTGTTAGCCCATGCTGCTGCTTTATCCGAATTCAGAAAATTAAACGTTAAAAAACTTAATACTCAATGGGTAATGCCAGAGTTCGCCATCTTTTGCTTTAATCGCGCCAACAATTGCAAAGATAATGTGGCAAACCGCTAAGGCAAGTAAAACGCCGAAACCGATAATAACAACCAACAAAATGAAGCCAACAATTGAGTAAATAATTGAGCTGATTAGCCAGTTGGCAACAACGCGGCCGTTCTTATCAATATATTCGTCTTCTCTTTTTACGAGCCAGAGAACTATCGGTATAATTAAGCCAATCCAAGGAAAGGCGACACCGAGCAATAACGATAGGTGGATAAACATCGCGTATTGACGGCGATCTTCTTCAGTTGCAACTGCTTGCGAAGTTGCGCGAGTAGGAGGTTCATTTAAGAGCTTCTGTTTTTCCGTTTGAAACTCTTCCTCACTCAAAACCCCTTCTTCTTTTAGTTTGTGCAAACTACGTAATTTTTCGGTATCCATTAGCCGTTATTCCTTTTTATTTTTTGCTTACTTTATTCCATTAAATTTAGCCTGCTTTAATATAAACAACAAGCCAACAGATTTGGATAGCCCACCGTTTTCGTTACGTGAGTAGGCCCTTTTTCACTCGCTCAAGTTCTAATGTCGATGCGATACCCATTTTTCCACACCACGGTTGGTGTCAAAATAGTTTCGAGGTTTTCAATAGGTGATTGCGGGAGCAGAATGAAATCGGCTTTCCTACCGGTTGCAATTCGTCCGCGATCCGCCAGCGAAAATGCATCAGCTGGCACCGAGGTTGCGGCCCGTAATGTTGCTTCTGGCGATAAGCCGGCTTTCTTTAGGAGCAATAGTTCTACCAGAAGCGACCAGCCGTGTGCCGTATTCGGGTTCGGCGCATCGCTGCCCGCCAATACAGGTATTCCGGCTGCGTGCATTCGTTTCGTTGTCGTTAGTAAATTATCGTAAAAGTTTTCTGGAAAGCGTGAGCTGGCGAAATTACGATTCAGAGTGGCTTTAGCTGTGCGGCTTATATTGAGATCTTCACGGTTGAAAAGCACTTCGTTGTTCATCTCGCCCCGCAACATACCTTCGTACACGATCATCGTAGGGATAACGAATACGTTATTTTCCACCATCATTTCGAGCAATTCAGTTGAGATAACGCGATCAAAAAAGCTATGAACTAGGCCATCTGCGCCGGCTTCTACTGCATCTTGAGCCGAGGCGTGATCACTGATATGCACCACCGCAAGGCGATCAAATTGGTGTGCAGCTGCAATCGAGGCGCGCAAACCCTGTAGCGAAATTGAGGGTGCATGTTCATAGTTTGCGCCTTCTCGGGTGTAAACAATCTTAATAAAATCTGAACCCTCAGCAACGCGCTCGGCCACTAAGGCTTCGGCCTGTTCTGGTGAGGTTAGGGTTGATACGGCAATACCGAATTGGGTGCCATGGCCATGTGGCGCGGTCATGAGTAACCCCGCGCCATAGATATCGGCGCTAAGATTTTCAGCTGATGCCGTGTCGCGGTGCTTTGTATGTTCTTGTAAAAACGCAGGGTCGCCGAACATATCGATAACGCTCGTTACACCCCGAGGCAGTGCCTGTTGCAACGCATCGCCCCAAGCATGCACATGTGAATCGATAAGCCCGGGTAGCAGCCAATTGTTGTTGCCATCCACGAGGCGCAAATCGCTCTCGGGCTGCTCCAGATGTAGTGCACTTACATAGCCTTCTCTAACTTCTACGTAACGGGCCGGAATAACATTCTCACCATCAAATATCTGCACAGGGCCAAGAATAAAGCTATTTCCTTCCTGTGTGGAAACGTTCGTTGGGGTTGGCAATAACAACAAGGTAGTAGCAACAACAATTATCGCAACAACAAAGATTAGTGTTTTTTTCATGATTAATATCCTTAGCGTGATAAGCGCTGGTAGCGCCAGTAAACCGCCGCGATCATCAGTGCACAAAACGCGATCAGAAATAGCGTATGGCCCCACAAGCTCTCACCTTGGCTGGTGCCTATAACCGCGTGAGCGAGTTGCGAATAGTGGTAGGCCGGCAGTGCGTATGCAATCGCACCTACTGGGTCGGGTAGAAATTGAATGGGAATCCAAAGGCCGGAAAGAAATGCCATAGGCAGGTAAATTAAGTTTACCAATGCGGGAGCGGCTTTATCGGAGAGGCATAGGCCCAGCAATAAACCAATGAGCGCAAATGGCAGAGTGCCTAGTAGCAGAACAACAAGTAGCGTTGCCCATTGCCACAAATAAAGTTGTACATCGGCAAATACTGCGGCAATGATAAATAACATCAGGCCAATTACGCTTGCGAAAACCAAGCTGCTAAAAAACTTAGCTACAATGTAAGCGGCATCGGTGATACGCGCTTTAAGGTAAGCCACCCGTGAGCACGATCACTGGCAACGGCGGTGGCATAATTAAAGAGCGATGGCCCTATCATGCCGAAACAGGCATACGAAACCAGCATGTAATCGCTTTGCCCTGCACTAAAATTAAAGACAATTCCGAAAAACACATAAAACACTATCGGAAATAACATTGCCGGTAGGAAAAACGCCGGTGTGCGCCATAAACTCAGTAGATCGTAACTACTTTCTTTAATGTAAATCGCGGAATTAAACATGAGCAGGCTCCTGAATTAGATGTAAGTATGCGGCTTCGAGTGATTCGTGGTCAGCGATAATTTCGCTTACCGTGCCTTCGGCGATAATTTGCCCTGCGCGTAAAATAGCCACGCGATCGGCAAGCCGTTGGGCTTCTTCAATGTAGTGGGTGGTGAGTAATATGGCGCAGCCTTGAGCCCGGCGTTGTTGAATTTGTTGCCATAGAATATGTCGAGCTTCTACATCCATACCCACGGTGGGCTCATCTAAGAATAATAGGCTCGGGTTGCCAGCTACGGATATCGCAAACAGCACTTGCTGGCGTTGGCCACCCGAAAGTTTGCCGAAGCGTTGGTTTGCAATTGGCGATAGCTCAAATTCGTTAATCAGTTCGGCAGCGGTAGCACCGTTTTGGTAGTAACTGCAAAAGAGGTCAAGCTGTTCGGCAACGGTTAGATTGGCGTTTAACGTACCGAGCTGCATCATTACGCCAATGCGCTGGCGAATGCTCGTGGGCCGATGGCGATCATGAAAGGTTGTGCCGAGTATTTCTACGGATTCGGCTTGGTAGTTATGCATTCCCAAAATGCTATTAATTAAGCTGGTTTTGCCGGCACCATTTTTGCCTAGCACGGCTATAACTTCGCCAGCGTTGGCGCGTAGGCTAACATTGTTGAGGGCATACTTAGTTCCATAACATTTGCTTAATGATTGAATGTGTAACCGAACTTCGTTTTTGTTAGCGTTCATTCCAAGTTCCTTGGTAAGTGTGCTTATTTGCAGTTAGTGTATTGCGAGGTTGCGCGGCCCGGCAGTTGCGTTTGTCAGCAATATGAGATGACACTTGTCACTGGTGCTCTGGGCGGTTACTGGCATAATGAATAAAATTTCAATGGTAGGTGGCGTCATGTCGGCTGGAACCAATAGCGCAAAAAGCACTAACCCGGAAAATAAGCATGCTTGGATTTACCTATTCAACTTAGGCTTTTATATTTTGCCTATGGTGATTTTCCCTTATTCGGTTGGCGAGCTCGCCGTGCTTATCGTTGCTATGCTGGCGTTTATCGGGATCTATTTTTATTGTTATCACGTTCCGCCGGAACGAATGCTTTGGCCAATTTTGGGAATGTTTGCCATTGCCTGTGCGGTAACGCCATTGAACTCAGGCTCTATTGCTTTATTTAGCTATGTCGGCTTCTTCGTTGGATTTGCCTACCGCTGGCCAATAGCGTTAGCTGGCGTATTCGGCATTCTACTTACCTTGGCGGCATTTCATTACGGGCTAGGTACGAATTGGAATTTGTTCTTACATTACGGTGCGGTAATTGTGGTTACCGTGTCGATATTTGGGCGGGTTGAGCGCCTTCGGCAACGTCATTCGGATGCGCAAAAACGCAGCACGCATGAGATCGAGCGCTTAGCTACCAGTGTTGAGCGCGAGCGCATAGCCCGTGATTTACATGATATTTTAGGGCATACCTTATCAAGCATTATTTTGAAATCGGATTTGGCAAAGGCGCAATTGAATAAGGCGCAGTATGCCGAGGCAGAAAAGCAACTTGCTGAATTGAGTGAAATTGCGCGCCAGAGTTTATCGCAAGTGCGGCAAAGTGTTTCGGGTTACAAGCATGGCGGCTTAATACTTGAGCTACGCCGTTTGCAACAACGGCTTCAAGATGCAGAGTTCAGCACCCGCATTACGGGAACGCCGCCGGTGATGGATGAAAAACGCGAAACCGCGATAGTGTTAGCCATCACGGAGCTAGTAACCAATATTATTCGCCATAGTAAGGGCGAAGAATGTGAAATCCAGTTCGATGAGAATGCCGATACCTATCATATTAAGATTTTTGATAACGGCAACTGCGATGATGTAACGCTCGGTAATGGCTTAACCGGTGTAATGCTGCGCATGCAAGAGTTGGGTGGTTCACTGACGGTTGATGTAAAGCAGGGCTGTGCAGTGAATTTGAAATTGCCGAAGCAAGCAGAGATAACCGTATGAAAATCTTGTTAGCTGAAGATCAAACGATGGTGCGCACGGCGCTAGCGAGTTTGCTACGCCTTGAAGCGAACTATGATGTTGATGAAGCCGTTGATGGTGTTGATGCTCAGAAAAAACTGCAGAATGGGCACTACGATATTCTGTTGAGTGATATCGAAATGCCGAACATGTCGGGCTTGGAGTTGGTGCAATGGGCGCATCAACATCAACCGGCCCTGCGTTCCGTTATTATTACTACCTTTCATCGAGCTGGGTATATTAAACGGGCCATCGAGTGTGGCGTTCGTGGGTTCTTATTAAAAGATGCACCAATTGATGCGTTAATTAGCTCTTTGCAACGTGTATGCGCAGGTGAGCAGGTGATTAGCAATGAATTGTTAATTCAAGCGCTTGGGCAACAAGATCCGCTCACGGATAAAGAGCGCAAAGCACTGCGATTAGCAGGGCAAGGTTTGAGCACCCAAGCGATCGCTAAAGAGCTGTTTATTGCCGAGGGAACGGCACGAAATTACTTATCGGAAGCTATCAGTAAAATGCACGCCAGCAATCGAATCGAAGCCGCGCGTATTGCTCATCAAAAAGGCTGGTTGTAAGGCTTTTTACTATTCTATTCGCTTTCGTAGAGTTCGCGTTTTGCTTCGTAAAGCAAAACATCTGCCTTGCGCATTAGATCATTAACAGTATAGGCTTCCGTTGAAGAGCAGGCGCCGAGGCTGAAGCTCATGGGCTCGCCAATAACCTGCTCGCCCTGGGCGGCAAAAGCTTTGCACAGGTGCTTTAGAATATCGCTGTGGTTCATATTTGTGTTTGCCGGTAGCAGTAAACCAAATTCTTCGCCACCCAGCCTCCCCACTAAGCCACTGTGTTGCTCTTGTTGTTGCAGCAATAGTTTGGCGAACCGCTGGAGAATTTCATCACCAGTAGCGTGGCCGAATCGATCGTTTACCGATTTGAAGCTATCGATATCTAGGAAATACAGCGTAAATGCGCCGCCGTTTGCTAGCTGTTCTTTGGTCAGTTTTTCAAAGTACTGGCGATTGTAAATTCCGGTTAGATAATCAATGTTGGCGCGTGTGCATAATTTCTCATCGGAACGTTCTTTAAGAAAGCCGATAAACCCAATGCCATTAACCAGCCCACTAATAAAAGTGGCAAATATAAACAGCTGATTTGTGAATAAGGCCTGGGTGATTATATATTCGGGGTTGCCGATCGCGAGCGTTCCACGAACTAAGCAGAGAACCGTGATAAAAGCGTTAACCGTAACCAGCACTTTCGGAAACAAACTGCCCGGGTGTTGCCTGCTTAATTTATAAAGGGCATACACGTTTATGGTTAGCGGCACGGCAACCAAGACAGAGGCGGTGATAATCATGGTATGGTTTGGGCCGCTACCACTGGTGAAGTGCATAAAAGAAAAGATCGCGCTGGTAAGAATGAAGCCTGCAAACAGATATGCGGTGTTTAGGCCGGTTTTTGCAAGCTTGCTATAAGCTCTAGCCTCTGCCCAGCACCCGAGTAAAATTAGTATGTTGGCAATTAAGCGCAAATCGTCGGAGTAATTGAGCAGCGCGATCGCGTAAATTATGAACGAAAACGCTTTAATGAATTGAGCTTGTGCCCAAGACTTACACGCTGAATGTGATTCCGGGTTACTCACTTGCTGCCAGCTGTATAAAGCAAAAGTGAGGTTAGTAATCCCCGTGAGAACAATAATAGTAATAATATCCATGCGCGCGCCGCATTTCCTGTAGTTTTAGTGTTGAAGCTCTTGCAAACTTTATGGCTTCTTAGGGTTACTTGCAAGCATTCTGAACTACCTAATGAGGAACTGTATTATGTCGTTAAGTTACGAATCTGAGTTTTCTTGTCCGTACTGTATGGCACCGAATGCATTGGAAATCGATGCTGCGAACGATGTTGGGCAAGCCCAAATTGTTGATTGCCAAATCTGTTGCCAACCCATCGAACTTACCGTGCAGGAAACCATGGACGGCGAATTTGAGGTGGTTGCGCGTACTGATGATGAGTAACAGTAAAAATTTAGCACTAAATCGAAAAAAATATGATGCGCAAAACCTAAACCTCTGATTATAATTTAAACAAATTATAATAATCTCCATGTTGTATTCACGATGTGGTTACTTTGATGAGGTTGCGATGAACATTACTCCACAAAATTTGTTTCGTACTCTTGTTGTAGGTGTTTTAGGAGTGCATCTGTTCGGATGTGAAGCCAGTGATTTGGCCTATTTTAATTTGGGCGCACAATGTTATGCGAATTATCCGAATGATTCATGGGCTCAACAGCAGTGTGTTGATATTGGTTCGGCAGAAATTCAATACTATGAAAACGAGCAATATTGCGATGATGCTGTATACGAAATAGGTCGGCAAAGAGAACTTTATGATTCTTCTACACGGGAGCTGGATGAGTGGCTGAAAATTACTCATACGCAAGTGGTGGATTTTCCGTATGCACTTGATGAATGCTTAAGTGCGTTCACATTTGAGCAATGTAGTCGAGCATTTAACGAACCTGTTCTTAGCAATATTTCTGAGGCGCTTTTTACACTAAACGAATTAAGTATGTATGAAGGGAATATAAAACATAACCGTCAACAGGTGATATCCCAGTGCTCGGCGTTTTATACCTTTGGCAACGCTCAATATAATTCTAGTGATTATTACACGTCGAATAGAAACGTTCTGTCGGGTTGGCAGCAATATGTACAGAATACCAGCGCCGAGCTGCGCAGAGTGTATCGCAAATAAATAAAGCTTCAACAGCGTTATGTAACCGCGTTACGCTGTTGAAACTCCTCGCGCTCGTAGTGGTGTTTGTGCACGATGTCGGCTAACGCCGCTACGGCTTGTTTTACCTCCGCGTAAGTGTTGTAAAGCGGTGAGAAGCCGATACGCAGATACTTAGGTGCACGGAAATCAGCAATTATTCCCTCAGCAATAAGCGCTTGGCAAATCGCAAAGGCGTGTTCATGTTCAAATGCTAATTGACTGCCGCGTTCTTCTGCTTCACTTGGCGAAATACTTGGCATTTGCTCTAACAACCCTTCTGCCGCCATGCGCTCTAACCAATAGTTACTTAAACCTACCGATTTTTCGCGAAGCTCGGCCATATCTACGCCGTTGAAGATATCCAGTGCGGCATCTACCGCGGCGAGCGCCAAGATCGGTGGGGTACCGGTAATAAATTGGCGAATTCCATCGGCGGGCGCATAATCAACTGAGAACTCAAATGGCTGAGCATGGCCAAGCCACCCGAACAGCGGTTGCAAAGGTTTTACGTTATCCGTTAGATGGCGCGGCGCAACATACAAGAATGCTGGCGCTCCGGGGCCGGCATTTAAATACTTGTAGGTGCAGCCTATTGCGAAATCAATATCGTGATTCAATAACTCTACTGGCATCGCGCCCGCGCTGTGCGCTAAATCAATAATGGTAAGAGCGCCTTGTTCGCGCGCTTTTTTGCTAAGTTTAGTAAGGGGTAAACGGCGGCCGGTGCGAAAGTTAACTTCTGTTGCCAGCACCACGGCAGTTTCGCTCGAAATTGAATTTAGCAGCTCACCTTCCGGAACTAAGCGCAACGTGCAACGCTCGCCGAGTAACTGATGCAAGCCTTGCACCATATATAAATCGGTCGGGAAGTTATCCTCGGTAGAAAGCACTTCGGCGCGGCCGTCGTTTAATTGCAGCGCAGCGCTCAATACTTTGAACAAGTTAATCGAAGTTGAATCACAACAAACCGTGTGGCCTTTTGGCGCGCCAATTAAGTGGCCAATTTTATCGCCAATGGTAAGCGGCAAGTTAATCCAGTTGTGCTTGTTCCAGCTCGTGATTACATCGTTACCCCACTGTTTCTGTAAAGTTTGGGTAACGCGCTCTTGCACGCGGTGGCTCAATAAACCCAAAGAATTGCCATCAAAGTAAATAGTATTGGCTGGGATATGGAATTCTTGGCGTAGCGCAGCAAGCGGATCGCGTTTATCTAACGGGTGCTGAAGATCACTATCAGTAAATGGCATGCTTACCTCTGCTGGCTGGCGTTCGAAGAATTGGAATGTAGTGGCTGCAGAACCCTTAATAGCATTGAAAATGCCAAGGTATCTGGATGAATAACATCAAAATGCCCGGCATCGGCAATATTAATTGTACGCGCATTTTCAAGCTGCATTTGCTCGGCGCCTACAATAGTATCGGCATCACCCCGTAGTAAAACAACATTATCATGGCGTGTTTGATGTACTGGGTTCATTGCCCGTGCATCATCAGGTGATGTTGCTAAAAAACGCGCGGCCGATTGCTTACAACCACTTTCGCCCGCGGCGTATTGTTCAATATCGGTGATCGCCGCTAGGCCAATAACGCCTTGAATGGGTAAATTCTGTTCAGGTTGGCTCGCCAGTAATGCCAAATGCCCACCGGCGCTATGGCCCACCAGCGTGATATTTTCCGCGTTATAATTAGGGTTTGTAGTTTCAGCAAGAACGCTAACAGCAGTGGTGACATCGTCGAGCGAACCCGGCCAGCCGCCGCCTTCATCATCAAGCCTACGATACTCCACTAATGCCACGGCAAAGCCTGCATTTCGAATACCTTCAGCAAGGCCGCGGCCATGCTCCACACCATAGCTATTTAGCCAGCAACCACCATGCAAGAAAACAACGAGTGGTGGTGGCTCTTGCGCGCCTGCTGGTAGATAAAGCTCAATAAATTGGGGTTCAGCACTACCATAGCGAATAATAGTATCGGGCGTGGTCGTTGAACGTTCAAGTACGCTTTGAAAGCTTACTGGCTCCGCGTGGGCTGAGCCAACGGAAACAAACAAACCGATTAAGAAGCTATGTAACAATGTATTCAATCGATGCACGGAGGTTCTCTCATGTTATTATTTTCATTAAAAGCGATATTGTGCGATGCGAAACAAATAAACGGTTCGTTACGCGAAATGGTTCAAGTGCCTAAACCTAATGCCAGCAGCTCGCGTTCTATCGCAAAAACATGCTCATCCTGCTCATCAAGCTCACGCAATGCGGCCGCAAGATTTAATAAGTATTCGCTGTTTGGCCCGCTCGGGCCCTCACTGCGGGCAATATGTGCTGCTATTTCCGCTTCACTGGCTTCACCTAAGAAGGCCTCGTTGTTGGGGCCAGCTACATATACTAAACCTTCCACTGAACCACTACTATTTAGCCATTCAAACTCGGTGAAAAAGCGCAGGTAGCCGTTCTTCTCACGGTGATCTAGGTGCGCAAATACATCCGGCGTTACTTCGTAAGCCATGCCGGCGCAGCTTTTTTCGGGGGCTTCAATCAAGGTTGCCACTCGGCCAGGTTTCTCTGGTGTGCCCCGATGATCGTGTGAACCTTGCCAGAAACGGCGTTGCCAACCGTGAATGCGTGCAGGACGGCGCTGTAAGTAGGGGAAATCAGCTTTATAAATAAGCGAGCCATAGCCAAACAACCACACCGATGAAAGGTGGTTTAAGGGCTGAGCTCGTTGGTTTTCTTCTATGGTGTTATGCGACATTGATTGCGATCAACTTTTGCTTGTTTGAAAGCGCTACACTGAATATACGCTTGGTTGATTAAAATAACGTATACAAGTGTACCCAGTAAACGCTGTACCTTCACCCCAACATTTGTGGTTTTTGCTAAACTGAATTGTTTGGGCAAGTAAAATAGATTACGAACTCAAGCGCAAAGGAGATCGCCCATGGAATTAGCCTTTTTTAGTAGTAAAAATTACGATCAAACGTCGTTTAATCTGGCAAATGCTGAGCATAGCCACGACATTACTTTTTTTGCGGTGCCGCTAAGTATCAACACTGCTCCTCTTGCTGAGGGTTATCGGGCGGTGTGCGTATTTGTAAATGATGTGGTTAATCGAGAAGTGCTTGAACTTTTAAAAGCCGGTGGTACTAAGCTTATTGTTCTGCGCTGTGCTGGCTTCAATAACGTGGATCTTGTTGCTGCGGAAGAGCTGGGCATTCGCGTTGCTCGTGTGCCGGCTTATTCGCCACATGCGGTTGCGGAGCATGCGCTGGCGCTTATTCTTACGTTGAATCGGAAAACACACCGCGCGTTCAACCGAGTACGGGAAGGCAACTTTGCACTTGATGGTTTGTTGGGCTTCGATCTCGCCGGCAAAACGGTGGGTGTGGTGGGTGCTGGTAAAATTGGCGAGATTTTCGCAAAAATAGTGCAGGCTATGGGCTGTGAAGTGCTAATTACCGACCCAGGTGCAAGCGATGAGGTTCACAATAACTTTCAGGTTGTTGAGTTCTCAAAATTGATTAAAGATTCAGATATCATTTCGTTACACTGCCCGCTCACTCCAGAAACGCATCATCTGATTAATGCTGATGTTTTAGCTAAGTGTAAACCCGGCGTAATGCTCATTAACACCAGCCGCGGCAAAATGGTGGATACCAAAGCGGCGATTCAAGCCTTAAAAACTGGCCAACTCGGTTCTTTGGGGCTCGATGTGTATGAAGAAGAGGGTGATTTGTTCTTCTCCGATTTATCCTCGGAAGTGATTCAGGATGATGTATTCATGCGCCTGCTTACGTTCCCAAATGTGTTAATTACCGGGCACCAAGGTTTCTTCACGCGTGAAGCGCTTGGTAATATTGCGGATACAACGCTGGGCAATGTAACCGCGTTTGCTAGCGGCAAAGGTGAACTATTCGAGGTAACCACAGAAAAAGTAGTTGGCTGATGGCAATTCAAGATGGCTGCACCGCAACATGAAATGGGCACAATCTATTGGTTCTTAAGGAGCATAAATGCAGTTTGATTTGTTTTTATTCAGCGCCTTGAGTATGCCGTTCCTTATCATTCTAGTGACGATGATAGGGTTGAAGTGGAATGCCTTGAAAGCCGGTTGGGTGGCTTTTTTAATTACTCTAGCCGGAGCGCCTGTTGTGCTTGGGGTTAACTTGCATCAGCTTACTACGGATATTGTGCCCGGCTCGGTTTTAGAAGCGGCTAATACTAGCCTGAGCATTTTGTGGATAATATTTGGTGCGCTTTGCATCTATTACCTGCAATTAAACAGCGGTGCAATTGCCAGCATTCAGCAACAGCTCGCGCGGTTGCATCCGAACCCTAAAATAAGTGCGTTGTTCGTGGCTTGGTTCTTCTCTATGTTCATGGAGGGTGCTGCCGGCTTTGGCACTTCGGCGGCTTTAACAGCACCGTTTCTAGTGGCTGCGGGGTATCGCCCGGTGCTTGCGGTGGTTTTAGCGCTCTGGGGCCATAGTTTGGGGGTTACTTTCGGCGCGGTGGGTACACCGGTGATCACGCAAGCACTTCTCGTGGCAGAATCTGAACTTGCGTTAGCGCGCGCTGCATTGCCTTACATGTTTCCCACTACTTTGGTTTTGGCAATCGGTTTAGCATGGGGCTGTATTCGCTACGCTCCGGCATCAGCAGAAAGCGTATCTTCGATAGGCGATAAGCCGCAAAAATTCTCACTCGCCGCCATAAAGTTTGGTGTATTGGCTGCGCTCAGTTTCCTATTTCCCGCAACACTGCTGGCGTATTTTTTAGGCCCTGAGTTGCCCACGTTACTTGGTGCCATTGTAGGTGCAGCATTATTCACTCTCTTCACTAGATTTGAGAAACCATCACTTGGGCAACTAAACGAAGTAGCGTCTACCAAGCTGCCTAGCACCTCCTTCATAAGAGCCATGGCACCTTACCTTATTCTAGTTATTCTGGTATTGATCACGCGCTTAATTCCAGACATCAAAGCTGGGTTGCAGGCGGTTGTGTGGCACTGGGAATGGCGCAACTATCACGGCACGGTGCAGTACCTATATCACCCAGGCTCTCTACTTTTTGTGAGCTTTGTTTTCGGTGGTTTGTGTCAGCGGCACTCAATATCTACAAAAAATGGAACACTGGTTCGTGCGCTAGGTCGGGCTTTCGCACAGGCGCTATCACGTGTACTCACGGTTTTGTCAGCGCTATTCGTGATGCTGCTACTTTCTCGAGTTCTCGTACATACGGGTGCTATAACGCAGCTAGGCCAAACGGTTGCCGCATTTGCCGGGGCGTGGTGGCCGTTTTGGGTGCCATGGTTCGGAATTTTAGGTACATTTATCACCGGTTCAGCTACTTCTTCAAATATTTTGTTCAGTGAATTTCAACGCTCAGCGGCTTTGGCCTCAGGCAATAGCGTTATACCATTACTCGGTGCGCAAACTTTCGGAGCCGCTGCCGGTAACATGGTGTGCCCGCATAATATTATTGCAGCGGGGGCTACAGTGAATCTCGCCGGAGATGAGGGGCAAGTAATGCGGTTTACGCTACCCATGGCAGCCCTTTTAGCTACCCTAGCCGGAACAATTGCCGTGCTCATGAATATATAATCCGTAACAAAAACGCACTTTCTATGGATGGGAAAAAACCTTATAGTTCAAATCTATGTTACTAAAAAATATAAACAAGGAAGGCATTTTCATGATCAAGCGGAAGTTTTTATACCTAGCGATAGGGGCAATTTTTATTTCGGGTTGTCAGAGCACTACAGAAACAGAGGCCGAACCAACGGCTACGAATCCTGCTCAAGAATATGCCAATTACATACGCGATAGTAAACCGCCTGCCGGCCCACTTCATGAAGTGCGCGAGGGTGTTATTGATCCGGTGCAAGCTGTGATATACGCATCTCAAGCCGGAGAAAATGGTTATTCAGGCACCTTCGGCATGCAAGTTCGTAATCTAGGCGCTTATCCAACGTACGTTTACTTGAACAGCGAACTCAATTATCGCGACCAATTAAATGTTTCGGTGCGTATGGATATGGAAGTAGTACGTTATTTGCGCCGCACCTACGGTAATGAGTGGTTAAACGAAATCGTTGGCAAGCAAATTGAAGTCGAAGGCGAGGCGAAACGAGAGGTGATTTGGTTTAGATGTAACGATGAGCGCACGAGCTCTTACTACTATCAAACGCATATTCACGTAACTCGGCCAGAACAATTTAAAATTCTATAACCTGAAATGATAAGGGCGCACGCTATTTGGCATGCGCCCTGCTTGTTCACAAACCCTCTACTAACGAATTAGATGCCACTGCGTTTTGCGGCCAGCGAGGTAAATTACCCGCTCGCCATCAAAATACGCACTTTGCTCAAGCATAATTTGAATCGTTTGCCCGCCCCATTCAGGAACCGCTTGTTTAATGTTCCCTTCAATAGCATACGCGGTATTTGGATACAGTGGCCAATCACCATTCACCGCTGTATCACCTTGGTTATCCCACATGCCAATGGTTGGCCCTGGCGCGTGGCCAAAAAAACCGATGGGGTGCGTGTAGGTGCTACTGACAATGCCTTGGCGCTCACTTTCCGCACGCGTGGCTGCTAAAATTTCATTGCCGGTGCGGCCAGTAACAAAGTTATCGGTAAGAATATCTTGCCAGCGGTTACCAGTAAGTAGCGCATCTTTCAGATCTTGCGGCACATCATCTTCATCGCGCTTCAGCACATAGGCCATTTCTTGCGTATCGGTGCACATTTTTAAGTAGCAGATACCTACATCGGTATGCACAACATCACCGCGCTGAATTACGCCAGTGCCGCTGCTGCAGAAAGGTGTTTCGGGCGCACATTCCATACCTTCACGTTGAAAAGTAACGTAAGGCATAAACCAAATCGGCAAGCTTAAATCTTCAAAGCGTTGGCGAATATACCAAGCAACATCATCGGTTGTAGTAGCGCCTGGGGTAACTACAGCTGAACTAAATGCTTCGGCAATTACGCCGCGGGCTAGAGCAACTGCATGTGCAAAAGCATCAAGCTCAGCTTCGCTGCGCGTTTCTAACCAACGTACTACTAAATCTTCGGCTGGCACTAATCGGTTTTGCAGGGTGCTCGGTAACACTTCGGTTAGCCGATCGTGCATACCTTGGGTGAGGCCATCGGCCTCTGGCCAATGTTTTGAAACATTAATACCGATACGTTCAGGGTTTTTGGCAACAATCAGCTCGGCTAACGCGGCCCATTGCTCATCAAGATCACCGCCCGACCATGCCGATTCATAAGGCCCACCTAACGGATACGTATTCACCGAAAGGCGTTCGACACTGCCATCGGCCAATTTATTGAATACCAACATGGTGGTGCGGCGCGCCGCAAAAGTAGGCTGAGGAACTAAGCTGAAATAAACAGGATCTTCGGCATACTCGCGGTTAATCACGAGCCACATATCAATGTTGGCGCTTTCCATTAATTCTGGCAGCAAGGTATCTAAGCGTTCACTCAACATTGCGTTTTCTGGCGCTATGCGATCACGGTGTGGCAACACTGCAAATTCGTTAGCCGAGTTGATTACGCGGCCCTGAGTTGGTGTGTACTCACTTTCGTTAAAAGCTTGGCTAGATGCCGCACAAGCCGTGGCAGTAAATAAGCTGCTCGCGAGCAGTAAGGCTAGCGTTAAGCGGGTTTTCTTCAATAGTTTGTATTTCAAAGCAGGGCCCTCGTTATTATTTTTTTCTTCCGGTCATGCTTTGCAGCACACCATCGCGTTTCACTAAACCATGATGTAGCGCTGCTGCAATATGCACTAACACTAGCGCAATTAATGCCCAAGCAACAAGTGCATGTACTTCACGGAAGAAACCATACAACGGCAAGCTCACCGGCATAACCGCCGGCAAGGTGAACAAATCAAATACCGCAACCGGCCGGCCAGCCGCATTTTGCATAAAGTAGCCACTTAACGGCATAGCGAACATAGCTGCATATAGAAGCCAATGGGAAGCATGAGCAATACGTTTTTGTAATGCTGGAATACTATCGGGCATAGCTGGTGTGGCGGTGCGCAGCCGAATAATAAGGCGAACCATAACCGCAATAAGAGCAATAACCCCAAACGATTTATGCAAACCAAGCAGGGTTAAATGCCAAGGCTGTAAGCTTTGCACCATGGCAAGGCCGGCAAACAACATGGAAAACAGCAAAAAGGCCATGCCCCAATGCATAACGCGCGCACTCAGGTTATATGTAGTTGGCTGGCTCATTGGCTATTCTCCGATTCTTTCTGTGGTGAGGGTTGCAGAGAGCTATTCAAAAAATGCTCTCGAGCACGGCGGCGATATGATTCAGCATACGCAGCCGAACGAGCGCGGAGAATAGGGTCGGCGGTAGCCGCCATACCTTTTGGCAACACTAACGGATCGAAGTTAATTTCGTTACAGTTGCCTTCGTTTTCCGGCATTGCTTGGTGCACCACAATTTGGCCCGCCACTACCTGTTGGCGATCTTCAGGCCAAAGCACCGTAGGGTTGGTTTCATCATCGGAATCATTGGCGAACGTGAAGGTTAAATCAAACGCAACGGGCTGCGCTTCAACGCGCGCAAAGAACTCATTTTGCAAGGCATTCACATTTTCACTATCGAGTTCTTCATTGCTGCTTATGGTAGGCATAGCTGCCCAGCGCACGGCTTGGCGATCGCCATTTTCATTGATTAAGTAAAACGCATTGATACTGTGATAAATCTCGCTGGCAAAACTCGCGGTAGGTGTATAGCCGGCTTGCCAATTGCGGAAAGTTTGCGTTTCCGGGTGCGTAGCAAAAAAAGCCTGAATGCGTTCCGGGTTCCGTTCGCCTGTTTCGGGATCGGGAGAGAGTGCTTGTATCTGTTGATAAAACGCTTCTGGAGTTCCTACCGCCATAACCGGTGGCGTGTTCATGGCGGTAAGCCAGCGGCTGCTACCTGCACCAAAGCTGAGTGCTAAACTCCGCACCGGCGCATTTAAATCAGGTGCTGTAGGGTTATTACCAGCAATGGAAATACGGCCAACAAAAGGTGTCGAGGTGGCCGCAAACTGCGGCGCAATCGAATAAGGTTGTAGTGAGCCATTACTCACAAACTCACCGGCAATACAGAAACCTTTTGCGTGCGCTCGGCGAAAACCAAGGTGGGGATTATTGCCTTCTTGTAAGTTTACAAAATCTTGCGCGGTTACCGATGATTGGCCAAGGCCACCGGCAACAGCAAATAATAAAGCGCCAAGCCCGCCTACGGCTCCAATAATAACGGCATATCGCAAAGGTAACGCGGATGGTTTTTGCTTCAACATAGGGAGTGTAACCTTGTCGGTTTTATGGATATTCGAATTATACGCCAGTTTGCTTAGTTGCGATCAGCAATAGCTTTTTGCGCTAATTTCTTAATTTGCTCCCAATCTTTATCTTGTATTGCAGTTTTTGGCAAGATCCACGAACCGCCAACACAGGCTACGTTTGCTAACGCCAAGTATTCAAGGTAATTACCCTGGTGAATACCACCGGTTGGGCAAAATGTGATGTTTGGGAATGGACCGGCAATCGATTTAAGCATGGCACACCCGCCTGCAGCTTCGGCAGGGAAAAACTTAAGGTGATCATAGCCCATTTCTTTTGCGAGCATGAGCTCAGATATACTTGCTACGCCCGGTATCAATGGAATATCTCCGTTGCGTCCGACTTCTAACAGGTTCGTTGTAATGCCTGGGCTAATAGCAAATTGGGCGCCAGCATCACGAGCGGCGTTCAATTCTGCCGGTGTGGTTACGGTACCCGCGCCCACTACCGCATTGGGGAAAGCTTCCCGCAGTAATTGAATAGCTTCTAGTGCAACAGGGGTGCGCAGCGTTACTTCGAACAAGGATATATTGGCCTCCAGTAAGGCCTTCGCCATTGGAAGGGCATCGTCGAGCGAATCGATTACCATTACCGGCACTACGGGTGTTAGCTGAAATATATGGGCTGGCGTTAAATGCCAATTCGGGAAGCTCATAAGTGTTCCTTAGTTAAGAACTCTGTTGTTCGATGGTTTGTTTTAAATATTGGCCAACCCCACGCAAGCCGGCATATTCAGCAGTAATCACAAAGCACGGAATGGCTTCGGCCACTTTACAAAAGCGCCCTTTGTGTTCGAACCTTGCCCGAAAATTAGAGGTGGCCATCAGGTTTAATAGCTTTGGCACCACGCCACCAGCTATATACACACCGCCATAGGTGTTTAAGTTCAAAGCCAAATTACCAGCGAAGCACCCGAGGCTTTCGAAAAACTGGTTTACTGTTTCTAGCGCCAACGTATCATTTCCGCTTAGCGCACGTTGGCCAATTTTAGCAGCGCTCAACGGAGCAACATTGCGGCCGTGATAGTCAGCCAACGCCAAATACAGAGTTTCTAAACCAGGCCCAGAAAGAATGCGCTCAGCGGAAACTCGGCCAAAGCGATTATGAATAAAGCGGTGCACGGCCCATTCTTTTTCATTTGTGGGCGCCCAATCTACGTGCCCGCCTTCGCCGGGCAGCGGCATTACGGTGCCGTTAGGCAATGTCACTAAATGGCCGACACCAAGCCCGGTGCCGGCACCCAAAATCGCCTTCGGTGCTTTGGGTTTAATTTTGCCCCCACCTATTTGTTTCAATTCACTTGGCTTCAGAGTAACGATACTCATCGCAGCTGCAGCAAAATCATTCAGCACCACAAAGGTTTTCAACTTCATCATTTTGCGCACATTCCGAATCGAAAACTGCCAATGGTGATTGGTCATGTTAATTTCATCGGAATCTACCGGACAGGCGATCGCAATCGCTACATGTTCCAACGGAACATCTTGCTCTTGGCTGTAGGCCGCCATTACATCGGTTAGTGTTGGGAAATCGGCACAGGGAAACACCTGAATACGATCGAGCTCAAATGTGGCGAGGTTAATTCTGCTAAATCGAGCGTTAGTGCCACCAATATCGGCCACTACTGCGTGCGTATTCGTATTGAACTGCTCGTTGTTGTTAACCATAAATAGGTTTCTCTTATTATTTTTCTGATCGCTAATTTAATAATACTTTAAAAGCGTTGTTGTTTATTTATCGAAAAGTGAACAAGCACCGGATTCCGCACCACTAAACTGGCTGCGCAGCGAGGCAAATAATTCTCGGCCCATGCCTTCATGGCTATCGGTTAAATCAATGGTGGCTGCTTCGCGTTGGGCAAGGGTTTTCTCATCAACTAATATGCTCAAAATACCGTTCTCAGCATCTAATTTGATTAAATCCCCATCTTGAACTTTCGCGATTAAACCGCCATCAACCGCTTCAGGCGTAACATGGATGGCCGCCGGAACTTTACCCGATGCGCCCGACATTCTGCCATCGGTAACCAATGCTACTTTATAACCTCGCTTCTGCAACACGCCTAAGGGTGGGGTGAGCTTGTGTAGTTCAGGCATACCAATGGCTTTAGGCCCCTGAAAACGAACCACCACCACGCAATCTTTATTTAACTCTCCGGCTTGAAATGCGCGATCTAATTCGTGTTGGCTCGATAGCACTACGGCAGGGGCGGTGATGCTTTCTGTTCCCTCAGGAATTGCTGAGGTTTTCATAACCGCTCGGCCTAAATTGCCAGAAAGCACTGCTAAGCCGCCGTGGTCGCTAAATGGAGTTCGTGCACTACGCAATACACTTTCATCAAGTGATTCCGTGGGCCCATCAAGCCAAACTACTTTATCGCCCTGCAATTCAGGGCGCTTGGTGTATCGCGTTAAACCATCACCAGCAACGGTTTTCACATCGTCATGCAGCAGGCCAGCTTCGAGCAAAGTATGCACTAAATAAGCCATACCACCCGCACGTTGGAAGTGGTTAATATCAGCATCGCCATTCGGATAAATGCGCGTTACTAAAGGTGTTACCGCCGATAAATCAGTGAAATCATCCCAGTTCACTAAATATCCTGCTGCGCGCGCTACAGCAATTAAATGCATGGTGTGGTTGGTAGAGCCGCCAGTAGCCAGTAAGCCAACAATACCGTTCACAATACTTTTAGCATTCACGATTTCAGCAATAGGCGTATAATCGGAGCTTAGCTCGGTAATGCGAGTTACTTGTTGCCCCGCTACTCGCGTGAGTGCTTGCCGCAATGGTGTGCCCGGATGCACGAACGAGGAGCCAGGAAGTTGTAACCCCATCATCTCTACTACCAGCTGGTTAGAATTGGCCGTGCCATAGAAAGTGCAGGTGCCAGCGCTATGATATGAAGCCGCTTCCGCGTCCAGCAGCTCAGCTTTGCTTACTTTGCCTTCGGCATAAAGTTCGCGCACGCGGGCTTTTTCTTTATTAGTGATCCCTGATGGCATCGGGCCTGCGGGCACAAATACAAACGGTAGGTGCCCAAAACTAAGGGCTGCGATTAATAATCCGGGTACGATTTTATCGCAAATACCGAGGATTAAACCGCCATCAAACATATTATGCGATAGCCCAACAGCTGCCGCCATCGCAATCACATCACGGCTTAGTAAGCTTAGCTCCATGCCCGGTTGACCCTGTGTAACGCCATCGCACATGGCGGGAACACCTCCGGCAACTTGAGCCACACTACCTACTTCGCGAATGGCTTGTTTTAACTGCTCAGGGTAGTTTTCGTAAGGTTGATGTGCTGAAAGCATATCGTTGTACGAGGTAATGATGCCGATATTTGCGCGCGTTAAGCTACGCAGGTTTCCTTTATCATCTTTTCCACAAGCGGCAAAACCATGAGCCAGGTTGCCACAGGATAGCGCCCCACGATGCGGGCCTTTGTGCCGCGCTTTCTGCATGCGCTCTAAATAGCGTTGCCGCTCTTGGCTACTGCGCGCTTCAATTCGTTGGGTTACTTGTTCAATTACACTATGCATTATTTACTCCTCAGGTACGGCGAGCATTACCGTAACGGGTACCTGGTTTTGCAGTAGAAAAGCGCTTGCTGGCAACATAGCGTTTGGCTGCATCGCTTGCTCTAATATGGATTTTTTAGCTTCGCCCACTAAGTGAAAGAAGATCGCGTGGCTATTCAATAAACGGGTTTTGCTTAGCGATATACGCTCGAAAGGTGCATGTATTGGGGTAATAGCTACGGCCGGGTTGGTGGTTGTCATACCTTCATTTAATTGTGGGCTTTCAGGAAATAGCGAAGCGGTGTGCCCATCCTCGCCCATGCCAAGAATTACCGCATCAAAGCAAGGTAAGGCTGCGAGCCGTTTATTAACTTCAGCCAAGCCTTCGGTTGGCGTTGAATGCTCACTTAACAAACTTACAAATGTTGCGTTAGCAGCTTTGTGCTGTAGCAAGTGTTTATGCACTAGCGCTTCGTTGCTGGCTTCGTGCTGCACGGGCAGCCACCGATCATCAGCAAGCAAAACCGTGATTTGAGCCCACGGTAAATCTTGGGTAGCTAATTGCTGGAAGAATGGAATCGGCGTGCGACCACCAGAAACCACCAAATAACCGTGGCCTCGCGCAGCAACGGCTTCGAGAAGTATTTGGCTAATCTGTTGTGTTAACCGTTCGGTGAGCGTGTCGCTTTGCTGAAATTTATTCATGTTTAAAGTCATAACTCGTTGCCATTTGTGCGTTTAACGCTTAGAAGTCATCATCCCATTCACGGCCATCGTGAGCGATTAGGGTAACCGATGAAGCTGGGCCCCAACTGCCAGAGGGATAGCTTTTCGGTTCTTCACCGGTTTGTATCCATGCATTCCGAATGCCATCAATCCAGTGCCACGCATGTTCTACTTCGTCGCGCGCTACGAACAAATACTGATTGCCTTGAATAGCTTCTAGCAATAACCGTTCATAAGCATCAGCAATGCGCTGATTCTCAAATGTTTGATCGAAACTCAAATCCAAAGTTGTTGGTTTCAACTGCATTTGCTTTCCTAAGCCAGGCACCTTATTCATCATTTGAATTTCCACACCTTCATCGGGTTGCAGGCGGATAATCAAGCGGTTTGGCGGCAGCTCATTCATGGTTTCATGAAATATATTATGCGGTTGCGGTTTAAAACTAATGACGATTTCAGTACGTTTCTGGGCCATGCGTTTGCCGGTACGTAAGTAGAAAGGTACGTGCGACCAGCGCCAGTTATCGATGTGCGCTTTGATGGCTACAAAGGTTTCCGTTTTACTCGCCGGCTTAGCGCCCTCTTCTTCCAAGTATCCAGGCACGCGTTTATCGCCAACAAAGCCTGCGCCGTATTGTCCGCGCACGGTATCTTCGCGAACATTGTCATGACTAATGGGGCGCAAGGAACGCAGAACTTTAATTTTTTCAGCACGCACACTCTCGGCATCTAGGCGAGTAGGTGGTTCCATCGCGATTAGGGCAAGTACTTGTAGTAAATGATTTTGCACCATGTCGCGAAGCTGGCCCGCGTCATCGTAATAGCTCCAACGCCCTTCAACACCCACCTGCTCGGCAGCAGTAATCTGAATATGATCAATTGAATTGTGGCTCCATTGATCGGAAAAAATAGGGTTCGCGAAGCGTAATGCTAATAAGTTGAGAACCGTTTCTTTACCTAAATAATGATCGATACGGTAGATCTGCGATTCATCAAAGTATTTGGCAACCTCTTGGTTAATCTCACGAGACGATTCTAAATCGTGGCCAAGTGGTTTTTCTAATACGATGCGAGCATGTGGCGAAATCAGCTGCTGTTCGCTTAGCCCCTTACAAACGGTAGCGAATAGTTGCGGTGGCGTAGCTAAGTAGCTCACCAAAGCGCGTTCGTTGTTGGGTTTCAATGCGTCCGATAATATTGAGTAATCGCTGAGTTGTGAGAGCTCAAAACCGCAGTAATGCAAGCGCTCCGCGAGGCGCTCCCAAACCACATTATCAACTTTCTCTTTCCCCACGAACTGAATCAGGCTGGCGTGAACTTTTTCTTTAAAGGTGTGGGCATCTATCTCATCGCGAGCAACACCGAAAATGCGTGTGGTAGCGTGCAACAACCCAGCTTTTTCAAGCTGGTATAAGGCGGGCAACAGCTTCCGGCGTGCTAAATCGCCTAAAGTGCCAAATAAAATGAAATCGCAACAGGCAGTTGTGGATGTCATTGGTTCCTCGCGGCTATGCGTAAAAACGGCCTAAATAAAGACCTATACAAAACAAAATCACAGTTAAATGTAATTTAATTACTTAATATGAAAATAACATATCAATCATTTGCATTGAAATCCAATAAAATGTAATTTAATTACAAAATACCACAGGATTCCCACTATGACACTCTTAGAACAATTACAGCTTGAACTCGCAGGATTGAGTAAATCAGAACGCAAAGTTGGCGAAATGATCTTGGCCAGCCCGGAAGCTACATTGCATAAGAGTATAGCAATGCTGGCGAAAGAAGCAGATGTGAGCGAACCCACGGTGAACCGGTTTTGCCGAACCATGGGAGCCAAGGGATACCCAGATTTTAAATTACAGTTGGCTCAGAGTATTGCGCGCGGTACACCCTATGTGAACCGCCATGTAGAACAGAACGATAGCACTCAGGGCTTAGTGGAAAAAATAATTGAATCGACCATGGCGTCGCTCAATATTACGCGGGCCTCTCTTGATATAGCGGCGATGGAGAAAACCATCGAGGCGCTTACGCGTTCCCATCGAATTTCATTCTTTGGCTTAGGAGCCTCAGCTTCGGTAGCCCACGATGCCCATAACAAGTTTTTACGTTTCGCGACTCCGGTGCAGTTTTCCGATGATGTACTGATGCAAAAAATGGCAGCTATTAATGCTACTAAAAATGATGTGATGGTGTTCGTGAGCCACACAGGTAGAACCAAGGCACTTTGTGAAGTAGCTGCAATTGCTCGCCAATCTGGTGCAACGGTTATAGGCATTACATCCACAGAAAGCCCCCTCGCTGAAGAGTGCTCGCTTGTGCTAGCCACTCATGTTCCCGAAGACACCGACGTGTACATGCCAATGGCTTCGCGTATTGCCCAGTTGGTGTTAGTAGACGTGTTAGTGACCGGTTTTACATTAAAGCAAGGGCCTGAGCTGCAAGAAAAATTGCGGCTGATTAAGGCAACGTTACGCGATTCGCGTTATGAGAAGCGAACTTAATGCGATAAATAATACAGTGAAGTAATTGGAGTAAATATGACCATCAGAGTTGCGATAAACGGCTTCGGCCGAATAGGTAAAAATATTGTGCGGGCTTGGTATGAACGGTCAAGAAATGAAGATATCGAGATTGTGGCGATAAACGATCTTGGTAATTTCGATGTACATGCGCACTTACTTAAATATGATTCCGTACACGGAATGCTGCGAAGCGATGTGGTGCGAAACGACAATGTATTACAAGTTGGCGAGCACCAGATTAAGCTTTATAGCTGCCCAAACCCGGCTGATTTGCCTTGGCAAGCGCTAAAGATAGATGTGGTTTATGAATGCAGTGGTTTATTTACCCAGCGCGATAAAGCGGCTTTGCATTTACAGGCAGGCGCGAGAAAAGTGCTTATCTCAGCGCCCGCGAAAGAAGCGGATGCCACTATTGTATATGGTGTGAATCATCACGAGCTTACCCAGCAGCATAAAATAGTATCGAATGCGTCTTGCACTACTAATTGTTTAGCGCCGATGGCAAAGCCGTTGCACGAGCACCTTGAAATTGAGAATGGCTTAATGACAACAGTGCATGCATACACCAATGACCAAAATCTTACTGATGCGTTACACAGTGATCCGCAACGTGCTCGCGCTGCAGCACTTTCTATGATTCCTTCAAAAACGGGTGCCGCAGCCGCCGTAGGGCTGGTAATTCCTGAGCTAGAAGGGCGTTTTGATGGATTAGCTATTCGGGTACCAACACCGAATGTGTCGTTGGTGGATCTTTCATTTATTGCCGGCCGCGAAACTAGCGTTGATGAGGTTAATGAGATTATTCAACAAGCCGTAAGTACCAGTGCGTTAGGGAAAGTAATGAGTGTGAATCGCTTACCATTAGTTTCTTCAGATTTTAATCACAATCCAAGTTCGTGCATTTTTGATAGCAATCAAACGCGTGTGAGCGGCCGTTTAGTAAAAGTAATGGCTTGGTATGACAACGAATGGGGGTTTAGCCACCGCATGCTAGACACCACACTTGCTTGGTTCTCGAAGTAACTTACCATCAATTATCAAACCGCAAACATTTCAATTAGTTACAGCAAACAGTACAAATAAATAACAATTTTTTTACCCGAGTGATTGACGATAAAACCTTCTTGTTCTATTTTATGAAAGCGCTTTCATAAAATAGAACTCGCCTCATAATAAAAATGTAAAACAACATGAGTAAACAACCAGGAACTCAGTTATGTACAACAGCAGAATAGTGAAGAGCTCTTTAGCAGCCCTCATAATCACCTTCGGCCTAACCGGCTGCGGTAGCGATGATGTGGAAACGGTTTCAGATTTTGAATCGGTGGACACATTAGCGCCAGTGGAAGATTGGCAGCTAGTTTGGAGTGATGAATTTGATAGTGGTCAGATAGATACGAGCAAATGGAATTTTGAAATCAATTGCAGGGGGGGCGGTAACCAAGAGCAGCAATGCTATACGGATAGCGCCGATAACGCATATGTATCAGATGGCACGCTGAAAATTGTGGCGCTGCCTGCTGAAGAAGGTGCTGAGTTACCCTATACATCGGCTCGCTTGAATAGCCGGAATAAAGGTGATTTCAAGTATGGCCGTATTGAAGTGCGTGCAAAAATGCCGCGTGGCCAAGGTACTTGGCCTGCAATATGGATGATGCCAACGGATGAAGTTTACGGTGGTTGGCCGAAATCTGGCGAGATCGATATTGTCGAGGCCGTTAACTTAGGCACTCAAACCGCCGAAGGTGGTGTAGAAAATCGAGTGCACGGCACCCTGCATTACGGCCGTGATGCACCGAACAACTCATCTTCGGGCAAAGCACATACCATTCCAGGCGGTGCCAACCCGGCTGATGATTTCCATACTTACACCATTGAATGGCAAGAAGGCGAGATTCGTTGGTATGTAGATGGATACCTGTATCAAACCCAAACCCAATCGCTTACTCGTGTAAATAGCCGTGGTGAGTTGGTTGGCTTACGCCATAGAGGTTGGTTTGCTGAGTTTTTTAATCAATCGAGCGGCGAACTCGAAGTGGTTTACGGGGCAGAACCTTTTGATCAACGTTTTTACCTTCTGCTAAACCTCGCCGTTGGCGGCAATTGGCCGGAAAATGTGAACGAGCTGGGTATCGATGAAACGGCGTTCACCGATGGGCAAACTTTTGAAATCGACTATGTACGGGTTTACGAGTGTGCATCGAATCCAAATACTGGCCGTGGTTGCGAAACAGTACGTGCTGGCTATAAAGATGAAAATACGCTTGTGGAAGGTGAAGCACCTATTCCTTCGCCGCCTTCAGATGGTGTTGCCCGCAATTTAACTATTTTCGATGGCACGCCAAATCCAAACTGGCCTGCATGGGATTGCTGTGGCGGTTCTACGCCAGAACTCGTTGATGATGAGGAAGCAGGCCCAGCATATCGCTTTACAGTGGGTTCTGAACCTACAGTAAATGGCTTTGTTTCTCGGTCGGCGTTTATTACCGATCCGAATGGTACTCCCTCGCCATTTGATGCTTCACCTATCCTTGAAACAGGTTCGGTGAAATTCGATATTAAGGTGTTATCTCAACCGAGCGCTGAATCAAGCTGGTTATTTAAAATTGAAAGTAATGAAACCTCTACTGAGGTAGAGCTGCCTATTACAGCCAGTGAAGAAGGTGTAGCACCAGCTACGGGTGAGTGGCAAACCGTAACCTATTCTTTGCAATCGTTAGCAGATGCTGGGTTAGATGTATCGGGTATCGATGTGATCATGGTTTTCCCAGCATGGGGAACGGGTGATGGTGCAGAATACCTATTAACGAATGTAAAAATCGAAGCTCCAACGGGTCCCTCGCCAGAGTTAGTATTATTTGATGATGCGGAAAACCTCGATTGGCCAATGTGGGATTGCTGTGGCGGTTCAACACCTAGCGTTGTTGACGATGAGGAGCGCGGCCCTGTTGCTGAGTTCCAAGTTGGCGCCGAACCTACGGTAATGGGCTTTAAACCAGCGGATGGCAGTGGCATTCAGTTTGATGCAACATCAATTCTCGTTGATGGTGTGGTTCAGTTCGATATGAAAGTGGTAACTCCGCCAAGCAATGCTGAATCTTCATGGTTATTCAAAATTGAATCAGACGGTGCAACTACAGCGGTTGAAGTAGATCTCGCTACTGGAAACGGTGGCAATGCGCCAACTACGGGCGAATGGGCAACCTATACCTTTAGTTTGCAAACACTCTCGGATCAGGGTTTGGATGTATCTGCCATTGATGTGGTTATGATTTTCCCAGCGTGGGGAACCGGTGAGGGTGCAGTTTATCGAGTAGATGAAGCACGCATTTATAACCCGAGTGCCGGCGTGAGTGGGTTAAACATATTCGAAAACAATATCGTTGCAGGCTGGTCGCTTTGGGATTGCTGTGCAGGAACTGAGCCTCAGGTTGTTGATGCTGGCGAACCCTATGGTTCAGTTGCCCAATTTGAAATTCCAGGTTGGCCAGAAACCGTACTTGGTTTCCTCGCCGACGAAGACAATTCATTTGATGCTTCAGCCTTAGTTGGAAACGGTGCGATAAGTTTTGATATGCGTATCGTGCAGCAACCAACCGATGGTGAAACGGATTGGCTTTTCAAAGTTGAATCAACGGGTGCGGAAACGTTTGCTGAACTCCCGCTTTCTGCTGGCAATTTTGGTACTGCACCAACTACTGATGAATGGGCGCGTTATACATTCTCTTTGCAGGAACTATCAGAAGCCGGACTTGATTTGAGCGATATCAACGTGATTATGGTGTTCCCTGCTTGGGGAACGGGTCAGGGTACGATTTATCAAATTGATAACGTAACCATCGACAACTTTTAACGCGTACAGCGCAAAAACGGAAAATAGAATTATGAAAAAAATAACGTTTATGAAAAGCCCTGTAGCAGTTGCAGTGTCAGTTATTCTGACCGCCGGTTTGATGACACCGCTATACGCGCAAGAAACAGAGCAAGAACAAGAAGAGCAAGCTGAGCAAACAGAGCAAACGCAAGCCATGGAAGTTATCCAAGTGAGAGGTATCCTTGGTAGTTTGGCGCGCTCTACGCAGTTTAAACGCAATAGCGATGGTGTTGTTGATGCGATTTCCGCAGAAGAGATGGGTAAATTCCCAGATACCAACCTTGCGGAATCATTGCAACGTATTACCGGTGTTACCGTAAGCCGCGTGAATGGCGAAGGTAGCCAGATCACGGTACGTGGTTTTGGCCCTGAATTTAACCTAATTACGTTGAATGGTCGGCAAATGCCGGGAACAGGTTACACCCGTTCATATAACCTCGAGCACTTATCATCGGAAGGTGTCGCGGGACTTGAGGTTTATAAAACGGGGCGCGCGGCAACACCAAGTGGTGGCTTGGGCGCTACGGTTAACATCGTTACGCCGAAGCCGCTTGAGCGGAGCCGACAAAACCTAGTAATAATGGCAAAAGGAATCCATGATTCTTCGGTAGACCTTGGCGATACCGTGACACCGGAAGTAGCCGCGGTTTACAGCGATAGCTTTGCTGATAATCGTTTCGGTGTGGCATTGTCATTCTCCCAATACCGCAGAGATTTCCAAACTCAACAAGCCAATGTTCAAGGGTGGCAAGCGAATGTGCCTTTGCCTTCTCTTGATGAAGCAAATGTGATTGATCCTCGCCCACTTGATGGCGAAGGGAATCGTATCGGGAATCACTTCTTCCCCAAAGATATGAACTACGGCTTTGCTGATGTTAGCCAGCAGCGTACAAATGGCCAGTTAACATTGCAGTTCGCGCCGGTTGATGGCTTGGTGGTTACTACTGACTATACGACAAGCCGGAGTTTAACAGGCACAGAATCGTTCGGTTGGGGTATTTGGAATGAGTTCGGTGGCAATATCAATTCCTATGAACTGGACGAAGATGGCACTGCAATTTTCGCCGATATAGCAGGTAATGATGGTTCATTTACTGCTGAAAAAGGAACCACCGAGGTTAAATCAAGCTCTGTTGGCTTAAATATCGAATATGAAATGAGCGATAGCCTAAGTTTTTGGTTTGATGTGCATGATTCATCAACGAAAACTGATGATGGCGCCGATCCGGGCAGCGGGAATTTTGGTCAGGTAATTTTGGGCTCTGATCAACTGCGTTCGAAAGTGTACGATTATCGAAATGGCGATATTCCGCAGATGCAAATCAACTGGAATAATGGCACTAACGTGTTGTCGCCCAGTGAAATTGATTCGAATTTCAGCCAGTTTTTTCATCGCCCGGCAGAATCAAATATTAAGCAATATCAGTTCAAAACTGATTGGCTAAATTTCAATACCTTCGATTTACCGTTAACAAAAATTACCGGTGGTTTTTCCCGTACCGATCAAGATATGGGCGGTTATGAAGCGTGGAGTGGATTGCGTGGTGGTCCAGGTTTTAACCCGGCATTTCCTGAGATATTCCCAGATAGTATGTTCACGAGAATGGGCACGGGTGATTTCCTAGACCAATTTACCGGTGGTGGTAGTGATTTACTCACGAACTACTATTACATCTATGATTATGATGAAGCGGTAGCGCGGCAAATAGCTTTCCTCACCCGAGATCTTATGGGTGATGACGTGTATCTAGCCGACCCATATATCGATGGTATTAATAGTGAAAGCTATGTTGGTGAAGTTACCGACGCAATTTTCGTGCAATCGGATTGGGAGTTTTATATACGAAACCGCCCGGTAAATTTAAATGTGGGTTTACGTTACGAAACTACGGATGTAACGAGCCGCGTGCGCCAACGGGTTGAACGGCAAGTAAACTGGGTAAGTGCTTCGGAGTGGATCATGCAATATGAACCACAAGATGAAGTGAGCTTCCTTACGCTTACAGGTAGTAATGATGTGTTATTACCGAATTTAGATTTTAAAATTGAACTTACCGATCAATTGATAGGCCGGTTTTCGGCGGGTAAAACCATTTCAAGAGCGCCTCTGGGTAATTTAGCCGGTGGCCGTTCGTTAAGTGGCAGCCCGCGCCCAGGAGCACGTTCAGGTGGCCAGGGGAATACCGATCTTCTGCCGTTTGAATCAACGAATATCGATTTAGCATTGGAGTATTATTACGGCCCGGGTAGCTACGCGGCCATTGGCGTATTCCGAAAAGATGTTGATAACTTTATTCAAAATACGATTACAGAAACCACTATCGATGGGCTTCGGGATATTTCTCAAGGGCCACGTTATCAAGAAGCCGTAGCTGCCATTGAGGGCCGCGGTGAACAAGCTACTAGCACTGCAATTTTCGATGAAATGCTGGCGCTTGGTTACGGTAATGCGGATGGTGTTATTGAACCAAATGCAGATGATCCACTTATGGTGTGGCAAATCTCGCAGCCTACGAACACCGATAGTAAAACGGTAGAGGGTGTTGAGTTTGCGGTACAGCACGTGTTCGGCGAATCTGGTTTTGGTTTGGGTGTAAACGCTACATTGGTTAGCGGCGATGTAAACTTTGATAACAGCAACCTAACGCAGCAGGCACCGTTAACGGGCTTAAGCGATTCTGCGAACTTACAAGGGTTCTATGAAAAACATGGTTGGTCGGTAAAAGTTACTTACGCATGGCGCGATAGCTATTTGATTGGTGTTGGCCAAGCACAAGGCTCATCAGATGCTCCACCACAATATGCGAAAGCTTACGGCCAGTGGGATATGAGTGTGAGTTATGCGGTAAATGATAACTTCAGCATATTCTTCGAAGGGCTGAACCTTACAAACGAAACAGAGCAAGGTTACGGGCGCTATGAGCGGCAGTTCCTTTTCGCTCGTCAGTATGGTCCTCGTTACACTTTAGCCGCACGCTATAGCTTCTAAAATGTGAACATGTAGCCCTGCAAGGAAGAACTTAGCATCAAGGATGAGCATACAAAAAACCGCACTTCAATGAAGTGCGGTTTCTTTTTTGCTTTGTTGTGTATTACCAACGGTTAGCTACTATAAACACCTATTCGCTGATACAAATCGTATTGGTATCTTCCGCTACTTCTGGAACAAACCGAATATCGTTGAAACTTACTTGCCAAGAAGATGCGGTACTAAGGCCGAAGGCACTACCCACTTGCGCTAGGTTGAAGCCAGCATCCTGCAAACAACGCAAATTAAAGTTAAGGGTTTGCCATTCATTCTCCGGCAACTCGGTGAGCTCAGAAGCAATGTTTGTGCTTACATTACAATTCTCACTGCAGTACAAATTCAGCATTACACTATCCGGCACGGTTTGTTCTGTTCTCAAGGTAATTGAGAGCGCACTTACATCGGTATCATAAGCACGAAGATCGCGTGGGAACGGAGTAACAAGGCTGAAACCAGCTTGTTCTTCGCCTGAGAAGTTCACACGGCGTGCATCTTCTTGCACTTGGTCGTCGAAAGTTTCAGTTTGTATAGCACCAAGTGCCTGAACACTGCTTTCAACAATTTGGCGTTCATCGGAGCTACTTAATTCCAATAACCAAGGTTGTTGAACGGCGCGCTCAAATACCACGAGGGCTTCGGTTTCTGCTTCTAAGCCGATATCTTCAGGAAGTTCATCGTCAAGTAGGTTGTTATCGCCGTAGCTCATACCCATACCTAATTGCAACAGTGTTTCCTCGGCATTTGGGGTGGCTGGCCATGAAAATGGTAAACGGCCCGTAGCATCATACTGCACGTTGCCCTCGGCATCCCGCAAAACCACATCAGCAACACCTTGGCCTTCACTACCGGGCAGCCAGATAGCCATGAAGGCATCGGATGCGTTCAGTTCTGGATTCACCCACATTGGCCGACCACTAATAAACAAACTCACAACGGGAATGCCTTGCTCGCGCAAACTATTCAGTAATGCAAGGTCGATAGCGTTGCCACGTTGAAAATCAAGATTCGCTATATCACCGTTACCTTCCGCGTAAGGCTGCTCGCCAAAAACAACAATAGCGACATCAGGTTTTTCGATAAACTGGCCATCTTCAGCAAGTTCTATATCGCCTCCCGCGGCCTGCACTTGATTGGCAATACCTTGATAAATCGACGTACCGCCAGGGAAATCAGCATTGCTGTTTCCTGTACCTTGCCAGCTAATTGTCCAGCCACCGGATGCCTGGCCAATATGATCGGCGGCTGTACCGGCTACAAGAATGCGTTGCGTTGGATCAAGTGGCAGTAATTGGTTGTTATTCTTCAACAATACAAGCGATTGCCGAACTGCATCGCGCGCCACTTCCCGGTGCTCAGCAGCACCAATAAGTTCCGTTCTGCCAGCAAATGGGCGTTCAGCAGGGCTCGGTTTATCGAATAAGCCAGCGCGCATTTTCACCCGCAGAATACGGCGAACCGCATCGTTTACACGAGCTTCAGGAATTACACCATCATGAACCTGTTGAATTAAGTTCTCATACAAAGGCTTCCATGCGTCGGTAGGCACCATGTAAACATCTAAGCCAGCGTTCGCGGCTTGTGGGCAATCATAATTCGTGCAGCCAGGAATTTGGCCATGGCCATTCCAATCACCTACCACAAACCCATCAAAGCCCATTTTTTGTTTTAGAACATCGGTTAGTAAATAGTGGCTCCCGTGAATTTTTTCGCCGTTCCAGCTATTAAACGTCGCCATCACAGTTTGCGCACCAGCACCTAAGCCCCCTACATAACCTTGGGCATGCTCATCAAATAAGGTTTGCTCATCAATTTCGGTATTACCTTGATCGATGCCATCGGTAGTGCCGCCATCGCCAACAAAATGTTTTACCGTACTAATTACGCGTTGATCATCGAGAAAATCTTTACCTACCTCGCCTTGTAAGCCGGTAACAATTGAAGCGGCATATTCACGCACAATCGCAGGATTTTCCGAATAGCTCTCATAGGCCCGGCCCCAGCGAAGATTTTTAGCAACCGCAACCGTTGGTGCAAATACCCAATCGATGCCGGTTACCATCACCTCACGGGCTGTAATGGCGGCAATCTGCTCAATTAAATCAGGGTTATTTGCAGCGCCAAGGCCGATGTTGTGAGGGAAAATAGTAGCCCCGATTACGTTGTTATGGCCATGCACCGCATCGGTGCCCCACATAGTAGGAATCGATGAACCATCTAAACTATCGTCGATAGAAGCTTCATACATGGCTTCAGCGAGCGCTATCCAATCTTGAGGCGTGGCATATTTATCATTGTTGGGAAATGAACCGCCACCATTGAGGTAGGAACCAAACCCATATTGGCGCATATCCTCAACGGTGATATCTCGAATTTCGGGCTGAATCATTTGCGCAATTTTTTGCTCAATGGTCATGTTTTCCATGATTTCAGTAATGCGCATTTCAATATCGTTGTTCAACCCAACTGGCGATTCAATATAGGGCCATATTTCATTGCCTTCTTGGTTGTCAGGAACATTAGCATTGCGATCATCGTTGCTGCACGCGCCTAAAGCCAACGTACACGCGAGCGCAATACTCATTGCAACGGGTGTTTTTCGAAACCTTGAATCTTGCATTAAGCTGCCCCCTCCGCTGCTTTTTCTGACCGAGGTAAATACCCCCGAATACCATAGTAAAAAATATATACGTAGCATAGTAATGGAATAATAAACGACATCTGTATACCAACCTGGTCGGCAAGAAAGCCCTGCGCAAGCGGAACAATAGCGCCACCCACAATTGCTAAGCACAGAATACCTGAGCCTTGGCCGCGGCTTGAACCTAGATTTTGCAGCGCTAGGCTGAAAATAGTTGGGAACATAATCGAGTTACATAAACCTACAAACAACAAAGACCACATGGCCAAGGTGCTTGATGATGTCATTGTTGTAGCAAGTAATAGAACGGCTGCAATGGCATTAAAGGCGAGTACGCGGTTGCCCGAAATTTTCTGCATAATTGCAGCGCCTAGGAAACGGCCAACCATAGCACCGCCGAAGTACCAAGAAATATAATGTGAAGCACGCGAGGTGCTCATATCGCCGATTTCTGGAAGGGCGATGTACATTGCCAAAAAGCTGCCAATACCTACTTCAGCGCCAACATATACAAATATTGCTAAAGCACCGAGCATCAGATGTTTTTGGCGCCATGCCGAGCCTTCTTTCGGTAACGCAAGGGCTGGGTCTACCTTGCCCATATTTGGCAATTTCAGGAATATAAAAATAATTGCCATTAACACTAAGGTTGCGGCAAGAATGAAGTAAGGCAATGCAACGGTATCTTTCGAGACACCTGTTACTTCAGGGTCGGCGATACCGCCAAATATTAACCAAGCGCCGAAGAAAGGCGCAACGGTAGTACCCAATGAATTAAAGGCCTGTGTCATGGTAAGGCGGCTCGAGGCCGTACCTGGCTCACCTAACACCGTTACGTAGGGGTTCGCTGCTACTTGCAAAATGGTAACGCCCGACGCTAATACGAATAGGGCTAACAAGAACAAACCATACACTTCTAGCATGGCTGCTGGGTAAAACAATAAGCAACCAGCACCGGCCACCATTAACCCCGTTACGATTCCCGATTTGTATCCTATTTTCCCAATTAGCTGGCCTGCAGGAATAGACACGATAAAGTACGCGCCAAAGAAACAAAACTGAATGAGCATCGATTGCGCGTAGCTTAAATCAAACAATAAGCGCAAATATGGAATAAGGATGTCGTTTAAACACGTGATAAAGCCCCACATGAAGAAGAGCGATGTTAGCGCGGTAAGCGCGAACCGATATTGGTTGTTGTTATGGGTCATAGTTGCCTCGATATAATTATTTTTTGACCTTTGGCTTGATTATAGCCTATTATGAAAGCGCTTTCATTTATAGCATAATTAAACGGTTTCGCAATCTTTATGAAAAAAATAAGCCTGCCAGAAAATTCAAAGTTATTATCCAGCGATTTCGTATTCGGTGTTGCTACCTCGTCGTTTCAGATTGAAGGGGCAGCCGAAGAGCGCGAACTCACTATTTGGGATACCTTTTGCCAACAGCCAGGGCGAATCAAAGACGGAAGTGATGGGTTGGTAGCCTGTGAGCATGTAGAGCGGTGGCGCGAAGATACTGATCTTATTGCTAGCCTTGGCGTTGATGCCTATCGTTTTTCTATCGCTTGGGGCCGTGTTATTCGTGCTGATGGCAGCGTGAATGAAGAAGGGTTGGCGTTTTACGTGAACTTGGTTGATGTATTGGAAACGCTCGGTATTAGTGCTCACGTTACGCTTTATCATTGGGACCTACCGCAATATTTAGAAGATCGTGGTGGCTGGTTGAACCGAGAAACTGCGCACAAGTTTGCTGAATATGCCGAAGTTATCGTGAAAGCCCTCGGCGATAAAGTGGCCAGCTATGCCACATTAAATGAACCATTCTGTAGTGCATATTTAAGTTACGAAGCGGGTATTCATGCGCCGGGTTTGAAAGATCGAAAGAAAGGGCGGCAAGCTGCGCATAACCTGTTGCTCGCCCATGGTTTAGCCATGCCAATTCTGCGTAAGCACGCGCCTAACGCTGAGCACGGCATTGTATTGAACTTTAGCCCTTGCTACCCAGCAAGCAATAGTGAAGCGGATCACAACGCCGCAAACCTTGCGCATAACTATCACAATTTATGGTATTTACAGCCTATTCTTACTGGCAGCTATCCAAGCATACTCGAGCGCCTTGCCGAAAATGAGCGCCCAGAAGTGATATCAGGTGATATGGATATTATTTCCCAGCCTATCGATTTTTTAGGGGTAAATTACTACACGCGAACCGTGTTTCGCGAAAAAAATGGTTGGTTTTCAGATGTACCGCCTTCAGAACCGCCGCTTACAACAATGGGTTGGGAAATCTATCCCGAGGGGCTTACGGAAATTCTTGTTGATCTACAAAGCACGTTTGGTGAACTACCGGCGATTTACATTACCGAAAATGGTGCTGCATTTCCTGATGAAGTAGTAAATAATCGGGTACACGACGACGCTCGAATCGATTACTATAACCGCCACTTGTTGGCAGTTCATGAAAGTATTCAGAAAGGAGTTCCCGTTTGTGGTTATTTTGCTTGGAGCTTGCTCGATAATTTTGAGTGGGCAGAAGGGTATACGCAACGATTCGGAATAGTGTACGTGGATTTTGATAGCCAACAACGTATTCTGAAAGATAGCAGCCGTGCATTACGGCAATTTTGGCTCGCAAGGAAAGCACAACTTCAGGTGGTGGAAGCATCATGATATCGCGAAAAGAAAAAATTGCTTATGGCTTTGGTGATACAGCCAGCAACTTAATTTTTCAAACCGTGATGTTATTTTTAGCCTTTTTCTACACCGATATTTTCGGAATTTCGGCTGCCACTGTGGGTACAATGTTTTTAGTTGTGCGGCTGCTTGATGCTATCACTGATCCGCTTATGGGCTTCTTAGCCGATAAAACCAATACACGATTTGGGCAGTTCCGGCCCTACCTCATCTGGTTGGTTATCCCATTTGCGGTGTGCAGTATTCTTGCGTTCACCACGCCAGATCTTGGTGATAGCGGAAAAGTTATTTACGCTTATGCTACCTACACCCTACTCATGCTCGCCTACACCGCAATTAACATTCCTTATTCCGCTTTAGGCGGCGCGATAACACAAGATCCGAAAGAGCGCGTATCGATTCAATCCTATCGATTTGTGTTTGGTATGCTCGGTGGTCTTTTTGTTACCTTACTCACGCTGCCGTTAGTAGAGTGGTTTGGCCAAGGCAATCGCGCACTCGGCTATCAGCTCACGATAGCTGCCATGAGTGTTGTTGGCGTAGTGCTTTTCCTACTTTGCTTTTGGGGCACCAAAGAGCGAGTGAAACCGCCTGCGGATCAGCAGCTGCGTTTAAAAACGGCGTTGGTAAGTGTATGGAAAAACGATGCTATGCGCACGCTGGCGGTAGTTGCCGTTCTGCTACTTTGCGGTATAGCCATAAAAAATACGCTGGCTATCTTCTATGTAAAATATTATCTGGTACGCGAAGATCTAATAACCCCGTTTATCTCGTTAGGCATGGTCGGCAATATTCTCGGTTGTGCGCTAGCGGCTCCGCTGGTGCGCCGAATCGATAAAGTAAAAGCGTATAAGGCACTGCAAATTATTGCCGCTGTATTTTCACTTGCCGCGTTTTGGGTGAAACCGGACCAACTCGTGCTAGCGTTTGTACTTTACTTCTTCTGGAGTTTCTTCTTACAAATGGCAACCCCCTTACTGTGGGCCAAAATAGCCGACACGGTTGATTTAGGGCAACGCCGATCAGGGTTTCGTGCCACGGGCTTGGTGTATGCTTCGGTAGTGTTTTTTATTAAAATTGGTATCGCGCTGGGCGGTGCAATAGCGGGTTGGTGGCTCGCCCTTTCAGGATATGAACCAAACCAAGTGCAAACGGAAGCAAGCCGTTTAGGTATTTTGTTCGCGTTTACGGTTCTGCCCGCTATTACCTCATTGCTTGTTGCTTGGGTGATGCGCAGGTACACTCTGAATGACGTACGGGTAGAACAAATTGCCCATGAGTTAACTCAAGAACCACGATAACAGCAGCTGGCGAGACGTTTAAACCAATGGCTACAATTTACCAAGTTTCAGAATTAGCAGGTGTATCACTTGCCACCGTATCGCGTGTGATTAACAACACGGTGCCGGTTCGTGAAGCCACGCGCATAAAAGTTGAAGCCGCCATGAAAGAGCTGGGCTATCGGCCAAACTCGGTAGCACAATCATTGGCGAGCAACCGCTCGAATAGCATTGGTATTGTGGTTTCTGAGCTGGGTGGTCCGTTTTATGGCGAGCTATTAAGCCGAATCGAAAATGAATTCCGGGCGGCTGGGAAGCACGTAATTATCGCAGCCGGGCACAGTAACGCAGATTTAGAGCGTGATAGTATCGAGTTTTTACGTGGCCGGAACTGTGATGCATTGATTCTGCATGTAGAAGCGGTGGATGATAAATACTTAACCGAGCTCGCTGCCACAGGTTTACCCTTTGTTCTGATTAACCGCATGGTTGAAACCATCGAAGATCGCTGCATTACTCTGGATAACGATAGAGGTGGTTATTTAGCTACCGAATATATGTTAAAGCTCGGCCATCGCGATATCGCTTATATTTCCGGACCACTTTGGAAGCACGATGCACAGGAGCGCTATAACGGCCACCAAAGTGCATTAACTAAATTTGGTTTGAGCGAAAACAAAGCGTTGTTTTATGAAGGTGATTTCCAAGAAACGGGTGGAGTAAATGGCTTTAACCATTTGCGCGATCATGGTTATTCGTTCACTGCACTCGTGTGTGCGAATGATGAAATGGCCTCGGGTGCAATCACCGCTGCGCATGAAGCGGGTTTAAGAATTCCAGAAGAAATAGCGGTAATCGGCTTCGATAATATTAACTTCTCGCACTATACCTATCCAAAACTTACCACTATCGATTACCCGGTGGCTGAAATAGGCCAAATGGCAGCGCGTTGGGTGTTAAAACGTGTTTACCAACGCCCAATAGACGACCTAAAGGCAGTATTCATGCCCAAGCTTATCGTGCGCGATTCAACCTAATACCTGCATTTGGCGGATTCTTTATCGAACTTTAAACGTGGCGAGCACAATTGCGGTGGTGAACAAAGCCCCTTCAAGCGCGCCAACTACTATTTGCATTACTGGCGATAAGTGCCCTTTCGGAATATTACTGGCGGGCAAGTTGTGGGCTACCATTTCTAAGCTTCCTGCCAATAGATTTCCGCCAGCCAGCACGATGCCGGCACCCACAATGGCACCAATTAAAATCGTGAAAACAGCCGCATGCGCAAAGGTTTCTGCCCGTTGCTTAACGAGCGCGTAAGCAATGCCCACCGCAGCACCAATAGCTAAACCTTCGGCCGCGCCCGTTATATCGCCCGGGTTATAGCCAAGAAGTAGCATAAAAGTATCGATACCAATCAACTTCACGAACGCACCCACCAACAGCCCGCCAAGTGCGCCACCCATCACACTGCGAAATAGTTGGGTATCGTTTTTAAATGGATATTGGCTAATGGCGATGCCAAACGAAACTGCTGCACCGCCGAGTAACGCCACCAGTAAAGTTAGGCTCACCATCACAACGAGCACCGAGGCAGCACCAAAGCTTTGCAGCGCGGGTTGCGAAAGAGCCAGCGCGCCGAACATTACGCCACCAACCAGACCCGCGGCACCCGCACCTAATGTGCCTCGGCCACCGAGCATAATGAGTTTATGAATTGGCATCTGCTGTGGATGAATATGATTCGAAGGGTGCCCTTCTAAAGCTGAATCTGCCTTAATGCTTTGTCCGGGCTCATGGGTTACATCGGCGATAAATCGATACCCATGTTTCGGCACAGTTTCAATAAAACGCGGTGCATTTGCCCGATCGCCAAGGGCGCGGCGAAGCGAGCGTATGCACTGCGTAAGCGCTTCATCGGTAACCGGAATGCCACCCCACACTTCACGCATAAAGCGCTCTTTGCTAATCAGCGCGCCGGAATGAGAAACCAACAGCAGTAAGGCATCGAAATAACGGCTGTTTAAATCAACTATAGCGTCAATGTCTGCCGAAGTTCGCGTTAACGAACGTTCGGCAGGGTTGAGTGTAAATTCATGAAAACGATATTCAGTTGTTGGCATGCGTTACTTACGTTAGGGTGGTTATTCTTTATTTACCGTGGCTTTATCATAGCTATCTGCAGCAACTTTGAATAGTCCGGCCGATACTAACCACAGAATGGCAAACGCAGAATTTAAGAAAAACGCAGGTTTTAAATCTACGGAAAGCGAAAGTGCCAGCGCAATTACCGAAACCGAAAGCTGTGCTACCGCAGTGCTCACCATCACCCAGCTCATGGCACTCGCACGGCCTCGCACAAACACTGAACTCACCAATGCAATGGCAATGACACCTAAGTACATTAAGTTCGCTGGGTGATCCTCGCTACCAATAATGCCAACCGCAAGGTTCATCCATATCAACAATAAGCTGGCCAGAATGGCCAATACCATGCCCATTCGAAAAGCGCCGTTACTTGATAAGCGCACCACGAACTCTATGAATAGCCCGGTGCCACCCAGCAAAATCGAGGCTACGATAAAATCGAAAGCATCCCAATTCACCTCCGTGGTAAAACGCATTGCTATTGCGGGTGTAATCAACAATGCCACCACTAAACCCCAACCTGTAATTCGCCAAACGTTCATTGCCGTGCTCCTCGTGTTTAAGTATTGGCGCAAAGATAGCGCTGAGGTGCATGAAAGTAATGAGGAAAAAGTGAGGAGTTTATTATTTAGAAAATATTGTTAAAAATTTGTATCAAAAATGCGAGGAACACTTTCTCTTCGCTATTTAAAAATATACTATAGGTACAGATTAACGGAGGTCAGCATGATGTTAGGGAAGCGTAGTTTTGTAGTTGGGGTATTCATGCTGGTTTTATCGTGCGCCCAAAGTATTGCGCAAACTAGCGAGTTACCTGTAGGCAACCGAACGAATAATAGTACAACGGTTGCACACGAAGCCACCGAGCAATTTTCTGATTTCGAGCATATTATATGGCAGCTCACAGGCTACCCAACCGATACTGACCCGGCCGATACTTGGGCGGCATTAGAAGCGTTGGAAAGTCATGCGCTTATGGATAATCCGGCCTATGCGCAACTATTGTACTTTCTCCAATGCCACTGGGCCTTTCGTTACAACCTACCTTATCAAGAAATTGCGCTTGAGCAGTTCGAGAAATTTGATGACAACACCCGAAGTGATGCAGCGTATGCAAAGTGTCAGCAAGATGTTATCGCAACCAGTAGTTATGAACTCCCAGAGCTAGAATTAAATGTAACTGCATACCAAGCGCTTACCGAAACCGATCCGCCCTTGCTTGTAGCTTGGGTTGCTTATGATTACGCCTACTACGCACTTGACGCCGGCCTAACCGACCAAGCGATGGAAGCCACTATGAAAGTTCGCGCCATAGCAGAGCAAAGTGGGCTACGTGAGCTAAAAAGCGAGGCGTTAGGGTTAATGGCTTTAATCGAAGCCGATATTCTTCAAGTTGAAGAAGCGCTAGCCACCAATGCCAAAGCTTTAGAGTTGGCGCAACGGGATAGTACTCGGGTAGAGCTTTTGATGAACCGAGGGTGGCTATTATTCGGTATAGATAGGCTAGAAGAAGGGCTGGCAGCGTACGCCGAAGCCGAAGCATTAATTGATTCTGAGAATGAACGCCTTCTAATTACTACGGGAACAAATATTGCTTTTGCATTGCGCAGGCTTGGCCGCATGGAGGAAGCGTTAACGTATACCGAAGCCCTACTTGAGCGTGCGTATCGATTAGGCGATGCCGATTCGATTGCGTTTGTGCAAACACAAAGAGCATCGGTGCTGCTCGAAATTGGTGAACAAGAGCAGGCGCTGGCGATGTTTAGCGAGGCACAGCAGTGGTTTAGAGATAATAAAATAACCAGTGTTCTGGTAGAAAATTTAAAAGGGTGGGCGGAGCTTCTGTTCTTCCATGGCATGCCCAGCGAAGCATACGAAACCCTTGTGGAAAGTATTGAGTTGAATAATGAACTGAATCGGGCCAAGCGCATTACCAATACCGAGCTTATGCAAGCGGTAGTGGCCAGCCAAGAGCAGCGTGAGGAAATCCTAAAGCTGGAAGCCGCTCGAGCGGAAAGCGCTCTTGAACTTCAACAAAGTGAATTTCAACAAAAGCTCTGGATCATTATTATTTCCGTAGCGATTATCTTCACCGGCATTGTTGTTATTGCGTATTTGCGCCTAAAAAGAGCGCATCGGGAACTGGCCGAAAAAACCAAACAACTCGATTATGAAAGCCGGCACGATCCACTCACGAAGTTGCATAATCGCCGTTCTTTTGGTGAGTTCATGCAAAGCCAATTCAAGAACAACCAACCCGCGTTAATTGTACTGCTGGATTTAGATCATTTTAAACGAATCAACGATCATTTCGGGCATGATGCGGGCGATGAAGTGCTGCGAATTATATGTGGCCGGATCAAGCACAAGTTGAAATCTACCGACCGCATGGTGCGTTGGGGTGGTGAAGAGTTTTTGATTTACCTGAACGATGTGAACGACCCTGAAATTGTTAAAGTGTTGATTCAACGGATCTTAAAAGACGTGCAACAACCCGTGCGCTTTAATTCAACCGAACTGCCAGTAACCACGTCAATTGGATTTTTAGTGCGTAACATTAGCACTCAATTGGAACTCGACGAGGCCTTAAGCCTTGCTGATACGTATTTGTACAAGGCAAAAGGCGCAGGCCGCAACCGAGCAGTAGGTGAGCACGAGAAGCTGGGTGAGATATGCATTACTCCCGATGCTGATTAAAAGCAGCTAACCTTTTCTGCAACGTGGCCAGCAATTCTTCGCTATTCGATTCTAAGCCTCGTACAGTATAGCCACCGGCTTTATCCTTGCGGCCAATTCTTAAGAAATTTCGCTTCGAGGTTACAGGTGCCCACGGGTTACCCACTAGCTCGGCGTTTGCAATGGCTGCATAAGGAATTTTAGTGTTTCGAAGTGTAGTTGTAATCTCTAGATGAGCATTGTGAAAAGTGAGCTGCTTGGGTGTGTACCAAGCGCGGTAAATCGTGTGGATGGCAAATATTGAGGCCACAATAAGAATACCTAAGTGGCCTGGAAAGAAGAAGTCAACGAAGCCAGTTTCTTGGTAGTTACCGAAGATAAATACAGAATAAATAAGCGCTACAGTTACTATCCACTGAATAGTATCTCGTACTACGTTTAGGTGTTGAAAGTACTGTGTGCGCGATATTTGCGTGTGCTCGGCTGCTATACGTTCAAACACAAAAGATACAAGTTCTTCAAAGCGTTCAATGTAGGGTGGAATGTGCAGCCTCAACATACCCGCGTTATCGAATAAATCGAGCCCTTTTCTGCCTATAGTCGAAAATTCAGTACTTTGTATATCGCACCATTTTATAGAAGCATGTTCTTTACCGCTGCGCTCGATAGAAATTGATTCATCGGAAACCTTTACTACATTGCGCTTGATCCAAGTTCGTCCAAACCAAGCAACAGCTAGTGCTACGGGTAAAAGCACTAACAACAATTGATTAAATGAAAAAGCTTCGATAAACCTCGAAGTAACAAGGGAGAGAAATACTAGGTAAATAAAGATAAGAACATTCAAGCTAGAAAATAGCTTTGCTTCACCTCGGTACACGTCCTGTTGCGATTGCATATTAATCCCTTATTCAATGGCTCTTTATTGATTGCTCTACCCATGGAATTCTTGCGTAGCTGAGCGATTATTGGTTTTATTGTAGTATAGCGATTTAGAAATCTCAGCACATTTATCACTCATATTTTTTGGCTTTGCAGTGCAACGATTGAACAGAAAATAGGGAAACCGCGCATGAGCAAACAAGAACGCAAAAGTTGGCGACATAAATTGAACGCATGGTATTGGCCAATCGTGGCGGCTGTTGTTACTTTTCTTGTGGCCGTTGAAGTAATGGAAAACGTATTTGGCGTTAAACTGGGTTCGTTGGCAAATTTAGCTTTGTATTTCGGGCTTTATGTTGTGTATGCGTGGATTTTCAGCGTTCTTGCAGGCGGTAAGAAAGAACGCGTTGCGCACCCGGCCGAAAAGTGGCCAACCTCTGGCCCCATTCGCTATTGCGGGCGCTATATGCTGCTGTTTACCTTCTACCCAACGGTAATGCTATCGGTGCTAAACCCATTTCAATTTGTGCAACAAATGAAGCAAATTTTTGGCCAAATAAAAGCCGCTAAATATTTGCGTGAGCACGAAGAAGAAAATGCTAATTATCAAACGAAAATGAGCTATCGATTGCCATTTACAGGCGAGTGGCTGGTGTTTAATGGCGGCTTAACCAAGGAAACCTCGCACTCTTGGGGCGTATACCCCCAGCGCTACGCTTATGATTTTGTTATGGCCGATGAAAACTATCGCCGACACCAGAACCAAGGCGCTCGCCTGCACGATTATTTTTGTTACAACCAACCTATTCTGGCCGCTGCCGATGGTGAAGTAGTAGCCGTGCTCGATCGCGTTCGCCCAGCGCCATTGGTAGGTTTCGGTATTGCCGATTTCCTCTGCACACATTTTGCCGGTAATCACGTGGTTATCCGCCATGCTGAGGGCGAATATGGGTTTTACGCCCACCTGATCAAAGGCAGCATACCTGTAAAAGTAGGGGAGCAAGTGAAACAAGGCCAAGTAATTGGCCATTGCGGCCACACCGGGCATTCAAGCGAACCCCACCTGCATTTCCATCTACAAAACGGCCCCAGCTTCTACAGCTCAATGGGCCTACCCATTCGCTTCGAAGGCGTTGGCGAAATTACCCGCGGCGAGAAAGTGGCGGGGTAGTTTGGCCTAGTTAAGGTGTCAAAAGAAATTAGCTGATTTTTCTAAAATGTGAAGCAATCAAATAAACCATTCGCGGGCACCACGTTGAAAAATAGCAACCTCAGCTTTCCGTTTTAAGTGATCAAACAGGGGTTTTTCCCAAAAATCTCTGTTGAATTCACCGAGCGTTCTTTGTACTTCAAATTTAAATAATTCAGGCTCAACGCTAAAAGCAAATTGCCAGTTATCAATGATTCGATCTCGGCTTTCTAGAAATACAGAACTTGCTGGAATAGCATCACGCTTTTGATTATTTACCTTTTTGCTAGCGGGTAGTAGATTCCACAAATCGTTGTTATACCAAAGGCTAAAAGGCAATGCGTGGTCTACGTCAAATACACTGGATGTAAGCTCTGTACCTGTCCAAACGCAGGCTAAATTTGGATTCTGTAAATAAATTTTTCTGGCTAAAGCTTGTTCGCGCTCTATTTCTGGCTTCTGGAGTAGTCGTTCCATCACGATGCCGATGTTCAAGTGGGGAAGACGTAACCCGAAACGGCAGCAGAGTTCTGCCCAGCGTAATATTAGCGAATCGCGTACCCAATATCCGGTTAAGCAAAACTCCAACCAAAGTTCAGCCTCCACCTCTATAGTGTCATTCGTTTTATTGTGCGAAAACATCTCCCCCGAACTGGCAAACTTTACTGGGCCGGTAATTATCGCATTTCGAATTTTGCTTAAAGTAGTTTTGAGCCTTTTCAGCATTTCTTCAGAAAGCACTCCTTTTTTCCAAGCCAACATGAATGCAGAGAGCAACTGAGTATCTGAAAGGTCGTTAATTTGGAATTCTTCAGCGGATTCTACAATTAGCTCGTAAAGCGGTTTTCTAAATGCTATTACAGAGCTACCTGTTGCTTCCGCATTGTGTTGCGGAATCAATTGAGAAGCGCTAACTAACGGCCAATAGTAGATTAGCCAGAGCTCGGCTATACGCTTTGTAGGAATTGCTATGTTGCCAGAGGGGTTCCATGCCACCGCATGATCATCTTGTTCTGCAATATCGCAAAACGCCCTCAATAACGCTAATTTATACGAAGCTACTTTCTTGTCGTTGCGTAATACTGATTCAATTCTATCGAGCGGCTTACCAGCTGCCGATTTCCGCACAAACAGCAATGTATGCCAAGCGGTATCTTTACGGCCAAGTGCATCATCGGTTGTATGCTCTTCGATACAATCAAATGCGAGGCGTTTGCATAAAAGTTTGAGTTGATTTGCGGTGATAGGGCTAAATAATCGCCCATGCTGGTCTCGATTGCCAGCGTCAATATCATTGCGTTGCAATGGAACTGATATTAGTAAACGACCTTGTGTAGTAAGCACATCACGCAAGGCTAAAATAGCATCAAATAGCACATTTGGCGGTAAGTGCATCAGAACAGCAGAGCAAACTACGCCATCGTATTTCTGATATGAAATTAAATTGTCAGGCAGGCTGCCTGAAAATAAACGGTTTTCGAGTTCAGGGTGTTTCGCAATAGCAAGATCACGGAGTTCTTTTACCGGCTCTGCGCCATACGCATCGAAACCAAGCTCTAATAACTTACGAACATCGCGGCCGGAACCAGCACCGACATCTAAGATCTTACTACCCTTCAAGAAGCTGCTCGGGAAAAACCCAGCAATACCACTTTCGACAAGGCTTTCGTAACGATCGAAAACATCTTCAGCGTTGTTGGTATAATACGATAGTGTATCCCTATCCACGAATGCGTTCATGTTGTTCCTGCCCCCAAATCAAGCCTCTACTTTGTACGCAATGGCTTAGTTTGGCAAGTGGGGTTCCAAACAAGGCACTGAATGATAATCGCGCTGATATTCGTTATCGGTGATATAGGTTTCTATTGCTGCAAAGGTTTGCTCTATGGCGGTTATGGCTGATGTTCGTGCGGATGTGCGTGGGATGTTGCCTTTTGGGTTGGAATTACCTTGGTATGCTATCTGCACAGTGCCGTTTTCGGTAGCTTGTATGTGCCAGTTGGCGGCTACATCGGTCATGCGGATTACGTTTTTGCTGGGTGGCTTTTCTTCACTGGCGTTCGTTATTTCAATACGTAGAGCTTCCGACTCAGCATCATATTGCCAGATACTTCGTGTCACCATATCGCGGTCTGATATTGGCCAGTGGGAATCAAATTCGGTGTGAACAATGCGGGTGTAAGGATTGAGCTGCTCAACGAGAGTTGCATCGGTTGCTATTTCTATCCAATCGCTGACACGTTCGGTATCGTTAAACAAATGTACGAATGCTGCCATGCAACTGCCGTTATTTGCAACGAGCTCGGTTCGGGCCCTAATTTGCAGAACATCACCAGCAATATCACGATACTCAATCTGAACATTGCTGTTGTTAGAAGCGTGTTTCCACTCATCAGCTGCGGCAGTAGAAGAAATGCTAAGCCCACATAGGGCTGAAGCCGATAAAACCATTAAGTACTTCATGTGCATACTCTCTATATGGTGCCTCTCAAACTATTGAGGTGCCTTTAATGATTTTAGCTAACAAATGTTACTTTGCTTGTTTCCGGCGAATAAAATACAAACGATTTCCAATTTAGCCAAAGTTGGCCACAATATTCACATAAAAATGCTACGTTAATATGAACCTAATACATTGAATGAGTGGAATAGCGATGAGATTTCTTACCTACAAGTGGGCATGGGTGTTTAGTATTGTTTTGCTGTTGCTCGCGCAACCAGCTCAAGCTATGGATGGCCCACTCCCTCACGAGCAAAAGCCGCTTACATTAGATAAGGGCATGTACGAGGGTATCGAAACGCTTACCCGTGAGTATATTTTATTGGGGATACGAGAGGACGAAACGCACTTTATTCTCGATTTCAGTATTTCGGACGGCTTTCAGTTGCGCCATTCTTCGTATTTCACCGATGATAGCATTTCTTGTTCATCGATAAACTGCACAATTACGTTCTTTGACCAAATGGGTTACGAACGCCGCCTAACAATGGTGCCTAGTGCTTTGGGTTATTGGAATATAATCGATTCCCATCTTGGCAGAGACTCAGGACTTCGTTTCGTTGAAAACTATCATTTAAAACATGTGAACGGTGATTCTGCAGCGCGTAAGCTCACATTTAAACATGAGAATTTGATACGGAGTGTAAGGGAGGGGAATGAGCATGATTTTTACCTTGGCTATTCCTACGGGCCACGAGCGCCCCATCACGAATTGTTAACTTTAGAGCTTCACGATGATAATACAGCAACGTTCGAAGTTTATCTGTTGGGCGCTGGCCCCTCAATTAATTCCGTCAGTGAGCATACCCTAACGGTATCTCGCGGCGAGCTTAATGAAAACCACTTAGTGTTGCGTTCAGAAGACGATACGCGATTACTTTTATCATTGTTTAATAATGATGATGTGCTACTTGAAGGTTTTTTTCTAGTTGGTGAACCCCAAATACCCGGGAAATCTGCTGATAAAGCGGTGTACTTTATGAAGATTACCCCACTCAATTAACCATATTTGAAGTCCTAGCAGCCACCGAGTTACTTCGGTGGCACATACTCTAAAATATCCCCAGGTTGGCAATTTAACGCTTCGCAAATAGCTTCGAGGGTGCTGAAGCGAATGGCTTTTACTTTGCCCGTTTTTAAAAGCGATAAATTGGTGAGCGAAACACCTACCCGCTCGGAAAGCTCGGTTAACGGCATTTTGTTTTTGGCGAGCTCCACATCTAAGTTAATTCGAATGTTCATGGTGGCCTCTTAAACAATATCGATGTTGGCTTTGTTTCGCCAAAAATGTATGGCGAGCGATATCAAGCCAGCCAAAAAAGCAACGGTGCTGATTGGAATGCTAACAAGCATTACGAGTGAGCCGGCGGCAACACACCCACCGGTTACTCGCAAAAGCTGGGAGCTTAACGAGCGGCTAAGCGCAAGTGCTACGCCGAACGCGCATAATGTAATCACTAAAACCAACACCGTACTCAAAAGTAGGACATCGAGTGTGTAATAGTTGCTCACGGAAATACGCCCAGTTGCAGGCCCCTCTAAAAGAAACCAAATGCATTGAATAAGCATCGCTATGGCTAATACAACGAGTAGTAGATTAAGCAGTAGCTGTGTTCCACTGCTCACTAAAAGTGTTTTGAATTCATTTCGTAGTGCCAGCAGTAGATACAGGCCAATAGCTTGAAATAACCCGATTACCAGCACACGCGCAATGCTGGTTTCCCCTGCAAAACTCGGCTCGCTGGTGATAGCGCTTGCCATCCAATTCATAATCAGTAGCAATAACAGCGCAGCAAGAATCGCTAGGCTCGCCGTTAACTTGCGTGAGTTTTTCATAACAGCCTCCGGTTACACCACATCGACAGGTTGGGTGGATTTGTAAAAATACACAGCGATAAATCCACAACCGATAGTGAGCATGATAGGGGTTACCGGTAACAATACTGCTAGGGTAATCGCTGGAAGCAGAATTGATAGGGCTATAAATAGGCCAGCCATGCGAAGGCTTGCGGGTAGCTTCGGCTGGTGAAATTGTATTGCAGCGCTAAATGTTACGAGTCCACTGAGTAGCATTAATACCAGAAGGCTTCCTAAAATAATTAAGGGTGAATCAGGACCAGCAGCTTCTACTTTGCCAAACAGTACCCATATTACGGAGAACAGCGCAATGATAAGGGCAAACCCTACGATAATGCGCTTTAACAGGGTTGCCTCTAAATGGGCTAATGATGCCCGGACGTTTAGCAAGGTAACGATCACTAAAACGTGCATGAGCACAGTGAAGATATGACGCCAGTAGAAGGTGTTCTCGGTGCTCGGCCACATCAGTTTTTCAAAGAACACACCAAATTGTGAAAGCCAGTAAACGGGTATCAATATCGTGAGCAATAACGCAATAGCGGCGGCGAATTTTGCATTGTAATAGGGCATTTGAAATCCTTTTAACGGTTGTTTCACACAACTTCTACTTCGTGGTCACCGCGGAAAAACTGAATCGCGAGCACAATTAATAGCACCGGGAATAAGAAGATATTCACAATGCCCAGCACTACAGTGAATTGGAACACGCAGGCTATGAGTAGGCCCACGGAGAACACTTTGAGTGGCATTGAAAGTTGGGCAAAGCGGATGAGCATGCTGATGGCGAAAATAAAGGCTACTACGGCATATAAAAATAGGCAGATGAGGCCAAATATAACGGTAACGTTCATTAATGTATCGCTCAATGCGGCCAGACCGAGTGCTAAGGTTATATCAACCACAACCGTGGCATGAAAAAGGCCTACAACAACCGCCATAATAATGAGTAAAACCGCGGGTAAGTTGCCGTTAAGTTGATTTCGGCACAGTTTGGCGAGCGCCACATACACCGCGATTTCGAGTGCACCAATAATAACGAATAAAACATCCCATCCATTTAGGCTGGTGAGGTCGTTTTGAAAGGCGGCTTCAAATGATTCAGCGCTTAGCGTGCCGAATGCGTAAAGCCAATAAACCGGAAACAGAATTGCCAACGCGATTGCGGCGAAGCCGGCAGATTTAAACGCATTTGTGTTCATAGTTATTCTCCGAAAATGCCGAGCCCCTGTGTTTTGGCTACATCGCGGCTGTGTTGATAAAAAGGTTTGTGCGTATGTATTGCACCGTTGTTTATAAAATAGATCGGCATTTTATGATATGCAAGTATTATTTTATGATAAACGTAAAATGATAGGTAAGAGCACCCCCTGCCGTGTTTGCGGAAGCTTCGAGATACGGCTAATTCATTGCCTTTCGAACGGTGGGTGTATCGGCGCTGGTGGTTTTGCATTGCGCTATACCCTTGGGGTTTGCTTTCGCTTTGCGTTTCAAATCAGCCGCCAAGGAGGATACTTCTTGATGAGAGAATATTGAGTTGGGGCTAACTTCCACAATGCCTACGCTGTAATCGAGGATAGGGAAATTTTGGAAGCGGCCATTTCGAGCGCGCGCTAAAATGGTATTCGATTCTAAGTGCTCCTGGCGGTAAAATCCTTGAATTTCCTCTAAAAACTTGTTTTTTAGTACATCAAGCAGTTGCTTGTTGAAGTTTTTATCGCCGATCACGATAAAATCATCACCGCCAACATGGCCCACGAAATAATTTTGTTCGGTAAACACTTCATGCAGCATTTGTGCGAACCATTGAATAACCGTATCACCTTGATGGTAACCATAAATATCGTTGTAGGGCTTAAAGTTATTTAAATCGAAGTAGAGCACAAAAAATGCGTGTTGATTGGTGATGTGTAAATCAATCTGTTGGTTGATTGGTACATTGCCAGGCAGCAAGGTAAGTGGGTTTGCATAACGCGCATTCTGAATACGGAACTCGGTAATGCGGCGCAGCAGGCTAGGAACGGCAATCACACCGCAGTATTTACCGTTTTTCTGAATGAGGAGCACGTGTTGATCGAGTGTATCTTCATGCTCAGTGAGCAATGCGCTTGCTTGCTCTAGCGGTGCATTGATATCGATAATCAGCCCGTTCGTTTGCATCACAAGAGAAACTGGTTTGCTGGCATAGAGTGCTCTGCCGAAATTACTCGACATCAATTCCATGAATTGCCCGCGCCGAATAATGCCCGTAATTTGTTCGTTATCGACCACAGGAATGGCAACTAACCGGTTGTTTTGTTGAAAATAATCGAGAATATCTGAAATTCTTCGAGAGCTGGTGACAACAGTTGTATCTTCTACCAAGGCATGTAAAGAATTATATCGATCAAGGTGGTTTTCTTCCGCGAGTAAAGCTTCAAGCAATTCGGTATTCAGTGGTTGTAGCGCCGGCCTGCCGATTAGAAAACCTTGCATGGCAAAAATACCTATTTTTTGTAATTGGCGAAGCTCTTGAATCGTTTCAATGCCCTCGGCAATTACCGTGGCGTGCAAGTTTTTAGCAAGGGTTACGATATGCTGCACGAACTCTCGTTTGTAGGGGTTTTTGTGTATTTCGCTAATAAAATAGCGATCAATTTTTATAAACTCAGGGCGTATTTCAGCCCAGAGCATCATACTTGAATGGCCGGCACCGAGGTCGTCGATGGCGAATCGAAAGCCCAAGTTCCGTAAGCGGTTCGTCGCTTTCTTTAGCTGCAATATGTTCTCTACCGGATGCTGTTCAGATAGCTCTAACACGATGGGAGTTGAAGAGTTTTTCTGCAGCGCGGCTAATTCACGGAAAACATCGTCATTGCTGAGAAAGTTTGGGTTGATGTTGATGAACAGTAGGCCGTTAAACTCGGATTTTTGATATGAACCCACAGCACTTCGTAAGCAATAACATTCCAAACCTCTGCGTATTCCGAGTTCATCGGCTGCCGAGAAAATAGCTGCGGGTAGCTCAAACGCACTATCCCTAGGGCCGCGTATCAGGCTTTCATTGCCAATAATGGCACCGCGATAGGTATCAACAATGGGTTGATAAACAGAGAACAATGAACCTGTATCGATAGCGTTTTCTAGCATATTAAGTGCTGTTCGGTTAGTAAAACATGTGGCAAGTTTTACCTATTCGTATGACATTCCTGTGAAACATGCGTGTAGCTGCGCATGCCTACCTGAACAGTGTTTGTTGCTCTAATAAAAAGCTAAATAAAAACATATATTTAATTCTTTCTAAAAGAAACGTTGACTCTCACTCAGATAGGAGTAGGCTAGCCGGCGTTGGATAGTAAATATTATTTAGAACTTCACTGCGTTGCCGTATTATTCGTAATTACCTCCGTCCTGTAGTATTTAATTTTGTTTTTATTTTCTCTCCGAATTATCGCCTCGAAAGGGCACTTTTATTTTATAAATTTCAGGATGTTAATTATGTCTAATACTGTAACTGGTACTGTTAAATGGTTTAACGAAGCTAAAGGTTTTGGTTTTCTAGAACAACAAGGCGGCGCTGATGTGTTCGCTCACTTTAGTGCAATCGTTAGCAGCGGTTTTAAAACTTTGACTGAAGGTCAAACTGTAGAATTTACTGTTACTCAGGGCCCTAAAGGTCCTCAAGCAGAAAATATCGTAGCTGTGTAATTTACATAGCTCACTAAAAAACGCGCCTTCTGGCGCGTTTTTTTATGGCTGAATGAAACCGTTTTGTTTACTCGGCTTGTTTACCAAGGAAGCCTTCCGGTAAGCACATCTTTTAGCATTACCCAATCGCCCATTAGGCTGTAAAGCGGGTGTTTAAACGTAGCGGGCTTGTTCTTTTCGAAGAAAAAGTGCCCCACCCAAGCAAAGCCATAACCTACCACCGGTACTAACCACAGTAACATCCAAGTGCTTGTGATAATCGCCGTAACAATAATAGCTAACACTAACAAGCTGCCAATAACATGTAAGCGCCTGCTGGTACGATTTTTATGTTCTTGTAGGTAATACGGATAGAACGCTTTAAAGCTCGAAAATGTATCTGGTACGGTGCGAATCATAGTCTTGTACTCCTAACGCTTTGATCAAAAAATAGCGCTATTTCCGTTTGGTTACAAGTTGGCCAGCAAAATCACCCTGAAGCGTGCTTTTTGTTTGAACTGTTTTGCCCTTAATACTTGAGTGATTTAGTCGGGAAATGTATAATTACGGGTATTCAAGATGGTATGAACATCATGGTTTGAACAAGAGGTAACAGGATGAGTGAACAAATCGATCAAGCTCTAGCGCGTAAATACGATGCTGGCTTCGTTTCTGCGATTGAATCAGATACTTTCCCCATCGGTTTGGATGAATCCGTTATTCGTCGTATTTCCGCGATGAAAGAAGAGCCAGAGTGGATGCTAGATTGGCGTTTACAGGCGTTTCGTTCGTGGCAAAAAATGAAAGAGCCTGATTGGGCACATTTGGGCTATGAGAAAGTTGATTACCAATCAATTTCTTACTACTCGGCACCGAAAAGCATGAAAGATAAGCCGCAATCGCTGGCAGAAGTAGATCCTGAATTACTGCGCACCTATGAAAAACTGGGCATTCCACTGCACGAGCAAGAGATGCTTGCGGGTGTAGCGGTAGATGCGGTATTCGATTCGGTATCGGTAGTAACCACTTTCAGAGCTAAGCTTGAAGAAGCGGGCGTTATCTTCTGCCCGATTTCTGAAGCCATCAAGAAATACCCTGATTTAGTTAAAAAGTACATTGGTAGCGTGGTGCCGCGGAGCGATAACTTCTTCGCTGCATTAAATAGTGCCGTATTTACCGATGGTTCATTTGTTTATATTCCAAAGGGCGTGCGTTGCCCAATGGAGCTTTCTACCTATTTCCGTATCAACGAATTAAACACCGGGCAGTTTGAACGCACCCTGATTATCGCCGAAGAAGGTAGCCACGTAAGTTACCTCGAAGGCTGTACTGCGCCTCAGCGCGATGAAAACCAGCTGCACGCGGCAGTGGTTGAATTAGTAGCGCTGGATAATGCCGAAATCAAATACAGCACCGTGCAGAACTGGTATCCGGGTGATGAGAACGGTAAAGGCGGTATTTATAACTTTGTGACCAAGCGCGGTATCTGCGAAACCAACGCTAAAATTTCCTGGACCCAAGTTGAAACCGGCTCGGCGATTACTTGGAAATACCCAAGCTGCATCTTGCGTGGCGATAACAGCGTAGGTGAGTTCTATTCTGTTGCCTTAACCCGTGGCCGCCAACAAGCGGATACCGGTACGAAGATGATTCACCTTGGTAAGAACACGAAATCGACCATTATTTCGAAAGGTATTTCTGCAGGTAATAGCAGCAATGCTTACCGCGGTTTGGTGAAAATGGGCCCGAAAGCCGATGGCGCACGTAACTTCACCGAGTGTGATTCGTTGTTGATTGGTGATAAATCGGCGGCACACACCTTCCCGTATATTGAAAGCTCGAACCCTTCAGCCATTGTTGAGCACGAGGCTACCACTTCGAAAGTAAGTGATGATCAGCTGTTCCTTTGCCAGCAACGTGGTCTTGATACGGAGAAAGCGGTATCGATGATTGTGAACGGGTTCTGTAAAGAAGTATTTAAAGAGTTACCGATGGAGTTCGCAGTAGAAGCGGGCAAATTACTTGAAATTAGTCTTGAAGGTTCAGTGGGGTAAATGATGTTAACCATTAAAGATTTGCAGGCCAGTGTTGAAGAGAAAACCATTATTAAAGGGCTTAATCTCACTATCAACCCAGGTGAAGTGCATGCGATCATGGGCCCCAATGGCGCCGGTAAGAGTACGCTAGGTTATGTGTTATCGGGCCGCGAAGGCTATGAAGTAGAAAGCGGAAGTGTTGAATTTGAAAAGCAAGATCTACTCGAAATGGAAGTAGATGAACGCGCGCGCGCCGGTATCTTTTTGGCATTCCAGTATCCGGTGGAAATTCCTGGCGTAAGCAATATGGAATTTATGAAGGAAAGCGTAAATGCGGCACGTAAAGAGCGTGGCGAAGAGCCACTTTCGGCCGCTGAGTTTCTGAAAACTGCGAAAGCAGCGTGCAAACAAGTAAACCTGCCGCTCGATTTCTTGAAGCGTGGCGTGAACGAAGGCTTTTCTGGCGGTGAGAAAAAACGTAACGAAATTATGCAGATGATTTTGTTACAGCCGAAACTTTGTATTCTTGATGAATCAGATTCCGGCCTTGATATTGACGCATTGAAAGTAGTGGCCGATGGCGTAAACAGCCAACGTGATGGCAAGCGCAGCTTTATTGTTGTAACCCATTACCAACGCTTGCTTGATTACATTCAGCCTGATTTTGTGCACATTCTTGCCGATGGCAAAATTGTGAAAAGTGGCGGCCCTGAGTTAGCAAAAGAAGTTGAAACCTCTGGTTATGCGTGGCTTGAAGGCCATGAGGAGGCAAGTGCATGAGCCAGTGGTTAGCAAACGTTCTTGATCGTGCCAGCACGGTTAACGATTGGCTGAGCCCTGTTCGGCAAACTGCACTAGCAACGTTACGCGAGCAAGCCTGGCCTACGCGCCGCACTGAAGCATGGCGGTATACATCGCTGCATGAAGTGGCGGAATTAGAACTTAAGCAAGCAGGCAACAGCGCAAGCGTTGCGAATGCCGAAGCTCCGGCTATTGCAGGCTTAAACAGCCTTGATTTGGTGTTTGTAGATGGTCAGCCGGTTACCGATTTTAGTATGTTAACCTTGTCTGCCGGCGTTACTGTTACCCAATTGCACGGCGTGAATGCCGAGCAACAAGGGCGGATTAGTGAACTATTTAACCAGGCAAAGCCTGCGCACCATTTATTTGGGTTGGTGAACGATGTTTTAGCTGAGCAAGGTGTGGTTATTGATGTTGCCGCTGGCGCTGATGTTCAACAGCCTATCCGTATCGTGAACTTTGTTACCGATGGCGTGGAATCGCATCACCGTGTGCTTGTGAACGTGGGTGATAACGCGAAAGTTACCGTTATCGAGCATGGTGCAGGCAATGGCCATAGCATGAATACGGCATATGCTGAGTATGTGCTCGGTAGCGAGAGTAAATTAGAGCACTATCGTTTTGCCATGCACGGCCAAGAAGCCATTCACATGGGTGGCAGCCATTTTAAAATGGGCGAAAGTTCACGTTTGAATAGCACGATTGTGGGCTATGGTAGCCGCTTAACGCGTATTGATACTGATGTGATTCATGCCGCTGAACATGCGTTTGCGAAAATGAATTGTATTTACTTGCTGGCGCCAAAAGAGCATTTCGATCTTCACACTACCATTGAGCACGCGAAGCCTAACGGCACCAGCGAAGAAAATGCCCGTGGTATTGTTGGCGATAAAGCGAAAGCTGTATTTAATGGCCGTATTCATATTCATCGTGATGCGCAAAAAACACTGGCGGAGCTGAACAACCGCAACTTGTTGTTATCGCGCGGTGGCCAAATTAATACCAAGCCAGAGCTAGAAATTTATGCCGACGACGTGCAGTGTGCGCACGGTGCAACGGTGGCTGAAATAGCTGAAAAAGAACTTTATTATCTGCAAACTCGTGGCATTCCACGTAGCCAAGCATTAGTGATGTTGAACTTTGGCTTTGTGCAAGAACTGGTAAACCAAATGCCGAATAAGGCATTATCAGAATGGTTACAGCCGTTGTTGCGTGAGCGTTTCAGTGCCATGGAGACAAAATGAGCTTAGATGTTCAAGCGTTACGCCAAGAGTTTCCGATTTTAAGCCGTGAAGTGCACGGTAAGCCTTTGGTTTATCTCGATAACGCAGCTACGACGCAAAAGCCGCAAGCGGTGATTGATGCGTTGGTGAATTATTACAGCCAAAGTAACTCTAATGTGCATCGTGGTGCCCACTTTTTAAGTGATGAAGCTACCCGCTTGTATGAAGATTCGCGTACAGTTATGGCGAATTTTATTAACGCCAACGCCCGTGAAGAAGTGATTTGGACTAGCGGTACTACCGAAGGCATTAATATTGTTAGTAAAGGCATGGCGCAGCGCTTAAAAGCAGGCGATGAAGTGGTGGTTACCGAGCTTGAACACCATGCGAATTTAGTTACGTGGCAGCAAGCTTGTAAAATCAGTGGTGCAACACTGCATGTTGCGCCAATTGATGATAACGGTACGTTAGATCGTGAAGCCTTTACGCAGCTGCTGAGTAAAAATACGGTGTTTGTGGCCATGCCGCATATTTCGAATGCTCTTGGCACGGTGAACCCGATTGTTGATTTAATTCGTCAGGTGCGCACGCATTCGCCAAACGCGCTCGTTCTCATTGATGGCGCGCAAGGCATTGCTCACGGAAATGTTGATGTGCAGGCCATTGATTGCGATTTCTACGTGTTTTCCGGCCACAAAGTATTCGGGCCAACAGGCGTAGGCGTACTTTGGGGCAAGCAGGCAGTGCTGGAAGATTGGCCAGTATGGTTAACCGGCGGCGAAATGATAGCTTCAGTAAGCTACCAAGATGCTACTTGGGGTGCGCTGCCGAATCGTTTAGAAGCGGGCACGCCCAATATTGCCGGTGTGATTGGTTTAGCCGCGGCTATTCGTTGGTTCCAACAGTTAGATATGAGCGCGGTGCAAGCGCACGAGAAAGCGTTGTTGCAGCGAGCTGTTGAGTTGGGCGGTGGCATTGAAGGTTTACGCCTCGTAGGGAATGCCAAAGATAAAATTGGTGTGTATAGCTTTGTTCTTGAAGGTTCACACCCCGCCGATGTTGGTTTCTTGCTTGATCGCCAAGGTATTGCTATTCGCACTGGTGATCACTGCGCCCAACCATTAATGGAACGGCTTGGTGTACCAGGTACTGCGCGGGCTTCATTTAGTATTTATAATACACTCGAAGAAGTTGAGCAGTTGTTTGTTGGGTTGAAAAAAGCCCAAATGATGCTTGCTTAAAGGAGTTGCTATGTCAGTTGAAAGTTTTGTTCCTGAATCTCGTGTGATTACCGTAACCCCAAGTGCCACTAAGCACTTTGAGGCAAAAATTGCGGCAACACCGGAAAAGATAATCCGTTTATCTACCAAGCCCAGCGGTTGCACGGGTTATGCTTATGTTGTTGATCTAGCTGATGTACCGGAAGAAGGCGATGAAGTTGTTGAAGTGAACGAAAAGCTCACGCTCGCGGTGGCGAAATCAGCGGTTCCAATGTTGCGAAATACCGAGCTTGATTACGTGAAAGAAGGTATTAACGGTATTCTTAAATTTAATAACCCTAACGTTGTTGATGCCTGCGGCTGCGGCGAAAGTTTCAGCGTAAGTTAACTTCTGTAAGGCAAATATGCACAAGATTGTTACTACCACTCGCGATTGCAAAGCGCGCCGTGTGCCTACTGGGGAAGTGAAAATCATTCCTGGCGGTGAATTCGTAAACATTACGCAAGATCTCGGTGGCAACTACACCGTAACTTGGGGCGGCAATATGTTGCGTATTGATGGCACCGATGCCGATGCTATTGGCCGTAAGCCTACCGTATTGAATTTCCCTGAACCGGAAGATGGCAAGGTTTCTGAAGCGCAAGTTTGGGAAGCGCTGGAAACGGTTTACGATCCTGAAATTCCGATTAACCTTGTATCACTTGGCTTGATCTACAAAGTAGTGGTTGATGCCGAGCAAGGTGTTGTAACTATTGATATGACACTCACCGCACCAGGCTGTGGCATGGGCCCTGTGTTAGTGGGCGATGTGGAATATCGAGTGGGTATGGTGCCGCATGTGAAAGACGTGAAAGTGGAGCTGGTGTTTGATCCACCTTGGTCGCGCGATATGATGAGCGAAGAAGCGCAACTCGAAGCGGGCGTATTTTTTTAGAATTTTAAGCAGAACGCTAATTTTGAACGTGAGAACAACATGAACTTACCAAGCACTACCGAAATTATTGAAGATATTGAGTTTCTCGACGATTGGGAATCTCGGTATCAGTATATTATCGATCTTGGTAAAGCATTACCGAAGTTACCTGAAGAAGAACGTGCGCCAGAATTGAAAGTGAAAGGTTGCCAGAGCGATGTGTGGATGATTACACAAGAGAACAATGGCGTGCTTAGCTTCCGTGTTGATAGCGATGCTATGATTGTTCGGGGCTTATTAGCCATGGTAATGGCAGCGTATAACGAGAAAAAGCCGCAGGAAATTACCGAGTTTGATATTGATGGGTATTTTGCGGCGATTGATTTAGAGAATCACTTATCGCCAACTCGTGGCAATGGTTTGCGCGCTATTGTAGGCAAAATTAAAGCGATTGCTGCCGAAGCGGCTTAATTTTGCTAACGGTACTTTCTCTAACGGTATTAGGGATAGTAACGAAAATACGCTTGCCGAGAAAACTTAAAAGTAGGTAAAAGAGTTGGGAATAGGCGCGCCAGATAGGCGCGTTTTTTTGTGGGTGATCGTTAGAAAAGTGCTTTATGAACGATAATAATGGCGAAGGCTTAGAAAGCGTAAATTCGAGCAAGAAACCCTAATTTAGGCTACATTTATAGATACGTAGGCAGTTAAGGGAACCATATTATAATTTCAATACCTAATGGTATAGTAACTGCTAAAAGTGGAAGTTTAATATATAGTTGGCGTAAACCTTCATTTTGGATATAGAGTATAGGCTTGATAATTACGAACAATTTGGCGTGAGTGATTGAGCGTGAATGGCGGTATCAATATGAACGTATTTAAGCGGAAAGTTAACCTAAGTATTCTGGCGCAAACCGCGCTAGTTATGGGTGCTCTGTGCATTTCGCTGCCTGCTTTTTCATTAGAGCGGGAAGAAAGTGAGAAGCCAAAAGCGGAGAATACAGAGAACGCAGCCGTTTCTGCGCCTATGGCTCCGGTTAGCTCGGTATTCTATTTGGATTGCTCACACTTGGTTTTCGATAATTTCTTTGAGCAAGAACTTACACGAGCCGAACGAGTTACCTTGCTAAATGCGAATATTGAGGCGAATGTAGGTAACTATGAAGCTTGTCGTGCAGCAGCCAACGAATCGGCGCAAGAGCGGATGGTAAATGCGGGTAGTGTTGGATTAATCGATGGTGGCGATGGTGCTGAGCTCGCTAGTGAAATACCAGAAGACCTTGAACTTGATAGTACTGAAGATACGGCACCCCCGGCTTCTGCTTCGCGCAACCATAGCGGGGCAACTGGCAAAGGTGGCACGTCAACCGTTTGTGATGCGATTAAGCAAGGCTTGGCCGGAGCAAAAACAGAATCCGAAAAGGCTCATTTTGAGAAACTTAAAAACGATTACGGCTGCCAGTAACGGCAACGGATATAAAGAGTAGGGAGCGGGTATGCATTTTTCTAAATCAATGGTTCAGGTAGTTCGTAAATTCCTAATACTAGGTATTACTGCTTTCGTGTTAACGGCCTGCCAAACAGGCCCTGATGTTCGCCACGTGGGACCAAGCATGACGGGCCCTTCTGGTTCAGGTACGTTGGGCAATAATCAACGTAACTACACCTATAATTCCGATATTTATTTGAATGTTGCAGTACCTGTGTTTGATCCGGGCTTGCCATTGGATAGAAACGGCAACGTGGATTACGAGCAATTGGTAGAAGATGATATTTGGCCACAAATTCGTCGTCTTGAAGCAAATCGTTTTGCTCTAGATACAAAAAATGCATTAAGCAAAACGAATTCGTTTGGCTCGATTGATGTAACACCTGACACGAACTCTTCAGCTGATCTATATGTGTTGGGAAAAATTAATCATTCTGATACCGAAACCATTAGCATCAGTGTGCGGGTAATGGATGGCACCAATGCGCTTTGGGGTTCGCAAACCTTCGAATATCAGGTGAGCGAAGGCTTTTACCGCGATGCATTCAATAGTGGTAACAACCCGTATGAGCCGATTTTCACCAGCATCGCCAATTACGTTTATGATTTATTACGTGAGAAAAGTGAAGCTCAGAAAGCAAATATTCAAGCGGTAACGGAGCTGCGTTATGCGGCTATGTATAGCCCAGAAACGATGGGTTCTTACCTTGAGCAAAAATCAACCCGGAACGGCGTGGTGTACAGCATCAATGGCTTTCCAGCCGATGAAGATCCAATGCTACAGCGTATTCGTTTGATTCAGGCCGAAGAGCAAAACTTTATCTCTGAGCTGCAAGATAACTATGCGGCTTACTATCAGCAAAGCGATTCGAGCTATAGCGATTATCACCGCGAAACCTTACCCATTGCTGCTTCTATTCGCCGCGAAAAAGCACAACGCGGCCGTAGGCAAGCCACGGCACTACTCGCCGCAGTAGGTGCTGGTTTGCTAATGAAAAACTCAGGGTCAACAGCCGGTGAGATTGGCGCCATAGTGTTGGGGGCTACTTCGCTGTATAACGTAGGCGGTGCTATTGAGAACAATCGCAATCTGGATAATCAACGCCAGCTACTTAGCGAGATGGGCCAGAATCTGGATATCGAAGTAACGCCGCAGGTTATTGAATATCGTGATCAAACGATTGAATTACAGGGTAGCGCACGTGAGCAATATACCCAGTTGCGGGCGCAACTCTTAGAAATTTATAAAGTAGAGGCGACACCGGATCAGAATCTGTAGCGCAGCTTGATGGGCAAGAAGTAAGAGGTGAGTTGTGTCTAACATTGATGATTCGATATCCGAAGTAAAAGCCGCGAGGCTGAAGCTCGTGAAAAAGGTAACGAAAGTGGCGTTTGTATCGCTACTTATCGTTGCCCTCGCGGCACTTTTGTATTTTTTAATTTTAAGCGTAACCAAATCGTTTAATTCCGATTCGGATAAGGCGCTTACAGAAGTTTCGAGAACGAATGGTGCGCTGGAAGCTGAAGAACCAAGCAACCAGCCGCCTATTGATTCTGCTGAACGAGCGGCTATCCAGCAACAACTTTCCGATACGCGCCAGCGTTTACAGCAGGCAGGTGCCAACGCTGCTTTTAATGCTTGGCGGCCGGAGCAATTCACTACTTTTCAGCAAATGCTGGAAAATGCTTATGCGTTATACACCGATGCTGATTACGCTGGCACCCGCGCAGCGCTCAGCGACCTTAATAACGCCATAAGCCAACTTGAAAATGAATATCAAGCTGCCTTCACGCAAGCGTATGAACAAGCATTCGCTGCGTTTTCTGATGGTGAAATATCCCGTGCGCGATTATTGAATACCGAAGCGCTTCGAATTAACCCTAGTTTCACGCCGGCGTTAGAACTCCAGCCTCGATTAGAGGCTTATGAGGAGGTTCAGGCCTTGTGGTTGCAAAGCCAAACGGCGCGCGCAGAGAACAACCCACTTCGGGAAATTGAGTTGTTAGAAAGCTTGCTAGCATTAGATCCGAACCATGAACAAGCGGCCGAAAGAGCCCAAGAAGTAAGTGCTGAGCTTGCCGAGCGTGCATTTCTAAATGCGCTTGATCAAGCACTACAAGCGCTTGATTCGGGGGATTTGGATAGAGCAGCAACCGCTATAAATCGAGCCGCACAAATTGATGGAAGTCGTGCAGAAATAGCGAATGCCCGTGCGCGCTTAACAAACGCACGGGCGGAACAAGAGTTGGCACAAATTGAACAACAGTTGGCGCTATTTCAAGAGATCGATGAATGGGCTACGGTGGCTATGGTAGCCAGTAATGCGTTGCAGAAATATCCCTCGCATAGTGTTTCGAATAATGCCCTAACGCAAGCAAGCGCCATTGTGCAAACGCAGGCACAACTGCAACGATATATCGATAGCCCACAACGGCTTGCTGATTTAGCTGTGTTGCAAAATGCACAGGAAGCGGTTGCAACGGCTCAGCGTTATGAGCAAATCAGCCCACGCCTAAGTAGTGCTATTGAAGAGTTGCAACAGCTCATTGAAACAGCGAACCAGCCAGTAACGGTAGTGCTCACCAGTGATAACCGGACGCATGTTCGAGTGCTGGGTGAGGGTGTAGTGGGCACTCACTCCGAATACTCATTTTCGTTAAAACCCGGCACATATCAGTTTGAAGGACGGCGTGAAGGATACCGCTCAAAGATTATCACTGTGGTGGTAGAACAATCGGCCGCACCGATTGCCGTTACCCTCATCTGTGATGAGCGGATTTAAAAGGAGTAAAGGTTGAACGCACTTGATAGCGCCATTGATTCTGGCGTACGTAAACACCGATTATTTGCGATATTAAGCGGAAGTGCATTGGTGATTGTACTTGCCGTGTATTTGTTTTGGCTGTTCTTGTTGCAAGGCTTCACTGTCATTGTTGCGCCTAGCGAAGCCCGAGAGCAGGCGGAATTTCGCACCGTTTCTGGCGCTGGTTTCATGCTCGGTAATAAGCTTTACTTATTGGGTAGCAATTCCACCATAGAGGTACGCGCGCCATTGTATATTAGCCAAGATGTTAATGTAGATAGCAGCACAGCAAGCAATATTGAGGTAACGCTGAAGCCGCAACCTGCGGTACTCGTTGCCACTATCACCCCAAATATTACCGATGCATTATGGCAAATCGATGGCGTAACCCTTGATGAGGGCGCAAATTTTCGGGTTGAACTTCCGGAAGGCGAATTTGAGTTATCTGTTGCGCACCCGTTTTATCAACCGCAAAGTACTATCATTACCGCTTCTAAAGGTCAGCAGCTGAGCCATGAGTTTTCATTAAAGCCGGTTGTAGGTGAGATGCAAATAAACTCAGTGCCCGTAGGCGCTGAAGTTTCGCTCGATGGCGAAGTGGTGGGAAACACGCCGTTACGATTAACACGTAATGGTGGTAGCTACGACATTCGGCTTGAGGCCGAAGGTTACGAACCGGTAACCGATACGGTGCGGCTAAGTGTGGGTAACGAACGCGCCACACGAAATTATCAGTTGGAATTATTAAAAGCTACGTTGCGTGCAGCCATACAACCCACTGGGGGTATTCTCACGGTAAACGAGCAACCAATAGCAAGCCCGGCCCGGGTGAACGCCAATCAAACCTTGCTGGTACGTTATGAAAAAGAAGGTTATTGGCCCGCTTCTGAACGTATTGAGCTCGCGCCCGGAGAAGAGAGCACGGTGCCATTTAATCTGCGAATGCAAATGGGTACGGTGAATATCGCCGCCAATGTGCCTGCAGACGTTTACATTAATGGCGCTGCGCAAGGGCGAGTGCCATTGCAGCTAAGTTTACAAACCGTGCCGCAAATCGTTGAATTCCGGCGAGAAGGTTACCGTACTTTGCAATTAGAAGTTCGGCCATCAGCATCGGCGGAGCGAAACGTTACTGCCGAGTTACTAACGGAGTTCGATGCTCGTAGAGCGGAAGGGCGCCCGTTATTTGCCAATACGATTGGAATTAACCTGTTACCGGTAAGTTTACAAGCATTTACGATGGGTTCGCCGCTGAGTGAAAGTGGCCGAAATCGAAACGAAGTGGAGCGCCCGGTAACCTTTACCCGGAATATTTGGCTTTCCACCCATGAAATCACAGAGGGGCAATATGCCCGATTTACCGGCCAAGGCGATACTACCAGCGAGCTACCGGTAACGAATGTGAGTTGGCTCGATGCTGCACGCTTCACGAATTGGCTGAGTGCACAAGAAGGTTTATTGCCATTCTATATTATTCGGGGCGATACGTTGGTTGATGTGCGCCTTGATTCACGTGGCTATCGCTTGCCTAGCGAAGCCGAGTGGGAATTTGTAGCGAAACATTTTCGCCGCGCAGCACGCACGCAATACATTTGGGGTAATCAATCGGTATTGCGTGATAACCAAGCTAACTTCGCCGATGAATCGTTACGCGGCGAACAAACCTTTGTGCTCCGCGATTATGAAGATGAACACAAAGGCAAAGCGCCGGTAGGGAGTTATCCTGCGGATAGAAATGGATTTTATGATCTGGCGGGCAATGTGCGTGAGTGGGTGCATGATTACTATCAGTTACAACCAATAAGTAACGGAAATATCGCGCCTACTGCGGAAGATTATTTAGGCCCAGACAATGGCAACGGCCGCGTGGTTAAGGGCGCTTCATACCTTACGGGACAACTGGAATTGTTGCGCGCAAGCGCGCGTGCACAAGGCACAGAACCGGCGGCTGATATAGGTTTCCGCATCGCGCGTTACCATAACTAATGTGGGCCGCGTTTTATCAGGATTTGTTACAGGTGAAAAAGTGAAAAGACGATTAATTATCATAATTTCGATACTCATTTTAGCGTTGGCCGGAGCCAGTGCTATGGCGTACTTTGTGTCGCTTGATGCGCCACAAGATTTCCCGACTAATATTTAACCATCGGCACGAATACTACAATTAGGCTAAGCATATGAAAATCAATAATCCGAATGCATCAATGAACCCAGGCGTACTGGTGAGTTTTATTGTAGTGGCCATTTCATTTACCTTGGTGCAGTTATTTTATGCTGGCATGGTTAGGCCCGCAGCTGAGCAGTTGGTGAATGCTGAAGGCACGATTGCATTATCATCGTTGTGGGTAATTTTGAACGGCGTAGAGCAGCAAATTTGTATATCGCTAATGCTGGTTTGTATCTTCTTGATGGCCTATAAAATTTGGCGCTTAGTTGATGAAGAAGCCATTTATAGCCAAGATTTCTTAGCTGAACACGATAAATCGGAGCCGCTGAATGTAAATTTGGCACTTAGCCAATTGGAAAGCTCGAAGTATCGAGAAAACCCAGCCCTCGCTACATGGATTAGCTGCATTCGCCGCTTTAAACACACGAAGAACGTACAGCATGCTGCCGATGCGATTGAATCGTCGGTTGATAATGTGTCGGCGCAATTGGAAAGCGGGAATAATATGGTGCGCTTTTTAATTTGGGCGATTCCAAGCTTAGGTTTCGTAGGCACTGTGCGCGGCATCGGGCAAGCATTAGCGCAAGCTGATGATGCGTTAGCCGGTGATATTTCGGGCATGACGGCATCGCTTGGATTAGCGTTTAACTCAACATTAGTAGCCTTATTGATTTCGGTATTGTTGATGTACGTTATGCATTTACTGAACAGCCGACAAGATGCCATGGTGTTAAAAATCCAGGGCTCTTGCGAAAAAAATCTGCTTTCTCACCTGCATAACTAGGCGAACTTTTTATGCGTTTGAAGCGGCGAAATAACGATGCTTTTAATATGTCATTTCTCGATGTTATGGCATGTGGTTTGGGTGCGGTTATTTTAATTTTTATCCTCGTTGATTTTTACGCGGCAACTATCGACCCGAGCGATGAATTAAATCGCTTAGATGCGGAAATTGCTGCGGCAACCAGCGACGAAATTGAAATCTCAGAAGCGATTGAAGCCACTCTCGCCGCGATTGCCGAAGAGCAAGCAAGGCAAGATGGCTCGCAAGAGGCACAACAGCTTACCTTGGCGCAACAACAGCAACTGCTGCAGCAATTATCGACTGAGCTTGCGGTTATTGCAGATCTTGAAGAGCAGCTTGCCGCCTTGGCAGACATCGAAACACCAGATTCGAATATTCGGTTAAGTGGTACCGGTGAAGAAAACTACATTACGGGCATGGTGGTTGAAGGCCGGCAAATTGGTATCTTATTCGATAAATCAGCCTCCATGATGGGTGATAGCCTGGTGGATGTGCTGTTGGCCTTGAGCTATGCACCGGAACAACGTAAGCGCACCGCTAAATGGCAACGCAATGTGCGCGCCGCTAAATGGTTGCTCGCACGTTTGCCGGAAACCTCCCGCGTTACCGTAGTTAGCTTTTCTGATTCGGCGAGCGTGTTGGGCCCGAACAATGTAAACCCTGTGCCGGCTACTAGCTCGTTGCGGCAAATTGCCGATGAAATAGATGATGTAACACCGGACGGCGGTACGAATTTATTACTCGGTATGCAAACGCTGTTGGCGGCTAACCCAAATATTACGGATATATACCTAGTAACTGATGGTTTACCTACTTTGGGTGAAGGTTTGGGTTTGCGTTGTCGAAACTTCATTTCTCGGCAACGTTCAATATCCTCTGAATGCCGGCAAGAACTGTTACTGGAAACGGTGAAGCGTGTGCCCGGTAATTATCGAATGAACATTATTTTATTGCCGCTAGAGGGCGACCCTTTCGCACCGTCAATGTATTGGGAATGGGCCAACTCAACACAAGGCCGATTCTTGGCACCTTCGCAGGAGTGGCCATAATGCGTAGAGTGAAACGGGCTCCGGTAGAAATTTTTAGCCTATCTTTTTTAGATATTATTTCGTGTGCATTTGGTGCAGTAGTGCTGCTTGTGCTGTTAGCTCGGAACGCAGATGTGCCCTCGGATGCATCCGCTTCGGAAGTTACGGTGCGTATTGAGCAATTACTTGCCGCACAGAATCGTGTTGCTGATCTCAGCGCGCGTTTAAATAATGAGTTAGAAACCTTAGATGAAGCAATAGCAGCCGCCAGTGCCGATGAAACCGATGCCGAAGCGTTAGAGCAATCTATACCGCGGGCGCAAGAGAGCATTGCCCAGGTGAGGCGGCAGGCACAATCGCTGCGGAATGAAATTCGTTTTGAGCAAGCTCGGTTGAATGTACCTAGTTCTGCTGATGAGCCTTCCCCAGAAGCGGGTGGTATACCAACCGATGCCGATTATGTGATTTTTGTAATCGATAATTCAGGCTCGATGTCGGCCGATCAAGGTTGGCGGCAAGTAACGCGTGTAGTAGAAGATATTATCGCAAGCCATCCGGAAATGAAGGGCTTCCAGATTATGGCCGCCGATGGCAGTTTTATGTACTCGGGCCAAGAAGGACGTTGGCTACCCGACACAACGACGATGCGCCAGCGTGCTATTCAAGGCTTAGCAGGATTCCGAGGTGGAGCAAGTGCACCAGAGGTGGGTATTCTGCGGGCGATTGAGCTGTATAAAAACGAACAAGATAAAGTAAGCTTATATGTGTTTGGCGATGATTTCCGCCCGGGAACACTCGATCAGGTGGTTACTGAGATTACGCAAGCGAATATGCGGCCCAACGGAACCGCCCGGTTCAGGATTCACGGCATTGGCTTTCATCGTGCCAGCTATGGTAATGCCGCGCAATTTTCGGCTTTCATGCAAGCTGTAGCGAAACGAAACCGGGGCGCTTTTGTAGGGTTACCGAATTAAATTGGCAAACAAATAATGCAAAGCAGTACACAATCAACGCGTTCACCGCGAGCGTTTTATCGGAATGGCCCTGATCATCGCCGGGGTGAAAATGTGAGTTTCCGCGATATTGTACAACGCTTCTATTTTTATCGAATTAAAATTGGGCGTTGGGTAACCGCCGAAGAAGAGCAAGTAAGCGCTAACTTATTCTATGATGCACTCTGTGATCTACAGCAAATATTAGCAGTACCGCCTGCCGTTATCTCTATGAATGGAGAAGTGGCACTTACGTTTGGTAGTGGCGGGCAACTTGGTGCTTCTGCGCATTATCAACCCACCGGCCGTATTCTGGCCCTTACTAAAAATGCTGGCGGCGGTAGCTTGGCGCATGAATGGTTTCACGCCTTTGATCACTATATTGCTAACAAGCTTTTTCCTGAGATAAAGAAAAAGAATGCATTTGCCAGCAGCACTTGGTTGCAACGAGATGATTATCACCCGCATGCTTTAAACAAGTTACTGCACAATGCATACCGGACGTTGTTTTTAACTGCTGAAGGTGATGCCGCCAATGAATTTGTAAGCCATTGCCAAGCCGTTGATGCCGCCAATAAATCATTGTATTTCAGCTTGCCAGAAGAACTCGCGGCTAGAGGATTTGAAAAGGCCATACAGACCTTACCGCAGAAGAATCACTTTTTAGTTTCAGGCTGTTTAAAGAGTGAAACGGCACTTGCAGGTTTATACCCAGCAAGTGCGCTGAATGCTCAACTACAAAAAGCCTGGCTTCGTTATTTCGCTGCCTTAGGTAATGCCTTAGATAGGCAATCGGTGCTCTCTTAATACCTAATTTAGGCTTAATTCAACAGGGTTTATTGGCCATCAACTTAGCCAAAAACGGTAACCGTTTGTCGGCTAATTGCCACTAACTTGCCATCATTATCCCAAATATGTGAATGAGTATGGCCATACCCATCGGCGGCATAATCAATGTATGCCACATATTGCCACCAATCGCTGGTGCGCTTTGTGGTTGGCAGTGGCTCAGGAAATTCTATCGTCCAAGTAAGTGAGCTGGCGGGCGCGGGGGCATCAAGGTGCGGCAACACAGCCGGTGGCCATGCGTCTACTAAACCTAGGAACAAACCAATATCAATAGGGCTATCTTCTTGCGAGTAGCGCATCCACCCGCCAAATTCACGCGATGGGTTATTGCTAAATGGCATTCCGCCCACACTTACACGATAATCGTAGTGGTTCGTAAATTCGGGGCTTAGCTTTGATCTAGGGAAAGCTGGGCCTTGTTCGCGGGGAGGCACTTTTGCGGTTGGCGTATCGGTTACTTTAACCGCTGAAGGGCGCGATAACCCGAAGGTTACTAAGGCGCTGAGCATTACTGCATTATCTTGCTCAATCTCGATACTTACTTGTGTAACGTTTTTTCCTTCACGAAGAATTCTACGTTTTAGTTGCGCTTTCCCAGCAGCTAACGGGCCTACGAAAGAAATGGTAAGCGCACGAACTTGCTGATTTGGGTTCACACCATTTAAAGCATGTTGGTAGGTTATACCCGCGGTAAGGCCACCAAATAGAGCTCGGCCTTGATTCCAACCTTCAGGCAAATGCAATGTTTGGTTCGCTTCGGAACCAATGGAGGCTAATACTTCTGAGAACTGCATGTGATCATCCATTTTAAAACGAGCGTTTGATTTTATCGATGAGTTTAACCACAACAAGCTTTGAATTCCAGCCTAAACTAGGCTTTGTAATACAAAAGCATTCTATTAAGATGAGCTAAATTCATGATTCTTGGTATTTAACATGAAAAAGATTCAACTATTAGCGTTAGCAGCAGCATTAATTGCGATTGCAGTGCATTGGCTCATGCAAGCGCAAGCTTCCATGAGTGCTGCGCCCAGCGGGGGTGTGCTGTTGTTCGCGGCGTTAATTTCGTTGCCGTTGCTAGTGGCTTCAGCGGTGTTTTCTATAGGCTCGACTATCGTACTCTGCTCTGCAGAAAAGCGAGCTGAAAATGGCATTAACACGCCGTTCTGGTACTGTATTTTTATTAGCAATATCGTGCTTAGCGCATTATATCTGTATGTTTTTGCAACCTTTGTGTATTCTTTTATTTAGGCAGTAAACGCGCCAAGTACCGCTACTAAAAGGCTGATACATTGAATAATCACATCGCACAAAACATGAATGTTCAGACCCCTTTTCAACTCGTTCACGATCCTGCTCGCCACCAACGCAGCCTATTGAAATCACTATTAATAATAATCTTCATTTTTTCGGCCGTAATCGGCACCATCAATGTTGTAACCTTCGATAGCTGGCAAATCGCTTCGTTTAACTATACATCTATGATTTCAGCTATTTTGATTGGCTGGTTGTATCGTCGCACCGGTCACTTATTGGTTGCTTCTTGGCTACTGTGTGCGGCTGTTATTTTTAATCTCTTCTCGTTTATCTTGCTCGCCAAAGGTGGTGCCTACTCACTCATTTGGATTACTGTTTTGCCACCTATTGCATTCTTTTTACTCGGTAAGCGGGCCGGTTCATGGTTAACAGGCGCTACCTTTGTTAGCTTGCTCACATTTCTATTTTGGCAAATGCCCAATTTACCGAGTACGGCGTTTTCTACCGGAGCATTTTTGAATATCACCGAGGTGCTGCTCGGCCATTGGCTGATCTTTCGGCACTATGAAGGTTCGCGTGAAGCTGCATTTGCAGAAATGGAACGGCTATCTATCACAGATAAACTCACCGGGCTTCATAATCGCGCCAAGCTCGATAGTATTCTGGAGATGCAAATGGCTTATTTGCAGCGATTAGATCAGCCTTTCGTAGTGATGTTAATTGATATTGATTACTTCAAACGGGTTAATGATAATTTTGGCCATCTGCACGGTGATCAAGTGCTCCAAAAAGTAGCGTCTGTATTGAGCAATAGCGTGCGCAAAACTGATGAAGTTGGGCGTTGGGGTGGTGAGGAATTCCTACTACTCTGCCCCCAAACTGATTTAGCGTCGGCCATACAATTAGCGAATAGCTTACGTGAACAGATTGAACGAGAGGTGTCGACAGCAAATTTAACTATAACGGTGAGTATTGGTGTTGCGGAAATAAATAAGTATATGCCGGTAACCGAAGCGCTCGGGCGCGCCGATGATGCGTTGTATAAAGCAAAAGAAAATGGGCGCAATTGTGTAATGCATGCCTAAATAGCAAATATAAAAAACGGGCACTTCATACTGAAGTAGCCCGTTTTTTGTGTGCGAAGCCGAAGCCCCGCGAACCATACTCGATGTTTAATCTTCGATGCGGCTCGCCTTTAAGCGACGGCCTGCAGCCGATTCATTCACATTCAAGATATGGTCGCCAATCCGCTCTAAGCGATTCAGCATGTCCATGAATAGCACGCCTGAGCGGGCTGGATAATTCCCACTTTCAAGACGTAAATAGTGGCTGGCGCGGTACATATCGCGGCACCGATCAACCGCTTCTTCTTGCACCAATGCTTTTTCAAGATCCGCATCTTCAGGTTCTTGTGACACGTTTTCTTTCATGGTGACAACCGCATTGTTGACCGTTTCAAGCATTTCCGCCAATTCTTGTAACGCTTCTTCAGGCCAATCATTACGTGATGCTACTAAACGTTCAGTCAGTAGAGATACCTGGAAATAGATATCTGCAATACGCTCCATATCGTTGATCATGGTTTGCATGAAACGAATACGTTCGCTTTGTGAACGCTCTAGGTTGGTATGCTCGCTTACTCGAACTAGATAATCAGAAATTTCAATTTCTAAAACATCGGTAGCTTCTTCGTAGTTGCGTATTTTTTCCAGAAGCACAGCTCTATCCGCTTTCGGGTTCGTAGCTAGCTCGGTTAAGGCCTGATGCATTTTCTCGATAATATCTGCTAAATGCTGCGTTTCTTTATGCGCTTGTTCAATGGAGAACCCAGGTGATGTCATTGGGCCTGCACTGATATATCGCAAGTGAAACTCTTCTTCGCCTTTTTTATCGGGCTGAATATATTCAACGAAACGAATAATCATCGGCACAAAGGCGAATAGAAGTATAACGTTCATCACGTTAAAGAAAGTATGGAAGAACGATAAAGCGAGCGCCGCATTTCCCCTAACCGATTCATCATCACTGAGAATTGAAATAGGGTTCTCGGAGATATACTGGGTTAAATTATCAATGAGCATGATAACTGGATAGATCAGTATCATCATCCAAATAACGCCAATGATATTGAAGAAGAAGTGGAACCTCGCGGCCCTCTTCGCCTGCACATTCCCCACTAAGGCGGCAATATTCGCCGTTACAGTAGTACCTATATTCTCACCTAATATCATGGCTGCTGCGATAGGGAAGGATATCCATCCCTCGAACAACATGACTAGGGTAATGGTAGTGGCTGCCGACGATGATTGGGTAAGCAGCGTTAACACGGTACCGGCGAGCACGAAGATAATTAACGATAAGTAGCCGTAATCACTGAAAGCATCCATGAATGCTAGTATTTCTGGATTACTGTTGATATCAGGAACCGCACCTTTAATAAACTCAAGGCCGATAAACAAGATACCAAAGCCAACCATGGCCTCTGCGATATTCCGCATGCGGTTGTTGCTAGAGAATAGGAACGCAAAGAAAATACCAATTACTGCCAATGCGATTGGTGTAATTTGGAATTTGAAACCGAACAGTGCCACCATCCATGCCGTAATAGTGGTGCCAATGTTGGCCCCCATAATTACGCCGGTTGATTGCACAAAGGTAAGCAGCCCTGCGTTTACGAAGCTTACCGCCATAACCGTTGTTGTTGTTGATGATTGCGTGATGGCGGTGGTACCGAACCCGGTTACCACACCAGTTAACCGGTTCCGGGTCATGCCCGAAACGATGCCTTTTAACCGGCTACCTGCAATTTTTTGTAAACCTTCACTGAAAATTTTCATACCAAATATGAAAATACCCAATGAACCAACTAGTTGTAGAAAATCAAATAATGAATAACTCATAGGTTAAGCCTTTGATGTGGCGTGCTTTTGTTGGCAACACTGCCAGAATAATCGACACGGATTGCGTGACTACTTAGTTTGTACCGGCATTTTATAGAGCATTATCCGGAATTGAAATCGCTGTCGGGTTGAAAGTTTGTATTAATTTTCCGTAGTTTGAGCGCAACCTTTTGATATGTAACTAAAACACCGAAATTACAGTCATGAAACTGTCATAAAAAAATATGCATTGATTTTAATGTTTGGGGAAACTTTGCGGTAAAGTAAGAACAATCGGCTTCTGTAATCCCGTATTTAACGGTTGGAGTTCTTGCCGGAACATGAGGAGTACGGAATGCAATCTTATTATCCACAACTTGGTTTACTTGCGGTGTTGTTGCTTGTGGTGACATTAATAACGGCATGCCAACCGATAAGCGTGTTGAACTCAGTAGTACCCTCAGGAGCCTACTCTGTAAAAACCGATATCGCTTACGGCGATGAACCGCGGCAGGCTATGGATCTATATCTTCCCGCCGATGGAAAATACAATCAACACGTTTTCGTGTTTGTTTATGGTGGGGCTTGGGATCAAGGTAGTAAAGAAGAGTTTGAGTTTGTTGGTCAGGCATTCGCGCGTTTGGGTTATATTACGCTGATACCTAATTACCGTTTATATCCCGACGTTGAATTTCCTGCCTTTGTAAACGATGTTGCTATGGCCGTAGGTGACATGAGGAATCATTTGCCGGAAAATTGCGGGTTAGGCGATAGCATCATTTTAGCCGGCCACTCGGCGGGCGCCCATACCGCAGCACTTCTTGCTGCCGATAATCAATACTTTCAACAACACAACGCGAGCGACATCGAAATTGCGGCATTATTAGCGCTTTCTGGTCCTTATGATCTACCGCTGGATCACGACCGTGTGAAAGATAAGTTTAGCCAAGTAAAGGGCAATGAGGCGAACCCTGTAGCGCTTGCCACAGAACGTATGCCACCGACACTGCTTATCCACGGTGAGGCCGATACAGTTGCAGAACCAGCGCATGCAGAGAAGCTGCAAAAACGTTTAACAGAGTTAGGTGTTCCGGTAACTATGCATTTATATAGCAGTACTCGACATGCCTCAGTGGTAGCGAGCTTGGCAAGCCCACTCCGTTTTTTAACGCCAGTGTACGCAGATATTCAGGCGTATTTGGAAGAGCGTGAGCTCAACTTGCCCTGTGAATAGCACACACCAAACATAAAAAAGGCTGTAGCAATAAAGCTACAGCCTTTCGAGTATCTACTGGAATTGTTAGTACTTAGTTACCTGGCATCAAAACAGCATCGATAACATGAATCACACCATTATCAGCTTCGATATCGGCCGTTACTACGTTTGCGCCGTTAACGGTTACACCGTAACCGGTGGCATCGATGCTTAGCGAAGAACCTTCAACCGTATCGGCATCCGTTTGTTCACCCGCTAAATCTGCGCTCATCACCTTACCAGAAACAACATGGTAGGTTAGGATGGCAATTAGCTGATCACGATTTTCTGGCTCTAACAAGCTTTCAACTGTGCCTTCTGGCAATGCCGCAAAGGCTTCATCAGTTGGTGCAAAAACGGTAAATGGGCCTTCACCATTTAACACTTCTACTAAATCAGCAGCATCTAATGCGGCTACTAACGTACCAAAGCTACCGTTGCTGGCTGCGATTTCAGCGATAGTGCCTTTCTTCTCAGCTTTCTCTTCCATGCTGTAACCACTGCGTTCTTTGTTACCACCGTGATGGTCAGCAACAGCCAATCCGCTTACAGCAAAACTACCCGCTAGGGCGATAGACATAGCAATCGTTGTTAATTTAGTCATAGTATTCTCCATTAATTAACTGCTTTCGTCACTGTGCTGCGGTTTGCTGCACGAGTGCCAAACAAGTTACTGAATTAAAATCAGTATTTGTGGTTCAGTTAAGTTTACGAGGGATTATTAGATTTGGATGTTTGTTAACCAAACCTTTACGCGGAGAAGTGAATTGAAATTGTATCAGGAGCTTTGGGAAGTAGATATTCGGGCGTAATTTCAATGAATTACGCCCGAATATGAATTTATAAAAGTTTAAGCAGTGCTTTTGCTGTATTTTCCGATGAAGCCGGGTTTTGGCCCGTAACCAGAATGTCATCGGTAACTACATAAGGGCCCCAATCCTCGCCTTTTGAGTAGCTTCCACCGTTTTCTTGCAGCATATCCTCTACTAAAAACGGCACTATATCTGTGAGCTCTACCGCCGCTTCTTCACTGTTACTGAAGCCTGTTACTTTACGGCCTTTAACTAAGCTTTCGCCATCGCTCGCTTTGGTATGGCGAAATACCGCAGGTGCGTGGCAAACTGCAGCAACGGGTTTATTTTGGGAAACTGCTTGTTCAATTAGAGCTATAGAGTGCTTATCTTCGGCTAAATCCCATAGAGGGCCATGTCCACCGGGATAAAAAACCGCATCAAAATCATCGATATTGATATCACTTAATTTCTTAGTGGTTGCGAGTTCGGTTTTTGCGGTTATATCACCTTCAAAACGATCGGTTGCATCTGTTTGGAAATCTGGCGTATCGCTTCCTGGGTCTAAAGGAGGCTGACCACCTTTCGGCGAAGCCAAGGTTACATTTGCTCCGGAATCTTTGAATACGTAGTACGGAGAAGCGAACTCCTCAAGCCAGAAACCTGTTTTCTTTCCGGTATCACCTAGCTCGTCGTGTGAGGTTAATATCATTAATATGTTCATTGCTTTTCCTTATATGGGTTAACGCTTAGCGTAGCTGAAAAAAGATATTTCAGAATCGATGCACGTTAAAAAGTTTGTACAACTATTACCTTGGGGCACACACCTTAATCATCAAGGGCTTAGTTATTTTTCACCGTATTCACTGAGCAAATCAGCATTGGTAAACTGTTGAAAATCTTGCTTCGCATCATCACCCCACCAGTATTCTACGAACTGATAACGGCCTGAATTGCGGGTGTAAAAGCGATAACGAATCGGATTTTTTGAGTAATAATCTTGGTGATATTCTTCAGCCTTGTAGAAACGCCCGAGTTCGGTAACCGGCGTAACAATTGATGATGTGAATGGCCCTGTAGCTTTTAATTTTCGAACCGACGCCTCAGCCAACGCCTTTTGTTCTTCGTTGTGATAAAAAATTTCGGCGCGGTATTGCTGTCCCCGATCAACAAATTGGCCTTCGGCATCTGTTGGGTCCATGAAACGCCAAAATGCCTCGAGTAAGCCAGCATACTCGATTAGTTCGGGATCATAGAATACCTGCACAGCTTCTGTATGCCCGGTTCGGCCGCCGGCTACTTGTTCATACGTGGGGTTGCGTTCTCGGCCCCCGGTGTAGCCAGATATGGCTTCATGCACGCCCGAGAGTTTCTCAAACCCTTCTTCTACGCACCAAAAGCAGCCACCGGCAAAAGTTGCCACCGCCCGCTCTTTTTCGCCTTCAGCATTCGTATCTTGCCCGAACACTGCGCCAACGAGCGCATTCGATGCTGTGAGTACTGTGTATAAAACACTAATTAATATAATCTTTTTCATGCCTTCACCTAATGTGATTGGGTTCTGAAGCAAAGCTCAACTATCAATGGTTACGCGGCTTCTGTGCATTTGGCTTTGTTTAATATGTATCTTTACAGGCGCTGTGCAAATAATAATTGAAATACTGAAATTACACAGTATAGTGATGTATATACATATAATAGGTGTAAATATAAACAAGTGGTAAATAGAGAATCAGATGCGTAATTGGTTTGTTTTGTTTTTGGTAGGCTCGCTTTTTCTGCTTCCGTTTTCTGGAAGCAGCTCAGCTATGTCTATGCAAAACATGCCCGCGCAAAACACAATGAAACACCATAGCGATTCTGCCACCCTAGTTACACCTGAAACTGCCGCTGAGCACCATATGCCAGCAACAAAAGAAGCTACCAATGGCCACTGCAACACCGAAGTGCCTATGGTAGACATGTCGAATCAAGATACCCAAGCGCACCATACAGAAAATCATGAGCCGCAAAGCCATCATTCTGAGGTAGCGGAGGTTACCGCAACTGACACGCAAACCACGGATGCTGATTGTTGTGACGATCTTTCTGATTGTGGTACTAAATGCCCTGCCGATTGTGGCCATTGTGTAATGTTTGGCCATGGCTGCAGTGCAGCGCTTAACAGCCTTAATTTACATACACCCATTCAAGCCTTTTCATCATCGGTACTTGCCGCGTCGTTTTATTCATTACTAACCAGTAAACCAACACCTCCTCCTATTATCGCCTGATCTACAACTCGATTCGTTTCGAGTGATTCATCACGAATTCACTCGAGTGTTGTTGATGCAGGAGATATTCCATGTTTTTACCAAGAATCCGGGTGTGCGCGAGCATTACTCTGATCATCATTACCATTACCGGCTGTGCAAGTTATAGCCCTGAATATGCTGATTTCTCGGAACCGTTAACACGTCCAGAAACTGCGCACATTCATGTGGATGCGGATATTGCAGAGTTTATTGCGTTTGCCCATGAGCATCATCCTAGCGTTAAAGCAGCAATGGCGGATATCGAAAGCGCCAATGCAGCTTTAACGTCTGCCGGAGCGTTCGCTGATCCACAGTTCTCGGTAGCTCAGGGGTTAAACAATTCTGATTTTAGAACTCTCAGCGTTGAGCAAGAAATTCCTTTGTTCAACCGCCGCGGCATGGCTATCGAACAAGCGCAAATAGCAAAGCGATCGGCGCAGGCGCAGTTGGATGCAGTAAAAGCTGAGGTATCGGTAAACGTTGTTGCTGCGTTTGCAGAGTATCTTTATGTACTCGAAAGCCAAGCTCTACAAGAAGAACTTATTCAGTTATTAAAACAATTTACTGCGGTGGCTGAACAGAGTTACGCAACGGGTTCCGTTTCCCTATCAGATTTGTTGCGTGCACAGAACGCAGTAGATTCGGCCCTTGCTGAGCAACTTAATCTAGAGCAGTTGGTAATTTCCCAACGGGCACGATTAAACGCTGCACTCGGGCGTGATAGCCGTGAACCGCTCGCCGGGGAATACTCGCTGGTAGATAGCCATCGCAATTTCGCGAAACTTCCGGCAGATATTGAAACCTTATATGCGCTCGCCGACGAAAACAGCCCGCAATTGGCGCTTAGCCGATTTGCTATCGAAAGCCAAACGGTAGCGCGTGATATCGCCGGAATCGCCGGATTACCAAAACTCATGGTCGGTGTGGAATACATGAACGAAGCTATGGGTTCAGGAACGTTTGCTGGAATGGCCTCGGTGTCGTTACCTATTTGGCGCTCAAATTACAGAGCACAACGAGAAGCGGCAGAAAGTGCTTACCAAGCCGCGCAGCATCGGCTTTATTCGAGCCAGCTAGAAGTTCAGGCGGATCTGAGTATTGCCATCTTTCAATGGCGGGAAGCGGAACGTAATCGCGAATTATTCGGCAAGGTTTTAACCGCACGTGCGGAACAAGCTGTGGCCACCTCTCTAAGTAACTATCAAAACGGCAATGCGAGTTACACCGATGTTATTTCCAGCCAGCAAGAATGGCTGAGTTTTGCATTGGCTTATCGCCGCGCACTTGCTAATCAACTTACCGCCGTAGCGGCTATTAAATCGCTGATCTCTTCTGGGGCTAATTCTGAGGTTTCCAATGAAAAACATTAATTTTGTTAAAATTATCGCTGCGGTGTTTGTGCTGATAGTGATTGCTACAACGGTTTTAGGGATCGCCTTTCAAACGCCTAAAGCAGGGCATGCGCACGCCGCAACCATCGAAAATTCGCAAGCGGTTGATCATAGCGATCACGATCATGCGGGTGAAAACTCAGAAAACCCTTTTGTTGAAGAAGCGCAGCTTTATACCTGCTCGATGCACCCGCATTTTCGTTCGGAAGATCCAAACGAGCGTTGCCCTATTTGCGGCATGGAATTGGTACCGGTTGCCCGAAATAACGAGGATAGCGCATCAACCAATATTGAATTCTCGGAACGCAGCTTGGCACTTTTGAATGTGCAAACGCAGCCTGTTGTTCGTAAAGAAGGCAACCAACAACTCCGGGTAACGGGGCAGCTTGAGTTTGATGAGCGTGCACTTACCAGTATTAGTGCATGGACGGGCGGGCGTATAGAACGTTTATACATTAACTTTACGGGCGCTAGCGTAAACCAGAATGATCCGCTAGTAGAAATCTATAGCCCGGAATTACTAGTGGCTCAGCAAGAGCTATTGCAAGCGCAAAAAAATGCCGACACAACGGTCCCTGGGTTTTTGCAAGAATCAAATCAAACAACACTGCGGGCGGCGCGTGAACGGTTACGCCTGCTTGGTTTAACTCAGGCGCAAATTGATGCAGTGGTAGAAAGCGGCACTGCAAGCGATCGTGTGTTAATTCGTTCGCCGTCGTCAGGCTTGGTGGTTACCCGCAATGTTGCTCAAGGCGATTATGTAAATGCAGGGGATAGCCTATTTGAGTTGGCCGACAACAACAAAATGTGGGCAGTTTTTGAGGTTTTTGAACGGGATCTCGCGTTAGTAGCGGTTGGCCAACATATTGAGTTTGCTTTGCAAGCAACGGGTAGCGCTGTGCATGGCGAAATCATATCGGTATCACCAAGAATTGATGCGGATCGGCGCACACGCGAAGTGCGCGTGGCAATAGATGAAAGTGAGCAGTTATTAACCGCTGGTGCTTTTACCAGCGCGAATATTCAAATACCGCTTGGCAATATGCTAATGATTCCAGCTTCAGCGCCCTTAGTTACCGGTAAACGTGCGGTTGTTTATGTACGTGATGGGGAACAAGCCGGCAGCTTTTCTGCCCGCACTATTGAGCTGGGCCGTAAACTTGGCGATAGCTACGAAGTACTTTCGGGCTTAAGCGAAGGTGAGCTGGTAGTAAGCCGTGGTGCATTTTTGATTGACAGTGAGCTGCAATTACGTGGGCAGCCGAGCATGATGGCGCCCGAAGGTGGCGGCGCAACAGGCCATGAACATCATGGCGGGAATTCGGTTGATCAGCCGGCAGCCAGCGCACAGGGCGTTGATCATTCTGCACATAATGATTCAGCACAGAGTGAACATACCTCCGATAGCGGCATGGTCGTTTCGCAAAATGAGGTTGATTCTGCAGAATTAGCCCCAGTATTCGCCGCATATCACAAAATGTGGGGAGCCCTGCAAAACGATAATCTTGCTGATTGGCAAACCGCTGCCACGGATTTTCATGAATCGGTAGCAGCGGTGAATTGGCCTGATAGTTTAAATGCTGTTGTTGAACAGCTATCTACTGGCGCCGGCCATGCTCATCATGTTGCATCGATCAGCACAGCACGAAATCAATTTCATCAGCATTCGCAAGCCATGATTGCACTCGCCGAAGCGGGCTATCACGAAGGTGAATTGCACGTCATGTTCTGCCCCATGGCACGCAGTGGCCAAGGCGCTTCGTGGTTGCAGCAAGATGACGAACTACTGAATCCATACTATGGCGCCATGATGCTGCGTTGTGGCGACAACAAGGGCGTGCTTTCTGGGCATGACAACGAAGCGCATGGCTCCGACGATATGGGTGATCAGCGTAACCATGATCACGGAGGCCATTAGTAATGACCCACTGGCTTTTGAACAACAAACTAATTGTAGCCCTACTGGCGGTAATGATTATTGTTGCCGGTGTTATGGTAGCGCCGTTCAATTGGGATACGGGTACGCCACGTTCACCGGTTGCAGTAGATGCCATTCCGAACATTGGTGAGAACCAGCAGATCGTATTTACCGATTGGCCTGGGCGTTCACCGCAAGATGTGGATGATCAAATTAGTTACCCGTTATCTGTGCAGTTGATGGGTGTGCCGGGCGTGAAAGATGTGCGCACGATTTCAATGTTTGGTTTCTCCAGTATTGCTGTGATTTTCAATGATGATGTGGAGTTTTATTGGTCGCGTTCGCGCATTTTAGAAAAACTTAGCAGCCTACCTGCGGGTACGCTTCCAGATAATGTGCAACCTGCACTGGGGCCAGATGCTACCGGGCTTGGTCAAGTTTACCTCTATACCTTAGAGGGGCGAGATCCGCAGGGGAATCCAACCGGTGGTTGGGATTTGGATGAGCTGCGCTCGGTACAAGATTGGTATGTGCGTTATGGGCTGTTGGCCGCTGAAGGTATTAGCGAAGTGGCTTCAATAGGTGGTTTCGTTCGCGAATACCAAATTGATATCGATGCCGATGCTCTGCGTTACTTTAATGTGAGCATGGAACAAGTGGTTGCGGCGGTCCAGGAATCGAATATCGATGTTGGCGCCCGCACTACTGAAATAAATCAGGTGGAATACATTGTTCGCGGTGTCGGTTTTATTAAAACGCTAGCGGATATCGAAAATGCTGTGGTTCGCTTGGCGAGTGATAACACCCCGATTTTAGTTTCTGATGTAGCTACCGTTGGCTTTGGCCCGGCGGAACGCCGAGGCGCGCTTGATGTAGCTGGCGCGGAGGCCGTAGGCGGTATTGTAACGGTGCGAGAAGGATTTAATCCGCTTGCCGCTATTGAAAATGTGAAGCTGCGCATTGATGAACTGGCTGATAGTTTGCCAGCCAGAGCCGTGGTTGATTGGCAGCAAGCGAGTGCAGCCGATATTCGTGATTTTGCTGAGCAGCAAGGGTTACCTGAACTTCGCAGCCAAACCTTGAATTTCGATGATCATGAACAAAAAGCTTGGGCTGAATGGCTGCAAGCGCACCCGCAAGATCGTTGGCCCGAGTGGGTAACCTTGAGCAAGATTACGGTAGTGCCGTTTTATGATCGTTCAACCTTGATCATGGAAACACTGGGCACCTTGAGCGATGCGCTCACGCAGCAGCTCCTGGTTACTGCGGCTGTGGTGCTCATTCTTTTGATGCACCTGCGTTCGGCTATTACCATTGCCACTATGCTGCCGCTGGCGGTGTTGATTACCTTTATTGGTATGCGGCTGCTAGGCGTGGAAGCCAATATAGTGGCGTTGGCCGGGATTGCGATCGCCATTGGTACCATTGTCGATATGGGCATTATCGTGACCGACAATATCTTGCGGTTACGTAAAGATAAGCCCGATCTCGATATTGGCGAGGTAATTAAACGTGGTACCAAAGAAGTGGGGCCTGCGGTATTAACCGCTATCGCTACCACGGTAATTAGCTTCTTACCGGTATTCACCATGACCGGTGCTGAAGGCAAGTTGTTCACGCCATTGGCATACACCAAAACCTTGGTGCTTTTAGCCGCAGTGGTATTGGCGCTTGTTGTGGTGCCGGTAATGCTGCGAATTTTACTCAGTGATCGTTTCCGTAAAATCGATGCTTGGTTAATGGCGCGCCGAAAAGCCTACCGTATTGCTTATGCCGTGTTGGTTTTCGTTGTCATACTGGCGTTAGCGGGATTATGGGAGCCTCTAGGGCCTGCGGCGGGCGGCGTTCGCAATACCTTGTTCGTGCTCTTGATTTTCGCCTTCGTAGTGGGTGGTTTCGCCATTATTATCCATTTCTACGAGCCTATGTTACGGCTTTGTTTACGCTTTAAAGCGGCCTTTATGGCGCTGCCGGTACTGGTTGTGATCGCGGGTTTCGCTATTTTTCCAGGCTTGGGGCGTGAATTTATGCCATCACTGGATGAAGGCAGCTTCTTGTTAATGCCCACAACGATGCCGCATGCATCTATTGGTGCTGCGCTTGATGTATTGAGCGAGCAAGATAAAGCCATTGCCGCCATTCCAGAAGTGGAAAGCGTAGTAGGTAAAATCGGCCGTGCGGAAACGGCTCTCGACCCCGCACCGGTTTCGATGATTGAAACCATTATTAACTATAAGAGTGAGTTCAAAACCAATACGAACGGGCAACGAATCAATTTTCGGGTAAACCGGCAAGGCGAATTCGTGCGCGATAGTAATGGTGAGTTGATTCCAGATTCGAAAGGCGAACCCTACCGGCAATGGCGCGATCATATTCGCAGCCCAGATGATATTTGGGATGAAATTGTGCGGGCAGCGCAAGTGCCAGGTGTTACCTCGGCTCCGCGTTTGCAACCGATTGAAACCCGGCAACTGATGCTGCAAACCGGTATGCGTGCAGCCATGGGCGTTAAAGTACAAGCTCCTGATCTCGAAGCGTTAGAGCGTGCTGCTGTTGATATCGAACAGGTTTTGCGCAATTCGCCGGCGGTGAATGCCGCTTCAGTTAGCGCTGAGCGTGTGGTTGGGAAGCCTTACCTTGAATTGCACTTGAAACGTGAAAACATTGCGCGTTACGGCCTTACCATTGCGGCGGTACAAAACACGGTGGCTACTGCCATTGGTGGTGTTGAGGTAACACGCAGCATTGAAGGGCGAGAGCGCTACCCTATCCGGGTGCGCTATCAACGTGAGCTACGTAACGATATCGAGGCGATGTACGATATTTTGGTCACTACCTCAAGTGGTGCGCAGATACCGCTTCAGGAGCTAGTGGATATTCGTTACACCCGTGGGCCGCAAATGATTCGTTCAGAGAACACTTTCTTAACGGCCTATGTAACTTTTGGTGCTGCTGCGGGCATTGCTGAAGTTGAAGCGGTGGAAGCGGCGGCAGAGCACCTTCGCAGTGCACAAGCGCGCGGAGAACTGAGCCTTGAATCGGGGGTAAGTTACACTTTCGCTGGTAGCTACCAGCAACAGCAAAGTGCAATGGAAACCTTGCAAGTGGTTATTCCGCTATCGCTCGCTCTCATTTTCATTCTTCTTTATTTGCAATTTAAGCAAGTGAGTACGGCCCTTATGGTGTTCAGCGGTATCGCTGTAGCGTGGGGCGGTGGCTTCATTATGCTTTATCTCTACGGCCAATCGTGGTTTGCCAACTTTACTATTCCGGGCATAACGCAAGGCGTTACTTTGCGCGATATCTTCCAATTTGAAGTAACCCACTTAAGTGTAGCGGTGTGGGTGGGCTTCTTAGCGCTCTTTGGCATTGCGGTGGATGATGGCGTGGTGATGGCTACTTACTTGCAGCAGCGTTTCTCTGAAGGTACCTCGAACACTATAGAGAGTATTCGTGAGCGCACGATTGAGGCGGGCGTACAGCGTGTGCGGCCTTGCTTGATGACAAGTGCAACAACCATATTGGCATTGTTTCCAGTGCTTACGGCCACTGGAAGAGGCGCTGATTTGATGATTCCGATGGCAATTCCAACGGTTGGAGGGCTCACTTTTGTGGTGCTCACCATGTTTGTTGTGCCTGTTTTATACAGCTGGCGGGAAGAAATGAAGCTGAAATGGCATACGAAATAAAGTCTTTTGCTTAATAAAAATGGCGCCGCAATAGATTATTGCTTCTTTCTTAAACTATTACGGCGCAATGAATATTTTTTTATGCAGAAAAAGAATATATAAATTCATATACAACTTAAAATTGGAGCGTGTTTATCGATTAAAAAAACACCATATAAAACATGATTATTAAAGATAAGATGACTATACAAGTAACGTTCACGCGTTCACTTGGTGGTTGATATGCGCTAAAACATAATAAAAATAGCAACTTATTCGATTAGATCTTGTGAAATACAAAGTTGCATATACATCTTGTTCACTGCTATGAATAAAGGTGTGAGATAAAAATAACGCAACACATGGGGAAACATAAAATGCATAAATTATCATTACTCGCAATAGCGGTTGGTGTTGGCTTAGTACCAACTCAACAGGCATTCGCTCAAGATTCTGAAGCCGATGCTGAACGAATCGAGCGTATTAGTGTAACGGGCTCTCGCGTTCTTAGAGCGGAAGCGGAAAGTGCTGCGCCAGTTCAAGTTTTCACGGCAGAAGATATTGAAGCTTCGGGCCTTACTTCAATGGAACTTGTGCTGCAGAAAATGTCGGCTTCGGCCGGGTTTGGCGGCAACCAAACGTCTGCCTACTGGGTTGGCGGTGGTTGGGGAACCACGCAGGTTAACTTGCGCGGCTTGGGTGCTAACCGTACGTTAGTGCTACTTAACGGCCGCAGAGTGGTAAATGGCGGTACCGGTGCTAATAGCTCGGTAGATTTAAACACACTGCCGTTAACCATGGTTGAGCGAATTGAAGTGCTGAAAGATGGCGCCTCAGCGATTTATGGTGCCGATGCGGTTGCCGGTGTGGTGAACGTAATTACTCGGAAGAGCTTTGATGGCGTAATGGTTGAAGGGCGTTTAGCTGGAACCGAAGAAGGTGATGGTGAAGAACGTTCAGTTAACCTAATGTTTGGTACCAGCTCCGATCGCGGGCGTTTGGTTTCAACGATTAGTTTTCGTGACACCGACGCGGTAAATATGGCTGACCGCGCACCTTGTGCGTTAGCTGAAACTTCACCAGGTGAACTTGGTTGCTTTGGTAGCGCTTCTACTCCGGGCGGCCGTGCGGTTATCACCAGTGGGCCAGAAACTGGCCGAATGATTAACTTTAACCAAACCGCTGGTGGCGATCCGAAAGGATTTGAAACCTACAGTGCCGGTACGCATAACGTTGATTTCTTCGATATGTTGAATGCGGTGAACCCTGTAACAACCATCAGTTTTTCGACATTCGGTGATTACCGGGTGGGCGAGGAAACTTATGTGTTCACGGAAGTTTTATATAACAACCGCCGCTCGAATCAAATAGCTACACCGGGCACATTGCGAAATATTGATTACTCTGCAGATCACCCAGATAACCCAGTTGGCGAAGATATTCGCATTGTTCAACGGCGGTTAGAGGAAGCAGGTCCGCGTGGCTTTGAACAAGATGTAAATACTTTCCGGGTAGTCGCGGGAATGAATGGTTTAATTGATTACAACTGGGCGTGGGAAGTAGCATATAACTTTGGCCGCACTACAGGTAATGATGCGGGTACCAACATTGCGAACCTTGAGCGGATGAATCGGGCAATTGATCCGGATACTTGTGGCAGTAATGGCGTGCCATGCGCTGATTTAATTGGTTTAGGCAATGTTAGCCAAGAAGCGCTTGATTACATGCTGTTCCGCATTAATGACTATGGTGGAAACCAACAGCAATCACTTACCGCCAATATTGCCGGTGACCTATTTGAAATAGGTGATCGTGTTATTCCGGTAGCGTTTGGCTTCGAACACCGCAAAGAACGCGGCTGGCGTGAACCCGATTCTTCTGTTGTTGCCGGCATTATGAATACCAATCGGCAAGAACCGTTGAGTGGTCATTACTCAGTTAGCGAACTTTATGCGGAAACTTCGGTACCACTTATATCGGATCAAAAGTTTGCCGATTCTGTGTTTCTAGACTTGGCATACCGTTATTCTGATTACGATACATTTGGTAGTGATGGTAACTACAAGTTAGGCCTGCACTGGAATGTAAACGAGAATGTGAAGTTCCGTGCAACGCAATCTACCGCATTTCGGGTGCCAAACATTCCTGAATTGTTTGGTGGTATCGGTGAGGGTAATTTAACAACTTCAGATCCGTGTTCAGGTTGGGATCAGCCGGGTGCAGATCCAACAGTAGCGGCTAATTGCCAAGCTGATGGCGTGCCTGCAGGTTACACCCAGTTTGGTTCTACCGTGTTAACACGCACTGGTGGCAACCCAGAATTGCAGCCAGAAGATGCCGATACCTTTACCGCAGGTGTGGTTTGGGATGTGGCTTATGTTGAAGGCTTGCAGTTCACGCTCGATTACTTCGACATAAAAATTGAAAATGCGATTCGTGGTGTAGCGGGCTCAACAAAACTGAACGCTTGTTATAACTCTGATGGCCTATCTCATCCATTCTGTAGTGCTGATACGTTCACTCGTGATCCCCTCACAGGCTCTTTGGATTTCTTATCTGCACAGCCTGATAACGTAGCCACTGAGAATGTTTCTGGGATGGATGCTTCGGCATTTTATCGAACTACTATGTTCGGCTTAGATGCTAAGTTCAATGTGAATTTAACTTACCTTGATGAATACACCATTGAGCCGTTCCCAGGCGCAAGCGCCATTGAATATGCGGGCAAAATTACGGGTGGAAGTGGTAGTTATACACGCATTCGTTCAGATGCCTCAGCTACATTCTCAGGTGAACAATGGCAGTTCCATTACGGCGTGCGCATGATTGGTGCCGCTGATGATATCAATGCCTCGCCTGGTGATTTGGGATCAAAAGTATCGAATACTTTTTATCACAATGCGCAAGGTGCGTGGTTCTTTGATGATAACTGGACGCTTAGTGCGGGTGTGAACAACTTGTTTGATAAGAAAGCACCTTTCATTCAAAGCTGGACAGACGCCAATACTGACACGATGACTTATGACCTCATGGGGCGCCAGCTCTATGTGAAATTACGTTATCAGTTCTAAAGCTGTAGTGGCGGTGGAATCTCCCACCGCCATTTTGTCGGGGAATGTCTATGCAAAATCAATCTTCCGCATTTCGTACATGGCATCGGTGGTTATCACTGGTTGTGGGCGTACAAATGCTGATATGGGCTGTTTCAGGTGCCTACATGGTATTTGTAAAGCTGCCATTTATTCACGGTGAACACCTTACGCAAGAAGTTGATGGTGTTCTTCATAATCCAACAGCGGGCGTTCGGATTGCTGATGTTATTGCAACTTATCCAGATGCTTACGATGTGAAAATTGTGAACCGTACGATTCACGGTGAGCGCCAAGATGTAGCGCAAGTGCATTCAGGAAGCGATAAGTTTCTAGTTAATTTGAATACCCTTGCTCCGATTCAGTTGGCAGCAAGCGATATTCGTACATTGGCCATGGAATATTATAAAAAAGGTGATAACCCGATAACGAACGTTGAGCTTCTTACTGAAAATCCACCCACTGAGCTAAGTGAAACGCACTTACCTATTTGGCGTGTTGATTTTGATGATTTCGGGAATACCAGCCTGTATCTCCACCAAGCAACAGGTGAAATGACGGTTCGCAGACATGATTTCTGGCGTGGTTTCGACATTATGTGGATGTTGCACATTATGGATTACGAAGATCGTGTTGATATTACGACTTGGTGGCTCCGAGCCTTTATTTTCGGCACTTTCCTGTTTGCGTTTACGGGCAGTATTCTTGTGGTGCAAACATTGCGTTCCAATCGGAGAAAGCCAATATGAAATTTTTACAATGGCTCCATCGTTGGACAGGCTTAATCATTGTTTTGCAAATAGTGCTGTGGACAATCAGCGGGCTTTATTTTGCGCTCGTAGATCATCATGGCATGAAAGGGCATCAGTATCGTTCAGAGCCGCAACTGGTGAATTTAGATCTTCAGCATGCACGGAATATGAATCCAAGCTGGTGGAGTAATTTCGATGATATTCGTTTGTTGCGGCATGAGCTTGTTCAGGGTATTCCAAAAATTGAAGTTCACCATCGTGATGGTGTGAGCTACCTGAATGGGCAAACGGGCGAAACTTGGGTAACGTCGGAAAACTTAGCTAAAGAAATTGCTTTATCAACTTACTCCGGCCCCGGTACACCAACACGTGTAACTCCTATCTCTACCACTAGAGAGCTGCACGATTGGCAAGGAGAGGGATATAAAGTCGACTTTAACGACGACTTAAATACTCGAGTGTACGTAGATAGTACTTCGGGCTCCGTTATCGACCACAGAAATACTCCCTGGGTGGTTGCTGATTGGATGTTCCGATTGCACTTTATAGACTATACCGGCGGCCGGAACTTTAATAACCTGGTGATTGTTACCGCAGGCGTTGTCACGCTCTGGTTTGCGCTAAGTGGATTTATTCTCTTGGTGAAACTATTAGTAAGTGGCGAGATGCGCTTCAGCTTTCGCAATGTTCCGTTATGGGCCACGATTGGCTCGAATCAGCATAAGTTTTCTGGACGAGCACACAAATCGGTTTTACAAGCACTGCAAGATAATGAAGTGCTTGTAGAAAGCGGATGTGGTGGTGGTGGCTCCTGTGGTTTGTGCAAGGTAACGGTGAATGGCCAAGCGCAAATTACTGCAGCGGAACATGATTTATTATCGCCACAAGAACTCAACGAAGGCATTCGTTTGGCGTGCCAACACAGTATTGCCAAAGTGCAGAATGTTGAAGTGCCGGAAGTAAACGCACAGAAACATTCGCTCACGTTGTTAACGTCGCGTTTTTTAACGCCAATGCTGCGGGAACTGCGATTCCGAGCTGAAGAAGGTGACGTTGAATATCTTGCGGGCCAATATATGCAGTTTTTAATACCTGATGGTATTACGGCGATTCGGCCCTGCGATATCCCCGAGGAATTCCATCCAAACTGGGCGGCAATTCAGGACGGGAACTTCAAGCATATTGCAGTGCGGAGAAGTTACTCAATGGCCACAAAACAATCGGGCGATGAACTTGTGTTCACCGTTCGCTATCAACCACAAGCCGAAGGCGCGCAAGCTCCGGGTGTAGGTTCAACGTATTTATGCAACTTGAAAGTTGGTGAGCACGTTATTGTGGAAGGGCCTTACGGTGATTTCACTCGTATGGAAGGCGCGAACAGAAAGCTCTTCTTTATTGGTGGTGGCGCCGGTATGGCACCGCTGCGAGCATTAGTTCAAGAAGAACTTTCAACGCCCGAGCCTCGTGACATGGTTTTCTATTACGGCGCAAGGGATAGCAATGAACTTGTGTACAGAAACGAGCTTGAAGCTTTAGCGGCGGCGGAGCAGATTCATTTTGTACCGGTGTTATCGGATGCGCCAAGTCATTCTGATTGGGCGGGAGCAAGAGGCTTCGTGCATGAGCAAGCTTTAGCTTATCTATCGAGCATAGACATTGATGAATATGATTTCTATGTGTGCGGGCCACCTCGAATGCTGAGTGCAACCTTGGACATGCTCGCTAATCTAGGTGTTTCTCAAGACCGCATCCGTTTTGATGATTTTGGCAACTAAGCCGTAACCGTTATTACCGTGTGCGTCATTGCCGTGTGATAGTAAAAAGCTGAAGCTCTGAAATGGGCTTCAGCTTCTTTTATTTAAGAGAGCGCAATGGAGGTGGTATGGTTCTCTGCTCTTACATGAATTTGATTTCGGCCGTTTTCTTTACTCATGTAAAGTAAATCATCGGCTAACTTGAGGCTCTCATCCCAGTTCTCAATAACATTGGTTTGGTTTGCAGAAACGGGTATTGCGCCACCACTAATGGTTATTACTAACGCTCCTTTACTGGTTTGATACTTTTCTTGGCAGACACTACGCAGAATTTTCGTTGCAAAACGTGACAATGATGCGGTATCAATATTTCCTATAATTAGTAAAAACTCTTCGCCACCCCAGCGAATAACCATATCGTTTTCTCGCGTGATATCGATAAGGCGTTTGCTAACTTCTACTAATATTTCATCGCCAACATCATGACCATATTGATCGTTTACACTTTTAAAGTAATCCACATCGATTAGGAACAACCCGTGGGTACCTTGATAGGTGCGGCGCTCATCTAAGAAGCGCTTTTGCACAGCACGGCGATTGAATAAACTTGTAAGCGGATCGCGCAGTGATTGTTCATTTAACTCATGATTCGCACGATTCAAAAGTTGATTCACTTTTCTTGATTTGCGATACGCGTAAGCGGTTAAGAAAATAATAATTACCAATAGGATCCCAATTGCGATGGCATATTTTTGGGTACGTTGCTGCTCACTAAGGCGCTGTGCTTGTAGCTGCGCATCTTGTTCAAGAATTTGTATTTGTAAGGATTTCTCACCTGCCTCATAGCGAACTTGTAATTCACTAATCACGCGATCACGTTCGTTCTGAAAAAGCTCAGATTGCATTTCATTTTGTTCTTTCAATACAGCCGCTTGCTCTTGATACATGCCGGCCATTTCGTATGCATCGGCTATATGTGAGAGCAATATGGATATCTCTCGTTGCAGTGCAAAACTTTTAAAAACTTCCGCCGCTGCGAGCATCTCGGCAAGGCCTTGTTCGTAGTTGCCTTGCATCACTTTTATGTAGCCAAGATTAAACTCGGTTACCGAGCGTTCATTTACGTTGTTAATTCGGGTAGCAACTTCGATGCCTTGTTCGAGGTAGGTACTAGCTGCGTCTAAGTTTCCCATTAACAGTTCAGCCGCCCCAGCGTTGTTATAGCCAAGCATTTCCACACGGCCATTGCCTAGTGCCGCGCCTTCCCTTGCAGCTTCCAAAAAAGCGGTTACAAGTTCAGGGGAAGGGCCGTCTATGTATTGCTGAGCATAAGCTCTTACCAAGTAAATATCGGGTAGGCGCTCGGTTAGGCCATAGCGCAGCGATTCTTCAATGGTAGCGTTGGCAGTTTCGATCGCAGCACGGTAATTACCCAGATTTGCCTGCAAACGGGTGATATGAAGATTTAGAAACTGACGTCGACGTTGTGTGCTGGCATCGTTGGTCGCTGAAATGATGGCATGCGCATCAAGCATATACTCAAGCGCTCGGCCAAATTCTTCAAAGCGAATGAGAGTGCGGGCAATAAGATGCTTGGCGTGATATTGCACGCGCGGATTAGTTACGTCTGCTGAATATTCTTCAATGTCAGAAATTAAATTCTCAGCGGCATCAATTTCATCTTTTTGTAGGTAAGCCTCGGCTAAAATAATATGGGCCTCAGCAATTGCATTCGCATTCCCAGAATCGAATGCTTTAGCTAAAATAGCTTCACCTAAGGCAACTGCTGCGGGCAGATTATCATCGGCAATAGCAAGAGCAAGCACTTGATAACCTTGCCCACGAACATAAGTTTCGATTGGTGTTTCGTTGGTTATTTTGGCAAGGATAGTTTCGAACTTAGTACGATCGCGGGGTACAAAGCCTACACCTAGAATGCCCTCAAGCTCTGCCTCAATCGCCGAATCGCGCACAGGTTCAGGTATAGCCGAGCTAGCGCCATTGGCTTCAACGGACGTAGGCTCGAAATGAGCGCCTGCACTGAAGAATAAACTACCGCAGATAACAACTGTAGGTAACCAAATGCGAGGGTTCTGTAGCGATATCAAATTAATCTTTGCCATTGGTTACTACTCTTTTTTTTTATTCTTTACACAGTTATAGACTACAAAAACAAAGTTCTCAATCGTTGTTACTTACTTCTTTTCATCTGCTTCTAACCGTTGTATTTCTTTCCACAATTCATCGGCTTCTGCAGAGAGCATTGAATGGCTGCGGATATCGCCTCGACGTTGCGCTTGCATTGATTTTTCTTGAACTTGCTGCATTTTTTTACGTAGCTTCGCCGTTGGATTGGATTTGAAGAGTCCGAACATGATGACGCCTTGAAGTTTATGAAGTGTGCGGATATTACGTGCGAAGTCGGCTTAAAGATTTCGCAATTGGAAATATACTTTCACCTAGAGCGCGAATAGCAAAGAAAATAAGGGAAGAGAAGCGGAAAGGGAATAGTTTAAGGCCTTGGCAGCCACGCATTTTAGGCCGAGTTTTTGCTAAAAATGCGCGCTACCATTGCAAATGCTATTTTTACATCATGGCCTGTAAGTATTTCTCGAGCCCGAGACGGTGAATTAAGCCGAGCTGCTGGCGCAGCCAATAAGCATGATCTTCTTCGGTATCTTTCAAAATGCCAACCAGCATATCGCGGCTTACGAAATCCCGTTGCTGCTCACACAGTTCTATTGCTGATTTAAGCGCAGTAGCGTTTTGCCGCTCCAAATCGAGATCGGCTGCGAGCATTTCCGCTACGTTATCGGCATCAGGCAATGCATGACGCGTTTCTAAGTCTGGTTTGCCACCTAGATAGAGGATACGTTCGATAAGCAGTTTGGCGTGGCCACGTTCATCGTCAGCTTCGTGCGAGATACGTTCGAATAGCTTATTAAAGCCCCAATCTTCATATTGTTCAGAGTGCGCAGTATATTGATCAATAGAAGTGAGTTCCCACGCTAACAGGCCGTTTAAGGCGTTTACTACGTTAGTCATTTTGGCTCCTATAACTGCTGCTGCAGATAATTTTCCACACCAATGGTATCGATTAAGCTACATTGTGTATCCAGCCAATCTTGGTGCTCTTCTTGTTGTACAAGAATATCCGCGAGCATTTTCCGGCTCACAAAATCTTGCTCATCTTCACAAATAGCAATGGCATCGCGGATATGGCGAATATCTTCAGTTTGCAATTTATCATCTAGCTTGAGCATCTCACTAGGTTCTTCGCCAATGTAAAGTTTGCCAAGCTCTTGCAGATTAGGAAGGCCATCGAGTAATAAAATACGCTCAATAATTTTATCAGCGTGTTTCATCTCATCGATCGATGCTTTGTAAATTTTGCTATTTAATTGCTCGAATCCCCAGTTTTTGTGCATGCGCGCATGCAAAAAGAACTGGTTCACAGTAGTTAGTTTGCGCGTTAGTACTTTATTTAACGCTGATATAACGGTGGAATTGCCCCGCATGGCCGATACTCCTCGAAAAACACTTCGGAAGCTTTAAGCCTAGTTTAATTTGAGGGAAGAGTAAAATAACTTGGGGATACAGATGGCGTGCTGCTGGGAATAAATATTTCCGGCTTGCCCGATGATTTTTGACAACTAGCGGTACTTTGTAGCGCTTCATTTAGAACGCCACGAGCCATGCAGGTACATTTGCCGCACTGGTTACCCAAACCAAATTGTTTCCGAAGCTCGCGCACAGAAGCTGCGCCGTTTTCTACAGCCTGAACAATTTGTTTATCGGTAATGCCTTTGCATAAGCATACGTACATAAAATAAAACCCTGCCTTGTTGTCAATGCAGGGTTATTTAAACACAAATGCGAATCGTTATCAATCGTCATCAAGGAATTTGATCAATAATTCAGCGGCTATCTCTGCGGTAGCCTTTATTTCTGCTCGGTCAGTGTTGTCACCTACTTCATAAGTAACCGCATGCACCGCGAATTCATCGGCCATGTATTGCTTGAATACACCACTATCTGAGTTATGCCCAGGCCGATTAATTACGTCCCAGCTGATTTCAGTTGCTAGCGCATCTAGCCAATTATCTACCAATGTTGCATTTCGTAACGGCATATTTTTGCTATTCACATAATCTGCCGGCATTGTGTAGTAGATATTTCGGTACGTTGAATGAAAATCGAGTGCAAATTGAATATTCCCACCCTCAGCACGAATGTTTTGTAAAAACGCATTCAGTGCCTGAGTTTCTGGGTGAGAAAAGTTTTTCCAATCTCGATTCATATCCAAGCCTAAGCTTGAATGACGCCAGTTACCAAGGTGAACGCCATCAGGATTCATATTAGGAACAACGAGAATATTGAATTCCTTTCTGAACGCCGAAAAATTGGTATCTGTGCTAAAGAGTGCATTACCAAAGTGCAGCATGGCGAGTGCGCCAGTAATCTCGGGCGGGTGTTGTCGGCCAATTAATACTAACCAATCATCACTGCCTTCAGCATAGCTAACCATTGCCGGTAAAGGGCGGCCTTCCGAACTGTAGCCCAAGGTAAATATTTCTTGTGCTGGCGTTTTCGCTAAATCGGCTAACCATCGTAGATAACTACGGTTATCAATAATCTCTTGGCCAGCGATATACAACGGCACTTCAGGGTCAACAGCGATGGTAAAGTTAATGGTTTCCTCGCCGGTGGTGTGCGGTACAGCAGCCCACTGTTGTTTATCAGTACTTGATTTCGGTGAATAACGCGCGGGACCATTTTGCGCCAACAGTGTTATGTCGATTTCGGCCGCTTGAGTGCTGGCATTCACGATTTGAAACGCATACCACGGGCTCGGGTTGATAGGTTCATTCTCGGGTTGAAGATAGAGGGTATAGCTGTTCTGCCCGGTTTGCTCACATCCATCAATGCGCCCAGTAGGGAATTCAGTATTGAATGAAATAAATTCGAATTCACAGGATATAGGAGGTGAGCCAGCGCTCACCTCCTGATCTGCATGCACCCATGAACTAGCAATACTCGCGAAAAGAATCGCAAACGAGTAATACATACGTGCTTTCATGACAACCGCCTTAGAATGTCAGTGACCAGTTAACGTACCAGTAGCGTCCGCGATTCGAGTGGACGTTTGAGAAATAGCCGAAACTTTCATCGGCAATGGGTGGATCTTCATTCCCAATATTTCTCACACCTAAGCGTAAGCGAGTACCATCAAAAGTACCTTCGGTAAATCGATAATCAGCAAACAGATCTACAGTACTCCAGCTCGGAATACCCATGGGTTCACCACCCACATTTACGCTGGTTTCGTAAAAATCACTTACGTAGTTTGCACGAATGCCGGCACTAATATTCTCTTTGCGCCAATTCAGGGAGGTAAAGCCACGTAACTTGGGATTTCCGTTCATGCGAAGTAAATCACCAGCACCCACAACAGAAATATCCACTGGAACGGCTGGGTTTCCAGCCGCTTGCTCAGCCAGCACAATAGCACTGATAGGATCAGGGGTTTGCTCGAACTTACTTAGGTGCGCGGCATTTATTTTCCAATCAAAGCGCCCGATGCGGGTATCCCAACGATAGCTAACGCTTACATCGAAACCACCAATTTCTCGAACATCGAGGTTGTTATATTGGTTTTCAACATAAATAACTTCTAGCTCGTCGTTCCGAACCACGGCTTCATTGCGCGAACCTTGCGAACGTAGCAACGAATCATAAAGCAAATGTGTTTGGCTGTTGAGAATGCCAATCACACCCGTTTGTTCGATGTTCCACCAATCAGCCGTGATGAGTAAATTATCTATTGGCGCAAGTGCTAAGCCATAACTGAAGGTTTTTGAATCTTCAGGCTCTAACGTGGCATTACCGCCGCGAACTTCAGAAACGCTATAACGTGAATCGGTAACCGGATCGGTACGCGTATTTGAGCGGGTAACACCCTGTTCAACCACTTGCGGCAGGTTAGGCGCACGGAACCCTTCAGCGTATGAAGCGCGTAACTGAACCCAATCTGCAGGGACCCAACTAAATGCCACTTTTGGTTTGGTTACACTGCCAACATCGGAGAAATTTTCGTGGCGCATAGCCAGCTGTAAATCTACGGTGTGGTGGAGCGGAACGAGAAATTCGGCATAAGCAGACACTACATTTCGACTACCGCTGGCATCTGGCGTGGCACTGCTGCCCATTACCGAAGAATCAGAGATAAGATCGCCCGTTTCAGGATCGATGAACGGCCGCGAACCATCGAGTAGCGGATCGCGATCATCAGCATAGCCTTCGTAACGATATTCAACGCCTGCAGCTACCCCGATATCACCTGCATACCATTCGAGGATGGCCGGATTAGAAACTTTGAAATCCCAAAGTGCGAGTTCGCTCATGCTTTCGCGGCTTACATTGGTAGTGATGGCATCGATAACCGATTGATTATTACGCGCACCAAAACCACTATTTAGGTTATTCAGGTTACCACCGATAAACGGATTGTAAGCCAGTGATATATCGGTTTGGTTTACCGCTTCATAGAATGCATTGATATCGATGCGGTTATACGCCATATCACGCGTATCGGCACGCGAGTAAAGCACGGCGGTTTCCCAATCCCAAAGATCTTTGAAACCCCGCAAACCAGTTAGCAAACGATAGCTGGTATCATCAACCACAATGTTCCGTTGGCCGGTATCAACGGCACGGAAATTTCTGAGTTCTACGTCTTCACCGAAAGGGTTTACTGCGGCATCGGCGTTGATAATGAATCGCTGTGCGGTTAGATTTGCGTTTTGCTCGCGCATGCGGCGTGATTCCGCATCGTAATACAAAGCCTCAGCGAATAGCTCGGTGGTGCTGGTTAAATCTTGCGTGTAGTAGGCGTATAAGTTAATTCTTTCTACACCTGAACTCATGGTTTGGTCAGCGATCGCTGGGTCGTAACGCATATCGCGAGGCAACGAACCACTCGCAGCGCATACGCCATCAGCTAATACTTGTGTGCAATCACCCATGCTTTCGGGGCGAATATGAAATGTGCCTTGTGATGGCGAATTGAAAATGCCCCAAATACTCGATAGTGAACGGTTATCGAGCGCTGTACTACCTTGGTATTCTTCTGGAATACCATCGGCAAAGCGACGATCTTGATTCGATGCATACCAGCGATCGGAAGCGGGCATCGCCGAGCGGTCGTAGTAGGCTGCTGAGAGCGAAAGATGGCTTTTGCCGTCATTAAAACTAAAACCCGTAGAGCCGTTAATACTCAATTGATCGAGTGATGTGCCCTCTGAATGCCCATAGGTTAGATTAATATTACTCGAATCCACATCATCTTTGAGAACATAGTTGATAACCCCGGCAATCGCATCGGTGCCATACAGGGCAGCAGCACCATCGCGCAGCACTTCTAATCGGCGCAAGCCTGCTACGGGAAGGGTATTGGAGTTAACCGTGGTTACCGGAACAAAGTTTTCTGTTTGGGTGCCAGGGTGAAGTACTAATCGACGGCCATTCAGTAACGTAAGCGTGTTGCCTGTACCGATACCGCGTAAGTTTATTGAGGCAACATCACCGCGCGCATCGTTTACACCGCCAATAGTACGTTCATTGTTGAAGCTGATATCACCTATTTGCGGAATCGAGCGCATCAGCTCGTCGCCCGTAGCGGCACCTGTATCGAGAATATCTTCTTCATTCAGAATAGTTACCGGCAAGTTTCCCGCAGCGCGTGCGCCTCGAATATTTGAACCAATAACCTGAATTCGCTCAACGCTATCACGGCTATTGCTGCCACTAGCGGACGATACTTGCTCGGCAAAATTGCCTTGCACGCGGTTACTTGAATTTTGGCTGCTACGGCGAATCACATAGGTGGCGCTGCCTTGTTCTTCGAAAGTAAGCCCTGTGCCGCGTAAAACTGCGGTGATGGCTTCTTCAATGGTGAAGTTGCCATCAATGGCTTCTGACGTTTGGCCACGGGTAAGATCAGGAGAAAATACAATTTGGATACCGAGTATTTCTGCGAGCTCAAGAAGCGCTAAGCTCGTTCGCTGCGCTGGTATTTGTAACTCATGAGTGCGTTGTTCCGCTTGATTCTCTTGAGCAAACGCTGGCGAAACAGTTGGCAATACAACGCTTGAGCCCAAGGCTAGTAGCGTGCAGCAAGTTAAATAGCTTAGTCGTCTTCTCTTGTGCGTCATAGTTGTGTTTCCTGTTGTTGTTTTTTTGTCGTCACATAGCTAATACGCAGCCGAGATAAAATCCCTCCATCTTTTATTGTTGATGAATAAAAACATACTCAGATTCACGAACAATTCTTACCGGGAGCGAGCTTTCGAGAGCCAGCAAAATGTTCTCACCATTTTTAAGATGAAAAACACCGCTAATCCGCAACGCGTTCGCTTCGGCACCAACAATATGAATTTTGCGGTTGCGGTAACGGTTCAGCTCACGCACTACTTGTTCAAGCGATTCATTCTCAAAACGAAATACACCATGGCGCCAGCTTTGCGTTGTATTTACTTCAGCCACATCATTTTGGCTAATTAATTCGCTTTCTGGCCCGAAAGCACCAATATCACCAGCGGCCAAAAGATTATCTTTCGGTTCCGTTTGTTGCGTCTCAGTGGTTCGCTCTTTATTTCTGGCAATAGAAACCCGGCCTTGCACTACCGCTACTTGCAGTATAGCCTCATCGTCGCGTTTGCGAACATTAAATTGCGTGCCCAGCACACGAATGATTTGGTCGCCTGTATCAATAACAAACGGACGGTTCTCATCATGGGCCACATCAAAAAATGCTTCGCCTTTAGTTAAAGTAACGAGTCGTTGATTAGCGCGTACTTCAACCGTAAGTGTCGTGTCAGTATTCAGTGAAATAGTAGAGCCATCGGCTAATTTTATGTGGCGAACCTCGCCAACAGCTGAGGTGAATATTTCTGCACGATCAACATCGCTATATTCGTGCTCACTTATTCGAAAATCATCAAAGGTAACAACATCACGTATAACCTCAGGTGTGGAAGGCGGTGATTCTGGTGTGGTACCTACTAACTTTGGATTGCCCGGCGGTGTGTTAAAAAAATCAAGCGCAAGCGGCACAACGACTACCGCCAAAATACTTGCAGCAATGGCGCCAACAAACCATGTAGATGTTTTTACCAATCGCTTCTTCGGCGTAACAGCGCGCTCCGGCTCTTGATACAATTGCGCGGTGAGATCCCAGGTAGCGAGCATGGCTTGAAATTCACTTTCATGCGCTTCACTGCGCTGGCGCCAAGCATTCAGCTCGGCTTCTTCACGCCCGGTGATTTCTCCCGAATGTAAGCGGGTTACAAAATGAGCGGCTTCTTCGCGTATTTTATACTTACTCATGTTTGCTGAACCCCTGCGAATTGGAAGATGTTGTGGCAACTGTTTTGCGAATAGCTAGTAATGCTGCGGAAATATATTTCTCTACGGTACTTACCGAAACTGATAATTGGTCGCCAATTTCTCGATAACTCAGGCCCTCAACTCGGTGCAGCAAAAACGCTTGCCGTTTTTCCGGCTTCAATTTCGCCAACGCTTTATCGATTTGTTGTAGCTTTCGTTTTCCACTTAAAATTCGTTCCGGTGCATGCAGTGATGTTGCGGTTTCATATTCACCCCTGTGCATGTTTGCGCACCTTACTTGTGCTCTTCTAGCACGATCAATAAGCAGGTTATTCGCAATTTGTATTAAATAGCTACGTGCAGTATCAAGCCTATCAGCTAAACGTTGCGGTAAATCATCGATTTGGCTTAATCGCACATACACCTCTTGCATCACATCATCGCAATCTTGATTTGTGCCCAACTTAATGCGCACAAACCGACGGATCGCGATATCGTGTTCTGCAAGCAGCCGCTCGATAAGCTTGTGGCTTGCTTGTTTTCTATGCAATGTAGCTTTCAACACATGCAACCTACTTTTGTCGTCTATTTCGTGGGAAGGGCGCTATGTATAGATTACGCAGCGGCAACGAACTCCCTCCAATTTATTTAACGATAATGTTATTTTTGCGCACCTTCTCCTAAATTAGCAGCCATTCCCGTTTTCGTAGTTATATGCTCTAACCCATGGGCGTTGGGCCCGGTTTCACTGCGCCAAAGTTTAAACGCAAAGTAGAGTCCGGTTGCTGCTAGCCCGGTGTAAAACCACATACCGGGCGCATAGCCCGCTGTGTTATCAGGGCTGGCGTTATTCATATCATTGAGTAGCCCTACGATGGGCGGCACTACCATCCAACCAATTTGCTGACAGAATGTCATGATAGCGAACGCGGTTCCCAATCGTTGTTCTTCAACAATATAAGCTACTGAAGGCCACATTACTGCAGGTATCAGCGAGAATACGGCACCGAGTAAGAAAATAACCATAAACAGAGTGAGCGGCACCATGGCACTGCCAATGAACGGAATAATTAGATTAATTTCGGGGCCTGGTGGTAAATAAGTGACGGCCAAAAATAATGGCAGCATCACCAGAGCACCTGCGGCCATAAAGAGCGAACGGCGGCCAACACGATCTACCCAAATGCCAAACAATGGCGTGAGAATAATCGCCGCTACTGGCAACAAACTGCTGAGCAAACCGGCAGCTTCTCGGCTAATGCCGTGCGCTTGTTGGAAGTAATCAATGGCGAAGGTACGGAACGGAAACACCGTGGCATAAAACACCACACAGAGCGCCACGATGTACCAATAAGAAGCGCTAAATTTATAGAGGCTTTTGAAATCAACCTTTTCTGCGGCTGAACTCGTGCCTACTTGATAGCGGCCCTCGGCGCGGCGCTCCATAATCCAATATAAAATTGCGGCAGTTACTGAAATACCCGCAACAGCGGTAGCTAGCCATAGTGGATCTTGCCAGTTGGTATATAGTGGGCTAGCAAATGAAGTAGACCAATCGGCAGAGGCAGAGCCTAAGCGCGAGATTGATAAATTTATACCAAAGGCAAAGCTGAGCTCTTTTCCTTTAAACCACTTTGAGAGCACGGTTACCGCAGCCACAATTAGTGGCTCAGCGCCAATACCTAACATAAAGCGACCAGCCAAAATAACTTCATATTTTGGCGTGATCACGGTGAGTACGGCAGCAAATAAGCAAATAAGCGCAAATACCGTTATGGCCTTTTTGGTGCCCCAGCGATCAATGGCATAACCGCCGGCAAGTAATACGAGAAGCGCGGCTGCATTGTATACCGAAGATAAAAGGCCGATTTGTTGGTAGCTCAAATCAAGGTCTGAGCGCATTAAATCGAGCACCGGCCACATAGAATCATAAACGTAGTAGTTGCCAAACATGGCTAAACTAACGAATAGCAAAATAAGCCAGCGATATAACGGCGAAGGTTCTGGAAGCGCTGATTGCATTGGTGTTGACGGCATGAGTATTCTCTTATGCTAGTTTTATTTTTATTGGCGCTATTTAACCAGTGCGGGAAAAGAATGAAAAGTATTTCGTTCAATCTGTACGCTATGATCAGTTGAAAGATACTGGCGGATCACCCATCTAAAAGGTATTCAGTAAATAAAAGCATACAGCTAATTAGCTAGGAACTGGGCGAATCCAGGAACTTGGCAGCAAAAAAGGTTCAACCATGATTAAATTTTCAGTACTAGATTTAGCTCCGGTAACGACTGCAAACAATGTGGCAGAATCGCTGCGAAATTCGGGGGATATTGCCAAGCATGCGGAGAAGTGGGGCTATCATCGATTCTGGATGGCTGAACATCATAATATGAAAGGCATCGCTAGTGCGGCTACATCGGTGGCGCTGGCGCATATTGGCAGCCAAACCGAAAGTATTCGAATTGGTGCCGGTGGCATTATGTTGCCAAACCATGCCCCGTTAGTTATTGCTGAGCAGTTCGGCACGCTTGCTGCGCTGTATGGTGATCGCGTTGATTTGGGGTTGGGCCGAGCACCAGGTACCGATCAAGCAACTGTTCGCGCATTGCGCCGCGATCCAAATAGTGCTGAAGAATTCCCTAGCGATGTGCAAGAACTGTTGGGATACTTGGGGGAAGCACAGCCTAGCCAGCGTATACAAGCTACGCCAGGGCAAGGCTCTCATATTCCGGTTTGGCTGCTCGGTTCTAGTTTATATAGCGCTCAACTTGCTGCTTCGTTGGGCTTGCCTTTTGCGTTTGCTTCGCATTTTGCGCCTGATTACTTACATATGGCGTTGCAGGCATATCGCGCTAATTTTAAACCCTCACAATATTTGAAGAAGCCTTACGCTATGGCGGTAGTGAATGTATTTGCCGCCAATACTAGCGAAAAAGCGAAAACATTGATGAGTTCTATGCAACTACAGTTTGTAGCTTTACGGCAAGGGAATCCGGGGCCGCTGCCAGAGCCAGTGGCTGACATTAGTAAAGAAGTGGATGCTATGGCGCTTGCAGGCGCGAACCACGCATTAAAGTACACGGCGGTGGGTACATCGGAAGAAGTGAATGCTTACTTATCTGATTTTATTGCTGCTACTGAGGTGGATGAAGTTATGCTTACCTGCCATGCATTTGATCATAGTGCGCGCTTGCGCAGTTTTGAGATTGCCGCCAATACGCCTGTGTTTAAACAAGCCAGCGTTTAAACCAAACGGCTAGTGTTTACGGGGCTCGCCGCATTATGTGTAACTGAAGTGTGGCGAGCATGATTTGCGCCACGTTATTCGCTACACTCTATGCATCTTCGAATTGTTGGATGCATTATGAAACACTTGAAACCTCTTCTTTTAATTGCTTCTGCCCTTAGCCTTGCAGCTTGCAGCGATGCGGAAATCGCTGAACGTGATACGCAAGCTGCGTTTTCGCTTACCATCGCCCATATTAACGATACCCACTCAAGCTTTGACCCAGTGGCGAGTAGTTTTACTGCCAACGAAATGCGGGTTTATAACGAATTCGGGGGCCACCCGCGTATTCTCGAGCAGGCGAATTATTATCGTGCTCAGGCGGAAGCAGAAAACCAATCGATGTTGTTCTTACATGGTGGCGATGCTTGGCAAGGCAGCGCGTATTTCAAGTTAAATGAAGGCCGCATGAATGCCGATATTCTGAGCCGCATGCAACTTGACGCAATGGCGCTTGGTAACCACGAGTTTGATTTAACCAATGCACATTTGAATGCGTTTTTAAGCGCGGTGAATTTTCCCATGCTGGCGGCAAATGTTGATGCCAGCGTCGATGAGGATTTAAAAGAACAGAACAATTTACTGCCCTACGTGGTGTTTGCGTTCGATGGTTTCCAGAAGCAGCGCTTAACCCCAGGCGAACCGCTACCAGAGGCGCAGCATCTGGTAGCCGTATTTGGTCTAGCGCTCGATGATATGCCCAATATTGCGCCGAACACGGGTGATTTAGTATTCGCCAACATGGTCGAAACAGCCCAAAGCATGGTAGACGAGTTTCACGCTATGGGTATCGATAAAGTGGTGGCGCTCACCCATATCGGTAAGGCTATTGATGTTGAAATTGCCAACCAAGTAAATGGTATTGATGTAATTGTGGGTGGCCATTCGCACACATTGTTAGGCGATTTCTCTGATTTAGGTATGGGTTATGCAGGCACTTATGCCGAGTGGGTTATTAATCCTGATGGCGAATCGGCCACTTGCGTGGTGCAAGCTGGTGAATATGCACAAGCAATTGGCCGCGTGGAAATTGATTTCACGAACGATGGGCGAGTGTTGGATTGCGTGGGTGGTAACACGCTGTTAAGCAACGATAGGTTTTACCGCGATAGCGAACGCACGGAAGATAGCTATTTGGGTAGCGAAGCATCGGCAGAAGTGCTCGATTTTGTTGCGGTGAACCCGAGAATCGCTGTGGTTGAAGAAGAAGCCAGCATGCGCGCGCACATTGATTCAGTATATCGCCCGGCTATGGAAAGTGCTTATGGTGCTGAATTGGGTATGGTGCCGGCACAAATTACCCACGTACGAACACCAACAGAAACCTACCCAACAGGCTCAGAGGTAGCGCCGCTGGTAGCGCTTGGCCAATTCCAATGGGCAGCAACTGAAGCGGTAGCAAACGTAGCTGGTTTACAAGTTGATTTTGCTTTAGTGGGGGCCGGCGGTGTTCGGCAAAGCTTGGCCCAAGGGCTTTTGCGTGAAGGCGATATAACGCTCGAGTTGTTACCCTTTGCTAACTTTATTTCAATTGTTCCGCTTACGGGTGCGCAAATTACTCAGCTTTTGCAAGATACCGTAGCGGCAACCGTTCCATCCGGCGCGCATGCGGGTAAGTTCCCATACGGCGGTAATATGCGGTATCGCTTTGATGAAACGCAGCCAGGTGTAACGGGCGAGATTGTGAGTGTGGAGATCAACCGCGGTTCTTTATTGGAACCGGAATGGCACGCTGTAAAAGCCGACGCCACCTATAACGTAGCGATGAATAGCTATAACGCGACCGGCAATGATGGTTGGGATGTACTTTATGAAGCGCAAAAAGAAAGCTCCGATCGGGTTGATTTAGCTTATGTGGATGGCGAACTTACAGCTTTTGCTGTTGATCGTATTGAGCGCACAAGCGATGGCCGTTTGCAGGTTATTTATGAAACCGATGCTTTGCAGTGCGATATCGCGGGCGTAGCGTGCAACACCGATGCCATGGCGGTTGTAGAGTTCCTTCGCGATATTTATGTGCCGCTACGCGGAGCGGTTTTACCGCTGCCATACGGTGTCGTTGAATGGAACTTAGAAGAGTAGGCCCGCAAAAGGAGAATAAAAATGCTGCATCAGCAGCTTGAGGAAGAACACGATTTATTCATGCAGCAAAGCCGCGTTTGGGTGTTTTCAGGCGCCGCTTTGTTAGCTTTGATTGCGGGTTATATTAATGTAGTAATGCTTGGCTTTTTCCAAGTGCCCGTTAGTCACATGAGTGGTGCTGTTTCTCAAATAGGAATCGATGCGTGGTTTGATGATTGGCGGCATTTGGTTCTGATCGGCTCAATCGTCGGTGGCTTTTTTCTCGGGGCATTCATTTCTGGCTTAATTGTAGAAACTACAACCTTGCGAATGAGCCGAAGGTATGGCGTTGCGTTATTGCTGGAAGGGATAATATTGATAGCTGCTACAGCGCTTGCTTTAAGTGGAATATCTTGGGCAGTTGCACTAGCCAGTATGGCATGTGGTTTGCAGAATGCGATGGCCGGAAGTTATCGCGGTTTAACCATACGCACAACACATGTAACCGGCATTGTTACTGATTTAGGTGCGTTAATAGGGAATCGTTTGCGGCACCGAAAAGTTAAATCTTGGAAGCTCGGTTTATTGATCACAATTCTATCTTCATTCTTTATCGGCGGTTTGCTCGGCGCCCTAACTTTTAGCATTGTTGGTATGCTTGCTTTAGGCGTAGCGGCTATTGTTTGCTTGCTGATTGGTGCCGCCGTTGTTGTTTATTTTAAGCCCCATTCCAACGCTCGATAATTAATTCGCAATTTGTGGAATAAACCTAACCCTCCGTTCGTTTATTAAATAACTCTAACAGTAGTTTTACTTGCGAGAATAAGCGGTGCATACATTAAATAATCCATATTTGCAGTGGTACTCGGGTGGCTTAGCGCTTGCTCGAAACCTACTTGGTTGCCCTGATACGGCCCAAGATGTGCTGCAAACTGCGATAACTAAAACGTTGTCGAATAAGCGGATGCCGGACGACCAAGCGGCTCAACGCGTTTGGTTCTTTAAAGTAGTACGCAACGGGTGTTTCGATTATTTACGTCAGCAGCAAAAATTTGATAGCTCGGCCGTACCGGAAGAGGTGTTAGGTGCAGCCGAAGTTATCGACGAGGTTGAAGCTTCAGAAAGACAACGTTGGGTTCGTGCGGCCTTGCTGACATTAACCGTTGAGCAACGGGAAATAATTGTATTACGCGATGTAAATGATTTGAGCTATGCCGAGATCGCCCAGGTTTTGCAAATGAATAGCGGAACTGTGATGTCTCGTTTGCACCGCTCGCGTATGGCATTGCGTGCAGCACTGCAAGATCTCAAAGCAGAGAATGGAGGTGTATATGAGTAAGCTGAATCCATGTGAAGCTGTTCAAGAACAGTTATCGGCGTACTTAGATGACGAATTAACTCAGCAGGAGCAGCAGCGTATTTATCTGCATGTGCAGCAATGCCCTGAATGCAGCACGTTGTTGCAGGAATTAGAAAGTATGCGCACCGATGTGAAAGATGCCGTGCTTAGCAGTATTGATACGCGTGATTTACCAACAATATTACACGACCAACCAGCGCGCTGGCTGGGCTGGATAGGTTGGAGCTTATTTGCTTTAGGTGTTTTGTTGGTAGGTGCTTTTTTCGCTTGGGAACTCGCGAGCGAGCTTCTAATCGGTACGGCAACGCCATGGTGGTTCCGCCTCGGTATCGCGGGGTTATATCTAGGTTTGGCGGCATTGTTCTTAAGTGTATTACGGCAACGTATTGTTGCACGCAAAACGGATAAATATAAAAAGGTGAATTTATGAAACCAATACGAGTTGTTACAACGGAAACTATTGCCGGTAGAGAAATCTCGGAAACTCTTGGTATTGTGCGCGGGAACACTATTCGGGCTCGGCATGTTGGCCGCGATATTCTCGCGGGTTTGCGCAATATTGTGGGCGGCGAATTACATGATTACACCAAACTAATGGCGGAATCACGTGAACAATCGATTGATAGAATGATTGATGAAGCGAGGGCTTTAGGCGCGGATGCCATTGTGGGCGTGCGTTTTTCCACGTCGGTAGTTGCCACCAGCGCTGCCGAGATTTTAGTATTCGGAACGGCTGTAAAACTGGCACCTTAAAATATGTGTAACGGTGAAATTGCGGATTTGTGAACTTCGCGTATAGTTAATTTCGAAGCGGTATTTTCGCGCGCACGGCTCAACTAGCGTGCACTGCTAAGTACCCCGTGAACCTTCACTATAACTGCACATAAAAATAAAAGGCAACGCCATGTTCTCTCAATACCGAACTGAAATAAAATGGGGTGTGATTTTCACTGTCGCCCTGCTTGCATGGATGCTGATAGAACGTTTAGTTGGGCTGCACAGTACACACATCGCCGTGCACCCTATCTACACCAATATTTTCGCGATTATCGCAATTACGGTTTACGTGCTTGCCCTGCAAGAGAAGCGTGATCGAGATTTTGCTGGCAAAATGAATTGGGCACAGGGATTTATAACCGGAATTTACATCACGATTGTCGTGGTTATCTTAAATCCACTAGCACAGCTGATTATTCATTATGTTATTACTCCGCACTTTTTTACCAACGCGGCCACGCATGCGGTGGAAATGGAGCAGATGAGTGCCACCGATGCTGCGGTATACTTTAGCCTCTCCAATTATTTGGTGCAGAGCTTTGTAGGTGCCGCAATTATGGGCATTATTACTGCGGCGGTTGTTGCTTTATTCGTGCGTAGAAAATAACTACAGAACGAAATTTCATTGCTATAAAGGCAGAGCTTTAATAGAGCTCTGCCTTTATGCGATTTTGGCTTTGCAAGAGTTGAAATACACTCTCACCGGTTACTGCCGCAACAGCTTTTAGCACTTCATCGCCCATCTGTTTGCTGCCGCAGATATAGATACATGCGCCAGCCATTAGCCACTGCTGTAAACGCGCTTTTTGGTTTCTTATCACATCTTGAACATAGCGTTCGTTGCCAATATCGCAGGAAATGTCGCCATTGGATATGCCATCACGAGAGTAAACGCGATTTGTCGTTAATAAGGTGCCAAGCTCTCTTAATGCCTGCGTTTCTTTGATGAAAATGGCATCGTTTATGCGGTTGCGTTCACCATAAATTAGCCATTGTCGCGTGCCGGGTGTTTTCGCTCGATGTTTTAAATGCGCACGTAACCCAGCATAGCCGCTGCCAGCACCAATCAGTATCAACGGCTGGCTTGCTTCCGGTGGGTGAAATTGTGGGTAACTGCGAATCTCAAGTTGTATTTGGCTGCCGCCATCAATTCTTTCCGTGAGCCAGCCAGAACCCACTCCTAACTGCTGATTAGGAAGTTGTACTTGGCGTACAACAAGTTCTATAGCGCCATCCTCCGGAAGCGATGCGATCGAATACGTACGCGCACTTCCATCGGGCAACTGGACATCAACTACATCGCCTGGCATCCAGGTTGGTAAGGTGCCTAAGGTGGGTTTGAATGCAAGATGATAGAGCGGAGAACCGTTGCTACCCGGGTTTAATTCTTCGCGGTGCGTTAAACGCCAAATATCCGCTGTGGGAATACTCTCAACCACGCTAAGTTCGGGCACTTGCGCCAATTGTTCATACCAGCGTTCGATATCAAAACGTTGCAATTTATCTACGGTAACGGGTGGAAAGAGTTCGGTAAAACCTTCTCGCCTTAGCCATACCGCTAATGCTAATCCAAACGCACAATATTGTGGGTAGTTGCGATCACCAAGCGCAAGAGTGGCTGTACAAACTCGCCGGGGAAGTTGTAATCCTGATTGCTGTAGTGCCTGCCAACTTTTAGCTACTGTTTCAGGTGCTTCGCCATCACCTGCGGTGCTGGCAATAAAGAGAACGTATTTTAGTGTGGGATGATTGGCATGATTATAAAGGTTACAGAAATCATTAAAATCGCAGCAAACAAACTTGGTATTATTAATGTGTGCAACATAATCCGTGGCTAGTTTTCTCGATTGTCCGGTAGCACTGGCATACACAACAAGCACTTGCGCCTGCGAGATTTTCTGGGAATACATTTTGCCATCTGCATTGCCGTGCTGGGTATCAACGACAGGGTTAAATTTAACCGAGCTGCGTTGATGGGCACGAAAGGCCCACCAACTAAAGAAAGCCCAGCCGGTGAATAACGCAAGAGCAAATAGCACGGAACCACTTAGCATATCCGGGCCGATGCTCGTTACATCTGCGTTGGCTGAGAACATAACTTACTCCGGAAGTACTTCAAGGGTTGCGGTGTAGCTACCACGGCGTTGTGTAGCTGGAGCAACGGCTTGGTTATCGGTATAGGTTGCGTTAAACCAATACATTCCCGCTTGTGGCCAAGTTACATTCAGCATGCCTTCGCCGTCAGTTACGGTGGTTATTTGTTCCTGGGTATCGCGGTAACGCGTATTTCCTGGAATGATTTCAATTTCGGCACCCACAGCAGGTTCGCCATCAATCAACAACTGAAAGGTTGCGGTTTCACCAGAAAACAAATCGTTTGGGTGCGTAATAGGATTTAGCTCTAGGCCTTTACCGGTTGGCTCTAATGCATGATCATCTGGCGCTCCCGAGGTCATGAAGGTTTCGATGCGCCGAGAAAATTCACTGATGGTAAGCTCTTGTGTGTTCTCAGGTATTGCCGCTTGCAAGCCTTCCGTGGTTCCTTGTTGACCGCGCTGCGGATAGCCTCCACGCTCACCATTTTCATCAACCCAACGCGCGTTTAAGCCGTGGCTTGCGGTATATACTTTGTAAGTGCCGCTTTCCGCTAATTGCAAATCAAGGTGGCTGCGAAACTTGCCGGTAAAGGTGTTGGTAAGCTCTGGGCTGCTGCCCTCCGGGCCCGCAACCTGAAGTGAACTCGTACCCATGGGGCGATAATCAAGATGAAATATCTCATTCGAAATAGCCGCATCAATGGTAACCCATGGTTGATCGCTGGCGAGCACTGTGCTGGAAGGTAACAACCAAGCGCGGTGTGCCATTGCTTCGGGTGTAGCTGCGAGTAGCAAAATCGGAAGCGTGAGCAATATACGTTTTTTCATTGTGTAATCCTTATTTTTAAATGATTTTAGTTCTACATACGAGTAAATGTGGCGCTTACTAAACCAAGCTCCGTTTCGCCCGTTTGTTCAACGACAAGGGTTTCTTGCAGTGGTAGTTGAATCGGGAAGCTCAACATTTCTCTGCCGCCAACTTCACGGGCGGCTTCGATGTGTAAAAAATATTTTCCGGCGGGAAGCTCCGAAAATTTTGTGCCATCGGCTGCGATATCGTGGAAGGTAACCTGATGGGTTCCGGGCGCTCGGGTGGCACCACTAACACCATCAACGGGAAAGGAAAGAGTGCGGCCACTGCGGCGCCACCACTGGCGAATATCCTTTAGCCATTTTTCGCCTTCTTGGTTTGCAAGCGCGATATCGTACCAAACTCCTAAATCTGCAACGGCCTGCTGCCTCTCGTTTGCCAGCCACATGGCAACATACGGGCGATGATATTCTGCCACTTGAATTTGTGGGATCTCGATATCGATAGTGAGCGAAACAGGCTCTTCAGCTCGGGCAGTGTTGAAGAGAAAACTGCCGATCGTGATGGTGCTCATTAGTACTAGCGGTAAAAATTTATTTCGCATAATGGTGCTCCAGGTAATGCATACGATGTTTATCCGTGAGTGAAAAGTAGAAGTAGAACAGCAGGTAGAACCACACCTAAGCTAACGAGTGGCCAAGTACTCCAACGATTGCGCGCAAACTTATGCAGCAGTAGTAGTCCGGTAACGCTAAAAATAACGCAGGCCACGGCGAATATATCGAGAAACCACTGCCATACCAGCCCGGTATGGCGGCCTTTATGTAAATCATTGAGGTACGCAATAGTGCCGCGTGATGTATCTTCGTATATCACTTCGCCGGTATATCGATCGATACTGAGCCAGGCGTCGCCTCCGGGCTTTGGCAAGCTAAAGTAGATATCAAAATCACTCCACTCTGCCTGTTTGTTGGCGAGATTTAAGCGTAACTCTTGGCGCGCCCAGTTAACCATTTCGCGCGGTAGAATTTCAGGTGGTTGCTCTGTTTCTACTGCCGCGAGTTGTTCCAAAAGTGCCTCGGGAATTACCTTTTCAATGGTAACGGTTCGCGGTTTTGCCTCGATAGATTGCGCGTGATTCAGCGTTATCCCTGTGATAGCAAATAGCAGTAGCCCCGCTAGGCAAAGTGCTGAGCTCACCCAATGCCATTTCACCATACTGCCCATACGCATTTTTAACCCCGATTAAACTAAATGAGAATTATTCGCAAAAAGATGTCGACAATATTAATGAGAATCACTATCATTTGCAACTAGATTTTATCGGACGGCAAACCCAAACGGTAAATTTTTTGATCACTAATGGATTTTGGAGAGAATCATGCCCAGCGCTAAACTTTCGTTGCTTACTTCGCTCATTCTTGGTTGTTTTGCTGTATCAGCAAATGCGCAAACGGCTCAATCAACATCGCCTGCCGCTTCTGAGCCGAGTGAGAAAGTGGAAGATGTAATTGTTATTACCGCCTCTGGATTTGCCAGAAAATTAGTTGATGCTCCGGCGAGTGTTACCGTGGTAACTCGTGAAGATCTGCAGAGCCAACCTTATGCTGGTATCGCCGACGCCTTACGAAATATTGAGGGTATTGATGTTGGTTCGGGGCAAGATAAGAACGGTAACATCAGCATTACGATGCGTGGGCTACCGGCGGATTACACGTTGATTTTGATAGATGGCCGCCGACAAAGTGATATCGGTAATATCGGACCTAACAATTTCGGCAACAGCCAGTTTATGTATATACCGCCACTTGAAGCGATTGAGCGAATTGAAATTGTGCGCGGGCCGATGTCAACCTTGTATGGTGCCGATGCTATTGGTGGGGTAATTAACATTATTACGCGTTCTTCCCTTGAAGAATGGCACGGCAGTGTGAGTGCTAGCGGAACGCTGCAAGAAGATGATCAGTATGGTAATGATAGTAAATTTGATCTGTACCTCACTGGCCCGGTAAGTGAAAATCTGCGCGTAGCCATGTACGGAGGCTTCTATAATCGAGGCACTACAGAGCCTACTTACCAAGAATCACTACCGCTACCAGATGGCACTACTTGGGAAGATTCAGGAAGCTTTGGTGATCGTAAAGTAGTGGCGGCGCGAAACTGGAATGTGGGTGCTAATGTGGATTGGCAATTCCATCCCGAGCAACGCTTAACGTTTGCATATGATAAGGCACAACAGCGTTACAACAACCAGATGGGGCAGGTAGGAACACTCGATAGTCCAGTTAGTTTATGGCGTGCGCCAAATGGAATTGTACAACCGCGAGTTGGTTACACGCCCTACCAACGAGTGGAACGTGAGCAGTATGTTCTTGCGCATCGCTGGGAAATGGATGCCGGAACATGGAGCAGCGATATTACCCAAGCCAGCAGTGCAAACCTCGGACGTTCATTGCCATTAGGATTAGAAGAACGTGCCGAACTACAAGGTATTTGGAATCAAGCGGTTATTGATCAAGATACCACACGACCCACGCTAACTGACGACATTACAGCACAGCTCGAAAACTTATTCTTACCTCGACCGCTAAGAACGCTTGAGATCGATAGCCTCATTGTGAACACGCGTTTTGAAGGGCTATACAACGATCACGCCTATATTCTTGGGGCGCAATGGTTTGATGCGGAAATGGAAGATGGCGTGTTTGCCATGTCGGGCGAGGGTGCTGAAACGCAAGCCATTCAGAAGCATCAGCAGTGGGCTGTATTTGCCGAAGATAACTGGGATTTAAACCCAACTCTAATTTTTACCTATGGTGCTCGCTACGATCATCACTCGGTTTTTGGCAGTCAAGTAAGCCCCCGGGTATACCTCAATTGGCGTGCGCATAGCGATTGGACATTTAAAGGTGGGGTAAGTACTGGTTATAAAGCACCGCAGCCAAACCAACTATTTTCAGGAATTGTGGGATTCGGTGGCCAAGGTGTTTCACCATTTGTGGGATCACCTGATTTACAACCGGAAACCAGCGTGAACTATGAGGTTGCTGCGTACTATGAAAATGATGCTGGGTTTAACGGTAACTTAACCCTCTTTGTGAACGATTTCAAAGATAAGATAATTCGCCAAGATGATCTGCCAAACTGTGAAATTGTGGTATCTGGTGAACGTTGTGTGAATATCGGTGAGGGTTGGGCTGAACTTGGTTATACGCGATTTAGCCAATCACAGAACGTGGATGAAGCGCAAACCATGGGTGCAGAAATTGCGCTTGGTTATGATATTAGCGAGCGTTGGCAGTTAAAAGGAAACTACACGTATACTGATAGTGAAGTAAAAAGCGGTGCCGACCAAGGCCTACCGTTAGTGAATACACCCACGCACATGATGAATGGTAGCGTAAGTTTTCAAGTTAGCGATCCGTTAAGTGTAGCGCTTCATTTGGAAGCGCGCGGCAAGCGGTTTCGTGGTACCGCAAATGCTGCTGGCCCACAAGGGCCGGAAACCCAAAAGCTTTACTATAAAGCTTATGAGTTAGTGCACTTAAGCGCGAGCTACCAGTTTAATGAACAATTGCGGGGGAACTTACGGGTTAACAACCTGCTCGATAACGATCTATCAAGCCGCAGTTGTTACCTTGCTGAAACCGAAACGGAGTATGTGTGCTCTCCAGATTACAATACTGCTGAACGTGCACGCAGTTTGTGGGTATCGTTGAGCTATCAATTTTAAGTAAATTTTTTCTTTTGGTAATAATTAATCGCTACAGTAAAAGGTGAAATGATGAAAATAGTAAAATATGGTTTAGCTTGTATCTTATTCGCAGTGGGTACGCATTCTGCAATGGCATTCGACGCGCCAGCACAAGAGCGGTTTGATCACTTCAAAGGCGAACAATCAACCTCGTTGGAAGAAGCGCTAGCGAATTTTGCAGAGTATAATGAGAAGCTTGAAGTAGTTTTAAATGGTGAATTAGAGCCGGCAGATATGGCAGAAATACACCAACTCACATACACCCTTGAGAATGCACTTGAGCGCATTAATATCGAGCTTGCACAACTTGCAGAAACCTTGGAAGAAGTGCATCTAGGCTCAGAGCAGCTCGCGTATGATCGCGTTCGTGAAGCGGCAAGGTTGTACTTAGAAACGGCTCGTAAAATAGAGAAATAGCATATGTAAAGCAAATGTTGTGTTGTTCACAAACGGAATTTCTGTACTGCCTCTAAGCTAGTTTCGTTGCTTGCTTTGGGGCTTGCGTTGAGTGCTTGCTCTGCGCCTACAGAACCACTTGATTGTTGCGTTGATGATGCCGGTGACGTTCTCATTGAAGCTCGAGGTAATGAGCCATTTTGGAATTTAACGGTATTTGAAACCCGCGTAGAGCTGAATCGTTTAAGTGAAGAGCAACAACGTTTTGCTTGGCAACAAAATGATGATGGTCATTATCAACTTTTTATTTCGCATGGAAGCGGAGCGGTAGGCTCCGCTACATTCGAGGAAAAAGTGTGCCGAGATTCAATGACTGGAATGCCATATCCAAAAACCGCGATTGTTAAACTTGGTGAGGATAGCTACCACGGCTGTGCCGGTGATCCAAGCGAGCTATTAACGCCCGGTGAATGGCAAATAACTCACGTGAAAGGCAAAGATATTGCCGCGAACGTGGATGTTTCCATTAACTTTGGCGTTAACGGCGAGGCGTTCGGCAACAGTGGTTGTAATCGCTTTGTTGGCCATTATTCCTACACCGGAGAGAACTTCCAACTCAATCAATTAGCATCCACTCGGATGGCTTGTCCGAGTACTCAAATGGATACGGAAACGGAAGTGTTGGAAGCACTTGGTGATGTGGTGTTATTTGATGTGAATGAAGATGGCGCGTTGCACTTAATTACGCATTCAGGTGAATATCTACGCGCAATCTTGAAGTGACGCTAAAGCTATTTCAATCATCCGCTTAAACCCAGTTTCGCGTTCGGTGCTGGTGGTGGCTTCTTCGGTAACCAAGTGATCTGATACGGTGAGCAAACACGCCGCGTTTTTGTTCAACGTGCGTGCGTTGTGAAATAGCGCAAAGGCCTCCATTTCTACCGCAAGGGCACCAACTTCTTGGTGAATACGCTGAAAGCTCATGTGGTCTTTGCGATAAAATACATCGCTTGAATGCACAATACCGCTGTGTATTGGTGTATTTAAGCGTTTAGCGCTATTGCTTAGGAACTGGCTCAGCTTCGCACTGGGTTCATTAAACGGCGAAGTCTCGCCGTTTTGCGTTTTTGCAAATGACGATTCCGACCAAACCTTCGTGGCGAGTAATACATCGTGAAGCTTGAGCTTTTCTGTATAGGCGCCACAAGAGCCCACACGAATAATGTTCTCCACCCCAAACTCTGTGAATAGCTCCCAAGAGTAGATGCCAATACTCGGCATACCCATGCCACTTGCCATTACACTTACACGAGTACCTTGATAGCTTCCGGTATATGCCAGAATGTTGCGAACATTACTGACTTCGCGAACCTCATCGAGATACGTTTCAGCGATAAACTTAGCTCGCAACGGATCGCCAGGCATTAATACTGTGGTTGCGAAATCACCAAGTTCGGCGTGGATATGGGGGGTCATTGCAGCTCCAATAAAGTACTCAGCTTGAACATATGATATCGGCGTTAGTTTCTAATATACGTGGGTTGCTTAAGGTAATTTGTTGAGCAGGCTCAGGCCAGCGTTCGAGAAATGAACGATTACTCCGAACCGGGCAGCTTCCTACACGATACTCGTTTCCTTCGACATCGGTAAGGCTGAAATCAAAATGAACGGGATTATCTAACGGGTTACGAACCGAGAAAAACATGCCATAACTTCCGCGTATTTGCGCAAAAAAAAGTTCGAACGTGCGCTCTGGATTCTCGTTTTCTTCTACGGAACGAAGCTCAGTGATGTTATTTTCAGCATCAATTTCAGCTTCGATATACACGCGCTCGCCCGGCAAAACAATAATATCGTCCTTATATACAACAGGCCAATACTGGAGTTGTGTAAGGGTGTATTCACCTTCGGCGGTGGCTACTAGAATATCTACGTCTTCGCGGCAGGTGTTTGTTTCACAATATTGCTCAAGCGTAAGCGGCTTAACAAATATCGGCGCTTTAGATTGACCGGTATCGTTCATTTTGCAGCCGGCTAGAGCAATAAGCATAAAGATGTAAGAACCAAGCCGAATAACACTCATGTTGAAACTCACTGTAGAAGGTTACTGCGCAGCTTCAAGTTCGCTGCCATTGTTATTGCTGCACGATTTTTGCGATGCAGCATGTTAGTTTGTGGCCAACATTGATTTTAGGTGCGTTTGCCCAGAATTACAAAAATCATCGAGCTCAGTAATCGGCATGGGGCTTGCCAACAAATAGCCCTGCAGTTCATGACAGCCATGTTTGCGTAGAAACTCAGCTTGCGCCTTACACTCAACGCCTTCACCAATTACCCGTAATTGCAGAGAATGAGCCATCGCAAGGATAGTGCGAACAATTGTGCGGTCGTCTTCATTGCTAGGGATATCATGAATAAACGAGCGATCGATCTTAACTTCATCGATGGGTAATTTTCGCAGCACACTTAGCGAAGAGTACCCAGTTCCAAAATCATCTATGGAGATATTGATTTTTGCTTTTTGCAACGAGCTCAGCACCGCTAAGGTATTCTCAAAATTATTGATAGCCGCTGTTTCTGTAAGTTCGAGCTGCAGAACCGACCAATCATCAACAAATTCAAACCTTGAGCGGAAGCGATCAATGCTATCGTCATCATCAAAGTCATGAGCTGAAACGTTCACGGATAGCCTCGGGATTTTCTTGCCGAGCAACCCCGTCTGCTTAAGTTCTTCAAGCGCTTTGCGGCAAACGAAATCGGTGATACTACCAATTAAACCTTGTTGTTCCGCTAGTGCAATAAAGGTATCAGGCGATATTGGGCCATGCTCAGGATGCTGCCAGCGTAACAACGCTTCTACGCCGGTGATTTCCAGCGTTGCAGCATCAAACTGGGGTTGGTATGCAACGCTTAACGCTTCGGTTTCTATAGCTTTTTTTAGGTCCGCCGTAAGCTGCAATCGAGAATGTACATTTTCGCCAAAAAAATGATCGTATACACGTAAATAACCTGCACCTAAGTTTTTTGCTTCTTCCAAGGCTAAGTTTGCTGCAGTAGTTAAATCACGGGAGTTATCTGCATCATTGGGGTAAATAGCGATTCCGGCACATGCTGATACTGTTAAAAGATCATGGCCTTGAACTCGCAATCGCCGAATCTGCTGTTGAAAGCCTTGCGTTAGGCATATAGCTTCTTCGCAGTCCTTAACGTCGGCAAGTAAAATACAAAATTCATCGCCGGCTACGCGGCCAAAAATACAGCGCTTACCGCTAAAATATGCACGCATGGATGCGGCAACGTCTTTCAATAGTTGATCACCCGCTAATTGCCCAGCGGTGTGATTTACTTGTCGGAATTCATCAAGATTGAAACTGATAAGCGCTAACATGCGCTTGCTATCGTTGCTTAGGCCAATTTCTGAATCGAGGTCTTGCCGAAACATGTGTCGGTTAAGGAGTTGAGTAAGGCTATCGCGCTCGGATAGCGAACGCTCTCGACGCAAAGCACTTAGTAATAAGAAAAATAAGATAAACCCTGTGAATACAATGAACGCCCAACCTTTATAAGTTTGCAGCTGAGTGAGCGCCTCGGGATCTTGGATAATACCCGCTAGAAAGCGATCTGAATATAAGATCCAGATAATGCCGATGATAATGTAAATGGCTGTTCTTGAAGCAGCGGTTTTCCATGGAGACATATATTCTAAATTGCCTTTTTAATCGTCATTAGTAAACATAGCAGCCATGTTAACTAAAAGGAATTACCCAAAAGGCTATTTTTCAATATATCGAAAACTCTAAATTAAACACGCGAGCTAGAAGTGAAATGAAAACCCAACTTTACCACTCCACGAGCGGCTATAAATTCCAGCGGCCACGTATAAATCAATTCGATTCAAAAGGTTATAACGCACATCCCCGTGCCAGCTAGACGTGCTAAGGCCACCCGTTTTTGAGAACTGAATATAGCTTGATAGATCTATGTTTTCTGTAAGCTTGCCACGCATACCGGCTTGCGAAATAAAACCATCATCACTGACATTATAACTATTGGTTTCCATTTCAACTCGAGTGGCGCCAGCAAGAATAAATAAATCAGCACGCTCGCTTGCTGCCATTCGCAAGCCGCCCATTATATTTAATTGATAGGCATTCATATCGCCAACATTTTGCCCATTGGTAACTTCGCCAGAACTTAATTCTATTGCCGCCAAGCCATAGGATTTTACCGGCAGGCTAGCGCGGAGATTGAGCATATCGGCCTTTGCATCACTATCCCGATCGCGCACGGTGGCATAGCTGATATCGAGCAGCCGCCAGTTTGGGCTGTGATTTGTATCGGTGTTCTCGGTATCACTAGCGAGCGCGTTGGCGTTGATAAAAGCACTGAAAAAACCAAGCGTGGCGAGTAATGAAAAACACTTTAATGAGCGTGCATTAGTTAACATTCCAAACTTACCTTATAAATCGTTGCGAGGCGGCTACATTGAGAAGTGTTTTGCCTGAAAAAGCAATAACAAGACAAACACTCAAGCCGCCTCTACGTATTCCGTTACAGCTAATCTAAATCTTACCTTGTGCCGAAATTGCAATCTGCACGAATAATAGTAGCCTCAGAATACTTTAGCGAATCGGCAGATACTACCCTCCGAAGTGAAAATTATAGGTAATATCGTTGATCAACTCGCTTTTATAATGCGCTCAATTCAGTGATTTCATTGCTAGCAGCAGCAATGGCCGCGGCACGTGGCTCTTCACCTAAATTGACGCCTTCAGCGCGTACTGTGGTTACATCGGTGATGCCGATAAATCCTAGTACACCTTGTAAAAAGCTCTCTTGATGCTCCATCGCTGCAGCTGGGCCTTCGCTATAGATACCACCGCGAGCCGAGGCGATGTACACTTTTTTACCAAGCACTAGACCTTCTGCGCCGTTTTCGGTGTAACGGAAGGTGCGGCCTGCTTGCGCGATACGGTCGATCCAAGCTTTTAACTGGGTTGGAATCGAGAAGTTATACATAGGCGCGCTAATAACAATGACATCGGCTGCAAACAATTCGTCAAGCAAGGTTTCAGTAAGTGCCAATTCAGATTTCTGACGTTCGCTGCGGTCGGCCTCAGCACTGCCACCGGCGAGCAGAATTTCGGCATCTAGGTGATTAATCGGCGTGTTGATTAAATCACGGACGGTAACTTGAGCATCGCTATTTTGTGCGGTTAAGCGCGCAACAATTTTATCGCTTAATTGGCGGCTTACGGATTGATCACCAAAAATACCAGCTTGGATGTGTAGAATATTCATGTGCATACCTCGTTTGTGATTAACAGTAGCGCTGCGGCAATCCTGTTGATTAGTTTGAAGCAATAAAAACGGGTTGCTTCAAGAATGGTGCCATCATAAAGATGTTCCACTTTCACTACTAGATAGGTAATATGAGAACCACTGTTTCATAAATGGAACAATAAAATGAAAGATATTACTAACCTTGCATGGTTCGCTCATGTGGTTGAGTACGGTAGCTTCAGTTCTGCTGCTCGGAGTTTAGGAATTCCGAAATCTACGCTGAGTAGGCGTATTGCGGATCTTGAAGGCGAGTTGGGTGTTCGGCTATTGAATCGAACGACCCGGAAGTTGTACCTCACGGATGTTGGGCGCGAATTCTTAGTGCATTGCCAAACGGTGGTTGCTGCCGCGAGCGCCGCTGAACAGGTGACTCAGTTTGTACAGGAAAAGCCTCGCGGCAAGGTTCGCCTGAGCAGCCCCTATGCGATTAGCCAATCATTACTCGTGCAAATTTTGCCGGAATTTATGGCGCGCTATCCCGATGTCACTATTGATCTAGTGATGACAAATAAACCGGTGAACCTTATTGAAGAACAGGTAGATATAGCCCTTCGCGTAAGACCTACCCTAGAGGAATCATCATTGATCGGCCGGGAACTTTTGCCATCAGGACAAGCGCTGTATGCGAGCCCAGAATTAGTAGCTGAATATGGTGAACCGCAACACCCCACCGATTTAATGAGCTGGCCAGCGCTTTCAATGCATTATTCATCAGGCCGTTACCAGTGGCCGTTTAGCAATGAAAACGGCGATAATTTAGTGCTTTCCTATCAAGCGCGGCTTATCACCGATGATTTATGGGTTTTGCGTGAGGCGGCTTATCAGGGGCAAGGGGTTGTTGCGCTTCCTACATATTTATGTCGCGAATATGTAAAAGAGGGACGCTTAGTTCGTGTTCTACCGCAGTGGCAATTGCCAGTAGGTAAGTTACATTTAGTGTACCCATATCGGCGTGGCTTATTACCCGCTGTCCGTGTTTTAATTGATTTCTTAGTTGAGCGCATGCCAATCGCTGCTGGCGTAGCCGGTATTGCATCGGATAATGATGCGGGTAATCTGTAAGCGCTCTAGTATGAATAACTTGCATCGAATAAAAAAGCAGTGAAGCTTATCAATAGAAAGGAATACCAATGAGTTTAACGCCGGCTTTCATGGTCTTGCATGGTAATCAGCTTGAAAACTTGCGCGATGTGCTCGTGCAATGGATGGCTGAACACCCCATTTCACCGCTCGGTGAAGAGCAAGTATTGGTGCAAAGCAATGGTATTGCGCAGTGGTTAAAGATGGCACTTGCCGGCACCGCCAATGGTCATCCGGGCGTTGCTGCTGGGGTTCGCGTTGAGTTACCAAATCAGTTTGTGTGGCGTTTGTATCGCTTGCTTTTAGGGCAGGATATCCCGGCATCGCTGCCTTACGATAAAGGCAATCTAACATGGCGGATTTTGCGCTTGTTGCCTACCTTGAACGGCGAAGTGTTTGCACCTCTTGAGCGTTATTTACGTGATGATAGTGATGGCCGTAAACGTTATCATTTGGCGGCGCGGCTCGCCGATCTCTATGACCAATATCAAGTTTACCGAGCTGATTGGCTGCAACGTTGGAGCCAAGGCGCTGATGTGCTCATAAATGTTGATATGCATGGCGCTGATCTCAGCCAAGAAATGGCCGAGGCGGCGGCGAGTGCGGGGCTTGAGAGCTCGCTTCCGGAAGAGCAGCTTTGGCAGCCTGCGCTGTGGCGTTTGTTACGTGAAGATTTGCAGCAACATTCAGAACTTACCGCATTTTCCAGCCGAGCCGATGTGCACAACAAAGCACTGAATAAGTTGCTTACGGGCGAAATCGATTCTACTACCATGCCAGAGCGGGTAATTGTATTTGGTATTTCTTCGCTGCCAAAGCAAACGCTTGAGCTCTTAGCAGCACTTGGTAAACATACGCAAGTAGTGCTTGCTGTGCTGAATCCGTGTCGGCATTTTTGGGGCGATATCACCACAGTGCGTGATGAAGTTCGCCGCCAACAGCGTCGGCAGCAGCGAAAATCTGGCCTGCCGGATTTAATAAATACGGAAGATTTATATTTACATGCCCCCCCATTGTTGGCCAGCTTAGGCAAACAAGCGCGTGATTATCTAAGCTTAATTGACGAGTTTGATCAGCCGGACCAATATCAAGAATGGTTTGGCAATCGAATTGATGTGTTTTTTAATCCAGCGACACAAGCGTTCGTTACGCCCGATGATCCCGCTGCTGAAAGCGCGCCAGAGTGGCCGCTGCTACACCAAATCCAGCATGATATTCTGGAATTAAACGCCCTTCCAAATGCCCCAAGAATACTCAGTAAAGATGACCAGAGCATTAGTTTTCACCGTTGCCACAGCCGTCAACGGGAAGTGGAAGTGCTGCAAGATAACTTGTTAGCGGCGTTTGCGGCTAATCCATCTTTGCGCGCGCGTGATGTGATTATAATGACACCGGACATTGGCGATTACGCACCCCACATAAACGCGGTATTTGGCCGCATCAGCCGTGATGATGAACGCTATTTGCCTTACTCTTTAGCCGACCAAGCGAACCGTGGCCGTGTGCCGTTATTTATCGCACTCGAGTATTTGCTTTCATTGCCGGATCAGCGTGTAACCTTAAACGAAGTGTTTGATTTACTCGATGTGCCAGCGATTCAACGGCGTTTGCAGTTGAAGCCAGAGGTACTCCCGCAATTACGATTATGGCTCACCGAGGCGGGTGCGCGTTGGGGGATTGATAGCGAGCATCGGCAAGTGTTTGATCTTGCAGCCATGGGTGATGCCTTTAGTTGGGCTTTTGCGGTTGAGCGAATGCTGTTGGGTTATGCCATGGGAGAGCATGAACAATGGCAGGGGCGTTTGCCGTATGCAGAAATCGGTGGTTTGAGCGCGGCTGATTTAGGGCCTATTTTACAGTTTATTCAGCAATTGAAGCATTGGACGCAAACACTAGCAGCGCAGCCGGAACGCACCTTTAGTGAGTGGCAAAGTTTACTCAACGGCAGTGATAATCTGCTCACCACTTTCTTTGATGTGCAAGACGATACCGATGAACGCTTGTATGTGCAATTAAACGAAGCACTGGAACGCCTGAGTGATGCGGTGTTAGCTGGCGAATTCGATGGTACTCTGAGCCTACCCGTGCTGCGTGATGCATGGCTGGCTGAAGCGGAACAAAGCGGATTAAGCCAAAAGTTTATGGCCGGAAAAATTACGTTTTCTACGTTGCTGCCGATGCGTGCTATACCGTTTCAACATATCTACATTCTTGGTTTAAACGATGGTGAATATCCTCGCAGCCGTCGGCCTGATGATTTCGATTTAATGGGTTTGAATTATCGACCAGGTGATCGTTCACGCCGTGATGATGATCGTTACCTATTTCTCGAAGCTTTATTGAGCGCGCGCAGCGCTTTGTATCTAAGCTGGGTGGGCCGCAGCGATCGAGATAACACGGAAAAGCCCGCCAGTGTTTTGGTCAATCAATTGCGCGATATGCTAGAGCAAGGCTGGCTTGTTGAAAGCGGCAATGTGCTCGCAGCCCTTACCCATGATTATCCACTACAACCGTTTTCTAACGCTTATTTTAATGGCGATTTCAGCACTTACGCGCAAGAGTGGGAGCACGCCTATACGGGCACAACCTCGCATTCTGAACATACCAAGCTCGCACCGTTACCTGAGTTGCCAGCGTTATCCTTGCTTGGCCTGCAACAGTTCTTGCGTAACCCAGTGCGGTACTTTATTGCTGAACGCTTTCGCGCTAGAGATTATCAAGATGATCTGGTGCTCGAAGACGATGAGCCGTTTCAGCTTGATGGTTTGCAATCGTATGTATTGAAGAGCCGTATTCTGCAACGTTTGTTGCAGCAAAACGCAGCTCATGTTGCCGATGACCTCGATAGCAGTATTCAAGCAGAACTGCGTGCAATTCAAGCCGAGGGGGTATTACCGTTTGCGGCATTCGGTTTGCAAACGCAGGCTACGTTGGCGCGCGAAGTACAAGTAGTGATGAATCGCGTAAAAGATGACAAACGTGATTGGCGGCCTGCGGATGAAACCATTCGCCTTCATATAACTGTTGCCAATCATAATTTAGAAGCTGAGTTAGATAAGCTCTTTATCGATAAACACGGCGAGCTTGCCATAGTATTGGTAAGGCCTACCGCCATTCGTGATAAAGGCAAACCTAAATGGCACCAACTGGTGGAAGCATGGCTACAACAACTCGTTGCGAATGCGGCGGGGCACTCCTTGGCGATATGGCAATATGGTTTAGATAGCCGCGTTGGGTTGCCGGCGAAACCACAAGCGCAAGCATTGCAGGAATTAGAAAACCTAGTAAGTTACTGGCAACAAGGGCTGCAGCAACCGTTACCCGTAGCATTAAAAACTGCCTTTGTGTATCTGCAGGGTGCAAATGCAGAGCAGGTTTATGAGGGCGGATTTAAGATCACTGGGGAAATACAAAACTCGCCTGAGTTAGCGCGCTATTTTGCCACGTTTGCTGAGCTTGAAGCAGCCGGTTTGCCATATTGGGCAGAAGCACTTTATGGGCCTATTACGCAAAGCACGGAGGTTTCGTTATGAGCCAAATGCAGCCTAACGATACCGCACCGGCATTGAGCCCACAAAGCTTCCCATTGCAGGGAACCCGCTTAATCGAAGCTAGTGCGGGCACTGGGAAAACGTTTACGCTTGCCGCGCTATACGTGCGGTTAGTGCTTGGTCATGGCACTGCGGGAACAGAACCTGCGAATGGTAATGCGTTGTTACCGCCGAAGATTCTGGTGGTTACTTTCACCAAGGCAGCCACAGAAGAACTCCGTGATCGTATTCGCCAACGCTTGGTTGATGCGGCCCAAGCATTCCGTGGGCAAATCGAACCTGACGACGTGCTTGCAAGTATTTTAAGCGATTATTCAGCAAGTGATTATGCAAAATGTGCAGCGCAATTACAGCTTGCTGCTGAGTGGATGGATGAAGCCGCAATCTTTACCATTCATGGTTGGTGTCAGCGGATGCTGAGTGAGCACGCATTCGATGCCGGAACTGCCTTCGCACAAACCATGAATAAAGATCTACGCGAGTTAAGTTTACAGATCGCACGCGATTACTGGCGCTATTTCCTTTATCCGCTGCCGGATAATCGCGTATTGCACCACCTTGGCGAAATTGCTAAATCACCGGAAGCTCTCTACCAAGCTATTCGTCCTTGGGTGGGCGCTGAAAGTGGTAGCCTTGAATTTCGTGCTGCGGGGGTTGCGCTACCCTCAGCTTTGGAACCAATAAAGGCTGCTAAACAGTTACAAAACTGGTTTCAAAAAGTAGATCGGCAAGCGGCGATAGTGCGTGAGCTTATACAGCCGGAAGCATTGGCGGTGCTTGATGAGGCTTTCGATCAAAGCACAATTAATAAAAACAAATTTCGAGAAAAGGGATGGCTGGAGAATGAACGTCCGCAGTTCGAAAATTGGATACAGCACCCCGAGCGTTTTGACGCGTTGGACTCTGAAGCGCAAAAGATTATCGAAAAATATTCAGCGGATAATTTAGCAACGGGTACGAAAGCGAAATTTACCCCACCGAACCATCCTTTATTTAACGGCTTTAATGATTTAGCTGCGCTTTTTGCTTCGCGTCCGCAACTGCATTTAGGTGTATTGCATCATGCAGCGCGTTGGTTTGTAGAAGAGTTTAAAAAGCGTAAACAACAGCGCGCAGAGCTCGGCTTCGATGATTTGCTCACCCGTTTGCATGATGCTTTGCATCGTGAGGGTGGTGAAGCATTAGCCGAACGTATTCGTGTACAGTTTCCAATGGCAATGGTGGATGAATTCCAGGATACCGATGCAGTGCAATTCGGTATTTTCCGCAAGATCTATCCTGAAGTAACTAGCAATAACTACGGCTTAGTTTTAGTGGGCGATCCGAAACAAGCTATTTATAGTTTCCGCGGTGCGGATTTATATACGTATTTGAACGCGCGCGAGCTTACCGCTGGCCAACATTACAACCTTCCGAAAAATTATCGTTCAACCGAGAATTTGGTGGCCTCAGTAAATGCATTGTTTGTGCGCGCTGAACATCAAGATGCAGGCGCGTTTGGATTTGCTCACGAAGGAACTAATCCATTGCCATTTTTTGCTGTTGCCGCCGCGGGTAATAAAGGCGCTTTGCACGAGAACGGAGAGCAAACACCGGCATTGAATTATTGGTTGATAGATGAAGCGGTGGAAGATTTACGCAAAGGTGAATATCAGCAACGCATGGCAAGTGCATGTGCGGATCGAGTTGCTGCATTATTGAATAGCGATACCGCTGAGTTTGTTGATGCCAGCGAGAACGAGAAACCTACGGCTGTTTCACCAGCGGATATTGCAATACTGGTGCGTGATAGAAACGAAGCAAAAGTTATTCGTGATGCATTAAACGCACGCTCATTGCGCTCGGTTTATATGTCGGACAAAGATTCGATCTTTGCCACCGAAGAAGCCACCACTATGCTGAGTTGGCTGCAGGCGGTTTACGCGCCGGAAAATGAAACGCGTTTGCGCGCGGCATTGCTGTTACGGCTTTCGGGTCAACAAGATACCGCTTTAAGCCAATGGCTTGAAGATGAACAAGCATGGGAAAAGATCACCGACCAAGTTCGCGAGTTTCGGGATATTTGGCGTTTTCAAGGCGTGTTGCCGATGATTCGTGCTTGGTTGCATGCGTTTAATTTGCCGCAGATTTGGTTACAGAATGATTCTGGTGAACGCACTCTTACCAATATGTTGCACTTAGCTGAGTTGCTGCAACAAGAGAGCAGCCAGCGCGATGGTGAAACCGGCTTAGTGCGTTGGTTTGCACAACAATTAGATGACGCCAACCCGAACGAAGAGCTGGTGCAGCGTTTAGAAAGTGATGCCGATCGTATAAAAGTGGTTACCATTCACAAATCCAAAGGCCTGCAATACAGCTTAGTGTTTTTGCCATTTATCTGTGGTCATAAGGCGGTAACGGCCAAGCATTCAGTACGCTATCACGCAGCAGGCAATAATTCGGGCCGTACCGTTGTGGAACTTGAGCCTGATGAAGAAGCTATCGCTAGAGCGGATAATGAGCGCCTGCAAGAAGATATACGCTTGCTCTATGTAGCACTTACTCGTCCTGTGTATGCATGCTGGCTTGGATTAGGTGCTTATCGAGAAGGGAATGCAAAATACAGTGCAATTCATCGCAGCGGCCTCGGCTCACTATTGAATTTACCGGTAAGACCAACGGCTGCTGATTTAAAAACTGCGCTGGCAGAACTACCATGGCAACACGAACAAGTTCCAAATTTTACGGCTTACGATAAGCCGGAGCATCAAAGTAAACGCCTACCTGCGTTGCGCTTGCCAGGTCCGGTACATACCGAGCACTGGTGGATAGCAAGCTATTCAGCCCTGCGCACTGGTGCGGTTTATGTACCGGAAGCACCGGATACGGCAACACAAGAGCAATATCAGGATGATGAGCAAGATATAGGCGAGCCGGCTACTGTGCTGGTTGCTGAAAATTTACAGGGCATGCATGGTTTTCCAAGAGGGGCCAGCGCGGGTACATTCTTGCATAATATTTTAGAAGTAGCCGCGGACCAGAAATTTATGAATGCAGATAGTGCTGAAATGAGTGCGTTGATAAGCCGTAGGCTAATGCAACGCGGCTGGGAAGCTGAGTACGAAACACTGCAAACATGGTTACAACAACTCACGGCGGTGCCGTTGGCTACCAGCGGTATAAGCTTGCAAGAGCTGCCTGCGATAGTGGCCGAAATGGAGTTCTGGCTCGAGGTAAATGATCTTAAGGCCGCCGATTTAGACAGAGTAATTAGCCGCTATTTGTGGCCGGGTAGAGCACGGCCAGCACTGCTTGATGAGCACGTGAACGGCATGCTGAAAGGGTTTATCGATTTAACGTATCAAGATACTGCTGGGCGCTATTGGGTGTGCGATTACAAATCAAATTGGCTTGGCGCTGATAGCACCGCCTATACCGAACGCGCCATGGTCAAAGCTATGCTTGAGAAGCGTTATGATGTACAAGCGAGCTTATATTTATTCGCGCTGCATCGCTTGCTACAAGCCCGAATTCCAGATTACGCTGAGAATATCGAGGAATATTTGGGTGGTGGTATGTATTGGTTTATTCGAGAACCAGAGTTAGGCCAGTGTGTTCTGCAACCTGATGTGCAGCTTCTGCATGAGCTGGATGCCTTGTTTCGTGCGGAGGCGGTGGAATGATGAATTTGCATAGCGTACAAACGTGGTTCACAAGCGCGGTGGCGCGCAAGGAATTAAGGCCGATAGATATTGAATTACCTCGGGTTCTACACAAGCTCGCGGTGGAAGAAAATGCGTTGTGTTGGCTATTGTGTGCTTTAGTAAGCCACCAATATGGCCGTGGGCACAGTTGTATGCGGCTATCGGAGCTGGTGCAGGCACCAGAGTATGTGTTGGGTTTTGCGCTACCAAACGAACTACGCGCTGTATTGGTGGAAACGGATCTGCATACCGCATTGCAGCAATGTGCTTGGGTGCAGTGTATTGAACAGCCTGAAGCGCCGATCGAAAAGCCGCTTGTTTATTTTTCTGGCGCACTTTACCTGGCGCGCTTGTGGAAGGCTGAACATAGTGTGGCACAAGCAATACACACACGAATTGGGGCATCGAGTTCGTTGCGTACTGCAGATTCCGATTTACCGGCGTTAATTCAACGGGTGTTTGGAGAGCAAAGCACCACGGGTATTGATTGGCAAGCCTTGGCTTGCGCAATGGCCGCACAACGCAAATTTGCGATTATTACGGGCGGCCCCGGAACGGGTAAAACCACCACTGTGGTTCGGTTATTGGCTATTTTGCGGCAAAAACACGGTGATAACTTACGAATTTTGCTCGCGGCACCTACCGGCAAGGCTGCGGCGCGGTTAACCGAATCAATTGCTGGCGCGATTGACCGTTTGCCGGCATCTATGCAAACAGGGATTCCAACTGACGTTACCACCTTGCATAAAATGCTGGGTGTTCGCCCATTTCGCCGCTCGTTTAAGCATTCTGCGCAACATCCTTTAGCGGCCGATGTTGTGGTGGTTGATGAAGCCTCAATGGTGGATTTAGAAATGATGGCGGCACTAATGAATGCGTTGCCTGAGCATGCGCAATTGGTGCTGCTCGGCGATAAAGATCAGCTTGCGTCGGTGGAAGCCGGCTCTGTACTTGGTGATCTATGTAAAGGTGCAGAAGCCGGCAACTATAACGCCGCAACCCTAAGCATGCTGCAAACTTATACGGCACACGATTTATCTGCCTATGCTGATTCCTCCGTGCCAGATGTTTCGAAGGTATACAATCAGGCTACGGTAATGCTCCGCGAAAGCCACCGGTTTGGTGCCGAATCGGGTATTGGCAACTTGGCGCGGGCCGTAAACGCCGGGGAAATATATCGAACTCTGCCAAAAACGCCGAGGAGCGATACTGCTTATACCGCAGAATCTATCTTTACCGCGTTCGATGATTTGAATTTGCTGGCGCCCGAGCAAAGTGGAACTATTTATCCAACTGAATTTGCCGAACTGCGCAAGTTAGTAATTGCTGGATATCAAACCTACTTGCAAGTAGTAGCCAAGGGAGAAGCAAGCGGGGAGCTCGATAACACATTAAGTGCGCGGGATAATTGGGCAAAAGAAGTATTAAAAACGCATCGAAGTTTTCAATTGTTAGTGGCCTTGCGGAAAGGTATGTGGGGCGTTCAAGGCCTAAATGATACGGTAAGTGAATGGTTACAAAGTGCTGGCTTAATTGCTCGTGCGGTGTCGGGAACGAGAACTTGGTATGCCGGGCGGCCTGTTCTGGTGCAGCGAAACAATTACACATTGAATTTAATGAATGGCGATATCGGCATTACCTTGCCAGATCCGGAAACCGGGAAGTTACGAGTGGTGTTTGAACAAGCCGATGGCAATATTAAGTGGGTATTACCCAGCCGCTTAAGTGATGTGGAGACCGTATTTGCGCTAACTGTGCATAAATCTCAAGGCTCAGAATTTACCCACACGGTTTTGGTGTTGCCAGATGAATTGAACCCTGTGTTAACGCGCGAGTTGGTTTACACGGGAATTACGCGAGCAAGTAAGCAATTTACACTCGTTGCGGCAAAGCCTTCGGTATTTGTAGATGCCGTGCAGCAACGAGTTATCCGTAGTAGTGGCTTATAAGTGTTTGAGTACGTGCTCAGCCGAGCTTACTTCAAACGCCTTCGGGCCTTCAACGAACAGGTTTACTAGCACGCCATCGCGGATAATCATGGCAAAACGTTGGGTACGAACACCGCCAAATGCACCGGTATCCATGCTGAGGCCAATACTTTGCGCCCAACTGGCATCACCATCAGAAAGCATGGTTACTTTATCGCCAATATTCTGGTCTTTTGCCCAAGCGGCCATTACAAAGGCATCATTTGCCGCAAGGCAATAGATTCCATCTACACCTTTATTGGCGAATTCATCGGCTAAACGCACATAACCTGGTAAATGCTGTTCCGAACAGGTGGGTGTGAAGGCACCCGGTACCGCAAATAAAACATGGGTGCCTTTTGCGAACGCTTGTGCTGGATCGAATTGCTCAGTTCCAATTACGCCTTTCTTTGTTAGGCTGCCGGTAGGAATATTCTCGTTTTCTTGAATCATAATTGCCTCGTTATTTTTCGATTATCTGTTTCGACTAGCTGCTTCGATAGGGCTAATTGGTATCTTGCCATACACGGCTACGTAGCAGCTCTCGATATGGCTCAGGCTCAGGGTTATTTCGAAACCATAAATCGAGTATTTCTAAAAATTCTGGGCTCTCGCGAACTTCTGGTAACACCTGGTTAATGGCGTTTACCATATTACGGCCCCATTCATTGTTCGTGCAACCAATCGCGCCGAGTACAAAATTACCTTCGGTTTCTGCAATGGGCAAAAACGTAAGCGGGGTTGTGCCTGAAGTGCTGGCATCAAAGTTCTGTAGAATTTGGTATTCAATAGTGTAATCGATGCGGCCAGATTTAATCATAGCTAAGATGGCTGCGGTAGCGTTTTCACCGGTATGTACCACTCGGGTGATTTCTGTGCCGGAAACGCCATCAATAATATGCTGCAATGATGGGTAGCGGCGGCCAGCAGGATAACCGAGCTGAAAGCTATTATCGCTCACTAACTTTTCTAACTTCACTGGATTGCCATATTTTTCTGTTATCAATGCCGCATGTTCTTGCGTAGTAATGATTCCGTGGGGATAGTAAAAATGGGTTGGCTCAGTATAGGTTGCTGAACTTGATGATGGCCGATGAATCATGCATGGAAAGCATTGGTTGTGGTTGCGATCAAATTGTTGAGTGATACGGGTTTGCGGAAATACAGTTCGGTTGCTTTTTAGTTCAGGTATGGCTTCATCAACAACATCAATGAGCACATCACAAATGCCTTGCCCTTTGAGGGGGCCAGATACAATATGAAACGGCGGCGCCGTATTGATCACCCACTCAAGGGTTTCGGCATTTGTGGCGTTTCCCGAAGTTGATTTCGGTTGCATTGCATAGCTTCCCGACGCGGCCTGGCTCGGGGTGTAAGCGAAGCAAATCAGTAAAGCTATAAAAAGCGTGTTTTGCAATACCCGGTACATATCATTCCTAAGTGAAAGAACTTAAATGTTGCGAAGGTTGATTAGTATTAGAGAAAATTCGCAGGATGCAAACAACGAAATTGTATGAGAATGTAAATGGCTACTGGTGTTTCCGGATCAACCCCGTAATATATACTGAATTCTACCTTACCCTGGTTAGAAACAATAATAATTAGGAACAATAATAAAGATGAGTGATATTCAATGGATACCTGTTGAAGCAAGCTATAAAAACCAGCTGCGCTTCGGCAATACCGTGTTTTTGGGTTGCTTTTTTATCGCCGCTATCGCGGCTGCGATTTGGATAGATAAACTGCCAACTTGGATCCCGATTGCAATTGCGGCGGGTATTTTCGTTCTTTGGTTTATTCTCTTTGTTTTTTGGGCTCCGGCGCGTTGCCGCGTAACCAGTTATGCGCTGGAAACAGATGTTGTTCGTTTTCGCTTAGGTGCACTTTGGCACCGAGAAACCTCGGTAACCCATAATCGTTTACAGCATTTAGAAATCGAGCGTGGGCCGGTAGAGCGAATGCTTGGGCTTTCACGTTTGAAGCTTTTTACCGCGGGTGGAATGGGCTCTGATTTAACGATTCCAGGGTTGGCACCGGCCGTGAGTGAGGAAATCCGCAACAATTTAATCGCCAAGATTCGTGACGAAGTGCTTGAAGATGCGTCGATTACCTCTTCGGTAGACGCTGCAGAGAGTGAATCGGCAGAGAGCGAAGTGAACGAAAACGAAGCAACGGCTGAGCAAACGGAAACTAAAGTGGCCTCTGATACCAATGATAACGAACAGGCGAGTGATTCACCTAAGGCAAAGCCTGAATGAAATCAGATGCACTCGATTGGCAACGGTTGCCACTGGTTTCACTGATATTTTTCTTTATCAGTAGTGTTCGATTAACCGTAAAACATTTGTACAACGCGCTGCCCGGTTTAGTGGCTGTGTTCGTGGGCCTGCGTAACTTATTACATTGGTGGCCAGTAGCGGTGGGCGTAATATTTGTTGTGCTGCTTGTGGCTACTTTCTTGCGTTATCGGCGCTTTTCCTATGTGTTAGAGCCCGAGCGTATTCGCGTGCGCCAAGGGGTGTTTAAGCGTTCAGAGTTAAATTTAGATTACGATCGTATTCAGCAAGCGGATATTCGCCGGCCAATTTGGTTTAAGCCTTTCAAACTCGCTATTTTGCAGTTGCAAAGTGCAGGCAGTAAAGGCTCCGAAGTTGAAGTAGCAGGTTTAGATGATGATCTCGCCGAGCGGTTACAAAAAGACATCCTAAATACCCTAAAAGCCACGGATACCGATGCCGAAGCGGCTCAATTAGATCCGAATGCGCAAGCTGATTTTGAATTGATATTGCCGCGCGCTGAAATTCTTCGGGTTGGCTTAATTCAAAATGCATTGCTGGTTGTGGGTGTATTGGCCGCGTTGTTGTTCTCGAACCAATTCGTATCTGAGTATGTTATCGATTGGCTAGAGAGTTTTGTTGATGGCTTTGCATCGCTTTGGCAAGCCGTTGTTATCCTAGTGGGATTCGGCGTTGTTGCTTTAATTCTGGTTTTGTTGGGCGCAGTTCTGTTTTTTTACAATCAATATTACGGCTATCACTTACAACGGAACGGTGATCGGGTTGCTTATAAAGCAGGCTTAATTGGCAGTTTATCGCGCAGCTTTCGCATTCCAAAATTACAATTAATCGAGTTTCGCCAAGGCTTAATTGCCCGTATCTTACAACGCTGGCAGTTACGTATTTTGCAAGCTGGCGGCATCAATGATAAAGCCGAAGGCCGGTTTACGATACCAGTGCTAAATCGTGATAATCGTGAATTGGTAAGTGCCGATTTACAACTTCCTACAGCGCATTGGAATCGCGTGCATAAAATATTGATTCCGCGTTACTGGTTAATTCCAAGTGTTGCGGCGGGCTGGATTCTTAACCCGTGGGCTGGAATTGGCGTGGCGGTAGCGATTTTATTGTTGCGTTGGTTATGGTGGCGCAATTTTGCTTGGCATTATCAGGGCGGCTGGATCGCGGTTAAAAGCGGCGTTATTGGTGTGAGTGAGCGTTGGGCACCTGCGGCGAAAATGCAGCGTATCCGTATTAGCTCGAATCCATTTTCACGGCTGTTTAATTTGCGCGCGTTGAAAATAGATACGGCGGGTGGAACGCTTTCAATTCCGTGCATGCCGAAAGAGCAAGCGGAACGCTTGCAGCAGGATATCTTGGCCTTAACGGCGAACAATAATAAACGGTGGATGTAGCGGCTTTGATGAGTCCGTTACTTCCAATATTGTTCCACGGTAACATTGCCGGGTTTGCGGCGAAGGTTTTTATCTAAGCCTTTTTCCAACAACGCGGCTTTACTATCAACAATCATGGCTGGATTCCCGCAAATCATTACTTGTGCTTGCGTATCGAGCGTAACGCCCACAGCCTTTTCAAGTAAACCGTTGGCAATGAGAACGGGTATTCGTTGTTGCAAACCGTTTGGAACCGTTTCACGCGTTACCACGGGCTGATAGTGGAAACGGTTTGGGTATTGCTGCTGCCATTGTTGTATTTGCTCTTGATAGCAAAGATCGCGCGCATAGCGAACGCCATGTACAAGCACTACATGCTCAAAACGCTGCCACGGTTCGTCGGTGTGTAACATGGAAAGATAAGGCCCGATGCCCGTGCCCGTGCTGATTAACCACAGCGTTTTGCCCTCGGGAAGCTCACTAAGAATAAAAAAGCCGGAGGGTGGAGCGCTTACCTCTAAAGTATCGCCCACGCCGAGTAAATCGAGCCGCGGCGATAATTCACCGTCGGGGACCGTAGTAATAAGGAAATCGAGCAGGGGTTCGTTTGGGCTGTTTACCAAAGAGTAAGCACGCTGAATGCGTTTTTCAGTGCCGGGTAAACCGAGCCGAACAAATTGGCCAGCGGTAAATGAAAATGGTGTGGGTATTTCTACCCGTAAGCTGAACAAATCGTCGTGCCAACGTTTGTTTTCAACTACCGTACCGGTCATCCATTGCGCCATGCTGGGCCCTCAAATATGCTGTTCTAAGTGCGAATATTGTAATCTTAGTATTTGAACTAAAAGCCAAGTGTATCGCGTAATTGTATGGTGAACGGTTATCTTGCGCCGATTTCGATTTTTTTCAACCAGCATTTTGTAGGGTTAATGGTCATTAGGGTAAATTATGCAGCACGAACAAGACGTTGAAATTGGTGGTATCGGATGGTTGCGTTGGCAGTTTAACGCTCCCGAAGGCTTTTTGCTGCAAGGCGTCCGTACTCCTGCGCGCGGCTTGCCAGTGCTGCACTTTATTCACGGCAATAGCTATTCTGGCCTTACTTATTTGCCGCTTTGGCAACAGTTAGCGCCTCATTTTGATATTTTCTTACATGATGCCCAGGGCCACGGTGATAGTGAGCATGGCGGCAAGTTTGTAGGTTGGAACCGTTCGGGCGAACTAGCTGCACTCACTTGGCGCCAGTATGCTAGCGAGTATCCGAATGTACCGCACATCGGTATGGGCCATAGTTTTGGTGGGGCGTTAACCAGCTTGATGAGCTCCGCTGACAAAAATTTATTTCAACAATTGGTATTACTCGACCCGATGCTTTTTCCACCGAGTATGATTCGTTGGGCTATGCCTCTTGGCCGTATTGGCTTAAACCCGGTAGCAAAGAAAGCGCGGCGCCGGCGCATGCTTTGGCCGGATGAAAAGGCGGCAATGGATGCCTTGCGCGGCCGAGGAATGTTTCGTGGCTGGCAAGAGGATGCGTTATCCGCCTATGTTCAGCACGCTATGGAAACAACTAGCGAGGGGCAGAAATTAAAGTGTTTACCGGAGCGAGAAGCTGAAATATTTAGCACCTATGCGGCGAAACTATGGCGAGATCTGGGTGCCGTAACCGTGCCTACATTTGTCTGGATTGGCAAAGATACCTATCCGTTCTTAAGCAAATCAATGGCGGCTTGGAAAGCAGCCCACCCCAATCTATCCGTTAGTGAAATTGAGGGTGGGCATTGTTTTATGCAAGAAGATCCAGAAGTTATTGCGGCTCAGATTCGGGCGGTAGTGGCTCACCAACACAGGCTGAAAGCGTAGTTAGCAGTTTTCGCTCAACCACATTAATCTCGCCGTCGTGTTTAGCGCAGATTAACCATGCTTTTACAATTTGCTCTTTTTCTTTTACCGACCATTGATCAATGCGATCTAAACATTCGGAAAGTTCGGCAAAATTGAAAGGCTGTTGGCGAAATGGTTTCAGGTTTTTCGAGAAACCGCGTGCTCCTGCCGCAAATGCTAATTCGGCTTCGCTATCGCTTTCATGTCCATACCATGCCAATACTGATAGGGTGAACTCAGCATCTGATTGCTTGCGAATGCCAACTTTGGCAACGCGCTTATTTGGTTCAAATTCGGCACGCACATAGCGTTGCAGCATTTGTACTAAACACCATTCATAAAGTGATACTTGCGCATCCACTGCTACCAACTTATCTAGGGTTGCGAGTACTGTGTACGCCTCTTCTTTTGCCAGTGATTTCAGGGCCGGCACTGAAAGTTCGATAAGAGGCAAACGTTGTTCAAGCGGTAGCTCAGAAATTTTCTGGTAATCGTTTTCCGTGCGCTGCCGTAATTCGTTTTCATGTTCGGAAGCAATTATATTCAGTTGTTTGCTGCGAACTTCGTTATCAGCACTCAACGCCATTGCGAATACTAAAGCTTGTGCACCGGCTTGCTGGCGAACTTCGGTACGCATGCTTTCATCGATAATGGCAGCGGCTACGATGCCTTCAGTGAGCGCTTGCCCACCCTGAGCGTAATCGCCCGTAATCGCACCTTCCGGTAATGTTGCCGCTAATCCACCGCCGAGCGCACCAGAAGCAGAACCCAAAACGGCCATACGCTGCGCCATGCGTTCTTTCTCGTTGAGCTTCGCTTCGTTTGCGAGCTCTTCTGCGAGTTGTTCTTTGGGATTGCTCCGAAATTTACCATCCCAATCCGGGCGTACGCGCTTGATACGCGTTGCTAACGGTGGATGTGTAGCAAATAGCGAAACGGCTTTGCTAATAGCCTGGCCAAAAAACAAATGTGAAGCTTCATCGGCATTTTTACTTTCTACTTTACTGCCATGGCCTTTGTTGGCACTAAGCGCTCCGATTTGCTCCAAAGCACCGCCAATACCATCCGGGTTACGAGTAAACTGTACTGCCGAAGCATCGGCTAAATATTCGCGTTGGCGGCTAACCGCAGCTTTAATAATATTACCGAAAAACACGCCAAGGGCACCGATAACAAGTAACCCGATACCAATAAATGGCAATGGATTTTTCTCGTTGCGGCGGCTGTACATGCCAGTACGGAGCAACAAGTAACCAGCGTGGGAGATAAACAAAATACCGTTCAAAATAGCAATAATACGAATATTCATCCGCATATCACCATTCAATATATGCGCAATTTCGTGGGCGATAACGCCCTGAAGTTGATCTCGGGTCAGGTTTTCAACACATCCGCGGGTAACACCGATTACCGCGTCACGCGGTGAATAACCCGCAGCAAATGCATTGATACCTTGTTCTTGCTCCATTAAATATACGGGAGGAACGGGCATATTGGCCGCAATGGCCATTTCTTCAACCACGTTGAGCACTTTGCGCTCGGTGGCATCGTTACTATCAGGTGATAAACGGCGGCCGCCAAGGCTTTCTGCCACAACTTTGCCGCCACCCTTCAACATATACCACTTAAATAATACGGCAAGGCTAATGGCAGAGAGTGTCATGCCCATTACGGCCACGATAATATCCCAATGAAATAGGAACTCTCCACCACCAGCACTTTCTTCGTCCATTGCACTCATGCCACCGGTGAAGGCAGCAACAAGTAGCCCGGTAAGTAGCAATAACGAAATAACCGCCACCCCGAATAGAATCACCAGCAACCGCGTGTTGCGCCGGGCAATAGCTTGGTGCTCAAAGAAATTCATTACCGACATTTAATTTTCCCAGTAGTTAAAATTCAACTTTCGGTGCTTCTTGAATGGCTTCGCGATCTTCAAATTGCAACAAGCTCGCATCTTCACCGTGCCCCACTAAACCAGCAAATACTACGGGTGGGAACGATTGGCGGTACGTGTTGTATTCCATCACCGAATCGTTAAAAGCTTGGCGCGAAAACGCTACTTTATTTTCCGTACTGGTAAGTTCTTCGCTAAGTTGCGCCATGTTCTGGTTGGCTTTTAAATCAGGATAAGCTTCCATTACCACATTCAGGCGGCCCATAGCGCTACCAAGTGCACCCTCGGCACCCGCCAAATTGCCCATCGCTTTCGCATCACCAGGGTTTGCAGAAGCGCCTTCTAATGCAGCAGCAGCTTGGTTACGTGCTTGAACAACAGCTTCCAGCGTTTCACGTTCATGCTTTAAGTAAGATTTCGCAACTTCAACCAAGTTAGGGATAAGATCGTAACGACGCTTTAATTGCACATCAATTTGCGCAAAGGCATTTTCAAATCGGTTTTTTAGGGTAACGAGTTTGTTGTAAATGCCGATCGCGTAAAATACAGCAATAACCAGCACCGCAATTAGAATCCAGTGGGTGAGTTCCATGGCAAATTTCCTCTTAGAATAAATACACAAAGGTATTGAAGTACTTGTTATAGCATGGAATCAAGAAAGCCTAAATGTAGCAATCACCTATTTCACGTAAAAGTGGTTTTTTAACGGCATTCGGTGTACTTTATGTTGCACCTTTGAACTCACTTAAAAGCGTGCTTATGTCGAACGTTAGTGGAAACCTATTTGTAATTGCTGCGCCAAGTGGTGCCGGAAAATCGAGTATGATCAAAGCCTTATTAGAGCGGCATGAAAAAGGCTCTATGCAGGTATCGGTAAGCACTACAACGCGGGCGCCACGGCCAGGTGAAATTAATGGTGTGCACTATCATTTTGTAAGCGAAGCTGAATTTCTGCAGCAGGTAGAAAAGCACGAGTTTTATGAATGGGCGAAAGTGTTCGATAACTATTACGGTACCTCGCGTACAGTAATTGAAGATACTTTAGCGAGCGGGATTGATGTCTTCTTAGATATCGATTGGCAGGGCACTCGGCAGGTAAAAGCAGCATATCCGGGCGTACATACGATATTCATTCTTCCGCCCTCGAATGAAGAGCTTGAACGTCGCCTGCGTGAACGCGGGCAAGATAGCGATGAAGTGATTGCGAAACGCATGGCGAAAGCACAGCACGAAATGTCGCATTACGCTGAATTTAGCTACTTAATTGTGAACAACGATTTCGCCACATCCGTGGATAATTTAGAGCACATTGTAATGAGCCAACGTTTGCGCCGCTCGAAGCAGCAAATTCGGCATCGTGAAATATTGCATAATCTGCTCGCTGAAGAATAAAAACCCAACTAAAACAATGCAATGAGCAATAGATCTTGGCGGATCCGTTACTTTGCAGTACACTATTTGCCCTTTCAAAGAATCAATTTGAGTTTCGCGGAGTAATAAGATGGCACGGGTAACAGTAGAAAACGCAGTAGAACGCATTGGAAACCGGTTTGATTTGGTTCTAGTAGCAGCACGTCGTGCGCGTCAAATTGCTAACTATGGCAAAGAGCCAATGGTGCAAACCACGAACGATAAACCAACTATCATTGCACTTCGCGAAATTGAAGCTGGATTTATTGATGCTGGCCGCCTTGATCAAGACGACCAAGACGCGCAATACGCACAAGATGAAGCAGAAGTAGCAGCAATGGCTGCATTGAAATCGAGTGATTCTAACGATTAATCGATTTTCTCAACGGGGGCAATCTGCTCCCGTTGGCATTTCCCCCGTTGGCAAATTGTTTGTTTACCCTTATCCTCTCTGTTATACCTAGCAATAATACTTAGAAATAATCGCTGCTGATTGTAAGGGCGGATATTTAAGTAAAAATACTTAAAGTATCAAATAGAGAAGTGAGAGCGCTGAAGTGTATCTTTTTGAAGGTTTGCGCACATTAACCGAAGCTTATTTACCTGCTGATCAAGTAACACGCCTTGAACAGGCTTTTGTTGTGGCTTTTGATGCGCACGGTGAGCAAAAACGCCAAAGCGGTGAGCCCTACATTACCCACCCAGTTGCAGTAGCATGTATGCTTGCCGAGATGCGGCTTGACCATGAAACCCTTATGGCTGCGTTACTGCACGATGTGATAGAAGATACCCCAGTAACCCAAGAAGATCTTGCCGAACAATTCGGCGCTACGGTAGCTGAGCTCGTTGAAGGCGTATCGAAGCTGGATAAGCTGCAGTTTAATAGTAAAGAAGAGCACCAAATCGAAAACTATCGCAAGATGATTATGGCGATGGTGCAAGATATTCGTGTGATTCTTATTAAGCTGGCGGATAGAACGCACAATATGCGCACTATAGGTTCGCTGCGGCCAGATAAGCGCCGTCGAATCGGCCGCGAAACACTTGAGATTTATGCACCGTTGGCGCACCGCTTGGGTATCCACAATATTAAAAATGAGCTTGAAACCTTAGGCTTTCATGCGCTTTACCCATGGCGCGCGCGCCTACTCGATAGCCAAGTTCGCAAAGCCCGCGGCAATCGCAAAGCGTTGCTAGAACGCACTCACGATGAAGTTTTATCACGCCTTGGTGAAATGGGGATCCGTGCACGGGTATACGGCCGAGAGAAGCATCTATACAGCATCTATAAAAAGATGTTGAACAAGGAGTTGAAGTTCACGCAAGTGATGGATATCTATGCATTCCGTGTAATCGTTGATTCCGTAGATACCTGTTATCGCGTATTGGGTGCGGTTCATAATTTGTATAAGCCCATTGAAACCCGCTTCAAAGATTACATTGCGATTCCAAAATCAAATGGCTATCAATCGTTGCATACCTCGTTGAAAGGCCCGCACGGGGTGCCGGTAGAAATTCAAATTCGCACCGAAGAAATGGATTTAATGGCCGATCGTGGCGTGGCCGCGCATTGGTTATATAAAGATATTGAAGATAACAACACCACCGCTCAAGTGCGGGCGCAAAAATGGATGCAGAGCCTTATTGAGCTGCAGCAAAGCGCAGGTAACTCATTTGAATTTATTGAGAATGTAAAATCAGATTTATTCCCTGATGAAATATATGTATTCACCCCTGATGGCCGCATTATCGAATTACCACAGGGTGCCACCGCGGTAGATTTTGCGTATGCGGTTCACACGGATATTGGCAACACCTGTATCGGCGCACGCGTTAACCATAAAGCGTATTCATTAAGCAAGCCCTTAGAAACGGGGCAAACCGTTGAGATTCGAACGGCACCTGGCTCGCGGCCAAACATTGCTTGGTTGAACTTTGTAGTTACCGGAAAAGCGCGGTTGAAGATCCGCCAGTATTTGAAGAACCAAGAATTTGATGAAGCGTTGGTTTTAGGCGAACGCTTGCTTCGCGCATCGCTTGGTACCGTGAATATGAACGATATTAAAGAATCGGAGTTTGTTCGTGTTGCGCAAGAATTAAAGCGTGAAGATAAACAAAGTTTGTTGCGCGATATCGGCCTCGGAAACTTGATGGGCGTGGCCGTAGTTCGCCGTCTAATTGGTGATGAGCAACGGTTGAAAGCGGCTGCGGGCGATGATGAACATGGCCGCAGTTTAGCCATTAAAGGGGCTGATGGCTTATTGCTATCATTCGCGAAATGCTGCCGGCCAATTCCGGGCGATGATATCATTGCTCACGTAAGCCCGGGGCGTGGCTTAGTTATTCACCGCCGTGAGTGTAAGAACGTGCGCGGACACGAAGAAGAACCGGGCCGCTACTTCCCAGTACAATGGGATAACAAGCCTGATTCCCAGTTTGTTTCTGAAATTCGTGTGGAAGTGGTAAATCACCAAGGCGCATTGGCGCAGCTAACTCAACAAATTGCTCGTACTGGCTGTAATATTCACGGTTTGAAAACCGAAGAAATTGATTCCAGTGTTTATTACATTGATGTGGCATTAACCATTAATGATCGCAAACATCTTGCTGATGTAATGCGGCAAATTCGCAAGATGCCGCATGTACAGCGAGTTTCTCGTTTAAGGAAATAATATGTCGAAAGTTATTATTGCTACCGATAAAGCACCAGCTGCTATCGGCACATATTCACAAGCCATTAAAATAGGCACTACGGTATATCTTTCTGGCCAAATACCGTTGGTTCCAGAAACCATGGAAATGGTTTCGGATGATTTCTGCGCCCAAGCTGAGCAAGTATTTAAGAACCTAAGCGCGGTGTGTGCAGCGGCCGGTGGTGAGTTACAAGATATGGTGAAAGTACAAATTTATCTAACGGATTTAAGCAATTTCGCTGTGGTAAATGAGGTAATGGCAAGCCACTTCACTACACCATACCCGGCGCGTGCCGCTATTGAAGTATCTGGCTTGCCGAAAGGCTCGCAAATTGAAATTGATGGCGTGATGGAATTACCCACTACCAACTAAACAATAGATGTGAAGCGTTACAAAAAAACGCCCTGATGGGCGTTTTTTGTGGGCTAAATATTATATTAGCATGGCAAAACTACACCGCGGGCTCTTGTTCGGCCGCCGCTTCAGGCTCAGCTTTGATTGGGCCAATAATGAAGATTGCAGCGATAGCAACAACGCCTAAGATAAAGCAGTAAAAGGTATTTAAACTTACGGCTAATGGTGAAATACCAAAGGTAGCACCCATTAGAAGCGCTTGCGCCCCGTATGGCAACACACCCTGCACAACACAAGCCGCAATATCGAGATAGCTCGCGGCTTGTTTTGGTGCAATGTTTCCCTCTTTAGCAAGGCGCTTACTTACTTCCCCTGAGATCAATATGGTAACTGTGTTGTTGGCTACGGCAAGGTCGGTTAATGCGGTTAAGCCCACAATTCCGAACGAGGCGGAACGATCTGCGCGTTTGCTCAAACGGCTGGTGATGCGCTCAACTGTGTTCGATAAGAACTTTAAACCACCTTGTTGGCGAATTAACGCTGATAAACCACCAATTAACAATGATAGTAAGAAGATTTCCTGCATGCTGGTAAAGCCAAGATACACATCTTGGCTAAAGGCTACGAGCTCATAATCTACCGCAACAAAGCCAAATACAGCGGCTAAAATAATGCCCAGTGTTAGCACTACAAATACGTTTAAGCCGCTTACTGCCAGTGCAATTATGAAAAAGTAAGGAAGTGCCAACCAGAAATTTGCTTCTGGCACATCAATGGGAGCACTGCCAGTATCGAAAAACGAAAGCACTATAATAGTTAGAATAGCGGCCGGCACGGCGATGCGTAGGTTAGCTTTAAACTTATCCTTCATTTCACAGCCTTGGGTACGGGTAGCGGCAATGGTGGTATCTGAAATGAATGAAAGGTTATCACCAAACATAGCACCACTTACCAACACACCGGCCATGAGTGCAGGGTTAATGCCGGCAGCTTGGCTTAATCCAAGCGCAACAGGTGCTAATGCAGCTAAGGTACCCATGGAGGTTCCCATCGCGGTTGAAACCACCGCCGCTATTAAGAATATACCGGGTAAAATGAACGATGCTGGGATAATACTTAACCCAAGCGCTACCATCGCATCAACACCACCGGTGGCCGCCGCTACTGTAGAAAATGCACCCGCCAGCAAATAAATCAAACACATGGTAATGATATTATTGTGGCCAACACCGGCCACAAAGGTTTCGATGCGATCGTTAATGCGTTGTTTGCTTAAGATAATGGCAAGAATAATCGCTGGCATAATAGCAACAGGGCTCGCCAGCTGATAGAACGCCATATCAACGCCATCGAAATGGAAATAAATTCCAGTACCTAGAAAGAGAGCGAGAAATAATCCAAGTGGCAATAGGGCCACGGCGCGAGGTTTAATGGGTGTGGTTGGCGTTGATGACATAAATATCCTAATTTTTATTTTTAGACGTCCAGAAGCATAAACATCTTAACCCGAGCTTGCAAGCAAGAATTCATACAGATGTTTTCCGTGCAACCTTGAATCGGTGTACACTGAAGGCACAGCTACAACGAATTGAAGTAGTGCCCAGCAGTAATGAAATAACAGAGAGAAATCGAATGAGCCCAGAAGATCTACATTTACAGCTACGTAACTTACGTGATGAAGATTACCCGCAGCTTAAAGCACTCATGGATCGTGTTTACGATGACATCGGTGGTGCTTGGGAAGAGCATACGATTCATGCACTCATTCGCGATTTCCCTGAAGGCCAAATTTGCCTAGAAGATAATGGCGTTATTGTTGGCGTAGCACTAACTGTACGCGTTATTTACGATAAGTTCAGCAACCCGCACCAATATGACGACTTGTTGAGCAAGCGCGATAAAATCTTGAATGAAGCAGAAGGCGATGCTCTGTATGGCCTTGATGTACTGATTCACCCCGATTATCGTGGCTATCGTTTAGGCCGCCGTTTGTATGATGCCCGCAAAGAACTCTGTATTCAGCAAAACTTGAAAGCAATTTTGGCCGGTGGCCGTATTGTAAACTTCCATAAGTACGCCGATGAAATAACCGCAAGCCAATATCTAGAGAAAGTGCGCCGCCGCGAGGTATACGATCCGATTTTGAGCTTTCAGCTTGCGAATGATTTTGTAGTAAAGCGCCTGCTTTATAAATATTTGCCAGAAGATAAGCGCTCGAAGGGATACGCCACGTTGTTAGAGTGGAGTAACTTCCTGTATGAGGCTTCGGAAACCGTTATTCATTCGCGTTCGCGCAATGTTCGTATCGGCGCCGTGCAATGGCAAATGCGGGCTGTGAAATCCGTAGAAGAACTGTTGCAACAAGTAGAATACTTCGTGGATGCGGTTTCCAGTTATAAAAGTGATTTCGTATTGTTCCCTGAGTTTTTCAACGCACCATTGATGGGGCTTTCAAAAGAAGGCCAGCAAATGAGTGCTATCCGGTTCCTTGCTGGCTTCACCGAACGTTTCCGCAAAGAAATGTCGCAAATGGCTGTGAGCTATAACGTGAATATCGTTACCGGTTCAATGCCGTTGAGTGAAGGCGATTCACTGTATAACGTAACCTATTTGTGCCGCCGCGATGGCTCGGTAGAAGAACAAAGGAAGATTCATATTACCCCGCATGAAAAGCGTGATTGGGTTATTGAAGGCGGTGATAAAGTTCAGGTATTCCAAACCGACGCCGGCCGTGTTGGTATTTTGATTTGTTACGATGTGGAATTTCCGGAGCTGGGCCGTTTGATGGCCGATGAAGGCCTTGAGATTCTATTTGTACCGTTCTGGACCGATACCCGTAACGCATATTTACGTGTGCGCCACTGTGCTCAGGCCCGCGCGGTAGAGAACGAGTGTTATGTGGTAATTTGCGGTAGTGTGGGTAACTTGCCAGAAGTAGAAAGCCTAGATGTGCAATATGCACAATCATCGGTATTTTCGCCTTCTGATTTTGCGTTCCCACACGATGCGGTGATGTCGGAAACCACACCGAATACCGAAATGTTGATGTTCTCTGATTTGAACTTAGATGAATTGAAGTATTTGCATAATGAAGGCTCGGTAACGAACTTAAAAGATCGCCGTACGGATTTATATGATGTTGTTCGTAAGTGGGATTAAAACCCTAAGCCTCTTCCAATTGGCGGCGCGATGCCTATGAGTAACCTTTCGGCACTGGCTGAAATTTCGATAACCACCCTGAAAGGTGTGGGGGCGAAAATGGGTGAGAAATTGCAGCGCTTAGGCCTGAATACGGTGCAAGATGTGCTGTTTCATTTGCCTTCGCGTTATCAAGATCGCACGCGGGTAACCCCGATAGCGGCTCTACGAACCGGAGAGTACGCTACTGTAGTAGCCGAGGTGTTGGATAACCGGGTGCATTTTGGCCGCCGCCGGGCATTGTTAGTACGGGTAAACGATCGCAGTGGCACGCTTACACTGCGATTTTTTCGTTTTAGCGCGGCCCAGCAAAAGCAGTTAGAGAAAGGCCTTACCGTTCAGCTTTATGGTGAAATTCGGCCCGGGCCTACTGGGCCAGAAATGGTGCACCCGGATTATAAAAGCTTGCAGCCAGGCGAACCAATTCAGGTAGATGAAAGCCTTACGCCGATATATCCGGCCACCGAGGGCGTGCACCAACTTACCTTGCGCAATCTTGCTATGCAGGCACTGAGCTATTTGAATTCCAAAAGTTTGCCGGAGCTGCTACCGGAATCGTTGCGCCAAGGCTTACCTAACTTGCAGGAAGCAATTCGGGTGTTGCATGCACCACCTACGGATAGTGACCAACAACAGTTACTGGAAGGCTTGCACCCCGCTCAACGGCGTTTGGCGCTTGAAGAGCTACTAGCGCATCAGCTCAGTATGTTACAGGCAAGGCAGCAAGCGCAGGCCGTGAAAGCAGTTGGGTTACCGGCTCCGAAAAAATTGAAACAAGCATTGCTGGCGCAGTTACCTTTCTCGCCTACCGCAGCACAAGCTCGCGTAGTGGCAGAAATTGAGACCGATATGCAATCGCCGATGCCCATGCTGCGATTGGTGCAAGGCGATGTCGGTTCAGGTAAAACGTTGGTAGCCGCGTTGGCTGCACTTTCGCCGTTAGAAGCCGGTTACCAAGTAGCGTTAATGGCACCCACTGAGCTTCTCGCAGAACAACACGCACGGAGCTTTGCGATGTGGTTAGAGCCCTTGGGTATCCAAGTAGGCTGGCTTGCTGGCAAACAGAAAGGTAAAGCACGCGAAACTACATTAACGGCGCTCGCGCAAGGCGATATTCGTTTCGTGGTAGGAACCCACGCACTCTTTCAAGAGGCGGTTCACTTTCATAATTTAGCCCTGGTTATTATCGATGAGCAGCATCGTTTTGGCGTACATCAGCGCTTAGCCTTACGCGAAAAAGGCGAGCAACAAGGATTGCACCCGCATCAATTAGTAATGACGGCTACGCCGATTCCGCGCACGCTGGCCATGACCGCGTATGCGGATTTGTCTACGTCGATTATTGATGAACTTCCACCCGGGAGAACACCGGTACAAACCGTAGCGATTCCCGATAGCCGTCGGCCAGAAGTGGTACAACGGTTACACGATGCGGTAAAGAATGAAGGTCGTCAGGTCTATTGGGTGTGCACGTTAATTGAAGAATCAGATGTGTTGCAATGCCAAGCGGCGGAAGATACGGCGCTGTATTTGCAACAAGAACTGCCTGATTTGCGTGTGGGGCTGGTACACGGGCGGCAGAAAAGCGCCGAGAAAGAAGCGGTGATGCAGCAATTCAAAGCACATGAGCTGGATTTACTCGTGGCTACCACCGTTATTGAGGTCGGGGTGGATGTTCCCAACGCTAGCTTGATGATCATTGAAAACCCAGAGCGTTTGGGCTTAGCGCAGCTGCATCAATTACGCGGTAGAGTGGGCCGAGGTTCGGTGGCGAGCCATTGCGTGTTACTTTATAAAACACCACTATCGAAGCAAGCAAACGAGCGCTTATCGGTATTGCGCGAGAGCAATGATGGTTTTGTGATAGCGGAACGGGATTTAGAATTGCGCGGTCCGGGTGAATTACTCGGTGCGAAACAAACTGGGTTGGTACAAATGAAAGTTGCCGATTTAACCCGCGATAGTGATCTACTTCCGCAAATTAGAACGTTAGCTCAGCAGTTGTTTAGTGAATATCCGCAGCAAAGCAGTGCACTTATGTTGCGCTGGCTTCCGGATAAAGATCGATACGCTCAAGTTTAGGTTGATCTACGCGCTATTATTGGGCAAAGACCATTGGGCAAATCGCCGCCATCGTTTACACTAGGCTACTCATTGTCTGAGTAGTATGCGGCAGTAGTATTTTGCAGTAATCAAGAGCATGGAAAACATCATGGAAAACCAAGACGACAACACACATTTTGGCTTTAAAACCGTAGCGAAGGGCGAAAAGGCCAATATGGTAGCCGGCGTATTTCACTCGGTAGCTGGGAAATATGATTTGATGAACGATGTGATGTCGTTTGGAATCCATCGTTTATGGAAACGCTACACCATTGATTGCAGCGGTGCGCGCCGTGGCCAGAAAGTACTAGATTTAGCCGGTGGTACCGGCGATTTAGCCGCTAAATTTGCCCGTATGGTAGGCCCTGAGGGCGAAGTGGTGCTTGCTGATATCAACGATTCTATGCTGCGTGTTGGCCGCGATAAGCTGCGTGATATGGGTATTGTCGGTAATGTGAGTTACGTGCAAGCCGATGCCGAAAAACTTCCATTCGATGATAATACCTTTGATCTGATTACCATAGCGTTTGGCTTGCGCAACGTAACCGATAAAGACGCCGCACTGCGCTCTATGTTGCGGGTGTTGAAGCCAGGTGGCCGTTTACTTGTATTGGAGTTCTCGAAGCCCGAAGTAGAAATGCTTTCAAAAGCGTACGATATGTATTCATTTCATATTATGCCGAAGATGGGTGAGTTTATTGCCAAAGATAAAGATAGCTATCAGTACCTAGCTGAATCAATTCGCATGCACCCTGATCAAGAAACCTTAAAGGGCATGATGCAAGAAGCTGGCTTTGAACAAGTGGAATATCACAACCTTACGGGTGGTATTGTAGCTTTGCATCGTGGGTACAAATTTTAGTGTCTGCTTTACAAGTGTTTCGTGCTGCGGTTGAACGCAGTTTAAATTTTGCTTTGGCGGCCGATCCGGCCTCGCCACAACGTATGCGCCCACTTGCCGGGAAGTGCTTTCGGTTAACCGTTAACGGCCTTCCGGAACCGATTACATTGCTGTTCTTTGAAGATCGCGTGAGCCTTATGGGGCCACATTACGAAATAATAGATTGTGCGGTAACGGCTGCGTTAAGTGATTTACCCGAACTCAGTGATGCCGGTAAAGCAACCCAATTGTTGCAAAGCGGCCGTGTACAAATTGTAGGCGATCCGGTTTTAGCGCAACAAGCGGCGCAAGTTTTCAAGCAATTGAACATTGATTGGGAAGAAATGCTTTCGGGGTATATTGGGGATGTGCCGGGCTATTGGGCGAGCCAGTTAGTAGCTAAATTAGCCGCAATAAAACCCGAGCCCGCAGCAATTCGACAACGCGCCAGTGAGTTTTTAACGCAAGAATTCAATACAGCGGCAAGCCCGCTGCAAATGGCAATACTAACTGACGATATTAAGGCACTCGAAGCGCGGTTAACGCGGCTAGAGAAACGAGTTTCGGATTCGGAAGCGTTAAATAACAAAAACTGAACCATTGAAAGTATAGGGGTATAACCGAACGTGCGGGCATTACGATTCTATAAGATTATAAGTACCTTGCTCCAACATGGCGTGGATGAATTGATTCCGCGCCGTTGGCTGCCGTGGTATTTGCGGATGCTACGCCATAGTGCGTTTTGGTTACGGAACAAACACAAAGATAAACCGTTGGCTGTTCGTTTTCGAATGGCGCTCGAGGCCCTAGGCCCAGTGTATGTGAAACTCGGGCAAATGCTCTCAACCCGGCAAGATCTATTGCACCCTGATATGATTTTGCAATTAACCATGTTGCAAGATCGCGTTCCTCCTTTTCCTGGTGAAGAAGCCCAAGCGCTTATTTGTAAGGCGCTCGAGATAGAGGCCATCACGGAAATATTTGCCGATTTTGATGTTACGCCATTAGCTTCCGCTTCGATTGCGCAGGTGCACACGGCTACGTTGATGCGTCCGGATAACGGTTTGCCGCAAGAAGTAGTCGTAAAGGTGCTACGCCCAGGTATCAACCGGACCATTGATGCTGATTTGGAATTAATGGAAGCGGTGGCGGGTGTTGCCGCTCGTTATTTACCGGATGGCAAGCGGTTAAAGCCTGTTGAAGTCATTAAAGAATATCGAAAAACGTTGTACAACGAGCTTAGCTTAGATCGCGAAGCGGCCAATGCTATCCAGCTGCGGCGTAACTTTACCGATTCTGATTTACTCTATATTCCTGAGGTGTTCAGTGATTTCACGCGCACCAATGTGATGGTAATGGAACGCATTTACGGCATTCCCGTGAATGATGTAGCCACGCTGGAAGCTCAAGGTATCGATTTGAAAGTGTTGGCGGAGCGGGGCGTAGAAGTATTCTTCACTCAGGTATTTCGCGATAGTTTCTTCCATGCCGATATGCATCCCGGGAATATTTTTGTCGATCCTAATTCAGGTGAAACCCCACGCTACTTTGCTGTTGATTTCGGCATCGTGGGTACGCTGAACAAAGAAGATAAGCGCTACTTAGCAGCAAATTTCATCGCCTTTTTTAATCGAGATTATCGCAAGGTTGCGGAGTTACACATTGATTCTGGCTGGGTGCCTAGCCATGTAAATGTGGAGGAATTTGAATCGGCAATTCGTACCGTTTGCGAACCGATTTTTGAAAAGCCGCTGGCCGACATTTCTTTCGCCCATGTGTTATTGAACTTATTTAATACCGCGCGGCGTTTTGAGATGGAAGTGCAGCCGCAGCTAGTATTGCTGCAGAAAACCTTGCTGTATGTGGAAGGCCTTGGACGTCAGTTGTACCCGCAACTCGATTTGTGGAAAACAGCGAAACCTTATCTTGAGCGCTGGATGCACGAGCAAATGGGCTGGCGCGCGCTGTACCGAAATGTAAAAGAGCAGGCGCCATTTTGGGCGGAAAAGCTGCCAGAAATGCCGGGCTTGCTGTACGATACATTGCAGCAGATTCAACGTGGCAATCAAACTCAGCAGTTGTGGGTTGAGCGTTTGTTAGTGCATCAACGGCAAGCTGCAGTGAGCCGATGGTGGAGCCTGTTTGCGGCAAGCTTAACAGTATCGGCGGTAGCTTTATTTGTGGCAACCGAATGGCCAGTTTTACCTTACGTGGTAGCGGCTGGCGCCGTGGTGAGTTGGGCGCAGGCTTGGTTTAGCAAGCCATAGCGGGTAAACCACAGCACACCGAGTAGTGAACATATTAAGAACGTAATCAGAGGATAAGATCATGGGTGGCGTTAGTATTTGGCAATTATTAATCATATTGGCGATTGCAGTTTTGTTATTTGGAGGTAAGCGTTTACGCAGCCTTGGCTCTGATTTGGGTTCGGCCATCAAGGGCTTCAAAAAAGAAATGGACGAAGACAAAACCAAAAAAGACAACCAAAGCGATACAACGAAGCCGCAAGATACTGATGGCGAAGATGATAAAAATGGTCCAACGCGACATTAATTATGTTTGATATCGGCTTCTGGGAATTATTGCTTATTGCAGCTATCGGGCTGTTTGTGCTCGGGCCAGAACGTTTGCCAGGCGCAATTCGCTCGGTACAGCGCGGCTATGCGAAAATAAAAGCGTTTGGCAGTAAAATGGAAGCCGAGCTGAACCACGAATTGCGCGTAAAAGAATTACATGAGCACTTGAAGCAAATTGAATCTTCCGCCGATATGGAAAAGCTTTCGCCTGAGTTAAAACGTTCTATGAAAGAATTGGAAGATGCCGCCGCTTCGGTACGAAGCCCCTATGCTGCAAAAGATATGGATACGGCAGTAGCTGAACTCGAAAAAGAGAAGAAAAATGCGCTAGAAGAAAACGCTGCTGAACAACACGCTGCTGCGAAAACATCGAACGATACTTCTTCTATTTCCCCAGCTGATGTACAAAACACCGAAAATACGGATGTTGAGGGCAGCAAGCCATCTAGCAAGGGCGATAAATAATGCAAAGCCAAGCCGGGTTGCTCGATCATTTGGTAGATCTTCGCAAAACACTATTACGCTCGTTTGCCGCCGTAGCCATTTTATTTCTCTCGTTAGTTTATTTTGCGCGTGATCTTTATCGTTGGTTAGCCGACCCACTCATGGTGCACCTGCCGGAAGGCACCAGCATGATCGCAACCGATGTTGGCGCCCCGTTTTTTGCCCCGTTTAAACTTACCCTAATGGTGGCTGTGTTGCTCGCCATTCCATTTTTATTGCATCAAGTATGGCGTTTTATTGCGCCGGGCTTGTATAAGCATGAGCGGCGGCTTATTGCGCCTTTGCTAATAAGTAGCAGCTTGCTGTTTTATGCAGGCATTGCCTTTGCTTACTATGTTGTGCTTCCCATCGCCTTCGGCTTTTTCACGAGCATGGCCCCAGAGGGCGTTACTATAGCAACTGATATATCCAGTTATCTCGATTTTGTATTAAAAATATTCTTTGCTTTCGGCATTGCGTTCGAAATTCCGGTAGCCATCTTGCTGATGGTTTGGAGCGGCGTAGTAACGCCAGAACAACTTCGGGCTAAACGTGCTTACGTGATTGTTATTGTGTTTATTATTGGCATGCTGCTGACACCGCCCGATATTATTTCACAAACGTTACTTGCAGTACCCATGTGGATTCTGTATGAATTAGGGGTATTGCTATCTCGTTTTTACATGAAAAAATCAGAGGAACCTGCGGAATGAAGCAGATATTGAACCATTCTTCACCGAAACACTGGTTGTTAACGAGTGCGCTCGGCTTGTTGATGATTGCACCAGCGGCAGCGCAAGAAGAGAAACCAAGTTTGGCTGAAGAAATGAAGGCATGCGCCTCGATTTCCAATGCGATTGAACGCTTAGTTTGTTTCGATGATTTAGTGGCCGCATTGCCAACAGTAACGGCTGAAGCTGCCGATAGAGGTGCGCGCGGAAACGCTGAAACGCGCGGGAAAGAGCGGGCTGCCGAAGCAACTTCGAGCGCCTTAAGTGCACGTGAACGCGCAGCCCAAGAACGGGCCGCGGCAGCTGAACGCCGTGCTGCAGAAGCAGAAGAACGTTTAATGCAACAACAAGCAGAGCAGAGAAGAGCTGCGGCAGAGGCTGAACGGCGGAACGCCGAAGCCGCCCGTAATCAACCCCCAAGCGATAAAACGTACATCACGATCAATGAAGCTTGGCAGAATGCCCGTGGTTTATGGCGCTTCCGCTTAGATAATGGCCAAGAATGGCATCAAACCTCATCGGAGGGTGGTGTGCGTTATCGTGAAGGTATGAATTACTATATTGAACCCGGCTCTTTTGGCAGTTATTTTTTGAGCTCAGACGATAATAATCGGCGAATGCGCATTCGCTTGGTGGATTAAGCACTCACTGTGGCGTGGATAGATATTGGCGTAAACCTAACAGCAAGCGCGTTGCAAAAGCGGGCTGATGATGTGGTGGCCGATGCAATGCTTGCCGGCGTGACCCGGCAGGTGTTGGTGGGCACTTCGGTGCAAGAATCGCAACACGCTTTAAGCTTAGCGGAGAGGCTTCCCGGCTGTATTGCTACGGCTGGTATCCACCCTCACGATGCGGCAGCAGCAGATACGAACTTTATCGAAGCACTCCGCAGTTTAGCAAATCATCCGTTAGTGCGCGCGATTGGCGAATGCGGCCTCGATTATAACCGCAACTACTCGCCACCCGATGTACAACGCAAAGTATTTGCCGCGCAACTTGAACTGGCAGTAGAGCTGCAATTGCCTGTTTATCTGCATGAGCGCGATGCCATAGGTGACCAGCTGGCTATTTTGGATCGTTACCTCAGTGAGTTGCCGGCGGCCATCGTGCATTGTTTTACTGGTGGCCCTGATGCGCTCGAAGCGTATCAAGAACGCGGCTGCTATATCGGTGTTACCGGCTGGGTATGCGATGAACGTCGAGGGCATGAATTGCAACTGGCAGTTCCAAAAATAGATGCCAACCGTTTGCTTTTAGAAACCGATGCGCCTTACTTAATGCCGCGAAACATTCGGCCGAAGCCTAAATCTCGAACCAATGTTCCGGCAAACTTACCTTGGGTTGCGCAAGTAGTTGCGAACTTGCGTGGTGATAATATTGATGCATTAGCCGAATTTACAACTGTAAATGCCCAGCGTGTTTTCGGGCCATGGCCGGCTGGAGAAACACAACCGTGAATGGAATTCGAAGCGCTATTTTTGCTGTTTTAAGTAGTTTGTTACTCATCACTATCGGTGCCTGTGTTGCCGAAGAGTCGATTACGCCAGAGATTGCATATTACAAAGCAGAAAACAGTGATGTATCGCTAAATGATATCCGAGAGATGCACCCAGAAAACTGGACGTACATTGGAAGTGGGCCGCCTTCGTTCGGTTACGATAATACCCCGCATTGGTTAAAGCTCGAGTTAAACGCGGCTAGCTATTACCGTTTGTTTCATCTGCAATACCCATTGCTCGATAACGTTGATGTCTATTTTATTTCACCGCAAGGGGAAATTGAGCACTACAACGTGGGTGACAAAAAGCCATTTTATCAACGGCCAATTGCTGCCGATGGCTTTGTAATGCCGGTGCCTTTTAATGAGCCGCATGAAGTGTTCATCCGGGTGCAAACTAGCAGTTCTGTGAGTGTTCCTATCCGCGTTTGGGAAACGTCGGCTTTTCACCAAGCGCAAGGCCCGCGCTATGTAGCTATCGGATTATATTTCGGGGTGCTCATATGCATGGTGGTATATAACCTCTTTGGCTATGTGGTTACGCGCGAAACCAGTTTCTTTAGTTACTCCATTTACGTGGTGTTTACCGGTTTGTTAATGGCTGCACTAAGTGGCGTAGGTTTTCGTTATCTTTGGCCTAATTGGCTTTGGTTACAAGAGCGGGCCATAACCTTGTTTGGTGGTTTGGCTTTCGTGTTCGCAACACTCTTTATCACCCAACTTTTAGGGCTTAAAAAACAAAGTAAAGCTTGGCACGCGGGTTTGTTAATGCTTGGAAGCTTTGCGGCTCTGGTAGCGATTTGTAGCCTCTTTTTACCCTATGCAATTACTATTTTTATGCTCCTTCCCTTTGCGGTAATTGCCTGCTTTTATGTGCTGATACTCGGCGTGGCAATGTGGATAAAGGGTATGCAGCACGCACAGATTTTTACCCTAGCGTGGTTCTGTTTCCTAGCGTCAATCATATTTAATTCGTTGGGCTACCTTGGCTTAATTGATGGTCAGTTTATTCAACGTTACGCCATTATGATCGGTTCTGGTATCGAAGTACTGTTGTTATCTTGGGTGATTACCTTAATGTATTCAGCCGAGCGCACCGAGAAGCTTGGCGCCCAAGAACAAATGCTCAAACATGCAGTAGCGGCACAAGAGGCGCAACGCGTGCTTAACGAAGAGCTCGAAGTGCGAGTTGAGGATCGAACCCGAGAACTGCAGGAAGTAAGCGAATCATTGCAAAAAGCCAATGCTGAACTCGAACGGCAGAGCAATGAAGATGGTTTAACTAAATTATTCAACCGCCGCTTCTTTGATACGCGTATCCGTGAGGAGTTTCAACGTAGCCGCCGCTCAGGTACCCCGCTCGCTTTAATTTTGTTGGATATTGATCATTTTAAACCGTTAAACGATACCCATGGGCATCAAGCTGGCGATGCTGTTTTAATTGAGTTTGCGCAACGCTTGCAAAGTTTAGCCACCAGAGCAAACGATGCGGTTTGCCGGTATGGCGGTGAAGAGTTTGCAGTGATATTGCCCGCCACTCAGCTCGCATCTGCCGAAGTTGTTGCTGATCGCTTTTTAAAGGCTATCAGCGAGAAGCCGTTTGTGAATATTAGCGGTGCAAAAGCGCCACCGCTTAACGTTACGGCAAGCGCTGGAGTGGCAGTTTTAGAAGATACCATGGATAATGCAACCGATTTAGTGGAGGCTGCTGATACAGCCCTATATGCGGCCAAAGATCAGGGCCGAAACATGCTCAGCCTAGCTACCTGAGAAATAGGCTACTTAGAAAGCTCGCAGCCTAAGAATTACGCAAGCTAACACCCAAGATATATGAAAGTGGAGATAAAGTGATGTACCCATACGGTGGTTTTCCAGTTCGTCGTCTTCGTCGTCTTCGTCGGCATGATTTTAGCCGGCGCTTGGTAGCTGAAAATCAGTTAACCGCGGCAGATTTAATTTATCCCATGTTTGTTTTACCGGGAGAAGGTAAGCGTGAAGCTGTTCCTTCTATGCCGGGTGTTGAGCGTGTATCCATTGATTTGTTAGTTGCGGAAGCAAAAGAGTTACATGCACTTGGCGTTCCGATGATTGCTATTTTTCCGGTAACACCGGCGTCAGCTAAATCGTTGATGGCGGAAGAGGCATACAATCCTGATGGCTTAGCCCAAGAGGCGGTGCGAGCGGTAAAAGCTGCGGTTCCTGAAATAGGCATCATGACCGATGTGGCCCTCGATCCATTCACGAGCCACGGTCAAGATGGCATTATCGACGATGATGGCTACGTATTAAACGACATTACCACCGAAATTCTGAAGTTACAGGCGATTTCACATGCCGAAGCGGGTGCCGATGTTATTGCCCCTTCGGATATGATGGATGGGCGTATTGGCGCAATTCGTGAAGCGCTAGAAATGGCGGGGCATGTGAATGTGCAAATTATGGCTTATTCAGCAAAGTATGCTTCGCATTATTACGGGCCCTTCCGCGATGCGGTAGGCTCTGCCGGTAACTTGAAAGGTGCCGATAAGAAAACATATCAAATGGACCCAGCGAATTCTGATGAAGCATTGCATGAAGTTGCATTGGATTTAGAAGAAGGCGCCGATATGGTCATGGTGAAGCCGGGCATGCCTTATTTAGATGTGGTTAGCCGGGTGAAAGAAACGTTCAAAGTGCCCACTTTCGCGTATCAAGTAAGTGGTGAATATGCGATGCACATGGCGGCCATTGAAAATGGTTGGTTAGGTGAAGCAACCATTCACGAATCATTATTAGCGTTCAAGCGAGCGGGTGCCGATGGCATTCTCACCTATTTTGCTAAACGTGTGGCGCAAGATTTGGCAAAGAAATAGCAGAAACAATATAAAATAGTTTGGTGGTTCACCTAATCATTAACTTAAGCGTAGACCACCAAACGCTTCTTGCCAGGCACTTTCCGTGCAATACAGGCTATAAAGATAGGGGTTATTTTCAAGAAACCCATCCGCAAAATTCAGCGTAATTTCATTCTCATCAATACTTAGGCTTGCTTCGGCAATCATGGCATCGTTTCGGCGTTGGCAGGCCAACACAGCTAACCGCAACAAACGGGCTAAACGCGCTAACGATAAATGCTCTGGCAGCGCTTCAGGCTGTTCATCGTCATCAATAATACCGGCTATCGCCTGTACCAATTTCAACAAATTTTCGCGTTGCCGAGCATTAAAACCAGGCAAATTGCTGTTCGCCAACAAGTAATGGCCGTGCGAACTGGCATGTTGGTAGCTCAAACTTAAGCCAATTTCATGTAGATAGCTCACAGCTCGCAGTAAATTAATGGCTTCTTCTTCAGCAATATCGCACCACGCTGCGGGCGCTTGCTGGTAATATTTTAGCGCTAGTTCGTGCACGCGCTTCGCTTGCTGTTGATCGAGGTGATAGGTGCGCGCAAGGCTTTCTAGAGTGCGTAGTTGCACATCAGGGTGCTGCAACTCTTCCAACATGCCGTAAATCAAGCCCTCACGAAGGGCTCCTTCGGTGGCTTCAATGGTGTTGATACCGAGCGAACGAAAAATACCGATAAGAATACACAGGCCAGAAATAAAAGTAGGTTTGCGGCTTTCTTTTAATCCATGCAAATTCAGCGCATTAATGTCGCCATGTTGAATGGATTCAGTGAGTAGCTGTTCTAACCATGGCAGCGTTATGCGTTCTGGCATGCGCCGCTCAAGGGCAATTTCTTGCAACGCTTTAAACGTTCCGGAAGCGCCAAGGCCAATATCCCAGCCATGTTCTTTATAAGGCTCGGCATGCTCGTTTACGATGTTTTCAACGTCTTGAATAGCTGCGGCGCAGTTTGCTTCCGCAATTTTATTATCGGGAAAGAAGCGATTTATCCAGGTAACGCAGCCAAAATCGAGGCTGCGTAGAATGTTTGGCTGAAACCCTTGGCCAAGCGCAAGTTCAGTACTGGCGCCGCCAATATCTATGGCTAACATGCGGCCATGGTGGGCTGTAGTGTGCGCAATACCTTGGAAAATAGTTGCGGCTTCTTCTTCGCCAGAAATAATTCGCAATGGATGACCCAACGTTTCACGCACTTGGGTAAGGAAAGGGTCGCTGTCTTTGAGCTTACGCAAAGTAGCAGTGCCAACCGCAGTAATATTTTCGGGCGCGATATCGTTTACTCGATCCGCGAATATGGCAAGGCACTGCAGAGCGCGTTCGCGCGCTGCAGAATCTAAACTTCCATCGGATTTTAAACCACTGGCAAGGCGCACTTTGCGGCGTATCTTGGAAACAACTTGCACGGAGCCCGCCACTACCCGAACTACTAACATATGAAAGCTATTTGAACCTAAATCAATAGCTGCGTAGTAATCCGTTGAGCGCATTGGCCGAGCTCCTTATGCATTCAATATTTTAGCTAAAAAATATTGTTCGTGATTTAGCTACGGCGTTGGCGTGGGCCTGAACTGCGCCGGCCATCTCTGCCGCTTTGTAAACGCCGTTTCTGTGGAATATGCGGGCGTTTTAAATCACTTAACAGCGCTTCAGAATCGTACTTAGTTACCCCGATCTCGTGCTGAATATAGCTTTCGATAGCAGGTAAATTATATACGTATTCTTCGCAGGCGAAGCTAATTGCTTTACCACTTGCGCCGGCACGGCCAGTACGGCCAATACGGTGTACGTAATCTTCACAATCGTCTGGTAAATCATAGTTAAACACATGGCTAACCGCAGGAATATGTAAGCCGCGAGCCGCTACATCGGTAGCAACTAGAATATCAATTTTACCAGACGTGAAATCTTCGAGTATTTTGAGGCGTTTACGCTGCGGAACATCACCCGTAAGTAAGCCCACTCGATGTTTATCCGCTAAGAGCCAGTGATACACATAACTACAACCATGCTTGGTGTTACTAAACACAATCGCTTTATCAGGCCAATCTTCTTCAATTAGCGTAAGCAGAAGCTTAATTTTTTCCGGCTTCGAAGGATAAAATAATTCTTCTTCGATGCGCGCACCGGTCATTTGCTCCGGTTCAATTTCAACGCTTGTTGGGTCGTTCATTTGCTCGTAAGCAAGTTCACGCACGCGGAATGAAAGCGTAGCTGAGAATAATAAGTTCAAACGCTCTTCGGCAGGTGGCATGGCTCGCAGCATGTAACGAACATCATCAATAAAGCCTAAATCATACATACGATCAGCTTCATCGAGCACAACAACATCAATATTGTTCAGCTTGTAAGCGCCTTGCTTGAAGTAATCGATAAGGCGGCCACATGTACCAATCAGTACATCAACGCCCTCTTGAAGTTCAGCGCGTTGAGAATCGTAACCCTCACCACCATAAACTACCGACATCTTTAGCCCGCAACTTTTTGCGATAGCTTCGGCATCATTAGCGATCTGAACGGCAAGTTCTCGCGTAGGTGCCATTACCAGAGCGCGTGGTTGGGTTTCTCCCGGTACACGCTGTGGGTGAGTCATTAAATGGTTGAATAATGCGACGAGAAACGCGATAGTTTTCCCAGTGCCGGTTTGTGCTTGGCCGGCCACATCTTTTCCCTGTACGGCAATAGGCAAGCTCATTGCTTGTATTGGGGTACAGTACTCATAGCCGATTTGCTTTAAGGCATCTAGCACTTTAGGATGCAATCCCAATTCGGCGAATTGGGTTTCAGTTAAATGTTTTGTAGTCATAGGTTTCAAGTTTAACAGGTTTAGACTTGTATTAAAAAACAGAATATAATGCAATGCGTTAAAAATATACCCACGCATGCAACCGATTGGAGATGCAACATGAGTGACAATATTGTTCAGCTAAGCGACGAAGCCTTCGAAGCAGACGTACTAAATGCTGATCAACCGGTCTTAGTAGACTTCTGGGCCGAGTGGTGTGGACCATGTAAAATGATCGCGCCAATTCTCGATGAAGTGGCAGCAGAATACGCCGGTAAGCTGAAAATTGGCAAGCTTAATGTCGATCATAACAACGAAACTCCTCCGAAGTACGGTATTCGCGGTATTCCTACCCTGTTACTGTTCAAAAATGGCGAAGTAGTTGGCACCAAAGTAGGTGCAATGTCTAAAACTCAGTTAGCTGAGTTCTTGAACGAACACGTTTAAGCATAAAAAAACGCCTTTCCGTTTGCATAGATTGCAAGTAAATGCGGAAGGGCGTTTAAAAACTGGACGATTTTTGCATTTAGTGTTATTTTTAATCCGCAGCATTTAATCCCTACTCGCTGCTGTCTGTGAACGAGCCCGTTGCAGACTTGAAATCCGAATATTTGAATTACACTTTTTCGATAGTTCGAGCTTGCGCCTTTTCGATTTTGTCATAAATGTTATTTATCATGTATGCAGATCCGAAAAATCACGTAAAGCGTTTAAACAACGGAACTCGCGAAAGGAAGCTTAGAAACGAATTTAAATACTATAAACGCAACATTGCTGGGCGCTAACAATTTAGCGTGCAAGTGAGTTAACCTTATGCAAATTAAGCGCTCATCAATCTTTGTTGCTCTCATCCAAAAACCTTGAAAACCAATCAAACTATGAATCTAACCGAATTAAAGAATAAGCCCGTTAACGAACTGGTAAACCTCGCCGCCGAGATGGGCCTTGAGAACATGGCGCGTTTGCGCAAACAAGATATTATTTTCGCGATTTTAAAAGCACACTCTAAAAGTGGCGAAGATATCTTTGGTGATGGTGCATTAGAAATCCTCCAAGACGGCTTCGGCTTCTTACGTTCAGCAGATTCTTCATACCTTGCTGGCCCTGATGATATCTATGTATCGCCAAGCCAAATTCGGCGCTTTAACTTGCGCACAGGCGATACCGTAGCCGGTAAAATTCGCCCGCCAAAAGATGGTGAGCGTTACTTTGCGCTATTGAAAATTCGCGAAGTAAACTTTGATAAGCCAGAAAACTCGCGCAACAAGATCTTGTTCGAGAACTTAACGCCACTGCATGCAAACGAGCGTTTGCGCATGGAACGAGGCAATGGTTCTACTGAAGATATCACGGCCCGTATTCTTGATTTAGCTTCGCCTATCGGTAAAGGTCAACGTGGTTTGATTGTTGCACCACCAAAAGCCGGTAAAACGTTACTACTGCAAAACATTGCACAATCAATTGCGGCGAATCACCCTGAGTGCGAACTCATGGTATTGCTAATTGATGAGCGCCCAGAAGAAGTAACGGATATGCACCGTTTGGTGAAAGGCGAAGTAGTTGCATCAACCTTCGATGAACCCGCTAGCCGCCACGTGCAGGTAGCTGAAATGGTTATTGAAAAAGCCAAACGATTGGTAGAGCACAAGAAAGATGTGGTGATTTTGCTTGATTCAATTACCCGTTTAGCGCGCGCTTACAACACCGTTATTCCAAGCTCAGGTAAAGTACTTACCGGTGGTGTGGATGCCAACGCATTACACAAACCGAAGCGTTTCTTTGGTGCGGCACGGAATGTTGAAGAAGGCGGAAGCTTAACCATTATTGCAACGGCATTGATTGATACCGGTTCAAAAATGGATGAAGTAATTTACGAAGAGTTTAAGGGTACCGGTAACATGGAACTTCACTTAAACCGTAAAATCGCAGAAAAACGTGTATTCCCAGCTATTGATTACAATCGTTCGGGTACCCGCCGCGAAGAGTTATTAACCACGCCAGATGAACTTCAAAAAATGTGGATTCTGCGCAAAATCGTACACCCAATGGGTGAAATCGAAGCGATGGAATTCCTTATTGATCGCTTGGTAATGACGAAAACTAACGACGAATTCTTCGATTCAATGAAGCGTTCGAAGTAAGCTTCTCGCGTTACTCGAAAACCGCTCTACTTGTCTTTAGTGTTGGAACAACCAGCATAGAAGGTAAGTAGGGCGGTTTTTTTGTGCCGCGGATTCGAGTTTTGATTTGATAGTCGGAATCATATTTGTTTACTTTTCATACCACCTGTACATAAAATTCTAACTTGTACTCAAAAGCAGTATCTACTCAATGGCGAATACACGCGCTATGTTTTTCCGCCGGCTGCTAGGCTTTTACCGCTTGGATTAGAAGGGATTAGTGGATGAGATTAATTCAGTGCGTATGCCTTATTATTTTATTAAATTTTTTCTTGTCACCACCTGCTGTTTCAGAAGAGAAAAGTTCTTTTTGTTCGATATATACGCATTTTGCATGTTTTGACATTAAAAATGGCGACAAATATACGATGGTGAAAAGAGCGGATTTCAGGATTCACGAAGTTCATCTTACTAGTGGTGATTATGTAATGATTTATCATGGAAGACATCCTGAAAGGTTTGATTATTCAAATGCCTACCTAGTTCAAAAGCCAATAGATGGGTATCTCATATCTGCAGAAAAAATAGGTTCAACCGAGCATAGAATTTTTATTGAAAATCAAAGTGATGGTGGCCATAAGGTAGATTTGAGAATCCAAATAAAGAGCGATGATAGAAGTTCTATGGAGCTGTTTTTATCGACATTTAGAGCTTGTAATTATGCTTCAGGAGAAATTGACTGCTTCCCATCAGAGTTATTTAAAGGTGTGGAACTGTAAGGTGGTGTTGATGAATTCCACGTTGGTCTTCTACTTTTGGGCTTAGAGCGAAGAGCAAAGACAGAAAAAGTTCAGATTAACTCAATGAACCAGATCGCTGTGAGGGCCACTTTGATAAAGCTAGGGTTTTATAAATGCCTTCGTAGTGGGCATTACAACTTAAGTCCGTATGACGTAACGATTCAAAATTAAAGTTTTGGCACACAACTCAAGGAATATAATAAATGAATTTTGTAATATTATTGAGTTTAATATCAATGTCATCATCCTTTATTCAACATCGCACATCGGAGTTAGCGAATGTTCAAATAGGGGAGCCGGTTATATTTATCGGAGCTCCTATTTCTGTTGAAAGTCAAAAAGGCTCTTATGGTGATCTAATCTACCCGCGGAGTTCAGAATCCATTGTCTTGAGTGAGGGGCCGCGAGCTTTAAAAATAACATACTACATTGACAAATTAATATATGGTGACTTCATTGGAGATGATATTGAGTTTTATGGTTTTGAGAGCAAAAGTAGTTGGCCTGATTATTTAACGGACGGTTATGTTTACGTATTTCTAGTGAAGCTAAATGACGTGCATGTAGCGGCTCTAACGAGAAAGATTAGCTATTCTGGCAGCGATAACGGGCTTGATTGGATGATTTGTGGGGAAGATTTTAGCCCATACAACGAAAATGACTCTCCATTATTTGTAACTGAGGTAGGCCAGGATGAATGTGAATCTGGAGTCAGAATTGAAGATTTAAGGGAGTATTTCTTAAATTTTGACTTCTCCAAATCTTCTATCGAGAACATGCCTACTAGGCTTTTTATGGAAAACCTCTGAATTTAATATTTCCGAAAGCCATAAGATAAAGATTCTAGATAGATTTAAACTCTAGCTAATTGCATGTGAGATAGTGGTTGTGCATTAATAGATTCAGGAAGAATGCCCGGATTGATTCTGAAAAACTAAAGAAAGAATGAAGTCGTTAAATTGGAGTGCTGAGAGTGAAAGCTATTCTGTGGCTTGTAATTGTAGCAATAATTATAACCGTATTTTATTTAACTAATAACTATGAGAGCTCATTGCGAATCGGTGATAAACACGGGTTGACTATTGGGGATGCAAAGTTAGAGGCTTATAAAAAGCTGCCTTCTTTCCTTTCTGAGTACAAATCTAGAGGGGACAGGATCTTTATTGTAGTTAAAGTAACTGAATCAGCATCAGGGTACTTGGCGACCGACCCGGATTTCATGATTTTGGTTGAGCCACTCTTTAATTTTTCAGGTGAAGCTGAATTTATGCAGGAGGATACTTGGACTTTCTATATTAATGGTAGTTATCTTGATGTAATTAAACTTCGGTTCGAAGACGATAAATTGATAGAGATATTTAGAAGAAAAAGGTTCTTTGAACTTCCTGTAGTGGCAGACTAAGATTAAGTCCGAACTAATCTAAGAATTATAGTAATCTACCTGTGCAATAATGATTATTGTGTTAGAAGAGCTAAAGCGTTATGGCGGAATTCGGAAGTGAGCCTCTAATCGTTTAACCAACGTAACTGGCGCATTAAACCGCTCGTTTAGCTACGATACGCGGGGTAATGTAGAGAACAACGGCACACGCAGTTTCACGTTTAACCGCGCAGGTAGGCTCGCAGGCTCCGGCAGTATTAGTTACCTGTACGATGGCCATGGTCGCCGCATCATGAAAAATAACAGTGGCAGCAAAACCTATAGTTTATATAGCCAGCAAGGCAGGTTAATCAGCACGATTCAGAATGGTGCGATAACCGACTATATTTACTTAGGTGACCAGTTAGTTGCGTGGCATTCCAATAACCAACCGAACGATAACCAACCTGGCTACACCGGCCACTTGGAAGATGATGATTTTCAGCTAACGTATATGCAGCAACGGTATTCCGACCCAGTGATAGGCCGGTTTTATTCGAATGACCCGGTTGGGTTCAGCGCCAGTAATCCGATGATGTTCAATCGGTATGCGTATGGGAATAATAATTCGTATAAGTATATTGACTCAGCTGGAAGAGAGTCAGAGTTTTACTTTTTTGCTTGGTGGAGGAGGCGGCACGCCAAATGCTGGAGTGGATGTTGGAGTCACAAGAACAATGCAAGTTATGTCACTGATTTAGAAGGCTATGCAGGGTTAACCACGGTCGGTGCGGGTTTTTTGTCAGGTACTTCCATAGCGGGTGAGGGATACGTAGGTTTTGGAGTAGCCGCTGGCCCCAGAGCTCCACTTCATGCATCGGGTAACATCATTCGTACTTGGGTTCTTCCTATAAGTGTAAAAAACGAAAATCAGGAGCAATAGTCTTTATGAGTTTTTCACAATTAATGATAGAAAGCTTTAGTAAGTTTTTAATTTTTTTTATCTTTGTCGCATTTTTGTTTTTAATTTTTTTGACTCTTTTTACTTATTCTTTCCAGAATAGGAAATTGCGACCAGTAAGGAAATTAGCCCCTTATATGATTACATTAATTGTCATTTCCTTTTCGCTCCAGCTTACTAGCCGATATTTCCTTTTTCACTACGTGATAACGGAACTGCGAAATCCACAGTCCATGGTTACAATTGATGGTGTTGCAGCGCCACAGGATGTGCGTGAGTACTTATCAGACGTCTTCGCAAATCGAACACAATCGAAAATGAGCGGCTCTCATCCTATTAATACAGCTGAACTTGAAATAGGCAAAGATGACTACTCGCTTGTACTTTTTTTGCGACAAGACTCCAGAGATAAAGAGCTATATTGGGTGTTTTTAGATAAAGGCAGGATTCAAGGAAATATGACTTTTATCAAAATAAGAAACAGCGAGATTCTCAGCGTGAATTAATGGAGTACGGTTAAATCACGAGTATCACTGATGGGGTTATCAGCGACAACTCCATGACGATGAGCTACGATGGACTCGACCGCTTGGATACTGCCAGCGGGTTCTGGTGCCGCTGACCATTTCCCTGAAATGGCATTACAGTTTCAATGAAGTTTCAGTTTTCTATATCGCCTGTTTTGCGTACTCAACTGACGGTAGATAATTCAGATTAGCCCCCGATAGGTATTTGCCGAAAACTTTAATCTCGCCCGCCACGTATGTATCACTAATCCTATCGTTTTGATAACGTTCGCAACATAACTCTTGGTGTTTCGCTGAAACATTGGCGGATGATTGCTGCGGCGAAACTGATATACTTCATTTACTCTTCACTGAATTGGCAGTTTGCATGAAATATCGTGATTTACGTGACTTTATTGCGCAACTTGAAGCGCGTGGTGATTTAAAACGCATTTCTCAAGAGATCGATCCGTATTTAGAAATGACGGAAATAGCCGACCGTACCCTGAAAGCGGGCGGCCCTGCGCTACTTTTTGAGAACCCGAAAGGCCATAATATTCCGGTGCTTGCCAACCTTTTTGGCACCCCAGAGCGGGTTGCTATGGGTATGGGGCAAACCGATGTTGCGGCATTGCGCGATGTAGGCAAGCTTTTAGCGTATTTGAAAGAGCCCGAGCCGCCGGCTGGCTTTAAAGATGCCATGAGCAAATTGCCGCTGCTGAAGAAAGTGTTAAGTATGGCGCCGAAAGTATTGAAGAAGGCTCCTTGCCAAGAAGTGGTGATTGAAGGTGATGCGGTAGATCTGAACAATATTCCAATTCAGCATTGTTGGCCAGGTGATGTGGCACCGTTAGTAACTTGGGGCCTCACGGTTACTCGTGGGCCGCAAAAGAAACGTCAGAATCTCGGGATATACCGGCAGCAGCTCATTGCGAAGAATAAGCTGATTATGCGTTGGCTCAGCCACCGTGGTGGTGCCTTGGATTTTCGTGAGTTTTGCCAACAAAATCCGGGCAAACGCTTTCCGGTTGCGGTAGCGCTCGGTGCTGATCCGGCTACTATTTTAGGGGCGGTAACGCCGGTGCCCGATACCTTATCGGAATACGCGTTCGCCGGGCTGTTGCGCGATAGCAAAACCGAAGTAGTGAAATGCTTAAGCAATGATTTGCAGGTGCCAGCGCACGCAGAATTTGTGCTTGAGGGTTATATTGAAGCGGGCGAAACTGCACCGGAAGGGCCGTATGGCGATCACACCGGTTACTACAATGAAGTAGATGAATTTCCAGTGTTTACGGTAACGCATATTACTCACCGTAAAGATCCAATTTATCACAGCACTTATACCGGCCGGCCACCCGATGAACCAGCAATTTTGGGTGTGGCTTTGAATGAAGTGTTTGTGCCCATTTTGCAAAAGCAATTTCCAGAGATTGTAGATTTTTATTTACCGCCGGAAGGCTGTTCCTACCGAATGGCCGTAGTAACCATGAAGAAATCATATCCTGGGCACGCCAAGCGCGTAATGCTCGGTGTGTGGAGTTTCTTGCGGCAGTTTATGTACACCAAGTTTGTTATTGTGTGCGATGACGATGTAAACGCTCGCGATTGGAAAGATGTTATTTGGGCCATTACCACGCGCATGGACCCAGCACGCGATACGGTAATGATTGAGAATACGCCAATCGATTACCTTGATTTCGCTTCGCCGGTTTCTGGCCTCGGTTCAAAAATGGGCCTCGATGCCACCAATAAATGGCCGGGCGAAACCGATCGCGAGTGGGGCACGCCAATCATAATGGATGAGAACGTAAAAAAACGTATTGATGATCTTTGGGACGACCTCGGAATTTTGGATTCTTAATTTATGCCAGTATTTGATAGTAAGGTACGCCGCTGTGAAGCGGTTAGTGAGTTTGTATTTTTGGTAGAGCTAGAATTGCCAGAACCTATTTCGTTTGTGCCAGGCCAGTATTTAATGGTGGTGATGGGCGAAGGCGATATGCGGCCTTTTTCGATAGCTTCCACGCCAGCGGAAACTGATTTCGTTGAATTGCATATTGGTGCTACGGCAGAAAACCCCTACGCTTGGGAAGTTATTGAAAAAATTCGAGCTGAGGGCAAACTTACTATCAATCTACCAAGCGGTGATGCCGGCTATCTCGCGGGCAGTACGCGGCCGTTGTTGCTGGTTGCCGGTGGTACCGGTTTTTCATATACGTGGTCGATTTTACAAGCGCACTTGGCCAGTGATAATAAGCGGCCGATTACGTTATTTTGGGGCGGGCGCAAGGCCAGTGATTTATACATGCATGAAGAGCTGCAACAACTGGCAGCAGGTGATTCGCGTTTTCACTATGTGCCGGTGGCCGAGGAAGTGAATAACGAAAGCTGGCCAGGAATACAGGGATTACTCATTCCTGCGGTGCTAGAAACTGTGAAAAACCTGACCGACTACGATGTGTATATAGCCGGCCGTTTTGAAATGGTTCGAGTGGCGCGCGATGCGTTTAACGCCGAAGGCCTGCCTAAAGAACAGCTCTTTGGCGATGCCTTGGCATATATCTAACCGTTATGGCTCTCGATAAAACGTAGATTTTACGAGAGCTTTCCCTCCACCAACTAAGCGCTTTCCATTAGCCCAAACGGAATCAATCGCTAGGCTATCACGCTTCACCAAAACGATATCAGCGTCAGCTCCGGCAGCTAACGCACCTTTTCTTTTTAGCCCGAGGTAGCGCGCAGCGTTTGAACTAACCGCGTGCAAAGCAATTGAAATATCGATATCGTAACTGTTAACCGCTTCTACAAAGGCATCGTAAACCGAACGCACTTGACCCACTTGTAGCCCAACTAATGTTCCGCTTTCATCGAAATCGGGAAGGCTTGCATTGCCATCAGAACTAAAACTTATTTGAGTGTGAGCAATACCATCCTGCAAAGCTTGTGCTAATGCCGCCGCCGCACTTAATTCCCCTTGAGCTAATAGTTCTGGTGTAGTGCTAGCCGTTACATCCATTACCATACCTTTTTTAGCTAAATCATAGCCATCACGAAGCAGCTCGGCCGAGCGGTTCATGTGGGTTGGATAAAACTGAGTGATGGGAACCGCAAAATTCTCAGTTACATTTCGAACTAAATTTAGCTTGTCTTCATCTTCACCTACATGAAGAAATACAATGCCGCGTTTACCACTGAGCATTCCACCTACTCGCGCCTCGGCAGCTATCCGAGCCAACTCATGAACCGTTGGGTGCGAACCTCGATGATCAGCAATCGCCACTTCGCCAACGCCGATAAACTTATCGATCATCATTATGTCGTCGCGCACCGAGCCTAAAAGAGTTCGAATTGGAACTTCATAAGAACCTGTATAGCAATATATGCTAAGCCCTTCGTTGCAGAGCCCGTGTGCTTTTGCGAGCATATCTGGCAATGTTCTAGTGGTCGCATCGGTACCTAAACCTGCCACCAAAGTGGTAACACCGAACATCGAAGCATCGGTCAATTCCATTGCTGGGGTACGAGTATGAAAGCCACCTTCACCACCGCCACCAGTGATATGTGCAAGCGGATCTACAAAGCCAGGAAAGGCATATAAACCTTTACCATCAACAGTTTCAATCTCCACCCCTGAAATGTCGATTTCCAAGTTTTCCGCAATGGCAGCGATGCGGCCATCAGCGATAAGGATATCTTTACGATTAAGGTATTCGGGCGCGTAAACTTCGGCCCCTTTAATTAAAGTAAGCATTAGTTATTTATATCCTGTAATAACGGCTACCAGCATAATTGCGATACAGCAAACACCGAGTAGAACTTGAAAACGCCAAATAGCTTTTAACCATGACGCCCAATCTAATTTTACCGCGCCTAAACACCCGATCAGTGCTGCAGATGTTGGAACGATAATATTGGTTAAGCCATCACCAAGTTGAAAGGCTAGTATTGCAGTTTGCCTACTCACACCGGCTAAATCTGATAAGGGTGCCATAATGGGCATAGTGAGTGCGGCTTGCCCGGAACCCGATGTCATGAAGAAGTTAAAACCGCCCTGAAACAACAGCATGCTCACTGCGGCTACATGTTCCGACATTCCCGATAAACTCGAGCCTGCGTAGTAAAGTAGAGTATTCAACGTCGAGGGTGCATCGGGTTCGCCGCCGCCGAGAATAAGAATGATACCTTTTGCAAAGCCCACGATAAGTGCCGCCGGCAATAGATCTTGAGCACCTTTTACAAAAGCTTCGGACATATCATTCGCTCGAAAGCGATTACCAAACACAGCCAATAAGCCGATAACAATGCCAATTACAAAAAATTGGCTAGCTAACTCGGGTATGTAATATCCGCGAGCCACCACGCCCCAAACTACCCAAACCATACCGAGTGCGAAAACGCTCAGAATTACGGTATCAAGGGTAGTGAATGGTTGGCGCAACTCATCCGTATTTTCCGGGTTGGTATTGATTGATTCCGCTGGCATTAAACTTTTCACGGCGTCTCGATTGCGCGTGCGGTTCGCATAACGCAGGGTATAGGCAATCCCGATGGTTGTAAGCAATAGCCATACCACCATACGAAAACCTGCACCCGAAAGTAATGGAACTTCGGCAATCCCTTGGGCTATGGCAACACTGAATGGGTTCATCCAAGAAGTAGCAAAACCTATTTGCGTGGCCACATAGGTTACTAAAACTACCGTAACTTTATCGTATCCGAGCTTTGTCATTACCGGCAGCAATACCAAGCAAAAAGCTATGGCCTCTTCACCCATTCCAAAAACGGCCCCGCCTAGCGAAAAGACTAAGAAAAGTAGAATCAAGAATAGTTGATCATAGCGTTGCGTTCGATGTATTAGCGCGAGTATGCCGCGTTCGATGCTTGTGGTTTTTACGATAATTCCAAACGAGCCACCGACAAGGAGAATAAAGGCCATTACGCCAATCGCGGCACCCCACTTTGAACCAGAAACCATCCCTTCGAATGGAATATTGGCAAGGCCTATTTCACCACCCTCAGCGAACCATCTAAAGCCACCTTCTTGCGGAGCTATTCGATACGAATCAGCTATTAAAACTTCGCGCTCTTGCACGCCTGTAGGCGTTTCTCGTTCTACTATTTCCGTGCTGAATTCGCCTGCGGGAATCCACCATGAAAGCGCAGCAGCAAGAAGTGCCACGAAGAAAAGAATAACGAACGTATCGGGCATTCGCCGCTGTTGTTGTTGCATAGAACTCTCACTTAAAAGTGGCATCTTGCTTTATGATAGGGTACTAAATTAAAGCACCCTAGAGAACTTTAGTGCTCTAGGGTGTTTATTTTCTAACCTTTTAGCTTAGTACCGATACGTAGCGCTTAAGCGATAAAAGCGCCCCATGGTATCGTGGTTAAAATGATCAACGTTCGCACTTGTGCCATAGGCAAAGGGCGCTTGACGGTCAAACAGATTTTCGATGTTGAAACGAAGTGTAATGTTTTCGCTTATTTCATAGCCAACGGTTGCATTCACTTTCGTCCAGCTTGGTACTTTGCGATTGGCACTAATACCTAAGCGATCGAGGTCGGATTGTTGAAACGCTTCGATATCGTCGTCATAGCCACTGGTGTATTGTACGCGCAAATTACCAAACCATTCTTCTCGATCCCAACGTAAGGTGTTCGTTACGACAGTGCGCGGATAGCGGAAACTACCAGCGAGGGCTTCTTCTTCCGCGTTTTGTGAAAGTTGGCGGTCGAAGTTGAGTAAATGCGTGAAATCTACCAACCAAGTGAAGCTGGCAATACCATCAACTTCAAAGTATTGGGTGTAGGTTAAATCGACACCCTGGGTCGTTTGTTTGCCTAGGTTTTCAAGCTGAAGATGAACATCTCCAGCTAGACGGCTAGTTACAATACCAACACCGTTCTCATCACACTCTTCAAAACCGATACCTTGGCTAACGTTTGCCGGTAACTCACCACAGAAGCGCAAGCTCGGATCAGATAAACTGCGAAGCAGCATAAATTCGCCATCTACCCCTACAATATTGTTGTGTTCAAAACGCCAGTAATCAGCCGTGAATGTGATATCGCGATTAGGGCTCCAGGCAAAACCAGCACTGAAAGATTCGGAATCTTCTGCTTCGAGATCTTCGTTACCAAATACCTTGGTAAGGATATTTGTTTCAATTTGAGTATCGCCACAATAATTTCCGCGGAACGCCTCTTTACATTCAAGATTAAACGAACTCAGCGTAATTTCTGCACCAACTTGGCTTAAGGATGGTGCTCGGAATGATTGCGCCCAAGAGGTGCGTACAACAAGCTCATCGGAAGCTTCGTAGCGCAAACCAATTTTGGGATTAAACTCACCACCGAAATCGTCATAATAATCATAACGGCCGGCCACTTGAGCATTTAAGCGTTCAGTAATTGGGATAAATAATTCGGCAAATGCAGCCCATTGGTCACGACTCGCTTGCGCCCCCGTTGAACCGAATCCAATTACACCAGGCATATAATTGTTCTCGAACGTGCCGCGCGCGAGTGGATCCGGGTTATCAGAAATCTCTTCACGGCGAGCTTCAACGCCGAATGCGGCAGAAAGGATACCGTTTTGCATTTCGTAGAGATCACCGGAAGTGCGAAAATCAATACCGTATAATTTCGAGTTACCGTTTCGGGGTAATTGCTCCTCTAACAAACCAAGAACCTGCTCAGAATTATTAGCTTGGCCGCCAAACGGGTTGTACCACAAGCCGTTTTCGTCAGGTGCGCAGTTTGTGGTGCCATCAGCACATAATTCGCCCAAAAGGGCTGCTTCAAACCGCGCGCGGTTGTATATTCCTGCAATAGCGCGCTGCTCAGAGCTGGACTCAGAGTAGGTCGCTGCTGCCTCCCAAAACCAACTTCCCCAGTTGCCTTCCAATCCAGAAACTAAACGTAGGCTTTCGGTTTCATTGCTAATAGTTCTGCCATCGGCAAATCGGCCCCAACCACGAATTTCGCCCAATGGCGCTTCACCAATTGAATCCCATAAATCTAAGAACCGATCGCGAAGTTCAGCAGGCATATCCGGGTGTTCAAACGAAACATCGTAACCACTCCATGGTGCGGCAGTTGAGTTGCTCGAGGCTTCTGTACGAGAAAACATAAGTTCGTTAAACCAAGTCACCGAATCGAATTCGTGGGTTAGCATTATGCCAGCACCGTATGATTCTAAAGCGGTGTACGTAGGCATTACGGCATTTTGGTTGTATTCACAATATTCACCAAAGGCACCAGATTTACTTAAATCATCTGGGCAGGTTGCTTCAACATAATCATCGTCATCAAAGAAACGGGTATTCCAACTAGGGTAGATACCTTGTTGGCTTGGAAAGAAACTATTTGCTGTACGAGATCTATCGCGGTCGTATAGAGGCTCGCGGTCGTAATAGTCAAAAAATGCGGTAATGTTGGTGTCACCATAGTTCTTGCCGGCAATTACGTTAACGTTGAGCTTGCCATCGTTTGAACTTGCTTCTGAATTTCCGTAACTGATATTAACTTCTGCGCCTTCGAAATCTCGACGTAGAACGTAGTTAATTACACCAGCTATGGCGTCAGCACCATAAGTGGCCGAAGCTCCAGTAGCTAGAATATCAACCCGCTCAATAGCCGAGAGCGGAATCGAGTTGATATCAACAAAATTTTCAAAGTTGTTTGCAAATGAACTACCCGTAACCCGGCGGCCGTTTATCAAGGTTAGAGTGGATGAGGCACCTAATCCCCGAAGTGAAGCGGCTGCCTGGCCAACTGGAGAATCGCCTTGTAATGCGCCGCTAGAAAATGTTGAAAAGCTGCCTTCACCGCCTCGGGTTTGTCCTACATCGCGTAGCAATTCGCTAACAGTGGTAGCTGAAGAGTTTCGAATATCATCGAAACCGATAGTGATTAGCGGTTGTGCGCCCTCAAGATCAACGCCGCGAATTTGGGAGCCAGTTACTTGAATACGCTCAACCTTTTCGTTCGATTCCGCTTCTTGGGTGGTGTTTTCGTCCTCTTCGTTCGCTAGAGCTCCCCCCATCGCAAGTGTTAATGCGGATAGAGAAAAGCCTAGCAAAGGCAGTTGTAGTTTCCGGTTCTTCATAAAAGACCTCAGATTTTAATTATTAGTTTGCGCACTCGAACAATTGGAGGATGAACTCCAGTTCGATGCGAATAGCCTGAATACGAACGGATTAACCCCAAAAACCGGGATTCCGGGCGATTCTTAGCTTAGATTTAGAATTAAAATAAATTTAATTAATCGTGCGAAGTATTTGGGCGATGGACACAAGGCCGCCGCAGCTAAACAGAGATTGTTAGCTGGGTTCCTATTCGTTCCACCACTCCGAGAGGTAAAAACTCTGATAGTGGTAGGTTGATAAACGTATCGCTTTTTTCAGCATAATTTAAAAAGCTTGCGCTATCTCCGAGTGAGTTGTAACTATAAATAATAGAGAGCCAGCGAGCGAATTGCAACATTGGCTTTACATATGGTTTAGCATTAGTTTTTTTTAGTGTCAACAAAGTGAATTTTTTGTAAACCATTCTTAAATAAATTTATTGGTTATGAATATAGCCCCGATTGGTGAGGAATATGTTTGTTGTAAAAAGATTCAAATGGTTGTTATCCCTATTATTTATTTTCACTTTCACGGTAGTTGCGGAAGCGGAACCTAGCGCTGGAAATGTCGAAAAAGTTGAGTGGAATTTAATGTTGGTCGGTGGCTCGATGAACACTTGCTCAAGTATCTCCGCGGGAAGGTGCTCCGATGAAAGTTGGATTGATTCAGCCACTATGCGCACAATTACGTATGCTGATTTTCGCGAGGAAAATATTCAACGGATTTTGGCTGAAAGCAACTGGTCGGGTAGTTCGGAAACGAGGCAAAAAACGGCAGAAATGTTGAACGCTGCAAAGCGAAGGTTTTCCGACAATTCGACGACAATGTCAGATTTTAGCGCTTTTTTCCGTGAACTTTATCCGAACTTGTGGCGTGACATTACTACTCCGCAATGGTATTTAATTCGTGATCATCTGCAGGCTTCCGAAGCGCAAGATGCTCCTGAAGTCAGTCGCCCGGATTTAAGTAAGCAGCCTGAGGGCGCAGATCTATTTTTAACTTTTGCAAACCGAGCGAGACAGTTAGCTGAAGCTGAGAATCAGGAACCATTAGTATTGGTTGTTACTGCTTCAGGGAGAGATAGCTTTGATGCGGTAGATTTCTACTTGGAAACATTTCGAGTTCAAGGGGTCAGTGCTGAGTGGTTACCCATTGATGCTGCTTTCGGCCACGCGGTGGCAGCAAATGAATGTGATGCGTTGCCTGAATATCGTGGACAATATCAACAATCTTTCGCGCGTGAGCGAGTTTACCCGTGGCTTGCTGAAATACAAAAGAGAGCCTGTGAAAATCCCGAATCCTTATTAGATCTAGTTGAGAGAGCCCATGGGGTTTTCATCAATGGTGGTGATCAATCGTTAACACGGCAGGCCTTTTTCAAACCTGATGGAAGCCCCACAAATTGGTTAAATTCCATTCGTGCTCGTGTTTTTTCTGGGCAAATGATCGCCGGAGGCACAAGCGCGGGAACTGCGGTGATGTCTGGTAACCCAATGATCACTAATGGAAGCAGTGACGCAGGTTTACGCGAAGGCGCATTCGCCATGACGCAACCTCCAGCAGCTGATTGTGCTCGCTTTGATAGTTGTAAGCCTGCGGTATCTGCCGATAGCCTAACCTATAACCGAGAGGGTGGTTTAGATTTATTTCCATTCGGCATTCTTGATACGCATTTTTCTGAGCGAGGCCGGCAAGGGCGTTTGCTCGCTTTACAAATCGCTACTGAAGCCCCATTCGCGGTAGGAGTTGATGAAACTACGGCTTTACTTGTAAATACGTATTCCGGAGATTTTCGAGTACAGGGAGCGCATGGTGTGTTTGTGCAAGCACACCCGGATCGCACCGATACAGGGTTGTTAGCGCGTTTTAGTTATTTACGTAACGGAACGAGTGGAAAATTTTCCAAGGAAGATGGCATCGTAGAAATCGCATTTAATACTCAAGCTCAAGGAGATTCGGGAGCTTCTGGGAGTTCCCAGTTTTTGCGTGACCGTTCGATCACATCAGCTTTACAAGCGTGTGCTCCCGAATCTGAACCAGCCCATTATTTCCAAGAATACAACGGTATTAGTGTTTTGCTTGCGTTTGATCAGTTTACGCGAACAGCAAATGAAAAGGATGGATGCGAGGTGGTAAACGGAATCATACATTTTGCCGTCGAAGACGATTAATCGCTAATGAGAGCTTACCTTAAAACAGATCTTAACAATCGATTGACTGGGGTGATGATAAATCTCGAAGCGAATAACGAAGCTTGCAAAGAGCCGCGCATTCGTTATACTGCGCGGCGTTGCAGTGAATAACTGACAACAATTACCAAAGGGGTGCCTAGCTTTTTATAAGCGATGGCTGAGATACGTAGTGAACTCTTTGTACCTGATCCGGTTAATACTGGCGTAGGGATTGGTAATCAGCATCTATTGTTGGCGAACTCGAAACAGTGCCAATAATCTCACCAATACAACGTTTAACCGGATCTCATCTTTAAAGCATTATTAAAAGAAGAGATCCCAAATGAAAATTACTCGAACTTCCCTCGCGGTTGCTACCGCACTCTCTACAGCACTTTCTGTGAGCTCTATTGCAGTTGCTGAAGAATCATCTACAGATATTAAAAAAGATATTGAACGCATTACGGTTACTGGCGATTTCCGCAGCCGTGGCATCGAAGATGTAGCCGCCAGCGTTTCCGTTTTATCTGCCCATGATTTGAATAACCGTGCCGCTGCGCATATAGAATCAGCCTTAATGATGGCACCGAACGTGAATCTAGCTTCGGGCGCTTCACGGGCTAGCTTTATTCAAATTCGTGGTATTGGCGAGCGCAGCCAATTTGTTGATCCTATTAATCCTTCAGTAGGCTTGGTTATCGATGGTATCAACTACAGTGGCCTCGGGGCTGCCGGCACATTATTTGATATCGGCCAAGTTGAAGTGTTCCGTGGGCCGCAAAGCACTCGTTTTGGCGCTGATGCCATGGCAGGTATGGTGTATTTGCAAAGTGAAGAAGCTACCTATGCACCATCGGGCCAGGTAGAAACCATGTGGGCGAATTATAATTCGTATGCGGCGGGCGTTGCCTTTGGTAATCGCGTTACCAATAACTTGGCGGTGCGTGGTTCGCTGTACTCGAATGTAAGCGATGGCTTTATCGAGAACATACACCTTAATCGTAAAGATACTCAAGATATTGATGAACTAACCTTGCGTTTGAACGGGGTTTGGGACGTAACCGATGATTGGGTATTGCAGCTTACTTATCATCGTTTTGATATCGATAATGGCTACGATGCGTTTAGTTTAGATCGCACCCGTGAAACCCTTTCAGATACGCCCGGCCGCGATACTTTGGATAGCCATGCGGGCCGAATAGCGGCTACTTATACCGGTGCAACGGCTTATGAATGGCAGCTATTTGCGAGCTACTTGCAGGCTGATTCGGAATATAGCTTTGATGAAGATTGGGCGTTTGAGGGTATTCGCCCCGATTGGGAATACAATTCTTCTGATGCCTATTTCCGCGAGCGTGATCAATTAGAGCTGGAATCTCGCCTACTTTCGGCTGCCCCGATTAGCTTGTTTGGTGTGCAAACTGATTGGTTAGTGGGTGCTTACTTTCAACAGCGTGAGCAAGATTTAACGCGCGAATATACCTATCTCGATGCGCCATTTGCCAGCACCTACGATACCGAACGCACCGCAGCGTATGCCGAGTTGCAACAGATGCTTACGGAGCGCTTGCGCTTAACCTATGGTTTGCGCTGGGAACGTTACAGCAACCAATATTTAGATAGCCGAGGCATTGCGGCAGCGCCAAGCGATAGTGCTTTGGGTGGCCGTGCTAGTTTGGAATACAGCCTAGCGCCGATGCAGCAAGCTTACGCTAGCCTTACGCGTGGTTTCAAAGGCGGTGGTGTAAATGGCGAAGCGTTGGGCCGGGTGGAAGATCGTAATCTTGAAGATCACCGCGAGTTTTTAGAATCTCGCGCCACGTTCGCGCCGGAGTATCTCACCAGTGCCGAAGTTGGCTACAAAGCTTTCTTACCTGATCATAGCTTGCGTGTGCACTTAAACGCTTTTTACAGCTGGCGTGATGATATGCAAGTGAATGCTTATGTAGAACGCAGCGCCGTGTTTGTTTCATACTTAGATAATGCCTCTGATGGAAAAAATTACGGTGTTGAAGCACAGTTTGATTATGTACCAAGCGATTCATTGCGGGCATTTTTAAATCTTGGCTGGCTCGCAACCGAATTAAATAATCTTGTTCTGGAAGACGGTACTAACTTGGCGGGCCGCGATCAGGCACATGCGCCGAGCTATCAAGTGAATCTGGGCACGGAGCTGTTATTACGCGACGGCCTCACCTTGCGTTTAGAAATGGATGCCCGCGATAAATTCTATTATTCCAACAGCCATGATGAGCAATCAGAAAGCTATCAGTTGTTTCATGCGCGTTTGAACTACCAGTGGCAAAACTGGGAATTCAGCTTATGGGCACGGAATTTATTTGATAAGGATTACACTACGCGTGGTTTCTACTTCGGAAATGATCCGCGTAAAGAGTATGCGCCTGAAAACTATGTGCAATATGGTGAACCGCGCCGGGTAGGTATTACTGCTCGATACCGTTTCTAAATTTGCAGTACGGGGGGAGGCTCTGGATGTGTGAGCTGGGGCTTCTCCTCACCCTAATTAAAGGAAATAACCATGCAATTATCGGCCGAAATTAGTTTGTATCCGTTAGCTGAAGAATACCGCCCCGTTATTCAAGAATTTGTGGAGCGTTTGGCGGAGCATAAAGAGTTAAGCGTAAACACGAATACCATGAGCACGCAGATTTTTGGTGAGTATCGTACGTTGATGACAACCCTTACCGATGAGCTGGAGCGGGTTTATCAACAGATTCCGCCACAAGTTCTGGTGTGTAAATTCATAAACCGCGATTTAAATCCAAATGGATAGATTATTGGAGTTGCTCGCGCTCTCTTCGCCTGCAGAACTAGTAGCCGTTTGTTTAGCCATTGCCTACGTAATTTTGGCGATTCGGCAAAGCCTTTGGTGTTGGCCTGCCGCTGCGATTAGTGCCAGTATCTACACGGTTTTATTCTTTACTGGCCGTTTATATATGGAATCTGTGCTGCAGATTTTCTACGTCATTATGGCTGGCTACGGTTATTGGAGCTGGGTGCGGGGCCGAGAGCACACTCATAAAACGTTAGAAATAAGCCAGCTTCGTTGGCAGTGGCATGCCTGTTGGGCGCTCGCGCTCGTGGCGGTAAGCCTAGTACTCGGGTTTACATTAAATCGCTACACCAATGCCGATATGGCTTACATTGATACCCTCACTACAGTATTTAGCTTTTTTGCTACCTTTTTAGTAGCCAGAAAGGTTTTAGAGAACTGGTTATATTGGATAGTGATTGATGTAGTATATATAGGCCTCTTTTGGGTTAAGGGCTATCATGCCACCGCGTTGTTATTTGTTGTTTATGTAATAATGGCTGCAATAGGGTATTGGCGCTGGCGCCAAGATTTTCAGCGAAACTTGGCATATGCTCAACCTAGTTAATTCTGCTACTAAAAGGATAAAATTCTATGGCATTTCCAACCTGGTGTCTGGCCCACTTGCCGGTGCATGGTGTTTGGAAAACGAGTTCGGTAGGCAGAGATCTTGCCAACGCAACTTGGTGTATTGAAAATGATGAGCATCGATTTTTAGTAAAACAATACGCCCATGATAACGCGTTTGGCCGAGTAACCGGCGAAGCTGTAGAAACTGATATCAAACTGGCGGAACTTGGCATAGCGCCCGCCATTATTTTTTCTGATTGCGAGCGCGGCGTTGTGATTACCGAATGGTTATCGAGCGAGCCACTTGCCGCAATATTCGATCCGCAAGACCGCGCTCATAAATTAGGTAAGATCCAACAGCAAATTCATCAGCTAACCCCCGATATTCAGCCATGGTCTTTATGGAAGCGGGTGTTGGGGTACTGTAATGCTTTAGCTGAGTTAGATCCTGAACTAGGTGCCCAATCGCGCGAAGATTGTGAAAGTTACAAAGCACTTTTTGCGGCTTGGCAAATAGGGCCGCGTGTATTTTGCCACCACGATTTAAACGCCGAGCACGTTTATCCCGAGCCAGAACCGCGGGTGATTGATTGGGAATACGCCGGTTATGGCCATCCTGGCTTCGATGTAGCTTCCACCATTGTTATCAATGATTTTTATGATGATGAAATCGAGGTGTTTTTAGAAGCCTACAATTCTGCAACAGAAACACCGGTAGCGCGTGAGGAGCTGCGTGATTGGATACGCCTTATTGCGCTTATTAATCGCATTTGGTTTGCATTGCAGAATGCGTTAGCGAATGATGGAGATAGCTAGAGGAGCGTAAAATGAGCAAACAATCGCAGGACGATATCACCGATCGTATGTATCAATTCTTAGCGGAAGATGAAGATGCTCGGGTATGCAAAGATATTCCTGATGAAGCCTGCGGCGAGCAGCCCACATCATTTGTGCTCCACCTCTTATCATTAACCCTCACAAAATTGGGCGATTCGCTGGTAAGTGCGCGTTTAGTGTTACCGTGGATGCTGTCTGTGGTTGGCGCCCCGGCGTTTTTCATTAGTATGCTGGTGCCTTTGCGGGAATCCCTATCGCTGCTTCCCCAGCTTTTTGTTGCGCAACGCATGCGCGAACGGCCAGTGCGAAAATGGTTCTGGGTTGCGGGCAGTGTTGGGCAAGCGCTGGCGTTGTTATTTATGGCCTCAGGTTTTTTAATGCTCAGCGATTATGGCTTATTCGGCTGGCAAGCGAGCGCAACAACTTTCGGTTGGTGGGTAATCGGATGGCTGATTGTTTTTAGTTTATCTCGGGGGATCTGCTCGGTAGCAAGCAAAGATGTGTTGGGAAAAACCATATCGAAAACTCGCCGTGGAAGGCTAACGGGCTTAGCGGCAACAACCGCCGGGGTGCTTACCTTAGCTACCGCTGTGGTTATTATATTCGCCCCTGAAGTTGAAGGCAGTTATTTGCTTTTCATTGCGCTTTTGGCGGGAGCTGCGGTGCTGTGGCTACTGGCAGCAATAAGCTATGCGCGTATTCCGGAAACGCCAGGCGCTACTGCTGGCGGCGGCAATGCGATAACTGAGGCGATAAAATCGATAGCATTGATTTGGCAAGATAAGCAGTTCGGCCAGTTTGTGGCTACACGAGCGTTACTCGTTTCTTCCGCGTTCTCGATACCCTATATTGTAGTGCTGATCCAGCGCCAAAGCGCCGGAGAGCTTACTGGCTTAGGCGGTATGCTACTCGCTAGTGGTTTAGCGGGCATGTTGGCAGGGCGCTTCTGGGGGCGTTGGTCGGATAGTGCAAGCAACCATGTTATGGCCGCTGCCGCCTTTATGGCCTCGGCGGTAATGGCACTCACCTTGTTTATTGATTTCACCGCGCAGGCGTGGCTTGGCCAAGTATTAGTGGGTGGCGGTTTAATATTCCTAGCTGCGGTGGCTCATCATGGCGCGCGCGTAGGCCGCAAAACCTACCTTGTTGATATGGCCAACCAAGAGAATCGGGCGCAATACACTGCCGTAAGCAATACCGTGATTGGTATTTTACTGTTACTAGGCATGCTGCTCGGCGTGCTGGATGAGCTAGCCGGAACCTATGCTGTGCTAGTGCTACTCATTGTTGTGGGCGTAATAGCCGGTATTCGCGCACTTACGTTACCGAACGTAACCGATGAATAGTGCCTAACTGGTTCTCGAAAGTACTCAGGAGTTTGAAACTTTCAACTTATTCCTCACTCGCGCCTTATGTGTAATCACTATGTTGAGTACATATATCAAAACAAAGAGAACGCCTAGTGTCGGCAGGAAAAGGCAGAGAATAAACGCTATCGCTAACTGCCATGATGGCCGAGGTGCTTCTTGGCAAAATGACCACACCAATAACGGTAATAGTGTTAAAAAGATGAGAAGTGATATGAGTAGCACCCCTGATGCGAATGGTACAAATTCCATATTATGTGCTCCTTAATTTAGCAATATTAATGTCACTCCAGTTATTTTGAATACAATCGTTTTCAGTACGGCGAAAATATTTACTACCAAATGTACTATCAAGTTAGCATAGGTTTTTTATCGTTAGCAAACCGAGCGATTTAAGCATTCTGATTGCATAGGATTCGTGTCATAGTTAGCAAAACAACTATCAAATGGATGGGTTTATTGTGGAAGTAAGTAAAAAAGCTGCTTTTGTGAGTATGTATAAAGAGTATTGGCTAGAACTTCGTAACCTAAAAAGACCAATAAATATTGCCACGTTACCAACTATCATTATCGGTACATTTTTGGCGGGTGCGCCTGCATTAGGTTTGGCTTTATACGTAATTTTCGAACTATTTATTCGCTACATTGATGATAAATCTGACGCTACAAAAAGAATTCTTCGGCAAGAAATGGAGCGGAAGAAGCCGATGAGTGAATAGGTAGAATAGTTCTGCTAAAACTGCGGCCATTCTTGATAAAAGCACAATTGTTTCTGCCGATTACCTCTGATGAACTGGAGCCGTCATTGCAACGTTATTTTCCTTTGATACAAGGCACACCACAAGCGATTGCGGCAGGAGCGGCATGGGTTGTTATCGCGACCCTTTTGGGAGCTTTGTTTTTACCTTGGCTAACGATTGGCAACATCTCATTACTATATGTTGCAGGAATTGTTTTCGTGGGTGTTCAGGGAGGGTTAGTTGCGGCGATCACCACGGCAATTATAAGCTTCTTGAGCTTTAACTTCTTTCTTACCAGCCCGCAATTTACATTTCGTGTGGACTCCCAAGACGATATTATTACGTTAGTTTTTATGATGGCTTTTAGCTTGCTGGTGGCACCCGCTGCATCATTAATTCGGAAGCAGATCATAACAACAGAATCTTTGCGCAAAGCAAAGTTAGAAACTGAAATGGAGCAGTTAAAAAACGCGCTTTTGTCGTCAGTTTCACATGATTTACGTTCTCCGCTGAGTGCCATTATGGGGTCTGCTGAAATGCTTCGCGATAAGCAAAGCGTGCTTTCGGATGACAACAAGCACGAGCTGGTTAGCGGTATTTACATGGAAACGAAGCGGCTAGATAAATATATTCAAAACCTTCTTGATATGACCCGGTTGGGTTACGGCGAGCTTGAATTACAGCGAGATTGGGTAACGCTAGGCGATATTATTGCTTCTTTAACTAAACGGTTAGCCCGATACCCCGTTCGATTAGATAATAATGAATATCGTCATGTTCCTCAAATTGATGTTGTTCTGCATGATCATGATGCGCTTTTGTATGTTCATGCGGCATTGATCGAACAAGCCCTTTTCAATATTGTGGAAAATTGTTGTCGTTTCGCGCCGGTAAATATTCCCGTGCGGGTTCGTTCTTATTTAATAACTGCTGATACGCTGCGAATAGAAATTGAAGATGAAGGCCCAGGAATACCCGCCGGTGAAGAGGAGTACATTTTCACGATGTTCTTTTCAAGAAGCTCGAATCTTAACGAGAGTTCGCCGAGAGGAATGGGGCTTGCGATTAGTAAAGGTATGCTAGGTGCTCACGGGGCCTCTTTAAAAGTGGATACAGAATACGCAATGGGAGCGCGGTTTATAATCGACTTACCAATGCATAGAAACGAGAATAAATGAACGTGCATCATCATTGAATCGGGTGGTAAGTAGAGGCGTTGTGAGCAGTAAAATTCTAATTGTTGAAGATGAAGCGAATATTCGCCGAATGTTACAAATTGCTCTTCATAGCGAAGGCTATCAAGCGCTTGAGGCTGAAAGTGCATTTGCGGCGAAGCAGTGGCTGAACAGCACAGCGTTTTCCTGCATTCTTCTCGATCTGGGGCTCCCTGATGAAGATGGGAAATCGCTGGTGCGTTTTATTCGAACGCTAGTTGATACACCTATCATCGTGATCTCGGCGCGAGAGCACGAGCAAGAAAAGATTGCGGCACTCGACGCAGGCGCAAACGATTACATTACAAAACCGTTTAATGTAGGTGAGCTGTGCGCGAGAATTCGTGCAGCAACCCGCAATAAAAAAGTAGTTCAAGTAGCTGAGCAGCTAAGCGATAAACTTTTAACCATCGATTTCGCCGCTCGTTTAGTAACCCTAAATAGTGAGCCAGTTGAACTAACTCGTAAGGAATACCAAGTGCTTGAAGCGCTCGCTCGTGCGCCTGAAAGGGTAGTTACGCAAACGCAATTGCTGTGTGATATTTGGGGACCAACACACGCCGAAGATAGCCATTATCTCCGTATCGTTATCAGCCATTTACGCCGTAAATTAGATTGCCGTGAATTTGATCACGACCATCATTATATCCACACCGAACAAGCTGTAGGTTATCGGCTCAAGCTTTTATAACGATTAACCAATCGGTACTTTTACCTCAGGGTAACCTAAGTGCTTAGGTTTAGGGCTAGCAAGAAAATAAGCCATAGTCAGCGGGCCCAAGCGACCAACGAACATGAGCACCATAATCAGCACTTGCCCGAATACAGATAACTCGCCGGTGAGGCCTCGCGATAAACCTACCGTTCCAAATGCGGATACCGCCTCAAACACAACATCTAAAAATGGTTGATGCTGAAGAACCGTAAGTAAAAATATAGCTATCCAGATGAGCGCTACAGATATTAAGGTTAGCGCCAGTGCCTTACGAACCGTGTTACGTGGAATAGTGCGGCCTAATAAAACAACTTCATCACGCTGGCGCAGATAAGCGTAAGTTGCCATAACCAACACGATAAATGTCATTACTTTAATACCGCTGGCGGTACTTAATGAACCACCACCAATAAACATCAGCAACAGCATTAAAGTGGTTGTGCTGTCTTCCAAAGCGCTAATATCGATAGTATTAAAGCCTGCGGTTCGAGTTGTGGTTGCTTGGAACCATGCCGCCCACCATTGCTCCGATGATGTTAGTGAACGCAGAGTTTCTGGGTTATCTAACTCGAGTATAAAAATAATTAGCATGGCGAAAACGTTGATCAATACCACGCTTGTAAGCAATGCTTTGCTGTAAATGCTGAGCTTTCTCCAGCGTCGCTGTTGCCAGATATCCATCCACACACCGAATCCCAATCCACCGGTAATAAACAAGCCGGTGATAATGATATTAATCGTGGGGTCGCCGACATACGGCATTAAGCTGTTAGCATCGAGAGCAAATCCGGCATTATTAAAGGCTGAAATTGCATAGAAGAAGCTATGAAATAATGCTTGTTGCCAGGCCATCTCAGGCAACCACCGCAAAAATAAGATAAGCATGCCCGCGCTTTCAACGATTAAAGCGAAAACAATTACCGCCTTCGCCGTTTGTACCACGGTGGCCCACGATGTTTGATTAAACGCCGCGGTAGCAATGATCTGTTGCCGAAAACCAATTTTCCCACCAATCGCTATCAGCGCAACAATAGCGAAGGTCATTAAACCAAGGCCTCCGGCTTGAATTAGCAAAGCAATAATGAGCTGCCCGAACATGGTGAAATCAGTGCCGGTATCAACAACAACTAGCCCGGTAACCGTAACTGCTGAGGTAGCAGTAAAAGCTGCTTCAAGTAGTGAAATGTTGGAATTAGCAGACATCGGCAACATTAATAAAAATGTACCGATAACAATCAATCCTGCAAACCCTAAAGCTAGTATCGTGGGTGGGCTGAGCTGAATCTTCTTGCGGCTATGGTTAACTTTAGGGTGCAGAGCAATATAGCGGCTATTCATTTCAACAACGGCCCAAGTTTGGTTAGCACATCCCGAGCACCCACTAAAACTAAGTGATCTTTATTCTGCAGGGCAAAATTATCGTCTGGATGATGAAACATTTCTATGTCGCGTTTCACTAGTAGAATGTTTACTTGGTTTCCTGTTGCTTTACGCAGGTGCCCTACAGTTTTAGAGCTTATTTTCTCTGTGATATTTACATCCACAATGTACGTGTTGTGTCCTAATCCGATGTAACTGTTGACCATTGGGTAGTTTAGCGATTGTGCTACGCGAATACCCATCTCTTCTTCGGGGTGAACAATATTGCGCACGCCCAACTTACTGAGAATAGAGTGATGCGCGGAATCGCCCGCCTTAACCCATAGGCAACGAATTCCTAAATTTAAAAGGTTTAGCGTGCACAATAAACTGGCTTGTAGATCCTCACCAATTGCTACAACTATCCCATCACAATTACCAAGATTTAGTTCTTTAAGTGCGCGCTCATCGGTGGCATCGGCAATAATAGTTTGTGATAGGCGCTCTGCAAGAGGCTCGGCTGCTTTCGGGTCGATATCAATACCGAGCACTTCATTCCCAAGATGCATAAGTTCCAACGAAGTAGTAGTACCAAATCGGCCAAGGCCAATAACTGCAAAATACGCCATGATTCTTCCTCTTTAAATCATATTAGATACTCACTATTTTAAGAGGTAACGCGATTCGAAGGTGTAAAATTTCCATAAAAAAACCTCGAGCTTCAGAAAAGCTCGAGGTTTCTATCGGTCGTTATTTGGCGTTAACTAACCTTCCAAGCGGCCATCACGAATGTGCTTTTCGCCACGTGCTTTGGCGAGTTGAACTTGCTTCTCGCGTTCGGCGAAGCGTTCTTTCTGGCTTGGCGTTGTTTTATCAAAACAATGGGGGCAGCTTACGCCTTTTTCATATTGCTCTGATTGCATTTCTTCTTCTGTGATTGGCATGCGGCAAGCGTAGCATTGGTCATAAGAGCCTTGCTCTAAGCCATGCTTCACGGTTACACGCTGGTCGAATACAAAGCATTCGCCATCCCACATGCTCTCTTCGGCGGGTACTTCTTCTAGGTACTTTAAGATACCGCCGTGTAGGTGATACACCTCGTTAAAGCCAAGTTCTTTCAAGTATGCCGTAGATTTCTCACAACGGATGCCACCGGTACAAAACATGGCTACTTTCTTGTGCTTTTCTTTATCGAGGTGCTCTTTTACGTATTCGGGAAATTCCCGAAATGTTTCTGTTTTCGGGTTAATAGCACCCTTAAATGTACCCACGGCATATTCGTAATCGTTGCGGGTATCGATAAGTAATACTTCGGGATCGCTAATAATGCGGTTCCACTCTGACGGCGCCACGTATGTGCCCACGATATTTTTAGGATCTACCCAATCGAGGCCCATGGTTACAATTTCTTTCTTCAATTTAACCTTGGTGCGGTAAAAAGCTTGGGTTTCGCTAGGTGATTCTTTGTGCTCGAGATCGGCGAAGCGGCTATCGCTTTTCAACCAGTTGAGCACATTATCCACCGCATCGCGGGTACCACAAATAGTGCCGTTAATACCTTCGCGGGCGAGTAAAAGGGTGCCTTTTACTTCATTTTCAGCCATTACATCAAATAACGGCTGGCGGAGTTCTTCATAATCATTTAGCTCTACAAACTTATAGAGCGCTGCACAAATATATTGCATCACTTTTTCCTTCGGCTGGCTGAATCGTAAATTCAGTGCGGTTAACTGGGTGCGTGTAAAAACGCGGGCGCATTATAGCGAATAAAAAATCGCCTCGCTAGGCTTCAACCTAAACAAAAAAGCCACGGTAGCGTTTGCAAACCGTGGCTTTCAAATGGGTATTTATTCGAGACTTAGCCTAAATATGAAGTAAGCATCCAAGCCGTTTTCTCTTGCTGAGAAATGTAATCGCTCATCAAGGCAACGGTACCTTCGTCGCCTAGCTCTGCCGCTTCAGCTAAAATTTCACGTTGTAGTTGGATTACCGCTTTGTAGCTTTGCAGAATATTTTCTACACATTCACGGCCATCATGCACATCTTTCGCTTCGGCGATATTGCTTTGCTCAAGATACGCGGAATAAGCATGGCGGGGGCGCTGACCCAAGGTAAGAATGCGCTCTGCTACTTCATCGATCTTCAATAATAAATCGTTGTAGGTTTCTTCGAATTTTACATGTAGTTCGAAAAAGCGTTCGCCGCGCACATTCCAATGGAAACCGCGAACATTCATGTAAAACACTTGGTAGTTTGCCAAGAGTTGGTTCAGTTTATCAGCCAGCGCTTTCGCACCTTGTGCTTCCAAACCAATAACATTTAACTGTTGCATATGTTTACTCCTTTCCCATGCGTTAAAAAAATTCCTAACGCCATCGTTCATGCTAACAACACTACCACCTTACGTGGAGATTACTAACGATACTTATCTATTGTGCCATTCGTTTTTATCAATGTAGTTGCGCTGAATCAATTACCGTGATGATAGGATCATGATCCGAAGAACGATAAGGCGATGGCGCATACCACTGCTCTTGCTGTTGTTCAGTTTTCCCACGGGTTGGATATTGGAAGGCAATTGGTTCATCGGCGTTAATGTACCAATGCGCCATACCTTGAACAGCATCCCAAATTGAATCGTGCACTAATACGTGATCTAAACTTCCTTGCTCACCCCGAAACACATACGAGTAACCATCGGTGTCGAAGTAGTTGGCTAGGTTCGGGAAGCCGGCACCGGCTAGAGCGGCAAGCGGATCTTCCATCTTGTAAGCATTAAAATCACCAAGCACTATGTAGTTACTATGGCTTAAATCCTTCGGATTGCTAGCAAGCCACTTCACTAACGCTTCAGCCGTTTCAACGCGCAATTGATTCCAGCACGCTTGACCATCGTTTTGATTGGCGTTTGCGTCATTACGTTCACTTGGGCAACTGCCTTTCGATTTAAAGTGATTGGCTACAACTGCAATTTCTTTACCAGTACTATTTACGCTAAAGTTTTGCAGCAGTGGCGGGCGGCTGCCCCAGCTAAACGGGCCTTCTTCGGTCCATTGCGCGTCACCTTTAGGTGCAACCCGATCATTGCGGTAAATAATGGCTTGGGTAATGGCATCGCCGCCAACTTGATCAGCATCAGCGCTCACATACGAGTATGGCGAGCCTGAAACCGTATCGTTTAAGCCGCGGGTTAGGTCGGCAAGGGCACTAAATTCGCCAAAGCCATCATTTTCCATTTCCATTAACGCATAAATATCGGCATCTAAGGCAACAATAGTCGCTAACGTTTTCGCCCGCTGGCGTTCGAACTCTTCTGGCGTTGCTGCGCCACGAGGCGTTGGGAAATCACCGCCTTGGCCATCGCCGTTAAAGTAGTTGAGCACGTTAAATGCAACCACTCGTAAATCACCTTCAGGTAATTCAGGAACATCAGTACGAGGGTTTCTTTGTTGGAATGTTGGATCTATCACAGGTTGGATATGGTAACTATTGCCAACGCGTACCAATATGCCTTCAATATTACTCACTTCATCACCGCCACGAACGGGATTAGCCATGCTGAGGCCGCCAGTGGGGTAGCGCACAACCTCTGGGTTTTCTACCCACGAGCCATCATCGAGCACTAAACGGCGCGCATTGTTGTAGCTGGTTCTAACGGAAACATCAGGGCCTGGCTGTTCAACTTGAGTGGCGGTCCATAAGCGTTCGGTGGCAATATCTAGGGTGCCAAAGCGACCAAGCTGATAATTGCCAATAACCACCATATCGTGATCGAGAGAAACGCGTTGGAGTAAATGATTATCCAGCGTTTCATTTTGCTGCAATGGTAGGCTTACATTTACCGTTTTAATTTCGGCAGTACCGCAGTTAGCGAAATCGCTAATATTGGTTAGCTGCCAGCCGCCGTAATATGAATCGATATTACCGGTTACTTGAATGCTTTGGCCTTCAACAACCTCGCCAATTAATGGGCTATCGGGTACAAAAGCTGCACCGTCGTCGCCTTGAATAAAGAAACCTTGAAGCTGGTGTTCACCCTGGAAAACACCATGCACCACGCCGTTCACTGTAACGCTAGTATTCTCATCGCTGCGCGCAAGCGCTGCTAATTGCGCGAGGCCAGCGGTCGGGCTTGCACATTGCTCGGCAATGATATCGCCGCTGTCTGAAGAGCTGTACGTGCCAGAACAAGCGCTCAAGGTAAGAACCGCAATGCTTGCTGCAGAAAAGCTCAGTAATTTAAAGTTCATAAGTTTGTTATCCAAAATAATTTCGTTAAGTGTAGCTAAGTTGTGAAATTAAGCGCCAGATTTTTGTTCTGGGGCTATTACTCGTGTTGCTTTCACTCGCTCGTCAGCATAACTACCGAGCACTTTTATAAACCGGGTCATTGCCTTTAATTCCCGCAACGCATCTTGCCATTGCGGGCTTTGTTCGTGTACGGCCAAATCTACATAAAATAACTCTTCCCAAGGATTACCTGGCATTGGCCGCGATTCCAACTTAATTAAGTTGAGTTCATGCTGGCGCAAGATAATCAGCGCATCGGCGAGTGCGCCTGGCTGATTATGGGTGGCCATAATTAAACTGGTACGTGCTGGCACCTGCTGCGGAACATGGCAGGCTTCCCGTTGAATTAAAATAAAGCGTGTTTGATTACCGGGCTGATCCGCTAAGTTCTGCGCCACTGCAACAAGATTAAACAACGCGCCACCGCTTTGCGAACCTAGGGCGGCAATACCAGGTTCTTTGCTAGTTGCTACCAGCTCCATTGCATGGGCTGATGAAGGGCAAGAAAGCACTTTCACATTTTCTAAATGGCTTAAATAACGTGAGCACTGTGCTATTGCTTGCGGGTGCCCATAAATCGTGTGTATTTCTTTATCTTCATCGCCTTTGCTAACCAGCAGTTGATGTTCAACCGAAAGGTAGGTTTCGGAAACAATGTGCAGGTGCGTATGGCGAAGTAAATCGTATACTTCGTTGATAGAACCCGATGTTGAATTCTCTATCGGTAAAATACCAAGGGTTGTATTCCCATCTTCAACTGATTTCAAAACATCATTAAAGGTTTCGCAGGAAACGCCTTGCAGCGTGCACTGTCGACGATTGGCATAGCCTTGTGCGGCCAAGTGGGAATAACTGCCCGCCGTACCTAAATGCGCAATACTTAAGCTTCCGCTACCATCGCCTTGTTGCATCCAGGCTTGTTGGGTGAGCACTGAATCTTCAATAATAATTTGGTAAAGGCGCGTTAAGTAGCCGGCATCAAGGCCGAGTTCAGTGCCGTGCTCCATAAGCCGTAATAGCAGTGAAGCTTCACGTTCAGTATCGCGCACGGCACCTGCTTTTTCAGCTTTATTGCGTGCTACGGCCAACGCAACTTCGCGGCGCTCGGCGAGTGCTTCTAAAATGCGCCGATCGACATCTTCAATGCGCGTGCGCAGCGATTGTAAATCCATGGGTATCGCCCTCAATTCATACTCTTTTGCCAAAACCCGTTTAACAGGCCAGCTATAATCTTGTGAATTTATGAAGATACCATGAAACTTGCGTAAATTGGTGGCGTAGGTGCAGTAAATAACAACAGATTCGGTAGGTTTTTTTAGAAACACGCTGAAAAATTTTATTTTGCGCGTTACAGTTCGGTAGGCGCCTATTCGGTGAGGTTTTTACTATCAGGAGTAAGGCAAAATATGCAGAGTTCGAAAATTTTATTTCGTAGTTTATGTGTGCTGGGCGCGGTTGTTATAACAACTGCTTGCGCGGCACCGGATGAACAACCACAGCAGGAATTCTTTGCAGCGTTGAAAAGTTTGTGTGGTAAAGCATATGCGGGAGAACGTGTAATAGAGCGTCCAGGCCGTGATTTGCTTGAAGGCGATGAAAAACTTATTGTGCACTTTCGCGAGTGTTCGGAAAATCAGGTTCTGGCGCCGTTCCACATTGAAAAGCCGGATCGCAATGATTGGGATCGCTCTCGTACTTGGATCTACACTCGGCATCATGATCATTTAACGTTAAGCCATGATCATCGCGAACCCGACGGCTCACCTTCTGAAGAAACTGATTATGGTGGCGCTACAGTAGATACTGGAACGGCGGAGCAACAGATGTTTATTTTCACTGAACGAACGGGTGAGAACGGCGAAACCCTGGGTTGGCGAATAGAAGTGGTGCCTGGCGAACGCTATAGCTACGGCACAATGGCCGACGGTGAGTGGACATGGCGAGTTGATTTCGATTTAAGCGAAATTATTGATTCGCCACCTGCACCTTGGGGCTACTAATTATAAATTTGAAAGTGAGTGCTCGCTAACGCGGGCACTCATAACCGCCAATGATTCCTTTGGGCGAAAGTACCCATTGCCAAAGCTGGATATCACGAGAACGGAATGCGCCTGCGCAAGAAAGTAGGTAATAACGCCACATTCGATAAAAGCGCTCACCGTATTGCTCTTTGAATTCCGGCCAAGCTGCTTCAAAGTTAGCGTGCCAGGCCATGAGTGTTTTATCGTAATCCGCACCGAAACTATGTACATCTTCCATGACAAACAAACCTTCGCTCGCCCGGCTAATGTGGCGCATAGATGGTAATTCTCCATTTGGAAAAATATATTTCTCAATGAACGGGTCGGGCATGGTATCGCCTATATTACGGCCTATAGTATGCAGCAGGAAAAGACCATCGGGCGCTACACAACGCTTCACTACTTCCATATATTTCCGGTGATTTTTCGGCCCTACGTGTTCAAACATGCCAAGGCTTACTACGCGGTCAAACGGTTCATTCATATCCCGATAATCCGCTAACCGTACTTCTACCGGTAAGCCAGCGCAGTGTTCTTCCGCTAGTTTTGCTTGCTCTTTAGAAATGGTAATACCGACGCATTCAACGCCATAATTCTCGGCCGCGTACCGCATGAAGCTACCCCAACCACAGCCGATATCAAGAACCCGCATGCCCGGCTGCAACCCCAGTTTTTGGCAGGCCAAATCGAGTTTTGCTTCTTGTGCTTGGTTCAGATTTTCAGCGTTTTTCCAATAACCGCAGGTGTACACCATGCGGTCGTCCAACATTTTTTTATAGAACGCATTGCCAATATCGTAGTGCGCTTCGCCTACCTGCCAGGAACGGCGATTACTTTGTAAGTTAAAGAAACGATTTTTCAAGAAGTGGAATAGCAAGCGAGATGGGTTAATTTTTTGCTGAACTTTATTTCGTAACAGGTGAAAGAAGAATTCATCAAGCGCATGACAATCCCATTCGCCGTCCATATAAGATTCGCCCAAGCCTAAGTTTCCCCGGGCTAGCGCTTGCGCAAACACGCGCGAATCGTGAAGTTGAAAATCCCAATCGCGGTTGCCGTTTATTTGAATGTCAGCCGCGAGCAATAGTTCTTCTGCTAGGCGATAAGATGAGTTCATGCGTTACGTCTCCTGTTGCCGGAAATGTGTATTTCGCCATAAACCTTGTACTCTACATCTACCAAAGTTGTGTTTTTTCTAATCGTATCAACATAAACATTAACAAAAAAAATTGAATTTGTAGCGTATAAGCTGCGATTTCCAGAATTACATGTTTATAAATGAACCGTAATTCGGGATAATGCGCGCTAATGTGCGGTTACCGATGTAGAAAATAGGGTTACTTGTGGGAAAAACAACTGTTATTGCCATTGCTGGGCCTTCAGCTTCTGGGAAAAGTTTATTTGCTTCAACTGTTTACCAAGAGTTAGTTGCTGAACTTGGTGGCGAACGTATTTCTGTTCTTTCAGAAGATGCGTACTACCGCGATCAAAGCCATTTATCATTAGATCAGCGAGTACTTACCAACTACGATCACCCGAGCGCATTTGAACATGAGCTGTTAGCTGCCCATTTGCAGAGCTTACGCGATGGAAATTCAGTTGAAATGCCGCAATATTCATATAAAGAACATACACGTATAAAAGATACTATTCCGGTAACGCCAGCTCGGGTTATCCTCGTTGAAGGTATTTTGTTACTCTGTGATCCTAAATTACGGGATCAGTTCGATATATCGGTGTTTATGGATACGCCCTTAGATATTTGTTTATTACGGCGTATTAATCGTGATATTGAAATGCGAGGCCGTTCACTTAGTTCGATTACTGAGCAGTATGAACATTATGTGCGCCCCGCATTTTTTGAATTTATCGCACCTTCGAAGCAATTTGCCGATCTTGTGGTAACCCGCGGCGGCCAAAACGAAATTGCCATTGATATTATTAAAACAAAAATCCGGCAGCTCCTGGCTGAATAAAGCTAATTGAGCTCAATACCGGCGAATAATAAATAGGGAAACAGAATGATAAGCCTTATCGGAATGGCTGTGTTGTTACTGGTTGCGTTTGCATTCTCAACAGCACGTAAAAGTATTCGGTGGCGTACCATCGTTTTAGCATTTGCATTGCAAGCAGGGTTAGGTGCATTTGTATTGTATGTGCCTATCGGGCAAGAAGTGCTCGGAGGCATCGCCTTCGGTGTCGCGAGTGTAATTGAATACGCAAACGCGGGTATTAGCTTCTTGTTTGGTGATATCGGTGAATACTCACAAGGGTTTATTTTCGCTATTCATGTATTAAGCGTTATTGTGTTTTTCTCTTCACTTATCGCCGTTTTATATCATGTTGGCATCATGACAAAGGTTATCAACTTGATTGGTGGTGGTTTGCAAAAACTACTGGGTACCAGCCGCCCTGAATCAATGTCGGCTGCAGCGAATATCTTTGTAGGCCAAACCGAAGCGCCGCTAGTTGTGCGTCCGTTTATCCCAAACATGACCCGTTCAGAGCTTTTCGCCGTAATGGTGGGTGGCTTAGCTTCAATCGCCGGTTCAGTGCTTGCCGGTTATGCAGGCTTGGGTATTGAATTGAAATACCTTATTGCTGCGTGTTTTATGGCGGCGCCAGGTGCTTTGTTAATGGCGAAGATCATAGTGCCAGAAACAGAAGAACCGAATAATAATTTGCAACATGTGCCTACGGAAGAACGCCGTGCAAATGTGATTGATGCTGCAGCTTCAGGCGCTTCGAGCGGCATGCAATTGGCCCTAAACGTAGGTGCTATGTTGCTTGCGTTCGTAGCACTTATCGCATTAGTAAACGGCGTTTTAGGCTGGTTCGGCGGGTTCTTTGGTTACGAAGAGCTTACCATGCAGGTTATTTTTGGTTATATCTTCCAGCCGCTCGCGTTCATTATGGGTATTCCATGGGATGAAGCGCAGATCGCTGGCAGCTTTATTGGCCAGAAACTGGTAATCAACGAATTTGTTGCCTACTTAGATTTCGCGCAATTTAAAGATACAATGAGCATGCAAAGCCAAATCATTATCACCTTTATGCTTTGTGGTTTTGCTAACTTTTCTTCGATTGCTATTTTGCTGGGTGGGTTAGGTGGTATGGCCCCGAGCCGACGTAAAGATATTGCAACGATGGGCATGCGCGCTTTGTTGGCTGCTACACTTGCTAACTTAATGAGTGCTTGTATTGCCGGATTCTTTTTTGTTCTGGCCGCATAAAAGGTACAGCGTAGAAGGAAGAAGTGGTTTCAAAGGAAGTATTGTGTGAACCGAGGAGTAATCACATGAAACAATTGACAGTATGGATTAGTGTAATTTTATTAGCGTTCGCTTTTGGTAATGCAAAAGCGGAAGAAATTGATACGAGCAACCCGTTCAAAATGCTTGAGCAAATCGCAGAGCGAATGACAGTTCGCATTACCGAAGAGCGCAGCACCATTGAAGAGAATCCGGGTTTCTTGCGGCAGATAATGGTTGATGAACTGTTACCCTACTCAGATTATCAATATGCGGCACGGCTAGTATTGGGCCGCAATTGGGATCGCTTGAATGAGAGTCAGCAAGAAGAATTTGTAACGGTATTTCGCGAATATTTGGTAACCACCTACGCGCGAGTATTCACCCAGTACGATGAAACTCGCCATAAAATATCTTTTGGCCGTGCTGGAAGTTATGAAAATGAGCGCCGTGTAACTGTTCGGGCGCAGCTCGTAGAAAAAGGCGGGCGGCCACCCATTCGTTTAGATTTTCAGTTGCAACGTCGAAGCCCTGATGCACCGTGGATGGCGTTTGATTTGGTTGCTGAAGGCGTAAGCATGTTGAACGCGCAACGTTCAGAGATCGAGGCATCGTTACGTCAAAACGGTATTGATGGTACGATTGAGTTGCTTCGCGAGCGTGCGAACAAAGAAATTAATTTAGATGAAGATATAGACGTTTCAGATTTCACAAACGATTAATCGCATATTTTCGAAAGCCGGTAAGTTCCTAATGTATTGGGCTTGCCGGCTTTTTTAATTGCCGAACCACATTTCAAATTCAAGGCCAATAAGCCATTGTGCTTCACGCCGATGAGCTAGTTCTTCACGCGGCCAATGCAAACCACCGGAAAGCTCTAGGTAAAGCCAATCTCGGGCGAACTGACGACGGTGAATGGCACGTAACCCCCATTCTCGCAATGGCACTTCTTGTTTGGTTTCGCCTTCGTACCAGATTTCACCTGCTACTGCTCGTTCATTTCCGTAAAGGTGATATACCGCGAAGCTCCCATGCCAACGAATACCGTCGATTCGCTCAGCGCGTGTAGCATCAATAGTAAAACGGCTAAGCCATTCTGGGCTGGCGCTTTTCTCGATATCAATACGTTGATTAAAGCCGTAGCCATCACTATCCCGCCAAAATAAGCTCGAGCGCGTGCGCACCTGCTTAAATTCATCTATGCGATACTGGTACAGATAACGGGCATGGGTATATAGATCCGCTTTTAAACCGCCGCGAATACCGGCACTAATAGAGAACCGGTTCGCTTCACCTTGGTTGGGATTAAAACCCAGCCCAACAATCCATTCTTGGTCGCCACGATCAGAGCGAATCACTGAGCCGCGATATGAGGTTTGCTCTTCAACGGTAAAATCATCAAAATTGGTGCGGCCGATAATAGCCGAGAAACGTTCTTCAGTGTTCGGTAGGGTAAACTGCGCTCGAAAGCTAGAACGAACTTTCCAACCATCATATTGGCTCCACTCAGGGCCAACCGATAAGCGGCCTTTGCTATCGTAATCACCATCAAATGCGCGGCTATCGCCGAAAAAGTTATCGATCCAACGGGCTGTATTTTCAACCGAGCTTTCTACACCTGATTGCAAACCATCGAGCCAGCCTAGCTCAAGATCGTCGGTATCTTGTTCATCTTCTGCTTTCGCTTTAACTTTCTTTTCTACAGGCAGCAGCAACGGTTCTTCTTGTGCTGTTGCTTGGGCAACAAAGAAGCTCGCTGCGATGATAGCTAGTAGCCTGTTAAATTGCGTGATTTGCAAGCATCCATCCTCACGAAAAAGCCTAAATTCCCTTTTTATAATAGTTAGTATTTTAAAAATAATCAGGCTCGTAATGCTTAGCTTGCACGAATGTGGAATGAACGTCCAGATTGCTTTAATCGAATTTACGTAAATCAAAAAATAGGCTCAGCGTGATATACTCCGCAATCGCTTGGAAATAACTAGATGTAAGGAAAAACAGCAATGAGCAGACATTTCGATTATTTGAGCATTGGCGCTGGCAGCGGCGGTATTGCATCGGCGAACCGTGCCGCAATTCGCGGAGCCAAAGCGGCAGTAATTGAGGCGAAAGCGGTTGGCGGTACTTGTGTAAATGTTGGCTGTGTTCCGAAAAAAGTGATGTGGTACGGTGCGCATATTGCCGAAGCTATTAAATATAGCAAAGCGTATGGTTTCGAATTAGAGCAAACAGGCTTTGATTGGGGTACTTTAGTGAAGAATCGTGAAGCTTACATTGAGCGCATTCACGGTGGCTATAAACGCGGTTTTGAAGGAAATGGCGTTGAATACATTGAAGGCTTTGCTAAGTTTGTAGGCCCCCATGAAGTTGAAGTGAATGGCGAGCGTATTACCGCAGATCACATTACCATTGCTGTGGGTGGCCGAGCTACTCTGCCGCCAGTGCCGGGCGCTGAGCATGGTATTGATTCCGATGGGTTCTTTGCATTAACCGAGCAGCCGAAAAAAGCCGTAGTTGTGGGCGCAGGGTACATTGCTGTGGAAATTGCCGGCGTATTACATGCGCTTGGTACGGATACCCATTTATTAGTGCGCCAAGATCGGCCGCTGCGTTATTTTGATCGCGATATTATCGATACGCTGATGGGCGTAATTGAGCGCCATGGCCCTAACTTGCACCCATTTTCTGAAGTAAAGAAAGTAGATAAAGGCAGCGATGGCCTATTAACGATTACGACGCTAAACGATGAAGAAATTACCGGCGTTGATTGCTTAATTTGGGCAATTGGCCGTGAACCGGCTACCGATGCTATTGGCCTTGAAAATGCGGGTGTGAAAACTGATGAGCAAGGCTTTATTCGTACCGATAAATATCAAAATACCAATGTTTCTGGTGTATATGCGGTAGGTGATATAACCGGAGAAGCGCAACTTACGCCAGTGGCGATTAAAGCCGGCCGGTTGTTAGCCGAGCGCTTGTTTAACCAAGATATGCCAGATGCGCATATGGATTACAGCTTAATTCCTACGATCGTATTTAGCCACCCGCCAATTGGTACTATTGGTTTGAGTGAAGTTGAAGCTATCGCTGAATATGGTGAGGATCAGGTGAAAGCCTACACTTCCGGCTTTGCCGCTATGTACAACGCCATTACGCCCTACCGTGAGCTGAGTAACTTTAAGCTGGTGTGTGTAGGTAAAGAAGAGAAAGTTGTGGGCCTTCATGGCATTGGTGAAGGTATGGATGAAATTCTACAAGGTTTTGCAGTAGCCATGAAGATGGGCGCTACCAAGGCTGATTTCGATGCCACCGTAGCGCTGCACCCTACAAGTGCGGAAGAATTTGTTACTCTCAAATGATGGTGTAGAAACACTACTCCTACATGTTTAAAAATCTGAAAGTTGGTCTATGTTATGGAAAATTATCTTTCTTAGTAAAAGAAAAATAAGTCAAGTGTGGTGCTAAAAATCCATACGAAAAATATGCGTAATGTGACTAGCCTTATAAGGCGCAAGCGCTGCCTCCATCGAATCCTTTATTTTTTTGTTATCTACATCACTTGCACTGAAAACCAATACATCATGGATTGTGATGTCTGATATAGACACTTGAGTTAAGTCCGAAGGAATTGGCTTGCCCACATTGATGGTTATACCTATAAGAACATGCTCACCCAAGCATATATGTGTACAAATAGCACAAGCTACATTAGCTTGTTTATCTACCTCAAACGTGCAGTTTAGAGTTATCCCGTGAGGCTTTGGGTGCCTTTGGGCAACGAGCCATAAGAAAGATATCGCAGTGCTTTGGTCAGCAATTTGCTGAGGAGTGGCATGTGTAGGTGTCGCTAAATTTTTTAGTTGGCAAAAATCACAAAGGTTCTGTGCCGATTTCGAGGCTTCTTTTAATGTTGAGTCTTGCGAATTAGAATTAAATGAAGCCTGAAGTGGCCCATACTTCTCTGAATGTATCTTTATCTTGCATGGCTCTTGAGTATGCTCAAAGAGATGCAAAATTGGTATCGCGTTAGCAAGGTAGGTTATGGGTAGAGCTTTATTTGGCTCTAACTTCGATGTGAATGAAGCACTTTGAGGTTGATCAAACGCGGCTAGATTTATTTGAATAGCAAAAGTCTCTGTTTCTATCCGCATAGGTTTATAATTTTCGTGAAGAAGATCTGTAGGCGGCAAGAATAAATCACCAGGTATTTCGTATTCAATATCAGTCTCGGGATCGGTTACATAAATAGTGCATTTGTCAAATGATTTAGGCGTTAAGCGAAGCTCAGCTGGTCCCGTTACCTGAATTTGTGGGTGAGGACGTTCAATACCATAAAGCTCTTCACTAAAACACAGATTATCTAATTGGACCTTATCAAGGGCGCCGGTGAAAAGATCAGCCAAAGGGTTAGGACTATACAGAGATTTAAGTGTAAAGTGCATTTTCCCCTGTGGGGTGCCCAGTTTTTCAAGAAGTTTTGATTTATCAAAGAGATATTGGTTGTAGCTATCACCTACGGCTGACCGTATAGCAGAGTCAAGTTCATTTTGGTGGACTTTCAAAAGTATTTCCGACTTATCAAATTTTATAAGCTTCTTAATCGTGTTTAGCTTGTCATTGATGTGCTGGGCAGACCATTGAAGCCATTTTTCTACCAAAGTGTGGTCGACATGCTTTAAATAAAGTACCTCTGTATTATGCTCGGAATTAAGAAGGTGAAGTGCTATAAAACATGGAATTGGTGAGGTTGCCAGTTTCCGTAAGTTTGAAAGTTTAACCTGAGTTTTCGGTTGCCTGCTGGTTGTTGCTTTTACTTGTACAAAGATAGTTTCGACCGCGTGATTGAGAGTATTCACGCCAATAGGATGGCGGGAAGGGAGTTCAAGCAAAAAATCCCAACCATGATCATCTTGAGTTGAACTATTAATCGTATACTTTGCTTTAGCGCATAAGCTTGAAAATTCGCTTTCACCGATACGGCCAATTTCCGACGGGTTGAGACTCATTAATTTCCTTAATACATTATAAATATACGAATACTTTATACAGGTTTAACCCGATGATATCGACGTATAAAATTTTTAGTACTCGAACTTAAAAAATTACGTAAGAACATATCTTCTCCAAACGATGAGTCGCTGCGAAGACTTCAACGATTGGTTGTGAACTCACGTATAAGCGTACTATTTTCAACTTCTTTCGTCTATTACGGAAACTTTCAACAGGTCAGCAGCTAGTGTTTATAGTATTTGTTGTGATAATTGACAATTACTCATTAAAGTGGTTTTTTAGTAGGCTTGGTAAAGAGGAAGATAAAGATTTACAGAAGTCTGCGGTGACTTGCTAATACAGGTATAGCCAGAAACTCTCAAATTAAATCTGTCAGCTTAGTATAAGTGGACAGTACCAAGTTTCCTAATTGTGTAAACTGTCTAGGGGGCGTAGTAGTAGGTTGCTGCGGCCGCTAGCTTTAGGCGCCCACGCTATACGATAAAATTCGGGATAAATGGCTGAAGGGCAGGCCGGTTTCTTTGTGCCACGCGTTGAACGCGGTTTGTACTTGGGTGAGCCCTTTTTTGCTGGTAGGCGCGGCATCGAGTAGGTTGTGATTTTCCAGTGCGGTAACCACATCCGATGAAAGTACATAGCCATCCCAGCCAACTCGGCGTAAAAAGTGTTGTGCAGTGGCGCCGCCTAGACGCGCTCCGTTTTTCTTTAGCCATAGCAATAAGCCAACTTGATCATTGGAAGGCCACTGGCTTAAAAAACGCCCAAAACCGTTATATTCCTCTGAAGCTTCAACGATCATTTGCGCATTTTGGGGCACGGTAAATATCTTTTGCATATTGCGTACAATGCGCTCATCGCGTGCCAAAGCTTCCAACCGTTCAGGTGGCACCTGCTGCCAATATAATGGCACAAAACCGCTAAAGGCTTCTTCAAAGCCAGGCCATTTATGATTAATGATGCGCCAAACAAAACCCGCGCGAAATACACAGGCTGTGAGCTCGGAAAGGTAGCGATCATCGCCAACAGCGATCAATTCAGCAGCGCTGGCAACTTTCGGAAGTGTGCCCTGAATCGCTTTTTTACTGCCCTTGCGGGCTATAGCTCGGTCATAGAAAAGATGAAAGCTCGGGATACTACTCGCCACTGAAAATTCCTCACTGAAAAAGCGCAACACAAAAATGATGCAACCAATATACCTTAACCAATAAGCCCTGCAAATTCTTGCTATCGCGGGAGCTTAATTGTGTTTTTGCTGTATATGCGCAACAATCGTGCCTCGCAATTTCATAAAAAGGAACTTTGCTCATGATTCGGCTACCTCGGCTCATTATTATTTCGGCGATGAGCCTATTATTTAGTTTATCGGCACCTGCGGCATTGGCTCAGCAAACCGAAGATTTTACTGTGGGCCTTGATTTACTGGCGCTGGAACGTTTTGAAGATGCCCATACGGTTTTTCAGCAGTTGATGCCCTTAGGAAGTTCAGATGCGGCCTACATGATTGGCTTGATGCTGATAGAGGAGCGGGGCGTAGAATATAACCCGGTTGCATCGCTAGGGTATTTGTTTGCAGCACGCGCCTGGGGGAATGAACAAGCGCAAGAGATTATTGAGCAAATCGAACCGCACTTATCGGCCGCAGAAAAAGCAGAGGCGAATCAACTTTTACTAGAGCTTAACCGCTCAGTGCAGGTATCGTTTCAGGCAGAAGATTTGAATCTCGATATGCCCCCACCAGAAGCAATTAACCGGCCGACACCACGAATGACATCTGAAGTTGCCTTGAGTGGGAATCATGGCTGGCTCGAAGTGATTATTGGTATCAACCCGGAAGGCAGGGTTGTGGCAATGCAGCCATTGAATGCTGCTGATCGAAATTTCCTCCGTGAAGCAGGGCGAGCATTCCAGCGTTGGCGCTATACAGAGAGCGAGAATGTATCAATAACTACGGTTTCAATTAACTACACGCAAATGAGCTCCGATGCGGAAGCGGATGTGCTAAGCGCTTACAATGATGCTCTGAATCAAGCGAATGCTGGGGTTACTGAGCAGCAAGTATATTTGGGTGGCCTCACGGAGGCACTGGTGCGTTATGAAAGTGAACAAATTGATGCGTTACCCGAAGCGTTTTATTGGTATGAGCGCGCCGCCCGCAATGGCAACATCCAAGCTCAGCGGCTTTTGGCATTGCGTTATGTGCATCCAGCATGGGCTGAGTATCTAATTACTCAAGGTGATATAGATGTCATGGCGTGGCACGGTATGCGTTTGTTGATGCATGCCGAAAGCGCGGAGCAGAGAGAACGTGGCCGCGAGTTGCTTGAAAATGCCGCTGAAGCGGGGAGCAGTATTGCCGAAGAACTGATCGAAAGTTACTGAGCATGATAGAATGGTTGGCGATTGAGCCGTATAGATAAATAGTTAGCAATTGGAGTGATAAATGCAGTATCTGAAGTTAATCGTGGCCGCTGTTGTGGGCAGTTGTATGATGGCATCGGTGGTAAAGGCGGAAGAATTGCCAGCACCCATTCAGATGCTCGCTAACCAAGGCCTTACCATTGTTGATAGCTTCCCTGCTCCGGGCGGTTTGAAAGGGTATGCGGCGGAATATCAAGGCCAAGCGATAGCGCTATACCTTACTGCCGATGGTGAACATGTAATTGTAGGAAATTTATTAGATCTGGAGGGCCGAGATATTGCAGCGGATCCTCTGTATGAACTGGTTACCGGACCAGCACAAGAGCACGCTTGGGAACAAATCTCCCGCGCCACACTGTTGCAAGATGGTGATCCGGATGCACCACGAGTTATTTATACCATGACCGATCCAAACTGCCCTTATTGCCATCGCTTTCGTGAGGCCGCAGAGCCTTGGATTGCGGCTGGTAAGGTGCAGTTACGGCACATGATGGTGGGTATTATTCGTGAAGAAAGCCCAGCACAAGCCGCGGCTATTATGGGTTCCCCGGACCCGGCGGAAGCATTAAAAGAGCATATTGATCGCCGTGATCGTGGCGGAATTGAAGCGGTTGCACGTTTTGTGCGTATTGGTGAATCGGTAATTCGGGCCAATCATCGCATTATGCGCGAATTGAATTTAAGCTCTACGCCCATTGTATATTTCCGTGATGAAAACGATCATGTGCAAGTGATTCGCGGCATGCCACAACCGCAGCAACTTGAAGCGATATTTGGTCCGCGTCCGTAAAACCGGTATTTGGAAAAACAAAAAGGGGCTCATGAGCCCCTTTTCTAGTTTCAGAGTAGCGTGTTAAAAATTAGCGTTATGATAAACACGCTGAACATCATCACAATCTTCTAGCATATCTAAAAACTTTTCCATCATCGGAATATCGTCTTCCGGCATATCCATGCTGTTTTGTGCCACAAACTGAATTTCATCGGTTTCGAATTCGATATCAGGAAACGCAGCCACTAATGCTTGTTTGGTATTAGCATATTCTGTGTGGGGCGCAAATACCGTTACCATGCCGTTCTCAACTTCTACATCGGTAACATCCACATCGGCCTCCATAAGTGCTTCTAGTACTACGTCTTCGTCATCACCGGCGAAACTGAAAATTGCGCAATGATCAAACATGTGTGCGGTAGTACCGGGGGCGCCAATTTTAACTTTGCATTTAGTAAAGCAATTGCGCACATCGCCGAACGTTCGGTTTGGGTTATCGGTTAAACATTCCACAATGACCATACAGTTGCCAGGACCAAAGCCCTCATAACGGGCCGGTGAGTAATCTTCACCACCAACACCCGAAGCTTTATCTAAGGCATTCGCAATTACGTGCGCTGGTACTTGGTCTTTTCGGGCGCGATCAATAAGGCCGCGTAATGAGATATTGGTATCTGGGTCGGCACCACCCGATTTGGCTACTACGTAAATTTCCCGACCATATTTACTATACACTCGGCTTTTTGCGGTAGCTGTTTTCGCAATTGATTCTTTTCTATTTTGATAAGCGCGGCCCATAAACTCACTTCCGTTAATTTGTTCGATGTAAATAGCTGTTGCTGAATTCTACCGTTTGCTTTGGGGGAATCCTAATGCTTTGTGCATGTTCATATAATACTTGCTTCGATAATTTGCGAAAAGCGTTGTGTTGTTTTGAGGAAAAAGTGAAATGAAAGTGATTTAAATTCATTCCGGAGTTCATCTCATTTTGGCGTGATTATGACGTAACAATGACAAATATTGCTTGTGGTCTGATCTGTTGGCGGTTATTTTAGCACCACTTAGTTTAGGATTTAGAACCACATGAAAATATGTACCAAATTAGGGCATCTCGCTCTGATTAGCTTTTTTAGTTGTCTGATCGCGTTCAATACCGCAAATGCCGTAGATTTAGTTGACCCCGCTCTCGAGCAAGAGCTTGATAGTATTCTAGGTGTCGGCTTTTACCCCGAAGATCGTGAAAAATTAGCTGAATTATTAGAGCGAGTTACTATCAATGTGCCCGCTTCTACGTATGTTCGTGCCTGGGGATATAGAGCCCTTGAGTTAGCACACGCCGAGCAAAATTTTGCTGAAGCCGAAATACTCGCCAAAGAACTCATTCGCTTTGCACGATCGGCCGAGAGTGTGGAAGCTCAAGCTGAAGCATGGGCTGTGTTTATGGAAGTGCTCAGTGCTCAGGGTGACAACGATACAGCAGTGCGTTACGTGATTAAGTTAACGCCTTTAGTGGACGAGATAATGAACCCGCGTATTCAGTTTTTTGTGAATAATGTTGCGGGCCGAGCGTTGCAAGAAGTTGAACGTTATGAAGAAGCCCTAGGCTTTTTCTTGCAAGCGCAGGCAGCATTAACTCGCACCCGCGGTGTACAAACGTTGCGGCGCCGCCAGTTTTTGAATTATCACATTGCCAATCTGCATACCGATTTAGAGAACTACCGTGCGGGGTTAGATTTAACGAACTCCACTATTGCTGAAGGTGAGCGGTATGAAGTACACCACAGGCTTGCCGATCTCTATTTGCTAAAGGGATTTTTGCAATCACGCCCAGAAATCGATGAAAACGAAATGGCACTCGATTCTTTCCGAATCGCTGCTGAATGGGCAGAACGCACTGATAATGCGCGTATCGCCGTAGTTTCTCGCAACAATATTGGTTCCATTCTTATTCAACGGGAACGCTACACGGAGGCTGAAGAGTATTTACTTGCAGGTGTAAGCGCTGCTGAAAATGCCAATATGATGCGGGAAATGAATTATTTAAAATTCAATCTTGCAGATATTAAAGTGAAGCGGGGCCTATACGCCGAGGGTATCGAGGAAATGAAAACTATTGCGCTGTATATGAAAGAGCATGCACGGCGCAGTGATCATGCTGAAGTGTTAACGTTTTTATCGGGGGCGTATCGTGAAGCGGGTATGTACATTGAAGAAGCCGATACCTTGCGTGAACTCATGCGATTGCGTTTTGATTTGTTAACCAGCGAGCGCGAGCAAATGCTCTCTGAATTGGCCGCTGAATACGAAGCGCGTGAACAAGATCAACAAATAGAGCTGTTGGAAGAGCGCAATAACTTACAAGCGCAAGTTATTGAGAATGCGGCTTTGCAGCGCCGCATTGTATGGCTATTTGCCATTGTATTGGTGTTGGCTGCAACGCTTTTATACTACGCCTATCGAAGCGCTAGAAAAGCCAATGTGCGGCTAAACACTGCGAACGAAAAGCTACAAGAACAAACGCTGCGCGACCCACTCACGAAATTACACAACCGCCGTGCGATGCAGAAAGAGATGGAGTTACGGGCGGGTGAACACTACCCAATCGCTGATGCTGGGAATGTTGATGCACTTATCCTGCTGGATCTTGATTTATTTAAAGAGATCAACGATCGCATTGGCCATGCGGCCGGCGATGAAGTATTACAACAAGTAGCTACCCGATTAACCCATGCGGTAGCTGAGCACGATATGGTGGTGCGCTGGGGAGGTGAGGAATTCTTAATCTACGTGCGTAACCGTAACTACGAAGAACTTGCCAACCTTGCTGATGAGCTTCTGCATGTAATTGGCGATACACCGGTTTACTATGAGCAAAACCGCATACCAGTATCGGTAACCGGCGGAATGATTACTCTGCCTTTTGCCGACGTTTCTGAGCGCGAATGTGATTGGGAAAAAGCGCTGCAAATAGCTGATATGCTGCTTTACGTAGGTAAGTTACGCGGCCGTAACCAGATTTCACACATACGAAAGCTTACGAAGCCGTATGCGGAAATTCATGAAGTGCTGCACCGCGATCTTAATCAAGCGATTGATAAAGGTTGGGCCCCGCTTACGATTTTTAACGGCCCGAAGTAACAGAACTCGATTATTTTTCTTTCGGCCCCGCTCCGGGGCCAGCTTTTTCAATTTCAGCATTCTCGCGCGCGAGTTTATCTTGTAGTTGTTGCAGTGCTTCCATATCAATACTCTTCAGGTGCAAATCGCGCTGCGGGAATGGAATAGTAATACCGTGTTCTTGGAAAGCTTTCCAAATGGCTACGCGAATCGGCGATTTAACACGCTCCACTCCGCTCTCCGGATCGGCTATCCAGAAGCGTAGCTCCATGGTTATACCGCTATCGCCAAATTCTTTTAAGAACACATTGGGGGCTGGGTCTTTTAATACACGATCGGAAGCAAAAGCGCACGGCAACATAACTTCAATAGCCTTTTCAGGATCGCAGGTATATTCAATATCGACCTGCACGGCCATCCGTACGTTTCGATCCGCATAACTCCAGTTAATTACGTTCGAGGTAATTAAGTTTTCATTTGGAATCAACGTATCAACGCCTGCACGATTGCGCAGCACAATGTAGCGCGATTTCAGTTCTTGCACCCAGCCAAATTCGGTACCAATGGTAACGACATCGCCGGGCTTTACTGAGCGGTCCATGATCACGATAAAGCCGCTAATAAAGTTGGCGGCAATTCGTTGTAAGCCAAAACCTAAACCAACACCAAGTGCGCCACCAAACACAGCAAAGGTTGATAAATCAACGCCGACAGAGCTTAGAACAATTAATAAGGCAATGGTAATGGCTGCGAATTTTACGAACTTGATTAACCCTACGCGGGCGCTGGCATTTATAGTTTTATTTTCGGTAAGGCGCACTTCAACTAAGTGCGAAAGCCATCCGGCAATCGTGAGGGCTACCATAATTAGAACCGTTAACTTCAAGCCGGATAATAGTGAGAGGCGGAAGGAGCCAATAGTAGTGCCCACGGAATCAAGCGCGGCCATAGCTTGCGGTAACAGCCCAGTTAAGTGTAAGCCAACGATTATCCAGATGGTTGCGGCAATGAAGCTCTCGGACGCTTTTAAGAACGGGCCGCCTTTTACACTTTTACGTAAGAAATATACACAGAAGCGAACCGCCGCAAACGATAGTACTAGTGGTAAAGCTAAATCCAGCATCAAGGTTTCAAGCTGGTAAGTGTTTACAATTAGTTGCCCCAGCCATAACACTACGAGCATGGTTACTGGCCACAGCAGGCGTTCTAATGAACGAATAGCGAAAAGCCGTAAACCTTGGCTTTGATTACCGCGCTCACCCAGTTTATTCAGAAGAATTCGGCGCGAAATGAGCGCTGCTAATATCGAAAGTAAAAGCACCACCCATTCAGAAATGGTTTGCTCGCTAAAGATCACTTGGGCTTGTGCAAGAATTAACTCCATTCTGACGAATCTCCGTTGGCTTAAAATCTAGTTAATAATGACCTAAATTTTAGTGTTACGCCACCATTCGAGCGGCGGCATGTGTAACTTCAGATTGCCAATATTACCGCTAACTACGATTAAAGAGTTTATGTACTAACTGGATATTTAATCATCTTTTATGTTAAATATACGTTATATATCTAACTTCCCCGCTTTCGGTTGTGTTGCACTTAATCGGGCCGTCACTATTTTCTGAATGGTAGGTTCATGAACAAAAGAAAAACAAGCGGCTTTGGTTATCGTGCGATACTCGTTGTTAATCTGTTTCTGTTCTTAATCTTTGTGGCAGTTCAGGCTGCTTGGGCTCAAGATATTGAGCGCATAACCCATCCAGAACTCGAAGAGCGCCTCGATAGTTATCTCAGTATTGATGATGTCGAAGCGGCTGCCGTGGAACTTGATGATATTTTAGGTTCACTTGACCCAGACCAGTATCCATCTACCTATGTACGTGGCCGTACTTATAAAGCATTTGAATTGGCCGAACGAGGCGATATTCCTGGCGCTATTGAGCTCATCGAAGATATGCAGAGCTTCACCGAGCGCTATCCCTATCCTGATGTTATCGCAGAAGTACAAGCGAACCTGGTGGCATTAAATTGGTATAACGGTGAGGTGGCCCGCTCGCTAATTCTTGCAGAACAACTCATAGAAGAACTCGAAGATACACAAAACCCACGAATCCTTTATTACGCTAATAGCATTATGGTCGGTATTTTTCGTGCTAACAGCCAATACGAACGAGCGCTGGAGCGGGCGATTCAAGCTTTGGATGCCATTCAAGGTAGTGATAACCCACGAACAGAGCTTCGCCGGGTATCACTCACCCGTGAAATTACTGGGATTCATAGTGATTTGCGTAACTTTGATGAAGCCCTTGCTCTTGCAAAACGGAATGTAGAGGAAGCAAAGCGTATTGAGTTGGTGGAGGATGTTCCCGATCTGTTACTACTACAGGGCTTTATCGAAGGACAAATGGAACTGTATGAAGATTCGATGGCTACCTACGAGGAAGCAATTGAATGGGCTTCGCGCGTTGGTTTTGAAGATACAGTGTTACTTAGCATGAATAATATCGGTAGCACATTGATAGAACTTGAACGTTATGAAGAAGCTAAAGAGATGCTTACCGAAGCGCTCAACTATATTGATGTGGAAAGTGCCGACGATGATTCTATGGCGCATTTGCTTAGGTTTAATTTAGGTTACATTGATGTATTTCTCGGTAATATTGAATCGGGTATTGCTCAAGTAGTCGAAAACGGTGACCGCTTGCTTGCCCTATATTCAGCGTTGGAACAGGCGGATTTATATGATTACATCGCCCGAGCGTATGCACGAGCTGGTATGTTCGAGCAACAAGGCGAAGCATTAATTGCCCAGCGCGATTTGCGTGCCGATATTTTCCGTAGCGATCGGGAAGCTAGCCTCAGTGAATTGCAAAGTCGCTATGATGCGCAAGATCAACTTCAGCAGATTGAGCTTTTAGAGCAGCGTAATGCCTTGCAAGAACGAGTTATCGAGAATAAGCAACTGCAACAGCAAATAGTGGTGCTGTTCGCTATTGTGGTTATTCTAGGTTTGGTATTAGTGGGCATCATGTACCGAGCAGCGCGGCGAGCGAATAAACAGCTAAAAGTAGCGAACAAACAGCTTGAGTTCCATTCTCAGCGCGATCCGCTCACCGCATTGTTTAATCGCCGTGCATTGCAGGAAAAAATGCAAAAGCGTGAGCAAGGCGAGCGCCGAGCACATCTGGCAGAATATCCTGATGCAATGATTCTGTTGGACATCGATTACTTCAAACGTATCAATGATAATTTTGGGCATGCCGCTGGCGATACAGTGTTGAAGGAGCTCAGCACACGCTTGCTTAGCATCGTAAGATCTAGCGATTTGGTAATTCGTTGGGGCGGTGAAGAGTTCTTAATTTATCTACAGAATATGAACCCCGAGAAACTCAGTGATTATGCTGAGAAAGTGCTTACAGTGATTGGCTCAAAAGCTGTTGTTCATGAGGGTAAAAAGATACAAGTAACGGCTACCGCCGGCTTTATCAGCTTGCCATTTGCCGGGGTAGATGAAAGTAATATCGGTTGGGAGAAAACCCTACAGATAGCGGATATGGCGTTATATATCGGTAAAGTTCATGGCCGTAACCGCGCTTATGGTATTACTGGCTTAAAAGCACCATATGAAGAAGTAAGCCGATATTTAGATAACGATTTGGCGGAGGCGATGGAAAAAGATTTAATCCATTACGAGCTCATTACTGGCCCGAATGTCGGCAAACAAAACATGAATTAATTTGAATTCATTAAGAAAAAAGCCCGCATAAAGCGGGCTTTTGTATTAGAGCTATTTAGATGTGTCCGTATTTACTCTACGGGAAGCGCTTCCCAGAAGAACTCAGTAATCATGGTGCGTAAATGCAGGCTGGTACCTTCACCTTCACGAATGCCGTGAGTACGGTTCGGGTAGCCCATGAAACGGAACTGTTTATTGTGCTTGATAAGTTCATCTTGTAAGCGCTCACTACCTTGGTAGTGCACGTTATCATCGGCGGTACCGTGAACTAACAACAAGCTGCCTTGCAGGTTTGCTGCATGGGTAACCGCCGAAGTTTCTTCGTAGCTGTCCGCCGCATCAGGTAACAAGCCAGAATAACGTTCTTGATAAATAGTATCGTACAAACGTAAATCTGGAACCGGCGCTAACGCCACACCCGCATGGAACTTCTCAGGGTAACGGAACAGTGCATTCAAGGTCTGTGAACCACCACCACTGTGGCCCCACATGCCTACACGGTTGCCATCAATCCAATCCCAGCGTTCAAGCATCTGATCAAGTGCATCGGCTTGATCGCGCACGGTGATAATACCAAGTTGCATGTATATCGAATGGCGCCATTCTTGGCCCCGTGGTGAACGTGTACCGCGATTATCAATAGAAACTACTACATAGCCTAACTGAGTCATGTAATCGTGCCATAAGTGGGTTTGGCCCAACCAGCGGTCGGCTACTGTTTGGCCCCATGGCTCGCCGTAGATATGCATAATTAACGGATATTTTTTGCTTGGGTCAAAATCAGCTGGGCGCTTTAAGTAACCATCAAGCATTAGGCCATCGCGGGCTTCAACCTGAAAGAACTCCACGTCAGCGGTAAGCTTCTCAGCCAATACTTCTTTCAATTCGGTGTTCATTTCTAGTTCGTTAATTACGCTATGATCCGGCAACCGCACCATGCGCGTTTCAGTAGGAACACCCATGCGAGTTACTGTGTGCAGAGCAAAACGGCCATCGCGCGATACGGTGTAACCATGATAGCCCGGCCAATCTTCCGGGGTAATACGCTCAGCTGGCGTTTCACCACTTAAATCAACGCGGAATAAATAGCGTTGCAGCGGGTTTTCTGGCGAAGCGATAAACCAGGCATAACCATTGCCTTGTTCATCAGCTACGATTTCTAGCATTTGCACGATATCGTAATCGCCTTCCGTTAATGGCGTGAGGCCATTGCCATCGCGGTCGAAACGATATAAATGGCGGTAACCAGAACGTTCGCTCTGCCATAAGAAACTTTGGCCATCGCGGAAGAAGCGAACATCATCTACCTGCTCAACCCACGCATTGCTTTGCTCGGTAATCAATGAAACCGCTTCACCGGTAGCGCGATCGGCTAACCAAAACTGCATGTTGTTTTGCGCGCGGTTCATGTGCTGAACCATGAGCTCATCGCTGTTGCCAGCCCATTCCATGCGCACAATGTAGTTTTGCCGCGGATCGCCTGGCAATTGCACCCACGTAGTATCGCCACCGTTGGCAGAGATAGTACCTACGCGCAATTCTGAGTTAGTTTCGCCTACCTTCGGGTAAGGGAATTCAGTGAGGGTAGGGTAAAGCTCGCTCACGTTATCGATCATGGTGAACATTGGCACGCCGCTAGTATCGAGCTGCCAGTAAGCAATGTGCTCGCCATCCGGTGACCAACGGAAACCATCGCGTAACGAGAATTCTTCTTCGTTCACCCAATCAAAGGTGCCGTTAATAATAGTGCTGCTGCCATCGCTGGTAATTTGGGTAATATCCAACGACGCTAACTCTTGCACGTAAATATTATTTTGCATTACATAAGCAACGCGGCTACCGGCAGGATCAAATTTGGCAAACTGTAAGGTAGATTCTGGGAAATCAGAGCCGAGCTGCACTAAGCGCCCGTTTTCCAAGTTCAATACCCAGTAATCGCCCAAGGTGTGGGTGCGCCATGAACGCTTGGTGTTGGTGAAGATAAGCAATTGCTTACCATCTTCCGACCATTCGTAGTTCGCAATGCGTAATGGCTCTTCCGCGCCTTCAGGCTGCAGTTGTGCAGCGTGCACCAACACTGTGCGTTCTTCAGTTTCTGGGTGATAGCGCACAATATCGCGGCCGCCATCTTCGGCACTTTCTAAGGTGGTGTAGCCAGAGCCATCGGCTAGCCAACGGGTGGTTGGAAAACCTTTTGCACTGAACATATCGCTGGCATATATATCAGCGAGTGTGAATGTAGTATCGGCTGGCATTGGGCTAGCTTGCCCGCGCGGAGAAGGCAGTTCTGGGCTAGTTGCGCATGCACTTAGTAGCAATGAAGCCCCGGCGGCAAGCGCCATTATTTTTGTTGTTTTCATCATAAGTTTCCGTTGGTTATCCATTGGCAAAAGGACATAAACAGTTCTTGGCAATCGATTGTATCGGTTTTTGCGTATGAATAAACCCCAACCGACCGATTGATTCCGGCGCTTGGCCTTGAAACTGGCCATTGGTGGCCGCATTAATAAGGTAATACTAAGATATAGTAACGCCTACGAAAGAATTTGAAGCCATTCCTTACATGAAAGAAGGAAAGAATAGCAATGACAATGAATGCAACGAACCCTCTGCTTGGTGATTTCACCCACCCACCTTTTTCGAAAATTAAAGCAGAGCACGTGCAACCAGCCGTTGAAGCCGGAATTGCCGAGTGTCGGCAGGCTATTGAAGCCGTAGTGGGGCAAACCGCGCCTACGTGGGAAACGCTGGTAGCACCGTTGGAGCATGCCGATGATAAGCTCACTAAAATTTGGGGCCCCATTTCGCACCTAAACGCGGTAATGAGCCAAGAAGCACTGCGCGAAGCGCATGATGGTTGCCTAGAATTGCTTTCGGAATACTCTACTTGGGTTGGTCAACATGAAGGGCTGTATCAAGCCTATCAAGCTTTGGCGGCGGGCCCAGAATTTGATCAGTTAAGTGAAGCGCAGCAACGTGTAGTAACTGAAACGATTCGTGACTTTAAGCTTTCGGGTGTTGGCCTCGAAGATGCGGCGAAGAAGCGTTACGGCGAAATTCAAAACCGCCTTTCACAAATTAGCTCGCAGTTTAGCAACCAAGTGCTCGATGCTACCAACCATTGGTATGCGCACGTAACCGATGAGAACGAACTCTCGGGTTTGCCAGAAAGTGCCATAGCGGGTGCAAAAGAAGCTGCGGAAGAAAAAGACCTTGAAGGTTGGGTGTTCACGATGGATATCCCAAGCTATTTGCCGGTAATGATGTATGCCGATAGCGGAAAGCTTCGCGAAACCATGTATGAAGCATACGTAACCCGCGCTTCAGAGCTTGGCCCAGATGCGGGCAAATTTGATAACACCGCCATTATGCAAGAAATCTTAGCGTTGCGGCACGAGTTGGCGGAGCTGCTTGGCTTTAAAAACTTCGCCGATATGTCGTTAGCCACGAAAATGGCTGATAACGCCGAACAGGTAGTGAACTTCCTGCACGATCTTGCTACTCGTTCGCTACCGCAAGCGAAAGAAGAGATGGCTGAGATAAAGGCCTTTGCGAACAAAGAATACGGTGTGAGCGATTTAAATTCATGGGATATCCCATATTACGCCGAGAAGCTAAAACAGAATTCGTACAATATTTCTGATGAGCAGCTACGGCCTTATTTCCCTGAGCAAAAGGTGGTGCAGGGTCTGTTTACTGTGGCTGAGCGTTTGTTCGGTATTAAAATTCAGGAAGCGGAAGCAGAAACCTGGCACCCGCAAGTTAAGTATTTTGAGATCCGAGATAACAGCGATGAACTGCGTGCCGGTTTTTACCTTGATCTATATGCGCGGGCTAAAAAACGAGGTGGTGCTTGGATGGCTGATTGTGCCGTGCGCCGCCGTTTACCTGATGGCCAACTGCAGTTGCCAGTGGCGTATCTAACTTGCAACTTCAACAAGCCAGTGGGCGATAAGCCGGCGCTGTTTACGCACGATGAAGTGATTACCTTGTTCCATGAGTTCGGCCACGGCTTGCACCACATGCTCACTAAGATGGATGTGGCGGGCGTTTCCGGTATCAATGGCGTAGCGTGGGATGCGGTAGAGTTACCGAGTCAGTTCCTCGAGAACTGGTGCTGGGAACCTGAAGCGTTAGCGTTTATTTCTGGCCATTACGAAACGGGCGAGCCATTGCCTCAAGATCTGCTAGAACGCATGCTAGCGGCGCGGAATTTCCAAGCGGCCATGCAAATGGTGCGTCAGCTCGAGTTTTCATTATTTGATATGCAAATTCACCAAGCTGGCGCTGATGTGGATATTCAAGGCATCTTAGATGACGTTCGGGATCAGGTTTCGGTAGTTAAACCACCGGCTTACAATCGTTTCCAACATAGCTTTGGGCATATATTTGCAGGTGGCTATGCGGCCGGTTATTACAGCTACAAATGGGCGGAAGTGCTCTCGGCCGATGCCTTTTCGCGCTTTGAAGAAGAAGGCATTTTCAACGCCGATACCGGCCGTGCGTTTTTGGAGAATATTCTGGAAATGGGTGGCAGCAAAGATGCCATGGATCTGTTTAAAGCCTTCCGTGGGCGTGAACCCGATATTGCGCCGTTATTACGTCATTCTGGTATCGCCGCGTAAATCTTGCGCTAGGTTTTAACATGAAAAACGCCCCGATGTTCACACGTCGGGGCGTTTTTGTTGTAGCGTTTTAGGGCTAGCTTTCATTATCGGTACTAACTCGAAAGTGAGATCACCAAGGTAACGATACCTGCAATGGTTAGTACAAATAATGCTAAGAAAATTACGAAGATAACAATGTAGGCCATCGGGTTGCCGCTTGAGAAATCACGGCGGCGGTTTGCTTCCGTTTGCACACCAAACATAGCGGCTAAAACGCTCATTACCACAGCCCAAAGCCCTGGTTTTTCGTGCGATTCAGCATGGTTTTCATTGTTTGCTGGCGAATTTTCGCTGTGCATGATGATTCCTTTAGTGTGAGCCTTTCAAAAACTAACAGGCTCTAGCGGAAAAACGAGTTGGCTGGCTGATGGTTTGCACCGAAAGAGTTCGGCTGGTTGCCTTTTTTACCGAACACGAGTTCAAGCAAATCAAGAAAATGAAACTGCGGTGAACGGCTTTTACCTGAAACCCACTCAACCCAATTGAGGCTCGCGGCGCAATCAATGCGTTGCAATACTTGGCGCTCGCCGGGTATTGATACTTTGATTGTGCAATCGTTCGCGGGGCGATTTGCGGTAACTTGCCACGACATTAAGCCGGCAACGGCAATGCCTGCGAGGATAACCGATACTTTTATCATACTCATTCCTATACTGCGGGGCCTTACCAAACATCTACCGGTAAGGTGCACTACTGCTATTTCTATAACTATTGTTGTAAGCAATATCTTACTTTCTTTAAGGTGTGTAATTTATCAGCAAATGTTAAAAAACGCTAATAACGTTTTTCAGGTGAATGAAACGCCATGAGTTGATAAACTAAGCGGCAATTATTCATCGGCTCGTATATACGCGCCTAAAGTACACAGGTAAGGAATTGCATATGGCAGAATTTCTCATTGCACCTTCAATTTTATCGGCGAACTTTGCGCGTTTGGGCGAAGAAGTAGATGCAGTCTTAGCTGCTGGCGCTGATGTGGTGCATTTCGATGTAATGGATAACCATTTCGTGCCCAACCTTACTATTGGCCCCATGGTGTGCGAAGCGTTGCGTAAACACGGTGTAACTGCGCCTATAGATGTGCATTTAATGGTGCAGCCGGTAGATTCACTCGTGCCGCAATTCGCCGATGCCGGTGCCAGCATGATTACCTTTCACCCGGAAGCTTCGGTGCATATCGATCGCACCTTGCAGTTGATAAAAGATGCGGGGTGTAAAGCGGGCTTGGTATTTAACCCAGCAACGCCGCTGCATTATCTAGATTACGTAATGGATAAGCTGGATATGATTTTGCTGATGTCGGTGAACCCAGGTTTCGGTGGCCAGAGTTTTATTCCATCAACGCTCGATAAATTACGGCAAGTGCGTGAGCGTATTGATGCGAGTGGGCGTAATATCGTGTTAGAAGTTGATGGCGGCGTGAAAGTAGATAATATTCGTGAAATTGCCGATGCCGGTGCGGATATGTTTGTGGCGGGCTCCGCTATTTTCAATCAGCCTGATTACGCTGAAGTGATTAAGAAAATGCGCGCAGAATTGGCAGCTAGCACGCGAGCCTAGGCCGCCATTTCCCGAAAATGAATGCCATTCATTTTAAGAATAAACAAACCTGAATGAAGTTCATGTAAGTGTGAATTTCATTATATAAAAATTAGAACGAACACATAACGAATAAAAGTAGGTAAACAAATGACCAAGCCAGTAGTATTAAGTGGGTGCCAGCCTTCTGGGCAATTAACCATTGGTAATTACATGGGAGCATTGCGCCAGTGGGTGAGCATGCAAGATAGCCATAATTGCCACTTTATGCTGGTTGATTTACACGCCATCACCGTGCGCCAAGATCCGCAAGCACTGCGTAACGCAACGCTTGATGGCCTTGCGCTATACATGGCGTGTGGGCTTGATCCAGAGCGCAGCACCTTGTTCTTACAATCGCATGTGCCAGAGCATTCTCAGCTCGCATGGATATTGAACTGCTACACGCAAATGGGCGAGCTTAACCGCATGACCCAATACAAAGATAAATCGCAGAAACAAGAATCGAATATGAACGCGGGTTTGTTCACGTACCCAGTTCTGATGGCTGCCGATATCTTGTTGTACAACGCGCATGAAGTGCCAGTGGGCAATGATCAGAAACAACACCTTGAGCTGGCGCGTGACGTAGCGGCCCGTTTCAATAATATTTATGGTGATGTATTCAAAGTGCCAGAGCCGTTTATTCCGCAGCACGGCGCGCGTATTATGAGCCTGCAAGATCCAACCAAAAAGATGTCAAAATCAGATGATAATCCCAACAACTACATTGGGTTATTAGAAGAACCGAAAAAAATTGCCAAGAAAATTAAACGTGCGGTAACTGATTCTGATGAGCAAGCACGCATTTACTTCAACCCAGAAGAAAAGCCTGGCGTTTCTAACTTGCTCACCTTACTTTCGGGTGCCACTGGCCGCAGTATCGATTCGTTAGTGCCCGAATACGAAGGCAAAATGTATGGTCACTTAAAAGGTGATGTTGCCGATGCGGTAGTAGCCTTTTTAGAGCCAATGCAACAACGCTTCCACGAGATCCGTAGCGATGAAGCCATGATGAATGCAGTACTCGCCAAAGGCGCCGGCAAGGCCCGTGAAGTGGCAGCCGAAACCGTGCGCCGTGTTTACGATGCGGTAGGGTTTGTGCTTCCTCGCTAAGTTTTGCTAGCTGGTTCAGTGCAATCCTCCAAGTCTTTTAGGAGCTCATTAATTTTAATATGTAGAGCTTCCGAGGCTTTCATCTGTTGGTACATATGGTAAGCGTTATATTGCCAAGGGATGGGAACAATCAGGAAAGGTATAAAGACAAATATGACTTTAGCGGCCTCCCACCTGGCCGCGGAGCCAGTTTTTATTGAAGCCTTGCTCGTGTAATCACTGTTCTGCGGTGGCCACTCACCCGTTTTAAACACCCGGATGGTAAACCAAGTGTTGCGTAGAAATACAAAATAGAGAACTATGGTGATCGTCGCCGCATAGATCGCGAAAGCGCGAAAAACACCGCGTTCAGCCTGAATTGGATCGGAATCGAATAGTTCTAATGAAGTAAATGCTAAATGCTTACTGTAAATAAAAGCACCTACTAAAATAACCGCAATAGTAACGATCTCGATAGCTAACCAGATATTGGCTTTTTGAGGTGGAGTGTAATAAGCCACTATTTCGGTTCCCTTCGTTAATTTCTCAATTAAGGTTTGGGTAATATGTCATAAAGATATTCTGGCATTTTATCTGCGGGCATTGGCCGCGCATATAAGTAACCTTGCGCAAGATCACAGCCTAGTGATTTCACCAATTTATCTTGTTCAATAGTTTCCACGCCCTCGACCACAACAGTTAACCCTAAGCTGTGGCCGACATTAATAATGGCTTTCATGATGGCCATATCGCTTTCGTTTTCCATGGCGTGCACTAAAAAGCTGCGATCAATTTTAAGGCTGCATACCGGTAGTTTACTTAAATAAACAAGCGATGAATAACCAGTGCCGAAATCGTCTATGGATATATGCACGCCCGCATTCTTCAGCGTTTCTAACTGCCCGATTTGCACATTATCACCGCCAATAACTTCATTTTCTGTGAGTTCCACCCCGAGTTGAGAAGGGCGTAACTCGTGTTGGTGGAGTGTTTTTAATATTTGCTCTGCCAAATTCGGGTTGGTGAGTTGCTTACCCGATAAGTTGATATCAATTCTCACGTTTTCAAGCGCTGTGCCTTTCCAGGCAACAAGCTGTTGGCAGGCCGCTTCAATAACCCAATTACCAATGCGATTAATTAATCCCGATTTCTCCGCTACTGGAATGAAAACATCGGGCGGTATGGGTTGCGAGTTGTTATCGGAGCAGCGCAGCAAAGCTTCACAGGAAAGAATATGGCCATCATTTAAATCAATTTGTGGTTGAAAATATAGCTGCAAGGTATCGTCAGAAAGTGCATTGTGCAGAGTCATGGCGATTTTTTGATAATGGTGGAGCCGATCATTTATATCTGAGGTGTAAAAACAAACGCTGTTTTTGCCTTTATCTTTGGCTTGATACATAGCCGCATCGGCGTTTCCCAATAGTTCAGACACAGTTTCGCCATCATTCGGAAACAGGCTGATGCCGAAACTAGCCGTAACTTGATAGAGTAAACCATCTATTTTAAAGCCACGATCAAGTGCTTTGTTTAGGCGATGACAAAGCTCGGCAATGCCCTCAATACCATGGTAATCAACCAGTAAAAGTACGAACTCATCTCCACCAAATCGACTAATGAGATCGCTACTGCGTGTTTCCGCTTTTAAACTTTCAGCAACTGCGCATATCAGTTCATCGCCATAATGGTGGCCTAAGGTATCGTTGATAATTTTAAAGTTATCTAAATCTATAAACACCACAGCCACTTCGCTATTTGGCCGTCGCTTTGCTTCTTCAATCCGAACCTCTAGTTCGAGTTCCATCAGCCGACGATTAGGGAGTTCGGTAAGATCATCGAAGTTTGCCATCCAATGCAGTTTTTCTTTCGCTTTCTTTTGTTCTTGCAAGCTAATGTCAATGCAGAACATCTCACATTCGCCTGTATCTTGCTTAATCATTACATGGCTCGAAAACACAGGAACAAGATGACCATCTTTGTGCTGCAAATCCAGCTCTTGCGCTGGAATGCTTACGTTATTATCTAACCAGTTTTGATGTGCATCGATTACACCCTCGCGCATATGGTCAGGAATAATCAAGTCTTCTAACAACCGCCCCTCAGCTTCTTCACGGGTGTAACCATAAATAAGCCGGCTCGCATCGTTCCAATAAATTACCCGGCGCTGCTTATCGTAGCCTTGAACCGCTACCATAGGCATGCTTTCAATCAGCTCATAAAATTTTTGTTCACTATTTTTGAGGGAGTGCGGGGAGCGTTGTTCCTTACGAGCGGACGAACGAGGAGATTTCGCGCCAAGTTTATCTGGCATTCAATATGCCTCCTGTGGGATTTGGCGAAGTGAAACAATTACACGGTTTCTTAGTATGTGGGTAAGTATAGGAGGTATGCCTGAGATAGCAAAAATCCTGATTTGCGCTGCTGCGTTACGACTTCTTATCGTTTAGGAGATCGCATGATTCATTGGCTTTTTTCCTAGATTCTAGCCCAGAATAAAAAAAGAGCTGAACGCCGGTGTGGTGTGGTTTCGGGGTGGCGTTCTCAATAAGTGACCAGCGCCAGAATGAGAGCGCTACGCGCGCGTTGTGCTCAAATATGTCGGTTGGGTAGCTCTGCACAACCTCAATATTTGTGGGGCGCCCAGTTTTATTGATGGTAAACGAGAGGATCACGCAGCCAGATTGCCCATTAAGGCCAGCTCCCAACGGGTAAACAGGCATGGTTTTGCGTTCCAGCGCCCAATTTTTACCATACATTATCGGGCTATCTGTAGTGTCGAAATATTCCATATCCCTTGGTGTATAAGGCGATGCGCAGCCCGCAAGATATAAAACACTCATTAGCAGTAAAGCAAATCGTTTCATGTGAACTCCCTTTCGCCTGAGCACTATCCATAAAGTTATTTTAATTTACCCAGTTTTCAACGTATGAGCAATCCTTCAAATCTTTGGGCAAAACCGAAAAAAGTTGAGCTAGAAGTAAAATTAGAACCATAATGGGGCAGGCAAAACCGCTGATAAGAATGACAACGGAGGATAATATGGGCTTTGGATTATCATTGATTGGCTTAGCTGTAGTGCTAATACTTGTGGTTTTAGGGGTTGTTAAAGCTATTGAAATTATTGGAAATAAGAATAAAAGGATTAAATAGATGTCGGTAAGGAAGAACATAACAATTATAGGTGGTTTGGTAGTTGGTACTTTTGTATTACTACTAACTTTTGGTAGTTTCTACACGGTAGATGAAGGCGAACGCGGCGTTGTAGTGCGTTACGGTAGCGTGGTTTCTGTTTCTGAACCGGGCTTGCACTTTAAGATTCCATTGGTAGATGCGGTGCGGAAAATTTCAACGCAAGAGCAGGTTGAAATGTATCAGCGTATGGAAGCGTATAGTAACGATCAGCAGCCAGCGGTAATGAATATTTCTGTACGCTATCAAATTGATAATAGCCGAGTAGATGAGGTGTATCGTAACTTTGGTACGCGTCAGGCTCTTATCGATCGTCAAGTTACGCGGATTGTTTTAGAAGAAGCGAAAACGGTGTTGGGGCAATTTAATGCGGCAACATCCATTCGGGAACGTGGCCGTTTAAATGCTGAAATGGCGCGGGCTGTGCAGAACTCGGTAACCGGCCCTGTGATCATCTTGGGTGTGCAAGTGGAAGATGTTTCTTTCAGTGCCGCGTACGAAGAAAGTGTTGAGCAGCGCATGTTAGCTGAAGTTGCCGTTGAGCGAGAGCGTCAGAACTTGGAGCGTGAGCGTGTTGAAGCGGATATCGTGCGCACGCGTGCAAGTGCAGAAGCCGATAGAGTGCGCGAGCAAGCGGCCGCAGAGGCCGATGGTATTCGTTTACGGGGTAGCGCAGAAGCGGCTGCTATTCGTGATCGTGCCGCGGCATTGGCTGATAACCCGCTACTCGTTGAATTGGTAAAAGCGGAGAAATGGGATGGCAAGCTGCCAACCACCATGCTGCCAAACTCGACAGTGCCGTTTATTGAAGCGAATAAGCCGGCGAGCGGTCAATAAGTTGCAGTATGCAGTATTGAGTGAATGAGAAGAGGCCCTACGGGGCCTCTTTATGTTTTACAATCATTGTGTACATTTGCTGAATTAACCGTAGAATATCCGACCAATTTTATGGTTGATATTGTGCTTGGACACTAACTACTTATGAGTTTATTAATCGCGTTTGCGTTGCTCTCGATTCTTGTTTCATTTATCTGTTCAATTCTTGAGGCGGCATTATTATCGATTACTCCTAGTTTTATCGCGCAGCAAAAGGCTGAACGGCCAAAACTGTATGAAAAACTCAAAACCTTAAAAGATAAAATTGATCAGCCGCTTGCAGCCATTCTTACGTTAAACACAGTTGCTCATACAGTGGGTGCAACAGGTGTAGGTGCCCAGGTAGCGGTAGTATTTGGTGATGGTTATTTGGGCATTGCCTCGGCAATCATGACGATTCTCATTTTGGTGTTATCTGAAATTGTACCGAAAACTATTGGTGCCCGTTATTGGCCGCAGTTGGCGCCAATCCTACCAAGCACTTTGAATGCGATGATTATTATCCTTAAGCCATTTATCTGGCTTTCTGATCAACTGATGAAAGTGTTTGGTGGAGGCCATCATCAACATGATTTACGCCAAGAAATAAAAGCGCTTACCGTTCTTGGTCGAGAAATGAAAACGCTCGATGAAGATGAGCAGCGTGTTATTGCGAACATTCTTGATTTACACGATATCAAAGTACGCGACATTATGACGCCAAGAACTGTGTGTGAATCGGCACGGCCAACCGATACGTTAACTGATTTTGCGGAACGGGTTCGAGTAGGGCAGTTCTCGCGGTATCCGGTGTTAGGGGATAATGAAGAGCCGTTGGGCATCATTTTTCGCTACGATATGCTCAATATCACTTCGGAAACAGTTGTGGCTGATTTGATGAAGCCGGTAAAGGTTGTATCGGACAAAACAAATGCTGAAGAGCTCATGGCACAGCTTATTCGTGAGCGACAACACATGTGTTTGGTTTACGATGAGTATGGAACTTGGCTTGGTGTGGTTACCATGGAAGATGTGTTGGAAACCATTATTGGCCAGCCGATTATGGATGAAACCGATGACATTCCGAATATGCGCCGTTTTGCAAAACGGCGTTGGGAACATAGATTAAAAAGCCTTTCCGATGATTAACTGAGTAGCTTAATAAAAAGGAGCCTTTCGGCTCCTTTTTTGTTTCTGCTGGTCGGTATTAGAACTGGTAACTAACACCTACGGCAAAACCATCGAGGTCGCCCATACGAAGCTGGCCGGTTGCGGCAAGATTTTCGGTTAGGAACAGGCGAGTGCCCACGCTATAAGATGTAAGGCTTTCACGATCGAAATCGATATAGCTTACTTCCGTGTTTACTTCTACGCGAGGCAGAATCATAGCGCGTACGCCACCGAAGGCACCCCATTCGGTTGTAGTGTCGCCGTCGCCGGTCCAATTTCCGTCTGTACCTGGGCCATAATTAGTTTTAATGTGGCTCACTTGCGGGCCTAGATAGGCAGCAATAGGTTGGTTTTCACCAAAAATGAAACCTAAGCGCGCCGTAGCAATTTCTAGGTTGGCATTCGCAACACCAGCCCAATCACCCGATACTTCGCCATAGTTTAAAGCGAGGAAGCTATATCGGCCTAACCGGCCCGATAATTCTGCTTCATACCCATCGAAAGTAGTTTCTGCTTCATCGAGCTCAACGTACCGTGCTTCTAGGTATGAGAACGAAGGTGTATCAGCCAAAGCTACTGTAGTTGTGAAACCTAGTGCTAGGGTGCAAGCAATCGTAAGCGTTTTAATTTTCATGATATAGATCCTTTTGTGAGTTGTTCTCCAACGCTCAAGCATTCGTTACGAACTGAAAGTGAAATACTTGAGTTGAGCTTCATGCTACGCCTATACCCCTTTAAATACAGGCGGTCCGGTGTAAAGTTTGGGTTAAACGAGAGGTTAAATTACGCTTACTTTACAAAAAGCTAGGAAAGCGCTGAGAAAAACCCATTGATCATTGCTTGCATGGCTATTTTTATTTGGTTAGCCTGCGCTTTCAAAAAGCGTCTTTGGGCTCCAGCTGGGAGCTTTAACTATGAGCAAAGAAAACACACATGCTATTAATGCTCGATAACTACGATTCTTTTACCCACAATCTTGTGCGGTACTTTGAAGAACTTGGCCAAACCGTAAAAGTGGTTCGTAACGATGCCCTTAGCGTGGCCGATATTCGTGCGTTAAAACCTGCCGCATTGATTATTTCGCCGGGGCCGTGTACCCCAAACGAGGCTGGCGTTTGTTTAGAAGCAATTGAACAACTTGCAGGCGAGCTACCTATTTTAGGCGTGTGCTTGGGCCATCAAGCGATTGGCCAAGTGTTTGGTGCTGAAGTAGTGCGGGCGAATGAAGTGATGCACGGTAAACTTTCAAAGGTACAGCACAATGGTACCGCGTTGTTTGCAGATATGCCGATGCATTTTAATGTGGTGCGTTATCATTCCCTAGTGCTGCGTGAGGGCAGCATGCCGGAATGTTTAGAAGTAACCGCGCGTGTTGCTGATCAGAACATGAGTCCAGAAATTATGGCGCTGCAACATCGCTCACTTCCAATTTACGGCGTGCAGTTTCACCCAGAATCGGTATTAAGCGATTTTGGCCACCAAGTATTGGCGAATTTCTGCAAATTACTCCCAGGTTTGAGCACGGAACAACAAAAGGCGCTCGAATCGGGGAGCCGAGAACCGCTTCCGCAGCGGGTTTAGTTATTAAAACGAAAAAATTTTCATATTGAAAGCGCAGAATAAGTATCAGATGTTGTGGGCGCAGAGCTGTGCATCTGTGTGTGCCTCTTACATGAATATGCATACTTATGCGGCTTACACGCAAATCTAATTTTGACCCGTTAAATCCTTTCACCTCGAGTGCTTGCAAGCACAGACATTTTCCGCTGAACATGCCATAATAGCGGCCATCTGTACTTGTCTGTACAATTTAAAAAGAAGCCTAAAAGAAGTTCAAAAAATCAAACTAGAAAGCCTTTTAGTGTTTTAAAAACACGATAAAGAAGTAGCTTTATGTACCATAGATTGCGCCGCCAAATTTTATTCCGCGAGCGCTACAAAGGAGAGATTCTGAATGTCTGATGTTATGCCAGTTACCCGTGCGTTATTCGATGAAGTGATGGTGCCAAACTACAACCCAGCGGCAATTATTCCAGTGCGCGGTGAAGGTTCACGTGTATGGGATCAAGATAATCGTGAGTATATCGATTTTGCTGGCGGTATCGCTGTTAGCTGCTTAGGTCACTGCCACCCGGCGATGGTGAACGCACTTACTGAGCAGGCCAATAAATTGTGGCACTTGAGTAACGTATTAACCAACGAGCCGGCACTTCGTTTAGCGAAGAAGCTGACCGATGCCACATTCGCCGAGCGCGTATATTTTGCTAACTCAGGCGCTGAAGCGAATGAAGCGGCACTGAAATTAGCCCGCCGGTATGCATTAGAAGTGCACGGTGAAGAGAAGCAAGAAATTATCGCGTTCCATAAAGGTTTCCATGGCCGCACATTCTTTACCGTAACTGTGGGTGGCCAGGCAGCTTACTCTGATGGCTTCGGTCCGAAGCCGGGTGGCGTTCAGCACGTTGAATTCAACAATCTTGAAAGCTTAGCGGCGGTGATGTCGGATAAAACTTGTGCAGTAATGATTGAGCCATTGCAAGGTGAAGGCGGTGTTGTTCCGGGCACGAAAGAATTTTTAAAAGGTGTACGTGAGCTTTGTGATAAGCACAATGCAGTGCTTATTTTTGATGAAGTGCAGAGCGGCTTTGGCCGTACCGGTACTTTATATGCTTACGAGCAAACAGGTATCACACCAGATATTCTTACTACGGCAAAAGCACTAGGTGGCGGCTTCCCAATTGGCGCGATGTTAACTACCGCTGAAATTGCTGCGCATTTGAAGCCTGGCACGCACGGCAGTACCTATGGCGGTAACCCATTAGCTTGCGCTGTTTCTGAAGCGGTGATGGATGTAGTGAACACTAAAGAAGTATTAGCTGGCGTGAAAGATCGTGAGCAGTGGTTCCGCGATGCACTGCAAAAAATTAACGATAAATACGATGTATTTGAAGAAGTTCGTGGCCAAGGCTTACTGCTTGGTGCGGCGTTAAACGAAAAATACAAAGGCAAAGCGCGTGAGTTTTTAGTGGCAGGCGCAGAAGCAGGCGTTATGGTTTTGGTTGCGGGTATGGATGTGATTCGCTTTACACCTTCGTTGGTGATTCCAGAAACCGATATTGCGCAAGGTATGGCTCGCTTTGAAGAAGCCGTAGCGAAAGTGGTTGCTGCCAATAGCTAAGGCGAGCAAGCACAAGCGAACGAATTTAAGGAATATTTATGTTGGTGATTCGGCCAATCGCTGAAGGCGATTACGAAGCCCTTTATAACTGTGCAGTGGAATCGGGCCATGGGTTCACTTCACTGCCAGTTGATGAAACGCTATTACGTAGCCGTATCCAGCGTGCGCAAGAAGCTTTCGCAAAAAGCTCGGTTGAACAACCGGGCGAAGAAGGCTACTTGTTCGTAATGGAAGATACGCGCAATGGCGATATTGTGGGTGTGAGTGGTATTGAAGCCGCGGTGGGTTTAAGCAGCGCCTTTTACCATTACCACTTGGGCAAGGTGGTGCATCATTCGCCGAAGCACAATGTTTATAACGCGCTACAAACGCTAACCTTGTGTAACGATTACACCGGTGTAAGCGAACTGTGTACTTTGTTTTTACGAGAACCTTATCGTAAAGGCCGCAACGGCCGAGTGCTTTCGAAATTCCGCTTGCTGTTTATGGCGCAGTTTAAGGAACGTTTTGCCAAGCAAGTGATTGCTGAAATGCGTGGTGTTTCCGATGATGCTGGCCGTTCGCCGTTTTGGGCGTGGTTAGAAAAGCATTTCTTCACGATGGATTTCCCCAGCGCTGATTATCTTACTGGTGTGGGCGAGAAAACCTTTATTGCTGAGCTTATGCCGCGATTCCCAATTTACGTGAACATGCTCGATCAAGCAGCGCAAGAAGTGGTGGGCAAAGTGCACGGCAATACGTTGCCGGCGTTGAAACTACTGCAATCAGAAGGTTTCCGTTACCGCGGCTATGTGGATATTTTCGATGCTGGCCCTACGGTGGAAGCTGAGGTTAGCCAATTGCGCTCAGTGCGCAACAGCCGTTTAATGAATGTGCAAATTGGTCAGCCGGAAGTAAGCGAAACCATGCTGATTTGTAACACGCGTGTGGCCGATTTTCGGGCCTGCCAAGCCGATGTGAACTGCTGTGGTGATAATGTGATTCTTACCCAAAAACAGGCGGATGCATTACATGTAAGTGTAGGCGAGCAAGTGCGCCTTGTTGCTCTATAGAAGCACTTTTGCACGAACAACAGAGAGGATTTGAAATGAGCTCTACTGAAAAATCATTATGGATAGATGGCCTATGGGTTGCCGGTGAAGGGGTTGAAATGACCTCAATAGACCCTGCCAAAAATGAAACGGTATGGCGTGGCCGAGCTGCCACGGCTAGCCAAGTTGATGCGGCAATGAAAGCAGCACGGGCTGCGTTCCCTGCATGGTCGCGGAAAAGTTTTGAAGAGCGTTTGGCCATTGCTAAGCGTTTTTCTGAGTTGCTAGAAGAAAATAAAGAACGTTTAGCCTTGGTTATCGCCAAAGATACCGGCAAGCCATTGTGGGAAACCCGCACAGAAATTGGCGCTATGGTAGGTAAAGTAGCGATTTCTGAACGAGCCTATCACGAGCGCACTGGCACCGTAGAAAACCCAATGCCAGGCGCCAAGGCATTTATTCGTCACAAGCCACACGGCGTTGTTGCGGTATTTGGCCCGTATAATTTCCCTGGCCATTTACCCAACGGCCACATTGTTCCGGCATTGCTTGCGGGCAACGTGGTGGTATTTAAGCCAAGCGAGCTGACGCCATATTTTGCCGAAGAAACAGTGAAACTATGGGAAGAAGCTGGCTTACCTGCGGGCGTATTGAACTTGGTACAAGGTTTCGTTGAAACCGGTAAAGCCATTACTTCGCACCCAGAAATGGATGGCTTATTTTTCACGGGGTCTTCTACGACCGGTAAGTTACTGCACGACCAGTTTGGTGGCCGTCCTGATAAAATTCTTGCGCTTGAAATGGGTGGTAACAACGCCCTGATCGTTAAAGGCGTTGAAGATATTGATGCTGCGGTACACAACTTGGTGCAATCGGCGTTTATTACCAGTGGCCAGCGCTGCACCTGTTCGCGCCGTGTGTTCATTGAAAATAGTGAAAATGGCGATGCCATTTTAGCGCGCTTCTTAGAAGTAACTGGGCAAATTCAAGTGGGCGATTACGATGCCGACGATCAGCCATTTATGGGCGCTATGATATCTGCTAAAGCTGCGGCAGGTATGGTTTCAGCTCAAGAAGCGTTATTGGCTGCTGGCGCAAAATCATTGTTGAAAATGGACCAGCCTGATGCCAAAAAAGGTTTTGTAACCCCAGGTATTCTTGATGTAACCACTATCAATGAAATGCCAGATGAAGAGCATTTCGGCCCATTGGTGAAAGTGTATCGTTACAACGATTTCGATGCGGCAATTGCGGAAGCGAACAACACGCGCTTTGGTTTATCGGCAGGCTTGTTAGCCGATGAGCGCGCGGATTGGGAGCAGTTTTTCACCCATATTCGTGCTGGAATCGTGAACTGGAACAAGCCTATTACGGGGGCCAGCAGTGCTGCGCCGTTTGGTGGTATTGGTGAAAGTGGTAACCACCGCCCAAGTGCTTACTATGCGGCTGATTACTGTGCTTACCCGGTAGCTTCTGTGGAAGCCGATAAGGTAGATTTCCCGGATACCCTGAACCCAGGTTTACGGTTTTAGTAGTGCCGGTATAGGCACAGCTTACGTACAGCCTCAAGTGCAGGTTTAGACACAGGAATAAAGTATGAGTAATAGTATGAGCGCCCACGTTGAGTGGCAGCAAGGCATGCAATTTAAAGCTACCTCGGGCAGTGGCCACTCGGTGCTGATGGATGGTGATAAAGCCAATGGCGCAAGCCCCATGGAAATGGTGCTAATGGCCGCGGGTAGCTGTTCATCGGTAGATGTCGTGAGTATCTTGGAGAAAACTAAGCAGCAGGTTGCGCGCTGTGAAGTGGCCATTGAAGGCAAACGCGCCGATTCGGTGCCAGCGGTTTTCACCGATATTCATTTGCACTTTATTGTGCATGGCACTGATGTATCGCCAAGCCATGTTGAGCGTGCGGTGAAGCTTAGCGCTGATAAATATTGTTCAGTAGCGATTATGCTCAGCGCCAGCGTGAATATGACTCATAGCTTTGAGATTGTGGCTGGCTAAGCGCCTCGATTGATATTGAAAACAAAACGTAGCGCTCAGAGGATTAATCCTTGAGCGCTTTTTTTTGCTTCTCGAGTAGGCGTTGAATCAGTGGTGTAAGAATAAGCTCCATGGCTAACCCCATTTTTCCTCCCGGAACTACCAACGTGTTGATACGCGACATAAACGCGCCATCAATCATTTGTAGGTAATATGGAAAATCGGCATCGGTAATGCCACGGAAGCGGATAACCACAAAGCTTTCATCCATTGAAGGGATATCTTTGGCGCTAAACGGGTTTGAGGTATCAACCGTTGGTACGCGCTGAAAATTAATGTGAGTGCGTGAAAACTGCGGCACAATATGGTGAATGTAGTCGTCCATGCTGCGAATAATACTCTGCGCAACCGATTCTCTTGAATGCCCGCGCTCGGATGTATCGCGAATAATTTTTTGAATCCACTCCAAGTTTACAATCGGCACCATACCAATCATTAAATCAACGTGTTTGGCCACATCATAATCTTCGCCAGCCACCGCGCCATGCAGCCCTTCGTAGAAGAGCAAATCAGTGTCTTTCGCCAGCTTTTCCCATGGCGTAAACGTGCCAGGCATTTGATTGTAAGGCACCGCATCATCGAAACTGTGTAAATAGCGCCGATAATCGCCGTTGCCTGATTCGGCATAGGTAGCAAATAGGTTTTCTAGTGCTTGTAAATCGTTGGCTTCAGGGCCGAAGTAGCTAATATGTTTGCCTTGCTCTTGCGCTTTTCGAATCGCTACATCCATTTCTGGGCGGGTATAGCGGTGAAAACTATCGCCTTCAACAAAAGCAGCATTAACACGCAACGAACGAAAGATATGCCGAACAGCTTGGCTTGTAGTAGTTGTGCCAGAACCGGAAGAACCAGTTACGGCGATAATGGGGTGGCGTGCTGACATTAAACTTCCTCTCTTGTTTTATTGCGCGCAAATACAAACTAACCTCATACGCGATACTCAACCCTGAATTCTAATAATGCGGTGGCCGTTCATCACCTGCCGCTTGATCTTGGCTTTCTGGAATTTGTTGTAAGCGTTCGGCTACGAGCACTAAGTGCTTTTGAATACGATGCAGCTCTTGGCTCTGTGCAGTAACTAATTTATTGAGTTCACTAATCGTATCTTCTTGAAACGCCAATTGGCTTTCTAAATCAACAATTCGCTGTTCAAGCACACTGTAATTATTATTTTGCGGCGCTTCAGCCGGAAAATCTGTCATTCTTTCGTTATCCCATGGTCATTGGTGGCTATTTACGTATATGATAGTGCACCTATCGCGTTCGCATACCTTACCGCGTTCAGCGTTGAATCTATATGATAGCGGAGAAATTCATGAAGTTAATGATTAAATTCTTATCGGTTGCAGTAGTTGCCGTAGCACTTGCAGCATGTGGCCAAGCACCGGAAGAAGTAGACCTAAGTGATGAGCAAGATCTGCGTTCATACTCAGTAGGTGCAGCATCGCTGCGTGAAGCACGGCAATTGATTGATAACGTGCTTGAGCAATACCCAAATTTAGATGATGAAGAGAAACAAAGCATCATGGTGGTGGGCTTTATCGATCTCTTACACTTAACGCCTCGTGAAGAGATTGAGCGCTTTGAGTTTGAATTAGAGAACCGTGGTATCACGGAAGAAAACATGCTTACCGGTTTACCTGAAATCATGGAATACACGCCAGCGGAAGATGATGAAGTAAGCGAAATGCTTTACACCTTGGGTGCGTACATGGCGGTGCAAGTGTTAACGGTAAATGATTTACTGTTAGAGCAAGAAAAAGGCTTAACTGGCCCGGCGGTTGTTGCTGGTTTTTCTGATTCAGTTGATGGTGCTAGCCGATTAACCGATGAAGAAATTGATGAGCAATGGGAACTGATTCGCGACATTCTTACTCAGCCGCGCGCTGAAGGCGAAGAGCCGATGGTGCAGAATCAAGCTATTGGTATTCAATTTCAAGAACAAAATGCGGCCCGTGATGGTGTTGTAGTTACCGAATCTGGTTTGCAATATGAAGTATTACGGGAAGGTGATGGCGAACGCCCTACAGCTGAAGATCGTGTTGAAGTGCATTATGAAGGCACCTTAGTTACCGGCGAAGTTTTTGATAGCTCTTATGAGCGCGAAGAATCAATTACGTTCCCACTAAACCGTGTAATCGCTGGTTGGACAGAAGGCTTGCAACTCATGCAAGTTGGCGCTAAATATCGTTTTGTGATTCCAGCTGAGCTTGCGTATGGCGCTTCTGAGCGTGCTGAAGGCTTAATTCAGCCATACTCAACGTTAATTTTTGAAGTGGAATTATTGAGTATCAACCCCGCTGAATAAGTTACATTGAGATGAATGTACACAAAGGCTTCCATTTGGAAGCCTTTGTTTTATGTGCAGTTTCAAAGCTGGTTTGACCTTTCCTTTATTGGCGTTAATACTGGAAGTTGCTTGTTTTTTATGGGCAGGCTCTAAAATAATGACAATAACAAGGATTCCATAATGTCTAATTCAGTTTTTAAAGCACGCACAAGCCTTACTGGGCGCAGTGTGCTGCGTGCTAGCGCGTTAGCTATTGCTTGCTCGTTAGCCTTAACCGGTTGCTTGAGCTCTTCAAGTAGCGATTCGGAAGTGATCGCCAACCCGAATCCACCTGAACCTCCTCCGGCTCCTCCTTATCCGCCAACCCAATCTGACTACGAATTTCCTGCGGTAACTAGTTACGCACCAGGTGAAGTGAATGCAGAGATTCGCCGCACCGATTTCGGCGTGCCATATATTACTTCTGATAGTTTGGAAGGCATTGCTTACGGCACCGCGTTTGCGTTTGCGGAAGATAATATTTGCGTATTAGCCGACCAAATTGTGCGCTTTAACTCGCAACGTTCTGCCTATTTTGGCCCTGATGCTGTGCCTGGTTCTGGCGATAGCGGTAACGTGATAAACGATTTTACTTATAAAGCTTTAGGTATTCGTGATCTTGCCGAAGAAAACATTGGTAATCTGAGTACCCAAAGCCAAGCGTTATTGCAGGGCTACGCAGCAGGTTACAACAAGTATTTGAGTGAAACTGGCGTTGATAATATTGCACCACCGTGTGCTGGTGGCGCTTGGGTTCGCCCAATCTCTGATGTTGATATGCTTACCTATGCGTTAGGTGTTGCTTTGCTACCAGGGGCTGCCAACTTCTTGCAACCACTGTTTATTGCGGCGCCTCCGGGTGAAGATTTCGCCCCAACCCCAATGGGTGCAACGGGCTATGCCTCTAATTTTAGCGCTTCCTCGGTTTCTATGCCGGAAGTGAACCCTTCAGAATTAGGATCGAACGGCTGGGCTTTAGGTAGTGAAATGACGGCGAGCGGCCAAGGTATGTTGTTGGCTAACCCGCATTTCCCACACGTGGGCAACCAACGCTTTTGGCGCTTCGGGATTGAAATTCCGGGTGAGTTGAAAGTGGTAGGTGGTTCGCTTTCGGGTATGCCTGGTGTTGTAAATATTGGTTACAACGAAGATATCGCGTGGACTCATACGTTTTCAACTGCAGAGCGCTTCATTGTTTATCAACTAGAATTGGATACCAGTGATTCAACTGGTTTAACGTATTTGGTTGATGGTGAGAAGCATCAGATTGAGCCAGAAACCTACCAAATTCAGGTAGCTACTGGCCCAGATTCTTCCATTATGTTGGAGAAAACGTTCTACCATAGTTCGTTTGGTCCATTAATGACGATTCCAAATTCGTTTGAGTGGGGAATGGATTTAGTAGGCACTACATCTGCGTTTGCATTACATGATGCCAACTTACCCAACTGGGATATTTTGGACCATTGGTTAGGGCTTAACTTAGCTTCTGATATTGATGAAGTTGAATCGTTATTTGGTAAATACACCGGCCTAATCTTCAACAACGCGATGGTAGTTGATAAAGACGGCGATGCCTTCTTTACTGATGGCTCGTCAGTACCTGATTTACGCCCAGAAGCGCTTGAAACGATTCGTACGAGTTTGCCATTACTCGCGATTCGTGGGCAAGCACCATTTACCTTGGTGCCGGGTAATAGTGAAATATTCCGGCCGTTGGGTAAAGTGCCGCATCAGCGTGCACCGCGCTTACGCCGGAACGATTTCGTACAGAACTCGAACAACAGTTTCTGGTTAACGAACCCTGATTCACCCATTATCACCAATGATAACGTTGATTACCTGTTGTTTGGTCCGGTAAATGATCAACAAACCCTGCGTTCGCGCATGGGTCAGAAGAAACTAATGGAATCGAACTCAATTACTTTGCTTGAGTTGGAAGAAACGTTGCTGAGTAACCGCGCCTACCTTGGTGAAGAGCTGCTACCTGAGCTACTTGCCGCTTGTAGTGCGCAAGGTGCAACGCCGGTTGAAGTAGGCGCGAATAGTGTCAGCGTAGCTGAAGCGTGTGCTGCATTGGCAATGTGGGATGGCCGCATGGATAAAAATAGCGTAGGTGCTGTTGTATTCCGTGAGTTTGCTGAGAAATTTAGCCGCAATCCTACCTGGGCTGTGCCGTACAACTTCCAACAGCCATTAACTACGCCTTCTGGCTTAGGTAGTGATAGCGCCGCAGTACGCTTGTTAGCTGAAGCGGTGCAAACCATTGAGGCTGCAGGCTTTAGCGTTATGGATCCGCTTGGCGAAGTGCAGTTTGTTGAGCGTAGTTTGCCAAATGGTGTAGCGAGCGGTAATCGCTTACCTTGGGGTGGTGCGAATAATGTTGAAGGTGGCTTCAACGTGTTCCGTTCGCAAGGTGCGGAAGATGGCACGTTATTACCACGCCATCGCTATCCAAGCTTGCCAGGCACTCAGCTTTCTGAAGAAGGCTATCATATTACCAGTGGTTCAAGCTGGATGTTCGTGATGGAGTTCACTGAAGATGGTCCTGTGGGCCGCGGATTGTTAACCTATTCGCAATCTTCAGATATTCGTTCACCACACTTTATTGATCAAACTGAGTTGTATTCAGATATGCCACAGTTGGCGCCGATTTGGTTCCACCGTGATGATATTGAAGCGAATACGATTTCTGTTTTGAATATTGGTGAAGAAGAATAATTAGCGTTGGTATTTAAACGTAAAACGGCTTCCAATCGGAAGCCGTTTTTATTTTCATAAAACTATTTTGTAACGTTATTCAATGGCGCCAATTACTTCGTGTTCTTCTAATAGCGCGATAAGCTGATCTTCGAGTTCTAACCGGTTTTGTAGTGCTTCACCGAGGTTGGAAATATCATTAGTGAAATTCGGTAAAGAATCGGTATCAATTGCCTCTGCGTAGGTATCATGGAAACTTAACGCTACTTCGGTGGTATCGCTAATAAGCGGGAAAATCTTTTTGCCAAAAGCCAACGTAGATTGGTTGTGAGCGCTCGCTTCTTCAAGAATATGATCATAAAGCTCGAAATGCCCAGCTGATACGTAATCAACTAAAATCTCACAGAACTCTCGAATATCAATAGCGGCAGGCAATTGCGCACTGTTGGCGTTATACGGAGGGAGGCCTGCTAATTTGCAATAGCGGACCAATAAATCTTGGCGCTCATCTAACCAACGATCTAACGCTTGGTGTAACCCAGCCCATTGTTCTTTTGCTGCTTCATTTCGGCTTAACATGGTAACTCCTTGAATGCGTACAGCGGCCACTGCACGAATGTACACTTTACTGCGAGAATTTAATGAAAATCAAATTTATTCACGAAACTTTACAACGTGGGGATTGGGGTTCTTTACAAAGTTGCGTAATATCCGCGTAAGAGTAGCTAAAACAAAGGTTTTGCTAGCTTTATGCGCCGCCGCGATTACATTTGTGAAAACAGAGGAAAGGTTATGATTCAGCCCGATATTATTCCTGCAGTCGATGAAAACGTTTGGTGGTTTATCGTTTCGGGGAATCAAATTCTCGTAGCTGATGATGAAAATGCGCCGGCAATACCGTTTTTGCCGAGCCATGAAGTTCCCGGTTCAGAGGTAGAATACACCGCAAAAATTGGCGATTACCAAGGTGAGCCTGCATTTATGCTCATGCAAAAAGAGCCTGAATTAAAGTTATCTGGCTTTTCTTGGCAGCCTTTGCGGAATACCTTAGCGCGTTCAGATGCTGATTTATTTGCGCTAGGCGGCCGAGCCTGCCAAATCCAACACTTTCTTACGACGCATCAATATTGTGGTCGGTGCGGTAGTTTAACGGTGCAGGATCGCGATGAGCTTGCGGTGATTTGTCCGGAATGTGAATTCCAATGTTATCCGCGGATTTCGCCTTGCATCATTGTGGGTATTTATCGTGACGATGAAATACTGTTGGCGCGCGGTGTTCGCCATCCTGAAGGGTTGTATTCGGTGCTCGCTGGATTTGTGGAAAGTGGCGAATCACTTGAGCAATGTTTACATCGTGAAGTATATGAAGAGGCTGGAATTCAAGTAACCGATTTACGCTATATCGCTAGCCAAACATGGCCATTTCCGCATTCGTTGATGGCTGGGTTTATCGCCCGTTATGCCGGTGGTGAGCTAAAAATCGATCCCAGTGAATTAATTGCGGGAGATTGGTTTAAAATCGATGATTTGCCAAGAATACCGCCCCCGGGAACCATTGCGGGTAAATTGATTGCAACAGTAATAGCTGAAGTTAAAGCGCGCTCCTGATAGAATTGCCGGATTGAAATTTAAGGAATATGTGAATATGACGCAAGAGCTGAAAAACGATCGTTATTTACGTGCGCTGATGCGCCAACCGGTAGATCGCACGCCTATTTGGATGATGCGCCAAGCGGGCCGTTATTTGCCAGAATACCGTGAAGTGCGCGGCCAAGCCGGTGATTTTATGAGCCTGTGCCGGAATGCTGAATTAGCCTGTGAAGTAACGTTACAGCCATTGCGCCGCTTCCCGCTCGATGCCGCAATTTTATTCTCTGATATTCTTACTATTCCCGATGCCATGGGCCTTGGGCTATATTTCGAACAAGGTGAAGGCCCACGCTTTAAAGATCCGATACGTGATGCTCGTGCGGTTGAAAAATTGCCAGTTCCAGACCCAGAAGATGAGCTGGGTTACGTGATGAAAGCAGTAAGCACCATTCGTAAAGCGCTGAATGGTGATGTGCCGTTAATTGGCTTTTCGGGTAGCCCGTGGACGTTAGCCACTTATATGGTGGAAGGCGGGAGCACGAAGAACTTTTCGATTGTTAAAGCGATGATGTATCGCGAACCAAAAGTTATGCACCAGTTGCTGGATAAGCTGGCGCAATCGGTGACGTCATATTTGAATGCGCAAATTGCCAATGGCGCACAATCTGTCATGATTTTCGATACATGGGGTGGTGTTTTATCGCCACGCGATTATCAAGAATTCTCACTGCGCTACATGGCTCAAATCGTTGATGGTTTGACACGTGAAGCCGATGGCCGCCGAGTTCCGGTAACGTTGTTCACCAAGAATGGTGGGCAATGGTTAGATATTATGGCAGCAACCGGTTGTGATGCGTTGGGCGTAGATTGGACGACTGATTTGGCAACGGCACGTGCGAAAGTAGGTGATAAAGTGGCCTTGCAAGGCAACATGGATCCGAGCGTATTGTATGCGAGCCCAGAACGCATTCGTGACGAAGTGGAAATCATTTTAAACAGTTATGGCAATGGCCCAGGGCATGTGTTCAATTTAGGCCATGGCATTCATCCAGAAGTGAACCCGGAGCACGCAGGTGCCTTCATTAATGCGGTACACGAACTGAGCCCTCGCTTTCACAAGTGATCGTTTTTGCGACCAGTTTCGATATATAAGCGTTGAAGGTGCCCGGTTTCCGGGCGCCTTTGTTATACAATACCCATACGTTGTATTCGCATTATTAAAGAAATGCCGGGAGCACTATGTCTAAGCGATCTTATTTCACCCCACTTTCCTTTGTTGTTGTTATTGTGGCTGCCATTGTTGGCTATTTGTTCTTCTTCGACGATGAATCAGTTGTTGCTGATCGCGATGCTGCGGCTGCGAATGTAGTTGGCACGCAAGCCCGGATAATGGAATTTCGTGATGTTATCGAAGGTTTGGGTACAGCTCAGGCCCGGGAATCGGTAGATGTTATGGCACGTGTTAGCCAGAGTGTTCGCGAAATCTATTTCAGCGATGGGGAAGATGTTGAAGAAGGCCAGTTGCTGGTTACCTTGCAAGATCGTGAAGAACAGGCGCGAGTACAAGAGTTAGAATTTCGTTTGGCTGATGGCCGCCGCCAGCTTGAACGTTTACGTGAGCTAGCACAAGAAAATGCAGCCTCGCGTAGTATGATTGAAGAACAAGAAGTACGCGTGCAACAAACCGAGGCGGAGCTTGAAGTAGCGCGCAGCCGGTTAGCAGAACTCACCATTCACGCGCCATTTTCTGGCCGTCTTGGTACGCGCCAAGTAAGCCCAGGGCAACTAGTGCGTCCGGGTGATGTAATTACCACCCTTGATGATATCTCTCCCATTTATGTCGATTTCGCCGTGCCGGAGCTTTACTTACCAAGCTTAGCGACGGGCCAAACGGTTGCAGCTATTTCCGCAGCTTACCCGGGCCGTGAATTTGCCGGTGAAATTGCAAGTGTTGCTTCGCGTGTGGATCCGGTAACGCGTTCAATTATGGTGCGCGCAGCGGTTGCAAATGAAGATCGTGAATTGCGCCCGGGCATGTTACTACGCATTGAATTAGAGCGCCGAGTAGATCACACCTTAATGATCCCAGAAACAGCAGTTATTCCGATTCGGAACGAGCACTTTGTATATAAAGTTGAAGATGATAGAGCGATTCGGACCTTAGTAACGGTTGCTCGCCGCCTCCCTGGTTGGGTAGAAGTTACCAGCGGAATTAGTGAAGGCGATATGATTATCGTTGAAGGTACTATTCGTGTTCGTGATGGCCTACCGGTATCGCTTACTCAACAATAACGGTTGATTTAACGGAGCAGTAATTCATGTTTTTATCAGATGCCTCAGTAAAACGGCCAGTATTCGCAACCGTTATCAACGTACTGTTAATTATTTTCGGTGTGGTGGCTTTTACATCCTTGCCACTACGCGAATATCCTAACATTGAACCACCGGTAGTTTCGGTAGATACACGCTATCCAGGTGCGAACGCTGAAATTATTGAATCGCAAATTACTCAGGTAATTGAAGAACGTATTAGTGGTATTGAGGGGATTAAATCGATCAACTCGCGCAGCCGCGATGGCCGCTCTTCAATTACTATTGAGTTTGAAGGAAACCGGGATATCGATTCTGCTGCCAACGATGTTCGGGAGCGGGTTCAGCGAGTAATACGCAGTTTGCCAGAACAGGTGCAGCCACCTGAAGTTACCAAGGCTAACGCCGATGAAGATACTGTAGTTTGGTATAACCTGCGTAGCGAAAACATGACAACCCTAGAACTCACCGATTTCGCCAACCGCTACATTGTGGATAGGCTTGCGGTAGTTGATGGAGTTGCGCGGGTAAATATTGGTGGTGAGCGCCGCTATGCTATGAAGCTTTGGCTTGATCGCAACGCTATGGCGGCTCGTGGGATTACCGTTACTGATATTGAAAGCCGCTTGCGTGCGGAAAATGTTGAATTACCTGCGGGTACTATTGAATCGCGCGATCGTGAGTTCTCGGTTCGGGTAGCGCGGAGCTACTTATCGCCACAAGATTTCGCTAATTTAAGTATTATATCTGGCTCGGACGGATACCTAGTGCGTCTTGGTGAAGTTGCCAGAGTATCGCTAGAAGCCGAGGATGATCGTTCTGAGTTCCGTGGCAACGGTATCAACATGGTGGGTATTGGTATTATCCGGCAATCGGATGCTAACACCCTTGATGTGGTCGATAATGTAAACCGCGAAGTAGAGCGTTTACGGCAAACATTGCCGGCGAGCATGATCTTGGTGCCGAGCTATGATTCCTCGATCTTTATCCGTGATTCAATTCAAGAGGTATACAACACCCTATTCATTGCTATGGCGATGGTGGTTATTGTTATCTTCCTCTTCCTGGGTAACATCCGAGTAACCCTGATTCCAGCCATTACTGTGCCGGTAGCGCTGTTATCATCCTATATTGTGCTGTATGCCATGGGCTTTTCGATTAACCTGCTCACGCTTTTGGCGCTAGTGCTTGCCATCGGGCTAGTGGTGGATGATTCCATTGTTGTTTTAGAAAATATTTATCGGCGAGTTGAGGCTGGCGATCCGCCATTGCTCGCTGCATATCGTGGTGCTCGCGAGGTAGGCTTTGCTGTTGTTGCCACTACCTTAGTATTGATTTCGGTGTTTGTACCGTTGATTTTCCTTGAGGGAAATATAGGGCTTCTGTTCACCGAATTTGCCATAGCGCTCGCCGCTGCGGTGGCGTTCTCCAGTATTACAGCGTTAACGTTATCGCCGATGTTGTGCTCAAAAATACTGAAAAAGAAAGAGAAAAACACCGGCTTTAGTAGCTTTATCGACCGCAATTTTAAGAAAGTTGAAGAGCGCTACGAAGGCGCCGTTAAGAAAGTAATTAGCTTCCCCGCAATGGCTTTTGCGTTAGTTATTCTTTCAGGTGCAGGCGCTTATTTACTGCTGGATCGTATTGGCCAAGAGTTTGTGCCGCCAGAAGATCGCGGTAACTTCTTTGTTATGGTTCGAGCGGCAGAAGGTGCGAGTATTGAATCGAATTCACGCAATATGCAGCTGGTAGAAAGTGTATTGTTGCCGTATATCGATGAAGGCAAAGTAGACCGCCTTATTGTGCGTACGCCGGGTTGGGGTAATAGCGCCGGTATCGCTATCGTGGGTACCGTGCCATTTAGCGAGCGCGATTGGAGTTCATTCGATTTAATGAACGAGATTCGGGCCAAGCTGGATGAAATACCTGATGTGGTGGCATTTGCCAATATGCGCAGTGGTATTCGTGGTGGCGGAGGTTCACGGCCGATTGAATTCGTGTTGCAAGGCAACACGTATGAAGATCTCGCCCGTTACCGCGATATCGTGCTGGAGAAAGCGGCGGAAAACCCAGGATTACTTTCACTTGATAGTGATTACGATGAAACCGTGCCACAGCTACTGATTCAAATCGATCAAGAACGCGCAGCTGATTTAGGTGTGTCGGTTGGTGATATTGGCCGTACCCTCGAGAGTATGTTGGGGCAACGTCAGGTTACGCGTTATCAAGATCGTGGTGAAGAATATAATGTTCTATTAGAAGGTGAACGGGAAGATTATCGTTCTCCGCAAGATATCGATAATATTTATGTTCGTTCGCAGCGCACGGGTGAATTAGTGCCGATGTCGAACTTGATCACGGTTACCGAAGGGGCTACGGCGCGGCAGTTGAATCGTTATAACCGTATGCGTGCGGTGACCATTACCGGTAATCTTGAAGATGGTTATTCGCTGGGCGATGCCTTGGCTTATTTGGAAAATATTGTAGCTGAGCATCTACCCGATGATGTAATTATTGATTACAAAGGGCAATCGTTGCTGTACCAAGAAGGTGGCAGCACTATTATGTTCATTTTCGCGTTGGCGTTGGCCATTACGTTCTTGGTATTGGCTGCCCAGTTCGAAAGCTTTGTACACCCGTTTGTAATTATACTTACCGTGCCGTTGGCGGTGTTCGGTGCCTTAGCTGGCTTATGGGCTACCGGACAAACGATAAATATCTACAGCCAAATTGGTATTATCATGCTGATAGGCTTAGCCGCGAAAAACGGTATTTTAATCGTGGAGTTTGCTAACCAACTACGCGATGCCGGTATGCGGTTTGAAGATGCCTTAGCACGTGCTTCGCGCTTGCGCTTACGGCCAATTATCATGACCGCGTTCACTACTTTAATGAGTGCCTTACCACTCGTATTAGCGGTGGGCCCGGGTGCTGAAAGCCGAATGGTAATCGGTATTGTTATTTTCTGTGGTGTGGCGTTCTCGGCCTTCATGACCATCTTCTTAGTGCCTGCCCTTTACATGGGCTTAGCGAAGAACACAGGTTCGCCGAAGCAGCTTGAGAAGAAGATTGAGGCACTTGAAGCGAAGTACCCAGATCGTCGAGCTGAAGATGAAGCATTAGCGGAAGCGAAGAACGTATAACGCTTTAGCGCTAAACGCTAAAAAGCTGCTGTTTCAATTAGAAACAGCAGCTTTTTTTATGCAAAAAAATAAACCGAGGAAATGCTAAATAACGTACGGCGAGCGAGTAGTGTGGCCGGAAATTACGTTGCGGGTATGCTGCGGGTGATTGGTAAAAATGCCATCAACACCGATGTCTTGCATGAACTGAATATCTTCAGGCTCATCAACAGTGTAAACGAACACCTTTAAGCCCCTTTTGTGGGCATCGATAACAAAGGCTTCAGTTACAAAACCGATATCGATATGCACCGACCAGGCCTGTAGTTCTTCAGCAAACCCAGCTAAACCGATTGGACAACCAGCGGTAAGCGCGCCAATACGTAACTCGGGTAAAAGCTGCTTCAGGGAATGTAACCAGTGGTGGTTAAATGATGATACTAATATGGCTTCGTTGGTAAACGCATGCTCTCGTTGAGCGATTTTAATATGCTCGGCGAGTAACCCTAAATCCACTTCGCTTTTCAGTTCAATATTGAGTAAACAGCGGCCCCGAATTAAGGCGATCGTTTCTGCTAACGTAGGAACAGGATGTTGGCTAAAGATACGCAGAGCGGCAACTTGCGCTTTGCTTAAATCGATAAATCGGCCGGGTTGTGCCGCAAGCCTGCGCAGGTAACGATCATGAAAAACGTAAATCTCGTCTTCAACCTGCATGATATCTATTTCAATGGCATCCGCGTGCGTATCGAGTGCACGCTTGAATGCCACTACAGTGTTCTCAGGAGCTTCGGCGCTAGCGCCGCGATGCGCAATAACGAGCATTCGATGTCCTTATTTTGAACGAGGTTACTTCAGTTTTCCAAATACGGTGCCCATGCGGGTAATACTCTCTGGTGCCAAATCGTCCGCAAACTCCACCATGTTTTCAGGGAACACTAAAACCACCGTAGAACCTAATTTAAAGCGGCCCATTTCCTCACCAATATCGAGAGTAATGCTATTGAGCCCTTCGGCTGGGTATTCCCAGGTGTGTACACGTGGGCCGGTTGGTGGGGTAACGGTTCCTGCCCACACGGTTTCAATGCTCGCCACAATAGTAGCGCCTACCAATACCATGGCGAACGGGCCATGTTCGCTATCAAATACCGCTACAACACGTTCGTTGCGGGCGAATAAATTTGGCACATTTTCTGCGGTTAACGGGTTCACAGAGAACAAATCGCCCGGCACATATACCATTTGCCGCAATGTACCTTTTAAAGGCATGTGAATGCGGTGGTAATCACGCGGGGCTAGATAAATGGTAGCGAACGAACCATTCTCAAACTGTTTAGCTATTTCCGCATCACCGCCGAGCAGCGCTTGCATGCTGTAATCGTGGTTCTTTGCTTGAATAATGCTATCACCGCGAATTGGACCAAGCTGGCTTACGGCGCCATCAACTGGGTGCGCAAGTTGCCCTTGTTGGGCTTCAAGCGGGCGCGCATCAGGGCGTAATGGGCGCGTGAAAAACTGATTGAAAGTAGGGTACGCACGCGGATCTGATTCCGCCGCTTCGTTCATATCTACGTTGTAGCGTTTGATAAACCACTGGGTGAACGCACGCGTGAACCAACCTGCTTCCGCAGCTGCGAATTTGCCCATAGCCCGGGAAATTAAATGCTTCGGGGTGATGTACTGTAATGTGATTTTTAGGCGATCAAAATTAGCCACGGGTGTTCCTCAGTTTTGCTCGAGCGATTGAATAATACGATGATAATTCTCTAAACGGCCAGCGTCTAGTTCCCCATCCGCTACAGCCTGTTGTAGTGCACAACCAGGATCGTTGGTGTGGCTGCAATCACGGAATTTACAGCCACCTAAAAACGGCCGGAAATCTTTGAAACAATAGGTAACGCGATCGGCAGCAATATGCCAAAGGCCAAATTCGCGGATACCTGGCGAATCAATTAACGCACCGCCGTTTTCGAGTGGAAACCAGCGGGCAACGGTAGTGGTATGTTGACCCAATCCCGAGTTATTCGAAATCGCACCAATAGCTAAACTAACTTCGGGTAACGCAGCTTGAATCAAGGATGATTTACCCACTCCAGATTGGCCAACAAGTACGGAAATTTTATTTTGAAATGCTGCGCGTAGTTCAGCAATCCCTTCTTCAGTGGCCGCACTGGCATGAAAAACCTGATATCCCATTTGTTCGTAAACGGATAAGCGTTGGGCAATGTGTTCCGCCTCATGTTCCGCAATCAAATCAGTTTTGTTCATTACGATAATGGGCTCAATGCCCGCATCTTCACACGCCACTAAATAGCGATCGATAATTTGATCGGAAAATGCCGGTTGTGGGCTGGAGACAATGAAGATGCGCTCAACGTTTGCCGCTATGGGCTTAATACCATCATATTGATCTGGGCGGCACAATACCGATTCGCGGTCCTCTGAGGCCTCTACAACACCTTGCAAGCCTTGTTCGGTAGCTGCAGCTCGACGCCAAGCCACGCGATCACCGGTTACCAGCGTGCTTACATTGCGGCGAATATTGCAGCGCAAGATTTCGCCTTCCTCGGTAAGGATATCGGCGTGCTGGCCAAAACGGCTTACAACGCGGCCGCTTTCCAGCCGCCCGAGCTGGTCGTCTTGCCAATCAGCATCATTTTCGGTTTGCCGTTTTGCAAGCCGCTGATCGCGGTTCGAACGTACTCGCCGCATTTGCCCTTTGGTTAGTTTTGTACGCTTAGCCAAATCTATTCCTGAGTTGCCGTAATATGTATGCGGTGCATGATAGCAAATACTGGCGTTGAGAGTTACTGGAAGTTAACCATTGTGCTGGGCTCCGTGGTAGCATTAACACAGAATGTTTAAGGAGATTAAAGATGAGTGATAACGCCGGGCGTTTAATCTGGATCGATTTAGAGATGACAGGTCTTAGCCCTGAGAACGATGTGATTATTGAAATCGCTACCATTGTTACTGACGACGAGCTGAATATTATTGCCGAAGGGCCGGTGCTCGCAGTTCACCAAAGTGATGAGCGGATGAATTCAATGGATGAATGGAACACCCGAACCCATGGTGAATCTGGCTTGGTGAAGCGTGTTAAGGAAAGCACTTATCGTGAGGCAGAAGCAGAAGCGGCTACTATCGAGTTCTTACAGCAGCATTTAGCCGCAGGCGTTTCACCGATGTGCGGAAATAGTATTGGCCAAGATCGCCGTTTCTTGGCACGCTATATGCCAACATTGGAAGCATTTTTTCATTATCGCAATCTCGATGTGAGTACGGTTAAAGAATTAGCAAAGCGGTGGAAACCGGAAATTTTACCCGGTTTTAAGAAGCACAATAAGCATGAAGCATTGGCTGATATTATCGAATCGATCGAGGAGCTTCGCTACTATCGCGAACATTTTTTCACCGAACAGACAAAATCTTGAATAAAGGGGGTTGCATTGCCCCCTGAATTAAGTAAAATGCGCTCGCAGTCGAGAGACAGCTACAAAGCGGGAATAGCTCAGTGGTAGAGCACAACCTTGCCAAGGTTGGGGTCGCGAGTTCGAATCTCGTTTCCCGCTCCAAATATAGAAAGGCAGCCTTCGGGCTGCCTTTTGCTTTTCTACGTTCCCATATTGTTTTTTCAATGCCGAAACACTGATTTAACACTAAATGTGAAGAAATCACCGATTTTGATTGAAAAAGATTGACAAAATTATTATTCGCCTCTATATCGTCTGTTGAACACGGCAGTACGCTGCCTTCTTAAGAAAGTTGTCTGAATGGTGGAAATGATATGGCGACTCAAACACGTGATACCTTGCTTCGGAAGCCTTTTAACGACTTCCGTAATTATCCTTATGGATTTGCTCGCTCAGGTGATTTTTCAATTCGTGAAAGCGATGCACTCTTGCATTATGGCTGCTTGATTTCAGCGATGGTGAGTGGAGAGTTTAAAGCGCAAACGGAAGAAGATAAATCACTGCTAGCGGTAGCACTTGGCAAGAAAGAAGCCGAAACTCAAGTAGAGAAAGCTTGGGTTAAATATATGGCGCGGATCAACCGTCCGAAAGTGGGCAGCATGTATGGCCGCTCAAAAGTTGTGGAAGACGACGGTGATTTCGATAGCGCCAGTTCTACCGAAGACGATTTAGTTGTTGAAGATTAATTAAGAATGGCTCCCTAGGGAGCCATTTTACTTTCTACTTCAATGCTTTATCGCTTGGTATAGGCGTTAGCTTTGCTCGCGTTTAATGGCGCGATGGCCAATATCCGTGCGGAAGTAGGTATCTTTCCAGGAAATAGCCTTCACTAACTCGTAAGCTCGCTGTTGGGCAGTGGTTACTGAGGTGCCCAGTGCAGTGCAACAAAGCACGCGGCCACCGGCGGTAACAACTTGGTCATTGTGTGTTTGCGTGCCAGCATGGAAGGTTTTGCTATCTTCCGTTTCTTGTGGGATGCCAGTAATCACATCACCCTTGTTATAGCTCTCTGGATAGCCACCTGCGGCCATAACCACACCTACCGCAGCTCTTGGGTCGAACTCGATGGGGGTGTCGCCTAATCGGCCTGCAAGAGCGTCTAAGCATAGCTCCACTAAATCAGATTGTAAGCGCAACATAATAGGTTGCGTTTCCGGGTCACCGAAACGGCAGTTATATTCCAAAACCTTAGCGGTGCCATCGGGCGCTATCATGAGGCCGGCATATAAAAAGCCAACGTAAGTATTCCCTTCCGCTCGCATACCTTCCACGGTAGGTTTCATCACGTGATCCATTACCCATGCATCTACTTCCGGAGTCACTACCGGTGCAGGTGAATAAGCGCCCATACCACCGGTGTTGGGTCCTTTATCGCCATTATCGCGTGCTTTGTGATCTTGGCTGGAAGCAAATGGCAAAATGGTATCGCCATCAACCATGGCAATGAAGCTTGCCTCTTCGCCAATCAAGAACTCTTCAATCACCACACGGCTACCAGCCTCACCAAACCTGTTTCCCGCCAGCATATCTTCAATGGCTGCGTCAGCTTGCTCCATGCTTTCGGCGATAATCACCCCTTTCCCTGCAGCTAAACCGTCGGCTTTGATAACGATTGGAAGTTTGTTGGCGCGAACATAGGCCTTCGCAGGTTCAATATCGGTAAAGTTCTCATATGCCGCAGTAGGGATATTATGCCGAGCAAGGAAATCTTTACAGAATGCTTTTGAGCCTTCGAGTTGTGCTGCACCCTTGGTTGGTCCGAAAATAGCTAAGCCGTGAGCTTGGAACGTATTTACCACACCTTTTACCAATGGCGCTTCCGGACCAACAATAGTGAGATCTATTTTTTCTTTTTGGGCAAAGGCAAGCAGAGCATCAATATCTTCAGCACCAATGGCAACATTCGTTACCATTGGCTCTAAAGCCGATCCTGCATTTCCCGGTGCTACAAATACATGTTCTACCCGGGTAGATTGCGCCGCCTTCCATGCCAACGCATGTTCGCGGCCACCGCCACCGATTATCAAAACTTTCATGTTTTTACTCATTCACTCGTTGCAGGTTTAACAAATTTTAAAGTGAAGCGATCGCTCTCGCCAATGGCTTCATAATGCGCACGGTTTTCATCACCTAAACGTAAGCTTGGTGGTAGTGTCCAGACACCACGTGGATGGTCGGCTGTATCTTGTGGGTTAGCGTTTACTTCGCTGCTATCCGCCAATACGAAACCTGCTTGTTCGGCATATTTAACCACTAAACTTTGTTTCACATACCCGGATGAACGCATGGCGTCGTCGGTACGATCTTCCGGTAAACGGTGATCCACCACGCCTAGCACACCACCTGGTTTCAGTGCGGTGAAAAAGGTTTCAAATGCACCGGCTAGGGCTTCTTCGCCATCGCCCATATACCAGTTGTGAACGTTGCGGAAAGTAAGCACAACATCAGCAGTGCCCGCAGGTGCAATGGCGCTTTGTTCTAATGGCGCAAACTCGGTCATGATTGTGTTAGCGAAAAGCGGATCAGAACCGATGCGTTCCGCATAGCGGTTTCGTGAATTTATGTAAAAATCACGGGTTTCTGATTGTGGGAAATGGGCTGCGTAAAATTGACCATTCGCCTGTAAATATGGCGCCAAAATCTCGCTATACCAGCCGCCGCCTGGCCAAATTTCTACCACTGTCATATTCGGCTCTACACCAAAAAACTCAAGTGTTTCAACCGGATTACGATATTCATCGCGAGCCGTGTTGGCTGGTGTGCGCGAAGGGTTGTGAAGCATGCTGGTTAAGTTCGGAGCGGGAGTGGCTTCTGGTGTTTCTGCTACCGCTGCACTTTGCTGAGCCGAAGGTTGGCAAGCAACCAGTGCAAAACTGAGTAATAAAGTACTGCTGCAAAGAATGGAACGTTTCATAAGAAATTCCTCTGTGAGTGTTTGCTAATCCTAGTAGCCGAAATGCAGAGGGGCAATATTTATTGCCCCTCAATTCAGTCATTAATACGTATTAATGGCGGAAATGGCGCATTCCGGTTAATACCATAGCAATGCCGTGCTCATCGGCGGCTTCAATGATTTCATTATCACGGATGGAGCCACCCGGTTGAATGATGGCTTTCACGCCTGCCTCAGCCGCCGCATCAATTGAATCGCGGAACGGGAAGAAAGCATCTGATGCCATTACTGAACCGGCAATTTCTAAACCTTCATCGGCAGCTTTCAAAACCGCAACTTTAGCACTGTAAACGCGGCTCATCTGGCCTGCACCAACGCCAATTGTCATGCCATCTTTGGCATAAACGATGGCGTTTGATTTAACGTAGCGCACTACCTTCCAGGCGAATAACAAATCGTTTAATTCGCTGTTGCTCGGCTTCGCTTTGGTTACGATTTGTAAATCAGATTCAGGCACGATTGCGTGATCGATATCTTGCACCAACAACCCGCCTTGCACACGTTTGAAATCAAGTTGCGCTTTGCGTTCACCGAAAGGTTCCGTGATGAGCAGGCGCACGTTTTTCTTGGCAGCAACAATAGTTTGCGCTTTTTTGCTGGCGCCGGGTGCAATAATGACTTCTACGAACTGACGGTTAATAATTAAGTGCGCCGTTTGCTCATCAAGTGGTTCATTGAACGCAATAATACCGCCAAACGCTGACGTTGGGTCGGTTTTAAAGGCGCGCTCATAAGCTTCAAGAATGTTAGCACCTACCGCCACACCACATGGGTTGGCGTGCTTCACAATGACGCAGGCAGGCGAGGTGAATGATTTCACACATTCAAGTGCCGCATCGGTATCCGCAATATTATTAAACGAGAGTTCTTTACCTTGCAGTTGCGTTGATGATGCCACGGAAGCTTCGTGATGGCTTGGATCAACATAGAATGCGGCGCTTTGATGGCTGTTCTCACCATAACGAAGATCTTGTTTCTTCTCGAGCTGGAAATTCAGTGTGCGTGGGAAACGCTCTGGTTCGGAATGGCTTTGCAACCGTTGGCCAAAATAGTTGGCGATCATGCCATCGTATGCTGCAGTATGTTCGAAGGCAGCAACGGCAAGATCGAAACGCGTGGCATCGGTAACGCCAGAGAATTCAGCTAGTTCGCCTAAGACCCGATCATAATCGTGAGCATTTACAATAATGGTAACATCGTTGTGATTTTTAGCTGCCGCGCGCACCATAGTTGGGCCGCCAATATCAATATTCTCTACTGCATCCGCGAAACTACAACCCGGCTTTTTCACGGTTTCAGCAAATGGGTATAAATTTACCGCCACCAAATCGATAGCGCCAATGCCTTGCGCTTCCATTACTTCTTGATCTAAATCGCGCCGTGCCAAAATGCCACCGTGAATTTTCGGATGCAATGTTTTCACGCGGCCATCCATAATTTCAGCTTGGCCGGTGTAGCTGGCTACTTCAATTACTGGGATACCAGCTTCTTCGAGCAATTTAGCGGTGCCACCAGTAGATAGGATTTCTACGCCGCGCTCGTGTAAAGCAGAGGCGAATTCAACAATACCGGTTTTATCAGAAACACTTAATAACGCACGTTGGATAGGGCGGATCTGGCTCATGGTCAGTTCTCGTTTTTTGCTAGCTAGAGAGGACAATCATTGTCGCCAAAAGGCTTTGGCGCGAATGATCAGGGTGCGGTTGCATATTATACGGTAAAAGCGGGCAGAAGCGAACTTCTACCCGCGGCAGAAAGTGAGAAAATATTTAATTAAACGTTGCTTGTTCGTTAGCGATTACTGCGCATTTGATTGATGATTGTTTGCGCGGGGCTGTATCCGGGAAGTACCCCGCCAGTAGATTTAATTATAAATGGTGTACCAGAAATACCAATGCGTTGGCCCATTTCAAAACCTTGCTGAACTAACGCGCGGCATTCAGTATCGTCGCCTGGGATGGTATAGCGATTATTAGCGTTGCCATCTTTAAAATCACTCATGGCTTGTGCTTGATCATCGGCACACATTATTTGCACCAACTGTTGATAATCACGGCCACCATCTAACCCTGTGCGCGGGTATGGAATATAGTGAATATTAATCCCTGCCGCGGCGTATGCCTCTTTCTCGTTATGTAATCGCTGGCAATAAGGGCAAGTTGGATCGGTAAACACATAAAGTGTACCAAGCTCTGGTACATCGGCATTCGCTGGAAATTCGATGGTGAGATCCGAACTGATATTCGCTATTTCCGTGCGGGCTGATTCTGCTAACAGTGTATTGCGATAATTAGCCGATAAGTTAGTAACCCCTTCGAGCTGAAATAAATCACCGACCACCGCGTGATTTCCGGCACTATTGACCACCATGCCTTGGCCACCAATTGAAATCTCATAGAAACCAGAGAAGCCAAATTCGGAAAGCTCTCGGTAAACGCGAATCGGCGCGTTGCGAAATTGCGGGCTCTGTTCGCGAATGGCGCTTATGAGCGTTTCGTTATCAGCGGCACGCTCGGTGGTGATTGCGTTTGTTGAGCTATTGCTTTGCATAACGCTGAAGGTGATTCCTGTGGCAAGAAGCGCACCAAGGATAAAGGCAATAATGATTTTCATAGTGTTCTATTCCGGCTTACTGAGAAGGTTTCCCGCACTTTACCTGAGCTGATTGCGTTGCGCAAAGGCTAATGCTGTAGGCAGTAACGGTATGTGTTCTTGGCAAATTGCCATAAAAAAAGCCAACGGCCTGAGATAATCAGAGCGTTGGCTTCTGTATGAGGTGCGGCGGAAGATTAATTCTAATGCTGCATCTTAAACCCAGTAGCTACTGTGCTTAGTTCATACCATATTTTTTAAGTTTCTTACGCAGGGTACCGCGGTTAATGCCTAACATAGTTGCCGCGCGAGTTTGGTTGCCGCGAGTATATGTCATTACTTCTTCTAACAATGGTGCTTCAACTTCAGCTAATACTAACTCATACAAATCATCTGGATCTTGCCCATCTAACTGCTTCAGGAAGTTATTTAGCGCCTGCTTTACCGAGTTCCGCAATGGCTTCGGGTTAGAATTTTGGCCAATGGTAGTCAAAGGCGTGGTTACTGCATCACGATTTCCGTTTTGGTCAAACATAATAGCGCTCTTATCTCTCGTTAAAGTTAACAAAATAATGCTCAAGTGCAGCAAGCTGTGCTTCCGCCGATTCCAGCAAATTAAAATCACGCCGAAATTCCGCAGAGCCAGGGGCTTGTTGCAAATTTCCCTGCATGTACCAACCAATATGCTTACGAGCGATGCGCATGCCACGATGCTCACCGTGCAGTTCATGTAGTTGGCGTATATGCCGATTCATAACTTGGGCTATTTCTATGCCGCTGGGAGGTGCGAGCATCTCCCCAGTGTGGAGGTAGTGAACAATCTCGCGGAAAATCCAAGGATTTCCTTGAGCGCCACGGCCAACCATCACGGCATCAGCTGCGGTGTAATCGAGTACTTCCCGTGCTTTCTGGGGGGAAGTAATATCACCATTGGCAATAACCGGGATATTAATCGCGGCTTTAATTGCAGCAATGGTGTCGTACTCCGCAAAACCTTTATACATACAAGCGCGCGTTCGCCCATGCACCGCTAACGCTTGAATTCCTGCTTGTTCTGCTATTTTCGCAATGGTTACACCATTGCGATGTTCAGGGGCCCAACCCGTTCTTATTTTCAGTGTTACTGGCACATCAACTGCGTTCACAACACTGAGCAGAATTCGCTCAACGAGTTCAGGATCTTGAAGCAAAGCTGAACCCGCTAATTTTTTATTCACCTTTTTCGCCGGACACCCCATGTTGATATCAATGATCTGAGCGCCTTCAGCCACATTGTGCTGGGCCGCTAAGGCCATCATTTCCGGATCTGAACCCGCGATTTGCACAGAGCGAATGCCAGGTTCATCGGAATGCACCATACGGGCTTTCGATTTTGCGGTATCCCACACTCTCGGATTACTCGAAAGCATTTCCGAAACTGCCATACCTGCACCAAGTTCCACGCACAAACGACGAAAGGGCAGATCGGTTATTCCTGCCATCGGTGCTAGGAGTACATTGTTCGAAAGCTGATATGAGCCTATCCGCATCGGTTATTTTCTGTTCAGCGAAAGGGGCATGAATTTTAGGGAATTTAGCGCAGAAAGGAAAGGCGATAAAGTGAACAAAATAGCAGAAAATTGCATTTTTTGCTCTTGACTTTACCGCCACCAAAATGCAGTTTGCGGTTAAATGTTACGCAGATGTTTATGAATTCACTTTTGTACCATGTAAAAAGCACCAATCATCACTTTCACGCACCGGTTCAAAATCAATAATTGGCCGATATGCAGCCATTACTTCTTCGGCTTGGCGTTTTAAAATTCCCGACATTGCGATCATGCCACCGGGTTTTAAATAGGCCAAAAGGTTTGGTGCAAGCTCGCGAAGCGGGCCAGCAAGGATATTGGCGATCACAACATCGGCTTGTTCATGTGGTGCATCTTCGGGTAAGTACACTGAGAATTTATCAGCAACACCATTGAGCTCGGCATTCTCTCGCGTAGCCTTTAGCGCTTGCTGATCGATATCAGTACCCATGCAACTCGCTGCGCCTAGCTTTAACGCAGCAATACCGAGAATGCCAGAACCACAGCCAAAATCTACGGTGCTTTTATCGGTTAGGTTTTGCTCTGCTATCCATTGTAAACATAATGATGTAGTAGGGTGCGTGCCGGTACCAAATGCCATGCCGGGGTCAAGTAAGATGTTGGCAGCATTTGGAACAGGCGGTTGATGCCAAGAAGGCACAACCCACAAACCGTTGCCAAAATCGATGGGTTTGAAGTTATCCATCCATTCGCGTTCCCAATCCTTGTCTTCAAGCTGATCAGTTTTGTAGCGTAATGGCTTGGCTAGAAAGCTTACCTTGCTTAGGTTATTAATCACCGCGCGCATATCGGTTTCTGCTGGATACAAACCAGTTACTTGCGTGAGTTCCCAAAGCGGCACTTCGCCAGGGCCTGGTTCAAAGATTGGCGCATCCTTGGCATCGCGGTAGGTAACCGCTTGTGCTTTGTTGGCCATTAAAATATCGCCAAGCTGACGGCCATAACTTTCTTTGGTGGTAAGTGTGAGTTGTATCCAAGGCATACCGATATCCTACAATTGTTCGTGTTCAGCAGTAATCTAGCGTGGCAGTGCTACGTGAGCACTAAGCGCGCATAACGCCAGAAATGCATGAAAAAAGCCCAGGCTGTTGGCCTGAGCTTTTTATTATATCGCGAGTTTAGCACACAGGTGTTAACTCATACCTAGCTTTTTCTCGAGGTAATGAATGTTGGTACCGCCATTCTGGAAGTTTTCATCTGCCATAATGTCTTTCTGCAACGGCGTATTAGTTTTAATGCCTTCGATAATTAACTCACTTAAGGCATTTCGCATACGTGCAATGGCAACTTCACGGTTTTCACCGTACGTAATTAACTTACCAATCATTGAATCGTAATTCGGGGGTACGCGGTAATCAGAATAAATATGAGAATCCCAACGCACGCCCATGCCACCTGGTGGGTGGAAGCGCGTAATTAAGCCTGGCGAAGGAATGAAGCTCTTCGGATCTTCGGCATTAATTCGACATTCAACCGCGTGGCCACGAACAATCACATCTTCTTGGCTAATTGAAAGTGGGCGGCCGGCGGCAATACGCAGCTGCTCTTTCACCAAATCAATTCCGGTTACCATTTCGGTAACAGGATGCTCTACCTGAATTCGGGTGTTCATTTCAATAAAATAGAACTCGCCGTTTTCATACAAGAACTCAAAGGTTCCGGCACCACGGTAGCCGATTTCAACACAAGCACGGGCACAGCGTTCACCAATGCTCTTGCGCATTTCCGGAGTGATACCAGGTGCTGGCGCTTCTTCTACTACTTTTTGGTGGCGGCGTTGCATTGAGCAATCGCGCTCACCTAAATGAATTGCGTTACCCTGACCATCGGCAAGCACTTGGATTTCGATGTGCCGTGGGTTTTCAAGGAATTTCTCCATGTAAACCACTGGGTTACCGAACGCTGAGCGCGCTTCACTTTGCGTAGCTTGAATTGATTTTAATAAATCTTTTTCTTCACGAACCACACGCATACCGCGGCCGCCACCACCGCCCGAAGCTTTGATGATTACTGGATAGCCAATGCGTTTCGCAATTTTTTTATTCTTCTCATCGTCGTCGTCAAGTGGACCACCAGAGCCAGGAACACAAGGAACACCCGCTTGTTTCATCGCTTCGATCGCAGCTACTTTATCGCCCATGATGCGGATAACATCAGGAGTAGGGCCGATAAAAATAAAACCGGAGTTTTCTACTTGTTCGGCGAAATCAGCGTTTTCAGCTAAAAAGCCATATCCAGGGTGAATCGCTGCTGCATCGGTAACTTCAGCAGCACTAATGATGCGTGGAATGTTCAAGTAGCTCTCGGTTGCAGAGGCTGGGCCAATGCAAATCGATTCATCGGCTAAAAGAACATGCTTTAAATTTTTATCAATCGTGGAATGAATCGCTACCGTTTTGATTCCGAGCTCTTTACAGGCGCGCAGAATTCGCAAAGCAATTTCACCACGGTTGGCTATTACAACTTTATCTAGCATAACAATTGCCTTATCTGGTGATTTATTCAATAACGAATAATGGCTGATCAAATTCAACCGGTGCTTCGTTTTCCACCAGAATTTGTTTCACAACACCTGATACTTCCGCTTCAATGTGATTCATCATTTTCATTGCTTCTACGATACATAATGTATCGCCAACATTTACGCGTTGGCCTACGGCGATGAATGCTTTTGAACCCGGAGCTGGTGATTCATAATAAGTGCCTACCATTGGAGAGCGTACGATAGTGCCACTTACTTCTTCCGCTTTTGCCGCTTCTGCTGCGCTATCTTGGCTTTGTTGCGGCGCTGGTGCTTGCCCACCTTGAACAGGCGCTTGTTGCATTGGTGCCTGCATAGGGTAATGCATCATTTGCGGTTGTGGCGCAGTTGAATGACGGCTAATGCGAACTGATTCTTCACCTTCGGTGATCTCTAGCTCAGAAATGCCAGATTCTTCAAGAAGTTCGATTAACTTTTTAATTTTACGAATATCCATTGTGTTATTAACCTTTCACTGTGAATGCGAATTAAATGTTTATTTGTTATCAGCTAGCCATTGCGCGGCAGCTGTTAAAGCGAATTGGTAACCTTGGGCTCCGAGCCCGCAAATCACGCCTTTGGCGCAATCTGAAAAATACGAATGGCGGCGGAATGCTTCACGCGCATGCACATTAGATAAATGTACTTCGATAAAAGGGATTTCTACCCCTAGTAATGCATCGCGTAACGCCACACTTGTGTGGGTAAAAGCCGCGGGATTGATGATAATAAAATCAACGTTGCCGCGTGCTTGATGAACAATATCAATAAGCTCATGTTCCGCGTTGCTTTGCACGCTACGTAAGTTACAACCGAGTTTTTCTGCACTTGTTTGTAGGCTTTTATCTATATCAGCCAAGGTAGCGGCGCCATAAACTTCCGGCTCGCGGCTGCCGAGCAAGTTCAGATTTGGGCCATTAATTACTAAAATTTGGGTTTTATTGGTCATTGTGTTGCTATCTGCTGCGAAATTGAAAGAAACGCCATCATATACAAAATGACCCGAAACTTTTACAAGAGTTCGGGTCATTATAAGGTTAATTTCAATTTTAGCAGCAAAATACTGGTCTTATCAGCGAAATTAGCAACAACTCAATCATGTTTTGTGCTCTTGAATATTTCTAACGTTGCTGAATTTGTTCCAACCTTTTTTGGAATGCTTCGGCGTTCATAAAGCCGGTAACACGCAGTTCGGTCAGTTCTTCGCCGGATTGATTAAAAAATAGAATGGTGGGTAGCCCAAGCACCTGATAGTTGCTCAACAACTCAGTGTTGGTAGCGTTCACGCCGGTAACGTCGGCCTGCAGTACAACGAAGTTATCGAGCGTACTTTGCACTTCAGGATCGCTAAAGGTATAGCGCTCAAGTTCAAGGCAAGCTGTGCACCAATCGGCATATAGATCGAGCATCACCCATTGGTTGTCGGCTTGTGCGTCTGTGATACGCTGTTCTAGTTCCGCTAAATTACGAACATATTCAAATTGCAGCTTGCTGGCTGCGAAGCTGCCATCGACATAAGGTTTTTGCCAGTTCACACCAATACCCGCGAGAATGATCAGCACAATAGCGCTCAATGTGCGCCCTGTTGTGGCAAATTGCTGGTAGAACTCGCGATAAAGAATAATTGCCGAAGCAACAAAGAATAGAATCCATAGCCATGCGGCAACGGTGAGTGGCAGTAATCGTTCAACTAAGAACAATGCAACAGCCAACATAAGCACACCGAACATCACTTTTACGCTGTTCATCCATGGGCCGCTCTTAGGTAGGAGTTTCCCGCCTGAAGCGCCAATGGCTAACAGTGGTATACCCATGCCCAAGCTGAGTGCGTAGAGTACTACGCCGCCAACCACCACATTACCCGATTGCGCGATAAATAACAGTGCGCCGGATAACGGTGCGGTGGTACATGGTGAAGCGATCATGCCGGAAAGCACACCCATGAAAAATACGCTGGGGTAGGCACCGCCTTTTTGGTTTTGGCTTAATGCACTGAGCTTGTTGCGCCAGCTAGCGGGTAAATCAAAGCCAATCGTGCCGAACATAGCCAAGGCGAATATCACGAATAGCGCTGCAAGCACCCCAAGTAGCGCTGGGTGCTGCAAATAAGCTTGGTACTGCATGCCAGCAAGTGCTACTACAATTCCCAGAATTGTGTATGTAATCGCCATGCCTTGCACATAAACAAACGAAAGCATGAAACCGCGGCGCATGCTTAACGGTCGCTTTTGCCCCATGATAATGCCCGAGATAATCGGATACATGGGGAACACGCAAGGGGTGAATGCTAAGCCAAGGCCGAGTAATAAGAACACACCAGCCGTAAACGCTAATCTATCGGGCTGCAAAAACTGAAACACGCCGCTAGATTCATTGGTGGGTTCGGAAAAATCTGCCAGTTGATAACTGCCAGCCTCGGTATCACCAGAGGTTGCCTGCAAATAGATTTCCGCTGTGGTAGGGGCATAGCATAAGCCGGCATCAGCACAACCTTGATAGCGAATGGTGAGCACATCACCTAATTCGGCGGCGGCTAAATCAACGGTAAGGCTTACATAATCGCGGTAGATATTTACATCGCCGAAAAACTCGTCGCTATAAGGCATCGCTTCAGGTAGTTCGAGGTTACCAACTAAAGTTTCCGGGGTTAGGCCAAAACGATGCTGATACAGATAGTAGCCTTCAGTGATGCGAAAATTAATATATAGCGTATCGCCTTGCTGTTCGTAATCAAGAACAAAGGCTTCCTGTACAGGTAGAAAATCACCGGTATTGTTACCAAAAAATGATTGTTGCGCGTTTGCCGGCGATACCAAGGACACCGCGAGTAAAAGAAACAGAAGAAGGCTAAAGAATATACCTGAGCGTGCGCCGGCTTCGGGGTTCGTGGCGAATCTATTTAAAAGGCTGGATGCGGCAAAAAGTGTTTTCATAAATTCCGGTAACTGCATTGCGGATTAGTTGAGCGATCATATTAGCTTTTTCTTATACTCATGTCGATTGCCACAGGGTACCTCGCGTGCTCGTGCCGCAAACCGATGAACCACGTTTTGGGGCTAGCTCAACGCAACAATAAACCAGATGCGTGTTATCGCATATCTGTTTTCTTGTAGTTTCCCAGTGTGCTCTTGAAATATTCCCAGTAACGCCCCACATATATTGTATAACCAAGGTGGGTAAACTATGTTTCCAGTGATTTTCTTATTATTTATCGTTATGCCGCTGCTTGAGATCTTTGTGTTGATTCAAGTGGGCTCGGTAATTGGTGGCTTAAACACCGTTCTTGTGCTGGTTGTTACTGCGGTGATTGGTGCAGCGTTAGTGCGCGGCCAAGGAATGCAGGCATGGCAACAAGCTCAGCAGCGCATGGCGCTTGGCGAGATGCCCGGTTTGCAGCTTGCTGAAGGCATTCTTATTTTTGTATCGGGTTTGATGTTCGTAACGCCCGGCCTTATCACCGATTTGTTCGCTATTTTATTATTAATTCCTTTTATTCGCCGACCGCTAGCACAGAAGATAATGGCGCGGATGCAGGTACAGGTGAACACTGGTGGTTTTCAATCGTTCGGTTTTCATACTAAGGGCGGATTCCAGCGCCCGGGGCAGAACCCGTTTGAGCACCGAAACGATGAGAGTGGCCGCACCTTTGAAGCAGATTCGTTTGATGTCAGCGATAGTGCTGAGAAAGAACGCCGCCGCCGGTTAGAAAACGAAGCGGATGAAAATCACAAAAAAGATTAGATTTTTTTCATTGGGGGGGCTTGGAAACATACTCAGCGCCCCCATTTGTATTGCACAAACTTTTAACACCGGCCATTTGGCCTTTCGTTAATTATCAACACTGATATGGGAGTATCAAAAGAATGAAACTTCGTCCATTACATGATCGCGTGATTGTGAAGCGTGCAGAAGCAGAGAGCAAATCACCTGGCGGGATCGTATTAACAGGTTCAGCGGCAGAAAAATCAACTCGCGGTAAAGTTGTTGCCGTGGGTAATGGTCGCGTTCTCGACAGCGGTGAAGTGAAAGCACTTGATGTGCAAGTAGGTGATTTAGTGTTGTTCAGTGAGAGCTACGGCGTGAAGGCCGAGAAAATCGACGGCGAAGAATATTTGATCATGAGTGAATCAGACATTCTCGCAATTGTTGAGTGATCTTCGAAAGATTAATCTCCAGAGTTTTTGAGATTTCACTGAATTTTCAAGATAAGGAATAGAAAAGATGGCAGCTAAAGAAGTTAAATTTGGTAACAACGCACGTCAGAAAATGCTGAAAGGCGTTAATGTTTTAGCCGATGCGGTAAAAGTTACTTTAGGCCCTAAAGGCCGCAACGTTGTGCTTGATAAATCATACGGTTCACCAACGATCACCAAAGATGGTGTGAGCGTAGCCAAAGAAATCGAACTTGAAGATAAGTTTGAAAATATGGGCGCGCAGATGGTGAAAGAAGTAGCTTCACGCGCTAATGATGAAGCGGGTGATGGTACAACTACAGCAACTGTTTTAGCACAATCAATTGTTTCTGAAGGCTTGAAAGCGGTTGCTGCGGGTATGAACCCAATGGACCTGAAACGCGGTATCGATAAAGCGGTAATTGCTGCGGTTGCCGAGTTGAAAAACATTTCACAACCTTGCGCAGATAACAAAGCTATTGCCCAAGTAGGTACGATTTCCGCGAACTCTGATAGCACCATTGGTGAAATCATTGCCAAGGCTATGGATAAAGTGGGTAACGAAGGTGTTATTACTGTTGAAGAAGGCCAAGGCCTTGAAGATGAACTGGATGTTGTTGAAGGTATGCAGTTCGATCGCGGCTACCTATCTCCATATTTCATCAACAACCAAGAAACGGGCACGGTTGAGCTTGATAATCCGTTGATTCTTGTTGTGGATAAGAAAATCAGCAACATTCGCGAATTGTTGCCAATTCTTGAAGGCACTGCCAAATCCGGTAAGCCATTGTTAATGATTGCGGAAGACGTTGAAGGCGAAGCCTTAGCTACTTTAGTAGTGAACAACATGCGCGGTATCGTAAAAGTTGCTGCAGTAAAAGCACCTGGCTTCGGCGACCGCCGTAAAGCAATGTTGCAAGATATTGCTGCATTAACCGGTGCTACTGTGATTTCTGAAGAAATCGGCATGGAGCTTGAAAAAGCTACTATCGAGCAGTTAGGTAGTGCGAAACGTGTAGTTATCAATAAAGACAACACTACTGTAGTTGATGGTGCTGGTGATGAAGCTGCAATAGAAGGCCGCGTAGCGCAAATTCGTCAGCAAATCGAAGAGACATCTTCTGATTACGATAAAGAAAAACTGCAAGAACGTTTAGCGAAGCTTGCAGGCGGTGTTGCGGTAATTAAAGTGGGTGCAGCTACCGAAGTTGAAATGAAAGAGAAAAAAGCACGTGTTGAAGATGCATTAAACGCAACACGCGCAGCTGTTGAAGAAGGTGTTGTACCTGGTGGTGGCGTGGCATTGGTTCGCGCAGCTAGCAAGTTAGGTGATTTACGTGGTGATAATGAAGATCAAAACGTAGGTATCAAACTAGCTTTGCGGGCAATGGAATCACCATTACGCCAAATCGCAGAAAATGCTGGCGCTGAAGGTTCGGTAGTTGCCAACAAGGTAAAAGCTGGCGAAGGTAATTTCGGTTACAACGCCGGTAACGATACCTACGGTGATATGCTTGAGATGGGTATTCTAGACCCAACTAAAGTAACCCGTTCAGCACTGCAATTCGCGTCTTCAATTGCATCGCTGATGATTACTACCGAAGCTATGGTTGCAGAAATCCCGAAGGATGATGCACCAGCAATGCCGGGTGGTGATATGGGCATGGGCGGCATGATGTAAGCTTGTGCTTACCTCTACGCTTAGTAGTCCATAGAGTATTTTCAAACGGCGCTTCTGCGCCGTTTTCTTTTTGATTTATTTACAATTATTCACAATTTATAGGCTTGTGGTTTGTATGCAGATCACCTATACCTATAGTGGGTTCAATAGCAACTAGGAGGGCTTATGTTGCGTTTATTATCAATAGCAATGGCAGCGGGCCTTGTGCTGCCTCTGCACGCAGTAGCGGCAGAAGTGGAAGTAACTTGGCACGAGCCAGATAGTTACAAAGATATGCAAGCGGCGGAATCTAACCAAGAGCGCTATGAGAAGCGTGTTATGGAAGCGTTTGATGCGAAGTTTTCCGAACTGGCAAGTAAGTTGCCGGAAGATCAGCGTTTACATATAACGGTTACTGATGTTGATTTAGCGGGAATGGTGACGCCGCGCGAAGTTGGCGGCAGCATGCAGAATTTTCGAGTTGTAGAAAACATGGACTATCCGTACATGGAGCTAAGTTATACGCTTTATGATGCTGATGGCAATGTTTTGAAACAAGTTGAAGATGAGCGCATTCGTGGTAACGAAGTACCCGGTCAAGGTTTATCAACAGCGGAACGCCGTCGTGGTGGTAACTTGATTGAATATGAAAGTGCCATGCTAGATCGTTGGTTTCGTAATACTTTTGAAAGTAATGAAGAGTAAATAACAGAAACCATTCTGAGGGGGCCAGTAGCGTTTGCTACTGGCCTTTTTTGGTTTTCGAGGTGTGAAAAAGCAGCTAAAGCGGCGTTTTACTCGCCTCACCACCAATTTCCCGCACTAATGTGGGCATTAAAAAGCCCGGTAGAATTTTCAGTAACTCGCTTTGAATCGTAAGAGCTTGCTTGTCAGAAACCTCAAAGTGAGCGGCTCCCGCTACTTTATCGAGTTGATGTAGATAATAGGGCAAGATTCCGGCGCTAAATAGCGCTTCGCTAAGTTCCGCAAGTATATCGGCATGATCATTGACGCCCGCGAGCAGTACACTTTGGTTTAATAGAGTAATACCTTTTTTCTGCCACACTGCGATTCTACGTTTTAGTTGAACAGATATTTCCTGCGGGTGATTTGCGTGTACTACTAAAATAATTTGCAACCCGGTGGCTTTAAGCGCTGTAGCAAGCTCCTCAGTAAGCCGATCGGGTATTACTATCGGTAATCGGGAATGAATACGTAAGCGTTTAATTTGCGGAAGTTTAGCAAGGCGCTTTGCGGCTTTGATGATTTGTGCATCGCTGGCCATTAATGGATCGCCACCACTAAGAATAACCTCATTCACTTCTGGGTGCGCTGTAATATATTGCTCGATCGTGGCCCACTTCTCTTGGCTTAAATGATGATCTTGGTAAGGGAAGTGGCGCCGGAAACAATAGCGGCAATTAATCGCGCAACCGCCGCGGAAAATAAGTAACACCCGTGAGTGATATTTATGCAGCATGCCAGAAGCGCTCGTAGCTTCGCTTTCAATTAACGGATCTTTGGTAAAACCGGTAACTTCAACAAACTCCTCTGCATGTGGCATGACTTGTAATAACAAAGGATCTCGTGGGTTTCCGGGTTCCATAAGATTCACGAAATGCCGCGGAACACGCATGGGGAAAAGTGTTCTCGCAGCACTATGCTGCTTCACCCAGCTGGTAGGAAGGTTCAATAATTCACCTAGCTCGGTTGGTGAAGTAACCGCTTCAGCTATTTGCCGTTGCCAATTTTCTTGTAGTTGTATTTCCACGAAATCGAAGAACCATAGTGTTATCGAATGAACTCTTGTTATTTTACCTGAAATCAAATCAGCTTTGGTTTATTATTAGGCCAGTTTTGAACATGCTTTATAGGAAATGAGGGGCATATGGCCAATTTCAGCACAAACGAATTCAAATCAGGGCTTAAAATTATGCAAGACGGCGAGCCGTGCGTAATTTTAGAAAACGAAATGGTAAAACCTGGTAAAGGCCAGGCATTTAGCCGTGTTCGTATTCGTAAACTACTCTCTGGGAAAGTAGTTGAGAAGACATTTAAATCGGGTGATAGCGTAGAAGGTGCCGATGTTGTTGATGTTGAACTTGCTTATTTATATTCCGATGGCGAGTTCTGGCATTTCATGAATAATGAAACTTTCGAGCAGCTTGCAGCTGATGATGCTGCGGTAGGCGACAATAAAAAGTGGTTGGTTGAACAAGATGTTTGCACCATTACACTTTGGAACGGCAAACCTATCAATGTTGCACCACCAAATTTTGTTGAACTAGAAATCACTGAAACCGATCCGGGTTTGAAAGGTGATACTGCGGGTACTGGTGGTAAGCCTGCAACCTTGGTTACCGGGGCCGTTGTGCGTGTACCTTTGTTTGTACAAATCGGTGAAGTAATCAAAGTAGATACTCGCTCTGGTGAATACGTTTCACGAGTGAAATAAATTAGCCATGTCAGGCATTGAATGGCGGCCAACCGCAAGTTGGCAGGCAATAAAGGAACGCGCGGAAATGCAGCAATGCATCCGCGCGTTTTTTGCTAAAAGAAATGTGCTCGAAGTGGAAACGCCAATATTAGCGCGGGCTGGTGTTACCGATGTGCATTTATGTAATGTGGTTACACGGTTGCAAGGCCCGGGCATGCCTGAACCGCAAAATTTCTATTTACAGACGTCGCCTGAATACGCGATGAAGCGCTTACTTGCCGCTGGCAGTGGTGCTATTTTCCAGCTTTGCAAAGTAGTGCGTGATGATGAAATAAGCTGCCGGCATAACCCTGAATTTTCGATGCTGGAATGGTATCGACCAGAATACGATGATGCTGCATTAATGGCCGAATTGGATGCGTTAGTGCAGGAAGTATTAGGGTGTGAACCAGCCGAGTACCTTACTTATCAGCAAGCATTTTTGAGTATACTCGATATCGATCCGCTTCATAGCGATGCGAAACCAGCACTGCTGAAGGTTTTAAGCGAACGCGGATATGATGGCGCGGTAAATGAAAGTGATAACCTTGATACCATATTGCAGCTAGCGATGAGCGTGCTTATAGAACCGGTGATTGGTCAAAGGCGTCCGTGTTTCGTTAGCCATTTCCCAGCTAGCCAAGCAGCACTTGCTCGAATTGCAGTTGCTGATCATCGAGTATCCCACCGGTTTGAGTTGTTTTTTCAAGGCCTGGAATTAGCAAACGGGTTCTGGGAATTGGCTGATGCGCAACAACAACGGGGGCGGTTTCTGGCCGATAATGTTGAACGTGAACGGCTCGGCTTAGCCACGCAACCCCTTGATGAACGCTTTCTCGCGGCGCTCGAACACGGGTTACCTGATTGTAGCGGGGTGGCTGTAGGCCTTGATCGGTTGTTGATGCTGCGGTTGGGTGTGAAGGATATTGCTGAAATATTAACCTTTCCAGTTAGCCGAGCTTGAAATGTTATACTATTACAGTTACACTTATCCCGTTCGCTAGTTACTAGCATCATCACAAACGCTCGCACACGCTTAATTGCGAAAACACGTGTATCAGCACTCGGAGCCTTTAATGCATCATAAGCCACTCGATAAAGCAGGAATTATTGTAGCCGTGTTATGCGCGTTGCATTGCTTGATTGTGCCTGTGATATTACCTACCTTGGCGCTGATGGGGCTATCGTTCTTAGGCTTTGAATTGTTCGAACGGATTATTCTGGGCGTGAGTTTGTTTGTCGGCGGTATTGCTGTGGTGATGGGCATGCGCCATCATCAGAGTTGGTGGCCAGTCACCTTCCTTGCATTAGGCGGTTTGCTGTATTTCAATAAGCACATTCTTGGCCATAGTTGGGAGCCGCTGGTGATTTTAGTTGGTGCGAGTTTAATCGTTGTTGCACATACTTTAAACTTGCACTTGTGCCGTTCTCGTAACCGCAAGCCTTGCGAAGAAGTAGAAGAGCAGCTTCAAGAGGAAGGTGTTTTAGAAGAGCCTACCCTCTAGGCTCTTCGCTGAATCGAACAAGGCACTTCCTTTCCGTTTTTCAACCTACAAATCCTGAAAATACAGCTATTCAAACCTGTTCGTGTGCTTTGTACTGGCGTTAGCTTTCGCTTCGTTTCTGCAAGTATACGCCCGTTTCTATATGATGAGTGAACGGGAATTGATCGAATAATGCACTAGCGGTTACTTCATGGGTTCGTGATAGTTGCACTAAGTTTTCCGCAAGAGTTTCTGGATTGCAGCTGATATAAACGATGTTATCAAACTCGGCCACCATAGCTAAGGTATCGTCGTCGAGGCCTGCACGCGGCGGGTCAACCAAAACCGTTTTAAAATCGTAAGTGTGCAGATCCATATCTTGTAATCGGGTTGGTAGTTTTTCACCTTTCATTGCGGCTGCGCACTCTTCTGCTGGCAGGCGTTCCACGCGAGCATTATTAATACCATTCATGGCAATATTCGTTTGCGCTGAGCCCACCGATGTTCGGCTGATCTCAGTTCCAAGCACACGTCGGAAGTTTTCAGCAAGCGGTAGGCTAAAATTCCCATTCCCGCAATACAGCTCAAGTAAATCATGCGTTTGTTTGCCGGTGATATCACATGCCCATTCGATCATTTTGGTATTCACTTGGGCATTGGGTTGCGTAAAACTATTCTCAATTTGTTCAAAGTTATAATCACGGCCATGAACATTTAGCCGCTCAATAACGCGATCGGTATCGATGATAACTTTTTGCTTCCGAGCACGGCCGATAAAGTTCACGGTGCCAAAATTGGCAAACTCATCTCTCATTTGGTTTATTTCTAGTAACCATTGGTCATCGAGTTGCTTATGATAAAGCATCGAAATGAGCGCTTCGCCAGTGGTGGTGGTTAAAAAATCTACTTGGAACAATTTGCGGCGCAACGTTTCTTTATCGCGAACATAGTTCAACACAGCCGGCATTAAACGATTAATCAATTGATTAGCAGCAGGTAATTGATCAACGCGATACTTTTCCCGGGTTTCTGAATTAAACATGATATAGAAGAGATCATCGCCTTCGTGCCAAACACGAAATTCGGCGCGCATACGATAGTGTTCAGGTTCAGATGGAAAGATAGTTAACGCGGGAGCATTAAACGGCGCGAGTAACGTAATTAAACGCTGCTCTTTTTCGTTTAACTGTTCTTGATATCGCGATTGGAGATCTTGTTCAATCATGCTGAGCCCTACACTACAATAAATGAGGGCAGGATTTTAACGTAATTTGGGGCTTTCTGCAGTGAAATAAGGAAGTGTTGAGAAAATCGGGGATAGAATTAAAGAGCCGGTGCATGAACACCGGCTCGTTTACATTACTTTTCGTCTTGCTCTGCATGAGCGGTACGCACTTTTAAAGTACGTCCTTCAAAATCGTTGTCGTTGAGTTTAGCTAAAGCTAAATCTGCACCGGTCACGTCCATCTCTACAAAGCCATAACCTTTCTTACGGCCAGTGCGGCGATCCTTAACAAGGCGCACATCTGTAACGTCGCCGTAACGGCCAAACAGGTTTTCAACTTCTTCTTCAGTTATCTTAAAAGGTAAGTTGCCAACGTAAAGTGTGCGTCCATCGGTGCCTTTACTAGTTCGTTTAGTTGGCGACTTAGATGCTTTTACTTTAGTTTTCTGTTGAGAAAGGTAAAAGTTAATATAAGGAGTAACAACACCGCCGAGGAAAGTTCCAAGTGCGATTAATGAAACGGTGAGGCTATCAGGTGCAGTAATAAAAAGCTGAGCAATGATAGTGAAAACAACAGCAACAATTGCTGCAATAATAATATGAAGGCCAGAGGATGCGCGAGTCATATGGGTTCCTTGGTTATTTGAAAGATTAAAAAGGTAAAAGTAAGTAGATTGAACACGGCAAAAAAGAGCATCTACTAAAGGATAGCTTAGCATATTTCTGGAAAACACTCAGTTTTGTTCAATATCTGCGCAAACAGTAATTAAAAAGCAAAACAGTAGTTGACGCCAGCGCGAAAAAGCCTAAAATACGCCCCTCATCTGCGGATGAGCACGAAAACCCCAAAAGAAGCAGTATTCTAGTAAGGTTTCGAGTGATTTTAAGTCAGCTAGCATAGAGAAATGAAAAACTTTTCGAAAGCGGTTGACAGCAAAAATGAGGCGTGTAGAATGCGCACCTCGCTACGAGCTCCACTGAGCCGAGCAAACGTTCTTTAACAATATATCAAGCCAAGTAATCTGTGTGGGCACTTGCGCAAGAAAAGCATCAACCAAACGCCATTTCGGTGGCAGGTATGAAAGTTTACTTTTATAC
>NZ_PIPP01000002.1 GCF_003987345.1 Aliidiomarina shirensis | reverse complement strand
ACTGGGATTGATATCGCTGATGGACAGTTACCATCGGCTCAAATGTAACCTATGAACCGCCGTGGTACGGAACCGTATGCCCGGTGGTGTGAGAGGACGGAGGCCGTGAGGCCTCCTCCTACTCGATCCTTTAACCGTTGATTTGCTGAAAGATTTGAACCATTGCTCGCCTTATTTTGTGTCGAATTCTGATCCAAAGAGTGGGTAGCACTCACGTTTTCCAAAAAAGGAGTACTTGCTTTAGCATTGAGAAAACTTACACTTAGATGGATAAATTTTAGACGCAAATCGTGGATCAGTTTCGCCTGCAAATTAACACCCCTGAACGCTTGCTTGTTCGACTCTCTAAGTCACGTTCGCGAAATGCCATGGTTCAGGCGGTTGGATTATAACGAGGAACGAACCCATGAAAGCCTTGCCAATTTACCACCAGTGGCTTACTGGGAAAAACTGGAAAACTCTAGTTTAGATCTGTGCCGGTAATTAGGAATTAGGCACTTTAACTTGGGCTATGAGGTTGGTGATCGGCTAGAAATTTCTGGTGAATAAATGAACGGATTCGTTTGAGGGAAGAAGCCTTGATAAACTAATATCTTCGCATCACCTGAACTATATGTATCACTATACGAGCGAGCCTCCTTTAATGCATACTTAGAAATAGGCTGATAGACAAAAGGGGACTAGGTAAACCAATTGAAATCGCTTCAGTACATTCAACTTATCGGGCTAGTTTTAGGAAGCTTGAAAAAGCCAACTCGCAATAAAGGCCAGATAATAAGAGGGCTCGCTCACTTAGCGAACAAACTTCCGCAAGAGGAAATTGTTGGCTTGCTTGATACTGCTCTTAGGTATAAGTCAATAAGGGAGGCTCTGAATTACGAGGGACTTCATAGAGATGAAGAGCGACTCAGGGTTTACAACGAAGACTTTCCTCTACGATTTTCGCTTCAAGTGATTGCAAATTCTATTCTTCGTAATGCTGAAGAAATGAAAGTATTTTTAAATCTGGAGTCAAAACTCAATCATGCTTTCCTATATGGAAAATATGAGATTGCTAAGGCAATCCTAACTGAGGCAAATGATAAGTTTGGAAACAGTATATGGCATTTTGAAATGACAATGGCATACTTTTCACTTACACGAGACAAAGATGGCCTCAACGCCTACCTTAAAACCCGACAAAATAGCCCCGTAAAGCATATTTTAAATTTGCTAGCCGAACAGTTTGGAAAAGATAAAGAGTTTTATAAAGAAAAGGTAGTGGGTAGTGTTATATCTACATATCGAAACAATAAAATGAACCATTATGCAGATATGTTGAATATCGCACTTCTCCCTACTTCGGATCTGTATGATTTCGACCTTAGCCAAGCGTTGTCGAATTGTCTATTATTTTGTCCAGTCGATAGGTTTCATCATTTTAGAAAGGCTTTGTCATTCAAGATTTCATCAGAGGATGTCGACGACAAAGAATTGGTGCTAACTTCTCTGAAATCAATTGAGGCGGCTATTGACAGTACATCAATTACTAAACTTATAGAGCTTCTTTCAGGTCACTTTAATACGATGGAACATGTTACTTCCGATTCAATATTCATAAATTATAAGAAGGGCCGGTACTTGGAAGTCGTTGAGGAATGCAATCAGCGCATTAAGGCTGAGACATTCGACTTTTGCTTCTTAGAAATGTTTTCACGCTCCATAGCATACTCCGGTGAGACGCTGAACTCAGATGAGGACGATGAAGCGAGTAAACAGGAAGGAGAATCTTCTGTTGGACATCAGAGTGTAGCCGAAAGCATGCCGACTTTGCTTGCTCAAGTGCTTTTAGACGATAAGACAGAGTCTTTCTACACTAGAAGCTTAAACACTATAGCGTTTAAAGCTCACTTGATACCAGAAATCAATCACCTCAAAGCTACGCTGGAAACCCGTTACCCTTTTCTCGACAGTAAGAAACAAAGATCGATCAGTAGACTATGCTTTGTTGTCAATAAAACTTTGACCCCAAAATACATGCGTGTTATTCAGTCAGCTCTCAGTAAACCCTTTTCCTTTATTCATGTCGATGATAATTCCGCTACAGGTAGCTTAAACGAGACCAGAGCTAAGAAGATAGAGATTGTTAAAAAGGCCGAAAATAATGAGCTAAAGGTCGAAGAGCTGAAGTCATCACTATCTGCGATTAGAGAAAAGCGAGACTTATTTCCGTCTGATTATTCATACATTTATTGCTCTGCGCTTATGAAGATGGAAGAGTACGATGAGCTGCTTGAATATGTTTGTGAGGAGTTAATTGCTGACCCTTCAAAAATAAATCGATACCCTATTCGCTTCATACTTGAAAGCAGGCAGCATGTGAGCAATAAATGCTCGCTGGCATTCACGATTATTTTATGTCTAGTTTATAAGTACAGCGATCTTGCTACTCAAGAGGACGCAGCGGAAGCTGTTGAGGACTTCTTAGACGATAGTGATGTTGAACTTCCAAGTCAACTTGAAAGTATATGGGCAACTTCGTCTATAGATTGCAAGCAACTATTCTTTCTCAGTGATATATGTAGCACTGAGTTAATGTCCGGGCTTTATCTAATTGGCAATAATCAAGAGCTATTGTTTGAAAGAATCAGAATTATTTCTTTGGTTAGCAAAGTCCGTGGATATAAAGATGGATCATTAACGAAAGAAGAGAACTTAATATATGAACGACTAACCCGTCAGAAAATATCTTCTAGTCATATTAATAACAAAATTTACATTAATACACGCGCTCTTCGGGATGCTAGGCGTGAAGATTACGGTAGCATCCTAGATGTTTATAACGAGCTCGATAGCGCTTCTTTAGCTCGAACGGTAGTTGGGTCTTCAGACATAGAGGGCGAAGATGTAAATTCTCAGACGTTTGAGGAATTGCTCGTATCGCATACGTTCTATGTGCTCATGAGTGATTTCATTAACGACGATAATTTTGGGTTAGCACGATACTTAAGTTCAGAGATAAGACATGGCGTATTTGAGAGCCAGATTCGAAGCGTTTTCGAGGCTTCGATGTTAATGACGTCCATAGGGCCAGATGGTAAATATGAACGAAATCAGTATTGGAAAGACAGGCTTTCCGTTACTTTTAAACCAATGCTAACGCAGCGAGTTGATGAGATTCTTAAAGATTTTTCGCACAGTATAGACAAGACTTTGGCTAATGCTAATAACTGGTTTTCAATTAATTCAAGCGGTGGAGACAGCAAGGGGATTTTTGCCTTTAACCTTGGTGAAGATGAGTCTCAGAAATTAAAGGTTATTTTAAAGGAAAGCAAAAATGTTGACGCTTTTTTAATCTCTTTAGAAGATCTTGTTTGGGAAATGGTTGATATTTCAATTCAAAAATTAGACAAATTAATCAATGAAAATTTAAAAAAAGATATTGAAGTTATAATTGATGAAGCACTGATCAATATTTCTAAATTAAACACTGAGTTAGTTGACCTAAAGGATTCATTTGGTCAAGCCAGACAGGCCTTCCTTGAACAACTACCCCAGGTTATGGAATGGTTCAGGCGGGCTGAAGAAAACGCAGGAGGCCAAGTGCGCCTCAAAGATGCGGTAGCGGTAGCTATAAGCCATGTAGAAGGCATATATAGTCCAATCGATATTCAAGTCCAAGTAAACGACATTGATAATGATATGGATATGGATTATCAGCAATGTACTGATTTTATAAGAGGGTTTGTAACATCTCTTTTGAACGCAATGAAGTATCGATCTAATTTGTCTAATATTGAAATCGATAATTTGATTAGCCCCAAGACGCTAGAGCTAACAATAAAGAACTCCATTTCAAAGGAGCAGTATAGACATATTATAAATAACGGGATTGTCGACGACTTTAAAGACAACGTTTCGACGATAAATCCTGAGCACCTTACTACGGAAGGGGGTACGGGATTTTATAAGTCGCTTTCTTTCGTGAGAGACGCCTTTGGCTTGGAGGCTACATTCAGGGTCAAGGTCGAGGAAGACGAATTCCATCAGGTTTTCGTATTGCCGAGAGGATGAATCATGACGCGAATACTTTTAGTCGAAGATAACACTCATAAGAAAGATAAAGTTGGAGAGGTTTTAAGACTCGGTTTTCCTAATGCAGATATTGACTTTGCTTATTCCTATTCGTCTGCTTTAAAAAAAATAAAAGATATTAATTTCGATGTTGCCGTTCTGGATATGAGTTTACCAACGTTTGATCGCAGCAGCATCGATAATTCCGGTGGTCAACCTAAGCCTTACGCAGGTTTGGAGATTGCAAGAAAGATAGAGCATAAGCGACTTTCGATTAAGTTTCTTTTTTTATCTCAGCATTCAACTTTCTCTGAAAATCCGAGTTTGAAAAACCTTAGTGATATTCACCGCGAGGCTCAGCGTAAATATCCCAGCCTGTATCTTGGTTGTATATCTTATTCTGGTTTCCAAACCTCTTGGAAAGACGAATTAATTTCGTTAATTAATAAAGCATGAAAAAGATTTTAATAATAGATGACTCGAAGATAAGAAGAAGTCGGATAACCGACTATTTAAAAGAGAACCTGGATATCAAGGAGGTAGACATTCAAACGTCTAGTAACGTTTCGGATGCAATTGCGAAATTAAGAAAGATTCACTATTCGGTCGTATTTATAGACTTAGTGTTGCCGGAAAAAAGTGATTCCCTTCAAAAATCACCTAATGGTGGATTGAAAATATTGAAGCGAATAAATTCTAAAAAATTCCCTACTGTCCCAACAAGAATAATTGGTATTACCTCGGAGCGTGAGAAAGCTAAATTTTTTGAGGATGAAATTGATTCGATAGGTTTCAAAATATATTACGCTGCTGAGCACGATTTTTCTTGGCTTTCTCCAGTTATTAAACAGGTTAATCATGCTTTGAAAGCCGAGTCATCCAGCTCTAGTCGAGTAACAGAATTTTCTATTTTCACTATTCATGGGATTAATACTTATGGGGCCTGGCAAGAGAAGCTTGAAGGTTTAATTCGTTCTGATGAGGAAATCATTGACTTTGAGCCTAGTCACTATAAGTATCCGAAATATGCTCCCGTCAAGTATTTTTTTCCTCTCTTACGGCGGAGAATTGTAAAGGATGTTTCAGAGCAGTTCTTTAATTGGATCGAGGAGAATCCCAATAAAAGACTTGTTTGTGTAGCACATAGCTTTGGTACGTACGCTCTTATGAATTCGTTGATAGATAATTTAGATAGGGATTTGTTATCGAGGATTGATTCAATAATTCTTTCAGGAAGCGTTTTAAAGCAAAACTTTCCGGTCCATAAAATAATTAAGGAGCATAACATAAGTGTTTACAACGAGTGTGGTAATCAAGACGTACCCCTGCTTTTCACGAACGCTTTGGTTGTTGGGACGGGAATGGCAGGGCGCCGAGGATTTAACGGCCTTACATCGCAGGGAAAGCTTTATACACGAATATATACTGGTGGACATGGTGTATACTTTCAACAGGACGGCAAAATCATGAAAGATAATTGGCTTCCGATTATTAAGGGTCTCAATTTCGAACCGCTGATTAGCGTTTACATGGAACCATCGTCCGTTTTTAAATTTTTTGAGCAAATGTCGGGGATAGTCTCTAGGTTTAAGTGGGTGCTGTATCTTGGGTTTATTTATTCGCTGTTTGCTTGGTTATTTTAAAAGACTTTTTATGATCCTTAGCGTTTAGTATTAACTAATGGAAAACTATCAGGGCGTTATTTACGCGAGTTAGCTCCTGACTATTAATTTGCAGTAAGCGTTGAACCATTGCTCGCCTTAATTTGTGTCGAATTCTGCTCCAAAGAGTGAGTAACGTTCATGTTTTCCAAAAAAGGGGTACTTGCTTTAGCAAAGAGAAAATTTGCAATCGGATGGAGCAATTTTAGATGCAAATCGTGGATTAGTTTCGCCTGCAAATTAACATACCAGTTCAGCCTGTGTCGCAAGTATGTGTGTCATTGACCACCTAGCTTAAAGTCGGCGAGGTATTTGAAAACTAATTTTCAGTTTGCGATTTTAACGTCCGTCGTTAACTGAAAACACCGTGTTCCAAGCGATGGATAAGAGAAAGTACCTGTTGAAGCTCAAAGAACGAGTTTAAGTTCTCAAAGGGTGAACGCTGACCGAGACCTGTGCAAGGCCTTTTTAACCAGTTAACAGCTTCGTGCAGATCACCTTCAAATAGCGCCTCAGCGGCCGTTATGGCCTCTATTAACGCGTAAATGCGATTGCTTTCTATAGTGGTAAAGCATCGGTGCTTTCTTTTCTTGACTACTGTCCAATGAGGAAGGTTAAGCGCATTCAAAACTTCGGTTTTCGACAGCCCGGTTTCATGCGCTATAGAAGCGACGGTGTCAAACTTAAAACCTTGTACGATGGCGCGGTGCATTGCTGGGTAGTCTTCAGCCAACCCGAGCCTATCCTTCAGGTTAAGTAAAGGCTTTTGCACAGGTTTTGGGATGTAGCGATCGTGGTGCACTTTAGTATTCCGAAGCGAGAACTAAGTAGGCTCTGTTCTTTTTGCTTTGAACAAAACTGATATGTAGTTGAATACTCAACATCATAACCGTCATAGCCGGCACACGAATTAATAATGACTTACTGCTCATCAGATATCCCGCCCAAATAACCTGATACTCAGAATAGCATTTCGTCGGCTTTACAGCTAGTTTGTCGATAGTGGTAAGGTCTGAGTTTTCTAGAATGCTCAGGCCTTACCAGAGATTTCCATTAAACTTGGGTCTATGTCTCTGTTGGTACTTAGCTGGCAGGTTAGGCGACGCTTAAGTCAACGTGGAGCTAAAATTGACATCACCGCCTCATGTCCATCATTGTGCCTAAATACCAGTCGTTAGATATCAGCCGATATTTCAAATTTTGGGGCTACTAATTTATGTGTACTGGGTTTATCAATTTGCCAAGCAATTATATTCACGGGTAATCTGGGCTTTAACAGTTCATCAAACATCAAAGGATTGGTAATACTCTCATCCAGCCAGCTATTTAGGAGTTCAGGTTGTGGCGGCAATATCAATGGCATCGATTTAGAGTGAATGTCTTTCAGTTTGGGATGAGGTGGTAAGGTGATCACTGAGCAGGATAAAGCGCTCTCACCCGTTTCTGAATTAAACCACTCACGACATAAACCTCCCATGAATAAACCTCCCTGTTTGGCTACCATATCGTGGTAATGAATAGGTTTGCCGTTAACATATTCTGTTTCGCCAAATCCTTTAACCGGTATTACGCAGCGGCTATGCCGAAAGGGCTGATAACCCGCTGAGTTTTTTACATTAAGTTTGTCGTAACGGGTGTTGAACGAGGTGTACTTTGAGGGTTTAAAGCCAGTATCCGATTTATCGAGTAGTAACCACCAGATTGCGGTATCCATCCGGCGCACGCCTTGTTTCTCACGAACGATACTGACAGGCTGAGTGGCTCGGATAAACCGACTGAATATGGGCTGATTGGCAAACAAGCTTATTTGCAGTCCCTCACATAGCTCTATTACGTCTGGGTTGTCGATAACATTCAGTCTGCCGCACATAAATCAATTCCGTTATAGCCCGTTATTCTGAATCTCTATTCGGGGTGATGACGTCCGGTCGTGAATTTAGAAAATTCTCATCAGCTCGTTCAGCATCAGCAAGAGATGACCAGCTTTTGCGAATCGGCGTGATAATCAGACATCCTCCCTCGCGACATATATCAACCTTATCTACTCCACTGAATTCAGCCTTAAATTCCTCAGGAATAATTAAGATATGATTGCCATCGCTGCCTTTAACAAGTTCTGTTGTAACCATAAAGTCGCTCCATCATGCCGCCAGTAACGTATTTAATAGATACCAGCAGAATAGCAGTAAATCCGCCAAACGACAGGTTCTCATGGCAATACACTTTGAATTTAGAATACGCCAGCTAAATTCTCATCAAACGTCATGCCGGTAAAGTCATGCTCTTCAAGTGCAGATTTAAATTTGCCTGTGGCAAAAAGTGCATAACTCCCATAAAACAAAGATTTGAACACGGGACTTGCCCTAATCTCATAGAAAAGCGCATACCTCGTTGTGACTAATTATTATTTCCGCTTTTGGCACTGAGTATTCAGGTAGCACTAGCTCACGGCTGCAACGAGCGTGATGTGGACTTTAATGATCAATCCAAGAATGAGCGATTAGTCAGGTTCGACGCCCAAGACGAACTTAGTCACCTTCGGCGTTAAGGTACTTTAATCGGATAACTTAAAGGCCACAGGCCGCATCACAGTGTTTTTGCTCAGTGGTAAGGCCTGAAATTTACCGGCACCTTACTATGATAAAAAGTTTATATAACTATATTAGCATCTCATTGAGATGACCCCGAGGTAGCTAAAAACACTCTAAGTCACCTATAAACTGATGGCCAATCTCTCCTTACTACTACAGCTTAGAAATCCTAATGCAGCTGGACGCGTATGGATGTGTCGTGGCGCCACAACCGGTCAAATTTGCAGAAGATTGGCGATGCGCTGGACAACCTCGGGGAGATTATTGGTCAAACAATTAAGGTTATCGTTTTTTATGGGGCCGCATACTTTGGTTATAAGTGACAAGGCCAGGCATCTGTCGATATTCTTCATTGAGGTGTCACTTCAGGGTAGAGATCACAGCGTGGAACCGCTGTTGGTAAGGCTTGATTTTTCGAGCGCTCCGTAACGCCCTGTTTAGTTAATTACAATTTTTTGATGAGCAAAAAATCTTGAGATTCATATCCTTGACGAATATAAAAGAAAGCGGAGTCGCCGCCCGGAATCCCGCCAATTTTGAGATTTGAAGTGTTTGATGGTAGTGATGCTAAGACTTTTCTAGCTTCAGATTCAATCTTCGCTAAAAACCACGCTCCAATTCCAAGCCCTCGATATCGGGCTGAAACGATGAAGTTCAAAATCTTAAACACAGCACTGTTAGACTCATCGACACATGCCGAAGCGGCGGCAATTAACGCGTTATTATCACCCGTAATGACATAGAAGTATTTAGCATTTAATTTGCTCTTTAGGTCACTGATTTCAAATCTGTTGGTCGCGGGATGGGTCATAAAAAGTTGACCAACTTGTTCTATCGTTTTGGTATCTTTTGCTAGTGTTACGGGTTGGAATTGAAGCTTTATTCCGTTTACATTCATCGTGACAACCCTCTGTGTTCGATAAAAGATGCTCTGCAAGTGGTTGAGAGTATAGATTACAGTATTTAGTGTTGTCCGATAGCCTTTTGTACATCATCTAAATAGGTAAAAATAAGATCAGTAGCGGTAGGACTCAAAGGTTCGTTATCATCAAAGTGACTCTGCGCTTCCTCGAGCATTAAATCCGCATCTGGATGAGCGGCCAGAAAATCTTGGACTGCTGAAAAGTTAATATCCTTAGGTATCCTCCGCCCAATCACTGTTTCGCCGTTGCTCCATAGCTGGCAGTGGTCTTGAATGTAGCCAAGGTTAAAAATGTCCTTAAATAACTCTCGATTCATATCGATTTTCCTACATTACTGTTAGCCTTAAACTTTCTCACTTCAATCTTGATAAGTCATCAAATATAACTACGATTTTAAGTTCTCTGAAATATTCGCAAATGCCATAAAAGCAGGGGGTGCTATCCGCGTTCACCCTGCCCAAGTACTCGCTCAATCCAAGCATCGACCTCCGACTTTGCCCACGCAATGTTTCGCCCCGAAATCTGAATACTTTTGGGAAACTCATCGGCGTTCATCATTTTATAAATCGTTGATCGTGATAAGCCTGTGATATGACAAACTTCTTTGAGCCTCAGAATTTGCTTTTCCGGCATTTTCGATTGCGAGCCCAGATTATTTTGCGGTTCGTGTACCACGGCTCTATTGTCAGTCACATGGTGTCGCAACCTATCTTCTTTCGAAATCTCGACGCGAAGCTGTCTTAGGTGTTGACGCAATAATTGCAGCTGTTGCTCAATAGACATAACCTGTTGTTCAACACTTTGTATGTAAGTTGCTAAGCTTTTGTCTTTAGACATAGCGCATTGTCACCCGCTTTGTTTCTAGTTGGTAACCCCTGAGGTCTGGATGTTCGTCACTGATAAAGCTGAACATACATTGAAGCCCAGATAGTTCATCAATGTGGGATAGTTTTTTACTGGCAGATATTATTTTGAATGCTTCTTATCGTTTGTCGAATTTCTTCAGCGAAATCGTACAAAATAAGGATGCGAAGATATCTTGTGACATATTGGCAATGAAACGCTTCATTTGGCGGAAGCCATTCATCAGGGCCTTTCGCCCCTTTGCTTCGGTTGGCGGACGCCGACACAATAAAAAGATTCCGTGAATCATTAGCAAAGCGTTCTCGTTTGTCATCATTCCATGTATTTGCGCCATTGAACCATGCCCATTGAAGTGGAACGAGATGGTCGACGTCGACATGATGACTTTCTAAAAATATTTCACCGGTGTATGGGTCATTCCAGCGACCATGAATGACGCGACATCCTGATTCGTCTCTGACTATTGGTCCGGTTGATTGTGATTTGAGTAACTCATGACGAGTGTTGAGACAATTTCTATTGTCATCAATCCAATGACGGAAGCGACTGCGATCATAATCCTTGTCAGAATCCTGACTTTCAGTTTGAGCATTATGCCCAGCGGTTAGCCGGCCGCCATTTTGTATGCACGCTTCTAGACTCGCGTATCGAGTATAATTTTTTGTTCGCTCATAATAAGCGCTATACGGATCGTGACAGATACCGCTATTACTTTGCTTTATATAATCGGCATAGGTACTACCGGAGGCGAGAAGCAAGCTGGTCGCGATGATAATAAAAACGATACGGTACACGAGGCCCTCTCAAAAACGTAATGTGAAACCTTAATATGGGCGTAACTATGCCAAGAAAATAGGCGCTGTCACAATGCCGCAGGCTTTAATCTCAGACGCTAAACACGCTTTAGTTTTTCAATATATTCAGCTAATGTCTCAAAGCAGGCTTCGCATAAGTCAAAATGTACTTTTTCGCCATCTCGACTCGAGCCATATCCAAAAGAAGCATGAAGCACGGCAAAGTCTTGGAACTCACTTAGATTGTTTTGGAGTGCGCGATACGCATCAGGTACCACACTTTTCCCGCATATATCGCAGACAATATCCACGGTCGTTTCTTTGGCAACTTCAGCGGTTTTTTTCATAGGTAGGTCTATCCATAAATAGGTGTGCTTTAAATCACGACTCGTTAAGCATCTACATTTTGTTGTCGCGTTTTCTCAGTTTGTTGTCGATCATAATCGTTCTGCCACGAAATCCAAAAGTTAGCCGATACGTGGGTTAACGTCTCTAATTTCGATGCCAGTTCTTTTGATACGGGCGCATTGCCATTCAAAAAATGCATCAGATTTTCGCGGTGAATGTTGAGCTTTGTTGCAGCATCTTGAACACTTATGTTGTGGCGCTCTAAGTATCGGCGTCGAAAAAGTTCACCCGGATGTGCCATAACTAACTTGCTAACCAATCGCTCTTCCATATCGACCTCACTGAACATTTAATAGTTTGCATCTTTCTTCGTTCTAGAAGACTGAGTTTTATTTCAAATTCAGCATGACTATTATGATAATGATTATGTAACGGTGGAAGTTACTTTGCCACCCTGGAACAATCATACGATCAAAAAATTATGAGTATTTGAAGGGTGCAACTCCTCATCTCACAGCAGCGTTATTTTTGCTCTCAGTGTAAACCTTTCTCATTATGCGTTGCATAAACGGTAATTAAATCTGGTTATATCGCACTACGAGCGCGTAGCGCGTTTTTGCTTCATTCGATATACAGATGGCGGATGACGATGTGGTCTCAAGGCCAAATATAAAGGCCACTTCGTCTAATGCTAAAAAGTTAATAGCTTCCACTAATAGTTGATGCGGCACGGCTACCTTTTGCTTTATTGCTGAAAAAGCACAGTTCACTTTGAACGCACTTTCCGCGCTTGTAGCTTTTTCGGTTAAAAGCGCAATGCCAAGCTCATCATCACTGACGGGCATGATAACGAGTCTGTTATCGTTTGACGTTTCGCAAATATCAACGTCATCGAGTGCCTGCAACGCGCTCTTTGGAGAAAATGCGACAGCGCCATACTGCAAATGCTTAGGGGACATCATTTGAGGTGCTTGACCCATGTCCATGGTTTGTAGTTTTACGACAAAATGCCCTAAGCGTAATAATACCCATTTATTGCTTATCACGAGTTCGGGTTCAGCATCGTCTCGCTGTGTAAACCGGCCAGCCAAAATGCTTAGAACATTGAATGATTCATAGTTAAATACGGCAAGGGCTTTTGAATCATCAATTGCGTTCGATAACGCTGAATAAAAATAGGCTGCATAGATGGCGTTTGCTTCGACTGCAATAGTAGCGGTTCGAACAAGAGTCAGTGCGTTTAAGATTTTGATCGCACCCCCCATCGCGAGCGCGTCTTGCCTGTTGATTTTTCGGCTATACCCAATCACTGAATCATAATCCAAATCGTATGGTGCCGTATTGTCGAGTAACGTAAATCGTTGGTTGTATCTGGCTTTACTTTTAATGCGCTGAAACAATTGTTCTTCCGTGACTAAATCCGGTTCGATAGAAGTTGCGCCAAAGAGGTGTAGCGTGGTCTTATTAAAATCGATTTCGATATCCAGAAAATCAGCATCAGACAGTTTCTTTGCGGCGATATAAAGTGATAGCGCGGATAACTCAATTGAAAAGTTTTTAGATACACGAGTGGGTGTATAGACGAACTCAGCAAACTTAGCTTGAGCTGGTTTGGCGAGAATATGAGTAGAGCACGTAACGGATTTTTCCACCGAATTAAAGTGAAGTGCGATTTTGTGGTCGATGTCTGTTTTGCTTTCTGAAAACTTGCTAGCGCACTTCATGAGAAGCTCAAGTTTTTGGACAATGTTCTTGTTTTTAAGCACGATGTTCATGATGCACCCCACCTTCTTCACAAAGGTTAATGTATTGAAAGACAATCGGTAGGAGGTCATTTAAATGATCCCATGGTCTCCAACGCAAATGACGCGGCCGCAGCTGGATAAACGTTTGCGAGGAGCCTTTTTCTACTAGCGTTATGGTATGGCCGGATGAGGTGATGAGCTCTACCCAGTCATGTACTTGGGTGTCGTTCTGCTTTGGACTAATGATATTGATTTTTTGTCTACGAAGACCGAGTAAAGAGAGGGCGCGTAGATAACGATTCGCGGTTCGCTTATCGGTAATCTTCCCTGCTATCAACGCATCATGAAGTACCTCTAAGGCATGGCGATTTATTCGCGTCCAATCGAGATGGGACAATCGTTCATAAAGCCGCTGCCAAACGGCAAAATCATGAGCCTGTATTGAGGTGGTGAAGTCGATGTTTAGGTCATGTGATACCTTATCAAAGTGCGGCCTCAGCAAAGAGTTTCCTCCCTCCCGATGTGGACGATATTTATAGTCATAAAGTGCTCGGATGTAGTCACTAAACGCTATCCTGTTCAAGTTAGGAACAGGCAATACCCCATGTTTTTTGTGTGCGATTCGAGTTTTTACTTTTAAGCCGTGCGTCGCTGCTTTGAATAGCAATGCCTCACGTGCAATTTCGTCCAATTCCCCAACGCTGCTTTGATATAATTTTTTAAGAGAATACCGGTAATTATTTGAAGACATCAGTTGTGATAGCGATTCAGCGGAAAACGTCGCTTGCCGCCCTGAGCCTAATTCAAACATGAGCACGTCGGATAAATGAAGGTAGCTTGCGGCAGTGACGGTTGGGCTAACATGGCCGAGAAGGTTGGCAAGCGTATCGAGAACGGGGAAAAACTCACCTGTGGATCTGCCGCACGCATCTAATGCCGAGGTTATGTCTTGAATTTGTGCGGCTGAAAAAATAGGGTGCTGTAAAAATGAGTAGCGTTCCTGCAGGGATGATAAACGAGCAGAGCAGGCGATACTCAGTTGAAATAGCAAATTATTTGCTGCGCTATGTCGTAATGAATGCAGAACGAGCGTGTCATCATCGAGCACTTCTCGCAGGGTGCGAATGAACGAGGGAAGTGTTGATGCGATGACCGGTGCGTCGAATACCGTTGTAAGCCCATGCGATTCGCGGTCGGCGATATAATCCTCAAGCGTGTTGATGTGTTGAGGGTGAAAAAAGCAAAGGGGTACGCGACGGATCGCTGTTTTTGTTTTTCGCTTGAAATGTTTTGTTATGTACGCGCTGTTCGTCGAAAAATCGATATCGTCGATTTCAAGTTGTGCTGCTTCTTTATCACGAAATCCGAGCGCATAACATAAGCGAACAAAATGAATGCATTGACGCCTTTCTGCTGAATTCACGTCATTGAGAAAGCGATGGCATGCCGTATCAAAATCATGAGGCGCAATGTAGTGCGGACGAACATTTATAAGCCCCGTACCTTGGTATTCAAGCTCATCCTCGTCGAATAAAACGATAGCGGATGTTTGACTGACATACTGGAGAAAATTCAAAACAGTGCTTTGTTTGTCCGGTGCATCAGTCGCGCTAATGACATCAGCAACAAGCTCTGTAAGCTCTATTTGAGCTTCTACGTCATATTGAGCGGATTGCAGTAAAGCTTCATCACCCCAGGCGCTAGATGCAAATGTCGTTAACGTAGAAAGGTACGTCAATATCGTGTTAACGGCGAGGTTTTGCTTCCAGACTGAGCCATACAAAAATAAATCGATGCAGTAGGTTGCGATGAGTTGCGCCACAGCGCTGATATTATTTTTATCATGATTAAAGTCATTTATTTGCTGAAGTAGTTGTTGTCTTAATACCTTAAAGTGAACCGTATTTCGGTTTGCGTTAGTTTGGTTACTAGAGAATTCGGTCAGGGCATTTCTAATGCGCTGCATTGCATCTTTGTCATGACGCATTACCGAGGATTGGAACGCAATACTTGTGTAATTTTGTGAGGACTTTTCTTTAATCTGCGTTTGCAGCTTTTCAAAGGAGCGGCGACGTCGACTTTGGGGTTTTCCTGTAGCCTCAATGAAGTCGAAGTTGTGATTCCCACTTAAGGTAAATATCAATTTGCTGGCGTTAAGCGGTATCGGAAGGGGCCCTATTGACTCATTGGCAGGGACTCGAGTGATAAAACTTAGGGCATCAAGAGTGTCTGCTAACGTGATATTTGTTAAAAGAGCGTTTTGGGTGGATTGAAAGCAATGGGTAGCCCACATGTTAAAAACAGACGCTATGCGCTTAACGTAACGCGCATGACTTGCCTCGGATTGGAGCTTGCGTAGATAGAGCAGCCCAATCGCATCAAGATAGACGGCGTTACCTTTTTCGAGAAGCACGACAGCACGTTTCGCATCTGACAGAATGATGTAACTCTCAATGGGCGTCGCTATGAGCACTTCTAATCGCTGAGTTTGTCGGATATCGAGGTGCCGAGCGAGCGATAATACCAGCATCATCCAGCGTATCTCAGATGCAAGTTTGTGCGCCTTCGGTAGCTGGTTTTGAAGCATATCGACTAGCAGCTCTTGTCGCTCAAGTTTTGGCATGTGCTCTGAAATCAGCGGGAGTTGTCTCTTTACCGGGAAAAAGCGTTTGGGTGGGAGCAACTTTGGGTGCTGTTTCGCGTGCGTTTCGTAGGCATAAAACCAACACTCGCATAACGCTTCAAGCTCTCCTTCGGTGGTTGCTTGCTCATATAGCGCGCGGGCATTCCTTTCAAAGAAGTTTTGCGGGAGTGACGTTTGCGACGAAAGCGCTCGAGGGCATAGCCGAGCAATTGTATCGACTACGAATGATGCGTGTTGACGGATATGTTTATCGTACCCGCAGAGCGCGCGAGTGAAGTCATCAATCCCAAGCTGCATCATGTGTCCCCGAAATTTTATGAAGTACTTTAAGAATTGCCATATCGGATGCGTCGTAGATGCTGTCGTACGCTTCAATTCGTTTTTGGATAATCGATACATTATCGGCAACGCTCGTCAGACTCCTTGCATTTAATGCGGACACGCCGGCGCGTGAATGATTCATTAATACATTGAGTGCGGCTTGGGAGAATGTTTTCGCATCAACGTGATGCGTTAGGAAACGTCGAGCAGCGCTATGACGAAAGCTGTGATTGATAAAAGGCTTCTCAGTTATGTTTAGAAAAAGCGTATTCACAAGCGCCCTTGAGAAGTGTTCGAAACAGCGTGTTTCGCCATTCAAATGCATGACTAAATAGCAGGGCTTGCTGATGTTTAGCTTCTCACTGATACAATCCGCGGTACTTTGATAGGCGCAGATAATGCGACGCAGCATCGGCGACAGGATAATGACGCGTCGCTCCTCAGCATGATGAGACCGCTTATCCGCGACGCTAAAAGCACCGAGTGAAGCATGAAAATGCTCACGCAATGGAAAAGGCTTTTGGACCGGACGTAGAGCAGATGTGGTTGCGACTCGCATATAAAGATAAAACGCACAGTGGTTCAAAGCACTGATGTGGTCGGCTATGTTTGTGAGCGCGGTGGTGGATAGACTATGGCTTAAACGCTCAAGGATGAAATCGATTAATTCTTGGCGGATGGTTATCTTTGAGCCCACTTCATCATGAAAGGCAAATCGATTCCCAAGTAAACTGGCATTTTCAGTGGTGTTCAATCGAGTATGATGAAAGCCAGCCACTCGAATGAAACGAAGCCATTCACTTGTGATTACTTCTTGTAACGAAGCTCGTTCTGCTGAAACATAGTGATTTTGCACGCTCGCACTTTGAGTTAGAAAGCTCAGAAAAACTTCCGGTACCGAGTCAGCTGCAAAATAATGAAAAGCCTTTTCAAGAGCCCCTCGAGTGATCCCTCTAGCTTTCAGTTTCGAAGCCTTGAGTGCGTCATTTATCTTTTTATTGTAAATCGTCGGATCAAGTGCAAACGCGTTGGCTATGGTGTACTTGTGCCGCGCTTGGATATTTGTATTTCGAAGCGCAATATTCAAAAGGGCTGGCAGTGGGTGCGGTAGCACATAATTGAGCGTTGGATTATGCGTATAGTGTCCGGCGGTAAACTCGGGTACGTTCGTACTAAGTAATGATGCATTGATGACGATACGAGCCTCAATATACTTGGTTTTCCGATCAAGTTCGTACTCTAACCGTGGTATGTCCGATGGTGCCGCATCATTGCGAGCGCCCAGATTGATTAGCACTATATCGAGTACATTTGAAATGCCGAGTACATTTAAAAACAACACCGAAAGAAATTTCGCATTATCGCTAGATATATCAGCATAATGACCGTCAATAAGTTCAGGGCTAATGGCGTCGATAAATGCTTGAAACTCAGAAGGCATCGCGGCCTGTAACGACCATGAAACCTTTGCTTCATGTTTATATAACGCATTACGGGCACCAGCTTCACGGCGTCTAAACTTTCTGCGCTGCTGCTCTGTACTGAGTGTTATTTTCGGCGTGACTTCGAGGATCTCCGAAAATGTGTCGGCGTTTTCATTCGTAAATTGTAAATAGTTCACATCATATGAATCGGATTCTTGGATGCGCTGTTTATGCATATTCGGTTGACGAATGAGCCCCTTCTTCGAAGGATCACGAGTAGTTGGGGTTCGCGGTTGAAGATATGGGACGACGTCAATAAACGAGCGATATGCATCGAGTTCGCTCGTGAGCTTGAGTTCAAGCTGTAGCTCTTCATCTGTCGACTCAATAATAAAGCGTCGTGTAAGGGGCACTTCAGGAGCATGCTCAGATATAAAGCATTTATAGAACTGCAAATAGGCGCTGTAGTCGTCAACGCCACGAAGAGCGTAAACCCTGGCAAGCAGAGCCATACTGCGCAGAGTATTTGAATCCAAGGGCTCATTTGGAGCGGGCTCGGGGATGAGCATTAGCGTCGAGAAAAATGAATGGCTCTTTAGTGAGCTATAGAAGTCCCGCCTTACATACTCCGTTGATGCCGCGTTGCAATGTGACATTACGGACGTGCGCAGGTCTTCAAGGCCATGCCTGGTCTCAGCTGAGCCATAATTGATTTCGAGTAATAGCAAAATAAAGACGTCAAGTCGCGAAGCGTAGTGTTGATGCTGTAATTCTGGTATCGGATTGAAATGCTCTTGTAGCGAAACCTTAAAATCACTCATCGCTCGTTCCTGTTGCTGATGGAACCTGAGCAAGCGTTTCGTCTAGTGAGATTGTTGTATACGTAGACTGGTAAACCGGCTGCTTGAATTTATCATCATGATAGTAAAGTGAACTTCGGTTGCCGCCGATGATTTTATGCCATTGAGTGCGCGTGAAAAGGGCCTGATATGAGAGAGACTCACCCACCGCGACTTCGAATGAACTGACCTCAATAGGTGCAAAGGACGTTGCCGACGAGAGTGCTAGATAGCGCGCTATACGCGCGGTTGCATGTTCGATGTTTTTTTCGTGCAGTAGAGTAAAATTCAGTTCAAGTTCAGGCATTAACTGCCGCAACGCGTGGAGTAAGAAAAAGAACTCGCAGGCATAAATGCGCTTTCCTACTTTAATCGCGGTATTAGAATTTAGTAAGGCTTGTATGTCGCTCACATCCAACAATTGAACTAGCTGCGCTGCGCAGGCTTTGCTGCAGCGGGTAATGTGTGCCGTTGATGGCAAATCAACGAAATTGACGTCAGATAGCTTTACTGATTGGTACTTCATGACTAGCCCCGGTATTACCTGCCAGGTTGCGGCGTGATGAATGGCGGGTGTTTGTGATACAAGCTCGACACACTGACGTCTAAAATTTCGGCCCATTCTTTCATTTTGTAGTGCGATCCCATAAGTCCTTGGCCACGGCTTACTTTGATGAACTCAGGTAGTAAGCGTGCGTTAACATTAAAAAGCCCGGCGTTGATTTGCTGAAGTACAATGCGCTGATTTGTGCGTTCGCGCGTTCCCTCTTCGATGACAAGAGCTTTAAATTCTAAGTGTTGATAGCGAGTGGACAAAACGCGTAACCAAAAGAAATGCTCAAACGCAAAATATTTCTCTCCGTACTTGATGACCTTCGTTCGCGATAATTGTTTTTTCAACGCCAGGAATGAATGATGACTCATGAATATATCGATGTTTCGCTCCAATATGCGTTGATGGGCAGGGCAAATAGCGAGTTCAATGAACTCGAGCTCGTTAATTTTCAGCGGTTTCAGTTCTACACTTTGTTGGTATTGCATCCGGCACTCCGATGATTGTGTACATGGCCTGTCGCTGTTGAGGCGGAGGTCTGAAATCGAAGTTAGCAAAAATGCTGAACGCGTCCTGTTAAAGGTGCGATTAATTTTCCCACTTATTGAAGATATTTTTATTCCATTGAAATACATAAGAAATTACTGGACTAATATTGCTCTTTTTATGGAGGTTATCCGTTTTCTGAATTTCTATGTCGATTATTTTCGATACTGAATGAGGCATCAAGGAAGGACGGCACGGGGATCAAAATAAAGTCGAAAATATCGAGATTATTGGAGGTTGTTAACTTTTGGTTAAGAAAATAGGCCGCTTTGTGAGTTTATGAATTCTTGTAGGTGCCGAATTTTATTTGCAGTTAATGGAGAGAAGTAATGCCTCATATGCAGGTATTACTCTCTCTCTAATAACTTTTATCAGTAAAGATTTTTAACATCTCCACTCGGTATGCTTCTCGATAATTTAGTCAGAAATGAGTTCAGCTATGGAGACTTTTGCACTCAAGTGATTTGCACTTTATCTGATAGAGATAGGTCGGCTTCCACGACATGACTTGTTTGCATTTGAAACATTTGAAAGAATGTTTTTTTGTTTTGCCATCGAAACTTTGTGAGAGTAATTGAAAGCCACATTTTCGGGCGTCGGCCCGTAAATTACTCAAATCCTGACGCGCATATAATTCTCGATGATGTGTTTTCCTCTGCGGTTTCGCTTTAATAAGATGCTCTAACTGGGCGTTCTTTACAGACTCATTGAGCCTAGCGACAACGGCATCAAAATCTCGCCAGTCCTCAAAATAGCGAACCTCAATAAGTTTTATTTCTTTTAATTTACATAGCGTTCGCGTGGCTTCATCACGTGTCAGTTGACCCTGGAAATCTGCGTCGGATTTATGTGTTTTTCTCAGAAAATGCCGCGGTCCCTGATACTCAACCGCTACGGCATGCTTTTTGTTGTAGCCGTCGAGTTCGAGCATTTGATATCGGCCATCAAGCGGCTTTCGAAATTGATGCTTTTTGAGTGCAAAGCCAAACATTTCGGACAATAACGCGAGAGTCACCGCCTCACCAACCCAACGGATACATCTTGAGCAACCGTTTGATATTTTATCGAGTTGTTTTTCAGTGATGTGGCCATTTTCACATCGAATATTTACCTTGTCCTGCCGCTCTCTCAATTCGTATTCCGCTTGGGGAGTTTCAAGTCTGAAATTGTATTTTTTACATATCTTAACAGCATCGCTATAGGGCGTTCTGAAATGTCGACTCAATAACTCGGCCTTGCATTGCGCACAACCTCTTCCCAGTGCTTTTCCTGCTTTAGGCCGCAGGTGTGATGAGATATTCATAGGTGGAAGCGTGCAATTGTGCTTGGTGCAAAAAATGGTGATGCTATCGCTCATTTGGTATGCCTCGCTCTCAAGGTCTGGATACGTATAGTGTTCTCCATACATTTCTTGTAATTCAGATCTAATTTTAGCTACAAAGTTGGGCTGATTAGCTATTATTCTTTCTCTGAGCGCTTTGTTTCGAAGCGCTACGGCGTGACGTTTTTTGTTTTCGCAGACAACGCAACGTCCATTGAGGAAAAGTGATTGATTTTGTTGTTTCAGCACGGATAGCTCGAATGCATGTTTCTCGCAAGGATGATTGAGCGTACGAGCTAGGGCTGTGCGCCGCTCTCTCATTGTAGGCGAACGCGAGATGTTTTTATGACAAATCGGGCACGATGCAATTTTCAAGAACTTTTTAGCGCTTAATATTTGCGGACCATGGGTGGCGCAATTCATGGTCACATTGATGTTCTGTGTTTGAGTATCAACGGCTAAAACATAATCGATTGTAGCGCCGATTTTTTTGTTGATTAGAGCCTGGTAATAGGGGAGCGCCTGTTGATGGTTTCCGCGGATATCGCCAGTGCAAATAGGACATTTGGCGCGGTGTAAACTCACGTAGCCTATGGTTTTCACGATTTGTGGGTGCAATTTGCAGTGAATCTCGAAATAGCAGTCAGATATTTTTTTGCAGCTTTTTGTGATGCTATTGACTCGCCAGCGTTGATTGGCCTTATTTCGAGCTAACTCAATAAGCATTTCACTGGGAATTTGCTTCTTACAATCTTTGCATCCACTGCCTAAAATATGTTTGTGAGCCCTTTTTTTAAACGGACCATGATGGCGGCAAATAATGGTGACAGGGGACGATATATTGATATAGCTAGTTTCATCATATTCATACAATCCCGCATGTACATTTCTAGCTCTCGCAAGGAAATCCTGAAACTTGATAGCAATCGAACTGCCACGGTCTTGCTCTCGCTTACAGTCGGGGCATCCACGGCATCCAGCAAGAAGGGAGGAGATATTCCCTAAAAACTTTGTGTTGTGCTTATTACATTGGATAGGGATATTTTTTACCCGCAGGTTGGGTATGTTAATCCCGGGTTCCACTTGGTAGCGTCCATCACTTGCCTGATTCAAGCGAACATTTATATCGTCTCGCTGCAGTTTGAGCCGGTTACGAGCCGAGTCGGCCTTACAAATTTTACACCCGCCCATTCTACTGGCACGTAGGTGACTATCCGGCGGAATGAGGACTTTTTCAAAAGGGCTATGACGTGTGCAATAAAGGACAACTTTTGCTTTTGCATTAACGTAATCGCAATCATCGTAATTGAATTGATCCCCAAATCGTTTTATTGAGCGTGCTATGAAAATTTCTAAAGCGTCGTCTTGCATAGTGAACCTCCAGTGTGTCCTACACGGTTTATTAGAATCATTAAAGCCGACTCCGTGCACGCTGTAAAGCCCTACAAATGAGGATTTCGATCATTTCATGTAGTCAACAGCTTATAATTGCATGTTTGTTTATTGCTTTTGGCGTCGCGAATGAGTATATGAATTTATTTTTATTGATTGATTAGCTTTCCTGATGAGGCCATTAGGGGCGCTAAAGTTATTATTTGGCGCTTTGGTGTACTTTGTTGTTCTAATTCGCTAATAATCGTGATTTGCAGCTTGTTTTGTTTTTAAAATAAATTTGCGGTATCGACGGTAGGAACGTTCTGTTTGATACGTCGTATTGTGGGAGACGTATTTGATGTCATGGCTTTATTCTTGGAGGAGAGGTCAATAGTAAAGCAAGGGTAGTGATGGGAAGGCTGAGATTTGGTGTTGCTCAAAAAGCTCTTGTCTTTGACCAACACGTTCACTTCATTTTTAGAAGCAGTAAGAATCTCGCTCGCAATGAGTAAATCTCGAATTCTCAAGAAGTTCATTTAGTCTATAAAAATTAAGCCTTGCGGGTCATTTATTCACTCGATAGCTTCAGTGGGAGCACTTGAGTTCTTGCTCCAGTAAACTCATAGGCTGCGGCAGCTTTCTTAATAAGACGTTCATCGCTACTTAAAAGGTAATTGCAGTGAGTGGCTAAGGAAGCGTGTTGCATATCACTAAATGAGGTGGCAAATTTTCTACGCTGCTCTAATCCTTTGTCGGGATAGTAACCTGCTAAGTTCAAATGGAAGTAGACACTTGAAACCTGCTCAGAAATGAAATTTTTTCGTTCTGTATAAATGGGGTTAGTAGCATCGACGCCAAAGAACTGATACATGGTAATTCCAGACTCAGTAACTCTTTCGTCACGCGATACCAGCTGCCAAATTTGCTCGACGACTTGTGATGGCTCTAGATTGTTAAGGTATTTTGGACTTAATCTCAACTCGTCCCGATAACGACTGAGTGCCGACTGCGACTTGTCGTTGAGTTTAAGGTTGGCTTTAAGACTATCTACAAGCTGCTTCAAGATGTCTTTGTATTCTTCTGGCGAGACCGCTTTCATAGCTCCGAACGACTCAAATAGAAAAGGGAATTCTTCCCGTACCTCGGGGAACAAGGGCTCGATATTCGTAATACTCTCCTCTAGTGACCTAGCATTACGCTCAAATGCTTCAAGCATCCTTTCGGCTATATCATCAACTGATAGCCCTGGCAGGCCGCCCATTATTTTTTGGCTAATCAGCAAGTTGGCTTCAATTAAATAATCCAGGTCTCGCTGCTGAGTAAAGCTGTTGTACGCCTCACTTGGAGTGTGATATTGAATGATTGCACTACCAGTTGGCGCAAATTGTGCGTTTAGTTGCAATTTTAAATGGTAAGCTTCTAACATCTCCAGAACATCTAAATATCCTGTAGCATTTCCACCACCTTCCTCAGCACGGCTTATCTCCCTAAGCGTCTCATCTGAATAAACCGCTCGGTAATTCTTCGAGAATACTGACGGTTCAAACGAAAGCTTTCCCTTGCGCAAATCGTCTATTACATTCTGGTCTAAATAAATTAACGGACGATAATCATCTGCTTCTTCGTAATTCGATATCATTTTTATGGCCTCATGGTTCTCATGGTAACTGGTTAGATATTAAACTGGTCCGACCAGTTAGTCAAGTAGCCAAATATTGCTTTGAATCTCCTTCAGAAGTCTCACGTTATATTAATGATTGGTAAGGCCTAGAGTCCTTAGACGTTTTGCATGTCTCTTTATGTTCATAAAGGTGGTGGTATTTTAGCTATAAACAGTTTAAAAAACCTCAGGTCTCACGACTCTGTTAATTCAGCTTAGTTTCAGCAAAAATATGATAGCAACAGCCCTAGGTTGTTACTTAAGCCTTATCAGTAAAGTCATCAGCCGCAATACTCGCTCATTTATGGTATCGAGAGCTTGAACTATATGATGTGCTTCCAGAGTTGCGAGACGTTCGTAAAATTTTGGCGTTAATCATAGTCAGAGGTTAGAGCGACTCAGAATGCTAATTGGCTAGTAACGACAGCAGCCGATTAGGGCAGCTGTCGTTATCGTGCGCTATAGCTTCATTAAGTCTTTAAAGCTTCTCGGGCGCCGAGTGGCCAGAATACCAACTCTGAATTCTTTGAGTATTTGAGGGGCGATACTTGGACTAACCAGCCTATCGTTATTAAACATATTAGTGTGGATCCAACAAAGTGCAGCGTGTTTGAAAGCTAAGCTTAGAGGCTCAGGGAAAAGATGCTCGATGTCGAGGAACGACTCTTTCTTTAGGTTATTTTCTATTTGATGGTATATCTCCATTAGAACTGATTTGTAGGTGCTTTCATCAATATCTCGATACGAGAAAGGGTATGGAAAGTGAAGTGAGCACAGCTCGGGAATGCCTAATGATTCGTATGGGCATTGCTCACGAAGCGGTTTTGTTAAGTCGAAATCAAAGCGAATTTCAGTTTGTGGTTTGAGATTTTGCATGTATTTTTCCTTACTATTGGCGTTAATTTAACTGTTTACTCATCAAGATTATTTTTGCTCGCGCGAACTCTCTTGAGCAAAATGTTTGTGTTGGAGCTTGCGAAAACTGTCAGGTTGATAAAGCTCGATTGCTTTTAGAATCAACTCTTTCAACTCTTCAATGGCCTTAACTACATCGTGACCCATATCAGGACAGTGTCCTGACAACCTGCGCCGACGATGTCGTTTCCATGTGAGTAACGATTCGCGCCAAATCAACCGGCGTTTGCCTGACTTCATTGATTGAATTTCGTGACTCGCTATCAAGCGGTTAATGGTTCGCTCGGTAATGCCGGCAACTTCTGCTGCTTCCTTAATACTCAAAAGCGATTGTTCAGTGTCGTGACTATGTCGGGAACGATGTCCCGACATAGTCGTGTGATTAACCGACATATTGAACCCTCCTGCGCAATCGATATCCGAGTTGTTCTTCAAGTGCGAACAACACTGGCTCGAGCATGCTTTCGAGGCAAGGCAATTGATCCGATGAGAAAGGAAGTTTGAGGCAGGTGCAGACCATGTAAACCCAACTCTCAATGGCTTCGAGATTATCTTCTTCAGTGCCACATCCAAGATGCGGGACTAAATCGCCACCAGGTATAACGTGGAGCGATACCATCAAGTTTTTCGCAAGCGCTTCCGCAAACTCTTTAGCATCACTTCGAAGTTCAATTGTGTGAGCAAGATGGCGCGTGTGGTTATGATTCATCATGGTGGGTCTCCAGCTCTTGAACATCGAAGTTCTGTTTCAATAGGCGTTCGAATGCTGAGCCATCTTGACGTGTGAGATTAGGCACGTAGCGTGAATAAACACGAAAGAGCATCTCAGTTGAGCTATGGCCCATTTGCCGAGCTATCCACTCAGGACTCTCGCCGGCAGCGAGCCACAACGTCGCCGTTGTATGGCGTGTTTGATACAGCCGACGTTTGTTAAGGCCTAGATGAGCAAGCAAGGGATACCAGACTCGCTTTCGCACATTGCCGTGAGAAAGCGGTGTGCCAACGCGGGTGCAGAACACATAATCAAATTCATGTGTGTGTTTACGTTGCTCAAGTAATGCTTTGTAAACAATGTCACTCATCTCAATCGTGCGATACGAGCCATCGGTTTTCGTGCTTTCTGTCCGACCATTAACAACCGTGCTTCGGATATTGATTTGCCGGCGCTCGAAATCGACAGAATCCCAAGTCAGGCCATCAACCTCCGCGGTCCGCATCCCTGTAAAGAAGCGTACAGTAAAATACTGCCGAAAATCTTCCCGCACACTTTTAATGATGAGTTGAACCTCTTCGAGTGAAAAAGGCTCAACATCAGTGCGCGGTACCTTTAGTGATTTAATCCCAACGTAAGGTGAGCTAAAATTAAATCGGTTGGCTGCTTCATTCATAATCATTCGCAATGGCGTCATGATGTGATTGATACGAGATGGTGAGAGTCCTTTGCTGTTCCGTTGTGTAACTTTGGCTAGTGATGAACGGAACTGCATAATCTCTGTCTTCGTAATGCGGCCAACCTCTTTTTCACCGAAATTAGGTATAAGGTATCGGTCGAGCGTGTTGCGTACCGTGTCCGAATGCGACTTGCGCCATTGAATCAGCATTTCTGCGAACCAATCCTCAGCAAATATGCGGAACGGTGGAGTTTCGCACGTGTGGCTTACCTCCATTCGGTCGAACTTTTGTGCCCTTGGGCTATCGGGAAAGTACCGTGAATACGAAAATGTTCCCAAGGTGATTTCCGCTTCAATACGCTCCAAAAGCTTTTCTACCTTTTTACGGTTTACTCGCGTATCCGAAAGAGCCGTCATTTCTTTACAGCGAACCCCTTTGTAGCGAAAGTCTACATACAGTTTTCCGGTTTCTGGTCTCACATTTACACTACCCATGAGCTGCACCTCCTCTGGCCATCGGAATCGCAAGCGAGTGACTGGAGAATTTACCCATGTCATCGCGAATTGTTTCCCATAAGAAAAGAATTTTTCGCCCACCAAACGGACGGATATAGTGAACGCCCTCAAGAAGCACAGAATCTTTTAAGCGCTCGCGAATGGTTCGAGGGTCGTATTTGATTCGCTCAGAGAGCTCCTCAGTGGTCAAAAGTGTCATGTCATTTAACATGGCAACCTCCTTAGTTAAGTGATAGATTAAATAACAATAAGTATTTCTGAAATTCAAATTGTTATCCTGAATGGCATATTAGCACACAAAAATACATTTACAACCGCTTTTTGCCATTTTGGATGACATTTTTGCGAGGTGGTTATGATTAAGTGTCATTTGGCGAGAATGATGGGCGAGCGCAAGCTCAAGATAATGGATGTTGCACGCGAAACAGGATTGAACCGTAATACGGTCACCCTACTCTACAAAGAAACAGCTCAGCGTATTGATTTTGTTGCGTTAGATGTGTTGTGTAAATATTTTGAATGTGATGTCGGTGATTTATTGGAATCCTTGAGTGATTAATAATGAACTAAAGTACTAGCCATCATTGAATTCAAGTTTTGAATATAAAATTTTTAATTTAGATATGGTAATCGGCTAATTATATACGGAAGGTTAGGGATATCAGGAATGGCAGTAACACTAAACGAATTAGAGCAGCACTTGTGGGGTGCAGCTAACATATTGTGGGGCGCAGTTGATTCTGGCACTTATAAAAACTATATCTTCGCAGTCCTTTTTTACAAGCGTCTGAATGACGTTTGGCAGGAGGAGTATGAGCAACGGCTCGCTGAATATGGCGACAAGGAGCTTGCAGCTGATGCGGATGAGCATCGCTTTGACCTGCCAGAAGGACAGCGCTGGGCTGATATTCGTAACAACACCACTAATATCGGTGAACATCTAAACGCAGCCTTTCAAGCAATTGAAGATGCTAACTTCAAATTGCGTGGCATTTTTCAAAGTGTAGATTTCAACAATAAGGACCAGTTTAGCGATGAGTTGATTGAGCGACTATTGCAGCACTTTGAAAAGTACGATTTACGCAATAGCAACGTTGAAGCTGATATTTTAGGTAATGCTTACGAATACCTCATCAAGCAATTTGCCGACGATGGCGGTAAGCGTGGAGGTGAATTCTATACCCCCAAAGAAGTTGTGCGCTTGATGGTGGAGTGCTTGGAAATAGACGAAGGCATGAGCGTTTATGACCCAACCTGCGGTAGTGGTGGTATGTTGCTCGAAGCGTATCGCTCAGTTGAACGGCATGGTAAAAACCCACGCTCACTAAGTTTGTATGGACAAGAGCGTAACTTGAACACGTGGGCAATTTGCCAGATGAACTTGTTTTTGCATGACATTGATGATGCAGATGTAAAGCGTGGTGACACGCTCAGAGAGCCTAAGCACTTAGTGAGTGACGATGCCAAAGCATTACGCAGTTTTGACCGTGTTATTGCCAACCCACCGTTTTCATTGAAAGAGTGGGGGCATACGCAGTGGAAAAACGGTGATGCATATGGGCGTGACATATACGGCTGCCCACCCGCTAGTTATGGTGATTTAGCCTTTGTACAGCACATGCTCGCAAGCTTGAACCAGAATGGTAAGCTGGCAGTGGTTGTGCCACATGGTGTGCTGTTCCGTGCAGGCACAGAGGGCAAGATACGACAAGCTATGATTGAAGCTGACATCGTAGAAGGCGTGATTGGGCTTGCGCCTAACCTATTCTATGGTGCAGGCATCCCAGCTGCTATTTTACTGCTCAACAAGTCCAAGCCAGAGCACTTAAAAAATAAAGTCATGATAGTGAATGGTGCAGAGCAGTTTGAAGACGGGCGCTCACAAAACTACTTGCGTGATGGCCACATTGCGACATTAACTAAAGCCTACTTAGCTTTTGCTGATGAAGAGCGCTTGAGCGCACTTGTCGCAACAAACGACATTGCTGCTAATGACTACAACCTAAACATCACACGCTATGTGAACTTAGGAGAAGCCGCAGAACAAATTGACGTGGCTATGGAAGTGCAGCACTTGCTTGAACTGACAGAAGCGCGTAACGAGGCGGAGAAGCGCATGATGCAGCACTTAAAGGAGCTGGGTTATGTTGAATGAAGTGCCTGAGGGGTGGCAACGGCAGAGGCTTACAGAATGCTTTGATGTGAAATCTAGCAAAAGGGTGCTTCAAAAGCAGTGGCGCAAGCAGGGTATTCCATTTTACAGAGGGCGCGAAATTACTGCGTTATCTGAGCATGGGAGTGTGGATAATGAGCTGTTCATTGATGAGGAGCTATACCGAACATTCGCTGAGAAGTCTGGCGTGCCATCAAAAGGTGACATACTGATAACGGCTATCGGTACGATTGGTAATACATATTGCGTAAAAGAGAGTGAGGAGTTTTACTTCAAAGATGCAAGTGTACTGTGGTTAAGCAAAAAAGCGGATGTAAACAGCTTGTTCATAAATTATTGGTTGAACTCCGCTTCCTTTAAGAACCAGCTTGATTCAGGTAATGGTACGACAGTTGACTCGCTTACAATTAAACAATTAAGTAATTCGTACCTTTTGATTCCCCCACTCACCGAGCAAAAACGCATTGCCGAAGTGCTCAGTAGCGTGGATAAAAGCATACAAGCTACGCAGCGTTTAATTAAGCAAGCGGAGCGCGTCAAGCAAGGCTTGATGGAAGAGTTGCTAACAGGTGGCTTGGGTAGTGAAGCCATTGAGCGTGGTGAAGTGCCTGAGGGGTGGCAAAGTTTAACGGCTAAAGATTTGGCAGAACCGAAAGGTCTGCAAACGGGGCCATTTGGAAGCCAGTTAAAAGCAAACGAGCATATTGACGTTGAAGAGCAAGGTGCTTGCAGAGTAATAATGCCTAAAAATATAAAAAACGGGCAAATTGACTTCGAAAGTGCTTCTATTATCACTGCTGAAAAAGCCAATGATTTGGACAAGCACACTTTGGAAGTAGGTGATGTTCTTTTTGCTAGGCGTGGTGACTTATCCAAAGTTGCGATCTACTACGGTGTAGAAAAAGCAATCTGCGGTACTGGCTGTTTAAGACTGCGTCCAAAGAAAGAATTGGTTAATGCGCACTTTCTCCGATTTCTTTTTACCAATCATAAAGCTATCGACTGGTTGCATGCCAATGCAGTAGGTGCAACGATGCTCAATCTGAATACCCAAATTATAGGCAACTTGCCAGTATTGCTACCACCAATCAAACAGCAGGAAGAGATTTCAGGTGCTTTAATGGCTTTGGAAGACTTTTGCTTGCAACATGAAGTAAGGCTGAGCAGCTTTGCAAAGCTCAAAAATGGCTTAATGGACGACTTGCTCACAGGAAAAGTAAGGACAGTATGATGAAAGGACGTGGCGCGGAATGGCATTTCGCTGAAAAGCCGATACTTGAGTATTTATTAACGCTTGGTTACGAGTTCGTAGACAAAGAGCAGCACGCAGCACTGCGAGGAGCTGAAAACCAAGTCATTTTCCGCCCACACCTTATTACTGCTTTGCAGCGCTTGAATGGTATTTCAGAGCAAGATGCAATAGCCGCAGCCGCAGAGCTGATGCGCAAAGAAGGCAATGAGGAGTGGATTGAGATAATGCGTGGCGACTTTGCGCGCAATGTTGAAGGGCAAGCCACTCAGAAGACCCTCAAAGTTATCGACTTCCAAAACCCCAGTAACAACCAGCTCGCTGTCACTCAACAGCTCTATGTGAAAGCGGAAAAAAGCCGCATACCTGATGTTGTTTTGTATGTGAATGGTATTCCGCTTGTGGTTATCGAAGCAAAGTCACCCATTAATCATAAAGATAAAAACGGTGAAGCCTTTGACCAGCTAAAGCAATACGAGCGTGATATTCCACGCCTGTTTTTCACTAACCTGTTTAACATCGTAACCGATGGCACAACGGTGCTTTATGGCGCAACTGGCTCACCTGCTAAGTTTTACGGCTACTGGCGTGACACCTACCCACGCGAAGAAGACTTTGATAACGAACTGCATAAAGGCTTGTGGTCATTACTTGAGCCTGGCCGCTTGTTGGATTTGCTGGCGCACTTTGCAGTGTTTGAGCGTGAAGATGGCAAAGTGATTAAGAAAATCGCCCGTTATCAGCAGTTTCGTGCGGTCAATAAGATGGTAGAGCGTGTTGCAGAGGGCAAGCATAAACGTGGCCTTATCTGGCATACACAAGGCAGTGGTAAATCACTAACAATGGTATTTGCTGCGCTCAAGTTAAAGCACCACAGAACGGTAAAAATAGAAAAAGGGCAAAGTTCAGCGCTTGCCAATCCCAATTTGCTTGTGCTTACCGACCGCAAAGACTTAGACGGTCAGATTTCCAGCACATTTGAAAATACAGGCCTGCCGAATCCCACACCCATCAAAAGCATCAAACAACTGCGCGAACTAATGAGTACAGGTGTAGATGGGCAAACACTCATCAGCACCATATTCAAGTTTGAGGGCAGCACCAAAGCAATTCCTAATAGTGAAAATTGGATTGTGATGGTGGACGAGTGCCACAGAACGCAAGAAAAAGACTTAGGCGCAGCCCTGCGCGCCACACTGCCCAGCGCTACCTTCTTTGGCTTTACGGGCACGCCAGTCAAAAAGAACGACAAGAACACCTATGAGAACTTTGGTGTGGTAGGTGAGGGTTACTTGGACAAGTACGGCATTGATGATGCTGTACGTGACAACGCCACTGTGCCCATTCACTACACTAGTCGCAAGACCGAATGGCAAATTGACGAAGCTAAAATTGATAGCCTGTTTGATATTTGGTTTGCAGATTTAAGTGATGAGCAGCTGGCGCAGATTAAAAAGCGTGGCGTGCGTTTAGCAGACTTAGTAAAACACCCCAAACGCATTGAGTTGATTGCGTTTGATTTATGGACGCACTTCAAAGATTACGCTAAGCCAGATGGCTTCAAAGCACAGCTGGTAGCCTACGACAGAGAAGCCGTTGTGCTCTACAAGCAAGCACTCGATAGTCTGATTGCATCAGAGTACGAACGACAAGGCATGAGTAAAGAAGATGCCCTGCGATTGTCGCAAGAAGCGACAGCCTGTGTGTACAGCAAATCACAAGAAGATGATAAGCCCAGCGAAAACCAGCACAAGAATGAAGTGCGTGAAAAACTGGTGACTTGGTATGTTGATGACACCGCCGAAGACGAGCTAAAAAGACGTTTTAAGGAGCGGCACACCAACCCACAAATTCTGATTGTGTGCGACAAACTGCTAACAGGCTTTGATGCGCCGGCAGAAGCGGTAATGTATTTAGATAAACCACTAAAAGAGCACACCTTACTGCAAGCCATAGCGCGCACGAACCGCGTAGCTGACGCAAAGAAGAAACAAGGCCTTATTGTCGATTATATTGGCGTGAGCAAGCACTTAGATGAGGCTCTAGCAAGCTACAGAGCGGAAGACGTACAAAACGCTATACGTGACTTGGACAGTTTACGCAGCGAACTTGAAGCGGCACAACGTGAATTGCTGGTGTATGTGAAAGGCATTAAGCGCACAGGCAAAGACGTACGCTCAGAATATGATGCACTGATTAAAGCCATCGGCACAGAAGATGAATGGATATTGTTCCAGCGTAAAGTGCGCAACTTCGTCACGTTATATGAAGCGCTTGCACCAGATCCTTGCGTTATTCCAATGAGTTACGATCTAAAGTGGTTTGCTAACTTTTTGCTGTTCGGTAAACAAGTATTTGAGAAAAAAGAAAGCTTTGAGCAAGCCGAGTACAGCGAGAAGATACGCCAGATGCTAGAAGAGCATTTGCACGTGACAGGGCTATCCACCATTGTGAAGTTGCGCAGTGTGATTGATGGTGAGTTTTGGGAGGACTTTGAAGGTGCTGAGGATGAGAGCGAAGACGACAAACGCGCAGCAGCATTGAAGAAAACCACAGAGCTTCGCAAAATCACCGAAGCCAAGCTTGCAGAGAATCAACACCAGTACGCCAAGTTCAGTGAGAAGCTGAAAGAGCTGATTGAACGCATGGACGACCAGCAATTAAGCTGGGGTGAGAAGTTAAGGGCCGCACAAGAGTATGCCAAGCAGTTAGACGAAGAGGGCAAAGCATACGAGGCCACAGGCATGAGCTTTGAAGGTCATGCGCTTTTGAAAGTGATTGAAGCCATAGAGGGTGATGATGTTGATGCAGACACCCAACGACAGCTTGCAGAAACAGCCGAGCAGCTCTATTCAGACATAGACTTAGCACCAAAGCTATGGCACACAAAAGAAGGGCTTAGAAAGGAGCTGAGGCAGCGAGTACGAAGCGCAGCACACCAGCTGGGCTGTAAACAACTCAAACAGCTTCCTATAGAAATTGAGCAAATTGCCATCAAGCATTTTGCGCGGAGCCAGCATGAGTGAGCAAACCAGCGCCAATGAAATCGTAATTGGCCGCAGGCACATTCCTTATCGCTTAGTGAAAAGCGCACAAGCGAATAAATTAAAGCTGCAAATGACAATGGATGAATTTCAGGTCACAGCACCTGAGCAGGCAACCCTTGCTGATGTGCAGCTGGCGCTGAAAAAGAAGCATAAGTGGATTATAGAAAACTATGCAGCGCTGCAAGACTTGTATGAGAAAACCCATAAAGTTGCCAGATTCCGAACGGGCGCAAAATTGCCGTATTGGGGGCGCTTGGTGAAGCTGCATACACAGCTAGCTGACGTGCAAAGCCCCATAGTGAGCTATAAAAACGGCTTGCACGTGAGCCATCCCAACTACGCGACCAGTGAAGAGCATGACGACAAAATAGAAGTCGCAATACACGACTTTTTGAAAGACAGATTTAACCTAGAAACAGCAAAGCTGGTTAGAAAGTACGGTGAGCTACTGGGCATTGGTGCGACATCAGTGCGCGTGAAAACAATGAGTAAGCGCTGGGGGAGTTGTACACATGCTGGCTGCGTGTCATTGGACTGGCGATTGGTCTACGCACCCAAGCGCGCAGCGGCGTATGTCGTAGCACACGAGCTGGCGCACCTGAAAATACACGACCACAGTGATAAATTTTGGAACTTACTCCAGCAAGTCTATGGCGACTATCAGAAAGAGCACACATGGCTTGCGAAAAATGAGCACTTGCTTGGGTATAAACGAATAAAGCTAATGTAGAGTGTCCTTTACTTCAAATGTTTAAAAGAGTGAGATCATATGAATATCGGGGAACTCTTCTTAGTTGATGTGGCTTTATCATCCGCGCTGACCCTGTGGCAGTGATTCATTCGAATTTTTAACTCAAAGTAAAAAGATGGCTGTTGTGTATGAAAAAAGTATTTTTGAGCTCTACCTTTCTCGATTTAAAGAAAGAGAGACAAGCTATTGCCAAGGCTTTAAAAGAAGAGTTTGATAATCTTGAAATCATAGGCATGGAAGAGTTTGGTGCACGAACCGAAAAACCATTACAGGTCTGCGTAACTGAAGTGGCTACCGCCGATATCTATATAGGCATCATAGGTGAAAAGTATGGTTCAATTGATATCGACAGTGGTAAGTCTTTCACTGAAATCGAATACGCTTCTTTCAGCGGAGAGGCGGCTTTCATTTTTATAAAGAGTGGTGTTGATTTTAGCGAGAAAGGCGTAAATTTTAGAGCCTTTGTGGAGCTTCTAAAGAACAACCATACACCTGACTTTTGGAATGATAGTTCTGACCTTATTTGGAGAGTACCAAAAGCAGTACGACAAAAACTTAATTACGGTCAAGTTGAAACAGCTCTCCCACCTGATATCTATTCTATTCACGTTATGGGTGAGCGGGGGCTCGAAACGAAGATAGTCGAATATAAAGAGACCGAAAAAGTTGCCTTTAACGCGAATGCAGGAGACCACATTATTAGGTGGGCTTCATTTGTATCTCACACCCGCCCTTTTTGTTGTACGTACGATTTTTCAAAAGGGAAGTTGCCCACTAGGTTTGAATTTAGTCGCTCAAGTGGAAGCTTTGCGAGAAACCCAAGAACGGGTGTATGGACTGCAATACCTGTCGATGCTCCTCATTTCGAGAAATTCTCTGATAATACATTTGGTTTGAGGCTTGAGCCGCAGAGAACTAACTTCCTGCACAAATTTTCTTATGCTCGCCCTCGACAGGTAGTTTCTCTTAAGAGAGGCGAGTATACGGTTTGGGTAGAAGGGAGCGGTTCATTATCAATTAAAGGGGTCATCAGGGCGACGGTAAGTTCTCATCAAGATTTGCACTTTTGCATACACGGCGATGAGCAATGCTCTTTGGTAATTGATGCTATCGGCAAAATTAACCATGCTCAGCTTGAAGATGGATTTGGCCGCACCTCAAGGATTCTCACGGAGAACACGGCGATCACTCGATTAAGAGATTTCCTTCATTTAAAACAGTAGTGCGTTAGAACCGTGGAAATTCATTATGTAAAGCTTAAGAGAGACATGTGTGGTTACATTAGCCACCGTATCAAAGCGAACGCAAGAGAACTGGTCTGCAAAAACATCGAGCTTTAAATATAATAATGGTTAAAAAACGTAAGTTTGGGCTTAAGGTCAAGTTTTTAACTTTAACAATCTGGTGTGAGTTTACTGGTCCCAGAATGGTCCCATCACGGTCCCAATGAAATAATAGAGCAAAAAATAGAGTTTTGGACGAAGGTCAACTTGGTGCTTTTGGAGGTAAGGGTTGGTTCGAATTATTAAATTGAAGAGATTTGATTAAAGCCTTTGATGGCGCGCCCGAGAGGATTCGAACCTCTGACCTCCGCCTCCGGAGGGCGGCGCTCTATCCAGCTGAGCTACGGGCGCATTTTCAAATTTTGACTTCTAGCGTAAACACCAATTATACGATTGACCTCTGCCTCCGGAGGGCAGCGCTCTATCCAGCTGAGCTACGGGCGCATGTTTGGTGCTTTTCAAGCAGGCGTGGATTTTAGGGAATTTCCCGGTGTATGTCCAGCATTGCGCGGAATAAATCTAATTTGTAACGGGTTGTTAAGATTGATTGCTTAAATGTTATTAACTAGTTAAATTGGAGCACCATCGCGATAATTCTGAGAAACGTATTTGAGTGTGAATAAACCAAAGCAACAAGGTTCTGAGCCGCCTATGGCTACTGAGCATACTTCAGTAGCACATTCATATATTGGTTCCTTACGCGCAGTTATCAATGTTGCTGCGTGGGCTTTAGTTTGCTTTTTCCTAGTGATTTGTGTGGGTTTGTGGAACCGTGCGGTATCTATGAACCATCATGAATTGCAACACTCTGGGGAAATGCTCGAGCAAGGCGTGAAATCATATTTTGCGAGCACTGAATTGTTTCTAAGTACGGTTGGAAACGATTTAGTTTACAACAATCTGTTTGCTGATCGCGAGCAAGCGCAGAAACAACTGCAACGCATTACCAATCGCCAAGAGGGTGTAGCCGGGTTAGCTTTTATCACGCCCGATGGTGAATTTTGGGTAACCGATTTCGCGCCCGTTGATGAACCGCTTCCTTCGCTGCTTGAAACTGAATTAGCAGCAGGAGATTTTGCTAACTTTGTAGCACGGCCTCAGTTTCACATTGGGCGGCCATATTTCTTTGAGTTTTTTGATAATTGGGTTGTGCCGATACGAGCGCCGATCTTCGACGATGATGGCGATCTACTTGGGTATATGGCGATGGGAGTGGAGCTTGAGCGAGGCTTGCCCTTGTGGACAAACATCGTTATTCCAACTGGGATTCAAGTATCGCTGGTACGGCCCGACAATCACCTTGCTTATTTGCATCCATTAACGCTTGAACACACCATTGATTCCCTAGCAAACCTATACCGCGCACAAATCTCACCAGAGTTACAACAATTGATGGGTCAGCCTGAAGGGGTATATCAGTATCAAAGAAAGCGGCTGAGCGATTCTAGTATTGAGCAAGCGTATGCTTATATGAAACCTTTGCCCGAATATCAGTTAACAGTTATCGCGATGCGCAGCCGTTCAACTGTTATTTATGATTGGCTATATACCTTAATTATTCCTTTCGCGGTTCTATTCGCGGCGTTTTTAGCATTATGGTATGCGGCGCGGCGGGCGAAGTTTTATTTGCAAACAGCCGAGCAGGAAATTAGTAGCAAACAAGAGGCTTTAGTTCAGAGTTTAGAGCAATACGGCAGATTAACAGCGCTAACCCCTGCGGGCGTCTATCAAATTCAGGTTAATGCCGAGGGTGAGCGCGAATTTATATATTTAAGCCAGCGTGCCCGCGATTTGTTCGCGGTTCCAGCTACGGTGCCGTTATCTGATGCACTTACATATATCGTTGAGCTTACTCATCCCGAAGATATTGAGAGCTTTGTAACGGCAGAAGAAGAAGCCGTGGCGAATAATCAGCCCCTCAGATGGGAGGGGCGCTTTATTATTAACAATATAATTAAGTGGGTAAGTATTGAATCTCAACCTGGTGAAGTTGATGACGCTGGGAAGATTTGGCATGGCGTAATGTTAGATGTTACTGAACGCAGAGAAACGCAAGAGCAAATAGAAGAGCTTGCGCACTATGATGTGTTAACACATTTACCGAATCGCACGCTCTTGCAAAAGCGTTTGCATGAAAGTATTTGGGATGCTCGATACAGTGATTCTTACTCAGCGGCATTATCGATTGATTTAGATAACTTTAAAATTCTCAACGATAGCTTAGGGCATGAGGAAGGCGATCGGGCGCTGTTAATCGTTGCTCAGCGTTTGGCGAACTTAGTGGGTGAAGACGACACAGTGGCACACATGTCGGCCGATGAATTTGTGATTCTTTTAACGAATCTAGGAAATGTTGAAGCCACAGCGATTCAAAAATGTAATGAGTTCATCACTCAACTAAATGTGCAGATGCAGAACCCTTTGCAGCTTGGCAATGATTCATATCTGCTAACGGCGAGCATTGGTGTAACCTTAGTAGGGCCTCACTCCGAGAGTATTGAGCGTGTTTTGCAGCAGGCTGACCAAGCGATGTACGAAGCAAAAGATTCAGGCCGGAACACCAGCGTGTTTTTCGATGCGGATTTAGAGGCGCGGTTAAATAGTAGGCTCGAGCTACAACGCGATTTACATCGTGGCATTATCAATAATGAATTAGAACTGTTTTACCAAACGAAGGTGAATTGTCAAAAAACCTGCGTGGGTGTTGAAGCACTTGTGCGCTGGTTTCATCCAACGAAAGGTATGATTAATCCCGCAAACTTTATCTATATCGCGGAGCAATCGGGCGATATTATTCTGCTTGGAAATTGGGTGCTGCGCACGGCTTGCGAGAAGCTGTTGGAGTGGGCCGATCATCCCGAACGCGCGGATTGGACAATGTCGGTGAATGTATCAGTGAAGCAGTTAAAGGCCGATAACTTCGTCGAAGAAGTGAGCCGCTGTTTGAACGAAACCGGCGCGCCGCCGAATAAGCTGATTCTTGAAATTACCGAATCCATGTTACTAGGGAACACCGAAGCCGTTATTGTGAAAATGCAGCAGCTGCGAAACATCGGTGTGCGTTTTGCGTTGGATGATTTTGGTACCGGCTACTCGAACTTGAGTTACCTGCAGCGTTTGCCTTTGGATCAGTTGAAAATCGACCGTTCGTTTGTATCTACTAATACAGACCACGAAAACTCAGGGCTCGCCCAAGCTCAGTTAACTCAAAGTATTATTTCTCTCGGGCATACGCTCGGGTTAATTGTGGTCGCCGAGGGTGTTGAAACCGAAGCGCAGTTTCATGCGTTGATAAAACAGGGTTGCGATATTTTCCAAGGCTACTATTTTAATCGGCCGGTTCGGGAAGGCGAGCTGCCATAGCGGAATAGAACTGGTAGAAACAACCAGCACAATGTATCTGGTTATTCTTACAATTGGTCGGCTTTTGCTTGCGCAAAAGCCGTTTTTTTTGCACCCTAAAGCCCGATTTTATTGCTAAATAGGAATTTCTTTATGAAGATTTCACGCTGGTTAGTAGCGGTTATCGTATTGATGTCGGTATCGATGACCGCCTCTGCAGAGTACCTAGAAACAAAAGTTAATTTTAGCGAGCGCTTGAGCTCGAGCGCAGAAACATTAGTAGTGCTAGTGCCTGCTGATACCCAAGAGTTAAGCTTGAGCGGTTGGAGCAATGAAACGGCAGCACAGATTAATCGTGCGATGCAGGTGCGTGAGTTCACAGGCGCTGCGAAACAGCAGTTAGAAGTAATTGCACCAATGGGCTTATCGGTTGACCGGTTAGTGCTGGTAGGTGTTGGCACACCAAGCGATCTGACGCGTATCGAAGCGGAAGAGATTGGGGCAGCTTTGGCTAACCATGTAAATAGCACCAAAGCGGCAACCGTTCATGTTGATACAAGCCTTGTGAGTGATGTGGCTGAAAACGGGCGAATCAGTGCAAGTATTGCGCATGGCGTTGATTTACGTAACTACCGCTTTGATCGGTTTAAAAGTGAGCCAGAACCGCGTCCAAGCCAAAGCTATGAATGGCTTGTGGTAAGCAATAGCGCTGCCGAAGCGTATTATGCGGATTTGCAAGGCTTAGCCAATGGTGTGTTTTTAGCGCGTGAATTGGTAAATTTACCAGGAAGTACTGGCTACCCTGCAGCTTTCGCGGAAATGGCGCGCGCAGCGTTAGAACCGCTTGGTATTGAAGTTACCATTCTTGGCCCGGAGCAAGTACGTGAATTAGGTATGGGTTCGCTTTACGGTGTAAGCCAAGGCAGCCAACATAAAGCACATTTACTGGTGGCTCATTGGAAAGGTAGCGATGATCAGCCTATCGCTTTGGTAGGTAAAGGCAATACGTTTGATACGGGTGGCTATAACTTAAAAACGTCATCTGCTTCCATTCTTGCTATGACCACGGATAAAGCCGGTGCTGCTGCGGTTGTAGGAACTGTGGCTGCATTAGCTGCGGAGCGTGCTCCGATTAACGTTGTAGCAGTAGCTCCGTTATCGCATAACTTAATTTCCGGTGAAGCGCAGTTACCTGGCGATGTGGTTACCGCAGGTGATGGTTCAACCATTGAAGTAGCAAACACTGATGCTGAAGGGCGCTTAATTTTGGCCGATGGTATTTGGTATGCTCGTGAGCATTTCAACCCACGTGTAATTGCCGATATTGCTACCTTAACAGGTGCTAAAGTAGGTGCATTAGGCACCGAATATTCAGCGATCTTCAGTGAGCAAGAAGACATTATTCGTACTTTACGAACTGCAGGTGAGAATACCAGCGAATTGGTATGGCAGTTGCCGCTAGGCCCTTACCGCAATGTAACCAGCAGCCGTATCGCTGATCGCCGGAATACAGGTTCTCCTGGTGCACAGGCCGGTGCTCTATTCTTGCAGCATTTTGCCGGTGATACGCCTTGGGTGCATATTGATATGGCAGGAAACGCGCTGATTCCAAGTGCGAGTGGTATTCACCCTGAAGGCGCTACGGGTTATGGTGTGCGCTTGCTTACCGAATGGGTGAAAATCTACTCAGCTGAGTGATTTTTGGCAAAGTGCTTAGAAGCCTCACATTACGATTGAAATAATGTATTATCAAAGCCTCGGTTTTTCCGGGGCTTTTTTATAAAGCATCAGGCTCCATTGGGGGGCATGCGCGGAGAGCATTATGAGTAAAGAAGTGAACGAAGGGTGTGTGCGTGTAGAAGAAAAAATGGCACCTTACACGAATCAGGTAACTACTTATAACCACCGTTGGCTGGCCGACGAACCAGAAAGTTTGGGCGGTGCCGATGAGGGCCCAGCGCCGATGGAGATGGTTCTTGCAGGGCTTGGAGCTTGTACATCAATGACCCTGCGTATGTATGCGGCGCGAAAAGAGTGGCCTTTGGAAAAAGTTACCGTTGATCTGCAGCATGAAAAAGGTGAGAAGGGCGCGGAATCGATATCACGCAGAATTAAACTTGAAGGCAACCTTTCTGATGAACAGCGCCAACGCTTGCTTGATATTGCCAACAAATGCCCAGTACACAAAACGCTTTTAAATAGTGACCTAGAGATTCCAACTGAGCTGCTGTAGTACGTATGTAGGTAAATTTTTTAGAAACAGGATTTAGAATGAGTTTATTACCGTGTGTAGAAGTTGAACCAAAACAACCCGCAAATGCTGCAATTATCTGGCTTCATGGCCTTGGTGCAGATGGCCATGATTTTGAGCCTATCGTGCCGCACATTCAATTTGCTGAAGGCGTGCACGCGCGATTTGTATTTCCGCACGCGCCTCGAATTCCGGTAACCATTAATGGCGGTATGCAAATGCCAGCTTGGTACGATATTTTAGAAATGTCGATAAATCGGAACGTTGATGAAACGCAGTTGCGCGCATCAGCAGCGCAAACAGTAGCCTTGATTGAACGTGAAATTGAGCGTGGTATTCCTGCGGAGCGTATTGTGTTGGCTGGTTTCTCGCAAGGTGGTGCAGTAGCGTATGAAGCAGCGCTTAGCTTCCAGAAGAAACTTGCGGGTGTCATGTGCCTTTCTACGTACCTTGCAACGCAGGCTTCAGTGAAAACCAGTGAAGCGCAGAAAACAACACCGTTTTTAGTGCAACACGGTAGCCAAGATCCGGTAGTGCCAGCTCAGCTTGGTACACAAGCAAAAGCATGGCTGGAAGAACATGGGTATGCCGTAACTTATCAAACATACCCAATGGCGCATCAGGTATGTGCTGAACAACTACAAGATATCAGTAAGTTTTTGCAGAGCGTACTGCGCTAATCTGTAGCTTTACAACCTGTGGTTCTATTGGCGGCCTAAGAAGCAAAAAACCGAAACTAAAAAGAAGAATAGAGGAACACACTATGCGTTCACGATTAATTTTAACTTCACTGTTGATGTTCGCGCTTTTGCTGAGCCCTGCGCTCTCAACTGCACACGCACAAGAATCTAACTCGCAGAACTTTGCAGCTGAGGATATTTTTGCGCTCGAATACGCCAACGATGTGCAAGTAAGCCCAAATGGGGAGCATGTTGTTTATGTTCGCCATAGCAACGATATCATGCAAGATTCTACCCGCCGTAGTTTGTGGCTAGTGAACGTGAAGAGCGGTGAGCAAACGCCATTGTTTGCTGATGAACATCAATACAGTAGCCCGCGGTGGTCGCCGGACGGTAAACGTATTGCGTTTATTTCGAACCAATCGGGAAGCAACCAAATACATGTGCATTGGTTAGCAGAAAACAAAACTGCACGAGTTTCAGATCTTCGCAATGGCCCCGGAAACCTAACTTGGTCGCCTAACGGCAAGCACTTAGCATTCAGTATGGAAGTGTTAGCGCCAGCTACTGAATTTGCTCGTAGTGTTTATCGGCCGAAGCGTCCAGATGGCGCGCGTTGGTCGGAGCAAGCGATTATTTCAGAGCGTGCATATTACCAAGCCGATGGCCGTGGCTTTTTAGAAAGTGCCTACCGCCATATTTTTGTTGTAAGCGCAGAAGGCGGGGCCGCTCGCCAACTTACTTCGGGTGATTATAATCACGGCGGAACCTTAGCTTGGCTTCCTGATAGCAGTGCCATTGTGTTTTCGGCAAACCGCCGAGATGATTGGGAATATCAATCACTAGAAGCCAACCTCTACCAAGTAGAATTGGCCAACGGCCGCTTAACTGAACTTACGAATACGAGCGGCCGGCAATCCGAGCCGGTGTTTTCACCGGATGGCCGTAGCCTTGCATTTTTGCATAGCTCTGGGGCACGCGAACCATACCGGAACGCAAAATTGCAGGTTATGAATTGGCGTAACAAAGAAATCACCGAGCTTTTATCTGATTTTGATCGCTCCGTTGAATCGCCTGCGTGGTTGAATGGCAACACGCTTGTATTTCAATATGCCGATCGTGGCCGATTAAAGCTTGCGCGAGTATCAGCGCGTGGTGGCCGAATCAGCGATTTAACCAGCGATGTTGGCACTGGTAGCAATGGTCGGCCATACTTGGGCGGCATGTTTAGCGCCTCTGGCGATGGTGTTGTTGCATTTACGCACGGCAACGCACATCAGCTCGGCAATGTGGGTGTATGGCAAGGCGGTAATGCACAAGTGCTTACCCGCTTGAACGAAGATTTATTTAGCCAACGCGAGCTTGGTGAAGTGCACGAGATTACCTATAACTCGAGCATTGATAACACCGAAATTCAGGGTTGGTATATTACTCCTCCAGGTTTTGACCCAGAAAAAGAATATCCGTTATTGGTAGAAATTCACGGTGGTCCACACTTAGCGTACGGGCCGTATTTTGCGGCAGAGCTGCAGCGTTATGCGGCGGCGGGCTACGTAGTTTTCTATAACAACTATCGTGGTAGTAGTTCTTATGGCAAAGATTTCGCTATGCTGCTCGATGGCAAATATTCATCACCGGATGATTTTGCTGACCACATGTCGGGTGTGGATGCCATGATCGCCAAAGGCTTTATTGATGAGCAGAACTTATTTATTACGGGCGGCTCAGCGGGTGGTATTGCTACCGCTTATGCTGTGGGTTTAACCGATAGATTTAATGCAGCGGTTGCTACTAACCCAGTTATAAATTGGGTATCGAAAGTGCTGACAGCGGATAGCTATTTAGGCCAAATTGCCAATCAATTTCCGGGCATGCCGTGGGAAGAACTTGAGCATTACTGGCAGCGCTCGCCACTTTCGTTAGTAGAAAATGTAACCACGCCAACAATGATGTTTGTCGGTGAGAGCGACCGCCGTACACCATTATCGGATAGCCAACAGTTCTATCAAGCGCTTAAGCTTCAAGGCGTGGATACGGCGCTTGTGCGTGTGCCAGGCGCTTACCACGGGGTATCAAGCCGGCCTTCGCGCATGATCATGAAAATCGAGCACGCGCTAGCATGGTTTGAGCAATATAAAAAATAGAGAAGAGGCAGCTACTGGCGTGGTAAGAAACTTTCACCATATTCAGTAGCTGGTAACCCTAGGTGGCTCGCTATGCTTTGGCCAATATCGGCAAAACTTGCGCGCCGGCCTATGTTGCCGCCACTTTCGGGTATGGTTAAATCTGGGCCAAAGCAAATTACAGGAATGTATTCACGTGTGTGATCGCTTCCAGGCCATGTAGGATCACAGCCATGATCTGCTGCAATAAACACTCTATCGCCGGGCTTTAAGGCCGCAATTAATTCCGGTAGGCGTTTATCAAAATCTTCTAGTGCTTTCGCATACCCGGCTACATTTCTGCGATGGCCATATTCCATATCAAAATCTACGAAATTCGGAAAAATAATACTTTGCTCTGGCGCTGTTTCAATTGCCTCAAGTGTGGCATCGAAGATAGCGTTGTTGCCGCTCGCTTTAACCTTTTGGGTAATACCCTGATGTGCATAAATATCGGCAATTTTGCCAATACTAATTACTTCGCCGCCAGCATCTACGAGTTTATCGAGCACAGTAGGAGCGGGTGGCAATACCGAATAATCGCGCCGATTTCCGGTTCGTTTGAAGTTCTCTGCACGGGTTCCCGCGAAGGGGCGAGCAATAACACGGCCTACGCGCAAACCATGGGCATCGAGCTTTTCTCGCGCGAGTTCGCAAAGTGTGAGCAAACGCTCTACACCAAAGGTTTCTTCATGGGCTGCGATCTGTAGCACGCTATCCGCTGAGGTGTAAAAAATAGGTTTACCGGTAGCCATGTGCTCAGCACCAAGGCGGGCGATGATTTCTGTACCGGAAGCATGGCAATCACCCAAAATACCCGGTAAATCGGCTTCTTGAATGATTTCATTAATGAAATCAGCAGGGAACGTAGGCACTGTAGTAGGAAAATAATGCCAATCGAATAACACGGGTACACCGGCTATTTCCCAGTGGCCGCTCGGCGTATCTTTGCCTCGGCTTAATTCTTGGGCGTAGCCATATAAGGATGGGCAAGGGCCAGCAAAAGCAAAGCCTGCAGGGCGCTCGCCGCCGCTTTCTTCGGCTAACAACCCTAAGCCAAGTTTCTCTAAGTTAGGTAACTTCAATGGCCCTTGCCGTTCAACATCTGCTTTTCCTGCTGCGCAGGCTTCGGCAATGTGGCCAAATGTATTTGCGCCCACATCACCAAAATCTTCGGCATCGGCAGAAGCGCCAACGCCAAAGGAATCAAGCATGAGAATAATTGCACGAGCCATAGGTTACTCCTTACGCATCATCTGCAGTAAGTGTCTCATAAACAACAGGATCAAGCTCAGGCAAAGTTTCGCTTAAGCCAATCGAAGCTTTCAACTCAACCGACGCGGCTATCGCACTTACTTCATCGCGAGCGTGAATCATAGCAATTGGACGATTGTTATCCACAAAGGTACCAATTGGCGCAAGTTCACTTAAGCCTACTGCATGATCAATGTTGTCAGCTGGGTTTGTACGCCCGCCGCCCAGGCTCACAACCACTAGGCCTAAATCACGTGTGGACACTTCAGCGATGTAGCCAGGAGAATCGGCGTAAACTGGCATAACTACCGGTGCTTTTGGTAAATAACCTTGCCAATTTTCTAGGAAATCACTGGGGCCACCCAATGCATGTACCATCTTTCCAAAAATTTCCGCTGCCCGGCCAGAATCGAGAACATCATTCAGTTTTGCTTTCGCTTCTTCTTTGCTTGCTGCAATGCCACTGAGCAACAACATTTGTATCGCTAATGTCATGGTTACTTGATGCAAGCGCGGGTTGCGGCGCACGCCTGTGAGGTATTCAATCGCTTCCCGCATTTCCGTAGCGTTACCGGCGGTATCGCCAAGTGCTTCGTTCATATCCGTAATTGTAGCTGATGTGCGCACGCCTGCACCATTTGCTACGGCAACAATGCTGCTCGCGAGTGCACGCGAATCTTCTAGGCTGGTCATAAACGCGCCGTTGCCGGTTTTCACATCCATAGCAAGGGCTTCAAGCCCGGCAGAAAGCTTCTTAGAAAGAATTGAAGCAGTGATTAATGGAATGGAATCTACCGTAGCGGTAACATCGCGAATGCTGTAGAAACGCTTATCAGCTGGCGCTAAATCTGCGGTTTGGCCAATAATGGCAACACCAACATCTTTCACAATACGTTGAAAATCAGCAAGATCCGGCTGAATATTATAACCCGGAATACTTTCGAACTTATCCAAGGTACCGCCCGTATGGCCTAAGCCACGGCCAGCAATCATCGGCACATAACCACCACAAGCTGCTACCATCGGACCGAGCATTAGGCTCACCGAATCACTTACACCACCGGTTGAGTGTTTATCAACGATGGGGCCGCCTAGATTAAAAGAATCCCAGTTGAGCACCGTACCGGAATTCATCATCTCTTCAGTAAGCGCTACCCGCTCAGGCATCGCCATACCGTTAAAATAAACCGACATCGCAAATGCGGCTACTTGGCCATCGGTAACGTTTCCGTTGGAAATACCTTTTACGAAAAAGGCAATTTGTTCGCGAGTAAGGGTTTTACCATCGCGTTTTGCTTTAATAATCTCTTGGGGCAACATCTCAGTATCCTCCTGATGCCGTGTGTTCTTGACCACCTTCCAAAGTGGCCACTAAATTTGCGCGTACCGAGCTTGCACCTAAACGAAAACGGCTCGGGTGTATGCCTTCTGCACCCAGCACGTTCTCGGCTGCCTGCATGTAAACGAGCGCATCGTCCAAATTTCGAATACCGCCGGCGGGCTTAAAGCCAATTGCGTGAATAGCGTGCGCTGCGCTTTTGCTAGCACGTTGCTTTTCAATGTGCGCCTGAATCACCGAAATCATAACTTTAGCCGCTGCTGGAGTGGCGTTTTCGGCTACTTTACCCGTCGATGTTTTAATAAAATCAGCGCCACCCGCGATAGCAATTTCACTTGCCTGCTTTATCAAATCCGGAGTTTTAAGCTCGCCGGTTTCAATAATCACTTTTAATTGCGCATGGTTCCCACATGCAGCTTTACACGCCTGAACCAATAGTAACGGTGTTTTTGCATCACCAGCGATGAGTGCTCGGTAGGGAAACACCACATCTACTTCATCGGCCCCATAGGCAATGGCAGCACGGGTTTCTTTTACCGCGATATCAATATCGTCGCTCCCATGCGGAAAGTTCGTTACCGTTGCTAATCGGACGGAATATAGATCTTGTTCATCAAGCAACTTGCGAGCCAGCGGTAAAAACCGCGGGAAAATACATAAAGCAGCTACTTCAATGCGTTTGCCATGGGCATCGCGCCAACTGGCATTATTAACTAATGCGGCAATATCATCGGCACTTTCTTGGTCAGTAAGGCTAGTTAAATCGAGTAGCGAGAATGCTTTGGCCGCCAAAGCTGATTTAGGATCCTGCATGCCTTTATTCCTTACTCGGTAATAATTGCTCAGGGCCGAACGAGTGAGGCAACAATTCTTGCATCGTCATTACGGCGCGCACACCCTCGGGGCCGCAAATATGAATCGTGGTGTTTGCGTTTGCGAATTCACGAATTCGTTGCCGGCACCCACCGCACGGGGAAACTAAGCCTTCGCCGTTACCGATCACGTAAATTTGATTAATTTGGGTTACGCCCGCCATTACCATGGCCGCGATTGCGCTTGTTTCTGCACAATTGCCCTCAGGATACGAGGCATTTTCCACGTTACAGCCACTAAAAATTTCGCCATTTGGGCCAACAATAGCCGCGCCCACTGGAAACTCTGAATAAGGTGCGTAAGCCTTTTTTTGCGCGGCTTTTACAGCGTTTAACATTTGCGTTTCTGATACAGCCTTTACTGAACTCATCTATGCTACTGCCATGTTGTTGAAACACCGGGGCAAAACACTACTTGTAAGTATTTCACCATTGTTTATTCCCATTATTCGCCCGTTACTTGCGTTCTCGGGCTATTCAGCCGAAAGCCCTTGGCAAGCATCATTTTTAAAATGGGGCAGTTATCTTACCTGACTTTTGCTATAGCCGCTAACCAACGTTTATGAAGGTGCTGTCGATCTGCTTTCGAGCTTTCCGGGGTGAATGTTCCTTTACTACCACAAAGCTTGGTCAACTCATTGAACGAATTGAACAGGCCAACTTCTAAACCGGCTAAGAAAGCAGCGCCGCGCACACTAATTTCGGCAGTGTCGGCGCGTACTACGGAATGGCCAGTAATATCAGCGAGTGCTTGCATAAACCAACCATTGTCGGTCATGCCACCATCCACTTTTATCATATCGATAGTTTGGCCATCGGCTACCATGGCTTGTAATAAATCGCGCGTTTGCAGCGCTACGCTGCGCAAAGCGGCAGCCGCCAGTTGTTTTTTACCGGTATCACGGGTCATTCCGAAAATGGCAGCTCGTGCGTTTGGATCCCAATACGGCGCGCCAAGGCCCGTAAACGCGGGAATAAGAATCTCGCTTTGTTCGCAATCAATACCTTCCGCTAGTTGCTCAGTTTCCGCAGCTGTTTGAATAATTCCGAGTTTATCGCGGAGCCACTGAACAATAGCGCCGGCCATAAAAATACTGCCTTCAAGAGCATAGGTGGGCTTGCCATCTATTTGGTAACCCAAGGTGCTCAATAAACGGTGTTCCGATTTCACCGGCTTATCACCCGTGTTCACTAAGGCAAAACAACCTGTGCCGTAAGTGCTTTTAATCTGGCCTGGTTCAATACATGCTTGGCCTACGAGTGCGCCTTGTTGATCACCAATCATGGCACCAATAGGTATCCCAGCCGTTTCGTGTTTATCTGCGTTTTGTGGAGAAAACCGAATCGATGCGCCTTCACGAAAGAGATCAGGATTCGCTACGCCAAATGCACTCGCATTATCTTTAATTTCTGGCAACATTTCGCTCGGCACACCGAAGGTCTCGCATAACTCGCTATCCCATTCGCGTGTATGTAGATTCATGAGTAAAGTGCGAGAAGCATTAGTGGCATCGGTTGCATGCACTTGGCCACCGCTTAAGTGCCAGAGCAAAAAGCTATCAATAGTGCCAAACGCAAGTTCACCTGCTTCTGCTTTTTGCCGCGCGCCTTTTACATGGTCAAGAATCCATGCAATTTTAGTGGCAGAGAAATATGGATCGAGTAATAAACCGGTTCGTTCTTGTACTAAGGCTTCGCAACCTTGTTCCCGTAACGTTTGGCAATGCGCTGCGGTACGCCGATCTTGCCAAACAATGGCGCGATAAATGGGTTTGCCGCTGGCCTTATCCCACACAACAGTAGTTTCCCGTTGGTTGGTAATGCCGATTACAGCAATATCGGTTACCTGAATTCCGGCATCTTTAATGGCTTTGCGGCAAGCAAGTAGCGTGGTTTCTAAAATATCACTAGGGTCGTGTTCTACTTGGCCATTGGCAGGGAAATACTGAGGGAACTCACTTTGGCCGCGGCCTTGTGCGCGCAACTTAGTGTTATAAATCATGGCGCGGCTTGAGGTAGTGCCTTGGTCGATCGCCAATATATATTGGCCTTGATGCTTGGCGGCAGAGCCGCCAGCAGAAGCAAAAGTGCTCATAGTAAACTCCTGAAAGGTCAGGCGATTACGATAGCACTTGTAATGATGGTGTCCAGTGTTTGCATAATGCTTCGGCGTCTGGCCGTGAAGAAATACGCATGTTTACGTGGCCAACTTTACGCCCAGGCCGCGAATCTTTGCCATACCAGAATGCTTGCGCACGGCTATCCTGCCATAACTCAGCGGGAATTTGTGCACAGCCGATAGCGTTTAACATCAGGGTGGGCTGAACCGCTAACTCCGGAAACGGCATATTGGTAAGGCTACGGATATGCAAATCAAACTGGCTAGCATTGCAGCCACTTAGCGACCAATGGCCAGAGTTGTGCACACGCGGTGCTATTTCGTTGACTAACAATTCCGCTGTGTCGCCTTCGCCTACCACAAAGAATTCAATGGCCAAAGTTCCTACGTAGCCAAGGTGCTCAGTGATACGGCGAAATGCTTCTTCTGCCGTGGCTTGCAAGCGCTCATCAATATGCTCAAAGCCGGCAAACGTGTGGCTTAAAATGCCATTCGTATGCACGTTCTCAACTAGAGGATAGCAAAGGATGCGGCCATCTTTAGCACGCGCACCCACAATAGACATTTCTTTGCTAAACGGAATCATCGATTCGATAATGCCTGCTTGTAGGCCAGCAGAACGCTCAAGCGCAGCAGCTTCTGTTTGCGCGGAAGTACTTTGTGGATTCCAGCGCCATTGGCTTTTTCCATCATAGCCACCAAAGGCAGCTTTTATGACCACCGGCTCTTGCCACGTTTGCAGTGCTTGGCTGAATTGATCCGCTGTTTGGAACGATTGCCATGGCGCGGTAGGAATGCCTAAATCATCGCACATCTTCTTTTCAAGTTGGCGGTGCGTAAGCGGCCGTATCTTATCGGCATCGGTGAGTAACTTGGCAGCGGCTAGGGCCACGTGATCAGGGTCAAGCTGCTCATGCTCCCAACTTACTATGTCGGCCCATTGCATGGCTTCTTCAATGCTTAAGCTCAAAGGAACATGCGCACCAGCGGGCATTACTTTGTTGGTGCGGGTATTTACTAATAAACATTCGTGGCCGAGTTGAATACTGCTTTGCGCAAGCATTTGCCCAAGTTGGCCATTACCGAGTATCAGAAGTTTCATGAATCAAGATCCAATTTACTATGAGCGATAACGGTTTCCCGTTGTTTGCTTCTAAATTCGCGAATTTTGTTCTGCACTTGCGGATCAGTAGTACCAATAACCTGAGCTGCGAGTAAACCAGCATTTGCGGCGCCGGCTTCACCTACGGCTAAAGTGCCTACGGCAACACCTTTTGGCATTTGCACAATGGATAAAAGGCTATCTAGGCCTTTTAGTTGCTTACTGGCTACCGGAACACCAAACACGGGTAGGCAAGTGAATGCCGCTAACATGCCCGGAAGATGAGCAGCACCGCCAGCGCCGGCGATAACTACGCGTGTTCCGTTCTGTTCTGCTTCCGCCATGGTGGTAGCGAGCAAATCAGGTGTGCGGTGCGCGGAAACAACACGCGCTTCCCAACTTACCCCAAAATCTTCTAACATGCGGGCAGCAGCCTGCATAGTTGGCCAATCAGAGGTTGATCCCATTAAGATAAGCACAGTGGCCATTTACAGCTCCTGCTATTCTTCGCGAATAGGTGAATATGAGGGTTGTATTTCTTGAAAGCCGCGGATTATAGCAGAAAAGTGGTTACTTCGCATACGTTTAATCGCATACCGAGGTGGCTTGTATCGAACTATTTAGATTTGAGTTCTTTTTACAGCGAAAAATGAAAAATAGGCTGAGAAAGGTTAAGGGGCAGGCTTTACCGCTAAAATATTAAAAATAAAATGTAAATCTGCGGTAAACTATGGAGTAAATCAACAGCCTCGTTGTGGAAAAGGTCTAAACTTAAGAGAACTACGTAAACAGCGATATTTACATTTATGGATAAGTGAGAAAAACGTTGATCAAACTGCAGTATCAAGGATGGCCAGCGCGGTTGTGGCGGCATTTACCCAATTGCAATTTTAAGGCGCGCAAACTCCGAGTAAAAGCAAAGTTCGTATTCATGGTAATGAGTATGGGCCTTTTTTGCAGCGCCCAAGCTGCGGAAGGTTTATGGCTGCCTGAACAACAACCTGATTGGCCGATTCAGCCGCATGGCTCTGCTGTATTAAAGGTGGGAGGTTGTACCGGTACATTTGTTTCACCCGATGGCTTAGTGCTGACCAACCACCACTGTATTCTTGATTTACTACAATACCGCTCAACCCTAGAAAACAACTACCTTTCGTTGGGTTTTTTAGCCATTAATAGAGAGCTTGAGTTGTTGGCGCCACCAGATTTCACGGTATCACAAACACTTGAACGAACCGATGTTACTGGCCAAGTACTGCAAGGTGTGAGCGATCGAACAACCGGCAGCGCGCGGTTTAATCTCATTGCTAGAAATCGGAATGAAATTCTACGGCAGTGTGAAACAGAGAGGGATGTTAGCTGTCGAGTGGTAGAGCATTACGATGGCCAAGGTTATTTATTGGTGCGCGATCAGAATTTTGCGCAAGTAAAACTGGTGTGGGCTCCACCGGTTAATGTGGGCCATTTTGGTGGCTTAGAAGATAACTGGCAGTGGCCTCGGCATAGTGCAGATTTGGCACTGTTGCGTGTTTATAATGCTGATGGCAGCGTATATACGCCAAGCCATTGGCTACCGCTTTCTCCTGCAGCGCCAGCTGATGGCGAACCTGTTTATGTTGCCGGTTTTCCGGGTATTACTCAGCGTTATCGCTTGCAGCAAGAAGCCGATATGGCCTTCAACGAATTTTATCCAAATCTTATTCAGTATTCAGAGCGTTGGTTAGCGCTTATTCAAACAGCCATGGAGAATAACCCGGATATCGCACTGCGATATATTCCAACTTTGGTGCGGCAGGGCAACCGCTTACAAAACTTAGTGGGTATGCTCGCGGCTGTTGATAAGTATGGAGCAAGTGATCTGCTCGCAGCCCAGGAGCGGGAATTACGAGATTGGATAGCAACAACACCGGATAAAGATCGTTTTAACACCGCGTTAAGGCAAACTGAAAGTGCGCTTGAATTTCGCCAAGCCACCCTACAGCGCCAGCTGTGGTGGAATTTTTTCCAAGAACTGCAATTACCGTTGGTTGCGCAGCGGCTCTATCGGTTGGCGGAAGAATCTGAGCGTGCGGATGCGAATCGAACGCGAGGCTTCCAAGTGCAACAAGTGCCAGCGATTCGTTCTCAGTTGATTAGTCAAGTACGTCAGTTTGCCCCAGAAGTTGAGATTAAACTACTAGTCGAATTGCTCATGCTGTATCAAGAGCTTCCCGAAGCGCAACGAATTCCGTTTATTGAAACGTTTTTTGGTTTAGATAGCAGTTCAACCCGTGAATCGATCTTACAGCGCGTACAAGTGATATATACCAACACAGCGCTTGGCGATTCTGCTGTAGTTGAAGCGTTAATGAAAACTTCGTTGGCTGATTTTCGGCGCAATAGCGATCCTTGGATTCAGTTTGCCGTTATGTCGGCAGAACAACGTTTGCAGTGGGATTTGCAAGAACGCGAGTTACGAGGCTTAGAACAGCAGGGGCGCTCTGTACTCATGGAGGCTTTTCGCCGGCATGCTCGCTCGAAAGGCGCTCGATTACCTGATAACGCGAATAGAACCTTTCGCTTAAGTGCGGGGCATGTAGCGGCAGAACAAACCGGGGTTACTACAAGTGAAGCCAACGCACAGGATACGCTAGACAACGAAGTGCTGGCTGAGCACCAGGCGCCAGCGGCACGAACCACATTGAAAACACTACTGGCGATAGCAGGCACCGAAGATCGTTATGAATTACCATTCAATATGCATGCGGCTGTTGCTGTGCATGGCGCGGGTTGCCTAGCCGAAAGTGCAGAACAGTTAACGTTGAACTTCCTTTCAACCGCAGATGGCACCGGCGGTAGTTCGGGTAGCCCTACCGTAAACAAGCGAGGTGAGTTGATCGGATTAGTATTCGATTCAACTACCGATGCGATTTTAAGTGATTGGCATTTTGATGAATCGCGGCATCGCCTAATACATGCCGACGTTCGCTATATTCTTTGGTTACTGCGGTATGTGTACCAAGCGCATGAACTAATGGCTGAACTGGGCTTTGAGGAAAATGCTGATGGTTGCAGCTTAAATGGGCAACCGATTATTCCAAGGCCAGCTCGAGTTGACGATTTTCATCAGGATCGGGAAGAGTAAAACCGATACCAATTAACCGCACTGGTCGGCTTTTGGCTCGAGGCCAAGCTTCTGTAAGCAGTTGATAGTATAAAGAGGGTGAAACGCGATTACTCACCTTACTCACTGTCGTTTGGTTGAAATCATTGAACTTCAATTTCAATGTTTGCCCTTTTGCATGGAGATCTTGCCAGCGATGTCCGCCAGCTCGCTTTTGCAATGATGGCAGTAGCGTATTTTCCAAGAAGCGTTCGGCGTCTTTGATTTGCTTAAAATCTCTATGTAACGTTTCTTCGACACTAATTTGCTTGCGCAACCGGGTAGTTTGCACCGGCCTATCATCTACACCTAAGCAGCGCTGAAATAACAGCATACCCGAATGCTCGCCAAGAAGGCGCTGTAGTTTCGTAGGGTCCGCTGTTTGAATATCGCGCACTAAGCGAAAACCAGCCGCATTGAGTCGCTCTTGGCTCTTTGGTCCTGCACCGGGAATACGCTTCAGGGGCAAGTTAGCCAAGTATTGAATTATCTGATCCGGTGGCACAACAAATTGGCCATCTGGCTTGTGTTCCTCAGACGCAATTTTCGCCACCATTTTCTGGCACGATATACCCGCGGAGGCGGAAACGCCGAGTTCACGTAGCTCGGCGCGGATAGCCTCAAGCGTTAAACTGGCGCTGCCTTGATAGCTTTTGTTCTCGGTTAAATCTATATAGAACTCATCAATCGAAGCGGGCTCAATGCGATCGGTATAACGCAGGAGTATGGTTTGCACCTGCTTCGACATCGCTTTGTAACTGGCCATATCGGGCTTCACAAAAACCAAATCAGGGCATAAACGGCGAGCTTGGTGTCCGGGCATAGCACTGCGAACACCAAATTTTCGAGCCAGGTAATTTGCGGTAGCAACTACTCCACGCTCACCGCCACCGCCAACGGCGAAAGGCCGGTGTGCAAGTTTTGGTTCTTTCAATACCTCTACAGCCGCGAAAAAGGCATCGAGGTCGAGTAGGGCTATTTTTCGGTTGCTGGTATGTTCTGACAAAGGAGGCTCATTCGTAATAAATTAGCAGATCAAAAATGGCTTTATTTAATCTAAATCACGTTTATTGCGTATACACTTAGGTACACTTTATCTGCTGAAAGTGTACCACAGCGAAGAAAATCAGCGCACTGAAAAGGCTAACCTGGATAATTAGTGCGCAAGGGAGTTTCACGAGAAGCAATTTCTCGTTATAATCGCTGCACGTAATCAGCACTCGAATTATTTTTCGCTCTAGTTGTTAATCGCATTAGTTGCGAACAGGAGAAAGCCGTGAAGTTTTTAAGCCAAATTAAGTGGAAGCAAGTATTAGCCGTGTTTGCCGGTGTTGCCGTTGCCGGTAGCGTAATGGCTATGTCTGTGGATATGTCGCGCGAAGCTATTGCAGAGCGCATCAAGCCTACTGCTAAAGTTCGTTTAGCAGGCGATGAAGTAGCGCAAGCGAATGGTGCTGCTCAAGAAGGTGAGCGTTCTGGTGAAGCGGTTTATAACCAAGCGTGTGCTGCATGCCATACGAGTGGCGTGCTGAATGCACCGCGGAAAGGTAATGCTGACGATTGGGAAGAGCGCATTGCCAAAGGTATGGATACACTTCTTGAACATTCAATTAATGGCTTTAATGCGATGCCACCACGTGGTACCTGTATGAATTGTTCAGACGATGAGATTTTAGCTGCTATCGAATATATGATCGAAGATATCTAAATTCGAGCTCGAATCCACTAAAGCCGCCTTTATAGGCGGCTTTTTTGTTTTAAATCAAGGTGCTTGGTTAAATAGAAGTTGTTGGCTTTTCATTCAATAAAAGTAGTAATATACTGGGTTATTGACATTATAATAACATTTCGATTTTTAGCACTCACGGAGTAACTCATTTACAAGTGAGTGCAAAATCGAGCGCATTAATGAATGCGGTACTAAATGGAACACCAAAGTTAAAGGTGCAGTTTTCTTTTTTAATGAGCAGATGAGAGTTTGCTTGCGAGATAAACCTACACTATGTTTGTTGCAATATTCAACAAAGCAGCGTAATACTGGTGTTGCAGGAAGTTTCCTCGTTTACAGGGGGGTTGCTCAAGGGTGAGCGAAAAGAACCAAGGTACTTCAGAACTGACACCGGCTACGCAAATACGTCGACTAGAACGCGTTGTAGCTCGATTGAAAGTTTTGACTCAGAAGTATCGGCAAGCTGAAGTAATTCAGCAGGCCCTTTTCCGTATTTCCGAATCTGCATCCTCTGCGCAAAACATGGAACAAATATATCGCGATGTGCACCGTATTATCGGTCAGCTCATGACAGCGAAAAACTTCTACATTTGCCTTTATACCGAAGACCGAAAATCGTTTACCTTCCCTTATTTTATCGATCAGTACGATGACGCGCGCATGGTTGCCGAAGTACCTGCCGAAGCATTGATGCGCGGGATGACAGGCTACGTGCTACGCAGGGGTGAGCCAATACTCTGTACTAAGAATGATATTGAAGCATTGGTGGAAGCCGGCGAAGTTAATTTCCTTGGTTCATTACCTGTTGATTGGCTCGGTGTTCCTCTGATTGCGAACGATGAGTTTATTGGTGCAATGGTGGTGCAAAGTTACGTAGAAGAAATGCGGTATAAAACGGAAGATCTTGAGTTGCTCATGTTCGTTTCACAGCACGTTGTAAACGCGCTAGAACGCTTCCGACACCGCGAGTACTTAGAATCTGAAGTAACAAAGCGGACCGCGGAACTAAGACAGACCAACGTTGAACTTCGCAGCGAAATAAAAGAGCGTGAAAAAGCAGAGTTGCAAAACGCGGTATTGTTTTCGATCTCAGAGTTAACCAATACTGCCGAAGATATGTCTACTTTCTATCGTCAGTTACATATTGAAGTTTCCCGCTTAATTCAAGCGGAGAACTTTTATATAGCACTGTTAACGGAAAATCGTCAGCAGGTTTATTTCCCATATTATGCCGATGAAAATGGCTTTCAAGCGCGACAGCGTAGCCTGCAAAAAGGCTTAATAGAATACGTTCTTCGTAACCGTAAACCGGCTTATATTGATGGTAAAATCCGAGATTCCTTGGTTGCTAAAGGTGAAGTAGTGCTATCGGAAGCACGCGGGATCCTTGCACATCAATGGTTAGGTTCGCCGTTAATGCTTGATGGCCGCACATTCGGTGTAATTGCTACGCAAACTTACGCGAAAGATAAACCTTTTTCCCGCGAAGATTTAGAACTCTTAAACTTTGTTGCTCACCATGTTTCTGTGGCTATTGATCGCCGGCGGGCATCTGAACAGCTTGCCAAAGCGAACAGCTTCTTGGAAAAACGAATTGCTGAACGTACCGAAGAGCTAGTAGAAGAGATTGAACGCAGAAAAGAGATTGAAGCCCAACTTTATCATGATGCTCATCACGATAATCTTACAGGATTACCCAATCGTGCTATGTTCGCTGATCGGGTAAATCAGGCTTTAGCGCGGCAAAAACGGCAGCCGAAAGATAATTTTGCGTTATTGTTTGTGGATCTCGATCGGTTCAAGAATATTAACGATACGTTAGGGCATTCCGCGGGCGATGAATTCCTACTCGAAGTAGCTCGGCGTATTCATGGCGCTATTCGAGAACCTGATTTCCTTGCTCGTTTAGGTGGCGATGAATTCGTTATATTGCTAGAGCCGGTAAAAACCGTAGACGATACCAAAGATGTAGCAAGCCGCATCATTGAAGTGATGAAGGCACCGTTCCGTTTGAATGGCCAAGAGCACTTTTCGGGTGCCAGTATTGGTATTGCAACCTGCCGGGGCCCCGATGATACAACCGATCGCTTGCTACGCGATGCCGATGCTGCCATGTATGAAGCGAAGAACCTTGGCCGAGGCCGGTATGTGGTATTTGATGAAGCGATTCGGAGTGGGTTGGTTGATGCACTGAATCAAGAAGCGGCGCTCCGCCATGCTAAAGCAAAAGAAGATTTCCGGTTGTGGTATCAACCTATCTTTGCGCTTAACAGTGATACCATTGAAGGTTATGAAATGTTAGTGCGGTGGCAGCGTGGCAAGCAAACAGTGCTTCCAGGCGAATTTATGGCCTTGGCCGAGCGTTCCGGTGCCATTATTGAAATTGATCTGTGGGTACTATCGGAAGCGTGCCGGCTAATGAAAACGCGGAAGGTGGGTGCTGATGCTACAGTACCGATTCACGTGAACTTGTGCGTACAACACTTGCTAAGGCCGCGCCATGTACAGTCGCTTATTGATCTAGTTGCGAGTAAAAAAGTACCGTACAAAAACATAGTGTTGGAGTTCGATGAAGATTCATTACAAAAAGAAGATTCAAGAAGGATTCTAGCAAGCTTACGTAAACTGAAAGAAGCAGGTTTCTTATTGGCCCTTGATGACTTCGGCAGAATAACGGGGCCGCTTCATTTCATTTACAATTATCCGTTCGATATCATTAAATTGGATCGCAATTTTGTTGCGCAAGTTGATCGGAAAGATCGTGCGCAGGCGATGGTTCGCCACATTGTAACCTTATGTAAGGAGCTTGGTATTGAGCTGAGCGCCGAAGGTATTGAAACGGATTCCCAGCGCAAAGAGCTAGAACTTCTTGGGGTTACAAAAGGGCAAGGTATTCTGCTTAGTCCTGCGCGAACAATTGAAGGCACGCATACGATTCCGCTTGCTACCCGAGCTCAACATGGCAAGCCGGAAAACAATCAAGATGCTGACCAAGACGATGATGCCCAGAGCGCTACTTCCGCAACATCTCGCGTAACCGAGCAAGATTAGATTCAGTTTTTTCCAACTGTTCTTCCTTACTCACTGGCTTCCGCTGATCTTCCCAATCTATATCATCTTGAGGCAACTCCATTAGAAACCGGCTTACTTCTGGCCGAATTGTTTCGCCATACTGCCGGCGTTGTTTGGCGAGCGTAAAAGTAAGTTTGCGCTGAGCACGCGTGATCCCTACGTAGGCTAAGCGCCGCTCTTCTTCAATATCATCATTATCAATGCTGGTTTGATGAGGCAGTAAACCTTCTTCCATGCCAACTAAAAACACATAGGGAAACTCCAAGCCTTTCGAAGAATGCAGCGTCATTAGCTGCACTTGGTCAGCATCGTCTTCTTCATCTTGGCGTGAGAGCATATCGCGAAGTACTAAACGTGAAACAACCTGATCAAGCGACATCGGGTCGTTCTCGGGGCTCCCCATAAGCATATCGCTGACCCAACGGAATAGCTCATTTACGTTTTTAATGCGCATTTCTGCGGCGGCAGGGCTACCGCTACTTTCAAATAACCAATCTTCATAATGAATGGCTTGGATCAAAGCTTTTACGGCCTGAGTAGCGTGCTGTTCGCCAGAATCGCTTTCCCGGGCAGTATGTAATATGAGTTGAGTGAACTCTTGAACATCATGGTAGGCCCGCGTAGCCAATAAGGTTTTTAAGCCTTGGTGTTGGCACGTAGCAAATAAGCTAAGGTTTTCTTGATGTGCGAGTTGGCCAATGCGCTCAATGGTATTCGGACCAATTCCGCGGCGCGGAGTATTGATGATGCGCAAGAAGGCATTATCATCGTTAGGGTTCACCACTAAGCGTAAATAGGCAAGAATATCCTTCACCTCAGCACGCGCGAAAAACGATTGGCCCCCCGTGATTTTATAAGGGATTCGGTTATTCATGAGTGCTTTTTCGAAAATGCGCGCTTGGTGATTACCGCGATACAAAATCGCGTAATCGCCATAACGCGTGCTATCCATAAAGCGCTCGCGAATAATTTCGGCCACTACCCGTTCGGCTTCATTTTCTTCATTTTTACCAAAAATAACCCGCAGTGGTTCACCATATTCCATGGCCGAAAACAGCTTCTTCTCAAATACGTGTGGGTTGTTGGCAATAAGAATATTCGCGTTTTTCAAAATTCGGCCAACCGACCGATAATTCTGTTCTAATTTAATGACTTTGAGCGTAGGAAAGTGTTGCTGTAACAATGCTAGATTCTCGGGCTGAGCGCCACGCCACGAATAAATACTTTGATCATCATCGCCCACCACAGTAAAGCGACCACGTTCACCAACCAAGAGCCGCACCAACTCGTATTGGCTCGTATTCGTATCTTGATACTCATCCACTAATAGGTAGCGAATGCGCTGCTGCCAACGTTGACGTACCTCAGGAACCTGCTTAAGTAATAATGTAGGAAGTAAAATGAGATCATCAAAATCAAGTGCGTTGCAGGCTTTTAAATGGCGTTGGTATGCCGTGTAGAGTTCGGCAAACACGGCATCATCGGGCATGTTGCTATCAGGCTGCACGTGTTCGGGCAGCAACATGGCGTTTTTCCAATGGCCTATTCGCTGCTGCAGGCGTTGCAACATAGCCTTATCAGCATCAATGGTATCTTCACTAAGCGCACTGAGTAGGGCGAAGGTATCTTGATCATCAAACAGCGAGAAACCGGGCTTGAAACCAAGCATTGCGGCCTCTCGGCGAATCATATCAAGGCCCAATGTATGGAATGTTGATACTCGCAAGCCACGGCAGTTTTTCCGGCCTAAGCGCTGTGAGATTCGCTCGCGCATTTCGCGAGCGGCCTTGTTGGTAAAGGTAACCGCGGCAATATGGTTGGCTTTATAACCGGCTTGATTAACAAGATATGCAATCTTTTCCGTAATAACGCGGGTTTTACCACTACCCGCACCTGCGAGCACAAGCGTAGGGCCGCTGATATACTCTACTGCCCCTTGCTGTTGTGGATTTAATTGCATGATTAAGCCGCCGCCAGATGTGAACCGTATTACTAAATACTGAAGCGCGCATTGTACCCGAATTCGGCAATATGCCATAACCACAATTTACGGTATGCTGTAGCTACGATGCTGTGGGTTACGAAACAGCAACAACAATCAAACGAAGTGGGTGATGAACATGATTGATGCGAAGAAAATTGAACAGATTGCAAAACAGATTACTGAAAGCATTCCACCAGGCGTACGTGGTATGGCTGATAACGTTGAGCAAAAAGTGAAGCAAGCCGTGCAAGGTCAGTTGAACAAGCTCGATGTGGTGACGCGCGAAGAAATGGAAGTGCAGCAACACTTGATTCTGCGTTTACGCCAGCGCATTGAAGCTTTAGAAGCCAAATTGGAAGAGCAAGAAAAGAAATAACATTCAGATTCTAAGAGGAATTCGCCGGTGTTCTCATCTTGGCTGCAGCGATTTAGTACCCGCACGCAATTTTTCATTGCGATAGCGGGCACGGGTGTTTTCTTGGTCGCAGTGGTATTGCTTGGTGTTCGTAGCTATTTTTTGAATAACTTTTCAAATTATATCGCAGAGCAAGAACAACAACGTTTGCAGCCGGTAGCCGCAGTATTTTCTGAATACTATGGCAATGTTGTAGCGCAACTTACTAACCGCGGAATTGCCGAAATTGATGAGGCCGAACTATGGCGAATGGTAGTAGCCAGCATTCAACGCGATCTTTTAATCAATCCAAGCCGCGTGAATCTCGATCCTGAACTCAGTTTCAGTGAACTCAATCTAGAAACGCTTGCCGGCTATCGCGTATTTGGTGTAGCCATTGAAGATCCGGTATCGGTGGCGGTATTAAGCGACGGTGAAATTATTGCAACGCTAAGCACCACCATGCCGCGAGGCCAAATGCAGCCGATTGATGCGGTATTTAGCCAGCAGCAAGAGAAAGCCATGCTCTGGGCTGGTGCTTTTGCGCTAGCGGTTGCCGCGTTGGTGGCTTGGTTACTCGCCACACAGCTGCGAAAGCGTTTGTTGTTGTTACGGAAAAACACGCAAGAAATCGCATCAGGCAACTATCAGTATTTTCAGAACGGCCAGCCAATCGCTGACGATATGTCAACAAACGATGATATCGGTGAGCTTTCAGTTGCTATCAATAGCCTTGCCGAAACCTTGGCCAACACAGAAAACCAACGCCGGCAATTCATGGCTGATATCGCCCATGAGCTTCGTACGCCCCTAACCATCCTAAAAGGCGAATTGGAAGCCGTTGAAGATGGTATTCGCACACCAAGCAAAGCGTTTTGCCAGTTATTGTTGCAGCAAACCGAACAGTTGAATCATTTAGTGCAAGATTTGCATTCATTGGCCCAAGCTGAAGCGATGCAATACCAGTGGCAGCCCGTAGATCTCAGCCAGCTTCTCGCCCGCACCATACAGCAAATTGCTACGCAAGCAGAAGCGGCTGGTTTGCATATCGATTACTTGGGGCTTTCAAGCCCCGTATGGATTCGTGCAGACGCTAGCCGCTTGCAACGCGCCTTGATGAATTTGCTACAAAACAGTGTGCGTTATACCCAAACTCCCGGCCAAATTACCGTTGAGTTGCAAGTTGATTCTGTTTCGAACTGCGCAGATATCGCTATTGAAGATAGCGCGCCAGGCGTTGGTGCAGAACATATTCCGCATTTATTCGAGCGCTTTTACCGCATTGATGAGCACCGACAACGCGCAACGGGTGGCAGTGGCTTGGGCTTGGCAATTGTGGCGCAAATTATTCAGGCGCACAGCGGTACTGTAAATGCACAGCCGAGCACGCTCGGTGGTTTGAAGATTGAACTTAAGTTGCCCCTGTTAGCTCGAACTGAAATACCGGAAGCTTAATGGGTAAAGGCAATGATTCTAAGGAGTAGGCGCGCGTGAGTTACTTGTTGGTTGTCGAAGATGAAGCGGCGATACGCCAGTTACTGGTTGATTATTTACAACAAGCAGGGCACGAAGTGAAAGCTGTTGAACGTGGTGATGATGCGCTTGCGCAAATCCGCGAAGCAGCGCCGGAGTTGGTATTGCTGGATGTTATGCTGCCGGGCGTTGATGGCCTCGAAGTGTGTCGGCAAGTGCGAGAATTCAGCCATGTACCTGTGATTTTCTTAACCGCCCGGCACGATGAAATTGATCGTATTGTGGGGTTGCGCCTTGGCGCTGATGATTACATTGTAAAGCCATTTAGCCCACGCGAAGTGGTTGCTCGAGTTGAAGCCATGCTTAGACGCAGCCGCTGGTATACGGAAGTAGCCGCAAAAGCTCCGGAACTAGGTTTGCATTTAAATATCAGTGATTACCAAGCCTTTTGGGGTGAACAGTTGCTTGATTTAACACCGGTGGAGTTTCGGTTACTTGCGGCTTTGCAGGAGCACCCAGGTCGGGTTTATCGCCGTGATGAATTAATAGATGTTGCTTACGATGATCATCGGATTGTGAGCGATAGAACGGTTGATAGCCATATTAAAAACCTGCGCCACAAGTTACACGCGGCTGGCGCTGAAGAAGTTATTCAGGCGGTTTACGGCGTAGGTTATCGCTACCTTTTATGAACCTCCATATTTTCTCCATATTTAACGCATATTCACTGCATCTTTGCTGGGCATACTGATTGCGAGTGATGAAGCCAATGTGGCTTATAAGGAGTGAGTGATGAAAAAATTAAACAAAGTAATGAATATCCTGGTTTGTTTGGTGCCTGTAATCGCAATGGGCGCAGCCATTGCAGATGAACGCGATGAACGTGGCGTTGGTATGCGTATAGTACATGGTGAAGCTTCGGCTGCCCCATCTGCGCCGCCAACACCACCAAAGCCAACTCGCATGATGTGGGTTGAACATATCAACGTAGATGGTGATATAGACAGCGAAGAGCTGCGCGGTCGTGTCAATGAAATACGGGCTGAGGCGTTGCGCGAGCAATTTCAGCAGTTTGATTTAGATGGTGATGGCTTCATTACCCAGGCAGAGTTTACTGAGGTATTGGTGCAACGTACAAAAGACACCGCCGAGCAAATGTTTCAACGTTTTGGTGACGATGGTACGGGTACCATTAGCGAAGAGCGATTTATCGAAAATTATCAAGAGCGCCGTATTCATGTGAGCCGTGGCCGTGGTGCGCGAGATCTTTCAACAGAAGATCGTGAGCGTATTCGTCAGGCTCGTGAGTTGGCGCGTGAAGCTGCGGCTGAGGGGCGGGAGCGCATGATTGTGTTGCGCGCTGATGAGCTTCGGCTGCAGTTTGAAGATGGTGAAGCTCTAAACATGGAAGGCGAAGAAGTTACACGCACCGTTGATGAAGACGGAAACCAAGTGATTATTATTAAGCGTAAACAGAAAAAAGAAGATTAATTTTCTACGCGTTTACCACGAAAAAGAGAGCTCATGAGCTCTCTTTTTTATTTTAAGAATACAGAACTTTGCTTGCCGTTAGCTTGGCAGTTTACTCAAGGCTTCCTTCAGGTTTTCATCGTTTTCAGCATTAACCTGCGCCTCAGCCTTCATTGCATTTGCCTCTTCAACAAGCCCTTGATGAAGATAGATTTGGGCTAACCGGTATTGCGTCCAACCCACGGGCATATTTTCTGGCACTCGGTTTTCTGCTAAAAGCGCTTGTAAATGGCGAGCACCATTTTCTAACTCTTCACCAGATTCCGCGGCAAGTTTACCCCATTGATAGGAAACCTGAGCCGCAAGCGCTTGGTGCTCTTCGTCATCAGCACTAACGTTATCAAGTACGTAATGCATCTGCGTGAGTGCCTCGGAATATTTTTCTTCATTTACCCGTTGGGAAATGTAGTTCACGCGAATATCTAGGTTCTCCGGCTGATCCTGAAACCATGCCAGCCAGGCAGCTTCCTCCGCAGCGAAATCTTCGGCTACTGCGGCTATGATGATATCGGCTTGAAAACGAAATGGGCTATTCAGTTCGTGTAGGCGTTCGGCGTGGAACTGCACTTGATCTTTATCACCACCGGCAATACCCGGTGCGTTGGCGTGAAATTGTAAGAGGCTTAAATGTGCAAGTTCGTGGTCAGGATCTTTCTCTAACGCCTCGCCCCATTGGTTTCGCATGCGGCGCGCTAAAAAAGGTAAACGAATGGCGCTTGCATCGTTCATTGAAAGTACGGTAACGATGCCTTCAAGAAAATGATAATCACCGGTATTGCCCATACTCCGGCGCAGCTGCTTCAGTGCTTTTTCGGCAGCTTTATGATCATTCTCGCTGAGCGCAGCTACTACAGGCTCGAAGCGTTCGTCGAGGTGATCAAAATTAAAGGATTGCTGTTGCGCGTTCGCGCTCGTTGCAATGCCAAACCACAATAACGCAATGACGAAAAGATGCGAAACGCGAACGTTCTTCAAAAATACCTGGAGCATAAATACCTACAGAATAAAAATTGGCCAAACACCAGCATAACTCAGAATATTCGCGGCAAGTTAGTGAAAATGTGTTTCAGAATATGTTCACTAACGTGCTTCGCTTATACGCTATGCTATGTATTCTTTAGTAAAGGTAAGATATCAACAAGTGGCATTGGCTTGTAGAAGTAGAAACCCTGAATGGCATCACACTTATGTGCCGAACTAAATTCAGCTTGTTTTTTCGTTTCAACGCCTTCAACAATTATTTTTTTATCTAAGCTTTTAGCTAAATAAATAACCGACTCAGCGATTTTTAAGCTTTCAGAGCTTTCAGAAATATCTTTTATAAACGACCGATCAATTTTAATGATATCTACCGGTAACCGATGTAACAGGCTCAAACTTGAGAAGCCGGTGCCAAAATCATCTAAAGATACCTGTACACCAAGCGCGCGTAGCTCATTTAATTTTGCTGATAAGTGCGCATGATCCTTGCTCAAAACGCTCTCGGTTAACTCTACGTGTAACGTATTTGGTGAAACTTTATGGTGGTTTAGCGTGCTAATAATTGAATTAACGAGATTGCCTCGGTCGAACAATTGCGCGGAAAGATTGATAGCCATGGTGAGCTGAGGTGCTAATTTTTGTAATTGCGCAAGCGATTCAACCGCTTCTTCTAGCACCAGTGCCGATAGTGCAATGATTTGGCCTGTTTGTTCCGCCACGGGAATAAATGCGCCCGGGGGAACAAAGCTGCCATCAGGTTGAGGCCAGCGAGCTAGCGCCTCAAATCCAATAATTTTATGGTTACAAGCTGAAACAACGGGTTGGAAATGAACACGGAATTCTCTATTTTCAATGCCGCGCTGAATTTTTGCCCGTAGCAAGTACTGCTGTTCATAACGCATTGCCATATCGTGGCTGAAAATAGAATACGTATTTCCGCCTTTAATCTTCGCTTCCGACATTGCCACATCGGCATTTTGAATTAATTTCGTGGCGGTTTCTTCTGCATCGCCCACCGAAGCAATTCCGATACTTGCCGTTAAATGGACACTTAGCGAATCGATAGCGAAGTTTCGCTCTATTTCCAAATTGAGTTGCATCGCAAGCTGTACGGCTTTGGCCTCAGAAGAGTTCGGCAAGAACACAATAAATTCATCACCACTGAAGCGAGCAGCTAGAGCATCGTCCGGTAAACAGCCTTCAATGCGCTTTGCTGTTTCTGCAAGTAAGCGGTTACCAACCGTTAAACCAAGGCTATCGTTGATTGGCTTAAAACCATCGAGGTCAATGAAGAGTACACGAATACTATGCGCCGTGTATTCCGATAATATCGATTTAATATTCTCCTCAAGAACATCTCTTCTCAATAACCCAGTGACGCCATCAAACTTCGCCATTCGATCGAGCTTCTGGCGCTCAGTTTTGAGTTTATTATTGGTATCAATGATGAAGATAAATAAAAGAGAGAGTACGAAGGCGAAAATGAGTACGAGTTGATTTGTACGCGCTTGAGTCCAAAGTAAACTGAAATCAGAAATCACAACCGTGAAATTAGGCGCGTACGCGTCCATTAAGTTACGCGAGCTTGAAAACTGAAATGGGTACCGATTGGCAAGGCCATTTTCCGTAAGTACTTGGAAATTCGGAGTGTTGATAGAAATGAGTAAATCATTATCTAGTTCTAGATAAAGTTGAAAGAATCTTAAATGTTCAACTTGCCGAAAAGTAGCAAACCCCATTAAATCTATCGCTACTAATATTTGCGCCTCAAGAATATCGTCTTCGAAAATAGGCTCTGAGAAAAATAGAATGGGATATTCTTTATCTAATGATGCTCCAGAAACAGCGAATGCTCGCACGCCTTGGTTCTCAGAAAACCAGCGGCTTACTAAACTCGTTATTTCTTGATCTGAGAATATTGTAGCATCGAGTTCATCACTAAATTCAGATTTGCTTGTATGCGTGAGATCTCCATTCGCATCAAACACGGTGATAGATAGAGCTTGATTATGATCGCGAATAAATAAATCTAAATCGAGTTGTTTCAAGGAAGGATTGGAGTCTGACAATACCCAGCGAGTGGCAACTTTTTCAATAGAATTGTTATATGTAGCAAGTTTTTGCTGGAGTTCATGTGTAGCTTGATTGATAAGTGATTGCGAGCGTTTTTCTAATTCTTCGGTATTGATAATTGACAGGGCAAGCCATAGCAATAAGCCGACAAAAGATACTAAAACAGGCGGTACTATGCGGGCTTTTATTTCCCGAAAAGGCACTGAGTAACAGCTACATCTTACCAACGATGCTAACCCGAGTATGCCGATAATAACGGCCAGCAACGAAATACCGAGTGGGTTATCAAGCGTTGTGGTGGGGGTAAACTGGAATATCCAACCGGTAATAATCACGATAAGTGAAAACAGAAGTGAAACGGAACCCAAGAATAACCATGCGATATCGCTTATCTTGCTCTTTAAGTCCAACAGGCTGCAAACGCCAAGAATAAATATGAAGGTTGCAAGAGCAAACGGTGCTATGCCGTATCCATTCGCTGCTATCGGAAGAACGGTGGGAAATAGAACACCGGTAAATAAAAAACAGGCGTAGGCGATACAAATAAGCGCACCGAACACACGCTTTCTGGGATTGCGGGAAACCCCTAAAAGCATTGTTGTGCCAACCACGATCATAGCAGTGCCGGAAACCACCATAAACTCAGGCCGTAAGAGGTCAACTTCCCCTAAAAAGCGATAAGTAATAGCGATTAATCCTGTTAACACCGCAGTAAGTGCTGCAGTTGCATAATATGCAGCTGATACCTCTTTGTTCTTGAGAATAAGCACTTTGAATTCTTCTGTGTTGAACCGTGAAAAGATAATCACTTGTTGGCTGAGTGATGCGAAACGGTGCGGTAGCCAGAGCAAGCGGGTATTCGGATGAAAAGGACAATCTCTTTAAATGTGATTCAAGAATAACAACGCGGAATTGGTTTATACAAGTGTTTTAGTGGTTAGATTTGAAAATACCTAAAACGAGGTAGATTTTATGTGCTTTTTCTACACCCATAACTGTCGATTTCGTACGCCGCTGGATGCGAGAAAGTCAGTAAATACGTACGTCACAGAACTTGTCGACTGAGTTCAGGAACGCTAACACTGTTAGTGTCCTGTCCCGGCGTAATGTGGCTTGTATTTAATTCCGGCTGCGTCAACTGCTGACGTTAAATTCATGTTCTCTACAGAGAACGAGATATGGTAATTACCGTCTACATCCACAGGAAGTTGAATTACATCATCGTATATGTACTCGTTTTCCGTAAATGCAACTGCGGTCAGCGAGAGAAAAATAATATAGGCGCTAGAGTTAGCGTGTAGTATATTTTTGAATGCACAGTATATTTCTTGTGTGAGTGATGTGATTTCCCATTCCATTATTAATTACACAAGAGCTTTCCGGATACAATGGTGAATAGCTGGAAATGTATTTGGTTACGTTTTTTGGTTTTTGAAGTTTATGAATTGTGCTGTAGAGGTAGGATTCATATGTGGTTAATACATCATTAATTTAAGGAAAAATAATGAAATTTCAAATAATGAATATCGATCTCGGTGTTATTTTAAGAAACATAGTAGCCTTTGGGCTTGCTTTGTTGCTAATTCAGAGCTTTTTGGAAGAGCCTTGGTCCTTACGTACGGTAGTGTGGACGACTGCGATTTTTGTAGTGGGTTATCTCCTTGGAATGTTCATAATGAGAAAGCCCAAAACACCTAGCTGAGATATCATTCCGCCGCAAAGATCTTTACAAGCAGCGGCCCAACAGTTATCAACATCTTTATTAGCAGCCAAGGTTTGGCAACTAAAATAATTTTTTCACTTCCATTGATTTACCGCTCACGCTATCAACTACACGCACGGTGGAACCAAACGGCTTCTCGCCATTAACACTTTCCCAATTGGCCGTGTCTGCAGCAATATCGAGTAATGCTTTATAGCTTTCTATATCTTCATTTCGGAGAGCCTGACATGATGCAGCGCATTCGATTTCATCACCGCTAGAGCCGTTACTAAAAGTGGAGTATGAGCTAGCTGAATCTGAGTTTCGCTGAGATATCTGCTGTTCGAGAAGCCTTTTACCACTTTCGAATGTTCTAATAAATGCCCGATAAAAAGGTGCAAACTTGGATAGTTCGACATCGGCTTCTTTCGCGAGCATCGCGGTCTCTATTTCGTACCGCTTCCATATAACCATCATGGATTCATTGGTTATTTCTGAATAAGGTTCAGCGTAAAAATCAATTTTACTTAGAATTTCGCTATCGGATAGAGCATCAAGTTCTGGGAGGGTTAGCATACCTGCTTGAAATTTGGATATAACGAGGAAGGCGCGGTTCAATTCAGCTTCATTCATTCCTAGTGAATGTGCGGAAACTCGCATCACTTCAGCAATTGGGTTTATTCTCTTTTGCTCAGTCTCAGCTATTCCCTCAAAGGTAATAAAGCATGAGAAAATTGCGAGTGAGGCCATTCTTATTATTGATTTGAACATTGGTTAATTCCTTTTAAATTTTAGCTAAATCTTACTCTATCAAGGCTAAATATTTTATAACGTAATTTAAACATAATAACAACGTGTGGCAATCAAAGCGCTAAATGACGCCTAAGAGCGCACTGGCTTTACCCGTAATTATCCGAGCCTCCAGAGATATCACTGGCTTTATCGATTCTTTCATACTTTATTTCGGCGGCATCAAACGCCGAAGTTAGATGTACTTCATTTGCAGAGAACCAAAAGTGGCTGCAAGAACTCGATTTTCTAGGGTTTTCAAAATAAATACAGAAAGCATAAGACTGAATTTTCCCATACTCATCTGTTTCGCTAAGCTCCCCAAATGGTTTTAGGGAGAAACTGCGCGGACGTTCCTTTGATAAATACTTAACAGCGCTAATGAAATCATCGATTCGCTCATCGGTAGTTGTGAGTCGTCCGTCTTTACGCATAAGAACGGAGGATCTATGCAGTGCTCGTTCTTGATTTTCCTGAGCAGCGGTCAAAGGTTCTAATTCATTAGCAAAAAACGAGATATGATAATTACCGTTTGCATCTACAGAAAGCTGAATTACATTATCGCGATGTGCGTTATCACTTTCATTTGCTGTAAACGCATTCGCAGTGAAAGGTGCTATTGCTAGCGCAGAGGCTAGGATAAGAGAGTTGATACTTGCTAACGTCATGTCATTTTCCTTGTATTTTATATGCTTGCAGTCCTTTCATTATTAAAATCATATCTTCTCGATAAGTACAAAATAAAAAGTGGTTTCCGCTCCGAATGGTGATCTATGATCTGTTTCAGCGATTAATTTTAGAGAGAAAGACAAAGTAAATTAGTGATTATCGGTATCATATTAATTTGTTGGCGATCGCGGAAACACTCGTTTGTTCGCGGTAGATGCGCTATTTCACGCTACACTTTTTGTTTTGCAGGAAGCAATCGAGGTAGCTATGGGATTGGCAGTGGTGTTAACGCGGGCGCAGCTAGGTATGGAATCGCCCTTAGTTCGGGTAGAAGTAAATGTAGCGCGGGGTGTGCCGGGTTTTCAGATTATCGGTATGCCAGAAACAACGGTTCGGGAAGCTCGCGATAGGGTTAAAACAGCGATTCTCAATAGCGGCCTAGAGTTCCCCACAGCAAAAATCACCATCAACTTATCGCCTGCCGAATTGCCCAAACAAGGAGCGCGCTTTGATTTAGCGATGGCGCTGGGTATTTTAGTAGCCGATGAATTAATTCAAGAAGGTGAATTAAGTCAGATCGAATGTTACGGAGAGTTAGCGCTGGACGGGGCTGTGCGACGCATTGATGGCGTTTTACCGGCTCTACTTGCTGCTAACACCGCAGGGCGCAGAGCACTGGTTCCGGCCGCGAATACAGCGGAAGCTGCGCTTCTGCGCGTGCCGAGTGCATATGCGGTTACTTCATTAGCGGCAGCGGTACGACATGTGGAGCAAACTTCGTTGTTAGGGCTTATCGAGCCGGTGGATCTGCCTTCGCATCCGCAGGGGGTTGGCGATATTGCTGATGTGGAGGGGCAAGAGCAAGCAAAGCGTGCTCTATTATTGGCCGCCGCCGGTGGACACAATATTTTGTTTGTAGGTCCACCGGGCACGGGAAAAACCATGTTGGCGAAGCGCTTAATTGGTTTAATGCCACCCCTTCCGGAAAATGAAGCGCTTGAGGTAGCGGCTATTAATTCGCTTACGGGTGAGAAGTTTAATCCGGATCAATGGCGACAACGCCCGTTTCGTGCGCCACACCATTCGTGTTCTGCCGCTGCTTTGGTAGGGGGTGGCAGTATTCCAAGGCCTGGAGAAATCACGCTTGCGCACCGAGGGATCTTGTTCATGGATGAGCTTACCGAAACACCAAGGCATGTGCTCGATTCTTTGCGTGAGCCTTTAGAATCTGGTCGAGTAAGTATAAGCCGAGCACGCCAGCAAGTAACTTTCCCAGCTCGCTTTCAGCTCGTTTGTGCGTTGAATCCTTCACCTTGCGGAACTTTTAATGGTGATATTCAAAGTTCGCGCTCCACACCGGAACAAATACTTAAATACCTTGGCAAAATTTCCGGGCCTTTCCTCGACCGAATTGATTTGCAGGTGGATGTGCCTCGCCAGCCAGATGCGCTGCGCAGCACGTCAAACCGCACCAAGGTCACGAGCGCTGAGCTACAACAAAAGGTAATTGCTGCGCAAGCATTGCAGTTGCAACGCCAGCAATGCCTGAATCATGCACTAGCGCCTAAGCAGTTGGCAGTCGCTGCAGAGCTGGAGGAGCATGATCACGATTTTTTAGTGGCGGCGATGGAGAAGCTATCACTGTCTCATCGTGCCTACCATCGTACATTGCGAGTAGCACGGACCATTGCCGATCTTGCAGGCCAAGCTCGGTTGACTCGCGAACACCTGCTGGAAGCGTTGAGCTACCGAGCTCTTGATGCATTGCTAATACAACTGCGCGCTTTGTAATTGAGCTTGTAGTGCATTTTCTCAGTGATGTTTGCTATTCTGCGTGTTCACTCGTTTAAATAGCAACACGCAAGAGGGTACCTATGCAGCGACAAGATACAGGTGGTAACGAACCTACACCAAAGCAGCCTCCTATGGCAGTGCAACAGCGTGTTATCTGGATCGGATTGGCGATCATCTTACTCACTATTCCAGTGTGGTTTGATGCTGTGGTTATGCCGGGTGACTATGTTTTTATTTGGCGCTGGACAGAATCACAGATAATTTTCGAGAGCCTGATCACGGTTGGCTTTTTAATCGCGGCTATTGTGGGATTCTTCGTTTTGCGCAAAGCAGCGTTGGATTGGCAGTATTGGAAGATCGCGCGATTGGGCGTGAGTATTTGGATTGCCATGCTGGTGTTGCTTACGCTGTTTAGTTTGCTTATTTATTACGCCGGTGATCAAGATGTACGCGCGGAGTTTGAGGGCGAAGGATTTACGGTATCGGCTTTGGGTTCAGGCGTAGAGGAAAACTCTCAATTCTTTGTAGTAATGAGCTGCGATCAAAGGGGCATGTATAAACGTGTCATTCATATCGACCGTTTTATTGGTGCCGATGATGTTGAGTTTCGTGCCGACGGTGAGAATTTAAACGCGCACTATACTATTGAAGGGCGCGAGCTGCGCTACCAAACCTACGTATTACCCGAACTATATCAGCAGTGCCTTACTGGCGAATCACCGCGGCCATTTGAACAGTAACGCCACGCGCTAGGTTATTCCCGAATCGAGTAGAGGTAATCGGAGCTGCATAAAAAACGCCGCATAGGAGTAGAATAATCTCCATGCGGCGTTATTGTGTTCGATCTTCACTAAGTAAATCGAACGTTAATATTGGTAGTTATCTTCCCAGCCCCAAGGCGCAGGAGGAGCTTCCACCTCTTGGCTTAAATCAACATCTACGTGAAACTCCCGATTCGGACGCGACAAGCGATATCGGAACGTGTTTTCATCAGGAAATGACATCCACCATGTGTTCGTAAGTGAAACCGTGGCGTCTAATTGTGTGAATAATTGTTTGCTGTATTCATCAGCGGGGAACGCTTGTGCGTCCGCCGTGCCCAAAGTAACAGTTGTACCACCGTACATTGTCATCGGGTCGTGGCTACCATCTTCTAAACGGTGATCATGCTTGAGCTCTAAACCCATTTGCGTTTTGGTAATGACCCAAGTGCGAGAACGATTATCGCCCACATGCAAAGGGATACGGATGCGATCTTCGGTGCATTCCCGTATTTCAATAACGATGCGGTTGTTCATCCAAGTGGCATCCGTTTCTGGATTACCGGACGTAACTTCGCCTTCGTAAGCTTTACCGCAGTGCTCTGCAATGGTGTTAAAAAAAACTTCCTGCGGATCAGGTTCCGCCGGCGTGCAGGCTGCAAGAGCGCTAGCCGCTCCTACTACGAGTAAATGCATTTTATTCAGGCGCATGGTTATTCCTCATATTTATCGAATCTGTTTCATTTAAAATAACATAGAAACAACTGGCATAGATAGTAAGCGTCTTGTCGCGTAGAATATGGCCAAAGTAAAATACACCGCAAAATGAAAAGGCAGGCTCATGAAGGTTTATAACAACGCTTTAGAAATGATTGGTAACACACCAATGGTTCGGGTGAACCATATCGATACTGGCCCTTGCGAACTGTATCTAAAACTCGAAACACAGAATCCAGGCGCCTCGATTAAAGATCGCATTGCTGTAACCATGATCGCGGCCGCAGAAGAGCAAGGCAAAATTAAGCCGGGCGATACCCTAATTGAAGCTACTGCGGGCAATACCGGTTTGGGCTTAGCGTTAGTGGCAGCGCAAAAAGGTTATAAATTAATTATTGTGTTGCCTGATAAAATGAGCCGCGAAAAACTATATAACTTGCGTGCTCTAGGTGCCGAAGTCATTGAAACGCGCTCTGATGTGCAAAAGGGCCACCCGGAGTATTACCAAGATTTAGCATTGCGTCTTTCAGAAGAACGTAACGCGTTTTACATCAACCAATTTGAAAATCCAGCAAACGTGCAAGCGCATTATGACACCACTGCACCAGAAATCTGGGAGCAGATGGAAGGCAACCTTGATGCCTTTGTATGTGGTGTTGGTTCTGGCGGCACACTTACCGGGGTTGGCCGCTATTTACGCGAACAGAAAGCAGATATCGATTTAGTATTAGCCGATCCAGATGGTTCAATTTTGGCGCCGTTGGTTAATGAAGGGAAAGAGGTTGAAGCCGGGAGCTGGCGCGTTGAGGGCATTGGTGAAGATTTTATCCCAGTGATCTGTGAAATTGCGCTTGCGGGCAAGGCCTATAGCATTAGCGATAAAGAATCGTTCGCTATGGCGCGTGAAGTATTGCTGAAAGAAGGCATTATGGTTGGATCTTCAAGCGGCACCTTGATAGCTGCAGCGGTGCAATATTGCCGTGATCAAACTGAACCGAAGCGCGTAGTTACGCTGGCCTGTGATACGGGTTGCCGTTACCTATCGAAATTATTTAACGATGAGTGGCTTGCCGCTCAAGATCTAAGTTAAGAGGTATTCAATTTATGCGCGATACAAAAAATTTAGCATTTGCCACTCGCACCATTCATGGTGGCCAAGCGCCAGAGCCAATTACCGGCGCGGTCATGCCGCCCATCGTAACAAGTTCTACTTATATTCAGCCAAGCCCCGGTGAGCATTCGGGATTCGAATACTCGCGCTCGCAAAACCCAACGCGTTTCGCGTGGGAGCGTTCTGTAGCAAACCTTGAAGGCGGTAGCCGTGGCTACGCGTTTGCCTCGGGTATGGCCGCAACAGCAACTATTCTTGAGTTACTCGATACTGGTGATCATGTAGTAGCTATGGACGATTTGTACGGCGGTAGTTTCCGGTTATTCGATAAAGTGCGTGGCCGTTCTGCTGGTTTAGATTTTAGCTATGTCGATCTAACCGATATGCAGGAACTCACGGCATCGTTTACGCCGAAAACCCGCATGGTGTGGATAGAAACGCCAAGTAACCCGATGTTAAAGCTGGTAGATATTCGTGCTGTGGTTGCTAAGGCACGGGAACACAACCCGGATATGATTGTTGTGGTTGATAACACTTTTGCTACGCCATACAACCAGTTACCGTTGGAACTGGGTGCTGATATCGTCATGCACTCAGCAACCAAATACTTGAACGGCCATTCCGATATGGTGGGTGGTATTGCGGTAGTGGGTGAACGCGAAGATCTGCAAGAGCAAATGGCATTTTTACAAAACTCGATAGGTTCAATTGCTGGGCCGTTCGATAGCTATTTGGCGCTTCGTGGTGTGAAAACCTTGGCTTTGCGAATGAAGCATCATAACCAAGCCGCACTAGAAATTGCCCAGTGGCTTGAACAACACCCACGCGTTAAAACTGTGATTCATCCGGGTTTAGAGAGCCACCCGCAACATGAATTAGCTAAACAGCAAATGAGTGGCTTTGGTGGCATGATTTCAATTTTCTTGGATGGCGATTTAGATACTGCGCGCCGGTTCTTGGAAGCTGTTGAAATCTTTGCTCTGGCTGAATCCTTGGGTGGTGTAGAGAGTTTGATTGAGCACCCAGCGATCATGACGCACGCTTCAATTCCGGCTGAAAACCGCCAGAAACTTGGAATTCACGATAACTTCGTACGTATTTCTGTGGGCATTGAAGATACCCAAGATTTGATTGCAGATCTTGAGCAAGCGTTGGAGAAAATGTAATGGCGGTTGCCCCATTTCATTTAGCTATTCCAGTAGATGATCTTGATAAAGCGCGCGCCTTTTATGGTGAGCTTTTGGGCTGCGGCGAGGGCCGTAGTAGTGATCATTGGATTGATTGGAACTTTTATGGCCATCAGCTGGTAACCCATGTTGCCCCTGACCGTTTACTGCCACCTGTGAGTAATCCGGTAGATGGCCATGATGTTCCGGTGCCGCACTTTGGTGTTGTGTTGGATATGGAAAGTTGGGAAGCCTTGGCGGCTCGTGTTCGTGCAGCCGGCATTGAATTTGTTATCGAACCCTATGTTCGGTTCAAAGGAAAGCCTGGTGAACAAGCCACTATGTTTTTTTACGATCCTGCCGGTAACGCGCTTGAATTCAAAGCGTTTGCAGATATTGGCCAGTTATTCGCCAAGTAGCTCTTGCGCTTCAATACAAGCGTGCAAGATTAAATTACCGTGCACTCGCCATTAAAGGCGGCCATCACCAAACAAGAATGAGCTGGAACGATGATTAATAAATCGCCCAGCTCTAATTCTTTCAGCATGCCTTCGGGCACGCGTACCTTTCCATGTTCTTGAGAAACCCCTACCAGCTGAGCCCCTTGAATAGGGCTGCCCCAGCCATTCGTGGTTTGGTGCATCACTTGTCCGAATATTTGTTTGCCATCAATCGTTACCGAATCCTTGCTAAAATGCACAGCTCCACCGTGAACCACTACTTCGTTACGTTCTGGATAAATGCCAATAACAGGGCAGGCTACGGCTAGCGCAACATCGGGCCAATCGCAGGCACCGATGCGTTGCTGCTGCCAATCATAGAACACATAATTTCCAGGTCGAATTTCATCGGCGCCGGGAAAGCTTTCCATGCGGCTACAGGTTGGCGTATCGCCTACGGAAACCCGTAGCTCACTGCGCGGAATGCTCAGGTTCTCGATTAATTCCGCCAGCCGTTGCAAACTCTCTTGATGAATTTGGGCAATGCCATGTTCACCGCGCATGGTGTAACTATTACCCGCATGTAATAGCAAACCAAGGCTGCGCACTTGTGGCATTTTCCGTGCCTGTTCTAGGATTAAATTAATACTTTCGTGTTCGCGCCAAGAGATTCCTGTGCGGCCATAACCGGCGTCAATTTCAACGTAAACATCTACTGGGCTTAGTAAGCGTGCAATAGTTTTTAAACTATCGGCATTTTCAATGGTAAGCCCAAGCTGAACTTCACGAGCTAAGCGGTTGTAGGCGGGCAATGCGCGGGGGTTTAGCGGAATCGCCATTAGAATATCGTTCCAGCCGGCATCAGCGAAAGTACGCGCCATGGTAGCAGAAGAAACCGCAATTGCTGTTTCTGCGGGCTTACCAAACCACTTGCCGATAGTAACCGATTGATGCGTTTTAAAATGCGGCCGTAAATCAACACCGGCGCTTTCGGCTTTTTCTTGCATGCGCTTAATGTTGCGTTTACTTTTTCGACTATCCACAAGCACTTGAGGGCCGGTAATCGTATTCCAGTTTAGGCTCATTCGGCTTTCTCCAATAAGGTAACCGGCCATGGCAGACGGCGAACATCAACATTACCACCACTGATAATCAACCCTAAGCGCTTGCCTTGAAAATATTCTGGGTATTTACAAACAGCCGCAAAAACCGTGGCTGAAGAAGGCTCTACTATAATTTTTAGCGCCTGCCAGAGCTGTTGCATCGCGCTAATAACTTCATCTTCGGTAACTAATAATATCGCGTTCACATAATCTTGAATCACGGGAAAAGTATGTTCGCCTAAGTTGGTGAGCAAGCCATCGCAAATACTTTTTGGCGGAAGGGCGCTTTGAATACTGCCAGCTTGCAGCGATAAATAAGCATCGTTGGCAAGTTCAGGCTCAATGCCAAATACCGAAATGTTCTGGCTATGGCCTACCATGGCGGTACCTGATAACAAACCACCACCACCGAGTGGGCTAATTAGCGCATCAAGATCGGGCACTGCTTTTACTAACTCTAGCGCCGCAGTGCCTTGGCCAGCCATAATTAACGGATGGTTGTACGGTGGAATGAATATGCGCTGGCTTTGGTTTTGTTTTTCTTCAATAAATGCTTCACGGGCGGCCATACCCGGCTCAATCTCAATAATTTCAGCACCGTTGTTGGCGATATTGTCCTTTTTAACGAGTGGAGCATTGCTTGGCACCGCTACTTGCACTGGAATATCTAAGATACTACCCGCTGCGGCGAGCGCGGCGCCGTGGTTACCGGAAGAAACGGTGTAAACACCTTGCTTGCGCTGTTCCGCGGTAAGATTTAAAAGCGCATGCATTGCGCCTCGAAACTTGAATGCGCCAGTGCGTTGTAGGTTTTCGCACTTGAAAAATAGCTGAGCATCGGCGATTGCGTTCAAAACCGTGCTCTCGAGCACAGGTGTTTGCACGATATATGGCGCGATCAGCTTTTCAGCTCGATTAATTAAATCAAGATTCAAGGCATCGGGCCCGGCAATGTGCTGCCATCCTGTCACGGTTTTGCTCCATAAAATGAATAAATGCAAAGGCAAAAAATTTATCTAGCAAGAGTATATCAAGCTAAGCGTCGCTCACCAGTTTTGTTTCCGCTTTTTCAGGGTTATACTGCAATTCTCGTGAACAAATTCAAAGCTTTAAAATACGCCCAACCAATCAAGGAATATCAATGGATACCGTTACGGCCGCAATAACATTGTTATTGATCATGAACCCACTCGGGAACTTGCCTATTTTCATTTCGGTATTACGCCATGTTGATCCTAAACGGCGAAGAAAAGTGCTCATCCGTGAGCTGCTGTTTGCGTTGGTGTTTATGTTGTTGTTCTTGTACCTAGGGACAAGTTTATTAACGTGGCTTGGTCTGCGCCAAGAATCGGTAAGTATTGCCGGTGGTATTATTCTATTCATTATCGCCCTTCGCTTAATTTTCCCCCAGCCGGGAGGGGTGTTAGGCTTACCTGCTGGCGATGAGCCGTTTATCGTACCTTTGGCTATCCCATTAATATCTGGCCCTTCATTGCTTGCTGCGTTGCTATTGTTGGCAAACCAAGCGCCTGATCAAATGGTTGATTGGACGATTGCATCGGTTGCTGCGTGGGCTATTTCGGCAACGATTTTGTTGTTTAGTGGCTTTGTGCTCAGGGCACTTGGTCAGCGTGGGTTAAACGCTATCGAGCGTTTAATGGGGATGATTTTGGTCATGATCTCGGTACAAATGTTCCTTGATGGCATTATGGCTTACCTTGCAAAATCGGCGGTTTAAGCTAGCCGGACGTATGGCAGGAAGTGAAGCAAAATAGGGCGGAGAAAATGGCACGAAAAACAACGTTTCAGCAAATACGCGAGCTCGATTTAAAACACCAAGGCGTGCTAGCGGCTTACTTATGTGAACGCATGCTGGCAAACTATGATTTATTCCATGAAAGCACCGGTTTTGGCGATCCAAAAGTGTTGCGAGGCGGGTTAAACGCGGTTTGGGATAAACTTGCCGTGAATAAAGGTAGTGATTGGCAACGCTGGCAAGAAAAATTAGAGGAATGTACACCAAACGAGCAAGATTTTGATGTGCTCGGTATGTTCCCAGCAATCGCAGCGTGTACAGCATTGAGTAGTTTAATGCAGGGTGTTGAAGATAAAGATGGTGCTCCTTTACTTGATGTAGCAAAGATCTCTCAAGGCTCGGTAGCACATTTTCTTGAGCTCGGAGAGTTTGCACATATCGATGATGCCGATGCGCGTGAACTTGCTATAGCTGAGCACCCATTGAGCACTTATGAAATTGAAGTTCAGCAAGCCATGGTAGGTTTTTTACAAGATACCGCGGTAATCGACAAAGAATTAGTGCGGGAAGTAAGAGCTATTGCACGTGATGAAGGCATATCGAACCTCGGCCTTTAAGCCGAGGTATCTGAATTTTGCCCACTCGCTTGTTGTGTTGGCTGTTGCTTTTGCAACGCCATCATCCAGCCAATAATGCCGAATAGGAAAATAAATAAATAATCTTTTCCTCCCGCTTTTATCGCGCTTTGAAAAGCCGCATAGAAAATCAGCATTTGTAATAAATGCAGCACAACTACGATTAATAAAAGCAGTAAAAACAGCGCAAACGCGTTACCAGGAAAAGGCACAAATAAATTGGCGAGCAGCACTAACCAAAGCACGGTAAACAATACTTGGCCGATTAAAATGACAGAGCGCATATTTTTCCTTTTTTCGTTAAGCATGGCGGTTCAGATAAGTTTCCCCGAAACCCGCTAGGCTACGTGATATAACCGATAATTCACTTGCCCAGCGTTCTTTTCTCGATGCAGGTGCCAATTAATCGGGGCGTTCACCGTAAGTGATTGCTCACTTTCAATGTATACCCAACTCCCTTTGCGAACCAAGTTGCCTTTGCACAAGCCCTCGATACAATCGTTCAGCAAGCCTTGGTGAAACGGCGGATCGAGGAAAACTATATCAAATGCACCTGCGAATTGCGTTAGGTTATGCATGATATCACCAGTGCGTACATCGGTGGCAGGTGGCATGTTTCCCTGCTGCAACGTTGCTATATTCTCGTTCAGTTGTTTGCTTGCCGCGGGCGATTTTTCAACAAAGACCACTTCGGAAGCACCGCGCGAGAGCGCTTCAAGGCCTAAGCTACCGGTACCTGCAAAAGCATCGAGAACGCGGGCGTTTGGTAATTCAAATTGTAGCCAATTAAATAACGTCTCTTTTACTCGGTCAGTTGTGGGCCGCAACCCTTCAAGCGCAAGAACAGAGAGTTTACGGCCTCGCCATTGGCCACCGATAATGCGAATCTGTCCGGCTTTTCCGGCATTTTGCGCAGTTGGTTTTCGATGTTGTTGTGCCATTCTTACCTCGATGCATTGAATGCTGAGTATTGTACCTACTCTCACTTCTTTTGTCGCGGGCTTGAGCCGTACACATAAGCTCGGAACAATGCTATTATCAACGCCTCGCATTGATGTATTTGGAATTCTTAGTTATGGCAAAAAAACGTTCTCTTTTTTCCTCTTTATTTGGCCGCAAACAGGCGGACGAAGAGCTAGAACAAAAGCAACAAGAGAAACAAACAACGGATGTAGATTCAGCAAGTTCTGAAGAAAAATCTGATCATGCCAGCGCCGTTGATTCTGCTGCTAGTGCTGCAAAAACTGAGCAAGAACCCGAACAACCCAATCAACGCGAAGGCACAGATTTGCCCAGTGCGGTAGATGACGCTGCGGCAATGCAAAGTAAAATCACGCCACCGCCTACTTCATCCCCAGAACCCGTAGTTGAAGCCAAACCTCCGATTGAGCAAGAATCTATCGAGCAAGCCCCGGTAGAAGTAGCGCCGCCTGCAGCGAAGAAAACGACACAAGATCGCCCGCAACGCACGAGTTGGTGGCAACGCTTGCGCCAAGGGTTGCAAAAAACCTCAAGCTCGTTAGGTTCGGGGTTAGCCAACTTGTTTGTTGGCAAAGAAATTGATGAAGAATTGTTTGAAGATCTAGAAACTCAGTTACTAATGGCCGATGTGGGTGTGGAAACGACCGCTAAAATTATCGACCAGCTCACCGATCATGCTTCCCGTAAAGAATTGAAAGATGCAGGCCTTTTATACACGAAATTAAAAGACGACATGGCCGCCATGCTAGCGCCCGTGAGTGAGCCACTGAACCTTGAAAAGAGTGATGGTCCGTTTGTCATTCTTATGGTGGGTGTTAATGGTGTTGGTAAAACCACTACGATTGGTAAATTAGCGCGGCAGTTCCAAAGCGAAGGTAAATCGGTAATGTTGGCCGCTGGTGATACGTTTCGAGCGGCAGCGGTTGAGCAGCTGCAAGTTTGGGGCGAGCGCAATAGCATTCCGGTGATTGCTCAGCACACAGGTGCGGATAGCGCCTCGGTAATATTCGATGCCGTGCAGGCCGCAAAAGCTAGGGGTGTTGATGTATTAATTGCAGATACCGCGGGCCGTTTGCAGAACAAAGCAAATTTAATGGAAGAGCTTAAAAAGATTGTTCGTGTGATGCGCAAACTCGATGATGCTATGCCCCATGAAGTATTGTTGACGTTAGATGCGGGAACAGGACAAAATGCTATTAGCCAAGCAAAGTTATTTAATGAAGCGGTTGGTGTTACTGGCTTAGCCATGACGAAACTTGATGGTACCGCGAAAGGTGGTGTAATTTTTGCTTTGGCGAATCAATTTAAAATCCCAATTCGTTATATCGGTGTGGGTGAGAGTTTAGAAGATTTAAGGCCGTTTGTGGCTTCGGAATTTGTGGATGCCTTGTTTGCCAATGCAAGTGGCACTAACGCAAGCGCACCAAACTCACCGCAAGAAGGTACGCAATAAACTTAAGCTGAAGGGCCTCTGATGATTCGTTTTGAACAGGTAAGTAAAACATATCCAGGTGGCTTTCAGGCCTTAAACCGCGTGAACTTTCATGTGGCGGCAGGAGAACTCGCTTTTCTCACGGGCCATTCTGGTGCGGGCAAAAGTACGCTACTTCGCCTCGTGGCATTGATGGAACGGCCTACCATGGGCCGTGTGTTGATTAACGGCCATGACCTCAACAAAATAAACCGTCGGCAGATCCCTTATTTACGCCGTGATATCGGTATGATCTTTCAAGACCACCGCTTACTCATGGATAAAACCGTATTTGATAATGTGGCATTACCGCTATATATCGAAGGTTACACGCAATCGGAAGCGCGTAAGCGCGTGCAGGCTGCGTTGGATAAAGTAGGTTTGGGTGGGCAAGAGCGGAAATACCCAATCATGCTTTCCGGTGGTGAACAGCAACGCGTGGGCATCGCACGCGCCATCGTGAACAAGCCGCCGCTCCTGCTCGCAGATGAGCCGACAGGTAATCTTGATCCCACGCTTTCGTTAGAAATTATGAACCTGTTTGAATCGTTTCACCAAGTAGGTGTTTCCGTATTGATTGCTACTCATGATTTAGCACTTGTAGCACGTATGCGGCACCGCAATTTAGTATTACGAAACGGCGCTATGATAGATGATGGCCTAGCCTCTGGCGGGTATGAGCCGCTTGATGAAGGGGCCTACTAATGGGTTTTTTAACGCGTAAAGCTGATCAGCGGAAAGGCGCCAAGGCGGTAAAGATATCGGCAGGCCGTAGATTTGTAATGTTCTTTGTTAACAATTTTCAGCAAGCCATTGGCAGCCTGGGTGAGCTTTCTCGCACACCCATGGCGTCGTTAATGACCATTGCAGTACTCGGGCTCAGCCTTACATTACCTACTACGCTCTATGTGGTAGTAAAAAACGCGCAAAGTATTAGTGCTGAATGGGATAATGCCGCCGAGATCAATGTGTTTTTAAGAAAGGATTTAGCGCCGCAGGAAGTTCAAACTTTTCGTGAACGAGTGCGCCTAATGGCTGAGGTGGATCGCGTAGAGTTTATTGATAAAGAAGCAGGGCTTGCCGAATTCCGGACAAACTCAGGCTTCGGTAGCGCAATTGATTACCTAGAAACAAATCCGTTACCTGATGTATTGGTTGTAGTACCGGCGGCTGATTTTCAAAGTGTTGAACGCGCGCGAATGTTGCTCACCACCCTGGAGCAAGAGCGCGAAGTAAGCTCCGCAAGCTTAGATTTGAAATGGCTTGAGCGGTTACAAGCCCTAGTTCGCGTGATTGAGAACAGTTTCGCGGCGTTAGGGCTGTTACTGTGCACGGCGGTAGTATTGATCGTGGGGAATACGATCCGATTGGCTATTTTGAATCGCCGTGATGAAATTATGATTATGAAACTAGTGGGTGCAACCGATTCCTACATCCAAAGGCCTTTTTTATATACCGGATTTTGGTATGGCGTAGTGGGCGGTATTATTGCTTGGTTGGCCACTACGATTTTAGTGATCTGGATTGATGCCTCAATCGTAAAATTTAGCAGTTTGTATGAAAGTGATATGAGCTTACAGGGCTTGAGTTTGAACGATATGCTCGTTGTTTGGCTGGTTGCCATTGGCCTTGGCTTATTTGGCTCTTGGATAGCGGTTCGCCGCCATGTAAGCGCAATTGAACCTCGTTAAGCAATCATGGTCGAAGCAATGAGCACTGTCATCAAATGGTTACATTATTAGGGTATAACATACTTGCACAGGCCTGTGGCTCTGATAGAATGTTTTTTTGATGTTTGAAATTTTACTATACGAAATTGTATTCGATTCGCCTTAATAGCTATAAAAAATAGTAGCTTAAGAAGCACTAGCAGTATTAACAGCGTAATTGGAAGTGAGGTAAGTAAATGACTGCACACACTGAATCAATGGGTTTAATGGTTCCCCGCACGGGCAGCCTAGATGCCTATATATCATCGGTAAACAGTATTCCGATGTTAAGTGCAGAGGAAGAGAAATCACTGGCAGAGCGCTTACAGCAAGATGGCGATTTACAGGCAGCGAAACAGCTGATCATGTCGCATCTGCGCTTTGTAGTGCATGTAGCGCGTAGCTATCAAGGTTACGGGTTACCACAAGCGGATCTTATTCAAGAAGGGAACATTGGCCTGATGAAAGCGGTTAAACGTTTTGATCCAACGGTTGGTGTTCGCTTAGTATCTTTTGCGGTGCATTGGATTAAAGCTGAAATTCACGAATTTGTTTTGCGCAACTGGCGCATCGTGAAAGTAGCAACCACAAAAGCACAACGAAAATTATTCTTTAACTTGCGCAAAGCTAAGAAACGCCTTGGCTGGTTCACTAATGATGAGGTGAATACCGTTGCGCGAGAGCTTGGTGTGAGTAGCTCAGAAGTGATGGAAATGGAATCGCGGATGAGTGCCCACGATGCAGCTTTTGATATGGGTGTTGATGAAGACGATAACAACGAAGTTGCATTCTCGCCTTCTCAATATCTCGAAGATAAATCATCTGATGTAGCCGCTACTGTTGAAGCTCAAGATTGGGAAGCACAAGCAAGCAAGCGCTTGGCTTACGCATTATCTAGTTTAGATGAACGTAGCCAACATATTGTGCGTGCGCGCTGGTTAGATGATAACAAAACAACGTTGCATGATTTAGCCGATACTTTCCAAGTATCAGCTGAGCGTATTCGTCAGCTTGAACAAAACGCGATGAAGAAATTGCGTATGGCAATGCAGTAAGCAAACTGTATTGGCAATTGGATATTAAATGAAATGTAGAGCAGGGTGCGGTGCTTGTTGTATCGCGCCCTCAATTTCTAGCCCCATCCCCGGCATGCCTGCTGGAAAACCAGCCAACACTCGCTGTGTTCAGCTTGATGAAAATAACCTTTGTAAGATTTTTGGTAAGCCGGAACGGCCAATTGTATGTGAGCAATTTAGCGCTCAGGAATACGTGTGCGGTGATTCACGCGAGCAAGCCTTGATACTATTAGCGCAGCTAGAAATTGATAGTGCTCCATAACACCACGTTCGCGCCGTTAATAAGTTTTTTCTTATAAAAGCAAAGTATTAGCGCGCAATATAAGGTGTTGGATTAATAGGGTTACCTTCGTGGCGTATTTCAAAATATAAACCGCTCTCTGATTGGCCACCACTACGGCCAGCCAACGCCACGGTTTCACCTTTTCGCACAGGCTCACCAATATCTTTTAGTAATGCTTGGTTGTAGCCATAAAGGCTCATGTAATTCTCACCGTGATCGATAATCACCACCATACCGAAGCCACGTAACCAATCTGAAAAGATAATGCGGCCATCGGCAATCGCTTTTACCGGGGCTTCTGCGGTGGCTTCAATAACCACACCACGCCAACGAATTTCGCCGCTACGTTGGCTCCCGTAGCTGTGCTTAATGTTCCCAGCGGTTGGCCAACTCAATTGACCGCGCAAATTAGCCAAACCGGTAAGGTTAAAACCTTGCCGGGACATGACTTCTTGCAGTGCGGCCAGCATTTCCGTGAGTTCTTGTTCATTTCGCAGCATATTCTGCAATGCCGATTGTTCGGTTTGCTGCTCGCGCTGTAACCGAGATACCAGTTGCTCTTGTTCTTGCTGGCGGCTTGCTAACTGGCTACGTTGTTGCTCCTGCTGTTGCAAGGTAGCATTTAAAGTATCACGCTGGGCGGATACTTCTTCCCGCACCGCTATGAGTTGCGTTTCTAAAGCGTGCAGTTCTTCTAGCTGCTCGAGCCGGGCTGTGCTTAGGTGCTGGTAATACTCTAGCATTCGCTCAAAACGGGCCGGATTATCTTGATTTAAAAGTAGTTTTAAAAAACCATGATCGCCATTGCGATAAGCTGATTCAATCTGATCCGCTAGGGCCTCGGCCTGAGTTTTAACCTCGGTTTGCAAACGGCTTTGCTCTTGTTCCAACTCGTAAATATGGCCTTCTACGGATGCAATTTTAAGCTCAGTTTCCCGTAACGAACGGCTGGCGCTTTGTACTTGAGTTTCCAAGTTTTTTAATTCGCGTTCGCCACTACTCAAACGCTGCTGCCGCTGTTCTAAGCTACGCCGACGCTGTTGAATTTCACGTTGTAGTTCTTGCAGTTGCCGCTCTGCACGAGCATGTTCGGCTTGTGTATCGCCGTCCTGAAACGCACTAAATGCAGCCGTGAATAAAAGTGGGCTGCTGCTCGCGACACGTTTTCCCAAGCTGGTGCTTTCCGCAATTGCCATGTTAGGCGCTAGTGCAAGTAGGGTAGCCCCTGCAATCACATTTACAATGCTTAGCTTTATGGCAAGACGCCGAGGTAGCATGGTTAATCCTTCAGCTGCATTAGCGTTTTTCCGGTCATTTCTTCCGGCTGCGGCATGCCAAGTAGGTGCAGCATCGTAGGGGCAATATCGGATAACCGACCACCAGAAACGGGTGTTGCATCGCGGCCCACATAAATGAACGGCACTAAATTGCTCGTATGTGCTGTGTGCGATTGTCCCGTAGCGTGATCATTCATTTGCTCGGCATTGCCATGATCAGCGGTAATTAAACACTCGCCACCATTTTTGCGAATCGCTTCGACAACACGGCCAACTGCGGTATCAACGGCTTCGCAAGCTTTCACCGCTGCGTCGAAGTTACCGGTGTGGCCAACCATATCACCATTAGGGTAATTACAAATAAGCACATCAAATTCGCCGCTATCAATTGCAGCTACTAGCTTATCAGTAAGCTCCACAGAGCTCATTTCAGGCTGTAAATCATAGGTGGCTACCTGCGGTGAAGGCACTAGAATGCGCTTTTCCCCGGCAAATGTATCTTCTCTACCGCCGCTGAAGAAAAACGTAACATGCGCGTATTTTTCGGTTTCCGAGATACGTAATTGGGTTTTGTTGTGCTTGGCTAGCCACTCGCCTAAAACATTGTTTAATGGTTCTGGCGGAAACGCTACGGGGGCTGCGATATCAGCTGCGTATTCGGTAAGCATTACAAAGGCTGAAAGTTTTGGCCTCGGATTGCGATCAAACGCGGAAAAATCAGAATCCACAAAACAGCGAGTCAGTTCACGGGCTCTATCAGCGCGGAAGTTCATAAAGAAAACTGCGTCATTGTCGGCAATCGGTTTAGCACCGGAAACCCATGTAGGGGTTGCAAATTCATCGCTTTCGTCACGATCATAAGCGGCGGCTAGGCCAGCAGATGCTGAATCGGCCGCTTCACCGTGCCCTTGAGTTAACAAATGCCATGCTTTGCTGACACGATCCCAACGGTTATCGCGATCCATCGCAAAATAACGGCCGCATAAACTAGCAAATTGAATGCCTTCAAGTTGCGCAAATTCCTTTTCAAAGCGTTCAATAGATGCCCCGGCAGAGCGTGGTGGAGTATCGCGGCCATCCAAAAATGCGTGTACAAAAACCTGTTTAGCGCCTTTTTCTTTCGCTAGTTTTGCCATTGCTAATAAATGATCTTCGTGGCTATGAACACCACCTGGCGATAAAAGCCCCATCACATGAACATTGCCATTCGCTGCAATGGCCTGGTTTAAGCCTTTATTAATCTCGGTGTTCTCTGCAAACTCACCATCTTCGATAGCTTTCGTAATACGCGTGAAATCTTGATAAACAATGCGGCCGGCACCAAGGTTCACATGGCCAACCTCTGAATTCCCCATTTGTCCATGAGGCAAACCAACCGCCATGCCTGAGCCATCAACCAACGTGTTCGGCACGGTTGCGTAAAGTTCATCTAAATTGGGAGTGTGCGCATGGGCTATGGCGTTATCAGGGGCCGCATCACGGCTTCCCCAGCCATCGAGAATTAATAATGCTAGTGTTTTTTTGCGAGCTTCTCCGGTAGACATGCAGCATCCTCGATAAGTTTGGCAATTGTTCAGAAATTACGCCTTAGTTTACTGCATTTAGGGTTGAGAAGCACCTGCTCAGGGTAGATTTTACTGGTATCTGTGCGCTGAACCGTTATACTCTTCGGCTATATTTTTAGTCGGTATATTCGCACCCATTCGGGTTGCCGTAACAGTTAGTCGGGAGAGGTCATGGACCAACTAATCGAATTCGCAACAGAGCATTATATTCTGAGTGCACTGTGGGTTTTGGTTTTTGTAATGTTAGTCATGGATATTGCAAAGAAACGTTTTTCATCAATTCAACCATTGAAGCCGCAAGAAGCTGTTTTAAAGGTGAATCGTGGCGGCGTATTTGTTGATGTGCGTAACGATGAAGATTTTGCGAAAGGCCACATTCAGGGCTCAAAGCAAATTTCTGTAGAAAAAATTCGCGCAGGTGAAGTAAAAAGCCTTGAGAAATTCAAAGACGCCCCCATTGTTACCGTATGCAACTATGGAAATACTGCCCGAGGCGCTGCATCAGCACTAGTAAAAGCAGGATTTACCCAAGTGTATGTGCTGCAAGGCGGGCTGCAAGCATGGCAAGGTGCCAGTTTGCCAGTTTCAAAAACGCAGTCAAAAAACAAAAAATAAAACAACAACGCAGATTTTTATCTTTCATTCTAAATTAAGTAAAGCAGGTAAGTATTATGGCTGATGAACAGCAAACTCAAGCAAACGGCGCGGCTCAAAACGAACAGCAAGCGGGCGGCCAATTTTCAATTCAACGTATCTACGTGAAAGACGTTTCTTTTGAAGCGCCAAACACGCCAGCTATTTTCCGCAAAGAGTGGAAGCCAGAGCTGAACGTTGATATGAACGTGAGCAACACTAAATTAGATGATAACGTTTTTGAAGTAGTACTTAGCTTAACAGTGAAAAACACTGTTGAAGGTGAAGTAGCATTCTTATGTGAAGTAGCTCAGGCTGGTATTTTCTCAATCCCTGCTGATCTTCCAGAAGATGGTTTAGCGCATACACTAGCTGCGTTCTGCCCGAATATTTTGTTCCCGTACGCACGTGAAGCAATTTCTGGCTTGGTAAGCAAAGGTACATTCCCACAATTGAACCTTGCACCAATTAACTTTGATGCTGTGTTTGCTCAACACATGCAGCAGCAACAACAAGCTGCGCAAGAGCAACCTAAAGCTGACGCGTAAGCATTAAGGAAACTTAGTGGCTGATACAACATCAGTAACAGTATTGGGGGCGGGGTCGTATGGCACCGCCCTTGCTATCTGTATTGCTAGAAAAGGCCAACGCACGGTGTTGTGGGGGCGAGATCAAGCGCAAGTTAACGAAATGCAAGCCGCGCGTGAGAATACTCGCTACCTCCCCGATTGCCCGTTCCCAGATCTGTTAGAGCTGGAAACCAACCTTGAAACAGCAGTGCAAGCTTCGGATACCATTCTTGTGGTAGTGCCGAGTTATGGTTTTGCTGAAGTTCTGCAACAAATTGCGCCATATTTGCGTGAGCACGCAGGTGTAGCTTGGGCAACGAAAGGCCTTGAGCCAGAAACCGGGCGTTTACTTTCCGAAGTAGCCACCGATGTTTTAGGGCCGAATCGTGCTTTAGCGGTACTTTCAGGGCCAACCTTTGCTGCGGAAATGGCCAAAGGTATGCCCACGGCAATTGCTGTGGCTGCGAATAAGCCTGAGTTCGTTGATGATTTATCAAAGGCGTTGCATTGCGATCGATCGTTTCGTGTTTATTTAAACGACGATTTTATTGGTATGCAGCTTGGCGGTGCAGTTAAAAATGTAATTGCCATAGGTGCTGGTATGGCCGATGGCTTAGGCTTTGGCGCGAATACACGCACAGCTCTCATTACACGCGGTTTAGCAGAACTAACTCGGTTGGGCGTGGCGCTTGGCGGCAAACCAGAAACCTTTACAGGTATGGCAGGTTTGGGTGATTTAATTCTCACATGTACTGATAACCAATCGCGGAATCGTCGTTTTGGCATGGCAATTGGCCAAGGCAAAACCGTAGAGCAAGCGATGGCGGATATTGGCCAAGCTGTAGAAGGTTACCGTAATACGCGTGAAGTTGTGGCATTAGCCAAACGCTTTAATGTTGAGATGCCAATTTCTGAGCAACTCTATAAAGTTTTATATGAGGGTAAAGAACCGCTGCAAGTGGCCCAAGATCTACTCGCTCGGGCGCAAACCAGCGAGAAAGGTTGAATGTAACCTCTACTTTCATTAAGTGTAATCATTGAAAAGCGCCGCCTTATTTTGAATTAGGCGGCGCTTTTTTGTTTTCGCTTTCTGAATGTTTTACTTACGCGAGTAAAAGCTGCTGTTCGAGTAATTGCCACTGAGCAGTAAATTCAGTGGTTGGTTTTTTCTTAAAGCCAGAACGGACATATTGGCTCAATTTACCTTCGGCGTAAGCCATTACTATGTTCGCTAGCATGCCTTCATCAGCTGTAAATTGAACGCCTTCGCGCATGCGCCGTTCGCGCAGAATCTGTTTTATCTGGCTCTCTAGGCGCTCAAACAGGCTCACTACGCGTGCGCGCAATCGTTCGTTTTCACCCATTAAGGCATCGCCAGTAAGCACGCGTGTCATGCCGGGGCTTTGTTCGGCAAACTGGAGCAACAAACCAATAATTTGTTGCACTCGCGGCATGGTTTGTTTTTCGGTTTCTAGCACTTTATTCACACCACCAAGCACAATCTCTTCGATGTAGGTGATAAGGTCGTCGAACATTTTCGCTTTTGACGGAAAGTGCCGATACAACGCGGCTTCAGAAACGCCTACTTCAGCTGCTAATTTTGCGGTAGTAATCGGTTGCCCAAGATGAGTTTCTAACATGTACGCGAGCGTACCGAGAATCTCCTCGCGGCGATTGGATTTCCGTTGTGTGGTCATGCGTGTTTTCCCTGAATTATTTTACGGCTTATTATGTTGCCGTTTATTTTGATTTATTTTTGTTTCATTTCTTCTGTAACTAAGCTTTTAATGACGGCCGGATGAGCCAAAACCGCCGGTGCCGCGATCACTATCACTGAACTCACTTACTAAATTAAAATCGGCTTGAACCACCGGAATAATCACTAATTGCGCGATACGCTCACCCGGTTCAATGGTAAACGCCGAGTTTCCGCGGTTCCATACCGATACTTTCAATTCGCCTTGATAATCAGAATCAATTAAGCCCACCAGATTTCCCAATACGATTCCGTGCTTATGGCCTAAGCCCGAGCGGGGCAGAATGGTGGCGGCCAAGCCAGGATCAGCGATATGAATCGCTAAACCAGTACCCACAAGCTCTGTTTGCCCAGGCTCAAGCACAATAGCCTCGCCGATACAGGCCCGCAAATCTAGGCCAGCAGAGCCGGGTGTAGCATAAGTAGGGAGTGGGAATTCTTTGCCTACACGTGGATCAAGGATTTTTACATCAATTGCTTTGCTCATACGTTGCTCATTTTCTAGTTAGCGTAAAATCTAGTGAGAATAAAATGTAGTAAATAGTAAAACCTAAAATAATCGTTACAGTTTGCTGCTAATCAGCGCAATAAGCTGCTTTGCTATTTCAGCTTTGGTGTTCGTTGCTATATGTTGCTCTGAATCTGCAGAGATAGCCACCACGGCATTGTTATCGCTATTGAAGCCAAGATCTGAGTTGCTGACATCATTGGCAATAATCATTTGAATACCTTTTCGTTCAAGCTTTTTGCGAGCGTACGCTTCAACATTTTCCGTTTCTGCGGCAAAGCCAACACAATATGGGGCACCTTCTTGTTGCGCAACCCAAGCTAGAATATCGGGGTTTTTTACCAGCGCAATGTGCATTTCGTTTTCGCCATCTTGTTTTTTCATTTTTTGTTCAGCAATGCTTGCCGGACGAAAATCGGCTACAGCTGCGCACCCAATGAAAAGATCTTGCTGAGCCAAAGCATTCGCAACCGCTTCGTGCATTTCGTTCGCACTGATCACATCGATTCTGCGCACACCTGCGGGCGTGGAAAGTTGGCAAGGGCCTGCCACTAACGTTACCTCAGCACCTTCACGTGCCGCGGCAGCTGCAAGCGCAAACCCCATTTTTCCAGAACTGTGGTTGCTTAAGTAGCGTACTGGGTCGATGGCTTCCCGAGTAGGGCCTGCGGTAATTAATACGCGTTTACCTAGCAATAAGCCTTCGTTCTCCGTGCTCTCTTGGTGTAGTGAGCGCGTAGCAGTAAAGAATTCTTGAATTTGCTGCAGAATTTCGTGAGGTTCTAACATGCGCCCGGCACCCGTTTCGCCACAGGCTTGAGAACCTTCATTCGGCCCCCAAATTAGTTTGCCATCATCTTGCAGCAGTTCCAGGTTGCGTTGAGTCGCTGGAGCCGACCACATCAAGCGGTTCATTGCGGGTACTAGTGCAACCGGAGCATCGGTAGCAAGGCAAAGGGTGCTGAATAGGTCGTCAGCGAAGCCATGAGCTAAGCGTGCCATGGCACTCGCAGAAGCAGGGGCTACCACGATAAGATCAGCCCAACGTGCCAATTCTATATGGCCCATAGCCGCTTCTGCGGCGGGATCAAGCAAATCATCATGCACTGGGTTACCGGAAACAGCTTGCAGCGTGAGTGGTGTTATAAAGGCTTTTGCGCCCTTTGTCATCACGACACGCACTTCGGTGCCTTCGTCTTTTAAACGCCGCACTAGCTCAGGCGTTTTGTAGGCTGCGATACCGCCGGTAACAATCAGCAATAACTTACGGTTTGTAAGGCTCGCCATAGTTGTATCCATGTAAGTAAATACTTACCGTAAAGATAACACGATGCGGATTGTTTTGACGAGTGTGGATTGAAACTAGTAAGGGGAACAGGAGGTTCCAATGGTAACAAAATGTACGGAAACAGCCATTGCCAGTAACGTAGCAGAAGTGGCAGCAAACCAACCCGAGTTGGATTTAGGCAACGGCAGCGAAGAATGGCGGCGGGATACATCCGGTTCGCGAGCGCCCATACTACCGGAAACGCTCGCAGGCGGTTTGTTGATGCCACACGCTGCGCCTGATTTAGAAGCACCGGCAAAGGTGTTGATTAAAGAGTGGGAAGCACATGAACGACCTCGCGAGAAGCTTGCTACATTTGGCTCGGCAAGCCTTACCGAGGCTGAATTACTCGCGGTGTTATTTGGCACCGGCAGTGGTGGCAAAGATGTAATAACTTGGAGCCGCGATGTATTAAAAACGGCGGGCGGATTAGGTGGGCTGTTATCACTATCGAAAGAGCGCTTACTTGAAATTCCCGGAATCGGGTTGGCCCGCTCAATGCAAATTCAAGCCATTTTAGAGCTAACTCGGCGTTACTTGGCTAGCTCGCTACGAAGTGGCGAAGGGTTCACTCGGCCGGAGATGGTAAAAGATTATTTGGCGGCGCAACTCCGGCATCAAGATCGCGAGGTTTTCGCGATACTATTACTGGACAGTCAGCATCGTTTGCTGCATTATTGCGAGCTGTTTTACGGCACTATCAATGCGGCTCCTGTTTACCCACGGGAAATCATTAAATTAGTGATGCGCCACAATGCAGCTGCTGTAATCTTAGCGCACAACCACCCCTCAGGTGTGGCTGAGCCGAGTCAAGCAGATCAACGAGTAACAACTCGAATCCGAGAAGCACTCAGTACCATTGACGTGGCCTTGCTAGACCACTTTGTTATTGGTGCTGGCGAAACTGTCTCTTTTGCTGAAAGAGGTTGGTTATAAAGGCTTTTCCATGCTGGGAACACTTATTGAGCATAAAAAATATCCGGTAAAGCTTGTTTTTAGCGGCGTTTTTTAGTATAAATTGCGCCCTCGATTTATAGGGCAAGGCCATCAGGGCGATTAGGCGAGCTTGCAAAGCAATTTCGGAGTAACGAACATGTCACGAGTATGTCAAGTAACAGGAAAGCGGCCAGTGGTTGGTAATAACCGCTCACACGCGAACAATGCGACCCGCCGTCGTTTCCTGCCAAACCTTCAAAGCCACCGGTTTTGGGTTGAAAGCGAAAAGCGTTGGGTGAAACTACGCATTTCTACCAAAGGTATGCGTATCATCGATAAAAACGGTATCGATTCCGTATTATCTGATTTGCGTGCGAAAGGCGTCCGGGTTTAATACCGGCTAGAACGAAAGGAATAATACGATGCGCGATAAAATTCGTCTGGTTTCTTCTGCTGGTACTGGATTCTTCTACACCACAGATAAGAACAAACGTAACATGCCTGAGAAATTCGAGATCAAGAAATTTGATCCAGTAGTTCGTAAGCATGTAATGTTTAAAGAAGCTAAAATCAAGTAATTGAACTTGGTGTTAGTTTGTTTTAAACATAAAAAACCCGCTCAGGCGGGTTTTTTTGTGCCCGCAGCACGAGAATTAGGTGCACTTTTGTTACATTTTATTTCTTGCCGAAATCTACGTTAGCTACTAATCTTTTTCCGTTTTCACAATATATGTAGCTCCCATAACAATACTTAAAATTAGAGGCTCACTATGAGTACGGCAACCCCCATTGCGCCCCAAGAGCGCATTCACTTACTCGATATAATTCGTGGCTTTGCATTGCTTGGCATTTTGCTGATGAATATTGAATACTTTCAGCGGCCTTTAGCGGAAATGATGCATGGCTTTAATACGGAACAAGTTGGTTTGGATTATGCTACTGCATGGGGCGTTTACACCTTTGTGCAAGGTAAATTCTACACCATGTTCTCGTTATTGTTTGGTATGGGCTTCGTATTGTTCCTTGATCGGGCAATGGAAAAAACCAATTCACCACGCTTTCTGTTCTTCCGGCGTATTTTTGTGTTGGCGTTGTTTGGTTTAGTGCACATTGTTTATATCTGGGGTGGCGATATTTTGTTGAATTACGCCATTGTTGGTGTGTTCTTATTATTATTTGTTAAAACCTCGCCCAGGCATTTATGGAAATTGGGAGCGGCATTCATCATTATTCCAGTATTGCTGTTTTGTCTCGGCGCCTGGGGAATTCAGATGGGCTTGAATTCTGCCGCCGGTCCGGAAATGCTCGCCGATTTCGAGCAATCTAGAATTGAAATGCAGCAAATGATAGCTATGGGCCACGAAGTGTATATTGGTGGTACTTATGCTGAAGTAGTGCAGTATCGGTTATCTGAAATCGCGCTCCTGTATGGCGGTGGTGGTATTATATTCTTTATACCTACAATTCTAGGAACAATGCTTATAGGTGCTGCGTTTGCTCGGGCAGGAATTTTTACCAATCCGCGTGAACATCGTAAAGCCATTCGTAATATGGTGATGTTTGGTGGCCTATTTGGTTTACCGAGTGCTTTAATTATCGGTATCTATGGCTTAGATATAGAGATGATGATACCCGACTATCAGGGCGCGTTGATTTTCTTGCTGCAGGCCATTGCAAACATTGGCTTATGCTTTGCCTACATGGGTATCATTGCTCTACTTTTCTTAGGTGGTAAAAAGTGGCTTCAGCACCTGGCTCCCGCAGGGCGTATGGCTCTTACCAATTACCTTACTCATTCGATTGTATTTACCACGTTATTTTACGGTTACGGCTTTGGCCTATACGGTGAGTTTGGCCGCTTTGCTACTACGGTAATGGCGATTGCATTGTATGCTGGCCAGTTGTGGTTTAGTACTTGGTGGTTACAGCGTTATCAATACGGACCGATGGAATGGTTATGGCGTAGTGCTACATACATGAAGTTGCAACCCATGCGTAAAGCATAAGCGCAAACAAAACCGCCAGCACAACGTGCTGGCGGTTTTGTTTTCAATCATTGCAAAGTAGATTTATACCGGAGGATCTACCCTGTGCGCGTTCGATGCATTGTGGCGGAACCAGCCAGTTATGCTGAACCGCTCTCGATAAGCGGTTTTTACTTCGTGCACGAAAGTATCGCTTAAAAACACCACTAGCGTATTTTGTTTCGGCAATACCGTTTCCAGTATTTCGTCGTTTGCCCCATAAATAACTAATTCTCCACCATCTTCGGCACGCCACTCCGGATTTAAATAATACACCGTAGTAAGCACGCGGTTGCTGCGGCCTTTAAATGCATCTAAGTGCTTTTTATAAAATGCGCCGGGTTGGTAGCGTGCTAGGTGGCACTCATAGTCGAATAATCCCATGAAGAGGCGGCGGTTCAGGCGTACCCGTAAGTTGTTCAGGGTGTTTAAATAAATAGCCTCAGCGGGTACTTCGGGGTGTAGCCAACGAATCTGATCACTGCGCACGCGCGTATTCAATGTATGCTGTTGCTCACGGCCAATACCGGCAATATTCCAATCAGGTTCGCTAAGGTTTGCCGCATAGTTATAGAGTGCGGCGGCTTCGTGATTTGGTAAAAAATTCTCAATGATCACATAGCCAAAATCGGCGAGCGCATCGAACTGAGCAAGCCATTGCTCATCATCGATCTCGGTAGTGAGCTCGCCTTGTGCTTCATGCAGTGAATCAAGAACCGGGTTCATGTATGCTTTGTTTCCGTGAAATGCTGTGAAAATGCCACGTTTCGATTTATTCGGAGCGCTAATATACGTTTCAATAGCGCCCGAGGGTATAAAAATAGTTAGTTATAATTCAATTGGATAGTGTATGCCTGAATTACCAGAAGTTGAAGTAAGCCGTTTAGGGATTACGCCGCACGTATTACAGCAAAGAGTTAAAGCAGTTCGTGTATGGTTCCCCACCTTACGTTGGCCCATTCCAGAAACCGTGCAGTTACTGCAAGGTGAGGAGATAGTGGCTATTCGCCGGCGGGCAAAATATTTATTGCTAGATTGCGTGCACGGCACGCTCATTATTCACTTGGGAATGTCGGGAAAATTGCACGTACTTCCTACTGAGGCACCGCGGCAAAAGCATGATCACTTTGAGCTGGAACTTGAGAATGGCTATAGCTTACGCTTAAACGATGCAAGAAGGTTTGGTGCGGTGTTATGGCAAGCTCTTGATGAAACCCATGTGCTGCTTGCCAGCCTTGGCCCCGAACCTTTAACCGATGATTTTGATGGTGCCCGATTGTTCGCACTTTCTCGTGGCAAGGCTACGCCGGTGAAAAGCTTTATTATGGATAATGCGATCGTGGTGGGAGTAGGCAACATTTATGCCAACGAAGCATTATTTGCTACGGGTATTGATCCACGCCGAGCGGCTGGCAAAGTGAGCAAGGCACGATACCAGCGGCTGGCTGATGTAATCAAAGTGGTTCTTGCTCGCGCCATTCAACAAGGTGGTACAACGTTAAAAGATTTCACCCAAGCCGATGGTAAACCGGGGTATTTTAAGCAGGAGCTGGCGGTTTATGGCCGCGCCGGAGAACCTTGCTTAAACTGCGAAACGATTATAAAACAAGTTCGCATTGGTCAGCGGAACTCGTTTTACTGCCCTAAGTGCCAACGATAGAGTTCAGCAACGAACTTATCGGGTTCTGTGAAAAACGGTGCGTGTGCACTTTCATTAAATTGAATGGGTGCAGGCGCATTGATCATGTTTGGTGCAAGCGCTTGCGGCTCAGAAAAGGTACTTGGCAGATATTGCGTTACCGCATCGCTAGTTGCAACAGGTACTAGGCTATCCCGTCGGCCATACATGCGCAATAAGGGCACTGAAAGCTGCGCTATGGATTCGCGAAGATCAACCTCTGCCAACCAACGCAATCCTGCAATTAAAGCCTGAGGATGCGGTTCTGGACGCTCCGCAAGTAATTTACGCATGGTTTTAATTTCTTCTCGCGCTGCAGGGCTACCTAATGCCTGCACCGCCAGAAAGCGTTCGAGTGTTTTTTGGAAATCGTTGGTGAGTTGATAGCGAAACGCTTCTAAGGTTTCTTGTTTAATTCCCGGCCAATCGCCACGTGCCATAAAGCAGGGTGAACTGGATATCGTAGTAAGACGCTTAATATACGTTGGATAATCAAGCGCCATTTGGGTAGCGAATAAACCGCCTAAAGACCAGCCCGCCAAATGAAAAGGCTTCTCGATGCAATCAATTAATTGCTCCATCACGCGCGAACATGCCTGTTGAAAATCGTCATCACCTGCGTTCCAACCTGATTCACCAAAACCTGGAAGATCAACGGTAATCACTTGAAATCGTTGCACGAGAAGTTCACGAATAGGAAACCAAATCGCTTGGTTCAACCCCCAGCCATGGAGTAACACGATAGGCTCGCCAGAACCTTGTACGTTAAGGCTCAAATTTGCGGAATGCTTTGCCATTAATAACTACCTTGAATTTGAATGCTGTAACGGGAGATAGTGGCTATGTTAAAGCTTTGGCAAGAATTGCGCAAAATCGGAAACAGCGGAATATGTTGGTTGTGTGAGCAACCTGCGGTTTTGCAGTTTGGTGTTTGCGAATTCTGCTTCACCGATTTACCGCGCTTGCCACCGCGTTGTTGTGGTGATTTAGCAGCGCAGCTAAACCACGAACAAAAGCCGATTAGCCCCTGCCGTTTATGGTGTGCTGCACTTTCGTACGAAAACCCGGTAACGCGCTGGGTGCAGCAGTATAAATATAGCCGCCAGCCCGCTTTGGCCGATTGTTTTGCGCCTTTATTAGCCGCGCAAGTAGTGAGTTTGTATCGGCAGGAAAAGATCTATTTACCCGATGCCCTAGTGCCGGTGCCGTTAGGGAATTTGCGCTGGTATAAACGTGGTTATAACCAAGCTGGTATTATTGCGGAGAAGCTCGGCCAAATACTAGGTATTCCCGTTATCTATCCGATGCGCAGGCGCCCCACGCGCGCGAGCCACCGCTTAACCGCAGCTGAACGGAAAACAAATGTCAGCGGAGCATTTCGATGTATTGAAAAACCAGGCTATGCCCGGCTCGCCATTATCGATGATGTGATTACGAGCGGCGCAACAGTAAACGCCGTTGCGGCTGCATTAAAACAACAGAGGCCTTGTTTAGTAGATGCTTGGGCTCTGGCCTATACACCGAAAAAACGTACGTAAACGCAGCTGAAGGTTAATCTTGGTTATGAAATGCCTTTTAAAAACGCGACTACACTGCGGCCCAGAGAACTCATATCGTACCCGCCCTCAAGCATAGCCAATATGCGCCCTTGGCAATGGTTATCAGCGAGCTTTTTCAATTCCTTGCCGATCCAAAAATAATCATCTTCGCGCAAATTGAATTGCGACATATCATCTTCCATGTGGCCATCAAAGCCAGCTGACACCAAAATAAGATCAGGCGCAAAAGCATCAATAGCCGGAAACCAGCGTTCAGCCACTGCAGCTTGCCATTCAAATCCTTCCGAACCGGCAGGCATAGGAATATTGATAATGTGAGGGCTAATGGTATCAGCCCCAGTGTTTGGGTAGAGCGGGTGTTCAAACGACGAGCAAAATAGCACGCGCTCATCTTGGCTAAAAATATCTTCGGTGCCATTGCCGTGGTGGACGTCGAAATCAACAATAGCAATACGCGCAACCGGATATTTCGCCATAGCATAGCAGGCTGCTACGGCGATATTGTTAAATACACAAAAGCCCATAGCGGCGCTACGAGTAGCGTGGTGGCCGGGTGGCCGTACCGCGCAAAAGGCTTTTTGATTATCGCTTGTCATAATTTCGTCAATGCCGTTAATGCCACTGCCAGCAGCGTGCAGAAAGGCTTGTAATGAGCCGCTACTCATCAGGGTGTCAGGATCAAGCCAGATGTGCTCCTCGTCGTTTTGGGGAGCTCTAGCGAAGACATCGTTTACGTAGCTAACATCGTGAGCGCGATATAAATCTTCCTTGCGCGCGGGCGTGGCTTCTTTTTGCGTTAATACATACTCCATACCAGAGCGAATCAATTGATCATTTACAGCGCCCAATCGCTCGGGGCACTCTGGGTGAACTTCAGTAACCTTGTGCAGGTTACAAGCGCTATGGCTAAATACGGTAATCGACATTACTCACCACACCTCAACGTTAGGTTTTGATTAATGAAAGCTCTAAATTGACTTCACCTGGCTCGTCTGCTGGCGTTCGAACAAATCCAGCTTTCTCAAATACTGCCAACATCTTCTGATTTTCAGCTCGAACATAAGCGAGCATAGTTTTCACACCGCGAATTTTGGCGATACGAATCATTTCAGTTAGTAACAATTTAGCCATGCCTTTGCCTTGATTGTTTTCTCGAGTTACGAAGGCTGCTTCACAGTTCTCACCATCGCGGCTCAGGTAGTAGCGGCCCACAGCTTGTATTTGTGACATGGATCCTTTCTGGCGCACGATACATAATGCGAGATCTTTGGATTGGTCAACGCTCACGAGATTACACGATTTTTCTCGGTTCATCTGAGTAGGAATCGTGTTGTAACGCATTTGCAGGGTTTCTTTGGTGTGGGAATAGAAAAACTCTTGTAGGCGCCGTTCATCACTCGGGTTTAACGGGCGCAAATCGTATGCTTCGCCGTTGATATCAATTTTCTTAAAGCCCACATCGCCGAGCTCAGGAATTTCGACTGGCGTGTGCACCTGATAATGAGGAACATAATAGTGTTTACGCACTTCTTCGAGTAATTGCGGACGGAACTTTGGATGCGCTACACGAATGAGCTCAAGTGCTCGTTCGCGGATACTTTTTCCGCGTAAAGAGGCCACTCCAAATTCAGTGACTACGTAATATACATGCGCTCGCGAGGTTACCACGCCACCACCTTCGGTAATATGCGGCACAATGCGCGATATAGTACCGTTTTCTGCGGTTGAAGGCAGTGCGATTACAGGCTTCCCGCCTTGGCTCATAGAAGCGCCACGGCTGAAATCCACTTGGCCGCCGATACCTGAGTAGAACTGATAGCCGATGGAATCGGATACAACTTGCCCGGTTAAATCGACTTCAATGGCACTGTTAATCGAGATCATATTCTCGTTGCGTGAAATATTGGCCGGTGAATTTACATACTCGCTGGGATAAAAGCCGATATGCGGATTGTGATTCACATAATCATATAAGCGTTGCGTGCCAATACAAAAACTCGTGACTACTTTATGTTGATGGAAAGTTTTCTTGCGGTTGTTAATAACCCCACTGAGCATCAGCTCCATAATGCCATCGGTAATGAGTTCACTGTGTACACCAAGATCTTTATGGTTATTTAAATATCGCAGTGTAGCTTCACATACTTTTCCAAAGCCTATCTGAATGGTGGCACCATCATTGATTAAAAGCGAAACATATTGGCCAACGCGTTCGGTAACCGGATCGAGCTCCGGAGGATGAATTTCTAACAATGGTTCGCTGGCATAGAAAAGAGCATCGATCTGCCCACGGTGAATAAAGGCTTGGCCAAAAGTTACTGGCATTTGCGGGTTTACTTGGGCAATAACCATTTTTGCGCTGCGTAAAGCGGCGGAAACGATATCCACGGAAACACCCAAAGAATGATAGCCGTGCTCATCGGCAGGGCTCACCATAATGAGTGCCGCATCGAGCGGGAGTATTTCATCGGTGAAGAGTGAGGGAATATCCGACATAAACGCCGGCGTATAATCAGCGCGACCTTCAGCCACCGCTTTACGAACTTGCTCACCGCCGATAAAGAGCGTGTTTACCTTAAAATTCCGCAGGTACTTGGGTTCAGCCCATTGGTTATCGCCAAATGCGGCTACTTGCACAATTTCTACATCGTGTAGGTAATTACTGTTGGCAAGTAAGTTATGGATGAGAGCGTGGGGGACAGCAGCATGTGAGCCGATAAAAATACGTTGGCCAGATTTAATTAGGTCGGGCCATTTAGCCGGTTTTCCTTGAAAGCGAAGTTGCCCAGCAACAGCTCGGTTAGGCTTGTGTGGTGAATCTGCTTGCTCGTTTGGCATTGCGGTTCCTTACTGAAAACACCCCTAGGCGAAACAAAAAGTTTCACGTAGGGGTGGATAATATCAGTCAGCGCCGCACTATATCAGCAAAATAGATATTAATGAGCGTGCGCGTCCTCGTCTTCTTCCTCTTCTTCTTCATCACCAGCGGTGCCGTAGGCATATTGGCTAAAGAAGATAGCATTCGCCATTAGTTTTGAGGTTCCCCAGAAGTATCCACGGAAATTCACGTTATCGGCGAAACCTATCACACGACCGCCACCATAACGGTGCGCAAGTACTGTGGTGCGCTCGCTCAGTACTTCCCGGTTGCCTTGTGAAGTATAGCCTGCGAACACGGGTTCTTCTGCGTATTTCGCCACATCTACGAACGGACTTTCGCTGTTCGTGAAGGCAATAGTACTATTTTTGAACATCGGCAACGTTTCCCGAGTGAAACCTACCGTTAAAGGATGGCTTAAATCGAGTGTGCTATTGAAAATAGCACCTGCAATACGTTGTTGGCCGAAGTAATCATTGCGATCACCATAAGTGAGGCCTTCCGTGCTGAATTTTGCGCGGAATTCATCACTAGGAACAACCGTTGTTGATAGCAAGTCATTTTCGCTCATCCATCGAGCGCCGCCTTTCTGCCCTATTAATGTGCCACCGCTACGCACCCACTGTTGCAATTCGCCTTTGAAGCGATCGCTTAAGTTACGGTGATTACCATCAACTAAAACAATGTGGGTATACCGGCTAATATCTGAGCGATCTAAACGTTGGGTTTCGATCATGGTTACTGGGATATTTAAATCTCTATCAAAGTAATACCAAGTTTCACCCGCTTCTTGCAGATTAACGCCATCGCCTATCACCAACATTACTTTTGGTTCGGTGGCGGGACGAATACTTCCGCTACCAACATCCATACCTACGGTAGAGGTCATGCCGCTCGTAATTGTGTGAACGCGAACGCGGTTTGCATCGGCTAATTCTGCGAGTGCCGATTGCACTTCTTGCCATGGTTTTTCTTGATATGCACGCGTTACGATTACTGCGCCACGGCTAAATTGCTCACCGCCATTTGGCGTGTTGACGGTAATATCATCCACTGCTAACCGAGCATGAATCCCTTTTTTCAATAAGTGATTTAATACCCGCGGCGAAAAGTGGGGTTCCCAGCTAAAAATGTAGCCTACGTTGGTTTCAGCAAGCTCATTGGCTTCGAAATCACTGGCGCCATTCCATGCCGTGTCACCAACACGGAAGCGACGATTTTGGCGAACTTCACTGAATTCTACGTTGAATGCCATGGGTAATGTCCATGCAGATACATCGTAAAACGTATTATCTGGAAAATCTTGACGCGTTGTGAAAGCGCCTTTCAACAGACGATAGTTACGCTGGCGAATTGGAACATAGAAGGCTTCACCGGGGTTATAGGTTTCATCATTAACGCTAAAACTTTCAGTAACTGGGTATGCATCAATGTTATGAGCGCGCAGAATATTCAAAAGCTCATGCATACGGCCTTCATCTGCCTCTCTTAATAGGTAGCCATCAAAGTCTTCTTTCCGCGCGAGCTCCATATTTTCTTTAAAGAAGCGTTGTTGGTAATCAAGTAGCCACTCGCGTTCTGCAATCGCACCTTGAATAGTGGATAACGAAGTTACGAACTGATTGCGAATGGTGAACGGGAACGAAACATCACCGTTAATGGATTCTTGCAAATGCCCACGGGAAGACGCTTGTTCAAAGAGAATAGCCACGGTGCCTTGTGCATCAGGATAGCTAGAGCCTTTACCATAATAGAAATCATCAAAGGATTCTTCGGTGTAATACAGACTTTGAATTTCATCTAAAGCATCGCCGTGGAACTCAGCAAGACGTTCAGTTAAACGTACATTTTCATCGGGTGTAAGTGGATTTTTACGTGAAGGAATACCTGGCTGGAAGAAGTAGGTAGAATCCGTGCCCATTTCGTGATGATCGGTAAGTACGTTTGGCATCCACGCTTGATACGTAGCAATACGCGCCTGGGATTCAGGATGCTGCAGTAGTAACCAATCGCGGTTCAAATCGAACCAGTAATGGTTTTGGCGGCCACGTAACCAATCTTGCTGATGTTCGCGATGTTGGCTATCAGCGCCGGGTGTCATACTTTTATATTGGTTTACCCAAGTTGCGAAGCGCGCTAAGCCATCTGGGTTATACATTGGATCGAATAAGATTACGGTGTTATCTAACCAAGCATCTATTTCGGGTCCTTGCGCTGCAGCTAAGTAGTAAGCAGCGAGTACAGCAGCGTTCGAGCCAGATGATTCATCGCCGTGTACGCTATAACCCATATAAATAACCAAAGGCGCTTCTTTTGCATTTACACTTTGGCTTGGGTCAGAAACTGCTAAATGTTGCTGGCGCATTTCCTCTAGCCGATTTTGATTCTCAGGAGCACTGATTTTCAGCACCATCATTGGCCGAAACTCGTGGCTACGCCCCGTTATTTCTAAGGTAATGCGATCAGATTGCTCGGCAAGGATCTCCATGTACCGAGCGATTTGCTCTGGTCGAACGTGCCATTCACCCACCTCGAAGCCCAGCGCTTCAGCTGGTTTAGTGATGCTTTGATCATAGGTAACATTATTTGGAAGATAATAATCTAGGTCTGCCGCCAACGCTGAGCAACTCAGCGCAACGGTGGCCACTACAAATGCCGTGAAACGGCGATAAACTGAAAGGCTTGTGGTTTTCATCAAGTTCAACTCCTGATTTATGTTGCATTGAACTTAACAAATATAAGGGCTACAGCCAATAGAGTTACTATGCAATGACGCTCTGATGCGATAGAATAAACCCTACTAAATTACTCGGGTATCTGAATGCTCGGGAAGTATTGAATAGAAGGTGATGTGCATGATTACAATTTCTGAATCCGCTCAATCTCATTTTCGCGAATTATTAAGCCGCCAAGAAGACGGCACGAATATTCGTGTATTTGTGGTGAATCCGGGTCGGCCAAATGCAGAGTGCGGTGTATCTTATGCGCCACAAGATTCGGTAGAAGAGAGCGATATTCGTTTAAACTTCGAAGGCTTTGATGCGGTAGTAGATGCTGAAAGTGCTCCGTTCTTGCAGGAAGCAGAGATTGATTTTGTGCAGCAGGAACTTGGCTCACAGCTCACATTGAAAGCACCAAACGCAAAGGCTCAAAAAGTATCCGATGATGCAGAGCTGATCGAGCGTGTTGAATATGTAATTCAATCGGAAGTGAACCCGCAGCTTGCTAGCCATGGTGGACAAGTGATGGTGTCTGAAATCACCAGCGATGGCATTGCTATTTTACAATTCGGCGGCGGTTGTAATGGTTGCTCGATGGTTGATGTTACCTTGAAAGAAGGTATCGAAAAGCAATTATTAGAGCGTTTCCCTGGTGAATTGAATGGTGTTCGTGATATTACCGAGCATTCTCGTGGTGAACACTCATACTATTAATTTAACGAACGCTCGCTTTGTAGGTTTACGAAGTGAGCGTTAATTTGCCTCTGTTACTTCTAGCACAACATGGGCGAAATCATAATCTTCCTCGCGAAAAATCCGATATTTCCCGCCGAGCACGTTAATGTTGTCAATTTCTTCATGAATGAGGGTATTCGCGAAAGCTTCCGCTATATCTGCACTTGCACCATACACAAGAACATTGCAGCGAGTGTTGGAACATACAATAGAGATGGGTTGGATACGTTCCGTGCTGTTAATTTTTCGAAGCAAGGTTTGATGGCTTAGAAAAGCCGCTGAACTACCCAGCTTTCCGAGTAGCGAAATATTCGTTTCGATTATATTTGTTAAGTTTGCTTCGCTTTCTAAAAGTACTTCTATTTCTTTCGCAACTTGTTGTTCGGTAATGTCTGAGGGATCTTGAACGGTAGAGTTTTTATTTGATTCATCTGGTTCCGAATTATTTGCGCTTTCTGCTGGTAATGGTTGCTCACTTCGAACCACTATTTCGTCAGTATTTTGGCTATCTAAATGTAAAGATTGTGTATTTTTTGAATGATCTTTCGCAGGAGGATGGGGTTGTAAGCTCGTGCTAATAGCACCTAAAATCAATAGGATAAGAGTTACGCCGACAAAAAATGTTAGAATTGCTCTGAACATATTTGAGATCTTTTGTTAGTGATTTGTGATCCTGCTCATGCGTACCTCCCGTAAATAATCGTTGCTGACAATCAAAACGAGGATACGAACATGAACAGAATCACAAAAACACTGAGTGTTTCTGCTTTAGCATTAGCACTCGCAGCTTGTAACAGTAGCAGTGCACCTGAAGTAGAAACTCCAAACCCGCCAACCCCGGATCCACTTGGGGATTTTCAATTGCGTGTACATCATGCTGCAGCCGATGCTCCAGCCGTTAACATTACAGTAAACGGTGAGAACTTCTTAGAAAACGTAGATTATCAGGTATCTTCTGGTTTAGCTACGGTTGAAGAGGGTGATTATAGCGTCGGTGTTGACGCAATCTTACCTGATGATACGACGGCAACTGTAATTGGTCCACTTGACCTAGAACTTGATGCTGACACTCGTTATGACGTTTTCGCTTTAGGCTCTGTAGCCGAGGAAACACTTGAACCATTAGTAGTGGCAAACCCGATTTCGGATGTGGGTGATGGTAATGCACGTTTACAAGTGCTGCACGGTGTTCCAGTTGACCTAACGGTAGATGTGTTTGTAACCGAATTCGGCGCCGATTTAACAGCGGCACAGCCTACAGCAACGTTGGCATACCAAGATTATACCGACCAAGTAGAAGTAGTTGCTGGCGATTATCAGATTCGCATCACGGTAGCTGGAGATCCAGAAGCACTAGTGTTCGATTCTGGTGAAGTTTCATTGCCAGATGGTGCTGACTTATTTGTAACAGCAACGCCAAATGTTGCAGCCAATAGTTCAGATCGCCCAATCGCGTTGTTGCTTGCAGATGGCGAAGCCTCTTCAGTGCTCTATTCTGCGGATACGGGTGCTGACGTTCGAGTGGTTCACGCAGTTGCAGATGCACCGAACGTGGATGTGTTGGTTAACGATGGTGCTGCACTTACCGATGTGCCGTTCTTAGCATTCTCGGATTATATCAACCTTGCTGCTGATACTTACAACGTTAAAGTAAATGCTGCAGGCACCGATACTACGGTTATCGAAGCTGATTTACCGTTAGAAAACTCACTTCAATACAGTGTGTTGGCAGTTGGTGAATTAACTGAAGAAACTATTACAGCTGCTGTAATTCAAGATTTCAATCGCCGCATCGCTACTGCTGCGCAAGTACGCATCGTACACGCATCACCAGCAGCTGGCCCGGTTGATATCTATGTAACGGCTACAGATGATATTAGCGAAGCTACGCCAGCTTTCGCCGGAGTTGATTTCAACGCTGAAGATATCCAGTTCACAGGCAACGTTGCATTAACTCCGGGCGAGTATTTTGTAACTGTTACCTTAGCGGATACAAAAGACGCAGCGATTGGTCCGGTAATGTTAGATTTAGCCGGTGGCGGTTTGTACACGGCAATTGCTGTTGACGCTACAGGTGGTGGCTTATTACCACAGCTAATTCTAATGGACGACTTCGTTTCAGAAGAGTAATTTCCCCCTGGGCTTAGTTGTATTAGCCTTTTTGCCGCCCGCAAATTATTTGTGGGCGGCATTTTTATATCAGCCGTTTGTTTAATTAAACGAAAGATTCACGGTTTTGCCGTAGCCAAAACCACTGGCTTAACCCGCGGGCAGCCATAAATGCAGAAAGCGCCAACCAAAGCCCATGATTGTTCAGCTCAGTGAACCAGTTTGTTAATGCCCAAATCGGTAGGAACACACCTAAGGATGCTATTAGCATTGTATTTCGCATTGCCTTACTCGCCCCTAAACCAATGAATACGCCATCAAAGAAGTAGCTCCAGTGTGCCAGTAACGGCAGGGCGATTAGCCACGGCAAATATGTGCGGGCGTTTGCGATTACTTCAGGAATATTGGTAATTAACGCAATGATCTGTGAACCGAAACTCCAGAACACCAAACTATAAACACAAGCAAAGAGAATTGACCAAAGCAAGCATAGTCGATACCAACGCTGAATTTGGCTCGTACTTTTTTGTCCTTTGGCTTGACCGATAAGCGCTTCTACCGAATAAGCGATACCATCGAGACCAAGTGAGATTAATACCAAGAACTGCATCAAAACAGCATTCGCAGCAACAATGGTGGTCCCGTAATAGCTGGCATAACCAGTCATCATCACCATGCAAAGTTGCAGCGCCAGAGAGCGAATAAAGATATCTCCGTTCATGCGGGCGAGTAAAGTTAATCCATTCCATTGTAGCTTTGGAAGTCTACCTATATGTAAGTGCTTACTTACAATTAAAAGCCCTATGATCGCAGTGCTCCATTCAGCAGCGAATGAAGCCCAAGCGGCGCCATGAACGTGCATATCAAGGCCAATAATAAGAATTACATCGCCGACTACATTCACTAAATTTGTGAATATCACGAGGAACATTGCTGCTTTTGCTTGTTGCCGCCCGAGCAAAACGCCTAAAACAACTAAGTTGATGAGTGCAGCTGGAGCTGCCCAAACTCGGATTTGAATGTAATCTTGAGTTAACCCTAAAAGCTCTCCTTCTACTGAAAATAAAAACTCCAAAATAAACGGGAGCAGGGGAGATAGAAGGATAATACCGAGACCGATCACAAGCGCAAAAATGATGCCGTGTAGAAAGTGCTTTTGCTGGGCGTTGAGATCGTTTGCTCCGAATGCATTAGCAACCACGGCGGTAGTAGACATGCGCAGAAATACCGCAAGAAGATAGATAAAACTTAGGGTCATTGCGCCAAGGGCTACAGCGCTAAGGTAGATAGCATCCGGTAAATGCCCTATGATTGCGGTATCAATTAATCCCAACATGGGTGCCGAGATATTTGAGATCATCATCGGTAGCGCAATCGCAAAAATGCGCTGATGATCTTGCCAGCGGCCCAGCCATGTTGAGGATGTAGACATTTCTATTGCTCCGGAGATACTCGATGCGTATTGGACGTTTTGCTTTTATCTTAACACTTTTTGCCAGCTTAGTAGGGTGTTCACCAAGCTCAAGTTATGCCAGTGAAAACGCGCATGCATCTATATTGCTTTACCATCATGTAAGCGATAGTACACCGCGTATTACCAGTGTCACTGCCGACGAATTGCGTCAGCATCTAGAATATTTGCGTGATAACGATTTCACTGTAATTGATATTCGTGATGCGATTGCAGCGGCTAGAGGCGAGAAGGATATCCCGGAAAAATCAGTGGTGATTACATTTGATGATGCATATCAAAATATTTTTACCAATGGCAGGCCGATTCTGAATGAGTTTGATGTTCCATGGACTTTGTTCGTAACCACGGATCCAGTTGGCTCTCGGCCCGGGCAATACATGAGTTGGGATCAAATACGGGAATTGCATGAGGAAGGTGTGGTTATTGCGAATCATACCCTTGACCATGGGCATTTACCGCGCCGAGAAGGCGGTGAAAGCGAGCGTGAATGGTTATCGCGAATGCGGGATAATATCCTTTCGGCGGAAGCTAAAATTAAAGAAGAAGTGGGTGTGAGCCATAAATTATTTGCATACCCATACGGTGAGTATGATAACAAATTGGCGGATTTAGTTGCAGAACTGGGTTTCGTTGGTTTTGGTCAACATTCTGGTGGATTTGGCCCTACAAGTGATTTTCGTGCAATTCCTCGGTTTGCGGCGGCAGGTATGTATGCAAATTTAGATACTTTAGGTGCAAAAATGGCCGCACTGTCATTGCCGGTAAAAAAGGCCGATTATCGCGATACATTGCTTCGGCATGATGAAACTAAGCCGAAATTAACGCTTACCGTAGATACCAGTGATTTTAACCGTAACCAGTTAAATTGCTTCATCGGCGGGCAACCGCACGCACCTGATTGGGAAAATGATTCGACGTTTAGCATTGTTGCTAGCGAGCCACTACGGGTGGGCCGCGGCCGATATAACTGTACCGCACCAAGCAAAACGTATTCAGGACGTTTCTATTGGTACTCTATTCAATGGATTCGGCCTGACGCTCAAGGCGGATGGCCAGACTAGCTTATCGGTGAAAGATCAAAAAGGCCCTTTGTGGGCCTTTTTGTTATGCGTTATTTCGCTAAAACACGTGTAACTGAATCGCGAATCGTTTGTTGAATTTGGCTGCCCAGCAAGGCATCAATTTCATCACTGAGCGAAGCGGTGCGTGCATCGGAAGTGAAATCTCCGGTGTCGGTAACATCAATATAACGCTCTGTTTTTAATGTACCTACCAAGGTACTAAATACGCGTTTATCGTAAAACTCAGGTGCATCAATACCGTGCCGAGCGCCAATGCGAGCGCCAATACTCTCACTATGCTGTTCGAGTTCACTACGTGATAAGGCGCTGGATTGTTGCAGGAGTTCAAGCACTATCGCGTAGCGAACAAGCGTTTCTTCTGCGGCATTCGCGAGCAGCGTAAGCTGAACATATTCTGGTTTGTTGCGTTGCGCTAACGTTAATAGTTCGCCTTCCTGAGTTAACCAATTTTGCGTCACAAACTCTTCGCAAAGCGCCGCAACCCACAAATCAAGGCAGCTACTGTGGCGATTTAAAAACAACTCAGCTTCCAGCATCGGGTAAACCTTATGAATAAATGCTGCCGCCTCTGGAGCTGTAAATGGTTTACCTTTGCGTGCAAACCTTGCCAATAATGCTGGCACGATAAACATGTGGAGAATGTTGTTGCGATAGTAAGTAAGAGTTATTGCTTGCGTTTGATCTACGCTCACCACGGATCCGGATGCGCTATCAGTTACAGCAAACTTGTTCATCTTTTGCAGATGCTCCCAGATTGAATCTATAGACCATTCGGGCACATGAATGTCTTTACTGAAAGGCACTTCGCGCTGCAACTTAAGGTAGCACTGAATTTGGTTGAGAAGTTCTTCACGCGTTAAGGTGTTGCGTTCTGCACTAAGCAAAACTAAGCCGGTTAGGTTAATACTGTTTAGCGCGGCACCATCGTTAATACGGCGCATCATAATGTCGGCTAAATCATTTACCATCGGCGTTAACCAACGCGGCTTTGCCGGCTCTTCAGCACCATGAGTTACGGAATCGCGCCAATTTGGTTGCGCGTTATCAAGATATTCAGAAAGCCGCAGTGGTTCACCGAATGTCACGAATCCATGACCAAAATTTCGTAATTTACGCAAAATACCAAACACTTGAAAAACTGACTCTTTTTCTTTGTTGGCACCTTTGAGTTCACCATGATAAGTACTAACTTCCATCACGTGCTCGTAGCCAAGATATACCGGCACAAAGGTGATTGGCCGGGTGACACCCCGTAGCTGACTTTGTAATGTCATGGCCAACATGCCTGTTTTTGGTTGCAGTAAACGACCCGTTCGGCTTCGCCCACCCTCCATGAAATACTCTACGGCGTAGCCTTTTTGAAATAGGCGCGTCAGGTACTCTCGAAATACTGTGGAATAGAGCTTGTTGCCGCGGAAGCTCCGGCGCAAGAAAAACGCACCACCACGCCGGAAAATATTACCCACAGGGAAAAAGTTAAGATTTACACCAGCGGCAATATGGGGTGGAACTAAACCCTCTTTGTAGATTACAAAGCTAAGTAACAAGTAATCCATGTGGCTACGATGGCAAGGCACATAAACAACTTCATGACCATCTTGTGCAAGTTTCCGAATGGTTTCACCATTTTTTACCGTAATCCCATTATAGATTTTGGTCCATAACCAGGTAAAAAAGTGATCGGCAAAGCGTACCAATCCTTCACGATAATCAGCGGCGATTTCATGTAAGTATCCGCGAGCTCGTTTAACGGCTTCTTTTTCTGAGATTTTTCTCGAACGAGCTTCTTCTGTAATGGCAGCCCGAATCGCTGAGGTTTCTAGAAGATCTTGAATCATCGCTTCGCGACCAAGAAGTTTCGGGCCCGCTACTGCATAACGTAACCGAGCGAAATGGGTACGGGCAACGCGCGTGAGCTTGTGGGCTAATTCATGTTCGCTACTATGGCTATCCGCCATGGTTCGTAAACTAACCGGACGAGATACTCGGGCTAAAATATTCCGGCCCGAAAAAAGAACCAGCCAAAATTTCTTAAACTTGCCCGGCACTTCAATATCAGCCGTCATTGCGCGGCCTTCGTTATGTTCGCGGCCGGGCTCCCGGCCCCAGAATAATGCCAGCGGATGCATGTGCACATTGTAACTCTTGTGAACTTGATGCAACTGCATTAACTCTACAAACGCTTCTTGTGGTGTTTGCTCTAGCCGATGCTTTGGGTCTTCTAAATAAAGCACGCGATCATAGTATTTACCATTGATGTACAGTGGCTCTGTAGGATCGGGAAGGCCTAGCTCTAATGCACTCTTTCTGGCCACTACTAAATCGGTAGCCGATGGACCTCGCATAACATAGACAACATGATCGGGAGCTGAGGGAGCCGCATCATGGGCGTCTGCGATTGCTTTTACCTTGGTCATCCAAGTAACCGGCAAACGCAGTAATTTATAGATTAAAGAAGTTGTTCTCATTTCTACTCCGGAAGCATTCGCGATCATTCAACTCAACGGCCACTGAGCTTAATTATCGCATTGTAAGGCGTGTTGCCTCAACGAACTTTATTGTAATCAAAGAATACCATTTTTCAGCCCGTGGTGTTGTTCTGAATATAAATGTTCAAAAAAAGTTGCACAGCAGTAATTACTGTATATACTAACAGTGTACTGTATGAAAACACAGGTGATGATATGCGCCCTTTGACGCCAAGACAGCAACAAATATTGGATATGATTCGAACCAACATAGAAGCAACCGGTATGCCACCAACGCGTGCTGAGATTGCAACTCGATTGGGTTTCCGTTCGGCCAACTCAGCTGAAGAGCATTTGAAAGCGCTTGCTAAAAAAGGCGTTATTGAAATGATGCCTGGTATGTCGCGGGGTATTCGCCTGATTCAAGATGAGGTGGCGATTGCCGAGAGTTTAGGTCTGCCATTGATCGGGCAAGTTGCCGCAGGTGAACCTATTCTAGCGCAACAGCACATTGAATCGCATTATCAAGTAGATCAATCCATGTTTCATCCGCACGCAGATTTTCTTTTGCGAGTGAATGGCATGAGTATGAAAGATATCGGCATCCTTGATAATGATATTTTAGCTGTTCACAAAACGAATGAAGCGCGTAACGGGCAAATAGTAGTTGCACGTGTAGATGATGACGTAACGGTTAAACGCTTTGAGCGCCGCGGTAATATGGTTTTATTACATCCTGAGAATGAAGAGTTTTCTATTATTCAGGTTGATTTAACTCAGCAATTTATGACCATTGAAGGGTTAGCGGTTGGTGTTATTCGAAATGGGGGTTGGTTATGAATCATTCTTCGGTTTCTCGTTGTTACGCACACCCAGGTGTGTGGGGCCACGAAGATATTAATTCGCATCAAAATCTAGGTGCTGAACAGAACTTACATTCGCAATTATGGGTTACGTTGAACACCATGAGCAAGCGCGATGATCAATGGATTACGGTGATTGGTAAAGCGCCTCGTACATTAATTGCGCAGTTGATTGCCTCAGGTGTCCGACCAGATCGTATTCGTCGAGTCAACACAACCAGTAATGAAGCTGCACTTTGGGCGACGGAACAAGCGCTACTGATCAACAATAGCCAGTTAGTAATTGCTTGGTTAAATCCGTGCGCAGGCCGCGAAAAACAAAGGCTTCAGCTCGTGGCAAAAGCAAGCCAAGCGATCAGCTTTTTGTTCACGCCGGATGATTTCCCAACAGCAATTCATTAAATCTCTCTCCACATTCCTTTGATATTTTCAGAGGAGCCCAAGGGGTTGTTAAAAACAACCCCTTTTTTATTAACATTTTTGGTGGTATTTTGTTCCACATCAAAATACCCGCTGTGGTTACGATGTTGTTCACTCAGAAAGCACTTTCTAAGTGATTCGTATCAGCGACTTGATAAACCTAAATAATAAGTGCGCTTAGCGCACAAGAACAATAAACAAAGGGTTATGCAAGAACTGATATTTCGGGGAAAGTTGTTCTGTTCTTGTTGACCTCTTTGTTCTTTTTCACTGTAACGTGTTGCCCCTCAAGGCGTTGCAAGAAAAGACTAAGAGGAGAAGTCGAGTGAAAGTAAGACTAACCAGCCTATTCATTGGTTTGGTAGCGATGTTTACTTCTGCAATCGCTAGCGCCGGTCAAGGCTCTCAGTTAAATCTTACCCGTGGCGTTACCGATATCAGCCAAACTGTGTACAGCCTACACATGCTGGTTTTCTATATCTGTGTTGCTATTGGTGTAATCGTTTTCGGTGCGATGTTTATATCTATTTATCGCCACCGGAAAAGCCGTGGAGTTGAGCCTGCAAAATTTCACGATAATCTACGTGTTGAAATAGCATGGACGGTTATCCCGTTCCTGATTTTGATTGGTATGGCTGTTCCGGCAACGATTACGTTATTGGAAATGGATGATACTGCAGATTCAGATTTGAGCGTATTGATTACTGGTTCACAGTGGCGTTGGCATTACAGTTACTTAGATTATGACGTTGAGTTTCTAAGTAATATGGCTACGCAGCGAGAGCAAATATACGGTCGCCTTCCACAAACTGAAAACTATTTACTTGAAGTAGATCGGCCATTGGTTGTTCCAGTAGGCAAGAAAATTCGGTTTCTGATTACCTCTGATGACGTTATTCACTCATGGTGGGTGCCAGAGTTTGCTGTGAAAAAAGATGCAAACCCTGGTTACATCAATGAAGCATGGACACGGATAGACGAGCCTGGCATTTATCGGGGGCAATGCGCCGAGCTATGTGGTCGAGACCATGGATTTATGCCTATCGTGGTTATTGCGAAAGAGCCTGCGGAGTTTGAGGCTTGGATCCAAGGCGAAGAGCAACGTTTAGCCGATGCCCGAGAAGAAGAAGAACGTTTGCTATCAATGGAAATGAGTGAAGATGAACTCATGTCATTGGGTGAGCAGGTGTATCTTTCTCAGTGTGCAGCATGTCACCAACCAAATGGCCAAGGCGTCCCAGGTGTATTCCCAGGGCTTGCTGGTGTTGGGGTGTCTGTTGGCGATCAAAACGCCCATATTGATATCGTGGTGAACGGTTCTGCCGGAACGGCCATGCAATCGTTCCGTAATAACTTGAGCATGCGTGAGCTTGCAGCGGTTATTACTTACGAGCGAAATGCTTGGGGTAATAATACCGGTGATTTAGTACAAGCGGCGGATATTCATCAGTTCATTCAGGGTAACCAATAAGGGGCATAGCTATGAGCACTACAGTATCTGATACCCATAGCGCCCACGATGCGCATGATGATCATCACGATCATAAACCTACAGGTATAAAACGGTGGCTATTCACCACCAACCATAAAGATATCGGTTCGATGTATTTATGGTTTAGTTTTTTAATGTTCCTCGTTGGCGGCAGTATGGCGCTAATGATTCGAGCAGAATTATTCCAGCCAGGAATGCAGATAATTGATCCGCATTTCTTCAACCAAATGACCACCATGCACGGTGTGATTATGGTGTTCGGTGCCGTTATGCCAGCATTTGTTGGTTTAGCGAACTGGATGATTCCAATGATGATTGGTGCGCCGGATATGGCGTTACCGCGAATGAACAACTGGTCGTTCTGGATACTACCATTTGCATTCTTAATCATGTTGTCGTCATTCTTTATGCCAGGTGGAGCACCTGCTTTCGGCTGGACATTCTACGCACCACTTTCAACCACCTACAGCACGGATTCAACTGCGTTATTTGTGTTTAGTATGCATATCATGGGCATGAGTTCGATTATGGGCGCGATTAACGTAATCGTAACCATTATGAACATGCGTGCGCCGGGTATGAACTACATGAAAATGCCGTTGTTTGTGTGGACCTGGTTTATTACTGCATTCTTACTAATTGCAGTAATGCCGGTGCTCGCTGGCGTGGTAACTATGGTGTTGACCGATAAATACTTTGGAACTAGTTTCTTTGATGCAGCTGGTGGTGGTGATCCGGTGTTGTTCCAGCACTTGTTCTGGTTCTTCGGGCACCCAGAAGTATATATTATGATCTTACCGTCTTTCGGTATCGTTTCTGCGATTATTCCAGCGTTTGCTCGGAAACCGTTATTCGGCTATGCATCCATGGTTTATGCTACGGCTTCTATCGCGGGCTTATCCTTCTTGGTGTGGGCTCACCACATGTTCACAACCGGTATGCCAACCTTCGCTTCGCTCTTCTTCATGTATATGACGATGTTGATCGCGGTACCTACGGGTGTGAAGGTATTTAACTGGGTGAGTACCATGTGGCGAGGGGCAATGACATTTGAAACACCCATGTTGTTTTCTTTGGCCTTTGTAATCCTATTTACCATCGGTGGTTTCTCGGGAATCATGTTGGCGATAACCCCCGTTGATTATCAATATCACGATACCTATTTCGTAGTGGCACATTTCCACTATGTTCTGGTAACGGGTGCGGTGTTCTCTATCATGGCGGCCGCCTACTATTGGTTACCGAAATGGTCGGGCGTTATGTACGATGATTTCCTCAGTAAACTTCATTTCTGGTGCTCGCTGATTTCTGTAAATATCTTGTTCTTCCCAATGCACTTTGTTGGTTTGGCAGGTATGCCTCGGCGAATCCCTGATTACGCAATTCAGTTTGCGGATATCAACCAGATCGTAAGTATTGGTGGTTTCCTATTCGGTTTCTCGCAACTTATTTTCCTTGCCGTAGCGCTAAAATGCGCGTTCAAGAAAGGTAAGCCTGCACCAGCTAAACCATGGGAAGGCGCGGAAGGTTTGGAATGGACTGTGCCGTCGCCAGCGCCTTACCATACCTTCGATGTACCACCTAAGGTGTAATGTTTTATGAGCGAACATGAATCCAACGAGCAAAAGCATGAGCGCGGTAATAGCCGAGTCATTACTCGGCTATTAGCCTCGGTCATGTTGATGTTTGCCTTTGGTTTTGCTCTTGTGCCGCTGTATGAAAAGTTTTGCGAAATAACCGGTTTTAACGGGCGCACAACAAATACAGCTTCACAAACGAACGAAGGCATGAATGTTGATGAAACACGGGTTGTTACGGTGGAGTTTCATACGCGGGTAAGCCGTGGAATTCCATGGGAATTTCACCCGGAAGTTCGTTCTATACGTGTACACCCAGGGGAAGTAAAAACGGTTAATTTCATTATTGAGAATCGAACCGATAAAGCGGTAATCGCACAAGCGTTACCTTCTGTTTCTCCTGGCGAAGCGTCGTTGTACTTAAACAAAACTGAGTGTTTTTGTTTTGAGCAACAACCTTTAGCCGCGGGAGAGCGGGCAGTAATGCCAATGCAGTTTTATCTGGATCCCGATCTACCCGATCGAATCCATCGCTTCACATTGTCTTACATGATGTATGACCTGACCGAGCAAGGGCAGGCAACTGCTAACTTGTCGGAATGAGGGAAATTCAATGAGTACAAAAAAAGAAGAATATTCAAAATATTACGTACCTGATCAGAGTATCTGGCCAATAGTAGGCGCGCTTGCGCTTGGCCTGATTGCATTTGGGGCTGGCCATTTCACCATAGAAGCTTCGAAGCAAGAAGCCGGTTACGGCCACTATATTCTTGGTGCAGGCTTGTTAGTGCTGCTAATTATGCTGGTGGGTTGGTTTGGCGATCAAATTCGCGAATCACGCCAAGGTTTGTATAACGCGCAGCTTGGTCGCTCATACAAACAGGGCATGAGCTGGTTTATCTTTTCTGAAGTAATGTTTTTCTTAGCATTCTTCGGCGCCTTGTTTTATGCACGCATGATCGCTGTGCCATGGCTTGGCGGTGCGAGTAATAACGTTTCTACCGGTGAGATTTTGTGGCCAGCTTTTGAAGCTATTTGGCCTCTAACAACCACACCTGATGGAACAACTACGCAAGCGATGGGTTGGTTTGGATTACCGTTAATGAACACCGCTATCTTGGTGGTTTCTTCAGTAACCTTGCACTTCGCTCATGTGGCTTTAGAAGAAAATAAGCGTAAAGCACTTACTAATTGGTTAATTTTAACCATAGTGTTGGGTTTAATTTTCTTAGGCTTCCAAGGTTACGAGTACGTGCACGCTTATCGTGATCTAGGCCTTACCATGCAATCAGGGATTTACGGTAATACATTCTTCCTGCTTACCGGCTTCCATGGTTTACACGTAACGCTCGGCGCGATTCTACTCATTATTATGTTAGGGCGTGTTCTTGCTGGCCACTTTACCAAAGATGACCAATTTGGTTTCCAAGCTGCGGCTTGGTACTGGCACTTTGTGGATGTGGTGTGGCTACTGTTATTTGTATTCGTTTATATTATTTAAACCCATACAAAACAGTTTAGAGAAGGTGGCGCCCCTGCTTAGTAGGGGCGCTGATTTAGTGACGTAATATCAAATGCAAGCGCTAGGATGATGATTAGGATGATGAGCGCTGAAAAGCCAACCCGCTTCCCAATATAGAACGTCATTGGTGGCGCGTCAGGGTCATTCTTTAAGGCGCTAAATAAGCCTCGAAATAGATTTGCGATGATATAGAGCAGTAATGCAACGAGTAGTATTTTGAGAATTATATCTAACACGGCAGGTCCTCAGAAGTTGTTATGAAAGTACTTCGCCTTGGTTCATTATTATTTCGCATCCATATTGGAGCGATGCTAATTACTTTGCTTGCGATTGCAGTGATGGTCAAGCTCGGTTTTTGGCAAATTGACCGTGGCCAAGAAAAGCAAATGATTATGGATCGCCACGCAGCCGCTGAAAACTACTCATCAATAACGCTAGATTCATTGGATTCTCTAGCTTCTTCGCCGGATGAAAAAGTATCGTTACGAGCAACACTTCATCCGGAATATCTTTTTTATATTGATAATCAAATTCAGCAAGGTCGCGCGGGCTATCATGTACTTGCACTTGCTACCAACGCTGAACTCTCGCCGTGGTTGATTCCGGTTAATTTAGGTTGGATTCCTGCTGGGCAAAATCGAGCTGATATTCCCCAAATAGAAATGGCAACAGATGAAATTGAGGTATTTGGGCGCGTACGTATCCCAGCGGATAGCCCGTTTATATTGCAAGAACAGCAATTCAATGCAGAAGATTGGCCGATGAGAATTCAATACCCTGAGCTGGCAAAAATGAGAGAACAATTACAGTTGCCGTTGGCAGATTTTATCGTTCTACAATCACCAGATGCAGATATTGGGTTTGTAAGAGATTGGCCGGTAGTTGTGATGACACCACATCGCCATTACGCATATGCAGTGCAGTGGTTCGGCTTAGCGTTAGCCGCACTGATAATCTTTTTAGTAGCAAGCCGGCATAAGCCAAAATCAGCTGGCAAGGAAAACTCATGACACCAGAAGAGAAAAAAGTAAAACGTAAAAGCCAACGTGTTCTGATAATTGTGGCTTTAATTTTTATACTGCCGTTAGCTGCTGCAAAGCTTGTGCTTTCCATGGGCTGGTATGAAACCGGGGTAAGCAATAAAGGTAATTTGGTAACGCCAGCAATTCAGCTTAGCGAAGCAGACAACGCTGCGCTGCCGGATAAATGGCGTATCGCCTATCGAATGCCGGCAGAGTGTGGAACCGCTTGTGTAAACAGCCTATATGTAGCGAGTCAGTTGCACCATGCATTAGGCCGCCAACAAGAGCGTGTGCAGCCGATAGCGATAACAGGTAGTGGTTCAGCGCCTGGATTGCCGGAGTTACCGGCCGATAGCACTATGCTGTTAGTCAACGCGGAAGGTGTTCATGAAGCGCTTGAAAATTTGCCAGAGCACGCACTGTTGATTATCGATCCGGTAGGCAGTGTGGTGTTGTGGTATGCGGGTAGCGAAGATAGAAAAGATACGGTTATGAATGGCCGGGATCTGTTAAGTGACCTACAAAAATTACTCAAACTTTCACGAGTAGGGTAAAGTAACAAAATTGTTAATAACGGATGCATAAGAAGGATAAGAATAAATGGTGCAGCGTTTAGTTAAAATAGCCTTGGGGCTGGTGCTGGTGGTCATCATTCTTGGATCGTACACGCGTTTAACGGATGCGGGTTTAGGTTGTCCAGATTGGCCAGGCTGCTACGGTTACCTTACGGTTCCTCACAGTGAGGTAAAAGTTGGTGAAGCTCAGATGCGGTTTCCTGAGCGGCCGGTAGAGCATTTTAAAGCGTGGAACGAGATGGTTCACCGCTATGCAGCGGGAATATTGGGCTTACTCGTGCTTGCTATCGCTATTGCGGCGGTAATGCGTTTTCGCAAGCAAGGTGCGGGTAAGCCGCTAAAACTTCCACTAGCATTGCTCGCGATGATCATTTTTCAAGCCGCGCTTGGTATGTGGACAGTAACCATGAACTTGCAGCCAGTTATTGTTATGGGGCACTTGCTGGGTGGTTTTACAACTTTCAGCCTTTTGGTGCTGCTATACCTGCGAGAAAATCCACCTCGGTTAGCGCAGGAAGCGGCGCTACGCGGTTTGCAAGGATTAGCTGCTTTCGCACTGATTGTAGTGATTGCGCAAATTGCTTCAGGAGGATGGGTAGCGGCAAACTATGCTGCTTTAGCGTGCACTAACTTGCCAATTTGTGAAGGAAGCTGGAGTGAACGGTTAAATTTTGCGGGTGCTTTCTCGTTACCAGAAGCCGACAACTATGAGTTTGGTGTGCATAGCTATAATGAGCGCATGACCATGCATATTGTTCATCGCTTTGGCGCTATTCTAGTGATGGCGGTAATGCTGTGGCTTCTGACCAAGCTATGGCTTAATGCTACCAGTGCTTGGTTCCGTCGGGTGGCATTTTTGCTATCCACGTTGTTAGTTGTTCAAGTGCTACTGGGTATTACCAACGTATTGGCAAGTTTGCCACTCGTAGTAGCCGTTGCACATAACGCCGTGGGTGCGCTGCTAATGGTTACTTTAGTAGCACTTAATTTTGGCCTTTATCGGCTTAATAAAAAGGAGGTGAGCCATGGCTAATCAAGCTGCGCTAACCCAACGCGCCTCGTGGCGTGAATATCTCGAACTTACCAAGCCGCGTGTAGTTGCGTTGCTTTTACTTACCGCGTTAGTGGGCATGGCGCTTGCTACGCCTACGTGGGTAGCCGCTGACATTCTAATTCCAGCTATGCTCGGGATCGGGTTAATGGCAAGCTCAGCAGCGGCTATTAATCATTTGGTTGATCGGCATATCGATGCAAAAATGGCACGGACTTTACGGCGTCCGTTACCGACTGGGGCGCTTTCACCTAAAAAAGTACTCACCTTCGCCATGATTATTGGTGCGCTCGGTTATGTTGTGCTCGATGTGTTTGTGAATCGTATTACGGCTGTTTTAACCTTGGCTAGCTTAGTGGGTTATGCGGTGATTTATACCATGTATCTAAAACGTGCTACGCCACAGAATATCGTGATAGGTGGCCTAGCGGGTGCAGCGCCGCCCTTGTTGGGCTGGACAGCAGTAACAGGCGAAATACATGCTTATCCACTGTTGTTAGTGATGATAGTGTTTACATGGACGCCGCCTCATTTCTGGGCCCTCGCGGTTCATCGCGCGAAAGATTACGCTAAGGCGGAAATACCGATGTTGCCGGTAACGCACGGCATCGAGTTTACTAAAACCTGTATTTTGCTATACACCGTATTACTTGCTGCAGTTTGTGTATTACCGTATTTGATTGGCATGAGCGGATTAATCTATTTAGTAGGCGTATCCGTGCTGAATTTAGGTTTTCTTGCTTACGCACTGAAACTTAAATATAAGCCGAATAAGTTTACTGCTTTTAAGATGTTTAAATTCTCGATTTGGCATTTGATGGGCTTGTTTATTTTATTGTTGGTCGATCACTATTTCATGTACTAAAGGATTAATATCATGAACAAGGCACTTGGATTTATAGCGCTGTTTGCTGTTGCGGTAGTAGGTGCATTTAGTTACATTCAGCTGACGAGTAACAACCCGCCGGAGCTTGAATCAGCGAGAATTTACGATCAGGCGCGGCCGATTTCGCCATTCGTTCTGGAAGGAACGGGTGGCGCTGATGTTGAAAATCAAGCGCTTCTTGGTCAGTGGACTCTGATGTTCACGGGCTATACCTACTGCCCCGATATTTGCCCCACCACCATGGCTCAGTTGAAATCACGCTGGGCGGACATTGATGCGGCTACGGATCTACCCGTGCAAGTATGGATGATAAGCGTTGATCCGAAACGCGATGATATCGAGCGGGTAAGTATGTACATTGATTTTTTCGGTGAGGGGTTCTTCGGTGTTCGGGCGGAACATAAAGAACTTTTCCCGTTTGTTCGTGACATTGGCTTAATGTATTCACTGCCCGATGAAGATGAAACCGATTATTTAGTAAATCACAGTTCAGCAATCATATTGATAGATCCAAATGGCGAACAACAGGCGATCTTCCGGCCATCTCATGAGTTGGGGTCATTAGCTACTGTTAACCCCAATCACTTAGTCGATGATTTCCAGAAAATCGCACGTTATTTGGAACGGGAAAACAATTACTAAGCCCTGAAGTTAGGCGATACCGAAAGGTATCGGCAGCCAGTAATGTAACGCCAAACCGATCGCCACAACCATTCCGGCATAATGATTTTGTCGGAATGCGCGGAAACAAGCATCTGGATTACGCGAGCGAATGGTCCATATCTGCCAAGCAAAAAAGCCCGCCATTACCATAATTGATAGCCAGAACAGTGCCGTTGCCTGAATTAAATAGGCCACCGCAAGTAATAGAACAATAGTGCCGGTTTGTAATAACGCAATAGCTAGGATATCCCGGCTGCCGAACAGCACTGCTGTTGATTTTATTCCCGCCTGCAAATCATCTTCTCTATCGACCATCGCGTACTGGGTATCGTACGCCACTGTCCAAAGAGTGTTTGCTACAAACAAAACCCAACAGATAAGCGGCAAACTGTTTGATTCCGCGGCGAATGCCATGGGTATGGACATACTAAAGGCGGCGCCAAGAACAAACTGCGGTAAATGCGTAAAACGCTTAGCGAACGGATAAACAATAGCTAAGCCAACCGCCACAAAGCTCAGCAAGATGGTTAGGGTGTTCAACGTAAGCACCAGCATGAATGCAAGTGTAATGAGAATAATAAAGATAATAAGTGCTTCGGCAGAAGATACGGCACCAGTAGCCAGCGGTCGGCTGCGAGTGCGCGAAACTTTACCGTCTAGTTTCCGGTCTGCGAAATCGTTGATAACACAACCTGCGGAACGCATTAGAAATACGCCGGCAGCAAAAACGGCCACAAGGCGTACTGAGGGATCACCAACACCAGCAAGTAGCAATGCCCAGAACGTCGGCCAAGCTAAGAGCCAAGTGCCGATTGGTTTGTCCATTCGCATAAGTGCACGGTAATGATCAAAGCGAGTCATCTGAAGTTCTCCCAAACAAATTGCAAAAGCACGGGTTTACGCTAATTCACGATTTAATCTAGCAAGGTTAAGAATAGCAGGGAGCAGGTGAAAGAAACACTTCGGCAACTAAGATTGGTGTTTCCGGCAGGTGAAAACAACGGCGGCGCCCCCACAATGGCATTTGTGTTCCGCTTAATCGGTAATTCAGTTGGGCAACGCTGGAGGTTGCAGGAAACTGCGAAGCTTGAATATCGCCCGCTTCAATATCGGTTCGATTGAACAAGCGCTCCCCAAGCGGGTTGCTGCCCAAATTGATAAACTCGGAGCTTTTTTCAAGCCCTTGAAAGGGCAGAATACTGCGAGCAAACACCATCGGTTTAGCATTGCTGTAAAGCACTACTTCACGAATAGTAACAAGTTGTGGTTCAATATTCAGTGCTGCATATTCAGAAGCTTCAGCCATGGCTTGATACTGACCGAGAACTTCCACTTTAAATTCCCCTGGCAGCGATTTTAGTTTCTCTGTTAAGGAGCCGGCATCGCTAATCCAAGCATATATTGATGTAGGCGCTTGGCATGCATTCACAGGCTGCCAATTTGAGCCTAAGAGAATGGAATTTTGGCGTGTTCTTTCCATTGTTCTATATCGCGAGGGCTTTTTTTGCCTCGCTTTCCTCTTGTTAAAAGCGTCGAGAAATACTGGCTTTTTGTTGGTCGCGGAAGCGGATAATGAAACCAAGGATGATACCGCTGATAAGGCCGACGGCATGTGCTTGGTTCGCCACATTCACCCATAAGATATCGGTGTAACCGAGCAAGAGCCAACCGATCATAAAAATCAGTAAGAATGGCGGCAGCGAAAGTGGATGTGATGGCTTTTTCCAAGCCACCACCATAGCGAACCCGAGCAACCCATATACAACGCCCGAGAGACCGCCAAACAAAGGGCCTGACGAAACCCATTGGAAATAATTAGACACAACTGCAGTGATTAGCGTAACAACGGCTAAAATACCGGAACCGTAAGCTAATTCTGTGCGGCCTCCTAAATACCACCACCAAAATAGGTTAAACACTAAATGGGTTGCCGAAAAATGCAGCAAAATGGGTGTTACAAAGCGCCATGGTTGCCCTAAACTGAGTTCCGGAACCCCCCGAGGTGTAAAAATTAGCTGGGAAATAGTTTCGGTAGGGGCAATCAACCACTGCATCAGGGCTGTAATCAATACCGCTATGAACACGATAAAAGTTACAACGCCGGCCTGCTGAGCAAGAATTTTCCAAAGCGCCGGACCTTGCGCTTGTTTCGGTTGTGATTTTTGTTGGTGAATAAAATCACTGAGATTGGGTGGGTTAGCTTTGAATTCTCGAATAATCTCTTTGGCAACGGATTCGTAACCCGGTTGAATTAACATAAGTTCAAGAGCGCTTCCGCGCTCTACAACAGTAACGGGTACTCCGGCACGATGCAGAATTTGCTGCAACATTGCGATTTGTTGCGGATCGTTACTGCTGTATATTTTTTTCACAAACCGCTTTCCACTTTATCTGGATGCTGCGCGGCCCAAGCTGTCATGCCGCCATCTAAGCTAAACACTTGCTCAAACCCTTGCTCAGCAAGATATTGCCCGGCATTCTGACTGCTAATACCGTGATAGCAAACCACCACAAGCGGTTTCGAGAAATCTGCCGCCGCAACAAAATGCGGCAGATTCGTGTTACTCAATTGAATGGCCCCGGGAATATGCCCATTGGCAAAGGCGTTTGCGTCGCGAATATCAACAACTTGCGTTGATGAATCTGCGAGTAACGGCTCGGCTTGCTCGATTGGCATACATGCAAAGGTTCCCATCACATTAATCCCAATTTAGTATTACTTTGCCAGATTGGCCCGATAACATGGTATCGAATCCTTCCTGGAAATCATCCACAGAAAACTGGTGCGTAAGAATTGGCGATAGATCTAAACCCGATTGCAGAAGTGACGCCATTTTGTACCAAGTTTCAAACATCTCGCGGCCATAAATACCTTTGATCACCAAACCTTTAAAAATCACTTGGTTCCAATCAATCGCCATTTCACCTGGCGGAATACCGAGTAACGCTACTTTGCCACCATGGTTCATGGCACTGAGCATTTGATTAAACGCTACAGGTACACCCGACATTTCCAAACCCACATCAAAGCCTTCCGTCATACCAAGTTCTTTCATAACATCGGTAATTTTGGTGTTCTTTGTATTCACCGCTCGTGTCGCGCCCATTTGCGTGGCTAACTCCAAGCGATAATCGTTGATGTCAGTAATCACCACGTGGCGTGCGCCTGCATGTTTAGCAACCGCGGCCGCCATAATACCAATCGGGCCAGCACCAGTAATAAGTACATCCTCACCCACTAAATCAAACGAAAGGGCAGTGTGAACAGCATTACCGAAAGGGTCAAAAATAGAGGCTAAATCATCCGAAATTTCGTTCGGAATTTTGAATGCGTTATCGGCTGGAATAGATAAATACTCTGCAAACGCGCCCGTACGGTTCACGCCAACACCGGTGGTGTTTCTGCATAAATGGCGGCGGCCTGCGCGGCAGTTGCGGCAGTGCCCACAGGTAATATGGCCTTCGCCAGAAACTCGATCGCCAACACTAAAGCCTCGTACACCTTCGCCTACTTCAGCAACAACACCCACATATTCATGGCCTACCGTCATGCCAAGAGGAATGGTGTTTTGTGACCACTCATCCCATTTGTAAATATGCACATCGGTGCCGCAAATTGCGGTCTTTTTAATTTTGATCAACAGATCGTTGTAGCCACACGCCGGCATTTCAGCGTCGGTGAGCCACAATCCAGGTTCTGCTTTAAGTTTTGCAAGCGCCTTCATATTGAAATCCACTCCAGAAAATTTGTTTTAGTTTATCACACCTAACTCTTTACCTACGCGGATAAAGGCATCGATGGTTTTATCGAGTTGCTCACGGGTATGCGCAGCCGACATTTGGGTGCGAATTCGTGCCTGTCCTTTGGGTACTACCGGGAAGGAGAAACCAACAACGTAAATGCCTTCCTCGAGCATACGGTCGGCCATTTGTGATGCCAATTTAGCATCGCCCAACATAACCGGAATAATGGCATGATCAGCACCTGCGAGGGTAAACCCAGCAGCGCTCATGCGCTCACGGAAGTAGTTACTGTTATCGATTAACCGTTCGCGGAGTTCATCGCCTTCGCTCAGCATTTCGAGCACACGGATAGACGCGGTAACGATTGAAGGTGCTAGTGAGTTTGAGAATAAATACGGACGCGAACGTTGGCGCAGCCAATCAATCACTTCTTTTTTGCCTGAGGTAAAGCCACCAGAGGCACCACCGAGCGCCTTACCGAGTGTGCCGGTAATAATATCAACACGCTCAATCACGTTATGAAACTCATGGCTACCGCGGCCTTTCTTACCCACAAAGCCTACTGCATGAGAATCATCAACCATCACCAATGCGCCGTATTTATCAGCTAAATCACAAATGGCAGTTAGGTTGGCGATAATGCCGTCCATGGAAAACACACCATCGGTAGCGATTAATTTGTGTCGGGCGCCATCCGCATCTGCTTGCTGTAACTGTTTCTCTAAATCAGCCATATCGTTATTAGCGTAACGGAAACGTTTAGCTTTACATAAACGTACACCATCAATAATGCTCGCGTGGTTTAACGCATCAGAAATAATGGCATCTTCTGGGCCTAAAATAGTTTCAAAAAGGCCTGCATTCGCATCAAAACAAGATGAATAAAGAATGGTATCTTCAGTGCCAAGGAATTCACTGAGTTTGCTTTCTAGTGTTTTGTGAATATCTTGCGTGCCACAAATGAAGCGCACAGAGGCTACGCCGAAACCATGGCTATCTAACCCCTGCTTTGCAGCAGCAATAAGCTCAGGATTATTCGCTAAACCCAAGTAATTGTTTGCACAAAAGTTTAGAACCTTATGCCCGTTTACTTCGATTTCGGAATATTGGGAAGAGGCGATAATACGTTCGCTTTTATATAGCCCTTCCGATTTAACCTCGGCGAGCTGTTCACTGAGCTGGGTGTATAATGCGTCTTTCATTAACTTCTCCTAGATTTAAGTACGGGCTCATACGCGTAATGTGGGGTATTTTACGCTTCTCGCGCGTTCATTGCAGCACTCTTTCCATATTCATGGTTGAAAAAACAGGAATAGACGCTATTGTTCGTATCCGATACTCTTTTTACAAACTGATATTTGTAATCCATCTTGCGATGCAGCCATTTAACGAGAGCGCGTGACAGAATCTGCGATCATGCCTCCAAATAGAGAAAACGACACTTATGTACAGACGTGCCATTTATCCAGGAACTTTTGATCCGGTAACCAACGGCCATGTTGATTTAATTGAACGCGCCGCTAAGTTGTTTTCTGAGGTAATTGTTGGCGTAGCCGCAAATACCAGCAAACAACCCTTATTTACTCTTGATGAGCGTGTGGCCATGGTAGAGCAAACCACCGCGCATTTGGAGAATGTACGTGTAATCGGATTTACCGGTTTACTTGCGGAGCTTGCGCGTGAGCACAAAGCACACGTGTTAATTCGCGGGCTTCGTGCAGTGGCTGATTTTGAATATGAATTTCAGTTGGCGAATATGAATCGGCGTTTGAACCCTGATTTAGAAAGTGTGTTTTTAACGCCATCAGAAGAGAATTCATTTATTTCATCTACATTAGTTAAAGAAGTGGCATTACATGGTGGTGCGGTTGAACAATTTACCCATGAAAAAGTAGCGCGTGCCTTACATGAGAAATTTGCAGCTAAGCGTTCTTGAATGCGGCTGAAAGGCATATTCGGACTATCTTTATAAAGCAAAAACCGTTATTATTTCGCCTGAAAAAGCAACAGGTTTAAACCTAGATGATTAGTTCTAGGGCGTTGAAACACTGCTTTTTACTCATTCGCTATTTATTTGATACTTAACTTCGTACCCGCAGGAGCCCTTCGCATGACTGATCTGGATCTGAGCCAATATGGCATTACAGACGTCACCGAAATCGTTTATAACCCATCTTACGAACTACTTTTTACCGAAGAAACACGTGAAGATCTCGAAGGCTATGAACAAGGACGTGTTACCACTACTGGCGCGGTCGCCGTAGATACAGGCATTTTCACTGGCCGCTCTCCGAAAGATAAGTACATTGTGCGGGATGACACTACTCGCGATACAGTGTGGTGGTCGGATCAAGGTAAGAACGATAATAAAGCCATTACTCCGGAAACTTGGAATGAGTTAAAAGCGCTTGTAACTCAACAGTTGTCTGAGAAGCGTTTGTTTGTTGTAGATACCTATTGCGGTGCCAACCCAGATACGCGGCTTGCGGTTCGTTTTATCACTGAAGTGGCATGGCAAGCCCATTTCGTGAAAAACATGTTTATCCGCCCAAGCGATGAAGAATTAAAAACCTTTGTGCCTGATTTTGTAGTAATGAATGGTGCGAAGTGCACGAACCCTGATTTTGCCAAGCAAGGTTTAAACTCAGAAAACTTTGTAGCTTTTAACCTTACCGAGCGTATGCAATTAATTGGCGGTACTTGGTACGGCGGCGAGATGAAGAAAGGCATGTTCTCCATGATGAACTACTTCTTACCGTTGCAAGGTATTGCATCCATGCATTGCTCTGCCAACGTGGGTAAGGATAAAGATGTTGCCATTTTCTTCGGTTTATCGGGTACCGGTAAAACAACACTTTCAACTGATCCGAAGCGTGAATTGATTGGTGATGATGAGCACGGCTGGGACGACGACGGTGTATTCAATTTTGAAGGCGGCTGCTACGCCAAAACCATTAATTTATCAGAAGAAGCAGAGCCGGATATTTATCGTGCTATTCGCCGTGATGCATTATTAGAGAACGTAACGGTTCGTGATGATAACAGCGTTGATTTTGACGACGGTTCGAAAACAGAAAACACCCGAGTTTCATACCCGATTTATCATATCGATAATATCGTTAAGCCAGTTTCAAAGGCCGGCCATGCGAAGAAAGTTATTTTCTTAACCGCGGACGCATTTGGTGTGTTACCGCCGGTATCGAAATTAACTACCGAGCAAGCAAAATATCATTTCCTATCAGGCTTTACCGCTAAATTAGCGGGTACAGAGCGTGGAATTACTGAGCCTACACCAACTTTTTCTGCTTGTTTTGGCGCGGCATTTTTAAGCTTGCACCCAACTAAATATGCGGAAGTACTCGCCAAACGTATGGCGGATTCTGGGGCGGAAGCTTATTTAGTGAACACGGGATGGAACGGCTCGGGTAAGCGGATTTCTATTAAAGCAACGCGCGCTATCATTGATGCTATTTTAGATGGCAGTATTGAAGATGCGGAATTTGTGCAGTTACCATATTTCAATTTAGCGATGCCAACCGCGTTAGCGAATGTTGACGATAACAACATTCTAGATCCGCGTAAGACATATACTGACGCAGCCGAGTGGGATGCGAAAGCGATAGATTTGGCTACTCGTTTTGTGAATAATTTTGAGAAATTCACCGATAACGACGAAGGCAAAGCTTTAGTTGCTGCGGGACCGCAGTTACCTTAAACATTCGTTTTTTTGTAAAGAAGTAGCCGGCGAAAGCCGGCTTTTTTATTTTAATTGAAGAAGTTACCGAGATTCGCCAAGAAATCTAATCTTTGATTTTGAGAACGAAAGCGCATACACTCAAACCAAAATAATAACAAAAAGGTAACTTCCGTTGAAACGCCATGCGATCACGGGAAACAACTCGGCAATTGCTGTTTTTTACACTATTGTGGTGGCAGCTTTAATCACAGGTGTTATTGGCTTAGTCGTTTTTAGTTTGAAAGGCAAAAGCCAACCCTTAACCGAAGTTCTTTCTCCTACAGCTGCTTTTATTTCCCTCGCTACTGGGCTCTCACTTTTGGGTGCTGTTCGTGGCTTGCCTATATTGCGTTTTTGCTTTGGCCTCGTGGTTTTTGTGGGCTCAATCTATTCATCACTAAACAGCTCTCCGTGGGTTGAACTCCTCAACTCCGTAAATGGCCCAGAAACCAGCTTGCGCTGGCCAGTAACTGTATTTTTTATCCTCATCGGCGCGTGCTTAATTTTTGGTATCTCACCAACTAAAAGGCGTGTGCTTTGGCGGTTTGGTGGTTATAGCACCATGCTCGCAGGTTTAACTTATAGCTTAATGTGCTGGTATTCCGATTGGTTCACCTGGTTCGGCTCGCACCCGATGGTTGTTAGTGTGAGTGTGTTTTACTTATTTTTGTTTGGCTTAGCACTATTAATCGGCTCCTATCAAGATTCTGACAAAGGCGTGGTATTAAGCTGGCGGGCAATGGCGATGATGATCGCCAGTGTTACCGTGGTCTGTAGTACTTGGTTTATTCTTTCTGCCGCAGAGGTAAAACGGGTAGAAGAGCAAATTGTAGCCACAATGCAGTTAGCACAAGAAAACCGAGAGCGTGTGTTGTTAAACAATGTAAACATGATGCAGCGGTTAACTCAGCGCTGGCAGAATATATCGGAAGGCAAGCTCGATGCGCTCGTTGAACTCGATGTATCCAGCTATCTATCGGATATGCCACAGATTACTGCGATTATGTTAGTGGATACCGATAATGAAGTTCTTTATGAGCAATCAAAGCAGGATACCAGCAGTTACTGGCTTCTAGGTACGCCGGATGTTGCGAATTATTTTAGGGACACCGCGGGAACCTCAGGTGTTTTGATTCCATTAGAAAGTATTCGCGGGGAAGGAAATCCGGTCGTGCTCATGCGCCTACCCATTTTTCGTGATAACGAGCAAGGGCAACCTGCACTGTATGGATATGTTATTTCTATCTTTGATTTCCCGGCTCTGATTAATCCAGCGAAAGCCGATTATGAAAGTATCCTGCATTCGTACGCTAACATTGGCAGCCAGTATCTCTTGCGCGGTATGGGTGATTCTACCCATATTATTGATTTAAAAACTGAGCAACCGTTGTCCCTTTATCGGCATTCATTAGATATGGAAATACCGCTCGGCGGTGTTGTTGGATTGGTTGGCTTTTATTCCGGAGTGCAGGATTTACGCTCATTAGCGAACCTTTACACCATTGTAATTGCAAGTGGGTTGCTACTTTCCGCGCTTCTTGTGATTAGTATGGAAGCCAGCCAAACGTTGCGTTCACAACGGGGGCAGCTCAGGGTGCAAGCTACCCATGATGGTTTAACTGGGTTAGCAAATAGAGCAGTTTTAGAAGAGCGTTTACACGAGTGGTGCGAGCATACCATTCGTACAGGAAACGGCATTGCAGTAGCCTTTATCGATCTTGATGGGTTCAAGCCAGTAAATGATAGCTTAGGCTTGTTGGTGGGCGATAAGCTTCTGCAAGAAACGGCGCGTCGGCTGCAAGGATGTATGCGAAATGGCTCAATTGTAGGCCGTTTCGGTGGTGATGAGTTTATTGTTTTAATTCCTCGCTTACGCTCTGAACATCCGGTAACTGACCTTATAAATGAAGTCTTAACCAGTATTTCGCAACCCTACCATATTGATCAGTATCGCTTATATTTAACCGCGAGTATCGGTATCACCACGACGTTACAAAGCCCGCCAGATCCTAAGCAACTCATTCAACATGCTGATATGGCGATGTATCAAGCGAAGCGCCAAGGCAGGAACCACTATCAGTTTTATTCTAGTGAAATTAGCGAGCGGTTCCATTCTTCGGTTACGCTACGAAATGAATTGCAGCATGTGCTCGAACAGGGGGCTTTAAAACTTCATTATCAACCGATTATCCGCTGTGGTGATCGCAAAATCATCGGTTGCGAAGCCTTGCTTCGTTGGGAACGAGATGACGGCAGCTTTGTATCTCCGGCAGATTTTATTCCTTTAGCCGAGGATACTGGGCAAATAATTCCGATAAGTGCATGGGTATTGCAACAAGCATGTGAAGATGGCCTGAAGTTACGCGAGCTTGGTGATTTTTCTATGGCGGTGAATTTATCCGCCGTACAATTTAATCGCGCAAACTTTATTGAAGCCCTAACTCACACCTTGAACCTTACGGGTTTTCCAGCAAAAAACTTACATTTAGAACTCACTGAAAGTGTGCTTATGGAGGATTCAGGACGAGCGATTAAGCTTCTTGAATCGCTGAGAGAGCGTAAATTCAGTATCTCTATAGACGATTTTGGAACGGGCTTTTCAAGCCTCTCGTATTTAAAAATGTTACCCATCGATACACTAAAAATAGATCAAACCTTTATCAAAGATGTGTTGAGTGGTGAGCATGATGCAGCGATTACCAAAACAATCATTGGGATGGCGCAACAACTACATCTTACGGTAACCGCTGAAGGCGTAGAAACGCTCGAGCAAGCTGAGTTTGTAGAACAGGCGGGCTGCCACTTTATGCAGGGTTTCTATTTTGCACGGCCAATGCCGATGAATGAACTGATTGCATTAGTGGAGCAACAAAAGAACTTATAGTGCTACGAAATAGGAAGGGGGGTACTGCAACTGCAATACCCCCCTTTTTGCTTAACTAGGTAAAGTTATACTTAGTTTATTTTACAACTGCTCTGCATGCGGCAGTTCATGTTCAGGAATACCTTCTTCTTGATCAACTAAATAGAATTGCATCCAACGCATTAATCGCAGTGCGTAGTCCATTTGCGAAGCAGAACGGCTATTCCCATGGCCTTCACCTGGATATAGCACTAAGCGAACGGGCACGTTGCCATGCACTTTCAAGTAGCGATATAGCTCCATTGATTGACTTGGGTGAACGCGCGTATCTTCAGCGCCGTGCATAATCAGAATTGGCGTTCTGCCTTGCTCGGCCCAGTAAATTGGGCTGCGCTCTAAATACCACTGCCACTTATCCCAAGGATAGCTGCGCGCATGCACGAGGTGCATTTCGTTCGGAATGTCGGTGGTACCAAATTTTGATAGGTTATTTGAAATACCTACAAACATTACGCTCGCCGCAAAGTGCTCAGTTTGCTTGGTAGCGCCCCAAGCAGATGCAAACCCGCCATACGAGCCACCGGTAATGCCAACGCGGTCTGGATCCGCGATACCCATTTCAACTAAATACTCTTTCGCTGAAACGATATCATCGAATTCTTTACCGGCGTAATCGTTTTGTCCGAGTTTACTGAACTCTACACCTCGGCCTGTGCTACCACGGTAATTAGGGAAGAAGGTTGCGAACCCTTGTTGCGCTGCAAACCAAGTTGGGCTTGAGTATCTATCGTTCCAGCCGTTCCGCACGTGCGCTTCAGGACCGCCGTGAACAGACATGATGACCGGAGCACGCTGACCTTCTTCATAATCGTGCGGATATACCAAGATACCTTGTAAATCAACATTATCACTTGTGGTGTGGTTGATCACTTCTTGGCGAGGCTGACGAACTTCTGCTAACCAAGGGTTGGAATCGGTTAAGCGCGTTAGTTCACCGCTATTAAAGCTAAAAGCCTCAGGTGGATGCGCAGGGCTATGGCCAATAAGGGTAAGTTGATTACTGGCACTCGTATCTGCGATTCGGCTAAATACGCCTTCGCCTTGCTCAATCAAAGTGCGCGTACGATTTGAAGAAACATTTGTTACTCGAACCTCAGTTTCCACATTGATATCAGCAAGCCACACAAGCTCATTGTTACTTTGCCATATTAAATCTTGAACGTGGCCCGCAAAACCTGGGAATAGATCACGCACTGAACCAGTTTCAATATCAGCATGGAACAAGCGCCCAGTTGCTGGATCGTGCTGATCTTCACCGCCAATAAATGCAAGCTGTGAACCATCAGCAGAAAACGCCGCACGGCCTAGTTTACCGTTCGTATCAAAACGTACAACTTCTTCGCCACTTGCTGTGATAATCGCATATTTACTCAGCATCAGATCATCATCAACCATGGTGGTTGGTGCTACACGAACGAGTAATTGCTCATGCTCAGGGCGAAATTGCACTGAATGCACATGTTCATCTAAAGCAATTACCGAGGCTTCTTTTTCTTCACTCTCGGTATCTAAAAGCCAAATCTGAGTTTTTAGGCTTTGCTCTTCATAAACTTGTGCGCGGAATCCTTTTTTCGCAAGTTCCTCTGCTTTTTCCGGCCCTTCTTCTCTTGCCGTAAATGCAATCCAGCGACCATCACTGCTTTGGCTAAAACTGCCAATGGCTGTTTCATGTTGGAAGAAGCGTGTTGATTCACCACCCGTTAACGGTACGTGATATAAGCTGGTATGTTTATCATCACCACGGCTGGCTAGATAGAAAATACCTTTATCATCAGCACTAAATGCTATTTGGCCAATGCGAACATCACCGGTGATAAACGGAATGATATTCCCTTCAGCATTACGCACAAACAATTCACTGTATGCTGCACCATCATCATCTTGATAAGGTGTACGAGCGCGGAAGCGAGTAAACGCAGTGTAGTTGCCGTCGCTAGACGTAATAGCTTGGGTTACGCGTTGAATGGTTATGGTTTCTTCGAGGGTGATATCGCGTTGCTGTGCTTGGGCATTGCCCACTAGCAATAACACGATAACACCGAACCAGACTGAGAGTCGGTTCATAGGCTTCTCCTTGGTTAATGCAGATGTTTAGCCTATTAAGGGCTATATTTTTGTCTGCAATATGAATACTACCGAGTTAGGTAGCGTGGTTAATATCGAAATAAGTTTATCAGGAGTGGGGCGTTCACGCATCTTTGTTACTGAATATGGTTACTTTGTATTACTGCTGCCTTTGCTGGCGCTGAAGCTTGCTTGTAGCGCTGTAGCTCCACGAGCAATCATACGTAATTCGAGGATTGTATCTTCCATCAGTTCGGCTCGATCGCTTGCTGGTAAATCGAGCGCGTCGGCGCCAATACTGAACATTACACGAACCATTGCATCAGCTTGTAGCCGCGCTAAATCTTCAGGTAGTTGCCGTTCGTTGTGGAGGTAATCAGCAAGTTCAGATTTAAAATGTTGAATTTCTCGAGCGATGGCCAATCGAAACTCTTTTGAAGTGCCACTATGCTCTTGTAGTAGCAAACGGAAAACACTGCGGTTGTTACTGATGAAATCCATGAAGATATCGACAGAAATACGAATTACGGATCCGCCATCGGCTAAACGTTGGCGCCCTTGCCGTAACAACTGCCGCAAGGTTAACCCACCTTCGTCAACCAAGGTAAGGCCGAGTTCATCCATATTTTGAAAATGACGATAAAACGATGTGGGGGCAATATTTGCTTCGCGAGCAACTTCTCGCAGGCTCAAACTCGAAAAAGCGGTTTGTGGGCTAAGTTGGCTAAGCGCTGCATTAATCAGTGCGCGCCGAGTTTTTTCTTTTTGCTTTGCCCGAATGCCGGTCATATGGCGTTGTCCAAGAGTTGCGATATTAAAATGTAATTTATCAGTGAACAGCTGTTAGATCAATTTTTGCAAAGGCACTTGATTAATTCCGCGATTAAAGATAAATTCGGCGTACAGTTGTTCGCTAAAAAGTTGTATAAAATATGAAAAAACCGCCAATTATTTGGTTAAATGCTAGCCTTTTTACCATTACGTTCCTTGTTGCCGCTGTAGGCACGCCGCTTTATCTCTTTTATCAAGGATTTAGTTGGGGCTTATTTGCAGCCTTCGTAATTTTGGCTGTATATGCTGGCATTTCTATTACCGCGGGATATCACCGTTTGTGGTCGCATAGAGCTTGGGATGGGCATTGGAGTGTGCGCTTAATATTCGCCCTCGGGGGAGCATTGGCGTTGCAGAACAGTATTTTGCATTGGTCTTCAGATCACCGAGAACACCACAAGCACGTTGATCATAAAGATAACGATCCGTATTCGATTTCTCGCGGCTTTTGGTTTGCGCATATCGGCTGGATGCTACGCGAGTATCATGAACACCGCTACAATGATTATTCGAATGTGAAAGACCTGCAGAAAGATAAAATAGTTATGTGGCAGCACAAATACTATTTACCCCTCACCTTATTTATGAATATTGGTGTTCCTTTGCTAATCGGTTTCGCTCTTGGCCAGGTTTGGGGAGCGCTTTTAATTGCGGGCTTCTTGCGTTTGGTTATTGGCCATCACACAACGTTTTTCATTAATTCTCTCGCCCACGTATGGGGCAAGCAAACGTTTACCGATAAGAATTCAGCACGAGATAATGGTTGGATAGCGCTACTCACCTATGGCGAGGGTTATCATAATTTCCACCATATTTTCTCTGGTGATTATCGCAATGGCATTCGTTGGTATCACTTTGATCCGAGTAAATGGCTGATTCGTGCATTTTCATGGGTTGGTTTAGCAAAGAACTTAAAGAAAGCGAACCCTTACCAAATTGAAAAAGCGCGTTTAGAAATGAAGATAAAACGCGTAGTAGCGAAGAAGCCTTGGTTGGCAGAACGGTTACAAGAAGAATACGAAGTGATGTTAGGTGAGATGCAGACCTATTATCAAAGTCAAAAGCAATGGCTTACACGCCGTAAACAGATCCATCGCCAATTACGAGCTTAGGTTTGATATCGGCTTTGAAAAAGGTGCGCTTACGGCGCACCTTTTTCGTTTAAGCGTTTAAGATCCATGCCCAAATCGGCACGGTAATTAATCCTACGAGTATTCCATAACCTACAAGCGATGCCACAAAGCGTGGCTTAAGCCCTGCGCTTATCGCCACTGCACCTGCGGTAATCATGAATGGCATCGAGGCCTCTAGAACGGTTACTTGAGCCGCTAAATCATTTAGATCAAAGATACGAATAATGGCTAATGCCGCAGCAGGGAGGATGAGCAGCTTAATCACCATGGCAATCGAAAATGGCAATAAATCGCTACGTGGAATGCGAAACTGCAATTGGAAACCAACGGCAATCATAACGACCGGCACTAGAGTGGCGGCGAGATTGCTGATCAGCGTCTCAAGAATGCCGGGATAGGTTTGCATGCCAAAAAGTAACGCGACGACAAGCGCAATTACCGGTGGAAATGTAACCAAGCGTTTAGCCATACTCAGCTTACTGAGCTTTTCTTCACTGCCATCATCTCGTTTACCATAAACAGCGGCAAAAAAAGTAGCGAAAAACGCGAGGCCTATAAACGAACCTACTTGATCATAAATTACAGCATAGGGCAGGCCAGCAGTTCCAAAGAAAGTTTCTACCATAGGAAAGCCTAAAAACGACGTGTTCCCTAAAGGCACAACAATCAGAAGCGCGCCGGTAAGCTCGCGCGACCACTTAAATACTTTTGCAGATAAGAGCACTAAGCCGATGGAAATCGGAAATAACACCCAGGGCATAATGGCGGGTGTTAATATCGATCGAGTGATATCAAGATGCGGTAAGTGCAGTAAAATCATGGCCGGAACGGCCACGTTAATCACATACTGATTTAACACTTGGCCAGTGTTTACCGGCATTAAGTGGGTGCGCTTTAGCACGAGGCCAATGGCCAAATAGGCCAGAATTAAAAGCATCGCACTCATACTAAAATATCCTTATACACCCTCAAAAGCTCATATCGCATGGCTCTGCTTAGCCTCAGCGCTTTTTCGCGTTGGCGAAGGCATCGGCAAACGCGCTGTTTACTGGCGCATTGTTTCCCGATGCGCTTCTACCGGAACTATTGTTCCGTTGGGGTGCTGGTTTATTCGTTGTATTTCGCGAGCGTGAAGGTGATTTTTCTCCCGTATTGGTGGAAGCTTTCACCGCACTGCTAGTTTCCGGAGTAACGGGATCGTGCAAACGCATGCTTAAGGCAATACGCTTCCGATCGGCATCAACTTCCATCACTTTCACTTTCACGACTTCGCCAGCTTTTACCACTTCGTGAGGGTCGTTGATAAACTTGTCGGAAATAGCAGAAATATGAACTAAACCATCTTGGTGCACCCCAATATCCACAAATGCACCAAAGTTAGTTACGTTGGTAACCACGCCTTCAAGGGTCATACCGATTTTTAAATCATTAATAGTTTCGACACCATCTTTAAATTCAGCGGTTTTGAATTCTGGGCGAGGATCGCGGCCTGGCTTTTCTAATTCTCGAATAATATCGATCACAGTAGGCACACCAAAGTGGCTATCGGTGTAATCTTGAGCGTTTAAACTCTTTAAGAAACCGGAATCACCAATAATATTAGCGATATCACGCTGGTTCGCTGCGGCGATGCGCTCAGCAACTGGGTAGGCTTCGGGATGCACAGCTGATCCATCAAGTGGGTTCGCTCCCGCCATCACGCGTAAGAAACCGGCGGCTTGCTCGAAGCTTTTCGGCCCCATACGCGGAACTGAAAGTAGATCTTTACGGCTACTAAAGGTGCCGGTTTGCTCGCGATAGTTGACAATGTTTTGTGCTAAATTCCGATTCAATCCGGCCACGCGTGCGAGTAGGGGCACCGATGCAGTATTTACATCTACGCCAACAGCATTCACACAATCCTCAACAACCGCATCTAGGCTCATCGCCAATTGCGATTGGCTTACATCATGTTGATACTGGCCAACACCAATAGCTTTCGGTTCAATTTTTACCAGCTCAGCGAGTGGGTCTTGCAATCGGCGAGCAATAGAAACGGCGCCACGATAGGAAACATCTAAATTAGGAAACTCCAGCGAAGCGAGTTCAGAAGCAGAATAAACCGAGGCGCCGGATTCATTCACCATTACTTTGGTAAGCTTCAATTCTGGATTTGCCGCCATGAGTTCAGCGACTAACTTATCGGTTTCCCGCGAAGCAGTACCGTTACCAATAGCAACAAGCTCAACTTTATGCTGTTTGCATAAAGCAGCCAGCGTGCGGATAGATTTATCCCATTGATTTTGTGGTGCATGGGGAAAAATCGTGGAACTGCCTAAAAGTTTTCCGGTGCCATCAACAACCGTTGCCTTAACGCCCGTGCGTAGGCCGGGATCGAGCCCAAGCGTGGGTCGTAGGCCCGCAGGTGCAGACATTAATAGATCTTTTAGGTTACGGGCAAAGACATCGATAGCTGCGGTTTCGGCAATTTCGCGTAATTGCCCGAGCAAATCCGTTTCCATACGTGGCAAGATTTTCACTCGCCATGTCCATTGTATGGTTTGTTTGCGCCATAAACCGGCAGCGGTATCACTAGTATCGAAATTAAAATGATTGGCGATAATGATTTCGTATTGGCTGGTTCGAACCGCATCATCCTGCTCAGGATCGGGGTTTAATTTTACTTGTAGAACGCTTTCATTACGGCCTCGCAGTAACGCTAAAGCCCGATGCGAAGGAACTTTATGTAAGGGTTCTTGATAAGCAAAATAATCTCTAAATTTAGAACCTTCTTTCTCTTTGCCCGGCACCATTGTTGATTCGATGTTCGCTTCACGCCAAAGTTTGCTGCGAATTGATTTCAGCAATTGAGCATCTTCCGCGAACCGTTCCATCAGGATAAAGCGCGCACCTTCTAAAACAGCTTTGGTATCGGCAAACCCCGCATCGGCATTCAAGAAGGAATGCGCAAGCTGATCGGGATCGTCATTGGCAGTGATTAAGGTTTCGGCAAGAGGCTCTATACCCGCTTCTATTGCAATTTGGCCTTTGGTGCGGCGTTTTGGTTTGAACGGAAGGTATAAATCTTCCAATTCTGTTTTACTTAAACATTGGTGAATAGCCTGCGCCAACTCAGGGGTAAGTTTATCTTGGTCGGCTATACTTTTAGCAATAACTTGGCGGCGCTCATCAAGCTCGCGCAGGTAAGTAAGGCGTTGGGCTAAACTGCGTAGTTGAATGTCATCGAGGCCACCAGTGGCTTCTTTTCGATACCGCGCAATGAATGGAACGGTGGAACCGTCGTCGAGTAAGGCAACAGTTGCGGTAACTTGGTTTTCACGAACATTAAGTTCATCGGCGATAACTTTGGCTATATTTACACGAGCAGCAGACATTCAACTTCTTCCGTTTCTGCGAAAAATAATGCTACTGATACTACCACGAGGGGCCGCCGGGGAGAACTATAACGGGGCTTGTTTGTGGCCAACAGAAACTTTATTTAGGAAACTGGGTGCGCGTATGAGGAATAAATGTTCGCCTCAGTTTTTTGCCTGCTTCTCTGCTTCTATACGTAAGTAAATTTCTTCGCGATGAACCGCAACGTTATTTGGCGCATCAATACCAATTTTAACCTGATTTCCATTAACAGCGAGTACGGTTACTTTGATATCATCATTAATCATGAGCGTTTCGCCAACGCGGCGGGTAAGAATTAGCATTTACAATTTTCCTTAGCGCAGAGGGAGGACCTATATATCTAGGCTCTTGTTGTATAATTTATCTTCTAAAAAGCAAAGCTTAATCTTTGAGCTTTGGTTACTGTAACTATGACTTTTTATCAGCACGATGTTTATCTGTCAAAGATCATACACTACTGTTATAAAGTATCGTACCAAAAATTCTACTTATGCGACAACTGGTGTCGCATGATGGGGATTAATATGCAAACCAACCTGATTACTAGTAAGGGTTACACGGAATTGGAGCGCGAGCTCGATCACTTGTGGCGCACGGAAAGGCCTGAGGTGACCCGGAAAGTTGCGTGGGCAGCGAGCTTAGGAGATCGCTCGGAAAATGCCGATTACAAATACAACAAACAACTTCTTCGACAAATAGACCGACGTATTCGTTATCTACGCAAGCGATTGGAGCAAGTGAACGTTGTACAATATAACCCGCAACAGGCAGGGCGCATTTTCTTTGGTGCTTGGGTAGAGATTGAGAACTCGCAGGGAGAAGTAAAACGGTTGCGAATTGTTGGGCCCGATGAAATATATGGGCGCAGTGATTACATTTCGATTGATTCCCCAATGGCGCGTGCACTGCTGAAAAAGCAAATGGATGACGAGGCGGAGGTGCCAACGCCTTCTGGGATGAAGCAATGGTTTGTAAATAAAATATGGTATGAGCAAGATTAAAAGTTTAAATGTGGGTTAGAAAGCATTTGTTTGCCTTCAGTGCATAAGCCTTTTAAACTGCTTGAATATATTCCCTAGCAATTAAATTAAATAATAAAGTGCAGGAAAGTACATGGCCGAAGTGGACGATAAAATTCTTATTGTGGATGATGATGTTCGCCTGCGGGCTTTGCTTGAGCGGTATCTTCAGGAGCAAGGGTTTTCTGTTCGCGTAGCTGCCGAAGCCGAGCAAATGGACAGATTACTACTTCGAGAAAAATTTCATTTGATGGTTTTAGATCTTATGCTGCCAGGCGAAGATGGCATTTCGATATGTAAGCGTTTGCGCGAAAGCGGGAACAATATACCGATAATTATGCTCACAGCGAAAGGCAGCGAGATGGATCGTATTTACGGCCTAGAAATGGGCGCTGACGATTACCTAGCGAAGCCATTTAATCCTCGCGAGCTGGCGGCAAGAGCGCGTGCCGTGTTGAAGCGGCAACAAAGAGAAGTTCCGGGAGCACCAACATCGAATACTAATGATTTCTGCTTCGGGAAGTTTAGGTTCAATACAGCAACTCGGGAATTATATTCGGGTGACAACATGCTTCCGCTCACTAGTGGGGAATTTGCTGTATTGAAAGCTTTAGTTACGCATCAGCGTGAGCCATTATCACGAGATAAGTTGATGCATTTAGCGCGTGGCCGAGATTATAGTGCGTTGGAACGCAGTATTGATGTTCAAGTTTCGCGTTTACGGCGTATGATTGAAACTGACGCATCCAAGCCCCGGTATATACAAACTGTATGGGGCCTAGGGTATGTGTTTATTCCAGATGGCTCGGTGGAAAACTAACAGCTATGAAAAGGCTGTTTTTGCGCACTGCGTTTGCGCGTACTATGGCGCTCATTGCAGCTGTTCTAGTATTAAACTTAGCACTTACCTATATCGTGCTTACCGTTTATGTTGTTAAGCCAGGTGTTAATCAGCTGAGCTATTTACTCGCTCGACACGTGCTCGTAGCGCAGTGGGCGGAACAGCAAAGCAACGAGCGGGTTAAAATTAATATTAATCAACTTAGTGGCGTTGAATCGTTTAGCTACGCCGAAGCTCAGCAAAACGGCCTATTGCAAGCTACGCCGTATTCCTTTCTCTCTGAATTGTTCTACGAAACGTTGAATGAGTCTGCAGAAATTCGTATAGGTAGCCAAGACCGGTTATATATTTGGGTGCAAACTTCGAGTAATCCGCGATGGTTTCGAGTACCTATGGCCTATCTAGACGATGGCCGCTTTTCTCCGTTGATTGTTTTCCTGCTCCTCATTGGCTTATTCAGCGTTATTGGTGCTGCTTGGTTTGCGCGTTCATTGAACCAACCATTAAAACGCCTTGAATATGCTGCTGAACAAATGGTTCGTGGTGATTACCCTCAGCGCTTACCAGAAAAAGGCGCGAGTGAATTGCAGGCGGTTATTCGCGCTTTTAATCGTATGACGCGCACAATGAGCCAAGTAGAAGATGATCGTGCTTTGCTGTTAGCGGGGATATCGCACGATTTGCGCACACCATTAACCCGTATCCGCTTAGCTGCAGAAATGATGGACGATTCCGATCCTCTCGTAGAGGGCATCATTAGTGATATTGATGATTTGAATGGTATTTTAGCGCAGTTTAGCGATTTCGCTCGAGCGCGGGAGCGGGTAGGTTTTGAATTCTGTAATCTGAACGATTTGCTGAAAGAAGTGGTCACGTCCTCGCAATATATCGAACAAGATTTGATTAACTTGAATCTGCAAAGATTGCCCGATATGGAGTTACAGCCGGTAGCAATCAAGCGCATTATTGCCAACTTGATGGTGAACGCAAAGCGCTATGGTAGCCAACCATTTGAAATTCAAAGCGGCCTTAGTTTTGATGAGGAATATGTGTGGTTTAGTATTCGCGACCACGGTGTGGGCATTCCCGAGGAACAGCTGGAAAGTATGTTCGAGCCATTCACGCGCGGAAATACTGCCCGTAGTGACGAAGGCTCGGGTTTAGGCCTCGCGATTGTGAAGCGCTTTACGCTGATGCATTCAGGTAAAATTGAAGCCCGCAACGAAACTGATGGCGGGCTCAACATCAAGATCTCGCTACCGCGTTACCCTAACTCGCTGGACCAACTCGATTAAGCCCATTTAACGCAGCTACCCGATATGCTTCAGCCATTGTTGGGTAATTGAAGGTAGTGTTCACGAAGTATTCAATCGTGTTGCCACCATTCTCTTGTTCCATAATAGCTTGGCCGATGTGCACAATCTCAGAAGCACGTTCGCCGAAACAATGTACGCCGAGTATCTCTTTCGTTTCGCGATGGAACAACAGCTTCAAGCTACCTACCAAAGTATCGGCGATTTGCGCGCGCGCCAAATGCTTGAATTGAGCTCTACCCACTTCATAAGGCACGTTGGCGGCGGTAAGTTCTTCCTCCGTTGCACCCACAGAACTAATTTCTGGAATGGTGTAAATTCCAGTGGGGATATCGGAAACCAATTTGCTTTCACAACTGCCATCAATTAACGCGGTTGCGGCGAAGCGACCTTGATCGTATGCGGCGCTGGCTAAGCTTGGATAGCCGATGATATCGCCTACAGCATATATGTGATCAACCTCAGTGCGATAATTTTCATCTACTTCAAGTTGACCGCGTTCATTTGGTTCTAACCCTACCGCTTTCAAATTCAACTTTTCTACATTACCGGATCGGCCATTGGCAAACAGTAAACAATCGGCAAAAATACGTTTGCCGGATTTCGTTTCCAAGATCACACCGTCGTCGCGTCCGGTTATCCTTTCGAATTCTTCGTTATGGCGAATAACCACACCGCTATTACGCAAATGGTAGCTAAGCGCGTCGGAAAATTCCGTATCTAGAAATGAGAGCAACCGCTCGCGCATGTTCACCAAATCGACCTTCACACCTAAGCCTCTAAAAATACTGGCGTACTCACAGCCAATAACGCCCGCACCAAAAATGATGATGTTTTTCGGGTCATGCTTCAGCGATAAAACGCTATCCGAATCGTAGATTCGCGGGTGGCTGAAATCGATGCCGGGTGGCCGATATGGGCGAGATCCTGTGGCAATAACAACGTTATCGGTAGTAATAGTATCTATCGAACCATCGGGATGCGTTATCCGCAAACTATGCGCATCAACAAAACTAGCTACGCCATGGATAACGGTTACGGAATTGCGCTCATAAAAGGAGCTGCGTAACTTAACTTGTTTACGAATTGCTGATTCGGCGTATTTCAGTATTTCTGAAAAGGTAAGTTTATGTGGCATTTGCTGGCGTGAAAAAAGCGGGCTGGCATTATATTCGATGAGTCGGCTTACCGCATGACGCAGCGCTTTAGAGGGAATAGTGCCCCAATGGGTACAACCACCCCCTAAGCGCTCTTCCGCTTCGATCATAGCCACATTTTGTCCACGTTTTGCGAGCATCATAGCGGCGCCTTCACCGCCAGGGCCAGAACCAATTACTACTGAATCAAAATGATGTTGTGTGGCCATGAATTATTCCTGTATTCGAAAGCATTAATATCAATAATGGCTGGAAAAAATAGCTTCATCAACCAAGTTTTGGTAACTCAGCAAATGAACTGATTTGCGGGTGGCGTTGAAAGTTGTTTGCAGGTAAACCGCTATCTGGATTTGAAATACCCAAGGTGTAGCGAATACCAAACTGCTTTGCACTATCTAAAATATGCTCGCCGTCATCAACGAATAGTGTTCTTTCCGGATCAAAAGGAAACTCCGATTGCAGGCTCTGCCATAGCTCTTGAAATTCCTTGCAGTAGCCAAATTGATGGGTTGAGAATTGCTGCGGGCACAAGTTTTCGAGCGGGACATGTCGGTTTTTTAATGCCAAAGCATCGGGATGCGCATTGGTAATGATCGCTACTCGTTTGTTGGCTTGTTGCAGATCAGTGAGAAAGTCAGGTGTATCCGGCCGAAACACAATTAACTCTGCGGTTTCTGCTTTTAACTTACGAATTGGCAACTGCAGTGTTTGCTCCCAATAATCTAAGCAGTACCAATTGAGCGTTCCCGCCACTTTCTTGAATTCTTGGCTAATTCGATGATGGGCCTCTTCGACACTAATTTGCTCTTTCTGGGCGTAGTGAAATTTCAGTTGTTCGTTCCAAAAGTTATTATCGTAACGTAAGTCGAGCAGGGTTCCGTCCATATCGAGTAAAACGGTATCAATGGCAGACCAATCAAGCATGGGCTTTTCCCTTCCTTAAGTTCGTAGTATGGTTAATGAGTTCGAAACTACTTTTGGTATCTGCATGTCTTCTAAACCTATGCAAGAAAAGCAAGTTCCCGTCATTCTCTCGCGACAGATTGTAGCGAAAAGTAGGCTGCTGCGCATTGAGGCGATTGATTTAAAGTTTAGTAATGGTGAGTTACGCCAATATGAACGCATGCAGGGCAGTGGCCGCGGCGCTGTTTTAGTTGTGCCGTTACTCGACGAAAATACTATGTTGCTCGTACGTGAGTATGCAGCCGGGCTGCACAACTATCAACTTGGCTTCCCCAAAGGTTTAATTGACCCTGGTGAAACACCGGAACAAGCCGCTCAGCGAGAGTTGAAAGAAGAAATTGGCTACGGAGCGAAGCACTTTACGCTTATGAAATCAGTGAGCATGGCGCCGGCCTTTTTTTCCGCAAACATGACACTGTTCATCGGCGAGGGGCTATTTGCAGAAAAGTTAGAAGGTGATGAACCAGAACCGTTAGAGCTTGTACCTTGGCCAATTGATGCCGTTGATGAATTGCTTGCTCAACCTGATTTTACCGAAGCGCGCAGTGTTGCCGCTTTATTATTGATGCAGCGTTGGCGTTCACAGCAAAGTAAATAGGAACCAAGCGCATGGAATACAGTAAGCTCATAACGCCACTCAGTGATATTGCTTTAGAAACCGCTGAATTGATTTTGCAGTATTACCAGAAGGGTAATTTTAAAACCTACGAAAAACCCGATGATTCACCGGTAACGACGGTAGATTATGCGGCAAGCGATCTGCTCGTAAAGCGATTGCAGCAACTAACGCCGGATTTTCCAGTGCTTTCCGAAGAAGCAATCCAACCATGGCAAGTGCGCCGAAATTGGCAACGTTATTGGCTGGTTGATCCGCTAGATGGTACCCAAGAGTTTGTTGCTGGTAGCGGTGATTTTGCTGTGAGTATTGCTTTAATTGAAAGTGGCGTGCCGGTGTTAGGGATGATTGCTTGGCCGACGGAGCAGCGTTTGTATTATGCGGTACGTGGGCACGGCGCATTCCGGAATGATGGTGCCGGGAGCAACCAAATTCACGTTCGCAAGTTAAAAAATCCAGCAACGGATCCAATCGTAGTAGCATTGAGCCGCAGGCAGCCGAAAGAGAAAATTCTAGATCGTTACCGTTCCAAGCAACCTATTGAAGTGATACATACCGGTAGCTGTGCATTAAAATCAGCGCTTGTTGCTGAGGGCAGTGCTGATGTGTTTATGCGTATTGGGCCAACGGGAGAATGGGATACGGGCGCGGCAGAGGTATTGATCGATGAAGCAGGCGGGACGTTAGTAAATACTCACTTTCAGCCATTGAGTTATAACCAGAGTTCAGACACAGGAAACCCTGATTTTCTGGTGTTAGGTGATCCGGCCATTGATTGGCAGCGAGTGTTTCCAGCGAAAGCAACCGGTTAACCGCTATATCCTAGTTTGTTGCCGGTACGATATTCACCGATTCGTGCAGCTCGGAATAAACTATAATAGCCTCGCCATTCTCAAGTTGTTTCCGCACATCGGCTACTTTTTCTTCCAAACTACGCTCTTCTTCACCGTAATCGGTGCCTTCACGTAAAACGAAAAACTGTATTAATTGCTCTAAGGTTTCTGGATCGATTTCTTGATAAGGAATTTTCATGGTTTACCTAAGGTTCTTATTCGTGCTTTTAAAGGGATGGATCACATTCGTTTACAATTAAAGTGGCTTATACTTGAGCTACGTATTGCTTCTTTCGCTTGAGAGCAGAATAATAACAAATACCTAAGTGTAATGTTTTATATTAACAACAATACAGGAACACCTCATGTTTGTGCGAAATGCAGCTTCTGCTGCTTCTAAAACGGTTCGAGCCCTTGCTATTGTAGCATCGGCCACTATGCTGCTTGCAGCTTGCCAACCTTCGCCAGCGCCAGAGCAAGCCGCTGTTGACCCACTAACCATTCACATTAGTCCGAATGATGCTCGCGAATATCGTGCGTTAGAACTCGATAACGGTTTACGTATCGTGCTCGTTAGCGATTCGGAAGCTGAAAAATCAGGTGCAGCCTTAGCAGTTTATGCCGGTAGCATGCAAAATCCTGATGAACAATTAGGGCTCGCTCATTATCTCGAGCATATGCTGTTTTTGGGTACGGAGAAATACCCAGATCCAGACGAGTATGGCGATTTCATGTCGCGCAACGGCGGTATGCATAATGCTTATACCGCTGATGATCACACCAACTATATGTTGGAAGTGAACAACGATGCGCTACCAGAGGCATTAGATCGCTTCGCTGATTTCTTTAAAGCACCTAAGTTCTATCCTGAATATGCTGAAAAAGAAGTTAACGCGGTGGATTCTGAGTGGTCCATGCGCCGAGCCTCTGATGGTTACATCTTGTTCTCTCTGAACAATATCTTAATGAATCCAGAGCACCCAATTGCGCGTTTCCGTATCGGTAACAACGAAACGTTATCGGATAAAGAAAACAGCAAGTTACACGAAGAAATGCTGGCATTCTATGAGCAGTATTACTCAGCGAATCTGATGACTGCGAGTATTGTAAGCAATCGTTCATTAGATGAACTAGAGATGCTTGCTCGAGAAGCGTTTTCAGAGATTCCAAATCATAATGCTGAAGTACCAGAAATTTCTGTGCCTGCAGCTACGCCTGCGCAGTTACAACAAAAAATCTTCTACAAGCCGCAAATGGAAATGCGTCAAGTAATGCTTGATTTCACAATTGAAAACAACATGGAAGATTACCTCGCAAAACCAAATCGTTTGGTTGCGCACCTGATTAACTCAGAAATGCCGGGCACACCTGCGGCTTTATTTCGTGAGTTAGGCTGGATCGAAGGCCTAGGGGCTGGTGCTAGCGCCAACTCATACGGTAATGCGGGTCGATTCCAAATCGCGGTAACCCTTACGGAAGCTGGTATGGAGCATCGCGATACCATCATTGGTGTGTTGTTGCACTATATCGAACAGATTCGCGCAGAAGGTGTTGATGAGAAATATCACGCTGAATTGGCTACTGTTCTAAACAATGAGTTTACGTTCTTACGCCGTACGGGTGCATTTAATTATGCAACGTCGTTGGCTTCAAACCTTCTTTACTACCCGTTTAATCATGTTATTGATCATGCATATCGTTTAGAAGATTACGACGCTGAAAAAGTAGATCGCGTGCTGGCGCAACTTACCACCGACAACCTTCGCGTATGGTATGTATCGCCGCAAGAAGAAACTGATCAATCAATGTACTACTTCGATGGTAACTATAGCGTGAAGCCAATTACTGACGAAGATTACGCGAATTGGCGTGTAGCCGCGCAAGATTACGTGGTTTCTTTACCTTCAGCGAACACCTTATTTCCTGAAGATTTGAGCTTGGTTGCTGAAGAAGTGCATAGCAAACCGCAGCAACTTCTCGATGAACCTGGGATTTCAGTTTGGTTGAAGCGAAGCGATCGTTTTGCAGAGCCGCGTGCCGAAGTAACCGTTCGCATGTTCCAGCCTACTTTTGAACGTTCAATTCAAGAGCAAGTTGCGGTTCAAGTGTTAATGGATACGTTTGGTTTATCGCAGCAAGCACTCTCGCGTGAAGCATCGATTGCGGGAACCGGATTTGGCTTGTCGGCTGGAAACGGCTTAACGCTTCGCCTTTCTGGTTTTAACGATAAACAAGCGCAACTTGCGGAACGGGTAATTACTAGCTTTGCTGAGTTTGAACCATCAAGCAATGCGATTGCTCAATCGGTTGATCGTTTACGCCGTAGCATCCAGAACCAACGTTTGCAGTTCCCAATGCAGCAATTGTTCCCAGCGTTTAATCAAATCATGCGTTTGCCTTCTGCAAGCTACCAGGACCAGTTGGCCGCTCTAGCAGAAGTAGACCAAGAGTTGGTTATCGCTATGCGTGATCAATTATTGCAAGGTAACGTAATTCGTACCTTTGCATTTGGTAATTACAGCGATGCTGATGCAGTAGCGTTAACACGTAAAGTTGCTGAGTTGGTTGGTGTTGATGCCGAAGCGGAATACCGCAGTGCACCAATCGTAGAACCAACCGATGAGTTGCGTTTAACTTGGAATGATAATCTTACTCTGGAAGACGCAGCCATTTTAGATGTGTGGTTGAGCCCTGAAGATAACCTCGATTCGCGTGCGAAAGCTTGGCTGTTATCAGAGTTAATGCACAATCGCTTCTTCACTGAATTGCGTACTGAAGATCAACTTGGCTATGCCGTGGGTGCTACGCGGATTAACCTAGATGATTACTCAGGTGTAGGTTTCTATATTCAAAGCCCGGTGCGTGGCCCTGCAGGCTTGCTTGAGCGCTTTAATAAGTTCAGTAGTGATTATGCAACGCGCTTAGAAGAGTTAACTGAAGACGAGTTTGCTCAGGTTCGTACCAGTGCGCTTACCGATTTGCTGCAGCCACCGCAAACACTTGGCCAAGAAGCGGGCCGTTACAGTGGTGATTGGGCAAATGAGCGTTATAGCTTTGATACTCAAGAACGTATGGCAGAAGCATTGCGTGCACTTAGCTTGGCTGATGTGCAAGCATTTTATAAATCGCTAATCGTCGATGGTGAAGGTACTCGCGTTTTGATTCAAATGCGTGGCACCAAATTTGCTGAAGAAGATTTCGGTTCTATTGAAAATGAATTAGTAATTGAAGATTTCACTTCTTGGAGTGAATCACAACAGTAATTGCTACTGAGTACGCAAAAGCCCGCTATGTAGCGGGCTTTTTTGTATCTCATGGTGAAGTTATTCTAACTCAGCTAATTGTTCACTGATTTCAAACCATTCACTTTCAACGGTTTCAAGGGTGGCTTTCACTTTTGCTTGCTCTTGCAGAACTTTGGTTAGTTCGTCTTTTTGGCTGGCTTGATACAAATCCGTATCGGCTAACTTCGCTTCCAGTTCACGCAAACGCAGCTCTGCTTTTTCCATCGCTAATTCGGCTTTTTTCAATTTATCGCGAAGCGGTTTAAGCTGCTGCCGTTGTTGCGCCGCAGCTTGGCGTTGCGCTTTCTTATTCTGAGCCGAATCTGGGTTTTCACTGTTATCAGTAGTATCTAACGCTTTTTGTGCGGCGGCTTGTTGCTCCAACCAACGCGAATAATCATCGAGATCACCTTTAAATGCAGCTGATTCTCCATTTGCTACCAAGTAGTAATCATCAACGGTAGCCCGCAGGAAGTGCCGATCATGGGAAACGATAACCATCGCGCCACTAAACTCTTGTAAAGCGCTTACCAAGGCCTCACGCATATCTAAATCAAGGTGGTTTGTGGGCTCATCGAGTAATAGTAAATTCGGCTTTTGGTAAATGAGGAGCGCTAACACCAAGCGAGCTTTTTCGCCACCTGAAAAAGGCCCCACAGGATCGTAGGCGCGATCACCAGTGAAGCCGAAGCGGCCAAGGTAATCGCGCAATGCCTGCTCTGGCGCCTTGCGGTCGATGCGGTATAAATGGGCGATAGCGTGGTCTTGCAAACTCAAGGTATCGAGCTGATGTTGCGCAAAGTAGCCAATTACTAAGCCCGCACTTACTTGCCGCACACCATGCTGTGGGGGCAACTCACCTGCAAGCATTTTCATGAGCGTTGATTTACCTGCGCCATTGCGGCCAAGCAAACCGATACGGCTACCAGGTACTAAGTTAAGGTGGATTTTGCGTAATATCGTAACATCGCCGTAACCTGCTTGAATATTATCAAGCTGAATCAGTGGGTTGGGCAGCTTTGAGGGCTCCGGGAAGCTCAAATCAAAGGGCTCCTGATCACCCAACGGCGCCGTTGCTGTTAGTTTTTCTAGTGCCTTTAACCGGCTTTGCGCTTGCCTTGCCTTAGTTGCTTGTGCGCGAAAGCGGTCTACGAAGCTTTGCAGGTGTGTTCGTTGAGCTTGCTCTTTTGCATATTGCTGCTGCTGTTGAGCTCGCCGTTCACTGCGCTGGCGCTGAAAGCTAGTGTAATCACCACTGTATGAAAATGTTGATTTACGTTCAATATGGATAATGTGCGTAACTACCGCATCAATGAAATCACGGTCATGGGAAATTACAATTACTGTGCCTTCAAATCGTTTTAGCCAGCTTTCTAGCCAAACGATTGCATCAAGATCCAAGTGGTTCGTGGGTTCATCGAGTAGTAATAAATCAGAACGCGCTATCAGTGCTTGCGCTAAATTCAACCGCATTCGCCAACCACCGGAGAAGCTTTTCACTGGCGCATCAAGTTGTTCCTGCGTAAAGCCTAAGCCGGCGAGTAACATCGCCGCTCGCGCTTCTATATGATAACCGCCGATTGCATCAAGGCGGCCGTGCAAGCTAGCAATAGCATTTCCGTCAGCTTTTGCTTCGGCTTCATCCAGTTCCGCTTTAATTTGCGTATACTCTGCATCGCCGCTAATTACATAAGCGCGCGCGGGTATATCAAGTGCAGGTGTTTCTTGCGCTACACTAGAAATACGCCAGCCACTGGGAATATGAATTTGGCCATCATCTTCCTTCAATTCACCACGAATTAACGCAAACAAAGACGATTTTCCAGAGCCATTCGCGCCAACTAAGCCAATACGTTGGCCGGGAAAAATGCTAAACTGTGCTTCTTTGAGCAGTTGTTGGCCGCCACGAATGAGGCTTAGGTTATCGGCTTGAATCATAACTACTAGATATCCAAATTTTGGGGTAAAAAACGCCTGTATGATACCGCAGTTCGGTATTCAACGCAGTAGTAGAAATAGTCACTAAAATAGAGAACAGGAATATTTATGAGCCGCACGAAAAAGCGATTTATCGCAGGTGCTACATGCCCGCATTGCAAAGCCCAAGATTCATTGATGGTGTTTACGGAAGATGGGCAAGAACACGCACAGTGTGTGGAGTGCGATTACAATATGAGCGAAGCGGATATGCAAAGCGAAGAAAAATCTTCGAATGTATCGCGCGATCAGGTTATTGGCGTGTTTAAACCCTAAGCATCACGCGGTAGGCCTTTTTCAACAACACGAATAAGGCGCTCGGTTAAGCGTGAATGCTTATGCTCGGTGTTGTTCTCATTTAAGTGTTGCTCATGTTGTCCCAGAGCCCATTCAATATGTACTTTTACCATCTCGCTGGCAGTTTCTAAACGCGCTGATAGTGCCTCAATAACGGTTGCGTTGGTTGGCGCATTGCCCATGGCAATCGCTAAATTCCGTTGCCACTTTTCATAGCCAATACGGCGAATGGGAGAACCTTCCGTTTCCTGTAAAAATCGCGCTTCATCCCAAGCCCACAATTCGAGCAAATCTGGCGTATGCAGTTCATGCCGCGGGAGAAAATCTGTTTCCGGCGTTGGTTTTGCGTAGCGGTTCCATGGGCAAACAAGTTGGCAATCATCACAGCCGTAAATCCGGTTCCCCATGGGTTTACGAAACTCTTCAGGGATAACACCCGCATGTTCAATCGTGAGATAACTAATACAGCGCCGAGCATCAACTACATAAGGTTCAACGATCGCTTGGGTGGGGCAGATAGTGATACAAGCCGTGCAACTGCCACACTGCTCGGGCTGCGGTTTATCAACGGGTAACGGCAGATTGATTAATAGCTCGCCTAAGAAGAACCAAGAGCCATCTTCACTATCGAGTAGCAATGTATGTTTACCGGTCCACCCGAGCCCAGCCTTCTCGGCAAGTGGGCGCTCTAGAATTGGTGCAGAATCAACGAAAGGGCGGAAATCTGCATCAAGATCGTAATCGTTGCGGTTTTCTTGGATGAATTTGGTGATTTTTTCGCCTAGCTGTTTCAACCGCTTGCGCAGAACTTTATGATAATCGCGGCCTAAGGCGTAGCGGCTTACATAACCTAGCTGTGGCTGTTTCAATACCGCGGCAAAACGCGCGCCTTCGGGAAGATAATCCATGCGCACGCAAATAGCGCGCAAGCTACCGGGGTGCAACTCTGCTGGCCGCGCCCGCAACATGCCGTGGCGCTCCATGTAATCCATGTCGCCGTGATACTTCTTATCAAGCCATTCTTGCAGCTTTTCTTCATGCGCTGACAAATCAAGATCACTAATACCCACCTGCTGGAAACCGAGGTCAATGCCCCATTGTTTAATTTTTTCTGTTAATCCGTGGTAGTCAGGTGTCATTTTGTACTCAATTTATCGTATGCTGTGGATAGAAAGTAGTGTCAGCACAGGTTGTTCGGTTGGCACTTGGCGCTGAACTAAAACGCCGAACTAAAACAAGAAGGAAGTGCATGTGCAAACATCGTTAACCCGCAGCATACCACAGCAACTTTATTTGCCGGAACAGGTGGCTGAGTTCGAAGGCGAAGCCGCAGCTCGGGCGGGGTTAGATCTGTGGCAGTTAATGCAACATGCAGGCGCTGCAGCATGGGAATGCTTGCAACAGCAAATTACGGTAGATGCAGAAATCGCTGTTCTGTGTGGGCCCGGCAATAATGGAGGCGATGGCTATGTATTGGCACAACTGGCGATTGCCGAAGGCTACACCGTGCGTGTGTTTGCTATTGGCGAGCCGAAAAGTGCCGAAGGCCAACGCGCTATTCAAGGTTGGCTAGAAGCGGGAGGCGAAATTGAGCCCTTGGCCGATTGGCTTGAACAAGATCCGGATTATATTGTGGATGCATTGCTGGGAACTGGCTTGAATAGTGAAGTTTCGGGAGATATTCGCGAATGTATTGAAGCGGTGAATGATTCAGCGCTACCGGTGTTAGCGATCGATATTCCGTCCGGTTTAAACGCAAACACGGGTGTGGTGATGGGCGTGGCCGTGGTGGCAAGCCATACGGTTACTATGGTGGCCGTTAAACGTGGCCTAACAACGGCCATGGCGGCCGATTATATTGGCCAGCTGTGGTTTGCTGATCTCGGTATTCAACGTGAATTTAGGTTACTAACCGAGCCTGCGGCTTGGTGGTTGCAAAAAAGCCAATTAGTGCATGATTTATCACCACGGAAAAAGGTTTGTCAAAAAGGTAACTTTGGCCATGTTGTTGTAATTGGGGGTAGCGCAGGGATGGCGGGTGCGGTTCGGTTGGCCGCTACCGCAGCGTTACGAACCGGTGCGGGTAAAGTAACTGTTATCTGCGAGCCGGGCCAAGAGGTTTTGATTGGCATTCAACCCGAGCTTATGGTGCGAGGCTTGCACGCGGATGCGGCAGAAGCTGATGAACTTGTTGAACGCGCGAGTGTCATTGCAATAGGTCCTGGTTTAGGGCAAAGCCATTGGGGGCGGCAGTGGTGGCAACGTTTTTGCCAACGCTCACAAGAAAAACCGATGCCAGCAGTAATTGATGCCGATGCTTTAAATTTACTGGCGATGAACCTGCGTGATGGCGACGATCTGCCTTTATCGGAAGGCAATGTATTTACCCCACATCCGGGCGAAGCAGCTCGATTATTGCAATGCCAAATCGTTGATATTGAACAAAACCGTTGGTTAGCGAGCGATACTTTACAAGAGCTTTTAATCGGAACAGTGGTATTGAAAGGCGCGGGTAGTTTAATATCCGGCACATCGGGAACTGCCGTGTGTACTCATGGAACGCCTGCGATGGCAATTGCTGGCATGGGCGATGTATTAACCGGTATTATTGCCGGGTTGTTAGCGCAAGCACCGGCGCTAGGCTTAAATATCGATTCGGCAGCCAAGGCAGCAGTGTTAGTGCATAGCCTCGCGGCGGAATATGCCGCTCGGGGGCATAGCCGGGGAATGCTAGCAACCGATGTAATTGCGGAAATTCCGCGCTTTGTGAACCCTAGGAATGATGTAGTATGACTAATAGCAATAGTGTTCAAGCGCAAGTGGCGTTGCCACTGGCCGATGAACAAGCCACGGAGGCTTTAGGCGCGAACATTGCGAAGGCTTGTGTAACGCCTGCGGTTATCTATTTACGCGGTGATTTGGGGGCAGGCAAAACTACCTTTAGCCGCGGCTTTATTCAATCACTGGGGCACGAGGGCGCCGTTAAAAGCCCAACATACACACTAATTGAGCCTTATGAGCTGGCGAATTGGCGCGTATATCATTTTGATTTATATCGCTTAGGTGATCCGGAAGAGCTTGAATTTATGGGCATTCGTGATTACTTTGGAGCAGATAGCTTGTGTTTGGTGGAATGGCCTGAGCGCGGTTTCGGAATCCTGCCACAAGCCGATTTAGTGATAACATTAAGACCTGCAGAAAGCGGGCGTTTAGCTGAGCTTGCAGCATACAGCGATATTGGGGAAGCGTTATTAAAACATCTGTTGTAAAACAACGTTGGCAATTTATTTTGCTCAGCTGGCTTTTGGCTAGCTGCGCTTTGTTGTGGTCGTCTGCGAGTATTGCGCAATCCATTGAGAATGTGCGAGTTTGGCCATCAGCAGAAAAAACACGGGTAGTGTTCGATCTTTCGGCGGAACCTACCTATACCTATTTCACCATATTTGATAATCAGCCTTATCGGATCGTGATTGATTTTCAGAACACTGAAAACCGCGTTGATCTGAGCGGTGTGGAAATTGCTTCTGATGTGGTTCGGGTTATTCGGCCGAGTGGCTCCCCGCGGGCTGGTACCTCGCGTGTAGTATTAGAAATTAGCGGTGCTGTTGCACCTGAAGTTTTTCCTTTGGGCCCATCCGGAAACTCCGGACACCGGTTAGTTGTGGATATCGCGGGCGCTACCAATACTTCTCAACAATTACCCGCGGAGCAAACAAGCAGCCCAGCGGCTACTAGCAATGAACCACGAGTACCGCGTACGCTAGATACAGTTCCGATTCGGCCTTTAGTGATCGCTATTGATGCTGGCCATGGCGGGCGAGATCCTGGCTCCATTGGGCCGGCCGGCACGTATGAAAAGATAGTAACGTTAGCGGTTGCTCGCAAACTCGCGGCGCGAATTAATGCTGATCCAGGGATGCGCGCGGTGTTAACACGAACGGGTGACCAATCATTATCGTTGGCGCAACGAACCAGTGTGGTGCGCCGTGAACGTGCTGATTTCTTTGTGTCGTTACACGCTGATGCGTTTACTACACCACAGCCTCGCGGTGCTTCGGTATGGGTGTTATCCAAGCGGCGTTCCGATACGGAACTTGGCCGGGCGCTCGAGAATAAAGAACGTTTGAGTGAAGAATTGATTGATGTTGAGCACATATTGCAAGATGGTGAAGAAGATCCTTATTTGAACAGAGCCTTTTTAGATATGTTTCGCGATAACTCAATGGCCGACGGCCATGAAGCGGCTACCATCATTCTTGATCAATTAGGACGTGTTACTAATTTGCATCGAAATCGCCCAGAAGGTGCGAGCTTTGGCGTATTGAGCGCGCTTCGAACACCTTCGGTGCTGGTTGAACTTGGTTTTATTTCTAATCCGCAAAAAGAACGCCTTTTAATAAACAACAATCATCAAGATCGCTTAGCAAATGCGTTATATGCAGGAATCCGTGAATTTTTTATTCGGAACCCAGTAGCCGGCACGTCGCTGGCTGAATCGCGTATACAAATGCACGTTGTTGCGCGTGGCGAATCGCTATCGGTTATTGCCGCTCGGTATGGTGTTAGGGTAGATACAATAAAGCAGCACAATGGTTTGCGCAGTAATACGATTCGCGTTGGCCAGCAACTTGAAATCCCGCTTGGAAGGTAGATGCTATGGCAATACGATTATTACCGCCGCAGCTTGCCAACCAGATCGCTGCGGGCGAAGTAGTAGAGCGGCCGGCATCGGTTGTAAAAGAACTTGTTGAGAACTGCATTGATGCGGGCGCAACTGAGCTGCGAATCGATATCGAAAAAGGCGGAGCACGGCGAATTCGGATTCGTGATAATGGTTCCGGTATTCCGAAAGATGAGTTAGAACTGGCACTTTCGCGCCATGCCACGAGTAAAATTGCAACGCTTGATGATTTAGAAGCGATTCATAGTTTAGGTTTTCGTGGTGAAGCTCTCGCCAGTATTAGTTCAGTATCGAGGCTGCGGTTAAGTTCGAAACCAGCGGACCAAACGGAGGCATGGCAAGCTTGGTGTGAAGGCCGAGATATGCAAGTTACGCTCGAACCTACCTCGCATCCGAATGGTACTACCGTTGATGTTCAAGATCTTTTCTTTAATACGCCTGCACGGCGCAAATTTTTACGTACCGAAAAAACTGAGTTTGGACATATTGATGAAGTAGTTCGCCGAATCGCTTTAGCGTGTCCGGAAGTTGATATTCAACTCAATCATAATCAACAACTATTGCGCCACTACCCAAGTGCAAATACGGATCAGAAATTGCTTTCGCGTTTGCGGCAAATAGCGGGCAAACGTTTCGCCGATGAAGCTCTTCATATTGAGTGGGCTCCAGAAGCGAATGACGAGCACGCAGTAGCAATACGTGGGTGGATTGCACCACCGCAAGCGTGCCGGCATCAAACTGATGTCCAGTATATGTATGTAAACGGCCGAATGATGAAAGATAAACTCTTAAATCATGCGGTACGCCAAGCTTATGGTGATAGTTTAAGTAACGATCGGCAGGCAACATATATTCTCTATATCACCTTGCCAGCAAATGATGTAGACGTGAACGTGCACCCAGCGAAACATGAAGTTCGTTTTCAGCACGCTCGGCAAGTACATGATTTTGTATTGTTGCAAATTCGGCAAGCGCTGGCGCCATATATCAGTGAACAACAGCATGCCTATGAACACCATTATGAATACACGAAGCTGACGCCGAAACACGAGGTCGCGCCAGAACCAGCAAGCAAAGAATTGCCACAACAAAGTTCTATAACGCCAGCCACAAGTGGCCGCAGTATTCTGCCGGGGGCATTTCGTGGCACGGCAACGAAACCTTCGAGTGAGCAACTGAAAGAACAACAAGCCTATCAAAGCTTGTATGCAACAAGGGTTCCGGAAGTAAGCACAAAAGACGCCGGCGATTCAGCGCTAGAAAGTGTACGAGGAAGCGAATTTAATGAGGCGCATAAACTACTCAGTTTATTAGCTGATCGCTGGGCGTTAATGCAAGCAGGTGATGAGTTAACCCTTTTGGACATTCAGCAAGCGCATTTGCGAGTGCAAACTCAAAGGATTCGGCAACAACTAATCATTGGTTTATCAGGGCAACCATTGTTGGTTCCGGTACAACTTAAGGTTGAACGGGCGGAGATTTTGAATTTCCCCGCTGTGCTCAGCCGTTGTGGGTTGTTATTCGAGCAAAAACGATTGCGTGGTGATCAGTATCAGCTAACCATTAAGCAGGTGCCGGAGGCTCTACGCAAAGGTGATTTGGGCCAAACCATACCTAAGTTATTGGCTATTCTCGCGGATTTAGTGGATAGCCATAAGAACCATGAAAAAGATGCGTTCGCCCAGAAGTTAAGCGATTCGAACCTTGCCGATTGGCTTGCCACCCAAGCATTAAAATCGGAATACTCAATTGCAGAAGCTAAGCAATGGTTGCAGCTCATTCAACAATCCCCAAACTGGCAGAAATTGCTGCGGCCGTTAAATTGGCGCAATAGTTTCGGCGCTGATAAGGAAGTTTAATGAGTATAGATATCGCTGAATTATCGGAACATTTACAGCAAGGCGTGATTTGTTTAAGTGGGCCAACTGCGGCAGGTAAAACTGCGCTCGCCATGGCCTTAGCGAAAAAGCTTCCGGTGGAACTGATAAGTGTTGATTCTGCTCTTATATATCGGGATATGGATATCGGCACTGCGAAGCCCACTTCCGAAGAGTTAGCCGTATGCCCGCATCACCTAATTGATATTCGAGATCCCGCCGAAGTTTATTCGGCGGCTGATTTTCGTTCTGATGCATTAGTATTAATTAAAAAAATTCGCGAGCGAGGGAAAATTCCGCTGCTGGTGGGTGGCACCATGCTGTATTTTCGTGCGTTACTTGCGGGCTTATCGGAGTTACCGGCGGCTGATGCGGCGATCAGAGAAAAATTGCAGTTACGGGCGGAAAGTGAAGGCTGGGCAGTTTTGCACCAAGCGTTATGTGCCATCGACCCGGTAGCTGGCGCGCGCATCCACCCAAATGACCCGCAGCGTCTACTTAGAGCGCTTGAGGTTTATGAAATAACTGGGCAAACAATGACCCAGTTAACGCAAACACAACAGCCGGGCTTAATGCTGCCTACTTGGCAAATTGCAGTAGCACCGGCTGATCGGAAAATCTTACATCAGCGTATTGAACAACGGTTTCAGCTAATGCTAGATGCTGGCTTTGCCGATGAAGTGAAGAAGCTACGAGATCGCGGTGATCTGCATTTAGATTTACCGTCAATGCGCTCTGTGGGGTATCGGCAGATGTGGCTGCACCTACAAGGTGAGTTGAGCGCGGCTGAAATGAAAGATAAAGCGATAATTGCAACTCGCCAATTGGCCAAACGGCAAATTACATGGCTACGTTCTTGGCCGGGCTTAACGTGGGTTGATTCACTCAATGAAGGCTACGAAACAACCGCACTGAATGCCTTACGCAAAGCGCCTTTAGCGCCGCAAGAATGGATAAAATAAAACAGTTCTCATCAAGCGGCCACTACTTATTAATGAAAAGCTCTTGAAAATTAGAAAAAAAAGCCCAAGATCAATTTGGACTAAAATTGAATTTTGTTGCTACACTAAGTTTGTGTTCATATTTACAGAGCAGTTTTTTCGCTCTACAGCACAATTATACACAGGGATAGCGAAGCGTAATATGGCAGTGGCACCCGTAACAATACTAATAAAATAAAGGAGCCAACTATGGCAAAGGGGCAAACCTTGCAAGACCCTTTTTTGAACGCACTGCGTCGTGAAAGAATTCCGGTCTCTATTTATCTCGTGAATGGTATTAAGCTGCAAGGCCAAGTTGAATCATTTGATCAATTTGTGGTGTTGTTAAAAAATACTGTGAGCCAGATGGTTTATAAACATGCGATTTCAACCGTCGTGCCTGCGCGGACACCGAGTCAGTATCCGCCTCAACTTGGGCAGGACGAGAACGAAAACGATTAAATTGTTCATAAAGGAACAATGAAGGAGCGGCTTGCTTGTTTGAGCGGTATGAAGGTGGCGAGCAGGCCGTGTTGGTTCACGTAGAGTTTTCTAATGAATCGGCACGGGAAGATCTCGAAGAATTAAAGTTGTTAGTGTCCTCGGCAGGCGTTGAAGCGGTTTCAGTGATCACCACTTCAAGGCACTCTCCAGATGCACGGCTGTTTATTGGTTCAGGTAAAACTGAGGAAGTTGCCGCCATGGTGGAAGCCACGGGGGCCGAAATTGTGATTTTCAATCACTCACTTTCGCCTTCGCAAGAGCGAAATATTGAGCGCGAGGTGAAATGCCGAGTGCTTGATCGTACGGGCTTGATTCTCGATATATTTGCTCAACGTGCGCGAACGCATGAGGGTAAATTACAGGTGGAATTGGCTCAGTTGCGGCATATTTCTACCCGATTAATTCGCGGCTGGACTCACTTAGAGCGCCAAAAGGGCGGTATAGGCCTGCGCGGTCCAGGTGAAACTCAGCTGGAAACCGACCGTCGATTGATTCGCGGACGGATTAAAAATATTTTAGCGCGGCTCGAAAAGGTATCGAAGCAGCGTGAGCAAGGCCGGCGCTCACGGCAGCGTGCTGAAATCCCTACAATTGCATTGGTTGGATACACCAACGCGGGTAAATCAACGCTATTTAACCGGCTTACTGATTCTGATGTTTATGCGGCGGATCAATTATTTGCAACGCTAGATCCAACATTACGTAAATATGAATTGCCAGATGTCGGTGCACTTATATTTGCCGATACGGTTGGCTTTATTCGGCATCTACCGCACGATCTTGTGGCTGCGTTTAAAGCAACTTTGCAAGAAACTCGGGATGCGGAATTACTGCTTCATGTTATGGATTGTCACGATGAGCGCATGCTCGATAATCAACATGAGGTTGATAAAGTGCTTACCGAAATAGCCGCAAGTGATGTTCCGCAGTTGTTGGTGATGAATAAGCTTGATTTGGTTGCTGATTTGCAACCCCGTATCGTGCGTGATGACGATGGTAAACCGCGAGAGGTTTGGTTATCAGCACAAACGGGTGCAGGAATTGAGCTTTTACGGCAAGCATTACATGAAATTTTAGTGCCGCAATTGATGATTGAAGAGCTGAGATTGGGGCCAAATCAGGGTAAATTGCGTAGTAGTTTATACGCGTTACAATGCGTTACAGATGAACGCCCACAGGACGATGGAGATGTGATAGTATCAGTCCGTGTTCCTGTCGTAGAGTGGCAGCGTTTACTGAAACAATTTGGTGAGCAACTAACACGAAGCTTGTGTTAGTTTTAGTACGTTTTCGATAACAATGTATTTGTTGGAGTAATCAATGGCCTGGAATCAACCGGGAAATGGCGGCAAAGATAAAGATCCTTGGGGCAATAAACCTCAGGGCGGTCGTGATCAGGGCCCACCTGATCTGGATGAAGCTTTGCGTAGCCTTATGGGTAAGTTAGGTCTTGGTGGCGGTAAAGGCGGCCAAGGTAGTGGTGGTGGTTCAGGTGGTATACCGAAAAAAGCGGTAGGAATCGCGTTAGCTTTGGTATTTGTAGTGTGGATTATCGCTGGCTTCTACACGGTGAACGAAGCTGAACGAGGGGTTGTCCTGCGTTTTGGTGCGTATCATTCTGAAGTAGGGTCTGGCTTGCACTGGCGGCCAATGTTTGTTGACGAGGTAGAGAACGTTGATGTTAACAATGTTCGCTCACAGCAAACCGCTGGGTTCATGCTTACGGAAGACGAAAACGTAGTTCGTGTAGAGCTTGCTGTTCAGTATCGAGTGATGAATCCACGGGCTTACTTGTTTAACGTAGAAGCACCCGATTCAAGTTTATCGCAAGTAACGGATAGTGCTTTGCGCTACGTTATTGGTCATAACACGATGGATAATATTTTAACCGTGGGTCGTGAAGAAGTTCGGCAGCAAACGTGGCAAATTATCGATCAGTTAACCCAGCGTTACGATTTAGGCATTACCGTTATTGATGTCAACTTCCAAGGCGCGCGTCCGCCGGAAGAAGTTCGCGATGCGTTTGATGATGCTATTCGCGCACAGGAAGATCAGGAACGTTTCGTTCGCGAAGCGGAAGCTTATGCGCGGGAAATTGAACCTACGGCTCGTGGTCGAGTGCGCCGGTTACAACAACAAGCGCAAGCCTATAAAGAGCAAATGGTTTTACGAGCAGAAGGTGAAGTATCTCGCTTTAACGATTTACTGCCACAGTATCAGGCTGCTCCAGAAGTAACTCGCCAGCGTATTTTCTTGGAAACACTAGAGAAAATATACGCGAATAACGCGAAAATATTTATCGATGTAGATGGTGGTAATCAAATGATGTATCTGCCGCTTGATAAAATTTTAGAGCAACACAATTCGCGTGTGGTGCGTCCGCAAGCGCCAATTTTGCCGGCCAATTCGCAGCAAGATGGCCAAAGCTCATCGAACCAAAGCTCTAGTCAACAAGATAGTGGCCGAACGAGCAATCGATTCACTCCACGGGGAGGGAACTAAGCAATGAGAAACCTAACGATAGTTATCGTCATTATCCTCGCGGTGCTGGGCTACTCTTCGTTGTTCACTGTTGCTGAGGGCGAGCGCGGAATCGTGATTCGATTCGGTAAAGTGGCACAAGATGAGCAGGGCGTTGCCGTTGTTTATAATCCTGGTTTGCACTTCAAGCTCCCGTTCATCGAACGGATTATTAAGCTTGATGCACGGATTAAAACACTAGATGGGCAAGCCGACCGCTTTATCACCAGTGAAAAGAAAGATTTGATCGTTGATGCATTTGTAAAATGGCGCATTGAAGATTTTTCAAAGTACTATCTTTCTACTGGTGGTGGTAATCAAGTTCAAGCAGAAGAACTTCTGATGCGCCGAATCAATGCTGGCTTAAGAGCAGAATTTGGTTCGCGAACCATTCGGGATATCGTTTCTGGTGAGCGTGATGAGTTAATGGAACAAGCATTGATTCAAGCTTCAGAAAGCTCAAATGATTTGGGTATTCAAGTGCTGGATGTGCGCGTTAAGCAAATCAACTTGCCTACAGAAGTAAGCACCGCGATTTACGAACGGATGCGGGCAGAACGTAATGCAGTAGCACGGGAACATCGTTCAGAAGGCCGCGAGCAGGCAGAAATTATTCGTGCTGATATTGATGCGCGTGTAACGGTAATGCTTGCAGATGCAGATCGTGAAGCACGGCAAATACGTGGTGAAGGGGATGCGGAAGCCGCGCGGATTTACGCCGAAACATACGGAAAAGATCCAGAGTTCTTTGCATTTGTGCGTAGCTTAGAAGCGTACACTGCAAGCTTCGGTGAAGGCGATAGCGTGCTTGTGTTAAGCCCTGATAGCGAGTTCTTCAAGTATTTCAACCAGATGGATATTCAGGTTGATTAGAGCTGACGATTAGCTTTGAAGTACGATATTGAAACGGGAGCTTAGGCTCCCGTTTTTACGTTTTACTATTACAAAACGTGGTTAGTTACTTCTTAATCGTTAGCCCATCGGTTACTCTGTTAGCAATGATTGAAGTAGATGCCGCCGCAATGGACATTCACCAAAAAACGAGAAGCTTATGTATCAATATTTATATAAACATTTTCTAAATGCGCGGCCTGGCCTACTGCACTGCGCGCCTCATAGCCATTATTATTGGCCGGATGTAACCCGGGATGCGCAGCTAGCGTATTGGGATGATTCAGCAAAGTTTGCCGATGAAAAATGGGGCTTTCTGTTCACTGAGAAAGTACCCGAGTTACAACAAAACATCGCGAAGGAATTAAATTTAGCGAGCCCTGACCAAATCGTTTTTGCACCGAATACGCATGAGCTTGTATATCGCCTTCTTAGTGTTTTCTCGGCAGCAAAGCCCTTAAGTATACTCACCACCGACGGTGAATTTCACAGCTTCAATCGACAAAGCCGACGTATCCTAGAGCGCGGGAATGTAACCATGGAATGTGTTCCTTGTGAACCTTCCCATAGTTTCGCCGAGCGTTGGCAGGCAGCTGTTGCGAAACAGCCGTGGGATTTAATCTTTATTAGCCAAGTGTTTTATAACAGCGGCATCGTGGCGCCAGAGCCGAATGTGTGGCTAGATTTGGTGCAAGATCAAGATACGCTTATTGTGGTTGATGGCTACCATGGTTTTTGTGCGTTAGAAACGGATTGGGCACCTTACCAGCAGCGTATATTTTACCTCGCCGGAGCCTATAAATATGCGCAAGGGGGTGAGGGAATGTGCTTTGCTGTGGTACCGCAACATTGTAAGTTACGGCCCGAATATACCGGCTGGTTTGCGGATTTTGCCGGGCTAGCAAAAGCGCAAGAGGGAACTGTAAATTACAGTGATGATGGCATGCGTTTTGCTGGTGCCACCATGGATTTCAGCGCTATGTATCGTTTGAACGCGGTGTTTGAATTATGGCGTAGCGAAGGGCTGGATACGGCCACTCGACATGCGTATATTACTAAGCTGCAGAACGCCTTCTTATCCCATATTGATACACTGAACCATCCGCAGTTGAACCGGAATAATTTATTATTAGCGCCGAGTGAAACGGGCGCCAAACATGGCCATTTTTTCACGTTCTTATTGGAATCCGCTGAGGTTGTCGAGCAACTTGCTGGCAGATTGCGTGAGCAAGGTGTGGCTACAGATTATCGCAATAACCGGTTGCGATTTGGCTTCGCGCTTTATCAAAATGTAAATGATTTCCAGAAAATACAGGGATAACCTGTAAATTTTGGCGTTGTGTTTAAAAATCACTCTGCAAAAGCGGGGCTTTCTGCTAGAATCCCCGCTTAATCCACCGCCATACCAGCGTCTATACATCCAACGTGTGAACTAAAACTATCATGAGTAAAAACGTCGTTATTCTTGGCACCCAATGGGGTGACGAAGGCAAGGGAAAAATTGTTGATCTGCTAACTGATAAAGCAACATATGTTGTGCGCTATCAGGGTGGCCATAATGCAGGTCATACACTCGTTATCAATGGTGAAAAAACGGTATTGCATTTGATTCCATCAGGAATTTTACGCGATAACGTAACCTGCGTGATTGGTAATGGCGTAGTGCTTTCACCAGAAGCGTTGATGAAAGAAGTCACTATGCTTGAAGAGCGGGGTATTCCTGTTCGCGAGCGTTTGCTTATCAGCGAAGCTTGCCCGCTAATTTTGCCGTATCACATAGCTTTAGATCAGGCGCGTGAATTAGCGCGTGGCAAGAAAGCTATCGGTACAACTGGGCGTGGTATTGGCCCTGCTTACGAAGACAAGGTTGCCCGCCGTGCAATTCGTATTGGTGATTTATTTCACCCTGAGCGTTTGGCCGAAAAGCTTGCAGAAACGATGGAGCTACACAACTTTGTGCTAACGCAATACTTCAAGCAAGAAGCTGTTTCTGTTGAAGATGTTCTGGCCTATTGCTTAGACGTTGCAAAAATACTGAAGCCTCTGATAGCGGATGTTCCAGGTATGCTTGAGAAAGCTCGCCAGGAAGGAAAAGCGATTATGTTTGAGGGTGCGCAAGGGACTCTGCTTGATATCGATCACGGCACCTATCCTTATGTAACTTCGTCAAATACGACTGCCGGGGGCGTAGCCACTGGTGCAGGCTTTGGTCCGCGTTATCTGGATTACGTTTTGGGAATCGTGAAAGCATACACGACACGTGTTGGTTCAGGCCCGTTCCCAACCGAGCTGGATTGTGAAGTGGGCGAATACCTTGGCGTGAAAGGCCATGAATTTGGTGCTACTACTGGACGTAAACGCCGGACGGGTTGGTTTGATGCGGTTGCCATGCGCCGGGCAGTGCAAATTAACTCTATCAGCGGATTGTGCTTAACGAAGCTTGATGTTCTTGATGGTTTAAAAGAGTTAAAGATCTGCGTAGGTTATAAAATGCCAGATGGCAGCATAGCTGATTTACCGCCAATGGCTGCAGAAGACTATGAATTGGTTGAGCCTGTTTATGAAACCATGTCGGGTTGGGATGAGCGCACAGAGGGAGCTACAGAGCACTCTCAGCTGCCCGCAGCTGCACTTGCCTATATTAAGCGCTTAGAAACGCTCCTAGGCGTTCCTGTTGATATTATTTCCACAGGACCAGACCGGGCAGAAACAATCGTACTTCAGCATCCTTTTGGTGCTTAAGCGATAATTAGTTTGTAGATAGGGAAATCGAGTTCAACCAAAAGCGGACGCAAATAAATTATTGTTTGCGCCCGCTGTTTGCAGAACGCTCGAATTAAGCTGTTTTTTTAAGCTGATGTCTTAAAATTTAAGCAGTCAGATAAAAAAATCAAAAAAAATGCGCATATGTGGTTGCAAGACCCTAATCGATCCCCTAGAATGCGCTCCACCTAAACGGTGGCGCCGGCATAGCTCAGCTGGTAGAGCAACTGACTTGTAATCAGTAGGTCGGGAGTTCGACTCTCTCTGCCGGCACCATTTTTTAGAAAAAAACTCGTGGAGGGGTTCCCGAGTGGCCAAAGGGATCAGACTGTAAATCTGACGGCTCCGCCTTCGCAGGTTCGAATCCTGCCCCCTCCACCATTTTTTCTGATTAGGTCCGAGGTAGCCCTGAATCTGATCGCGGGTGTCGTATAATGGCTATTACCTCAGCCTTCCAAGCTGATGACGCGGGTTCGATTCCCGCCACCCGCTCCATATCAAATTTGTGTTGCTGATATAGCTCAGTCGGTAGAGCGCACCCTTGGTAAGGGTGAGGTCGGCGGTTCAAATCCGCCTATCAGCACCAGTTGATTTGCAGTTTCAGTTTCAACAAAACCTCCCCTAATCGTAAAAAAACACATTTAATTTAAACATCATGAAGCACTGGCGAACATTGTCCGCCGCGCGTTTCGAAAGAGAGGCTGTTATGGCTAAAGCAAAGTTTGAACGTTCTAAGCCGCACGTAAACGTAGGTACTATCGGTCACGTTGACCACGGTAAAACTACTCTGACTGCGGCCATTACATCTGTCCTAGCGAAACACTACGGTGGCTCTGCTCGTGACTTCGCACAAATTGATAACGCGCCAGAAGAAAAAGCGCGTGGTATCACCATCTCTACTTCACACGTAGAGTACGATACTCCATCACGTCACTACGCACACGTAGATTGCCCAGGTCACGCGGATTATGTGAAAAACATGATCACGGGTGCTGCGCAAATGGACGGCGCTATCTTAGTAGTAGCATCTACCGATGGCCCAATGCCACAAACACGTGAGCACATTTTGTTATCACGCCAGGTAGGCGTACCGTTCATCGTAGTATTCATGAACAAGTGCGACATGGTAGACGACGAAGAGTTGTTGGAATTGGTAGAGATGGAAGTTCGTGAACTTTTATCAGAGTACGATTTCCCAGGTGACGACTTGCCAGTAATCCAAGGTTCAGCGTTGAAAGCGTTGGAAGGCGACGAAGCATGGGAACAGAAGATTCTAGAGCTTGCAGAAGCGCTTGATACGTATATCCCAGAGCCAGAGCGTGATATCGATAAGCCATTCTTGATGCCTATCGAAGACGTATTCTCAATCTCAGGCCGTGGTACTGTAGTAACCGGTCGTGTAGAGCGCGGAATCGTGAACACGGGTGATGAAGTAGCTATCGTTGGTTTGAAAGACACCACGAAAACTATCGTAACGGGTGTAGAAATGTTCCGTAAGTTGCTTGACGAAGGTCGTGCAGGTGAGAACATTGGTGCGTTGTTACGTGGTACTAAGCGTGAAGATATTCAACGTGGCCAAGTATTAGCGAAGCCAGGCTCAATCACTCCACACACTAAGTTTGAAGCTGAAGTGTATGTATTGAGCAAAGAAGAAGGTGGTCGTCATACGCCATTCTTTAAAGGTTACCGTCCACAGTTCTACTTCCGTACAACTGACGTAACGGGTGCTGTAGAGCTTCCAGAAGGCGTAGAAATGGTAATGCCTGGTGACAACATCAAATTCGTAGTTGAATTGATTGCACCAATCGCTATGGACGACGGTTTACGCTTCGCAATCCGTGAAGGTGGCCGTACTGTAGGCGCTGGTGTTGTATCTAAGATTCTTGATTAATTTTAGATAACACCACGAAAAGAAGGCGCCTTAGGGCGCCTTTTTTATTGCTTGGCATCCAGAGAAATACCAAGGAAATCGCAGGGCTGAACGCTCTTGCTTCGAGTGATTATTAGCCTATTGCGATTAAGATAGGCTATGCTGGTAGAGTATCGAACAAGCATCGAGGTACATAGCCATGAAAAAAGAAAAAAATCCAGATACCGAATCAGAGCAACGTTTAGAAAACGTTTCCGGTAATAGCTTAGCTCAGGCTCTACCTATTGGTATCGCTATCGGTGTAGCGCTAGGTGTTGCATTTGATAACATGGGTTTAGGCATCGCTTTGGGTATAGCTATCGGCGTAGCTTTTATACCAGCATTTAGTAGTGCTGCGAAAAAGAAAGATTCCAGCGACGAAAGTGAATAGCGAAATACCATGACAACCTGGATAAGCCATAGGGGCTATGCAAAATCAGCTACCGAAAACACCGGCGAGGCTTTTGATGCCGCTATTGATTTAGGCTTCGAGCATCTTGAAACGGATTTGCGTTGTAGCCGCGATGGCCATATCGTGCTTTGTCATGATCCAGATCTTGCGCGTGTTGCTGGATCGTCACTAGCGATTCACCAGTTAACTCGGAAAGAACTTTCACAACAACGTTTACGAGGCGGTGAATTTCTTTTGTTTTTTGATGAGCTGCTTGAACGTTATGCCCACTATCGTTGGATATTAGATATTAAACCAGAACAGGCTCAGCAAACCTTCAATGCACTTGAAAAGTTATCTGCAGATGCTGCGGTAGCACGGTTCTTAAATCAACAAGCGCGATATCTCGTTTGGCAAAATAACCACAAACAAATTTTAACCGACGTCGTAGCAGATGCCTTTTGTCTAGCGCGTGAACCTGAGTGTTATCGAGCGGGAACTGCCGCTCTTCTAGGTTTACCCGGCTTAGGTAAAATCGTAAAGGGGCAGTACTACGCAGTACCACCGAGATTAAAAGGCGTTCCTATCTTAAATAAAAACATGGTAGCGCGGTTCCATCAACATGGCGCCCACGTGATCGGCTATTTGCCCGAAACTGCGGCACAACACGAGCAAGCGTTAGCCGCCGGCGTTGATGAACTACTTACAAATCATGCCCCGGAACTATTGAAAGCAGAAACGCGTAGTGCAAGCGGTTTTTAGTCACTTCATGGCTTGCTTTTAAGCCTTTGATCGGTATAATGACGCGTCCATTCCGATGCCTATCTTCCTCCCAGCTTGCTATCACTTGCTTAAGGTTGGTTTAACATCGGGATTTAGAATAATTTCTAGGGGTGTAGTTCCAATTGGTAGAACAGCGGTCTCCAAAACCGATGGTTGGGGGTTCGAATCCCTCCACCCCTGCCAGTTTCAGCTGAATCAACGCGGGTCCGGCATATAATGAGTGTAAATACAGAAAACCAGGGAAATTCACTGGATATCGTTAAGTGGATTATTGTAGTAGCTCTGCTTGTTGCTGCGGTTATTGGTAACAACATGTATGGCGATATGTCCGTAGCATTGCGGGCATTAGCGGTGGTTGTTCTTGTTGCTATCGCAGGCTTTGTTGCTGCGAAAACAGAGAAAGGTTCCACTTTCTTAACGTTTGCAAAAGAAAGCCGTACTGAAGTTCGCAAAGTAGTGTGGCCAAGCCGTAAAGAAGCCACGCAAACAACCTTAATTGTGTTGGCCGCTACTGTGCTAGTAGCTTTGCTGTTGTGGGGATTAGATGGCATTTTAGTTCGTGTCGTTGGCCTAGCAACTGGTATTCGCATCTAAGGAGTCAGCATCATGACCGAACCAAAGAAAAAACGTTGGTATGTCGTACAAGCATTCTCAGGCTACGAAGGCCGCGTTGCGAAAACCCTAGCTGAGTACATTAAAACGCAAGGCATGGAAGAGAAGTTTGGTCAGATTTTGGTACCAACTGAGCAAGTAGTTGAAATGCGCGGTTCTCAGCGCCGTAATGCTGAGCGCAAATTTTTCCCAGGTTATGTGCTGGTAGAAATGGCGATGGATGAAGATTCATGGCATTTAGTGAAAAGCACGCCTCGCGTATTAGGTTTCATTGGTGGCACCGCAGAGCGCCCAGCGCCAATTTCGCAAAAAGAAGCGGATGCTATTTTAAATCGTTTAACTGAAAACGCTGATCGTCCACGTCCGAAAACCCTGTTTGAACCAGGTGAAATGGTGCGTGTTAACGATGGTCCGTTTGCAGATTTCAACGGTACTGTGGAAGAAGTCGATTACGACAAAAGCCGCATGAAAGTTTCTGTATCTATTTTTGGCCGGTCAACCCCGGTTGATTTAGATTTCAGCCAAGTCGAAAAGGCTTGATCACGTAGGCGGATTACTATACAATCCGCCTCCGTTTTTTACATTTGGGAAGCCGTTTGAGTAAGTCTCCTCTTGGCTTACGAGGCGTATAACCCTTAACACAGAGGTTTTATCATGGCTAAGAAAGTTTCCGCCATCATCAAGCTGCAAGTAGCAGCCGGTGCGGCTAATCCGTCACCACCAGTTGGTCCAGCGTTGGGTCAACATGGTGTGAACATCATGGAATTCTGTAAAGCGTTCAACGCTTCTACTGGCGAGCTTGAAAAAGGCGCTCCAGTACCAGTTGAAATTACAGTATTTGAAGATCGTTCATTTACCTTCATTACTAAAACTCCTCCTGCAGCGTTCTTGTTGAAAAAAGCAGCAGGTGTTAAGAGTGGTTCAGGTCGTCCTAATACTGAGAAAGTAGGTACTGTTACCCGCGCTCAGCTAGAAGAGATTGCTAAAACTAAAGAGCCAGATTTAACGGCAGCTAGCCTTGACGCAGCTGTACGTACTATCGCAGGTTCTGCTCGTTCAATGGGCCTGAAGGTAGAGGGGTAATAGATATGGCACGTTTAACCAAACGTATGCGCACCATCCGTGAAGCAATTGATGGCAACCGTGATTACGATATTAATGAAGCAATTGCTTTACTTAAAAAGTTAGCAACTGCAAAGTTCACTGAAAGCGTAGATGTTGCAGTGAACCTAGGTATTGATGCACGTAAATCAGATCAAAACGTTCGTGGTGCAACTGTACTACCAAACGGTACTGGTCGTGATGTACGCGTAGCTGTATTTACTTCAGGCGCGAATGTTGAGAAAGCCAAAGCTGCTGGTGCAGAACTAGTAGGTATGGAAGATCTTGCTGAGCAAGTGAAGAAAGGCGAAATGAACTTTGATGTTGTTATCGCATCTCCAGACGCAATGCGCGTTGTTGGCCAGTTAGGTCAGATTTTAGGTCCACGTGGCCTAATGCCTAACCCGAAAACTGGTACTGTAACTCCAGACGTAGAAACTGCAGTTAAAAATGCAAAAGCTGGTCAGGTACGTTACCGTAACGATAAGAACGGTATTATTCACTGCACTATCGGTCGTGTAGATTTTGAAGACGGTAAATTGAAAGAGAACTTAGAAGCATTATTGGTAGCTTTGAAAAAAGCAAAACCAGCCAATGCAAAAGGCTCTTACATTGGCCGTGTTAGCATCTCCACAACTATGGGTGCAGGCGTTCGTGTAGATCAATCTACATTGGAAGCGCGCAGCTAATTAGCGAAGGCTAATAGCTTAGGTTTGCCGGCTCATATATTGAACTTGGTAAATACTAAAATCTGTTTCAGTTTTAGGGTTGGAGTCGCCTCTCATTTTTAAATGATGTGGCTCTCATCCAAGACCGCAGGCGCAAATACCGAGAGGTATTTGCTTAATCAATGAAAGCCAGCGCAGATGGTGATATCCGACTCAGACTCTCTGGGTAGAGATTCACCGTGACAAAGCGGTAAGGGCGTTTAGTAATAGACAAACTTGCCAAATTGTAACGTACGAGTGGAAAGCGAAGGCTTGAAACTCTTAACACGAGGTGATGCTAGTGGCACTTGGTTTAGTAGCAAAAAAAGCAATCGTTAAAGAAATTAACGATGTTGCTTCAGAAGCACTATCCGTCGCTGTAGCTGAGTATCGTGGAATGGAAGTTGCGGAACTAACCGTACTTCGCCGCCAAGCTCGTGAACAAGGCGTGTATCTGAAAGTTATTCGGAACACTCTTGCGAAGCGCGCATTGGAAGGTACGAAGTTTGAAGACATTGAATCTGTACTGAAAGGTCCTTTGGTATATGGTTTCTCTATCGATGCACCAGGCAGCGCTGCTCGCCTGTTCAAAGATGCACAGAAATCATCAAAGCATTTGAAAGTAACAGCATTGTCTATCGGTAATGGTTTGATGGGTCCAGAAAAATTGGACGCAGTAGCATCACTTCCGACACGCGACGAAGCATTGGCCAAATTGCTTGCCACCTTCAAAGCTCCGGTTACCAAATTTGTTCGTACTATCAATGAAGTACCTACTAAATTTGTCCGTGTGCTTGGTGCAATCAAAGACGCTAAATAAGCGACAAAATAAATTAAATTTTTTAATCCTTAACCCGGGAGTTTAGAGAAATGGCTCTGACTAAAGAAGATATCTTAAACGCGATCGCTGAAATGCCAGTTATGGAATTGGTTGAATTGATCGAAGCTGCTGAAGAAAAATTCGGTGTTGACGCATCTGCTGCTGTTGCAGTAGCTGCTGGTCCTGCTGCCGCTGGTGAAGCTGCAGAAGAACAAACTGAGTTTACTGTAATGTTGAAATCTGCTGGTGCTAACAAAGTTGGCGCAATCAAAGCAGTTCGTTCAGCTACAGGTTTAGGCTTGAAAGAAGCAAAAGCTTTGGTTGAATCAGCTCCAGTAGCTGTTAAAGAAGGCATCGCGAAAGCGGACGCTGAAGAACTGAAGAAACAGCTTGAAGAAGCTGGTGCAGAAGTTGAGATCAAGTAATACACTTGATCTTCAGCGAGGCCTTTAAGGCTTTGGCCTGGTGACTTAATTGTCACCAGGCTTTTTGCGCTAAAAAGGATACACCCATTTTTCCTGTATTTGTGGGTATATCGACAGTGATAATACAGGCGAACGGATTGTGACGAAATTCGTTGGCAGCTACCAAACTCCTTTGGTGGCTAGGGTCAGAAATCAGCTAGCTGAGGAACCCCATGGCGTACTCCTACTCTGAAAAAAAACGTATTCGTAAGGACTTTGGAAAGCGCCCACAGGTGCTTGAAGTGCCTTACCTGCTCTCGATTCAGCTCGATTCATTTAAGAAATTTATTGATGCCGATCCTGAAGGTGGATATGGACTAGAAGCGGCATTCCGCTCTGTGTTCCCAATCGCCAGTTATTCCGGCAATGCTGAATTGCAGTATGTCAGTTACCGTCTGGGTAACCCGGTATTTGACGTAAAAGAATGTCAAATTCGTGGCGTTACCTACTCTGCTCCTTTGCGGGTTACTTTACGTCTGGTCATGTATGACCGCGACGCGCCTGCAGGTACGATTAAACAAATCAAAGAGCAAGAAGTGTACATGGGCGAAATTCCGCTCATGACCGAGAACGGTACTTTTGTAATTAATGGTACTGAGCGGGTAATCGTTTCTCAGCTACACCGTTCACCAGGCGTATTCTACGATCACGATCGTGGTAAAACGCATTCATCTGGTAAAGTTTTATACAACGCACGCGTGATTCCTTACCGTGGCTCTTGGTTAGATTTCGAGTTCGATCCGAAAGACAACGTATTTGTCCGTATCGATCGCCGTCGTAAATTGCCAGCCACGATTATTCTTCGTGCGCTTGATTATACCGACGAACAAATTCTTGAAATGTTCTTTGAGAACAGCTTCTTTGAAGTTCGCCGCGATAAAATTTTCATGGCTGTGGTACCGGATCGTCTTCGCGGTGAAACTGCGTTGTTCGATATCAAGGCGCCAGACGGCTCTGTTATCGTTGAAAAGGCTCGCCGTGTAACCGCGCGCCATATCAAACAAATTACTGATCTCGAAATTAAAGAGATGGAAGTACCGGTTGACTATTTGGTAGGTAAAGTACTTGCTAAAGATTATGTAGTTAAGAAAACCGGTGAAGTAATTGCGAAAGCAAATGAAATCCTTACGCTTGAATTATTGGCTAAATTACGTGAAGCAGGCTTCAAGAAATTTGAAACGCTTTTCGTTAATGATTTAGACCATGGACCATACATCAGCGAAACCTTACGTGTGGATTCGAGCACGAATCGCTTAGAAGCATTGGTAGAAATTTACCGTATGATGCGTCCAGGCGAGCCACCTACAAAAGAAGCAGCGGAAGGCCTGTTCGAGAACTTATTCTTCTCGGAAGATCGCTATGACCTTTCTACTGTAGGCCGTATGAAGTTCAATCGCCGCTTAGGCCGCGAAGAACTGACTGGCCAAGGCACATTAACGCGCGAAGATATCGTTGCGGTAATGCGTAAACTAATTGAAATCCGTAACGGCCTAGATGTTGTTGATGATATCGACCACTTGGGTAACCGCCGGATACGTTCAGTTGGTGAAATGGCAGAGAACCAATTCCGTGTTGGTTTGGTACGTGTTGAGCGTGCTGTAAAAGAGCGTTTAAGCTTAGGTGATCTTGATGCGATTATGCCGCAAGATTTGATCAACGCTAAACCAATCTCTGCTGCTGTAAAAGAGTTCTTTGGATCAAGCCAATTATCACAGTTCATGGACCAAAATAACCCATTGTCAGAAGTTACGCATAAACGCCGTATTTCTGCTCTAGGTCCAGGCGGTCTTACCCGTGAACGTGCCGGCTTCGAAGTTCGAGATGTACACCCAACGCATTATGGTCGTTTGTGTCCAATCGAAACCCCTGAAGGCCCGAACATAGGCTTGATCAACTCATTAGCAACGTTCTCACGCACGAACGAATATGGCTTCTTAGAAACGCCATATCGTAAAGTAGCCAACGGCGTTGTTACTGATGATGTTGAATATTTATCAGCCATTGAAGAAGGTAAGTATGTAATCGCTCAGGCGAATATCACTTTGAATGAAAAAGGTGAAATTCAAGAAGAGCTCGTACCAAGCCGATTCAATAATGAATTTACACTGACTTCGAAAGAACAAGTGCAATTCATGGACGTTGCGCCGCAGCAGATCGTATCGATCGCAGCGAGCATGATCCCATTCCTAGAACACGATGATGCTAACCGTGCTTTGATGGGCTCAAACATGCAACGTCAAGCTGTGCCAACATTGCGCGCAGATAAGCCACTCGTTGGTACCGGTATCGAACGCACTGTAGCGGTTGATTCAGGTGTAACAGTGGTAGCGAAGCGTGGTGGTGTAATTGATTATGTAGATGCTAGCCGTATCGTAGTTAAGGTTAATGAAGAAGAGTTGATTGCCGGTGAAGCGGGGATCGATATCTATAACCTTACTAAATACACACGTTCAAACCAGAACACCTGTATCAACCAAAAGCCGTGTGTAAAAGATGGCGAACCGGTTATGCGTGGTGATGTGCTTGCCGATGGTCCTTCAACGGATCTTGGTGAACTCGCACTGGGCCAGAACATGCGCGTAGCATTTATGCCTTGGAATGGTTACAACTTCGAGGATTCAATCCTAGTTTCTGAGCGTGTAGTGCAAGAAGATCGCTTAACTACGATTCATATCCAAGAATTGAACTGTGTTGCTCGTGATACCAAACTTGGCGCAGAAGAAATTACTTCTGATATCCCGAACGTTGGTGAATCAGCCCTTGGTAAACTTGATGAATCAGGTGTTGTATATATTGGTGCTGAAGTTAATGGCGGCGATATCCTAGTTGGTAAAGTAACCCCTAAAGGTGAAACTCAGCTAACACCAGAAGAGAAACTCCTCCGTGCAATTTTCGGTGAGAAAGCTTCGGACGTTAAAGATAGTTCACTGCGCGTGCCAAATGGCGTGAACGGTACTGTAATTGATGTTCAGGTATTTACTCGCGATGGCGTGGAAAAAGATAAGCGTGCGCTTGATATCGAAGCGATGCAATTGGCTCAGGTGAAGAAAGATCTTACCGATGAGTTCAAGATTCTTGAAGAAGGCTTGTATGCCCGTGTTCGTAGTTTGTTGTTAGCAAATGGTTTTGATGAATCGAAACTTGCTTCAATGGACCGCAGCCGTTGGTTAACGCAAAGCTTGAACAACGAATCAGCACAGCAAGATCTCGAGCAAATAGCTCAGCAGTATGAAGAGCTGCGCGAAGATTATGATAAGCGTTACGATGAAAAACGCCGCAAAATCACCCAAGGTGATGATTTGCAACCAGGCGTATTGAAAATCGTAAAAGTTTATTTAGCTGTTAAGCGTCGTATTCAGCCAGGCGATAAAATGGCCGGTCGTCACGGTAACAAAGGTGTAATTTCTACCATCGTTCCTGTTGAAGATATGCCTTACGATGAAAACGGTGAAGCAGTTGATATCGTTTTGAACCCGTTAGGTGTTCCATCACGGATGAACGTGGGTCAGATTTTAGAAACCCATTTAGGTGCTGCTGCTCGTGGTATCGGTCGTAAGATCGAGAAAATGATGGTAGCGCAACAGAAAGCCGCTGAGCTACGTGAGTTTATCCAGAAAGCTTACGATATTGGTAAAGGTCGGCAAGATGTTGATTTAAGCACGTTCAGTGATGATGAAGTAATGCGGTTAGCGGAAAACCTGAAGAAAGGTTTACCAATGGCATCACCAGTATTTGATGGTGCTATTGAAACGGAAATCAAAGCGATGCTTAAGCTGGCTGATTTACCAGAATCAGGTCAGGTTACATTATTCGATGGCCGCACCGGTGACACATTTGAGCGTCCGGTAACCGTTGGTTACATGTACATGCTGAAACTTAACCACTTAGTGGATGATAAGATGCATGCGCGTTCAACTGGCTCGTATAGCCTCGTTACTCAGCAGCCGCTGGGTGGTAAGGCGCAATTCGGTGGTCAGCGCTTCGGTGAGATGGAAGTGTGGGCTCTTGAAGCATACGGTGCCGCATATACGCTGCAGGAAATGCTAACGGTTAAATCTGATGACGTGAACGGCCGGACGAAGATGTATAAAAACATCGTCGATGGCAATCATGAAATGGATCCGGGTATGCCTGAATCGTTCAACGTGTTGCTGAAAGAGATTCGCTCGTTAGGTATTAACATCGAGTTAGAAGACGAATAAGCAGCCATTGTTCGCTTAGCGAAAGGCATTGAGTCAGCGCCGCCGAGGGTTTCGGCCCTCGGCCAGCTTAACTCCGACAGGAGATGAAACGTGAAAGATTTACTAAAGTTTCTGAAGCCACAAAAAGATAGCGAAGAATTTGATCGCATCCGTATTGCACTAGCGTCACCGGATCAAATCCGGAGCTGGTCATTTGGTGAAGTAAAGAAACCAGAAACCATTAACTATCGTACGTTCAAACCCGAGCGTGATGGTCTTTTCTGTGCGCGTATTTTCGGGCCAGTAAAAGATTACGAATGTTTGTGTGGCAAATACAAGCGCCTTAAGCACCGTGGCGTTATTTGTGAAAAATGTGGCGTAGAAGTTACCCTCACGAAAGTACGTCGTGAGCGTATGGGCCATATTGAATTAGCAAGCCCGGTTGCCCACATTTGGTTCTTGAAATCATTGCCGTCCCGGATCGGTTTGATGCTGGATATGACATTGCGTGATATCGAGCGCATTTTGTATTTCGAATCTTATGTTGTCATCGATGCAGGTATGACATCGTTAGAAGAAGGTTCACTTCTAGGTGAAGAGGAATACCTCGATTCACTAGAAGAGCATGGTGATGAATTCGTAGCAAAAATGGGTGCGGAAGCAATTTTACACCTATTGCAAAGCATTGATTTAGAAGCTCAAATCAAAATGCTTCGGGAAGAATTGCCAGAAACGAATTCTGAAACTAAGCGCAAGAAAATTAGCAAGCGCTTGAAGCTACTTGAATCTTTCCATCAATCAGGCAACAAGCCTGAGTGGATGATCTTGAAAGTGCTTCCAGTACTACCACCAGATTTGCGTCCGTTGGTACCACTAGATGGTGGCCGTTTCGCAACTTCTGATTTGAACGATTTATATCGTCGTGTAATTAACCGCAACAACCGTTTGAAGCGCCTTTTAGATTTGGCAGCGCCAGATATTATCGTGCGTAACGAGAAACGGATGTTACAAGAAGCGGTAGATGCGCTGTTAGATAACGGTCGTCGTGGCCGTGCTATAACAGGCTCTAACAAGCGTCCATTGAAATCTTTGGCTGATATGATCAAAGGTAAGCAAGGTCGTTTCCGTCAGAACTTGTTAGGTAAGCGTGTTGATTACTCAGGCCGTTCAGTAATTACTGTTGGTCCAAAACTACGCTTGCACCAGTGTGGTTTACCGAAAAAAATGGCGTTGGAATTATTCAAACCATTTATCTACGGTAAATTGGAAGCGCGCGGTTTTGCGACAACGATAAAAGCTGCGAAGAAAATGGTTGAACGCGAGTTACCAGAAGTTTGGGATATCCTTGATGAAGTAATTCGTCAACATCCTGTACTACTTAACCGTGCACCAACACTTCACCGTTTGGGTATTCAAGCATTTGAACCGGTACTGATCGAAGGTAAAGCGATTCAGTTACACCCACTCGTTTGTGCGGCATACAACGCCGACTTCGATGGTGACCAAATGGCAGTACACGTTCCATTAACGCTAGAAGCGCAAATGGAAGCACGTGCACTTATGATGTCAACAAACAACGTGCTATCACCTGCAAGTGGTGAGCCAATCATCGTACCTTCACAGGACGTTGTATTGGGCGTTTACTACATGACCCGTGAGAAAGTAAACGGGCGTGGTGAAGGCATGGTGTTGAAGAGCCCGAAAGAAGCAGAAAAAGCATACCGCACTGGTGCTGCTGAATTGCACGCTCGGGTGAAAGTTCGCATCAACGAAGTTCTGTTCACTGAAGAAGGTGAACGCACTGAAGAAGTTAAGATTGTTGATACTACTATCGGCCGTGCAATTTTCTCATTGATTCTACCTGAAGGCATTCCATACGAAGCCATCAACCAGAATATGGGCAAAAAGCAAATCTCACGCTTACTAAACCGCACTTATCGTGATTGTGGTTTGAAGCCAACGGTTATCTTTGCCGACCAATTGATGTACACCGGTTTCCATTTTGCAATGGTTTCAGGTTCATCTGTAGGTATCAACGATATGGAAATCCCAACAGCGAAAGCAGAAATCATTGAAGATGCTGATAAGCAAGTTGCGGAAATCCAAGACCAGTTCGAGCAAGGCTTGGTAACAGCTGGTGAGAAATACAACAAAGTAATTGATATTTGGTCTACCGCTAACGAGAAAGTATCGAAAGCGATGATGGACAACTTATCGAAAGAAATGGTTACGAACGCCAAAGGTGAGCAGGAAGAGCAACAATCGTTCAACTCTGTTTACATGATGGCCGATTCTGGCGCTCGGGGTTCCCCCGCACAGATTCGTCAGTTAGCCGGTATGCGTGGTCTGATGGCGAAGCCAGATGGCTCAATCATCGAAACGCCAATCGTAGCTAACTTCCGTGAAGGTTTGAACGTACTTCAGTACTTCATCTCAACTCACGGTGCGCGTAAAGGTTTGGCGGATACCGCACTTAAAACTGCGAACTCTGGTTACTTAACACGCCGTTTAGTAGACGTTGCACAAGATCTAGTAATCACTGAAACCGATTGCGGTACCCACGAAGGTTTAATCGTGAAGCCGTTGATCGAAGGTGGTGATGTAGTAGAACCATTGCGTGAGCGTGTACTTGGCCGTGTGGTTTGTGATGATGTAATGCAACCAGGCACTGAAACTGTATTGGTTCCACGAAATACACTTCTCGATGAGAAAATGTGTGATTTGTTGGAAGAACATTCAGTTGATGAAGTTAAAGTTCGTTCAGTAATTACTTGTGATTCAATTCACGGTGTATGTTCTAACTGTTATGGCCGCGATTTGGCTCGTGGTCACTTGGTGAACGATGGTGAATCAGTGGGTGTTATCGCTGCACAATCAATCGGTGAACCAGGTACACAGTTAACCATGCGTACGTTCCACATCGGTGGTGCGGCATCACGAGATTCTGCGGCTAACGCGATTCAAGTGAAGAACCCTGGCCGAGTGAAGTTGCATAACGCGAAGAGCGTAGAAAATAGTGATAAGCACTTAGTTATCACGTCACGCTCTACCGAGTTAACCTTGATCGACCAATACGGTGCTGAGCGCGAGCGTTATAAAGTACCTTACGGCGCAATCTTGAAGAAACGCGATGGCGACGAAGTAACCGCTGGTGAAACGGTAGCAAACTGGGATCCGCATACGCATCCAATTATCACGGAAGTGGCGGGTAACATTAAGTTCGTTGATATGATTGATGGTGTAACGATCACCACTCAAACTGATGAACTTACCGGTTTAACGAGTACGGTTATTCTTGAAACTGGTCAGCGTACAAGCGCTGGTAAAGACATGCGCCCAATGGTGAAGCTAGTTGATGCGAAAGGTAACGACGTAAACATCGTTGGTACCGATATGCCAGCGCAGTACTTCTTGCCAGGTAACGCAATCGTAAGCTTGAACGATGGTTCAACAGTAGGTATCGGTGATACGGTAGCGCGGATTCCGCAAGAAGGTTCGAAAACTCGAGACATCACGGGTGGTCTGCCACGTGTTGCCGATTTATTCGAAGCGCGGAAACCAAAAGAGCCAGCGATTCTTGCAGAAGTTACCGGTACGGTATCTTTCGGTAAAGAAACCAAAGGCAAGCGCCGCTTAATGATTACCCCAGCTGATGGTGGCGATCATTATGAAGAAATGATTCCGAAATGGCGTCAGTTGAACGTGTTCGAAGGTGAGCAGGTAACCCGCGGTGAAGTTATCGCCGATGGTCCTGAAGCGCCACAGGATATCTTGCGCTTACGTGGTGTGTCAGCAGTAGCTAACTACATCGTAAACGAAGTTCAAGAAGTTTACCGTCTCCAGGGTGTAAAAATTAACGATAAGCACATCGAAGTAATTGTTCGTCAGATGCTGCGTAAAGTAATTATTATGAACCCAGGTGAATCTGAGTTACTTGAAGGTGAACAAGCTGAGTTCTCGAAAGTTATCGAAGTAAACCGTGCGCTTGAAGAAGCTGGCAAAATGCCTGCTACTTTCGACCGCCAGTTACTCGGTATTACCAAAGCGTCACTGTCTACGGAATCGTTTATTTCAGCGGCTTCGTTCCAAGAAACAACGCGGGTACTTACGGAAGCTGCAGTGCAGGGCAAAGAAGATCCTCTGCGCGGCCTGAAAGAAAACGTTATCGTGGGTCGTTTGATCCCGGCAGGTACTGGTTTTGCTTACCATCAAGAACGGCAGCGTAAACGCCGCGAGATGTTAGCAGTTCCAACAGTTACTGCTGCTGATGCTGAAGCTGCGTTAAGTGAAGCATTAAATGAAGGTAACGATGATTCAGGCGATACCACTGAATAAGTAGTTTAAGCCTAAATTACCGATTAAAAACCCAGGATATTTCCTGGGTTTTTTGTTTTCTGGATATACGTACCTTATTCAGGTTTCGAAGATCAAAGCCAGATCGCTAGGGGCTTTGGCCGGTTCTGGTTGACAGGGTAATTTATAACCTATAAAATTCCGCCTCCCCATTTCCGGGGATTCAACCTTTTTTATGGTGCAGAATTAGCGACTGATACCATAAAAATAGGCAGTGCGCTTGGGTGGCAAAGGCCACGCGGGCGTTTCGCCTTGTTGTAAAATGTATAATTTGGAGAAACCATGGCAACAGTAAACCAATTAGTGCGCAAAGGTCGCAAGAAGCCGGTTGAAAAGAGTAGCGTACCGGCTCTGCAAGCTTGTCCACAGAAGCGTGGTGTATGTACTCGCGTATATACTACTACCCCTAAAAAACCTAACTCAGCATTGCGTAAAGTATGTCGTGTGCGTTTAACCAACGGTTATGAAGTTACTTCATACATCGGTGGTGAAGGCCATAACTTGCAAGAGCACAGTGTTATCTTGATTCGTGGCGGTCGTGTAAAAGATTTGCCAGGTGTGCGTTATCACACTGTACGCGGTGCACTCGATTGCGCTGGCGTAAATAACCGTAAGCAAGGCCGTTCTAAATACGGCGTGAAGCGGCCTAAATCTTAACGGTTCTCCGTTGCAAGTAAGGCCAAACTAAATAAATTTGAAAGTTTTGGGTAACCCCTGAAGATATCGGAGAATTCCTATGCCTAGAAGACGCGTCGTCGGTCAACGTAAAATCCTACCGGACCCTAAGTTCGGATCAGAGTTGTTGGCAAAATTCATCAATGTTGTCATGGTTGATGGTAAAAAATCAGTCGCTGAAAAAATCGTATATGGTGCGTTAAGCATCGTTGCGGAAAAAGCTGGTAAAGATCATATGTCAGTGTTTGAAGATGCACTTGATAATATTCGCCCTGCGGTAGAGGTTAAATCTCGTCGCGTTGGTGGTTCTACATACCAGGTACCAGTTGAAGTTCGCCCTGTTCGTCGTAACACCCTAGCAATGCGCTGGATGGTTGATGCGTCACGTGGTCGTGGTGAAAAATCTATGGCTCAACGTCTAGCTGGTGAAATGCTAGATGCTTCTCAGAACAAAGGTTCTGCTGTGAAGAAGCGTGAAGACGTACACCGTATGGCTGAAGCGAACAAAGCATTCGCTCACTACCGCTGGTAATTACACGCTCTCAACTCTAATTTAAGAGGAAGCAATTGTGGCAAGAAAAACATCGATCGAACGCTATCGTAATATCGGTATCGTTGCTCACGTAGACGCTGGTAAAACAACTACCACCGAACGTGTACTTTTTTATACTGGTTTGTCACACAAGCTGGGTGAAGTGCATGACGGCGCGGCTACTACTGACTGGATGGAACAGGAACAGGAACGTGGTATCACTATCACTTCAGCAGCTGTAACAAGCTTCTGGGCTGGTATGGATAAGCAGTTCCCTGAACACCGCATTAACATCATTGATACTCCAGGTCACGTTGACTTCACCGTTGAAGTAGAACGTTCTTTACGAGTACTTGATGGTGCTGTTGTTGTATTGTGTGCCTCTTCTGGTGTGCAACCACAAACAGAAACTGTATGGCGCCAAGCTAACAAATATGAAGTTCCACGCATGATATTTGTTAACAAAATGGACCGTATGGGTGCTGATTTCATTAACGTTGTAAAACAGGTGAAAACTCGTTTAGCAGCGGTAGCTGTTCCATTACAAATTCCAATCGGCGCTGAAGAAGATTTCAAAGGCGTTGTGGACTTAGTAAAAATGAAAGCAATTCACTGGAATGAAGAAGACCAAGGTCTTAGCTTCACTTACGGTGAGATCCCAGAAGATTTAGTTGACGAAGCAGAAGAGTTGCACAACGAATTAGTTGAAGCTGCTGCTGAAGCAAATGATGAACTGATGAACAAGTACTTGGAAGAAGGCGAGTTAACCGAAGAAGAAGTTAAATTCGGTATCCGTACCCGTACTCTTGCAAACGAAATTGTTCCAGTATTCTGTGGTTCTGCGTTTAAAAACAAAGGCGTTCAGGCAGTTCTTGATGCGGTAATTGAATATCTTCCTTCTCCAACAGAAGTAAAAGATATCAACGGTATCTTGGAAGACGAAACTGAAGTTATGTGTAAATCAGACGATGCTGAACCGTTTGCTGCACTAGCGTTCAAAATCGCAACTGACCCGTTCGTAGGAACATTAACGTTCTTCCGCGTTTATTCAGGTGTTGTTAATACAGGCGATTCTGTTTACAACTCAGTGAAAATGAAGAAAGAACGTTTTGGTCGTATCGTGCAAATGCACGCAAACGATCGTCAGGAATTGAAAGAAGTTCGTGCCGGTGATATCGCAGCTGCGATCGGTCTGAAAGACGTAACCACGGGTGATACACTATGTTCACACGATCGGATCGTTATTCTAGAACGGATGGAATTCCCTGAGCCAGTAATCTCTGTAGCGGTTGAGCCAAAAACTAAGGCCGACCAAGAGAAGATGGGTATTGCGCTAGGTAAACTAGCAGCAGAAGATCCATCTTTCCGTGTTAAAACTGATGAAGAATCAGGCCAAACGATCATTTCAGGTATGGGTGAACTACACTTGGATATCATCGTTGACCGGATGAAGCGTGAGTTTAAAGTTGAGTGTAACGTTGGTAAACCTCAGGTTGCTTACCGTGAAACTATCCGCCAGAAAGTTGAAGTCGAAGGTAAATTCGTACGTCAATCAGGTGGTCGCGGTCAGTACGGTCATGTTTGGTTGCGTATGGAACCACTTAGTCTTGACCAAGGTGATACTGAAGAAGGTGATGAAGCTGCAACTTACGAATTCGTAAACGAAATCGTAGGTGGTGTTGTTCCTAAGGAATACATCCCAGCAGTAGACAAGGGCTGTCAAGAGCAGATGCAGAACGGTGTTCTCGCTGGCTTCCCAGTACTTGGCGTGAAAGTTACTTTATACGATGGTTCATTCCATGACGTTGACTCTAACGAAATGGCGTTTAAAATTGCTGGTAGCATGGGCTTCAAGAAAGGTGCCCTGCAAGCGAAGCCTGCCCTGCTAGAACCAATTATGCAGGTTGAAGTTGTAACACCAGAAGACTTCATGGGTGACGTAGTTGGTGATTTGAACCGTCGTCGCGGTATGATCGAAGGTATGGACGATGCTCCAGGTGCTTTGAAGCAGGTTCGTGCGTTAGTGCCTCTAGCTGAAATGTTCGGCTACGCTACTGACCTGCGTTCACAAACTCAGGGTCGTGCATCATATGCGATGGAATTCTTGAAGTATCAAGAAGCTCCAAACAACGTTGCAGAAGCAGTAATCGCTGCACGCAACACTAAAGATTAATAGTTGAGTTCTTGTCCCGGCTCTAAAGGGCCGGGCTTCTAACTTTTATTAAGGAAATAGCAATGGCTAAAGCAAAGTTTGAACGTTCTAAGCCGCACGTAAACGTAGGTACTATCGGTCACGTTGACCACGGTAAAACTACTCTTACTGCAGCGATTACATCTGTATTAGCAAAGCACTACGGTGGCTCTGCTCGTGACTTCGCACAAATTGATAACGCGCCAGAAGAAAAAGCGCGTGGTATCACCATCTCTACTTCACACGTAGAGTACGATACTCCATCACGTCACTACGCACACGTAGATTGCCCAGGTCACGCGGATTATGTGAAAAACATGATCACGGGTGCTGCGCAAATGGACGGCGCTATCTTAGTAGTAGCATCTACCGATGGCCCAATGCCACAAACACGTGAGCACATTTTGTTATCACGCCAGGTAGGCGTACCGTTCATCGTAGTATTCATGAACAAGTGCGACATGGTAGACGACGAAGAGTTGTTGGAATTGGTAGAGATGGAAGTTCGTGAACTTTTATCAGAGTACGATTTCCCAGGTGACGACTTGCCAGTAATCCAAGGTTCAGCGTTGAAAGCGTTGGAAGGCGACGAAGCATGGGAACAGAAGATTCTAGAGCTTGCAGAAGCGCTTGATACGTATATCCCAGAGCCAGAGCGTGATATCGATAAGCCATTCTTGATGCCTATCGAAGACGTATTCTCAATCTCAGGCCGTGGTACTGTAGTAACCGGTCGTGTAGAGCGCGGAATCGTGAACACGGGTGATGAAGTAGCTATCGTTGGTTTGAAAGACACCACGAAAACTATCGTAACGGGTGTAGAAATGTTCCGTAAGTTGCTTGACGAAGGTCGTGCAGGTGAGAACATTGGTGCGTTGTTACGTGGTACTAAGCGTGAAGATATTCAACGTGGCCAAGTATTGGCGAAGCCAGGCTCAATCACTCCACACACTAAGTTTGAAGCTGAAGTGTATGTATTGAGCAAAGAAGAAGGTGGCCGTCATACGCCATTCTTCAAAGGTTACCGTCCACAGTTCTACTTCCGTACAACTGACGTAACGGGTGCTGTAGAGCTTCCAGAAGGCGTAGAAATGGTAATGCCTGGTGACAACATCAAATTCGTAGTTGAATTGATTGCACCAATCGCTATGGACGACGGTTTACGCTTCGCAATCCGTGAAGGTGGCCGTACTGTAGGCGCTGGTGTTGTATCTAAGATTCTTGATTAATTTTAGATAACACCACGAAAAGAAGGCGCCTTAGGGCGCCTTTTTTATTGCTTAATTTTTGTATGCGCTTTTTAGAATTTCTTTATACAACCACACGTTATCTTTACAGCAACTTTAAATTTCAGGCGCTTTAACTGAAGCATAATCAAGATATAGTATTTATGCACTCAAGGTTCATAAAAAGGTAAGGTGTTATGAAGTTCAAATTAAATCGTATTATGCAAGCGTCGGCAATTACTGCGCTAAGTGCTTTTATGCTGGCCGCCTGTAATTCTTCTGATAGCGGTGATGATACCGCAGTATTTTCTTTGGGTGTCAGTGACGCAGCTGTCGATCAAGCTGCTCGCGTATTAGTGTGCTTTTCAAGCGTTGAGCTTGTGGGTAACGGTCAACCTGCTCAACGTTTTGAAGTAGGTGGCGAAAATGGCGCAGTGGCCGCTAATGATCTTTGCGTTGATGATTCAGGAAATCCCATTCCAAATACAAAAGGTGTTGACCTGCTCACGTTACAGGGTGCGGCCGCCGAAGATCTAGTTTCCGGTGCCGAGGTTGCAGCGGGAAATTATGGTCAACTTCGTTTAGATATAGCATCCGGTAGTGAGATTGAATTAATGGATGGAACTGTTCACGATCTACGTGTTCCTTCAAATCAGTTGCGTTTAGATGGTGTTACACTAACTGCGAATCAAACGTTTAATTACACGCTAGAGTTTGATTTACGAAAAGCGGTTGTTGCACCTCCGGGCTTACAGCATTATCTACTTAAGCCTCGTGGGCTACGATTGGTCAATAATGCTGAAGTGGGTCATATTGAGAGCCAAGTGTCTGAGACATTACTGCTTGAGAATGGCTGTAACGTAACGCCAGATAATTTAGGTACGCCGGTAGCGGCCGTTTATTTGTATGCAGGTCATGATATTGCACGGGAAGATATGAGTGATAATAGCGACGACGAGAACGGTCCTTACGCAAGCGCAGCCGTTTATTATGACGGGGCGGCAAGTTACGATTTTGCAATCGGCTTTGTTGAGCAAGGCAATTACACAGTCGGTGTAACCTGCGATATCGATGATGATGCCGAGGAAGAAACAGATTTGGCATTTTTCTACGATGAAAATATTGAAGTTGTGGCAGACAGTACTGTTAATATAGTAATTGGCACAACAGATTAAGTATTTATCAATCGAAGTTCATAAGGCCAGCATATCGCTGGCCTTTTTGCTTTTAATTAATGGCGATAACAGAGCGAAATAAGTGGCCAGGTAATTTATGTTTTTAAAATAGCAGGCTAACAAACATTCGGACAGCACCATCTGACTACCATCTAGCTTCATTTCGTGCTAAAAAGAACCCTCCGCATTCGCCCATAAAAACAAATAAATATGCGCTTTAAAGCACTAAAAAATCGCAAAACCCATCGATGGCTAACATTGTTGTTTGGTATCCAGCTTATTATTTGGAGCATTACCGGTGCCTTTATGGTTGTGCTGCAATTGCCATATATTCATGGTGATCATTTGGTTCAGCAAGCTGACCAACGAATATCTGATTTTCAACTTTTAGATAAAATTCCCAACCTTACCAGTACCTTCCCTAATGCAACTGAAGCCCGGTTGGTCAACCGCTATATAGATGGCTCATATACGTATAACTTTGTGATTAGCGATAGCGCGGGAAAGCGGTTAGTAAACGCTCATGATTTTTCTCCAGTATCGCTCACAGAGAACGATATTCGAGAACTAGCCGTTCGATATTACAATGCTCCAAAAGGTAATACGCAATCAGAAATAGCATCCATACAATTGCTCACCGAAGAAGCCCCCTCTGAATTGAGTGCAGCTCACTTACCGGCTTGGCGAGTTGAATTTTCTGATCACCGCGCCACCACCTTATATCTTGCTCACGGTACTGGCGATTTGGTAACAAAACGCCATAGTGCTTGGCGTGTGTTCGATTTTATGTGGATGCTGCACATTATGGATTACGATGAACGTTCTGATATTACCACGCCTTGGATTAAGTTCTTTTCCATAATGACACTATTGATTGCATTGTCGGGAACCGGTTTGTTGGCGCAGAAGTTGCTATCACGGCGCTGGAGGCGGTTATGGCGCGATTAAATCCACTTTCTCGCTCTGAGGTTCCGGTTAACTCAACTCGGCAAAGTTGGCTAAAAAAAAGCTTATCCATCTCGGTTCTGAGCAGCTTGCACCGGCGCGCAGGTTTGATTTTGTTTATTCAGGTAATCATATGGACCGTTTCAGGGTTCTATTTCAGTTGGCAGGGCCGCGAAGCACTCACCGCTAGCCAATATATGCATACCTTACCCGCCAAGCCACTAAGTAGCATGCAAAGTTATACTAATCCCGATATTCAATTGGAGCGGCTTGGTGATGTTCGTTCGGTTTCTATAACACTACTGGATGACACACCGCGTATTGAAGTTTACTACGTGCCTTCGCCTGAACCAGGGCATGAAGTGCATCCTAGCCGGCGGAATGTTCATGGTAATGCAGTTGCTTGGTTCGATGGTGAAACCGGGCATAGATGGCAAACGTCGGCTATCACTGCACAACGCTTAGCGGTAGATTCATACAGTGGCTCAGGCATGTTCAATGGTATACGTGATATTCACCGCAGCTCAGCTTTTCCGGGTTGGGCAGGGCCAGGATTTGAAGTGCATTTTGCCGATGATTTAAATACACGCGTATACGTTGATCAAGCGAGTGGGGAGATGTTGGGACATCGCAACGATCCATGGAAAATAGCCGATTGGATGTACCGCCTTCACTTTATGGATTACAGTGGGGGGCGAGATTTCAATAACCTTCTTATAGCCGCCGCTGGATTGTTTAGCGTTTGGTTTGTGTTAACGGGCGTGGTCATGTTGGTGCGCGTATGGTGGCAAGGGGCATTTGTTGCCAGAGCTAGTTTACCGTACAATACTTCGCTTCGCTCGAAACGCATGCCAATAGATGCATTAGCGTTGAGTAGCAATGAGGCAACAACAGGGCACGAAACGCGAACATCGGAAGATACACATTTAAATGAACCTGCTCTAGATGAATCAGAAGCTGAAACGATGAATTCAGAAGCTCCCGAATCAGAGCCCGAAAAAGATAATAATCCACAACAAGTGGAACCGAAGAATTAAAGGAGAACGGTATGGCCGCTGCGCAACCTAAGCAGAACAAGCAGAATAGCCCAAATAATGGTGAACAACGTGGTTGGTTTACTCGTTTTCTCGATACTGTGGAATGGCTTGGGAATTTATTGCCACATCCCGTAACACTGTTTGCAATGTTTGCTTTATTCGTGGTTATTGCGAGTGGTATCGCGGCATTTTTTGGTGTCAGCGCTGCCGACCCACGGCCGGGTAACGAAGGTGTCATTATCACCGTAAATAGCCTGATGAGCGGTGAAGGCCTACGCTGGATGGTTTCAAACCTCGTTACTAACTTTACCGGTTTTGCTCCGCTTGGAACGGTTCTAGTTGCTATTTTAGGTGTTGGTGTGGCTGAGCGCTCTGGCATGCTTTCTGCGATGATGCGCGGCATGGTCATGGGCGCATCGCCGCGCATGGTTACTATTGTTGTGGTGTTTGCTGGTGTTATTTCCAATACTGCATCTGAGCTTGGTTATGTAGTACTAGTGCCCCTCGCTGCCATGATTTTCCATTCTTTAGGGCGTCACCCTTTAGCTGGCCTAGCCGCGGCATTCGCCGGTGTTTCTGCAGGTTATAGTGCGAATCTATTCATCGGTACGGTGGATCCGTTACTCGCCGGGTTTACCACGGAAGCGGCTAACTTGCTGGATGCAGATTATGTGGTTGGCCCTGAGGCGAACTGGTTTTTCATGATTGCCAGTACCTTCTTGATTGCCGCTTTGGGCGCAATTGTAACCGAGAAGATTGTGGAGCCTAAGCTAGGAAAATATAACCCCTCGGATGCGGATCCTGATTACGAAGACGATGGCAATGTGAAAATGGAAAAGCTAGCACCGCAGGAAAAACGCGGGCTCGCCTTTGCTGGCTTAACCTTCCTTGTATTGGCAGCTTTATTAGTATTAACCATAGTGCCGGAGTGGGGAGTATTGCGAAACCAAGAAACAGGTGGCGTTAAGGGCTCACCATTTTTAAACGGTATTGTGGTGTATATCTTTATTACCTTCGCAATTCCAGGTTATGTATATGGTCGTGTAACGCACACCATGCGCAATGATGTTGATGTTATTCACGCAATGTCGAAAACAATGAGCAGCATGGGGCTATATATTGTGTTGGTATTTTTTGCCGCTCAGTTTGTAGCATTCTTTGGCTGGACCAATTTCGGCACGATAATGGCGGTTAATGGCGCGGCATTCTTAGAAGCGATAAACCTAACTGGGCCGCTGGTATTTGTGCTCTTTATCTTAATGTGTGCATTCGTGAACCTCATGTTAGGCTCAGCTTCTGCGCAGTGGGCTATCACGGCACCAATTTTCGTACCCATGCTTATGCTAATTGGCTACGCGCCAGAATTGATTCAAGCGGCATATCGTATTGGTGATTCCGTAACCAATATTATTACCCCAATGATGAGTTATTTTGGCTTGATATTAGCAGTAGCTGCGCGGTATAAAAAAGATATCGGTATAGGAACCTTAATTTCGGTGATGTTACCTTACACTTTGGTTTTCTTTGTTGGTTGGGTAACCTTATTCTACTTATGGGTATTCGCATTTGGGCTTCCGGTAGGCCCTGGAGCGGCAACCTATTACTCAATAGGGCAATAGCCTAAGGGCATATATAAGAAATGGCTGCGAAGCCTATTGTAAGGTTTCGCAGCTACATTTTTTAGGAATGCAAACATAAAATGAAACGATGGTGGTGGTCTTTTAGTGTTGCTTTCTTACTTGGTTCTGCTTCTGCCGAGGAAGTTTCTGTGGAGGAAGATAACCAAATTGAACCCATCCCCATTTTTGTAGCCGCCTATGAATTCCCACCTTATTACTCATCGCGAATGCCCAAGCACTTTCTTGGCGACCTTGTTCACGAACTAAACGAACGGCAAAGCACCTATCAATTTTTAATTCGCGAAGTACGACCGCAAGAACGCTATGAAGCCATTAGCGATGTAGGTTGTTGTGATGTGATATTTTTTGAATCAGAAATATGGGGTTGGAAGCCTGACATGAACTATGTTGCATCCCCTCCGTTGATTCATGGTTCCGATCGCATGTATTCGCTACAAAACGAATACTGGCAACCGTTACCAGAAGATAGGCTTGGCGGTGTTGTGGGCTATCATTATAACTTTACGCAATACCAAATTGACGCCGGTAAATCGGAACGCGATTACATGATGTACCGAGCGGATTCGCAGCAAACCGTGCTTACCATGTTGCGTAATCAACGCATTAAGTTTGCTATTCTCACTGATGAATATGTAAATTGGTTAAAGGTTGAACAACCGCAATTGATCAGTGGTATTTATGCTGCGCCTGACCCCGATGGTACTTACACAACGCAAATTATTATGCGCGAAAACAGCGCTATTTCTCAGCAGGAGTTGATGGATATTATTTATGCGCTTATTCGCGAGCCCGATATTCAAGAAAGCTTGGCGCGCTACTCATTAACGCTCGCAATCGATGATGTTAATGATACACAGACAGCCCCAAACGCAACGCAAATTGAGTGATCATCTCAACAGCACGAGCCGGGTTACCAAAACGATTTAGCGGTGGGCTCCAAGCGCATATAACGCCATAATCGGGAACCACAGCAATAATACCGCCACCTACACCACTTTTTGCCGGCAAACCAACGGTAAAGGCAAATTCTCCCGATTGATCGTACATACCGCTAGTGGAAAGCAAAGCATTAATGCGATGAGCAGAGCGAGCATCGCAAACACGTTGCTGAGTGCCCGGCTGTATCCCTTTATTTGCTAAAAATCCCAAGCTGCGCGCTAAATCAACGCAGCTCATCGCAATTGAGCACTGAAAGAAATAGTGATCAAGCACTTCCGGAACGCTCGAATCAATGTTGCCGAAGCTCTTCATCAAGTACGCTAGTGCCGCATTGCGATTTCCGTGTTCTTTCTCTGAGTTCCAAACGTCGTGGTCGGCATGAATTGCTTCATTGCTGCACAATTGCCGTACATATTGCACAAATGCCGTTTTACTCGAGGAGTAACGGCTGGTAAGCACATCCGCCACCACAATAGCCCCGGCGTTAATGAAGGGGTTACGCGGAATACCATGCTCCCATTCAAGCTGTACAATTGAATTGAAAGCTTGCCCAGAAGGCTCCATGCGTACACGTTCCCAGAGCGTGTCGTCCATACGATCCATGGCCAATGCCAAACCAAAAATTTTTGAAATACTTTGAATCGAAAAAGGTACGTTGGCATCCCCTGCGGTATGTACCGTGCCATCGAGTTCAACCACCGCAATACCTACACAATCGGCATCAACTTGGGCCAAGGCCGGAATATAATCCGCTACTTGGCCGCCCGGTGATGCTTTACGTGCTTCCGCTACTAACTCTTCAAGTAAGCTTGAACAGTTTTTCGGTTGTTGCGGGGTACCTTCCATAAACTACTCCGGCTTCACTAATAACGGCTTTAAAAAGCGCGCGGTGTGTGAAACTTCTGATTCGCAAACCTGTTCAGGTGTTCCGGTAGTGAGAATTTCGCCACCACCGCTACCGCCTTCAGGGCCGAGATCAACGATCCAATCTGCAGTTTTGATAACATCCAAATTGTGCTCAATGATGACAATGGTGTTGCCGTGATCACGTAGCCTGTGCAATACCGTAAGTAATTGCTGAATATCATGGAAATGCAAACCGGTGGTAGGCTCATCAAGAATATATAATGTTTTACCGGTATCGCGCTTGCTCAGTTCACGCGCCAATTTAACCCGTTGTGCTTCACCGCCTGATAGCGTAGTAGCGGCTTGGCCTAAACGAATATAGGAAAGGCCAACGTCCATTAAGGTTTGTAGCTTGCGTGAAATTGCAGGGATGGCATCGAAAAACTCGCGCGCATCTTCTACAGTGAGTTCCAACACTTCATCAATGGTTTTACCCTTGTATTGGATTTCTAAGGTTTCGCGATTATAGCGCTTACCTTTACACACATCACAAGGTACATACACATCAGGTAAGAAATGCATTTCAACTTTAATAACACCATCGCCTTGGCATGCTTCGCAGCGACCACCTTTCACATTGAAACTAAAGCGGCCTAACTTGTAGCCGCGCGAACGTGATTCGGGCACGCCAGCGAACAACTCGCGGATCGGTGTAAAAATACCGGTGTAGGTAGCCGGGTTCGAGCGCGGTGTGCGGCCGATAGGGCTTTGATCAATATCTACAACTTTATCCAGCAGCTCTAAACCATGCACACTATCGTGTGGGGCTATGGTGCCCGTAGTCGCGCCGTTAAGTTCACGGTGCGCAAGTGGGAACAAGGTATCGTTCACCAAGGTTGATTTCCCAGAACCAGAAACGCCGGTTACACAGGTCATTAAACCGATGGGCAGTTTGAAATTAACATTCTTTAAGTTATTTCCACGTGCACCTTTCAGTTCCAGCCATTCTTTACCGGGTTTATTCCGCTTCTTCGGAATCTCAATACGCTTGCGGCCAGAAAGGTAATCACCGGTTAGTGAACCCTCACTTGCCACTATGTCATCGTAAGTGCCTTGCGCTACAATTTCACCACCATGAACGCCTGCGCCGGGGCCAATATCAATTACATAATCGGCAGCGCGAATTGCATCTTCATCATGCTCAACAACAAGCACCGAATTGCCTAAATCGCGCAAGTGGCAAAGGGTAGTAAGCAAACGTTCGTTATCACGTTGATGTAAACCGATAGAAGGTTCATCAAGCACATACATCACGCCCACTAAACCTGCACCAATTTGGCTGGCCAAACGAATACGTTGAGCCTCACCGCCCGATAACGTTTCTGCGCTCCGAGATAAATTCAAGTAATTCAAGCCAACATTCACTAAGAAACGCAGGCGATCATTGATTTCCTTTAATATCTTTTCAGCAATTTTCTCGCGCTGGCCGGTGAGCTTTATGTCGGTGAAGAACTGCAACGCATCGCCTATCGCTAGCTCTACAATTTCCGGCAGTGTTGTATCATTTACAAACACGTTACGCGCCTCTTGGCGCAACCGTGTGCCATGGCAACTCCGGCAAGGCTTGGTGGTGAGATATTTGGATAAATCATCACGCACGGCGGCCGAATCAGTTTCTCGATAACGGCGCTGGAGGTTTGGAATAATGCCCTCGAAAGGATGCTTGCGCACCACGGTATCGCCGCGATCATTCACGTAATTAAATTTCACTTCAGTGGTGCCGGAACCTTGTAACACCAGCTCGCGGATATCTTCAGGTAACTCTTGAAATGGCACGTTTAAATCAAATTCAAACTGCTTGGCTAACGAGCGCAACATTTGGTAGTAGTAGAAGTTACGTTTATCCCAACCGCGAATTGCGCCGCCGGTTAAGCTTAACTCAGGGTTACCTACTAACTTATCGGCATCAAAATATTGCTCAACACCCAAACCATCACAAGAACCGCAAGCCCCGGCTGGGTTGTTGAAGGAAAATAAACGGGGTTCGAGTTCCTGCATGCTATAGCCACAATGTGGGCAGGCAAAGTTGGCCGAAAATATAATGGGTGGGGTTTTATCCGCGTCGTCCATAGGCACCACTAATGCCGTACCGCCGGACATTTCTAGCGCGGTTTCGAAGGATTCCGCTAAGCGTTGCTCTAATCCTGGGCGCACTTTAAGGCGATCGATAACCACTTCAATATTGTGCTTTTTGTGTAACTCTAGGCTAGGCGGATCGCTAAGATCGCACACATTGCCATCAACACGAGCTCGCAAGTAGCCTTGCGTTGCTAGGTTTTCGAGTGTTTTTTGGTGTTCGCCTTTACGGCCTTGAACAATGGGGGCCAACAACATGATTTTACTGCCTTCAGGCAGTGCCAGCACTTGGTCTACCATCTGCGATACCGTTTGCGCTGCTAATGCCACATCATGGTCCGGGCAGCGTGGTTCGCCGATGCGCGCAAACATAAGGCGCAGGTAATCATAAATTTCGGTGATGGTACCCACGGTTGAGCGCGGGTTATGCGATGTTGATTTCTGCTCAATCGAAATGGCCGGTGAAAGGCCTTCGATAGAATCAACATCCGGCTTTTCCATAAGGCTCAAGAATTGGCGCGCGTAAGCAGAAAGTGATTCTACATAACGGCGTTGGCCTTCCGCATACAAGGTATCAAATGCTAACGATGATTTTCCTGAGCCGGAAAGCCCGGTGATCACCACCAGCTTATCTCGCGGAATTTCCAGGTTGATGTTTTTCAGATTATGGGTGCGAGCACCGCGAACTTCTATTTTATCCATAACATCCTTTCTTGCGAGCAAAGTGTAATCGTGCATTATCGCACAAATCAGCGCGATTTCTAACTGACGTCTTACATCTAATTCTGTTAGACTTGGCCAGATTTTACGAAGTGGACAAACCGCCTGTAATGAAGCAAAACGGATTGAATCGTACAGAGAAAAAAGCCGCAGCAGCATTAGCCTCAATTTTTGGTTTACGCATGTTGGGGCTATTTTTGATCATGCCGGTATTGGCTATTTATGGCCAAAGTTACCCTGATTACAGCCCTTTCCTAGTGGGGATAGCTATTGGTGCCTATGGGCTTACTCAAGCATTCTTACAAATTCCAATGGGCTGGCTTTCTGATCGTATAGGCCGGCGCCCAGTAATTCTGGCTGGCTTAGCGATTTTTGCCATAGGTAGTGTAGTAGCAGCGCTTGCCGATACGATGCAAGGCGTTATTGTTGGCCGCGTGTTACAGGGTGCAGGTGCCATTGCCGGTGCGGTTTTAGCGTTAGCGGCCGATTCCGCCCGTGAAGAACAACGGCCAAAAGTAATGGCCGTCATCGGCATGGGTATTGGTTTATCGTTTGTTTTGGCACTTATTATCGCACCGCTATTGGGTGGTGTGATTGGTATGTCGGGTTTGTTTTGGCTAACGGCTGCCCTTGCCGTAGGTGGTATTTTGCTGATGTGGCGGGGTATGCCAGAAACTTACCAGCAAGTGCCTAGCCGTGATGTGTTACCGGTACCAAAAGAACTTGGCCGATTATTTAAAAACATGCAATTACAACGCTTAAACTTTGGTGTGTTTGTACTGCATTTAGTGTTAACCGCATGGTTTGTTACGTTGCCGTTGCAGTTAGTAGATGCCGGCCTTGCCGCTGAACACCATAGCTGGCTCTACCTGCCAACATTGTTGCTATCGTTCGCGGTAATGATTCCGATGATGATCGCGTTGTTGCGCAAACAGAAGCAAGTATTGGGCATGCGGATTGCGATGCTTATGTTAGTGGTTTCCTTGTCAGCGATTGCTGTTTTTGAAGGCCACTTGTGGGGCTTGGTATTCTCGGTTTGGGTGTTTTTTATTGGGTTTAACTATCTCGAAGCGAGCTTTCCGGCATTGCTTACCCAGCACGCACCCGCCGGAAGTAAAGGCAGTGCCAGCGGTTTATATACCACGTGCCAGTTTTTTGGCGCTTTTGTAGGTGGGGTAGCGGGCGGTTTCTTATTTCAAAGTGCCGGTGCTTTTGCCGTTGTGCTTTTTTGCGTAGCCCTGCTAGTATGTTGGTTGCTGTTTAGTATTGGTTTGCTGCAGGTGTCTGCTACTACGCGCCTCAATTTTGTTACGCGCACGCTTTCGCCGAGCGAAGCTCGCGAGCTCACCAGCGCGCTTACGGAAGCGGCCGGAATTGAGGAAGCCATCGTTATACCTGATGAAGGCGCAACCTATTTGAAAATTAAAAAAGATGAATATGATGCCACCGCGATTAATGGAATCGTGGCGCGTTTTCAGTAAAAGATAACAGGAGAGATTTATGGCCAGTCGTGGGGTTAATAAGGTAATTATTTTGGGTAATCTGGGCCAAGATCCGGAAGTTCGTTACACCCAAAACAGCACCGCTATTGCAAACTTTAGCGTGGCAACGAGCGAATCATGGAAAGATAAGCAAACCGGTGAGCAAAAAGAAATCACCGAATGGCACCGTATTGTGTGCTATCGCCGTTTAGCTGAAATCGCTGGCGAGTACCTGAAAAAAGGTTCAAAAGTATATATTGAAGGCCGTTTGCAAACGCGTAAGTGGCAGGGCCAAGATGGCCAAGATAAATACACCACAGAAATCGTGTGTAATGAAATGCAAATGCTTGATAGCCGCGGAGCCGGCGGTGGTGGCGATTTCGGTGGCCAATCACAGAACTATAACCAAAGCTCGAATCAAGGTTCTGGTCAAGGCTCTAACCAAGGTTACGCAGCGCAAGGTTCTCAAAACCAAGGCGGCCAACAGAATCAGGGTCAGCAAAATCAGGGTTCACAAAATCAAAACCAAAGCCAACAACGCCCAGCACAACCAGCGCCATTGGATAACGATTTTGATGATGATATTCCCTTCTGACTTTTACTAAAGGGCTAGAAAATATGAAAGCGGGGGCATTGTTTAAATGCCCCCGCTTTTTTGTAAGAACTTAGATTTGGCTTAGAACGCTAGCGCTAAACCAACACTAAACGCTGTATTTTTGATTTCTTCGTTTTGATGATTGCTTGCGGTGATATCGGAAAATTCAGCGGCAAGAGTAAAGTGTTGCCAGAACGTACGGTATACGCCCAAGGTTAATTTCTTTTGTTCATCAAGCTGAAGCGGTGTATCGGTTGCTGTGCGATCTACTTGAGAAACACCGTAATTCACACCAAACTTAGTTGCACCTCGAGTATGGGTAGCTTGCGTGAACCAACCGGACGATTTTCTCGGAACTGCGTTCACATCTGCGGCGTCAATAAAAAGGCCGTAGTACCCTAAACCATCGGCGTTAAATGCAGAAATAACCAAACGATTATTGGCGATATTTAGAGTAGCGGTTACATCTACACCGTAGGCACTATAGCTATTTAATGGGGTGGAAATATCCTGCTGTAAGAATGTGCTGGAGATATAGCCACTATCGTGATCATAGCGGAGTTTACCGTGGAATCCGGGTTGCTTACTGCCACTATCACCTACGTAGCCATTTCCACCAAAGGATAGAAAATCGAGTGGCTGAAATATCCCAAACGCTCCGCTAATACCATTGCTGGCGCTATACGAATAGGTGATTTGCGAAAGCCTATCCGTGAAAATATAACCGTAGCCAGCAGCACCTAGTTGAGTGTTTAAAGGGCTTTTAACTAACGCGGGTGCACCAACACCACCAAGCGACATATCTTCAAGTACGATATCGATACCAAATACGCCGTAATCGCGGCCGGCTTTAATGGTTCCGTAGTCATCGTTTCCTACCGTAAAGTAAGCTCGATAAGCTCTGTTATCGCCATTTCCATTAAACGCGGCGTTATCGGTGGTTCCAGGCTCAATTGCAAGCACTGCGCTAATATCGAAGCCGTCCCGCTCAGTGCTGGCGGAGAAATTAAAACTAGCAGGGCTATATCCGTTGGTTACCGAGGCAGCGTCGTCGCCCGTGCAGAGCAAGGCATTCCCTGCAACGGTATTGCCGCTGGTATCGCAATCAACAAATATTGCGTGGGTGTTGATATAGCCGCCGAAACTAAATGTCCAATCGGCGTATTCAATATCGTTCGCCATGGCGGTGTTACTTGCTATGATCGCAGCACTAGAAGCTAATCCTAAAATTAGCTTCTGGTATGAGATTTTTCGAGAATTCACCTTGTTTATTGTTTTCATTATGATTGCTCTCTTTTTATTAAATGTAGGCGGAGGCTCACTCACACAACAAGATGCGCCTCCGCATTGGAAAAGTGCTAAACGAATAAATGAAAGCAAGTTATGTGCCAAACAAGGATTTGCTTTTAATAACTTGATTTATATTGGGTTTTGGTGAAGGGTGAGGTGGTGAGATAGCTTGCTTGAGTGTTTTTCTGCATCAAGGGCGGGAAAAATTTCATCAATATTAACTGAATACATCACCCACTATGATGATTTATTTCATCATAATTGGCAGTTATTGATGAAGTAAATCATCAAAACGATAGCGGTATTTCTCTTTGCTTTGGTTTTTGCAATTAATATCAATGCCTTACCGTTATTTAGCATCTTGGCATAGATGTTGCTATTCTCTTAACTATTGTTATTTCCTTGTTGAACAATCAAGGCGTAGAGAGGAGTAGGAGCATATATGGCGGCAGTAAGCTATTTTAAATCAGCACAGCGATTGATTACGGGGCTTAATGCAAGCTCGGAGCTAATCGTGCAAATGCAGCGCTTAGGCATACGAAACCCTCTTCTAGTTACGGACACCGGCGTTCGCCAATCTGGCACCCTCGATCCGTTAATCACTAAAATCAATTCGGCTTTAAATAATACTGATTTAAATATTTTTGATGCTGTTCCGCCGGAACCTGAGGTTGCGGTAGTTCAACAATGCACCGATATTTTTAATCGCGGCAACCATGATGGCGTAATTGCCATTGGCGGTGGCAGCGCAATGGATATCGCGAAATGTGTTGCGGTGTTTGCCGAAGGTGCGAAGCAGCAAGCGGTAAAAATTCATGATTTCTTTGGCGAAAATAAGGTTCCAGCGCGCACCATTCCACTTATTTGTATGCCCACAACAGCTGGCACTGGCTCTGAAGTAACCAACATTGCTATTTTGGCGGACACTGAAAATCAGGTGAAAAAGGGGATAGTAAGTGATTACTTACTGCCAGATGTCGCGATAGTAGCACCAGAGCTTACGGTTAGCTGTCCACGTAGTGTAACAGCGGCTAGTGGCGTTGATGCGCTGGTTCACGCCATTGAAGCGTATATTTCTAACTTTGCTAGCCCAGTTACCGATGCGCTAGCCATCAAAGCAATGCACATGATTTATCACGCATTACCGAAAGCTTATGCGAAGCCAGATAACTTAGAAGCTCGTGAAGATATGGCCACTGGTAGTCTATTAGCGGGTTTAGCATTTGGTAATGCTGGGGTTGGTGCGGTGCATGCGCTGGCTTATCCGCTTGGTGGCCGTTATCACTTGGCACATGGGGTAAGCAACGCGCTTATGCTGCCTTACGTGATGGAATGGAACAAGCTTGCCTGCCCGGAACGGTTCCGTGATATCGCGCATCAGTTTGGGCTCGATAGTAAAGATTACACCGATATTGAAGCGGCTGATTGGGTGATTGCGCAACTCCATCAACTTTGCACTGATGTACATATTCCAAAAGGGTTGAGCAGTTTTGATATTCCTCAGGATGCACTACCACAGTTAGCCGCAGAAGCGGTGAAGGTAGAACGGTTGTTGCGCAACAACCCTCGAACACTCTCTGAAAACGATATTTTAGCGATTTACCAAGCCGCATATTAAAAACCAAGAACCAAAAATAATTCAATGCTGAATTAACGAATAACAATAAAATTAGGAGCTTGAGTTGAGTTCACCAAAATTTAATCGCTGGCGAAATCGTGCAGCAGGGGCGGAAGCGCCTTATACCCCATTGGGGCCGTTTAAGCTGCGGCTACCATTTGTGCATTATCGCTTTGAGTTGCCTGATTACTTTCAGGGTTTACTCATGTGTGCGGTTGATCTCGCGGCCATTCCGTTAATGACAGAATTACTAGGCATGCCGTTTGAAGCGGCGATTGCTATCGTTATTCTGAATGGCCTACTTTATCTGCTTCACCACATGCTTGGCGATCCAGTAGTACCGGGTTGGATTACACCCGCGATTCCCTTGTTAATTTTGTATGTGTCAGCCTTTCCTGAGGGGGAAGCGCGCGTTCACGCGCTTATCGCGTTCCAGATGATGCTTGGGATTTTAGCCATCGTGCTTGGGCAAACTAAGTTAGCGAGTAAGGTAGTGCGGATGATCCCTGCGGCCATTAAGGCCGGTGTGATCATGGGCGCAGGGCTGGCCGCGATTACCGTAGTGTTCTCAGAAGGGGGCCGGTTTGAGCAATACCCGTTCACCATTACTATTGCCGTTGGTGTGGCTTTTTATCTGATATTTTCCAAGCATTTTGCTGGGCTGCAAAGCCGCGGAAGAGTGTGGGCAACCATTGGGAAACTGGGTATTTTTCCGATTATCGTTTTGGCGATTGTTATTGCGCCACTCTTTGGTGAAGCGCCGTGGCCTGATGTTGAGTGGGGCTTTACTAAACCTGATTTTGTGTTGATGTGGAATGAATACACATTATTTGGGTTAGGCTTTCCACCCTTAATGATGTACCTCACCGCAATTCCAACCGTTTTGGCAGCCTATATTGTGCTTTTTGGGGATGTGCTGCAAAGCAAAGCATTACTCGCCGAAGCGGATGAAGTGCGTAGCGATGAAAAAATCGATTACAACCCGAATAGAGCGCATTTGATTTTTGGTGGCCGCAACTTAGGAATGAGCGTGTTTGGCCCTGATGTGGTGATGTGTGGGCCGTTATGGGCAGCGATGCATGTTGTGGTTGTAGAGCGCTATAAAAAGGGTAAGGCCGCCATGGATTCTATTTTTGGCGGTTCAGGCTCTTTTCGTTGGGGTACCAATACAGGCCTTCTATTATTGCCAATTGTGAGTTTAGTGCAGCCTATTCTGGGTATTGCCTTGGCGTTAACGCTATTGATTCAGGGATACGTAAGCGTTCGAATCGGCATTATGCAAGCCCAAAGCCAACGCGATTTGGGCATCGCCGGCGTTATCGCCGCAGTGTTGGTTATTAAGGGAGCTGCATGGGCGTTTGCTGTTGGTGTGCTGTTGTGTTTATTGATTTATGGTCGGCAGTTCTTTAGTGGCGAAGTTGATGAAACCTTTGTGAAAGACCAACAAAGCTCTGAGAAGCTAGGAAACGAAGATGAATAATCGCGATTTACAACGCATTATCGATGCGCTGCAAGATGGCGTATATATCACCGATGCAAAAGGCATAACGCTAACGGTTAATAAAGCGTATGAGCGTATTACTGGCATCCAGCGCCACAAGGTTGTGGGGCTGCATATGTCGGAGGTAGTGAAGGCGGGCTACATTTCGCGCTCTGTTTCGCTTGAGGTTTTGCGGGAGCTGCAACCGGTTACCTTAGTACAAACCATTCACGATAGCCGGAAAATTGTAGTCAGCGGAACCCCGATGTTTGATAGCACCGGTGACCTCGAATATATCGTAACAACGGTTAGAGATGTTACGGAGTTGCTTAGAGCAAAACATGCACAAGAGCAACTGCAAGAGCTGCTTACCGTTCGTGATACCTATGGGTTAACCCCAAGCACAAATGTTCCCGCTCAAGATTTAATTGTGAGTAAAGCCACTCGCGCAAGTTATGAGCTGGCACGGCGAGTGGCGAGTACCTCAGCTAAGGTGCTTATCGAAGGCGAAACGGGCACCGGTAAAACCATGCTGGCGCGGTTTATCCATCAACACTCGGCAACACCGGAAGGCCCTTTTTTGGAGCTCAATTGTGCAGCGATGCCCGAAGCTTTGCTCGAGGCTGAACTATTCGGCTATGCGCCTGGGGCATTTACCGGCGCTTCTAGCAAAGGGAAGCCTGGTTTGCTTGAGGTAGCGAGTGGCGGCACGTTATTACTTGATGAAATTGGTGATTTGCCATTATCGCTCCAAGCAAAGCTCCTTAAAGTGCTTTCCGAAAACCGCCTACTGCCGGTAGGCGGAACGGAATTTAAACCCACAAACTTTCGGCTTGTTTGCGCAACGCACCGCCAGCTTCGGCAGCAAGTTGAGCAGGGGAAGTTTCGTGAAGATCTTTTCTATCGTATTAGTGTGGTGCCGGTAACCCTGCCATCTTTAAGAGAGCGCCGCGAAGAAATCACGCCGTTGTTGCAACATTACTTAAATGTTTTTAATCAACAGCACGAGCATGATTGTAGCTGGAGCAATGAGTGCTTAACTGTGCTGAAGCGATACGATTGGCCCGGGAATATTCGTGAATTGATGAATCTTACCGAACGCATGGTGGTTACTGCCGAAAGCGCAGTTATTCAATTACAACACCTGCCCAGTGAGGTGTTTCCGGATTGGCAACCACGTGAAGTGGCCGATGATGAGAGCCTGAAAGCGCGCGTGGATAATTTTGAACAACATATTATTGAAATGGCCCTTGCGGAGCATGGAACCACTCGTGCCGCCGCAGCCGTATTGGGTATAGATCAATCAACACTGGTGAAGAAATTAAAGCGTTGGCGTAATCAAGTACCGAAATCTGATACATCAGAGTTAACACCTGTAAAAAATTAATTGGAGTAGTTTATGCCTATAAGTGAAGCAACAAGAGCACTCATCTACGATCGCTGCTATGTAGGTGGCGAATGGGTTGCAAGTGATAGTAACGAATCTTTTGCGGTTACTAATCCGGCTGATGGCAGCGAGATAGCGCAAGTGCCTGCATTCGGGAGTGCCGAAACAGAGCGTGCAATTCAAGCCGCGCACGATGCGCTTCCGGCCTGGCGGCAGAAAACCGCCGCAGAACGCGCCACGATTTTGAAAAAATGGCACGCGTTAGTGATGGAAAAGCAGCAGGAACTCGGCGAATTAATGACCCTTGAGCAAGGCAAGCCGGTTGCTGAGGCTAAGGGCGAAATTGCCTATGCTGCTAGCTATATCGAATGGTTCGCTGAAGAAGCGCGACGCGTTTATGGGGAAACTATTCCAGGGCTACAAACTTCTCAGCGCATTATTGTCACCCGCGAACCGGTAGGGGTTTGTGTCGCTATTACACCATGGAACTTCCCGGCCGCGATGATTACCCGCAAAGTAGCGCCTGCACTTGCAGTAGGCTGCACTATCGTAGTCAAGCCTGCGAGCGAAACGCCGCTAACGGCGCTAGCACTAGCCGCATTGGCTGCCGAAGCTGGTGTTCCGGCTGGCGTTTTTAGCGTAGTTACGGGATCCGCGAAAGCCATTGGAAAAGTGTTCACTGAAAGTGAGCTTGTTCGGAAATTGAGCTTCACAGGCTCTACCGCAATCGGTTCACTGCTCATGGAAGCCTGTGCACCATCCGTAAAGCGTGTATCGCTGGAACTTGGCGGCAACGCACCGTTTTTGGTGTTTGATGATGCGGATATTGAAGCTGCAGTTCAGGGCGTTATGGATAGTAAGTTCCGGAATGCTGGGCAAACATGCGTTTGTGCGAATCGAATCTATGTGCAGAAAGGCGTTTACGCTGATTTTGTGGAAAAACTTACGAAGAAAGTAGAAGCGTTGAAAGTGGGGAATGGGTTCGATGAAGGTGTTGTGATCGGCCCTCTTATTTCGGAATCTGCGGTTGAAAAAGTTGAGGAGCATATTGCTGATGCGCTTGCACACGGTGGCCGAATTGTGTGTGGTGGCTCACGCCATGAGCTAGGTGGCACATGGTTTACCCCGACCGTTATAGCCGATGGAACGCAGAAAATGTTGTGCACGCGCGAAGAAACATTTGGTCCAGTGGCTCCCATTATTGCTTTCGATACCGAAGAACAAGGTATTGAATTTGCCAACGCTACCGAATTTGGTTTGGCGGCCTATTTCTATTCTCGCGATTTAGGCAGAGTACGCCGCGTTTCTGAAGGCATCGAAGCCGGAATGATAGGGATTAATACCGGGCTTATTTCAAACGCAACAGCCCCTTTTGGTGGCATAAAAGCCTCTGGCCTTGGGCGCGAAGGTGCGCGTCAAGGTATTGATGAATACAGTGAATTTAAGTATCTGTGTATCGATAGTTAATCGCTTCGATAGCAGTGTGTGAGTAGAAAATAAATCCAACAATAAGGTGATAGTAATGAAAATAATGACAACGAAACTAGGCCTGCTCATTGGTGCATGTGCTAGCGGATTACTCGGCGTTCAGGCGGTTAGCAACGTAGTCTATGCCGACGACCATGCGCATAAAAGTACCATTGAGCGCTTACAGCAAGATATGCCAAATAACTGGGGGCGCTGGGGTGAAGATGATCAAATCGGCGCACTCAATTATCTAGATGCGGAACAAGCTCGGCGCGGAAATGCGGCGGTAAAATCGGGTAAAGTATTTACCCTACAATTGCCGATGACACACGGTGTTGGGCCGGTATTCCCTGGGCGCGTTCCAACCATGCACTTCATGTCACAAGACGAGGGTTTGTATTCAACGAATAAGCTTGAACCCTTAGCGGGTGGCGTAAAGTACTCTGATGACGCGGTATTTATGTATTTGCAAGGCACCACACACGTTGATGCACTTGGGCATGCGTGGTACGCGGATAAAGTTTACGGTGGTGTAAGTTCGGAGAGCACAGTGCATGGGCACGATCATGTAGATGTTGGGGTGCTAGGTAACCATGGAGTGGTTGGGCGAGGCGTATTGTTAGACGTTGGCAAGCATAAAGGTGGCAGTGTTGGCCGGTTAGCGCCAAGTTCATGTGTTACCTTGGCGGATCTAAAAGCAACCGCCGCTGCTCAGAACGTTACGATTGAGAAGCGCGATATTCTACTAATACGCACAGGCTCGATTGCTCGCTTTTATCAAGAAAATCCAGATGCACCTTGGGATGCAATGACAGAGCCTGGTTTATGCTATAGCCATGATTTGATTGAGTGGATTGATGATATGGAAATTCCTTTCATCGCCTCTGATAATCTTGCAGTAGAGCTGGTGCCGCAAGATATTGATGGTGAAACTCTGGTTATTCCATTGCACGGCGCGTTGATGCGTGATTTGGGCGTGGTGTTGAGCGAGCTATATTGGCTAGATGATCTGGCTGCCGACAGCGCCAGTGATGGGCAGTATTCATTTTTGTTTACCGCAGCACCTTTGAAAATGGCTCGTGGCTCAGGGTCACCAGTAAACCCAATCGTTATAAAATAAATAATTAAGCGGTAGAGAATACTATCTGCTGTATACAAAAAGCCGCTCAGAACATACCTGAGCGGCTTTTGTTTTATTCACGGATAGTGCTTGTAGTAGGTAACCGTTTAGATAAAGCCGTACTTTCGCGCTACAACGTCGAAATATTCAAGCGTATGTTTGGCATACGCACGTTTATCAACATAAGTGCCGGGGAAGAAATTCTTCTTAAACCCGTAGGCCACCATATCTTTTAAACGCTTTAATGGAACTGGGAAGTTATCCAGAGCTAACTTGTATTCATCACTTACGGTGGTATTCGAAACTAAACGGTTATCGGTACATATAACCGTTGCAATACGATGGTCCAACATATGGCGGAAATTGTGGTTTTTGATATCACCAATAGCCGGGTTAGTTTGCAAGTTACTGGTTAAACATACTTCAATCGCAATTCGGCGATCAGCAATATAAGAAGCAAGCGATTGGCTATACGCTTCTTTATCGGTGATTGCAGTATCTTCAATCATATCTGGCGAAAACAAAGAATAACCGTGGCCTAAACGATCGGCGTAACAGGTGGTAAGTGCCTCAAAAATACTTTCAGCGCCATACGCTTCACCCGCGTGAACCGTTTTTAATAAGAAGTTTTGGTGCGCGTACTCATATACTTCTTTGAATTTATGCGCTGGGAAGCCGTTTTCTTGGCCGGCAATATCTAACCCTACTATCGGCAACCCTTCTTCATCACGCATACGCACGCTGGCGCGAATCAACTCCATGGCGGCAGCTTTAATAACGGCCATAGAATCGTGGTCACGTAACAAAGTGAATAGCTGGGTGTAGTATGGCGAGAAGCCCTTTTTACCAAACGAACGCATGGCGCAGTTGATAATGCCATATTCAAAAGGAGGCTTTAAGCCCGCGGTAATACCCACATCAGGGCGGCTGTTATATTCAGCTTTAGCTTTTGCTAAACCATTATTGACCGCGTGCATTACTTCATCAAAGCCGATGCCAACGGTTGGGTCCATTAATAACTGTGGTGCGAAACGAACTTCAATGTAATTAACCCCTTCTTCTAGGTTATCCATTGCCAATTCGTAAGCAGATTGCTCCATGTTTTCTAAATCACGGAGTACTGCGCAGGTGTACTGAAAACCGTTTAAATATTCGCCGAGATTCTGGTATTTGTCTTTGAAAACCAGTTCCTTCAAGCCTTCTACGGTGTATGATGGCAGCTCTATTTTGCTGCGTTTGGCCATTTCAATTAGGCCTTGAGGGCGTAAACTACCATCGAGGTGTAGGTGTATATCCGCTTTCGGAATTTCACGAATGAAATCCAACGAGTAAGTAGTGTGAGCCGGATTTTTAGTGGCTCCCGTTGCATTGGCTGAAGAAGAAGACAATTGCGACATTTTTTGTGACATAGAATAAATACCCCTACACGTGAATTTAACCGTGCATTGTATCGCATTTTTCATGCGTTTGCGCGGTTTTGCGTTGCGCGCTTTCACGCGCTTGATTATTGTCGGTGCCGTTGCTACTGAAATAGGCAAACCATCATGCTGCATATACTGATGGTAAAGTTTACTTAACCTTTTGGTTGGTTTTAAATTGGGTTAGTAACGCACTATTTAACAAGAAGAATGATAGAACATGGCATCTCTATATTTTACGTATTCGGCAATGAACGCTGGAAAAAGCACATCGTTATTGCAAGTAGCTTATAACTACGAAGAACGGGAACAAAAAGTTGTTTTGTTAACACCGGCACTTGATACCCGAGAAGGCGAGGGAAAAATTCATTCCCGCTTGGGGCTGGCGAGAAGTGCCGAAACGTTTACCGGCAAAACGAATTTATTTCAGCGTATTGAGAGCCTTTTAAAACGGCAGGCAATCGATTGTATTTTGCTCGATGAAGCGCAGTTTTTAACGCCAGAACAAGTGTGGCAACTCGCTCGTGTGGTAGATGAATTGAAAGTTCCGGTGATGTGCTATGGCATACGCACCGATGCATTCGGTAATGCATTTCCGGGCAGCGCTACGTTGTTAGCGATTGCCGATAAATTAAATGAAATTAAAACGATTTGCTTCTGCGGCCGCAAGGCCACCATGGTGTATCGCTGTGATGAGAATGGCACAGCATTAAACTCTGGCGAGCAAGTTGCGATTGGTGGCAACGATCGATATGTCTCGTGTTGTCGTAAACACTGGGTTGAAGCTTTAGCGGCTGCTGGAATAGACCAGCAGTCTTTTCCCTTGATTGAGGATGTTTAAGAATGAAGAAAACAGGACGTGGCTGGTTATGGGCCGTAGTTATTATTGTAGTTGTTGCGGCAGCCGCTTGGTATTTTTGGCCAAAGGATAATGGCGAACAACGTGTTAACACAACAAAAGCGCAACTACGCGATATTGAGGTTGTGGTAACTGCAACGGGCCGTTTGCAACCGCTTGATTATGTTGATGTAGGTGCGCAGGTTTCAGGGCAGCTCGAAACGTTACACGTAGAAGTTGGGAATGAAGTTAATGCTGAAGATATCCTTGCCGAAATTGATGCTACGGTATTAGAGGCACGGTTAGATGGTGTGCGTGCTCAGTTACGTTATCAACAGGCACAACTGCGCGAGCGCCAAGCAACGTTAGACCTGTCGGAAATCAACTTAGCTCGGCAAGAAAAACTATTCGTGGATCGGGCAACGTCGGAAGAGCTGGTGCAAAGCGCTGAAGCAACCGCGCGGGCAGAGGCTGCACGGTTAGATGCCGTGCAAGCGCAAATAGAGCAAACAGAATCAAGTTTGCGTGCGGACGAAGCGAACTTAAACTACACCCGAATTTTTGCGCCGATGTCGGGAACGGTAACGAGTATTGCTGCTCGCCGTGGGCAAACGTTGAATGCTGCACAGACGACACCAACCATTATGACCATTGCTGATCTTTCAACCATGTTGGTAGAAGCTCAGGTTTCTGAGGCTGATATAAGCCGCTTACGCAATGGTATGGATGTTTACTTTACAACGCTTGGGAATCGAGGTCAGCGTTGGTACAGCACGCTTGATATTATTGAGCCAACACCCGTAGTTGAAAATAACGTGGTGCTATATAACGCGCTATTTGAAATTCCAAATCCAGACGGCGTCCTATTACCGCAAATGACAACGCAAGTTTTCTTTGTTGTTGAGAGCGCAGAACAAGTGGTTTCGGTTCCGGCTTCAGCGGTACGGCCTACTGGCCGTGGCACCGGTGAAGTTCAAGTAATGCGGAACGGCAGTGTAGAAGCGGTTTCTGTAGAGCTTGGCATCAGTGATCGAGTGCACACGGAAATAAAATCCGGTTTGAGTGCGGGTGATGAGGTTGTTATTCCAACCATGGCAGGTATGCCTGGCGGCCCACGCATGGGGCGAGGCTAAGTAAATGGCTAAGCAGGAACAGCAAACAAACGAGCCGATGATCCGTATTCGTGGGCTTACTAAAAGCTATCAAACGGGGCCAATCAATACCCAAGTGTTGCATGGTATTGATTTAGATATTGATGCCGGTGATTTCGTGGCTATCGTGGGTAGCTCTGGTTCCGGTAAATCAACGCTGATGAATATTTTGGGCTGTTTAGATAAGCCCACATCGGGGGAATACTATTTCCAAGGACAGAAAGTTGCGGAAATGGATACCGATGAATTAGCGAAGTTACGGCGTAGTGCTTTTGGCTTTGTTTTCCAACAATATAATCTGCTGGGTGGGGCTACCGCATTGGCAAACGCTGAGTTGCCTGCCGGTTATACATCAATGCCTAGCGATGAACGGCATGCGCGTGCTGAGCAGCTCCTAACACGGCTTGGCCTCGAAGAGCGTATGCACCATAAGCCTTCTGAGCTTTCTGGTGGTCAGCAACAGCGTGTTTCTATTGCTCGTGCACTCATGAACGGCGGCGAAATTATTTTAGCCGATGAGCCAACCGGTGCATTAGATAGCCAAAGTGGTAAAGAAGTTATGGCGTTGCTTCAAGATCTTTCTAAGCAGGGCCATACCGTTATTCTGATTACCCATGATCATGAAGTAGCGGCGCACGCTGATCGCGTGATCGAATTAAAAGATGGGCATATTCTCAGTGATACGCGCAACCGTGATGTTCGTGCTCACGTAGCACCGGCGAAAGGCCCGGGTTCTGGGCAGCCTAGCCCATTGATGGATGCTGGCCGCTCAGTGATTACAGCATTAACCGCTTTGCGGCAAAACATATTCCGTACGGCATTAACGTTGCTTGGTATCGTGATTGGTGTTGCTGCGGTTATTTCCATGCTGGCTATCGGCCAAGGTGCCCGTCAGGACGTCGTTGATCGTATTAGTGCCATGGGTTCGAACTTGTTAACGGTGTTCCCGGGAGCGCCGAATCAGCGTGGGCGCTGGAGTGTGGCAACCTTGGTGCCCGAGGATGTGGATGCAATCAATGAGTTGCCGAATATTTTGGCGGCAGTGCCAGAATTAACCGGTAACCGCACGCTTCGACGTTCAGGCTTTGATAAAGAAGCACAGGTGAATGCTACTTATCACAAATTCCCGCTGGCGCGCCAATGGGACGTGGAATACGGCAGCTTCTTTACCCAAGAAGATGAAGATTTGTATGCCACCGTAGCCGTAATTGGGAAAACGGTAGCCACACAGCTGTTTCCTGATCGGGATCCGTTGGGCGAAGTGATGCTTATCAATAACGTTTTATTTCGTGTTATTGGTGTAATGAGTGAGCGTGGCGCGTCCCCTTGGGGGCAAGATCAAGATGATGTGGTGTTTGTACCATACAGCACTGGTTCATTACGGTTGTTTGGCCAGCGTTTTTTACGCAATGTAACCGTTGCTGTGGAAAGTAGCGATCCAATCATGATGCAGAATGCGAACGATGAAGTTCATCGGTTGTTGCTTGAACGCCATGGTGTTGAAGATTTTCAAATTCGCAATATGGCCTCGATCATTGAAACTGCCACTGAAACGCAGAACACCATGACACTGTTGCTTGGCGTTATTGCGGTTATTTCGCTTGTAGTGGGTGGTATCGGGGTTATGAATATCATGTTGGTGAGTGTAACCGAACGTACCCGAGAGATTGGTATCCGGATGGCGGTAGGTGCGCGCGCGGCGCAAATCCGCATGCAGTTTCTAGTAGAAGCGGTAACGGTTGCCTTATTAGGTGGCTTGATAGGGGTGAGTTTAGGCCTTGGTATTACCTGGGTTATCTCTACCTTCGGGAGTTCGGTTGTGTTCGCCGCCGGGCCGGTTATTATGGCTTTTGGTTGTGCCTTCTTAACCGGCTTAATTTTCGGTTATATTCCAGCCCGAAAAGCGGCTCAGCTTGATCCTGTGCAAGCACTTGCTAGTGAGTAGCCAAGTTAATAACTAAAAATACGGCGAACAAATAACCAGATTTATTCTGAGTTCGCGGGCTCCGATGGTATGCTATAGGGAATTATTCTCTCAGTGTATATCTTCGGAGCTTTTTTATGGCCAGTACTTCTTCGGCATCAGTTTCCCCTGACACGCTTTGCATCGACCAACCCGACGATTGGCACCTACATTTCCGCGACGGCGATATGTTGGCTATGACGGTGCCAGCCACTGCGCGCGTGTTCAAACGTGCGATTGTAATGCCAAACTTAGCACCGCCGGTAACCACCGTTGCGCAAGCGGAAGCGTATCGGCAACGTATTCTTGCGAATGTGCCATCGGGGATAGAATTTGAGCCGCTTATGGCATTGTATTTAACGCAAGATACAACGGCGCAAGATGTGCGTGAGGCTGCGCAAAATCCAAATATTATCGGCTATAAACTTTATCCAGCGGGCGCCACCACGAACTCAAGCGCCGGAGTACGGGCGGTTGATGCAATGGGTCCGGTACTGGAAACAATGCAAGAATTTGGCGTGCCGTTGCTGGTACATGGCGAAGTAACGGAGCCAGAAATCGATATTTTCGACCGCGAGAAGGTATTTATTGATCGTTATTTGGCACCTATCACCGAACGTTATGGCCGTTTGAAAGTTATTTTAGAGCATATTACTACCAAAGATGCGGTTGATTTTGTTACGAGTGCGCATGATTTAGTAGCGGCAACACTTACGCCACAACACATACTAATGAACCGAAATGATCTGTTGGTGGGGGGCGTGCACGTACACAATTATTGTTTGCCCGTGTTGAAGCGGCGTACCCATCAAGAAGCACTTCAGCAGGCTGCGATTAGCGGAAATAGAAAGTTCTTTTTAGGCACAGATTCGGCACCACATGTGCAAGCGAAGAAAGAAACGGCATGCGGGTGTGCTGGTTGTTTCTCTGCCTTTACTGCTATTGAACTCTATGCCGAAGCATTTGCTCAGCTCGATGCGTTAGATAAATTGGAGGGTTTTGCCAGCCACTTCGGAGCCGATTTTTATGGCCGGCCACGGAACACGCAAAAGCTCGTCTTGCAACGCACGGAATGGCAAGCGCCAGAAACAGTAACTCACAACGGTGAAACGTGGGTGCCATATTGGGCCGGAAAATCACTGCAGTGGCAAGTGCGTGTTTAATTCCAAGTTAATACCAAATTAAAACGCCAAGCGCATGAAATAATGGCCTATATGCGCTGCGAAATTAATATGCAGCGGCTTCGTATATTAAGATACCTATATTCTATTTGTCATACAGAGAAAGTATGATTATCTTGGTAAAAAAGCTTTAAAATATGGTGGCTTAGTGCCATATTTAAAAAATGAATATGGAATTTTTGGCGAGCGTGTAGCTTCCGTTGCAGTTATGTTTTTCTTACTTAATTTGTAGGTGTTTTAAATACTCATTAAGTGATCCGGAATCACCACCAGTACAATCAATAAAAGAGGGATTCGTTTGTTTCAGTTTTTTAAAACAAACAAAAAGAAGCTAATAGTAGCGCTCGGGATTTGCGAATCCTCTGTGCAGCTTGCCATTCTTAAAGTAGTTACTGAAGATCAAGTAAGTGGTTCTGTGCTGATGCATGCCGGAGAGGCGTGGCAATTGGTGGTGAACGATGAAGAACTTATCTCTGACCACAACCCGCTAGCTGCTATTGAAACGCTGATTTCTCGCTATGATAGCTTTGATTTTAAAAAGCATCCCGTACAGTTGGTGTTAGGCTCTAGCCTCGTTGAGCAAGTGGCGGTGGAACGCCCCGATGTACCTGAGCAAGATATTGTCCCTACGCTGCAGTGGACATTGAAAGATTTAGTATCGATTCCTGCCGATGATTTGTTGCTCGATTACTACGATATTCCTGTGCAAGTGGCGGGCGCTAAAAAAATTAATGTCGTTGCTACCAGCCGGAAAAAAATTCAACCGTTAGTTACCTTTTTGGCGAGCCAAGGAATGCAGGTGGCGGGCATTGTGAATCAAGATATGGCGCTTACGCAATGGCTCGAAGAAGAGCTGCGCGGTATGTTAGTAAGCCAATCCGCTGGTGAACGCGCGCAACTGCATATTATTGCCAAACAACAACTTGTTGTAAGTCGGAGATTACCGGCGGCATTCAATTTAGCAACGATCGATCCAGAAGACATTGGTGAGCTAGAAAATCTCTCGATAGAATTGCAGCGCTCACAAGATTTTTATACCGGTCAATTACGGCAAGCGCCACTTGCCGATATTGAGTTGGCGATCGATCATAAAAATGCAAAGGCGATTGCTGAAGTAATTGGCGCTCAGCTGGGTATGCAAGTGAGTATGCTCGCTTATCCGGCGTGGGCGAAAGAGCTCGCTGCCGGTGATTACTCTGATTTGGCAGCTATTTCTGGGCTGCTATGGTTCATGTTCTCTCAAGCTCCTGGCGCCAAGGGAACGAGCTCATGAAGCATACGATAAATCTATTCCAACAAGATCTCATTCCGGAACAGCCCTGGCTGAACTTCACTCGTGTGTTGTTGGGAGTTATCGTTGTATGCGCTGTTTTGGTAGCTTGGAAAGCTACCGTTATGTTTCAAGTACAAGGTTTACAATCGCAAATCAACGTTCAACGTTCGGCGTTGGCTAATGAGCAGCAACAGTTGGCGCAAATAAGTGAGCAGCTTCGAGCACAACAACCAAGTTCAGAATTAAAGGCGGAAGTGAATCGGCTAGAAACTGAGGTGTTGATGCGTCAATTTTTATTGGCTGAGTTTCAACGTCGAGGCCAGATAAAACAACAAGACTATGCAGAGTTGCTTACTGATTTGGCAATTTTGCACCGCGAAGGCGTTTGGCTTACCCGAATACATCAAGATCGCAATCGCTTAAATTTACATGGGCATTCAGTAAATGCCAGTATTTTACCGCAATGGATGCAGAGCTTTAAAACATCAACGGTTTTATCAGAACGGCGCTTCAATATGGTTGAACTCAAACGCGATAGCCGTGATCTGCTTAGTTTTGTATTGCAAGGAAATGCTGGTGATATGGGTGATTTTTCACTGAATAGTATGCCGGCAAGAGATAGTGAGAATTCTAACAACGGTAGTGATTCGAATTCCCAGCAGCGTGATATCGCGGAAGAAGTGCGTGCTGCGCAAGAAGAAAATGCAATTGAGAGAGAGCGAGAGCAAGAAAAACTAGAAGAAGCATTGCGGAAGCTTGAGAGTGTTTCTGGAGGTAACCGATGAAACAATGGTTAGCCAATGCGGAACTCTGGTTTAGCGACCGTGAAAAGCGGGAGCAGTATATTTTAGCTCTCGTTTCTATCTTATTGGTGGCTTGGCTTGGGTACATATTCCTAGTTGAACCGGGCCTAGAAGAACGCGATGGAATGCAACGTCAATTGCAACAAGCTACCGCACAAGCAACAAGCATGCAGCAGCAGGTAGCGGCCGCACAAGCCGAATTGCAGGCCGATCCTGATACTGCGTTGAGTAGTCGGCAACGCCAACTTTCAAGCCGCAATGATCGCTTGAATCAACAACTCGATAACTTAGCCGAATTTATTGAACCCGAGCAGTTATTAGATTGGCTACAAGCTATGTTGATGGATTCAGAAAATATCGGTAGCTCAGCAGAGAACAATAACGATTCGGGGCTAACATTGCGTTCATTCGATACCTACGCACCGGTACCCTTTCTAGAAGACACACCTACAGGCACAGTGTATCAACACAACGTTGAACTGGTGCTTGAGGGAAGCTATTTCTCGATACGAGATTATTTACAACGCTTGCAAGACCTACCTTTTGGCTTTTATTGGCAAGAGCTAGATTATCAAGTAGATGCTTATCCAACAGCGTTTGTACGCTTACGTTTGTATACCTTGAGCCAACAAGCCAGAGTGATACAGCCGGTGGAGGTGAATGATGCAGAAGAATAACCTAGTAGCGCTCTTAATTTTTGCGTTTTGTAGCTGCTATTTCACCGTGAGTGCCAGTGATACTTCCGCGGTACAGCGGGATCCTACCCGGCCAGCGGTAAATACCAACGAGGCTGGTTCCGAAGGCGAGCAATCACGTTTACGTACCGCAAATTTAAAACTTAACCTAATCCGCTACAGCTCGGAAGGCAGCAGTGCAGTGATTAACGGCGATACCTATATGATCGGCGATCGCCTAGGTGGTTGGGATGTGCAAAATATTGAAGTAGATCGTGTAATACTGATTCGCAATAACGAACAGATCGTTTTGTCGGTATTTTCCGGTTTAACGCGCAGTAGCTTTAAGGATAATCCATGAGAGTAAGAAGCAGCCTGAGCATCCTGATCGGATGTATCGTCCTAACGGGGTGTATCAGTAAGCCGCCAGAGCAGTTGGCCGATGAAGCCGATGACGCTTTGCGTGCGGGTGAGCAGCGCTCATCGACAAATCAGCGCTTAAAGGGATTGCCGAGTGATGTGCGTAATGAATTGCGGCAGCCACTGAATAACCGTGAAGAACGTAATCGTTTGTTGGAAGAGCCTCGATTTTCGGTGCAAGCTCGCGATGTAAATGCCGCGGATTTCTTTGGTCAGCTTACGAATGAAAGCCCATATAGCCTTGTAGTTCATCCTGATGTACAAGGCACTATTACTGTTAATCTACGCGATGTTACGCTGCAAGAAGCACTCGATGTTGTGCAAGATATTTATGGTTTCGATATTCGCCGTGAAGGCCGAATTTACCGCGTTTTTCCAGCTGGATTGCGAACTGAAACCTTATCGTTAAATTACCTTTCACTGCGGCGCCAAGGGCAATCACAAACATCCATTACCTCGGGCGGTGTTGCTGAACAGCAGGGTGGTGGTGTTGGCGGTTCTAGTCAAAATCAGGGTAACTTGGGTAATAGTAATCTTGGCGGCTTAGGATCTGGACCGCAGGGTGGCTTACCTGGTGGTGGAACGTCGGGCCTTACCGGGCAGACAGGATCCACTATTTCTTCACAATCAGAAACTGATTTTTGGCAAGATTTAAAAGAAATGCTAGAAGGTGTGGTAGGCACCGGCGATGGCCGCCGTGTGGTCGTATCGCCCCAGGCTGGGTTGGCCACGGTACGTGCATATCCTGCTGAAATTCGGGCTGCACGTGATTTTCTGAAGTCAGCGGAAAGTAGTTTGCAACGCCAAGTGATACTCGAAGCGCGAATCGTCGAGGTGTCGTTAAGTGAAGGATATCAGCAAGGGGTTGATTGGAGCCAAATTACTAGCGGCATAGGCGGTGGTGTTACTGAATTTAGCTTCAGTGGCGGTAGCGTGGATGCAGCATCACTTGGTGGAGTGTTTGGCCTGCAATTTCAAAGCCAATCGTTCAATGGCATGTTAGAGATGCTCTCTACGCAGGGCAACGTGCAAGTACTCTCAAACCCACGAGTAACCGCTACAAATAATCAAAAAGCAGTCATAAAAATTGGTGAAGATGAATATTTTGTAACGGATGTTTCCACTACTACGGTGACGGGTACAGCCACAACATCAACGCCAAATGTGCAGTTAACGCCGTTTTTCTCAGGAATAGCGCTCGATGTTACGCCACAAATTTCTGATGATGGCAGCATTACTTTGCATATTCGCCCTTCGGTTACGGAAACCCAAGAGCAAGAGAAAATCATTAGTTTAAACGGCGAAACCTTGGTACTTCCTCTGGCGCGAAGCAATATTCGTGAATCCGATACTATTATCCGAGCTCGCGATGGTGAAGTAGTGATTATTGGGGGCTTAATGCAAACATCCTACACAGATGAGCTCAGCCAAGTTCCGTTTTTGGGTAATCTTCCATTGCTTGGTGAATTATTCACCAACCGACGCCAACGTGAAGTAAAGAAAGAGCTAGTGATCATGTTGCGTCCTACAGTAGTTGGCGTAGATACTTGGGATACTGAACTTGAATCTTCTCGCGAATTACTTCGCCGTTGGTATGAAAGCCAGTAAATAGCTTGCGCGAGAAATGAACGCGAATCGATAAAAATACAATTCGGAACAGCAAGGATAATAATGTATTTATACCACTTCGGCTTTTCAGAATTGCCGTTTACATTAACACCAAATACCAACTTCTACTGTGGCCTTCGTGGCCACGATGAAGCGTTGCAGGTGTTATTAACGGCTCTGAAAACCGGTGAAGGTTTTATCAAAGTAACCGGCGAAGTAGGCACCGGGAAAACCTTGCTGTGTCGAAAATTGTTGAACGAAATTCCAGATCATTTTGCTACTGCGTATATTCCCAATCCATATCTACCACCGGAAGAGTTGCGCCATGCCGTTGCTTCAGAGTTGGGCATTGAGCACCACGCAAAAATCGACCAGCATCAGCTCACCCGAGAAATCGAAAAAAAACTGTTGAGCTTAAACAAAAGTGGTCGTTCAGTGGTATTAATTATTGATGAAGCCCAAGCTTTACCTAACGAAAGCTTAGAAGCTCTGCGGTTATTATCGAATTTAGAAACCGAAACTCGGAAGCTTGTACAATTGGTGATGTTTGGTCAGCCAGAGCTGGATGAGCGTTTAGCAACCCGGGAGCTTCGGCAACTACGTCAACGAATTAGCTTTTCTTATGAATTAGAAACACTTTCCGAAGAAGATTTGGGGCGTTATGTTCATCACCGTTTGCAGATAGCTGGTTACAAAGGGCCTCCGCTCTTTCAGCCCGATGTAATTTGGTGGTTACATAAAGGTAGCCGAGGTGTTCCGCGTTTGGTTAATGTGTTATGCCATAAAATGTTATTACTCGCATATGGTTCAGGCCAACACACGTTATCGGTGAAAGATGCGAAAACGGCTATCGCGGATACCGAAGATGCCATCATGCCAAAACGGCAAGATATGATCTGGTTTTTTGCTGGGGTTTTGGTGGCGGCTGCAATAGCAGTTAGCCTAGCCTTTTTACTAGGATGGTTGCCGGTATGAGTATTATTAACCAAATGCTGAAAGATATTGATCAGCGTGAGCGGCAGAATCATTCAGGTGCGAAAGCCAATTATGTTTATTCGGGAGCAGCTTTGCGCTCGCGCCGTTGGCTTTGGTCACTTGCAGGTGTGATCTTAGTTGTAGTTGTTTTTGCCATTGTAGCGGTGTTTATGTGGGCAAATGCAACACTAAATCATGATACGAGTGCTCCCCTGCCAACAGCTGAACAATTACGAATTGAGCGAACAAGTCCACGATTAGATGCTCGTGAAGCAGAGTTAGCTGAGCTTGAGCGCGAATTGAATGCTGAAGCCCAGCAAACACTTGCTCAGCAAACAAGTGCCGCGGAACCAGCGAACAGTAGCAGTGCAGAGAACCGTGCTCGGACTCGGCAAGTAGCTGTGCCGGTGGTGCCTGTAGCAACAGCATCGAATGATGCCGAGAGTACAGGAAATGAAAGTGCTAGCATCGAAAACGATGCCGCTGAGAATATTCCTGAAACCGCCAACCAAGTAGAAACTGGGAATCCGCAGGATACCAACAATCAGGCCGATTCTAACGCTGGTGAAATGAGCATTCAACGCAGCGATAGCCGCACAGCAACAGCACCTTCTTTATATCGCCGGGGTATGGAAAGTTTAGATGCGGGTAATGGCCGTGAAGCGATGCAACGATTCCAAGAGGCGTTGCTAGTTGATGCTGAACACCATGAAGCCCGCTTACAATTAGCAGCACTACAATTCGGTCGGGGCTTTGCTGCTGATGCTATCGCGCTTTTGCGAGATGGTTTGCAACTGGCACCAACGAACACGGAATTTTTACTTTTAAAAGCGCGGATTTATGATCGGATTGAACAACCTGGTTTTGCGCTTGAGCTTCTGCGTGATGTGAATGCACAGTTACCGCGTGACGCCGACATTCTCTTGATGCGTGCAAATCTGGCCAGCGATGCCGGTGATTATGCGTTAGCTGTTGCGAGTTATCAGCCGTTGGTGGCTTGGCGGAGCGATCAAGGCACTTGGTGGTTAGGTTATGGTTATGCGTTAGAGCAGTTAGCACAGTTACAAGGTGAAGGTGATGGGGAATATGCAAGCTTGCGCGATTCCGCAGCCGAAGCTTATCGCCGCGCCCTGCAAGACACTCGACTATCGAGCTCCGCGCAAGAATTCGCACTTGATCGGCGGGAGGCGTTAAATAACTAATGGCACGCCGTAATCGATTAAAAATGCGCTTGGGCGATTTGCTCGTTCATGAAAAAGTTATTTCTGAAGAACAACTTAACCAAGCGTTAAAAGCGCAAAAAACATCGGGCCGTAAGCTCGGTGATTTATTGATCGAGCTTGAATATTTAACGGAACAGCAACTGCTTGATTTCCTCGCCCAGCAGCTCAATTTGCCGGTGCTACAGCTCAGTGAACGCCGTTTAGATCCGAACTTAGCGCGGCTTCTACCAGAAGTGCAAGCCCGCCGGCACCGTGCCCTAATCGTTGAAGCCGATGATAATCGCGCGCTTGTTGCCATGAGTGATCCTGCTGACCTTACAGCAATTGATGCAATTACCGCTATCTTAGCGCCTAGAGAAATTGAGCTGGCTGTTGTTGCGGAACGGCAACTCTACGATGCTTTTGATAGTTTATATCGGCGAACACAAGAAATTGAACAATACGCGAGCCAACTGCAAGAAGAATCAAAAGATGAAACAGAACTTGATTTAGGCAGTTCTCTAGAAGGCGATGGCGATGATGTTACCGTTGCCCGGCTATTAAAATCGATTTTTGCCGATGCTGTGCAGGTGCGTGCTTCGGATATCCACTTGGAGCCAGCAGAGAAAGGCTTGCGGATTCGGCAACGGGTGGATGGCCAGTTGCAAGAAACCATGCTCGATGAGAAAGGCATTGCCGCCGCATTGGTGTTGCGTTTGAAGTTAATGGCTAGCCTCGATATTTCGGAAAAGCGTTTACCCCAGGATGGCCGTTTTCAGATGACCGTGCGCGGTCATCAAATTGACGTGCGTTTATCTACTTTGCCAACCCAGTGGGGCGAAGCTTGTGTTATGCGTTTGCTGGATCAATCGCACGGTTTGCTCAGCTTGGAACAAACCGGTATGCCCGCAGCGTTGGCGAAAAAAATTCGTTATCACATTGGCCGCCCCCACGGCATGATTTTGGTAACCGGCCCAACGGGTTCGGGTAAAACCACTACGCTCTATGGTATTTTGAGTGAGCTAAACCAGCCTAATAAGAAGATTATTACGGTAGAAGACCCGGTGGAATATCGTTTACCACGAATTTCGCAAGTGCAGGTAAACAGCAAAATTGGCCTTAACTTTGGCCGCGTGTTGCGCACAACCTTGCGGCAAGATCCGGATATTCTCATGGTGGGTGAGATGCGAGACCAGGAAACCGTAGAAATCGGCCTTCGGGGCGCGATTACCGGCCACTTAGTGCTATCAACCTTGCACACCAACGATGCCATTACCAGTGCTATGCGGTTAATTGATATGGGCGGTGCCCCTTATCTCGTAGCAAGTGCGTTGCGAGCTGTGCTTGCACAGCGGCTAGTGCGGCGTATTTGTGAACATTGTAAAGAAGAAGATGTATTAGATACTCAGCAGAGCACTTTGTTGCGCAGCGTTGTTGCTGATGTGCCGAAGAACGCTAAGTTCTATACAGGCCGTGGTTGCCAACGTTGTAACTTTACCGGTTATCGGGGTCGGGTAGGTGTTTTTGAACTCTTGGAAATGAATGAACCGATGATCGCTGCGTTACGAAATAGTGACACGCAATCTTTTGCTGAAGCTGCACGTGATAGTAAAGATTTCAAAACCCTCGCGGAAGTGGGTTTTGATTATGCGCTCGAAGGTATTACCTCGGTTGATGAAGTTCTAACCCTAGCGGCAGGCACGCCCGTGTTTTCTGATGAAGATATGCAGCTAATGCAAGAAGCTGATGAACTCGATGCGAGTGAAAAGGCTGATCGAGATGGCTGATTTTCTCTATCACGGGCGAAATCGTGCAGGTAAAAATGTAAAAGGCAACCTTAGTGGTGCCAGTGCGAATGCCGTGGCAGAAACTTTGATTCAGCAGGGTATTACCCCGTTAAAAATTCAGCCGCGAGCGGCCAAAACTGCTCAAGCAAAAGCGAAGCCGCAGAATCGTAACGCCAATAAATCGACACGTAGTAATCAAGCGGGCGGTAAAGCAAAAGCAGGCTTGCGCCTACCTGGTTTTTTTAAGCGCAACGTGCCGCTGCCAGATTTAATTATGTTTATTCGGCAAATGTACTCGCTCACGAAAGCGGGTATTTCTATGTTGCGGGCTATTGAAGGCTTGGCAGAAAATGCAACTAACCGCCAACTCGGTGAGGCGCTAAAAGAAATCTGTGAGCAACTCGAGCGAGGCCGTGGGCTCTCAACGGCAATGGCTGAGCACCCGAAAGTGTTTCCGCGCTTAGTAGTGGCGGTAGTACACGTAGGTGAAAATACCGGTCGATTGGAGCAAAGTTTCGCGCAATTAGCGGTGTATTTGGAGGGCGAACTCGATACCCGAAAACGCATAAAAAGCGCCACGCGTTATCCTATGTTCGTTAGTATATTCTTAGTAGCAGCGGTGATTGTTCTAAATATTTTCGTGATCCCCCAGTTTTCATCCATGTTTGCGAGTTTTGATGTTGAGCTACCGTTGATTACGCGCATGCTGTTAGCTAGCTCAAGCTTTTTCCTCAACTATACTTGGGTGTTAATCTTAATCATTGTTGGGGTTATTTTGGGTACGATACGTTGGTTAAAGCAACCCCATGCGCGCGAGCGTTGGGATGGTTGGAAACTGAAAATGCCGGCAGTGGGCGATATTCTTGAACGCTCGTTGCTCGCTCGTTTTTGCCGAAGCTTTTCGGTGATGCTCAATTCTGGTGTACCACTCACACAAGCGTTAGGCCTAGTGAGTGAAACTTTAGATAACCAGTATATGTCGGTTCGCGTGGGTGAGATGCGAAAAGGTATTGAGCGCGGTGAAAGCCTATTGCGAGTAAGTCGAAATAGTGAATTGTTCACACCTTTGGTGTTGCAAATGGTAGCGGTGGGTGAAGAAACCGGTAGTTTAGATGATTTGCTGGTTGAAGCGGCGGAATACTACGAACGCGAAGTCGATTACGATTTGAAAAACATCACTGCACGTATTGAGCCAATTATGATTAGCGTTGTGGCGGTGATGGTGCTTTTCCTAGCGCTGGGTATTTTCTTACCGATGTGGGAAATGATGGGGGCCTACGGGGGTGGTATGTAATGGACGAGGAAAAGCGTAAGCGCTCACGTTCAGCCTCATCTGGCACTGCTTCGGCAAATAAGATAACGCTGCCGGTGAAAGCCGCCAGCGCAGCAGCATCTAGTTCCAGCTCTACTTTAGGTATTGCTCTGATTATTAGCTTAGTCAGTATGGTGGTTGTGGGTGTGTTGATGCGCGGTGCATCAGTAAATATGTTTTCTGAGGATACCGCGGGCTGGCGCGATACGGAATTTGATGCGGCGGCGAGCCGGTTTCAAACTCATGTAATGCTGGCGCATGTGGAGTGGATTCGTTTGAGTGAGCCACGGCAGGTAGCTCTCGAAGTTCGAGGCGATACCTTTACAGAAATCCCTATGGGTGAAAATGGTTGGCCTATTGGCCGCAATGGCGAACGCACTGGCAACGCTATGTGCCAAGATATATGGGAACTATTGGCTGAGCCTGGCGATATGCGCAGAGCCATGAATACGGCATGGGCTCAACACCGCAATCAATGGTTTTGTGAATTTTACTACGATGGCAGCCTACGTTTTCGATATCAGCCTTCGAATGGGCAAATATATCATGAGCCCAAACCGCGTTAGGGGTGTCGAGTAGCGGTTAGCTGAAGTGCAATCTGAAATATTAAATTGCATAAAAGCCAATGCGGGTGGGGTGTGCAAAATGTCGCATATAACATTTAGTATAGAGCAAACTAGGCCTTAGTTGTTATGATCACTGTATAAAGTTTGCTCGCTTCACAACATTGTTTTCAGCACAGACTTTGAAGTTAAGTGCAAATTGTGAAGCGCCAAGGAAAAAGCAGAAAGAGGTAAAGGATAAAATGATAAAGCAGTATCTGAACAATACGAGAAGCCCAAGCGCTTTCCAGCAAAAAGGCTTTACGCTGATCGAACTCATTATTGTTGTGATCATTCTTGGCCTTTTAGCAGCAAGTGCTTTACCGCGCTTTACCGATATTTCTAGCCAAGCGGAAGATGCTTCACTTGAAGGCGTAGCCGGTGGCTTTACCAGTGCTGTGGGTATCGTGCGCGGCCAATGGGAACTCGATGGCCGCCCAGTAGGTGATGACGAAACGACAGGCGCTGGCTCTATTGTATTAATTGATGAAATTCAAGTCTATGTTGATGGTAACCGCGGCTATCCAGTAAGTGGTTTAGATAATCCATCAGCACACGACAACAACATGGATGCAGAAGATTGCCGTAGTTTGTTCGCTGCTATATTGCAGGGCGCGCCTACGGCTAGCACCAATTTCGCCGACCTAGACAGAGTACGATTCTTTGTTGCGGCGGAAAATGACGGCACCAACAATATCTGTGTGTACTACCAGGCCAGAACATTAAGAAGCTTGCTAGATGCGCCCAGTGGTGACGATTATCTAACGGTAGGTAACAATTTCGTGTACAACCCACGTACCGGAGGCGTAAACGTTAACCTCAATAGAAGCAACTAGCAGGCAGTATTACTGCCACGGAACTTTTAAACTTAATTTTTAAACTTAGGCAACATAAAGGTGAATAACATGAAACAGCAAAAAGGTTTTACATTAATCGAATTGATCATCGTGATCATTATCTTAGGTATCTTGGCCGTAACTGCAGCACCACGGTTCTTTAACTTTGCAACAGATGCGCGTATTTCTACGCTTCAAGGTGTTGAAGGAAGTATTAACGGTGCAGCAGGTATCGTTTATGGTAAATCAGTTGTTGCAGGCACAGAGCGCAGTTCAAGCGGAACTGCAGAAGGCGTTACTACAGCATATGGTTATCCAACAGCGGATACTGATGGAATCATCGCGGCCCTTTCTTTGAGTGACGACTGGACTAACGCTGCAGTAACCAATGTAACTGCTGATGGTGATGCTGCAGATGTTCCTGCGATCGCGATTTATAACTCAGCGCTGGATACAACCGATTGGGAATTTGACGCTGACGAAACTTTGAGCGGTTGCTTTGTGGTTTACGTAGAAGGTTATAACAGCGACGCAACACCAGCTGTTGAAATCGAAATCTATGCGACACAGCGTGTAACTGATCTTTGCTAATCTAATTAGCTTATATTTTAAAAAGGGGCTTCGGCCCCTTTTTTATTGGCTTTTATTTAATTTGGTAGCTTTTTCAAGAGTCGAAGCAAGCAAATAACGGTAGTCACCGTAATTATAAAGGATCCAAAACTTTCGATTTCTACTATAACTACTAACTGATTTAACGAGAACATTCGGCTTTACGGGAGCAAGATTATGAAGATGTTTAGTATGTTAGCGGTGATATTAAGTTTTTCTTTTGTTGGCGCTCAATTAGTTAACGTTGCGCACGCGCAGCAGGTTAGTGAAACTGAGCTAACACAAGGTGTGTATATGCTTGAGGGACAGGGCGGCACTATGATGCTGGTAACGACGGAAACTCGAACGGTGTTAGTTGATGCGCAGTATGCGCAAATGGCTGAACGTATTGCAGCAAAAGTTGATGAGCTTGGCCAAGTTCCGCTTACTTACTTGATAAACACGCACTTTCATGGCGATCACGTAGGTGGAAATGGTTATATGGGTGAAGAGCTGGGTGTCCAGATTGTGGCGCATAAAAACGTGCGCACTCGCTTAGCTGAGGATGATGAATTTCCAGAAGCCGGCCTACCTACTATTTTAGCGGATAACTCGCTTACCCTGGAGCTTGGCGGCCATAGCTTAACCTTAGTGCATTACCCAACGGCGCATACCGATGGTGATATGGTGGTGTGGGTTGATGGTGAAAATATTGTGCACCTTGGCGATTTGTTCTTCGTAGCGCGTTTCCCGTTTATTGATTTAGGGGCGGGTGGCACAGTGCAGGGTTATATCGATGCACTAGCGGATTTGCTCGAGCGTCTTGAAGATGACACCCAGATTGTAGCGGGCCATGGTGGCTTAGCAAGCAAACAGCAGTTACAAGACGTGCACGATATGATTATTGAAACGCGGCAACAGGTGCGCGATTGGCACGCAGCTGATGCCAGCGTTGATGATATGGCTGACGCAGGCTTAGGCGAAAAATGGGAAAGCTGGAGCTGGAACTTTATCAATGAAGATCGTTGGATTCGTACGTTATATAACGACATGATGGCGCAGTAAGCTCGACGTGAATGCATAAAGTTGGTTAGTAAATATATTTTGAAAGAAGAAAAAAGCGGCGCTTAAGTAAATCTTAAGCACCGCTTTTTTAATGTTAGAAAAGAACTCAGCGTAGCTCTAGCCAATAGATAATGCGGTCATTTCCGCGATATTGGCCGAAGCTGCCAAAGGCTCTAGGGTTGGCGTAGGGATCACCGGCGTTGTCCACCCATGGGTATTGCAGCCAGGTGGGCGCTTGATACTCGAACTCAAACTCACCGATATCATTTGCGGGCTCCCAGAATAAATCACCGAACACCAATTCGCCATTTTCTAGCGTTCCGCTTATGCCATCGGGCCCTGTTACTAAGTTGTTTGGATTATCGATAATACTTAAATTAACCGCGTTGGTTACCGTACAACTATCGAGGTTGTTTACCATAAAGCGATTTCCATCCCAATATTCGGCGAGCATAATTACGTTCAGATTTTCATCTTCTGGCCCGGCAATATTTTCCAGCACGAGGCGGCCGTAGCGAAGGTTAAGCTCATCAGCAAGGGGAGCTGCGGCGCCCAGCTGAGTTGCTAAGGTTAAATCAGTGCCACTGAACGTTCGGCTATCCTGTTCATTCGCAATTTGCAGCCCTACATTAAGGTTTGCATAAGGCCCATCGGGGCCTTCATCCGCAAGGCGTTGGAACACTGCTTGTGGTTCATTCACCGACATAACCCCATAAGCCCAATCGGCTGACCAGCTAATGCCAAAGCGATTAGGGAAATCATCAGCAGGCGCGTCAGCCGGACCTACATTGGCGGCAACTGCATTAATATCGGCAGAGCCTGGATAGTTGGTGCGGCCGTAGTTTTCGGTGATACCGCCCGCTGTATTCACCGCATGCACAATAGCAGACACGATAATTTCGTTGTGGCCCATATAACTGAAACCATCGCCTGTACACGCATTTACAACGGAAGAATCGTCGACAATGAAACGATCCGGGTAGAATCGGCCAACCGGGCTGGGTGGCTTAGCAATCACATCGCCAGCGCCGAGGTAACTATCGCCCGTTAGGCTCGCTATTAAATTAACAGTACCCGCCTCATCCCAAGTAACGCCGTTTGAACGCTGGGCGCCGGGGTAAACGTTGTCGGGCACAAAGGCGCTGCCGGTAGTTACCGTGCCATCTTCACCATCGGTTGGAAAAGCAACAGAATCAAAAGCGGCTTGTACTCCGGCTGGGGTACTCTCGTTACCAAAGTTCGGTGTTGCATTGCCACTGGCATTCAACGATTGAATGATCACGTTAAAAGGCGAGCCCGCAGCTTGAAAACCATCGCCTGTATTGGTGGTGGCGGTCCATAGGTCGCCGTCACTATCGAGTGCTTGTAACACCAATGTATGCGGCTTTACCACGAATTCGTTTAAGCCCGTTCCATCTAACACTACCGGTGGATCGTTAATATCCGGATTGTTAGCGTTGGGCTCGGCCGGCAATGTAAGCTCTGCATGCAACCGTAGTTCACCTACATCGGTATAGTTGTGGGGCAACAGGGCAATGCCGTTTGCATCGAAGCTAAGCGTTACTGGCTGTTTATTGGCGTTTGAACCTAAATCATTCAGGCCAATATTGGTACCGTCAATACTGTAGTTCTGCCCGGGCATACAAGACGCTGGGTTAACACACTCCACGCCGATATCAACCGTTTGCGTACCTTGTACGCGGGCTTCACACGCACCGGTATTTACATTGGTTTCAACGGCGCGCAAGGCAACCGAGAAATCAACGCCAGCGTGCGTATCGGGTATTGGATCGAAATTGTTCGCACCTACAAAAAGCAGGCCAGCGGTTCTAAAATCAACAGCGCAAGTTCCCGAGGTTGTTCCGGTTGGGTCAAAACACTGGGTAGGATTCACCGCGTTAGGTGTTGAACTTGATACTGAAAAGGGCGTATTCCCGCCAGGAATATTTTGCAGGCCAACAACACCAATACCATTTGATAGGCTCACTGTGCTTACCGTTGTACCGCCGCCGCTGGTAATATCACCATTTGCCCATTCGGCTGTTGCATTTGAAGTCGTCAACTCAACAGACGCAGCATCTTCAAATAGCTCCGTGCAATTCGCATTAGCGCATGCTCTGATCTCAATAGGTGCTGTAAAGCAGCTAACTAGCGAGCCGGGGCGGCGAACCTGAAAGTAAAGTATTTCTCCATCTTCCGGCTCACAGTCGAATGCCTCTAAAACTTGTTGCTGAGTTTGTTGTGAGTAGGTGAAAGTTGTATTACTGCCAACCGAAACCTCTCCCGCACTTACAATTGAGCCTTGAATATTATTGTTGTTACCGAAGTCTACCTCAGTGTTATCGAATGGCGCGTAAATTACCCCATTAAAATTTGTGAACCCGGAGTTTGGTGAATTATTAGTGTTACCTATATCTATTTCCGCGTCTTCGTATAAAAAAATCATGAAATTGGCAGTATTTCCGCCGCTATTTATAAATATATTATTTCCGCCATCCATTTGGTCTTCTATAAATAACCGAACAGGTCCTGAAGGTTGAACGGTCATAGTAACGTTATTACCCATGTCAATTTCTTCAATGAAGTAATCCCCCGGACCAAACTGGATGGTGCTTCCATTTTTCAAATCCAGCTTTTCTATGTAGTAAGTGCCGCCGCCGGTTGTCGATATAAACTCATCATCATCGGCCTCAACGGTATCGTAACTGCCGGGTGCAATGTCTGTTTGATCTTCAACATCCGGGCCACCTACCAAATTACTTGGGAATTGTAACGGCTCAAAAGGAGGGAATTCTGTAGGGACGGTGGTGACACTACCTGAAGGTGTTGGCGTGTTACCATCACCATCTATGGAGTTGCCATTTATAGTGGAGCCACTGCCATATTCGAATTGGGTGTTGCCAATAACACCGTACTCACTAAATCCTGTAACCGCCTCGCAAGAATCATCCTCATCTCCTGGCCCGGCAACACAGCTGTGTGGCGTTTGCCCATCGGAATCATCACAAATGGCATCGCCACCAACATTACCGCCATTATTTGTTATTTCCGGCGCTGTGGCGTTGCCCCCAATCGAACCTTGATTGTTAGTTATAGTCTCGTCTGCAGTTGCATTTTCGGTAACATAAGCGTTTGAATAGTTTAAAGTGATGTTAGTTGCAGTTGCATTCCCGGTAATACCTGAGCCACTTCCGATATCAATCGTATTGGTAGCGGTAACGTTTCCGGTTACATCCGAATTGCTGGCTTGAATATTTACATTGGTAGCGCTGACATTCCCGGTTACGGAGCTATTACTCGCTAGAGTGAAATCGCCACTTGCGGTTACACTCCCATTTATAGTTACCGGTGAGTTTGTGGTAATGTCGGTTCCCGTTACCGGCCCATTAATTGTGGCGGAGCTACCAATAAACACCGTGGTTGATGAGTTCAGAGCCCCGTTTACTGTGGTGTTCGATGATTGAATCGAAATGCTATCACCGGTTATCGTGCCACCTACATTATTCGCAGAACCTACGGTAACCGTTGTACCGGTAATAGTGCCACCAATATCCGTAGCGTTAGCGGTTGTAATACTCCCGCCATCAATAGAGCCAGTAATAGTATTGGTTGAGCCACCGTTAAACGAGTTCGTAACCGTAACGTTACCATCAATTAAAGTGCTGCTTTGAGTTGTTATCGAGTTTGCGCTAATGTCAGCTAAAAACTGCGTGCTACTACCACTATTAATGGTTCCTGCGGTTACCGAAGCATTAAAAGTATTATTGCTGCCGGTGTTTAATACTCCCCCAACATCAAGTGCTGAATTAATATTAAAGCCAAAACCAGTGCTTAGATCACCGGATACAGAAACTGACAAACGGCTCGTGGTCCCGCCAACGTTAATTTGCGCATTCTGTAAATTCGCATTACCAATAATAACTAAAGAGCGATTGTTTCCGCCAACCGAAATTGTATCACCCCAGTTAAGGTTTAACCCATTTGGACAGGTAACGGTGCCACCACTGCGATTACAGCCAGGGGGTGGATCATTTGGGATAGTGTAATCGGCAGCAAAAACTGAAAACGAAATCAGGAATAATAGAATCAAACCTAAAACCTGATTAAAAGCACGGGTACTATTGCAAGGAACCGGCGTTTTTAGCATTTTAACTCCCACCATCGATGGCCTCCAAAATCACTTCCTTTGAATATTCCATATCACCAGCGTCGCAAATACCGCGGGTGATGATACGAAAGTGCGTGCCGGTGTAGGCTGGGTCGATGGCACCAAGATCAAGATAATCACAGGCCACTTCGGCGCTGCAGCCATTTAAACCCGGTACTGCGAAGGCTTGGGTGAGATCCGGGGTAAACGGATTGTTCAACGGAACACTTGTATCCCTTACTGAGCAAACACTAGTATCTACTGGCGCATCAAGCGGGAATAAATCCGTTAAGAATAGTTCCGCGCCGCTACGTGCAGCGGCGTAGGCTCGAGTGCCATATACATCACTTACCGTGGCACGCCCTAGATCACCTAGGATACGCACCATGGCTACGCCAAGAATACTCATTACCACGATAATGAAAATAGCTACGGCAAGCGCTCCGCCGCGTTGCCGAACAAAGCGATGGCGAAAACGATTTTTCTTGTTCTGATCACGGTTATGGAACATTAGGCACATGCACCTCATGAAGAATCTGCAACGGTTCGTTTTCAGCGCTGCGGCGGAATCGTAGATCGATTTGCACTAGGCTACTGCGTTGCAGCGTGGCTTCAAATACGCGGAATGGCAGTTCGTCGTTATTTAAATCATTATCCATGTCAACGGCCATAATTTCACGGCTTCCACTGAATCCACTTTGCAGAGCTGCTTGAGTAAGCTGCGAAACACCTAAACCATAGCCTTGATAACGCTCAAGTGCGTTTGTGTTTGCGTTATAACACCAGCTTACAGGCTGGCCTCCTACATAATATCGCGAGGCTGGGCTATCAGTTGGAAAAAAACTGGGTGTATTGCTGTAATCAATGGTGATTAAGCCATCTTCCGGTACATTATTGCTCACCGCATCGATGGTTTTACGGCGCAATGGCGTATTACCATAGATGAAATTCGCATTGGTGGCATACACAAAGAGATATTCACCGGCTAGAGTGTTCGTGGTTTGCGGCAATACACCAATAAAATCATCACTGGCCGTGGGCCCAGCTTTTGGAATTTGCACGTAACTGCTGCTCGTGAGAATTGGAACAAACTCGATGCAGCGCTGTAAATCGCCAGGTAATACCCGAATGCTTCGTGGCAGGGCGTTGCGCAATTCACGGGTTAAACGCTCAACTGCAAAACGGCTTTGGGAAACTAATTGTTCGCGGCCGGCCACATCACTATATATCCGTGCACCAAAACCGATATAACTAAAAATAAAGGTACTGGTAATGCCGAGTAAAATGATCACGATCACCAGTTCTATCAAAGTGTAGCCATTAACGCGGCGCATTAGTAATTGCCCCGTATAGCGCTAAACTGAAAATCTTGCCCTAGTGATGTGGTTACCGTTACTTCTACGCGCTTAAATAACGAGATCGCGCCTGTGTTCAAACACTCGCCGCTGCTATCGCTGTAACAAACGCTAATGGCATAGCCAAAACCTGAGTATCGGGCGGCAATTTCATCGCCTAAAGCATCTTCAAGCGGTGAAGTTGTATCGTTCAAGCCATCGTAATCATCCACGTCGTTAAAGCGATCGCGAGTTTCGCCCGCGCCATCGGGGCCAAAATCAACCTCAAGAGTACAGGAAGTGGCACCGGTTTCACCGCAACGTTCAGCGCCACCGGACCGATCGCTATTTTCATCGAAAGATTTACTCATGATTTCATCAAGTATTGCTTGACCTAATGTGGCGGCACGAGATTGTAAAATAGGCTCTGCGCTTCGTTGCGCCTGCGGGAAGATAATGACACTTAGTAAAACAATACTGATGCCTAAGGTAACAATACCAACAATAATTTCAATCAAGGTAAAACCCTGCTGCGCACGCGCCGCGTTTTTTCGGGGCTTACTCAGATTGAGGTAGTGTTGGTTTGGCATGAATGATTCCCTTGCTCATGTTGGCTGTGTGCGCTGCTTGCCCGTGCTTTTTCGCTAAAACTAATAGCAGGCAAAGCTTATATTGGTAACAGTTTAACGCGGTGCCTAAACATTGTTTATATATTGTTCTTCATACTACATTTTTTTAAGTTACACTGCATACTTAGATTATTCATTCTAGCGCTTATATCAGGTTTTCCGGATGCAAAGAAAAAAACGCTCTCAACGATTCGAGTGCGCTACCACTCACCGTAGCTTTACGAGCACTGTTTGTATCAACAAGCGTAAGTTGAGCAGTAAGTTGAGCAAATTAGGTGCGAACCAAGCCGCTGGGTTTACCTTGGTAGAACTCGTTATCATTATTGTTGTTTTAGGTATCTTATCGGTAACTGCTGCGCCCCGAATTTTCGGTGACAGGGGTGTGGAAGAGACTACGTTAGAACCTCGTATTTTAAGCATGTTGCGTTTGCAACAACAGCGGGCTATGCAAGATACAATTCGGCCTTGTTATGGTGTTACGCTCACTGCGGCTCAACTTACACCAAAAGATTGCAATGACTCGGTAGCGGCGGAGCGCATTCTATCTTTGCCGAACCCTGCGGTATTAACGGTCGTTTCGGCATTGCCTGGGGCAAACTCGGGCTTTCTATTTAATGGTCTCGGGTGCCCGGTTTCTAACGGACATGAAACTAACGCTGAAGCTTGCGGTCAGAGTTCTGTTGAATTACAGATTGATGGTGTTGAAAACCGCCGAATTTGTGTGCAAAGCGAAGGATATATTCGATCAGGGAGCTGTAACTGATCACAAACTGTATAAATCTTGCAAAAGCTTGTTAACGCGCTTGCTCGCGCGATCACAGCTTGCTAAAGTTAAGCCTTTCGAACCATATAATCATCATAAAGGGAACAACCTCCCATGTTTAAGAAGTTGCGCGGTTTGTTTTCCAACGATTTATCAATCGATTTGGGAACAGCAAATACCCTCATATACGTGAAAGAGAAAGGTATCGTGTTGAACGAACCTTCTGTTGTGGCGATTCGCCAAGACCGTGCGGGCGGAAGCAAAAGTGTTGCCGCAGTGGGTACCGCAGCTAAGCAAATGCTTGGCCGGACTCCAGGCAATATTAAAGCTATTCGGCCAATGAAAGATGGCGTTATCGCTGATTTTCACGTTACTGAAAAAATGCTTCAGCATTTCATCAAACAAGTTCATGAAAATAATTACCTGCGCCCAAGCCCGCGCGTTTTGGTGTGTGTTCCTTATGGTGCAACGCAGGTTGAACGCCGAGCCATTCGCGAATCAGCACTGGGTGCTGGCGCTCGCCAAGTCGTGTTAATCGATGAACCAATGGCTGCAGCAATTGGCGCTGGCTTGCCCGTTTCGGAAGCAACCGGTTCTATGGTTATCGATATCGGTGGCGGTACTACGGAAGTAGCTATTATTTCCTTGAACGGTGTGGTTTATTCCAGCTCAGTTCGTATCGGTGGTGATAAATTTGATGAGGCAATTATCAGCTATGTGCGCCGAAACTTTGGCTCACTAATTGGTGATGCAACTGCAGAGCGCATTAAACATGAAATTGGCACTGCATATCCGGGCGATGAAGTTCGCGAAATTGAAGTTCGTGGCCGGAATTTGGCTGAAGGTGTTCCACGTTCATTCACACTGACCAGCAATGAAATTCTTGAAGCGTTGCAAGAACCATTGATGGGGATTGTTGCGGCCGTAATGACCGCCCTAGAACAATCGCCACCAGAATTAGCATCGGATATATCTGAGCGCGGTATGGTACTCACTGGTGGTGGTGCGCTGTTGCGTGATCTCGATCGCTTACTCATGGAAGAAACAGGCATTCCAGTTATTGTTGCCGACGACCCGTTAACCTGTGTTGCTCGCGGTGGCGGGAAAGCATTGGAGCTGATCGACGAGCATGGCGGCGATTTGTTTAGCGACGAGTAACCGGTGTCTTCTACTTTATTTATCCAAAGGGTCTCTTTAAGAGTCCGCCTAACGCTAGCCTTGTTGCTAGCGTTTTTGCTTATTTTTGCAGACCACAGGCTCGGTATAATGCAGCCTGTGCGTTCTGTTTTAAACTCGTTTGTAAGCCCAGTTCAATACCTTGCCGTAATGCCGGAGCAAGCACTTGATAATCTGATTAGCCAAGTGCAATCGCGCCGTCGGTTAGTGCGCGAAAACGAACAACTCAAAGAAGATGTGTTGAGTTTGCAAGGGCAAATGCAACGATATCAATTTTTAGTTAGCGAAAATGAACGCTTGCGTGGGTTACTTTCGAGTGAATCACGGGAAGAGCGGATGCGCATGGTGGCAGAGGTTATTGCTGTTGATTCCGATCCGTTCTCGCATCAAGTGGTTGTGAACAAAGGTAGCCGAAATGGTGTTTACATTGGGCAACCGGTTATCGATGCGGAAGGCGTGATTGGCCAAGTGGTTGATGTTGGTGTTATTACAGCCCGCGTGATTTTAATTTCCGACCAAAGCCACGCAATTCCTTTGCGCGCTGAATCGAGCGGTATTCGTGTAATAGCGCAAGGCGTGGGTAATACGAACTCGATTGAGTTGATGCACGTTCCACACTCTACGGAACTTGCAGAAGGTGATTTACTCATGACGTCAGGGCTCGGTGGTGTATTTCCGGAAGGTTATCCGGTGGCTCGCATCAGCGCCATTATGCGTGATGAATCGCTACCTTTTGCGCAGGTAAAAGCCGTTCCTGTGGCTAATTTGGATCGTATTCGCATGCTGTTGTTGCTTTGGGATAGCAACAGTGAATATCAGCCAATTCGAACTGAACAAGATGTTGAAGAGGAAAGGGGCTTATGATGATGCACCGAATAGCCCAGCGCAGCATTATCGTTGTCACTATTATTTTATCGCTTATTTTGGCGGTGATGCCGATGTCATTGGCGGTGGCGGTATGGCGCCCAGAATGGCCACTACTGGTCATGATATATTGGATTATAGCGCTACCGCACCGCGTAAACATTGGCTATGCTGCGGTGGTTGGCTTAGCGGTAGATATCTTACTTGGGTCTACCCTAGGCTTTCATGCTGCAGCCTACGCATTAGTAGCCTATCCGGCTGCTAAGTACTACCAGCGAATTCGTAATTTTTCGTTATCTCAGCAGGCACTGTTGGTTGCCGTATTAGTATTTGTTGCGCGCGCTATTGTTTATATGTTTGAGCACTATCTGAATAATGCGCCATTGATGTTCTATTATTTTTGGCCAGCCTTAAGTTCTGCGTTCTTTTGGTTGTGGGTATGCCCGGTATTGCGGAAGCTTCGGCGGCGGTTTCAAGTTACATGAGTGCGCTAATTCTCGCTTCCGCATCGCCACGCCGGCAAGAGCTACTAAAATTACTTGGCTATCCGTTTATAACGCAACCTGCGGATATTCTCGAACAAAAACATCCGCAGGAATCACCCAGCGATTACGTTCAACGTTTGGCCCAAGAAAAAGCAATGGCCGTGCTCATGCAATCAGCGCAACCAGATACGGCGGTGCTTGGCTCTGATACCGTTGTGGTAGTGGCTAACGAAGTGCTTGAAAAACCGGTTAACTTCGAACACTTTCAAGCTATGATGCAACGGCTAAGTGGCCGCAGCCATCAAGTATATACTGCAGTTTGTTTAGCAACTGCAAATCAGCAATGGCAATGCTGCGTGGTAACCGATGTTACCTTCCGGGAACTATCAGCTGAAGATATCGAAACCTATTGGGCGTCCGGCGAACCGAAAGATAAAGCCGGTGGGTACGGAATTCAAGGATTAGCTGGAAAATTTGTAACGCGCGTTAATGGCAGCTATTTCGCTGTGGTTGGCTTACCTTTATATGAAACTGAGCACTTGCTAAAGCAGTGGTTAGCAACAGATTCGGAATAATGTGAAATGAGTGCGGAAATATTAGTTAATGTTACTCCAAGCGAAACGCGTGTAGCTCTTGTGGAAAATGGAATTTTGCAGGAAGTACATATTGAACGGCAAGCTCGACGTGGCTTAGTGGGCAATGTTTATGTTGGAAAAGTAAGCCGTGTTTTGCCTGGTATGCAGGCGGCATTTGTAGATATTGGCTTAGATAAAGCTGCCTTTTTGCATGCCTCGGATATAATCACCCGCATTGATAATGTGGAAGAATTGGATCGTGATCAATTACCGCCTCCAGATATTTCTCGCCTCGTCCGCCAAGGCCAACACATTGTTGTGCAAGTGGTTAAAGATCCATTAGGCACAAAAGGCGCGCGTTTAACCACTGACATTACGATTCCATCACGCTATTTAGTGCTGATGCCACGCTCTAACCATGTGGGTGTTTCCCAGCGTATTGAAAGTGAACCAGAGCGCGATAGGTTACGCAGTGTTGTTACCAAATTTAGTGATGAGAATTTGGGCTTTATCGTGCGTACAGCCGCCGATGGGGCTGGAAAAGAAGAGCTCGAACAAGACGCACTGTTTTTGCGCAAGCTCTGGGAAAAGATTCAAGAACGGAAGAAGAAAAACGCCAAAGGTGGCGTTTTATATGAAGATTTGAATTTAGCCGCACGAATTTTACGTGATTTTGTCGGTGTTGAAATTGAACGAATTCGTGTTGATTCACGTCTAAGTTTTCAGCAGCTGCACGAATTTGTGGAAGAATTTGTTCCACAATTGGCCTCACGCCTTGAATATTATGAAGGCGAACGGCCGATTTTTGATTTGTTTGATGTGGAAAATGAAATTCAGCGGGCGCTCGACCGACGAGTGCAGTTGAAATCGGGTGGCACGTTAGTGATTGATCAAACGGAAGCGATGACCACAATTGATATCAACACCGGTGCTTTTGTTGGCCACCGCAACTTAGAAGAAACAATTTTTAATACCAACACGGAAGCTACACAAGCCATTGCCAGGCAACTGAGGTTAAGAAACTTAGGCGGTATTATTATTGTTGATTTCATCGACATGCAGAATGAAGATCATAAACGCCGAGTACTGCATAGTTTAGAGCTGGCACTTGCTAAAGATCATGCAAAAACCAGTATTTCGGGTTTTACCTCGTTGGGTTTGGTAGAGCTTACCCGAAAAAGAACCCGCGAAAGCCTCGAGCATATATTGAGTTGTGAATGCCCCGTTTGCAAAGGCCGCGGTTCGATGAAAACGGTGGAAACGGTATGTTATGAAATTATGCGTGAGATCGTTCGGGTGAATCGGGCCTACGCTGCTGATAAATTTGTGGTGTATGCCTCTGCCGCGGTAGCTGAGCGGTTGTTAAATGAAGAATCGCATGCGTTAGCTGAATTGGAAGTATTTGTAGGAAAGCAGATAAAGATTCAAATTGAGCCTTTGTATCATCAAGAACAATTTGATGTGGTGATGATGTAGTGAATGTAAGAAGTACCGTAAGTTTTATAATTCGCAAGCTATGGCTTACTGCAGCAGTGCTGCTGGTGGGCTTGGCGGTGCTGATTAGTATTGTTCGATTTAGTTTACCTTACCTCGATCATTTTCGTACCGATATAGAGCAGCAAATTAGTTCGCGTTTTAATCAAGAAGTGCAAATTGGCTCCTTGAGCGCAACCTGGAGTGGAATTGGCCCCGCTTTAGTGCTGAATGACGTTGAACTCGTAGTTAGTGAGGGTACGGAAGCAACCGTTACGGTACGTGATTTACGCCTTGGCATCGATTTTTGGAATAGCTTGTTGCAGCGGCAAGTGCTACTTGATCATTTTGTGCTTACCGGAATGGAACTCGATGTTTACTATCAAGGTAATTCCCAGCAGAACTTACTTCAGGAATTACAGGAACCGCTCGAAACCTTACTTTTTCAACAGCTCGAACGCTTTCAAATGCACGAAAGTATTGTGCGCATGCATATCGGTAATCAAACACCACGGGCGGTGGAAATTGAAGAGCTGCGCTGGTATCGCGATGATGCGCGAAAACAAGCTACGGGATTATTTCGCATTCCCGATATAACCGCGAACTCTTTAGATTTCGTGCTCGATCTTCATGGCAGTTCCTTTGCGGAAATGAGCGGAAGTTTATACGTAGAGGCTCAGCAATTAGATATATCGCCTTGGTTGCAAGAAGTAACACAAACATCGTCGATTGAGCGCGCGGAATTCAACTTACAGGCATGGCTCGATTTCGACGATGGGCAATTTGGTGATGGCCAAGTTCGCTTTGCAGAAAATATTCTTGAGTGGAAAAAAGACGACGACGTTCATCGGTTAGTGACAACGCCAACTGTATGGACACTTTTTCCTGAGACCCGCGGCTGGATCTTAAATTCAAATCCAATGGTAGCTCGCTTAAACGAGCAAGAGTGGCGCCTTGAGCAAGTTACATGGCAATACTCTGAAGGCGCGCACATTTGGAACCTCAATGATATCGAACTGATTGATTTCGGCCCTGTTTGGAATTTATTCGGCGCTCCGGGTGTTGCTATGGGCGATTGGGCCGATGGATTGCAGCTCCAAGGCTGGTTAGATTCGTTACAAATTCAGCTCACAGATGAACGAGAATGGCAGCTTTACGGCCGTGGTAGCGATATCGCGTGGCAACCGCATCGAGGTGTGCCGGGCATCAACGGTTTGCAAATGGAAGTTTGGAGTACGTTAGCGCAAGGTAATTTTTTGATTCAAGGTGATTCGGTAGCCTTAAGCTCACCAGCAACTTACAACGATGCCAAAGTATTAAACGAGGTTTTAGTATCGGGTGGTTGGTCGCAAGAGCAGGGCAGTTGGGAGCTGGATGTTGATGAAGCGTTATTTAGTTTGCCGGGCGCAGATATTAGTCAAGAAGTTCGCTTTAGTGGTACGCAGGGTGAACCGGTAGAAGTTGATTGGCTTTTAAATGGTGGCACACCCGGTATGGATGTGTTGGAAGTGGTGTCGCTATTGCCATTACAGCTCGGAGAAAAGTTAGGCAACTACCTAACAGATTCATTACTCGATGGTGATGTAGATAGCCTAAGTATGGTTTGGCGTGGCCCGATAAATAGCTTTCCGTACACTGAAGGTGAAGGGGTGTTGCAAGCGCAAGCGCTGATAAACAACATGAATTACCGCTTTCAACCCAATTGGCCCGCGGTTATGGGAACACAAGCCGAGCTTACGTTTTCAGGTGATCAGCTAAATATCAGCGCCCGTGGAGGTAGTTTACAGGATATTCCGTTAACCACGGTTGACGCGAAGATCATGAATATAAGCGGTGCAGATCGGCATTTACATATTGCAGCTGATGTTCAGGCCAATGGCACTCAACTGCGCGAGCTGTTTATGGCTAGCCCACTAGAGAAATCAGTGGGTGCAGCGCTTTCGCGGGTGTTGCCTACCGGCGATTTATCGGGCGCGTTTACTTTAGATATTCCGTTGCCGAAAGGCGAAAAACCAGTGGTTCGAGCGCAAGGCCGCGTAGATTTCGCTGAGCAAGATATTCACATTCAACCGGTTAACTTGTGGTTACGCGATGTTGATGGTTACTTAACATTTGATAATGCCGATATTAATTTTGTAACGGAGCGTTCATCAGTGTTTGGTATGCCGGTAAATGTATCGTTAACCGGTGCCCGGGGAGATAATGGATATGAACTTGAAAGCACTATTCAAGCCGATTGGCAAGCCGAGCAACTGCAATCAGAGCAGCCCGATATTCCGCTTATTCAACAACTAGAAGGTAGCCTCAATTGGGAAGCCGATTTCACTATGGAATTAGCGCCTGAAGGTTACCAGTATCGTTGGTTGATGGATGCAAACTTAGAATCGTTAGCCATGCTATTGCCGGAACCCTTTGCAAAAACAGCAGGTGAAGATCGCAGTATCCGTATTGAGGTAGCCGGTAACCAAGAGCAATTGCGAGCTACTGCAAATACGCCTGCTGTATTTGATTTACGCGGTGATATGCGGATTGGCTCCGGGGCATTTCAAGCGCTTGAACTGCAAATTGGCGATAGCCCATATACCGTTGGTGCGCGCCCAGAAAATGGTTTCCGCATTATGGCGGGTATGCAAGAAGCTGAGTTGGGTGATTGGCTACCGGTGATTGTTTCGTTAAGTAGTGCTATTCCAGAACGAGCTGAAACGATTGTTAACACTGATTTGAACAATGTAACCCGCTCACCTATTCCGCCGCTATCACGGGTTGATGCGACCATCGGCAGTTTGCAGTGGTTCGGTCAGGATTTCACGAATACGGAAATTGAGGGTCGTAGCAGTGGTGATGGTTGGTTACTCGATGTGAACGCAAGTAACGGCCGAGCACGCATCGATTGGAGTACGATTGGTGAAGGGCAATTAACAGTTGCAGCCGATTTTTTAGAGTTAACGAGCCCGCCAGAAGTTGATAGTGATAGCCGAGTTATTGAAGATCGCTCATGGCTTGATAACATGCCACCGATTATTTTTACTTGCCGAATCTGCCGCTTTCAAGAACGCGAGTTAGGCGAAGTTGCTATGCGCTTAGAACCGGCGAATAAAGAAGAGCAAGTTCGCCAGTTTGAAATACGGAAAGGCGGCACCGTGTTGCAGGCGCGCGGTGGCTGGTCCGGTGAAGGGGCTGAATTACGCACGTCATTGCAGGGCAGCTTAAAAAGTAACAATATCGGCTCGTATTTAAATGAGCTTGGCTTTAATTCAGTGGTTCGTGATTCTTCTGCCGATTTTCGGTTCCAGCTTGGCTGGGATGGCGCACTGCAAGACTGGAATAAAGAAACATTGCGTGGAGAGGTGAACTGGTCGTTAGGAGCCGGGTATTTACGCGATGTTTCCGATGGTGGCGCGCGCTTACTATCCATTTTGAGTTTGGAGAGTGTGCTGCGCAAACTTACCTTAGATTTTCGCGATATATTCGCGCGCGGCATGTTCTATTCGTCGTTTGGCGGTACGTTAACCTTAGATCAAGGTGTAATTAGTACCGATAACACTCGAATGAACGGCTCTGCTGGTGATATGTCGGTGGCGGGGTACACGAATTTATTGGATGAGAGCTTACATTACCGATTGAGCTACGTACCTAAAGTAACGTCTAGCTTACCTGTGTTACTCGCATTTATGGTGAACCCGCCAAGCGGTATCGCTGCGCTTGTACTCGATAGAATGCTTCATGATGCGGAGGTTATTTCGCGATTGGAGTACGAAGTAACGGGCTCTATGCAAGAACCGGTTGTTACAGAAGTACAACGTGATAGTGCTGAAGTAGAGCTGCCAGAGATGGCCGAAGATGTGCTGCCGCCAGAACTCCCAGAAAATACCGAAGCGAAACGGGAACAAGGAGGCGAACAAAATGAGTGATATAACCGCAGTGCCGCAGATTACGTTATTACAATGGACTTCACGGGCTGATTGGGAAGCGAATAAAGCCTATTTGCTTGCGGCGTTTGAAAAAATTCAAGCAAGTAATGCGCGTACCAATGTAGGTGGGCCTCATCTTGTGATTTTGCCTGAAGCTTTTGCGCGGTTTGGTGCCGGCGAAGCTGCCCAAGGTAAGTATGCGGAAGAATTGGGGCAGGGCCCGATTCAAGATTTTATAGCTGATTGTTGCCGCCGTTTTAACTTCTGGATATTAGCCGGTACTATGGCGATTCGCGGTGGCGAGCGCTACGCTGCGGCGTCGTTGTTATTTGATGCTCACGGCGAGCTTGCTGCACGGTACGATAAAATCCATTTGTTCGATGCGAGCGTAAACGATAATACCAAAAGTTATCGAGAATCAGCCTTCACTAAGCCAGGAAATAAATTGGTTGTAGTGGATACGCCGTTTGGAAAAATGGGCTTAGCGGTTTGCTATGATTTACGTTTTCCGGAGATGTTTCGGGCGTTGCGCGCGCAAGGTGCTGAGTTGATAACATTACCTTCGGCTTTTACCAAAGTTACTGGCGAAGCCCATTGGCAGCCACTTCTGCAAGCTCGCGCCATTGAAAATCAGGTGTATCTCTTGGCGCCCAACCAAACGGGAACCCACGATGATGGTCGTGAAACTTGGGGCCACAGCATGATCGTAGACCCTTGGGGTAGAATATCAGCCACGTTAGCATCGGAACCGGGCTTCATCACATTTACTCCCGATTTTAATGAATTAGAAGAACTGCGCGGGCGAATGCCAGTGCAGCAACACAATCAGTTTGAGGTAACGTTTTTAAATGATTAATACTCAGGTGGCCGACCACTTATTGCATAACGCTGAACTCGATTACAGTGCACTGCAAAACAGCTTGCAAAGTATCTACAGCGGCAGCGTGGATTACGCGGATATATATTTGCAGAGCAGTATCCATGAAGCCTGGGTATTGGAAGATGGCATTGTAAAAAGTGGCAGCTTTAATATTGAGCGGGGCTTGGGTGTTCGTGCAGTTAGCGGCGAGAAAACTGGTTTTGCCTATGCCGATAGTATTGATCCTGCCGCACTCAAACGCGCATCTGCGGCGGCTCGTGGTATTGCCGATCATGGCGAAAGCCGCACTGTTGCTGCGTTAACTGCGGGCAACGCGAAACCTTTGTACGGTGTTGATAATCCATTAGATAGCTTTTCTGAACATAAAAAAATTGAATTGCTCCAAGCCATGGATAAATATGCGCGCAAGCTTGACCCGCGAATTCAAGAAGTTTCAGTTAGCTTAACCGGCACCTATGAGCACATTTTAGTGGCTGCTACCGATGGCACATTGGCAAGCGATGTACGCCCATTAGTGCGCTTGAATTGCAGTGTATTGGCCGAGCAAAATGGCCGCCGTGAGCGTGGTTCTTCAGGGGGTGGTGGCCGCGTTGATTATCACTATTTTATGCAGCCAGTGTTTATTGATTCAGATTCAGTTAAGCAAGCTAGGGGTTCCGATAAGCTGCGATATTTAAGTTATGTTGATGAAGCGGTTCGCCAAGCACTAATCATGTTGGAAGCGAAACCGGCACCCGCTGGAACTATGCCGGTTGTATTAGGCGCAGGCTGGCCTGGTGTGCTGTTGCATGAAGCGGTTGGTCATGGATTAGAAGGTGATTTTAATCGAAAAGGCGCATCATCTTACAGTGGCCGCATCGGCGAGCAAGTTGCTGGGAAAGGCTGCACTATTGTGGATGATGGCACCATTGCGAATCGCCGCGGTTCTCTCAGCGTTGATGATGAGGGCACGCCAAGCCAATATAATGTGCTTATTGAAGATGGCCGCCTAGTGGGCTACATGCAAGATAAATTGAATGCGCGGCTGATGGGCGTAGCGCCCACAGGAAATGGCCGTAGAGAATCATACGCGCACTTGCCGATGCCACGAATGACCAACACCTATATGTTAGGTGGTGATAAAACGCAGGAAGAAATTATTGCTTCGGTGAAACGTGGTATTTTTGCACCGCAGTTTTCTGGCGGGCAAGTTGATATTACATCTGGGAAGTTCGTGTTTTCGGCATCAGAAGCTTATCTCATTGAAGATGGTAAAATTACTGCACCGTTAAAAGGTGCCACACTTATTGGTAACGGGCCGGAAGCAATGGCTGCGGTTTCCATGATAGGGAATGATTTAGCATTAGATACGGGTATTGGTGTGTGTGGTAAAGATGGCCAAAGTTTACCCGTAGGTGTGGGTCAGCCAACGCTGAAGATAGATAACATGACAGTGGGTGGTACGGAATAGATGTACCGTGTGTTTGCGGCAAGTGATTCTTGCCTGCAAACACAGGGTTGGTTAGCTCGCAGATTCGCTCAAGCTACGAATATATTTAAAGAGGGCACGCGAAGCTGCTGGCGGCTTATTCTGCTCTTGTTCTTTCGCGGCTTGGCGCGCATATTGGCGTAGCTGCTGACGATCACCATGTGGGTATACATCAAGCAGGTCTTGAATGGCTTCATCGCCTTGATTTAACACGCGATCACGCCATTTCTCAAGTGCATGAAAATGGGCAGCTTGGTAGAGTGCTTTATTCTCCAGCTCATCGATAGCCGCTAGAATTGGGCCTGTATCGCTATTACGTAAAAGCTTGGCTACAAGCTGCAACTGGCGGCGATAGCCTTCGCGTTTATGTTCAATTTTTTTGGCAAGCTTAACGGCGGCAAGTGTTTCATCATCAAGTGGTATTTGTTTTAGGCCGTTGCTGCCCATTTTAACCAGTTTTACGCCGAGGTCGTGCATATCTTGGGAATGGCGTTTCAGTTGTGTTTTACTGAGTTCGCCATCATCTAAATGTTCATCTTGGTTATCGCGTTGCATGTTCAGGTTCACCTAACTATTCAATGCGCTAAGTTTATCAGGAAGCAGCCTCCGGTGATATACCGGCTGCTCACCATAATATTTGAGGTTTTTTTTGGCTAATTTAAATAACGATACAGGTTTAACATCTCGCGATCAGCTGCAACCCGATCTAGAGCGCGCAATTTCGGCAGTAGAAGCAGCGTTGGCGGCTGCTAAAAAGCGGGGTGCTTCCGCAGCTGAATGTGCACTGGCGCACAGCCGTGGGCTGAGTGTGAGTACCCGATTAGAAGAAATTGAAACGGTTGAATTTAATCAAGATGGTTCGTTAGGTATCACCGTGTACCGTGGCCAAAGTAAAGGCAGTGCGAGTACGTCTGATCTTTCATCAGAAGCGGTGTTAATTGCAGTTGAAAAGGCTGATGCCATAGCCCGCTGGACAGAGGCGGATGCATGTTCAGGGCTAGCGGATAAAGCATTAATGGCCACTGGCTATACTGACCCTGAGTTATTCTATGCTGCAAATCAATCGCCTGATTATGCTGCAGAACAAGCGTTAGCCTGCGAAAAAGTAATGTTGGCTGCGGATCCGCGTATTATCAATTCCGATGGTGCGCATTATTCGAGCCATTGTGGGTTCCGTGTATACGGTAATAGCCACGGTTTTACGGGCCACTATATGAGTTCACGACAGAGCTTGAGCTGTATGCCCATCGCCAAAGAAGGCGAAAAAATGGAGCGCGATTATGCCTATACCATGGCGCGTAATCCTGCTTTATTGAATACGCCAGAAGCAGTTGCTCGGGAAGCCGCGGCAGCTACGGTTGCTCGTTTGGGCGCCCGTTCCATACCCACATGCTCTGCGCCGGTTATTTTTCATAGTGATTTAGCACATGGCATTTTTGGCCAGTTTGCAGGCGCTATTAGTGGCGGAAACCTTTATCGCAAGAGCACATTTTTACTCGATCATCTCGGTAAGCAAATCTTTCCTGATTGGTTGAGTATTCATGAGAATCCTTTACTGCCAGGAGGCTTAGCTACCAGCCCATTTGACCACGAAGGGGTGGCTACAAAAGAACGCGATATTGTTACCGCTGGTGTATTAGATACTTATTTATTGACCAGTTATGCAGCCCGTAAGTTGGGTATGCAAACAACTGGGCATGCAGGTGGTATTCACAATTGGTTCGTGCAAGCGCAAGCACCACAACTTGATGCTGATTTAGCGGCTTTGTGTAAACGTATGGGAACCGGCTTGCTCGTTACCGAGTTAATGGGGCAAGGGATTAACTTGGTTACTGGCGATTACAGCCGTGGTGCTGCTGGTTTCTGGGTTGAGAATGGCGAGATCCAGTTTCCAGTAACCGAAGTAACGATAGCCGGTAACTTGCGGGATATGTTCAGAAATATGGTGGCGATGTCGGCTGATGTTGATCCGCGCCATGGTGTGCAGTGCGGTTCAGTGTTGCTAGCGGATATGAAAATAGCTGGGTCATAAGTATTGAACGCAAGGATAACCTGAAATAGCAAAAAAGGAGCTTTGGCTCCTTTTTTATTGGCTATTTAAACATTCAGCAAGTGGCGTGTGTATTACTCGTCTTCATGAAAACGTTCTTGCACTAGGGTGGTAATCGCTTCCAACGCGGCCTCTGCATCTTTGCCGGTAGCTTTGATTTCAATAACTTTACCTTGCTGGCTGGCCAACAGCATTAACCCCATTACACTGCCGGCATCCACTTCTTTACCATCTTGGGCAATGATCACCTTGGCATCAAACTCGCTGGCTAATCGTGCGAGTTTTGTGGCGGCTCGCGCGTGCAAGCCGAGCTTATTGCGAATTTCTACTCTACGACTCAGATTTGGCATTATTTTTTCTTTCTAGTTCTCTATGCTTTATTCGAATATGTGGATGTTGCGCGGCGATTCCTTCAGCCAGCTTCTCTGTGATATACACAGAACGGTGTTGCCCGCCGGTGCAGCCAACGGCAATAGTAAGGTAACTACGATTACTGCGCTGAAAGTAGGGTAACCAAGTGCTGATAAAATTCTCAGTTTGATAGATAAATTTGGTTACTAATTGCTGTTGGCTTAGATAATGCTGAACGGGTGCATCAAGGCCGGAATACTGGCGCAATTCAGGTTCCCAATGTGGGTTGGGCAGAATTCGCGCATCAAACACGGTATCCGCAGTGGTTGGGATTCCATGTTTAAAACCAAACGACATAAACACTAACATGAGCTTGTTTTGCTTGCGCCCTAATACCCGTTCGGTAACTTGCTCAATAAGTTCGTGCAGGCTTAATTCACTGCTATCAATTCGCCAAGTTGCTTGGTGCGCAAGAGGCTCAAGAATTTGCCCTTCCGCTTGAATGGCATCCGCTAAAGTTAAATCGGATTGTGAAAGTGGATGCAACCGGCGCGTTTCGCCATAACGGCGGATAAGAATGTCGTCGTTTGCATCAAGAAATAAAATATCAGCTTTCACATCGTGTGGAAGAAACTCAAGCGCATCGTTAAGTTCGCTGTTATCACTTGCTAAGTTGCGAACATCGATACTAATCGCAATGGTTTCGTAACGCTCAATTACGGTATGCACAAGCGCAGGTAATAATGCTACGGGCAGGTTATCAACGCAATAATACCCGAGATCCTCTAGTGCTCTCAGCGCTACGGTTTTTCCTGAGCCAGAGCGCCCGCTTACGATGATTAGTTGCATGAATCGGCTGTATCTTCCTTAGTCATTAACTCATAGAGTTCAGAGCTTGAGGTGGAATGGCGTAATGAGCGGCAACAATCTTTTTGATTTAGCTTTGCAGCAACGGCAGATAAGGTTTGTAGATGCAATTCTGGATTATCTTTTGGTACCAAAAGTGCAAAAATGATGTCTACTGGTTGGTTATCAATAGCATCAAAATCAATAGGTTGCGCGAGAGTAATGAGTGCCGCAACCGGTTGGCCGGCATTTTCCAGCCGGCCGTGAGGGATTGCGATACCTAGCCCAATACCCGTGCTACCTAAGCGTTCGCGTTGGAGTAAGCTATCGAAGATATCAGCTTTGCTTACACCAGCAAGTTTAGGTGCAACGAGCTGGCTTATAAGCTCAAGAATTTTCTTTTTGCTGCTCTCTTCAACGGCAACGCGCGTGTTATCTGGGCTAAGGATATCTTTTAGTTCCATGATCCTAATGCTTACTCAACTTTTCTTTATGTTTAATAACTTGGCGATCGAGTTTGTTGATCAGACCATCAATAGCGGTGTACATATCGTGATGCTCCGATGTGGCAAAAACTTCGCCCCCATTTAGATGAAGAGTAGCTTCCGCTTTTTGCATGAGTTTTTCAACATTCAATATCACATGAACGTTATTTATATGATCGAAGTGGCGCTCAAGCTTGGAAAATTTGGTGTCAACATAGGTTCTTAGAGCATCGGTAATATCAACATGGTGACCCGTAAGATTAATTTGCATAGCACATCTTCCTTCTATTGATAGTTAAAGCAGACTCTTCCGTTGACTCGAAGACGGGATATTTAATGATTCCCGGTACTTCGCGATGGTCCGTCTTGCTACTTGAATACCCTGGTCGGCCAACAGCGTTGCTAACTTATTATCGCTCAATGGCTTCCCCGGATTCTCTGCTGCAACCAATTTGCGAATTAACGCACGAATTGCAGTAGATGAATACTCACCCCCTTCATCAGTGCTTACATGGCTCGAGAAAAAATACTTCAGCTCGAAAACACCTTGTGGGGAATGCATGAACTTCTGCGTTGTAACACGCGAAATGGTTGATTCATGCATATCTATACTATCTGCGACATCACTTAGAATCATTGGTTTCATTGATTCTGGACCATACTCAAAGAATGCCTGTTGTCGCTGCACGATACAATGGGCAACCTTAAGTAAAGTTTCATTTCTACTTTCAATACTTTTAATGAACCAGCGCGCCTCTTGCAAGTGTTGTTTTATGTAGTCAGCGTCACCACTACTACAGCCGTTATTGTGTCTATTGCTGTGCATAGCCGCGTAGGTTTCATTTACACGTAATTTAGGCATTGAGGCTGGATGTAATTCAGCAATCCAACGGCCGTTATGTTTTCTTACTTGTATATCGGGAATAATATAATCCGATTCACCACTGGAAAAACTATCACCCGGGCGAGGGTTCAATTGCTGTAGTAGTTCCAATACATTCCGAATCACATTTTCTTTTAAACGTGATTTACGCGCTAAGGTTCGATAATCCCGTTTTCCTAACAGCTCTAAATAATTATCGACTACGTTTTTGGTTGCCGCCAGTGCGGGTGTATCGCTTGGCAGCTGATTTAATTGTAAAAGTAAGCACTCACGTACACTACGTGATGCTACACCTAGCGGTTCAAAGTGTTGTATGCGCTTTAAAACAACCGCTACTTCTTCCGCGGTTATTTCGTCATCTTGCTGTTGCGCGGCGGCAAGCACTTCATCCAATGATTGGGTTAGGTAGCCACTATCATCGATTGCATCAATAATAATGAGTGCTATTTGCTCGTCGGTTTCCGAAAAATGGGAAAGGCGCATTTGCCAAATAAGATAATCTTGTAACGATTCGTTAGTTTCGCCCTGATAAACATAATCATCTTCTGCTGCAACGCCGGCGCTTGAGGATATACTGGCGGAAACGTTTTGTTCCCAGTTTGATACGCTTTCTTCTTCTGGAAGTTCGAGTAATGGATTGTTTTCCAAGGCTTCTTGGATTTCTTGCTGAAGTTCTAATGAAGATAACTGCAGCAACCGAATTGCTTGTTGCAATTGCGGGGTCATGGTTAAGTTTTGGCCAAACTTAAGCTGCAAGCCTTGCTTCATGGAATAATTATCTCTGGTGTCATCTGGGTTTACGCGCCATAAAAACGCTGAACATACTTATATCATGGGTGCCGTAGAATAAATTACAAGGTGAATTGGTCGCCCAAATACACATCTTTTACTTGTTGGTTGGCCAAAACTTCATCAGCAGTGCCTTTCGCAATCAAATTACCCTGGCTCACGATATACGCCGTTTCGCACACAGAAAGGGTTTCCCGAACGTTGTGATCGGTAATAAGTACACCAATACCGCGGTCACTAAGCTGTTGAATGATTTTCTTTATATCGAGCACCGAGATTGGATCAACCCCTGCGAACGGTTCATCTAGAAGAATAAATTTCGGCTCTGCGGCCAAAGCGCGCGCTATTTCTACTCGGCGACGCTCACCGCCCGATAAGCTCATGCCCAAATTCTCAACGATATGGCCAATATGAAACTCATTTACCAGTTCATCGAGTTTATCTTCCCGTTGGCTAGCACTAAGCTCTTTTCGAGTTTGTAGAATTGCCATAATGTTATCGCGAACGCTGAGTTTGCGAAAAACGGATGCTTCTTGCGGTAAATAGCCAATCCCTTTGCGAGCCCGCGCGTGCATTGGAAGTAGGGTGATATCTTCATCATCAAGCCGAATGCTGCCTTTATCATTCGCGACGAGGCCAACGATCATATAAAAAGTGGTGGTTTTACCCGCACCATTTGGGCCTAGAAGCCCAACAATTTGGCCAGCATCGACTTCGATACTGACATCTTTCACTACGGTGCGGCCTTTGTAGGCTTTTGCTAAATGTTCGGCTTTTAGAGTTGTCATGCTTAATTTTGCTCGTCTTCGGTGCGCTGGCGTGGGCGGAAAATCGTTTCTACCTGCTCTTCGCCGCGAGTAGCGCTTACTTGCATCGTTTCAACATAATAAGTGATGGTTTCAGCACGTACTGAATTCCCATCTTGATTGAGTTCTGCAGCGCCAATCAATTTTAATACACGTTCGGTAGCATCGTACTCGATGCGGTTTGCATGCGCATTCACGATAACGTCAGGTTGTATTTCTTGTTCATACGTAGCGGGCGCATCATCGTTGCCTTCAAGAATAAATAGCTCTTGCTCACCTCTGTCGTTTTCAAAGCCGGTAACAGCTAGGGTATGCGCGGTTATTTTTAAGCTTCCTTGGGTTATCCGTACATTGCCAGTCGCGCGGTAAACGTTTTCAGCTAAATCCAACAAATCATTATCAGCAAGAATACGCATCGGCTCAGCAAAATCCCGCGCCAGAGTAGATTCTTGCGCGTTGGTAATGGCGCTCGCACTCAGTGCGTTCGCATTCACCTCGTTCGTAGCGCTCACACCAATACTAAGGGCGAGCAGAGCGAGGGTAGTAAATGGTTTCAACATGATCGATAAGCTCCAATTGCTGTGCTTCTAAATCAACGCGCATTCCATTGCCGTTAACAATAAATCGAATACCCTGAATAGTAACAGGGGAATCTGTGTGCATGGTACGATTTTGTAAATCGATGCTGATGAAATCGGTTTTAATCTCATCAATATAGCCGGTGTTGGAGCGGTTAAGGATAAGCACATTCGATTCTAATTCAAGGCGCTCACCTTCGTAATAACGCCCTTTTTCTGCTGATACTTCCCATACACTGCCGGTTTCGGCACTATCTACCGCAAGCTCATTGAGGTAGGTAATATATACAGGGCTTTCCAACTCGGTGAGGTTCAACGCACTAAAATGAGCCATGTGCTCTGCTCGAATCTGCTGAGCTAAGCGACCATCTGATTCGAATACCCGTGTTTCTAGCCCAGTCGCTGTAAAATCGGGAATGAGCATTTCAGTACGTTCACCGCTTTCAATGGTTTCCTCATCATCAAAGGCGTTCCATAAAATGATAGCAGCAATTAATGCCACTAATAGCGTGATGATGATACTTCGACGGTTCACGTGCTGCTCTCCTGAACTTGATGCAGCAGCCCTTGGCTTAATAATAGTAAATCGGCAATTTCGCGAACCGCTCCGAAGCCACCACGCTGTTGGGTAACGTAATGCGCATGTTGCTGCACTTGTGGGTGGCCATCGAATACGCTAAATGCAAGTTGCGAACCTTGAAAAAGCGCCAAGTCGGGGGTGTCGTCGCCCACACTTGCCGTTTGTTCGAGTGATATACCTGTTTGGCTTTGAATCTCGCGCAACGCCATCAGCTTATCGTGTTGGCCTTGATAAATGTGTTGAACGCCCAAGGCTTGCATGCGTGATTGCACAATGGTTGAAGTTCTTCCGGTGATTACCGCCACTTCAATGCCGGCAGATAGCAGCGCCTTAACACCCAATCCATCGCGCGTATGAAAAGCCTTTAGTTCTTCACCGTTGTTTCCTAGATAAATTCGGCCATCGGAAAATACCCCATCAACATCGCATACCAGCAGCTTTATTGTTTTAAAGCGCGCGAGTAGATCTTCGTGGATATCGCCGTACCAAGTGCTTACATAAGGGTTGTTCGAAGCTTGCATTCCACTTTCCATTACATAACCCCCGCGCGTAAAAGATCGTGCATGTTAAAGGCGCCGATCACGGCTTTATCTGCAGCAAGAACAATTAAGCCATTTATTTTTCGGGTTTCCATTAACTTAAGTGCTTCTGCGGCTAAAGTGTCGGGCGTTGTTGTGATGCAACCTGTGGTCATTACTTCAGAAATTTTGGTGTGATGAATATCGATACGCTGATCTAAAATTCTACGTAAATCACCATCGGTAAAAAGGCCGAGTAGGTGATCTTGCTCATCCACAATGGTTGTCATGCCTAAACCTTTCTGCGAAATCTCCAGTAATGCTTCGGTGATGATGGCATTGCTCGATACTTTCGGAACTCGATCATCGGCGTGCATGATATCGCTTACTCTTAGTAACAAGCGTTTGCCCAAGCTACCGCCCGGATGTGAAAGGGCAAAATCATTGGCCGTAAATCCGCGCGCGTGCAATAAGGCCACGGCTAACGCATCACCCATCACTAAGGTGGCCGTGGTGCTAGCTGTGGGAGCTAGGCCGAGTGGGCAGGCTTCTTCACTGACAGCAACGCTAACGTGGACATCAGCGAGCTTGGCAAGAGTTGATTCTGGCTGCCCCGTGAGCGCAATTAGCGGAACACCTAAACGTTTGATAACCGGAAGGATGCTCAAAACTTCGTTAGTTTCGCCGGAATTTGAAATAGCGATTACGGTATCTTGTGGCGTAATCATGCCTAAATCACCGTGGCTTGCTTCACCGGGATGTACAAAAAAAGCAGGTGTTCCTGTGCTTGCTAGCGTTGCCGCAATTTTTCCACCGATATGACCTGATTTACCCATACCGGTTACCACGACACGGCCTTTACAGCGAATTAGTAGCTGACAGGCCTGGGCAAAATCATCGTTAATAGCAGCTTGCATACCTTGAATGGCCGCAATCTCAATTTCGAGAACGCGCTTACCCTGCCATATATAGCCTTCGGTGGAGGCCGGTGAGATATGTTCAGACATAGATCCCTAATCCTATTTTGGAACGTAACGAAGCATTGAGTGAGTATATCACTGCTGGCGTGTAATTCAGCTTTTCTCTAGTGGTTTATAGTAATCGATTTCATGATTGCGAAAAGCCAGCACCGATGATACTTTACCGGATGGACGGTTTTTATAGTGAGCGTGCAATATGACTAAAGCAACTAAAGCGAGCCGGGGCGGCCGGCCGAGCAAGCGTGATTTTATTTTGCAACAAGCCGAAGTTCTGGTGCAAGAGCAGGGTGCATCACATCTAACCTTCGATGCATTAACCGAGAAAACGGGTATCAGTAAGGGCGGGTTGTTATATCATTTCGCCAGCAAAGAGGCGCTGATTGTTGCCATGCTGGAGCGCTATATCGGCATGCGCGAAGCGCGAACTGAGGAGCTTCTCGCCGAGGGCATTGAAGGCCCAAATGCCGAAATTAAGGCAATTATTTTAGGTGAATTGAGCATACCAAAATCCATGCTTGCGGTAGATAGTGCCATTATCGCTGCGGCCGCAAACAACCCCAGCTTACTCAACCCCGTTCGGCATAAATTCGAAGAGTTATGGACAATGTTAAACTCTAGTTCAATTGGTGGCGCGCGTGCTCGAGCTGTGTGGAAAGCGGCTGTGGGTGACCGTTTGCTGCGTCAATTCGGCCTATTGGATTGTGAAAGCAAGGAACAACGAGAAGCATTTATTGCCGAAATGATGGCGTTGTTAGAAACGCCTGATAACAACAACACCAACGCCGATAGTGTATTTGGCTAACCGATGTTAGTTTTTGGCAGGCAAGTGTGTTGCTTGTGGGCATATTGATTGGAGCTAAAATCAATATGAGTGCTATGATAATGGCGCATGGCAAAATCGCTTTGTTGCAAACGAAAACAAGTTAATACAAACCTTCGCTAAAGTACGGAAATAGCCTAATGCCTTGATATTCAGGCTTGGGATAGGTGATAGAGGCAATAAGTGGATAATTTAGTAGAAGTTAAAGACATTTATTTTAAACGTGGTGAAACGTTAATCTATGAAGATGTTTCGGTGCAGGTGCCACGGGGAAAAGTAACGGCCATTATGGGCCCAAGCGGCTGTGGTAAAACCACGCTTTTGCGCCTTATTGGTGGTCAATTGAAACCGCAAAGAGGCAGCATACGCTTTGCTGACTATGAGATTACCGAACTGGGCCGTAGCCAGCTTTTTGAAGCCCGCAAGCGTATGAGTATGCTGTTTCAAAGTGGTGCTTTATTTAGCGATTTAACGGTGTTTGAAAATGTAGCGTTTCCGCTTCGTGAGCACACCGATTTGCCCGCGAATATAATTGCTACCGTAGTGAAAATGAAACTGGAAGCTGTTGGTTTACGCGGTGCAGGTAGTTTGTTCCCACAGGAACTATCCGGTGGTATGGCTCGGCGAGCGGCATTGGCGCGCTCAATCGCGCTCGACCCTGAATTGATTATGTATGATGAACCTTTCGCTGGCCAAGACCCTATTTCGATGGGGATGCTGGTGAAATTGATTCGCTCACTAAATAGTACATTAGGGCTCACCTCAATCGTAGTTTCTCATGATATTCATGAAGTAATGAGCATTGCTGATCATGTTGTGATCTTGGCGAATAAAACGGTGGTTGGTCAAGGCTCTCCAGAAGAGCTGAAGCGCACTGGCAACGATTTAGTACAACAATTCTTGAATGGTGAACCCGATGGCCCTGTACCTTTCCATTATGCCGCTTCTAAATATGAAAATGATTTACTTGCGGGAGGCCATGGAAAATGAAGTTCTTCATTAATATTGGCCACAACGCCTTAAATACACTCCGCGGTATTGGTGCCGCGTCTATCATGCTATTTCAAGCTTTGGTGGGCAAACCACAACCGCGGAAAATGTTCCCGTTATTAATTCGCCAGCTCTATGTGGTAGGTGTTCAATCGATGCTAATAATCCTGATTTCAGGGTTATTTATTGGCATGGTGTTGGGGTTACAAGGCTATACTATTTTGGTTGATTTTGGCGCTGAGCAAGCGTTAGGCCCGATGGTTGCTTTGTCTTTACTCCGTGAGTTAGGGCCGGTGGTTACAGCGCTGTTGTTCGCGGGCCGCGCGGGCTCTGCGTTAACCGCTGAAATTGGCTTAATGCGCGCTACCGAGCAGCTTTCTAGTTTGGAAATGATGGCGGTAGACCCACTACGCCGGGTTGTTGCGCCACGTTTCTGGGCTGGCTTCATCAGCATGCCATTACTTGCATTGATGTTTAGTGCCATCGGTATTTACGGCGGCTTCCTGGTTGGTGTGGAGTGGCTCGGCGTTGATGACGGTGCATTCTGGTCGGTAATGCAGGCAAGCGTTGAATGGAAAAATGATATTTTTAATGGCGTTATTAAAAGCCTTGTATTCGCAATCGTTGTAACCTGGATCGCACTTTATAAAGGTTACACCGCGGCACCTACCTCACCGGGTATCAGCGCAGCTACCACGCAAACAGTGGTGTATAGCTCGTTGGCCGTGTTGGGTTTGGATTTTATTTTGACAGCAGTGATGTTCGGGTGATTTATGGAAATGCGTAAAATTGAATTATTAGTAGGTGTGTTTATTTCGGTAGCGATTGCTGCTTTGATATTTTTAGCATTACAAGTTGCCAATCAGAGCAGCGCAATGCGAGGTGAAACTTATACCCTGTACGCGAAGTTCGATAATATTGGTGGCTTAAAAGTACGTTCGCCAGTGAAAGTGGGTGGTGTGGTAGTAGGCCGTGTTGCCAGTATTGAACTCGATTCAGAGTATTTTGAACCTGTTGTGGAGATGCGGATTAGCAAATCATTCGCGAAGTTTCCTGAAACTAGCACGGCGTCTATTCTTACTTCAGGGCTGTTGGGCGAGCAATATGTTGGTTTAGAGCCAGGCTTCATGGACGATGATGTTTTCGTTTTAGAAGATGGTGATTCAATTTACAACACGAATTCAGCGATGGTGTTAGAAAACTTGATAGGGCAATTTTTGTTCAGCCAAGGTGATGATTAAGCAATGTCGAATCTAAGCTTTAAAATCGATAATGATTGCGTTCGAGTAGCCGGCAAAATGAACCGTGATAACGTGGGTTCTGCTTGGCGTTCTCGAAGTGATTGGGTTGGTACAAGTGGCGATCTAACACTTGATTTTAGCGATGTAGAGCAAGTTGATTCTTCTGGCATCGCCATGTTGATTCAGTTGATTGCCGAGTTATCGGAATCGAACCGCTCATTATCTTTACGGAATACCAACACTCAGCTTCGGCAATTTGCCGAGGTGAGTGGCGTTACTGAGCTGCTTTCGTTAAGCTATACGGCATCAGAACAGTAACCAACGGACGAGCCAATGAACCCGAATGAAATCGAAGTGCTTTTGCAAGAAGCACTCGACCTTGATGAAGTGCACGTTAGCGGCGAAGGTAGCCATTTTCAAGTGATTGCGGTAAGCGCAACCTTCGCTAACCTTTCGCGTGTAAAGCAACAACAAATGATTTATCGGCCCCTCAACGATAAGATCGCAGATGGCACTATTCATGCGCTAAGTATCAAAGCGTACACTCCAGAAAAATGGCAGCGTGAAAAACTGCTTAATATGCCAAGCTGAGTGTAAAGAAAATGGAAAAATTAGTTGTTCAAGGTGGTGCGCGCTTAGAAGGGGAAGTGCGTATATCAGGCGCCAAAAATGCGGCATTGCCTATTTTGTTGGCGTCGATTCTTGCTGATAGCCCCGTATTAATTCACAACGTTCCACGCTTACAAGATGTGGAAACATCGCTGGATTTGTTAGCTGAGCTTGGTATTCCTCATCAGCGTGAAGCCGCTAATAGTTATCTTATTTCGCCTCCGCAAGATCATCACCATGTAGCGCCCTATGAATTAGTTAAAACGATGCGTGCCTCGATCTTAGTGCTGGGCCCGTTGCTTGCGAAATGTGGCAAAGCTGAAGTGTCGTTACCTGGTGGATGCGCAATTGGCGCGCGGCCTGTGAACCTGCATATCGATGGTATGCGGCAAATGGGCGCCGAGGTTGTGGTTGAAAATGGTTACATCAAAGCGCATGTGCCGGCAACGTTAGGCGGGCGTTTGCAAGGCGCCCATATCATTATGGATATGGTAAGCGTTACGGGCACGGAAAACCTGATGATGGCGGCAGCGTTAGCAAACGGTAAAACCATTATCGAAAATGCCGCACGCGAACCAGAAATTATTGATTTAGCCAACTTCTTAAATGCGTTAGGTGCGGATGTTCGTGATGCCGGTAGCGATACTATTATTATCCATGGTGTTGAACGGTTGCATGGTGGCGAATACACGGTGCTTCCAGATCGAATAGAAACGGGTACATTTTTAGTAGCTGCATTAGCTACTCAAGGGCATATTCGCTGTACCCATACCAACCCAGATTTTCTCGATGCAGTTCTGAAGAAGCTAACGGAAGCCGGCGCTGAAATTCGCAAAGGTAATGATTGGATAGAACTGATCAGCCGAGGGCGGCCAAAAGCGGTTAATGTTGTTACTGCGCCGCACCCAGCCTTTCCAACCGATATGCAGGCTCAGTTTATCGCCCTAAATAGTATTGCCGAGGGTACCTGTTGGGTTCGGGAAACTATTTTTGAGAACCGTTTTATGCATGTTCCAGAGCTGCGGCGAATGGGCGCGAATATCGAGCTCGAGGGCAATACTGCGATATGCACCGGCGTTAGCAAGCTTACTGGTGCGCAAGTGATGTGTACCGATTTACGCGCCTCAGCTTCACTAGTGATTGCCGGCTTGGTGGCGGAAGGTACAACCGAGGTAGAGCGGGTTTATCATATTGATCGTGGGTATGAATCAATTGAAACGAAGCTTGCCGGCCTTGGTGCTAAAATCGAGCGGGCGCAAATGTGCCCAACGCGAATTAAACGCACGCAAGATTAACCGTATGTAAGTCATCACATCGAATAGAATAAAAAAAGCAGCCGTTTTAAAAATGGCTGCTTTTTTTGTTCCGATATTTTGCTTAGGTAACCGCTTGGTTATTGTAGTTGCTCTATAGTTACTACTACAGCCATAGGCCGGCCGCCTCGATAAAATTTAATTTCTAATTCCGTGCCCGGTGTTGCATCGGCCACTAAATCTAGCCCCTGGTTTACTGAAGTAACGGCTCGGCCGCCAATCTCATAGATGAAATCGCCAATCCGTAAACCGGCACGCCACGCAGGACCTTGTTCAACCACATCATCTACCCGTAGCCCACGAGTTGAGACATCGTCACTATAATATTGGCCCGCAGTAATGCCCAAAAACCCACGCGTAACTGCGCCTTCATTAATAAGCTGGCGCATAATTCGTTGAGCTAACGGGTAAGCCAAGGCAAAGTATATCCCCTGTGAACCACGGCTACTAAACTCGGATTGATAAGATGCGCTAGCAATGCCCACTAATTCACCACGACTATTTACTACGGCGCCACCAGAATTACCTTCATTAATAGCGGCATCCATTTGAATAAATTCAGCATACACACTGCCGATACTAATTCGCCCGGTAGCAGAGATAATGCCTTGCGTTACCGTTTGTCCTAAGTTGTAAGGATTTCCAATAGCCAATACGATATCGCCAGCGCGCGGGGCATATTCTTCGTTTACACTAATGGTCGGTAAGTTACTGGCATCGATTCTTAGCACCGCGAGGTCAGTGAGTTCATCACTGCCTACTAACTGAGCGCCAAATATCCGCCCATCTTGCAATGCTACTTCAATCTGATCCACATTTTGCACCACATGCAAAGCCGTTAATATATAGCCACGGGAATCCATGATGATGCCCGATCCTAACCGCATAGCGGTTGCGGGCTGGCTGCGTGCTCTGCCATCGCGAATAGATTGTGCCGTATAGATGTTAACTACCGCTGGCGCTGCACGTTCGAATGCGCTTGAGAACGTCATTAATTCCGCGTTAGCTACTGGTTTTTGCTGTTCGTTTGTAGGTTCACGGGTCATAACCCAGAGCACGATAAGCGCAACAACTACCCCTAAAAGTGCTGGTTTTAGGAAGTATTGCGTAAGAATCTCGGTAAAGGTGCTTTTCTGGCGCTTTTTAGCCGTCATGGGTGCCTACAAATTAGAGTGATATCGCAATAGGCCATTTGCCGAACTATGCTTACCCGCGCTGTGGGTAGCTTCGTTGCAAAGTAAATCGCATATTGGTGAAATATAACACTAAATATAGCAGGAAAGGCAGGCCTCTGATAGAGGCCTGCTTAGATTACAGATGGTTTAGTTAGGTAGCACTAGATACAGCTGTGAGTTCCCTCTACGCAAGTTTAAGGCCACAACACCTTGCGCATTTTGAATCATATTTTGTAATTCACGGGTATTACTTACGGCTTGTCGGTTAACGGCAAGAATAATGTCATCCTGCCGTAGGCCAATGCGTTCCGCAGGAGAATTACTTTCCACGGCTGTTACCACCACACCTCTGCGGTCAACTGTGCTGAGTTCTGCGCCTCGCAGCGCAGGGTGTAAGATATCGGCAGTTATTTGTTGGCTTTCCTGTCTATCTAATTCTACGGTAACGGTAAGTTCCTCACCTTCGCGTAAAATTGTTAGCTCAACAGTTCTGCCTGCGCCAATGGTTCCTACTTTCGCGGCGAGTTCAGCAAAGGAGTACACAGGTGTTCCGTTTAACGCAAGAATCACATCTCCCGCTTCTACGCCCGCTTTCTGAGCCGCGCTATCGTCGAGAACTTCACTTACCCAAGCACCTTGAGCGCGATCGATTTCCAGCGCATCGGCCAGTTCTTGGGTGAGATTACCACCACGCACACCTAGCACGCCCCGGCGTACTTCGCCGAACTCAATAATTTGCTCAACCAAGTTGTTCATCATGTTCGCTGGAATAGCGAAGCCAATACCGATATTACCGCCAGTAGGGCCGAGAATCGCAGTGTTAATACCAATTAAGTTGCCCTCAAGATCAACGAGTGCACCGCCAGAGTTCCCACTGTTAATAGCGGCGTCGGTTTGAATAAAGTTTTCTAAACGATCAACACCTAAACCGCTGCGGCCGAGCGCGGAAACAATCCCTGACGTTACTGTTTGGCCAAGGCCGAAGGGGTTACCGATGGCAACAACAAAATCGCCTACACGTAATTGATCTGAGTTGCCTATTTCCAGAGCTACCAAATCTTTTGGGTTTTCTAATTCAAGTAAGGCAATATCCGATTCCTCATCACGTCCAAGAACTGTTGCATCGAACTGCCGGCCATCGCGCAAGGTAACGGTTATTTCAGTAGCATCGTCGATTACGTGGGCATTTGTAACAACAAGGCCTTCCTCGGCATCAATAATGACACCAGAACCTAACCCTTGGAATGGTTGCTCGCGCACTTCTTCACGAGGTGAGTTCGGACCAAAGAAAAAACGAAAAGCCTCGGGTAAGCGTTGGCGAGTTACCCGCTTGCCTTGCACTGATATATTCACGACCGCAGGCGTTACTTCCTCTAGCATTGGTGCAAGCGTAGGAATACCTCGTTCGTTAGTATGTGCGGCAGGAAAATTGGCATAAGCTTGCGTTGCATTTGCATGGGCGCTCAGAGTGGGTTGAGCAGCAAACACGCCTGCGAGCATGAGTGTGGCAATACACGATGTTAATTTTCTCATCAATATTACTCCGAATAGACATCTATTGTTCAGGGCAAAAACCATTGAAGGTACAAAACAAAGACCATCAAAAACGGAAATAAGTTCGCGGGAAAAAAATTTCAAGAGGTGAAATGCGCAAACAGGGCGCCGAAGCGCCCTGAAAGTAGAAGAGGTTGGTTATTTTTTGTGGTTAATCTTCTTTTACCGCTTTGGGTACCGGTGTAAATAAACCACTTCCTGGCTCTGAGTAGTCGCGCGGAGGCATGTCCGCCAACGCATTATCGTCGCGGCGATCGCGGTTTAGAACATTAGCCTTCCGAATAGAGCGAATCGTTTCTTCAGAGAATAATAAAGGCTGTTGCCAATCTTTATCTTGCTCTAGCAAGTGTTGGCTATCTTGTAAAAATAGATTTAAGCGGTGCTGTATATCGGTAACTTCCGATGCCAACTGGCGAGCTGAGGCGAGTTGCTCTACAACATCTTTGCGATAAGCTTCGAATTGCTGTTGTGAGTTTTCTATTTGTGATTTCAAATCGGCGGTATCACCGGTTTTAGAAGCATAAAAGCGCGCGGCAAAAAAGCCGATAATAACCCCAGCAATCAGTAGTAAAATTCCGATTAACCAATCCATATTGTATTCCTCTTACTCTTATTCAGCTGCTACGTGCGCTTTCACTCAGCGCTCACTACTGTTTGTTATCTCGGAGCTTAATAAAGCTCATATCAAACTACTTAATTATGATTTATAGAACAAGTTTCATATTACTAGATTCTTGCTACATAATCCTTATTACATGATGGTATCATGTAATGATTCAAACAGTCGTCAGATGTCAGGCAAATTTGTGTCGGAAAATGTAAAAACACCGTTAGCAGCGTATCAGCGTGATTTAACACGTTCAGATTTTCACCATGATTCAGCGCAAGAAGAGGCCGTAAAGCACCTTCAGCGCTTGTTTGATGATCTTATTGAAAATAAGCCGGCTAAAGGTTTAAAGAAAATTTCTAGAACGCTACTCGGTAAAAAAAAGCCTCCTATTAAAGGCCTTTATTTCTGGGGTGGTGTAGGCCGTGGCAAAACCTATCTCGTGGATACGTTCTACAATGCACTGCCATTCGAACGCAAATGGCGTGTGCACTTTCATCGTTTTATGCACCGTGTGCATGCGGAACTGAAAGAGCTGAAAGGAAAATCTGATCCGTTACCGTTAATCGCGGCAAAGTTTGCCGATGAAGCGCGTGTGATTTGTTTTGACGAATTTTTTGTCCAAGATATTACTGATGCAATGATTCTAGCTACGCTGCTGGAAGCGCTATTCGATGAGGGTGTTGTGTTAGTAGCAACATCAAATATCGTTCCCGATGACCTGTATAAAAATGGCTTACAGCGCGCGCGATTCATCCCTGCAATTGATCTACTGAATCAGCACTGTGAGGTGGTGAATGTTGATGGTGGGGTTGATTATCGCTTGCGTACCCTCACTCAGGCCGAGATTTATCATTCACCACTCGATAAAGCGGCGGATGAAAACTTAGTGCGCTACTTCCATCAGTTGGCACCAGAACATCAGGCCCATAGATGCGATGAGGCCATCGAGATTAACGGGCGAAATCTGCAAGTTCGGTGTGAAGCCGACGATATCGCGTTTTTTGACTTTAAAGAGTTGTGTGAAGGGCCAAGAAGCCAAAATGATTATATTGAGCTGGCGCGCTTGTACCACGCTATATTAGTGAGCAATGTGCCGCAATTGGGGCGGGATAAAGACGATGCAGCGCGCCGTTTCATAGCATTAGTTGATGAGTTTTATGAGCATAAAGTAAAGCTTATTATGTCGGCTGAAGTTCCCATGCAGGAATTATATAGCGGCGGAACCCTTAGCTTCGAGTTTCGCCGTTGTTTGAGCCGGTTACAAGAAATGCAATCACACGAATATTTAGGTAGCGAACATCTACCATAAATTAATCGGATCTGGGCTTGATCGCCGTTGCGTTTGATCGCTTGCGTGTATATAATACCCGCCGCCCACGTTACCTCCCCCGGTTCAAAGCGGGGTGAAACATAATTGGCATTTCGCGGGGAAGCCCGGAAGGCCCCAGGTAAACTCATGAATTTGGGTAATAGATAACTCATGAAAACATTTGTAGCAAAAGCAGAAACTGTAAAGCGCGACTGGTTCGTAGTTGATGCAGACGGTAAAACTCTTGGTCGTTTGGCCACTGAGATCGCAACTCGTTTGCGTGGCAAGCATAAGCCTGAATATACTCCACACGTGGATACTGGCGATTACATCGTTGTTGTTAATGCTGAAAAAATTACCGTTACTGGTAATAAAGCAAAAGACAAGATCTATCACTCGCACAGTGGTTATCCAGGTGGTTTGAAGTCTATCAGCTTTGAAAAGCTACAGGCGAAGAAGCCAGAAATGATCATCGAAGCAGCCGTAAAAGGCATGTTGCCGCGTGGTCCTTTGGGTCGTGCCATGTTCCGTAAGCTTAAAGTGTTTGCGGGTCCTGAGCATGCACATGTAGCTCAGCAGCCTAAAACTTTAGAGATTTAATACGGAGCATATACAGATGGCAGATAATCAATACTACGGTACAGGTCGTCGCAAAAGCTCTACAGCTCGCGTATTTATGCGTGCTGGCGGCGGTGACATCAAAATTAACAATCGTACGCTCGAAGAATACTTCGGTCGTGAAACTGCACGCATGGTAGTGCGTCAGCCGTTAGAGCTTCTTGAAGTTACTGAGAAGTTCGACCTTTACGTTACCGTTACTGGCGGTGGTACTACGGGTCAAGCGGGTGCAATTCGTCACGGTATTACTCGTGCACTTATGCAGTACGATGAAGCATTACGCGGCGAACTACGTAAAGCGGGTTATGTTACTCGTGATGCGCGTAAAGTTGAGCGTAAGAAAGTTGGTCTACATAAAGCGCGTAAGCGTCCACAATTCTCTAAGCGTTAAGCTGGAAATTGGCAGACCTACGAAAGCCCGGATTATTCCGGGCTTTTTTATGTCAACGGCTCTAACCATAATATAACCCACCTTCCGCTAGCCCTTATTTTTCCTGCTTTTTCCAATATCGTGTATTCAGCCCTGATACACCAAAATAAACCATAGATCTATCTGATTTGATCGTGCGTTTACCTTGTAAAGAGTGTGAATTTTCATTATCATTGGAAAGATTTTTTTCGTGCGAGCATTGAGTTAAATTAGCTGCGTAATTTCGCACAGCGTCCAAATTGGAGAGAGATGGATGAGCAATGCGCCTGTAGATAAAGGCCGCCGTCGGTTTCTGACCGTTGCTACTGCGGTAGTGGGTGGTGCAGGAGTTGTTGGTGCTGCCGTGCCTTTTATAGCTTCATGGAATCCTAGCGCTAAAGCCCGTATAGCGGGTGCGCCGGTAGAAATGAAGATTGATAAAATTGAGCCTGGTCAGTTGGTTCGATCTGAGTGGCGAGGAAGCCCTGTATGGGTTATCCGCCGTACTCAAGCCATGATAGATAGTTTGCCACTTGTGGAAGACAACCTACGTGACCCTGATTCCGAACAACCACAACAGCCTGAGTATGCAAAGAACAAGCACCGTTCAATCGACCCAGAGTGGTTTGTTGCGGTAGGTATCTGCACACATTTAGGCTGCTCGCCGCAGTTTATCCAGCGCGATTTTGGCGCAATGGAAGGTGTTGATGCTGGGTTCTTCTGCCCTTGCCATGGTTCGCGTTTTGATATCGCTGGCCGTGTATTCCAAGGTGTTCCGGCGCCCACTAACCTGATGATCCCACCACATTACTTTGTTGATGATGCAACAATTTTGATTGGTGAAGAAGAGGGAGCTGCCTAATGTCCTTTATGAACTGGATTGATAAACGGATCCCTATTAGCAACTCAATGAAGTTGCATGTAACTGAATACCCGGCACCGAAGAACTTTAACTTCTGGTACCTGATGGGTTCACTCGCTATCGTTGTGTTAGTGAACCAAATCGTTACTGGTATCTGGTTAACGATGAACTATACGCCAAGTGCCGAAGGCGCATTTGCATCAGTTGAATACATCATGCGTGATGTTGAGTTCGGGTGGTTGCTGCGTTACATGCACTCTACCGGTGCTTCTGCATTTTTCGTGGTGGTGTATCTGCATATGTTCCGCGGCATGATGTATGGTTCGTACCAAAAGCCACGTGAACTCTTGTGGATCTTCGGTATGTTAATCTTCCTCGTGTTGATGGCTGAAGCATTTATGGGTTACTTGTTACCTTGGGGACAAATGTCTTACTGGGGTGCTCAGGTAATTATCTCGCTCTTTAGTGCGATACCTATTATTGGTGATGATTTAACAACCTGGATTCGTGGTGATTACGTTATTTCAGGCGCTACCTTAAATCGTTTCTTTGCGTTGCATGTAATTGCATTGCCATTGGTTATCGTAATTCTTGTGTTTTTACACTTGATTGCCTTGCACGAAGTAGGCTCGAATAACCCTGATGGGGTTGATATCAAGAAGCCTAAAGGCACTGTGAAGCCAGAAGATCAAGCACAGTTTAAGTTCCACCCGCGATATGCTGATAAGTACGATATTGTGGATGCAATTCCGTTCCACCCATATTACACAGTGAAAGATATCGTTGGTTTGGTTGGTTTCTTGATTCTTTGCTCATTGGTGATTTTCTATGCACCAACGATGGGCGGTTTCTTCCTAGAGCCACCGAATTTCACTGCAGCTGATCCAATGAAAACACCTGATCACATTGCGCCTGTTTGGTACTTTACGCCGTTCTATGCAATTTTACGTGCTGTACCTGATAAGTTGCTCGGTGTAATTGCGATGGGTGGTGCAATCGTAATGTTGGCACTGTTGCCATGGTTAGATCGTTCTAAAGCGCGGTCAATTCGTTACCGCAGCACGCTGCATAAAGTAAACTTAACTCAGTTCGTAATTTGCTTCATTATTCTAGGTTACCTAGGTGTAATGCCAGCTACTGATTTATACACTTTAATTGCACGTATCTGTACAGCGTTGTACTTCGGATTCTTTATCTTCCTGTTCCTGTACAGTAAGAATGAGAAGATTAAGCCACTTCCTGAGAGGTTGACGAAATGATGAAGCGATTTCTAATGGCTCTGGCATTCCTAATACCTGCTGCCGCAATTGCAGCAGGTTATTCAGGCCCGCTAGATAAAGCGAACATTGATCAATCAGATAAAGCCTCACTGCAAAGCGGTGCTCAGATATACATGAACTATTGCCTTGGTTGCCATAGCATGGAATATCAGCGTTACCAGCGTACATTTGAAGATTTAGATATTCCTCTCGATTTAGGCGAGGAGTTTCTGCAGTTCACAGGTGATGGCGTAGGTTCGCATAAAGTATCAGCAATTGACGCCGATGCATCATCAGAATGGTTTGGCTTAACACCGCCTGATTTAACCATGGTTGCTCGCGTTCGTGGTGCTGATTGGTTATATACCTATTTCCGTAGTTTTTATGTTGATGAAAGCCGCCCGTTTGGCGTGAACAATGAAGTGTTTGAGAATGTGGGTATGCCGCATGTGCTCCAAGAGCTTCAAGGGGTTCCACGCAAAACTTGGGAACGTCGCCTCGTTGATGGTGAAATGAAAGAAGTTTATGTAGGTATTAAATCAGATGGTACTGGCTCAATGAGCGAAGATGAGTTCGACCAAGCAATGCTTGATCTTACCAACTTCCTTGTTTATACCGGTGAACCAATGATTTTAGAGCGTCAGCGCATGGGTATGTTTGTAATCGGTTTCTTACTGGTTCTACTCATACTCAGTATCTTGCTGAAGAAAGAATACTGGCGTGACGTTAAGTAATTAACAGCACTAGGTATTTGAAAGATAAGTTATATTTTCGGGGGCGAAATTTCGCCCCCTTTGCTGTTTTCAGAGAGTGGAGAATCTTATGGCTGTTGCCGCCAATAAGCGTTCAGTAATGACCCTATATTCAGGGAAAGATGATTTATTCAGTCATCAAACACGTATCGTGTTGGCTGAAAAAGGTGTAACGGTTGAAATTGCATTTGTTGAACAGGATAACCAACCTGAAGATTTACTGCAGTTGAACCCGTATGCTGATAATGTGCCTACACTAGTTGATCGTGAATTGGTGTTATACAAAGCACAAATCATCATGGAATACCTTGATGAGCGATTCCCACACCCGCCATTAATGCCTGTATACCCAGTGGCTCGTGGCACAAGCCGTTTAATGATGTATCGGATTGAACGTGATTGGTATGCATTAGCAGATACTATCTTAAAAGGTACTAAGAAAGAGGCTGAAGCAGCGCGCCAAGAATTGAAAGAGAGCCTATTGGCCCTTGCTCCTGTGTTCGCGGAAATGCCTTACTTCATGAGCGAAGAGTTTACTTTGGTAGACTGCTATTTGGCTCCGCTGTTATGGCGTTTACCGGTATACGGTATTGAGCTTGCTGGTGCCGGTGCTAAAGAAGTAAAATCGTATATGTTGCGCGTTTTTGATCGTGAATCGTTCCGCGATTCACTTACTGAAGATGAACGTGAGATTGGCCGTAGCTAATAACGACAGACGTTGATACTCGCCCAGTTTGCAATGCAAACTGTTACTGCGGTTATACTTCATATAAGGAGGCCAGCTCATACTGGCCTTTTTTGTTTTTCAAATTAGGTTATTGCAACAAATGGGAGCACGTAAATGACACCGAAACGTCCCTACATCTTAAGAGCGCTCTATGAGTGGTTGGTTGAGAACGATTTAACGCCTCACCTCGTAGTCGACGCAGAGTACCCATACGTGGAAGTACCACAACAGTTCGTACAAGATGGCCAGATTGTATTGAACGTGCTACCTGGAGCGATTCAGGGGCTTGTAATGGGAAATGATCACGTTACGTTTCGCACTCGTTTCAATGGGCAAGATCAGAAAATTGTTTTACCCATAGGCTCCGTTTTGGCTATCTACGCACGGGAAAACGGAGCAGGAACGATTTTCGAACCTGAAGATGGGCTAATTGTTGATGAAACTGCTGCTGGACAAGAAAACCAGCAAGATGCGAATGAATCAAATGAAGGCGATAAGCAGCCGGAGAAACCAAAGAAAGGCCCTACACTAACCGTAGTAAAATAGTATATTGAATAGGCTAGTTATTTTACTAACTGGCCTATTCAATGGTTAGAACATCAATCACCTTCTGCACGCCACGAACATTCCGAGCAATATCGATAGCGCGATCAGCGCTCGCACGGTCTACGATGCCGAGCAAAAACACTTCGTTGTTCTCGGTTATCACTTTTATACCCGAAATATCAAATTCCTGATCGCGCAGTAATAGCGCTTTTACGCGTGTTGTAATCCATGAATCATCAGCACGAGCAACTAGGTTAGCTGTTTCGCCAATGCGGATTTGGTTGTACACACGCACCACACCCTCTATATCACGGGCTTTTGCCTCGGCGCTGCGAGCTAGTGCATCGGTTTCAGCTTGTCCGTAGAGTAAAATATCGCCATTGTAAGCCACGAATTTTATACGCTGTTCAGCAAAAGTATCACCTTCACGCAAAGCGGCGCCCATCTTCAACCGTAAGCCGGAATCATCGAGCTGTCGATTGACGTCACGATTATCCAGTGCCACAACGGTGCCGCCTACAGTAGCGCCAATCACTGCGGCCGCACACCCTTGCAAAAAGGGTATGGTTAAAACCAGAATAATAATCCACTTATTCAACACCGGAATCTAACCTCCGTGAAATATACGTTGCTCGATTAAATCGCATAACAGCTGGCTTAGGAATAGCTGCTGCTCAACAATGCGCAACGAACTCGTAGTAGGAATGCGAACTTCAATATCGGCTGGCCCAAGGAGACTGGTAATTTCCTGAGCGTCGTCACCAATAACTGCAATAATGGTCATCTCCCTTGAAAGCGCCGCTTCCATAGCTTGATGTACGCGTTCTGATTGCTGTTGGCTTACGAAAGCAATGAGTAAATCGCCGGCAGACCCTAAGGCACTTAACTGCCGCGCTAAACACGTTTCTTGGCCAGGGTGAGTTGAGTTAACGCCGAGTGTTATTGCTGGGAAAGGAGGGCGTTCTAATTGGCTTCCATGTAGCAGCAAATCGGTAAAATGCTGCGCGATGAAACTACTATTACCATCTCCGCAAGAAAATACTCGACGTCCTTCAAGCAATGATGACACCATTAAATCGGTAGCCTGTTGAATAGATACCGTTAACGTATCAGAGGCGGCTACCTGAATTTGGATGCTTTCGTTGAAATAGGCCTTAATCGTATCTTGCATACTTAAAACGCGTCCTTAAACCATTCAATATGAAAGGGCTCACCGGTTATAGTAACTAAATCGAAACGGCACGAAGTTTGATGCTCAACGATATCTTCAATTGTCATCCAAACTTTTGCTGCGTGCTTAATTCGTTCTAATTGGGAAATTCGAAGCTGTTCTAAAATCTGAGAGAAATTTTGATTTCGTCGATATTTTACTTCAACAAAAACTAAATACTCACCATCTTTTAAAATTAAATCTATTTCTGCATAACGTATTCGTTGATTACGAGCTAACGGCAACATCCCTTTTTCTTGCAAAAATTGTTCTGCCAGCAGTTCGTAATTAGTTCCGACCTCGCGAGTTGACATAGCCTTGTACTTCCAGTTTGATCTCATGTCCATCAAACCTAGCCCAATCAAGTTCGCGTTCAACTATTTGCTCCGAAATACGCAATTGCCCAGTTAACCCAGGATATTGATATCCAGGAAAGCGCAACATTATAGAAAATTTAGGTACCATTTCAAAAGCATCAAACCCCATCGCAACCAAACGTTGGCGATTCAGGGTCCAAGGCAACATGGCGTTGCTGAGTTGTTGCTTTAAATCAGGTTCGAGGCTATCGCGTAATGTCCATGGCGCATCCGAAAAATATACGCTATCGAGATCATTTTCGCCTAAGCTCCGTTGTTCTTGATGAACAGCGCTGCTTGCATAAACCGGAATGCGCTTCCCAAAGGCACTCAGGTTTACATCAATGTATGGCTTTAACAAACGCACTTGGTTGGCATCACCTAGCAAATAGATTGCATCTATATCTTGCCGGCTTCGCACCTCGTATTCGAGCTCAGCAGCTTCGCCTCGTGCCGAACGTAAGCTTTGATCGCGAACCAAAACACTTTCTAAACGATCTATTCTTTGCTGGCTCGAATTTACATTCAGTGCTTGTTGAACCGCTTCAGCCATATCACCGCTGGACGAGTAAAAACCCGAACGAATACTCTGTTCGCCGTGCTGTATTTGCCACCAGTTTTGCAATCGCGCTGAAGTGCCTCGGCCACGTTGTGTATCCGGACCAAGAAGAATTATATTTTTATGGCCCTTTGAATCGAGCCACCGTACCGCACTTTCAGCTTCTGATTCTGAATCGAGGGCGAAAAAAGCATGCTCCGATTGCATCGGCATGTCGCTGGGTTGTTGATTCAACCAAAGCTGATTCCAAGGCCCTTGTGCGTATGGTACAAAGGCTTCAATGGCGGCACGGTCAAGCGGGCCAATAACAAAATCCACGTCACTTGTTAGAAGTTGTTGCTGAATGTCTTCCGGGCTTAACGCAGCCGTATCATAAAAACTAACGATCTCAGGGCGGTCGGCGCTCAATGCCCCAAGCACTCCATTGCGCACTGCCATGCCGTGGTCGGCTAATGGCCCGGTTAAAGGTAGCAGCACGGCAATACGCTGGGGCCGATGCGTAAATATTTCAGTTGTCAGCATATCCTCAACAATATTTTGCGCAGGATGCTCGGGATAAGTGCGTTGCCATGCTTCCAACGCCGAAGCGATAGGCCGGTTGTAATCAAGCGCTTGAGTAAGCTGTTCCAGTAAGCTGAACCAACCGCGAGTCAGCTCATCGCTTTGATAGCGCGATTCGCGCCAATATTCAGCGGGTACTCGGGTTAAAATCTGCCAGATGGCTTGATTATCGATGTCATCGGTATAACGCGTACGCAAAATTAGCTGCTGAGCGGCATCAAGCCAGTTCTCTGAGTGCTCGAATGCTTGATAGCGCAGTGTATAAAGCTGTGTTCGGGCTGCTCTTTGGTTGAGTTGCCGCTCAAGGTCGTCGGTAAGTTCTAGCACGCGTTGCCAGTTTTCTAACGCCGCTGCAAATCGAGCCTTTTGTAACTGTAATCGGTTGGCGGCATCCGGGCGTATTTGTTGGGCGTTAATGGTGCTTAACAATACACCTGCTTTTTGCGTTTTACCTTCATCGAGATATTGCGTAGCTGCACTGAGCAATAGCTCTTGTTGTTGATACCCGGGAGCAGCCGCTCGCGCCTCGGCCAAAAGCGTATCGGCAGTAGTTGTTTCAACATCAGGGGCACGAGAATCAGGCACGGGATCACGCTCTGTTCTTGGTTCGGGGGCAGAGCTACATCCAGCAAGCGCAATTACGCTTACCGCGAAAACAAATATGCAACGAGCTAACTTATTTGGCACAATAACCATCTCATCTAACGAGCGATGCTCTACTATAAACTGCGATTCGCAGTGAAACAAATATCGCTGCCATACAACTGCGTAAAGAGAGCGAAAAATGAAAACCGGAACCCTATATATCGTGCCAACGCCGATTGGCAACTTAAATGATATCACGTTACGGGCGTTAGAGGTTCTTCGCAGTGTTGATGTTATCGCAGCGGAAGATACTCGGCATAGTGGTGTGTTACTCAATCACTTTGGGATTGAAAGCAAGTTGTGGGCGGTGCACGAACATAACGAACGGCAAAAATCTGAAGCCATTGTGCAACGCATTCAAGAAGGGCAAAGTATTGCATTGATTAGTGATGCGGGCACACCGTTAATTAGTGATCCTGGTTACCCGTTAGTAAACGCTTGCCGGAGTGCTGGCGTGCCAGTGGTTGCATTACCCGGGGCATGCGCAGCTATTACAGCATTATCAGCCTCAGGCTTGCCCACCGATAGATTTCTATTTTGTGGTTTTCTATCGCCCAAACAACAGGCTCGCTTGAGCGCCTTGGAAGCTTTGCAAGATGAAACCGCCACCATGGTGTTTTATGAAGCGCCGCGGCGAATTCTTGATACCTTAACGGCTGTATTGGACGCGTTCGGACCCGAACGGCAAGTAGTGATTGGCCGCGAGATCACGAAACAGTTTGAAACCTACCTAAGTGGTACGGTAGCTGAAGTACTCGAAAAGGTTGCCGCCGATGCGAATCAACAACGCGGCGAAATAGTGCTAATGATTGCGGGAGCACCCGCGAATGATCACAATATTCCAGCGGAAGCTTTGCAGCTACTAAGCCTTTTGAGCGCAGAATTACCGCCGAAAAAAGCCGCTAAAATAGTAGCTAGCCATTACCATTTAAGGGCAAATGATTTATATAAGCACACGCTTTAATAAGGCCCGGTATTGCGCTTAGGTAACATGCCTTATTCCTTTCCCCGGTAACGACACTGCGGTATACTCCCGCTCGGAGTCAGCCAAGACAATCGCCGCTTGCGTAACTTTCGGGTTAACGCGAGGGGAGGAAAGTCCGGGCTCCATAGGGCAGGGTGCCAGGTAACGCCTGGGCGGCGTGAGCCGACGACAAGTGCAGCAGAGAGCAAACCGCCGATGGCCCGTGTTTTCGCAAGAAAATATGGGATCAGGTAAGGGTGAAAGGGTGCGGTAAGAGCGCACCGCACGGCTGGTAACAGTTCGTGGCTGGGTAAACTCCACTCGGAGCAAGACCAAATAGGGATTCTTGGGGCGGCCCGCCTCGGATCCGGGTAGGTTGCTTGAGGCTATGGGTGACCATAGTCCTAGAAGAATGATTGTCCACGACAAAACCCGGCTTAACGGCTGACTCCAACAAATTCTGTGGTTACTAATGCCGCGATGCGTTTAACGCTCGCGGCATTAACTTTTTAGCTTCGGAGGTTTATTGTCCGTAGCGCTCAACAAGCGCCGCGATAGGCATTGGCCGGGCAAAATAGAAACCTTGAATTAAATCAGCACAGTGTTTGTTCAAAAACTCTACTTGATTCACTTGCTCCACACCTTCAGCTACAACATCAATTTCTAGTGCTCGCGCCATATGGATTAGCGCAGTAAGCAACGCTGTTTGGTGTTTGTCTTCTGGCACTCTATCAACAAAACTCTTATCGATTTTCAGCATGGAAACCGGGAAATGTTGTAAATAGCTGGTAGAGGAGTAACCGGTACCAAAATCATCAATAGCTAGTTGTATACCCTTATGATGGATGCTGAGTAACAGATCGCGCTGCCGCTCGCGGTCCGGTAATAGCATTGATTCTGTAATTTCAAAGGTGAAATTATCAGGGGATATCTCGTGCTTGGCTAAAATTTCAAACCAAGTATCAACTGCCATTTGATCGTAAAACTGATGCGAGGAGAAATTCACGGCTACGCGGCCCATAATATTGGCTTTCCGAAGCTTAGGAATATCTAAACAAGTTTGGTTAAGTACAAAATTACCTAACTCACGAATGGCACCACTTTTCTCGGCTATCGGTATAAAGGCTTTCGGGGGCATTAATCCATGCTGCGGATGTTGCCAACGTACCAAGGCTTCAACACTATGTAAGCTGCCATCTTTGGAGTTCACGACCGGCTGATAATCGATGAAAAACTCACCATTTTTTAATCCCAACATAATTGCATGATGCAATTCTATGTGGGAGGCCGCTTGCTCTCGTAATTCCGCATTAAAGAACGATGTTGTGCCCCTGCCTGTATTTTTTGCGTTATACATCGCTAAATCAGCGGCTTTCAGGAGCTCATTTACGTTTTCACCGTCGCCCGGATAGATAGCAATACCAATCGAGGAATTCACAATTACATCTTGATTTCCAAGTGTTACTGGCTCGTGAATATGCTGTTGTAATTTCTGCGCTTGAATCTGGGCATGCATTGCCTCGGTAATGTTTTTCATTACCACTACGAATTCATCCCCGCCGAGCCGAGCAACAATATCGTCTTTTCGCAAGGAAGCTCGCAACCGGTTAGCGATGGTTACTAATAGTTCGTCACCCGCTGCGTGTCCTAGTGCATCGTTTACTTCTTTGAAATGATCGAGATCGATAAACAATAGTGCACACTTTTCACGACGGCGTTCACAACCATGCAAGTAGTTGGTTAACTGTTCTTGAAAATAGTGACGATTTGGCAACTCAGTGAGGGTATCAAAGCGTGCTTGCCGGGTAATTAAGCTGAATGCTTCACGTAACCGATGTTGATTTAACAGAATCATGCCGGTTAACACAGCTAACAACAGCGATACCAACGTACCTACCAGCCACGATGTGGCGGATGGGTAATCGTCCGGAATCCAAGTGCCGTTGGCAGGAGCTGCAGCTAGCACCCAGGAACCGGTTGGTAAAAGCACGTCTTGAGTTATCGGATCGCTTTGCCATAATTGCTCGTCACCAAAAATTACATCACCGGCTAAGCCTTCACCATCACGGCCACGCAAACCAATTTCTAAAAACGGATGCTCGCCGAGCCCTGCATCTCTAAATAATTTTTCATGATTGATCACTTGCGAAATAATGAGGTGCGCTGGGTTCTCACCATTCGGAACCGGAACTCGGGCAATGAGCGCTTCGCCGCCTTGAACTAAAGGCACAGGCCCGTTAATCGTGATTTCGCCAGTATCGATGGCCGCCATTAACGAATTTAGTTGATCGGGCTGACTACGATAATCGAACCCCATGGCACTCTCGTTACCCTCGAGTGGATAAATCATAGCAATTCGATAATTTTTTCCCACTGCAAGATGGAGAATATGAAGTTCGGCGGTGAGTAAGCTCGAAGAAATTCTTCGAAAACGTTCTTCTTCAATGTCTGGATTCAAGGTGAGTTCGGTGCGAAGTTGCCGAATAGCAATCAGGTTCGCTTGTAACAAACCTTCTAAGCGTGCTCGCACCGTTGATAATTGCTCAAGCCCAACATAGCGGTTCGTTTCCACAACACTGGCGCGATCAGCAGATACAATGCGGGCAACCACTAATTCGCTACATAAAAAAACAGCAATGCTTACACCGAAAATCCACACCTTAGCGCGCACGTTTTAACCCCTCGTTTAATTATTAAACAAATAGTTAACGAAAGTAATGAAATGCGCAAGTAAAAAAGTAAACCGTCATTGTATAAATCTTAACGTATTTTTCCTTGACAGGGGATCAGAGTGACACCTAGACTGTATCATTGTGGGGAAAAGTGGAGAGAAGTGGATCATTCTGTGATCCCGCTAAAAAACTATGTTTCGTGGAGCAACGAGTATAAGTCTTGATGACAAAGGTCGCCTTGCGATACCAGCGCGGTATCGTAACCTTTTGTCGTTGGATTGCGAAGGTAAAATGGTCTGCACTGTTGATAACAAGCAGCCATGCCTTTTGCTATACCCGCTTCCCGAGTGGCAAGTGATTGAACAAAAGTTAGCAAGCCTTTCCTCAATGAACCCAGTAGAACGCCGTTTGCAACGTTTGTTGCTCGGCTATGCAGAAGATTGCGATATGGATAAAAACGGTCGTCTCCTGATTGCGCCGCCATTGCGTCAATTCGCGAACCTCACTAAGAAGCTGATGCTTGTGGGTCAGTTGAACAAGTTTGAGATTTGGGATGAAGAAGTATGGCAGCAGCAAGTTGCGGAAGATATTGCTGCAGAACAGGCTGGCGATTTTACATTAACTGATCGACTACAAGATTTCTCATTATAATGATGCATACACCGCTTCACGTACCGGTGTTGCTAACCGAGTCGATTACAGCGTTAGCGATCCAACCGGACCAAATATACATCGACGCGACCTTCGGGCGCGGCGGTCATAGCCGAGCTATCCTGAAAGAATTAGGACCAGCCGGTAAACTTATTGCTTTTGATCGCGATCCCACCGCGGCGAAGGCGGCTGAAGCCCTTTCTAATGATCCACGTTTTCAGTTTTTCCACACTCCTTTCTCAAAACTCGCTGAGATTATCGCAGCGCAGCAACTCAACGGCCGCGTGGCCGGAATTTTATTCGATCTAGGCGTTTCTTCCCCACAGTTAGATGATGCCGATCGAGGTTTTAGCTTCATGCGTGATGGCCCCTTAGATATGCGGATGGACCCTTCAACGGGGGAATCGGCAGCTGAGTGGTTGGCGCATGCTGATATGGATGCGCTTTGCTATGTGTTCCGCACTTATGGTGAAGAGAAATATGCTGCGCGTATTGCGCGCGCAATTATTGAATATCGTCAAGATAACCAATTTACGCGTACCTCGCAGCTGGCGAACTTAATTGCCAAAGTGAATCCGAGCCGAGAAAAACATAAGCACCCAGCAACGCGGGTGTTTCAAGCGATTCGGATTCATGTAAATAGCGAACTAGATGAAGTGCGCGAAGCACTTGTGGCTGCGCTCGATGCGTTAATGCCAGGGGGCCGCTTAGCGGTGATTAGCTTTCACAGCTTAGAAGACCGCATTGCGAAACAATTTATTCGTGAACAGAGTCGTCGTGCGCAAGTACCAGCAGGCTTGCCGTTAACAGAAGATCAAATTGAAGATAACCGCACCTTGGTATCAATTGGTAAGGCGATTAAACCAAGCCAAGCGGAGCTAAATGAGAATCCACGCGCACGCAGTAGTGTGTTGCGTATAGCCGAACGTTTATCCCATGGGGATGAGGCGTAATTATGAAAAAGCTCGATTTAAAGCGCTTTGATGCTCACCAAGCTTTACTGCAGATTATCCTTGCGGATATCAAGCAGTATCGTGGTCTATTGGTGTGGCTCGTATTGGCTTTAGGGAGCGCTTTATTAACGGTTTATCTCACCCATTTAAATCGTGAGTTGATTGCAGAACGCGAGGAGTTATTGAAGCACCGTGATGCAATCGATGTTGAATATCGGCACTTAGTGATTGAGCAAACAACGTTAAGTTCGCATAACCGCATTGAATCGCTAGCGCAGCGAGAGCTCGGTATGCAGCGGCCCACCGACGAGCAGGAGGTATTAGTACCATGGCGGTAAAACGCAATGAAAAAATACTCCGGCCGGAACCACTACCAGGGCGTTTTATGTTCTTGTTGGTGTGCATTTGTTTAGGTTTTGTTTCGTTGGTTGCACGCGCAGCTTATATTCAAGTGATTGAGCCCGACCGGTTGCGCTATGAAGGTGATTTGCGCTCAATTCGAGTTGCTCAAGATCGGGTTCAGCGTGGCAATATCACTGATCGTAATGGCGTTGAGTTAGCCGTGAGTGTACCGGTACATACTATTTGGGCCGATCCTAAGGTTGTGCATGACCGAGGCGGCTATGAAGACACGCGCCGTTGGCAGGCCATGGCGGATGTGTTGAACACCACGCCAGAGCAATTATTAAGTAAAGTTGAAAATCCAGAACGCCGTTTTGTGTATCTTGAGCGCATGATTACCCCAGCGGTAGCGAATTATATCCGCGATTTACGTATTCCAGGAGTAGGTTTGAAAGAGGAATCACGGCGCTTTTATCCGGGCGGTGAGATTACCGCACATGTTGTGGGCATCACAAACATTGATGCGGAAGGTTTAGATGGCGTGGAATCGGTTTACAACGAATTATTAACGGGTACGCCAGGGCAACGCCGCTACCGCAAAGATGGCCAAGGCCGCCTTATCGAAGAGTTAGAAATAACGGCTTCAGAACAACCGCAAAACTTAACATTGAGTATCGATCAACGTATTCAATCAGTGGCATACCGGGAATTAGCGAAAGCTGTGCGTTACCACCAAGCGAGTTCAGGTTCTGTGGTAGTGGTAGACGTACAAACAGGCGAAGTATTAGCCATGGTCAACAACCCTTCATACAACCCGAACAATCGTACCGGCGTGCAAGCACACCAAATGCGCAACCGGGCGATCACTGATAGCTTTGAACCGGGTTCTACGGTGAAACCTTTAGTTATTTTAGGTGCACTTGCTTCCGGTTCAGTAACCGCGGATAGCGTGTTAAATACTAGCCCAGGCTGGATGCGCGTTGGTGGCCGCCGTGTGCAGGATGCGCGGAATTACGGTGAACTCGATTTATCGGGTGTTCTTGCACATTCAAGTAACGTAGGTACATCACAGCTCGCACTTGATCTCGAACTTGAAGATTTCCTTGATCTATACAGCATGGCTGGATTTGGTTCAGATACAGGTATCAATATGCTAGGCGAAAGCATGGGCATGTTCCAGCACCGGAATCGCTGGTCGGATTTTGAAGTGGCAGCGCTTTCATACGGTTATGGTATTAGCGTTACCACCCTACAACTGGCCCAAATGTATGCCATTCTTGGCAATGGTGGCAACCGCCAACCATTATCAATTTTGAAGCTGGAAGAGCCGCACCAAGGCCGGCAAGTATTCAGTCGTGAGATCTCACGGCAAGTATTGGAACTGATGGAAGCGGTAACGGGTGAAGATGCTACAGGCAGCCGAGCTCGCGTTTCGGGTTATCGTGTTGCGGGTAAAACCGGCACCACCCGTAAAGCTGTTGCTGGCGGCTATGGCGATGAATATGTAGGTTTATTCGCTGGCGTTTTACCAGCGAGCCGGCCACGTGTTGCGATAGCGGTGATGATTAATGAGCCGGCGGGTGATAGCTATCACGGCGGTACCGTGGCAGCGCCCGTATTTTCAGCTATCGCGGAAGAAACCATGCGTATTTTAAATGTGGCGCCAGATAACTTGAATGGACGTGAGTTACGCGTAGCAGGATTTGGAGGTGCGCAATGATGTTATTGGCTGCACTACTTCCTGATTGCCCATTTCCATTGCCGGATTTAGAAATCAGTGGGTTAAAACTCGATAGCCGTAAAATAGCCACAGGCGATGCGTTTATTGCCGTTCCTGGAGCTGAAGTTGATGGCCGAGATTATATTCAGCCGGCAATAGCTGCTGGCGCGAGCGTGGTGTTGGCTGATATGGATCAGTGGACACATGGCGAGCTTGAAGGTGTGCCGCTGATTGGTGTGCCTAATTTGGCCACCGAGATTTCGCACATTGCGGGCCGCTTCTATCAACAACCGGATAGCGAAATTCGCCTTATTGGTGTTACCGGCACGAATGGTAAAACTACGGTAAGCCATTTAGTTGCTCAGTTATGGCAAGCTCTGGAGCCCACCGCGGCGGTATTAGGTACATTGGGTAGCGGCGTGCTGCCGGTATTATTACCCGAAACCAATACCACACCGGATGCGGTAACGGTGCAGCAGCGTTTGGCCAGCTTTGTGGCCGAAGGTGCAAAAACGGTTGCGATGGAAGTTTCTTCACATGCATTGGTACAAGCACGGGTGGAAGCCCTGCATTTCGATACGCTGATAGCCACCAACGTAACGCGTGATCACCTTGATTATCATGGCAACATGGAAAACTACGTTGCCGCCAAAGCACGTTTGTTTACGGATTTCCCAGCTCGAGTACGTATTTTAAATGCTGATGATGCACTCGTTGCCGCTTGGGGTAATGCTGATGATCATTGGTACAGCATGAACAGCAGTAAAATCGGTGAGAAAAATACCTTGGTAGCAAGTGATATTAGCTACACCAATAGCGGCACGAGAATGGTGCTGCACTGGCATGAACAACAAATTTCAGTAGTGAGCCCACTGCTCGGCGATTTTAATGTTGCCAATTTACTGGCTGCGTTGTTAAGCCCGCTGGCGAGTGGCTTTAGTTTAACCTTCGCAGCCGCTTTAGTGCCGCAGTTGCAATCAGTTGCAGGTCGCATGGAAACATTTACGGCCCCGAATAAGCCATTAGTGTTAGTGGATTATGCACACACGCCTGATGCCCTTGAGCAAGTGCTGCTTGCTGCGCGTCGGCATTGTAGTGGCAAGCTTTGGTGTGTGTTCGGTTGCGGTGGTGATCGCGATCGGGGGAAACGCCCGCAAATGGGTGAAGTGGCCTCACGTTTGGCTGATCACGCGGTGGTTACCGATGATAATCCGCGTACAGAAGCACCCGAAACCATTATTAAAGACATCATTAGCGGTATGCCGAATGGCTCGGTTTATACCGCTATGCCCGGCCGAGCAAAAGCGGTTCGGGAAACCATTGTTAACGCAAACGAAAACGACGTAGTGGTATGCGCAGGGAAAGGGCATGAAACTTATCAGGTTATCGGCACCAAAGTACACGATTACGATGAGCGTGCGCTGGTTGCTGAAATTCTTGGAGGTAGCCAATGATTCCGGTATCGCTCGAGTGGGTTGCTGAAAAAACTAATGGGAAATTGCAAGGCTCTAGTGGTGAAGCCCTGCTGCCTGGTTCATGCGTAGCTCAGCATTTAGTAACAGGCAATGTAGTTATTGATAGCCGCCAAGTGCAACCAGAAGATTTGTTTGTAGCACTGAAAGGCCCGAATCATGATGCCCATGATTATGCTGAAGCCGTAGCGGCTGCAGGGGCTATTGCGATTATTTGCTCGCGTCCGCTGGACTGCGAGGTAGCGCAGATTTTAGTGGAAGATACGCATGCGGCGTTGGGTATGTTAGCTGCTGCGGTAAAAGCGGCAGTAGCGCCACGAAGTGTGGCAATTACCGGTAGTAGTGGCAAAACCACGGTAAAAGAAATGGTTGCCGCGATTCTTCGCCAAGCGCCGAGCGTATCAGGCGAAGTATTGGCTACAAAAGGGAATTTCAACAACGATATTGGTGTGCCATTAACGCTACTCTCGCTTACGCATGCACATACTTATGGCGTATTCGAGTTGGGCGCGAACCACCGTGGTGAAATTGCTTACACCACGAGTTTAGTAAAACCCGATGTGGCGCTGATTAACAATATCGCACCGGCCCATGTAGAAGGCTTTGGTGATGTTTGCGGTGTTGCGAAAGCAAAAAGTGAAATTTTTCGAGGCTTACCTTCCGAGGGTATTGCAATTACCAATGCCGATTCAGATTTCCACGAGCATTGGCAGCGTGATTTAGCCGGTATGAAACATCTTACGTTTGGTTTAGATGCGAAAACCGCCGATATTTCTGCCGCCAACATTCGTCTTGATAGCGATGGTTGCGCACAGTTTGATTTGCATATAAACGGGCCGAAGGACAGTGAAGTAGCCGAAGTTAAGTTATCACTACCAGGTAAACATAACGTGAAAAATGCGTTGGCAGCGATTTCTATCTGCCAATCATTTGGGCTACCGGTAAGTGAGATTGTAAGCGGGTTCGCTGGCATGGTGGCAGTGCCCGGACGTATGAATGTGCATAACCCACGCCGTGGCGTGCGGGTAATCGATGATACCTACAATGCCAACGTAGGCTCTGCTAAGGCAGCTATTGATGTGCTTGCGAGCTTACCAGGTAAGCGAATTTTTGTATTCGGCGATATGGGTGAATTGGGCACGCAAGCGCGCGCTTACCACGAAGAGGTAGGTGCGCATGCAATAACCGTAGGTATCGATGGCTTATTTACCCTGGGTGTTTTAAGCCAAAGTGCCAGCGAGATCTTTAACGGCCATGGTGGTCGGCACTTCGATAGTGTTGAAAGTTTAGTAACGGCGTTGCTGGCATTGATTCAGCAAACGTCCGAGGTCACGATTTTAGTGAAAGGATCACGTAGCTCGCGTATGGAACGCATTGTGGAATCTCTTTTAACTGAAGATTTACAACTCCATTCGCGAGGAAAAGCAGCATGTTAGTTTGGCTGGCAGAATACTTACAAGCAAATGTCGCCACAGGCTTCAATGTCTTTTCGTATCTTACGATGCGCACCATCATGGGCGTGCTTACTGCGCTATTTATCTCGCTATGGATGGGGCCTTGGTTAATTCGTAAGTTGCAACTGCTACAAATCGGACAAACCGTTCGTGATGATGGCCCGCAAAGCCACTTGAGCAAATCAGGCACGCCAACGATGGGCGGCATTATGATTTTGTTCAGTATTTTAATCGCGGGGCTACTGTGGGCCGATTTAAGCAACCGGTATGTTTGGGTAACGCTGCTTACACTCGCGGGCTTCGGCATTATTGGTCTGGTCGATGATTATCGCAAGGTCGTGCGCAAAGATCCGAATGGCCTAATTGCACGCTGGAAGTATTTTTGGCAATCGGTGTTAGCGGGAACGGTTGCGGTGTATTTATTTTGGAGCGCGAAGCAGCCAGTGGAAACACAACTGCTGATTCCATTTGTGAAAGATGTGATGCCTCAGCTAGGCGCGATGTACATGCTGCTCGCTTATTTTGTGATTGTAGGCACCAGTAATGCGGTGAACCTAACCGATGGCCTTGATGGCTTAGCGATCATGCCAACAGTAATGGTGGCAGGCGCATTAGGTGTATTTGCTTATGTAACGGGTAACGTGAATTTTTCTAGCTATTTGCAGATTCCATACATCCCCGAAGCGGCCGAACTTACTGTAGTGTGCGCCGCAATAGTGGGTGCAGGGCTAGGTTTCTTATGGTTTAACACCTATCCAGCACAGGTATTCATGGGGGATGTTGGCTCGTTAGCGCTAGGCGCGGTATTGGGTGTAATTGCGATCCTCGTGCGCCAAGAGTTAGTGCTTTTTATTATGGGCGGTGTGTTTGTGATGGAAACCGTTTCGGTACTGCTGCAAGTTGGATCGTACAAAATGCGTGGAAAACGTATTTTCCGAATGGCACCGATTCACCATCATTACGAATTGAAAGGTTGGCCAGAACCACGAGTGATTGTTCGCTTTTGGATCATTTCACTTATTTTAGTGCTGATTGGTTTAGCGACATTAAAACTTCGATAAGGACTATTTGATGCAACGACACTTGCGCGATTTAAACACAATAACGGTATTAGGTTTCGGCCTTACTGGTGTTTCGTGCGCGCGTTATTTGCTCTCGTTAGGCATCAAACCAATAGTTCTGGATACCCGCAAACAGCCGCCGGGATTACTCGATGCTCCCGATGTCGCGGCGCAATGCGAAACCTATTTTGGACCCTTGCAACTTGAGCACTTGTTGCAATCGGATCTGTTGCTGGTAAGCCCGGGCATTGATCGCCGCGATACGATGCTCGATATGGCTGCGGATGCTGGCGTTGAAATGATTTCAGATATTGAGTTGTTTGCATGGCAGGTGAAAGTGCCGGTGGTCGGCGTTACCGGTTCCAATGGCAAATCAACAGTAGTAGAACTCACTACGCATATCCTGCGCCGTTGTGGCATGAATGCAGTAGCGGCTGGCAACATCGGCACACCGGTATTAGATAGCTTATTGCCTGATGCGAAAAAAGCCGATTGCTATGTGCTTGAGCTATCGAGCTTTCAATTGGAACTAGTGAATTCATTGCAGCTCACTGCTGCAACGATTTTAAATATAACTTCCGATCATCTCGACCGCTACGATGACGAACGCGCTTATGAGCGCGCAAAGCACCGTATTTATCAACATACGAAGTTATGTATTTGGAATCGTGATGATAGTAAAACCAAACCGCTATTTCGGCGCAAAGGCATGCAGCTGATTAGTTTTGGTAGCACAGATGCAGCAAAAGATTTTGGTATCACCAGAGCAAAAGGAGAGTTAGCACTTACTTACGCTAACGAGCCTTTTATTAAAGAAAGTGATCTGCCAATTCAAGGCATTCACAATATATTAAACGTTCAAGTTGCTATTGCTTTGGCGCAAGCGCTAGGCGTTACGTTAGTAGAGGCAGTAGCAGGTTTAAAAGGCTATAAATCGTTGCCTCATCGCTGTGAGTTGGTTGGTGAGTTTGAGCACGTGCGCTGGATTGACGACAGCAAAGCTACCAACCCTGGCGCAACGATTGCGGCAATTGAAGGCCTTCGCGCAAGCGTGAAAGGTAAGCTTATTCTGATTGCCGGTGGCGATGCGAAAGGTGCCGATTTGTCGGTGCTGAAAGATTCATTAGAACAAGTGGATGTGCTGATAACTTTAGGTCGTGATGGCGATAAAATTGCGGAACAGAAAGCGAGAAGCCGCAAAGTACACAGCTTAAATGAAGCTGTGGCGTATGCCGCGAAAGAAGCTACAAAAGATAGCGTGGTATTACTTTCTCCAGCATGTGCAAGCTTAGATATGTTTAAGAACTATGCCGAACGTGGGCAGAAGTTCCGAGAAGCGGTGGAGGCTTGGTATGCGCTCAGCTGAACCGCAATTAGAACTTGAGATTAGCGCCCAGAGTAACCTTTGGCAGCAATTTACCGGGTTATTCCAAGGCTCAACCTCCTATCAGCTATATGATCGCCAGTTGTTGTGGTTATCTATTTTGCTAATAGGCTTCGGCTTGGTAATGGTTGCTTCGGCATCGTTACCCGTGGGCGAACGTTTAACCGGTAATCCGTTTCATTTTGTAATTCGTCACAGTGTCTACTTAGTGCTTGGCACTTGTGCGGCGATAATTGTCACCATGATACCAGTGGCCAAATGGCAGCAATTTAGCGGTACGTTATGTTTGTTGGCCTTGTTGCTATTGGTGGTTGTTCTATTTGCTGGGCACACGGTAAATGGTGCAACGCGTTGGATAAAAGTAGGGCCGTTAACGTTACAGGTGGCGGAGCTGGCAAAGCTATTCTTCGTTATCTATTTAGCCAGCTATTTGGATCGTCGTTACGATGAAGTTCGGAAAAACTGGCGCGGGTTTATTAAAGCGTTATTTGTTCTCGGGATCTTAACGATCTTGTTGTTGATGCAACCGGATTTGGGCTCGGTAATCGTGCTTGGGGTAACCGCTGTAGGCATGTTATGGATTGCGGGCGCGAAGATGATTCAGTTCATTTCGTTGGTCATCACCCTGTTAGTTGCGTTTGTGCTGTTGATTATGTTCGAGCCCTATCGGATGGCGCGTGTAGCGAGCTTTATGGATCCGTGGGATGACCCATTTAATAGTGGCTATCAGCTCACACAATCGCTCATGGCATTTGGCCGCGGTGATTGGTTTGGCCAAGGGTTAGGCAACAGCGTACAAAAGCTACAGTATCTGCCTGAGGCGCACACTGATTTTATTTTATCGGTGATCGGCGAAGAACTCGGTTTTATGGGTGTGCTGTCGGTAATCGCCATTAGCTTTGTATTGGTTATTAAAGCGCTTTTGTTGGGGCAACGGGCGTTACGGCAAAAGCGGCCATTCTCTGGTTATATGGCGCAGGGCATTGGTATTTGGTTTGCATTTCAAGTGGGTGTAAACGTGGGGGCGGCTTCGGGCCTAATCCCTACCAAAGGTTTAACACTGCCATTATTAAGTTATGGCGGTAGTAGCTTAATTATTACCATGGCGGCGGTAGCTATATTGTTGCGCATTGATTACGAAGTGCGAACGGGTTATCGCTTAGCACGCTCGGCCGGTGAAGCGGCTCAGCAAGGCCCTAAACGTGTGCGGCGCAAAGCCCGCGGGGGTGCGTGATGAGCCATGTTTTGATTAGTGCCGGCGGAACAGGTGGCCACGTATTTCCTGCACTAGCTGTAGCCAAAGCACTAGCGGCGAAAGGCCATAACATTACTTGGCTGGGCACCAAAGATCGAATGGAATCTGACGTTGTGCCGGCGCATGGTTTTCGTTTTATCGGTATGCAGCAGCAAGGATTACGCGGAAAAAGTAAGCTGAGTTTATTGGCTGCACCATTTCGCTTATGTAAGAGCATTTGGGCATGTCGAAAATTATTAGTAAAGGAAAAGCCAGCGCTGGTTTTAGGGTTCGGTGGCTACACCGCAGGCCCTGCTGGGGTGGCCGCTTGGAGCAAGGGAATTCCGCTTGTTATTCACGAGCAGAACGCAATCCCAGGCTTAACAAATCGGTTGCTTGAGCGCTTCGCAACGCGTACGCTGCTCGGTTTTTCTGGGGCGCAAAAATACCTCGCTAAAGCTGAGGTTGTTGGCAACCCAGTGCGCAGTGAAATAGCGGCGTTGCATGCGGAACCAGTAAAGCAAATGGGTGCCGAATTACAGGTACTCGTAGTAGGCGGAAGTTTGGGTGCAGCGTATTTGAATAAGTTGGTGCCGGAAGCATTAAGCCACTTGCAAAGCGCTCAGCACGGGCGAACCTTAAGCGTTCACCATCAGGTGGGAAAAGGCAATGTTGCTGAAGTGCAACAGGCTTACGGCACTACAGCAGAGAATAATGCTGTAAAGGTAGAAGTAGCCGAATTTATTAGCGATATGGCCGCAGCGTATGCGTGGGCCGATATTGTGATTTGCCGGGCAGGAGCGTTAACCGTTGCCGAATTATGCGCCGCCGGAAAGCCAGCTATTTTGGTGCCATACCCGCATGCGGTAGATGATCATCAAACTGAAAATGCAAAAGCGTTAAGCAGCACAGGTGCTGGCGTATTGGTTCAGCAAACGGATTTAACGGAAGCTTGGTTGATAAACCAACTAGAAAAATTATTGGCAAACCCAGAACAGCTGGAAGTTATGCAGTTGGCCGCAAAAAACAGCGCAAACATTGATGCTGTAGAACGCATTGTTGCGGTTTGTGAAGCATTTTTAGAGCCGTTGAATACGGCTAACGTAGTAGAAGCTAAAGAAACGGAACCAAAAGATCTATGACAGTAGCTAAAGAGCAAGCATTTACCATTGTAACGGTACCGGAAATGCGTCGAGTACGCCGAATCCACTTTGTGGGTATTGGCGGCGCGGGCATGGCGGGTATTGCTGAGGTATTGCTGAATCAAGGTTACCAAGTATCGGGTTCTGATATTGCCGAGAACGCCAGTACTATGCGGTTACGTGGGTTGGGAGCGGAAGTGGCGATCGGTCATAGCGCGCACAATGTAAGTAGCGCCAATGTGATTGTGGTTTCTACGGCGATAAAAGCGAACAACCCAGAGCTTGAGGCGGCGCGCGAGCTTCTCATACCGGTAGTTCGGCGCGCTGAAATGCTTGCTGAATTAATGCGCTTTCGCCATGGCATTGCGATTTCGGGCACGCATGGCAAAACCACAACCACGAGCTTGATTGCGAGTATTTTTGCCGAAGCTGAGCGCGATCCCACCTTTGTGATTGGTGGCTTGTTGAATAGTGCAGGCACAAATGCACGGTTGGGTAGCAGTAAGTATTTAATTGCAGAAGCGGATGAAAGTGATGCGTCGTTCTTGCACTTGCAGCCAATGGTTGCAGTGGTGACCAACATTGAAGCGGACCACATGGACACCTACGAAGGTGATTTCAACCGCATGCAAGATACCTACATCGAGTTTCTGCACAATTTGCCGTTTTACGGTTTGGCAGTGATGTGCGTTGATGATCCAACGATTTCAGGTTTGCTAACGCGCGTGGGTCGGCAAATTACTACGTATGGCTTCTCGGAGCATGCGGATGTTCGCGCAAGTGAGTACCAACAAACTGGAAATCTCAGTAAATTTGTGGTGTTGCGCAAAGGCATGGCACCGCTCCCGATTGAGTTGAACTTACCCGGTAAACACAACGCACTGAATGCGTTAGCGGCAATTGCCGTGGCTACCGACGAAGGGATCGAGGATGCTGCGATTATCGCGGCATTGGCGAAATTTGAGGGCATTGGCCGCCGTTTTCAGCAATACGGTAGTTTTGCTTGTGAAGATGGTGATGTGTTGCTGGTTGATGATTACGGTCATCATCCATCGGAAGTGGCGGCAACGATCCGAGCTACTAAAGCAGGTTGGCCAGAGCGCCGATTGGTAATGTGCTTTCAGCCACATCGTTATAGCCGTACACGGGATCTGTATGAGGATTTCGTCGATGTGCTAAGTGAAGTAGATGCATTGGTAATGCTAGAAGTATATAGCGCGGGTGAGGAGCCGGTGGCAAATGCCGATAGCCGAGCGTTATGCCGCTCAATTCGCCAACGCGGTAAAGTTGATCCCGTGTATGTGAAAGATGTAGAGCAGTTGCCAGAACGGTTAGCAGAATTAATGCAGCCTGGCGATATTGTGCTAACGCAGGGCGCTGGAAATGTTGGTGGTTTGGCCAAGATATTAAACGAATTGCAGTTAGATAAAGAGCGGATGAAGCAGTTTGGAGTAGCATCATGAAAGCATTTGGCAAAGTAGCTGTATTAGCCGGTGGTAACTCTGCAGAACGTGAGGTTTCGTTGCGTTCGGGTGCTGCTATTTTGCAAGCCCTTTGTGATGAGGGCGTGGATGCTTTCTTATTTGATCCGGCTGAGCAGCCTTTGTTTGGGCTCGCCGAATTAGATGTAGATCGTGTATTCATCGCTTTGCATGGCCGTGGCGGCGAAGATGGGCAAGTGCAAGCCGTGCTGGAAGTAATGGATATTCCGTATACCGGTAGTGGTATTTTGGCCTGTGCGCTCACCATGGACAAAAGCAAAACGAAGGCGCTCTGGCATGGGTTAGGTTTACCAACGGCCGCGGCCTCGACCGTATCAGCCAACGACCTTGGTTCGGTAGATTGCGCGGCGCTTTTGGCACGTTTAGGCGGCAAAGTAATGGTGAAGCCAGCCCATGAAGGCAGCAGCATTGGTATGGGCATGGCGCGCACGGCTGATGAACTTGCCGCAGCGTTAAAAGAAGCGGCGCGGTTCGATGGCGATATGTTGGTAGAAACGTGGTTGAGCGGCCCGGAATATACGGTTGCTGTATTAGATGGTGAAGCATTGCCAGCGATTAAGGTGCAAACGCCAAATGCATTTTACGATTACGCGGCGAAATACCAAGACAACAGCACCCAGTATATTTGTCCGGCTGAGCTTCCAGAAGAACAAGAACAGAAAGTGCGAGATTTAGCTGTAGCGGCATTTAACGCCGTTGGCTGCAAAAGCTGGGGCCGGGTGGATATGATGATGAATAGCAATGGCCAATTGCAGTTGCTGGAACTCAACACCGTACCTGGAATGACAACGAAAAGTTTAGTACCCATGGCTGCAAAGCAAGTAGGAATGTCGTTTTCTGCTTTGGTACTAAAGGTTTTGGCAACAACGTTGGACGCTTGATATGGCGGCAGCGGCGGTTACAGAAACCGAGGCGGAAAACACGCCAAGCCGTTGGGAATTCATAGCTGGGATTGCAGTATTTGTTGTAATCGTGCTGGGTTTTTTGATTGGCAGCTATCAGTTGCTTGATTGGATAACCGATGCAGAGCAAGTGCCTTTAGAGGGTGTCATTATTCAAGGTGAGCGGGTGCACACTGCGGATGATGAGGTGTTAAGCGCGATTATAGCTGGCGAAGTAGGTAGTTTTTTTACTGCGGATGTTGATGAAATTCGCAATCGGATTGAGGCCTTACCTTGGGTGTACTCGGCTTCAGTTAGAAAAGAATGGCCACAGCGGCTACGGGTATTTTTAGTTGAACAAGAGCCCGTGGGTATTTGGAACGAAGATTGGGTAATGAATCGTTACGGTGAAGTGTTTGCCGCCGACCCGGATGTGATTCGCGGTAAGGTTCCGCATTTTGCGGGACCGGAAGCGGCAGAAGATGAAGTTTTACGGCAATATCAGCGTATTTCTGAATTGCTGGCGATTCACGATTATGCCATTACCCGGATTGCGTTAAGTGAACGTTTTTCGGTTCGTTTGTGGCTTGATAATGGCATTGAGTTGCAGTTAGGGCGGGAAGCGCGATTAGAAAGAATTCAGCGGTTTTTAGATTTGTACCCGCTAATACAAGAAGAAAGCGACAAGGCGGTGGCCTACGCAGATTTACGTTACGACACCGGTATCGCAATTGGCTGGAAAGAGCAGCCAGATGGCGAATAACTTTTGCAAAATACGTGGTTAAAGGTAAGTGAGAGAGCTGTGATCGCAAAAAATGACAATGACAACATGATCGTGAGCCTCGATGTTGGCACGAGCAAAGTGACAGCACTGATTGGCGAGATTTTGCCGGACGGAGACATCAATGTTATCGGTGTTGGCGTAACGCCTGCCCGTGGCATGGATAAGGGCGGTGTGAACGATTTGAACCTCGTGGTGCAATCGATTCAACGTGCGGTGAATGAAGCGGAATTGATGGCCGATTGCAACGTTTCCACGGTGTATCTAAATATTTCTGGCCGCCATGTAGCCTGCCAGAACGAAGATGGCATGGTGCCAATTAATGATGCCGAAGTAACGCAGGATGATGTTGATAGCGTGATTCATGCCGCGAAATCAGTGCCGATTGCACAAGAACGCCGGATTTTGCACGTGCTACCACAAGAATTTGTTATTGATTCGCAAGAGAGTATTAAAAGCCCTGTAGGTATGTCGGGCGTGCGCATGGAAGCCCGAGTGCACATGATCACATGCGCCAACGATATGGCACGCAACATTGTTAAAGCAGTTGAGCGTTGTGATTTAAAAGTAGAAACCCTAGTGTTTTCGGCTTTGGCTTCAAGCCACGCCGCACTTACAGAAGATGAACGCGAACTCGGTGTAGCTCTTGTTGATATGGGCGCTGGTACGATCGATATCAGCATTTTTAGTGGCGGTGTATTGCGCCATACAGCCGTGATTCCAGTTGCGGGTAACCAAGTAACCAATGATATCGCTAAGATTTTCCGTACGCCGTTAAGCCACGCTGAAGAAATTAAAGTGCAATATGCCTGCGCATTACGGCAAATGGTGAGCATGGAAGACAATATTGATGTGCCTTCCGTGGGTGGCCGACCAGCACGTTCGATGTCACGGCATACGCTGGCGGAAGTGGTTGAGCCACGGTATCAAGAATTGTTTGAACTGATCCGAGATGAGATTTACGGCAGTGGTTTAGAAGAACAAATAGCGGCGGGTGTGGTATTAACCGGCGGCACCGCAAAAATGGAAGGCGCGGTAGAGTTTGCTGAAGAAGTGTTTCAAATGCCAGTACGGCTCGGAACACCAATCGGAATCAAGGGTTTAAGTGATTACGTGAATGATCCTGAATACGCAACGAGCGTAGGATTGCTGCGTTTTGGCCAGATTATGCTCAACGAGCAGCAAGAAGAACGGCAACGTAGCCAAAAGCCTCATTGGGGACAATGGTTCCAGCGTTTGCAAAGCTGGTTCCGAGGCGAATTTTAAAGTAGTAAGAAACTTTGCAATTTTTGGGGTAACAACAGAAAATACGGGTAAGTGGAGAGGTAATTATTATGAATATGTTTGAAATAAAGGACGATTTTGAAGCTGATGCGGTGATTAAGGTCATCGGCGTTGGTGGTGGCGGCGGTAACGCCGTGCAACATATGGTTTCGCAAAAAATCGAAGGCGTTCGTTTTATTGCGGCAAACACAGATGCACAAGCACTGCGCAAGCACGATGCAGATGTGCTCGTGCAATTAGGTAGCGAAGTAACCAAAGGTTTAGGTGCTGGTGCAAACCCAGAAATCGGCCGCATTTCGGCTGAAGAAAACCGCGAAGAGATCGCGCGTCAGCTTGAAGGCGCAGATATGATCTTTATCGCCGCGGGTATGGGCGGTGGTACCGGTACGGGTGCAGCGCCTGTTGTGGCTGAAATTGCCAAAGAGCTTGGCATTCTTACTATCGCGGTAGTAACTAAGCCATTCCCGTTTGAAGGTAAAAAGCGGATGGCGGCTGCCGATGAAGGTATCGCGCAACTGAGCAAACATGTTGATTCATTAATCACCATTCCAAATGAAAAACTGTTGAAAGTTTTAGGTAAAGGTACCTCTTTACTGGATGCCTTTGGTGCCGCTAACAACGTATTGATGGGTGCAGTGCAAGGTATTGCTGACCTAATTACACGCCAAGGCTTAATCAACGTCGATTTCGCCGATGTGCAAGCGGTAATGCGTGAAATGGGTACGGCAATGATGGGTACTGGCGTAGCAAGTGGCCCAGATCGTGCGCAAGAAGCGGCACAAATGGCAATCAACAGCCCATTATTGGAAGATATCGATCTTTCTGGCGCACGTGGCGTATTAGTAAACGTTACTGCTGGTATGGATATGGGCATTGATGAATTCGAAACAGTAGGTAGTGTGATTCGCTCGTTTGCATCTGAGAATGCAACGGTGATCGTGGGTACTGTAATCGATATGGAAATGTCTGATGAAATGCGGGTAACGGTTGTTGCAACGGGTATTGGCGCAGAACGTAAGCCGGATATCTCGCTGGTTGAGAAAAAGGCTGAACAAGCGGCGTCTCGCCCAAGCTCTGGTGGTTATTCACAACGTCAGGCAACAGCGCCAAAAATGGATGAAGAACTTGAATTCGAGTTGGAAGAACGCAGTGCTCGGAAAACAGGTGAACCTGACATTTTAGATATCCCAGCGTTTTTGCGCCGGCAAGCAGATTAATATCGGCGCAAACACAAATAAAAATCGGTATTTAATGTTTGGTATTTTCGTGTTCTGAGAATACCTTGGGTTAAATAGAGGGTTGAATTATCTGGATTGACCAGTGCTTTATCATTTGGTATAGTATTGCCCCTTTACCCGTAGCTAGACGCTGTATGAAATATCAGCAGATAGTGGGGAAATGCAGATTAAATGGTGGGTTTGTAAGCGAAAACGTCGGTTACAGGCCCAAGAAAGAGCATCGTCATCGAGATGATGGAGGATTCAGTTATGATTAAACAGCGCACAATCAAGCAAATGATTGCAACTACTGGTGTTGGCCTGCACAAAGGTAATAAGGTCAATCTAGTGTTGCGGCCTGCTGCGCCAGATACGGGGATCGTATTCCGCCGTTCTGATCTGAATCCTATGGTTGAAATTAAAGCATCACCAGAGTTGGTGAAAGATACGCGTATGTGCACGTGCTTAATTAACGATGACAACGTGCGTATCTCAACTGTAGAGCATTTGCTTGCAGCTATTGCTGGTATGGGTATTGATAACTTGATCGTGGAAGTTGATTCTCACGAGATCCCAATTATGGATGGTAGTTCACATCCGTTTATCTACCTATTGCAATCAGCTGGCGTTCAAGAGCAAGCAAAAGCTAAGCGTTTCATTAAAGTGAAACAGCCAATTCGTGTGGAAGAAGACGATAAATGGGCCGAATTGTTACCCCACAAGGGCTTCAAAATCGACTTCGCTATTGATTTCGATCATCCGGCAATAGCTGGCACAAACCAAGTTGTATCCATGGATTTCAGCAGCCAAAGCTTTATTCGCGATATTAGCCGCGCAAGAACTTTTGGTTTCATGAAAGACATCGAACATTTGCGTGCAAATAACTTAGCGCTTGGCGGCGGTTTTGATAACGCTGTAGTGCTTGATGATTTCCGCATCTTAAATACCGATGGTTTGCGTTACGATGATGAATTCGTAAAGCACAAAATTCTAGATGCAGTAGGCGATTTATACATGGGCGGCCATAGCATTTTAGGCCACCTGCGTGCTTTTAAATCAGGCCATGCACTCAATAACAAACTGCTTGTTGCGTTAATGCAACAGCAAGAGGCTTGGGAATTCGTAACCTTTGAAGAACCAAGTGCAGAGGCACCGATAAGCTATCTCAATCCGGTGTTAGCATAAATTAAAAGGCCGCTACGGTAATGAGCGGCCTTTTTTGCTATTTAAGCGTTGGTTTTATTTGGATATCGAGGCTGCGAATTTGCGCATCTGGATATTCTCGGAATTTATTCATAATATGAGCCTGTAGCAAACGAATACGGGTCGACCAGGAACCATTTCTGGCGTAAATTACAAGTGTTTGCCCCTGTACCGCAAAACAGCGAGAGTTGGCAGCAAGATCAGCCGGAACTGTTTGTACCCAAAGCGCCTGCAAACGAGAACTTTTAGCGTCTTTCTTCTGAAGCTTAGCAAGGCTGCCTTTTGAAAGTAGTTCTTGTACTGATTTGGGTGGTCGGTTTAGCATATATTTCGCACTTTTATTCAGGAATTTGCATGAGTCTAGCCATTATATACCGCGGCAAGAAAATCCGCATGAAACTTCGCTTTAGCCAGCGTCGGCTCTTGTCACTTCTTGGCATTTCATTGTTCTTAGCTATTGCCTATATACAACCATGGCAAGGTTTAAGCAGCAACAAGTTAGTGGTGCAAGAGAAAATACAGCAAGAGCAACGCGCTTTGGCTATGCAAGCCGAAGCGGTGCAAGATGTTCGCTTGCAAGCACAACGCGAACTTACTGCCCTCACGATGAAGCTCGGTGATCTACAAGCGCAAATAATGCGCTTAGAAGCTCTGGGCCAACGTTTAGCGACAGCGGCTCAACTCGATTCTGGAGAATTTGATTTTAGCCAATCTTTACCGGTGGGTGGCCCTGATCAAATTATGGCGGAATGGCCGGTTGTAGCGGAACATCAGCTCCTTGCCGACATTGATTTAGCCTTAGAGCAAATTTCTAGCCGTCAGAAACAACTCAGCCTACTTGAATCTTTGATGTTGAATCACCATATAGAAGATGAGCGCTTCATTGTTGGGCGCCCGGTGCAGGAAGGGTGGTTATCTTCGCAATATGGCGTACGCAAAGATCCCTTCCACGGCAACCCAACCATGCACCGAGGAATTGATTACGCAGCGCCGGAAGGTTCAGCTATCGTGGCTACTGGTGCAGGCATCGTAACTTTTGCAGGTCGGCGTGCAGGGTATGGTAAACTGATTGAAATTGATCACGGTGCAGGTTTACGCACTCGTTATGGCCACATGCGCTCTATCAATGTGCAGGTAGGTGATGTAGTAACACGCGGGCAAGCGATTGCCGAGGTGGGTAACTTAGGCCGCTCAACCGGGCCTCACGTGCACTACGAAATATTGGAAAACGGCAAACACGTTAATCCAGCGCGCTATGTACTTCGGCAAATGCCTGGAGAATAGTAGCGGTTAGGGCGCAATATTCGGCACCCGATTGTGGTGCCGTTTTATTTTTTCGAACTCTGAAAATAAATCTTATAGGAATTTGAATCCACATGTTAGGTAGTCTATTCAAACGTATTTTAGGTAGCCGTAACGACCGAGTTATTCGCGGAACCCGCAAGCTAGTTGATCGTATCAACGGTATGGAAGCTGATTTAGAAAAGCTGAGTGAAGAAGAGCTGCGTGCAAAAACTGGTGAATTCAAGGAGCGCTTAGCGCAAGGCGAAACCATCGAGAGTATGTTGCCAGAAGCCTTTGCGGTGGCTCGTGAAGCGAGCAAGCGGACACTCGAAATGCGGCCGTTTGATGTGCAGCTAATCGGTGGCATTATCTTGAATGAACATCGCATCGCCGAAATGCGTACCGGTGAAGGTAAAACCCTAACTGCGTTGCTACCTGCATACTTAAACGCGTTAACCGGCCGTGGCGTGCACATTATTACTGTGAACGATTATCTTGCGCGCCGTGATGCTGAATCTAGCCGCCCGTTCTTTGAATTCTTAGGTTTAACTGTAGGTGTGAACGTTGCGGGTATGCGCCCGAATGATAAGAAAGACGCCTACGCCTGCGATATTTTGTACGGCACCAACAATGAATTTGGCTTCGATTATTTACGCGATAACATGGCGTTCACGAAAGACGAGCGAGTACAACGCGATTTGTACTATGCGATTGTCGATGAAGTGGATTCTATCTTAATTGATGAAGCGCGCACGCCATTGATTATCTCAGGACCAGCAGAAGATTCTTCAGATCTTTATCGCCGCATCAACGCATTGGTGCCGCAATTGAAGCGTCAGCCAGAAGAGCTAGCCGATGATGCAGAGCCAGGCGATTTCACTATCGATGAGAAAGCACGGCAGTTATACCTTACTGAGCACGGCCAAGAGCACATTGAAGAGATGCTGCAAGAAAATGGCTTGCTTTCCAGTGAAGATTCTTTGTATTCCGCAACCAACATCTCATTATTGCACCACGTGAATGCTGCGTTACGCGCGCATCACTTGTTCCATCGTGATGTTGATTACATCGTAAAAGATGATGAAATTATCATTGTTGATGAGCACACCGGCCGTACGATGGAAGGGCGCCGTTGGTCTGAAGGCTTACACCAAGCGGTTGAAGCAAAAGAAGGCGTAAAAATTCAGAACGAGAACCAAACCCTGGCTTCTATTACCTTTCAGAATTACTTCCGCCTCTACGATAAATTAGCGGGCATGACAGGTACTGCCGATACGGAAGCATTCGAATTCCAATCTATTTATGGTTTGGAAACGGTAGTGGTACCTACTAACAAAACCATGATTCGGGATGATCATCCTGATTTAATCTTCTTAACGGGTGAAGAAAAGTACGCCGCAATTATTGAAGATATCCGCGAACAACGTGATGCAGGCCGGCCTATTTTAGTAGGTACAAGCTCAATTGAAAGCTCTGAGCTGGTAGCCCGTTTATTGAAGAAAGAAAAGATTAAACACAAAGTTCTAAACGCGAAATTCCACGCTCAAGAAGCGGAAATCATCGCCCAAGCTGGTCAGGCAGGTGCGGTTACTATCGCTACGAACATGGCAGGCCGTGGTACCGATATCGTATTGGGCGGTAGCTGGCAGGCTGAAATTGCAGCCATCGAAGAGCCTACCGATGCGCAAATTAGTGATATTCGCAACAAGTGGCAAGAACGCCATAACGCGGTAATCGAGGCAGGCGGCTTGCATATTATTGGTACTGAGCGTCATGAATCACGCCGTATCGATAATCAGCTTCGGGGTCGTGCGGGTCGTCAAGGCGATCCAGGTTCCTCACGTTTCTACTTGTCGTTAGAAGATAGCTTAATGCGCATCTTTGCCACCGAACGCATGGGTACCATGATGAAACGCCTGGGCATGAAACCTGGCGAAGCGATTGAGCATCCATGGGTAACAAAAGCGATTGAGAATGCACAACGTAAAGTTGAAGCGCGCAACTTTGATATTCGTAAGCAATTACTTGAATACGATGATGTAGCGAACGATCAACGGAAAGTGGTATACGAGCAGCGCAACGAATTGCTTGATGGTGATGATATTAAAGATACCATCAGCGTTATTCGTGAAGACGTGATGAATCGCGTTATTGATGAATATATTCCACCGCAATCGCTTGAAGAAATGTGGAACATCGAAGGCTTAGAAGATCGTTTACGTGCTGATTTCGATCTCGATTTGCCAATTCAAAAATGGCTCGATGAAGACGATAAGCTGTTTGAAGAATTACTTCGCGAGAAAATTCTTGAAGAAGTAGTGAACGCATACGATGAGAAAGAGAAGCAAGTTGGCGAAAAAGTACTTCGTCACTTCGAAAAAGCTGTGATGCTACAAAGCTTAGATTCCCATTGGAAAGAACATTTGGCAGCTATGGATCACCTGCGCCAAGGTATTCACTTGCGTGGTTACGCAAACAAGAATCCAAAACAAGAATATAAGCGTGAAGCCTATAACTTGTTCACGGATATGCTCGAAGCGCTAAAAACTGAAGTAATCAGCATTTTAAGTAAAGTGCGCGTACGTGCCGAAGAAGATGTTGAGCAGATGGAAGAGAAGCGCCGGCAAGCTGAGCAATCAGCGCCACGTGAATTCCAGCACGAAAGTGCACCTGGCTCAGCTGATGCAAGCACGAGTAGCGATGGCCAGCAGGTAGTTCGCGATGGTGAGAAAGTTGGCCGTAACGAACCATGTCCATGCGGCTCAGGTAAAAAATACAAGCATTGCCACGGTAAGCTTGCTTAACCCTTTCCGAGAATGTCGGAAATGCTTGAGAGGAGTGGCAGTTGCCAGAAGCAAAGCAAGTTCATGTAGCGGTTGCGGTGGTGATAAACACCACCGCTCAAGTGCTCATTAGTAAGCGTGCAGAACATCAGCATCAAGGTGGTTTGTGGGAGTTTCCCGGCGGCAAAGTTGAAGCGGGTGAAACCTTACTAAGCGCATTGGATCGTGAGCTGCATGAAGAGCTCAATTTACATGTTGATAGCGCTGAGCCGTTATTGAGCGTAAGCCATAATTATGGTGATAAGCAGGTGTTGTTAGATGTGTGGCAGGTAACACGCTTTCACGGCGAGGTGCAGGCCAACGAGGGCCAACAGTGGCTCTGGGCTGATATAACGAAGTTACAATCACTTGATTTTCCGGCCGCGAATGTGCCAATTCTTGAGGTTGTTGAAAAGCTGCTAGCGCGAGGTTAGCAGCTTTTTGTTTTAAAACTCGTCGTCTTGATTTGTGGGTAGCGGCAATTCATCGCCAGGAATACGTTTTTCTTCCGAGGCCCATTCACCTAAATCAATCAGTTTGCACCGTTCACTGCAGAATGGGCGGAACTCAGATTCGGCACCCCAAACCACAGTTTTTTCGCAAGTTGGGCAAGCTACAGTGATAGGTTTTGCTTTCGACATCAAATTACTTCCTTACAAACAACGCGGTTTATAAACAACGCGCCAATTCAAAATTTACAGCTTCTTGGTATGCAGCACGTTCACTCGTTCCGGCATGCATGAAGCGAATATTATACCGTTGCCGGTGCCCACTGATAAGCGGATAAATAGCTAATTCGGCCGGAACACGAACCCGCAGCATCGATAATTTCTCTTCGTTACCTAACCAATTGCCATTTTCAGCAACCAGCGGTGTGAAATTGGTTTGCTCGCGTAGCATGGTCATTTCCATCGCCAAAGCATCACGTAGCACACTGAGTTGTTCGAGCCAGGTGTGCGCATCGTGCCTGCGATCGGCAGCGCTGGTTTGTAGCCAATACTGGAGATCAGGCAATTCGTTATGGCATTGGCCACCCATAATACCCATGCGTTGGCGAATATTGCCGAGTAAACGATGATCACGCAGGGCATAACCAAACTTACGGCCTTCACAAAGCGCCTGTAAAATACCACGAACATCTTGGTGAATTTCTTGCAAGCGCCGTTGATCAACATCGGGGTGGTTAAAAAAGGCTAGTAATTTCGCTTCTCGGCGCTCGAGATCTTTAATTAAATCAGCGCGAGTATCAGTGCGGTCGAGTAAATCTAGAAGGTTAAATAAACCACCAAAAAACAATGGGTAATTTACTGGCGTAACTTGCTCAGCAGCAAGTTCCAGTTGGTCGAGCAGTGCTTCGATACGTAAATATACCCGAACCCGCTCTTCTAACGGATGTTCGTACGTTTTCCAGGCCATTTTCTTCTTCTAATTAGTGAAACAATCCCCATGATAACGAGTCAGTTACCGAGTGCAATGATTTTTCAAAATGTTAACTTGTAATTTAAACATGCAACGGCTTGATCTGGCATTAATTTACCTTAACTTAATGCTAAATATTGCGCATGTAGTTGCTGTACTTTCGGTGCTAATGCCGACGTATCGCCGCTATTATCAATAACATCATCGGCTCGCTTTAACCGCTCTTCCCGGCTCATTTGTGCCGCAATTATAGCTTCTATCTGGCTCTGCGCTACACTATCGCGTTGCTGGGTGCGTTTGAGTTGCAGGGCTTCGGGAATGTCCACCACCAGTACGCGTTGGCATAGCTTATCCAAGCCATTTTCCAGCAGTAGAGGTGCTGAAAGCATAACATAAGGCGATGTTGCCGCTTCTAGTTGATGTAAGATTTCATCTCGAATAGCCGGGTGCATCTGTGCGTTCAGCCATTCCTTTGCAGCGCTATCGGCAAAAATAATTTCCCGTAGCCGAGCGCGAACCAACTGCCCGGAAGCATCAAGAATATCGAGGTTATAATGATCTGCGAAATGGTCAGCAATAGTGGTCAGTAGAGGCGAGCCCGGCGCGATAACCTCGCGGGCAATGACATCGGCATCAACTACAGCAATGCCAAGCTCTTGGAACAGATTAGTAACCGTTGTTTTTCCAGAGCCAATGCCGCCGGTTATGCCGATCACGATCATAGCGCGAAACTCCAATACCAACGATAAATTGGCTCAGCGTAGAACAAGGCAATACCGCCAGCAACGGCGAGGAAGGGGCCAAATGGCATGGGGTTATCTTGGTTATGTTTGCGCAAAGTAATCATCAAGATACCGTACGCGGCGCCCACCAAAGAAGACAGCAAAACAACAATGGGTAGCGCTTGCCAGCCGAGCCAGACACCAAGCACGGCAAGCAACTTGAAATCGCCGTAGCCCATACCTTCTTTGCCGGTAACCAACTTAAATAACCAATACACCGACCATAAAAACAAGTAACCGGCTGCGCCGCCGATAATGGCATCAGTTGGGCCTACCGGCAGAACGTGAATACTTAAAATCAGACCAAGCCATAATAATGGCAGGGTGATCTGGTCTGGCAGCAGCATGGTTTCGGCATCAATAAGCGTAAGCAACAGCAATGCATATAAAAACAAGGCGAAAGCGATAGCTTGGTAAGTGAAGCCAAACTGTGTAACCGCAGCTAATGTGAGCAGTGCAGAAACCGCCTCGGTAATCGGATAACGCAAAGAAATATGAGTATTACAGCTGCGGCAGCGGCCCATTTGTACGAGATAGCTAATAAGCGGAATGTTCTCGAACCAGCGCAAGCCGTGGCCGCATTTTGGGCAGTGTGATGCAGGATAAGCCAAATTAAAGCGTTTCTTCTCGTTTGCGGGCGATTCGTTAGCGTGTTCTTTGCTGGGAAACGCGGCTGCGCATTCATCGCGCCATTGTTGTTCCAGCATACGCGGCAGACGGGCCACGATAACGTTGCCGAAGCTACCAAAAACGAGGCCAAACAATGCGGCAAACAAAAAGCCAACCCATGGATATACCTGAAAAATTTCTGCCACTTTGTTCTCCTTTTAAAGCACTATCTTACCGCACAGTTTGCCCTAGCTGGAAGAGCGGTAAGTAGAGCGCTAGCAATAACACTAAAACCACTACGCTCACCAGAATCAACACAACAGTTGGCAGAATTTGCGTTACTCGTTGCTGTTGATTATCAAGCGTTAGCGTAACCTGTTTCATAGCAAACTGTAACTGTCGTGTAAGCTGGCCACTTTGTTCGCCAGCTGCAATGGCTTGCAATAATAAATCGGGCAAATTGCTTACTGCCAAGGTTTGGCTGAAAGTAAGCCCTTGGCTTAAGCCCGTACTGGCGTGTTGCCATTGTTGCCGCCAATAACCGCTGGCTGAATGTTCGGCCACTAATTCACAGCTTTGTTGCAAAGGAATCGCGCTCTCAGTTGCGAGTATTAGCATATCGAAATCATGCAATAAGTGCTGCTGGCAAAGCCAATTGCCAACAATAGGAAGCTGATAGATATTTAGGCAATGTCTCGGATTACCCACCCAGTGCTGAAACCGATAACGAATAAAAACAAACAGTGTGCCGAATACTGCTAATCCGGCCAATAGCCGTTGTTGTGTTTCGCGCGTTTCAAGTTGCATTAATGTTTGCGTAATTGCCGGTAACGTTACATCGAGTTGCGTATAAATGGCAGCAAAACGAGGCAGTAGAAAAAACACCATAGATAATAACGTTATTGCGGCTACGCCAAGTACAATAAGCGGATAACGTAAGGCATCGCGCATTTGTTTATTTCGCGCCTTTTCCGCTTCCATGGTACTGATTAGCCCCTGCAATACATCGGGCAAGCGTCCGGTGGTTTCTCCTACTTCTATCCATGCACATACTTCAGCCGAAAATAAATGTGGGTATCTGGCCATTGCATCCGCGATACCGCTTCCTTGGGCTAGGGCTTGCATCACGCCCACGCAAGCTTCAGCTTGCGCTTCGGTTTGGCTATTTCGCTGTAAATGTTGCCATGCTAGTTGTTGGTCAAAGCCCGCTTCAAGCAAGCTTTGCCATTGGAATAAAAAGCCCGGCAAGAATTGCCGGGAATGCCGAAACCCGATTTTCTTCGGTAATTTCGACAGGGAACGAACATAAATTTGCTGCAGATAAAGCTGCTGCTTAGCGACCGCTTCCGTTTTCGCTTCAATAATACCTTTTTGCGGGCCTTGCTCTGCGTGCAGCCCTTGCCAGTGAAACCATGCCATAGAAATCCTTTTTTCTGGCTGTTATTACTTATCAGATACGCTCTTGCTATGAGCATGCAGCTCCGTGTTATCGAGGCTGTGTTGCAAGTTTTGCCAATAGTTTTCGTGGCGCGGCCCCATAAGCAGTGCCGAACGCAGCTCATCACGCATAGGTTGTAGGGTAAATATGCCGCGGCGCTGCTGGCCTACGGTAAGTAAGCGCTGATTCACTAAAAGCTGCCAACACGCCGCTAATTGATAATTATCGATACCCAATTGCTGTAACCGAATAATTGCGCTTAATGGTTGGCTGGCGTGCAGAGTTGCGAGCACCAAATGACCTGTTTGTGCGGCTTGCACTGCAATTTGCGCAGTTTCTGCATCACGAATCTCGCCTACCATGAGTACATCAGGATCTTGCCGTAACATTGCGCGTAGTGCCGTTGCAAATGTTAGCCCCACATTAGGTTTAATCGGTACTTGGTTTACGCCGGTAAGCGTTACTTCAACGGGATCTTCAACCGTGGCGATGTTCTTTGCTTGTGCTGCGAGAATTTGCAGCATGGCATAAAGCGTTCGGGTTTTACCACTTCCCGTGGGGCCAGTTACGAGAATTAGGCCTTCGGGGCTTTTTAAAATTTGCTGAATCATTTTTAGTTGTTCAGGCAGTAACCCCAGTGCGTGTAGCGGCAAGGCTTCTTGTTCGCTCAGTTGTAAGCGCAGCACCATTTTTTCGCCGTGCAATGTGTTCAGCGTATTGATGCGGCAATCAACGCCGGTTCCTGTCTTGGTGTTGGGAGCTAAAAGCTGTAATCGACCATCTTGCGGTAAACGGCGTTCGGTTGTATCAAGGCCTGCCGCGGTTTTCAGCGCCGCAATTATTCGAATGCCTTCAGCAACATTGAGGTTTTGAATGGGCTCCAGCAAACCTAAGCGGCGGCCACGCCAGCGATATGCATTGGCTTGCGCTTCTAAATGTAAATCAGAAACGCCCCGTTCGGCATGCTGGCAAATAAATTCGGCAATATCTGCGTTTAACGAATGCACGATATTTACCCCTCGCTATCCGCAACACAGTGCGGAATGCGCATGCCAATACCGTCGTTATCGCCAAAATCAGAGCACGCAACCACCCACTGCAATTGAGTGGCTGTAGCTGCCGGGCGCAGTTCAACCATAAGCGGGTTGCCTTCGCGATCATTTACCATCAGCGTGGCTCGTATCGAACCCGGCACCGAGCCGGGTGAAATAGCACTGATACCTGTGGGTAGAGGTTCTTCTACTGCCGGAATACCGCGTTGCCCAAAGGCGGTGCAGGGGCTTAATGAACCTTCCATTTGCCAACAAATATTAATGGCTGTTTGCCAAGGCTGTAGGCTCATGATCGCAGTGCTCGCTCTGGCGCGCTGGGTGTAATCTGTGTAAGCGGGCACGGCAAACGAACTAAGCACACCAATAATGGCCACCACAATCATTAGTTCGATAAGGTTGAAACCGGATACCCGGTGAAAAGCGTTCATGTGCAACTCCTTTTGCAAAACAAGATGCAAAAGTAATAGCCGCAAATTAAGTTAGGGTAAAGTCACGCCACCCAAATTCAGCAATAGCTGAAAAAGAAATCGGGGTCGTTGACGTGAAGCTCTGGCACCTACAAGGTGCCAGAGCTTCACGTCAACGACCCCATCTTCTTCCCGCAGCCCTGCGGGTGTTAAATGCTGGTAACGCGCAGCGATAAATCCAGTGCGTGTATATGTTTGGTGAGAGCGCCCGACGAAATATAATCGACGCCAGTAGCGGCATATTTGGCGAGTTGATCCGCGGTTACATTGCCTGAAACCTCGAGCTTGGCTCGGCCACGAGTAAGGCCTACCGCGGTTTCAATATCACTCATGCTGAAATTATCCAACATAATAACATCAGCACCGGCCGCTAAAGCTTGCTCAAGCTCCGCTAAACTCTCGGTTTCTACCTCAACCAACAGCCCAGGTTCATTCTGACGCGCAGTAGCTACAGCCTTATCAATCCCGCCACAAGCTGCGATATGGTTTTCTTTAATTAAAAACGCATCGTGCAAGCCAATGCGGTGATTCGCACCGCCGCCACAGGCCACCGCATACTTTTGCGCCAAACGCAGGCCGGGAATGGTTTTGCGGGTATCCAGTAACTGGGTATTGCTACCTTCTAAATGTACTACTGCGTTTGCCACTGCGGTGGCCGTAGCCGATAACGTTTGTAGGAAATTCATAGCCGTACGTTCACCGGTAAGTATCACCCGTGCTGGGCCCGATAACGTGCAAAGTTCCTGATTCGCGTGCACGGCTGAGCCATCGGCAACATGCCACGTAATCGTTACGCTATCACCAAGCTGCGCAAACACCTCGTCTACCCATGCTAAACCGCAAATAACACCGGGCTCACGCGTAATTAATCGTGCCGTAGCTTGCTGATCAGCGGGGATAAGGTTGGCAGTAATATCGGCACTGGCATCAGCAACACCACCTAAATCTTCGGCCAAAGCAGCGGTTACTTGCTGCGGAATCGATTGGCGCAATGAATCGCTCATGTTGGCTGGGTTTTGCATTGGCTACTACTACCTTTATCGTGTGTGAAAAATATTAAGTTATTGCCGAATTGTGAGAATTTGATTCCGTTGGCTGAACTCTAAGCTTCGCAAAGCGCTCATGCCCAGTAAAATATGCTCGCTATCGTAATCCGGAACAATAGTGGCGGCAATATTATACAGGCGAATTTCGCCAAGTTGCAGCTCTGAAACTTCAGTTTGAAATGCATCCGCTATACCATTGGCCGTGCGCACTTGAATGCGCGTGCCTTGCGTAAGCCCAAGTGCCTGCGCCAGTTGCCCCGGAACCGCTACTTGCGTGGCGCCGGTATCCAGTAAAAAGGTAACTTCGCGGCCATTAATGAAACCATTCGCCATATAGTGACCACGCGAGTTCTGTTTTAAGGTAACTACCGCTTCACCGTTTTCTTGATAGCTAACCACTTGTTGATTCGGATTTTCTTTCTTTTGTAGAAAGTTCTCGAACCCCCAATACAACACAAACAGGGCTGCTATCCAGGCAAACCAAGAGAACCATCGGCCTATTTGCCCACTTGAATCGTTTGAACTTGGCATAAGAGTTTGTCCCTCACTTTACCTTTTCACTTTAAATACGGATACTGAGCACCACGAATAGAAGCATAGTAACAAGAGAACCCATTGGAACGGAAACGATAGAGGCTCCCCGTGCTAAATTTGCAAGCGCACCGATTAACACCTGTAACTTGGCAATGCTCACCGCATGCAGATGAGCGGCCCGATAGCCACGATATAAGCCTGCTGGTGGTGCATGGTATCAGTTTGCCTGAGGGCGAATTTGGTGGCCCCTACATCAATGATTTGTTTCTCGGCTGCCTCGATTGTAATGCCCACCCAAACTTTGCCATTCTAGAGGGATTACGAGTTTCGGCGCATTGTTTGATCAGGCGCGATGGCGAAATTATTCAATATGTTGATTTCAACCGCCGAGCTTGGCATGCCGGCGTTTCGAGTTGGCAAGGGCGCGAGCGCTGCAACGATTATTCAATTGGCATTGAACTTGAGGGAACCGATTCCACACCCTACACTAAACAACAGTATCAAGCATTGGCCGAAGTAACCCGAGTTTTACAACAGCATTACCCAGCAATCACGAACGAACGCATTGTTGGGCATGAAGACATCGCGCCAGGCCGGAAAACAGATCCAGGCCCGGCGTTTGATTGGCAACAATACCGCGCCCTTATAACGAAAACAGCGCGCACATAACACGCACTCGAGCAACGTTACCCAATACGTGCAAGTGCAATAGAGGAATAAACAACATGATGGTGTTTTCACTATTTATCGCTTTAATTTTAGAGCGATTACGCATAACTCCAGAAGCTTGGAAGCTTGATCCTATCGCTGAACGTTGGGATACCTGGTTGAATGAAAAAGATGATATCAATCGCTGGCGCAACCACGATTTATTCGGACCATTATTGTTAGTAGCGCCGGCTATTTTGTTAGCCATATTAATGTGGCTCAACTACAGCGTACTTGCAGCGGTATTGGTAAACATTGTGGTGCTTACATTGGTTATCGGTTGCCGTTTGCAACGTACGGCGTTACGTCAATATTTTCTCGCCGCTAAACGGGGCGATAACGAAGAAGTTGCAGTTCATGCGGAAGCACTGAAATATCACCCCGATGAAAGCCTAAGCACTGGCCAACAGCTGGTTTGGCTAAACTTCCGCTTTTATGCGGCGGTATCTATTTGGTTTATCTTGTTGGGTGCGCCAGGCGCTTTAGCGTATGGTTTGTTGCGTTCGCGCGCCGATATGTTTCCAAAAGTGTTGGCGTGGGTGGAATGGTTACCATTGCGTATCTGTGCGTTTGGCTATGTGCTCGTTGGCCATTTCTCAAAAGCGATGCCGGTTTGGTTAAAAGTAGTGCCAGAAGGCATTGAAAACCCACCACAACAATTAATCGAAGTAGCGGTTGCCGCTGAAGAAGTGCCAGAAGATGCTGAAAACAATTGGGCAGAAGCCGAAGTGTTGGTGAACCTAGTGCGCCGAAATATGATTCTAATTCTGGTTATCGTAGCATTTGCTACCTTATTAGGGTGGGTGGTATGACCAATATGGTCACCTATAAATTTGGCTTCAGAGAAAATAAGCGATATAATTAACACTAATGGTAAATTGGTATTACCAATTTATAGGTTTAATTTGGAAGCGAGCGCTAACCTCTAGATATTGGGCTAGTGCTTGAATCGCTTAACGGAAAGTAAATGATTCAACGTGTGGCACAAACTAAGTTATCAGATGTTATCGTTTCGCAAATCGAATCGATGATTGTTGATGGCACTTGGGCGGCCGGTGAACGTTTACCCTCAGAGCGTGATTTAGCCACGAAATTTCATGTGTCGCGGCCATCATTGCGTGAAGCGATTCAAAAACTGGAAGCAAAAGGTTTGGTTTCTCGTCGCCAAGGTGGCGGAACCTTTGTCAGTAATGCGCTGGATCAGCAAGTGCGCGAGCCGTTATTCGAGCTGCTTGCACGGCACCCAGAATCACAGTTTGATTTATTAGAATTTCGCCACGCTATGGAAGGTGTTTCTGCATTTTATGCAGCGATGCGTGGCACCGATTCTGATTTACAACACATTGCCGATAGCTTTGCCGCCATTGCCGCGAAACGCGCGCAACCGGAAGCTGAGCAAGTACATACTATTGCTGAACAAGCTGAAGCGCTGATGGTGTTCTACACCAGCATCGCCGAAGCTTCGCACAATGTAGTGCTACTGCATTTAGTGCGCGGTATGCGCGAATTATTGCAAGAAAATATGCGCCGCAATCTAGAAGTGCTTTCTGAGCGTAGTGATGTACGAGAACAACTTCATATCCATCGGCAAGCAATTGTTGATGCAATTATTGCAAGAAAGCCAGAACAGGCACGCGATGCGTGCCATCAGCATTTGGCGTATATAGAAAAAACTTTGTTACACCTGAATCGGGAACACACCCGGCTGCAACGTTCGTTGCGGCGGAGTGAACCTTTATCGACTCCAATGGAGAAGTAAGGAACCAGTATGGCAGATTTAGATCAGCACGATATCGACCAGCAAGAAACCCAGGAATGGCTAGATTCACTTGAAGCCGTTCTTGATGCTGAAGGCCCTGAGCGGGCGCATTTCATTCTTGAGCAATTGATTGATAAGGCGCGCCGCAGCGGTGCATATCTGCCATATCAGCCAACTACGGCGTATTTAAATACTATTCCGGTAAGCCAAGAGCCAGTAATGCCAGGCGATCACACCATGGAAGCGCGTATTCGTGCCGCTATCCGTTGGAACGCATTGGCCATGGTTTTGCGCGCATCGAAAAAAGATCTTGAACTTGGCGGCCACATTTCGAGCTTTGCTTCTTCAGCCATGCTTTACGATGTTGGTTTTAACCACTTCTTCCGGGCACCCGGCGAAGATGGCGGCGATTTCTTGTTTATCCAAGGCCACGTTTCTCCGGGTATCTATGCGCGTGCTTTCTTAGAAGGCCGTATTACCGAAGATCAAATGAATAAATTCCGCCAAGAAGTAGATGGCGATGGCCTGTCTTCGTATCCGCATCCGAAGTTGATGCCAGATTTCTGGCAATTCCCAACGGTTTCCATGGGCCTAGGCCCAATGCAGGCGATTTATACTGCGCGGTTCTTAAAATACCTTACCGATCGCGGCATTAAAGATTGCTCGAAACAGCGTGTTTATTGCTTCTTAGGCGATGGCGAGGTAGATGAGCCAGAAAGCTTAGGTGCGATTGGCTTAGCCACCCGCGAAGGCCTCGATAACCTAACCTTTATCGTGAACTGTAACTTGCAGCGCCTTGATGGCCCAGTGCGTGGTAACGGTAAAATTATCCAAGAACTGGAAGGCACATTCCGTGGCGCCGGTTGGGAAGTAATTAAAGTAATTTGGGGCCGCTATTGGGATCCATTGTTATATCGCGATACCGAAGGCAAGCTTGCTGAAATTATGCAAACCAGCGTAGATGGTGAATACCAAAACTACAAAGCTAAAGGTGGCGCTTACACCCGGGAAAAATTCTTCGGCAAAACCGAAGAAACCAAAGCGATGGTAGCGAATATCTCTGATGAAGATATTTGGCGCTTAAACCGTGGTGGCCATGATCCAGTGAAAGTTTACGCCGCTTATCATAAAGCCGTAAACACCAAAGGCCGGCCACAGGTTATCTTAGCGAAAACCGTAAAAGGTTACGGTATGGGTGCTGCGGGTGAAGGTAAAAACGTAGCGCACCAAGTGAAGAAAATGGATATCGAAGCAATTAAACACTTCCGCGATCGCTTCAATATTCCAATTAAAGATTCTGATTTGGAAGATATCCCATTCTATCGCTTCCCAGAAGATAGCGATGAAATGAAGTACATGAAGGAACGCCGCGAGAAGCTCGGTGGCTTTATGCCAGTGCGTTTAGCGGAAACCGACAAAGAGCTAGATGTACCAAGCTTGAAAGCTTTCGATTCCGTGTTAAAAGGCAGTGGCGATCGGGAAATTTCTACCACCATGGCGTTTGTACGTGTACTTACCGCCATGCTGAAAGATAAGAAGATTGGTTCGCGTGTAGTGCCAATTATTCCTGATGAAGCCCGTACTTTTGGTATGGAAGGTTTGTTCCGTCAGGTAGGTATTTACTCAAGCCAAGGCCAGAAATATACCCCGCAAGATGCCGATCAAGTGGCTTATTATCGTGAAGATAAGAAAGGCCAGGTATTGCAAGAAGGTATTAACGAATTAGGCGCTATGGCCTCGTTCGTAGCGGCAGGTACTAGCTACTCCACCAATAACGAACCGATGATTCCGGTATACATCTATTACTCGATGTTCGGTTTCCAACGCGTGGGCGATTTAGTTTGGGCCGCAGGCGATAGCCAAACCCGTGGTTTCTTAGTAGGCGGCACCGCCGGCCGAACCACACTGAATGGCGAAGGCTTACAGCACCAAGATGGCCATAGTTTATTGCACTTTGGCACCGTGCCAAACTGCATCAGCTACGATCCAACGTACGGCTATGAAGTAGCTGTTATCGTGCAAGATGGCTTGCGCCGGATGTTCGCTGAGCAAGAGAATGTGTTCTATTACATCACCGTAATGAACGAAAACTACAAACAACCAGAAATGGCTGAAGGCGTTGAAGAAGGCATTCTGCGCGGTATTTACAAGCTGGATCAGGTGAAAGCGAAGAAAGCGAAAGCAAAAGTACGTTTATTGGGTTCAGGCACCATTTTGCAGCAAGTGCGCGCAGCAGCGAGCATTTTGGCTGAGAAATATGATGTTGATGCCAGCGTATTCAGTGCTACCTCGTTTAACGAGCTGGCGCGCGATGGTTTAGATGTTGAACGTTACAACATGCTGAACCCAACCAAGAAAGAGAAGAAAGCATTTATTACATCAGTGCTGGAAAAAGAAGAAGGCCCAGTAATTGCAGCTACCGATTACATGAAACTTTATGCCGATCAGGTTCGCGCATGGGTGCCAGGTAGTTACCGTGTGCTCGGCACCGATGGCTTTGGCCGCTCGGATAGCCGCGAAAACTTGCGCCGTCATTTTGAAGTAAATGCTGAGTATATTGTTGTAGCCGCTCTTAGCGAGTTGGCAAAAGCAGGTGATATCGATAAGAAAATAGTTGCACAAGCAATTAAAGAATTCGGTATCGATGTAGATAAAGCAAACCCACTCTACGCATAAGGAGAACATGATGGCTGATGCAAAAGAAGTTCTAGTTCCCGATGTAGGTGGGGAAAGCGTTGAAGTTATCGAAGTATTGGTAAGTGAAGGCGATAGCATAGAAGCAGAAGATTCGCTGGTAACTGTTGAGAGCGATAAAGCCTCGATGGATATTCCAGCGCCTTTCGGTGGCAAAGTAAAAAGCCTGAAAGTGAAGGTTGGCGATAAAATTAGTGAAGGTGATTTGCTGGCGCTAATGGAAGCGGCTGATGATGCTGGGTCTGACAACGATACTGATGAAAAATCATCCGAAAAGAACTCAAATGAGGATTCAGGATCCTCAAGTGAGGAGAGCAAGAGTTCAGACGAGGAAAAGCCTAAGTCAAATGAAGGTGATGATTCCTCAAATGAGTCTGAGAAAGATGATTCGAAATCTGCCAGCAAAAAGAAATCGTCCGGTGGCACGCAAACTATTGAAGTAAACGTGCCCGATATCGGTGAATCAGGTGAGGTTGAAGTAATTGAAGTGTTAGTTGCCGAAGGCGATGAGATTTCAGAAGAAGATGGCCTGATTACGCTTGAAACCGATAAAGCCACCATGGATGTGCCTAGCCCGAAAGCCGGTAAAGTGAAGAGCTTGAAAGTGAAAGTGGGCGATAAAGTGAAAGAAGGCTCGCTCGTGCTTGAACTAGAAATCGCTGGCGAGGATGATGGTGAGGAAGAAGCTGCTAGTTCTGATTCTAGCTCTGAAAAGAAAGAAGAGAAGAGCTCTAAAAGCGATTCTGATTCTAAAGACGAGAAGAGCGAAAGTGATTCCAGTAGCCGCAGCGAACGCGATTCTGGTAGCAGAAAAGAACCACCAGTGCCTGATCATCCGCTAGGCCGCAAAGGGAAAGACGATGCCTTAGTGCATGCGTCACCTGCTGTGCGCCGCGTAGCGCGTGAGTTTGGCGTAGATCTTAGCCGTGTTTCTGGTACCGGCCCGAAAAACCGCGTGTTGAAAGAAGATGTGCAAGAGTTTGTGAAATACGAACTTTCGCGCCCGAAAGCTTCTTCTGCACCGGCTTCAGGCGGCACTGGAGGCCTGCAAGTCATTGCCCAGCCGAAAGTTGATTTCAGCAAGTTTGGTGAAATTGAAGAAGTAGAAATGTCCCGCATTCAGCGTTTATCGGGGCCAAATCTACATCGCAACTGGGTAACCATTCCGCATGTAACGCAATTTGATGAAGCGGATATCACCGAGCTCGAGAAATTCCGGAAGGGTGAGAACGAACAACTGGCGAAGAAAAAAGCCGATGTGAAGTTCACGCCGCTGGTATTCATCATGAAAGCGGTGGCCAAAGCGTTAGCAGAATTCCCAGAGTTCAATTCTTCGTTGCACGAAGATGGCGAACACTTGATTCTGAAAAAATACATCAATATTGGTATTGCCGTAGATACGCCGAAAGGCCTAGTAGTGCCAGTTATCCGCGACGTGGATAAGAAAGGCATTGTTGAGCTTTCTCGCGATTTGGCTGATGTTAGTATTCGTGCCCGCGATGGCAAGCTAAAATCTGCCGATATGCAGGGCGGCTGTTTCTCAATCTCAAGTTTAGGTGGCATTGGTGGTACGGCGTTTACGCCTATCGTAAATGCACCAGAAGTAGCTATTCTCGGGGTATCGAAAAGCGATATGAAACCGGTATGGAATGGAAAAGAGTTTGAGCCACGGTTAATGCTGCCACTGAGCCTTTCCTATGATCACCGGGTAATTGATGGTGCATTAGCGGCGCGGTTCTCGGTGTATTTGGCCGGTGTGCTTTCCGATATCCGGAAAATTATACTCTAAACAAGACGTACCGAGGATTTCTCGGTACAATACTGCGCAAATTTGAGCGCGAATTTGAATTTTATTTTTGGCGCAGCAGTTAGCGAACAAATAGGGGTTATCATGAGCAACGAAATTAAAACACAGGTTGTAGTTCTTGGCGGAGGCCCAGGTGGTTATTCAGCCGCTTTCCGTGCAGCCGATTTAGGTTTGGAAGTAGTGATTGTTGAACGTTACAACGTGTTAGGCGGTGTTTGTTTGAACGTGGGTTGTATCCCTTCAAAAGCCCTGCTGCACCTTGCCAAGCATATCGATGATGCCAAGCATTTAGGTGATGCGGGTGTTGCTTTCACTGCGCCGAAAATTGATTTAGATAAAATTCGTGCACATAAAGAAAAAGTGGTGAGCCAGCTTACCAACGGCCTTGGCCAAATGTCGAAAATGCGCAAAGTGAAAGTGGTTACCGGTACCGGTGAATTCACGGGCGCGAACGAACTTAAAGTAACTGGCGATGAAGAAACCGTTATCAAATTTGATAACGCCATTATTGCTGCCGGTTCAAAACCTGTTGAATTGCCATTTATCCCACATGAAGATGAGCGTATCTGGGATTCAACCGACGCGTTAGAAATGCCGTTCATTCCAAAGAAAATGTTGCTTTTGGGCGGCGGTATCATTGGTTTAGAAATGGGCTGTGTGTATAGCGCATTAGGCTCGAAGCTAGATGTAGTTGAGTTCATGGACCAGCTAATTCCAGCGGCTGACAAAGATTTGATTAAAGTTTTCACCAAAGCGATGAAATCGAAGTTCGATAACATCATGCTGGAAACGAAAGTAACTAACGTTGAAGCGAAGAAAGATGGCATTCACGTTACCTTCGAAGGCAAAAACGCACCAGAAAAACCAGTGAAATACGATGCGGTGTTAGTGGCTGTTGGCCGTACACCAAATGGCGATAAGCTGGGTGCCGATAAAGCCGGCATTAATGTAACCGATAAAGGTTTCATTGAAGTTGATAAGCAAATGCGCACGAACGTTGACCACATTTTCGCTATCGGCGATATCGTTGGCCAGCCAATGCTTGCGCACAAAGCGGTACACGAAGGCCACGTTGCTGCCGAAGTAATTTCTGGCAAGAAACACTTCTTCGATCCGAAAGTAATTCCTTCAATTGCCTATACCGATCCAGAAGTTGCATGGGCAGGTTTAACCGAGAAAGAAGCGAAAGAGCAAGATATCGCCATTGAAACCGCCGTGTTCCCATGGTCGGCTTCAGGCCGTGCTATTGCTTCTGGCGCAACGGATGGCTTTACGAAACTTATTTTCGATAAAGAAAGCCACCGCATTCTTGGCGGCGCTATTGTAGGTTCGCACGCAGGTGAGCTACTTGGCGAAATCTGCCTAGCCATCGAAATGGGTGCCGATGCCGAAGATATCGCATTAACCGTGCACGCCCACCCAACATTGCACGAATCAATTGGCTTGGCTGCTGAAGTAATGGAAGGCTCTATTACTGATATGCCAAACAAGAAAGCTAAGAAAAAGTAATTTTTAGCTTTTAGCGATAATCAATAGCTGCGGAGGGCAAATGCCAATGCCGCGGCATAGAAGAAAGGCCTATCATGGTGCAAACCTTGATAGGCCTTTTTTATTGCTCCGCGACCCGTTTGTAGCGCTATTCGCGCATGCACAATTAGCCGCAACCCAATTCTCGTTATCAACTTGCCTCGCTACAAAAAAAATCGTAATGTTAAGCAATTGTAAATTAAACAACCCAGATAATGAGCACCGCTGCCGGAGATAATGCGCACGCACATTATCTGCAATCAACAAGCACGCTCACTTTCACATCGAAAAATACAGGGATGCACCTCATTTTATTATTTAATTTCAATGCCTTGTATGTGTTTAAACGACCTGCCATGCGCCGCTAAGTGTTCGGGCGTTATATATAAATGTTATATGTACCTAGAGTATGGTGTTTTAAATTAAATGGAATTACTAAAATCGCTAAAGTTAAACCTTATTGGGTTCTTTGTTATTTCATCAATATGCGCGTTATGGGCTGAAATCTATTTTCAGGTTTCCTTATCTTCATCTTTTTGGGTGTATGCCGCAGAAAAGGGTGAATTAATACCAATGCTCAAGATGTTGTTTTACCCGTGGGTAGGCTTCCCTTTTTTATTTTTAGCGTTTTATTTAAAATTCAGAAAAGACAATGGCAAAAAATACATATAACAAACAATTCAACAGGACAAAAAACAATTGGTTTTGCTCCTGCGTCGCCAATTTTAACCAACTATTTTTTGCCTGTTAATGTGGGCGTTATACCTAGAGAGGGCTCATGCAGACTATTTACGACATGATACAAGAAAGCCCTGCGTTTTATGCTTGGGCTTTTGGATTGGTCAATCTGGCATGGGGCCTCTTTACCTATTTTAATAAGCAGCGTCATGACCGAGAACTAAGGCACCTAGAACAAGATCTTCGGTTCAATGCTGACCGGAGACTCAAGCTATTTGATCTAAAAGCTACGCAATACAGCCAGTACGTTACGGATCTTGATTCATTAGGAAAGAAGAACCAGGTCGAGATACCCAGTCGAATGCAGCCTATTTTCGATAAGTATTTTCAGGATTATTTAGCTGCATCGGAAGCTGCTGACGAAGAGCAACAAAGAAAGACAATAGGGTGGCTTGGATCTCAGGTGTCAGAAATTATGCAAGAGAGCCTACAAGACGTGATGAAGCTGAAGTATGAGTCCAACAGGCTGAAACTGATCGCAACTGATCAAATGCTGACCACGTTTGAAATTATCGAAAAACTAAATCAAGAAATATTCGATATAACAAATACCTATATGTCTCAGTTTACTGAAATAGTAAAACACCAAAAGACAGAGGAAACTGAGCTTTTCCAGAAAGAGGCAACTAGACTGGGTGAAGAGCTGCAAACGCAGTCTCGTAAACTATTGAGTCAAATGCGGCAAGAAATCAACGAAATTTAGTATAACAATGCAATGCACTCGACAAGCGCGTGATTGCGGCGTTAGGCTTTCATGTTAGTAACAGGTATTACGCAAGGAAGTAGATGAATAAAACAACATATCTCGGCGTAACATTAGCCTATAGAAGATTTTCGATGTCTACTTGGAAAACGGAAAGTCTTCTTGATCTTGGTGTGGTTGGAATCAATGAGAAAGTTGATGGAACCTATACCGACCTGCTTGGAAAGCTTGAAGACGTTAAAGGCATTCCAGGCCCAAAGCCCAAGTCGTTTGAGCCTCAACTTGAAACAAAGAAATCAAAGGATGGAAATATTGAGCTCACAATGGACGCAAGATCTGCAAATTTTATTAAAAAAGCTATCGAAGCTGACAGAAAGCGCCATGATGATCTCAGGTTCTTTTTATATTCAAATATATTTGTCAGTGTATGGGGCGCCTTTGAAACTTATAGCCAAATGCTATTTGAGGAGATCTTGACCAGTAAGCCGGAAATGCTCAAGAGTAATGAGGTCATTACACTAAATGATGTGATTTCGAATAGAAGCTCTATTGTAGAGATGTTGGTTGAGAAACAGGTTGAAACAATCGGTCACTTTAAGATTGATGAGTTGCTTAAATACTATAAAAATAAGGTTAACTATTCTCCAACACCTGTTCAAACTCGTAAAATTAAAGATTACTACTTTGTGAGAAATGTTATTGCTCACAAATCAGGAATAATTAGGGAGTCCCAGCGAGGAAAGTTGCCTTCAGGTATTAAAATTTCAAGTGATGAAATACAGCTATCAGAGGCATTTCTCAAGAGAGCTATTAAAGACATCGAGAAAATTGTCAAAGATATAGAGCTTGTTATCGAAGATAAATTCTTCAAAAAGCCTAACAAGTCAAGCAAGAAGGACGCGCAAAAAGCGCGCGCCTCTTCTTGAGGCGTTAGATGCCCTTAGACCGAGAGGCCAATCATGGATGTAACAAAGAAAAAATTAGAAGATGCTGCTGCGAAAAATATAATTTCACTGCAGCAAGCAGATGCTCTCTACGAGTTTTTGGGTGCTCAATATCAAGATGTTCCAAGATTTACTTTTACTCACGTTCTCTATTATCTTGGTGGGCTTATCGCTATAGGGGCCATGACTCTCTTCATGAATCTTGGTTGGGAATCCTTTGGTGGCGCAGGAATATTTTTTATATCTCTTCTTTATGCTGGTGTAGGTTTTAGATTTTCTAGCTCGTTTGCAGCGAAGAGCATGGCTATTCCAGCCGGCATTTGCGCAACATTTGTCGTTTGTTTAACGCCATTAGCAATCTATGGCCTGCAGCAATGGTTAGGGGTCTGGCCTGACGAAAGTGTATATAGAGATTACCACAGATATATAAAGTGGCATTGGCTATATATGGAGTTGGGTACGCTAGCCGTGGGAGCTGTTTTTGCCTGGAAGTACAAGTATCCTTTTTTGATCATGCCAATTGCCGTAACTTTTTGGTACATGACAATGGACATAACAGCGATGATTTCTGGTGGGGATATTACATGGGAATTAAGGAAGTTGGTTTCCCTGTATTCGGGGGTACTAATGATAAGCCTAGCGTTTTGGATTGATGTTCGCTCACATAAAAAAGCCGACTACGCTTTCTGGGTTTATATTTTCGGTGTGATTGCCTTCTGGGGCGGCTTATCTTCTCAACACTCAGATAGCGAACTGTCAAAATTCATATATTTCTGTATTAATCTATTAATGATAGGTATAGGCGTGTTGTTGATTCGTAGGGTGTTCGTTATTTTTGGTGCTCTCGGAAGTTGTGGTTATCTGGGGTATCTGGCGTCTGACGTTTTTAAAGATAGCTGGTTGTTTCCTGTCGCTTTAACGGCTATTGGGCTCGGCATTATCTATTTTGGAGTACTTTGGCAAAAGCATGAAAAATCTATCACTGAAAAGTCGCGGCTACTACTTCCAGATCCGTTAAGAGAACTACTGGAGGCAAAGTAGTGAGACCGCGTCTAACAAGTGCGTCAATTAGGACGCTCGCAGGCTCGCGCCTATTACGCAGGCGTTATGTTCGCTGAGGAGAGTCAGTGTTACGAGGAATAAATCATATTACTATTGCAGTAAGTGACCTTGAACGTTCGTTGGAGTTCTATACGCGTCTATTAGGAATGAAGGCACATGTCAGCTGGGATAGTGGGGCATATCTGAGCTTGGGGGCTACTTGGATTTGCTTGTCTTGTGACGAAGTGCATCCGAGCCAAGATTACTGTCACATCGCGTTTGATGTTTCCGAAGAGAATTTCGAACCAGTTACTAAAAAGCTTCGGGAAGCACATGTCGTTGAATGGAAACAAAATAGAAGCGAAGGACTTTCTTTATACTTGCTCGATCCTGACGGCCATAAATTGGAAATCCATAGCGGTAGCCTACAAAGTCGTTTGGAATCGTTGAAGTCTAAACCCTATCAAGGGTTAGTATGGCTATAAGCAAACATTACAAGTCAATTAACTGTGCGCCTGCGGCGCCGGACGCGCTAAAGCACGCCGGTTATTTCGGGCGTTATGCATTCGAAGGGTATTTGATGAAATTTCTGTTATTGATTGCTTTACTCTTATCAAGCGTGGTGGCTAGGGCTGAAAATTTGTGTCCCGTTAACGAGGATGTTGCGCCAGATATGCGTATAGCTGAGTCTGATCTTACGAAGGAACGTGCGGAGAAGGCTGCCGAAAAAGTGCAGGGCATAGTTTCAGGGGCGGACTCAAAATATGAATGGATTACCGTTCCAAATTCATTAAAGATAATTGAAGGGTATATATTGAAGCGCGACGCTCTTAATGCAGAAGGGGTAATGGCTCAATATCACAAATCTCAGTTTTGTGAGTTTATGAAAACTCAGGCGTGGTGGTACGACTAAATGCATAACCAAGCCATAAAATACGCTCCCTTCGGTCGCCGGACCTCGTTTCACTCGGCCGTTTATGGCGGGCGTTGATTTTTCAGTAATGCGTTACTGGAAGAGGTAGAAATAGATTCTTGGAATTACCTTAATGTTCAAAAGTAATAAGCTCCGCGTACTGGTAATCGCTATGTTCTTTATCGCGTTGGTCGTAGCTGCGATTTTCTGGAATTCCGCTCGTGAAGAGATTTATTTCCTGTGCGGTAATTTCTCTCAGGGCGTTGAAAAAACCAGTGTGGTGCGCCAATTAGATACCGCAAACTTATCAAGCTACGGGCAGGTTGCTACGGAAGATGGCTCGCGGATTGTATTTACCAGTAAGCTTAATCTTGGGGCCCACCAGTGCATCATTGAGTTTGATGGCAACGATCGGGTATTACGAGCTAGATACATGTAGAGTAGTGTTCTTAGCCGCAGAAATATTTGCTGCAGTTACTGTTATTCTTTTCTTATTGTGTAAACCCCGCATAGTAACAAAAAACAGCCCGACTCCTTTGCTGGGTATGCCGGGCTACCTTCCAAAATTTACAAACCAAAAATCTGAATCACACCAATTGCAATCAGATAAATAGCTACAACATAGTTCAAAAGCTTGGGCTTAATCAGTATCAAAACGCCGGCAATGATAGAGATCACGGGAATAAGCGTAATATGTAAGTTCATAATCCTTTCCTTCGATTGTTGTACTTCTTAGGGTTTACTTTATTAGTTACCTAGATCAGTGTATTCCTCCGATGAAACTGTAGCAGGCATTATCGAGCTAGCGCAAGCTGGCCTTGGAATAATCAATGCTCCATTCAATACCAGAACAATTCAAGATCCTTTATTTGGATTCAACGCGCGTTTCAGTAATCCTTTCTTGGCTCATCTGCAAAACGGCTAGGGCTTTGTCCGAACCTCTTTTTAAAGGCAACGCTGAACGCGCTAGACGATCCATACCCTACCAAAACAGCGATTTCTGAAATAGCCTTATCTTTCTGCAAAAGTTCCTTTGCTAGTTCCATGCGCCAATTAACGATGTAATCCATTGGGGTTATACCTATGGTTTTAGAAAAGCGTTCAAAGAATGCCGATCGCGATAGCGCAGCAATTTTAGCAAGCTTTATAATTGTCCAAGGGTAGGCGATATCATTGTGGAATGCTTTGAGTGCTTGAGCTAATCGCTCATCCCCTAAACCTCTGAGCAGGCCCGGCGGAGCGGTGCCTGTAGTTGTTGACCGCATCGATTCGATTAACAGCATTTCCGCCAACCGAGAAAGTATATATTCGCTGCCGGGGTGTTCGTATATCGATTCATCAGCCACCAATTGCACAAGTTGCGAGAGCCTCTCTGAACCTCGTACATGAATTACGCGGGGAAGCATGGACACCAACAAATCTGGGTTGGTGCAATTAAACTGAAACGAGCCTCCTAACGAGCGCATATCAGCAGGACCTTCTTGCTCACCGTATCGCAATTCTTCTTTCCTACCGGCCACAGTGTTCGGATCAAAGCAAACCGGGGTTGTCTGGGTGAAACTGGAAATCGTAAAACTTGGCGTTGTGGGCAGTAATATAAAATCACCGGCTGTAATGGTCGTTGGTTCTTGCCCTTCGATAGCCAACAGGCAGCTTCCTTCGAGCATGATGCAAAAGCTGGGTAAGCCGAATTCTGAGTAGCGAATGGCCCAATTGCCGCGGCCGCTAATTAAATTAGCTAACAACGCTTGCGGCTGCAGAAACTTTACTACTTCTGATAATGGATCAGACATAATCATACTAACTCTAAAATTATAAGGATTCTAGATTATTTTGCGTCCAGAAAGATTGTCTTATAGTTCACTCCGAGTCAATTACTTATAACGGAGTTACTTATGAACACTGTACTTATCACAGGCTGCTCTTCAGGCTATGGCTTAGAGATTGCGAAATATTTTCTTGCTCAAGGCTGGAAGGTTATCGCCACCATGCGAACGCCTCGACACGATATATTGCCGGAATCTGATCACCTTCAAATCCTTGCGCTCGATGTTACCCAGCCAGATAGTATAGCCCAGGCGTTGAACGCATGCGGCCCTATTGATGTGTTGGTAAACAACGCGGGCATTGGCTTGTTTGGTGCGTTTGAGGCAACACCAATGCGTACGGTGCGGGAAGTATTCGAAACTAATACATTTGGTGTAATGAACATGTGTCATGCGGTGATCCCGCATTTTCGTGCGAAATGTGCCGGAACCATTGTAAATGTCACCTCCAGTACAACATTAGCGCCGTTCCCACTCGTGGCGAGCTACACGGCTAGTAAAACGGCGGTTCAAGGGTTTACGGAATCTCTAGAGCATGAATTAAAGTTTTTAGGTATTCGCGTAAAACTGGTTGAACCCGGTTACGGGCCTTCAACTAATTTTACTGCAAATGGGGAAGAGCGAATGCGCGGGCTAATTCCTGAAGAATACGCTCCTTTTGCGAATGAGGTTTTCAGTGGCATGGGAAGTTTAAGTGCTATTACTACACCAGCCGATGTAGCTGAAGTGGTGTGGCGGGCGGCAAACGATGAATCTGATCAGCTACATTTTCCTGCCGGAGCCGATGCAGTAGCTTTAGCTCAGAGCATGTAGTTATCGGGAACGAGTTATTCAGGCAGCCTCGCTCTTAAGTAGTATTTCAAACCCTGAGAGAGAGGCCGCTCTTAAATATACTGGTGTGTATAATGCACTCACTTCATCAACTCATTAAGCGCCCACGTATCTAAAAACGCAGTAACTTCTGTGATTTTGCCGTCGGCAAAAACTAAATGCCAAGCGTAGCTATTCACGTATTGGCTGCCTTCGTGCGTTTGCGCATAGCCATCCCACAACACTACAACTTGGTTGCCTTGTGCAATAATTTGCTTCACTTCGGGCCGAATGGACGTTGCAAGGCGATTATGAATTGGCTCTACAGCGCTTTCGATTAGTTCTTGTCGTGTGTGATAAACACCCGAAACCGGGCTTGAACCTGCAACTGTCCAAACTGCATCATCTGCCAGTAGCTCAAACACGCTACCACGGCCATCAGCCCAATCGTCAAAAGCTTTCTGAACGAGTGCTGTATTCGTAAATTCAGCTCTATCCTTTGCATTTGTTTCGTCAACTGTAGCCACAGCAGAAAAACTAGCTACAACGAGTAGCCATGAAGTAGCCGCAACTAATTTAATTAAATTCTGAATATTCATTATGCTTCTCCTTACTTAAAACGGGCTGGCGGTTGGGCGAACAATTATTTCGCTAACATCAACATCATTTGGCTGGTCGATGGCGTAACCGATAGCGCGGGCGATTGCGTGCGGTTGAATTGCGATTTGTCGGAATGATTTCATCGCTTCGCGGGCGCTTTCGTCGGAAATTGAATCAGCCAATTCTGATTCAACTACCCCAGGGCTAATTACGGTAACTCTAATCTGATCACTTTCCTGGCGTAGTCCATCGGAAATGGCGCGCACGGCATATTTGGTTGCACAATAAACCGCAGCAGTTGGCGAAACACTATGCCCACCAATAGAGGAAACGTTGATGATTTGGCCACATCCTCTGGCTTCCATATTGGGTAACACAGCGGCGATGCCGTTTAGTACGCCCCGAATATTCACATCAATCATGTGGTTCCATTCATCTACCTTAAGGGCGTTCAAAGGTGATAACGGCATTACGCCCGCATTATTAACGATTACATCTACTGGCCCGTAGGTTGCTTCTGCAAATTCTACAAATTTCTGCATATCGGCTAAATCGGTAACATCTAGTTTTTGGCAGGAAGCTTGGTGCCCTTCAGAGCGAAGCTCATCAACTAAAGCTTCTAACAACTCAGTTCGCCGAGCACCAAGTACTACATAGTGTCCGGCTGCTGCTAAATGCACAGCCACAGCTTTGCCAATTCCGCTACTCGCACCAGTAACTAAAATAACTTTGCGTGATTTTGAATTGCTCATGTTGATTCTCCATTAGTATTCATTGCGGCATAAGGGTAATGACGCTACGAGAACTAGTTTAAGGAGTTGGAAGCTGAAGAATAAGGTGGAATTATATGCTTTGATTGCCTAAAACTATTGAATGGAAGCTGAAAATAGATTTTATATGTTTTAATATGAGCTAATTCTATTTGCCGGTTTTAAGAGAGTGATTTTCAGCAATGATAGCGGGCACACCAAATTCTAATATTCAGCAGGCGCGCCTGGTTGAGCTAATCAAGCACCTAGCTCCTAACGAGGGCTATACGCAATCGATTCTAGACGACGTAACCTTGATGCGCTCGAATCGTTCGCTGGAAATTACACCAGCACTTTATGAACCAAGCATTGTTATTGTTGTGCAGGGGCGAAAACGTGGGTTTCATGGGGGGAAAGTGTATGTATATGATGCGAATCACTACTTGGTGCTTTCTATTCCACTGCCCTTTATTGTGGAAACCGAGGCCAGTGAAACCGAGCCCATGCTTGGGGTTGCCTTGCGCATTGATCAAGCCGCTATTGCAGAGATTGCGGTGGCACTTGATGATGAAAACGCGCAACTAGACGAACCCCCCGTTAGCCTTTATGCAAGCCCGATAAAACCAAAGCTCGCAGATGTAGTTTTAAGGCTACTCGAGGCTTTGGCTGTGCCTGAAGAAGCGAAATTGCTCGGGCCGATGATTATTCGCGAGATATTTTACCGGGTGTTAAAGGGAGAGCAGGGCGCGCAGCTTCGTGCTTCGCTGCAGTTTGGTGGACACTATGGACGAATAGCGCAGGTGTTACGGTTCATTCATAGCAACTATGCGAGTAGCTTAACGGTAGCGATGTTAGCCGACATGGCGCATATGAGTGTTCCGGCATTTCATGTTCACTTTAAGGAGGTTAGCCAAACGTCGCCAAACCAATATATTAAAGCTATACGGCTGCATAACGCGCGTTTGCTGATGATTCGCCACGGCGTAAATGCGGTTACGGCAGCAGATACGGTGGGTTATCAGAGTGCCTCGCAGTTTAGCCGCGAGTTCAAGCGCTTGTTTGGGTACACGCCGAAAGAAGAAGTGCGGCGGCTCAAAAAGGTATTGGCACTCACAGCGCAGTATGATTGCTCTACGACCCCCTCTTAATTACAATGCACTAAATTATTTATGTATAAAGGCTTTTACCATGAGTGTTACTACGGTTCGTTTACAGGCTGAGCAGCTATGAAAAATGCGTTACAAGAGCAACTGCTGAAAGCGGGCTTGGCAGATGAGAAAAAGCTCAAGAAGATGAAAAAAGAGAAGCATTTGCAGCGCAAGCAAGTGGGCAAGAAGCAGAAGATTGTGAATGAAGCTACGCTTTCAGTTGCCGAGCAGCGGCGTGAGCAGGTGGCGCGTGATCAAGAGCTGAATCGCCAGCGCAAAGCCGAAGCGGAAGAAAAAGCGATTGCGGCGCAGGTGCGGCAGTTAATTAACGTGAACCGAATATCTCACCAAGGTGAAGTGGCGTTTAACTTTGCTGATGGTAACTTGGTGAAGCGGTTATATGTGAATCAGAAGATTCATAATGAGCTCACCAAAGGCAAGCTTGCCATTGCTCGCGATAATAATGGTTATGCCCTGATTCCAGCGCAGGTTGCGGATAAAATTCAGCAGCGCATTCCAACGGCAATTGTTTTATTGAATGTGAATGATGTGGTTGAGAATGATGCCGATGAAGAAGATCCGTATGCGGATTACAAAATTCCTGACGATTTGATGTGGTGATTGTTTCACATAAAAAGCGCTTAACCCCGCTAGCAAACGTTAGTTTGCCAACTTCGGCAAGGTTAAGCGCTTAACCAACCCTTAAGCTTTCCCGCGCAACATGCCCCATAGCTTTTTGCGGGCATCTACAACGGCAAGCCCAAGCAATGCGGCGCTTAACCAAATAGCCCCTTCGGTAATCACCGCTGCGGCGGTGAGTGCTACTACTGCAACGGTATTGTTCTCAGTAACAAAGAATGTGGTTCCAAGAATGACCAAACTTACCGCTACAAACGACCAGATTGAGCCTAGTACAACTTTTTTGTTGAGGTTTCGAATGTGTTCCATGAGCGTTTCCTTATAAAGTGATAAACAAGTTCAGCTCTATGAGTCGCTTAAAATAAAAATTCCTTACATAAAATTATTTTGTAAGATTATGGCTTTGCCTTCGACTATAAGTACCGAATATAAATTATGTTGGTAGAACCGAATCTAGGAAAAACAACTTGAGCACATCTCCTTCCTCATCGCTTTCAGAATCGCTGGCGCGTGACAATACAATTCAACAGTATTGGCCACGGATGTTTCGGGCCGCTTCAGGTTATGAAGTTAACCCGGCGCTTCGCGATGAATTGGCGCAAGAAATGGCGTTTGAAGTTTGGCGGGCGCTCGAGAACTTCAACCAGCAATGCGCGTTAAATACTTACATTTACCGAGTGATTCATAACGTAGCCGTTGATCACATACGCCGCTCTAAGCGGCAGTTAGCTACTGTTTCTGATGAAGAGGTGGTTTCCGATGCTTTCAATCCAGAGCAGGGGGTTGTGCAAGCGCAGGAATCGAAGCAGCTGATACGTGCTATTCAACGGTTACCGCTAAGCTTGCGCCAAGTAATGTTGTTGAAACTCGAAGATTTGAGCAACATTGAAATTGCCGAAACCTTGGGGCTTAGCGAATCAAATGTGGGTGTACGGGTAAACCGCGGCAAACAGCAGCTTATTGAGTTGCTTCAAAAGCAGGATAAAAAGTAATGAGTAACGATAATTTCAACGATCTAAGCCAGCTCTGGCAGGCCGAAACGCCGAGTAAAAAGGTGGATATTGCAGCACTACAGCGGCGATACAAAAAACAACGCCGGGTAATGGGTTTCAATCTATTGCTGGAAATCTGTATTTTGTTACTCGTTACTGCGTTCGCGGTTACCACCCTAATACAAAAAAGTGATGTGATCGTGCAAGTGTGGACAATATTCATGGTGGTATGGGGCTGGAGCCTTTTTATTCCCCTTTGTTTCAGCCGCTGGCGCAGCTTTAATCTCATGAAAAGTAAATCGCTTGATGAATCATTGCAGGAGCATATTCAACTAGTGAAGCAAGAAATTTGGCGCTGGCGCCTAAGCTTCTATGCCACGGTATTTGTGGGCATTGTTACACTCGTATATTTAGGTGCTGCACTGGTGTTAAACGGCGTTGGTGGCGCTGGCACCGGATTTTTTCGGGTTGATTTGCTTATTGATCTTGTTTTGATAACCGGTATTACAGGCGCGGCTATTTGGTTTCATCGTTGTAAAAAGGCGAGTGAACAGGTGCTCGAAACGCTGTTGCAATAAATTTAGTAATAAGTTTTGTAAGAAAAAAAGCACCACCACGACTAACCCCTCTGTATTGATATTAAACAGAGGAATTTACAATGAAACACCTTCTATCACTTTCGTTCTGGTGCCTGCTTGGGCAGGCACTTTTTTTCACCCCCGCCACTTTCGCTGAATCGCCGAAGCCATCTTCCATTCTTTACGAGAATGCCAATCTATTGCACACCAGCCGTGGTGAGCAAACGGCTAATGCTTACATGTTAGTTACCGATGGCCGCTTTACCTACGTTGGCACCGAGCGGCCGGATGTATCTGAAGATACCGAGGTTGTTAACCTTGCGGGTGGTTATGTTACGCCTGGGTTTATTGATACCCATGCGCACATAAGCTTGGGGGCTGTATCCTTCACCATTGAGGGCAATAACGTTGAAATGTTCGCCGATAATCAGCTGGAAATTGCAAAGTGGAATGCGCAAAAAATGCTTGAATTTGGGATAACATCGATTCGTAATCCTGGCGGCGATACACGTGCAAATCTGGCGTATAAAAATGCCCAGAAATCAGGCACTGTCATTGGCCCACGCGCATTTGTAGCGGGTTCGATTATCAACACCATTCCTTTCACTGGGTTGGCGGTTGGGGTAGATAACGCGGTTTCAATTCGCGAAGCGGTGGGCTATCAAGCTGAGCAGGGCGTTGATTTTATCAAGCTTTATACCGGCCTAGATGCAGAGCAAATCTCGTTGGCTGCAGCAGAAGCCAAACGTTGGGAGTTGCCGGTAATAGGGCATTTAGAATCAGTGAGTTGGCAGGTGGGCGCAGAACGGGGTGTTAACCATCTTGTGCACGCTATGCCGGTATCGCCCGATTTGCTACCAGCGGAAACTCGTGAAGAGTATCTCGCGCAACTTCGGCCCGGTAATTTCAATTGGTTTGAGTGGTATGCGGCAGCTGACTTTGAAAGTGCGGAAGTTGAATCGATGATTGCTGCGCTGGTGGAGCACAATACCTCGGTTGATCCTACCCTGATTGTTTTTTATAACGCGTTTTATGGCAATCAGCCGGGCGTAACCGAACACCCAGAATTGATGCATGCGCATCCAGAGCTGGTAGAGAATTGGCGCACCTTTTTCCATTTTAATATTGGTTGGGAAGCTAGTGATTTCGATAAGGCGCAACAGGTATGGCCGAATGTTCAGGCTTTTGTGAAGCGTTTGCATGATGAAGGAGTGTTGCTCACTGTGGGCACTGATCTTGGGAACCCATGGGTGATTCCTGGTGTAAGTTATTTTCAGGAAATGGAGCTGCTCGCCGATTCTGGTATTTCTGCGTTTGAAGTGTTGAAACTGGCAACAAGCAATGGTGCCCAAGTGCTTGAACGTGATCACGAGCTAGGGCATTTAGCTGAAGGTTACATTGCGGATTTCGTGGTGTTTTCCGAAAACCCGGCGCAGGATATCAGCAACCTGCACAGTATTCAGAAGGTAATACAGAACGGCACGGTTAACGCGCCCGCTGCAATATCTCCATAGCTACATCTTGCGGCTCAAAACGCACATTGGTTATTGAGCCGCGTTCGCCCTTGTAGTTTTCGAACCACAATTGCAATATTTTCGGAATCGCGGGGTGGGTTTCGGTGAGCACGGCAATATCGGTAACCGCACCGAAAACTGGGTGGTTGGGGTCTACCGCGATAAGCTTATCATCTTGTTCACCATTATCGCGCATGGTCATGACGCCGATAATTCTTACTGCGATGAGTTCGCCTTGTGGTAGTGGTGAGCCTAAAACGAGTACATCGAGAGGGTCGCCATCGCCGCCCTCTGATTTTTCCAGCAATGTATTCGGAATAATGCCGTAGTTTGCTGGATAACCAAGAAACTGAACCCAACGTGGGCTGCCGTCTTGCAGTTCCCACTCTAGCCAATTCTCATTGCTGTGATTTTGTTGCCATTTCTGTTGGCTGCCGCTGGTAATTTCAATCATGGCCAGCACAAGCCCTTCGGCAACTTCGAGCTCTGTATTCGCAATAGGCTGTTGGTTCAAAATACAGCGCCGCAATTCCGCAGCATTGGTATTCAGCAGCGCATAAGCAAGCTTCCCGAGCGCTTGTTCATCGCAAATCAGAGCTTCAAGCTCACGTTCTTCGCCTGAGTTAAATTTGCCCAAGTTAGCGGCCGTTTGTTGCCCTCGGGCACCGCTTTCGTTGATAACAATGCCGCCATCCATACCACCGATGTAACCGGCTAGCTTACTCAACCAACGCATATAATGTTGTATATTTTCCAAGTTTGCTGGCGGTTGCAGCATGTCTTGTTCGCGCAAATGATTTGCCCAATAAAATTCAACGAACGGAACCGCAGGATCTGGCTTGTTCCAGGCTAACCCACGCAAAAAGTACATGGCAGCACGAAAATCATCGTTCGCTAAATTCGCACGGCCAACTGAGGTTGGCAATTGTTGTGGGCTGAGCGGTTCACCTTCTGCGTTTCGCAACCATGTGAGTTGATTCTGCTGCATCCAACGCCAGAATTCGGTTTCGCTAAGCTCCGATTGATTATGGGTAATTACCACGTTCACTTTAAAACCGGCACCGCCTTCAGGCATTTCATAAAAAGTAGAAAATGTATGGTGGCCATCGGTGAGGTAAAGCTGCCCGCCGGGGCCTACCACCGCTGTTTTCATATCATTAAGCTTGGGGGCTTTGCCATCGCGTGTGCAACTGGGTTGCTCAAGGCTGGCCTCGGGTGGTTGCGTTTGGGTAGCGCGGCCTAACCCACGCGCTTCGCAGATATCATCTAATTGTTTTTGTGGTTCGAAACGATAGCGGTTGAGTTTATAAGCCACCTGCGCATGCGCAATTACCCCTTGGGTAGGGTGCAATTCGTTTAGGGCTACTTCCACAATTTGGTTTTTGCGTAGTTGTTCTCGTGCCGGTTCTGCGTGATTTGTGGCTGCCGCTAAAGGTGCAGAGAGCAGGGTTAGCGTTATCAAAAGAGCAGCAAATCGAGTAAAAAGCGGCATAAGAAAATTCCGTAGTGTGGCAGTTTATCCATCGAATATAACAAAGTTTAATGACGATTCGGTGACAAACCTAGCCTTCAAATGTGTTTTGTCATTGAAATGTCGCGTACCTGTAACATGGTTCGCACAAAAGCGTCATGTGAGTGATATACCGTCTAGCGGTCTTTCAAACTATAACTATTTCAAAGGTACTCACAATGTCGCTAAAGCAACGTTTCTCACGAAAAGTTACTGCCCAAGCTGTGCTCTTGGCTTTGGCTCTGCCCATGGCTGGCGTAGTACAAGCTGCTACAACAGTTCAGGGTGAAGTAAAAAATGCCAATGGCCAACCATTGAGTGGTGTGCAAGTTGAGGTTATGGGTACCTCGCGCAGCGTATTCACCGACCAAGATGGCCGTTTTGTGTTACGCCAAGTAGAAGATGGCAACGTTACCTTGCGCTTCCAATATCTTGGTTTACCGAGTGTTGAACAAGCGGTTGAGGTGGCAGGTGAAAGCACGGAAATGCTTGAAATTGTATTGGCACCAGCGTCTGCCAACATTGAACGAATTCAAGTTACCGGTCAGCGTGAAGCGCAAAACCGCGCGTTAAATGCTTACCGCGCTTCTGATGCGGTAGCAAACTTCATCGAAGCCGATGATATGGGCCAATTTGTTGACCAAAACGTGGCAGAATCATTGCAACGCATTCCCGGCGCATCCATTTCTCGTGACCAAGGCGAAGGCCGTTTTGTTAGCGTACGCGGTATCGATGCAGGTTTGAGCACGGTAACGGTAAATGGGATGCGCATTGGTACCCCAGAAAGTGGCTCACGCGCTGTGCCATTAGATGTAATTCCAACAGGTTCGGTAGAGGGCATTTCGGTAGTGAAAGCACCTACGCCAAATATGCCAGGTGATGCGATTGGTGGTTCGGTAGATGTGCGCTCAGCCTCTCCTTTTGATCGTGAAGGCCGCAACATACGCTATCGTGCAGAAGCTTCTTACAATGAGTTAAGCGGCGAAACTAGCCCAAAACTTCAGTTTAATTTTAGCGACGTATTGAATGAACACTTCGGTGTTTCCTTCGGTGTGAACTTCCTCGATCGCAAACTTGAATCAGATAACATCGAAGCTGAATACGATATGGTTGATTTCGGCGATGATGAAGTATTCTCGGTGATTGAAGCGCAGCAGCGTAAATACTACGTGAATCGCGAGCGTTTAGGCACGAACTTGAACTTAGAGTATCGCCCAGATGCGAACACCAAGTTCTTTGCAAATACGGTTTACAGTGTGTTTAAAGATGCAGAAACGCGTCAGCGTAGCATTTACGTATTTGAAGATGGCGATTTAACAGCATTTGATGGTGAGCAAGGTGTTATTTCTGAAATGCCAGAAGATGCGTTCCGCCGCCGTATTCGTTTCCGCACCAAAGAACAAGATACGCTAGCGTTCACAGCTGGTGGTGAGCATACATTTGAAACGTGGGATTTGAGCTACCGCGCGGGTATTTCTACCACGAAAGAGCGGGTTCTCGATGAAAACGAAGGCCGTTACGAGTTTGATCAAGGCGATTTAGATGCTACTTATCGCATTGGTTCAGGTATTCCTACGTTCAGCATATTAAAAGATGGCGTTGCGGATACTACGCATCTTGATAACGCAAACTATGTGCTTGATCGGGCGGTATTAGAGCCTAAAATCATTGATGATAATGAATATAATGTTGGCTTTGATGCAACCTTCCCGTATGCGCTTGATAATCAAGCACTAACCTTGCAAGCCGGGGTAGATTTACGGTGGAAGAACAAAGATGTTGATGTAAATGAAATTGAACTTCGCAACGTACCTGATGCACGCCTTGATGCGCTTACTATAGCTGCGCCAAGTTACGGCTTAGGAAACCTTGGCCAAGGAATTAGTTCAGGTCGATACATTGATTTCTTCAATGCGAACCGTGGCGATTTCAACCTGCGTCCACAAGACGAGCAGGAGGCGATTGAACTGCAAATCGCAGAAGATTTCATCGCTGATGAAGATGTTGCTTCAGGTTACTTGATGGCAACGTGGGATTTAGATCGCACGCGTGTTATCGCTGGTGCTCGGGTTGAGCGCACGAGTTACTCTGCAACAGGTAACCAACTTGAGTTTTTGGAAGATGGTTCCTTACAAGTAAGTGAGCGTTCTGTTTCTTCAGATTACACTAACTTCTTACCGGGCTTGCACGTAGCTTATGAATTAGCCCCTGATATGGTATTGCGCGGTGCTTGGACAAATACCATTGCACGTCCGAGCTTTTCAGATATTTCGCCACGAGCTTCGGTTGACCGTGAAGATAATGAAGTTGATTTGGGCAACCCAGATCTGAAGCCTTACGAAGCGATGAACTTTGATTTGGTTTACGATTGGTACTACAGCGAAGGTAGCGTGTTCTCGGTAGGTGCATTCTACAAGGATATCGATAACTATGTTGTTGAGCTTACTTCGAACAACGTACCTGAGTTTGCGGGCTTTGATGTTACTCGCCCAACCAATAGTACTGAAGCTTCTGTAGCGGGTATGGAGTTGAACTTACAGCACAGCTTTACCGCTGATAATTTGCAAGGGCTCTTGGTGGGTGCGAACTTAACCGTGCTTGATACCAACCTTGAATTATTTGAGCGTGCGGGTGAGAACTTTGCGCTTCCGGATGCTGCGGAATTATCGGGCAACTTGTATGTGGGTTACGAGCGCGAACGCTTTGGTACGCGTGTGAGCCTTTCACACCGCGATAAGATGCTTACTGAAGTGGGTGATGATGCGCGTTACGATATATATGTTACTGACCATACGCAGTTAGATTGGACAGCTTCATATAAGGTGAACAAGCAGGTTGAAATCGTGTTTGAAATAACAAACATCACCGATGAGCCATTAGAACTTTATCAAGGTAGCTCGAACTATACGCTACAATTTGAAGAGTATGGCCGCACCTTTGCGATTGGTTTTAAAGGTCGGTTCTAAACGAGTAAGTTGAACGATGAAGAAAGCTGCCAAATATTGGCAGCTTTTTTTTTGGTGAGTCGAAAGTTGCTTGCTGCCTGCTTTATCGTTGTGTGCTTTGCGCCATTTCTGGTATATGCTTTCGGAAGAATATAAAACATCTTTACTTGCCCATGTTATTTTTTACGTAGGGAAAACGGAACTTTATAATATGCCCGTCAATATAGAAGCGCTTGCCCCGAAACTGATCAACTTGATGCTCGATACAGTTTTTGTTGTGGATTCTGAAAATCATATTGTTTTTGTAAGTGATTCTTGCGAAAAATTACTCGGCTATTCTCCTGCGGAGCTTATCGGTACCGTGATCACCGATTACATGCACCCGGAAGATCTGGCGATATCCAAAGCCTCGATTGAGCGCGTAATGAAAGGCCAGCCGCATATTGATTTTCGCAATCGCTACCTGCGTAAAGATGGCGAAGTTGTTTATATTCTTTGGTCGGCCCGGTGGTATGAAGAAGAGCAAGTACGCATTGGTGTTGCGCGCGATGTAAGTGCGCTTAAGCAGGCAGAAGATGAGCTGCGTTTCCTTGCACATCATGATCCACTCACCGGTTTAACCAACCGTTCGTTATTTAATGATCGGTTGAAATCGGCGTTGAACTCGGCTCGCCGCCATAAATCGCATTTTGCTTTGTTATTCATTGATGTAAATAACTTTAAAAATATTAATGATGAATATGGGCATTCGATGGGAGACCGTGTACTGCGCGCAGTTGCTCAACGCTTGCAAAATCATCTTCGTGAAACCGATACCGTGGCGCGTATGGGAGGCGATGAATTTACGGTGTTGTTAACCGATATCCAATCTGTTGATGCAGTTACCAACGTAGTTCAGCAGATCATGACGGTAATGTCGGAGCCTTTAGGGACTGAGTTTAAAGGGCTCGAGATGCCCTCATGCAGCATTGGTGTGGCCTGCTACCCAGATGATGGTGAAGATATCGATACGCTTTTGAGTGTTGCAGATAGCAACATGTATGATATTAAACGAAGATGTTTAGAAGAAGAACGGCAATAATAGTGTTTGGCGAAAGGGAGCCTTAAATGATTATCAACCTGTTGCTGGTTGCGTTGGGTGTGGTGCTGTTAACTACGGGTGGCGAAGCGTTGATCCGTGGTTCTCTGGCAGCAGCCAATAAAATGGGTGTTTCACCATTGCTGAGCGGCCTACTTATCGTTGGTTTTGGTACTTCGGCCCCTGAGTTAGTGGTTTCCATTGATGCCGCCATGAATGCGCGGCCGGATATTGCTATCGGCAACGTTGTTGGCAGTAATATCAGTAATATCCTTCTGATTCTAGGCTTGTGTGCGGTGATTACGCCTTTGGCCGTAAAGCCTTTAGTGCTGCGGCGGGATGCCGTAACGGTGGTGGCCGCAACCGTGCTATTTTTGGTGTTGGTGGGCGGTAGTGCGTTGGCGCGTATTGATGCTGCTATTTTCTTGGTGACGCTATTTGCTTATCTATTCTGGGCTTACCGCACGGAACGTTTTGGTTCTGCGCCTTCGGCAGAATTACACAAAGCGGAAGCAACAGAAATTACCGCATTGCCGCGCACGGTGTTGTGGATTACTACGGCAGTGGTGTTTGGTTTACTGCTACTAATTGGTGGCTCGCAAGTGCTGCTAAAAGGTGCTGTAGGTATCGCCGAAGCGCTAGGGCTTTCCGAGGCGGTTATCGGCCTCACATTGGTTGCCGTTGGCACCTCTTTACCTGAGCTTTCTATTTCTGTAATTGCGGCATTTCGGCGTCATGCTGATGTAGCGATAGGCAATATTCTGGGTAGTAATATATTTAACTTGTTGGGCATTCTCGGTATTTCGGCGCTTTTACAACCGTTGCCGGTTCACAGCCGGATATTGCAGTTTGATCAGTGGGTCATGCTCGGTGCGGCATTGATTTTAGCGGTGTTTTTATACACGGGTAAGCGGCTAACGCGGTTCGAGGGAGCCTTGCTATTACTCGGCTATGCGGCCTACGTGGGCTTAAGTTTCACTGTGTTTAATGGATGATTCCTTTGAAAAAATTATTAGCAGCCATATTTTTAGTTTTGTTAAGCATTGGGGTTTATCAATCGTATAAGCCGTTACCTGAAGGTTTGGATTACAGCGGTCCGGAGCGCAGCGTTGAGGATGCTGAGTTTTTATCTGATAGCACATACACTGATGCCAATGGCGAACGGGTTATCGAGCAACAAATATTCGATGAAATATTAACCATCATTAGTGATGCGCGGCAGTTTGTGCTCGTTGATATGTTCTTGTTCAATAGCTTTCAGGGGGCATTAGGCGAAACACATCGTTCCCTTTCGTCAGAGCTTACTCAGGCGCTTATTACCCAAAAGCACCAGTATCCAGAGCTTGAGATTTATGTGGTTTCTGATCCATTGAATAGTATCTACGGAGGTTTGCCTTCTGCACACTTTACCGCTTTAGAGGCTGCAGGCATTCACGTAACGCTCACAAAATTACCACGCTTGCGCGATAGTAATCCGATTTACTCTGCGTGGTGGCGCCCATTTGCGCAACCTTTCGGAAATAGCGAAGCAAATACGCTGCCGAATCCCTTTGGCGAAGGACGAGTTTCACTACGTAGCTACCTAGCACTTTTGAATTTTAAAGCGAATCATCGGAAATTGATTATTGCTGATAACAACAATGCGTTATTGGCACTTGTTACTTCAGCAAACCCGCATGATGGTAGCAGTGCACACAGCAATGTTGCCTTGCGGTTTGGCGGCCAAGCAGCATGGGATTTACTGGAATCTGAAATGGCGGTGCTCGCGTTTTCTGATGGCCCAATCATAGAAACGGGTGTAGTACGTTCAGAACTCGAGGCCACTGAAGAAACCGCAGAGAGCGGCTCAATCACACTACAAATAGTGAGCGAGCGTTCGGTAGAGCGGGCACTACTGGAGATTATCAATAAAGCTCAGGCAGGTGATCATATTGATATGGCAGCTTTTTATTTATCGGATCGACAAGTGGTTCGTGCTTTACGACACTCAGTGGCGCGCGGAGTAGCGGTGCGGGTTTTGCTAGACCCCAATAAAGATGCTTTTGGTCGAGAGAAGAATGGTGTGCCGAATCGCCCAGTAGCCCATGAACTTATGAGTGCAGGTGTTCCCGTGCGTTGGTGTGCCACCGAAGGTGAGCAATGCCACTCAAAATGGGTGCTGTATCGTGATAGCCAGGGGCAGGGGGCGATGCTGCTAGGTTCCACAAACTTCACCCGCCGCAATCTACATAATCTCAATCTCGAAACTAGCGTTGTGCTGCGAGGGCCGATGTCGGCAGAGCCTTTAGCAGAAGGTGAACAATGGTTTGATAACCAATGGCACAACGTGGATGGCAACCAGTTTAGCCTTGATTATGCTACCTATGCCGATGATAGCTTGTGGCTACGAACGTTATATCGCGTAATGGAAGCAACCGGCCTGAGTACGTTTTAGCTGCGTTCTTCCGATAACCACAATCGAATGGCAGCGCGTTGCTAAACGCGCAATTATTTTGCCTTCCTGCTATAATCGCCGCGTTTTTAGTTGCTGAATGAGAGCTGTATTCATGACCAACGTTGCAAAAATGAAAGTGGTTGCACAAACCCGTTTACCCACCCAATTTGCCGAGTTTACTTTGGTAGGTTTTGAAGATCCGAAAGGTAAAGAGCACGTTGCTTTAACCTTAGGAGATATCACTACTGATGAACCGGTATTAGCACGGGTGCATTCTGAGTGCTTAACGGGCGATGCGTTGTTTAGCCAGCGTTGTGATTGTGGCCCACAGCTTGAAGCGGCCATGCGTAAAATAGCGCAAGAAGGGCGCGGCGTAATTATCTATTTACGTCAAGAAGGCCGAGGAATTGGCTTATTAAATAAAATTCGAGCCTATGCTGAGCAAGATAAAGGCTTAGATACCGTGGAAGCGAACGAAATTTTGGGATTTGTAGCGGATGCGCGGGAATATGATATTGCCGCCGGTATGCTTGCTGAATTGCAGGTGAAATCGATTCAGTTAATGACGAATAACCCGAAGAAAATAGAAAAGCTTACCGAGTGTGGAGTGAAAGTGGTGGAACGTATTCCTCACCGCACGGAAGGAACGCCACACAATGAGTATTATTTAGCCACAAAAACCAAAAAATTCGGCCACCTGCTGTAATTTGCGACCAACACGCAGTTAGCCGTGCGTGAGAACTTTGCCAAAGGTTCGTGAAAGCCTTAAACTGATTATGTTGTAACACTCTTATTACATAATTCAGGTGGACACAAAATGAAGAAGGTAACTTTGGTAGCCGCAAGCATTGCAATGGCATTAGGCCTAGCTGCTTGCTCACCAGCAGAGCAAACTCAAAATAACACCCAACAAAGCCAGCAAAGCGAACAAGCAGAACAGCAGCTTACTTCAGGTTTATTCTTGCAAGATTTCGATATGGACGTGCGTCCGCAAGACGATCTGTTCATGTTTGTAAATGGTACTTGGTACAATAACACTGAAATTCCTTCAGATCGTTCCACCTATGGTGCGTTCAATATGTTGGCCGAAGAGAATGAAATTCGGTTACGTAGCATTATTGAAGATGCAGCAGCCACTTCCGCCGCACCGGGTTCAAACGAACAAAAAATTGGCGATTTCTTTGCCAGCTTCATGGATGAAGATCGCATTGAAGAGCTCGGTATCACTCCTGTGCAGCCGATGCTTAACCGTATCGCGGGCATTGAAAGCCACGCAGACCTAACCACTACGATGGCCGATATGCGCCGTAGCGGTTTAGGCGGTCCATTCAGTTTCTATATTTCAACAGATGCTAAGAACCCGGAAATCTATGCATTGCACATGAGCCAAGCTGGTTTAGGTTTGCCAGATCGCGATTACTATTTCCGTGATAGCGATGATTTCGAGAACATTCGTCAGAAATATGTGCAATACCTTAGCGATATGCTAACGGCCGCAGGCCATACTGATGCTGAAGCAGCCGCACAACGCATTTACGATCTTGAATACACACTTGCCGGCCATCACTGGACCCGTGCAGAGATTCGTGATGCAGAAGCACGCTACAACAAAATGACCATCGATGAAGTACGCGATCTTATGGGCAGCATTGATTATGATGCGATGGCCGAAGTAGCAGGCATCGATCACGCTGAATACGTAATTGTAAATACGCCTTCTTACATCGAAGCGTTAGGCGAGTTATATGCCGATACGGATCTGCAAACTTGGAAAGATTACCTTCAAGTTCGCTTAATGAGCTCGTTCGCATCACGCCTACACAAAGAAGTAGCGGATATCCAATTTGATTTCTACTCAACTACCCTAAGCGGTACGCCAGAGCAGCAAGAGCGTTGGAAACGTGGTGTTCAAGCAACTAATGGCGCACTCGGCGAAGTGCTAGGCCAAGAATACGTGGCACGTCATTTCCCACCTGCAGCCAAAGAGCGCATGGGTGAGCTGATCGATAACTTATTAGAAGCGATGGAAGAATCTATCGAAGATCTTGAGTGGATGACAGCAGACACCAAAGAAAAAGCACTCGACAAGCTCAACAACTTCACGCCGAAAATTGGTTACCCAGATGAGTGGAAAGATTACTCTGCACTCGAAGTAGCAGCCGATGATCTAATTGGTAACACGATTCGCGTAGCGCAATTTGGTTACGACGAAAACATCGCTGACTTAGGCCAACCAGTAGATCGCACCCGTTGGGGCATGACGCCACAAACGGTAAACGCTTACTACAGCCCAACCGCTAACGAAATCGTTTTCCCAGCCGGTATCTTGCAGCCTCCATTCTTTGATATGAATGCAGAAGACGCAGTAAACTACGGCGGCATCGGTGCCGTAATCGGCCACGAAATCGGCCACGGATTCGATGACCAAGGTTCACGTTACGACGGCGGCGGCAACTTAGCCAACTGGTGGACAGAACAAGACCGCGAGCAATTTGATCAAAAAGCCGACGTGCTCGTTGACCAATACTCGCAGTTTGAGCCACTCCCAGGCATGAACGTTGATGGCCGCGTATCACTTGGCGAAAACATCGGCGATCACGTAGGCCTATTAAGTGCATACCGTGCTTACCAGAAATCGTTAGACGGCGAACCATCACCAGTAATGGACGGCTTCACCGGCGAACAGCGTTTCTTCATCAGCTGGGCGCAAATCTGGAAAATTAAGTTCCGCGAAGACGCCATGCGCGCACAGCTAGCCCGTGGCCCGCATTCACCAGGCAAATACCGCGCCCTAGGTGCTCCACGTAACATCCCAGGCTTCTATGAAGCGTTTGATGTGCAAGAGGGTGATGGGATGTATTTGCCTCCAGAAGAGCGTGTAATCCTTTGGTAGGAGGCTTGTCCGGCATCACATCTAGCTGCGTTGCGGGCCTTACTCGCTCGGTTACGCACTAGATGTGCGCGCCCTCACTCGGTGCGGCCTGCGCCTTGCTATATGCGCGCCGGCCATCGCTTAGTGTGGGCTAGCCCCGATTCTGGTTGCGCCTCTGGTTTAGAGGTTAAGTGTAAATAAAAAGTCAGCGCTTGCGCTGGCTTTTTTATTGGGTGAAAAGTGGCGGCTCTTTGGGGCGAAGTTAAAGCAAAGCTCGATGCATAACAGGAATGGCGTTCGGGGGTGAGGTTCTAGCGCTGCAGGGTGTCTGCCGCAGGGATGCGGCAGCCAAGCCTACATGGAAGTACTTGCGGCGTCCCGGCAGTGTTAGAACCTCACCCCCGAAGCAAGCTATTCCAGCAAGCAATAAAAAAGGCTCCCGAAGGAGCCTTTTTAGTGCAAGGAGGCGATTAGCCTTCCATTGCGCGATCAATCATCATGCGTAAGTAATCGTAGTGCGCAGTAGCCGCGAAATCAGAGCGACGCGGAGCACGCATAGCTTTGATACGGTTAAGCTGCGCAGTAGCCGCTACTTTACTCATGTTATCGTAGCTCGCGCTACCTTCGATACCTGCAACAGCTAACAAACGCGTTACGTATTCTATTTGCAGATTCTTCGCTGTAGTAGAAAGCGCTTTATCTGTTTGGAATACCGCATCAGTAAGATCACCCATTACTTCATGTAACGGATACTCATTACCGTAGCGCGTTGAATCAGTAACACGTTGAAGAACCGCAGGGTGCAATAAGTGATTGAACGTATTGCGTTGCATGTTCAGAACCATTTCATGGAACTTCGGATCTTCGTTACGGCCAGAATGGCTAAAGCCACGGCGCTGATTTTGCATGTAGGCCAATACTGGCTCCATGTTGCTCAACACGTCAGGCGCGTAAACGTGATCTTTCAGCGCTTGAATAGCCGCCTTTTGACGCTCACGTGATACCGGAGTGAACGGCTTCACATCGTCGGCTTGGCCAACAATTGCACGCTCAACATAAACACCACCGATTTGACGCGTAATCACACCCGCTTGGCTAGCATACTGACCGAACAAACGGCTCGCAGAAGTAGCTGTGCGCTGATGCGATTCGCCGGCAACCAATGAACGCTCAAGCAAGTTTTCCAGGGTATCATTTACCACTGCAAAACGGCCTACAGCATAAGCCACTGGATTCGATGACATATCACCAATCATTACCTGTGGATCAATGTGGCGGCCAGGCGCACGCATGTCATCAGCATCGTTACCGAAGGCTAAGCCATGTTCGTGTGAACGGCTCAAGATAGCTTCTAAACGCGCTTCTTCAGCTTCCGCATCGTCAAGACCTTGTGAGTAACCATACTCGATAGCCCACTCATCGTAAGGACCAACCACGTATTGATAGTAATCACCTTGGGAAACACCTGGCGGTGCAATGTTCACTGGTGCGTAATCCATTACAGAGCCGGTTAACACACCTTTAGTTAACGAGGCATCATGAACTTCGTTCTCATCCCAAAGGATAGACGCTTTCATGTTGTGGTTTAAGCCTAACGTGTGGCCAACTTCGTGCAAGATTACGTGAATCATACCTTGGCGAAGCAATTCGTTATCTTCGATAGATTCAGTGCCTAATAAATCAGCCATCGCGCTACCCGCGATAAGATTCTGATGAATTAAATGACCTTGGCTGCAATATAAATCTTGTTCTTCATAACCATGTTCGCTATCGCCGTGTAGTTGATCTTCTAACCAACGGTTGGTCATGTACACGTATTCCATCATGATATCAGCACCAATTAACTCACCCGTTAATGGGTTTGCTAACGATGGGCCGTAACCACCAAATGGAGGACGCGGAGAAGAAGTCCAACGCACAACGTTATAGTTGATATCGCCAGCATCCCATTCGGCGTCGTCAGGCTGAACGCGAACTTCAATAGCATTTAAGAAACCAGCGGCTTCAAATGCTTTGTTCCACGCTAAAATACCTTCCGCAACCACATCGCGCCATTCTACTGGCGTGGTGTTCTCAATCCACCAAACGATAGGTTCTACCGGCTCAGAAAGTTCAGCTGAAGGGTCTTTTTTCACTAAGTTCCAACGATTGATGTAATCGTTGAATGGTGCCCAATCCGCCGTTGTCATATCGGTGAACTGCTGACCGAAATAGCCAACACGTGCATCATCACGACGTGGTTGGAAATCGTTGTCTGGCATTTCAATGAACGAGTGTTGTAGCTTGATTGAAATTGAGCGAGGGTCCGTTACGCCGCCACCGCCCCAAACTACTGGGTTCGGGTTGTTGAACACGTAATCAACCACGATATCCATATTATCTTCGTATGCACGTTGATTTAGGATGCGTGATTGGCTTTTGCTCAAGTTACCTAATGAAAAAGAAGGGCCTTGATTACCTGGGCGTGCCCACGGTGCTACACGGTGAAGTGCTTCGCTGATGAAAAGTTCATCGGCGTCTAACAAGATACGGCCTTCGCTTTCTTCTTTGATTTTTAAGCTGGCAACAGTAGATTCACTAATGTTGGCATCTTTAGCACGGTGAAGTGCGCTATCTTCATCGAAGTGGAAGTTATTGTTCAGAATAACCACATCAATACGATCAAAATAACGGCGGAATTCAATAAGTTTGGTATCGCGGTAGTTGCCCCGGAAGTGGCCGGCTTCAACTACACCATCTACGGTTGTTGCAAAGTAGATGAAAGGTTGGTCTAACTGGTCGGCAGATAAAGAGAACTGCATTGCGCCAGTTTCTTCGTCTTGATAAAAGTTAAATAAACCTTCCGCTTTGTTGAGATCTTTTACAATTTCACTATACGTTTTCGGTTCTTCTGCCTTTTCTGCTTCAGCTTCGGTTGGCTCCTCGGCATAGGCGAAAGGCGAAAGCAGAATGGCAGCCAAACTGCTCGCGATCAGTGTTTTTTTCATGATTATTAGTTCCCTGATGAATTAACACTCTGATTCTATCCATTCTTGGCGCAAATGAAAAAACCGAAAACGTAAAAAAATGTGTATTTGCGATAAGCAGGGCGGTTTCGCCTACAAGTAACAGGTAAATGAATGCGAAATCGAATTATTTAAACCTGTTCGCAAGCGCGTTACACTAACTTCATGATTTCACTTCGGCATATGCAACGGGATATTCTTGCCGCTATTCGGTATCACCGAAGGCCGTTGCTCGCCTTTCATTTGTACTTCGCATTATTGTCGGTGCTCCTCCTCGCTCCTTTTAGTGCGTGGCTTCTAGCGGCACTGGTGCATTTGAGTGGTAGCGGTATGATCGGGAATGAAGAGCTGGTGCTGTTCGCTCTCAACCCGGTAGGTGTGTTGTGGCTCTTGATATCGCTTACTTTGGCGGCGATGTTTATCTTCGTTCAGCATGCTGGAATGATGCTTATTGCTACGCGCGATGCCAGTGGGAAATTTCATACCGCAGCCGGTGCGCTATGGTGTGTGGCAAAACGCCTCGGCTTTTTGCTGAAATTATCCGGCCTACAGGTAGCTGTGCATTTATTGTTGTTAGCGCCCATGGTTTTACTGGTGGCGTGGTCGTTTCAACAATTGCTTGCCGATTACGATATTTATTATGTATTAACCGCTTATCCATCTGAATTTTGGCAGTTCCTCGCTATTTTGGCATTCGCTTCGGTAGGAGTGGTTGCAGTGAATGGTAGCCTTTACTTGCGTTGGGTGTTGGCGTTGCCTGCAATGCTTATCGAAGATTTGAAGCCTATCGCAGCGTTAAAGCGCAGTGCCGAACTCACCTTTGGTGCACGGCGAAAAATTGCGATGACGGTGCTTACCATTGCCGGTGCAGTGGCCATGATCCCATTTGCGGTTTCGCTGTTTTTCGATGCGTTAGGCTGGGGAATTTTTCAGGTGTTGCCGGAGCAGCACGTGGTTGTGTTAACGGTGTTGGCCGCCTTGCTATTTGGCTATGCGCTATTGAATCTGATTGCCGGTTTCTTTGGGGTAAGCGTAAATAGTTTGCTCATTCTTAAGCTCTACCACCGCCGGTGCCAACGTAAACGTGGCGTAACCATTGATAACGAACCTCGGCATGTGGGCTATTTTGCGATTGGTATTGAAGCAGTGTTGGTTATTTTTGCAGTAGTGCAAGTGGCCATTGCATTGCAAGTATTCGCGCCACGCGATGAAGTAATGAATATTGCGCATCGAGGTAATTCTTGGAATGCCCCAGAGAATACATTGGTTGCGATTGAGCGCGCAATAAATGAAGGTGCGAACTATATTGAAGTAGATGTTCGGCACACTGCTGATGGCTCGTTAGTACTTTTACATGATCGTGATTTGCTGCGAATTGCAGGCGATAGCCGCGCGATTTGGGATGTGCATAGCCGTGAGCTTGAGAACATTGATGCAGGCGGCTGGTTTGCGAGTGATTTTCGTGGTGAGCGTATTCCAACATTAGCGCAAGCCGTTGAACTTGTGCGGGGAAGGGCGGGTCTGTATATAGAGATTAAAGGCGCGCCGCAGATGCCGGAATTAGTTGCGAAAACGCTCGCCGAACTGGAAGCATTGGACTTTCTTGAGGAATCGGTGATCGCGTCGCTATCGGCGCATGATTTGTTGCAAGCGCAAGAAATCCATCCAGACATACGCACCAGCTTGTTAGTGCACACTTCGGTTGGGCGGGTTGAAGGGCAACCGTTTACCGCGTTAGCACTAAGAGATGCGTTGGTAACACCGAGCCGATTGAGTAGCGTGCGCCGTTACGGCCACGAACTGCATGTTTGGACGTTGAACGATGCTGCAAGTATGGCGCGAATGGTGGATTTAGGCGTTGATGGCATTATTACCGATAGACCTGACGTATTAGCGGCGGTATTAGCGGAGCGCGCAGAAATGAATGCGCTCGAACGTTGGCTATATCGTTTTAAGCACTGGATTTGGTAGCCCGTGAAGCCAATAAAATACGGGTAACTTGAGGATATAAAATATGATTGATCAGGCTGAACGTTATATTCGAACCCCAGTGGGAACCCTGCATCTGTTGGCGAATGTGAAAGGTATTCTCGCGGTTAATTTCGTAAAAGAAATGCCAAAAATTGGCCATGGTTACCATACCCATAACGAAGCGAATGCTTGGTTAGATAAACTGGAGCAGCAGCTTAACGAATATTTTGCTGGCGATTTAGAGATATTTGATGTGCCGTTAGTAGTGCAAGGTACCGAGTTCCAAAGGCAGGTATGGGCAGCGTTACGGGAAATTCCGTTTGGCGAAACATGGTCTTATCGACAACTTGCTGAACGCGTAGATCGACCTCGAGGTTATCAAGCCGTGGGTCAAGCAAATGGCAAAAACCCACATGCTATTATTGTACCTTGCCACCGTGTAGTGCAGGCTGATGGTAGTATAGGTGGTTACGCCGGTGGCGTAGAACGAAAGAAATGGTTGTTAACACATGAATCTAGTTAGACGTAGTATTGTAATAGCAAGCGCAGTTTTTCTCGCGAGTTGTGGTGATGCACCAAGCCGGAACCAATCGAATTGGCCGGAGGGTGAGTTACCTACAATTCAGCATCAGTTAGCGGTGCTCACCGAGTTTCAGCTTTCGGATTGGGAAGGCTGCAATACTGATTTTGAGCGTGGGCAAATTCTTGGCCAGCAGGGGTACCAAAACTATTGGGTGTGTTGGGGAACCACTTCTTCGGAACATCGGTATGCCATTACGCTGCTCGCAGCGCCGGGCAATGAAACAGGCGCTCAGCTCACGTTGGAGTTCCTGCGTGGGCATGAGCAAGGGATGAATGCGCTGCTGAATACCTATTTGCGAATGGCGGGTATTGATGATGTGGATCAGCGCTTGCGTATGCGCTCGGATATCAGCCGCTATTTAATTACGCCGCCGGATGTACGCACCATGATTCAAGCAAGCATGACGCCTAATCGTTTGCCATTGAACATGGGGTATAACATGCCGCGTTCCGGTTACACTACGCTGCAAATTCAGGCGCGCGTGCAACCGGATGAGCTGCCAGTTGATGAAATGCAGGAAGGTGAATTGCCAGAAGCTAGTGAATCGGGGGCTGCCAACTAACAGCGCTAATAACAGTGAAAACACATGTAAAAGCGCCGGTAGCTCGCGTAGCTAAATTAGCTACTGGTGTATTCCGATTTACGCATCACTAGGCTATACATAACGGGTACTACGATCAGCGTAAGCAAAGTGGCGAAGCCTAAGCCAAACATAATGGTTACGGCCATGCTGGCAAAGAACTCATCAAATAGCAGCGGAATCATACCAAGAATTGTGGTTACCGCAGCCATACCTACCGGGCGTACACGGCTTACAGAGGCATCAACAAGCGCTTGATAACCCGATTTACCACTGCGCTCTTCAGTGAGCACCTGTTCTAACAATACAATACCGTTCTTAATCAACATGCCGCTAAGGCTCAATATTCCGAGTAACGCCATAAAGCTAAACGCTTGGTTGGTAAGCAGTAAACCTAAGGTAACGCCGATAATTGAAAGCGGCACCGTTGTCCAAATTACCGCGGCCCGGCGCACTGAGCTGAACAATAATACGGTGATAATAAACATAGCCAAATAACCTAACGGAAGCGTTTTGAATACTGCCGCTTGCGCATCACCCGAAGCTTCATGTTCGCCACCCCACGCCATTTCGTAACCTGCGGGTAGCGGGATAGCCATAATTTCGGCTTCGATATTGCTAAAGATTTGTGCGGGTGTGCCGTTAAACAGTGGATCGGGATCCGCCATTACAGTGAGCGTACGCTTGCGATCACGGCGGTGAATAACTTGATCTTCCCACTCAAGCGGCATTGCATCCACCACCTGCGGCATCGGAACATACCGGTTTAGGGCAGTACTAAATACCTGAATATCCTGCCATTGCTCTAAATACACACGTTCGCTCTCTGGCGCCCGCACAAGAATGGGCAAAAGTTCGGTGCCATCGCGATAAATACCAACGCGTTTACCACGGAAATTTGCGAGCAATAAATCATCTACATCTTGTTTGCTAATACCTACCCGGCGGGCATGGGTTTCATTAAATTGCGGACGCAATACTTTTGCTCGCTCACGCCAATTATCACGAACGTATGCAAGCGCAGGCTCGCGGCTCAGTACTTCCTGTGCTTGTGCGGAAAGCTGGCGCAAAATATCGGGATCGGCGCCGCTGTAACGTACTTCGATAGCGGCTTTTACAGGCGGGCCAATTTCCATACGGCGTATTTTTGGCCGTGCATCGGGGTGAGCATTCGCCAAGTAATCACGGGTTTTGCCCATTAAACTTGGCAAAATATCGGTGTTTTCCGTGCGAACAATAAGCTGCCCATAGTTTTCATGCTGCATTTCTACTATATATGGCAAGGTGAAACGTGGCGCACCTTGGCCAACGGTAGTGGCAACTTGCTCGATACCATCTTGGCTAAGTAACCATGCTTCGGCGCGCGTAATATCTTCGCCGGTAGCCCGAATATCGGTGCCTTGTGGATACCAAAGATCTACATAAAACACCGGAGTATTGGAACTCGGAAAGAAACTTTGTTTTACCTGCATAAAGCCCATCACCGAAACAACGAGCAGCACGCCCATGAGGCCCATGGTTAGTAAACGAAAACGCAGCGCCGTTTTTAACAAGCGCCGATAGCCGCTATACACTGGGTTGCTGTATAAAGCCTCCTCACTTTCCGCCGGCTTTATGCCTTTTCGGAACAACCGTTCACCTAAGAACGGAATAAGTAAAAGTGCAGTAAGCCAACTTAAACTCAGAGAGATTAACAACACCCAGAATAGAGAACCGGCGAATTCACCAGTAGCATCGTTGGAAAGACCAATAGGTGCGAAGGCTAAAATAGCAATTAACGTGGCCCCTAAAAGCGGCCAAGCATTTTGCCGCAGCACGTTTTGAGCAGCGCGTAAGCGAGTTTGTCCACGCTGCACACCTACCAGCATACCCTCGGTAATAACGATAGCGTTATCAACCAACATCCCTAGCGCGATAATGAGTGCGCCGAGCGACACACGGTGCAAATTAATGCCTGCCATGGCCATGAAGATAAAGGTACCCAATACCGTAAGCAGCAAAACGAGGCCGATTAAGAAGCCGCTGCGTAATCCCATGGTTAGTAGCAATGCAACGATTACAATAACAACCGCTTGCGCTAGGTTATTCAAAAAGCCAGAAACCGAGCTTTCTACTTCAGCGGGTTGGTTGTAAATCGAGTGTAATTCCATACCTACTGGTGTGGCATAGTTTAATTCTTCTATGCGTTCGCGTAAGTGAGCGCCAACTTCTACTACGTTAACATCGCGCGTAAAGGATACGCCTAACCACAACGAAGGCTCACCGTTAAAATGTAAAATATGGCTTGGAATCGGTTGTTCTTGTCGGTAAATATTCGCAACATCACCCAAGTAAATTTGCTCGCGTGCACCAGGGTTGCTGATGATTAGCGTGTTTAACTGTTCTACCGACGTAAATTCACCACTAGTGGCAAACCGCACAGCATCATTCCCGAGCCGAACACGACCTGCATCAGAAATGGTGTTTTGAGTAGAGAGCAATTCATAAATACGTTGTGGTGGAATGCCTAAATTGGCGAGCCGAGCGCGTGATACTTCAGCCACAACTTGCTCTTGTTGTTTGCCGCTAATCACTACTTTGGCAACGCCGGGAACGAGCGCTAACTCGCGGCGCAGATACTTAGCGTGGTCATATAGTGCCGGCAGGCTGTAGCCATCACCAGTAATCGCGAGCAATACACCATATACATCCGAGAAATCATCTTGCACCATGGCTGGGCCTGCGCCCGGGGGTAAATTTCGCGATTGGTCGTTAATTTTACGGCGAAGCTCATCCCAAATTTGCGGTAACGCATCAGAGCGGAATGTTTCCCGCACCTCTACCATAATTTGTGAACGCCCCGGCATAGAGTTCGACGTAATGTGCTTAATGTACGGGAGCTCATGCAATGCATTTTCAAGCAGTACCGTTACCTCTTCCTCTACTTGTTGTGCTGAAGCGCCGGGGTAAGGGGTAACCACTAAGGCTTGTTTGATAGTGAACTCAGGATCTTCAAGGCGGCCTAGGCTTTGTAGTGCCACAAAGCCACCGATTAAAAGTACCAGTAATAGAATCCATGAACTGGTGGGGCGTTCAATACTATAGCGAGCAATATTCATGGCTTATAGGCCTCGCTCGCGGATCCAAGGGCGCACAGCTTGCCCTTCTTCTAGCCGATGAACCCCAGCTACCACTACATGTTCGCCAATATTAAGGCCATCCAGAATTGATATACCCGATGAACTTGCAGCACCAATGGTTACCTGCCGCGCGGTTAGTGTTCCTTGGCTGCCTTGTTCTGCAGGCTGATAAATCCAAACCCTACGAATGTTTTCCGCGAGCATTTCATCTGTTGGCGTAAACACAGCCCCAATCGGAATGGTAATTCCATTGTTGGTTTCCGGCATAACTTGGCTACTATCGATAATTACCGAGGCGCTCATACCCGGTAAAATATTGCCAATTTCAGGTTTCGGTAAGGTGAAAACCACACGGTAGGTATTGGTGGCAGAATCGGCAATTCTATCCCACTCACGAATCTGGCCTTTGAAGGTTTGCCCGGGTAAGCTTTCAAATGTGATATCTGGCTGATAGCTTAAATCGCGGCGGACTTGGGCAAATAATTGTTCTGGCACCTGAATACGTACATCGATCATATCATCCACTTGTAAGGTAATGATCGGCTGCTGTGGGCCAATGTTCTCGTATAGCTCTACATGCAAATTGGCAATAACGCCGGCAAAGGGCGCATGTAATTTGGTGTAGCCTAAATTGGTTTCGGCTGTGTTCAAGTTGGCTTGAGCTACTTGTAGTTCGGCTTTGGCCTCATCAAACTGTGAGCGCGAGATGATATTTTGCTCGGCGAGCTGTTCTATTCGATCGTATTGCGCTTGTGCCAGTTCAGCCCGAGCTCTGGCTTGTTCAGCGGTAAGGCGATAATCAGTAGGGTCAAGCGCTGCAATTAAATCACCCTGTTCTACCTCATGCCCAGGGCGCCATGGAAGCTCAGTGAGTTCGCCGCCAACACGAAAGGTTAAATCGGCAGTTTGGGTTGCTTCAACTACTGCCGGGAAACTACGAATGTCACCGCTATCATCGCTACCTACAGTAATCAATTTCACGGGCCGTAATGGCTTATCTTCAGGCGCTGAAGGCGTTTCGCTGCATGCCGTGAGGCTAATGGCAGCGGTGGCAATGATGAGTGTTATCAAAGACCGGGCATTGAATTTCTTGTACTGCATGAGTGACAACCTTTCACAATTAGGATGTTGGTGAATGCTGCGAATGTACTACTAGTGTAGTGCATTTAATTGTAAAGAAATATTTAAATAAATTTGCTATATTATTAAATAATACTTAATAAGTTTTAGGCGGCTCCATGAAAATATGGCCATTGAAAGTATTGTTCACTGTTCTCGAAAAGGGAAGCCTACAAGGTGCGGCTAAAGCGCTGCACCGAACCGCACCTGCGCTCAGCATGACCCTACAAAAATTAGAAGATGAAGTGGGCTTTGCAATTTTGGATCGTAGTGGTTACCGCTTACAGCTGACCCCGCAAGGCACACAGTTTAAACGACATGCAGAAGAGCTAATGCGGCAACATGAACGCCTGAGTTCTGCTATCGGACAACTTCGGGAGGGGGCAGAGCCGCAGTTGCGTATCGCCTACGATTATACCTGTAACCCTGAGCTTCTGATCGATGCTCTGCGGCTTGTGCAGCAACATTTCCCGTTTACTGAAGTGATTGTTTCGGGGCATTCGCAACTGGAATCACTGCGCGATATCCAATCAGAAGATGCTGATTTAGCCTTAACGCCTTGGTTGCCTACGTTTCAACAACTGGCTGATTTCGAGAGCTTGCGCATTGGTGATTTTCAATTAGTGGTGGTGATGGCGCAAAGCTTGATTACGGAACATGGATTACCGAAAAGCCGCGATGCGCTGAGTGCGTTGCCATATATTTTGCCGAAAGAACTGAATATGGGTATCAATCCGGAACAAATTTATCGCGTTTCGGGGAGTTCCCGGTTACGTGTAAATGATGCGCATACCTTGGTACAGTATGTGAAAGCAGGTATGGGTTGGGGTGTCGTGCCACGCGATTTAATTAGCCGTGAGTTGAAGAATAAGAAGCTTGTAGAAATTGATATTCCGGGGTTCCTTGATCATATTCACGCAGAAATTCATGTGGTAAAAATGGCCGCGAAACACTTAGGGCCTGCAGCCACTTTAGTATGGGAAACCTTCGCGAAGCAAATTCATCGTTGCTGAAGGTTTTCGTTGAGATACCTGAGTAAAACGTTCACAAAACGCTGATACCCTAGGCAATTCACGGGTAAGGAATTGAATTCATGAGCAATGCCACAAGTAAGCTGCAAGAAACTCACTCGATACCGTTCGCCGAGGCCTTAGCCGTATGGTGGCGGATTGGTTTGCTCAGTTTTGGTGGCCCTGCTGGGCAAATTGCATTGATGCATCGGATGATTGTAGAAGAAAAAAAGTGGCTCGATGAATCTCGTTTTCTGCATGCTCTAAATTACTGCATGCTATTACCTGGCCCCGAAGCGCAGCAACTCGCCACTTATGTGGGCTGGTTATTGCACGGGGTGAAGGGGGGCTTAGTAGCTGGTATTTTGTTTATTTTACCCGGTGCAGCCATGATTTTGGCGCTCTCATGGGCGTATGTATTGCTTGGTGACGTGAGCGTGGTTGCTGGGTTGTTATTTGGCCTCAAAGCTGCGGTTCTAGCGATTGTTTTCCAAGCCATGATTCGGCTAAGCCAACGCGCGTTAAAAACGCCTATTGCTGGCTTGTTGGCAGTGGCTGGTTTTTTGGCGCTGTTTGTATTTGATGTTGCTTTTCCGTTGGTCGTGTTGGGCGCTGCCATAATTGGCTGGGCTTTTGCCACCAAAATAAATGCTAAAACCGCTGATCCGAACGATACTCTCACCACTGATATTCGGCCTGGCACTAAACGGGCGGCGCTTATTTGCGCTGGCCTTTGGGTGCTTACTGTTGTTGCGTTAATCGTACTTTTCGGTGATAGCTCAGTGTGGGCACAAATTTCTCTGTTCTTCTCTAAGCTTGCGGTGGTTACTTTTGGCGGCGCTTACGCAGTGCTTGCTTATGTTGCGCAACAAGCGGTTGAGTTATACGGCTGGCTACAGCCCGGCGAAATGCTTGATGGCCTGGGCTTGGCTGAAACCACGCCGGGCCCACTTATTTTGGTAACTCAGTTTGTCGGCTTTTTAGCGGGCTTCCGCGAAGCCTCCGGCATGCACCCATTATTTGGGGCAACATTGGCCGCAATCCTTACTACGTGGGTTACCTTTTTACCTTGCTTCGTTTGGATATTCGCTGGCGCTCCCTACGTTGAGAAACTGCGAGGAATGCCGCGTTTAAGTGCGGCACTATCGGCAGTAACGGCCGCGGTAGTAGGGGTTATCGCAAATTTGGCGCTTTGGTTTGCGCTTAACTATTTATTTGCCAATAACTTCACATGGGAAACTTCCGGCGTTTCTGTGTTACTGCCAGAATTGAGTTCCTTTGAAACCGGAGCGTGGGTGTTAACCGCGATTGCATTTGTGTGCATGTTCGCATTGCGCCTTGGTCTGTTCTCATTGCTGGGTTTGCTGTGTTTAGGCGGAGTTGTGTGGCAATGGTTGATCTAGATCGTTTAACCAGCTAGCTAAGCGTAGGGATCTGTTGCACGCTAAAGGTAAGGCAAGTAAGATTTGTAGCCTCTGCGAAAACGTAGATTAACAACAAGGAAATCGCCGCGTTTGGGTTATTTAAAAGAGTTCTCCCATGCACTAATGCATGCTTTTAAAAACTTAATACCGATCGTTGTTGTGGTATTGGTTTTTCAGCTTCTAGTGCTCCAGCAAGTACCCGATAATAGCCTAAGTATGACTATTGGCTTGGGCATTGTAGCCGTGGGTGTTGCCCTTTTCTTGCAGGGCTTAGAGCTAAGTATTTTTCCAGTGGGAAAGAGCCTTTCCAACCAGTTCGCGAAAAAGGGTTCGGTGCCGATATTGTTGGCCTTCGGTTTTGCAATTGGTTTTTCCGCCGTGGTTGCTGAACCGGCGCTGATCGCGGTAGCTCAACAAGCCCAAGAAATTAGTGACGGCCGCATTGATGCCCTAACGCTCCGATTGTTAGTTGCCGTATCGGTGGGTTTTGTTATTGCTCTTGGGGTATTTCGAACTATTTTTGGGTATCCGCTTCAGTGGTTTATGATTGGCGGCTACATTGTTGTGGTCATTGTCACTTACTTCGCGCCCGAAGAGATTGTTGGCTTGGCTTATGATTCTGGCGGTGTAACCACCAACATTGTTACGGTTCCTTTAATCGCGGCGTTAGGCATTGGCTTGGCTGCTTCAATTCGCGGTCGTAACCCTTTGATTGATGGCTTTGGGCTTGTGGCACTAGCAGTAATGGTGCCGATGATCAGTGTGCAGATCTACGGCATTATTGTGTTTAGTGGCCCGGCCCCAGATGCAGATGCCACGCTACTGCAATCAGGCGCAACCGAAGCTGCTCTCGGTGGCTTTACGGCCATGCTGCTCGATTTAGTAGAAATGTTCCGCGATGTAATTCCCATTATTCTTACCATTGTGTTCTTTCAATACATTGTGTTGCGGCGGCCTTTGGCTAATCCGCGGAAGGTGTTACTCGGCTTTTTATTAGTGATTTTCGGGCTATATGCTTTTGTGGTTGGCTTAAAAATGGGCCTATTCCCGATTGGTAGCAGCATGGCCGAGCAGCTTATTCAGCGCGATAACCTAATTTTTATATATCTCTTCGCCTTCACTATCGGCTTTGCTACTACGATGGCTGAACCTGCGTTAATAGCGGTTGGGCAGCAAGCCGAAGAAGCAGCGGCGGGTAAACTCAATGGCAATGCGATTCGGCTTTTGGTGGCGTTAGGCGTTGCCATTGGTATTACTATTGGTGTTCACCGTATTATTGAAGGTGGCTCCATGCACTATTACGTGATTGGCGGGTACTCGATTGTGATTGTGCTCACGATTATTGCACCACGTTACATTATTGCTCTGGCTTATGATTTAGGCGGCGTAACCACATCAGAGGTTACCGTTCCGCTGGTTACGGCCCTAGGTATTGGTTTGGCTACCCATATTGAGGGGCGGAATGTACTCATTGATGGATTTGGCTTAATTGCTTTCGCCTCAATATTCCCCATTATTACTGTTATGGTATACGCTATTCTTATGCAGTGGCTGGCAACATACCGAGCGAAACAGCAAAACACTTCGATTGAAAAGGTAGAAACATGAAATTTTCAGTGTTAGTTGCAATTGTTCCAGAAGAGTTAGAGCAAGAAGCGATTGATGCAGCGCGCGAACTTGGCGCTGGCGGTATCACGGTGATGTCTGGTCGAGGGATCAGCAATAACCAGAAGAAATCGTTTTTTGGCCTAACATATGATGGAAGTCAGCAAGTGTTGTTGATGGTTTTGGAAAAAGGCTTATCACTACAAATACTGAAAGCCGTCCAGCATGTGATCATGCCTGATGGTGAGGATTCGAAGGGGTTAGTTTTCACATTACCACTCGAACACCTAGGTGGCATTGATGTATCTCAGCTTGAAAAATTCGAACAACATTTAAAAGATACGTTATAACCCAGATAACCCCTTGGTTAATGATAGGAACTAATAATGATCGTACGTGATGTAATGATTAACAATGTAATTACTATCTCGCCTTTTGCGACTTTACGGCAAGCATTAAGCTTGCTGAAAAGCAAAAATATAAAATCGTTGGTGGTAGAAAAGCAAACAGAAAGCGATGCTTACGGGTTAATTACCTACACGAATATTCTAAAAACGGTTATCGCCGAAGATGGCGATATTGATTTATTAAATGTTTATGATGTGTGCGTAAAACCGGCGTTATCGGTAGGAGAGAGCATGGGCTTGAAGCATGTAGCTGGCTTAATGTCGCAGCACCATGTGAAGCGCTTGTTGGTGGTGAACGATAATGATTTGGTAGGCTTCGTAACCATGAACGATATTATGGAAGAACTATTGAAGCGAATTGATTAATGCCAACTTTATTCTTTTTTCATGGCCTCGAAAGTGGCCCTCATGGTTCGAAATATCAGCTGATTAAAAAAGCGTTTCCTGAGTTGGAGTCACCTGATTTTCAAAATATGGATTTACAACAGCGCATAGCGAAAGCGAGCGAAATAACGCAGGGCTTAACGGGGGTTACCCTAATCGGCTCTTCTTTTGGGGGCTTGTTGGCGGCGCGTTTGTACTCCATGTATCCGGAGCGGTTTAAGAGCTTGGTATTGTTGGCACCTGCCGTACATACCGATGAAGGCGAACTCGTTGCTGAATTACCGCCTGCTTCTCGTATCCGCGTTATTCATGGTAAATCCGATGAAGTAGTGCCACACGCGAAAGTTGCGGAGTTTTGTAAGCGCTTTGGCATTTCCCTGATTACCGTTGAAGATGAACACCGTTTAGCTTCAGAAACCTCGCAACAAACTATGCTCGCCGCACTCGATGAAGTGTACACGGGCGCTTAAATTTTCGCGCTCGTATAAGTTTATACACCCAGTAAATTAGATTCAGGCGGCGACTTCGCGTACAATTCGTCGCCTGAATTTAGTGTGCTTCGTTGGCGCTAAATCAATACGTTTTCTGTTAGCGCGGTGCCTCATACTTAATGACTCAATTTTCTCTTCTCGATATCCGGTTAATTTCTCATCTGGTTCATGAATCACTAGCGGATTATGATTTGCATGCGAGCGCTCCAGCGCGAGATATGCGGGTGCTTAAACGAGAGGCCGCGCGTGGCATCGTGCGTCGTGATGACAAAATCTTGTTGCTGTATACCGAGCGCTATGATGATTTTAGCTTTCCGGGCGGTGGTATCGATGCGGGTGAAAGCCCAATTGTTGGATTGAAACGCGAACTGCAAGAGGAAACCGGAGCTCAAGATATTCAAGTGCTCTCGCCGTTCGGGAAGGTTACAGAATATATGCCTACATGGAAGAAAGATTGGGATCTGATGCATCAAACATCCTACTGGTTTCATTGTGATGTTGCGGAAGAGCTTGGGGCAAGTAACCTTGAGCATTATGAAATTAATAACGGCATGTCGGCACATTGGGTTTCACTAGCAGAGGCCGTTGCTCATAATCAAAAGGTGATTCAACAACGCCCTAAAACTATGGGGCTCTCAATTCATCGTGAAACCTTAGTACTTGAGCAGTTATTGGCGTTATAACTGTTCGTTACGAGCACCATAAACACCATGAATGGCTGAAATAGCCCTTATCAGAGCTGCTTAAATTCATTTTCAAGCGAATTTGGCGTATAATTCGCCCGTTTTCAAATTGCCTATGCAGGTTTCATGTTGAGCTTGGCGGGGGCTTTTATTAAGAGGAATTATTTGTGTTAGAACAATACCGTGCACATGTGGCCGAACGTGCCGCCGAAGGAATTCCAGCAAAACCACTTAGCCCAGAGCAAGTTTCTGAGCTAGTTGAGTTATTAAAAAATCCACCAGCAGGTGAAGAAGAATTCTTACTAGAATTAATCAGCGAGCGCGTGCCTCCAGGCGTTGATGAAGCAGCCTATGTGAAAGCTGGCTTTTTAGCTGCAATCACCAAGGGCGAAGTAAGCAGCCCAGTTATTGATAAGAAACTTGCAGTGAAGCTTTTGGGCAACATGCATGGCGGCTACAACATTGTAACCTTGGTTGAGCTGCTTGATGATGCAGAACTCGCCGAGCTTGCTGGCGTTGAGTTAAAGAAAACTATTTTAATGTTCGATGCGTTCCACGATGTAGAAGAGCGCATGAAAAACGGCAATGCCGTGGCAAAAGATGTTGTGGAATCATGGGCGAAAGCGGAATGGTTTACGAACCGTCCGGAAATGCCAGAGAAGATTACCACCACTGTATTTAAGGTTACCGGCGAAACCAATACCGATGATCTTTCACCTGCACCAGATGCATGGTCGCGTCCAGATATTCCATTACATGCGAAAGCTATGTACAAAATGCCACGTGAAGGCATTACGAACGCGGCAGAGCAAATTGAAGAGCTGAAGAAAAAAGGCCACCCAATCTCATTCGTAGGTGATGTAGTAGGTACCGGTTCTTCACGTAAATCGGCAACTAACTCTGTGCTGTGGTGCATTGGTGAAGATATGCCAGGTACCCCGAACAAGCGTTCTGGTGGTATTTGTATCGGCGGTAAAGTAGCGCCTATCTTCTTTAACACCATGAAAGATACCGGAACCCTAGTATTCGAAGCTGATGTAGACAAAATGAACATGGGTGATGTGATTCACATTTATCCATACGCTGGCAAAATCGAAAACGAAGCTGGCGAAGTGATTGCTGAATACGAATATGCTTCTGATGTAATTATTGATGAAGTACGTGCGGGTGGCCGTATTAATCTAATCATCGGCCGTGGCTTAACCACGAAAGCACGTGAATCACTAGGCCTTGGCCATCACGATTTATTCCGAGCGCCAGACCAGCCAAACGATAGCGGTAAAGGCTTTACCTTAGCGCAGAAAATGGTGGGTAAAGCTTGTGGCATCGAAGGCGTTCGCCCAGGTACTTACTGTGAACCACGCATGACAACAGTAGGTTCGCAAGATACTACCGGCCCAATGACGCGTGATGAGCTGAAAGATTTAGCCTGTTTAGGCTTCAACGCTGATTTAGTAATGCAATCATTCTGCCACACAGCGGCGTATCCGAAGCCAGTAGATATCGATACTCAGCACACATTGCCAGATTTCATCATGAACCGTGGCGGCGTTTCATTGCGTCCGGGTGATGGTATTATTCACAGTTGGTTAAACCGCATGTTGTTGCCAGATACTGTAGGTACGGGCGGCGATTCGCATACTCGTTTCCCACTGGGTATCTCATTCCCTGCAGGTTCAGGCTTAGTAGCATTCGCGGCAGCTACCGGTGTAATGCCGTTAGATATGCCAGAATCAGTATTGGTGCGTTTCAAAGGCAAAATGCAGCCGGGCGTTACCTTGCGTGATTTAGTACATGCCATTCCTTTATACGGTATCAAGCAAGGGCTACTTACAGTTGAAAAACGTGGTAAGAAAAATGCCTTCTCTGGCCGTATTTTAGAAATCGAAGGCTTGGATGATTTAACGGTTGAGCAAGCGTTCGAGCTTTCTGATGCCTCGGCAGAGCGTTCAGCTGCGGGTTGTACCATTAAGCTTTCAGAAGAATCGATTGCTGAATACCTACGTTCAAACATCACCATGCTTCGTTGGATGATGGCAGAAGGTTACGGCGATGTGCGCACACTTGAGCGCCGCGCGAAGAAAATGGAAGAGTGGTTGGCGAACCCTGAACTGATGCAAGCTGATAAAGATGCAGAGTATGCAGAAGTTGTGGAAATCGATTTGAACGAAATCGTTGAGCCAATTCTTTGCTGCCCGAACGATCCTGATGATGCGAAAACCTTATCAGATGTTGCTGGCGATAAAGTAGATGAAGTGTTCATCGGTTCTTGCATGACTAACATTGGTCACTTCCGTGCTGCTGGTAAATTGCTTGAGCAAAACACCAAGCCACTGAACACACAATTGTGGATTGCGCCACCAACGAAGATGGACGAAGCGCAATTGATGGAAGAAGGTTATTACAACATTTACGGTCGCAACGGTGTGCGTACTGAAATGCCTGGCTGTTCATTGTGTATGGGTAACCAAGCGCGTGTGAAAGCCGGTGCAACGGTGCTTTCTACCTCTACGCGTAACTTCCCTAACCGTTTAGGTGACGGTGCAAACGTATACTTGGCTTCTGCTGAACTTTCAGCAGTGGGCGCGATTTTGGGCAAAATCCCAACGCGTGAAGAGTACATGGAATACGCACAAAACATCGATGCAATGGCTGGCGAAGTTTATAAGTACCTAAACTTCGATCAAATGCCTGATTTCATGGCTGCGGAACAAAAAGCTAAAGACAGCATTATTCCAACGATTAATGTTGCGTAACTTATCTAGCGAGTAACTTCCGCTAGCAAAATAAAGCCCAGTACTTATCTAAGTGCTGGGCTTTTTGTTTCTTGGGCATTGAATCTTGTGAACTCATGATAAATGGTCTATAAATAGTTCATATTTAGACTGCCTAACTGTGTTCTACTTTTGCCGGTGTTCTACTTTGGGCTGTGTTCTATTATGACTAAGTGTTTACGGGGGTCTTATGCAAATTAAAACCATCAGTTATATAAAGCAAAATGCGGCAACTCTTGATGTTGAAGAGCCTATTGTGGTTACTCAAGGTGGTACCCCGGTATATCGAATAGAATCAGAGGCGAGTGCGCAAATACGCGATGAAGGTATTGCGCTTCTCAAGCTTATGAACCTTGCCGAGCGAGATATTCGCGAGGGCAGAACTATCGGTGCAGATGAGCTTTTGCAGCGAGTAGGTTTGGATTCACAAGATTAGGATCCAAACAAAAATGAATACTGCAAGAACACTCGTAAAATACACTCATGTTTCTCAAGTAACGCTAACCATACTGATTCGCTATATGAACCAATTTATAGGCGAGGTAGAGGCTAGTGCAATCGCACGAGAGTTGGTTTTAGCCACGGAAAGCAAGTTAGCCAATAACCCGAAGCAGTTTCCGGTATGCCCAGAGCTTGAAATGCTCGGCATTACTGATTATCGTCAGGTAACCTACAAAAAATACAAAGTTTTATTTCGATTGGATGAAGGTAAGCAGGAGGCTCACGTGATGGCGTTTATGCGCCAGAAACAAAGCGCACAGCAGCTGCTGATTGATTATGTAATCAAAGCGCCCACTTAACATAGCTGGAGAACACCATGCATGCATTTGTTCAAAAGGCAGCCGTTGCTGCTATCACCGCGGGCCTAGTTACCGCTGCCGCACTTGCTCCAATATATACCGCCACAGCCTCCGATAGAATTACTGGCCACCATTTTGCTACTCGCTCGGAAGTAATGGCTCCGGAAGCTATGGCTGCAACTAGCCAAGGGCTAGCCACACAGGTAGCCCTTGATATTATGCAAGCGGGCGGCAACGCCATTGATGCAGCTATTGCCGCCAACGCTGTATTGGGGCTGGTTGAACCAACGGGCAACGGAATTGGTGGTGATCTTTATGCCATAATTTGGCATGCGGAAAGTGAGCAATTGTATGGATTAAATGCTTCTGGTCGCTCACCGATGAGCCTTTCGCTCGATTATTTTATTGAAAATGGCTATGAAAGCATTCCGGCGCGTGGGCTATTGCCACTCTCGGTGCCGGGCGCTGTTGATGGCTGGTTTGAAATGCATGGCCGCTTTGGTGCATTGCCGATGAATGAAATTCTTGCGCCCTCTATTCATTACGCAGAAAACGGCTTTCCAGTAACGGAAGTAATTGCCTATTACTTTGAGCGCAACGCTGAAGTGTTGCAAGATTTCCCCGGTTTTCGTGAAGTTTTCATGAAAGATGGGCATCCGCCGCGCAAAGGCGAAATGTTTCGTAATCCAGATTTAGCCAGTACTTATAAGAAGCTGGCGAGCGATGGCCGAGATGCTTTCTATGAAGGTGAAATTGCCCGCACCATTGGTAATTTTGTGCAGGAGCATGGCGGCTTTTTAAGTTACGAAGATTTAGCTGCGCATGAATCAGAGTGGGTGGAGCCGGTATCAACGAATTATCGTGGCTACGATTTGTGGGAGCTGCCACCGAATACCCAGGGTATAGCAGCTCTGCAAATTCTTAATATCCTTGAGAATTTCGATATAGCCGAAATGGGATTTGATAGCCCTGAGTATATTCATCATTTTGTAGAAGCGAAAAAACTGGCGTTCGAAGATCGCGCGAAGTTTTATTCTGATACCGCGTTTAATGATATTCCGGTTGATTGGCTGATCTCGAAAGAATATGCCCAAGAACGTGTGCAGTTAATTAACCCTGAACGGGCTGGCCGCAGCTATGAGCCCGGTAATCCGCCAACTACGGGTGATACGATTTACCTTACCACTGCGGATAAGCATGGCAATATGGTTTCGCTGATTCAGAGTAACTATCGTGGCATGGGCTCGGGCGTTACACCGGAAGGCTTGGGCTTTGTACTACAAAACCGTGGCGAGCTGTTTGCTCTGGAAGAAGGCCATATGAACGTGTTTGAACCGGGAAAACGGCCGTTCCAAACCATTATTCCAGCGTTTGTTACCAAAGATGGTAAACCACTCATGAGTTATGGCGTTATGGGCGGCGCAACACAACCACAAATGCACGCTCAGATTCTAATTAACATGATCGATTTTGGCATGAACTTACAAGAAGCAGGTGATGCACCACGCATTCTGCATACCGGCTCCAGCCAACCAACGGGTGAAATTATGGTTGATGGTGGCGTGGTAAGTTTAGAAAACGGCTTTTCCGATAACACTCGGCGTGAACTGGTAAAAATGGGGCACAGGTTGCAAGAAGCGGTGGGCCCTTACGGTGGTTACCAAGCGATTTGGTTTGATGCGGAACAGGGCGTTTATATCGGTGCCTCGGAAAGCCGCAAAGATGGTTACGCTGCGGGGTATTAATTAGAAAAGTAGGTTTACTTCATGCGCCGTAGCCCTGAAAATACACCAATAGAATAGTACATAATGATTGTTTTGAAGGTGTTTTGAGGGCTAAACAGGCGCATGCAGTTTGATTTAAGTAAAGCCGGATTCCGTAACGATATTAATGGCCTGCGCGCATGGGCTGTGATGTCGGTGGTGCTATTTCATTTTTTAGTGCCAGGTTTTGCCGGTGGTTTTACCGGTGTTGATATTTTCTTTGTTATCTCCGGTTATTTAATGACCGATATTATTGTGAGCGGCCTTGCTCAGAATAAGTTCAGCTTCCGGCTATTTTACCTCGCCCGCGCAAAACGCATTATTCCCGCGCTATACGTGATGATTTTGCTTCTGCTTGGAGCAGGCTGGTTCTTTTTACCCACGCCAGATTATCAAGAGCTCGCATCTCAGGCGAATTATGCCTTAGCATTTATTTCTAATATCGATTTTGCCAGTGCGGCCGGGTATTTCGATAGTGAAGCCCATGAAAAGTGGTTATTACACACTTGGAGTTTAGCGGCTGAGTGGCAGTTTTATTTACTGTTTCCGATATTTTTGTGGGCTGCATTTCGTTTGTTACGGGGCAACATAACCGCGCTATTTATAAGTATTGCGGCGCTGTTTTTGTTATCACTGGGCTACAGTATTTATATTTCCCCGCACGATCCAAACGCGGCATTTTATTTGCTGCCCGCGCGGGCGTGGGAAATGGCCGCAGGCGGATTGGTATTCTTTTTCACCCGTTGGCAAAATAAGCCCCGAATCAATAGCCGATTGGTAAATGCCGGCTACATCTTGGGCTGGTTGTTGATTCTTTTACCCTTTGTGTTCTTTCATGCAGCGCTGGTTTGGCCCGGCGCATGGGCTTTGTTACCTGTAATCGGTACCATGCTTGTGCTTGGAGTTGCGCGGCAGGACAACCCAATGGTGTGTCATCCGATTGCGCAGTGGTTAGGCACGCGTTCTTATTCGATTTATTTGTGGCATTGGCCTTTTGCTGTGTTGTTATTCTTTGTCGGTATGCAAACGTGGGTACCGGCTGTTATCGGCGCTATCGTAGCGAGTTTGGTGCTCGGTGATTTATCTTATCGGCTCATTGAAAACCCGGTTCGCACACTTTTTTACGGCCGCCGAAAACGCGCTTTAGCGGCCATTTTTTTGACCGCGCTCGTGGTATGTGCAGTGCCTGCGCAATGGATTCGTGGCGGTGATTTACCGGAACGTTTGCCCCCAGCTGTTGAGGCGCTTGCTAGTGCTATTAACGATATTAACCCGCGTAGAGGAGAATGTTTGGGCTCAAGCTCTGCAGGTGAATCGGTGGAATGTACGTATGGCGGAGCCACGCTTGGGCTGATTGTTCTCGGTGATAGCCACGGTGGTTCGATAGTACGCACAGCGGAAGAAGCGCTGCCACACGATAATTTACATGTACTCGATTGGACAGTGACCGGTTGCCCAACCATCGAAAATATTCAATCGGCGGAAGATAGGGGTTATCGTTGTGCTGAATTCATCGATTTTGCCCTTAAGCGCAGCGAACAACTACCGGCTGATGTGCCTATGTTAATGGTGAATCGTTTTGCCCAATATGTGATAAGCCGCGATGCAACCGATACCGATGGCTTTGAGGATACGCCCGAGTATTATATTTCGGAACCCTACACAGAACGCACCATGGCGTTTTTTCAGGAGTTTAGTGAAGCGATAACGGCCACCGCTTGCGAGTTTGCCGAAGATCGGCCCGTGTTTATGCTGAAACCAACTCCGGAAATGCCCGTAAGTGTGCCCCAACACATGGCCAGAACAGAGTTTTTCCAAGGTGAGGCTGAGCGGGTAAGTATTTCGTTAGTGCACTACTATGAGCGACAAAGGGTGATACTCACCGCATTGGAACAGGCAGTTACCGATTGTGGGGTAACTTTACTCGATCCGGTGCCGGTTTTTTGCCAAGATGGGGTTTGCTGGGGCGATATAGCGGGTTCACCGATTTATTTTGATGATGATCATTTGAACGAATACGGCGCTAGTTTTTTGAAACCCGTGCTGGCAGAAATATTTTCTGAGAAGTAACTTCGCTGAACCGTTGTAAAACCATAAAAATATAAATGGGAAGACTATGAATATACTACAGAAAGGCGTGTTAGTGCTTACACTAGCCACGCTGCAATTGGGTTTTGTTTCCTATACAAACAATGCGCAAGCTAGTGATGAACATCGCCGCAGTATTGATGTGGAATCAGTAGTGGTTACTGAGCATCGGGCAGAAATAAATGGTTCGCGTATTGATTACAAAGCCTACGCGGGAACCATGCCGGTATGGAATGATGAAGGGCACCCAACAGCAACCTTACAATATACCTATTACGAGCGCCAAGGTGTACGCAACCAAGAACGCCGGCCTTTGCTGATTTCATTCAACGGAGGCCCGGGTTCTGCATCGGTTTGGATGCACGTAGCTTACACGGGCCCAAAAACGTTATTGCTTGATGACGAAGGCTTTCCAACCCAGCCGTATGGTGTGCAAGAAAACCCGTTTTCGGTGCTGGATGTAGCCGATATCGTATTTGTGAACCCAGTAAACACTGGTTATTCGCGAGTGCTACCAGGCCCTGATGGCAATATGCCATCGCGGGCGGAACAGCAAAAAATGTTCTTCGGTGTGAATGAAGATATTCGCTATCTTTCTGAGTGGGTCAATACGTTTGTTACTCGTTATGAGCGCTGGCGTTCGCCGAAATTCCTGATTGGCGAAAGCTATGGTACTACCCGTGTTGCGGGCATGGCACTAGCGCTACAGAATAATCATTGGATGTACCTGAACGGTGTGATTTTAGTATCGCCAACTGATATGGGTATTTCTCGCGATGGCCCGGTAAAAGCAGCCAACCGCTTACCTTACTTCGCGGCAGCAGCTTGGTATCATGGTGTGTTAGCGGATGATCTACAAAGTGGCGATCTCTACGATTTATTGCCTGAAGTAGAAGCCTTTACGATAAATGAATATTTGCCGGCGCTGGCCAAAGGCGCATGGCTACCGGCAGAAGAGAAACAAGCGATTGCTGAGCAAGTAGCACGTTATTCAGGCCTTTCCGTTGAAGCGGTAATGCAAAGCAATTTAGATATTGATACGGCGTTTTTCTGGAAAGAGTTGCTGCGTGACGAGGGCCACACAATTGGCCGTTTGGATTCGCGCTATAAAGGTTTAGATCGTAAAGATGTAGGTGTACGCCCTGATTTTAATTCGGAGCTTACCTCTTGGTTACATTCGTTCACACCGGCGATTAACTATTATCTGCGTGAAGAACTAGGTTTCAAAACAGATGTAACCTACAACATGTTTGGTCCGGTTCACCCCTGGGATCGCAGTGGTAACAACACGGGCGAAAACCTACGCCAAGCTATGGCGCAGAACCCGTTTTTAAATGTGCTGTATCAGGCAGGTTACTACGATGGCGCCACGAATTACTTTGATGCCAAATATAGTATGTGGCAAATGGACCCAAGCGGAAAAATGAAAGATCGCTTGTTTTTTGAAGGCTACCGTAGCGGCCACATGATGTATTTACGTCGCCACGATCTGGAGCTTTCAAATCAACACTTGCGTGAGTTCATTTTAAACGCGTTGCCAGAAGCAGGTGCTCCGGCACAATATTAATGCTTGCTAGGCGATAGTGATAGATGAAACCCGTGCTGTGATGGTGTAGCATCGCAGCATGGGTTTTTTTATGGGTATTCCATAAGTATTTCGGCAACTAAGCATTTTAAGTAAGCGGTTTGAAATTTAACGTTAGCGAGAGTAAATAGATGCAAGCAACTTCAACGCGGGTAGCACCGCAACGTTGGTATCGGGGAATTCAAGGGCAACTCGCTCGCTTAGCGGTAAGCGGCGTGCTACCAATTCGTTGGTTGTATCCGCAACCAAAGAAGCAATATGCACCGAAAACCGGCAAGCTGCATTTAGAGATTGTAAGCCATTGCTGGCAATATGCGCATTTACAGGCTTATCAATTAAGTTCGCTGGTGCAACACGCGCCAAAAGATCTTCGCGTAACCATGACGGTGTATTACAGCGAAGAAGATCAGAAAGCCTGTGAATTATTAGCATTTTTCGCTAAACAACCGGTAGATAACGTGGAATGGCAATGGCGCGCGATGCCGAAAGAGCAACTGTTTCGCCGTGGCATTGGCCGTAATCACGCTGCTTTAAATAGCAAAGCGGATTGGGTGTGGTTCACGGATTGCGATGTGGTGTTCCACGAAGGGGCACTTGATAAACTGGCTTCTGAACTGCAAGGTTGCACCGAGCCGTTGGTGTACCCACAAGAAGAGCGTGTTACTTCGTTATTAGCGGAAGATGATCCCTTGCTAAAAAAGGCTGCGGAGCCGCAAGTAGTAAACCTAGATGGCACTGATTTCATTACCAAAGCGATTACCAAAGCCACCGGACCATTACAAATTACCCATGGTGATGCGGCCCGGGAGATGGGATATTGTGATGCAATGTCGGTGTATCAAACCCCAGCCGATAGCTGGCAAAAATGTTACGAAGATCGCGCCTTTCGGTGGATGCTAAAAAGCCAAGGCAAAGCGATCAACGTGCCTGGTGTTTATCGAATTCGGCATATATTTAAAGGGCGTTATACCGGCTCGCAAGCCAACACATCGGTGCGCAGTGGCATTCGCCAAGTGCAAACGTGGTGGCGTGACCGCAAAGATAAAGCGCAAAAATAGGCGCACAGGTAAGGCGTAAACGTAAGTTTTAAAGGCAAGCATAGAACCTGCATCAGCAGTGTTCATTCACGTTTAGCAAGGAAGTTCGTAAATATGGGGCAGCTCATTCGTTCACAATCGGGAATATGCGCAGAAGCAAGCCTACATGGCTTGGTAATGTTATTGCACGTTACGTCGGAAGATGTAGCAGCAGTTCGGCGTAAACTCGCATCCTTTGGCGAACAATCTAGCCAATTAGAAGATCGCTTCTCGGAAAGTATGCTCAGCATTGTGTTAGCGATCGGCGAACCCTATTGGGATGTGATTTCCCCGGATGCACGGCCCGATGCGTTAAAAACTATCCCGGATTACATTCGTAGCGAACACCCGTTGCCAGTAACGCCATTTGATATGGCGATTGTGGTGCGTTCAGATCGCGCTGATGCCAACTACTTAACTGGTTTACAGCTGTTGCATTGGCTCGGTGATCTCGTAACCTTAGCCGAGCAAACTACGCCATTTCGTTGCCTTGATGGCCGAGATTTATTTGGATTTAAATACACCAATGAAACCTTAGCAGGCGCCATGCGCCGTAAACTGGCGTTGATTTCTGAAGAGCAAGACCCTGAATTTAGTGGCGGTAGCTACTTTTGGTTGTTGCAAAGTCAACTTGATGTACGGCGCTTTAATAAGCTTACGCAAGCTGAGCAAGAACGTATTATGGGGCGTGAGAAAACTTCGGGACGGCGCATGAAAACCACGAATGGCGCTACGCATGCGAGTAAAACTGAAGGCGATATCTGGCGCTTACACATGCCCTATGGTGCGTTGCAACGGCCGCAAGAAGTGAGCTTTTTGTTTTCTAATCAGGTGAGCTTATTAGATCAATGGATTCGCAATCGCTTTATTGCCGGCGAGGATGGTTTAAGCGATCCATTGCTTGATTATGTGAATATTGAGCACTCAAGTGCTTATTTCGTGCCTGCATTGAATTGGTTTAACAGCTTGCAGGGCTAGAGTAAAAGCACGGGCTTATAATATTAGTGACTCTCAAACAGCCGCTGAATATTATGCAGGGTTTCATCAATGTCGCTCACTTTAACTGGCGCAATGAAAATTGTGTCATCACCGGCAATCGTGCCGAGCACACCCTCTTTCTTACCTACCGAATCAAGTAAGCGAGCAATAAGCTGAGCAGCCCCCGGGGTAGTGCGGATGATAACCATGACATCGTTATGCTCAACATCAAGCACAAGCTGGCGCACTGAGCTACGAGCCGAAGGCATGGATAGTTCGGGTGGTAAACAATACACCATATCTTCACGCGCATTGCGTGCACGTACAGCACCGAATTTACTCAGCATGCGTGAAACTTTCGATTGATTCATACCATCGAAACCACGCTCTTGCAGCGCTTCAACGATTTCCGCCTGCGATGAATAAGATTCTTCTTTTAATAATTCGCGAAATGCTTCAATGAGCAAATCTTGTTGTAAAGAGGCCATACGATCGTCTAATTGTTTACCAAGAAAAAGAGATAGATAGTGTATCGGAAATTTTCCATAACACCTAGTTTTGTAAAAAAATGTCCCCATATATAGAAGCAGTTAAACGAGCGTTTTATTGTTTTTTTGGGGCTGATCGGCTAAGGTTTAGCCCCCGCAACAGATTGATTGGAGTGCATTATGAAAGTAACAGTATTAGGCGCCGCTGGCGGTATTGGTCAGGCGTTATCTTTGCTATTAAAAACCCAGCTTCCAGCAGGAACTGACCTTGCCTTGTTCGACCTTGCACCGGTAACGCCGGGTGTTGCGGTTGATTTGAGCCATATTCCAACCTCGGTAAGCGTAAAAGGTTATGGTAAAGAGAACTTAACTGATGCACTTGAAGGCGCTGATGTTGTATTGATTCCAGCTGGTGTTCCGCGTAAGCCAGGTATGGACCGTTCAGATTTGTTCAACATGAACGCTGGCATCATTAAAAACCTAGTTGAAAATATTGCAGATACTTGCCCGAAAGCATGTATTGGAATTATTACCAACCCAGTAAATACCACGGTAGCAATTGCTGCTGAAGTATTAAAAGCCAAAGGTGTTTACGATAAGAATCGTTTATTCGGTGTAACTACACTTGATGTTATCCGCGCTGAAGCGTTTGTGGGTGAACTCAAAGGTCTGCCGCTAGAAGACGTTCATGTGCCAGTAATTGGTGGCCATAGTGGTACTACGATTTTACCATTGCTTTCACAAGTAAAGAATGTTGAATTCACGCAAGAAGAAATTGAATCACTTACCCACCGCATTCAAAACGCGGGTACTGAAGTGGTTGAAGCCAAAGCTGGCGGCGGCTCTGCAACCCTTTCCATGGGCCAAGCAGCAGCACGTTTCTGCTTATCAGTTGTGAAAGGCCTGCAAGGTGTTCACGTTACTGAATACGCTTATGTTGAAGGCGATGGCAGCGATGCACAGTATTTTGCGCAAGCGGTAGTACTAGGCGCCAACGGTATTGAAGAAGTTTTACCATACGGCGAATTAAGCGATTTCGAAGCGAAAGCCAAAGCCGATATGCTTGATGGCCTGAAAAAAGATATTCAAATGGGTATCGATTTCGCCAATCAGTAAATCTGATTGCTTGAAATTAAAAAACCGCGCTAGGTGCAAACCAGCGCGGTTTTTTTATCTTGGCTTGGGGGGCTCTGGGCGTGCTTACCACCATGCAGGGCGCCGTAAACCCATCCGAGGCATGGATGCCGAGGCCAAGCCTACATGGACGTATTTACGGCGTCCCGCAACGGTGGGAGCGCCGCACCCGAACTTAAACGCTTAAATCTCTCAGGCCACCCGCTCTACTGCTAGGTTGGCGAGGGCTTTTAATGCTTCTTTATGTTGGTTCTCAGGGAAGGGAGCAAGTGCTGCGATGGCTAGATCGCGTTGTTCGAGCGCCTTACTGCGGGTGTATTCTAAGGCGCCGGTGCTTTGCATTACGCCAAGGATCGTTTCTAGCGAATCACGTTTACCACCTTCTTCAATAGCGCTGCGAATCAAGGCTGCGTGTTCTTCATCGCAATTCCACATAGCATAAAGTAATGGCAGGGTAGGTTTGCCTTCGGCTAAATCATCGCCGGCATCTTTGCCCATGGTTTCGGCATCAGAGGTGTAGTCGAGCAAATCATCTACTAATTGGAAAGCATTGCCTAAATAGCGGCCATAATCAGCGGCTGCTTGTTCGAGCTCGGCGCTTTCACCTGCGAGCACGGCACCGAGTTGGGTTGCCGCTTCAAAAAGTTTTGCCGTTTTACTGTAGATAACTTGAAAGTAAGATTCTTCGGTAGTGGTGGGATCGTTGCAGTTCATCAGCTGCAACACTTCGCCCTCAGCAATAATGTTTGTGGCATCGGCGAGCACTTCGAGAACGCGCATACTTTCGGTTTTCACCATCAACTGAAATGCGCGGGTGTAAAGAAAATCACCTACTAATACGCTTGCTTCGTTGCCAAATAAGGCATTTGCAGTTTCTTGACCACGGCGGGTGAGTGACTCATCAACTACATCATCGTGTAGCAAAGTGGCGGTATGTATGAATTCAACAATAGCTGCAAGCAGGTGATGTTTATCACCTTTATAACCCAAGGCGCGAGCTGCAATTACTGCCAACTGGGGGCGTAAGCGCTTACCACCGCTGTTGATAATGTAGAAAGCTAACTGATTAATCAACGCGACATCTGAACGTAATTGTGCTGTAATAATCTCATTCACAGCATGCATATCGTTTTCGCTAAGCGTGCGTACGGCAGATAAATCCATGGTAAAGCAGCTCTTTGTTTACATAAAATTAGCGTTTGATTTTACCTGAATTACAGATTTCTGCCAGTTTGATGATTTTTATATTTTTCGCTTGCGCTGCGGGATGTTTTTACGTAAAATCCGCGGCCTGAATTAAAGTTTGTAGCGCCTTATAAAAGGCAATTGGAGAAGAATATGTACGCGGTTTTTCAAAGTGGCGGTAAACAACACCGTGTCACCGAGGGCCAGACCGTTCGCCTGGAAAAGCTCGAAGCAGCTACCGGTGATACCGTTGAGTTTGAGCAAGTGCTCATGCTCTCTGATGGTGAAAACGTGACAATTGGTGCACCTTTCGTTGAAGGTGGCAAGATTAAAGCAGAAGTAGTGACCCATGGTCGTGGCGATAAAATTACTATCGTTAAGTTCCGTCGTCGGAAGCACTCACGCAAGCAACAGGGTCATCGTCAGTGGTTCACGGAAGTGAAAATCACTGGTATTGGCGCTTAAGAGGAGTAGAGACACATGGCACACAAAAAAGCAGGTGGTTCAACACGTAACGGTCGCGATTCAGAAAGTAAACGTCTGGGCGTTAAGCGTTATGGCGGTGAAACTGTACTAGCCGGAAACATTCTGGTTCGTCAACGGGGCACCAAGTTCCATGCAGGCAATAACGTAGGTGTAGGTCGTGACCACACGTTATTCGCGAAAGTAGATGGTAAAGTTACCTTCGAACAGCGTGGACCGCAAAATCGGAAGTTCATCAGCGTAAACGCTGATTAATACGAGCACCGAATCCGGAAAACCCCGCCTTAGTGCGGGGTTTTTTGTATCTTTACCTTACCTCCGGGTAAGTATATTCTTGAAATATTGACGTGTGAGCGTCGGGCAAAACAGGCAAAACCATGAAATTCGTTGATGAAATTGATATTCGCGTAGAAGCAGGCGATGGCGGCAATGGCTGCATTGGCTTTCGGCGCGAGAAATACATACCGAAAGGCGGCCCTGATGGCGGCGACGGCGGCGATGGTGGTGATGTTTGGTTGGAAGCCGATGAGAACCTCAATACCCTTATTGATTATCGCTTTGAACGCACGCATCGTGCACAACGTGGCGAAAATGGTAAGAGTAGTAACTGTACAGGCCGCCGCGGTGAAGATAAAACGCTGAAGGTTCCTGTAGGTACGCGTGTTAAGGATATGGATACAGGCGAAATCATTGGCGATTTAACCCGCCATGGTCAGCGCCAGCTCGTAGCTAAAGGCGGTTTCCACGGTTTAGGAAACACCCGGTTTAAGAGCAGCACCAACCGTGCACCGCGGCAAAAAACCGATGGCACCAAAGGTGAACACCGTATTTTATTACTCGAGTTATTGTTGTTAGCTGATGTTGGCCTACTGGGTATGCCGAACGCGGGTAAATCAACATTAATTCGTTCTGTTTCAGCCGCAAAACCAAAAGTGGCTGATTATCCGTTTACTACCATTACGCCGAATTTGGGCGTGGTGCGTTTAAATGCGAGCCAAAGTTTTGTAATCGCTGATATCCCCGGCTTGATCGAGGGGGCTTCTGATGGCGCCGGCTTAGGTATTCAATTCTTAAAGCACCTTGAACGCTGTGGCTTGTTATTGCACTTGGTTGATATTGCGCCGTTTGATGAGAGCAGCCCTGCGGATACCGCGGAAACCATTATTCAAGAACTTGCGCAATATAGCCCAGCACTAGCGGCTAAGCCGCGTTGGTTGGTGTTGAATAAAACCGATTTAGTAGACGAAGAAACATTGGCTGAACGCCGTGCTGAAATCGTTGAGCGTTTGGATTGGCAAGGCCCGGTATTTGAGCTTTCCGCGATTACTGGTAAAGCGTGTAACGAACTTATGCGTGAAATCATGCAATACTTGGAAGCGCTGCCGAAGCCCGATGCAGAAGCTGAAGGCAATGATGAGCCGGTTGAGTTTAAATGGACAAGCTACCACGATGAACAGATGCAAAAAGCTGAAGAAGAGTGGGGCGATGATCTTGAAGATGATTTAGATGACGACGATGATTGGGAAGAAGAGCCCGATGATGGTCATGTGATCTACAAACCATAATTTAGAAACGATAATTTAGAAACCATAATGATTAAATAAAAAAGGTATTTAGCCCCATGGAAATCTCCCTTATTGCAGCGATGGCCGATAACCGCGTAATTGGCAACAAAGGAGATATGCCATGGCATTTGCCTGATGAGTTGAAGTATTTTAAAGAGCTCACCATGGGCAAGCCGATTATTATGGGGCGCAATACCTTTGCTTCGATTGGCCGGCCACTCCCAGGCCGGCACAATATTGTTATTACCAGCAACCCCGAATTACTTCCCGAAGGTGTAACTACCGCAAGTAACCCTCAACAAGCGATTGCTGCTGCTGAGGCAATGGCGGCGGCGAATGGTACGGAGTTGCATGAAGTAATGATTATTGGCGGTGGTCAAGTTTACGAAGCCTTTTTGCCGCATGCTACGCGGTTATACCTCACGCATATCGATCTGAATATAGAAGGGGATACCTTTTTCCCTGAGTTTCACGCCGATGAATGGCAACAGACGTTGCTGCGTGAACACAAAGCTGATGACAAGAACCCACTTTCTTTTCGCGGCTACATGTATGAAAAACCCTAATTTCTAAACTTCTCATTTTATATGTTTGCGTATTAACCAGCGCCTTTCCTTGTGTGCCCGAAAGTTTAATTTTTTGTTACTGAATGTAAACAGCTATTGCAGTAATGTAACAAAATCGGTAAAACACATTAAAACGCTAGCGCACCCATAAAGAGAGAATAATAATGAAAACCCTCACTCCGGTAACACTGGGGTTTGCCTTTGCTGCGTGCCTTGTTTTAGGCGCGCCCGCAGCAAATGCGCAAACTTCAGAAACATCCTCTGAAAATCCATCAGCCACAAACAACTTGTTACAGCTCGAATCTTGCCATTTACGCGGATTATCGGAGCAAGTTGAATGCGGTTTCCTGACTGTTCCAGAAAATCATGCTGCGCCCGATGGCAAGCAAATTGATTTACATATTGTTCGTTTACCGGCGGTAAGTTCCGGAGCGGCTTCTGATCCTTTGTTCTTTTTAGCTGGCGGCCCAGGGCAAGCTGCAACCGAGCTTGCAAGCATGATTGATCACATCTTCCAAGATGTGCGTCAGCGCCGCGATATCGTATTGATTGACCAACGTGGCACTGGAAAATCAGGGGCGCTGCAATGTGAAGTTTCTGCTATTGATGAGCTCCTTGTTCCCGATGATCAAGTTGATTTAAGCGCGACAATGGCAGAGTGCGCTGAAGACTTCGATGTTGATTTTCAGCAGTATAATACGGTGAATGCGATTCTCGATTTCGAGATGGTACGCAAAGCGCTTGGTTATCAGAAAATCAATTTATATGGTGGCTCTTATGGTACTCGTGCCGCATTAGTATGGATGCGTGAAGCGCCAGAAGCGCTGCGCAGTGTGGTACTTGATGGTGTAGCACCAACGCAGGTGGTTGTGGGGCCTTTTGGCACCTACAGCCAACGCGCTTTCGATTTAATGGTCAGTGATTGCAATAACGAACCAGAATGTGTGGAAAGTTTTGGCGCCATTGACGAGAAATATTACGCATTGCGCGAGCGTTTGCAGGCATCACCTGAGCAATTAGTAATGCAGGACCCTCGGAGCGATGAGACTCGCGAATTACTGATGACAGCGAAGCGCCTAGCCGGTATTTTGCGCACAGCGTTGTATTCGCCAAGAACACGCCAGCTCATACCCATTGTTATTAGTGAAGCCAATAATGGGAATTGGCGTCCACTCGCAGGCTTAATGGGAGCTTTTGACGCCGACTCTCCATTGTATGTGGGGCTGCTCGTTTCGGTATTGTGCCAAGAAGATATGCCTCGGGCCGACGATGCGCTCTTAGCGCGTGATGGTGATAATCGCTTTATTGGTGGCAGCGTAGGCGATGATTTTGTCAGTATGTGCGCCGGTTGGCCCGTAGAGCCATTGCCGGATAACAGCCACGCTGCACCGGTAGTAAGCGATATTCCTTCGTTGTTACTTTCTGGTGAACAAGATCCGGTAACCCCGCCTGAGTGGGCAGAAATTGCCGCTGAAACGTTATCAAATTCACAGCATTTAGTTGCCGAGTTTGGTGGCCATACGATTATGAGCCATACCTGCGCAAATCGCCTGATTGCGCAGTTTTTGGAAGACCCGAGTAAAACGGTTGATGATTCTTGTTTGGCACGCACGCGCATGTTGCCATTCTTACGTAACGTAAATGCGGCGGGGATGTAAGCCATGATAGTTACTAGCGGATTAGAGAAAGCATATAAAGACGTGAAAGCGCTTAAAGGCCTTTCATTTCAAGCCAACGATGGCGAAATCACCGGTTTGCTTGGCCCGAATGGTGCCGGTAAAACTACCTGTTTACGCAGTATTTATGGCTTGATTCACCCCGATACGGGGAGTGCGCAAGTAGATAGTATTGATGCTTCGAAAGCACCTATTGATGTGCGTAAACGCATTGGTATCTTCCCGGATAAGTTTGGGTTGCAAGAGCGCTTAAGCGCACGTGAGCACATCGCTTATTTTGCTGGCCTTCATGGTTTACATGGCGACGCGCGTAAAGCAGCGGTGCAGCAGGTAATCGATGATTTAGATATGAATGATATCGCTGATCGCCGCACTGGCGGTTTCTCTCAGGGCCAACGCATGAAAGTTGCGCTAGGCCAAGCCATTGTGCATCAGCCACAGAATTTGATTCTAGATGAGCCAAGCCGCGGCTTAGATGTTATGAGTACGCGAATTTTACGTGAGCTTTTATTCCGATTGAAGGCCCAAGGCCGCTGTATTTTATTTTCTAGCCATGTCATGCAGGAAGTAGCAGCACTTTGTGATCGGGTAGTGATTATGGTGGCAGGGCAAGTAGTGGCTGAAGGTAGCCCAGCTGAGCTGTGCGAACGAACAGGGCAAGAGAGCTTCGAAGAAGCCTTCGTGCAGTTAATTGGAACTGAAGAGGGCATCATGCTATGAAATCAGTATTTATGACAGTTTGGCTAAAAGAAATGACGGATGCCTTGCGTGACAAGCGTTCGTTAATGGCGGCAATGAGCTACGCGTTCTTTGGACCCATTATGATGGCGGTAGCCTTCATGATGGTTATTAAAGATGCGGTTTCTGAACGTGATGTGTACGTACACATTGATGGCGCCCAATATGCACCAGCGTTAGTAGATTTTCTTGGTGATCGAAGAATTTTTGCCGGTGATGAAGAAAACACTGCGCGTGAAATCTATTTGGAGATCCCAGAAAACTATGAAGAAAACATGGAAAGTGCAAAGCCGATTTATATCACGGTTCGTTCGGATTACTCGGAGCGCAGCGATGGTAGTTATCGTAGCCGTTTAGAGAGTGCATTGCGTGAATATAACAATACGATTGCTAGCCACCGCCTAACGCTGCGAGGGATTAGTGCTGATGTTATTTCGCCAATTCGTATTGATAAGCAAGATACCGCAACAAAAGAAGCTAGGGCGGCGATGATTTTGGGTACGGTGATGGTGTTCGTGCTCATGGCTATTTTCTTCTCAGGTATGAACGTTGCTATTGATGGCAGTGCCGGTGAGCGTGAACGGAATTCGCTAGAGTTCCTGTTGGCACAGCCTGTAGGTACGCACTGGCTGGTAATGGCCAAAGCAGCTGCGGCGGGAACCTTTGCTTTGTTTGGGGCGGTGTTAAGTATCTTGTTAATTCCGTTGGTATTCTTGTTTGTGCCACTTGAAAAGCTCGGTATTGATTTCAGTATGAGTTGGATAGATCAAGCAGGAATGATACTGGTGCTTATTCCTTTGGCGGCTTTTGCGAGTATTTTGCAATTGTTCGTAAGCTTTCGAGCAAAATCGTTTAAAGAAGCACAAACTTATATTTCGCTGGTAATGTTCATCCCAGTAGCTGTGATTTTTGCAGTAGAATTTACGCGTTTTGAACATCCTGCATTAGAAATACTTCCGGTTACTTCGCAACATCGCGTATTGCTTGCTACCATTGGTGGACAAGACGTTAACTGGTTGATGGTACTTGGCGGCGCGGGCATTACGTTAGCAGTAACCGCGGCGTTAGTAGCGGTAGTAACGAAGATGTTACGCAGCGAGAAAGTAGTTTTCGGCCTCTAGGAGGCAGTTGTGTATGATCCGTTAAAAAGCCGGGATATCCCGGCTTTTCACGAATTTGGTATTGCTTCATATTGGGCAGCGGTAACACCTTTCCCGGATACCAATGCCGTAGCTTTACCGCGCAAAGCGGAAGTGGTGGTTATTGGCGCTGGTTATACAGGCCTTAATGCAGCCATTGAAATTGCACAACAACAACATCGTGAAGTTGTACTTATTGATGCCGGAGGCGTGGGTGCTGGAGCCAGTAGCCGCAATGCCGGCTTTTTATTGCCTGGCACGGGTAGGCTGAGCTATGGCGATTATGCCAGCAAGTTTGGTGATGATGTAGCACACGCTGTGCAAAACGAATTTGCCAACAGTATCGCGCATGTAAAGAATGCTGTTGAAACCTCCGATTGGCCGTGTGAATTAATCGAGGCTCGCTATTTGCGCCTCGGCCACAATGCCAAAGCTGCGGCAACCTTGCAGCAGCACCAACCCGCATATGCGAATACTCTATTAACCGCGCAATGGCTTAGCCCCGAAGCGCAACAGGCACAGCTACCGGGCCTTAAGTGGCAACATGGCGGCTTGTCCCTTACTCCCGCTGCAGCGTTGAACCCAAGGGCGTTAACGGGCGCTTATTTACGCTTAGCGCAACGTGCAGGGGTTACCATCGTAACCGGTCATCCGGTAACCGAGTGGGGGCAGAGTGTTGGTAAACACACGCTGATCGCTGGCGGCCATGAGATCCAGTGTGATCAAGTGCTCGTGTGCACCAATGGATATTTACCTCAGCAACCTTTTCCGGAGCTCAGTACGCGCCAGTTCCCAGTGCTCTCGAGTATTTTGGTATCGCGGCCATTGAGTGCGGCGGAACAGCAACACTGCGGCCTAACGGTTAATGATTTGGTAATGGATACCCGCACTCTAAAATATTATTACCGTTTGCTACCTGATGGCCGTATTCTTTTCGGCGGCCGTGGTGCCGTAGAGGGTAAGCATGCCGATGATGCTGCACAAAAGCAGCGTATGGAAAAGGCGCTAGCGGCTACCTTTCCAGATCTCAGCGATTTACATGCAGATTATTTTTGGAGTGGCTGGATTAGTGTGGCGCTTGATTCGATGCCGCGAATTTATTCGCCTGCGAATGGTGTGTATACCAGTTCTGGGTATTGCGGTGCAGGTGTGGCCTTCGCAAGTTTAGCGGGAAAACGCCTAGCGCAATATTGCAACGGCGAGGCGGTGCCTGATTTACCGTTCTATCAATCTGAGCTACCGCGCTACCCGTTTGCGGCGGCGCGGCGTATTGCGCTAAGGGCGATGTATAGCATTGATAGATTTAGGAAGTAGAAGGTTCGGATTAAAAGCGCAGTAACATTTCTGCGGCAGTACAATAACAATCGCCATCACACACTGGGCAGTAGTACCCATCATCAAGTGAAGATTGTAGCCACCGCTTGCCATGATCAGCTATAAGCTCACCACCACAGCGTGAGAAGTATTCAAACGCGCTGTTGTTCGGGCTTTGCCGCCAAATATGAGCCAAACCGCCTTTGCAGCCAGCGCCCTGAGCTTCAACAATAGAGTGCATGAGTAATGATTTACCGATACCGCCGCCTTGCACTTCATGATCAACTGCAGAACATTTGAAATAGCAGAGCTCTTCTGCGGCAAATGGCCATGCGCTGGGTGTGCAATACTTATCAATATCCCATTTGCCGGGTGCAAAGGTGAGGCGAATGCCCGCTAATTTATCATCGCTGAACGCTAACCAGTGCAGATTGCGGCCATTTTCAGTTTGCCCTCGTTGAAAATAATCAGCGAGATTCTCAGGAGTTAGGTAGTTTTCGCCATGAACTTTATTGCCAAGCTCGATCACGTCAGCAAAATCTGCTTCGGTAAGCGGGCGAAATGAAAGGCGTGGGGAATTGATTGTCATAGTGAACTTCCTTGAAAATGAGCGCGCATTATACCGCGCATAAAAAAAGGTGAGCAACTAAGCGCTCACCTTTTTTCTAGTTAGCGTGTGCTAATCTTAGTAGCGGTATTCATCAGGCTTGAATGGGCCTTCTACCGGCACACCAATGTACTCTGATTGTTGTGCTGTCATCTTCGTGATAACACCACCAAAACCTTCAACCATATAACGCGCCACTTCTTCATCAAGCTGCTTTGGTAATACTTCAACTGTTAAGTTTTGTTTCTTATCAGCATCAGACATTGCAGCATATTTCTTCTCAAACAAATGAATTTGCGCTAATACTTGGTTTGCAAAAGAACCATCCATAATACGGCTTGGGTGGCCAGTAGCGTTACCCAAGTTCACTAGGCGGCCTTCTGATAATAGAATCAAATAATCATCTAGTGAATCAGAACGGAACACAGTGTGTACCTGTGGCTTCACCTCTTCCCAGCGCCAGTTTTTACGCATGAACGCAGTATCGATTTCGTTATCGAAGTGGCCGATGTTGGAAACCACAGCACCGTTTTTCAACGCTGCAAGAATGTACTGATCACACACGTTCACGTTGCCAGTAGTGGTAACGATTAGGTCGGTATTGCCTAACAATTCTTTATTGATGGTAGAACCATCACCTGCGTTTACGCCACCGATGTATGGAGATACAACTTCGTAGCCGTCCATGCACGCTTGCATTGCACAGATTGGGTCGATTTCAGTTACTTTAACAATCATGCCTTCTTGGCGTAATGATGCTGCAGAACCTTTACCCACATCACCGTAGCCAACCACTAGGGCTTTTTTACCTGATAATAAGTGATCGGTAGCACGCTTAATGGCATCGTTTAACGAGTGGCGACAGCCGTACTTATTGTCATTTTTTGATTTCGTTACTGAATCGTTTACGTTGATAGCAGGTACTTTCAAAGTGCCTTTCTTCAACATTTCTAATAAACGGTGAACACCTGTTGTGGTTTCTTCAGTAATGCCATGGATTTTATCGAGCATTTCTGGGAATTTATCGTGCATAAGCAGTGTTAAATCGCCACCATCATCAAGAATCATGTTGGCATTCCATAACTCACCGTCTTTCTTACACGTTTGCTCTAAACACCACTCGTATTCTTCTTCAGTTTCGCCTTTCCAAGCGAATACTGGAATACCGGCTGCGGCCATAGCAGCAGCCGCGTGATCTTGCGTCGAGAAGATATTACACGACGACCAACGCACTTCTGCACCTAGCTCGATAAGTGTTTCGATTAACACGGCAGTTTGGATGGTCATGTGGATGCAGCCGATGATGCGCGCATCTTTCAATGGCTTCGCTGCTGAATATTTGCGGCGAATAGCCATTAATGCAGGCATCTCTGATTCGGCAATGCGAATCTCTTTGCGACCGTAATCCGCAAGGTTAATATCAGCTACTTTATAATCTTGAAAAGAAGTCATTATATTCTCTCGTATCTGCAAATTTGAATTTATGCTGAAACCTGTTCAGCAAGATTTAATTCTTCCAGAATTTGTTGTTGCGTTTCGGTGCTCAAGCGAGGCCCGTAGTTACATACAATTTCTGCTGCCGAACGGCTAGCAAGTGTGCCAGCCTGAGCAGGTGTTAACCCCTGCGTAATGCCGTATAAATAGGCACCAGCAAACATATCGCCAGCACCATTGGTATCAATCGCTTTTACTTTAAAGCCCGGCACTTGTATCCGATGCTCACGCGTGCCGATAATGGCGCCTTCTTTGCCGCGCGTGATTACTACCTGTTTCGCGACATCGAGTAACGCATTCATCGCCGGCTCTAAGCCTTCACAACCGGTGTAGATTTCAGCTTCTTCCTGATTACAGAAAAGAATATCAACACCTGGGGTAAGAAATTCATCTAAGCCTTCTTTGAAGTACTTAACCATGGAAGAATCGGAGAAGGTTAGTGCAATTCGGGTGCCATTTTTTTCGGCAACTTCACGCGCTTCGCGAACTGCATTGCGGGCAATTTCTGATGTAGCTAGATAGCCTTCAATATAGAGATATTGAGAATCCGCAACAACCGCAGGTTCTAACTCTTCACTTGAGAAATCGATGGTGATTCCCAAAAAGGTGCACATGGTGCGCTCAGCATCAGGCGTAACCATCACCACACATTTACCTGTGTGGCCATCGTTATCTTGCTTCACCAAATGGGTACTCACGCCAGCGCGCTCAAGATCGGCCTGGTAGAAGTTACCATCATCATCGTTGGCAACCTTACAGCAGTAGAAAGCCTTGCCGCCAAATTGGCTAAAGGCAACTAAGCTGTTTGCTGCGGAACCACCACCAACGCGCTTCTCGAGTTTGAACTCTTTATGGAGCTCACTGAGAAGTAGCTGTTGCTGAGTTTCATCAAGCAACGTCATGATGCTTTTTTCAATACTGTGGCGCGCCAAAAATTCTTCAGTTACTTTAAATTCTTGGTCTACCAAGGCGTTCCCGACGCCGATTACATCGTAAGATTTCATTACGCTTATTTCACGCTAGCTTAGTTAAAAATGAGACGCAGGATTATACAGGAATTTACGCGCGATATCCGCCAGTAATTCCTTTTGTTGTAATACTCACTGCATCATGGGCGTGCAAGGATTCGTAATGATTCACGCGAATCCAGAAATCTAAAATTGTAGAATTCTTGCTCAGCTCGTATTGTAGCAGGCGCGCTGCATCTTCGCAGAACATTAGATTCTGGCCATTTAAACGTGCAAATTCTTGTTCATCCTCACGTTTTACCGCGGCTTGAACGGGGGTTTTTAGTGCTGCTTCAACCCGGTCGATCATGGCTACGATTGGCAAGATATCGGTGTCATCAGATAGCTTAACTTTAATATCGGCTAGCGAGCGTTGGCTATGTGGCGTTGCCACAATACCATCAGTGGTGCCAAGCCAAGCAACAACATCATCAATGTTCAAATCTTCATCGTGAAATTGCTTCTGAAATGCTTCTTGAATGAGCTGACGGGCTAACGCAGCTGAGCAAGGACACGTGGACGAGTAGGTGATCCCTACTTGCATTTCAAGTTCGGTTTTACCATTGTTGCGCACAGCGCTGATAGTTACCGGATACCCTTTCCAACCTTGTTTGCCACTCACGAGTGATTTCCGGCGTAGCAGATATTCGAACGCAAACGAAACACGTGCTTGCTGACTGATATCGTTGTGGCTCTCAATAAAATAGTCGAGTAGTTTACGAATGCTACTTCCACTGAGTACATCATCATTGGCAAGTTCATCAACTGCTAAATATAACCGAGACATATGAATGCCTTTAGCTTTAGCGTCGTCGAGGCTCACGAATGCTTCTACGCGTGCAGCCACTTGTTGTGGCAAGCCGCTTTCGCTCGCAACCATGAATGGCATTTCAATATTACTCATACCAACCCAATCTAGGGTTCCTTCGATATGAGCTTGTGCTTGATTTGCGATATCTGGCATCGATGTTGGCATTCAAACTACTCCGCTTAATAATAACCTTGCGCCGAACTGTTACAGCCAAGGTTATGCGAGTCAATTGTAAAATCTAAAAAGTGACCGCGAATTATACAACAAGGCACCTTAAAACGGCACCCCAGAATCAAAATACAGTGGCGCTCTTGCGAAGGCACTGAAGATAGGCAATGAATGCTGCCTGTAGTAAAGTGAGGCATACACAGCCGTTATTCCATAGCTGGCTTTACTAATTGTTGCTTAATACGTAACTGCAAGAGGATTTGGATTGCATGAGCAGAGGAAATTCTACTGATATTGATTGGGCGTTACTAACACAGTATCAAGAAATTCTTGGAACCCAGGGCATTAGCGATAGTTTTCAAATATTTTTAAAAGTTTTGCCTGATTACCAAGCCGAATTTGAGCAACTTGTGTTAGCGCAGAATGAACCAGGTGTTCGTTCACAAGCTCACAAGATTAAAGGGAGTTGCCGCTCGCTGGGTTTTAAGCGGTTGGGTGAAATAATGCAGTTTATTGAAAAAGAAGCGTGGCAGTGGCAAGAAGTAGAAGCCCACATAGCACAATGGCCGCACCACTATGCTGTGGATACGGCCATTGTTGAAGAATGGTTAACTGCTAATTGCTAGCGGGAATAACGCTTTTTTACGCTACTTTAATTTCCACATCACCCACAAAACGATAACCTTCACCGTGTATGGTGGTAATTAAGTTTGGTGTTTCTGGGTGAGCTTCGAAATGCCGACGAATACGGCGAATTGCCACATCGACCGTGCGATCATTCGGGCGCAACTCACGATCAAGCATTTTCCGGACTAAGGTATCGCGATCGTGGATTTTACCGGGCTGCGTTAGAAATAACTCAAGCGCACGGTATTCACTTTTCGGTAATCGAAACATTTTATTATCAGGTGCATACAAACAACGGCTATCGCAATCTAAAACCCAATTGCTGAAATGATATTGTTTACTGCCTTCAACCTGATTCTCGCGTGGCTCGTTGATTTGCTCGATACGGCGCGCTAAGTTGCGCACACGAACGGTAAGTTCGCGAGGATTATAAGGCTTAATTAGGTAATCATCGGCGCCTAATTCAAGTGCTAATAAACGATCTTCATCGCTATCGCGGCCAGTAAGGAACACTAAACCGATGTTGTTTTGTTCACGTAGTGATTCTGCAAGCTCTAATCCACTCTGGCCCGGTAAATTAACATCCATAATGATGATATCAATTTGCTGTTGCGCCATGATGTGTTCCATCTGGCGGCCATCGGCAGCGTCAAATACTTCATAGCCTTCTTGCTGAAATAAGCGCGTTAGTGTTTGGCGGGTAACCACCTCATCTTCTACAATCAGAAGCTTCACGTTCGTTGTTTGTTCCATGTTGTTTTCTGATCTCCGCGTTCAATTGCTAATGAAATAGAACTGCTGATGAATTATGTTGCAGCCTACAAGAATAAGTTTTCCTAGGGAACAAATGCAAGTAAGTTCTTATATTTTTAACAAAACTTATATTAATTGTATATTAATTATTCAGTATAGGTATTTTGATCGTAAACGTACTGCCGTGTTCTATCTCGTCTTCATGGCTGATATAGGGCGTACTGGCGCATGAGATTTCGCCATCCAAAAGCTGGGTTACCCAGTTGAATACTTGATATAAGCCTATTCCAATCGCACCTTGCGCTCGGCGAGTGGTGGTAAAAGGTTGGAATATTGCTTGTTTTAAATCAGGTGGTATCCCCACGCCGTTATCATTAATTTCTATATGTAAAAATTCATCAACAACCACTATCGAAATGTTGATCAGCAGCGGCTGAACGGCTTTAGCGTTATTTTTTATACTTGCGTGCACCACGGCATTATCAATGATCTCCAATATAACGCGCTCAAGAACTAAGGTTTTCAAGCTCACCACTGCATTTTCGGGGGCGCAATGGAATCGCACCTGAATGTGTTGAGGTAAACCTCGTTCTTGAATGATGGAATGTTGTAATCGCTGTGAGAACGCCGATAGTGTGATTTTTTTCGGTGTGTCATTGCGATTCAACATTGCCATTTCTTGGAAATGTTGGATTAGGTTAGAGCAGCGATTTAGGCTATGCAAAATAGCATCAAGGTTGTTGGCCGATTCGTCAAGGTAAGTGCTCAATTGCGATTCTGTGATTTCTTTTTTCTGCAAAGCTCGAACAATCTGTTTTTGTTGCTCTTGCGCTTTAACGGTAGCGGTAACACTCGCATCCAATGGGGTATTAAGCTCTCGCGAAATGCCAGCGATTAAACTTTCCAGCGAAGCCATTTTATCGTGTTCGAGATTTTGTCGTTGATGGCTATGCAGCGTTTCTAACGCGTGCGTAAGCTTTTTATTTACTTCTGATAGACTTTGCGTCCGCTCCGCCACTTCAGCTTCTAGTTCTTCATTTGCTCTTTGTGCTTGCAGCGCACTGTGTTCGGCGTATCGTTTTTCATGCCGATACTTTTCGAGTAATCGCTTTATCTGCAGTTGAACATCGATTAATTCCTCGGGGATATCTCGTTCCTGTTCAATGTCGAAGCTGTGGTCTTGACTCGCTTTCGCTATGGTTCTGCTAAACCGCAGTAGCGTGGATTCAAGTGTGCGCACGAAAAATCGTACACTGAGTGAAACACTAATTAAAACCACAATAAATGCGGCAATACTGATGAAGATGTGGCGGCGATGCGCACTTTGCACTTGTTCAAGCGAGGTTCTCACGTATATGTAGCCAGACAGCTCATTTTCGTTAAATATTGGCTGCGCAATTTCTAAATGATCGAGTGCGAATTGGTAGGTGGGTAAATTTTCAATGCGCTCTGATTGCTCGGCAAGTATTGTGCGCCCGCTCGTAGCGTAGTTTTTTATGAGTACAGGATAACGCTCATCTTCACGCACAGCGTATAGATGCACGTGCTCTAAAAAATCGTGGGCTGATAAGCCGCTAAAAAGGTACTCGGTATGCTCACTGGTTAACGGATAATTACTCGCTTGTACCGATAATTGCTGGGCTAATGCTTCGGTTTTATTAACCAGTGAGCGGCGTTCGGAATCGGTAACGAGCAACGTAGAAAGCGCAGTGAATAGCAACATGGCTAAGGCAACAATACCTGCAATGATGACATTTAGGCGGCTACTCAGCGACCATTTCTGTGCCCGTTCCCCCATATTAATGTGCTCTTTTCGCTGTATCAGTGATCATTTGGTATAGGCTCCCGTGCGCTATACTTTGCGGTTGGTGGCAAGCCAAACGGTGAATTTTGGCGTTTGCACCAAAACGTTTACGTGCTTAAAGTTAGCACTTAAGGCTTCGCGGTATGGTAGAAACGTGTTTGCCACAATTAACAGTGAACCATTAGCCTGCAGTTTTGCGCAACTTTCACGAATGAAGTTTTGTGTGATTTGGTAATCAGTTTGCTTGCCTGAATGAAAGGGCGGGTTGCTGATAATCCACTCATATTTACCGGCAACCTTGGCCAAGCCATCGCTGGCAAATACATCAGCGCTGATGCCAAGTTTAGCTAATGTGGCTTGTGTAGCTTCAAGTGCAAGCACATTTATATCAACCGCTGATAGTTGAATTTTCGGGTATTCGGTTGCTAGCCAAGCACTTATTACGCCCGCGCCACAGCCAAAATCCAGTACTTTACCGGTAATGTTTGCTGGCAAATGTTCGAGCAATAGCTGGGTACCCATATCGATATGGCCACTACTGAACACCCCAGGTAGATTGGTGATGCTGAGTTTTTTTTCACCTGTGGCTGAGGGCAATAGAAATTCGTATTCGCTGATGAAATCTTCGGCGCTGAAAGGAGCTTGGCTTTGTAAGCAACTACTCAATAACTGGCAGTGATTTCCACTTGCAAGCTTTTGAAACGATTGCCAGCCCGCGTGTTCTTGTTTTAGATAAGAACGAATACCGGTTTCGTTATGCCCGACTAACCAAATCGGTGTGCCAGTAGGCGCTACTGCCCTCAAATTAGCGAGTAACATCCGCGTAAGCTGCTTCTCTTTCGGGATATTCAGAATAATGCCAGCAACATGTTGTGCTTCGCCTAAGTGCGCCTGAAATATCTCAGTTTCGGGTGCACCGCCGGTAAGCGCTTGGGCGTTGAGTATCCAACTAATGCAAGAAAATCCAGCATGCTCAAGTTCTTGCGCCATGCCAACACTTGGATTTACCAAAAGAACCCGCTCGTTATGGGGATCCTCTAGTTGTGTTTGTATCAAGCTCGCTTGGCGAACGAGTAATTTACTTGCTGCTACCGACATTCAGTGCCTTCTTGCTGAGTTTATTTTACGTTCGGGTAATGTATTGCTGTGAGTACCGCGTAACTAACCGGTTGTTAGCTCGGACGATCTGGGTATGCTTCTACAAACATATCAACCATTTCCGATGCATTTGGAATCTCATTCGCATCGAAGCAGGCAATATGGAATAAGGCTTCACCTTCATTACTCACTGGAATGTTGCTGATGCCTATTACAATGCCACTTACAATCGAATAGATCGATGTGTGTTCGCCGCCATGAGGTGGCGCCACATGGGCTAAAAGCTGGCCGCGATGAACGGTTTGCCCAAGCTCAACTTTAGCAAGCACTAAACCATCACCTTCACTGCGAACCCAAATCGAACGCTGGGCGAATACCGGCGTTACTTTTTTCCGAGTACGTCGGCCTTTCATCATTTTCAGCATTTTCATTACATTGGTAACGCCGTTTACGCCTGCCCGAATGGCAGAATAATCGAAACGTAATGCTTCACCCGCTTCATATAAGATTAGCGGGATATTTAATTCCGAGGCTTGTGAGCGCAACGAGCCATCGCGATCTTTGGCGTTCATGATAACCGGGCTGTTAAAGGCTTCGGCCATTTCTACCGCTTTTTCATTGTCCATATTGACACGGATTTGCGGCAGATTGCTGCGATGAATAGCGCCGGTATGTAAATCAATAATATAGTTTGCGCGCTCTACTAATAGGGTGCGGAATAAGTATGCTAATCGGCTGCCCAGAGCACCGCGTTCGGAGCCCGGAAAACAACGATTTAGATCGCGACGATCGGGTAAATACCGCGTTTGTTGAATAAAACCAAACATGTTCACCACGGGCACGAGCAGCAAGGTTCCGGTAAGTTGTGTTGGGTCGATGTCTTGAATTAAACGCCGACAAATCTCGATGCCGTTTAGTTCGTCGCCATGGATTGCAGCACACACCAACAAGACTGGGCCGGGTTTGCTGCCGTGTAATACTTCAACATGCAGATCGAGAGGGGTATCTGAATAAAGGCGTGCTGCGGGAAGAAGCACCCGCTCTTGAGTTCCTGGGGCAACGGATATCTCGCCCAACAAAAACGGCTTACTGTGTTTACGTGCCATGAAGGGTAGACCTCAAAGGAAGATCGCGGGTTAGCCGCGACCCTTAGTACGAGTTTTATGAAATTGTGCCGTTTTCTCGATGAAGCTGATAATTTGCGCGGCTACATCTTTATCGGTTGCCGTTTCAATTCCTTCAAGGCCAGGCGAAGAATTTACTTCCATAACCAATGGCCCATGGTTTGAGCGTAATAAATCAACGCCCGCTACATTCAAGCCCATGGTTTTCGCCGCTTTAACAGCAGTTGAACGCTCGGCGGGACTCAATTTAACTAACGTTGCGCTGCCACCGCGGTGTAAGTTTGAACGAAACTCACCTGGTTTTGCTTGCCGTTTCATAGCGGCAATTACTTTATCGCCGATTACAAAGCAGCGAAGATCAGCACCGCCGGCTTCTTTAATATATTCTTGCACCATGAAATGTGCGTTTAAGCCCATAAAAGCTTCGATAACGCTTTCCGCCGCCTTGCGGGTTTCAGCAAGTACAACGCCGATACCTTGAGTGCCTTCCAATAACTTAATAACTAATGGCGCTCCACCAACCATGTCGATAAGGTCAGGGATATCATTCGGTTTGCTGGCGAAGCCCGTAACTGGCAAACCGATGCCTTTACGCGATAAAAGCTGGAGCGAACGCAACTTATCGCGGCTGCGGCTGATAGCTACCGATTCATTCAATGGGTAAGTGCCCATCATTTCAAACTGGCGCAACACCGCAGTACCATAAAATGTAATGGAAGCACCAATACGTGGGATAACGGCATCAAACTGCGGTAACTCTTTGCCGCGCATGTGAATTTCCGGCTCTTTGGCGTTAATGTTCATGTAGCAGCGGAGCGGATCAAGCACGTGCATTTCATGCCCTTTAGCTTCACCAGCCTCAATCAAACGACGCGTAGAGTACAAATTCTTGTTCCGCGATATAATAGCGATTCTCATGCTGGTTTTCCTTGTAGGTAGGAGGCTTCGGGGTTTACCAAGTAGCGGCCATTTAATGCTTGGCGGCCAAGTAGCATTCTGAACTTCATTGTATCACGATTCGTTAAGGTAAATTCAGCATAAAATTCTTCGGCCTCTGGCCCAAAGCCCACGCGCACTCGGGTACGAATTACATATCGAATTTCGGTGTGGCCACCAGAATCAGTAACCGCACGCTGTTCTAAAATTGGGGCTTCAACAACTTGCTCGGTTAAATCGTCTTGAATCGGGTGAACCCAGATACGCAGCCAATTTTCGCCATCTTTATCGAACGGCTCTATGTGAAAGGCATGCAAACAGGATGTTTTTGCACCGGTGTCTACTTTCGCTTTAATAGCTGAAATGCCTAAATCAGGCAGCGATAGCCATTCGCGCCACCCGGTTATTTTTAGTTGCTGTTCGTTTATCACGGTTCGATTCTTCCCGAAAATATAAGTATGGTTAAATTTAACGCAATTCTTAATACGTTTAAACTAATGGCGTTAAACAGAATGCGGCTTGGCTACTTAGATGTTGTTCGTTGCAGGAAGTTATAAGCCTAATCCCTCGGCTAAAATCTGCTGAGTGAACTGTTTTTTTAAGTAATAGCCTCGAGGTAACGTTTGAATGGTTTCGCCGTGTGGGCCAATAGCGCCTGTTAGTGCTTTGCTGTTCGCCGCTTTCGGGCGCAATTGTAATGCGATTCCAGTACGAGCGGTAATACTTTCTACATGGCCTAATGCGATGGCTTCGGTAATTTCTTCCCAATCCTGCTTTAATACCAATTCTTGTTCTGCAGAAGGTTGCCAAAGTAAAGGCAGACCAATGGTGCGCTCTGCTACTGGCATCTCGCGGCGGCCATCAATTGGTATCCAAAGTACCTTACTCAGCTTGTTGCGCACATTACTCTGCTCCCAGCTTACTCCGTTTAAACCCAGTAGTGGGGCGATACATACATAGGTGGTTTCAAGTGGCATCGCATCTAGGTTTACCGGAATTGTTTTTAACTCTATCCCAATATCTGGAAAATCTTGTTCGGCACGCGAGCCTGCACTCGCACCCAGAAATAGCTCAAGCAATTGGCCGGTCCAGCCTTTGGCGTTGCGTAAATTGCGTGGAACCTCTATCTGTGCGATATCGGCTAATTGTTGAAAACTGCAGCCAATAAGCTGTTCTGCGCGCGCAACCAGTTCGATCTGACTCTCTGGTGCCGAACTAGCGAGCGTTATTCCACGGTTTTTATATTGATTTGGCAACCTGAGTTTGCTCCTGGGATGCAAAAATGAATTTGATATATTCGCTATAGTAAAAGCGTAAGATATTTGCCGCAAGCGAGGGTTTGTGGAAGAATCAAGAAAAGCTTTATTAAGAGGATGCTCGCGTGATTGATGCCGAGGGATATAGATCGAATGTCGGCATAGTGATATGTAACGAGCAGGGACAAGTATTTTGGGCGCGGCGCTTTGGCCAACAAAGCTGGCAATTTCCTCAGGGTGGTATTGATGATGGTGAAACCCCTGAACAAGCGATGTTCCGCGAACTATATGAAGAAGTGGGCCTGAAGCCTGAACAAGTTGAACTCGTGTATACCAGTAGAACTTGGTATCGTTATAGGCTCCCAAAACGTCTCGTGCGTAAAGGTTCTAAGCCGATTTGCATAGGCCAAAAGCAAAAATGGTTTTTGCTGAAGCTCACATGTGCAGAATCGGAAGTGGACGTGTTGCAATCAAGCCACCCGGAATTTGACGGCTGGCGCTGGGTTTCATATTGGTATCCAGTGCGCCAAGTTGTTGCTTTTAAACGGGATGTATACCGGCGCGTAATGAAAGAATTTGCGTCTGTGGTGATGCCATTTCGCCACAAAGCGCGCCCCAAACGATTTAAACGTAAGCGATAACCCATGCTAACCGTATTGCAGCGTATAGTTGAAGCAGTTAACCAAGCGCCTGATCTTGATTCGGCGCTTGGCCTAATTGTGCAAAAAGCACGGGCGGCATTGGGAAGTGATGTGTGCAGTGTTTACCTTGCCGATCACGATGCGCAGCAGTTTATTTTGATGGCTACCGAAGGCCTTAATTTAGATGAAAACGATCGTGTAACCCTCGCGTTTGGTGAGGGTTTGATAAGTTTGGCGGCTCAGCGTGAAGAGCCGCTGAATATTGCCAATGCCACGGAACATCCCAACTTTAAATTAGTTGAATCGGTAGGCGAAGAGGCTTACCGCGCGATGCTGGTTGCACCGATTATCCATCAACGCAAAGTGCTGGGTGTATTGGCCGCACAACAGCGCAAAGCGCGGGCCTTCTCGGCTGAAGAAGAAGCCTTCGTGGTTACACTCGCTGCGCAGTTAGCTACGGTTATTGCTCATGCGGAAGCGCGTGGGTTAGTAAGTGGCCACTATTCCCCATGGTTACGAAACTTAACGGGTTTACCCGGTGCTCCGGGTGTAGCTATTGGTGAAGCCTTTATTGGTAAGCCGGCTGCGACGTTGGGCTCGGTTGTGCCGAGGCGCACCGAATTTCCATGGCGAGAAATTCACAAATTCCGCAAAGCGGTTCTGCAAACACGGATGGAATTACGTACGTTGGCGGAGCAAGTAGCGGAATACGTGGCCGAAGATACCCTAGCAATTTTTGATGTGTACCAAAGTTTGCTCGATGCTTCGAGTTTGGGTGATGCGGTTGAAAGCAAAATTAAAGACGGCTGGATGGCACAAACTGCCGTAAAAATGGCGGTTGAAGATTTTGTTTCGAAGTTTGAAGATCTCGATGATTCCTATTTGCGTGAGCGCGCGGTAGATGTTCGTGATTTGGGCCAACGTATCTTATCGTTTCTGCAGGATAAAAATGGCAGTAAGCCAAACTTCCCCGACGCCTGCATTTTAATTGCTGAAGAAGTAACGGCTAGCATGCTTGCAGGCGTGCCAAGAAATAAGCTGCAAGGCTTAGTTTCCCTGCAAGGCTCGGCTAACTCCCATGCCGCTATTATGGCACGCAGCATGGGAATACCCGCGGTTTTTGGTGTGAGCCAAGTTCCGCTCGGTTATTTGGCCGATCAGCATTTAATTGTTGATGGTTACAGTGGTGAAATTTTCGTAAATCCACCGCAGCAGCTGATGCAAGAATATGAAATTCTGCGCAAGGAAGAGTTTGAACTTGCAGAAATGGTGGCGGATCACCGCGAAGATGAAGCTTGCACACTCGATGGTATAGCGGTTTCCTTACAGATCAATGCAGGCATGAACGTTGAGCATGATCAGCAACGGCTCGGGCACTATGAAGGTATCGGGCTGTATCGCACAGAAATACCGTTCATGATGCGCGAACGTTTTCCAACAGAAAAAGAGCAGTATGATCTCTACCGCCCGGTATTGGAGAGCACTGGCTCGTTACCTGTTGTGATGCGTACGCTCGATGTGGGTGGGGATAAGCCGCTACCTTACTTCCCAATTCATGAAGAGAATCCATTTTTGGGCTGGCGCGGGATTCGCATGACGCTGGATCATCCAGAAATTTTCTTAGTGCAAGTGCGCGCCATGTTAAGAGCGAATATTGGTCTTGATAATCTGCAGATTTTATTGCCGATGATTACTACGCTCGATGAAGTAGATGAATCGATACGCTTAATTAATCAAGCTTATTTCGAGGTGCGCAACGAATTGTTGCATAGCCAACCCGGTGCGGTTGTGAACCGGCCGAAAATTGGTGTGATGATTGAAGTGCCAGCCTTGCTGTATCAACTCGAGGCTGTGGCGAAAAAAGTTGATTTCTTTTCGGTAGGAACAAACGATCTAACGCAATACTTGTTGGCGGTTGACCGCAATAATTCCCGAGTTGCAGGGCTGTATGATTCATTTCACCCAGCACTTTTGCACGCGTTACAGTTCATTGTAGATCGTTGCCGTGAGTTGAATAAACCAGTGAGTATTTGCGGAGAAATGGCGGGCGATCCAGGTGGTGCACTCATTCTGGTAGCCATGGGCTATCGAAGTTTATCGATGAGTACCCACAACCTTGATAAAACCCGCTGGATACTCCGCCATTTAGATAGTGAAATTATGCAAACTTTGCTGGGCAAGGTAATGCAGTGTACGCATCCAGATCAGGTTCGCCGAATTGTGCGGTTGAAACTGGAAGCGTTGGGCCTTGGCGGTTTTGTTCGGGCGGGTAAATAGTGTTACTCAGTTTGCTTATTTGCTTAGCAGGTGGTGTTGCTGCGGGCCTGCTTTCTGGCATGTTAGGTATTGGCGGCGGCATTCTTATTGTGCCGCTTCTTATTTATCTATTGCCAATTATGGGATTACCCGTTGAGATTGTAGTGCCCACGGCTATCGGCACTAGCTTAGCAACCATTATGCTTACTACGTTATCAAGTGCTCGTGCTCACGCGAAGCGCGGCTATGTTTTATGGCACTGGGTAAAGCTAATTTCTCCTACATTGATTTTAGGTGGTTTAGTGGGCGCTTATTTAGGCACCCGGTTACCGCCAGAATTGCTGCAACGTATATTTGCTGTGATGCTGATTTTCTTAGCGGTGCACATGATTTGGAAGCACCGGCCGCGCTCGGAAGACCGCACGGTAAACCCGGTTGGCGTGCAGTTTTTTGGCGGAGCGATAGGTATTATTTCTGCCTTGGTTGGTATTGGCGGCGGTGCGCTTGTAGTGCCTTTATTGCATTTTTATCAAGTTGCTATGCGTAATGCGGTGGCTATTGCTGCGGTTTGTAGCGTACTGCTATCGGGTTTTGGCATGTTAACTTACATGTTTGCTGGGCCATCTATTGGTGGAACTGCGGTTTCTGGTTTAATTGGTTATGTGTATGTTCCCGCGTGGCTGGCCGTAGCGGCTACGTCGATGATTTTTGCACGTGTGGGAGCATCAATTGCACATCGTTTACCGGTTCGTTATTTGCAACGTGGCTTTGCCATACTATTGATAAGTGTGGCAATTCATCTATTTGTTGGTGGATAAAGTGTTGAGAAAACGTGACGCTGAAGCACTTGTTAACCCCGTTTGAATTTAATTAGGATTAGGCATGAACAGTGAGTTTCTTCAGTTCCCAAACTGGGATCCAGTAGCCGTATCCATCGGCCCATTAGCCGTGCACTGGTATGGGTTGATGTACCTCGTAGGTGCTGCATTTGCATACTGGTGGGGCAATCGGCGTGCGGCCGCAACACAAGGCTGGCAGCCCGAAGAATGGCAAGATCTTCTATTCTGGGGATTTCTAGCGCTCATTTTGGGCGGGCGCTTGGGGTACTTTTTGTTCTATCAAACAACGAGCTTTTTTAGTGACCCGCTAATGTTTTTCCGGTTTGGCCAAGGCGGTATGTCGTTTCATGGTGGGCTTCTTGGTGTTATTACCGCAATGCTCATTTTTGCGATCAAGAAAAACCGATCATTTTTGCGGGTGGGTGATTTTGTTGCCCCACTGGTTCCCGTAGGCTTGGGCGCCGGACGTATTGGTAATTTTATTAATGGTGAACTTTGGGGCCGGGTAACCGATGTGCCTTGGGCCATGGTGTTTCCCAATCCTGCCGCTGGTTATTTGCCACGCCATCCTTCGCAGCTTTATCAGGCCGCCACGGAAGGATTATTATTATTCGCATTGCTCTGGGCATTTAGCCGTAAACCTAGGCCAGTAGGCGCGGTTTCTGGGTTATTCTTGCTCGGCTATGGCAGTGCACGCATGACAACTGAGTTTTTCCGTGAGCCCGATGCCCATTTGGGTATTTTGGGAATAATGAGTATGGGGCAGTGGTTATCCCTACCAATGATTATCGGTGGCACCATCTTAATGGTGTTGGCTTACCAAGGTACATTTGGTGGTATGCGGCCATTACCAGATAACACTCCAGCACAGGAAAAAAGCGCTTCTAAAGCCAAAAACACGGGCAAAAAGCCAGTTTCTGGTAAGAAAAAAAGATAACGTTAAGCCGTGTACATTGGAATATGATACTCAGTGAACTGAATGAACGAGGCTCGGATTTATGCGTCAATATTTAGATTTAATGCGCCATGTGAAAGAAAATGGAACGCTTAAAGAAGATCGCACCGGCACGGGGACACGAAGTGTTTTCGGCTATCAAATGCGTTTCGATTTAAGCGCCGGTTTTCCTCTGGTCACCACAAAAAAATGCCACTTACGTTCGATTATTCACGAGCTGCTATGGTTTTTGCAGGGCGATACCAATATTGCATACCTGAAAGAAAATGGTGTGAGTATTTGGGATGAATGGGCAACTGATAGCGGAGAATTGGGCCCCGTTTATGGCGCAATGTGGCGCAATTGGCCAGCGGCCAATGGGGAAACCATTGATCAAATAAGTGATTTAATTGCACAAATTAAAACTAACCCTGATTCACGGCGGTTGTTGGTAAGTGCATGGAACCCCGCGTTACTGCCAGACACAACAAACTCCCCGAAAGAAAATGCACAAGCGGGTTTGCAGGCTTTACCGCCGTGCCATACCTTGTTTCAGTTTTATGTGGCCGATGGCAAATTGAGCTGCCAGCTTTATCAGCGTAGTGCCGATATTTTTCTCGGTGTACCTTTTAACATTGCAAGCTATGCATTATTTACGCTTATGGTGGCCCAAGTTTGTGGGTTAGAGCCGGGTGATTTTATTCATACGCTGGGTGATGCGCATTTGTATTCAAATCATATGGAGCAGGCGGATTTGCAGTTAAGCCGCGAGCCACGGCCATTACCTAAAATGACATTGAATCCGGACGTGAAGGATATTTTTGCTTTTCGTTTTGAGGATTTCGAGCTGAGTGGCTACGATCCACATCCGCACATCAAAGCGCCTGTTGCGATATAATAAGCGCGAGATTTTTGCAGGTAGGAACGAAAAATGAGCTCGATGACAGAGTGGCAGCGGCGTTTTAGTGGTATTGAACGGCTTTACGGTGCCACCCAAGCGGCACAAATTGCAAAACTACACATCGCCGTGATTGGCCTTGGTGGCGTTGGCTCTTGGGCCGCCGAAGCGTTGGCGCGCACTGGCGTGGGTAGCATTACTTTAATCGATTTAGATGAAGTGTGCTTGAGTAATATCAATCGGCAATCACATGCGCTTACCCACACTGTGGGGCAATTAAAAACAGATGTTTTAGCGGAACGAATTCGCGCTATTAACCCCGATATTAATCTCCATATCGTCGACGATTTCATTACGAAAGATAATATTGCTGAGTGTTTAACACCGACCCCTGATGGGGTGCTTGATGCTATCGATAGCCTACAGGCGAAAGTTGCCCTATTAGCGTGGTGCAAACGGCAGAAGTTGCCGGTAATTACGACCGGTGGCGCGGGTGGACAAATCGATCCAACTAAAATTGCTATCGCGGATATTGCTAAAGTAACGCAAGATCCGCTGATGGCGAAAGTGCGCAATCAATTGCGCCGCGATTATGGTTTTAGCCGCAATCCGAAACGCAAGTTTGCTATTGATTGTGTGTATTCTTCCGAACAATTGCGCTACCCAGATGCTGAGGGCTGCGTTTCATACGCGAAGCCAGGGGAAAACAACGTACGCATCGATTGCAGTACGGGATTTGGTGCGAGCATGATGGTAACCGCTAGTTTTGGCTTATTTGCCGCTGCTCGGTTACTGGAAAAAGTATTACCAAAACTGACACCGAGTTCTTGAAGGTTGTTGAGTAGCCTTAGGTAAATGATTTTGCGGTTGCCTTTGCATGTTGGCAAATATGATACAAGCCGTTTGCACGTGAAGGTGTGAGTTGCTGTTGCAAACCACAGGATTGCAGCCATTCATTAAAATTAAATGTTAGGATATAAGCCGGTGGTTGGTTTTGCACCGGCGCCAACAAAATCACCAGTAGCCCGCGAATTAAACGTGAACTACTATCGGCATGAAAGCGTAATGTATTCTCAGTGGTTTGCTCTACTTTTAGCCACACGGGGGCTTCGCAGCCGCTCACAGCGAACGCTTGAATGCGAGCAACCACATCGTCGGGCACCTGTTTAGCAAGCTGTAACACATACCGGTAACGTTGTTCCCAATTCGGCGTTTGTTGCAATGTAGTTAGGATTTCTGCCGCGGGTGGCGTTTCGATACGGTGAATATTTTGAGCGTTCGTGTTCGGCATTTTCAAGTTTCACGATTGTTAGTTTAGTTTCTTGCATGGGAATGGTTTGCGTTAGGTGCTTGTAGCATTACCGCCATTCCCGACAAATTTTCTGCGTTGTTTTGAACAAGGTGCCAGCTTCAGTTGACACCAAATCGCCAGCGAATTTTTATCATTATAGCGAGAACACTTGTTTCATGCAGGCTGCTTTTACATAATGCTGCCTGAATTCGGTTTCGATACAGAAATTATCAGAAGGAAGATGTTATGAAAATCTTGGTCGCGGTTAAGCGCGTGATTGACTACAACGTCAAAGTACGTGTGAAAGCTGATCAATCGGATGTTGATTTGAGCAACGTTAAAATGGCGTTGAACCCATTCTGTGAAATCGCGGTAGAAGAAGCCGTGCGTTTGAAAGAAAAGGGTGTTGCCGAAGAAGTTGTGGTGGTTTCTATTGGCCCGAAAGCGTGCCAAGAACAGATTCGTACGGCGCTAGCGCTTGGTGCCGATCGCGGTATCCACGTTGAATCGGATGTTGCTCCAGATTCTTTAGCCGTAGCTAAGATCTTAAATAAAATTGTGGCAGAAGAAGCACCGCAATTGGTTATTCTTGGTAAGCAATCCATTGATTCAGATAACAACCAAACAGGCCAGATGCTTGCCGCATTAGCGGATATGCCACAAGGCACTTTTGCATCAGAAGTTGTTGTTGATGGCGATAAAGTGCAGGTTACGCGCGAAGTTGATGGCGGTTTGCAAACTGTGGAGCTTACTCTCCCAGCTATTGTAACTACCGATCTTCGCTTGAACGAGCCTCGTTACGCATCATTGCCAAATATTATGAAAGCCAAACGCAAACCACTTGGTGTAAAAACGCCAGATGAACTGGGTGTAAGCATTGATAGCAAGGTTTCGGTATTGAAAGTTGAAGCGCCTGCCGAACGTAGTGCTGGTGTGAAAGTTGCGGATATCGCGGAATTGGTAGAGAAATTGAAAAACGAGGCAAAAGTATTATGAGCATTTTAGTTGTCGCGGAACACGATAATAAAGCCCTGAACCCAGCCACGTTGAAAACGCTTACTGCGGCGCAGGCTATGGGTGATGATATTCATGTTTTGGTGGCCGGCGAGGGCTGTGCAGATGTTGCTGCCGAGGCCGCAAAAGCTGCTGGCGTGGCGAAAGTGATTCATGCCGACAATGCTGCATACGGCCATCATTTGGCTGAGAACTTGAGTGCATTGGTGCTAAGTATCGCTAAAAACTACAGCCATATTGTAGCACCAGCCACTACGACCGGTAAAAACTTTATGCCACGCGTAGCCGTGCTTCTCGATGTAGCGCAAATTTCCGATATTATCGCGGTGGAATCTGCAGATACGTTCCGCCGGCCTATATATGCAGGCAACGCAATTGCTACCGTGCAATGTGCAGAAGCGATTAAAGTAATTACCGTTCGTGCAACTGCATTTGATGCAGTTTCCGCAGAAGGTGGCAGCGCTGAAATAGAAACGTTAGACGATGTTTTTGCTTCCGATAAAGTTAGCTTCGTTGGTGAACAAGTTGCCGCTTCTGAGCGCCCTGATTTATCAGCAGCTCGTGTTGTGATTTCTGGCGGCCGTGGTATGCAAAATGGCGAGAATTTTGTATTGCTAGAAAAAGTGGCCGATAAATTAGGCGCCGCAATTGGTGCTTCGCGTGCTGCGGTAGATGCAGGCTTTGTTCCGAATGATATGCAAGTAGGCCAAACAGGTAAGATTGTAGCGCCAGAACTTTACATTGCGGTAGGTATCAGCGGTGCGATTCAACATCTGGCCGGCATGAAAGATTCGAAAGTTATTGTTGCAATCAACAAGGATGAAGAAGCCCCTATTTTTCAAGTGGCGGATTACGGCTTAGTGGCTGATTTATTCGACGCATTACCGGAACTTGAAAGCGCATTATCGTAACTGCGTGACAAGCAGGTTAGAGGTCTGCTAACCTGCTTGTTAAGAACATATTATAAAAAAGTTGGAAAAATGATATGAAACACTTGCTTAAATGCGAGTAATCATACATGATTTTTCCAAAGTCATTAGCCAGGGACTCCCGATTCGGGGTACGCAGGATAGGTGGCAACAACAATGAAAAGAAGAACAACTATGTTTAAAAAACTTCCATTAGCCGCTGCAGTAGCAGTTGCGATTGCAGCCGTACCAGCACAAGCCGCAGATTTCGATTTGGGGCCGTTCGCCGTTCAGTTTGATTCTACATTCTCACTTGGTGCCGTTTGGCGTACCGGTTCTCGCGATGCACGCGTATTGCATCCAGGGAACTACGAAGGTGGTATGGGCCGTTCGGGTGTTGCCGATGATGGTAACTTGAACTTCGATAAAGGTGACATGACATCATTAGTATTCAAAGGTATCCACGACCTTGATATTAATGCTGGTCGTTACGGCGGTTTCTTCACGCGCTTCAATTACTGGCACGATGCCGTTATTGAAGGCGAAGGTGTAGCACACGGCCATAATGGTAACAATTATACGCCAGATACACGCCTTGATGGCGATGCGTTTGATGATTATTCGAAAGGCCAAGGCTTTAACGTACTTGATGCGTTTTATTACACACAATTTGATTTTGGCAACACACCAGTAGATTTGCGTATTGGTCGCCAAGTACTCAGTTGGGGTGAAAGCACGTTAATCTTTAACGGTATTAACTCAATCAACCCACTTGATGTAAACGCTGCGCGCCGCCCAGGTGCTGAAGTTCGTGAAGCGTTATTACCTGTGGGTATGGTGAGCTTGTCGTTAGGTGTTGGCACAAACACAACCATCGATTCATTTGTTGGTTTTGAGTGGGATAATACTAAACTTGATGGTTGCGGTACGTTCTTCTCAACCGTTGATATTCTAGGTGGTCAAGGTTGTAACAAAGTTACTTTGAACCCAGAAGTAGCACCTGGCCGTTTCTTAAGCGACCAAGAATCAGTAGAAGCTGGCCTATACGTGTCACGCGCAGCTGATAAAGATGCTAGCGATAGTGGTCAATGGGGTGTTGGTTTACGCCATTACTCTCTAGATTTAGATACTGAATTTGGTTTGTACTACATTAACGTGCATAACCATGCGCCGATTATTTCTGCGTATGATTGGGATACACCCAATATCAGTAACAACATCGTTTCTACGAATGGTCCAATGTACTTTGCAGAATGGCCGGAAGATAACCAAATCTTTGGCGCAAGCTTCAGTACTACATTAGCAGGTTGGTCTTGGGCTGGTGAAGTAAGCTACCGTCCGAATCAAGCTGTGCAAATTAATACCACAGAAATTCTTACCGCTGGTTTACAGCCGAACGTTCCAAGTTCATTTTCTGGCCGCATTCAAGCAGCGCGTCCGGATGGTATTCCAGTTGGCAACTATGCAGCTGGTTATGAAGAGCTAAAAGTTTATCAAGCACAGATGACGTTCATTAACTTCTTCGAGCAGTTCTGGATTTCAGATCGAATGACATTACTTGCTGAAGTAGCAACGAACCACATTGATAACCTTCCAGATTTGGATACTCAGCGTTTTGGCCGTAGCCCAGTATATGGCAAGTGTTTAACTATTCGTGATCAGCGTCAACTTGGTAACCCAGGCGCAACGAGTGACATGAACTGTGAAGGCTTTGTAACGACGACTTCATTTGGTTATCGCGTACGTGCGGTGTTTGATTTCAACAACGTATATCGTGGTTGGAACTTATCGCCTACGCTAGTGCTAAACCACGATGTTAAAGGTTACTCACCAAACGCGAACTTCATTGAAGGCCGTTTGAACCTTGGTGTTGTGTTAAACGCTACATACATGAGCAAATATAATGTAACGGTTGGCTACAACAACTATAGTGGTGCGGATTACGACCCAATGCAGGATCGTGACCACGTATCAGCAAGCTTCTCAGTAGCATTTTAATATTGAGCATGCTTCACAAAAAACCGCCTTCGGGCGGTTTTTTATTGTCAGCAAATGAGCTAGTTAATGTTTAAGGCGCGCGAAAGTTAACTCTGGGAATATCCGTGAATTGTAAAGCACGCAATGTAATTGAGGGGAAAGAGTGGCAATGGTAAGTTGGCAAACGTTTATTGCTCAGGAGCAGAAGCAAGCGTATTTTCAAGAGTTGCAACATAACTTACAGGCCGAACGGGCTCGTGGTGTAAACGTTTATCCGCCCGAGAACGAGATATTCAAGGCCTTTGAACTTACACCTATAGAGCGCGTTAAAGTAGTTATATTAGGACAAGATCCCTACCATCAACCAACGCAAGCGCACGGGCTTGCCTTCTCGGTTCCTCGAGGCGTAAAAACGCCACCGTCGTTAAAAAATATCTACAAGGCAATTTTGCATGATTACCCAAACTCAGCGATTCCTGCGCACGGTGATCTGCAGGGATGGGCAGAGCAGGGTGTTCTATTGCTCAATACTTCTTTAACTGTGCGAGAGAATGCTGCTGGTTCCCATGCTAAATTTGGGTGGCAGCAGTTTACGCAAAATGCACTTAAATATTTGGCGCAACATCATGGATGCGCATATTTATTATGGGGTAAACATGCGCAGCAGGTAGCAAAGCCGATCATTGCAGAATCGCTTTATTCCGAACATGCTAAGGTTCTGGAATCAGTTCACCCTTCACCGCTTTCAGCACATCGTGGATTCTTAACCTGCGGACATTTTCGAAACGTAAATCAATGGCTTGAGGCGCAAGGAAAATCGCCGATTCAATGGTTGCCTGAGGCATCTGAAGAATCGGAGCAGTACACATTTTTGTAACATTTCTCTTTTATAATTTCACTTCTTGTGGTACAACATACATGCGCTTTAACAAAAATATAACAGTGATATTTTTATAAGGGGAATCCCATGAACGACGAACTCAACAATACTGAGAAATCAAGTAAGGGTCGGGCAGCAAAGCGGAAGTGGCGGGAAATCGAAGCAATTCAAGAACGCCAACGCCTCGAAAAGGAATTAACAGATATCGACTACTGTTATGATTTAGAAACAGACGATTTAGAGTTTTAAATTATCTCGGGTTCTAAACAAAAAAACGCCGCATTTTTTAAGTGCGGCGTTTTTGTTTTTTTGGAAATGAGTTCAGCGTTACGGTTATTTGCGCATTGACGCTGATAACAAAGGCCGCATTTGCGATACCATGGTTTGTAATACCCGCGGCGTAGCAGCAACGATGTTCCCGGAATTGTTGTGGTTGGTGCCACCGCCGAAATCGGTAACAACGCCACCGGCTTCGCGTACTAACAATTCGCCTGCAGCAGTATCCCAATATTTCAAGCCAGCTTCGAAGAAGCCATCGTAACGACCAGCGGCAACATAAGCTAAATCTAAAGCCGCGGATCCCGCTCGGCGAATATCGGCCGTTTGTTCGAAGAATTTATTAAATACCGCCTGATATTCAGGTAGTAAGTGCTTCATGCGGAATGGAAAGCCGGTAGCAAGTAAAGCACCATCAAGATCTTTACCACCACCAACACGAATCCGGTAACCATTGAGCTGAGCCCCAGCACCGCGGCTTGCGGTAAACATTTCTTCGCGCACAGGATCATACACAACAGCGTGCTGCGTTATACCCTTGTGGGTAAGTGCGATAGAGATACAGAAGTGTGGAATACCACGAATGTAGTTGGTTGTGCCATCGATTGGATCGATTACCCACAGGTAATCCCCTTTTGCACCGTGTTCACCTGATTCTTCCGCAAGAAAGGCGTGATCTGGATACGATTTTTTAATCGTGCTGATAATCACTTCTTCACAAGCTTTATCAATGTTTGAAACATAATCATGTAAGCCTTTCGAGCTTACCTCAACTTGGTCAGGCTGAGCGAATGATTTCATAGCTACACGGCCGGCTGCACGAGCAGCACGCACCGCAATGTTTAAAATTGCATGCATGGGAATTTCCTGTACTGGCAAAGAGCGGGTGAAAAATTCGCCGGTATTATAGGCATGTTCGCATCCAGATGCAATCAAACTCACGCTGTGCTAGTATCTGAGCGCTTTTTTATACGCCAGTTGAATGGCATTTATACGCTGCACGGCCACGTGCCATATGGCTTCAATATAACGATGGAAATTGCGGAATGTTAAGCGAAATTCGGATTGTGTTAGTAGGTACCACCGATCAACGGAACATAGGTTCTGCAGCTCGTGCTATGAAAACGATGGGGCTGCAAGAGCTTGTGCTTGTTGATCCACAAGAGATACCTCAAGGAAAAGCACAAGCTTTAGCCGCTGGTGCAACCGATGTTCTTGCGAATGCTAGAACCGTAGATACTCTCGCGGAAGCACTTGCAGATTGTACTCTTGTGCTCGCAACCAGTGCGCGTAACCGCACCCTTGATTGGCCGCAACTTACGCCACGTGAAGCCGGAGAAAAGGCCATTCAAGAGGGGTTATCGGGCGCGAAAATTGCGATCGTATTTGGCCGCGAAGCGAGTGGTTTAACGAATGAAGAACTCCAGCAGAGTAATTTTCACATTCATATTCCAGCGAATCCAGATTATAGCTCGTTGAACCTTGCGATGGCGGTGCAAACTGTAAGCTACGAAATGCGAATGGCATTTCTGGCTGCGCAATCTCAGCCGGTAGAAACCGAGCAAGAATATCCGTATCACCGTGAGATCGAGAGTTTTTACGAGCACTTGGAGCGAGTACTCACGCACTCCGGATTCATTATTCCGCAGCACCCAGGCACGGTAATGACGAAGCTTCGTAGGTTGTTCACGCGAACCCGCTTGGAAGAAAATGAACTTAAAATTTTACGTGGTGTGTTGTCGTCTTTAGAGAAACAAATGCCAAAGCGATAAACTTGAGTGTTTTACTAGGTTAAATACTTGATAGGAATAGTCGGGAATGATAAAGTTTCATGCGTAAACTCCCTCTGTGTACGAGCCCGAAGCCACAATTTCAGAACTAATTTCCTGAAATAGCATGGTTAAAGCAGTACGCGTAAGCTTTCTTATACGAAAGCAATGGTATAACGAGGTAATGCATGCGATTAACATCAAAAGGCCGATACGCAGTTACAGCGATGCTTGATGTCGCTTTGCACAAAGAAAAAGGTCCGGTGCCATTGGCTGATATTTCTGAACGCCAAGGCATATCGCTCTCTTATCTGGAACAATTGTTTGCCCGTTTGCGCCGTAGTGGCATTGTTAGCAGTGTGCGCGGGCCTGGCGGCGGTTATCAGTTGGGTAGAGAAGCGAGTGAGATTTCTGTAGCCGCGGTTATCCATGCAGTAGATGAAAGTATTGATGCCACGCGCTGCCAAGGAAAATCTGATTGCCATGGTGGCACCCGTTGCCTGACTCATTCTTTATGGTCTAATTTGAGCGAACGCATTGATGAGTTTCTTTCTGCGATTACACTTGCTGAATTAGTTGCGCAACAAGATGTGCAAGCGCTAGCGGCACGGCAGAAAAAACACTACGGCGAAAATCAAGAACATAAAATTGAACTGAATTTACAGATCTAGCTATTGGTTAAATAAAGGTGCAATTTTCTCTGCTTTTGCGATTTATTAAGTGATAGCACCTTACCTGCCCGAACGAGGAACCGTTTGATGAAGTTTCCGATTTACCTTGATTATGCCGCTACAACGCCGGTGGATCCTCGTGTAGCAGACACTATGATGCAATATCTCACTTTTGATGGCATTTTCGGAAACCCTGCTTCTCGTTCTCATCGTTTTGGTTGGCAGGCGGAAGAGGCTGTTGATGAAGCGCGTGAGCACGTGGCGGAGCTCCTGAATGCTGATCCTCGTGAAATTGTATTTACCTCAGGTGCTACAGAAGCAACAAATTTGGCCCTAAAAGGTGCGGCCGAGTTTCATCAAGAAAAAGGCAAGCACCTGATTACAGTACGAACTGAACACAAGGCCACGCTAGATACCTGCAAAGAATTAGAGAGTCGTGGTTTTACCGTAACCTATTTGGATGTGCAAGCAAACGGCTTGTTAGATTTAGCTGCGCTACATGCAGCGATTCGCAGCGATACAATTTTATTCAGTGTGATGCAGGTAAATAATGAGATCGGCGTTATTCAGGATATCCCAGCAATCGCGCAAATCTGTAAAGAGCATGATGTAATTTTGCATGTTGATGCGGCGCAAAGTGCCGGCAAGATGCCCATCGATGTCCGTGAGTTAGATATTGATATGCTCTCGTTATCAGCGCATAAAATGTATGGACCAAAAGGCATTGGCGCGCTATATGTGCGCCGTAAGCCGCGCACCCAATTGGTAGCACAAATGCACGGTGGTGGCCATGAGCGTGGCATGCGCTCCGGAACATTGGCAACGCATCAAATCGCTGGGTTAGGTAAGGCTGCACTGATTGCCAAACAGGAGCTTGCAAATAACGCGGAGCGTATTCAGCTGCTCAGCGATAATTTTATCAGCAAAGTGCTCGCAATCCCTGGAACTCGAATCAACGGAGACACAAACACTCGCGTGGCCGGCATTGTGAATGTTGGCTTCACCGCAGTTGATGGTGAGAAATTATTGCTATCGTTACAAGAGTTGGCAGTGTCATCGGGCTCCGCATGCACTTCGGCCAGCTTAGAGCCTTCATATGTGCTCCGAGCTATAGGCCTTAGTGATGAATTAGCACATAGCTCCATTCGCTTCAGTATCGGTAATTACACTACCGCTGAAGAACTGGATTATGCCGTTGAGCTATTACGAAATGTTGTACCTCGCTTGCGGGAACTCGATTAAACCCACAAGCGAGTTTGCGTTTAAAGCCTAGTTAGCTTGCTTGTGCAGAAATAATAGGCTTAAGTTTTGCGGCAAATGTGCGGCGAAATTTAGCTAATTTCGGTGAAACGACAGCCTGGCAGTATTGGTTTTCCGGATTCCGCTCAAAGTAATTCTCATGATAATCCTCGGCGGGATAATAGCTTTGAATCGGTTCTACCTGTGTTACTACTTTACCTGGCCAAATTTGCTCAGCCTCAATCTCGCGAATAATCGCTTCCGCGGTTAGCCGTTGCTCATCGTTGTGATAGAACACGCCTGAACGATATTGGGTTCCAATATCATGCCCTTGACGGTTAAGTTGTGTTGGATCGTGCAAGGCAAAAAACACTTCCAAAATTTCTCGAAAGCTAATTTCGCTTGGGTTGTAGCGCAAGCGAATAACTTCGGCGTGGCCGCTATCACCATTACAAACCTGTCGGTAGGTCGGGTTAGCAACATCACCGTTGGCATAACCCGAACTGGCTTTTTCAACGCCTTGTAGTTGGTTAAAAGCTGATTCCAGACACCAGAAGCAGCCACCAGCAAGGGTTGCTTCCTGAAATAAACCTGCCATAAATACCTCGATAAAAGAGAATCAAATAACCATCTGGACGTCTAAACTACATCAGATTAGCTGTTTTGCCAATAGCTGAATACACAAAAGCGAAATATAAACGTGTAAATATATTTTCAAGATCATTCGGCGTACTAGCGGAAACTGAAATTTACTGGGAAACTCGCTGTAAATCACGTATAATCCGCGCGTCTTTTTTAACCACTTTGAATGGCTCTGCGGAGCCCACTTTTACCAGGAGTATACAATGGCTTTGGAACGCACTCTTTCCATCATCAAGCCTGACGCGGTTGCTAAAAACGTGATCGGCGCAATCGTTAATCGTTTTGAAACTTCAGGCTTACGTATCGTAGGTCAGAAAATGATGCATTTAAGCAAAGAACAAGCTGAAGGCTTTTATGCAGAGCACAGCGAACGTCCTTTCTTTGGTGCGTTGGTTGAATTCATGACTTCAGGCCCAATCGTTGTAATGGCGTTGGAAGGTGAAGATGCAGTTCGTAAGAACCGCGAAATCATGGGCGCTACTAATCCACAAGAAGCAGCTGCCGGCACTTTGCGTGCTGATTTTGCTGAAACTATCGATGAGAACGCAGTTCACGGTTCTGATGCAGTTGAATCTGCTGCTCGTGAAATCGCTTATTTCTTCTCTGATGAAGAAGTTTGTTCACGCACTCGCTAAGTTTTGAGCGAAATGCGTGATAGAAAAGGGGCTAAATGCCCCTTTTTTGACTATGTTTGTAGTCATGTCAAGAGAGGTCAATGCAATGGAAACCACGATAAAGAAAGTTAACTTACTCGATTTGAACCGAGAGGGGATCCGCAAGTTCTTTGCTGAGCTTGGGGAGAAGCCATTCCGTGCGGATCAGGTAATGAAGTGGATATACCACTATTGCATTGATGATTTCGATAACATGACAAACCTGAATAAAGGTTTGCGAGAAAAACTCAAGCAAATCGCGGAGATTAAAGCACCCGAAATTAAGGTTCAAAAAGAATCGATTGACGGTACGATTAAATTTGCGATGGAGCTGAGTGACGGTCAAGAAGTGGAATCCGTTTGGATTCCAGAAGCGGATCGCGCCACGCTATGTGTTTCCTCACAAGTTGGTTGTGCTTTGGAATGTACGTTCTGTTCAACCGGCCAGCAAGGTTTTAACCGGAATTTAAAAGTTTCTGAAATTATCGGCCAAGTATGGCGGGTGAACAAACTTTTGGGTTCATACGGCGATACTGGCGTAAAGCCGGTAACCAACGTAGTTATGATGGGTATGGGCGAACCATTACTCAATATGAAAAACCTTGTGCCAGCATTACAGCTAATGTTGGAGGATTTCGGGTATGGTTTATCGAAACGCCGTGTTACCGTGAGTACTTCCGGCGTAGTGCCAGCATTGGATCAGCTTCGTGAACAAGTAGATGTGGCACTGGCGATTTCGTTGCATGCTCCGAATAACAAATTGCGTGATGAAATTGTACCAATCAACAAAAAGTATCCAATAGCTGAATTTTTAGCGGCATCTCGACGCTATGTCGAAGCCTCGAAGGCGCAAACGAAAGTTACCGTGGAATACGTGATGATTGATCATGTGAACGATTCTACCGAACACGCCCATGAACTTGCTGAAGTATTAAAAGATACACCCAGCAAAATTAATTTAATTCCGTTCAACCCGTTTCCTGGTTCGGATTATGGGCGTTCGAGTAATTCACGCATCGACCGTTTTTCTAAAGTGTTGATGGAACACGGATATACCGTTATTGTAAGGAAAACGCGCGGCGATGATATTGATGCCGCATGCGGCCAGCTCGTTGGTGATGTTGTAGATCGCACGAAACGGTTGTTGAAGCGCCAAGAAAAAAACAAATCTGGGGAACCGATCCAAGTTAATGTGGTCGGTTAAGAACGTACGCGAACATGGCTATGGATAGCATAAACGTAGTGAATCTCAATCTATCATGACAAATAAAAATGAATCAGACGAAGATCTGCAACCAGAAGTTGTAGAAGAGCTTGTATCACAGCGCCCTACGCCAGGTGAGTTGCTGCGCTTAGGACGTGAAAATATGGGACTTTCGGTTGGCCAAGTTGCCGATCGCCTACGCTTACGCCAGCAACAAATTCAAGAACTTGAAGACGACGTTTTCACTGCTCATGTAAGTGGCACCTATATCCGCGGTTATCTGCGTTCCTACGCAAAACTGGTGCAAGTAAATGAAACCGAGATAATTGCAGCGTACGAACACCTTATCGGTGACCAAGCGCCCAAGGGGCAAATGCAGAGCTTCTCTCGGAAAACCAGTATTGAAACCCAAGATAATCGTTTGATGTTGGTTACTTGGATCATTGTGCTGATTTTAATCGGCTCCGTTGCGGTATTTGTTTGGCAGAAGTTTGTGGACGATCGTGATCAAGCCAGTTCGAGTAATATCGAATCATCGTTTGAAGTTACCGATTCAGCTACGGGAAATGATACCGCTGACATAGAAGGGCTGCAGCCTGACAACGATCAATTGGGCGCAGTTGATAGTGGGGAAAACGAAAGTACCTTAGAGCAGTTAGAACCAACAACAGTAGATACAGCTGCCGAAACCGCCGCAAGTGCGCCTGGCCCTGAGAGTGAGAGCGAGGGGAGTGGGACCCCTGTGGCTCCCATTCTTGATACCCGCACTTTGGTAGCGAACAACGTCGATGATTCCGCAAATACAACAGCCGAAGCGGCCGATAATGACCCTGCTGGCGATACGCCTAGCATAAATACGATTCAAGAGCAGAGTGAAAACACCGACCCTGCGAGCCAAGGCGAATTGGTATTGGTGTTCTCTGGCGATAGTTGGATTCGTATTGAGGACGATACAGGTGAGGCGATAGCTTACGGCGTCAAACAAAGTGGTTATACTATGCCGCTCGATGGCACCGCACCGTATGATTTAACCCTTGGCGCACCAAGTGTGGTAGCTGTGTATTTTCGCGGTGAGCGGGTAGATTTAAGTGAGTTTAGTGGCGGGCGTATTGCTCGTTTTACGCTACCACGTAGCTAAGTTTTTATTCTAACGATTGATAGCAAAGAGCAGTTCACATCATGATCCATCATTCTCCAATAACTCGCCGAAAAAGCCGCCGTATATATGTAGGTGATGTGCCGATTGGTGATGGCGCCCCGATTGCGGTGCAATCAATGACGAACACCCTTACTGATGATGTAGCGGCTACCGTGGCGCAGATAGAACGCATGGTTGCTGCCGGGGCTGATATTGTTCGGGTATCTGTGCCAACTATGGATGCCGCAGAGGCGTTTAAAAAAATTCGCCAACAAGTATCAACGCCGCTCGTAGCAGATATCCATTTTGATTACCGTATAGCGCTTAAAGTGGCTGAGTATGGTGTGGATTGCCTGCGCATTAACCCGGGTAATATTGGCCATGAAGATCGCATTCGTGCGGTGGTAGATGCAGCTAAAGATAAAAACATTCCCATTCGAATCGGTGTAAATGCGGGCTCGTTAGAAAAGGATATTCAAGAGAAGTATGGTGAGCCTACGGGTGCCGCGCTGGTGGAATCTGCGATGCGCCATGTAGATATTCTGGATCGTTTCGATTTCCAAAACTTCAAAGTAAGTGTTAAAGCCTCTGATGTATTTTTGGCAGTGGATGCCTATCGTTTGTTGGCCAAACAAATTGAACAGCCTTTGCATTTAGGTATTACCGAAGCTGGGGGTATGCGAGCCGGTGCGGTAAAATCAGCGATAGGCTTAGGCATGCTCTTGAATGAAGGTATTGGCGATACCTTGCGGGTTTCCTTAGCGGCGGATCCGGTTGAAGAAGTGAAGGTGGGTTTCGACATTTTGAAATCACTGCGTATTCGCAGTCGCGGTATTAACTTTATTGCTTGCCCTAGCTGCTCACGGCAAGAATTTGATGTTATTTCAACTGTGAATGCACTTGAGCAACGGTTAGAAGATGTTACAACAGCACTTGATGTATCAATTATAGGTTGTGTTGTGAACGGCCCCGGTGAAGCACTGGTTGCGCAAATTGGTCTTGCTGGAGCGAAGAATAAAAGTGGCTTTTACATGGATGGGCAGCGACAAAAACTACGTATCGATAACCATTCCATTGTTGATGATTTAGAAGCGCAAATTCGAGATTATGTTGCGCGCAAAGAAAAAGAAGATCCAATCAACGTTATCAATATTTAATTCATCAATCTGATTGCGTTCGCTTCGCGTGAGTATTCTTTCGCAGAGCGCTGTAAACACGTATAATACGCGCATTATTTTGCAGAAAGTGGCGGGTGTCATTGGCAACCGCCTTTTTAATATAGGAAAACAGCAACTGTGGCAAAGCAGATTCAAGCCATTCGCGGAATGAATGATATTCTTCCGGAGCAGAGTGGGCGCTGGCAGCAGCTTGAGCAGGTGATTCGTTCACTGCTTGCTGGTTATGGCTATAGCGAAATTCGGATGCCGATCGTAGAGCAAACTGATTTGTTCAAACGCTCTATTGGTGAAGTAACCGATATCGTCGAGAAAGAAATGTATACGTTCGATGACCGCAATGGCGATAGCCTTACTTTGCGGCCTGAAGGTACAGCAAGTTGTGTGCGCGCTGGGAATGAACATGGTTTGTTGTATAACCAAACCCGCAGGCTTTGGTACATCGGCCCCATGTTTCGTCATGAACGCCCACAGAAAGGCCGTTATCGCCAGTTTCATCAGGTAGGCGTAGAGGTTTTCGGCCTGAATGGTCCGGATATTGATGCAGAGCTGATTTTAATGACCGCTCGTTTGTGGAAGCAACTCGGCATTGAGAAGCACTTACAGCTTGAGTTGAATTCTCTAGCATCCAACGCTGCACGAATTAATTATCGAGAAGCGCTCACGGCTTACTTACGTGAACACCGCGAGTTGCTCGATGAAGATAGTATTCGTCGATTAGAAAGCAATCCGTTGCGTGTGCTTGATTCAAAGAATCCGGCTATGGCAGAAATGCTCGCAGCGGCTCCTAAATTGAGCGAATATTGGGATGAGGAATCAAAATCTCATTTCTCAGGCCTATGTGCTCGGCTTGATGCTGCCGGTATTGCCTATGTGCATAACGAGCGCTTAGTGCGCGGCTTAGATTACTACAACCGAACGGTGTTTGAATGGGTAACCGATAGCCTGGGTGCACAAGGTACGGTTTGTGCTGGCGGCCGTTATGATGGATTGGTGGAACAGTTGGGTGGGAAAGCTACGCCCGCGGTAGGTTTTGCGATGGGGTTAGAGCGCTTAGTGCTTATGCTCGAGCACGTTGAAACCTTCTCTATTCCGCGTGAAGTTGATGTATATATTGCTGCTGTTGGTGATGTTGCGGAACTTCCTGCTATGGCGCTTGCCGAACAAATTCGTGACACACTTCCTAAATTGCGTGTGCAAATGCATTGCGGTGGCGGGAAGTTTGCCAAACAGTTAAAGCGCGCCGATCAAAGTGGTGCCGAAATTGCGTTGATATTGGGGGCTGATGAAGTTGCCGAACAACGTGTTACCGTAAAATACTTGCGGAATGATAAGCCGCAAGAAACCTTAGCGTTTGCTGAACTTGTCGAGGTATTGAATACCTTGGTAGTAGAATAAGAGGAAAAATCAGTGGAAAACGAAGATCAACAAGTTGAACAAATAAAAGCCTTTATTAAAGAATACGGCCCTTGGGTTGTAGCGGGCTTAGTTATTGGGCTCGGTTCTTTATTTGGCTGGCGCTACTATCAAGATAATCAGCTAGCTGCAGCGCAAGAACGCACTGAAAGTTATCAAAACATGATGGACTCATTGCAGTTATCGGATGGCGCGGAAGCGATTGCGCAATCGGAATCAGTAGCCGCTGAACTTGCGGGTTCAGAGCAAGGTGCATTGGCATTCATGCAGTTAGCGCAATTGGCGATTAACACCGGTGATTTGGAAGGTGCTGAAGGCTTCTTGAATAACGCGCTTGAATCAACTCAAGTAAGCGAGCTGCAAGCAATTATTCGGGTACGGTTAGCTCGAATTGCCATTGCCAACGACGACTTTAGTGGTGCAGAAACGCATTTAAATGCAGTAACCAACGCCGCGTTTGAAGGCTTAGTTAGTGAATTGCGCGGTGATTTGCAATTTGCGCAAGGGAACTTCTCAGCTGCGCGCGATGCCTATGAAATTGCGGCATCGAATCAAGGTGAGAGCGCTTCACCTTATCTGCAAATGAAAATTGATAATTTGGCGGGTCAAGAATGATGGTATTAAAACGTTGGTTAGGTGCATTTGCTGCAGTAGCTTTTTTAGCGGCATGTTCGTCTACCGAAGGTCCAACTTATGCTGAACTTACCAATATTACACCAGAAGTTAATGGCTCTGTGGTATGGGAAAGTAAAGTTGGCAGTGGTAGTGAAGGGCATTACTCGCGCTTAACACCAGCGATTCAAGATGATGTAATCTATGCGGCTGACCGACATGGGTTAGTGGTCGCGATGAATGCTGCCAACGGAAATCGTATTTGGACACAGCGCTTAGGCGGCCGTACAGGCATACTCAATCGTTGGTTTCGTGGCGAGAGTGCGCGAATTAGTGGTATTACGGCGGCTGGCTCGCTGTTATTTATCGGCTCTGAAAACGGCACAATAACAGCATTAAACTCGGATGACGGTGAAGTTGTTTGGGAACAAAAAGTGCCAGGAGAAGTTCTTGCCGCACCTGCTGTTGGTGAAGGCCGAGTGATTTCTCATTTAGGTAGTGGCTACATCGTTTCGCTTTCGGCAAGAACCGGTGAGCTCCAATGGACCCATGAAGAAGAAGTATCGTTGTTATCACTGCGGGGCGTATCGCAACCGGTAATTAGCAGTGGTGGTGTGATTTTCGGTACTGCCACCGGTAAAGCGGTTGTTCTGCTGAGTGCTACTGGCCAGTTGGCTTGGGAAGAGCGTTTAGCAACACCATCGGGCGCAACAGAGTTAGAACGCTTAGTGGATATTGATGGTTCGCCTTTAGTTATTGGCGGCTCATTTTACATGAGTGCATTTAACGGTGAATTAGTAAGCCTTGATTTACGTTCAGGTGAAGCCGTGTGGAAGCAAAATCACGGCGCATGGCGTTCTCCGGTGCAAGCGGGCACGCGAATTGCATTGGTGAATCAAGATAGCCATTTGTTAAGCATTGACCGTAGCAATGGTATCGAACTATGGCGCAATACCGATTTGTTTAATCGCAGCTTAACAGAGCCGGCAGTAATGGGTACGTATTTAGTATCCGGTGATCGGTTCGGTTATGTACATTGGTTTAATCGTACAAATGGCCGATTAGTTGGGCGTTTAGAATTAGATGAAGATGTTGCCATTCAAGGTGCTGTGCAAGTGGCCGGTGAGAATCTAATCGTGCAAGATGCTAACGGAAAAATTTACGCAATTAGCCAACAAGCGCGTTAATCCGCTCGCTTAATAACTTAAACATAGCGTTCCGGTTTAGGTATCAAGGCCGAGATTAACAAGCAGTTGCCGATGAACGCCTGAGGTGCTTTTTCGCCCTCAGGCGTATTTTAGTTTAATGAGGACACATAAATGTTACCAGTGGTTGCATTAGTTGGACGCCCAAATGTGGGCAAATCAACATTATTTAACCGGCTTACCCAAAGCCGTGATGCACTGGTTGCAGATTTTCCAGGCTTAACCCGCGATCGTCAGTATGGCCAAGGCCATTATGAAGAATATAAGTTCGTTGTGGTGGATACCGGCGGTATTCATGGCAAGGAAGAAGGGCTCGATTTAATGATGGCTCGGCAATCGCTGCAAGCGGTAGATGAAGCAGATGTAGTTTTATTTTTAGTGGATGCCCGAGATGGTATTACCGCAGCCGATGAATTTATAGCGGATTATTTGCGTAAGCAAAATAAGAAAATTCACTTAGTGGTAAACAAAGTTGATGGTATTGATGGCAATGCGGCGTCAGCTGATTTCTTTAGCTTAGGTTTAGGTGAGATTTGGCAAATTGCTGCGGCCCATGGGCGCGGTGTTACCCAGTTATTGCAGGCCACATTAGATCCACTTGCGAATGAATTTCCGGATATGTTGGCGAGTGAAGAGCAAGCCGAAGCAACTGAGCTTACGGAAGCGGATGCCGAAGCGGAAATTGCCAGATTACAGGCACAACCCATCAAATTGGCGATTATTGGCCGGCCCAACGTGGGTAAATCAACACTAACTAACCGAATTCTAGGTGAGGAACGTGTGGTTGTGTTTGATATGCCAGGCACTACACGTGATAGTGTTTATATCCCGATGGAACGGGAAGGCCGCGAATATGTGCTCATTGACACCGCTGGTGTTCGGCGCCGTGGCCGTATTGATATGGCGGTAGAAAAATATTCCGTAGTAAAAACACTGCAAGCGATCGAAGGCGCTAACGTTGTTATTCTGGTGATTGATGCTCGGGAAACGATTAGCGATCAGGATCTGAACTTACTGGGCTTTGTGTTGAATGCAGGGCGCTCAGTTGTGATTGCCGTGAATAAATGGGATGGCCTTGATAACGATGCTCGTGAGTGGATTAAAACGGAGCTTGATCGCCGTTTAGGTTTTGTTGATTTTGCCCGGTTACATTTTATTTCTGCATTACATGGCACCAACGTTGGCCATCTATTTGAATCAGTGCAAGAAGCATACGCCAGTGCTACACAACGTGTAAGTACCGCGCAGCTAACTCGGATTATGGAATCAGCGCAAGATGAGCATCAACCGCCATTGGTACGTGGTCGTCGGGTGAAGCTGAAATTTGCGCATGCCGGTGGCTATAACCCACCGCTGATTGTTGTGCATGGGAACCAAGTAACAGACTTGCCGAATAGTTATAAGCGCTACTTAATAAATTACTTCCGCCGTTCATTGAAGCTGATGGGTACGCCGATAAAAGTGGAATTCCGCGAGGGTAAAAACCCTTTTGCTGGAAAGAAAAATAACCTTACTTTATCGCAACAGCGTAAGCGCAAGCGGATGATGCGGTTTGTTAAGAAATAAGCATCGAGTTCTGATGGTAAAAAGGCGTTGCTGAGAGCAACGCCTTTTTTGTTTGTGTTTAAACCTGCGCTGATTAAAACCAGCTGGACTACTGTGTTTGCTCAGGCGCGGAATGCGCATTTAATGCATCAATATCAAATTGGGTATACACATAATCTGTTAGGCAATAATCGCAAGTTAAACGTAATTCACCATCTTCTTTCAGTATTTTGTGTAGCTCATCGGCAGAAACATTACGAAGCGCAGAGGCGGTACGTTCACGTGAGCAACCGCAATAAAACTTAACTGGTTTTTCCGGGTATAGCTCAATGGTTTCTTCGTGGTATAGCCGATGCAGCACTTCTTCTGTTGATAAGCTGTAAAGCTCATCTGCGGTAATGGTAGCGGCCAAAGTCGTTACATGCTCGAAACTGGAATCGGTGTTGTTACCCGCGGGTAAAACCTGCAGAAATAGCCCGGCAGCCTGGCCTTTTTCGGCATCAGCAAATAACCATATACGCGTTGGCAACTGTTCTGATTGCAGAAAGTAGCTTTCAATGGCGCCTGCGAGTGAGTCACTCTCGATGGCTACCATACCTTGATATTTCTCACCGTGCTCAGGTGTAAGGGTAATCACTAAAAATGCGCCTTCGCCAACAAGATCACGAAAGGAATTAGATTCAGGCTCACTCGTTAACCGCGCAACCCCGCGCAGTGCTTGGCCATGGCTACCGTTAACCGTAGCAAAATTCAACGGACCATTTCCCTGTAATTGAACATTGATATGGCCTTCAAATTTCAGGGTAGCCGTTAGCAAGCTTGTAACCGCCATGAGTTCACCGAGTAATTGCTGAACTATCATGGGGTAGTTGTGGCCAGCAATTAAGCGCTTGTAGCTATCTTGCAACCGCACAATTTCGCCGCGTACATCATGGTCGCTAAAAGCAAAACGGGCAATGGAATCGTTGATAAGGCTCATACGAGCTCCTGTAACTTGGTCTATTGGTTTTTAAACTTAATAAGTTCGCGCCGTTCTTTCTTATCTGGGCGATGATCTGGGTGCGGATTATACATTTGATTGAGTTTCCGCGCCTCTGCCATTTCGGCACGCTTCTGAACGCTTTCAGCGGTTTCTTCGTATAACTTTTGCGCTTCGGTTGCATTACGGCGGTGTTCACTGATGCCGCGAACAATCACTTCCATGCGCTCGTTGCCTCGGGGCACAACAAGCTGAGCATCAAGCTCTACTGCTTTAGCGGGCTTGCTACGCTGGCCGTTATAACTTACTTTTCCCGATTGCACAGCGGCGCGCGCTAAACCTCGAGTTTTGAAAAATCGCGCTGCCCAGAGCCATTTATCGAGGCGAACAGGTGCTGAATCAGACATACCAAAGCCTTCTAATAATAGGTTCAAAAGTAACGTAACTAGAGTATCATTTTTTGAAACACTTTTTTACTTGTATCGGCATTGTTGTTGAAGCCTTAGCAGGCTAGAATGCAATTTCTTATAACAAAAATTTAATAGCCGATTAGGCAGTAAAACAATGAGAAGTACTTTTCCCACAAGGCTTTCTTTTAGTGTGAGCCAGGGTTTATTGAAAAAACTACTTACGGTGATCGGTGTTGTATTGTTGCTCATCGCAGCATGGCATGCCGCAGCGATAACGTGGCGTATTATTACGCCAGTTAACACTGCGAACGCTGTATTCTCGCCGCAAGCAAGTACAAATCAGCAAACTCGAGGCCGAATTCGTCCAGAGCAAATTAGCCAACTCAATCTTTTCGGTGAGCGTGGAGCTGCGCCAATGGCCTCACAGCGACGCGACGATGTCCCAGAAACAACCCTTAATGTTCGGTTAGTAGGCGTTACAACTGCAAGTGATCCTTCGCGTTCTGCAGCCATTATTGAGCAAGGCAGTAATCAGAATACCTACGTGATTGATGAAACCATTGCATCTAGCCGCGCGATTGTGAAAGAAATTTATGCGGATCGAATTATTCTTGAAAATAATGGTCGTTTAGAAACATTGTTACTCGATGGCCGGGATGGAGCCTCCGGGGGCCTTTCACTCGTAACGTCTTCGCCAACACGACCAGCAGAATCATCTGCGCCAGCCCGTTTGGATGAAGTAACGTATGCGAATATTGGCGAGCTAATTAATATTAGCCCTGCACAAGAAGATGGTGAGCTTATAGGCTATCGCCTAGCGCCGAAAACAAATCCTGAACTGTTTAATGAAGCGGGTTTCCGAAGTGGCGATATAGCCGTGACATTAAATGGTTATGATCTAACGAATGCGGCAGAAGCATTGGTTATTATGAATGAAATACAAACGCTTACCAGCGCCACAGTTGTGGTTTTACGAGACGGTGATCTTGTTGAGCTGGAATTTAGCATTCCTAATGAATAGGTAATTTTACATGCGCATTTTATCTCGATTTTTTGGATTAACGTTTGCACTGAGCCTCGCTTGGGTTCCATCCACGGCGATATCGCAAGAAGAGTTTTCGGCAAGCTTTAAAAACACCGATATCAACGAATTTATTCAGGCGGTAAGCCGAAATTTGGAAGAAACCATCATTATTGATCCTGAGGTTCGTGGCCGAATTAATGTGCGTAGTTACTATTCTATGGACCGAGAGCAATATTACAGTTTCTTTTTGAACGTGCTGGACGTTTATGGTTATGCAGTGATTCGCATGGACAACGACGTTCTCAAAGTTATTCGTTCTCGTGATGCTAGTTCAGAAGCAGTTCCGATTGTTGAAGATGCAAGTTTTGGCGGTGATGAGTGGGTGGTGCGGGTTATACCGTTACAGAACATTACCGTAAGAGAACTTGGTCCGCTTTTACGCCAGTTTAATACACAAGCGGATGGCGGTATTGTGGCAACCTATGATCCTTCAAACGTGGTTATGCTTTTTGGCCGAGCGGCAGTGTTAAACCGCTTGGCGGAAATTGTGCAACGCGTAGATCGTGCCGGTAATGTTGAAGTTGAAGTGGTTCAATTGGAGTATGCCTCGGCTTCGGAGATGGTACGTATAGCCCAAAGCGTGTTCCAACAGCAAGGCTCAAATACACCAGAGATGCGTGTACCAAGATTATCCGCGGATGAACGTACCAACCGAGTACTCGTAAGCGGCCAGCCTGAATCGCGTGAACGCGTGATTCGGCTTATTCGTCAACTCGATACTGAAATGCAAACCAGCGGTAACACGCGGGTATTCTATTTGAAGTATGCCAAAGCTGAAGAAATGGTAGATCTGCTACGCGGCATGACCGACACCATTATTGCCGAAGAGCGCGCTGCAGCGACCGGTTCAAACTCGGGTGGTGCTGCGCGAGCCAGCCAAGGAAGAGCCGGTAACGTGAGTATTGAAGCGCACAATGCAACTAACGCGCTTGTAGTTACGGCTCAACCGGATGTTATCCGTTCGATAGAAGGTGTTGTAAACCAACTAGATATCCGCCGAGCACAAGTATTGGTAGAAGCTATTATCGTTGAAGTTTTCGAAGGCGATGGCACCGATTTCGGAATTCAGTGGGCCAGTGAAGATATTGGTTTGATGCAGCACAGTAACGGCCAAATGGTACCAATTGGGCAATTGGGAGTGGCTGTAGAAGCGGCACGTACCCAAGAAGGTGCGGAAACAACGCGAGTGGATAATGCAGGTAATGAATTTACAACACGTGAGCCGGACCGCCCAGGTGATTACTCGCTACTAGCGAACCTTCTTGGCAATGCCAATGGCTTGTTGTTTGGCACCGTGCAAGATGGCTGGGCTGCCGTAGTGCAAGCGGTGGCAACGACTACCAACTCAAATATTCTATCAGCACCGAGTATTACTACCTTGGATAACCAAGAGGCTAATATTCTAGTAGGCCAAGAAGTGCCTACGTTAACGGGGGCAACGGCGAGTTCAAATAATGATAATCCATTCCAAACCATCGACCGCCGGGAAATTGGTGTGCGTTTACGGGTAACGCCGCAAATTAATGAAGGTGATGCGGTTCAATTAATTATTGAACAAGAAGTATCAAGTTTAGCGGGCTCTACCGGTGTTGATGTAACCTTTAACAAACGCGAACTCAGCACTACAGTGTTGGCGCGCGATGGAGAAACGATCGTTTTAGGCGGCTTAATTGATGAAGATGTGCAAGAAAGCCTCTCTAAAGTTCCATTGTTGGGTGATATTCCGTTGCTAGGGCACTTGTTTAAATCAACAAGTGTGTCTACCCGGAAAAGAAATTTGATGATTTTCATTCGGCCAACCATTATTCGCGACGATACAACGATGGGCCAACTGAGCCAGCGTAAATACAGCTACATGCGAGCGCAACAAATTGATCAGCGTGAACGCGGTATTTCGTTACGTAGCGACGATACAGTGCCAGTATTACCTGAGTGGGAAGATGATGCCGATTTACCACCTGAATATCAGCGCTTCTTAGATGAGTGGCGTCGTGAAATTGAGGATATGCGCCGCGAAGCGGAGGCTGGAGGCGAGCGATGAGCGAACAGCAAGCATCACCGGTAGCGGGTATTTCAAAGGCTACTAGTGATGCCATTCAACAGCTACCCGATGAACAGATTACTGAAGCACCGGCAGCATCAGCTGCAGGAGGGCACAAACGTGTACCTTATGCTTTTGCCAAGCGCTATGGCGTTGTACTCACGTATCAAAATGACCAGCCGGTTTTAAATAGCCGCAGCCAGCCGAGCCCACAAACCTTGCATGAAGTGCGGCGTTTGCTTGGTAAACCATTCAAAGTACAGGCGCATACTACGCAAGATTTTGAAGTGTTGTTAAGCCAAGCTTACCAACGCGATTCTTCGGAAGCGAAGCAGCTCATGGAAGATATCGGTAACGAGGTGAACTTATTTTCATTAGCCGAAGAGTTACCGCAAACGGAAGATCTGCTCGATAGCGAAGATGATGCACCTATTATCAAATTGATTAACGCGATGTTGAGCGAAGCTATCAAGGAAGGCGCTTCAGATATCCACATCGAAACGTTCGAAAAAGATTTGGTCATTCGGTTTCGTATCGATGGTGTGCTGCGCGAAATATTGCGGCCACATCGAAAACTGGCGAGCCTGTTAGTATCTCGTATTAAGGTTATGGCACAGTTAGATATCGCCGAGAAACGTTTGCCACAAGATGGCCGTATCTCGTTGTTAATTGCGGGTAGAGCGGTAGATGTGCGTGTGTCTACTATGCCATCAAGCCATGGCGAGCGAGCGGTGTTGCGCTTGTTAGATAAGAACAACGCGCAACTTGATTTAACCGAGCTCGGCATGACCGATGCAAACCGCACTATTTTCTCGAGTTTAATTAATAAGCCGCATGGCATTATTTTGGTTACGGGGCCAACGGGTTCAGGTAAAAGTACCACGCTCTACGCGGGTCTTTCTGAAATTAATACCAAAGATCGCAATATTCTCACGGTAGAAGATCCTATCGAGTACGCCCTTGAAGGGGTTGGGCAAATGCAGGTTAACCCTAGGGTTGATATGACCTTTGCTCGCGGATTACGTGCGATCTTACGGCAAGATCCCGACGTGGTGATGGTGGGTGAGATTCGTGATGGCGAAACGGCACAAATCGCCGTGCAAGCTTCATTAACGGGCCACTTAGTGTTATCAACATTGCACACGAATACCGCGGCAGGCGCTATAACCCGTTTAGAAGATATGGGTATCGAACCATTCTTATTATCCTCGAGTTTATTGGCCGTGTTATCACAGCGCCTAGTGCGTACTTTGTGTAAGGATTGCCGGCAGCTACATGTAGCAAGCGCGGAAGAATGCGAATTACTCGGTGTAAGCGCAGATAATCCACCGGAAATTTATAGCCCTCGGGGTTGTGAGAAATGCAATCACACCGGGTATCGTGGCCGAACGGGTATTCACGAGATGCTGGTGGTTGATGATAAAGTGCGGGAATTAGTGCATAACGGCCATGGCGAACAAGCTATCGAGCGGTATATAAGAACAAACACGCCAGGAATTCGTCAAGATGGCCGCGATAAAATTATCGCCGGCAAAACTACGCTTGAGGAAGTCCTCCGCGTTACTCGCGAGGAATAAGCGATGCCAGCGTATTCCTATGAGGCTTTGGATAAGCAAGGTGCCAAGAAAACCGGCGTTCTCGAGGCTGATACCGAGCGGCAAATTCGTGCGCAATTGCGAGAGTTGGGGCTATTGCCACTCAGTGTGGAAGCAGCGAGCGCTGAAGAAAAAGGTACCTCGCGCAAACGTTCACTTTTCCAAAGAAAAATCAAAACCCATGATTTGGCGCTGATTACGCGCCAGCTCGCTACCCTCGTTGAAGCCGCTTTACCGATTGAACAGGCTTTGCTGGCGGTGGCCGAACAAACAGATAAGCCGCGGTTGCAAAAGATGTTGATGTCGGTTCGTAGCCGAGTGGTGGAAGGGTACAGTTTGGCCGAGGGTATGCGTGATTTCCCCGGCGTTTTTGATGATTTGTTTTGTGCCATGGTGGGCGCGGGTGAGAAATCGGGCCATTTGGATGAAGTACTAAATCGGTTGGCAGATTACACCGAACAGCGGCAAGCGATGAATAGCCAAATTACGCAAGCGGCGATTTATCCGATTGTTCTTTCAGTTGTTGCCTTTGGTGTTGTGGCGTTTCTTTTAGCGGTGGTGGTTCCGCAAATTGTTGAGCAGTTTGATAGCCTAGGTGAAGAATTACCCCTGATTACGCAAATTCTTATCGTGATCAGCGATGTGTTAAGTAGCTACGGTATTTTCATATTGCTCGCGTTTATCATTGCCTTTATTACGGTGAAGCGCCTACTACAGATTGAAAAGTATCGCTACATGGTGCACAAACGATTGCTACATATGCCGTTTATTGGAAATCTTGCGCGTACTGTGAATACTTCCCGGTTTGCTCGTACATTGAGTATTCTCGCAGCTTCGGCTGTACCACTCTTAGAGGGTTTGCGAATTTCCGGTTCGGTATTAGGTAATTTGCGGATGCGTGAAGTTGTCGAAATTGCCTCTGATCGGGTACGCGAAGGAAGCAGTTTACGGGCGGCTCTAGCCGATAGTAAGCTATTTCCTCCGATGATGTTACACATGATAGCGGCAGGTGAGAAAAGTGGTGAATTAGAACAAATGCTGCGTCGCTGCGCAGATAATCAAGACAATGAGTTTTCCGCAGTGGTGAACATATCTTTAAAAGTTTTCGAGCCATTGCTCATTGTAACAATGGCATTTGTAGTTTTATTTATTGTATTGGCAGTCATGCTGCCAATATTAGCGCTTAACACAATAGCAGGTGGGTAAAATGAAAAATAATCATCAAAGTGGCTTCACTATGGTTGAGATGATGGTGGTCATCGTGATTTTAGGCGTTCTGGCGACATTAGTTGTACCGCAATTTTTAGGCCAACGAGAGCGGGCCGACATGCAGAAAGCTATTTCTGATATCACGGCCCTCGAAAATGCGATGGTGATGTACAGTGCTGAAAATGGAGTGTACCCCACAACAGAGCAGGGATTGGAAGCGCTGGTAACGAAGCCTCAGGGTGACCCTCAGCCACGTAGCTATCCAGAAGCCGGTTATATTCGCCGATTGCCAGCCGATCCGTGGGGAAATGAGTATCGGTTGTTGAGCCCTGGGCAAAATGGCCGTTTTGATATTTTTAGTGTGGGGCCAGATGGGCAGCCCGGTACCGAAGATGATATTGGCAATTGGAATATGCACGATCGAGAAGAGAACTAATCAGTTGTATGGCTAAAACCGACCGCGGCTTCACCTTAATTGAAGTGATGATGACCATTTTAATTATTGGCGTCGCCGCTATGGTAGTTGTACTGAATTTACCAAGCCAACGGTTCGGAAATACGGCTGAAGATTCGGCACAGCAGTTTTTGCAGCAAATTCACCATGCCCGCGAGCAAGCGTTATTGCGTAACTATGTTTATGGCATAGAAGTTACTGGCAACAGCTACAAGTTTTATCGTTGGCACGAGCAAAAATGGCAACTGCAAACGGAAGCACCACTTGCCCCAGTAACGGCGCCGGAACTGGTAGCCCTCGAACTTGAAATGGGCGATTTTCGCTTGTTAGACAATATGGAAGATGATCGTGATTCGATCTTCGGCCGTGATGTGCGCCGGGAAAATCCAGATGAAGAAGTGCCACGGCCAACTATCTTGATCTTTGAAAGCACTGAGTTTGTTCCGTTTACGCTCGTATTTAGTGGTACTGATATGAACGCTTCGGTATTTGCGGTTGATGGCCGCAGCGGTATTCAGTTAAAGCTGGAGGAGCGCGGGCGGTGGTAGCTGCAAACCGAGGGTTTACATTAGTAGAAACCATGTTTGCGCTGGTGATTTTTTCAATTGCCGCGCTTGCAGCTCTGAATGTTGCTACCGAACAATTACGCAGTACCAGCATTCTTGAAACGCGTTATTTTGCCCAACAAGTAGCCAGTAACCGCTTAGCGCAAGTACACGGGAACAGCGATAAAGAAGATTGGCCCCCAAAAAACGAAAAAACTGGCAGCGTTGAAATGGCGGGTAAGCAATGGTTTTGGGAACAACGAGTATTAGAAACCGTTACGGATGATTTGCGTGAAGTAACGGTTATGGTTCGTGAGCGGGAAGATGGACCTGTTGTGGCTGAACTAAGTTCCTACGTGGGGCGGCGCTAATGCAAAAAGCGCGCGGATTTACGTTAATCGAAGTGATGGTGGCAATGGCCATTCTTGCCATCATTGGTTTGGTAAGCGCTATGGTGCTTTCACAAATGTTAGATTCAGAGCGCGTGAGCAAGGCGCGTCACGAGCAACTGAGTGAGTTGCAGTTCGCGATGGTAACCCTAGACCGCGATGTACGGCAGATGGTAATTCGGCAGGTGCGCGCACTCCCGGAGGAAGGTCGGAATTTTTATATAAGTAACGACGCGGATTTGATCGATAGTGATAGTGGTGGCTTAGCTTTTGTACGGGCAGGCTGGAGTAACCCCGATATGATGTTGCCCCGCAGTGAGTTACAGCCCGTTGTTTATCGGGTTCGTGAGGGTGTTTTACAGCGCGTTTACCGGCCGTTTGTAGATGATGTTAGCGGTGACCAAATAGTGCAAGATTTGCTCACTGGTGTGGAATCTTTGGAAGTAAGTTTTCAGGATGCAGGCGAGGATCACGATACTTGGGATCAACCGAATCGTTTTCCTGATCTTGTGGTTGTGCGTATTGAACTTGAAAGTTATGGCGTGATTGAACGCTGGTTGCTTACCTCGGGCGATAAGCCAGAGGCGCTGCCATGAAGTTTCGTTCGCACTCGCAACCACGTGGGTTCGCCATTATTACTGTTTTATTGGTAGTAGCCTTAGTTGCTGTTTTAGCCATGCAAATGAGTAGCCGTTTGCGAGTACAAGTGGCTCGAATTGCCAGTAGTGATTATGCCGAACAAGCCTATTGGCATTGGATGAGTGCAGAGGCGCTAGTGCGGCAAGTTCTACTGCTTGAGCTTCGGGAAGCCGATGGGCACACGAATTTAGGGCAGAATTGGGCTACGCAACAGGGGCCGTATCCGGTTCGCGGGGGCTTAATTGCCGGGCGAATTCGTGATTTGCATAGTTGCTTTAACCTGAATAGTTTGTACACGGACGATCCAAGCAATGCTCAGTTTTTGTTGGCGCAAGAGCAGTATCGCGCATTGTTGGCAGCCCTAGAGATAGATGAATTTACTGCTGAGCGGTTAAGCAGTACCTTGATTGATTGGCTTGATAAAAATAGCGAATTACATAGTTCATTGGGTGCTGAAGATCCGGATTACGAATCGCTCGCGCAACCTTATCAGGCGGGTAATAATCTGCTTTCGCACATCTCTGAATTGCGTCAGATAGTAGGTTATAGCCGTGATGTTTATCAGCTAATAAAGCCTTATGTATGTGTGATTCCAGCAGTAACGGAATGGCAACTCAATTTGAATACGGTAAGCGAAACCCAGCCTGAAATCGTGATGGCATTTTTTCGCGGGCAACTTGATATCAATGCCGCGCAGGGGCTTTTAAGCGCTCGTCCGGAAGATGGTTATGCCGATGTAGATGCCATTCGGCAACAAGGTGAGATTCAGAATTTAGTGGGTAGTGGCACAACGTTAAATGAATTGGATCAGCTTACCGTAACAAGTAGTTATTTTGAATTGCAGGCACAAGTGCAATATGGTGATCTTGAGTATTACGGATTTAGCCAATTGCGCATTTTAAACGGCTCTGCCCATGTATTGCATCGGTCCCGTGGAGGATACGAACAAGATGAATGAACAATTAATTATTCGCTTACCAGCTGGGGCAACAGGCCCAGTGAGCTGGTTAGTTTGGCACAGCGATGAAGCCCATGTAGTTGCTAGCGGCGAGCTTAGCGATATAGCGCAGCTCAATGAGTTGAGCGAGAAAGCACAGAATCGATCGTTGCGTGTTTATGTGAGCTCGGCGGCTATTGGCTTTCACCAAGTCGAGTTACCGGCAAAATCTCGGCGTCACCTCGATCGCGTGATTCCGTATGCGCTCGAAGATGAGATTGCGGAAGATATCGATCAGCTACATTTTTTCTGGCCAGAAGTACTCACCAAAGAAAGTCCAATTCCTGTTTTTGTTGTGCGTCGTGATCAAGTAGAGCGTTGGCTAAGCCAACTAGCTGGCGCAGGCTTACATACCACAGCGATTTACCCTGATATATTTTTATTACCGTTGCAGGAAAATGTTTGGAGCATGGCTGCATTTCCAGGCGCGTTCGGCAAAGAGTGGGTTATTCGGCAGGATGCTTGGCGTGGGATTGTTCTTGAGCCCGAATTAGCAATGGGTATGCAACCGGAAGAACACGAAGTGCTCACTGAAATTTCGGCTTATGGCGAAATTGAGTGGCCGCAACCGCCGGCACCGTTAATTGCACACGATCCAGCACTGCCTTTGCAACTCGCGGTTGGCGAACATGCGCGAGGTGTAAACATATTGCAGGGCGATTATCAGCTGCATTCGGGTGGTTCAAGTGATTATAGCCATTGGAAGTTCCCAGGTATTGCTGCTGCTATTTTTATGGCGGTTTTGTTGGTGAATGAATGGATGGGTGTTGTTGAGTTAGAAAGAGAAGCCGCGCTTGTGAAAACGCAATATGAGCGGCTTTATCAGCAAACCTTTCCTGAGAGTACACGAATTGTTGATATTCGCAGCCAGCTTGCGCAACAAGTAGGAGCGTCTGGTGCGGGTGACCCTGGCCAAGTGCTACGGATACTTGAGCAATTAAAACCAGCATTTAATGGCGTACCTATCGAACTTACCATGCTGCAGTATGATCATACTCAAGGCGAGCTACGAATGCAGGCTAACGGTGAGAACTTTCAATCATTTGAGCAGTTTTCTAGAATTGCGCGGGAACAGAATTTGGAAGTAGATCAAGGACAACTTACCAGCCGAGGTGGCCAGATCAATGGCACGATTATCGTTAGGGTGGGTGTATGAGTAAGTTTAAACAATGGGTAGCGCCTCTCCGTCAGAAAACCGAACCGCAGCTCACAAAAGCGAAAGTACAAGCATTACAACGTTGGCAGCGTTTACAGCCTCGCGAACAAAAAATGCTGCAGGTAATGGTTGTTGTGATTGCGCTCGCTATTTTGTGGTTTGGTATTTGGCAACCGTTGCAAGCGCGAGAAATGCGCGCTGAAGCTGCTTTGGCAAATGAATACAACACCAAGCGTTATGTAGAAACGCAAATAGCACAAGTGTTGCAGGCCCGTGGAAACCAACAGCAGGGGCCTGGTGCGGTGAATACGGCACAGTTAAGCGGCGTCGTAACCACTCTTGCAAATGAACTTGAGCTTGATGTGGCACGTATGCAGCCACAAAACGAATCACTATTGCTGGTGTTTAACGAAGCCGATTTTAATCGCCTTATTCAATTTTTAGCGCGCCTAAGCGAACGGCAAGTGATAATTGAAGCGATAGATATTTCCGAAACGAATGAAGCGGGTGTAGTTCGTGTACGGCGGTTATTAGTTCGTGCTTAGAAAATCTCGCAACTGAGCAGAGTTCTACATTCAATATAACTGGAGTAGCTCCATGATAAAAAACTGGCAGCTGATTAGCCTCATCGTTTTGGTGTATGTGATTGGCCTTATCGTACTGTTTCCGGCTAAAGTAGCTATAGGTTTTGCCCCGATTCCAGACAATGTAACTATCGGCCGAGTTGACGGCACCATTTGGCGTGGTTCGATTGAACGGGTAGAAAGCCAAGGTCTATCTTTCCACGATGTAGGCTGGCGTTTGAAAGCCGCTGATTTAGTGCGCTTACGCGCAACCGCCGATATTGATATTCCCCGTCATCCCAATAATATTTTGCAAGGCCAAGCCCAAGTTCAAGCGAGTGCAAATGCAATCAAGGTACGCGACGCGAGTTTTGGGGCGGATTTAGAAAATATACTGGTATTGAGCCCTGTTTCTTCGCCAATTCCACTACAAGGCGGCGTAAGTATGCGCATTTCCGATTTCGAATTGGGTAGCCCTGTGTGTAATGCACTCGTAGGGCAAGTGATAGCGGTTCAAGTACAAGCTCAATTTGGCGCCCGTTGGGAAAACCTTGGTGATTACGAAACTAATCTAGGATGTAGTGAAGGCCGTATAGCAATAGCAATGCCGGAAGATAACCTGCTCGGGTTAAGTGTAAATGGCAACGTAGCACCTACGGGAATCGATCTACGCATTGGCATTGCGCCAAGAGACGGAGCACCGCAGGGAATACGGGATCTACTGCAATGGCTTGGGCAGGCTGATAGCCAAGGTCGAAGATATTTTAATTTCCGGCTATAATATTTGAAATTTTTTAATCGAGAAGGATTTAAATATGGACCAAGCTCTGAACTGGCTCGCTGAAAACCAAGAAGCAATTTTATTGTTTGCGGGTAAATTTATAGTAGCACTGGCCATTGTTATTGGTGGTTTCGTGATATCACGCATACTTACCAGCGGCATGAAAAAGCGTTTACATAAAAGCAAAATTGATAACGCCGTAGTTTCCTTTATGGCAGGCATCATCCGCACCATTATCATCATTGCTTCACTGTTAATGGCGCTTTCGCATGTAGGCGTGCAAACCACGTCGTTTATTGCCATCTTGGGTGCTGCCGGTTTAGCCGTAGGTTTAGCTCTGCAAGGTTCGCTTTCAAACTTTGCCTCGGGCGTTCTAATCATGATCTATCGCCCTTTCAAATCAGGCGATTATGTTGATGCAGGCGGTATCGCGGGTACTGTAGAACGTATTGAGCTGTTCATTACCATTCTTAAAACGCCGGACAACAAGATCGTGATGGTGCCTAACTCACGGATTACCGGGAATGAAATTACCAACTTCTCGCAGGAGCCGATTCGCCGTGTCGATATGGTAATTGGTGTTTCTTACAATGCTGATTTAAAGAAAACCAAAGAAGTATTGATGGAAGTTATTAGCTCGGATGAGCGCATGTTAACAGATCCTGCACCACGCGTTTCGGTTACCGCGCTGAACGATTCCTCGGTAGATTTCATCGTTCGCCCATGGGTTAAGAGCGAAGATTACTGGCCAATGTATTGGGATAGCATGGAACGCATAAAGAACGCCCTAGATGCAAATGGCATTGGCATTCCTTACCCACAAATGGATGTACACTTACACCACCCAGAAGGCGAAGTAAGCGAACTCCGCATAGTTAACCCCGAGAAACTCGAACAGAAGTAATCGAGCCTTGTAGCTGAGGCTTTATTGAGGGGCCGGTTATGGTTTTCAGGGACGCCTAAACGCTTAAAGTTCGGGCAGGCTAATCGCTAATATCGGGACGCCGTAAACCCATCCTTGGGGCTTGTCTGCCGCATCCCTGCGGCAGACACCCGATATCAGCAATTAGCCTACCCAAACCGCGTTTAGTCATCCCCCGCCAACGCACATCTCCCACCCCGAAACACAACTCGAAGCAACTTAGCTGAAATATCCAGAGGCTTGTGGCCGTAACAGCATTTGTGATGTAAGCATTCCCCTGTCAGAGTGTCTGCCGCATGGATGCGGCAGCCAAGCCCCCAGGGATGGGTTTACGGCGTCTCTGACAGGGGAGTGCTTATAGCGCAATGAAGCTGTTATGGCCACAAGCCAGTCTACCGGGGTTTAATGGATTCGATGCGGCTGAGGATTTCGCCGTTGGCGAAGCGGGTGTGCATTTGATCGCCGGTTTTAAAGTGTTCGGCACTACGAACAATGTTGCCAGCTTCATCGAAGCTTATGGTGTAGCCGCGTTCTAGAGTTTGTAGTGGGCTGACCAGGCCTAGTGCTTGCTGATTTGATTGCATGCGCGTGTTGGCACGGTTCAAGTGCAACGTAATAGCTTTGATTGAACGTTGCTGTAATTGGGCACGTAGTAAGCTTTCTTTTTCAATACGAAACGCGGGGCTTACTCGTAGCAAACGCTGTTGCAACTGTGCTTGCTGTTGCTCAGAACTCTGCAAGTTTCGGCGCAGAGAGCGTTGCAAACGAGCGTTGAACTCATCAAGTTGTTGGGCCTTGGTTTGTAAGCGTTGTTGCGGATTTAATGGCACTAAGCGGCGCTGAATATGCTGTAAATGCAATGCCTGTTGTTGTCTATACTGTTGCCAGCTGCGCTGTAATCGTAACTTCATTTGCGTTAGTAAACGTAAGTACTCACTGCGGTCTTGGCTCACTAATTCAGCAGCCGCCGAAGGCGTTGCTGCGCGAACATCGGCGACAAAATCAGCAATACAAAAATCAACTTCGTGGCCAACCGCACTAATGGTTGGAATACTCGCTGCGGCGATGTCGCGAGCTAATGCCTCATCATTGAAACACCACATATCCTCTAATGAACCGCCACCACGCGTTAGTAATAGTGCATCGACTTCGTTGCGCGCTAGTGCAGTAGCTAACGCTTGGCGGATTTGCCCAGCAGCCGTGGCACCTTGTACCTGTGTTGGGTAAATAATCACGTTCAGATCCGGATCTCGGCGCTTGAGGACACTTAATACATCACGAATAGCAGCGCCAGTGGGCGAAGTAATAATTCCCAACGTGCGGATAGGGCTGGGCAGGGGCAGTTTGTTCTCGGCAGAAAATAATCCTTCGGCGTTTAACTGCCGCTTTAAGGCTTCGTATTGCTGTTGTAACAGCCCTTCACCGGCGGGCTCAAGCTGATCAATGATAAGCTGGTAATCACCTCTAGGTTCATACAAACTTAAACGGCCACGCACTAACACTTGCATGCCGTTGGCCGGCCGAAGTTTTACTCGAGTATTGTTACCACGAAACATGGCCGCGCGAATTTGTGCATCTTTATCTTTTAAACTGAAATACCAGTGCCCGGAGCCGGGCGCGGAGAAATTTGAAATCTCACCAAGTAACCAAACCGAACCCCATTGTGATTCCAAAAGCCGGCGTACTTCACTGTTCAGGCGTGCCACCGTAAAAATCTGCCGTTGGTTGCCGCTGTTCTGTTCGCTTGGTTGCATGAACTACACCTTTTTGTTCGCACTTTACCCAACGCTCCGTGAAGTTAACCAGAGGCGCCAGTGATCATTGAGTAATTGCAACCATGATAGCGGAATAAAGAGAGAATGGAATGCAGAATTTGTTGTTGATATCGCTTAACTTATGCGGAAATCAAGCTAAGCGGATGGTAATTAAACAAACGTAAATGAATATTTTAGTTTACTGAAGCCCGCATAGTGAGTAAAATACCGCCGCAACATTGATCCAGTCATTCACCTCTAGCGAGAGATGTTGCCATGCTACGATTAGCTCAAGAAGCTCTAACCTTTGATGACGTTCTATTACTGCCTGCGCACTCAACTGTGTTGCCGCATACAGCCGATCTGAACACCCGTTTAACTCGTTCAATTTCGCTTAATATCCCAATGGTCTCTGCGGCCATGGATACAGTAACGGAAGCTGATCTTGCCATCGCACTCGCCCAAGAAGGCGGTATCGGTTTTATTCACAAAAACATGAGCATTAGCGAACAAGCTGCTCACGTACGCAAAGTGAAAAAATACGAAAGTGGTATTGTTTCAGATCCCGTAACCGTTAGTTCAAAAACCACCATTAAACAAGTAAAAGCACTTGCTGCAGAGCATGGCTTTCAAGGTTTCCCAGTGGTTGATAACAATCGTTTGGTAGGCATCGTTACCGGCCGTGATACGCGTTTTGAAGAAGCAAATAACAAAACCGTTGCCGATGTAATGACCCCAGAAGATCGCCTGATTACCGTAAAAGAAAACACCAAAAGCAAAGATATTCTGAATTTGATGCATAAACATCGGATTGAGAAAATTTTGGTGGTTAATGATGCCCATGAATTGCGCGGGATGATTACCCTCAAAGATTTCGAAAAAGCTGCTAATAAGCCAAATGCCTGTAAAGATGAGCAAGGCCGCTTGCGCGTTGGTGCTGCTGTAGGTGTTGGTGCTGGTACAGAAGAACGTATTGCTGCGTTAGTTGATGCCGGTGTCGATGTTGTGCTTATCGATACTTCGCACGGTCACTCTGAAGGTGTTCTTGAGCGGGTACGAGCAACTCGTAAAGAGTATCCAGATTTAAATATTATCGGTGGCAACGTGGCCACAGCTGAAGGCGCGCAAGCGCTTGCGGATGCGGGTGTGGACGCTGTGAAAGTGGGCATTGGCCCAGGCTCAATTTGCACCACACGTATCGTAACCGGCTGCGGTGTACCGCAGATAACCGCGATTTCAAATGCAGTTGCGGGCCTTGAAGGCCGTGATATTCCAGTAATTGCAGATGGCGGTATTCGTTTCTCTGGCGATATCGCAAAAGCATTAGTTGCTGGCGCGAGCTGTGTAATGGTAGGGAGTATGCTAGCGGGTACCGAGGAATCTCCGGGCGAAGTTGAGCTTTACCAAGGCCGTTACTACAAATCGTATCGCGGTATGGGCTCTTTAGGCGCCATGAATCAGAGCCACGGTTCTTCCGATCGTTATTTTCAATCTTCTAATCAGGTTGAGAAGTTAGTTCCTGAAGGTATTGAAGGACGCGTAGCGTATAAAGGCCCAATTGCGAATATTATTCATCAGCAAATGGGTGGTTTACGCTCTGCGATGGGGCTCACGGGCTCGGCAGATATCGAAACGTTACGCACCAAACCACAATTTATAAAAGTAACATCAGCGGGCATGGGCGAATCGCACGTGCACGACGTACAAATAACCAAAGAAGCACCAAACTACCGCATGGGCTAAGTTGCCTATGTTGAAAGCTGCGGCACTGGATAGCTTCCGCATCTGCGTTGGGTACCACCGGGAACCGCTCGAGCACGTCCATGTGGCGCTATGATCCACGCCATCCATGGCGTGGACATTTCCCAGCGGAACCCAACGTAGACGCTCGCGCTACCCAGTACCGCCGCTTTCAAAGGCAACGAGGCAAGGTTGCTTCCACGTGAGCCGTAGGTGCCAGCGAGAATCGCTCGAGCACGTCCATGTGGCGCTATGATCCACGCCATCCATGGCGTGGACATTTCCCGCAGGCACCTACGTCTCGCGCTCGCGCAACTTCGCCTCGCTGTTTCAAAAGGCAACGAGTGCAATAAAGCTCCGTGAGATTTTATTCCACTTTATGCTTAGCATTAGTTTGGTTGGTGAGTTATAGGTCAAGATTTGCGCGAGCTGTGGGGCTTGCTGCCTTACAGAAATGTCCGCGCCAAGGATGGCGCGGATCATAGCGCTACATGGATGTACTTGAGCGGTTCTGTAAGGTAGCAAGCTCCACCGCGGAAGCGAATCTAGGCCTGTAACTCGCCACGAAGCAAATTTTATTAATTAGATATTGGGAACCTCATGACACACGATATTCACCAGCACCGAATTTTGATACTTGATTTTGGATCGCAGTATACACAGCTTATTGCGCGCCGAATTCGTGAAATTGGCGTGTATTGCGAGCTTTGGGCTTGGGATGTGGATGCGGAAGATATTAAAGGCTTTAAGCCCGATGGTATCATTCTTTCGGGTGGGCCCGAGAGCGTGCCAGAGGCCAATTCACCGCGTGCACCTGAGTATGTTTTCGAAGCTGGTGTGCCAGTTTTTGGTGTTTGTTATGGGATGCAAACCATGGCGGCGCAACTTGGTGGCGCCGTGCAAGGTTCTAATTTGCGTGAATTTGGCTATGCCCGCGTTGAGCAGATTGCCGATTGCAAATTGTTTGCCAATATCGAAGATGGCGTGAGCGCGGATGGTTTGCCTTTATTGGACGTGTGGATGAGCCACGGTGATAAGGTAAGTGCGATTCCAGAAGGTTTTAAAACGGTTGCGCGCACCGACACTTGTCCATATGCGGCTATGGTTCATGAAGAGAAGCAATTCTACGGTGTTCAATTTCACCCTGAAGTAACCCATACGCGCCAAGGTCAGCGCATGCTTGAGCATTTTGTGCTGGATATCTGTAAGTGTGAAAAGCTGTGGACGCCGGGCGCGATTATTGAAGATGCGATTACTCGTATTCGCGAGCAAGTGGGTACTGAGAAAGTAATGCTTGGCTTATCTGGTGGCGTTGATTCATCGGTTACAGCCATGTTGTTGCACCGGGCGATTGGCGATCAGCTTACCTGCGTATTTGTGGATAATGGCTTACTGCGTTTAAACGAAGCTGACCAAGTTATGGAAATGTTCGGTGATCATTTCGGCTTGAATATTATTCGTGTTGATGCCGAAGATCGTTTCCTTGATGCGTTAGCGGGTGTTGATGAGCCAGAAGCAAAGCGGAAAGCGATTGGTCGTTCATTCATTGAAGTATTTGATGAAAAAGCCCACGAACTAACGGATGTTGATTGGCTGGCGCAAGGCACCATTTATCCTGATGTTATTGAATCTGCGGGTTCTAAAACGGGTAAGGCGCATGTGATTAAATCGCATCACAACGTGGGTGGTTTACCACCAGAAATGCGTATGAAGTTGGTTGAGCCATTACGTGAGTTGTTTAAAGATGAAGTGCGTAAAATCGGTTTAGAGCTTGGTTTACCTTACGATATGTTGTTCCGCCATCCATTTCCTGGCCCAGGCTTAGGGGTTCGCGTTTTGGGTGAAGTGAAAAAAGAGTATTGTGATTTACTTCGCCGTGCCGATGCCATTTTCATTGAAGAGCTGCACAAAGCTGAGCTTTATCATAAAGTAAGCCAAGCATTTGCGGTATTCCTGCCGGTGCGTTCTGTTGGTGTAATGGGCGATGCGCGCAAGTATGATTGGGTTATTTCGCTGCGGGCAGTTGAAACCATTGATTTCATGACCGCGCATTGGGCACACTTACCCTATGAATTACTTGGTCGCGTATCGAACCGCATTATTAATGAAATTGATGGTATTTCGCGAGTGGTATACGATGTATCAGGTAAGCCGCCAGCTACCATTGAATGGGAATAACGCGGTTCGTTAAAATAATAATAAAGGACGCCGCACAATGAATACAGATCTCGGTTGGTTAAGTTTACTTCCTTCGCTGTTAGCGATTGTTTTTGCAATTCTTACACGCCGAGTTATTCTGGCCTTGGTGGGTGGTGTTCTGCTTGCCCATGTTCTTCTATTTATGCCAAGCGTTGGCACTGGGGTAATTTCCGGTGTCAGTAGCCTTGGCGAAGTTCTTATTGATCCCTCGAACCAACTTATTTGGGGCTTTACCCTCGCGATTGGTGCGCTTTTCGGTGTGCTTGAGCGTGGAGGTACCTTTACTCATTTTGTAGCCGCGTTAAAGCAAAAACAGTTGGTTCCGAATAAACGTCGCGCACGCATGTTTACTTGGATTTTGGGTGTTTTGGTATTTATCGAATCAAATGTGTCAATTATGACGTCGGGTACCACTTCGCGGCCTGTATATGATCAACTCGGTATCTCAAGGCAAAAGCTGGCTTACTTGATCGATTCTACCTGTGCCCCTATCTGTATTTTAATTCCCTTAAACGCTTGGGGCGCTTTCAATATTGGTTTAATCGGTAATCAAGGAATTAACGAGCCCATCAGCACTTTTGTAGCGTCGATTGGGTTGAATTTCTATGCCATCATTGCGCTCTTTCTGGCGCTCTTCGTTGCCTGGACAGGTTGGGCGTTTGGACCTATGAAGGCCTTTGAACAGCAAGCCAAATTGAATTTGCAAAATAAGCCTGAGGCGGTTGAACCGAATCAAGAGGTTAATAGAGGTGCGCTCTATACCGTTATCATTAGCTTGGTAACCATGGTACTCATGGTTCCGGTAATGCTTTGGTTTACCGGCGAGGGCCGAATTGTTGCAGGCGATGGGATGCTGAGTGTATTTACTGCAATTGTGGTGGCGTTAATCATCGCGATTATCGGTACAGTGTTGAGCTTAGGTGCATCGGCAAAGCTAATCATGAGTTCGATTTTGCGGGGCGCTTGGAAAATTTTACCGTTGGCGATTATTCTCTGGGTGGCTATTGCACTTGGCGATGCCACCAGAACCTTAGGCTCCGGGGAATATTTGGCGGGTATTTTGAACGCTAGCTTACCAAGTTGGTTATTACCGGCACTGATTTTCTTACTTTCTGCGCTTACGGCCTTTGCTATTGGTTCAAGCTGGGGTACGTTCGCGATTATGCTTCCGCTTGCTATTCCTCTGGCCCTAGGCCTTGATCTTCCGGTCGCGCTATTTGTTGGTGCTGCGCTTGCAGGCGGTATTTTTGGTGATCATTCATCGCCGATCAGCGATACCACTATTATTGCTTCGTTGGCTTCCGGTTCGGAGCATATCGACCACGTGCGCACACAATTACCTTATGCGCTGTTAGCGGCTAGTTTAGCAACCGGCTGTTATTTGGTTGCCGGCTTGGTTGTAGCCGGATAAGTACTCAAGATGATGATAAATTCTGTATGAACGATTCAGCTCAACACTCGGAACAATACCAAGAAGACATTGGCTATATGCGCAAGGCGATTGCGTTAGCAGCGCAAGCAGAAGCGGATGGCGAAGTGCCTGTAGGTGCTGTTTTGGTGTATCGGGGAGCGATAATTGGTGTCGGCCGTAATCGTGTAATTGGAAGTTGTGATCCTTCATTGCATGCGGAATTTGAAGCCATTCGCCAAGGCGCCGCTGAGATTGGCAACTATCGCCTTCTCGAAAGCACCCTATATGTCACCTTGGAGCCTTGCCCAATGTGTGCTGGCTTGTTGGTACATAGCAGAATTGGCCGGTTGGTGTACGGTACACCTGATCTGAAAACCGGCGCTGCTGGCAGTTTAATGAACTTGCTCCAGCACCCTGAATTAAATCATAAAGTTGCGATAACCAGTGGTGTGCTACAAGAAGATTGTGCAGCACAGCTATCCGGTTTTTTTAGCGCGCAACGTGAACGCAAAAAAGCGTTAAAAAAGCGCCTTCGGCCTAATCTTTAAACGCCTGAAAATCGAGATACTCAGGGTCTGGTGCGTTTGGCGATGTTACTGGGCGCAAAGCGGTTTCCGTTAAATAAAACCATTTGTTGCGGCGATCAACGATGTTTCGGCTATGGCGCTTCCATAACTGACGGCGGCGTTCATTTTTTATAAATCTTGATTTTAATTTCATTGCTCGTCTGCCCTATTCGCAGTTTGGGTAACGCTTGAATACTCTAACTCAGAAGCTGGCAAACGCCCTTGCTCATCAAGCCATACTAGCGTATCAAAGTAACGGCGGATATTCTCTACATAATTTACCGGTTCTTCTCCACGTGCGAAACCGAATCGTGTTGTGCGATAAAATTGTTTTTGCCGGAGTAATGGTAGCCGCTCGCGAACGTCAATCCAATAATCAGGGTTACCACCTTGGCGCTGCGTAATAATACGGGCATCTTCGAGGTGGCCTAAGCCCACATTATACGCGGCTAATGCCATCCATGTGCGATCAGGTTCCGTGATTCTATCGGGCAAACGCTGATGCAAACGCCGTAAATATTCTGCGCCACCGCGAATAGCTTGCTCCGGATCTAGCCGACTATTAACCCCCATATCCTGTGCAGTAGGCAGCGTAAGCATCATTAAACCACGCACGCCGGTAACTGAACGCGCCCACGGATCCCAATGAGATTCTTGATAGCTTACGGCGGCTAATAACCGCCAATCAAGCTCTCCGGAATACTCCTTAAACAAACTCAGGTAATCGGGCAGTACATTTTCCGTAGCGGCAATAAAAGCGCGCGTATCAACAAAATTGAAATCAGAAACATGGCCGAAATACCGGTCAATAAGTTGTGCTATTTCACCGCTTTCGTGTTGGCTCCCAATGTATTCAACCGCCGCCGCGTATAGCGAATCATCGTGGCCACCGCGAAAAGCCCATGCAATAGGTACTGTGCTTTTCGTGGTGAATGCCACGCTTAAATTTGGGAACGCCCGGCGTTTTATGTCCAAATGATGGGAATCAACGATTGTGTAATCGATTTTCTCCTGAATAACGTGTTCAAGTAATTCGTCAGCATCGTATAAATGCGTGCTTGTCCACTCTAGGTGTGGGTAGGTTTTACTAAGCTCAATTAAATGCTCTTCGTGGCTACTGCCAGCAACAACGCGAATGGTGCCGGTTACTTCCGACCAATCTCGAGGGCGATCTTGTGCTCCTTGGCGAAATACTAGCTTCTGCTCTATGTTGTGATAGGCAGGGGTAAATTTAAGCCAATTTAAGCGGGGCTCGGTAACGTCGATACCTGCTGCTACAAAATCAATTTCACCGCTTTCCAGTTTGCTCCATAAATCACGCAGCTCGTAACTAGTGCTCATCTCGAGTTCAACACCGAGCTGACGTGCTAAATTTAACGCGAGTTCATATTCAAAACCCGTTTCGAGGTTATCCGAACCCAAGTAATAATTCACAGGGCTCATCATCGTACCCACGTGCAGAACACCGCGTTCCTGAATGTGTTCTAACTGGTGCTGATCTACGCGTTCGTTGCCACAGCCGGAAAGACTTACTGTGAGCAGGGCGAACAGCCATAATGAACGGGCGCGCAGGGCGCGGCCGATTCTTGGTATGTTCATAACCCACATCGCTTTTGCAGAGTAATTTTCATAATCGTAGTTATAACAGAACATTGTGATTTCTGCATTGTCATTTATGTCGCAACTTCCCATCATTTTCTCTATAATATGAGCCCATCTTCATTCCTCAAAGTAATCTGGAGCTCAACCCGTGGATATCCTTCGTGGTTCACCTGCATTGTCTGATTTTCGTGCTGAAAAACTCGTTCAACGTCTTCATGGTGCAGGCTTACCGATTGCCTCGGTGTATGCTGAGTTTGTGCATTTCGTACATTGCCCAGAGCGCGGCTCGAAAAGTGATGCTGCAGAAGTATTAGCACCAGCGGAAAAACGGGTTTTAGAAAAGCTTCTACAGTATGGCCCGCAACGCGAACCGCACACGCCAACGGGCAATCTCATTTTAGTAACTCCTCGCGTAGGTACTATCTCGCCGTGGGCATCCAAGGCCACTGATATCGCCCACAATTGTGGCTTACAAAAAGTAGAACGAATTGAACGCGGTATCGCATATTACCTCGAAGGTTCGCTTAGTAGTGAACAAATAAAAGCGGCTAGTGCGTTGCTGCACGATCGCATGACTGAGAGCACATTTACAGACTTAACTGAGGCTTCTGCACTTTTTACTGAGCAATCACCGGCACCATTTACTACGGTAGATATTCTTGGTATGGGCAGAGAAGCGCTCGTCAGTGCGAATCAGAGTTTAGGTTTAGCTCTTGCAGACGATGAAATTGATTATCTTACGGAAAATTTTGAGAAACTCGGCCGTAACCCAGTAGATGCTGAGCTTTATATGTTTGCCCAAGCAAACTCAGAGCATTGCCGGCATAAGATATTCAACGCATCCTGGACAATTGATGGCGTGGAGCAAGAAAAATCATTATTTAAAATGATTAAACGCACTTATGAAGTTACGCCCGAGTACGTGCTCTCGGCTTACAAAGATAATGCCGCAGTGATGACCGGCTCAGAAGCGGGACGTTTCTTCCCAGAAGCTGGCAATGGTGAATATCATTATCATGGCGAACCTATCCATATTCTTATGAAGGTAGAAACCCATAACCATCCTACCGCTATTTCTCCTTATCCCGGTGCAGCAACAGGCTCAGGTGGCGAAATTCGAGATGAAGGCGCCACAGGTATTGGTGCTAAACCAAAAGCGGGCTTGGTGGGTTTCTCGGTTTCTAACTTGCGCATTCCTGGATTTGAACAGCCTTGGGAAGAAGATTTTGGCCGCCCAGAGCGCATCGTGAGTGCGCTCGATATCATGATTGAAGGGCCACTTGGTGGCGCAGCATTTAATAACGAATTCGGGCGTCCAAATATTTTAGGTTATTTCCGCACCTATGAAGAAAAAGTAAACAGTTTTAACGGCATGGAAGTGCGCGGGTATCATAAGCCGATCATGATTGCTGGTGGTTTGGGTAATATCCGGGAAGAGCACGTTGAAAAGCATGATATTCCAGTAGGAGCTCCATTGGTGGTACTGGGTGGCCCTGCGATGAATATCGGCCTAGGTGGTGGTGCTGCTTCATCTATGGCATCGGGTGATTCTTCCGAGGCACTTGATTTCGCTTCGGTACAACGAGAAAACCCAGAAATGGAGCGCCGGTGCCAAGAAGTCATCGATCGCTGCTGGCAGCTTGGTGATGAAAACCCAATCGTATTTATTCATGATGTTGGTGCCGGTGGCTTATCAAATGCGTTGCCAGAGTTGGTAAACGATGGTGGCCGCGGTGGTGAATTTAAGCTGCGTGCGATTCCAAACGATGAGCCGGGTATGTCGCCAATGGCGGTTTGGAGTAATGAATCACAAGAACGCTATGTAATCGCGATAGCGCCAGAACGGTTAGCTGTGTTTGAACAAATTTGCCAACGTGAGCGTGCTCCATTCGCAGTAGTAGGTGAAGCCACTGAAGCGCAAACACTGCGTTTGTATGACGAGATTTTTGACAACTATCCGGTTGATATGCCGCTCAATGTATTGCTTGGGAAAACGCCAAAAATGCATCGTGAGGCCATATCAACGAAAGTACAGAATTCCGCGTTAGCAACGAAAAACGTTGATGTAGCTGACGCCGTAAATCGTTTATTACGTTTACCGGCAATCGCTGAAAAAACCTTTTTGATTACCATCGGTGATCGCAGTGTTACTGGCTTGGTAGCCCGTGATCAAATGGTTGGGCCATGGCAGATTCCGGTAGCCGATTGTGGTGTTACCGCGGCTTCTTACGATAGCTATGCGGGTGAAGCGATGTCGATGGGCGAACGCACACCTGTTGCATTATTGAATCACGGTGCTTCCGCGCGTTTGGCGGTTGCGGAAGCCATCACAAACATCGCCGGAACCGCCATTGGTGATTTCAAACACATTAAGTTATCAGCGAATTGGATGGCGCCTGCTGGCCATCCGGGCGAGGATGCGGGCCTATATGAAGCGGTGAAAGCGATTGGTGAAGAGCTATGCCCAGAGCTTGGCATTACCATTCCGGTAGGTAAAGATTCCATGTCGATGCAAACGCGTTGGCAAGAAAATGGTGAGGATAAAGCAGTAACTTCGCCGCTTTCATTAGTGATTACTGCTTTTGGCCGCGTTACTGATGTGCGGAAAACAGTAACGCCAATGCTGCGCAGCGAACGCGATGATGCTCGCTTATTATTACTTGACTTAGGGCGTGGCAAAAACCGCCTTGGTGGTTCTGCGTTGGCACAGGTATACCGTGAGTTGGGTGATATCCCTGCTGATTTAGAGGCACCTGCCGATCTGCGCTTTTTCTTTGAATTAGTGCAAGAGCTTGTGGCGAATAATGAACTATTGGCTTACCACGACCGGTCCGATGGCGGGGTATTTGTTACCGCTGCGGAGATGGCATTTGCTGGGCATTGCGGGGTAGAGCTGCAACTTCCAGAAGGGGTTGATCCGGTAGCTGCATTATTCAGCGAAGAACTTGGTGCTGTATTGCAGGTGAGTGATGACGTTGCTAAGCGTATTCAAGCCCAGTGCGAGGCCGCGGGATACGCAGATATGTGTGTGGATATCGGCCAAGTAAGTAGTGAAGATCATGTTCGTGTGCAGCAAGGTGATGCTCTTATTTATCAAGCACCGCGTTCTCAGTTGCGGGCGATTTGGGCTGAAACAACGCATCAAATACAACGTTTGCGTGATAACCCGGCCTGTGCTGATGAAGAGTTTGTTGCGAAGCAAGATACAACGAACCCTGGTTTAAATGCTCAGTTGAGCTTTGATCCTGCGAAAGATATTGCGGCACCGTACATTTTGAAAGGTAACTCACCCCGTATCGCTATTTTGCGTGAGCAAGGCGTGAACTCGCATTACGAAATGGCGGCTGCTTTTGACCGCGCTGGCTTTACGGCTATCGATGTACACATGAGTGACATTCTCAGTGGTCGGGTTACGTTAGATAATTTCCAAGCTCTGGCGGTTTGTGGTGGATTTTCTTACGGCGATGTTTTGGGTGCAGGTGAAGGTTGGGCGAAATCGGTTTTGTTCAACGAAAATGCTCGCGAACAATTTGCGAACTTCTTTGCACGTGAAGATACGCTTACGTTGGGCGTATGTAATGGTTGCCAAATGCTTTCGAATTTACACGAACTGATTCCAGGTACGGAGCATTGGCCGCATTTCGTGACCAACCGTTCGGAGCGTTTCGAAGCGCGAGTAGCGATGGTGGAAGTGCAAGAGAACAATTCGCCATGGTTTAGCGGTATGGCGGGCTCACGTATGCCTATCGCGGTTTCGCATGGTGAAGGGCGGGTTGAATTCAGCCGCAGTAATGCGGATTCTGCGCTCGCGGGTTTGGCGCAAGGCAAGCAAATTGCTTTACGCTATGTTGATAACTACGGTGAAATAACGGAAACGTATCCGGCAAATCCGAACGGCTCAATACAAGGTATCACGGGCTTAACTAGTGCCGATGGCCGTGTTGCTATCATGATGCCACACCCTGAACGGGTATTCCGTGCCATCAGCAACTCGTGGTATCCAGAATCGTGGGGCGAAGACGGCGCCTGGCTGCGCATCTTCCGCAACGCCCGCCGCTATTTTGGCTCGATCGAAAAGAGCTGAGTTTGTGGAACGATAAGTTCAATCCCGGGACGCCGTAAATACATCCGTGTAGGCTTGGCTGCCGCATCCATGCGGCAGACACCCGGGCTCGAACTTATCCTTCCTCAAACGCTCTTTTCTCCAAGCTTCTCAGTAGCAGCTTTCGCCGGGAGCTTCATTCGCCAGCCAGAACCGCTTAAATATATCCCCCGCGAACTCAGCCCTTAACTTCAGGACCAGTGGAAGCCCTTTAGTTCTGCACCCACTCGAAGAGTTTTTTGGCTATATCGGTGTGATCTTGGGTTCCGCGGAAGTTATCGGACCATGGGCCAATAGCAATTACAGGAACATCTTCGCCGGTGTGTCCACCGGTCGTCCAGCCCGCGCCTGTGTGATAGCGTACGATATCAACCAATATTTCTTGAATCTCGGCTCGGCGGCGTTCGCTTGTGCTTGCTGCTACGTCGCTTAATGCCGTTTGGTGATCGGTTGATAGCGGAAATGGGAGGTATTCATCAATGTACGCATCCCAATCAATAGCTGGCATATTATTTAAATCTACCGCCATAGTGCGTAAGCCACGGCCGATACGGTGTAAATCGCCGGCGCGGAATTTGTAATCGCCATCTGCGCCCAAGGTTAAGCCACCGGTGCTGTGATCGGCGGTAAGTATGATTTGAGTATCATCACGGCCTTCAGCGTATTCTTGCAAAAACATCATTAACTCGTCGAGCTCTGCCATTTCATGCATGGCACAGGCGATATCGTTTGCGTGTCCACACCAATCAACCATTGATGCTTCAATCATGAGCACGAAAGGTTTCTCATTGTTGCCTAACAAACGCAGGCCTTCGCGCGTCATCATTTCTAGGCGCTTTTCGTCGTCGATAACGTACGGAAACGAATCATCAAAGAACAAGCCGATGAGGGGTAAACGCTGTTGGGTTTGTAATTGTTCATAACTTTCAATTACACGAACACCGCGGTTATTAAGTGTGCGTAGGTGGCTTACACGATTCCCGTCAGCGTCTTCGCGTACAAAATGTTTACGGCCACTGCCGAGTAATAAATCGAATATTGGTTGGCCATTTTCATCGACTTCGGCAAATTGATCGGCGATTTCATCTTCCATGCGGCGTGATGGAGCATGGGTGAAAAACGATGCCGGCGTTGCGTGGGTTACTTTCGTAGTCGCAATGGCGGCAGTTTGCCAACCTTGCGTACGTGCGCGTTGCATAATCGTAGGAATTGGGTTTCCTTCGGCGTCTACCGAGATAGCACCGTTATAGGTTTTAACGCCCGTTGCCAATGCGGTTGCGCCTGCGGCAGAATCGGTAACCAGGGTATCATCGGCAGGGTAAGTACTGGCGGCGCCAAGCAGGTAATCATCAAAAATGGTGGATTCAATATCGGTTGCCATGGTTGCGTTACGGCCATCTTTAAAATAGCGATACGCTGATAAATATGGGAAGCCCATGCCATCTGCAATAACTAAAATAATTTGCTTTGGTTTTTCTGCTGCGGGTTCGTTAGCAGTTGCAGCTATAGGTAGGGTTAGCCCAAGCATCGCTGCGCCGATAATTAGCGTGCGCTTTACTTGATTGCGTGGCGGTATCAACATGATTTTATTCCTATGTTAAAGCAAAATTTAGCGTTTTCGGTTTTGTTCTTTAGTTGCCAGTTTAACAGCTGAATTTTTCCGTATTATGACATAGCTCGCACCTGAGCCGCCGTGGAACTTCTGGGCACTGTGGATAGCAAGTACAGGTTCAAGTTCTGGCAGCCATTGATAGCATAAGCTTTTTAGTAGTGCAGGCCGAGGTTGGCTTTTCAGCCCTTGGCCGTGAATTATTAATGCGGTTCTCACTCCGGTGCGGTAGCACTCTTGAATGAAGCTAGCTACTTCACGGCGCGCTTCACTAACACGTAACTTGTGTAAATTAAGCGCAGCTTGTGGCTCGTAATTTCCGCGCTTTAATTGGCGATACACACCATCTTGAACGCCATCATGTTTCCAGCCGATAATATCGGTTGGCGCTACCCACTCGCGAACTTCTTCGCTTAATGCTGCAGCCGCATCATCTTCTATTTTCGCTTCAGCGGCTCGGCGGCGTGCCTCTAAACTCTCTGCTGAGGCCTTTGGGGTGTTAACAGACGTAATTTCTTCTTGCGGTAAGGGCTTTACATCCTGCATCAATTCGCGAAACAGGTCGATGTCGTCAATGGCTTGGTCGTTCTTTGACATAAAAAACCTCCGACACTCGAAAACATAACTGAGTGTCAGAGTTTACCAAAAATAATGGGGGGCAACTAAGAAAACTACAGCGTAAGCGTTCACCGGTTGAACACTCACGCTGAATGGTGTTTAGAACGAATAGGTTACGCTGAATTGTAAACGATCCAAGTTGCCGTCATCACCGCTCAACAGTTCACGGCTAGCACGGCTAATTTCAGCGCCCACTACCAGCTTTTCATTAACTTGGTACATTAAGTTAGCGGCTAAACGCTGTGTATGGTCGTTGGCGTTGATACCGGTATATTCTCGTTTGTCATCAAACATGCCGCGCGAGAATATGAAGTTGGTGCGGTACTTATCACTCCAAACATGACGATAGGCGAAAGTAACGCCGGTGTACCCTAAAGTATCAAGGTTTAGAACATCATCGATCACGGCCCCGTTTACTGAGTTAATACCTACATAACGGCCAATACCTTCACCATGAACAAAGCCGGCGCGAATATCATGTTCACCGATATCAATTTTGGTTGAAAGATTAATACCGTAGCCATTTACCGTGTCGTTTACACCATGTTGGCGGAGCTCAAGGCGGCGAACGATACCCGCAACACTGTAATGTACGTTATTAACTTTGGTTTGGTAACGAGCTGTAAGGTCGGGCATTGCGGTATCGCCGGTAGTAATCCGTCCGGTGCCGCCCATATTTGGTGTTACTGTGGTTTCTGGGGCTTCAACGGAAAAACTCCAACCGTTTGCCATGGTGTAACGAACTTGCGGTTGACGGTTAAACACGATGCCATCAGGTGCGCCAACGAAATCAGGCGCTTCTGGAATGATGGTTACGTCTTGGAAGTTACTCCAATATTGACCTACCATCCAATTGCGGTATTGAATAAATGCATGCCGCACACGCGGTGAATAGGAGTTGGTAATTCGCTTATCGCCACCTGGTGTACCGAGAAAATCGAATTCCACGTACCCGGTAATCTTCTCACCATTTTCTAGTGTTTGTGCAGCACGGAAGAAGAAGCGTGTTTCTCGTGCATGAAAATCGGTGTAGGTGTTGCTTGCGCCATTCCCTACTGGCGTTAGCCCCGGAATATAAAAATCTCTGCCAATACTACCAGACGGTAATGAGCCACTATCGGTTCGGCTAATCATGGCATCTAATTTAATATAACCGCCGTAACTATATTCGGTTTCTGCAGATGCGTTTGCCATGCTTGCTAAGCCGCCAGCAACTAAAGTGCTCGCCAGTAAAGCCGTGGTTAAACGTTGCATATCGAGTTCCTCGTTGTGATTATTCAACAGATGGATTAATTTTCATGTAGCGCATTTATATGCGTTTTTATCGTGCTGTAAGCATTCGACAATATGCAGTTTTGGTCAATCTAGACTATGGTCTAATAGGTTTCAGAGCCCGAAATCAGTACAAATACAGACAAGAAAAATTCAGGAGGAAAGCTAAATGTCAGCACACGTGTACCCAATGCCTGACGCAGTAAAAGCAGATGCGCGTCTGAATCCAGAAACTTATTTGAGCAAATACAACGAATCAGTAAACAACCCAGAAGCATTTTGGGCAAAAGAGGGCAAACGCATTACCTGGTTTAGCCCTTACAGCAAAGTAAAACAAACGAGCTTTGCTCCAGGCAACATTGATATTCAGTGGTACGCGGATGGCACATTAAACGCGTGTTACAACTGTGTTGATCGCCACTTGGCCGAGCGAGCGGACAAAACCGCTATCATTTGGGAAGGCGATGAAGTTGATGTGCAAAAATCAATTTCTTATCGTGAATTACATGAACAGGTTGCTAAGTTTGCCAACGGTTTAAAAAAGCTTGGCGTCAAAAAAGGCGATCGAGTGGCTATTTACATGCCGATGGTGCCAGAAGCTGCTTATGCAATGCTGGCTTGCGCTCGTTTAGGCGCGGTTCACTCGGTGATTTTTGCGGGTTTCTCGCCAAACGCGATTGCTGATCGCGTAAACGATTGCGGTGCCAAGGTCGTGATTACGTCTAATGAAGGCCGCCGTGGTGGCAAAGGCGTTGCATTGAAGCCGAATGTAGATGAGGCACTAGCGAATGGCGCGTGCCCAAGCGTTGAACACGTCGTAATTTTGAAGCACACCGATGTTGCTTATGATATGCAGCAGGGCCGCGATGTTTGGTGGCACGAACTAATTGGTGATTGTGATACCGATTGCCCAGCTGAAGTGATGAATGCGGAAGATCCGTTGTTTATTCTGTATACCTCGGGCTCGACTGGCCAACCGAAAGGTGTGGTGCATACTACTGGTGGTTATCTTGTGTATGCGGCGATGACACACGAATATACGTTCGATCTGAAGGAAGATGATATTTATTGGTGCGCGGCGGATGTGGGCTGGGTTACGGGCCATAGTTATATCGTTTATGGTCCAATGGCTAACGGCACAACAACCTTAATGTTTGAAGGTGTACCTACTTACCCAGATGTATCGCGTATCGGCAAAGTCGTTGATAAGCATAAAGTGAGTATTCTTTACACAGCGCCCACGGCTATTCGGGCACTCATGGCAAAAGGTGATGCTGCCGCCAAGGGAAGCAAACGCAATACCTTACGAATTCTAGGCTCGGTAGGAGAACCGATTAACCCAGAAGCGTGGGAGTGGTATTACAAAACGATCGGAAACAGCAATTGCCCGATTGTGGATACCTGGTGGCAAACTGAAACCGGGGGCATTTTAATTGCGCCATTCCCAGCCGCAACGGATATGAAACCGGGCTCTGCAATGCTGCCATTCTTTGGTATTAAGCCGAAGCTTGTGGATAACGAAGGGCAGGAACTCGAAGGTGCCACCGAAGGCAACTTGATCATTGAAGATTCTTGGCCGGGGCAGGCACGCACGCTTTGGGGCGACCACGATCGTTTTGAGCAAACCTACTTTAGCACATACAAAAATGTGTATTTTACTGGTGATGGTGCGCGCCGCGATGAAGATGGTGATTTTTGGATTACCGGCCGGGTTGATGATGTATTGAATGTTTCTGGCCACCGCTTGGGAACGGCTGAGATTGAAAGTGCGTTAGTAGCCCATGAATCAGTTGCGGAAGCTGCAGTAGTGGGGTATCCGCATGATTTGAAAGGGCAAGGGATCTACGTTTATGTAACTGTTGTTGATGGTGTGGAAGCAAACGACGAGCTGAAGAAAACCTTGGTGCAGTGGGTACGTAAAGAACTCAGCCCAATTGCTACCCCAGATTTCATTCAGTGGTCGCCGGGCTTGCCGAAAACGCGCTCGGGTAAAATCATGCGGCGGATACTACGAAAAATCGCGGGTAACGATTACAGCAATTTAGGGGATACCTCTACGCTCGCGGATCCGAGTGTGGTAGATTCACTTATTGAGAACCGATTAAACCGTTAAGGATAGGAAGCGATGAAATAGCGCTTCCGGTAAAAGTGCTATGACCCGATTACTAATCGCTGACGATCACCCTTTATTTCGCGAGGCCCTGCAAGGGGCGCTCGCGAATTATTTTTCCGATCTAAACATTCGTGAAGCCGATAGCCTTGATTCTACTTTAGAAGCACTAAACAGTGATGATGAAGTAGATTTATTGCTGCTCGATTTGCATATGCCGGGTGCCGGTGATTTATATGGCTTAATTCGCATACGTAAAGATTACCCGATGCTGCCGGTGGCGGTTATTTCTGGTGCTGAAGATCCACAAATTATTGGGCGCTGCATGGGCTTTGGCGCCCTTGGTTTTATCCCCAAATCACTTTCGTCAGCAGATATCGCCAACGCTATTGCTAGCATCCTAGATGGTGATGAATGGTTGCCAGAAGGTATGGCGGAGCAAATTGGTGATGTAAGCCAAGAAGATAAAGAACTTGCGGAAAAAGTAGCTGATTTAACGCCGCAGCAATACCGCGTGTTGTACTACGTGCATGAAGGTTTACTGAACAAACAGATTGCGTATCAGTTAGGTATCACTGAGGCGACGGTGAAAGCACACATGACAGCGATTTTTCGCAAGTTGAATGTATACAGCCGTACGCAAGCAGTGCTGTTAGCTGAGCGTTTACAGTTATCGCCGCCAGAACAAGATAACAACCCGCTAATCTAAATTTTTCACCATGTAACTTTATTAAGTGCCGCAGAAAGTACGCGTAACTTCCTCACTTTCTTTCGGTGCTTGATAAAGCTCAACCTGCAAAGCCGACATTGGCATTTTGTAGGGCTCTTGCCAGGCTTCGAGTAACTCATGAAAACGGGTTAAATCGCCGTCTTCTTCGGCCGCTTTTATCGCTTCAGCGACACGGTGGTTGCGGGGGATAATGGCTGGATTCACCTTGCGCATGCTTGCTTGTACTTGTTCGGCATTGTTGTCGTTTTCAATAAGCCGTTCCAACCAACGCTGGCGCCACTCGGTATATTCCATTGGGTTGGTAAATAACGTAGATGCAGGGCTTTGCGGCCCAGTTGTTGCAATTTGCGTGCAATTTAGTTCATTTGCTAGCTGCCAAAAAGCCTGGGTAAAATCTACGTTCTGATGTTGTAAGAGCGCTAAAAATGCCTGCATTAATGGTTTATCGCTTTTCGTGGCATGTTGGATACCGAGTTTTGCGCCCATATTCGCCAGCCATAATTGTTCGGAATACTCACTGTACTCATCAAGTACGCGTGTGGCCAAGGCAATGGCGGCTTCTTTTTGATCTGCAGTTGCATCGCTAGATTCGTCCGCCGTGAGCAAAGGCAATAGCGTTTCTGCAAGCCGGGCAAGGTTCCACTTCGCAATCTCAGGTTGTTTATTGAAAGCATAGCGACCACGGCGATCAATTGAGCTAAACACCTTAGCAGGGTTATACACATCCATGAACGCGGCTGGGCCATAGTCGATGGTTTCACCGCAAATCGATGTATTATCAGTATTCATCACGCCATGTATAAAACCAACGCGTAGCCAATTATTCACGAGTTCAGCTTGTCGTTCAGCAACATGTTGTAGAAATGCTAGATAAGGGTTACCGGCGTTGGTACTTTTGGCTATATGTGGAAAATGCCGCTTAATGGTGTAGTCGGCGAGCGTTTTCACCTTCTCGTTTCCGCCATGTAACAGCGCGTACTGAAAGCTACCGACCCGTAAATGGCTGCTGGCAACGCGAGTAAAAACGGCTCCTGGCACACCCTCATCGCGGAACACCATTTCGCCGCTTGCTACCGCAGCAAGTGCTCGCGTAGTAGGGATGCCAAGCGCATGCATAGCTTCGCTGAGTAGATATTCTCGCAACACTGGACCAATAGCGGAGCGGCCATCACCGCCTCGGGAAAACGGAGTGCGGCCAGCACCTTTAAGCTGCACATCCCAGTGCTTGCCATGATGATCAACGACTTCGGCGAGGAGTAAAGCGCGGCCATCACCTAACTGTGGCACTAAATTCGCAAACTGGTGCCCCGCGTAAGCTAGAGCTGCTGGCTTTGCCCATTCAGGTGTTTGATTGCCAGACCAAATCGCCAGTCCCTCATCGGTATCTTGCTCTGAAGCGGGTATATTTAACTGATTTGCTAGATCTTGGTTAAAGGCTATCCATTGTGCGTTTGCCACTGCAGTTGGCTGCGCATCGCGATAATAAAAATCACCGAGCGCTCGCAAGCTATGTGCCGTTTGAAACTCTGAATGATGATTAGATATAGGCATTATCGCGTTTCCTTTTGCCGTTGCATGTGTTGCATCAGCGCTTTAAGTTGCGCTGGTTTTACTGGCTTCGCTAAAAATTGTAGGCCAAGTTTTCGAGCTTCTGCTTTAACATCAGGATCACGAACAGCGGTTACCAACGCGCCGGGAACTGGTTTTTGCCAAATATCTTGCAACGAGCGCCATAGGCTTATGCCATCGCCGTGATCCGCAAGTTGATAATCTAATAGCGCGCCGTCTGGCGGCGGGTTGTTTTGTGCCCAATGAATCGCTTCATCTGGCGTAGTAAACTGAATAGCTTGGCAACTCCATTTACTTAATAGCGCTTGCAAAGCTGCCAAGTTTTCGGGGTCATCGTCTACGCACAGCACTTGTAAACCATTATAGGCTTGGCTCGAACGTTCGGGACGTATACGCGGAATTACCTTTGCCGCCGAACCTAACGGTACTAACACCGAAAATCGAGATCCTTTCCCTAACGCCGATTTTATCGATAACGGGCACTCGAGTTGTTCGGCCATGCGTTTCGCTACGCTTAAGCCTAAGCCTACTCCGCTAATTGAGCCTTGGTGTAGGCGAATAAAGGCTTCAAACACCTCGGAATGTTTTTGTTCAGGTATTCCGGGGCCAGTATCCCAAACCGCGAGTTCGGCAAACTCACCGCGTTGACGAACTGAGAGTAACACTTTACCACTCTCGGTGTACTTAATCGCATTTGAAAGAAAATTCTGAATAATCCGCCGTAAATATGTTGGATCAGTATATACCGTGAGATTACGCAGACGTGCCTTAAACTGCAAATCTTGCTGTTCGGCCAAAACCGAATATTCGGGCACCAAGGGGCCTAAAATTGTGTTTAAATCAATATGCTTTAATTGCGGTTGCATCGCGCCTTGTTCCATTTTCGCAATCGAAAGTAGGGCCGAGAGCAGGTGTTCAGTAGAATCAAGCGCATTATCAACTTTGTGCAGCAAGCCTTGATTCCTTGGCCCAAGCGTTTGTTGATCAACGGCAGAAAGGTATAAGCGAGCGGCGTTTAGTGGTTGCAGTATATCGTGGCTAGCCAACGCCAAAAAACGGGTTTTACTGGCATTGGCAAATTCTGCTTCGCCTTTTGCGGCTTGCAATGCGACTTCGATTTCACGGCGGCGCTCAATTTCTTCGGTAAGCTCGCGATTAATTTCACGTACTTCATCAGTGCGGCTACGAATCCGCGCTTCTAGATCAATATTCGCGTCTTCTAAGGCTTGTTGGGTTTCAATATGTTCGGTGACATCCGTAAAGCTGGTAACAAAGCCACCATTGGGTAACGGGTTCCCAATCATTTCAATTACCCGACCATCAGAACGGCGGCGTATAAAACGGTGTGCCGAACCTTGTTGCATGTAGCGTAAGCGTTTTTCTACGAGCTCATCAACGTCACCCACACCGCATTCGCCACGTTCGGCGTTATAGCGAATGAGATCGGCGATAGGTCTTCCAGGTTGCACCATGCCATCGGGGTATTCGAAAAGTTCGAGATAACGCCGGTTCCATACGACCAAGCGTAAATGTTTATCAACCACCGAAATCCCCTGAGCTAGGTTTTCCAGCGAGCTGAACATAATCGATTGTTGGTCTTGTAAGGCTTGGGTGGTGTCATCGAAAAAATGCACTACTTCTTCTAGATTGAGTTGCCGATTTTCTAGTGCTGCATTCACCAAAGAGCGCGCAGTAGCTGCGCCAAGCACGCCGCTAATGGCGCGTTCGGCGTAATCGGTAAACTGGATGTCGGCAACACCTTGGCGGTTTAACGGTTGGTGGCGCTCGTAGGCTTTTACAAGTTCTTCGCAGCGCTCATTCCCGAGGAACGTTTCCATCAGCAATACCAAATCCGCCACACGTGTTTCTTGAAGGTTGGTATTCGCGGAAACCGGTTCGCCATTTTTGCGTGGTTTTACAAATGCAGTTGCTTGAATTTTATCTACCAACGCAGGAACGGCGAGGTAACTAAACAGTGTATAAGCTGCTACGTTTAGCGCCACGCTAATCACGGTTCCACGGGTAATAATTTGCTCAGCGAGCGCAACTTCCGATTGGGATAAGGGCAGAAGTACCGCAAATAACCAGCCGAGTAGGCCAGCGATAAGGCCCATATACACGCCTTGAGCATGGCCTTTTCGCCAATACATGCCACCGATGATCGCCGGCAGCAATTGCAATACTAAGGAGAACGCCAGTAATCCAATACTCACTAAGTTTAACTGCGCCATCCAGAGGTGGTAACACGCCCAACCGAGCATCAACACAGCGATAATCGCTTGCCGGCGCACGCGAATTAATCGCCGTGAGAAGCGATGCGGTTGCGGCATTTGCCGACCTTCACGGGTGAGCCAAACTGGCATTACCACATCATTACTAATCATTGTGCTCAGGGTAAGCGTGGCAATAATAACCATAGCGGTGGCCGCAGATATACCACCGATATAGACCAGAATGGCTAACCACGTTTGTCCATACAGAAACGGGATCAGGAGAGGGTAAACCGAGCCATCACCAGCCAAGCCACTATTATTTCCCAGTAAACCAACGCCACTTATCGCTATTGCAGCGATCGCCAGCGAGGTAAGGAGAAGATAAAGCGGAAATAACCAACGTGCTGTTTTTAAATGTTTAATATCTACGTTATCAACAACACTGACATGGAACTGGCGTGGCAAACATAAAATGGCTCCGGCGGCCATGGCGAGTTGAATGAAAAATTCTGGGGTCATCGCGCCTTTGAAATGCCAGCCAGAATCGAGATCCAAGCTTTGGATATGATTAGCGAAACTAACATCGGAACCACTTCGAAAAATTATCCACGCGAAAATTGCGGTACCGCATAGGGCCACTAGCTTTACCGTGGATTCAAACGCGATGGCTAACATCATACCGCTGCGATATTCGGTTACTTCTAGGCGGCGGGTACCAAACACAATCGCAAATGCCGCCATAAGAATGGCGATGCCAAGCTCTTTATAGGAGTTGCTACTTGCTTCAGGGCTTAATTGGCTGAGCACATTAAAGCTAATACCAACGGCCTTCAACTGCAGAGCAATGTAGGGAATAACCGCTGCGGCTGCAATGATCGTTACGACTAGCGCCATCTTGTGGCTTTTGCCATAACGAGAGGCAATGAAATCAGCAATCGACGTAGTATTTTGTTGCTTGCTAATCGCCACTAACTTGCGCACCACGGGCATACCAAACATGTAAAGAAGAATTGGCCCGAGTAATATAGGTAAGAAGCTCCAGCCGCTATCAATCGCATTCCCAACCGCGCCGTAATATGTCCAGGTGGTGCAGTAAATCGCTAACGAGAGGCCATACACCCAAGGGTGCAAGCTTATTTTGTAACCCACACTATTTTTCTTTTCGCCCCACAATGCGATAAGAAATAAAAGCGCAATGTAGCCAACGGCGGAGATGATTAAAATCCAAGTCATGTTTTATTCTTCTTCTCGAATTGATGTATTCAGAGTACTTGTTTCTGCGCTTTTAGTTAAGCCTTGCTTTTGTGAAGGCGGTTGCGGCGTATCTTCTGCCACAGAAGCAAGTAAAGCACAGCGGCAAAATTCCGGTATTAGACTAATGTCCAATTTCGCAAAACCCCATCTTCTACGATGCTTGTTTCCGTACATTGGAAAGAACCACCTGCATATTAAAAATAATTGGGTGGCACCCATAACAACAACTGGAGGACACACGCATGGCATTTGAATCGCAAGATCATGCCAAAGCCTATTGGAAAGAGAACTTAGGGTTAATGCTCAAGCTATTAACCGTCTGGTTCGTGGTTTCTTTTGGGTTCGGTATCATATTGGTGGATGTGCTCAATAACATCACCTTCTTCGGCTTTAAGTTGGGCTTTTGGTTTGCACAACAGGGCGCAATTTATACCTTCATCGTATTGATCTTTGTTTATATCAGACAAATGAACAAGCTCGATAGAAAATACAAGGTTGAAGAGGAATAAACCATGGATATTAAAACACTTACATTTATCGTGGTTGGTGCAACTTTTGCCTTGTATATCGGTATTGCGATTTGGGCACGAGCAGGTTCTACCAACGATTTCTACGTAGCAGGCGGTGGTGTTCCTCCGGTTGCAAATGGTATGGCAACAGCAGCTGATTGGATGTCTGCGGCCTCCTTTATTTCAATGGCAGGTTTAATCTCGATACTTGGCTATGATGGTAGCGTTTACCTCATGGGCTGGACCGGTGGTTATGTTCTCCTTGCCCTTTGTTTAGCACCTTACTTGCGTAAGTTTGGTAAGTTTACGGTTCCCGACTTCATTGGTGATCGGTATTACTCACAAACTGCGCGTACGGTAGCTGTTATTTGTGCAATCTTGGTATCGTTCACTTACATCGCTGGGCAAATGCGTGGTGTTGGTGTGGTATTTAGCCGTTTCTTAGAGGTTGATATCACTACGGGCGTGCTTATCGGTATGGCGTTAGTATATTTCTATACTCTGTTAGGGGGTATGAAAGGGATCACCTATACGCAGGTAGCGCAATACTGTGTGTTAGCCTTCGCTTACACGGTACCTGCTGTGTTTATTACGATGCAAATGACAGGCCACATCTTGCCGCAAACAGGCTTCGGTGCAACATTAGCCGATGGCTCAGGGCTGTATTTGTTAGAGCGGCTTGATGGTTTATCTACCCAGCTTGGTTTTGCCGAATACACAGAAGGCACGAAATCCGGCATCGATGTATTTGCCATTACTATGGCATTAATGGTGGGTACGGCTGGTTTACCACACGTAATTATTCGCTTTTTCACCGTGCCAAAAGTAAGTGATGCGCGCCGTTCAGGCGGCTGGGCATTGGTATTTATTGCGGTCGTTTACACAACAGCGCCGGCTATTGCGTCGATTACCAAAGTGAATATCTTAAACACGCTAAATGGGCCAGATCAGCAAGGGGTACTCTATGAGAATGCGCCGAGCTGGGTGAATAACTGGGAGCAAACGGGCCTTATCGAGTGGAACGATAACAATGAAGATGGCCGTATGTTCTTCTCGAATGACGAGCGCAATGAAATGCGCGTTGATGCGGACATTATCGTGTTAGCGAGCCCGGAAATTGCAAGCCTTCCGAATTGGGTTGTGGCGTTGATTGCTGCCGGTGGTGTTGCCGCGGCGTTATCAACTTCAGCTGGCTTACTCTTGGTTATTTCGAGTTCGGTTTCTCACGATTTACTGAAACGAACCTTGATGCCTAATATTACGGATAGGCAAGAATTGCTCTACGCGCGAATTGCTGCGGGGGTAGCGGTATTAATCGGTGCATGGTTTGGTATTAACCCACCCGGATTCGTGGCGCAGGTGGTCGCCTTCGCGTTCGGTCTGGCGGCATCCTCGTTCTTCCCTGCGATTATTATGGGTATCTTCCATAAACGCATGAATAGCGCAGGTGCTGTAGCGGGTATGGTAGTTGGTATTGTGTTCACCTTGAGCTACATTATCTACTTCCGCTTCGTGAACCCAGCCGCCGATAATCCTGAAAACTGGTTGTTTGGAATTTCACCTGAGGGTATTGGTACAGTAGGTATGATTCTGAACTTTATCGTAGCTCTCGTCGTGTTGAAATTTACGAAAGATGCGCCAGAAGATATTCAGGAAATGGTTGAATCAATCCGTTATCCGAAAGGAGCCGGTGCGGCAACTAGCCATTAAGCCGACGCGTTAAAACATGTAATATGTTTTGTAGTAACCAAGCCCCGGCATCGCCGGGGCTTTTTTTCACGTAAACTGTAGGGAAAAGTTCCAGAGAAGATGGTGTCTGACACCACTTTCTATGGCACTTACATAAGGGGTACGAGAAAATGGTGTCAGACACCAACTTCTATGGCTCCCAAGGGGGGTTCGGTATGGCAAGTATAAGTGCAGATACACGCGAGTTTTTGGCGAACACGCCGCCGTTTGATAGTTTGAGCGCTGAGTTGTTGCAATATGCGGCTGAACAAATGCAGGCGATGTACGTGTGCCACGATAATCGCCAAGACATCATGCAGCCCGATTCACACCAGTTATACTTGGTGCGCTCAGGGGCCTATGATCTCGTGGATAAAGAAAACCAACATCTCGATCGTTTAGAGCCCGGTGATCTATTTGGCTTTCCTTCATTGTTAACCGGCAGAAAAATTACCAATAAACTGCAAGTAATCGCCGATGGTATTATTTGGATATGGCCGGAAGGCGCGTTCAACGAACTTCGCCGGCAAAGCCAAGCGTTTGAGCGTTATTTTGTGAATGCTCATGGTCAGCGGTTATTAGCTGAGCAAGGTAAAACGCAAGGTGCGGATTGGAGCGAGAAAAAAATAGCATCGGTAATTGATCGCAAACCCATTCAAATTAGCAGCACCGCCAGTATTCAAAGCGCCGCACAATTGATGTCGGCGGAGCGCGTATCTTGCTTGTTGGTTGTGGATGATCAGCAATTACGCGGTATTTTAACTGACCGTGATTTACGTAACCGCGTCGTAGCCGTGGGCGTAAGCTTCGATGTTTCAGTAGCGGCAGTAATGACGCCAATGCCGGCTATCATCTATGCCCGAGATAGCCTGTTCGATGCGCTTACGGTAATGGGGCAAGCGAATATTCATCACCTTCCCGTGCTCGATGATAATGAAATACCCATCGGCGTTCTCACTAACACGGATTTGATGCAACAACAACGCAGTGAACCTGTGCTACTCATTAACGCGTTGTTCAAAGCCAACAGCCGAGAAGCGCTGGTTGCGGAAGCAGCTAAAATTCCAGATTATCTGCGCAGTTTTGCAAGCCGGGTAAAAGATATCGGTATTGTTGGTAGGTTACTGACATCGCTTACTGATGGCATTACCCGCAAACTTATTCGCCTTTATGAACAAGAACAAGGTAGTGCACCATGTACTTATGTGTGGCTCGCGTTCGGTTCCCAGGCGCGCGGCGATCAAACCTTAGGTTCGGATCAGGATAACGCCTTGCTGTTGCCCGATGAAATTACTGATGGCCAGCGCCAATGGTTCGCGGAAGTGTCGGTTTATGTCTGTGAAGGTTTGGCGGATTGCGGTATTCGCTTATGCCCGGGCAATATCATGGCAATGAACCCCGATTTACAGAAGAATCGCCTTGAATGGCGTGAAAAATTCTTAAAGTGGATTCGTTCACCCACACCGAAAGCGATTATGCATTGCATGATCTTCTTTGATAGCCGCCCAGTTGCGGGAAGCCATCAGCTGTATCGGCAGCACCGCGAAGAAATCGCAAAGTTAGCGAAACAAGATATGTTTCTAGCGAATATCGCACGCCATATTGGTGAGCTGAATGTGCCTCTGGGCTTATTTAATCACTTTCGAACCAAAAGTGAAGGCGATTTCGAGTACATTGATATCAAAAAGCAGGCAGTAGCAATTCTTAACGATATTGTGCGTTTGTATAGTTTGGCTGCGGGGGTAACCGTGCCTTCAACGCCCGCTCGCTTGGAGCAGTTAAAGAGTGCAAGCTCCTTAAGCGATAAGGATAACCAAAACCTGCTCGAGGCTTGGCAGTTTCTTACCGGGTTACGTTTAACCGCACAGATGTACCGGAATGAAGATTCAAAGATACCTTCGAACTCGGTAGACCCCGAAACCTTAAGCACCATGCAGCGGCGACAATTAAAGGCGGCTTTTAAAGTAATTAAAGATGCCCAGCATGGTGTTGCATTTAAATTCGGGCGGAATATGTAATGTTCGAAAAAGTGGCGAGTTGGCATCATTTAAGAGCCCCTTGGCGAGAAGCAAAGTGGTTAGCTATCGATATTGAAACCAATGGCTTGGATGCCAAAGGCGATGCCATGCTGGCGCTGGCTTGGGTGCGCATCGCGCCGCCACGTATACTGCAGAATCAAGCAGAATATCGGGTAGTGAACACCAATTTAGAATTAACTCAAAGTGCAGTTATTCATCAGTTATCATTAAGTGATATTGCCGCTGGGTTGCCTTTGGAAGAGGTGCTGGCTGAATTTGTTAAGGCTGCGGAAGGTGCAATTATCGTGGCCCACAACGCACAATTCGATACCGTGGTATTACAACAAGCGCTAAAACAAACGGGCATGAAATGGCAACCTGATGGTGTTTATTGCACACTGCGCGCCGAACGCCGCCGATTAGAACGCCAATCGCAAACTCTAAAACCCGATTCCCTCACGCTCGCAGCTTGCCGAGAACGCTACGGCTTCGATGCATTCAGTGGCCACCACGCCCTAAACGATGCCATCGCCTGCGCTGAACTTTTTCTAGCGCAAGCCTTCCGCTTCAGTTCCGGCCACCATCCCAACGCTCGCTCGCTTCTTAAAGAAGGGCGCTAAACCCGAAAGCTAACGTTCTGAGCGCCGCTCCAACCCGCCCGGGGGGCCAAGCGGGGAAGCCGCAAATCAACATCGGCGCTTACCCCAGCTTCCGCCGATCCCATCTTGCCAATGCAGAACCGCTGCGAGCACATCCATGTGCGCTATGTTCCGCGCCATCCTTGGCGCGGACATTTCTGCATTGGCAAGATGGCGTCGGCTCGCGCTGGGGTAGTCGAGTATGCAGTTTTTGCGGCTTCCGAGCTTGGCCCCCGGGCGGGTTGGGGCGGCGCTCAGGGCTTCTCCGGAGCGTACCCAGTTAGCCTCGGACAAATTAGCTTGGGGCATCAGGCATAATTATTTATTTCACAGAAAATCAGGCTGTTCTGGTTATTAACTCGCAAAAATCTAGCGTTTTTCCGGAAATTTGCTGCAAATACATACAAAATCAGTATACTTGCACCATAATTTATACATAACTATAACAAATTTGTTACTAGGTGAGCCGAAAGAGGGCGTTGTGACCATTCGTGACTATCAATTAGAGGCACTCATCCGTGATGTAATGGATGAAGTTGCTGCCGAAACTGGCCGTGAAGAGCTAGGTGTAATCGAACAAAATACGGTACTGAGCGAGAGTGGTTTAGATTCGCTAAGTTTCGCTATTGTAGTTGCTCGGTTGGAAGAGCGACTTGGTTATGATCCGTTCTCGCGATTACCCAAAGATCAGTTTCCGCATACATTTTCGGAGTTGGTTGCCACTTATCGGCGCGAATTGTAGTAAAACATGAATTTTAGATACAAAAAAACCGCCATCGGCGGTTTTTTTCGTTTCAACTCAACAAAAAGTTGTGTGCTTAAGCGATGCTTATGCAGCTAACGATTTGATTTGAGCAGATAAACGGCTCTTATGACGAGCAGCTTTATTCTTGTGAATTAAGCCTTTGGCCGCGTAGCGGTCCATAACAGGAACAAGTGCAGCGAAAGTTTGCTGTGCCTGAGCCTGATCACCCGCAGCAATAGCTGCTTGTACTTTTTTAAGATAAGTGCGCATCATTGAGCGACGGCTGGCATTGTGGCGACGATTGTTTTCCGCTGTAACCGCGCGCTTTTTCGCAGACTTGATGTTAGCCAAGGTTAAACTCCTGATAATTCGTAAACTGTGCCGGACTTTTTAAGGCCGAGGATTTTCCCTCTTTTGCGTTTAAAAGTCAACGGATTCGATAAAAGATTGTGCGCGCATACTACGGATCTAGGCGCCATTACGCAACCACTATTTCGTATATTTTCGCTAATCTACTGACTTTGCGATTCCTTTGCTTCCGCGTAAGGTTGAGCTCGTGCTAATCTTTGCTTAAATACAGTTGATAAAAGCTGCCAACAAGGATTTCCAGCACTGTGAACAACGAACCTTCCGGTGGGCCACCGAAAAAATCGCCTGCACACGAACCTTCGCCAGAAGTAAAAGGCGCAGCAGGCGTGCCGCAGGCGCCGCGATTATTGCGTTCGGGCATGATCGTAAGCGTAATGACATTCCTTTCTCGTGTGATGGGTTTGGTGCGTGATATCGCGATTGCGGCGTTGATGGGTGCTGGCGCGGCGGCTGACGTGTTTTTGTTTGCCAATAAAATTCCAAACTTTCTCCGTCGTTTATTTGCCGAAGGTGCGTTTGCACAAGCATTTGTACCGGTGCTTACCGAATATCACCGTGGTAAATCATTAGATGAAACGCGGCTGTTACTCGCGCGCGTTTCCGGCACCTTGGGCACGCTCGTGGGTGTAATTACCTTGCTTGCCGTTATCCTTTCTCCGGTTGTTGCTGCACTTTTCGGTATGGGCTGGTTTAAAGAATGGTTGCAAGGTGGGCCCGACGGCGAAAAATTTGAAATGGCCAGTTTGTTGCTGCGCATCACCTTCCCGTATTTGTTTTTTATTACCCTAACGGCGTTATCGGGCGCTGCGTTGAATGTAATGGGGCGTTTTGGTGTGGCGGCGTTTACGCCGGTGCTGTTAAATGTTTCGATTATCGCGGCGGCTATTTGGTTAGCGCCGAATTTGGCGAATCCAGAAATCGGTTTGGCGATCGGCGTTTTCGTTGGTGGGGTCGTGCAGTTCTTGTTCCAGATTCCATTTTTGAAACAAGCAGGGCTACTGGTCATGCCGAAGTGGGGTTGGCGAGATCCGGGTGTGGTGAAAATCCGCACGCTGATGATTCCGGCTCTGTTTGGGGTATCGGTAAGCCAAATTAACTTGTTGCTGGATACGGTTATTGCCAGCTTTTTGGGCACCGGCCCTATTAGTTGGTTGTATTACGCTGATCGCATGTTGGAATTCCCTCTCGGTTTATTTGGTATTGCCATTGCTACGGTAATTTTACCGGCGTTATCGGCACGCCACGTGGATAAATCATTAGAGCACTTTCGTACCACACTAGATTGGGGGGTGCGCATGGTTGTGATGCTCGGGCTGCCCGCGATGGCGGGGCTTTTCGTGTTGGCCGAGCCTCTGATACTCGTGTTATTTCAACGCGGTTCGTTTACCCCAAATGCTGCGTTGCAATCGTCCTTTGCGCTGATGGCCTATGCCAGTGGCTTGCTTAGTTTCATGTTGGTCAAGGTGTTAGCAGCCGGTTTCTTCTCGCGCCAAGATACTAAACGCCCAGTGAAATACGGCATTATTGCCATGGCGGCGAACATGGTTTTAAACCTTATTCTAGTAATCCCATTTGGCTTCGTAGGCTTGGCGTTGGCTACGGCACTTTCAGGAACGATAAATGCTCTACTGCTGGGTGTTGTGCTTTACCGCGAGGGTGTATTGGTATTATCGCCGGAAACGCGGCGTTTCCTGTTGCAAGTAACCTTAGCCACCGGAGTCATGATTGCACTGTTATTATGGCTAGATCCGAGCCGTAGCGCTTGGGTTGCTTCTGGCCTTGGTGAACGCGTTCTTTGGTTATCCGGGCTTATTGCCGCAGGCGGTGGTGCGTTTATCGTGAGTTGGTTTGTGTTTGGTGGTCGACCACGGCAATTGCGAGCTCATTAGAGGCCATTTTTTATTTGGTGTGTTCAAACTACAGCATTATTGGTGTATAGCTCGCCAACGGGTAGTTACTCGATCGGTTACGTATTTTAGATCTGAATATTCAGTGGAGACCCCCCAATGCTTCGCAGACCGACAGTATTGTGCGCTTTTGCAGCTTTGTTCCTTGGATTAATATGGCTTTTCTATATTGAAATATTCTCTTTCGAATCTCCTCCAGAAAACGTTGAAGAAAATACCCTTTCTTTGCCAGATGTGCGCTTAGATGCTGTATCCCGAGAACGCTCATCAACGGAATTAGATCGTTTAGACCTCGTTGATAGTAACAATGTCGAAATTAATCTTGAGCAATTTAGAGGGCTTAGGAAAGGGGAACTCATGAAAAAACTAATCGAAACGAATAGCGTCACAACGGAGGTTCTAATCGGATTAGTTGAGAATGGTTTTATCGACATCAATGAAATACTAAGAGACGACCATCCGCAAGGGTCTGATCATTATACACCCTTGTATGCAGCACTTGTTGCAGGCACATCGACTGAAGAGCAATTAGAGCTGTTTTTGGACTATGGGGCACATATAGATCCATCACTAGAAGCTTGGCACTATATTATTTCCAAGCAAGAAGGGCCCACTGCAGATCTGTTGATTCGTAATGCCTATTATGATCACAAACAAATATGGCGTATTGCTGAACTTGCTTATGATTTTGGAAATATGGATCTGTTTACTCATCTACTTACTGATGACGTGTTACCAGCTGAAAAAATTGATTCGTTAATTGAATTAACCTTAGCAGATGTCAAAAGAAATCAAGCATTAGGTGCACCTTCGAGTCAAACTCTCAATCAAATACAGCATTTAAAAGCGCTGACATTGCTAAACTCGGAACAGTATTTAATGTTGCTTTCCCTTGAAGAGCAAATTATACAAGAACATAAGAGAGAATGACGGCTAGCGATATTCTTGTCTAAGTAAGAAGCATATTTTTAGTTGAACCGGAATTTTACATACCTCTAAAATCTTCATTCAAGCGATGCAGCTTGCTTCGCTTTAGCGTATAATCGCGCGTCTATGGAATTAATTCGTGGTTTACATAATATAGCAGCGCGGCATCGTGGCTGTGTGCTCACAATCGGCAACTTTGATGGCGTACATTTGGGCCATCAAGCTGTGTTGGCGCGTGTGCGCGAACAAGCCGAACGTTTGCGCGTGCCCGCGGCTGTAATGATTTTTGAACCGCAGCCGTTAGAATTATTTGCCCCGCATCGAGCACCCGCGCGCTTGAGCCGGTGGCAAGATAAGTGGCAAATGTTCTGCCAGTGCGGCATGGATAGAATGCTGCTCACACAATTCAATCAGCGTTTCGCGAGCTTAACCGCCGAGGCGTTTATTGAGCAGGTGTTAGTAGCACAACTTGGTGTGAAGCTATTGGTAGTGGGCGATGATTTTCGCTTTGGCAAAGGCCGCAGCGGCGATTTTGCTTTACTGCAAGATGCTGGTAAGCGTTTAGGTTTTAGCGTAATTGACACTAGAAGCTACCGCACCGAAGATATTCGTGTTTCTAGCACCGCGATTCGTAGTGCCTTAGAAACCACTGATTTTGCCGCAGCCGAGCGCATGCTGGGGCGGCCATTTTCGTTTACCGGCCGTGTTCGCCACGGTGCTAAACGAGGCCGCACTATAGGCTTTCCAACTGCGAATATCGCGTTGCAGAGGCAGCAATCACCGCTAAAGGGCGTGTTCGCGGTTACGGTTAATGTAAATAGCAAAATTTATGGTGGCGTAGCAAATATCGGCCGAAAGCCAACGGTAAATGGCGAACGGGAATTACTGGAAGTTCATTTGTTTGATTTTCAGCCAACCCCAGAGCTGCCCGACCTTTACGGCAAGGCCCTCACCGTGACACCATTAGTGTGGTTACGAGATGAGCACAAATTTAACTCGTTCCCGGAGTTACAGAAACAAATACAGCAAGATGCAGAAGCGGCGCGTGCTTACTTGGCAGCGAACGCAACCAATTTAACGAATAATGATGTAACCGAAGAGTGGACCTGACCGCATGAGTGATTATAAGCATACCTTAAACCTCCCGGACACGGCCTTCCCAATGCGTGGCAACTTAGCCCAACGCGAGCCGGAAATGCTGAAGAATTGGTATCAAGATAACCTTTACGGAAAAATTCGTGAAGCGCGCGCAGGCCGTGAAAAATTTATTCTGCACGATGGCCCTCCGTATGCGAACGGTTCGATTCACATTGGCCATGCGGTAAACAAAATTATTAAAGATATGGTGGTGAAATCGAAAACCTTAAGCGGTTTTGATTCGCCCTATGTTCCTGGTTGGGATTGCCACGGCCTTCCGATTGAGCTTGTGGTTGAAAAGAAATATGGCAAACCTGGCAAAAAATTAAACGACGCTGAGTTTCGGCAAAAATGCCGTGAATACGCGCTTACTCAAGTTGATGGCCAGCGTGAAGATTTCAAACGCCTAGGTGTATTTGGTGATTGGGATAACCCTTATCTCACCATGAACTTTGCCCAAGAAGCGAACATTATTCGTGCGTTGGGCGCTATCATTGAACGTGGCCATTTGCAGCAAGGCTTTAAGCCGGTGCATTGGTGTACTGATTGTGGCTCGGCACTAGCGGAAGCGGAAGTAGAATATAAAGACAAAGCTTCGCCTGCGATTGATGTGCGTTTCCCGGTAATTGATACCGATAAGGTAGCCGATATATTTGCGCATCCGGAAGGGCATGCGGGCAAAGGCCCTATCAGTATGCTGATTTGGACTACCACGCCGTGGACAATTCCGGCAAGCCAAGCGGTTACACTTGAACCGACGATCGAATATGCATTAGTACAGGTAGAAGGCGATAATCCAGAGCGGCTCATTCTAGCCACAGAGCTGGTTACCGAAGCTATGGAGCGTTATGGCGTTAACAAATACCATAAGCTGGGTTTCTGTACCGGTAAAGCGTTAGAGTTGGTTGCCTTAAAACACCCGCTGTATGAGCGCCAAGTGCCTGTGATTTTAGGTGATCACGTTACCACCGAATCGGGTACCGGTTGTGTGCACACAGCACCGGGCCATGGTGTTGACGATTTTAACGTTGGCCTTCAGTATAACCTTGAAGTATATAACCCAGTGAATGATCACGGGGTATATAAAGAAGATACACCGCTGTTCGCAGGCCAACACGTTTTTAAAGCGAATCCGGTTATTGTTGATGCGCTGCGTGATGCGGGCACACTAATGCATCACGAAAGTTTTGATCACAGCTATCCGCATTGCTGGCGCCATAAAACCCCTATTATTTTCCGAGCTACCCCACAGTGGTTTATTAGCATGGAAAAACAAGGGTTGCGTGCACAAGCATTGAGCGAAATTAAGCAAGTGCGTTGGGTTCCAGAGTGGGGCGAAAACCGCATTGCTGGTATGATCGATGGCCGCCCAGATTGGTGTATTTCTCGTCAACGTACGTGGGGTGTGCCGTTAACCTTATTTATTCACACCGAAACTGCCGAGCCGCACCCGAATTCGCTTGCGTTACTTGAACAAGTAGCGAAAAAAGTGGAAGCAGAAGGTATTCAGGCTTGGTTTGATTTAGAGGCTAGTGAATTACTCGGCGATGATGCCAAGCACTACCGCAAGCTCACCGATACTCTGGATGTGTGGTTTGATTCTGGTGTAACCCACCACTGTGTATTAGCGCAAGATGAGAAGCTACAGTGGCCGGCAGATTTGTATTTAGAAGGTTCAGATCAGCATCGTGGTTGGTTCCAATCATCATTGCTTACTGGTGTTGCGATTCGCGGGCAAGCGCCTTATAAACAAGTACTTACGCACGGATTTACGGTTGATCAGCACGGCCGCAAGATGTCGAAATCGCTGGGCAACGTAGTATCACCGCAAGATGTCATGAACAAACTCGGTGGTGATATTCTACGTTTGTGGGTGGCGAGTAACGATTACACCGCGGAAATGACCGTATCGGATGAAATTTTAAAACGTTCGGCTGATGCTTATCGCCGCATTCGCAATACTGCGCGCTTCTTGCTAGCGAATATTAACGGCTTTGAGCCAACCCAGCACCAAGTGCCAGTAGCGGAAATGGTTGAGCTGGATCGCTGGATCGTAGCTCGCGCAGAAGTGCTGCAAAACGAGATTCGCGAAGCGTATGATAACTACCAGTTCTTAGCTGTAGTGCAAAAACTTATGCATTTCTGCTCGATTGAATTAGGTAGTTTCTACCTCGATATCATTAAAGATCGTCAATACACCGCGAAGGCGAATAGTGTGGCGCATCGTTCATGTCAAACTGCGTTGTGGCATATCTCCGAGGCACTCGTGCGTTGGATTGCACCCATTTGTAGTTTTACTGCGCAAGAGCTTTGGGAGTTAATGCCAGCGCCAGTAAACGGTGAACGTGAAAAATATGTGTTTACTGCAGAGTGGTATGGCAATTGGCCAGCTCGTGCTGAAGGTAAAATAAGCGACAACCAATGGCAGCAACTTTTAGAAGTTCGTGATGCTGTAAATGGCGCCCTTGAGCAAGCGCGCCGTGATGAAATTATTGGTGGCGCGCTGCAAGCAGAAGTAACTCTGTTTGTTGATGAGGCGTTGCAAAGCACGCTAAATGTATTGGGTAATGAACTGCGGTTTGTATTACTAACTTCGGGTGTGCGTTTAGCACCGTTGAGCGAAGCGGGTGATGCGCGCGGAACGGAACTTGCGAACTTGAAAGTTGCCGTAGAACGTACAAGCCATAGTAAATGTGGCCGCTGTTGGCACCACACGGCAGATGTTGGCGCAGATGCGAATCATCCAGAGCTGTGTGGCCGCTGCGTAACGAACGTTGATGGCGCCGGTGAAACACGGGAATTTGCATAATGTCGGCCGCTGGTAATAAATCATCCATTCCGCAGCAGTGGCAACAAAGTGGTTGGCACTGGTGGTGGCTGGTGGCGTTACTGATTGTGGCTGATCAATTTAGCAAATGGCTTATTCTCGAAAATATGCCGTTGTATAGCCGTATTAATGTACTGCCCTTTTTTGACCTGGTGTACGTACGCAATTACGGCGCTGCATTTAGCTTCTTAAGTGATCAAAGTGGCTGGCAACGCTGGTTCTTTACTGCTATCGCTGTAGTAATCAGCGTTGTACTGATTGTGATGTTGCGGCGGCAGCCGAAATCAATGAAGGCCGCTAACCTTGGTTTTGGGCTTATTGTTGCTGGAGCTATTGGTAATGTTATTGACCGTATTAACTATGGTTATGTGGTTGATTTTCTCGATGTCTACGTAGGCACTTACCATTGGCCTGCATTTAATGTAGCCGATAGCTGCATTGTGATAGGCGCGGGTTTAATTATTTTCGATGGGTTCTTTAGTAATCGGCCTGATAAGTAGATATAAGCCTATTAATTGCCTTAAGAACTTAGGCAAGCAATAGCTAAAAACGTATTTTATATAAGAGTAGTAGTGTATGAGCGAGCAAGCGGTAGCAATAGGCCCAGGTAGCCATGTGGTGTTACATTTTTCCATCAAATTGGAAGATGGCTCTGCGGCGGATAGCACAAAAGTTCACGGCAAACCTGCACGCCTCACTATTGGCGATGGTAACCTAACGCAAAATTTTGAGAACTGCTTGCTAGGGCTTAAGGCTGGCGATAATGAAGAGTTTACCCTAGAGCCGGAAGATGCTTTTGGTAAACCGCTACCCGAAAACATTTATCATATTGAGCGGGTGCGCTTTTCTGGCGAAACACCCGCTGAAGTAGGCGCAATTATATCGTTTAGCCAACCGAACGGTCGTGAAATCCCCGGTATTGTGCGGGAAGTAACGGCTGATGTTGTTACGGTAGATTTCAATCACCCTTTAGCTGGGCAACGGGTAACCTTTGCGGTTGAAGTGCTCAGCGTGGAGGCTCCATGAAAATCATTCTAGCCAACCCAAGAGGATTTTGCGCTGGCGTAGATCGCGCAATTACCATTGTGGAACAGGCATTAGCCATGTTTTCACCACCTATTTATGTTCGACATGAAGTAGTGCATAACAAACACGTGGTTGATGGTTTACGCGAACGTGGTGCGGTATTTGTTGAAGAGCTTGATCAAGTGCCCGACGATAGCATTGTTATTTTTAGCGCCCACGGTGTTTCTCGAGCCGTGCGGGATACCGCTACCGCGCGTGGATTGAAAGTATTTGATGCAACGTGTCCGCTGGTAACCAAAGTGCATATGGAAGTCACAAGGGCAAGCCGCCGCCATCATGAATGTGTGTTGATTGGCCATGCTGGGCACCCAGAAGTAGAAGGCACCATGGGCCAATATAGTAGTGCCGAAGGTGGTATTTATTTAGTGGAATCGGTAGCGGATGTGGCTACACTCGCTGTGAAAAATCCAGATGAACTGCATTACATGAGCCAAACGACGTTATCAGTAGATGATACCGCCGATATTATTGATGCCTTGCGGGAACGCTTTCCAAACATTAACGGCCCGCGCAAAGACGATATTTGTTACGCCACGCAAAACCGTCAGGATGCAGTTCGTGATCTTGCCGATGAAGTGGATGTGCTGCTCGTAGTGGGCGCACGCAATAGCTCGAACTCGAATCGCTTGGCCGAGCTAGCAGAGAAAATGGGTACGCAGGCTTATCTGATTGATGACGCGAGTTGCATTGATGCGCAATGGTTAGCAGGTGCAGCAACCGTTGGCGTTACCGCTGGCGCTTCGGCACCCGAAGTGCTGGTGAAAAATGTGGTTGAATGGTTGCGAGCACACGGCGGTGAAGCCGATGTAGAAGAACGCTCTGGCCGTGAAGAGAACGTAACATTTTCAATTCCTCCTGAATTGCGCGTGGTTGAAGTCTAACTTCACCGCCGTAAAGTATACCGTTAAGCTGTAAGCAATAGCGGAGATTATTGGTAAGCCTCGCTTATAACGCCACACTAAAGGCATGTTCTTGGAATATGTGAAGGGGCGTTATGCGGGGCTTTTCTTTAATTGAAGTTATGCTGGTAACACTGTTGTTAACCGTACTTGGCGCTATGGGTTGGCCAGCGTTACAACGCAATTTGTGGCAGCAGCAATTGTATAGCAGCGCCGAGCAAATCTATGCCGCGATTCGTGATGCGCGGTTGCAGGCTATTGCCAGCGGTGAAGATCAATGGTTTGGCTTCAGCAAAAGCGGCGAATTATGTTTTTGGCAAACTGAGCGACCACCACAAAGCTGTGCGCCTGAGCATTTTGCCAGCGGTACCGCTTCTCAGCGTGTTATCCAACAGCCCCCAGAATTAATCAATATCGCAACAAACTTCAGCCCGATACCCGCCGTGCGTTTTAGTGCCTTAAATGGCATGGCGGGTTTTAGCGCGGGGCGCTTTCAAATTAGCCATTCAGAGCTCAGTGATCAAAGTATTCGCGTCATTATTTCAACGCTTGGGCGTATTCGCATTTGTATCGCGGGAACACATAACCACAGGTTTGCGAAATGTTAGGGTATCGGCTCGTGCAAACTACGTATCGGGCGCAACAAGGCTTCACCTTGCTTGAGCTATTGCTGGTTATCATGCTTACTGGCCCCATTATTTATGCGGGCCTGAGTACCCACAGTTATATTTGGGGGCAATCGTGGCAGGGCCAGCTAGCAGCTCGAGAAGCGCAAAATTTCTATGCATTAGGACATTGGCTCGCGAGAGATATCCGCCAAGAACTAGGTAAAGATAGTACAGTTTGGCAATGGCAGGAACAAAGCCAATGCTTGTTATTCGCTGATAAAGGGGTGCGTATACGCAACCAGCAACTGCAATGGAAGCCAACGGAAGGTAATTGTACGAGCAATGGTTGGCTCGGTTTGCATGATGCGAACGGCTTTAAAATAACGGATTTAACGATCACTGAAATAGCTGCCGGATACCGTCAACTTTGCCTAGTTGGCCGTGTCAGTAAAAATCAAAAGAGTGCTTCGGAATCGCTTAACTGGTGTTACGCCTGGCATGTACCGATTTATTCCGCGGTTTACTCGAAGGTTATTCAGGAGTTTGTCGTGTGATTGCCGTTGTTTTAGTGTTGATAAATCTTACTACCGCTATCTTGTTAAGTGGCATTGAAGATGGGATGCAAACCTGGCGTTTAAGCCAGCATGATGTACAACTTGCCCGTGCTCGGCGCGCGGCGGATAGCACTCAGTTCATGGCGTTGGCTCAGTTTCAGCAAGGTCTAGCAATCCCTGAAACTCTAAATTTACCGGCCAAACTCCAAGCCACGTTGCAGAAAACGCCACTAAATTGCTCAGAGATACCAAGTTTTGTGCCCAGAACTACCAGTGATACCTCAGCTGGGGCCAACTGCTGGCGCTTGCTTATCGAAGTTTCGCAAGCGGCTCATAATTTGCGTATACAGCAAACATTTTGGTTAATCGAATATGCGAATGGGGAGCGCGTATGGCAACACGAATGAATGGCTTTACCTTGCCTGAAACCATGATTTGCTTACTCATTCTTACACTGAGCTTACCGGCCGCGATGCATTTGCTTGCGCATTCAGCCACGTTTTGGCAACGCGCAAACGATGCTTATTTAGAAGATATGCAACTGCAAAACTGGCTTACCGATTGGCAGATGAAAAACGCAGCAGCCACCGGAACCGGCCAGTTTAGCGATGGCCGCAATTGGCGTATAGAAAACCATGGTGCCTTGCGTTATTGGTGGGTAGAAGCGTCTAACGTGAGTCCAGAAGAATACGGTTGGTATTTACCTCAGCCAGATTCTTGATATAGCGCAAATCCCCCCGCAGCAAGCCGCCGATTCATGCCTGAAAGTATCGCTTGCAAACCCATTTTTGTGTTAGCATAAGTGCAATTTATCGATGGGCAATAAGGTAGCTGTGCCGGTGCTTTTAGAAGCGAACGAACTAATGTCGATACGCGGTGAGCGGACGCTGTTTAGCGATTTGCAGCTTAGTGTAAAGGCAGGCGAAATTTGGCAAATAGAAGGGCCTAACGGTGCTGGGAAATCTAGCCTGTTGCGTATTCTTGCTGGCTTATTGGCGCCACAAGCCGGTTCCGTATGCTTCCAACATCAACCTATCAGCGAAGATCGCGAAAACTATTATCAGAGTTTATTATTTATTGGCCATAAAGCAGGTGTGAAACCGGAGCTAACGGCGATTGAAAACCTTGAGTTTTATGCCGCGGTTCAAGGCGTTGAGCTTGAAGAAGCACCTTATGCCTTATTGGCAAAAGTAGGCCTTGTAGGGCTCGAAGATATTCCGGCGCAAGGTTTATCAGCAGGGCAGCAGCGGCGCATTGCGCTCGCCCGACTATGGCTTACCCAAGCGCCACTTTGGATTCTAGATGAACCATTTACGGCGCTCGATGTTGAAGGTATTGCACTCCTACATGCGCGTTTCTCTGAACATTTAAAGGCCGGTGGCGCCATTATTCTTACTTCACATCAAGAGCTAATTACTGAGTTTTATCAGGTGCAAGCATTACGTTTGAGGTATCAACACTGATGTTGCAGGCAAACCCAGTATCCGCATGGAAAGTATTTAAACAGCTCATACGGCGTGATATTCGTGTGGCTTCGCGGCAACGCAGCGATTTGCTAAACCCACTGATATTTTTACTCATTGTGGTAACGCTTTTCCCTTTGGGTGTGGGGCCGGGGCCAGATATTCTGAGCCGCATTGCGCCGGGCGTTATTTGGGTATCGGCCCTGTTATCCAGTATGCTCGGGCTTGAGCGTCTGTTCCGCGATGATTTTCGCGATGGTGCACTCGAACAAATGTTGTTACTTCCGGTACCGATAGAAATTAGTGTTTTGGCGAAAATAGTAGTGCATTGGCTACTGACCGCTGTACCGGTGTTAGTGATTACGCCGTTGTTGGCTTTATTAATGAATTTGCCGATTCAAGCTTGGGGCGTTTTATGGCTGACCCTTTTACTCGGAACGCCCGTATTAAGTGCTGCAGGCGCAATAGGTGTAGCGCTAACGGTAAGCCTGAATAAAGGTGGCGCATTGTTGAGTTTGTTATTATTACCCCTGCTAATTCCGCTGCTGATTTTTGCAACAGCAGCTGTCGAAGCCGCGGTTGTTGGTGTGTCATCAGCAGGCCCGTTGGCGTTAATTGGAGCGTTCATGGTGATCAGCATCACCTTAGCCCCGTTCGCGGTGAAAGCCGGATTACGAGTGAGTGTAAATTAATATGTGGCGTTGGTTACACCCTTATGCAAAACCTGAAGCAACTTTTGCCTTAACGCAAAAGTTAATCCCTTGGTTCGCGGTGCCAGGCTTAGTGCTCGTGATCGTGAGTTTAGTTTGGGGCCTCGCATTCGCACCACCGGATTATCAACAAGGTGAAAGCTACCGGATAATCTTTGTGCATGTGCCTTCGGCTATGTGGGCGATGGGCTTTTATGTAGGGATGGCGATAGCAGGTGTGATTGCACTGGTGTGGCAAATTCGCACCGCCGAACTCGCGATATTGGCGATTGCGCCAGTGGGCGCCATGCTTACGTTTATTTCGCTATTTACCGGCGCTATTTGGGGCCAACCCATGTGGGGCACTTGGTGGGTGTGGGATGCGCGGTTAACGGCCCAGCTCATTTTATTGTTTTTGTATTTAGGCGTGATGGCGCTTTATGTTGCTTTTGAAGATGAAAGAGCAGGCGCAAAAGCCGCAAGTATTTTGGCGATTGTTGGGGTTATCAATATCCCAATCATTCATTACTCAGTTTATTGGTGGAACACCTTGCACCAGAAATCCACGGTAACTCGGGCGATTACTCGGTTAGAAGCACCCAGTATCGCGCCGGAAATGTTGTGGCCCTTGCTGGTGAGTATTTTGGCTATGTTGTTGGTATGCGCTGCGTTGGTGCTTATGCGCTTAAATAATGAAATTTTACGCCGCGAAATTCATCGGCCCTGGGCGTTGCAACATCTAGGTATTCACTTTGCTACTGCCGATAATAAGAAAGAGAAAGGAGATGCCGATGCAGTTTGATAGTTGGCAAGCATTCATCAATATGGGCGGCTACGGTATATACGTATGGTCGTCATTTGCTGGCACCTTCCTTTGCCTCGGATTGCTGGCATTAGAAGCCTCTTGGCGTCGCTCGGTATTGGCACGCGAAGCTACTAAGCAAGCGGCGCGCGCGGAACGTATTTTGCGTGCTAGAGCGGCTAAAAAACGAGCCGCAAAAGAAGAACCGAATTAAAGAAACTGAGAGATAGAATCAATGAATCCAAGACGTAAAAAGCGATTAATAATGACCAGTAGTATCCTGGTTGGCGCAGCATTTGCCACCGGATTGGTACTCTATGCACTCTCACAAAATATCGATTTGTTTTATACGCCTACTGAAATTGTTCAGGGTAAAGGTGATAACGAAGTAAAACCTGAGGTAGGGCAGCGCTTGCGAGTTGGTGGCTTGGTTGTACCGGGCTCCGTGCGCCGCGAGGGTTCGGGCTTAACCGTAGCCTTTAATCTTATTGATGTTGGCCCCGCTGAAATTACGGTGGAATACGAAGGTATTCTGCCGGATCTTTTCCGTGAAGGGCAAGGCATTGTAGCGCAAGGTATTTTGGTAGCGCCAAACCGTTTACAAGCGAGTGAAGTTTTAGCGCGGCACGATGAAGAATATATGCCGCCGGGCCTTGCTGAAGCCTTGAAAGGTATTGAGCACGTGCCGCCTTCGCAGCAAAACTATAACCAGAACAACGATAACCAGAGCAACGATAAAAACAACGGAGCCGAAGAAGAAGGCTCAGGTGGTGGATATGATCGGTGAAGTAGGCCATTTCGCACTCGCATTAGCATTTGCATTTTCTGCTTTACTGGCGGTTATTCCATTAATTGGTGTTGCCCGTAGCCACGGTGGCCAGATGGCCATTGCCCGGCCGCTAACCTATGGCATGTTCATATTTACCCTAATTTCATTTATCGCTTTGGTATGGGGCTTCCTTGCGAATGATTTTAGTATCGCTTATGTCGCGAATAACTCGAATACAGCTTTACCGGCCATTTACCGGTTCACCGCGGTTTGGGGCTCGCATGAAGGTTCCTTCTTGTTATGGATGTTGGTACAAGCTTCTTGGGCTGCTGCATTAGCAGTATTCTCAAAACGCTTACCTTTGGTGTTTGCAGCACGAGTGTTAGCGGTAATGGGTATGATTGGCGTAGGCTTTTACCTCTTCATGTTGCTCACTTCAAATCCATTTGAACGCACCATTCCGCTGATACCGGTTGATGGCCGCGATTTGAACCCACTGTTGCAAGACCCTGGCATGATTATTCACCCTCCGCTGCTTTATATGGGCTATGTAGGTATGTCGGTGGCGTTTGCTTTTGCCATTGCCGCTTTACTCGGTGGCCGCTTAGATTCAGCATGGGCGCGCTGGTCGCGGCCATGGACAATAGCCGCGTGGGTGTTTTTAACGCTCGGTATTATGGTTGGTAGTTGGTGGGCCTATTATGAGCTTGGCTGGGGTGGTTGGTGGTTCTGGGATCCAGTAGAAAACGCCAGTTTCTTGCCATGGCTCGCCGGTACGGCGTTAATGCACTCACTAGCCGTTACCGAAAAGCGTGGCACCTTTAAATCGTGGACAGTGCTGCTGGCTATTTCAGCGTTTAGTTTGAGTTTACTCGGAACCTTCCTAGTGCGCTCAGGCGTATTGGTGTCGGTACATGCCTTTGCTTCCGATCCTACTCGAGGCATGTTCCTGCTCAGTTTCCTGGGTGTGGTGATCGCGGGCTCATTATTACTGTATGCGATTCGGGCTGCCAAAGTACAAAGCCATAGCCGTTATGATTTGTTTTCTCGCGAAGTGTTGTTGTTAGGAAACAACTTATTATTGGTTACCGCAACTATGGTGGTATTGGTAGGTACTTTGTTGCCGCTCGTACACCAACAGTTAGGCCTAGGTAACATATCGATCGGTGAACCCTTCTTCGATGAAGTATTTATGTGGCTTACCATTCCATTCGCTATTTTGCTTGGTTTTGGTCCACTTACCCGTTGGAAGCGCCAGAAATTTGCAGAACTGCGCAATAGCTTATTGTTGGCAATGGCGTTAGCCGTCGGTATTGGTTTTGCATTGCCATGGATTTTCGCGGATGTTATCAGCGGTTTAGCGGTACTTGGCCTTATTTTGGCACTCTGGATTGTATTTACTACAGTGGCAGAATTACGCCTGCGTGTAGCTAGCCGTGAACATAAGTGGCCGGCGCTAGTAAAACTAGGGCGTAGCCATTGGGGGATGGTGCTTGGTCATCTTGGCTTTGCGGTAATGATTATTGGTATTGCTGTTGTTCAGAACTATGAAATTGAGCGTACCGTTCGCATGGGTGCCGGTGATACGGCAAACGTAGGTGGATACCAATTCCATTTCCGCGATATGCAAGAACGGCAAGGCCCTAACTTCATTAGCGATAGCGCCACTTTTGTGATTAGCCGTGAGAATGGTAAACATGTTGCCGACGTTGTAGCGGAAAAGCGTTTTTATACTGTAACGCGGCAAATTCAAACGCAAACAGCGCTGCAAGTGAACCCATTCCGTGATTTATACATTGCATTGGGTGAAGAGCTTGACGATGGTAGTTGGGCGGTGCGAATTCATGTGAAGCCATTTGTTCGCTGGATTTGGGCGGGTGCGATTTTAATGGCGATTGGCGGTGTATGTTCACTTACCGATAAGCGGTATCGCTTGCGCCGGCGGGAAGAAAAGAAAGCCCGTAAGCAAAATGCAGCGGAGGCCTCATGAGTGTTAAAACGCGCACGTTAGTGTTGTTAACGCCTTTGGTGTTGTTTCTATTGCTGGCGATATTTTTATTCAAAGGTCTCTTTTCCGATCCAACCAAGCTCGATTCAGCGTTGATAGGGCGAGAAGTACCGAGCTTTGAATTGCCGGATCTGTATCAACCCGACGTTACTCACAATCAAGAGATCGTGGGTGGACGACCAATGCTTATTAATGTTTGGGCTACTTGGTGCCCAACATGTTATGCCGAACATACATTTTTAAACCAGCTTTTAGCAGAAGAAGATGTATACATCATTGGCTTGAACTACAAAGATGATTCGCGCGGTGCCGCGGTGCGTTGGTTGCAAGACCTCGGTGACCCCTACGCGATTAATTTGTTCGATTTCACTGGGCTGTTAGCACTTGATTTAGGTGTTTACGGCGCACCAGAAACCTTTGTCGTTGATGCCGAGGGCATTATTCGTTATCGCCACGTCGGAGATTTAAACGAAAGGGTTTGGCGCACAGAAGTGGGGCCGGTCTATTATCGTGCGATGCAAGAATCAGGGTTAGAAATTCCAGAACATCGTATGGAGCTAGTTGAATGAGTAGCCGATTCGTCACCACTTTACTAGCCGTTAGCATATTTAGCTTTATGTTGGGCATGAATGCATGGGCAGACAACGAATTCTATGAATTCGAAACTGCGGCGCAAGAACGCCAGTTCAACACATTAGCTGGGGAGCTAAGGTGTCCAAAATGCCAAAACCAAACCATAGCTGATTCCGATGCGCCGTTAGCTCAAGATATGCGCGAGCGGGTGTATCAAATGATTATGGAAGGTAAGAGCAACGCCGAGATCATCGATTTTATGAAAGTGCGTTACGGTGATTTTGTGCACTACCGTCCTCCTATTAATAAGAGTACGCTTATTCTTTGGTTAGCTCCTTTAGCGGTCATTATTATTGGTGCTCTGGCTGTATGGTTCAATGTAAGGCATCAGCGTAGTGCCTCAGCAGAACTTACGCCAGAAGAAGAAGCGCGGATGGATGAAATGTTTGCGAAAACAGATAAAGCAGAGGAGCGAGACAAATAATGTGGTATGCAATGATCGCCCTTTTATTGGTGCTAGCTATATTCTTGCTTTGGTTGGCGCGTCGGCAGATATGGGAAAGCTGGACGTTAGAACAAGCGAACAAAGAGATTTATGAAAGCCGTTTGCTCGAGTTAGAGGAAGATTTGGGGCAGGGCCTGATCTCTGAAAAAGAGCTGATGCTCGCGAAGAAGGAATTGAAGAAAACCTTTGTAACTGATGTGCACGACCCCGATTCAGCAGTATCGATAAAACCCGTTGGGTTTATTGTTCCTTCTATTTTAATCGCTGTCTTGGCGGTAGGAATCTATGTATACGATGGTTCTTGGGTGCAGCAGCAACGTTCAGATGAAGCAACAGAAATATTACCGAAGTTAAGTGAATGGTTGCTCGGTGATATGGAAGCAGCGCCGGAAACCCGCGATGATATGTGGACCTATGCGCTAGGCTTGCGCCAACGCTTAATGGATAATCCGGACGCAAACGCATGGAGCCTTTACGGCCGCATGATGATGCAATTGGAACAGCTTGAGCAAGCGCTGGACGCGTTTTCTAAATCATACGAAATGGAACCGAATAACTACAGTAACTTGATGTCGTACAGCCAGGCTCTGATTGTTTCTGGGACGGATCAAGAGCTCAACAGAGCCGCACGTTTCTTGGGTAATGTATTACAAGAGAATCCACAGAACCCAGAAGCGCTGGGGTTACTCGGGATTGTAAATTTTGAGCGTGCTGATTTTGAACGCGCGGCGCAAGCATGGGAAATGGCATTAATGCTGATGGACGAAAATGATAGCCGTTATTCGTCTATTCAGAACTCGCTTGAGCAAGCCCGTGAACGCGCTGATGGTAGCGTGATGACATTAGTGGTCACCATTGATATCAGTGAAACCATGCGAAATGAACTAGCACCGGTAAACAATGTGTTTCTATTTGTGCGCGATCCAGATGGTGGTTCGGCACCGATTGCGGTAACGCGTCAGCGGGTAACTGATTTCCCGATAACCATCACGCTTACCGATTCTGATGCTATGCTAGATAATGTGAACTTATCGTCTGCGGAAAGCTGGTTAGTGCAGGCAAGGGTAACCACGGGCGATACTATGGATCGCCGTAGTGGTGATATGGAAGCACGCCCAGTGTTAGTTGAGAAAGAATCTGGGCGGCAAATGCGGATTGTAATTACTGAGATGATACCGTGAGATATGGATTTTTACATGGCTTAAAATTAAGTGTGGCGGCCGCCGCGCTTGCGCTTCTGGTTGCTTGTTCACAAACTCCGGAAGCAAGCGCAACACCACCGCCAAACGAAACGGCACCGGTGCAAGAAAATGAATTTGATTTTTCTGATCCTCGTGACCCGTTAGAAGATTTAAACCGGCAATCGTGGCAGCTAACGCGCGATGTTTTGGATCCCTATATTATTTCGCCGGCGGCTTCAGCCTACGGCACTACGCCAAAGCCAGTGCGCCGTGGCTTATATAATGTTACCGAAAACATCACAGAGCCGGCCTCAATCGTAAATAATTTACTGCAACGTAAACCCAAAGCTGCGGCAATTAGCGCTGGCCGCTTTGTTATGAATAGCACCTTCGGCGTTTTTGGTTTCTTCGATGTGGCTACTAAAATGGGTGTCGTGCAGGAAAAAGAAAGCTTCGGTGAAACACTGGCAGTGTATGGTGTGCCAGATGGCCCCTTCATCATGTTACCGGGTATTGGCCCTACGGTAATCATCGACCGCGGTGGCGATACCGTTGATGATTTAATATGGGTAGCTCGATTATTTAGTTTGCCAATGAGCGTTGCGCAATTAACGATTCGGGGATTGGAGCATCGGTTAGAGTTACGAGAACTTGAACCCATGCTTGAAAATAGTATCGATGAGTATGCGTTTGTTCGCGAAGCCTACTTCTCGTATTGGCTTGATAAAGTTTACGATGGTAACCCTCCGCTTGATTATCAATACGACGACTTAGATGATTGGGATGATGACTGGGATGACGGTTGGGACAACAATTCCGAACCCGCAGAAGACACCACAGAATCTGAAATTATTGAGTAAAGGAGTTGACGAATTGAGGATTGTGAACAATCCTCAATATTCGATGTAAGTTGGAGTAACCCTTGTGAGTAGACGAATACTCATCATTGAAGACGACCCTATTTATTCATCATTGCTTAGCAATTACCTTCTTGATCGGGGCTTTGATGTATTCAGTGCCGCAACTGGAAAAGAAGCGGTGGAAGGTTTAAGTAAAATTAAGCCAAACGTTGTCTTGTGCGATTTAGAGCTCCCTGACATTTCTGGCCTCACTATTCTTGAAAATATCTTGGCATCAGTAGATGCCGTTCCAGTTATTGTGATTTCTGCTTCTGATAACCTCCGCGATATACGCGCCGCTGTGCGCCTTGGTGCTGTGGATTACTTGGTAAAGCCGGTACAACAGCTTGATGTTCTTGAATACGCAATTGAAAACTGCCTCACCCGCAAAGATTTAGAAATAAGCTACGAACAAGAACGCTGGGAACTCGAAGATCATCTTGATGTTATCTTTCAGGATCATTCAATGGTATCGCGCTTGGCACAAGATTTGGCACCACACGAACACTTGCGTGCAGGGGCGGTGCTGGTTGACCATGAGCTTGGTTTAAATGACGGCGAGAAAGTTTGGATTGATTACTACCGTTTAGCGGATAACCAGATCATCATGTTGCTTGCCAGAGCACAAGCGATGACTGGTCAAGACGTAGTGGCGCTGCTGGTTTTGAAAACTTTGTTTAACCCAATTTTGCGCAGTGGCCTCTCGGGCAACATGCAGCTTTTGAGCAACCCTAACTTGCTGTTAACGCGCTTAAATAACGAACTATGTCACTCGCGCATTCGTGCGGCATTTGACGTGGTATGCGCTTCGATTAACACGAAAACAAAAGAAATTCGATGGAGCCAGGCGGGCGATAAAATTATGCTCAGCCATGAAGGCCACCCGGATCTCGCTATGGGCATCTGGGCAAAAGCCACCTACCGCTGCCATACCACCAAACTCGATCGCGCCGGCTTCTACATCGCCTGCGACAACACTTGGCTCCGGGCCAGCCTAAACTGAGCGCTATCCCAGCTTCCGTTGCCTGAGTACAACTCCTGCTTCCACTGATCCCCTTGTGCCGATTGAGAACCGCTGCTAACACATCCATGTGCGCTGTGTACCACGCCATCCTTGGCGTGGACACTTCTCCATCGGCCAGCCTAAACCGAGCGCTATCCCAGCTTCCGTTGCCTGAGTACAACTCTTGCTTCCACTGATCCCCTTGTGCCGATTGAGAACCGCTGCTAGCACATCCATGTGCGCTGTGTACCACGCCATCCTTGGCGTGGACACTTCTCAATCGGCACAAGGGGATCAGCTCGCGCAGGAGCCGCACTCAGGCGCAAATTGCATAGGGATAGCGCTCAGTTAAGGCTGGCGCTTTTAAGCTGGTTAATACGTTAGCCGGAAAAATCGCCACGTATCTCAATGCGGTAACTTGAGGCCTGCGCGAGTCGGAGCGTACTAGGCAATGGAGAGTTGTCCGCGCCATGGATGGCGCGGATCAAAGCGTCACATGGATGTGCTCGAGCGTCTCTTCATTGCCTAGTACGCTCCGGCGGAAGCAGGAATCAAGTTACCCGCCGCGCCGAACGTGGTTATTTCAGGCTCTCTTTTAGCCAAGCGGTGAATTCTTTGCCGAGATCGGGGTGGCGGCGGGCGTAGGTTACGAAGGTTTGTAGATAGCCCAATTTGTTGCCGCAATCGTGGCTTTGGCCTTGCATGTAGTAGGCGTTAACGGGCTCTTGTTCGAGCAGCATCGCGATGGCATCCGTTAATTGGATTTCGTTACCAGCGCCCACTGGTGTTTTTTGTAGCAACGGCCAAATGTTTTGCGAGAACACGTAGCGCCCAACTACAGCTAAATCAGAAGGGGCATCATTTACCGGTGGTTTTTCTACCAGTGCTTTAATTGGGGCCTGTTCGCGTGGCGCTAAATCGACGCCACCGATATCGGCAACCCCGTATTGATCCACCATGGCTTTTGGCACCTTTTCTACCATTACCTGGCTGGTGCCCGTAGCGGCGTAGTTCGCTACCATTTCCGCCATATTCTCAGTTTTGCTGTTGTAACTCACGTCGTCCATAAGTACATCGGGAAGTACAACGGCGAACGGTGCGTTACCAATCAATGATTTCGCACACAGTACTGCGTGGCCTAAACCTTTTGCCGCGCCTTGGCGCACATGCATGATAGTAACGCCTTTCGGGCAAATCGCTTGTACTTCATCAAGCAACTGGCGTTTTACGCGTTTTTCTAAAATAGATTCAAGCTCAAAACTGGTATCAAAGTGATTCTCAATCGAATTCTTACTGGAATGGGTTACTAGAATAATTTCTGCCAGGCCGGCGGCCGCACATTCATTCACAATGTATTGAATAAGCGGTTTATCAACCAAAGGTAGCATTTCCTTTGGAATTGCCTTGGTTGCCGGCAGCATCCGTGTGCCCAAGCCTGCAACAGGAATAATTACTTTGGTAACGGCTTGTCCTGATGTTGTCATGTGAAATCCTTGATTTTATTTTACGGTATTGTTTGCGCCAGGGGCGCTTATAAATATTTATGTTGCCAGTGTACAATAGGTTGCGGACAAACAGAAAGTATCTGCTGTGTTACAATGTTGTGAAGCAAATAATTAAAGGTAAGAAAGATGATTTACTTTTCCCCTCGAAATATTCCGGCGTTGCGCTCGTATTCTGCACTTGAGCGTATTCACATTGTATCGAATGCAGCGAAACTGATGCCTTTTGGCCGCAAAGCTGTGGCGAATGTTTTGAAATTGATATTGTTAATCGCGCTTTTTTGGTCGGTATTGTATGTGCAGGGTATCGCGCTGAAACTGATTACCTTGTTAGCTATTGGTTTGTTGTATCCATTGGTTTTACAGCCCATCACGATTTCGTTAGCCGTGCCTTATATTCCAGATGCGGTGCGCGAATTTGAACGCAGCCAAGCGTATGCAAAGAATGAACCTGGAAGTGATGCTGAGGATGAAGAAAGCCCTGAGTAATGATTTCAAAGTAGGCAGCATTATGCTACCTACTTTATCACGTGTTTTATTTCCGCTCGGCGATGATTACGGCGCGTTTTGGGGCCGGGTAGCCTTCAATAGTTTTGCTGCGATCGTTGGTGTCGAGAAAGTCAGCCAGCGATTGATTTTCCATCCAAGCGGTGGCTCGCTGCTCTTCTAAACTCGTTACGCACTCATCGACTACGCGTACGTTCACCATACCTAATCGTTCGAGCCAATGCACTAATGCAGCTGATGAAGGAATAAACCAAACATTTGGCATTTGCGCATAACGTTCACCCGGAACTAACACAGTATTAATACCACCATCCACCACTAAAGTTTCGAGCACGAGCTCACCGCCGGGGCGAAGTTGATCAATGCACTGCTGTAAGAAATCGATGGGGGAACGGCGGTGGTAGAGTACACCCATGCTAAATACGGTATCGAAAGCACTGAGCTTTGGCATTTGCTCAATGCCAAGGGGTAACAATTCAATATTCTGGGCTAATGTTTCCGGTACAAAACGACGAATAGCGCGAAATTGGCTGACAAACAATTGCCCCGGATCAATACCCACCGCTAATTCTGCTCCAGCACCTAACATGCGCCACAGGTGATAGCCACTTCCGCAACCGATATCCAGCACACTACGGCCTTGTAAATTGGCAAGGTGCGGGGCAACACGATCCCATTTCCAATCCGAGCGCCACTCGGTGTCGATATCTAAGCCGAACAACGAAAACGGCCCTTTTCGCCATGGCATCAGTTGCTTCAGTAATCCGTTCATGCGGGCACGATCGTTATCACTAGCTTCATCGATGGTGCCAATACGAACGGCGTTGGTAATATCAATATCGTTAGCGGTAAGCTCTGGCAGCAAAGCAATGGTGCGTTGCCATTTTTTAAAATCGCCGTGTTGGCTTTGCTGCTCCCATTCCCGCATTGCAGCCGGCAAAGTTTCCAGCCAATGAGATAATTTGGTTTGTGTTAAGCGGGCATAAAAGTTGTTGTAATCACTTACCGCCATTAGGTTTTCGCCTCGTCGTTTTTGATGGCAATCCACGAGGTAAAATTAAAGCAGCGGAACCATTCCTGAACGCTAGTAAAGCCGGCCTGGGTAAGGCGTTGAATATGTTCTTCAGGCGTGTTTAAACGCATTACATTTTCTAACGCGGCTCGCTTCTGGCTGATCTCCAAATCGCTGTAGCCGTTGTTGCGCTTAAATTCGTGATACAAATCGATAAGTAAGCTATCGGCTACAGGGTCCTGATGTTTTACTTTTTCAGAAATGACCAGCAACCCTCCGGGCATTAATTGATCATAGATTTTCTGGATGATTGCCTGGCGTTGTTCTTGAGGTACAAACTGCAGCGTGAAATTTAACACCACCATACTGCATGGCTGCATACTCAGCTCCGCAATATCAGCACATTGCACCTGCACAGGTATATCGCCACGGTAAGCATTTACATAGTTCTGGCAGCGCTCTACCATAGCCTCCGAATTGTCTACGGCGTAAATTTCAACGCCCTCGGCGCGGCAATGTTGCTTGATAGATAAACTCGCAGCACCCAAGGAACAGCCTAAGTCGTAAACCCGGCTATTTGGTTTAACATATCGTGTAGCAAGGCGGCCTATGGTATCAATGATAGTGGCATATCCGGGGATAGAGCGGCTGATCATATCAGGGAACACATCGGCTACTTTGGTATCAAACGCGAAATCACTTACTTTATTTAGTGGTTGCGCGTATACAGAATCACGCTGCGAAGATTGATTTGGTTTCATTTGTATTTTCTTACATTAAATGTGTGCTTTACCAGCTACACTAAGGGTGTAGAAATAACTGAGAATAATTAAATTGTACCTGAAACTGAAGTTTGCAACCATAGCCATCATCACTGGCCTCAGCTTGTTGAGTGCCAGCGCTTTTGCTACCAGTGTTTTGAGCTTCGAGCGCATATTCCTTGCTAGTTCTGTTAGTGGGTTGCAGCAGCCTAATCTATCTGCGATCACACAATCTTCGCCACTGCTCGCCGATACTACGGTTGAGCAACTTTGTTTAGCCGACCATTTACCCGCCTCGGAAGAGGCATTATCGGGTTTTGTGATCGGCGTTCCCGATAACACAACGCGATTTCGTTTATTACGGGCTTACCCGGAGTTAACTTTTCGAGTTTTTAGCACCGAGCAAGGCCTTATTGGTCGTTCATTGGCCGACATGATAGCCGCTGAGGCTATTTTTGTATGGTGGTGTAACGGCGAGCAAGCACTGCAGCATGCACAACAAAGCAAACCGGTATTGCAGCTTTCACGGCCTATCGTTAAATCGGTGGATGTGAGTGGCGAAACTTTAGATGATTACTTTTATTCGAATGCCGATCTAATTTCATTACGGCCAGAAGAACTTGAGCGCTTAGCTGCAGTAGGCACGATACGAATCGGCCTGCCTGATGATTCTTCGCCTATTATTTCAAGAAACCGAAGCGGTAATCCGGTTGGTCTTGATAATGATTTTATTACACTTATTTCCCGCCGGTTAAACCTTCAGGTCGAATGGACCGAATGTGGAAATTGGCAAGAGTGTGTGCAAGCGCTTGAGCATCGCAGTATAGATGCGTTGAGCTTTATGTCGCCAACGCCCAGCCGATTACTGTACACCGAATTTACCGTGCCCTATTGGGAAGTTGATTGGGCACTGATGAGTTTGGAATCAAGGCCTATTCGGCTCAATGACTTTACGACCGATAAAAAAGTAACCATTGCGGTTGTTACCAGCTACAGCATTTTAGAAACCGCAGAAAATGCTGAAAATATAACGGTATTGCCGGTAATGTCGCCGGAAGAAGGTTTAAATGCCGTGTTGGAAGGTGAAGCGGACGCCTATTTAGATAGTTTACCTTTATTAATGAACCGCGTGCGCGAGCTGAACCTCACTGGCGCTGTTGTGCATATTGCTCGAGATTTACCCGGCGATGAAGTGAGTATTGGTGTGCGCTCGGATTGGGAATCTATTGTGCCATTGCTGGATCGTGCAATTCTCGCAACCACCGATGGCGATGTACAAAAAATTGAAGAACGTTGGTTTGACCCTGAGCTGCTGCGCGAGGGCTTAGATCGCGATGCGGTGCAACGGTGGGCATTCATTGTGGCAATTTCAGTGCTGCTGTTACTTGCCGCTATATTAGCTTGGATGGCGCATTTACGCCGTGAAATTGAACGGCAGAAAGTCCTCGAAGCGGAAATCAGCTATAAAGCGTATCACGACGAATTAACCGGTTTGCCGAATCGTATGAATATCATTGAAAAAGCGCAGAAAGCGATCATCACGCACACCCAAAATCAGCGAAAATGCGCACTTTTATTCATCGATCTTGATGGCTTCAAAGCGATCAACGATAACGATGGGCATGATGCCGGCGATGAGTTATTGGTTGCGGTTTCTCAGCGGTTGCACCGAGTGGTTAGAAAAAACGATACCGTGGCACGTTATGGCGGTGATGAGTTCCTTATTCTGGTAACGAATTTAACTGAGGTACAGCAAGCACGAGCAATCGCAGAAAAAGTGCTCAGTAGGGTATCGATGCCTTACCGAATTGCTACGGGCGAAGCAAAAATTGGTGCCAGTATCGGTGTGGCCGTATTCCCCGATCATGGTAGCGAATACGATACACTGCTTACCGCCGCTGATGACGCAATGTACGCGGTAAAAGAATCGGGAAAAAACGGCGTTGTGTTAGCTGATGCTAAATCAGCGGATTAACTTCCAGCTAATAGCTTACGGCGGGTGACTTTACCTGCCGCTCTCCTTTATACTTACCGATTAAATAGACAATGCCCAAAACGCAAATTCTTGAATAACGGAAGTGGATAAACATGCGCAGTCATTATTGTGAGCAGGTAAACGAACAAGAGCTTGGAAACCAAGTAACCGTAGCCGGTTGGATTCATAAACGGCGTGATCTCGGCGGCCTAATTTTCGCCGATGTGCGTGATCGCACGGGTTTATTGCAAGTGGTGTTCGATCCTGATTTACAGGAAATGTTTGCCGAAGCTAATAAATTGCGCCAAGAATTTTGTGTGCAAATTAAAGGTGAAGTGCGGGCGCGTCCGGAAGGGCAGATTAATGAGCGCATGGCTACCGGTAAAGTTGAAATGCTGGCCAAAGAAATTACCATTCTGAATCGTTCTGCACCGCTTCCTATTGATTACAACCAGCAGGTAAGTGAAGAGCAACGCCTGCGTTATCGTTATCTTGATCTTCGTCGTCCAGAAATGAATGAAAAAATTCAGTTTCGGGCGCGAGTAGCGAGTGCTGTTCGCCGTTATATGGATAGCCGCGGCTTCCTCGATATTGAAACCCCCATGTTAACGCGCGCAACCCCCGAAGGCGCACGCGATTACCTAGTGCCAAGCCGCACGCATAAAGGCAAGTTCTTTGCGTTGCCACAATCGCCACAGTTGTTTAAGCAATTACTGATGATGTCGGGCTTCGATCGGTATTACCAAATCGTAAAATGCTTCCGTGATGAAGATTTACGTGCTGATCGGCAACCAGAATTTACCCAAATCGATATTGAAACCACCTTTATGTCGGCGAACGATGTGCGTGCGCTTACCGAAGATATGGTACGCAACTTGTTCCAAGAAATGCTGGATGTTGATTTAGGCGATTTCCCAATCATGCCATATAGCGAGGCTATGAGCCGCTATGGTAGTGATAAACCCGATCTACGTAACCCATTAGAGTTGGTTGATATTGCTGATCTGGTAAAAGATATTGAATTTAAAGTGTTCTCTGGCCCAGCCAATGATAGCAAAGGCCGCGTAGCCGTCATTAAAGTACCAGGTGGCGCGAGCTTGAGCCGTAAGCAAATCGATGAATACACCAACTTTGTAGGTATTTATGGTGCGAAAGGCCTGGCATGGATGAAAGTGAACGAACGCGCGAAAGGTATCGAAGGCTTGCAATCACCGGTATTGAAGTTCTTTCCAGAAAATGTGGTGAACGAGCTTTTGGCCCGGGTTGATGCTGCGGATGGCGATATTTTATTGTTCGGCGCTGATTCGCAAACTGTGGTAACCGAAGCGTTAGGCGCACTGCGCTTGAAGCTTGGCCAAGATTTCGATTTAGTAGAAGATAGCTGGAAACCGTTATGGGTAGTTGATTTCCCAATGTTTGAAGAAACCGAAGAAGGCTTCTTTGCATTGCATCACCCGTTCACGGCACCCATAGGTGTAACCGCTGAAGAACTTAAAGCGGACCCAGCAACCGCGCTTTCAAATGCCTACGATATGGTATTGAACGGTTGTGAAGTGGGCGGCGGTTCGGTGCGTATTCACGATAACGCTATGCAACAAGCCGTGTTTGGTATTTTGGGTATTGATGAAGCAGAAGCCCAAGAGAAGTTCGGCTTTTTACTCGAAGCATTAAAATACGGTGCGCCACCGCATGCAGGTTTGGCTTTTGGCCTTGATCGCTTGGTTATGCTGATGGTAGGTGCAAGTTCAATTCGTGATGTAATTGCGTTCCCGAAAACTACTACCGCGCAATGCCCACTAACGGACGCGCCAGGGTATGCGAACCCGGCTGCCTTAGCCGAGTTGGGCGTGGCGCTCGCTGAGCGAGAAGCAACGTCAACAGCGAAGGAGTAGCGCCCGCGGCGAGAAGGAACAGCCCGCAGCGAAGGAGGAGAAACTAAATGGCCGGTCATTCAAAATGGGCGAACATTAAACACCGCAAAGCCGCGCAAGATGCTAAGCGCGGCAAGATATTCACTAAACTCATTCGAGAAATAACAGTATCGGCCCGTGAAGGCGGCGCCGATGCTGATAGTAACCCACGCTTGCGTGCGGCTATTGATAAAGCGTTATCGAACAATATGAAGCGCGATACCGTTGATACCGCGATCAAACGCGGTGCCGGTGAGCTGGATGGTGATAACGTTGAAGAGATCACCTATGAAGGTTATGGCCCAAGCGGTGTTGCGGTAATGGTTGAATGCATGTCGGATAACCGTAACCGCACCGTTGCGGAAGTGCGCTTTGCGTTTTCCAAATGCAATGGCAACTTGGGCACCGATGGCAGTGTAGCGTTTATGTTTAATAAACGCGGCGTATTAAGTTTTGCCGCTACCGAAGAAGAACCTGCCCCGGAAGAAGATGCTCTTATGGAAGCAGCGCTCGAAGCTGGCGCGGAAGATGTGCTGGTGAACGATGATGGTAGCTTCGATGTGTATACCACACCCGCTGATTTTGGTGCGGTACTTGATGCTATGCGCGCCGCGGGTTTTAACCCAGTGAATGCCGAAGTAACCCAAGTTCCTGATAATTACAGCGCGGTTGATGAAGATACAGCGAAACAAGTAGTGAAGCTGATTGATATGTTGGAAGATTCTGATGATGTACAGAACGTCTATCATAACGCAGAACTACCTGAATCAGCCTGGGATTAATACATGACGCGAATTGTGCTTGGCATCGACCCCGGTTCGCGAATTACTGGCTATGGTGTGGTGCAATTGCACGCTGGTAAACTTACGTATTTGGGCAGTGGTTGTATAAAATTAGCCCGTGCAGGCGGTTCAACGGATATACCCTTAGCCAGCCGCCTGAAAATGATTCACGATGGTGTACAAGAGTTGGTGCAGCAATTTGAGCCTACTGAATTTGCCATCGAACAAGTATTTATATCGCGCAACCCTGATTCAGCGTTGAAGCTTGGGCAAGCCCGAGGCGCAGCAATTGTCGCCGCGGCTATCGCGGAGCTTCCCGTTCACGAATATGCCGCTCGAGCAATAAAGCAAGCAGTGGTGGGAACCGGTGGCGCAGCAAAAGAACAAGTGCAACACATGGTAAAGCATATATTGAAATTACCACGCATGCCGCAAGCCGATGCCGCCGATGCGTTGGCCGTAGCGATTTGCCATTTGAATACAAATCTACTTCTAACCAAACGCTAAGCTAAAGGCAATTCCATGATCGGACGATTACAAGGCACATTAATAGCAAAACAAGCTCCGGAACTTCTGATTGATGTTCATGGTGTTGGCTATGAAGTGCAAATGCCCATGACCTGCTTTTATGAACTTCCGGAAATTGGCCAACCTGCAACTTTATGGGTGCATTTTGTAGTACGCGAAGATGCGCAATTGCTGTTCGGTTTTAACACCCTAGATGAGCGAGCTTTGTTCCGCTTGCTTATTAAAGCGCAGGGCGTTGGTCCGAAAATGGCGCTTGGGATTATGTCGGGCATGAGTGCTCCGCAATTTATTCAAAGTGTGCGAACCGGTGATTTATCTACGTTGGTAAAAATTCCGGGGGTGGGTAAAAAAACAGCGGAACGTTTATTGGTAGAAATGCGCGATCGCTTAAAAGATTTCCGCGGGGCGGAGATGGACACCGGTTTACCGGGTTCGGCGGCGGCTGCGCCGTTGGACTACGCGGAGATGCCACCCTCCGCCCGAGAAGAAGCATTAAGCGCGTTATTGGCATTAGGGTATAAAGAAAATCAGGCCCAGCCGGTATTGAAAAAAGTTTTTGTTGAGGGTATGAACTCAGAAGAGTTGATTCGTGCCGCGCTAAAAGCAATGATGTAGTTATAAGCATTGCATTAATTCTTAACATGAACCATTAACTCGAAGAACTAAAATATTATGCATGGTGTGAATAATGATTGAAGCAGATTCGATGATGCCAGAACGGCCGGTACAGCCTAAAGCTACTGGCGATGATGAGATCATTGATCGCGCCATACGGCCAAAGCGGTTAGCTGATTACACAGGCCAAAAGCACGTTGTTGAGCAACTTAGTATCTACATTGAGGCAGCACGTGGCCGCAGTGACGCACTCGATCATGTGCTTATTTTTGGGCCTCCCGGCCTTGGTAAAACTACATTGGCGAATATTATCGCCAATGAAATGGGCGTTGGGATTAAAACCACTTCTGGCCCCGTGCTCGAGAAAGCGGGTGATTTAGCGGCGCTACTTACTAATTTAGAACCTCACGATGTATTGTTCATCGATGAAATTCATCGCTTAAGCCCAGTAGTTGAAGAAGTTTTATATCCTGCCTTGGAAGATTATCAACTCGACATCATGATTGGTGAAGGCCCGGCAGCGCGTTCAATTAAGCTCGATCTTCCACCCTTTACGCTTGTTGGCGCTACCACTCGAGCTGGCGCGTTAACGTCGCCGTTGCGTGATCGCTTTGGTATTGTGCAACGCCTAGAGTTTTATTCTATTCCTGAACTTACCTCAATTGTGCAGCGTTCGGCTGGCTTTTTAGAAATGGATTTAGTGCTTGATGCTGCCAAAGAAGTAGCGATGCGTTCGCGCGGCACACCGCGTATTGCGAATAGGTTGTTGCGCCGCGTGCGCGATTACGCGCAAGTGAAATCAAGTGGGCCAATTACCGCCGATGTAGCCTCGGCAGCACTTGATATGATTGATGTGGATAAAGCAGGCTTTGATTACATGGACCGTAAATTGCTGAAAGCTATTATCGAGAAATTCATGGGTGGCCCAGTAGGTTTAGAAAACCTTGCTGCGGCAATCGGCGAAGAAAAAGATACCATTGAAGATGTGTTGGAACCCTACCTGATTCAGCAAGGCTATATTCAACGTACACCGCGTGGCCGCATAGCAACGAATCATGCGTATACTCACTTTGGCTTAAGTAAAACCTAATTGTTGTTCTCTTTTTGTCTGCGGTATTGATATTGAACGCCAGGCAAAAAAAAGCCCACTCTAAAAAGAGTGGGCAAAGGTTGTAACAACAACAAGGAGGAAATCTTACATCAGGGAACTACTTTGAAACGTTTGCGTAAGTTTTCACTTACACGATAAGGGTCGCGACAATCGAACCTTAAATTTGGTTGCCAAGGGTTTGCCTTGAACACGAGGCGTATTATAAGGCTTATCCGACCACTATCAAACGAGAAAAACTATAGGTTCACATTAATATTTTTAATGTGTTAAAGGATTGTAACGGCTATTTTTACGCCAACATATTCATAACAATTGCATTAATTCCTTTTATAACAGCAACTTGCTAATGTCGGTTGTTTTTTGAGCGATAAGAAAAACTCTTGTGAAGTGAAATTGAAAAAAGTGAGCGAAGGCAAAACGCTTGGCGTCACGAAAATTATTTAAAATTACTTTACCTTAATTGCGCTTGGCTTAATTTCCGTTCATGGGTGAGGTATAGTACCTTTCAGCTTCGCCAAGCGTTAAAAATGTAATTGATAGCACTAAGTAGATCTTAATAAGGGCGAAAATGGCAGCAGAGAATGAGTTAGCGAGCGCGCAAATATTTTCTTGGCCTGTGCGCGTGTATTATGAAGATACAGATGCTGGCGGTATTGTTTATTACGCCAACTATTTGAAATTCAGTGAGCGCGCCCGTACTGAATGGTTGCGGTCGCTGGGCATTGATCAAGATGTGTGGCTGGATCTACAAATAGGTTTTGTTGTTCGCCATGTAGCACTTGATTTACGAGCGCCAGCTCGCTTTAATGATGCCTTATCGGTAACCGTTGAACCGCAGCGTATTCGCAAAGCTTCGCTTGAATGTGTGCAGAAAATTTTTAATCAGCAAGGCGAATTATTGTGTGTTGCCGAAGTCAAAGCAGCATGCGTGAATTTAGGTACTATGAAACCGGTAGCAATTCCCGGTCCAATATTAGAGGTAATCCGGCGTGGAAGCTGATATGTCCTTCATTGGCTTGTTTTTAGAAGCCAGCTTAGTTGTAAAAGCAGTAATGATCTTATTGGTTTTGATGTCTATTCTTTCGTGGGCACTCATTATTCAACGTCGAAAAATTTTAAACGGTGCGCAGCAAGATGCGTTGGAATTTGAAGAGCGTTTCTGGTCCGGTGTTGATCTTGCCAAACTGTATAAAGAAGTAAGCGCACGCGGCGGTAAAGCCACGGGTACCGAACATTTATTCCAATCTGGCTTTCGTGAGTTTGCTCGGTTACGGCAAGTGCGCAGCATGGATGCCGTTAGCGTTATGTCGGGTACTCAGCGGGCCATGCGCGTAGCACATAGTCGGGAAGTGGATAATCTCGAGAAGAACCTTTCTGTGTTAGCCACGGTTGGTTCAATTAGCCCATATATCGGCTTGTTCGGCACGGTTTGGGGCATCATGAATTCATTTATCGCCCTTGGCAGTGTACAACAAGCTACGCTGCAAATGGTTGCGCCGGGTATCGCCGAAGCGCTTATCGCCACAGCAATGGGCTTATTCGCGGCAATTCCAGCGGTAATTGCGTACAACAAATTTTCCAATCAAGTAGCCACTATCGATGGCAACTACATCAATTTTGCCGAAGAGTTCACGGGGATTCTGCAACGCCAAGCCGCTACGGCTGTAGGCCAAACTTCTGCGCGTGAGCAGGGTGCAACGCGGGAACAGGAGGCCTAATTATGGAAGCCTTCATTCCGCGCAAACGGCGTAAGCCGGTATCGGAAATAAACGTTGTGCCCTACATTGATGTTATGTTGGTGCTTCTTATTATCTTTATGGTAACCGCGCCCTTGATTACCCAAGGCGTAGAGGTTGATTTACCGCAAGCGCAATCGGAAGCGATTAGCGATGATAGCCGTCCACCTATTGTGGCTTCTGTTGATCGCGATGGTAATTACTTTTTGAACGTAGGTGGCAACGCAGAAGAAGCGATGTCGGCGGTTGATTTGGCAACCCTGGTAGCGGCTGAGTTAGTGGTTGACCCAGAGCGGCCTGTGGTTGTTCGTGGTGATGGTGCTGTTGCATACAATCAAGTGATTCAGTTAATGGTGTTATTGCAGCGTGCTGGTGCCACTCAGGTTGGCCTCATGACACGCCCGCCGGAGTAACCCAATGGTGAATTCTACAGAGAATGTAACTACAAATAAGGCACAAAAGCCGACGCGTAAGCCAGGTAATAAAGGCATTGGTAGTGATTTGCCGTGGCGGCCGATTGGTGTTTCTTTGCTGTTGCATTTGTTTTTAGGCACAGCCATTGTGATGAGTATGGAATATACGCCAACATTGCCGGAAGTGCAGGATCAACCCAGTATACAAAGTGCCGTTGATGATTCAGAATCAGCACCACCGCAAGAAATTGTAAATGCAGTGGCGGTAGATCAAGCGCAGGTTGAAGCGCAAGTGCAACGTATTCAAGAGCAACGCGCTGAGCAGCAACGCGCTGAAGAACAGCGCATAGCTGATTTAGAACGCCGTGCCCGCGAGGCTGAACAACAACGGCAACGAGAAGAACAAAGAGCGCGGCAAGTGGCTGCAGAACGTGAACAGGCTGCTGAGCGTACACGGCGTGCACGCGAAGAAGCGCAACAGGCCGAACGGGAACGCGCCGAAGCTGAGCAGCAACGCCAGCAAGCGGCAGAGCGTTTACGCCAACAACAAGAAGCGGAAGAACGCGCAGCTGCTGAGCGACAACGGCTCGAAGAAGAACGCCGAGCGCAAGAACAAGCGGCTCGGGAACGAGCAGAGCGAGAACGGCAATTACAAGAACGCTTAGAACGTGAGCAGGAACAACGAAATCGAGCGCGGCAACAGCGGGTGCTTACCGAGGTTGAGCGTTACCAAGCGCTGATTCGAGGGGCCATACAGCGTAACTGGTTAACCGATTCGAGCATGCGTGGGAAAACCTGTGTACTCACCATTAGCTTAGCCCGTGATGGCTTTGTAACCAACGTACAGATAGGCGAAGGTGATAGAGCAGTATGTGAATCAGCGCGCGCTGCAGTTTTACGAGCCGGGAACTTACCCGTATCTGATGATGCTGATGTTTATGAGCAGTTAAGAAATTTCCGATTGCGGGTAGAACCGCAAATTGATTAAGTGGAGAGGCAATGAAACGCGTACTGATTGGAATTTTAATAATTTGGGCATCAATAAGCGCCGCTTCTGCGCAAAGCACCCTCGAGATTGTGATTACGGAAGGGCAAAATAGCGCGCGGCCGGTAGCTATTGTACCGTTTCAGTGGCTTGGTGAAGGTGAAGCGCCTTATAACTTCGCAGAGATCGTGATGGCAGATTTACGCCGTAGCGGCCGTTTCAATCCCATTGATTCTGCACAGATGCCAGGCCAGCCAGGTAAAGATCTCGACGTTGAGGATTATGCCGCATGGGGGCGTTTGGGCGTGGAAGCTATGCTGGTAGGCGAAGTTAGCCCACTTTCGGGTAACCGCTTTCAAGTCACTTACGAGCTTATTGATCCGCTGCGCGGACAAATAACCGGCGGTACTGCGCAAGCTTTAGTCGATGGCGCTCTGATTAATAGTAACGATCATGTTATTGATGGCCGTAGTTCAGTGGTGAGCCCGAACCAGTTCCGCCAGTATTCGCATCGTATTTCTGATGTTGTTTACGAAGCCTTAACAGGGGAGCGGGGGGCATTTTTAACTAGAATCGCCTATATTTATGTAGATTTCGATGAAGAAAACCCGTATCACTTGATGGTGAGTGATTATGATGGCTACAACGAGCGTGTATTGTTGCGCTCTCCAGAGCCTTTGATGTCGCCAAGCTGGTCTCCAGAAGGGAATCGTTTGGCGTACGTAAGCTTTGAAAATGGCCGCCCGGAAATTTTTATTCAAGACATTTATACCACTCAGCGCGAAAAGTTAACGTCGTTTAGTGGGATTAACGGTTCGCCATCGTGGTCGCCTGATGGCACGAAAATGGCTATGGTGCTGTCAAAGAATGGCGCGCCGGATATTTACGTAATGGATATTGCCAGCCGGAATGTTGAGCAAATAACCGACCATTGGCGTATCGATACGGAACCCTACTGGACGCCAGATGGGAAATCGTTAACATTTACTTCCGAACGTGGCGGTCGGGCGCAAATTTATCGAGTTGATTTAGATTCAAAACGTATTCGCCGCGTTACCTTTGAAGGTGAAGCCAACTTAGGTGGCGTGGTAACTCCCGATGGTAAGGGAATGGTGGTAGTACACCGAGACAATGGGCAATTTCACATTGGTCGGCAGGATTACCCCAACGGGAATTTTCAAGTGCTTACGCAAACGACCTTGGATGAATCGCCAAGTGTGGCACCAAATGGCAGTATGATTATTTACAGCACCACGCACAACGGTAAACAAGTGCTGGCTCTGGTATCAATGGATGGACGTTTCCGAGCTCGCTTACCTTCCCGTGATGGCGAAGTTAAAGCACCGGCTTGGTCACCGTTCCTCTAACTTAAAAAACGTGATATTTTTAATTTGATGATTCACCTTCAACTTTGAGCAGGTTCGCAAAATGCAGTTAAATAAATTTTTAAAAACATTCGCAATTGTAGTATCAATCGCCACGTTGGCGGCATGTTCTAGTTCACCAGATGAAGATATGGATAGCTCTAGCTCAGGCACAACCGGCAGCGAACAAACTACCGATGGAAGCCGTGGTGGTGTAACAACGGGCTCTGCAGAACGTATGCAAACGCCTGAAGAGCAACGTCAAGAACGTTACGCGGAGTTACGCCAAGAACACATCATTTACTTTGATTTTGATGAGTCAACAGTGCGTGGTGAGTTCGCGGAATTACTAACTGCGCATGCTGATTACTTATCTCGGAACCCATCAGTAACGGTAGTTATTGAAGGCCATACCGATGAGCGCGGCACGCCAGAGTACAATATTGCACTAGGCGAGCGCCGGGGTAACGCCGTAGCTACTTACTTGCGTAATTTAGGTGTGCTTTCTTCGCAAATCGAAGTTGTATCATTCGGTGAAGAGAAGCCATTAGCGCGTGGCAGCAGTGAACGTGCTTGGTCACAAAATCGTCGTGCGGTTTTAGTTTACTAATTTTAGTAGATTTAAAACGGCTGTTACGATTAAAAAGCTACACGCCCGGTAAGCAGAGTTAAAGCTGCTTACCGGCATGTATAGGAAGATTAGAAAATATGCTGATGAAACTCTCAGGCTTAGTGATTGCATTTAGTTTTAGCACCATGGTGTTTGCCCAAGGTGCGCCCGTGGTCAATGCGGCAAATGCGCAAGGCAATGAAACAGTTCAAGAGCGTTTAGATCGACTTGAGCGGTTGTTGGCTGGGCGGAGCCAAGGCCAAGGCGAAATGCTCGAGCAATTGGGGCGGTTACAACGCGAGCTTAGTGAGCTACGCGGAGCTTCTGAAGAGCATGCGCATCAGCTTGAACAAATATTGCAGCGTCAACGTGATATTTACCAGGAGCTCGATAGGCTCTCGCAACAAATTCGGCAATCGGCGGAAACACCGGTAGCAACCTTACCGAATACTAATGTGAGTTTCTCAGAGAATGAAAGTGAGAATGAAGCTTATGATCGTGCGGTGGCGCTGGTGTTACAAGAGCGTCAGTACGAACGTGCGATACCGCAGTTCCAAGCATTTTTAGAGAACTACCCGGGTTCTTCTTACACCAATAATGCCCACTATTGGCTTGGCCAATTATTTTACGCGCAAGAAAACTACACGGAAGCGAAGAAGCACTTTTCTACCGTGGTGCGCGATTTTCCTGATTCCAATAAACGTGCTGATTGCTTACTTAAATTAGGCATGATCGCCGCAGCTGAGAATAATAGTAGCGAAGCACAACGTTACTTTAATCAGGTGCGTTCAGAATATGCTGATTCTACTGAGGCTGAAATGGCTGGCCGTCAGTTGGAGAATTTGTAATCAGCGGAAAGTTAAAGAAAAGTTAGAAAATCTACGTTTCGATTATAAATCGAGCGAAAGGGCCGTTAATTGCAAAAAAATGCAGATTAACGGCCGATTCTTTCTTGCATCACAGCGATATTTCAGTAAACTATGCCGCCGTTGCCACAGCAAAGTATAAACACTTTATATTTCGTTTTGGTGATGGAAAAGTTTGTAAGTGGGTCGTTAGCTCAGTTGGTAGAGCAGTTGACTTTTAATCAATTGGTCGCAGGTTCGAATCCTGCACGACCCACCACTTTTTCCACCCGCAGTTTGTGTAGCATCACGTGAAACATTCAAGCTCTGAATGTGCAACATCGATATACATCACCGCAAAGCTCCAGATGGGTCGTTAGCTCAGTTGGTAGAGCAGTTGACTTTTAATCAATTGGTCGCAGGTTCGAATCCTGCACGACCCACCATCTTTGATCTCCTATTGCACCAAATACGTAAATCTCTGCACACCGTTTTCAGATTTTGAACCGGAACATCTAGCTCACGATATGTAATCAATTTCGCGCCTTTGCCGTGAACAAAATCCGTACATGCGTTATAATAACGGCCCGGCAATTAGAGTATTGGTAGAGTATTAGCAGTACATTGGCTAAGTACAAATGGAACAAATATGACCCAAGCACAAGTGTTAGCGCCGTTGGAGTTTGATTTCCCAGCGAAGCCTAAACCGCTAAGTGAAGCGGAAAAAAATGCACACCGCGATCGCATCAAAGCATTGTTAAAAGCTAAGAATGCTGTGCTCGTGGCGCACTATTATACGGATCCTGAAATCCAAGCATTAGCGGAAGAAACCGGCGGCTGCGTGGCAGATTCACTAGAAATGGCCCGCTTCGGTGCGGAACATCCAGCCGATACTTTGATTGTGGCTGGTGTCCGTTTTATGGGTGAAACCGCGAAAATTCTTACCCCCGAGAAAACGGTTCTGATGCCAACACTTGAAGCTACTTGCTCACTCGATTTAGGTTGCCCCATCGAAGAGTTTTCAGCATTTTGCGATCAGTATCCAGATCATACCGTAGTGGTGTATGCCAACACGTCAGCTGCGGTAAAAGCGCGTGCTGATTGGGTGGTAACGTCGTCTATTGCAGTGGATTTGATTGAGCATCTCGATAGTGCTGGCGAACAAATATTATGGGCTCCAGATCGCCATTTAGGTGGTTATTTAGCGAAAAAAACCGGCGCCGATATGGTGCTATGGCAAGGTGCGTGCATTGTTCACGATGAATTTAAAGCCAACTCTTTGCGTCAGTTAAAACAACAGTATCCCGATGCCGCTATTTTAGTACACCCAGAGTCGCCCGATGCAATCGTTGAACTCGCTGACGCCGTAGGCTCAACATCACAGCTCATTAAAGCGAGCCAAGAATTACCTAATAAACGTTTTATCGTGGCTACTGATAAAGGCATTTTTTATAAAATGCAGCAGCTTTCGCCAGAAAAAGTGTTTATCGAAGCGCCAACAGGCGGTGAAGGTGCTACATGCCGAAGCTGCGCACATTGCCCATGGATGGCGATGAATGGCTTGGCCGCAATCGAAAATGCGCTGGAAAATAGTGGTGCCATGCATGAAATTCATGTTGATGCCGCGCTTGGCGAACGTGCTATGCAACCACTGAATCGCATGCTCGATTTTGCACGCTCGTTGCGTTAAACCAGCAACGTTCGATGAAACAAATAATCTAAGGGCTGAGATTTCTCGGCCCTTATTGTATGAGGTATACCATGGCGAATAATGATACACACGATGCGCATGATCATAACGACCATCATGAGCATGGCCCTGATTGCGGCCATGAACATGGGGAAATAACGGAAGCTGATGAACAGCCGCGGGCGTTGTTGATTGGCTATGGTGATATCGCCAGCCGCTTAGCACCGATGTTAATTGATATTGGTTTTGCCGTAACGGGGATTCGCCGCCGCCCTAATGATGCGAACGAAAATGATGGCATTCAGGTACGAGCAGGTGATGTGAGCCAAGCTGGTACGTGGGCTAAACTCATGCAGGAACCTTGGGATCTTATTGTAGTAACCCTAACACCTACGGAATATAGCGCTGAAGGCTACCATCAGGGCTATGTAGTGCCCATGCAGCATCTTGTGCAGCAGCTACCGGTAGAGAGCGATACACTGGTTTTGTATGTTTCCAGTACGAGTGTTTACGGGCAACGAAATGGCGAGTGGGTTGATGAAAGCTCAACTACCGAGCCGAGCTTAGCTACCGGCGAACAGTTGCTTGTTGCTGAGAACACACTGCGCGATGGTTTGCTGGCGAAAAAAGCACACGTAGCCATTGTGCGTGCGGCAGGTATTTATGGCCCGGGTCGTGAACGCATGTATCGAGCTATTCAAGAAGGCACGTACACCATTACTCCAGTGTGGCATAACCGTATTCACGCCGATGATTTAGCGGGCGCGCTTGAGCACTTAGCCTTGCAGCACTTTATGGGGGCTACACTTGATGAGGTGTATATCGCGTGTGAAGATGAGCCGCTGTTCGGTGAAGATTATGTGCGCCACGTAGCCGCCCAAATTGGCCTGGATGCCGCCGAAGTAATAGCGAAAGCACCCAAAAGTAATGACGTAGGTGCCCGAGGCAACAAGCGCCTGAGTAACAAGCGCCTACGCGAATCTGGTTGGCAATTACTGAGTGATTAAAGCGCTACTAGCCGTTTTTCTTCACTTTATAAATGAAGTAAATGGCGTAGAAAATGCAAATACCCAGCACAGTTGCTAAGCCAGTAAATGAAAAGAAAATCACTGGATCCCGAAAAAATTCTTGTAGTAAGTTCATGGCAAATGCTCCGCATTTATTGATATGGGGTTAGTATAGGAACTCCTTCGTTAGCTGAAGATGATGCAGATCAATAGTTCGCGCGATGATTTCCCGAATGTTTGTGGTTAGAATGCGGTATTGATTGAAGAAACAGCCTAAAAACGCATCAAGGAAGCTCATGGTAAATGAAGCAGTGAAAAAATGGCGGGTAGCACCTAGCCATATTATTCTCGGTCCGCTGATCGCTGTTATTGTTTTGGGCGCGGTAATGATGGCTGGAATGCCAACACCGGCAGCCTGGACACTTGCTGTAGTGGTTTGGGTAGCGTGGTGGTGGATAACCGAAGCATTACCATTGCCGGTAACATCGTTGCTGCCGTTTGTATTGTTGCCTATAGGCGGCATTTTGAGCTTTCAAGAATCGAGCCGAGCGCTTGGCGATCCCGTTATTATTTTATTCATGGGTGCCTTCATGCTCGCCAAAGCCGTTGAGGTAAGCGGCGTACACCGGCGTATGGCGCTAAATTTAGTGTCTTTTGTAGGTGCTTCCGATGGCCGCCGCTTGGTGCTCTCGTTTATGTTGGCCTCGGCGATTTTATCGATGTGGATATCCAATACCGCCGCTGTATTAGCGCTGTTGCCAGTGGCACTAGCACTTGCCGAAGCCAGCGATGATCATCGGTTTCAACGGGCATTACTATTAGGGTTGGCCTATTCCGCATCATTGGGTGGCGTAGCTACTTTAATTGGCACCCCGCCTAATCTAATCTTCGCTTCTATTTATGAACAAGTTTCTGGTGAATCTTTTGGCTTTGCCCGCTGGATGGGTATTGGCGTGCCTATGGTATTGCTCGGTTTACCGGTCATTGGCCTTTGGTTAACACGCGGCTTAACACTGAAAGTACCATTAGAACTTCCTAAGCTCGGCAGCATTAGTGCCTATGAAAAACGCGTACTCATGGTATTCGGCGCGGTTATTTTCTTGTGGGTTTTTCGCACCGAACCGTTTGGCGGCTGGACAGGCCTCACTGGCGCAACGTTGGTGGGTGATTCCACTATTGCGCTTGCCGGTGTAGTAGCCATGTTTATGGTCAGTAATGGCCGCGAAGGGCGCTTGTTAACCTGGGAGCAAGCGGTTGATATTCCTTGGGGGATTTTATTGTTATTCGCTGGTGGTATTTGTTTAGCCGCAGGCATTATGCAAAGTGGCTTGGGCGAAATCATCGGCAGCACGTTAGGTAACTTTGGTGGCATGCCAATTTGGCTGTTCGTGTTTATCCTCACGATCAGTGTATCGTTTTTAACCGAGGTAACCTCGAATACCGCTACCGCTACGTTGCTGATGCCAATATTAGCCGCTACCGCCATGGCAACGGGGTTACCCATTGAAGTGCTCATGATACCCGCCGCAATTGCTTGCAGCTGTGCGTTTTGTTTGCCGGTGGCTACACCGCCAAATTCGATTGTATTCGCGTCCGGCAAAGTAACCATAAAAGAGATGAGCCGTGAAGGTTTTGTGCTAAATGTAATGCTCGCGGTAATCACAACATTCGTCGTTATGATTCTTGTTTAAGTGCCATTTTTGGGTGCGAATTTTTTCGGGCTTGTGAGAGCAAATAAAGCTTGTTTCCTACCAGCGATTGCAATACGCTATCACAAATGTTGCATACGCCAACAAAACAATAACAACCACCGGACGATGGACGATGGACTATGTCTAAGCTCAAATTGATTGCTGTTGGCGGCGCCCTCCTAGCAAGCTTTCCCGCCCTTGCAGATGATGAACCCCGAAGTTATATGTCGTTTGCTGGCTACACAGGTATTTTCCATACGCCTACCGCCGAAGTCCTTGATAAAGGCTATTTCGATTTTAGCTATAACAACCAACTTGATTATCGTGGAAATTCATATCTAGATGGGCATAACTTTGTGTTCGCTGCAGGGTTGTTTGAAGGTTTAGAAATTAGTGGTGCTATTGCTTCAACGACGATGCATGACAATACCTTCGTACTGCGTAGACAGCGGGAACTTGGTTTAAGCGATGAACCGAGTAAACGAGATTTATCGTTTAATATCAAGTATCAACTTCCAGTGATTCCGAAAGAATGGTTTTCGGTAGCGGTTGGCGCAAAAGATTTTGGTGGTGCCGCAAATCAATACGAAACATTTTACCTTGCCGCCTCGAAAGAGTGGGGTAATTTTCGCTTTTCTACCGGTGTGGGTTCTAACAGCCGTCCTCATGGTCAAATGAATGGTGTATTTGCGGGCGTAGAGTGGCAGCCATGGGATTGGTTTGCTTTGCAAGTTGAGCATGATGCGGAAGCTGTTAATGCGGGCGCACGCGTTACTATTCCAGAGCGGTGGTTATTCGATATCGGCCGTATTACCTTAACCAGCCGGTTCTATAGCAACACTGAAATTGCCGAAAATGAAACATTTTGGGGCATTAATTTTACAATGCCTATTTCACGCCAAGCGCGCCGGCCGAATTCAGTATCACCGGCACCAAGCGCTGGCCGATATAGCGCCACCGCCGACGCACAAGAAGAGCAGACGCCAAGTTCAGCTACGCAACGCTCCGTCGAAAGCAATACGCATTCAGAGCATAATGCAACAAATTCCACGCAACACGAGTTTTCACCGCAGCAAAGAACAGTGCAAGATTCTGCGCAGCGCGCTCAAACTGAGCCAGCAGAACGTGGTAATAATGAATACCGAAGTGGATTAACGTTGCAGGCGCAGAACCTTCGGGCTGCGATTTTACGCGATGGCTTTGAGGGTGTGAGCGTTGGCTTTAATCAATCGGCGCATTTTGTGGTTCAATTTGAGAATTATGTATTTAAACGCAATGATTTAGATGCACTAGGCTTAGTAATGGGCCGAATTAGCGAAACGGTATATGAATCCGGTGCCGAGTTTACCGTGCAATTGGTAACTCGCGGCATGCCGATGCTAGCAATTAGCGGAAATGTTGAGAATTACCGCGCATTTATTTTGGGTGATGCAGCCCCAATGCTCGATATGCGTCGAGGAAAAATGCAACCGGTTAATGGGGTTGCTTGGGCAGGTATGCCAGATGCCAACAGCCCCTACTTTAAACCTCGGGTAACCCTTGGCCCTGCTTTATCAACGCGTTTAGCTACGGAACTCGGTGTTTATGATTACGCATTGGCGTTAAATGCATCGATCGATGTTCCTATGTGGCGCGGTGGTGGTTTGAGCGTAAGTGCGCAAACACCCGTAGTAAGAACTGAAGATTACGAGCGTGGTAAGGCTTTTGGCCGCTTCAATCCGGACAGTGGGCTTACCCAAGCGGCGCTATATCACACTATGGAATTGCCTTTCGGTATTTACTATCAGGGGCAGGTTGGCTTTTTCCAAGAGTTTAACGATTTTACTGGTATCAAAAATGAACTGATGTGGCTAGATCAAAGCGGCCGCCATCAAATAAGTACCGAGTTTGCATATCTGAATTATAATGATTACCGCGGCTACAACGATTATCAAACAGCTTCATATCGCTACAACTGGGTAGAGCGTGATATTAGTTTTCATGCCACGGCAGGCCGCTTTTTCTACGGTGATGAAGGCGCAAAACTTGAAGCGCGTTTTTGGTTTGGTGATGGTTATGTAGCGCTATTCGCGCAAGCTACCGATGTTAACGTAGCGGGCATTGCGTTTAGCATCCCACTCACACCGCGTAAAGAATTGTCAATTACTCGCACCCGTTATGGTCAAGTTTCTGGTAATGAAGCATGGCGTCATAGCGTGGGCACACGGATTGGTGAATCTGCAAATACACTTGCCGTGGGCCGGGCTCATCATCTTGAAACGCCGGTGAGTTTAGAGCGTACTTTCTTCAATCAAGGGCGGTTATCACCCCTGTATATTCAGAACAACACATTTAGGTTACGCGAGGTATATTTAACATATCGTTAAGATGTAAATAAAATGAAATAATCTTTGCGTACTATGCTAAGTTCAATCGTTGTAGAGATGTATATAAAAAGTTACTGAAAAGGTCGAAATGCACTAGACTTAAGCGTTTTGTTTACCTATAGTTAGTAGCAGTAGAAAAAAAACGCGCGCTGAGGGTATCTGCGGATACTTGCAAGTATGGAAACAATAATTAATCGTTAAACAGTAAGGTTAACCCATGACTACAAAGAATTTTAAATATCTCGCTATGCCAGCTGTTCTTGCGCTAGCGTTAACGGGTTGCTTCGGAAGCAGCAGCCCAGATGAACGAGTTGTTGTACCGCCAGATCCTGTTGTGGTTGGCCCAGAAGTACCAGATGCACTTGCGGTTGTGGTAAACGGCAACGTAGTTGATGTTGATAGTGTTGGTATTATCGAAACAGCGACTATTACTTTCCGTGAGAATGGTGCGGCGTCAGAAAGCATTGCTACTGTTGATGGCGACCCAATCACGCAATTGGTAACTGAAGATGGTAGCTTCAGCTTTACTTTACGTGATGGCGCGAGCCCAGATAGCGTGCGTTTGTTAGTTACTGCTGATGGTTACTTTACCAAACGTTTTGATATCGACTTCACCACTGATGAAGAAGAAATTGAAACTGAGCTTGGTTTGTTGGCGCGTGAAAGTGATGATACGGCTGATGCAGCGGTAGAAGACGACGTAGCAAATGCTTCAACAACAGATGCAATTACAGCTTCAGCGGAATCTGAAAATGCGGGTGGTGATGCATCAGTACCACAAGGTACGCAATTATTAACTGCTAGCGGCGATCCGATTACAGGTACATCAGTATCATTACGCGTTGGTGCGGTAAACCCGAATTCATCAGCAATGGGTTCTTCAGTGCCAGCAGGTTTGAATGCTGCAAACGCTACTGAAGTTGCGGTACCGGTAGGTGTGGTTGATGTAACTATGCGTGATAACACAGGTGTAAGTGTTAAACGTTTCAGCAACCCAATCACAGTTGGTGTTCGCTTACCTATTAGCACTGAGATTCCTGGTGGTGCACGCACTATCACGACAGGTGATGAGTTTGATGTGTCTTCGTTCGATGAAGATACCGGCGAATGGTCAAATGAAGATGCCAAAGCCGTGGTGGGTCAATTAAATGCAGCGGGTACAGCTTACCGTGCTTCGTTTGAAACCGATCACTTAACTTTCTTTGGTATCACAGGCAATGAGCCGGCATGTACGCAAGCGTTTACGATGTCGTTTTCTGGCGATAGTTTACCAAATTCAAGGTTATTTGTGATTGTTACGAGCCGAGATGGAAGCATTTCCGGTTCAGTTCCCGGTGACGCAACATCAGCTACTGTTATCCGAGCTAATTTTATGTCAATTGCTGGTATTAAGGCCAACGCTACGGCGCGCGTAGTAGTGCGTGCTCCAGGAAGCGGTGCTGTTTGGTATGATTCTGAAGAAGAAGTACCGATTTGTGGTAATTTACCTGAAGTTGAGCTTTCGAACCCAGTTCAAAACACGGTTAGCGAAGTAGGTTCTTTAATTGCGGTATGCTCTAACGATTCTACAGTAAGAACTGATGTTCCAGGCGCAGTTGTTAAGTTCCGTGAAACGGGTAGCCGTTCTGCATGGTCAACAGCTCGTGGTAATGGTGAAGGTGGTTACAACTTCGCTAACTTGAATGGTGATGCTGATAGTTATGATGTGAAAGTTAATCCTCGGATTGCTGATGAATTCACTACAACTATCACACCAGACGGCGACGACGAATCAATTGAATTTAACATTCAGTGTGAAGTTGTTACTGGTACTGGTAGCTAATCAAGCACCTCGAAGTAGTTAAAAATTTCTAAGCCCCCTTCATTGGGGGCTTTTTTATGGGCCAGATACAAAAAAACCGCCACAAGGGCGGTCTTTTTGCTTATTCGGTTCGGGATTGACTTGGGCCATCCATGGCCCTTCGCCCTGCGGGCGCACTCGCAATGCTCGCGCGTCCAAAACGGCAATCCTGCCGTTTTGTCGAACGAAGGGTTCGTACCAAATCCTCTCTCACCATCAGATACAAAAAAACCGCCACAAGGGCGGTCTTTTTGTATCTGGCGGAGAGAGAGGGATTCGAACCCTCGATACGGGGTTACCGTATACACACTTTCCAGGCGTGCGCCTTCAGCCGCTCGGCCACCTCTCCTGCAAGGCGCGTATGTTAAGGAATTCGGGCTTAGGAATCAAGGAAAAGCGGTTGAAATCTGCTTATTCGTGGAAAAAAGCAGCGGAGTACTGCTGCAAGGCTACCAATAAACCGTAACGCCTAGGTAGCCTTCGGTGTAATCCTCATGAGCAATACCTATTCGCATATCCCAGTTACTGCCATGTATAGCTCTGGCATCGCAGGTGTATGCCCAGCTATTTGTTCTATTGGCTTGAATGAAACGTGTTTCACATTGTACTTTGCTGCGTTCAAACTCGTAAGTAAAACCAACCCGAGGCATGATTGCGAATTTATTTCCCAGATCATCGCCGCCGGTTAATTGGCCGTCCAACATAGTGTATAAACGGGTGCTACCGAATTGCCATGCCTTGCCTATGCCCCCGCGTAAAAAGGTCTGTAAATCGTCTCCTGCTGCCGACACGTAATTGCGTTGCCATCCAGCTCGGAGTATCCAGGCTCGGCCACCATCGCCTGGCAAACCGGTTGGGTTTATATTCAAACTTTCAATATTCACAGCCCAAAGCTTAGCAAGCTCTAAACCTGTGTCTTGATGCCAACGAACACCTAACTCCCCCATGGAAAGCGCTGAATCGGGTGCTTTTCCGGCGTTTGGTGTGAGCATATCGTAGTAGGCAATGCGGTAGGTTAAATCAACACCTGCACCGAGCTCACTATTGTGTATTAGGCGAGGTTGCAACATAGAACCGCCTACGCCTTGATGCGGCGGTATCGCGTTTGCAGGTACAAAAGCTTCCGCTCCGGCTGGCAGCTGCATACGTGCAACAAGCACTTCATTCTTCCGTTGCTTTAGGTTCGAATCATTTCGTTGCTGGCTCAGCTGAAACTCGTAGTAATCCGCAAGCACATCAAGAACTCGGATACGGCTGCTTTGATTAAGTTCTAAAAAATCACTTTCGGAATCGCCCTCAGTTTCAACCCAACGCCTAGCAACGTGTTGTTCGCTATTTGATAGCTGTAAGAATTTGCGACGAAAACGGCTTTGCCGTGATTCAACATGGCGCACGCTGCGCACTGCAGGCTCGCCATTAATCGTGTTATTGAAAATCCGGTTTACTACCGCAATCGGAAATACAAAGGGCTCATGCGCGGGCATCATTGGCTGATCGGTAACGAGTTCAAGAGTGCGGCCCAGATGATATGCGCAATTTCGATGAGTAAAGTAGTAGGTATACGCGGTATTCAATAGTTCCCAATTGTGGGCGGCCAATAAATAAGCCTGTTCTACGGAAATATTTAACTCATAATTCCATAAATCACGCAGTTCTGCTTCAGCGTAGTTCAAATTGTATCGATAAAAATGGCTGGCACTGTAGGTTGCTTGATAGCCTCCAAACAAGCCTTTCAGAATATACACGATGGGGTTTTCATCATCGGATACTGCAGCACCAAAGTTCATGCTGTTATTGAGTAGCTCAGAACCAAACTCATCTGCCTGGGTGTTATTTTTTAATAGTAGGTGGCCATAAAATGATGCCGGATTCCCTAAAAAGCCATCGGCAAAAATTAGGCTCGACGATTCTAACTTTGCAACCTCAGCCCATTCACTAAAATCTGTGCAACGAGCACGTTCAACATCAACAAGTAACCCTTGCTGCTGAAGCCAGAAAAAACGGGCAGGATAAATACACTGTGGATGATCGTTGTTATCGACGTGCTCTTGTTGAAAGAGCGCGAGCGTGGCGCGGAGCTCGGCTTCGGCGTCGTTACGACCATTATCAGCAAGAAAGAAAGCTTGGTTTTCAATTTCGCTACGGTTGCTATGGCGCGGAATATGTAGCAAATTTCGCCAATCTTGTTGTTGGGAAACTTTTGCTAGATCTACATCGGCTGCGAATGTATTGAATGACGCCAGAAACGTGACGGACAACGTAAAACCAAAGAGCATGCGCATACAATACCTAAAGCTCAAGTGCTAATACCCGAGTAATAAAGCCGGGAGAATCGGGTTAGTTAATAGAAAGCGGCAACTGTGAGTGCCGCTTTCTAAAACTGATTAACTTAGCTTAACGTGCAAGCCGCTTCCGTAACATAGAACAAAGCTTCTGCTTTTTGTTCTTGCGCTAAAGTAGCGAATTCTTCAGCGCTCATCACGTGTGCAAAGTTACTACGAATTGCATTGATAGCCGCTGGTTGAGCAGAGGTTTCACACTGCATTAAGTTCAACATGGCTTGCAAATGTTTACCTTCACCTTGCGCAACTTCTTCTTCTAAATTTGCGTACGAATCAGTAACAAATTGTGCAGCTACTAAACGGTTACCGTTACAACTGCCGCGAGATGCAGAAGCTGAAGTTACTGCCGTGGTTCCTAAATCCCAAATAATATTAGAAATAGCGGCTACGGTTTCATGATCAGGAAATATTAACGCACCGATACCACAATCTAACCATGGATTAAGGCCACCAAAAGCATCGTCTTGTGCTGTTACTGGGGTAGGTGCTGCCGAAAGTGTAAATGCTAGCAAACTTGCTGTAATTAATGATTTTTTCATTCTTATGTTCTCTCATAAAACTAAAAAAACTGCTTGTGTAGCAGTTGGTGGCTTCACTAAAGATGAAGAAGCTTGCGTCGAATTTAGCACTCTTCAGGATTTAGTAAAGCCTCTTTTGGAAATAAAAATTGTTACCAAATATTATAGGGTTAGCGATGTTATAAACGGATTGATTTCCGACCTTTCAGGAAAGGATTTTTAAGCGATAGCACTTACAATAATTCAGCATGTGCCGCATGCGTAGTGGGCGCCCATACACTTTGTTGCACATAGCCAATGTGCGGCAATTGCATTACCCACATCACTAAACGCGATTGGCCAATACCGCCGCCTACAGTTTGTGGTAACTTTTCTGCGAGCAATAACTGATGCCATGGCTGCTCTGCCGAATCAGCGCGGCCAGTAATCTGCAACTGCTTTAAAAGTGCAGCACGATCAACACGAATTCCCATGGAACTCAATTCAAGAGATTTACCCAATACTGGATTCCATACCAAAATATCGCCGTTCAGCTGCCAATCATCATAATCAGGAGCACGCACATCGTGAGCCTTACCATCGCTAAGTGCGGCGCCAACACCTTGAATAAATACCGCACCGTACTTTTTGGCAATAGCATGCTCGCGCTCTTTCGGGCTTAGCGCAGGGTACAGCGCTAAGAGCGCTTCGGTAGTAACAAAGTGAATGTCGGTTGGTAGCGCAAGTGGCGGTTCGCGAGTAATAAATGTGTCGGTATAGCTTCGCACAGTTTGCTGCAGTGCCGCGTATATTTTTCGTACGGTGTCATGTAACTGCTTTTCTGTTCGCGCTTGCCTATCGATCACCTGTTCCCAATCCCATTGATCAACTAACACTGAATGAATTTCGGATAACGCCTCTTCATCAGGCCGCAACGCTTTCATCTGCGCAACAATTCCCTCGCCTTCGGCAAAACCGTAACGGCCAAGTACCGCGCGCTTCCACTTTGCCAGTGAGTGCACCACTTCATATTGTTGCTGTAATGAGCTCACAGACACCTGAACGGCCTTTTCGTAACCTGAAAGCGTATCTTGTGTGCCTTGGCTCGGATCTGTAAGCAGCGGAGCCTGCACTTCGGTGAGGTTCAATACATCACTAAGCGCTTCCGTGAAAGTTTCTTTAATGTAGCGAATTTCCTGCTGACGGCTGATAAATGTGGCTTTCATAGTTCTACTCCAATGCGTTATTTGTATTGTTAGTTTTATCGCTAAATGGAGCTTGTGTTCAATACTGAATCATAAATTGGCTATTGCGCTATAATTAAATTAAAGTAAAAGGCAAAAAATATAGATATTATCTAATTATCTATTAAAAATAGGGTAGGGTGTTAGATGATCGATAATTTAGATAAATGCATTTTGAACGCGCTATCGGAAAATGCGCGGCAATCGTATGCCGAAATAGCCAAAGAAAACGGAGTTTCACCGGCCACCATTCATGTTCGGGTAGAAAAACTCCGCAAAGCAGGCGTAATCACCGGCACCCGCCTAACGATCGACCCAAAGAAGCTAGGTTACGATATTACCTGCTTTATCGGCATCACTTTGCGGCAAGCAGGCGATTACCCATCCACATTAAAAAAGCTCGAAGCGTTACCTGAAGTAACCGAAGCTTATTACACCACCGGCCAATACAGCGTGCTAATTAAGGTGCTGGTACGAAACATCGAAGATTTGCAAAAACTACTGATCGAGCGCCTCCAAGTAATCGATGAAATCCAATCCACCGAAACCCTAATCTCCCTACAAACCCCAATTCAACGCAGTATTCGGGCTTAGATTGGCTGAGGGGAGCTGCTTTTTCGGGGTGCTTAGTGTTGAGCTGCGGTTCGGGGGGAGGATATTGCCTTCTCAGGGTGTCTGCCGCATGGATGCGGCAGCCAAGCCTACATGGATGTATTTACGGCGTCCCTGAGAAGGCAATACCTCCCCCCGAAAAAGCAGCTCACTCCGTAAGCATATCGAGGATACTTTCGGCGGCGGTGCGGCCTTGGGCTATGGCGGTAACTACGAGATCGGCGCCTAGTACCATATCGCCACCGGCAAAGATTTTCGGGTTTTCGGTTTGCAGCGGCAGTAACGAATGCTCATCGCTGGTTTGTACCAAACGCCAATCATTAAAGGTAACACCGTGCTCGGCTAACCATGCTGGTGGGTCCGCTTGATAGCCAAACGCCAGCACTACCGCATCGGCATCCATAATAAACTCTGAATCAGTAACCGGCTCTGGCCGGCGGCGTCCAGCCGCATCGGGTGGCCCGAGTGCTGTACGGACAAAGCGTACTCCGGTTACCGCGCCGTTATCATCGGCAACAATTTCCAACGGCTGCAAATTGTATTGAAAATCGACACCTTCCTCGCGTGCATTTTGCACCTCTTTACGCGAGCCCGGCATATTTTCGGCATCGCGCCGATAGGCACACACCACGGAAGTAGCTTGCTGGCGTACCGCTGTGCGCACGCAATCCATCGCTGTATCACCCCCACCGAGCACTATCACGCGTTGGTTTTCCAAGGAAATATGCGGGTATTCAGGCATGGGGTATTTCATGATTGCCGCAGTGTTGCCAATCAAGTAGCGCAGAGCGGGATGAACACCGGTCGCCGAAAGGCCCGGCAAGCCGCCATCAACGGCTTTATAGGTGCCAAGACCAAGAAAAACGGCATCGTAATCACGAAGTAAATCGGCAAAGGCGATATCAGTGCCCACCTCGCAGTTAAGCTCAAATTCTATGCCCATGCCGGTGAAAATCTCCCGGCGTTGGCTCATAACCGATTTTTCTAATTTAAATGCCGGAATACCAAAAGTAAGTAAGCCGCCAATTTCGGGGTAGCGATCAAATACGGTAACGCTTGCACCATTCCGGGCGAGTACATCTGCACAGGCTAGCCCTGCGGGGCCGGCACCCACAACCGCAACTTTTTTATCCAGTGCTTCAACTTGGGATAAATCAGGCCGCCAACCCATAGCAAAAGCGGTGTCGTTGATGTGTTTCTCGATCGCCCCAATGGTTACCGCGCCAAAATCATCATTGAGGGTGCAAGCGCCTTCGCAAAGCCTATCTTGCGGGCAAACACGGCCGCACACTTCTGGCAAACTGTTGGTTTGGTGCGAAAGTTCGGCAGCTTCAATAATTTTTCCGGCGGCGGCGAGCTCAAGCCATTGCGGAATGTAATTGTGAACCGGACACTTCCATTCACAGTATGGGTTGCCGCAATCTAGGCAACGATCGGCTTGGCCTTCAACTTGCACGTCGGCCATGGGTTGGTGAATTTCCACAAACTCTATTTGGCGTTCACGGAGTGCGCGCTTGGTTGGTTCTGCGCGGCCAACATCAACGAATTGGTAGATATTTTTCGCCATTACATTACCTCCACGCGAATAGAGCCCGTGGAACGCGCTCGGTGGCCGAGTAGATCACGAATATCGCGCGCTTTTGGTTTCACCAAACGGAACCGTGGTAGCCAGCTTTCGAAATCAGCCAGAATCTGCCGTGAACGTTCGCTGCCGGTGTGTTCAACATGATCGTGAATGTAACCGCGTAAATGTTCTTTTAAAATAGGCTCTTCGATGGCAAGTGCTTCCACGAGTTCGGGGTTAATGCGTTGAGCGAAATCGTCGTTTGAATCGAGTACATAAGCCATTCCACCGGTCATGCCAGCACCGAAATTAATACCGGTGCGGCCAAGTACCACCACCACGCCTCCGGTCATGTACTCGCAGCCGTGATCGCCAATGCCTTCAACCACTGCCGTGGCGCCGCTGTTGCGCACAGCAAAGCGTTCTCCGGCTACACCTGCGGCGAATAAACGGCCACCGGTGGCGCCATATAAACAGGTGTTGCCCATAATTGTGGATTCGTGGGATGCATGTTCAACGCCTTGCGCTGGTTTCACGGTAATGCGGCCGCCAGCCATGCCTTTGCCTACGTAATCATTGGCATCACCGGTTAAAAATAGGTGTAATCCGGGTGCGTTCCAGACGCCGAAGCTTTGCCCGGCGGTGCCGGTAAAGTGCAAGCGAATGGGGGAGCCTGCTAAACCTTGCAGCCCATGAGTTTTGGCGATTAATCCAGAGAGTGAGGCGCCTACCGACCGATCATCGTTTCGTATTGGGAAGTAGAATTCAGCACGCTGACGTTCGTGAATGGCGCTGGTGCATTCATTTAGTAAACGTTGATTCAGTTGTGCCTTATCGTGCGGGGCGTTCTTTTCGGTGCAGAATAATGGCTGTTTTGATTGCACGCCTGCTGATGCCAGTAATGGGCTCAAATCGATTTTGCTTTGTTTTTGGCTTAAACCTGTTTCTACTTTTTCAAGTAAATCGGTACGGCCAATGAGTTGCGTAATATCGCTAACACCAAGCTCGTGCAAGTAAGTGTTTACTTCGTCTTTGAGCAAGTGAAAATAGTTTTCTACTTTCTCGGGCAAGCCGCTGAAATATTGCTGGCGAAGCTTGGTATCTTGCGTGGCTACGCCGGTGGCGCAGTTGTTGAGGTGGCAAATTCGGAGATATTTACAGCCTAAGGCGATCATTGGGGCGGTGCCAAAACCGAAGCTTTCAGCACCTAGAATGGCGGCTTTAATAATATCTAGGCCGGTTTTTAATCCACCGTCCGCTTGCAGCCGAACTTTGTGGCGTAAGCCGTTAGTTACGAGTGCTTCGTGAACTTCGGCTAATCCGAGTTCCCAGGGCGAACCCGCATATTTTACCGATGTAAGCGGGCTTGCACCGGTGCCGCCATCGTAGCCAGAGATGGTAATTAAATCGGCGTATGCTTTGGCAACACCGGTGGCGATGGTGCCAATGCCGGGTTCAGAGACAAGTTTTACCGACACTAAGGCGTTGGGGTTCACTTGTTTTAAATCGAAGATTAGCTGAGCGAGATCTTCAATCGAATAAATATCATGGTGCGGCGGTGGCGAAATCAAGGTTACGCCGGGCACGGAATAGCGCAGCCGAGCGATTTCGGCGGTTACTTTCTCACCTGGTAGTTGCCCGCCTTCGCCGGGTTTCGCGCCTTGGGCTACTTTGATTTGTAGCACATCGGCGTTCACTAAGTAGTGTGGCGTTACCCCAAAACGTCCAGACGCTACTTGTTTAATACGAGAGTTTTTCAGCGTGCCGAAACGAGCGGGATCTTCGCCACCCTCGCCGGAGTTGGAATGGCCGCCTAATCGGTTCATCGCAATAGCCAGCGCTTCATGCGCCTCAGGGCTCAGCGCCCCAATCGACATCGCCGCCGTGTCAAACCGCTCAAACAAACCCTCCCCCCCAAGAAGATGGGGTCGTTGTCCCTGAGCTCTGGCACTTAAGATCTCTGATTCTGCTTGGCTTTGCGTATCGCCTTGCTCTCTTAAGTGCCATAGCTCGCCCTCACTGACCCCATTTTTTAGGTGGAGGAGGTCGCGGAGTGTGGCGATCGGGCGGTCGTTTACGGCTGTGGCGAAGCGGGCATAGGCTTCGGCGTCTCGATGTTCTACGGCCGCTTGTAAACTAGTTACCACATCAGGGTTATAGGCGTGATACTCGCCGTTATGCATATATTTAAGCAAGCCGCCATGCTCAATTTTTTTGCGCGGGAGCCAAGCGCGGTGGTGCAAACGCAATAAATCTTGAGTGAAATCCTCGTAACAAGCACCACTTATTCGTCGATGACAAACCGGAAAACACTCCTTTTGCAGCGTTTCTGAAATCCCCACTAACTCAAACAAACTCGCACCACGGTAGCTTGAAACTGAAGCGATGCCCATCTTCGACATAATCTTCAGTAAGCCTTTATTAATACCTTTCCGGTAATTCACCACCGCCTCACGCACGGGCAAATCCAAACGTCCTTGGTCAACCAATTGCTCAATCGTTTCATAAGCCATAAACGGATAAACCGCAGTAGCGCCCAAACCAATGAGCACAGCAATGTGATGAGAATCACGCGCCGAAGCCGTTTCTACAATAATATTCGTATCGCAACGCGCCTGGCTATTCACCAAGCGAGTTTGCACAGCGCCAGTTGCCATCGCCGCCGGAATTGGCAATCGGCCCTTAGCGATATCACGGTCCGAAAGAATAGCAATAACAATACTATCGTTCTCAACAGCAGCTTGAACATCATCGGCAAGTTGTTGCACCGCTTGCTGTAAACTTTGTTGTTCAGGGTTGTAATTCAGAGCAAAAGTACGCCACGCGTAATATTCGTCATCCAGCGCTTTAAGTTGATCTAAATCGGTGTACATCAATACCGGGCTCTCGAACAACACGCGGTTTGCGTAGCCCGAGGTTTCGTTGAACATATTCTGCTCGCGGCCAATACAAGTTGCCAGCGACATCACATGGCGCTCGCGAATTGGGTCGATAGCGGGGTTGGTTACTTGCGCAAACTGCTGGCGGAAGTAATCGTAAAGTAGCCGCGGCTGGGTAGAAAGCACCGCCACAGGGGTATCATCGCCCATGGAACCTGTAGCTTCCTGGGCATCATTGGCCAACACCTTAATAACCTGCTCAATTTCCTCTGTACTGTAGAAAAACTGCTTGTGGTAAACCGCCATGCGCGCATCATCAAACAAGCGCTCACCGAGTTCTTCACCTTTGCAATTCTCAAACGGCGTTAATCGCAAGATATGCTTATCGAGCCATTCACGATATGGGTGCCGGCCCTTCAAATCATCGTCAATTTCCTTGCTACGCCAAATTTTTCCATTGTAGGTATCCACCGCCAGCATTTCACCGGGCCCAAGGCGGCCTTTTTCAATAGCATCAGTAGCACTGTAATCCCAGGTGCCCACCTCTGAGGCCACAGTAATTGTGCGATCTTTAGTAACCACATAGCGGGCAGGGCGCAACCCATTTCTATCCAAACTGCACGCCACGTGGCGGCCGTTACTCATCACCACACCCGCCGGACCATCCCATGGCTCCATGTGCATGGAATTAAACTCATAGAACGCACGAAGCTCAGGGTCCATTGTCGGGTCGCCTTGCCAAGCGGGTGGTATCAGCAACCGCATAGCGCGGAACAGATCCATACCACCAGCAAGCAACATTTCCAGCATATTATCCAACGATGAGGAATCGGAACCACGATCACTCACAAAGGGCACGGCATCACTCAAATCAGGGAGCAAAGGCGAATGCATTTTGTAGCTGCGCGCTAATGCCCACTGACGGTTACCGGCAATCGTATTAATCTCACCATTGTGCGCGAGAAAACGAAATGGCTGCGCGAGCGGCCAGCGCGGCTGAGTATTCGTAGAAAATCGCTGATGAAAAACGCATATCGCCGATTTTAGCCGCTGATCGGCCAAATCTTTATAAAACTTCGGTAGATCACCAGGCATCATCAAGCCTTTATATACGGTAACCAAGCAAGATAAGGAGGGGACATAGAAATCGGTGTCAGACACCAACTTCTTTTCAGCGCGGCGGCGCGCCATATACAAGCGGCGCTCGAGATCTTTTTTGCGCCACCCAGGTTGTGCTGAAACGAACACTTGCTGAATATTCGGCATGCTGGAGGCCGCAATTTCACCAAGCACAGAGGTATCCACAGGCACTTCGCGCCATCCGTGAACAGTGAGAGTTTCTTTGTTGAGTTCTTCTTCGAGTACGGCTTTTGCTGCATTTCGTAACTTGGCATCGTTGCTTAAAAACACCTGGCCTACCGCGTATTTTTTCCCGAGCTGCCAGCCGTTTTCCGCAGCAATTTCACGGAAAAACGAATCCGGTAGTTGCATTTGAATGCCACAACCATCACCGGTTTTGCCATCAGCACCAATAGCCCCACGATGCATCATGCGATCGAGTGCGGTGATGGCCCTTTGCACCAAGGTATGGCTAGTTTCGCCATCGAGCTGCGCTATCAGGCCAAAGCCGCAGTTATCACGGACATCGTTGGCCTGAGTATCAGCTCCGTACAAAGAATCCTGCAACATAGACAACTCCTGAAGAAAGGTATAACAACTTCTTAACTTATCAGGAATCTCGCCACAACGGTATAACCGCGATGAATGGTGAGCATATTTGCCTTTCAGCTGAGGCTCGGTAGCTGGGTGGGTGGCTTTATCGTGGAGCCGTTTTAGTTAGTCTTGGCGTTGAAAAGGCATTATTGCGCTTCTAAGGGCTTCACAATAATCGCGCTGAGGGCCAGGAATAGGGCGGAAATGAGTAAGCAGGCAACAAATCCCGCCATTTGAAACACCAACCCTGAAAGCACAGTACCAATTAACCGGCCCATGGCGTTGGCCATGTAGTAGAAGCCGACATCGAGCGATACGCCGTCGGCGCTGGCGATACGAATAATTAAGTAGCTGTGCAGCGATGAATTGATAGCAAACAGCATGGCGAAGAGCAGCAGGCCAATCACAATACTTAATTGCGGGCTCACACCCCAAGCGCTGCCAAACTGTAACAACACCGCTATGGTAAGTGGTACTAGCGTAAGCAATCCAGCCCACAAAAATGCGGAAGCATCAGCTTTGGCTATTTTCGGAGCAATGGCTTGGATAAAACCGTAAAAAATAACCCAAATCGCTAAAAATGCGCCCACTTGCCAATGATCCCAGCCAAATACTTGGCTCAAGGTTACCGGCAAGGCAATCACAAACCACACGTCGCGCGCCCCGAAAAGGAACATGCGTGCCGCGGAAAGTATATTAATGGCACGGCTTTTTGAGAGTATTTCTTTGAATTTGGGTTTCGCCTTTGCAACCCCCAATTCACCCTGCAACAGAAACAAGCTCGCTATCCACACTACGGCAAGCAACCCAATCATAGCGTAAAGCGCGCCCACAAAACCGAGCAGGGTGAGCAACAAGCCCCCAAGAAAAAAGCCCACGCCCTTCAGCGCATTCTTCGAACCCGTAAGTATCGCCACCCACTTATATAAAGTGCCGTGCGCATCGCCCGGAACCAGCATTTTAATGGCGCTTTTCGCGCTCATTTTATTTAAATCTTTGGCAATGCCGGATATCGCTTGTGCGAACATCACCCAAACAATACTCAAAAATTCTGTGGGTACGGTAAGAGCGGCCAGCGCGATGATTTGCAGCACTAAGCCTATTTGCATGGTCCTATTGAGCCCAATGCGTGCGCCCAAATAACCGCCAACCAAGTTGGTTACTACGCCAAAAAATTCATAAAACACAAACAACATGGCAATTTCGAGCGGGCTATAACCAAGCTGATGGAAAAACAGCACCACGAGCATCCGCAGTGCACCATCGGTAAGCGTAAACGCCCAGTAATTGCCGGTAATCACTAAATATTGCTTTATGTTCATGTTGAGGCTCTACTATTTATTAATTGATTGCCGAAACAAGTATTCTGGGTGTTTTCTTAAAAACCATTATTAAACAATGTTTTAGCGCAAGTTTAGCTTTCACGTAAGAGGCTTGATGAATAGTGTTTCGGAGTAGGGAATATGCGTTCGCAGGGTGTCTGCCGCATGGATGCGGCAGCCAAGCCTACATGGACGTATTTACGGCGTCCCTGAGAACGCATTTCCCTGCCCCGAATTCGCTATTCACGCACCAAGCCTTTGAAAGCCGTGCTTGTGCCTGAGCGCAGTTCACGCCTGAAATTATTGCGCGATACGCTTCACTAAATCGATAGTGCGGTTTGAATAGCCCCATTCGTTGTCGTACCACGCGTAGATTTTTACGTGCGTGCCGTTGATTACTAAAGTTGATAACGCATCTACGATGGATGAGCGCGGATCAGTTTTGTAATCTATCGATACTAGTGGGCGCTCTTCAAAGCCAAGAATGCCCTCTAATTCTCCTTCAGCGGCTGCTTTTAATGCTGCATTTACTTCTTCAGCGGTGGTGCTTTTTTCCACTTCGAAAACCATATCAGTTAGCGAAGGGCAATCGATAGGAACTCGCACCGCGTGGCCATTAATTTTGCCTTCAAGCTCAGGGAAAATAACAGTAATAGCTTTCGCAGAACCGGTAGTGGTTGGAATCAGAGAACCCAAAGCACGCGCACGGCGCATATCTTTGTGCGGTGCATCAAGAATACTCTGGGTGTTGGTAAGCGCATGAATCGTTGTCATTGAGGCATGCTTAATGCCAAAGCTCTCTTTAATAACCTTAACCACCGGGCCCAAGCAGTTGGTGGTGCATGAGGCGGCGCTTACAATCGAGTGTTCGTGCGGATCAAATTCTTCATCATTCACACCCACAACAATATTCGGAACGCCTTTGCTTTTTACTGGTGCCGTAACCACAACATGATCAACGCCTTGATCAAGCAACGGTTGCAATGCTTCCGCGGTTTTGAAAACGCCTGCTGCCTCAATAACCACATCACAGCCAGACCAATCAACTTTACTAAGTTCTTTTTCCCGCGTGAATTTCAGCTTTTTACCATCAATAATGATGTTATCGCCCTTGGCGCTTACATCATGTGGCCAGCGGCCGTGGGTGGAATCGAATTCAAGTAGGTGTGCCATCATCGTGGCATCAGCACCTGGATCATTAATCATCACAAACTCAAGCGCTTCGCTGGTATAGCCAGCGCGCAATGCCAAACGGCCAATACGCCCGAAACCATTAATACCTACACGTAATTTTTTACTGCTCATATCGGTTTCCTTATGTGCTACAAAATCATGCTTTTAAATTAGCAAACATGCTATCAAGCATAGTTGATGTTTCATTTTTTCGTGTATCAATTCGGCGAAAATATCGTTTTAAATTGGGTGTTTATATATTACGCAATGTGAAGCATTTGAGTTTGCTTAACAACACCGAGGAGGCCGTGAATCCATGCCCGATAGGCGCTCGTTCGCGCGCATTAGCGCAGGGCCAAACTGCGTTTGTTCGTTTTGCAATAATGCATCAACCCAGGACGGAACCGAGCTGGCAATTCGATAAAACATCCACTGCCCACGGCGTTCCGATTCCACCAAACCTGCCCCGCGAAGAATATTAATGTGTCGCGATATTTTTGGCTGCGAGAGATCGAGCGCAGCCGTAAGCTCGCAAACACAAAGCTCTTCAGCACTGAAAAGCATCAACATAATTTGCATTCGGGTTTCGTCACCAAATGCCTTACAAATCGAAATAGCATTCTGCATCGCTAGTTCCTCACATAAAAATCTATGAGTTCAGTATATATGGATATGCGTATATATCAATAACCAGATTTAAATTCCGCTAACTGGCGCAAATCACACTCCACACCTACACTGAAGGTAAGCACATGAAGATAACAAGGGGGCCTTATGAATTGGCTAACCAAAATGTTGTTAGTAATGGCTGTAGCCGCACTGGTGGGCTGTACACCAGAAAATGAAAACCAACCTGACGTAACAACCGAAGAAGAAGCACCAGAAGCAGAAACTTACACTACCGATACGATGATGCGAGAAGAGGTTCCGGAATGTAATCTAATTCTGGGCTTTGAAAGCTGGGAACCTTATCAGTATACCAGTGTAAACGGTGAGGTAGGTGGCGTGGATATTGATATCGCAAAGAGCGCCGCTTCGCACATAAATTGCGTACTCGAAGCTCGCCAAGGCACATGGCGCGAGTTACTGGAGTGGATGCAAGATGGCGATATCGATCTTATCATGGGTGCATCAATGACACCGGCACGCCAAGATTATGCATGGTTCTCAATTCCATATAGAAACGAGCAGTTCAGCTTATTTATTCGTAGCGAAGAAGCGCCGCGTTACCCTATGGAAGATGTTGAGGGGTTCCTCGAAGAAGGCCTTCGCGTTGGGGTTGTGAATGAGTATTTCTATGGAGAAGAGCTGCAAATGCTGATGTACGGGAGTGAATATTCCGATCAATTTGTAGGTGCGCGTTTAAACGAACTCAACCTTGCGCGTTTACTTGATGGTGATATTGATGGTTTCCTGGAAGATAATCTCGTGGCGGCTTCAATTATTCGTCGCCGAGGCTTGGGAGATTCCATTCAGCGTCATCATATTGGCCTGCCAGCTTCGGAGGTATACGTAATGTTCTCGAAGAGCGCTGTTACCGAAGAAGAAGTAATGGCATTCAATTCTGCTTTACGCGAGCTCATGAACAACGGCTACATCAACGAGCTCATACGCCGCTACGGAGGCTGAATCTAATCAATTCAAGGGCTGTTCTTTTCTGAGCGGTTTGAGGCGATTTCAAGGGCGGAATGCGGTGCGTTTCGGGAGTAAAGTATTACTTTCTCAGGGTGTTGGGTGAGTGACTTTTTCGTGGGGGAGGTATTGCTTTCTCAGGGACGCCGCAAGTACTTCCATGTAGGCTTGAGCTGCCGCATCCATGCGGCAGACACCCCGAGAATACAATACCTTCCCCACGAAGCGCCACTCACCATCATCTGCAAAGCACGCCCCCGAAAAAAGCAACACACCCCGAGCATGCATTGCAATAGCGAGGCTGATATAATCCGCGCACTTTCAACTTCGCTGGAAAGGAACTATGAGCGAATTTTTTGCTGCCCTTGTTGCCGTAAGTGCTGCTGAGCTTGGCGATAAAACTCAATTTTTAGCATTGCTACTCGCCGCTCGCTACGCCAACCAACGTGGCGCGGTGATCGCAGGCATGTTGCTCGGAATGATTGTAATGCACGGCATAGCCAGCGTTATCGGCTATTACCTTGGCGATTTTCTTGCGGCCGATTGGCTTTCGTATGCCGTAGGTGCCCTATTTATTCTGATGGGCATCGCCGTGTTAGTGCCAGAAAAAGATGAACAAGTAGAAACCAACAGTAAATTTTTCAAACTCGGTGCTTTTCTGGCCGCATTTCTATTGCTAAGTGTGGCTGAAATTGGTGATAAATCACAAATTGTTACCATGATGCTCGCTGCGCATTATCAAAGCATGTTTTCAGTAGCTGCCGGTGCGGTAGTGGGTATGAATTTATTGCTCATTCCAGTTATATTCTTTGGTGCATGGATTACCAATCGTATTCCCATGCGGGCCATTCGTATATTCGGTTGCCTAGTATTCGTGAGCCTCGGTGTCATCGCGATTTTTAGTGCATAGCACATAACATAGCGCAGCACATAAATGGATTAATAACACGGGAGCGGCATTTGCATGTTATTCATGACACTCGGCGGCATCGGTTTATTATTGCTTGGCATGGCCATGATGACAGAAGGCCTAAAAGCCGCGGCTGGTAACGCGCTAAGCGGGTTGCTTGAGCGCTCAACTAAAACGCGCTTACGGGCAGCATTTACCGGGTTTGGTATCACCGCCATCGTGCAATCGTCTAGCGCGGTAATCGTAACCACGTTAGGTTTTACCAACGCGGGTATGCTGAAACTGCGGCAGGCGGCGTGGGTGGTTTTCGGTAGCAATCTCGGCACCACCATGACAGCCTGGATCGTGGCGGTTATTGGTTTGAAGCTGAACGTACAAGTAATTGCGCTTCCGTTGATTGGCGTAGGCATGCTGTTGAAGTTATTTTTTAGCAAAGGCCGGGCGCCCCACATTGGTTTTGCGCTTGCTGGGTTCGGTGTGCTTTTTCTCGGCCTGGGTATCCTGCGTGATGCCTTTATTGATGTGGCCGATTACTTACCCTTGGAACAGCTTGGCAGCACAGGCGCACTCGGCATTGTGCTCGGCGTGTTGGTGGGGGCGTTGCTTACCGCACTTATTCAATCATCATCAGCGGCACTTGCTATTATTCTCACCGCTTCGGTTACGGGCGTGCTCACGCCGTTGCTAGGCGCAGCATTAGTTATTGGAGCGAACGTTGGCACCACAGCCACGAGTTTGTTGGCATCAATTGGCGCCACGGCGAATGCGCGGCGGTTGGCACTGATTCATGTTACCGAAAAGGTATTTACGGCGATTATTGCACTTATCTTGTTGGTGCCGTTATGGTGGGTTTCTGAGTGGCTTGCCGGCGGGGAATCGGGGCAGAATATAAGTATGGGCCTGGCGTTATTCCACACCATGTTTAATCTTTTGAGCTTGGTTTTAATGTGGTTCTTGGCCGATTCCTTAATTCGTCGTGTAGAACGCTTTATCAAGCAGCCGGCACTTACTTCCGAAAAGCCCCGCTATCTCGATGACACCGTATTATCCATGCCTGCGATGGGGGTTGCTGCAATGCACTCAGAGCTAAAGCGTGTATTCAAACAACTGCTGGGGCGTGGGCGTAAAATTCTGAATGCTGAAGCGGAAGCGGCACCTGAACCTGATTTTCACACTACCGCTTTGCTAGAATCGATTCAAGAGTTCGGGAATAAACTTAGCGCCCAGAGTTCTATGGCAGAGCATGCCGACGTGTTCTTGAACCTCAATTGGGCCAGTGAAGAAAGTGTGCAGTTAAAAGCCTTATTGCATGAATTAGCCACGGTTAACCAACAGCAATTGCACACGGCTACAGCCGGGGCATTAGATGAGAATTTTCAGCGCTTGATGCGTTCAAGTACCTTGAAAGATATGTCGGCAGAAGAGCGGCACGCGGTCATTGCGGATATCGAACGAGCTCGGCGCACGCGGCGCTCTGAGCTATTGGCGAATGTTCAATCTGGTGAGAGCAATGCGCCGGATGTAACCACGCAATTACGCATTATTAGCTTGCTAGAAGAATGCGCGAAGCGAATAATGCGTATCTCAGCGGTGATTTACCCGGCAGTAGAAAAAGATAATATATTCAATGAATCTAATCAGGCGGAGAAAAACTAAATGTTGTTAGCAAGTGTTGCAGTAATTTTAGGATTAGTGCTGTTAATTTGGTCCGCCGATCGTTTTATTGAAGGCGCTGCGGTTACCGCTAAACACTTCGGTATGTCGCCGCTGCTGATTGGTATGTTAATTATTGGTTTTGGTACCTCGGCACCCGAAATGGTGGTTTCGGCATTTGCGGCTGCGCAGGGGAATCCGGGCTTGGCGCTGGGGAATGCGTTTGGTTCGAACACGGCGAACATTGGTATGGTGCTGGGCTTTACCGCCTTAATTGCGCCCATAACCGTAAAATCGAGCGTATTGCGCAAAGAAATGCCGATTTTAATCGCGATAACCTTGCTCGCGGGTTGGCTGATTCTGGATAATTTTATTAGCGGTTGGGATGCTGTCATTCTCCTCGTGGTCTTTTTCGCAGTGATGGGCTGGTCGATCAAACAAGGCCTGAACGGCGAGGATACCCTTGGCTTGGAAACCGATGCGGATTTAAGCAGCCATCGAATGCCGATAGCGCGTGCCTTGATGTGGCTATTTGTTGGGCTGTTCCTGTTAATCGCCAGCTCCCGCGTGTTGGTCTGGGGGGCGGTAGAAATCGCCATGGCCTTTGGTGTCAGCGATTTAATCATTGGCCTTACTATTGTCGCTATCGGTACGTCTTTGCCCGAGTTGGCCAGTGCCATTGCCGCAATTCGCAAAAATGAACACGATTTAGCGCTCGGTAATATTATTGGTTCAAACTTATTTAACACTCTGGCCGTAGTAGGTATTGCTGGCGCGATTCATCCGTTTGGTATTGATGCCGAAGTACTAAGCCGCGATTACCTCATCATGGCGCTATTTACTCTGCTAATTGTCGTGTTTGCGTTTCGTTTCAAGAAAGCAAAGCGGCCAGGGCGTATTAATAGGCTCGAAGGTGGCTTGTTTGTAGCCGGCTACTTTGGCTATTTGCTGTGGGTTATCCTTTAAGAGATGTGCTCTGCAAAACTGGCAAAAAACTAGCTTAAAATTCAAGTAAGAAGAGGTGCTCGATGTCGAATAAGCAAATGAATGAAGCTACCGAACTCACAGCCACGCGGCTTATGTGGGCGGGGTTAATTCCGTTCATTGGCACTGCGATCCTCGGTGCCATTGGTTTTTGGCAGGCGCCTTTGGCACAAGCCTTCCTGATTTATAGCGCTGTAATATTATCGTTTTTAGGCGGTATTCATTGGGGGTTAACTATGGCCAAAGGCCTCGATAACCCGCAAGGCACCTTGATTATTTGTATGCTGCCTTCTATTGTGGCTTGGGTTTCGGTGGCATTTTTGCCTACCCTTTGGGCTGTTGGTGTGCTCGCAATCGTGTATATGCTTTGGCTGAAATATGATGTGAAACGCGTAAGCCAAGCGTGGTATGAAAAAGTGCGTCAGCCGGTAACCTTCGTGGTAGCCGGGTGTCATTTCTTGTGGTTTATCACTATCGCCACTGAATTGCGTGTCGGCTAACTGGGGTAGGGCAATGGATATTCGCGTGCTTGGTTGCTCCGGGGGTTTGAGCGATACACAGGGCAGCACCTGTATCCAAATTGGTGATTATGCGCTCATCGATGCAGGTACGGGCTTAAGCTCGCTTTCCATCGAAGCGATGCGCAAAATTCGCTATATTGTGCTTACCCATTCGCACATGGATCATATTGCGGCGTTACCGTTATTCCTCAGCAATATGTTCGATGACGTGGAGCATCGCGTACAGGTTTTTGCCCAAGCGCACACGATCGAAACGCTGAAAACGAATATTTTCAACGATAATATTTGGCCCGATTTTACCTTATTGCCTACGCCTGAAGCCCCAATCGTAGAATTTATTGAAATTACTCCCGGCGATACCTTCACACTAGCAAGCCCTGAAAAGGAAAATGCACAAATTCATGTGTTTGCCGTTGACCATACGGTGCCTACCGTTGGCGTAAGCGTGCGCATGCAAAACCAACATTTTGTGTTTAGTGCCGATACCATGGAAGGCCCAACACTGGATAACGCACTCAGTTCATTAACGAAGCTGGCGCCTATTGATACGTTCATGCTGGAATGCTCGTTTACCAATAATAAGCGCGAACTCGCCGTGCGTACTAAACACATGACACCAGCCATGGTGGCGAACACACTCTCGCGTATGCCCGAGCTTCCGAAAAAATTATGGGTTTCGCACTTGAAGCCGAGCAGCGGTAATGCGCTGGTAGCTGAAGTGCTCGCGTTAGCGAGAAAATTTGAGAACGAAATAAATGTGGTGCTGTTACAAGAAAGCTCAATCAGATAAATGCGTTTCGGGCACTTAACTGATTGAGCAAACGGTATTGACTCTGGTTAAAATCTAAAACGAGTAATTGATACCAAAAGTTGCGCTATTCCAGCTCGCTGAAACATTATCGTCAGGTGCGAAATCTGGGAGAACTTGGTAATCAATAAATAGATTAAAATTTTTGCTTAATTTGTAATTGATACCAATACCATACGCAAACCCATCGTAGGAAACGCTTCCTTTTACAGGTGCGTAGCCTATGAGATTATCGTCACTGTCATAAGAGCCTGTGTAACTGTTGTATTCGAGGTCTGTTGTCGAGTAGCCGGCTAATGCATATACGCTAAAAGCTTCAAACACGGGATAAGATGCTTTAAACATTAGTGACGCTTGGCTACTGATATCCTCTTTGTATTCAACGCTAGCGTCGTTTGGCAGAACCGTAAAATCTGAATACCCTGATGTACCGCCAGCATATCTAGCTTCGAGCGCAAGGTGTTCCGTAAATCGATAGCCTGCTATAACACCCGCCGTATTAAAATCTCGATTAAATTGCGAAATTTCTTGTGCGTTATATGATGCGCCGACATACCACGTGTCATTTGCCTGCGCTGCTGTTATCGAAGTAGATAGGAGAATTGCGAGAGAGATAGGTAATAGCTTTTTCATTTTATGTCCTTATATATTTAATCAGCAAAGCTACCGTACCCTGTAATATTTTTCGCTACAATAGGTGAAAACCCCACTCATCGTTTAAAATATGCACATTAACTGAACGTGGGCGCAAAAACGCGCGGGCGAAAAATATAGATTAACAAAGGGGTTGTTGGGTTTCGTAAAATGATATTTGTACGCAGTGGCGTTGGGGATGGTCTGCGAAGGAGAGGTTTGCTTTAGGATAAGCTCCGCACGGGCGCGTAAAAACGCACCATGTCACTAGGTGCCTGGATGCAATAAACTTAGCGTAGCTTTAGTGCTTTCATCTGGCAACGAAACCAACCGTCCATCGCGTAAATCTCAATTTCATCTCCATTCAACCCACGCACTTTGGCGTGTGTTGCGGTAGATACGTGCTTTAGTTCGTTACGCGCTATCTCAATCACATGCAGAGCTTTGCGGTTCGCAGGTACACCCAATTTATTGATAACTTGGTCGCCCATGCAGATCTCTATCCTATAACGATCAAAGGTGCTATCAGCAGGGGGCGCAGCGCTATCGTTTGAAGTCATCATTTGATTAATTCCATTTGGTAAATGATTTTGTAAACTTAATGTAAATTTACTTGGAAATTCTAAGCTACTACTGCTTGCCTGTGTATATGAGGTATAGCATATAGTTCAAAATTTAATCAATGCGCAACAAAAGAAAAAAACTTTTCAAAAATGAGATTGATTCTCATTTGATATTAAGTATACTCTCCGTCATCTAATTAAGAATCATTACTATTTAGATTTGAAGTTGCAGCTCACGCGCGCAGTGTTCGCGCGCCTTGTCGCTAACAACATCATTTAATTAATTGATTTAAAACTGTAAATGTTGGAGAGATAGCTAGATGTCAATTCAAGTGTGTGCACGATCGGTGCAATCTAACTCAGGTTCAACGGTTAAAAAAACGCGAGCTTCCTTGTTAAGCATGGCAGTTACTGCCGCAATCGCAGCTAATATTGCAGCAGGTAGTGCAATAGCTGAAGAAGCTGAATCAAAGCAAAATATTGAGCGTATCAATATCTTAGGTTCAGCCGCAGCGGTAAATGAAACGCCAGGCTCTGCTTACTACATGAGCGAAGAAGAGCTAAAAGAGTTTGAATACACCGATATTATGCGGGCTCTAGGCAACGTGCCGGGCGTATATGTGCTTGAAGAAGATGGTTGGGGATTACGCCCGAACATTGGTATGCGCGGCACAGGCGTGAATCGCTCAGACAAAATTACGGTAATGGAAGATGGCATTCTTTCTGCTCCGGCTCCTTACGCAGCACCAGCAGCTTATTATTTCCCTACATTTGCGCGTATTGAAGCGATGGAAGTATTGAAAGGTTCTTCTTCTATTCAATATGGTCCACGCACCACAGGTGGTGTTCTGAATTTAGTGTCGCGCAGCATCCCGAACGACGACTTCGCCGGCTTTGTGGATATCGGTGCGGGTGAGCACGGTTTTGGTAAGTTCCACACCTATATGGGTGGCAGCGGTGAACGTGCCGGCGGTGTGTTTGAAGTGTTACGTTACCAAGCGGATGGCTTCAAAGATGTTGCGAACAGCGAAAGTGGCTTTTACCGCAACGATATCATGAGCAAAGTTCGGGTGAACCTTGATGATGCAGGCCGCCATCAAGTTGAATTCAAGTTTAAATATTCTGATGAAGTGAGTGATGATACTTACATGGGTATTACCGATGCGGATTATCAATCGAACCCGTATGGCCGGTATGCTGCTTCTCAGCTTGATGAAATGACAACTGAGCACACGCTAATGCAAGCCACTCACCAGTGGGCGTTGGCGAATGGTGGTGTGCTTACTTCCTCGATTTATCGCAATGAATTCGCGCGCAATTGGTATAAAGCTGACCAAGTGGGCGGTGTTTCGTTATCAGGTGGTGGGCTGGAACTCGCCTCTGCATTTGAAACGGGCGCGGAAACGGGTGATACCTTGAGTGTTCGTTTGAAAAATAACAACCGCGAATATTTGAGCCAAGGTGTGCAAACTCAATATGATTTTGCCATCAACGGAAATGAATATGTGCTGGGTGCGCGTTATCACGAAGATGAAGAAGATCGCTTCCAGTGGGTTGATTTATATGAAATGGATGCGGCGTTAAACATGGCGTTAGCAGACGCCGGTGTTCCTGGCACAGATGCGAACCGAGTGGCCAGTGCGGAAGCGTTTGCTGCATTTGCAAAAGCGCGCATGTATTTTGATGATTTAACCGTAGATTTTGGTGCGCGTTTTGAAGATATCACGGTAAAACGTGAGAACTTTGGCAGCGATTTACAGCGCCTAAATACGCCAGAATTACGGGAAAATAGCACCACTGCGTTTTTACCAGCGGCAGGTATTACCTACCGTTTAAATGATTCATGGGTTGCGTTAGCGGGTGTCCAGAAAGGTTTTGCACCTGCGGCTCCGGGCAATAATGAGCAAGAAAACGAAGAAAGCTGGAACTACGAAGCGGGTATTCGCTACGCCGGAACAGTTGATTACGGCTATGTGAGTGGCGATGCACGGTTTGAAGTAATCGGTTTTTACAGTGATTACAGCAATATGCATGGTAATTGTACGGCGGCACAGGGCTGTGATCTGAACAACATTGGCGCGCAAGTAAATGCCGGTGAAGTTGAAGTGATGGGTGCAGAAGTTTTAGGTGCCTATACGTATGCCTTGAACGACGCTATCGATGTGGCGCTAGATGCAGCCTATACCTTCACAAAAGCAGAGTTCCAAAATAGCTTCAATTCAAACATCGGTATTTGGGGCAACGTTACCGCTGGTGATGAAGTGCCGTATCAGCCGGAGCAGCAGCTGCGCACCGGTATTGCACTTAAAGGCAGCGTTTGGAGCTTAGCATTTAACGCTCGTTACTTGGGTGAAATGCGTACGGTTGCTGGCGCAGGTACCGTGGCAGCAGACGAAAAAATTGCCGCGCGCACTATTTTCGACATGGCGGCTCGCTATCAGTTAGCCGAGAACCAATCGGTGTATGTAAGTGTTGATAACTTGGCTGACAAAACCTACACAACCACACGCATGCACGGTGGGGTAATGGTAGGTAAACCACGGCAAATCAACGTGGGCTTCCAAGCCCGGTTTTAAATGATAACCATTGTCATTCACATGCAGGGCATTTACAATGCCCTGCATATTCGCAAGGAGATTTTCCTATGTTGAAAACGAAAATGGGGTCAGTGACGCGTTTCTCTGGCACTTTAAAGATGGTGTCAGTGATGATGTTCTCTGGCACTTTACTGTTAGGTTGCAGCCCAGCCAGTGAAAATACGGGTTCTGAAGGCGCTAACTCCGAAAGTGCTAACAGCGGCGAAGTAAACCTTTACTCTTCACGAAACGAAGGCTTGATTAAGCCACTACTTGACGAATTTACTGCTGAAACAGGCATTCAAGTGAACTTGCTTACCGGTTCTGGTAGCGGTTTATTATCGCGCTTGCAAAGCGAAGGCGCGAATACGCCAGCGGATTTGTTCCTTACCGTTGATGCCGGTTCACTGCACCGCGCAAAGGAAGCCGATTTATTCCAGCCGGTAACCAGCGCAACACTAAATGATGCTATTCCTGATCACCTGCGCGATTCTGACCGTCATTGGTATGGCCTAAGTATGCGTGCGCGCCCCGTGTTTTACTCACTGGAGCGGGTGAACCCAGAAGAAATTACTGATTATCTGAGCCTTGCAGATGAAAAATGGCGCGGCCGTATTTGCGTGCGTTCATCGGATAATATTTACAACCAATCAATGGTTGCGGCCATGATAGCGCACCACGGCGAAGCGGCTACCGAAGAGTGGGCGCGCGGTTTAGTGGCTAATTTTGCTCGTAATCCAGTAGGTGGCGATCGCGATCAAATTCATGCCGTAGCCTCAGGGCAGTGCGATATCGCGATAGCGAACACTTACTATTTTGGCGGCATGAGCTTAAGCGATGATGCCACCAACCAAGATACCGTAAGCAAAGTAGCTATTGCATGGCCGGCGCAAGATACAACGGGCGTTCATGTAAATGTTTCTGGTATTGGCTTACTAAAAAATGCCAGCAATGAAGAAAACGCACTACGGTTAATTGAATTCCTAGCACAAACCAGCTCGCAAACGTGGTACGCAGAAGCAAACTCTGAGTATCCAGTGAATCCAGCGGCGCCTTGGAGCGAAACCTTGGAATCATGGGGCGAGTTCACAGCTGATGATATCTCTATGAGCGTGTTAGGCGAAAACAATGCAATTGCTGTGCGCTTGATGGATAGAGCAGGCTGGCGCTAAATACATCGCGCTCGCGCTAAAATAGCCAGCAGAGCGCTTAAGTTGGAAGCAGATGGTTAAAACAATTGGCAGGGCAGGCAAGCAGCTATTTCGGCGGGTGTGGCGCAGATGGCACGATATTTCGTTGCCGTTGGTTGCAATCGTTATCTGCTTGCCGCTGATTGTTGTTGCTGCAAGTTTTTTTATTGGCCTAGGTGGTGAAGAACAACGCGCAACCTTGAGTCATTTGTTTCAGAATGTCATTGGCGAATACGTTTGGCATAGCTTAATTTTGCTCGTTGGCGTTGGGCTGTTGGTGATGCTCATGGGCGTTACTGCCGCGTGGCTCACCACAGCCTGCGAATTCCCCGGCGTACGCTGGTTGCGTTGGGCATTGCTACTGCCACTCGCCATGCCAGCTTACATTACCGCTTACACCTACAGCGGCATGCTCAGCTTCGAAGGCCCGGTGCAACGCACCTTGCGTTCGCTTACCGGCTGGGGCTTAGGCGATTACACTTTCCCTGAAATTCGTTCACTCACCGGCGCTGTGCTGGTGATGGGCTTTGTATTATTCCCCTATGTGTATCTGGTAACTCGCGCGGCATTTATTGAACAATCGCGCGCCGCCATTGAAGCTGGCCGTACCTTGGGGCTTGGCCCGTGGCAGAGTTTCTACCGCATTGCGTTGCCGATGGCGAGGCCGGCGATCGCAACCGGCGTTACTTTGGCGCTCATGGAAACCCTAGCCGATTACGGCACGGTGCACTTTTATGGTGTAACTACCTTTACTACCGGCATTTTCCGGACTTGGTATGGTATGGGCGACCAAGTGGGGGCTTTGCAATTAGCCAGTTTGTTGTTGAGTGCGGTAGTTGTGCTGATGCTGGTGGAGCGCATATCGCGGAAGCAATCGCGCTACCACCATGCTGGGCGTAATAATCAAGCGACACGGCCCATGGCGCTGAAAGGTGTTAAAGCATTTTTGGCCTTTAGCGCGTGTTTCGTACCGGTTCTGTTTGGTTTTTTATTACCCGCGTTGCAATTATTGAGTTGGTCCGCCGATAGGCTGGATGTGTGGGGCGATGCGGCATTTTGGCGCTTGGTGAGCAATAGCTTAGTGCTCGCGGCGCTGGCGGCGTTTATCACGGTGGCGGTTGCGTTATGGCTCTGTTACGGCAAGCGCGTGGCGAGCAAACGCCGACAGAATAAGCGCACGCGCATTACCCAAGCCTCGGTGAGCTTTGCCTCGTTGGGGTATGCGATTCCGGGTGTGGTGATTGCCGTTGGGGTGATGGTGCCGCTGAGCTGGTTGGATAACCGTATTATTGGTTTTAGTGAGAATGTGTTTGGTATCAACCCTGGGCTGATTTTATCGGGCACCATTGTGGCGCTGTTGTTTGCGTATACGGTGCGGTTTTTATCGATTTCGATTCAAACGGTTGAAAGTGGGCTCACGCAAATTAGCCACGCGATGGATGAATCGGGTAGAATTTTAGGTTTGAAATCGCGCGAAGTGCTTACGCGTATTCATTTCCCGTTGCTGCGCACAAGTTTGATTACGGCCGGTATTCTGGTGTTTGTGGATGTATTGAAGGAATTGCCAGCTACCTTGGTGTTGCGGCCGTTTAACTTTAATACTTTGGCGGTTCGAGCATACGAGATGGCGGGTGATGAGCGTTTAGCCGATGCCGGGCCTGCGGCGATTATGATTGTGTTGGCAGGTTTGATTCCGGTTATTTTATTGAGCCGGGCGATGAATCGGCGGCAGCATTTGAATACTGAAGAGGCGCGAACGGTTGAGCCGAAACCGGGTGATTTGCGTTTTGGTGAGCCAAGCCCGGGTAAAATTTACGAGCCGCTGTAGTAGTTTAAGAGCACTCACGTGAGAGCGCGGTTATAGCTGAAGGAAAATCATGAGCCAGTTAAAGCTAAATAATGTAGAAGTTGGATTTGGTCGGCAAACTATTGTCGATGGCGTAGGCTTTTACCTTGGCGAAGGCGAAATCGGCTGCTTGTTGGGGCCTAGTGGCTGTGGCAAAACCACGTTATTGCGCGCTATTGCCGGGTTTGAGCCGGTAACTTCTGGCCGTATTGAGCTGAATAAACAGTTGGTGAGCTCACCGGGCCAGCACATTCCGCCAGAGAAGCGCGGTATTGGCATGGTGTTCCAAGATTTTGCGCTGTTTCCGCATCTTACTGTGTTTGAAAATGTGGCGTTTGGTATCCGTAATCAGAGCGCGGAAGAGCAACGCCAACGGGTTAACTTATTGCTGAGCCATGTTGGGCTGGCGGGTTATGGCCCACGCTATCCGCATCAGTTATCAGGCGGTCAGCAGCAGCGCATTGCCTTGGCGCGGGCGTTGGCGCCGAAACCGCGGTTGTTGTTAATGGATGAGCCGTTTTCTTCGTTGGATGCTGAGCTACGCGAATCGTTGGCGGCGGAAGTTCGGAATTTGCTAAAAGAAGAGGGCATTACGGCGCTCTTGGTCACCCACGATCAGCAAGAAGCCTTTGCCATGGCGGATAGAGCGGGGGTGATGTATCACGGCCGGTTGCTGCAATGGGATACGCCGTATGGTTTGTACCATCGGCCGGCGCACCATTTGGTGGCTGATTTTATCGGTGTAGGAGTGTTGCTGCACGGCACGGTAACGGATGAGCTGAAGGTAGAAACGGCGCTGGGCTTGCTGCATGGCGATGAGGTGGTGCGCGGTACCGAAGGGGAAGCGGTTGATGTACTGATTCGTCCGGACGATATTGTGATTGATGAAACGGCTGATCGGCGTGCAAAAATAGTGGCTCGGGGCTTTCGCGGGGCGCACTTTTTGTATACGGCGGAGCTAGCCGATGGCAGCCATTTATTGTGCATGGCGCCTTCTCACCATCAATATGATATCGGCCAAGAAGTAGGGCTGCGCTTGAACCTTGATCACCTAGTGTTGTTTCCTTCCGGCTTCTGCGACACCTAAGAAGTTGGGGTCGTTGTCCGTGTACTATGGCACTTAAGCCAACTCCTAAATCCTACTCCCCGCGTTTTTATTGGCCAGAAGATGGGGTCGTTGTCCCTGTTCTATGGCACTTAAGTTCGTGTTGAGAATAAATTTTTTTAAGTGCCATAGCTTTGCCTCACTGACCCCAATTTATTGGTCGCAGGCGCAATCTATCTTCATGTTTGGGAAGCGATGTTGCAAAACACCACGAAACTCCCGTTGTACATTGGCATCGCCGTGAACTAAGCGCACGTGCTTTACTTGCTCTGCGTTAGCGATGAAATCAATGAGTTCTTGCTGATCCGCATGAGCAGAGTAGCCACCCAATGTATGAATTTGGGCTTTTATCCAGATGCGCTGGCCTTCGAGTTCAACGTAACCGCCCCCAGGCCCGTATGTTTGAATATCGCGGCCGGGCGTGCCAGCGGCTTGATAGCCAACGAAAAGCACATCGGTGCGCGGATCTGGAAGCAATGCGCGAAGGTAATTTACCATGCGCCCGCCGGTGCACATGCCGCTCGCGGCGATTACAATGCAGGGCTCTCCCGTGCTCTTCAGATAGTTTACCAAGCGGTGGTGCTCAGCATGTGTATCAACAATATGCATACGTTTGAAATTGAGAGGGTGGCGATCGTCGGCAACGCGGCCTAGCGCTTCGGCATCCCATAAATCGCGCATCTTTCTGTATTGTCGCGTAAATTCCGCAGCCATGGGGGAATCGACAATAACGATAATGTCCTGCCAGATATTACCTTCTCTGGCGCCTTCCCTAGATTTACATTCGAAAATAATATCTTCGAGTTCATAAAGCAGTTCTTGCGTGCGCCCAATGCTAAAAGCAGGAATAAGCACGGCACCACGATCTTTAACACAGCGCTCAACAACCCGCTTTAAGCGTGCTTGGCGCTCACTACGATTTTCATGATTCTTATCGCCATAAGTGGATTCAAGTACCAACATGTCGGCACGTTCGAGTGGCGTTGGGTCAGGCAGCAGCGGCGAGTTCTTACACCCTAAATCTCCGGAAAACACCACCAAGAAGTTGGGGTCAGTGAGGTGAAGCTCTGGCACCTTATTTACTTCTGGGTAATCAATGGCTTTTGTAGGGAGAGCACTCGCTAAAGTGCCAGAGCTTCGGGACAACGACCCCATTTTCTGGCATTCAACGTAGGCGGAACCAAGTATGTGGCCGGCTTGGCGGAAGCGCACTTTTAGCTCTGGCAGTACTTGCACCCAATCATCGAAATCAGCCGGTGTAAGCATGCTCGCTAAAGTGCCAAGCACACCTTGAATGACCTCGCGATTGCGCGTCATGCCAACTTTTAGCGCATCTTCGATCACCATCGGTAACAAATGCGCAGTAGCTCGGGTACAAAATATCGGCCCACGAAAGCCAGCAATCAGTAACCACGGCAAGCGGCCAACATGGTCGATGTGGCAGTGAGTGATAATCAATGCTTTCACACGCTCAATAGAAAAATCGATAGCCTGATTGTTTTCGTTAGAACCGCCACGAGCCCCCTCAGAACCCGATGTTTCCGCTCCTTGAAATAAACCAATATCAATCAGAACCGAAACATCTTCAGAAACCACCAGTTCATGGCACGAACCAGTAACACCGCTGGCCGCCCCGTGGTGAATGATTTCGATCTTAGCGCTTTTCGAATTATCCATGTCAGGATTCAGCCGCTCACCAACCCATGTATCCGCCATTCCATTCTCATCGTGTGCTACCTTGCCGGCTAGATCCACGCTTCCGTTACCCATGTCGATTCCCTCATTATCTTCATGATTCAATTAGGTTTTTAAAGTACAACAACAAAATTTATGGAAGACGAAGAATAAAATCAATAGAAGATATCGCTGAATTTTTGTCAGCAATTGCGTACATGCTTTGGCAGAGCGCAAATCCCAAACAAATGAAAGCGCTCATCGGTAGTACATGTATTTCCAATATATCGGTGGAAAATACCCATATTTTCTCACGTGTTTCAAACGAAAGTACCCACCTCAGAGCACTGTATATTACAATAAATTTAATAGCTGGTTATGACAAACAGTACCCGAATGCGCTACACTCTGCTGCTAATTCTGTGGGGCACAATTCAAAAAATAAAAACGAAATTAATTGCAGTATAAAAGCAATAATGAGGATACTGAGTAAGCTTGTCTCCGTGGCCAGTATCCGCAAACCACAAGCCTCAAATCGCATAATTATCAATGTTGAGTTACAGCAGGGATGTAGGGCCCAGAACCTAGGGGCGGTAGCGTGCTTAATAGCAGCAAGCTAAAAGCATAGCGCAAAAATAAAGAGAGAAAGTGTCATTATGAGCCAACATCAACAAGCAAATAAAGCTTCTGGCAATGAAATCGATTTGCGGGAACTATTTCGAATTATTTGGGCTGGGAAATGGATAATAATCGCGGTTACATTTGTATTTGCGGTTATTTCGGTTATGTATGCCCTTAGTTTACCGAATGTTTATCAAGCCGAAGCAAAGCTAGCCCCAACAAAGGAAAGCCAAGGCAACAGCTTAAGTGCTATGTCAGGGCAACTTGGTGGATTAGCATCTCTGGCAGGCTTCAGTATGCCTGTAGGCGAAGTGGATAACGCCCAAATGGCGCAAGAAATTCTAAAATCCCGCGCATTTATTACAGAGTTCGTACAAAGACGAGATGTGTTAAAGGATTTGATGGCTGTTCAAGAATGGGTATATCACACCGGCGAACTGCGCTACGACCCTGAAATCTACGATACCAGCACAGGAGAATGGGTGCGGGAAGTTGAGCCACCACAACAATCCGTTCCTTCGGCTTGGGAGTATGTGAAGGCCTTTCGCGATCTACTCAGTGTTACCCAAGATACAACAACAGGAATCGTTTCAGTAAGAATCGAACACCAATCGCCAGTGATCGCAAAACAATGGATAGAATGGTTGATCGAAGATATCAATAATGAAATGCGTAGAAGAGATATTGAAGAAGCTCAACGCAGCATTTCATATATTGAGCGAGAACTGGAACGTGCTCGATTAACAAATACCCAGCAGGTATATTCAGCATTACTCGAGCAACAAACGCAAACTATCATGCTCGCCAACGTGCGGCCTGAATATGTATTTAGAGTTATTGATCCAGCAGTAGCTCCAGAAGAGAAAGCACGCCCTTCAAGAGCGATTATCGCGATTGTTGGTACCTTCTTTGGTGGTCTTTTATCCCTGTTCATTGTGTTAATTCGTAACGCATTTCGAACAAAAGAAGAAACGCTCTCTAAATAAAAATTTGATAACGCGGATTAGATTAAAATGAAAATTTTAGTTACAGGTGGCGCCGGTTTTATCGGTTCGGCAGTTGTTCGAGAAATAATTCAACACTCCAATGATACAGTGATCAACGTTGATAAACTCACTTATGCTGGAAATCTAGAAAATGTATCTGACATCGCCGATAGCGAACGATATATTTTTGAACAGGTTGATATTTGTGATCACTCGGCACTCGAACACGTATTCGAGCTGCATCAACCGGATGCGGTAATGCATTTAGCAGCCGAAAGCCATGTGGATCGTTCAATCGATGGTCCGGCAGCGTTTATTCATACCAATATTGTTGGCACCTATACCTTGCTGGAAGTAGCACGCAAGTACTGGAAAGGCTTGAATGAAACGAAACAAGCAGCATTTCGCTTTCATCACATATCAACCGATGAAGTTTTCGGTGATTTAGAAGGTACGGATAGCTTATTCACGGAAACCACGCCTTATGCGCCAAGCTCGCCCTATTCGGCAAGCAAAGCAAGCTCAGATCATCTGGTGAGAGCGTGGCAACGAACATATAACCTGCCAACTATCGTCACCAATTGCTCGAATAATTACGGCCCCTACCATTTCCCTGAGAAACTTGTGCCCTTAATGATTTTGAATGCGCTCGAAGGCAAATCATTACCTGTATATGGTCAAGGCACTCAAATTAGAGATTGGTTGTACGTAGAAGATCACGCCCGTGCCCTCCTTAAAGTAATAAAAGAAGGGAAAGTAGGCGAAACCTACAACATCGGCGGACACAATGAGAAGCAGAATATTGAAGTAGTAAAAACCATTTGCCTCTTGTTGGAAGAGCTGGTTCCGCAGAAGCCGCAAAACATATCGCACTATGAAGAGCTGATTACGTTTGTGCAGGATAGGCCTGGCCATGATGTTCGCTACGCGATCGATGCTGGAAAAATTGAGCGCGAACTTGGCTGGGTACCTGAAGAAAGCTTTGAAACTGGATTAAAGAAAACCGTTCAGTGGTACCTCGAGAATCAAGAGTGGTGTAAACGAGTACAAGATGGCAGTTATCAACGAGAGCGTTTAGGAGCAAGTTCATGAAGGGAATTGTATTAGCAGGTGGCTCGGGTACACGTTTATACCCTATTACTATGGGTGTATCGAAACAGTTACTACCAATCTATGATAAACCCATGATTTATTACCCACTATCGGTTTTAATGCTAGCGGGTATTCATGAAATTTTAATTATCTCTACGCCCGACGACCTTCCAAACTTTCAGAAATTGCTCGGTGATGGCTCCCGGTTTGGTATTCAGCTCACGTATGCTGAGCAACCAAGCCCTGATGGGTTGGCACAAGCGTTTATTATTGGTGAAGATTTTATCGGTGATGATAGTGTTTGCTTAGTTTTAGGCGATAACATTTATTATGGGCCAGGCTTTACCTCCAAGCTTGTAGAAGCCGTGAAGAGAACGGAAAAGCAGGGCGGCGCAACCGTTTTTGGTTATCAAGTGAAAGACCCTGAACGCTTTGGCGTTGTTGAATTCGATGCGAACCACAAAGTAATTTCTATCGAAGAGAAGCCGCAGAAACCGAAATCGCATTATGCGGTTACTGGGCTATATTTCTACGATAATTCGGTAGTTAAAATAGCCAAAGGTGTCGAGCCTTCAGAACGCGGCGAGCTTGAAATTACCGATGTGAACCGAGCCTACCTCGAACAAGGTAACTTAAACGTAGAATTGCTTGGCCGCGGCTTTGCGTGGCTCGATACGGGAACACACGAAAGCCTTTTAGAAGCAGCGCAATTCGTAGAAACCATAGAAAAAAGGCAAGGCTACAAAATAGCATGCTTAGAAGAAATTGCTTTTTATAAAGGTTGGCTAACTAGTACAAAACTTCTAGAACAAGCAAACGAGTTAAAGAAAAATGGTTATGGCCGCTACTTATTAGAGATATTGGAAGATTCAAAATGATACCTGTATCAAAGCCTTATTTACCGAATCGTGAAAAGCTACAAAAGTACATTGATAGTATTTATGAAAATGCGTGGTTAACAAATAATGGCCCGTTGATGCAGGAGCTTACGCGCCGGTTAGAAGCCTACTTAGGTGTGGAAAATCTGCTTCTTGTATCCAATGGTACGTTAGCACTGCAAGTAGCTTACCGTGCGCTGGGTATTAACGAACCTATAAACGGTGAGCCGGCAGAAGCTATTTCTACGCCCTTTACGTTCATTGCAACGGCAAGTTCGCTGAAGTGGGATAATATCGAACCGGTGCTGGTGGATATCGATGCGAAAACATGGTGCCTCGATCCAACATTAGTGGAAGCCGCAATCACCCCACGCACTCGCGCCATCGTTCCCGTGCATGTATTTGGTAATACGTGTGAAGTAGAAGCCATTGATGCGATAGCTGAGAAGCACTCGTTGAAAGTGATTTACGATGCCTCGCATGCATTCGGCGTAAAACACAAAGGCCAAAGTGTTTTAAATTATGGTGATGCCGCAACATTGAGTTTTCACGCGACAAAACTTTTCCATACAGTGGAAGGTGGCGCTATCGTTTTCAAGCATAAAGCTGATCTCGAACGTGCGAAGAAAATGATTAATTTTGGTATTGCTAGCCCAGAAGTAATTGATGAGCAGGGCATTAATGCCAAGATGAACGAGTTCCAAGCGGCTATGGGCTTGTGTGTACTTGATGAAATGGAAAGAAATATCAGCTCACGAAAAGAAATTTGGCATCGTTACGAGAGTGCGTTGGCTGATAAGTATCAACTACAAGCGCTAAATAGTGATATTTCCTATAACTATGCTTATTTCCCTACCGTTTTTGAAAGCGAGGAAAAAGCGCTCGCCTTTCAAGATTCGTTGAAAGCAAACGGTGTTGTTGCGCGAAGATACTTTTATCCATCATTAGATCAAGTTAGTAACCAGAACTTCAAGGTATCTGGAGAAACCAAGAACTCGCAAAGCATCGCAAAACGAATTTTATGTCTGCCACTGTATTGCGATCTAGATATCGATGAGCATGTATTACCGTTCTTGAATGAGTAAATTATGAATATAGTTATCTTTGGTGAACTACCACTAGCCACTAAGATTCTGCAGTTTTTGCAATCTTTTGAATCGATAAATGTTCCGTTTGTAGTTTGTGAAAACTACAACGCTAAAAATCTCGATCCTTGGCCAGAAACTCCGATGCTGTACGAGTACGCAGCATCGCAAAATATTCCCGTAATCAAGCTAAATGAATTGGAAGCTTATTGCGCAAAGCTCTCCGAGAAACCGGTTGTTGGCATCACGGCAAGGTTTTCACGGATTCTTAAAGAAAATCATTTATCAGTGTTTGAGAACGGAATAATAAACCTTCATGGCGGTCTTTTACCCGATTTTGGCGGCCTGTATAGCGTGAATCACATGTTGCTCTCAGGCAACAAGATCGGGGGTGGTTCAATTCACTGGATCGATTTAGGTATAGATACCGGGGCACTTATTAAGCGCTGTATTTGCGATATTGCGGCAGAAGATAATGCATTCTCACTCCACCAAAAAGTTCAGGCGTCACTATTGGATGGCCTCAAGAGCGTGGTGTCTGAAGGCCTCGAGCGGGGCTTTGATAAGATATCCCATGAAGTAGCCCCCGCTGATGCAAAGCCAGCTTACTATTCCAAAGGCAGCCTCGAGGGGCTTCGTGAAGTAGCATTTTCTGAACTTGGCAGCGAGAAAGCGTTACGCACCATTCGAGCTTTCGATTTCCCTGGCTACGAACCCGCCTATACCATGATTGCCGGTCAAAAGGTTTTTCTACGAGTAACGATATGAAGATGGATTTTTCATACGCAGATGTGAGCATCCGTGCAGTATTTGATGCCAGTTACGATGCCGGTGGCAGTAAACGCCGTAAGTTCAGCTATTTCCTCAAAGATGCCATCGAACAGAACGCGAACGCAATTGTCACCGCCGGCGCAGCCAATAGTAACCATGCAAAAGTGGCGGCATTAGCGTGTGCAGAGCAAGGCTGGGAATGCACAATCGTTGTGCACGACAACGAAGATTATTCGAAAGGCAATTTACTGCTCATGAAAATGTCGGGCGCACGCTTAGTGTTTACCACATTGGAGCAAGTGGGCCCGGTGATGGACGCCGAAATGCAGAGGTTTCGAACAGAAGGTAAGCACCCATACTACGTTTATGGTGGTGGGCACGGCTTGCCTGGATACCTCGCATACTACGATGCCGCACATGAATTTGTACAAGCGAACAGAGATTTTCAGCCTGATTTTATTGTGCACGCATCGGGTACTGGTGGAACGCAGGCAGGTTTAATTGTCGGGTTCAATCAACTTTTACCGCATTCGCAAGTGTTGGGCGTTTCCGTAGCCAGGCAGCGAGCACGCGGTGAACAGGTGCTACGAGAAAGCTGCGATAGTTTAAGTCAGTATCTCGGCTTCGAGGTAGTTGGTGATGATAAAATAGAGTTTGCAGACGACTGGATAGGCGATGGCTACGGCTCTACATCGCCAGAGTTATTCGCGACTATTAAATACTTTGCCCGCAAGCACGGGTTAATCACCGACCCTACTTATACCGGAAAAGCACTCCACGGCTTAAAACAAATGATTGATAACGGCCGAATTGCCCCAGGCAGCAAAGTTTTATTTTGGCATACAGGGGGATTAATTAACCTCTTTGAGCACACTCAGGAACTAATTAAATGAACGTACTTCTTACCAGCGTTGGGCGCCGAAGCTATTTAGTCGATTATTTTAAAAATGCACTCCCAGACGGGGGCAAAGTAATAGCTGCCAATAGCGAATCGCTTACCAGTGGAATGATTTCCGCAGATAAGGGTTATACCGTCCCTCGAGTTGATTCGGAAGAATACATTCCTCGCATTCTCGAGATCTGCAAATTAGAAAACGTTACCTTGGTAGTTTCTCTTTTTGATATAGATTTACCCTATCTATCCGAGGCAAAAAGCCAGTTTACTGCAGCGGGTATCAACTTAGTGGTGAGCGAACCGTGGGTTATTGATGTTAGCAACGATAAATGGAAAACCTGGCAGTTTCTTACTAGCAAGAACATAAATACGCCGCGTACCTTTAATGAGCTTGGTGCTGTAATCGCGGAATTAGAAGCCGGTACTTTGAGTTTCCCACTGATTATCAAACCACGTTGGGGAATGGGCTCGCTATCTATTTTTAAAGTAGATACCCGCAAAGATTTAGAGTTTTTCTATGAGTATGGTAAACGGCAAATAGAGCAAAGCTATTTAAGTATTCTGAGCCGTGAAGAGATTGCAAAAGCGATTGTGATTCAAGAGTTTATTGCGGGTAAAGAGTTCGGCCTCGATATATTTAATGATCTTGCCGGGAACCACCTCCAAACCATAGCAAAACAAAAAGAAGCCATGCGCTCTGGCGAAACTGATATGGCAACCATAGTGGATGATGCTCGGCTTGAGCAATTAGGAAGCACCCTAGCTTCGCACTTTAAGCACGTAGGCAATATGGATGTTGATGTTTTAGAAAATAGTAAGGGTGAACTATTTGTTTTAGAAATGAACGCTCGCTTTGGTGGCGGTTATCCCTTTAGTCATCTTGCCGGCGCTGATTTCCCTGCGGCGCTAATTGCCATGGCGTTAGGGAAAACGCCACATTTGCCCGCTGTGGAATTCGGTTGCACTGGTGTTAAAAGCATAAGCCTTCTTAAAGCGCCAAATTAATGTCCCTCAGCCTAAAAACGTCCACGGGAATTTTATGGAACCTCTGTGAGCAATTTGCTCGCCGAGGAATAGGCATACTCGTAACGCTATTGCTTGCGAGGTTTCTGGTTCCCGAGGATTTTGGGCTCGTAGCGATGATGGCGGTTTTCATCGCGCTGGGCAGCTCACTCATGGAATCGGGGTTTCGGGAAGCGCTTATCCGCCTCGAAAAAATCACGCAAGAAGATTACACAACTGCTTTCTATGCTAATTTAGCGCTGGGATTATTTTCCTACATAATCCTAGCACTCGTAGCCCCTTCCATTGCTTCGTTCTACGATGAACCTAGGCTGGTTGAACTAATAAGAGTAGCCTCGCTTTCGGTTATCATCATGTCGTTCCAGGTTGTGCAAGTTGCCAGCCTATCTAGAAAGCTGAATTTCAAAGCCCAATTAAAAGCAAGTTTCCCAGCTAGTATCATCTCGGGCGCGATTGCTATTTACCTCGCCTATTTAGGTTGGGGTGTTTGGGCACTCGTTGGGCATACGCTATTAAACGCATTTCTTCACACTGCATTACTGTGGAGAATTGAAGCCTGGCGCCCCACCATGCAGTTCAGCTGGAAATCAGCGAAGGCTATGTATAACTTCGGATATAAGCTTTTTTTATCCGGAATGCTCGATACCGTTTTCCAGAACCTATATGTAATCGTAATTGCTAAAGCATTCTCAGCATCGGCCGCGGGCTTATATTTTTTCGCAACAAAGATTAGAGATCTAATTGTTCAGCAATTGATTGTTGCCATTCAATCCGTTACTTATCCAGCGCTTTCCTCAGTACAAAATGATGCGCCACGATTGAAACTCGCGTACAAGAAAATTGTTATCCTCATGACGTTAGCCATGTTTCCGATGGTTATCTTTATCGCCGCGTTTGCGCAGCACATCTTTGAGCTGATACTACCTGCGAAATGGTGGCCGGCGGTTCCATACTTTCAGTTGCTTTGTGCGGCTGCGTTAATGATGCCTCTGCATTCAATTAACTTAAATATTTTAAAAGTTAAAGGCCGTTCCGATCTATTTTTATACCTAGAAATAATTAAGAAATTAGTGAATGGGGCCGTGCTGCTAGCAACCTATCAATACGGGATTCACGCCATTATTATCGGTCAAATTGCCACCTCTGTAGTAAATTACATACCGAACAGCTATTTCTCGAGTAAGCTTTTAGGGTATGGGATAATTGAGCAAGTTAAAGATTTTCTACCAACACTTTTGATTGCACTGGTGGCGGTAGCCGTGAGCTATCAAACGGTACAGAGTTTGAACATGAGCGGCATATTACTTCTGATTTCTGCGGCGCTTATTGCTTGCGTGATGTATGTCGCTTTGCTCTTTATTTTAAAAAGATCCGCCTTCAACGTGCTGGTAAACTATGTTCAACAAACTCGCAGTAGCGCGAAATAAGCGCTCGGTTGGTTTTGCGCTTGCAAGTGAAAATGAAGCGAAAATCGCCGCACTTAGCTGTGCTTTTGTGTTAGAACAACAATGAATTCAAGGCTGTAAAATTAATATGAACGTGAACATGCTCTCAGCACCAAAAAGTGAAAGCGATGTAACATCATTTTGGAAGTACTCTGATAAAATCTATGTCAGTTTTATTTGTATTTCCTTTAATCAGGTTGAGTATATCGCTGGCGCCTTAGAGAGCCTTTTAGCGCAAAAATGTAAGTATCGATTTGAGATCCTTGTGCATGATGATTGCTCTACAGATGGTACAAAAGCGATTATTGAGGGCTATAAAGCTCGGTTCCCAAGCATCATTAATTTTATATCGCAGAACGAGAATCAATTTAGTAAAGGTAAAAAAATATTCCCAATCGCAATAGAGCATTGCAATGGCGAATTTGTAGCGTTTTGTGAAGCTGATGATTATTGGGTTGACGAGTTCAAGGCAGAGAAGCAGCTCGAAGCCTGCCTAGCGCAGAAAGCGTCGTTGTGTGTAACGAAATCACTTGAGCTCAATGAAGATACAGGTGAACAGCTAACGCTATTAGATAATGTGAGCGGCAGCAGTATTCGTTTAAACGATATTATCCGGTTAAGGGGAGCTGGCGTTGCCACCGCCTCTATGATGTGCAGAAAATCGAGCCTAGATGTGTACATGGCGCACTCTGATCGTTTCATAGTGAGTGATTACTTCATTCAAGTGCTATGTTCAGTAGATGCAAACTGCGCTTTTGTTCCAGAAGTTACCAGTGTTTATCGAAGAAATGCGGCTGGTTCGTGGACACAATCACAAAAATCTAATCGGCAGAAAATCTATCGATATCAGATCGAAATGGTTAAATCGGTAGCATTTTTAAGTGAGTTAATTCTGCAAAAAGAAACGAGAGGTGCGCTTACCTCCATCTTTTATTTCTATTATCTACCTGCTGCGAAAGGCGCGTTAAAGTTTGGTTCGCTGAACGATTTTATACAGTTATTAAAATTACCTATAAAGATGATGTTGTTGAATATTAAACGGAAAAAATATGAACTTTAGAACGTATGCGGATATGGCGAGTGTAGTTTCTGCGAATCTGAACAGAATCCATGAGCAAAAATTTGATTTGATAGTTGGCCTTCCCAGAAGTGGGATGATTCCTGCCTATATGATTGCACTTAGATTGAATTTACCTTGCACCGATCTGCTCTCATTTGTGAACAATACCCCACTTAAATCTGGGTACACCCGCAATGTTTCTAAGGCCATTAAACTACCTCAAGAAGCAAATAGAATTCTTGTTGTTGATGATAGTATCGCTTCCGGGCAATCACTGAAGAAAGATTTGGCGCTCGTGCCTGAAGCGCTGCGTTCTCGAATACAAACGTGCGCGATATATTCAGATATTAAACGAAGAAGCGACGTGTCATTCTTTTTTGAAACCGTGCCTTTTCCTCGGGTATTTGAGTGGAATATTTTCCATCACGAGGTGATTACCAATTCATGTTTCGATATTGATGGCGTGTTGTGTCTCGATCCTGATAACGAAGCAAACGATGATGGTGAAAAATACTTATCCTTCATTAACTCAGCTCTGCCGTTGAATATACCTTCGCGAAAAGTACATGCAGTTGTAACGAGCCGTTTAGAGAAATATCGCGGAGAAACAGAAAAATGGCTGGAAAAGGTAGGTGTCCAGTATGATCATTTGATTATGTTGGATTTGCCAAATATGCAAGTAAGGCAAGAACAGAATAATCACGCTGAGCACAAAGGCTTATTTTATAAAAACTCAGCAACCGAGCTCTTTATCGAGAGCGATTATCGGCAAAGTATCGAAATCGCAAAAATAGCGAATAAGCCAGTTTATTGCGTGGACACAAATGAAATGATCCAACCAGGAGTGACTTATCAAATGAGGGTTGGGTCAGTAAATGTTATTAAAACAACGATAAAAAGAATAGTTCCAAATAAGCTACTCGTGCCACTACGAAAGCTTATCAACAAGTAAGCCCACATTATGTTGTGCATATTCCGGTTTCGTACCAATAAAATCATTCAGCAGCATCAGGCCATCAGGTTTTTTAATGGAAAATGATTTTTCGCGAAAATACATACTCGCGTTGTATGTGTTTTTTAATGTCTACTGCGGCGTCCTCTTTATAAGTTTGGGCGGCGTACTAGGTGGCGATTTCGGCTACGAATATTCCGCTAGTATCAGTAGTATTTTTGTGGCTATTCTATTGGTTTTGTTTACATTTTTCTTCACATTGAAGGTATTGTATCCACTTATCAATAGTATCAAGATACCTTCGATTTCACTCGATTATCAGAAACTATCGTACCCCGCATTATTGGTTTTAGCGTTTGGATTTTATAGCGCCATTTTTTATCAAATCGGTGTTGCCGGCTTGGGTGATTTGGCAAATAACAATGAAAATCAAAGCGCCCGGCAGCTCTACGCACTCCTGCAGCCTGCAGTACTGGTTTTGGCCTATATTTTTATTTACTCAAATATCCGAGGCCCGCTGTATTATCTAATCGTGGCATTCTATGTTGCCTACTGCCTGATCGCAGGGCAAACGGGCCAACTGCTCACCTTATTTGTTCTCTATATTTACTGTAGTAGTAACCGCGAACAGTTATCTTTTAAGCTCAAAGTCATTTTCCTAACGGCCCTCGGGCTGGCGGTATATCCGTTTGTTCGGATCCTCAAAAATGCTGTGATTATGCAGTATGTATCGGGGACCAGTTTTTTTGAAAGTGTGAAATCGCTATTAGGATCGAACCTCTTAAATACATACCACACATACCTTATTCAATCGTTTGAGCGGTTTCAGGTTGTTGCCAACCTGAGCTACTTAATGGAGAATTTTAGAAGCTTATACGTATCAACAGAGCTTCACGTAATTGATTTCTTCAATACAAACTGGATTTTCAACACTATAGGTTCGCGAACCATCGTTACTCGTGATCTTGTTGATTCGCCACAATCAATGCTGGCGTTTCACATCAATAATGTAGAGGGCTGGAATTCGCACATTGGCTTGTTTGGCTATGCCTTTGCATACGGTGTTTCCGGTTTTCTCATCGTTATTTTCTCGATTCTGCTGATGGTTATTGCCATTTTGCTTTCGAATTTCATTGACCCGTCCGGAAAGTTACGATTATTAACATGGATTTCAATCTTAAAACTGATTTGCTTCGGTTGGATAAATGCTTTTATAAATTATATTCAGGCTTTACTTATCTTAGCTATCATTATGTTTTGTATGCATATTCTTATGTCGCTATTGCCATCAAAGCAAGCGGATACCGCATGAGCATTCCGAAGAGTTCACTATGAAGATTTTAGTATTCGCACCATACTTTGTTCCCGGTTTTAAAGGGGGCGGGCCAATTAAATCGATTAAGAACTTGGTTCACAGATCAAGTTCTCCTGAACTCGAATACCACATCATTACTAGTGATCGCGATTTGGGTGATACCCAACCGTACGAATCGGTTGAAATAGGCGCGTGGAATCAAGTGGATGGGATGAACGTATTTTATTGCGCTAACGGCATGCAGGGCTGGCTACAGATATTCAGAACGCTACGCAGTTCGGATTGGGATGTAATTTACATTAATTCATTTTTTGCCGCTAGGTTCGCAATTTTTCCGGTATTACTCTCGAAATTGTTTGGTAAACGGGTGATTTTGGCGCCAAGGGGAGAGTTTTCTGAAGGTGCGCTCAAAATTAAAGCGGCCAAAAAGAATTTTTTTATTAAAGCTTCCCGATTTTTGCGTATTCACAGCAAGGTTAACTGGCAGGCAACATCGCCTTCTGAGCGTGATGATATCGCTAAGGTAATTGGCAAGAAGGCCGATGTAGTGTTAGCTGGGAATATTTCCGATAACCGCTTCGGCGAAGCGCACGGCACGGCCAATGATGGTAATTTGCGGATCGTATTTTTATCCCGGATTTCGGAAAAAAAGAATTTACTGGGGGCGTTGAAGCTACTGGCGTTATCGCAAAAGAGTATTGTTTTCGATATTTATGGGCCAATTGAAGACAAGGCATATTGGTCTGAATGTTGTGCTGCGATAGAGCAAATGCCGAAACAGATTAAGGTGAAGCATTGCGGGAACTTAAACCCTGAGCAGGTGGTGGCTACACTTAGCGGCTATGATTTGTTCTTCTTTCCTACATTCGGCGAGAACTACGGGCATGTTATTGTTGAGGCACTTTCCGCAGGGTTACCGATTCTTGTTTCCGATTGCACACCATGGAGAAACCTTGAATCCTTGGGCCTCGGCTGGGATATACCGCTCCATGAAGAGAACAAATACGTACAGATTATTGATGAATTAGCCGAAATGCCCCCGGCACAACGCTTGGCTATGCGAGCGGGTGTTTTGAACTGGGCAAAAGAAAAGTTTTCCAATGAAGACGCAATTCTGGATAATGTGAATATGTTTACTAATAAGCGCCATGAAAGATAGAGAGGACAGATGAATTTTCTTGGAAAAACTCTGATGATAACGGGGGGCACAGGCTCCTTCGGTAATGCCGTACTGAAGCGATTCCTAGATACGGACATTAGCGAAATCCGAATTTTTAGCCGTGATGAAAAAAAGCAAGATGATATGCGTAAGGCTTACAATCATCCGAAATTAAAGTTCTATCTAGGTGATGTGCGCGATTTCTCAAGTGTATTAACAGCTACTCGCGGTGTTGATTTTATCTACCACGCAGCCGCACTTAAGCAAGTGCCTTCGTGCGAGTTTCACCCCATGGAAGCAGTAAAAACTAATGTGCTAGGCACGGAAAACGTTTTAGAAGCGGCTATCCGTAACGGTGTTAAGCGCGTTGTGTGCTTAAGCACCGATAAAGCTGTGTACCCAATCAATGCCATGGGTATTTCGAAAGCCATGATGGAAAAAGTTATGGTGGCTAAATCTCGAAATATCGATGAAAACAACACCATTATTTGCGGTACGCGGTATGGCAATGTAATGGCATCTCGTGGCTCTGTTATTCCGCTTTTTGTAGATCAGATTCGCGCTGGTAAGCCGATTACCATTACCGATCCGAACATGACTCGATTCATGATGACCTTAGACGACGCCGTGGATCTCGTGCTCTACGCATTCGAGCACGGTACCAATGGCGATATATTTGTGCAAAAAGCGCCCGCCGCCACTATCGAAACGCTCACCAAAGCTATTTTGGAAATGGTCGATAAACAAGATTACCCAGTTCAGGTGATGGGTACGCGCCATGGCGAAAAGCTATATGAAGCGTTACTATCACGCGAAGAAATGGTGTGTGCCGAAGATATGGGTGAGTATTACCGAATTCCGCCAGATCTCCGCGATTTGAACTACGCCAAGTTTGTTGAGGAAGGCGATATATCAATTTCTAGCGTTGAAGATTACAACTCACACAATACTGAGCGTTTAGATATCGAAGGTATGAAAAAGCTTCTCCTGAAACTTGAGTTTATGCGGGCTTTTGCCGCTGGTGATTATATTCACCCAGAAGGTTAACAAAGGTTTATTGAATGAAATTATTAGTTACCGGTGCAAATGGATTTGTAGGCAAGAATCTCTTAGTTTACCTGGGTGAACTCGATAACGTAGAGGTTACTACGTTTACGCGAGATAACGATATCCAGGAGCTGCAGGGTCTTGTGAGCGAAGCCGACGCAGTGATACATCTTGCCGGGGTTAATCGCCCACAGCATGACGATGAGTTCACTGAAGGCAATACAGAATTAACGCAATCATTGGTTGCGGCCGTTCGCGCCATCGTAGAAAAAAATGGCAAGCAAATTCCCATTTTATATAGCTCTTCAATTCAGGCCGAGCGCGCCAATCCATACGGCGAGAGTAAGAAGGCCGCCGAAGATATATTACTAAAGCTACAGGCAGAAACCGGATCGCCGGTATACGTTTATCGATTGGCGAATGTATTCGGAAAATGGTGTAAGCCAAATTATAACTCGATGGTGGCTACGTTTTGCCACAATATCATTCGCGATATCCCGATAGAAATTCATAACACCGAAGCGGAAGTGAAACTCGTTTATGTTGACGATGTTGTTGCTGAGCTAGTGAACACGGCGAAAGCAGCCTTAGAATCGGTTTCAGGGGTAGGCGCGCTACCGGCAACCGGCGTTCAATCAATTGAGCCTGTGTATCAAGCAACGGTAGGCAGCATTGCGGAAGAGCTGCGTGGGTTTAAAGAAAGCCGAAATACGCTGATTAGTGCGCGAGTAGGAACAGGCTTTACCCGCAAGCTATACTCAACTTATATCAGCTATTTACCTCCGGAATTGTTCACTTACACAGTTCCCAAGTACGGTGATGAGCGCGGTGTGTTTGTGGAAATGCTGAAAACACCAGATGCAGGGCAGTTTTCATTTTTTACCGCGCATCCGGGGATTACCCGAGGTGGCCACTACCATCACAGTAAAACCGAGAAGTTCCTAGTCATCAAAGGGAAGGCATGTTTCCGATTCCGCCACATGGTTACCGGTGAATTCTATGAGCTGTTCACGGATGGTGATAGCCCCGAGATTGTTGAAACCGCTCCGGGCTGGAGCCACGATATAACCAACGTAGGCGATCAAGAAATGATTGTTATGTTGTGGGCAAATGAAATATTTGATCGAGAAAAGCCCGATACCTATACATCTCCAGTGGGAACAGAATGAAAAAATTAAAAGTAATGACAATTCTGGGCACGCGTCCAGAAATTATTCGTTTATCACGCGTAATGGCAGCTCTTGATCAGGTTGTAGATCATAAAATTGTGCATACTGGGCAGAACTACGATTACGAATTAAATGATGTGTTTTTTGAAGAGCTGGGTGTGCGTCAGCCCGATCACTTTTTGAATGTTGATACCTCCAGCCTAGGCAGAAGTTTAGGTGAAATATTAATTAAAACTGAGCAGGTGATTCTAGAAGAAAAGCCAGATGCCGTTTTAGTTTTGGGTGATACCAACAGCGCTACAGCCACTATTATGGCCAAGCGCATGAAGATTCCTACCTATCACATGGAAGCCGGAAATCGCAGTTTCGATGCCAATGTACCGGAAGAAATCAACCGGAAACTGGTCGATCACCTAGCCGATTTCAACTTGGTTTACACCGAACATGCTCGCCGCCATTTGATTAGTGAAGGGCTATCACACCGATTTATTTATCTTACCGGTTCACCAATGCGTGAAGTGTTGGAGCATGTTCTGCCATCAATTCATGCTTCCAAAGTACTGGAAGAGTTGCAGCTTGAAGCGGGTAAATTCTTCATCGTGAGCGTGCATCGCGAAGAAAACGTAGATAGTAAAGAAAACTTAGGAAAAGTAGTTGAAGCGCTGAATGCCTTACATGAAGCCTATGGCTATCCGGTAGTAGTATCAACCCATCCGCGCACCCGTAATCGGTTAGAGAAGCTTGGGTTAGATAAAGTTAGCGATGGTATTCGCTTCTTAAAGCCATTCGGCTTCTTTGATTACAATAAACTACAGATGGATGCGTTCTGCGCTATTTCCGATAGCGGCACTATTAGTGAAGAATCATCTATTCTAGATTTCCCTGCGGTTACATTACGCCGTTCGATTGAGCGTCCTGAGGCTCTGGATACCGGTGCAATAGCGTTAACGGGCCTAGATAAAGATACTTTAATCGAGGGTGTGCGCATTGCCACAGCTTCACGTGAGGTATTTTCTGGAACCGAACGCGAAATCCCAGCGGAATATAAAATTCGAAACACATCCGAACGAGTAGTGCGCCTGATTACAGGCACCGCGAAACTTACAAATCATTGGAAAAACATGGATTCATTTAGTCGTTATGATTGGTAAATCGAACAGTGACGTAGCAAATAAACAGCGAATATTGCTTCTGGTCGATGATTATCTCCCATCAAGTTCTAAAGTAGCGGCGAAAATGTGCCATGAGTTAGCACAAGAGCTCATTCGCATGGGCCATAACGTTATTGTGGTAACACCAGAGCCTTCCTTGAATACCGCTTCTACGCTTGAAGTTTTTGAGGGCGTACAAGTTCTGCGCTTTAAAACGGGTAAATTGAAAGGTGCCGGAAAAGTGCGCAGAGCACTGAACGAAACGGTGCTTTCATGGCGGGCTTGGCGTGGCATAAACTCAAAGTTAAAAAAGCAAGATATTGATGCGGTTGTTTATTATTCGCCTTCGATATTTTGGGGGCCTTTAGTTAAAAAGCTGAAAGCGCAGCACAAGTGCAAAACTTACCTAATTTTGCGTGATTTTTTCCCGCAGTGGGCGATTGATGAAAAGATAATTCGGGCCGGCTCTCCGATTGAAAAGTATTTTCGTTATTTTGAAGCGCAAACGTATCGAGCAGCCGATACCATCGGAGTAATGTCGGAAAACAACTTGGCGCTTTTCAAAGCATCCCATAACACATCGGCTACGGTAGAAGTTCTGCGGAACTGGGCGGCTATTGGTGAAAAAATAGCGCCTGAAAAGCATGTTAGTGTTCGTGCCAAGTTGAACTTAGAAAACAAAGTGATTTTCTTTTACGGCGGCAACATTGGCGTTGCTCAGGATATGGCGAATCTAATGCGGCTGGCACGAAGCCTAAGGCACCGCAGTGAAGCGCATTTTCTCTTTGTTGGTGCCGGTGATGAAGTGGAATTGGTTAAAAAACTTGCCCGAGATTGGGATTTGCAGAATTTCACCTACCTCCCATCTATTCAACAGGCAGCGTTCGATAGCTTATTAAGCGAAGTAGATGTTGGGTTGTTTACCTTATCGAAGAACCACACCACGCATAACTTCCCGGGCAAGCTCTTAGGCTATATGGCTCATGCGAAGCCGATTTTGGGTAGCGTGAATAAGGATAATGATTTAATGCCGCTATTAAATGGCATGGGTGCAGGCTTTGTGCGCTTAAATGGCGATGATGAAGAACTTTACCGTGCGGCAGAGCAATTATTAGATAGTTCCGAACTCAGAAAAGAGCAGGGCATCAATGGGCTACAGCTTTTACGCGATGAGTTTTCGGTAGAATCAATTGCACAACAGATTTTAGCGCGAACGGGAGGCTGAGCGACAACTATATACGCTAAAATTTACGCTTAATTTAATTCCAGCAAACAACAATTGTGATAGGATAATGATCATATTCTGAATACTAAAAATTAGCGTAGCGCTTGAGTTACGTATTTCTTAACTTTTTAGTTTATAATCATGCTGTTTCGGTTTCTGTTACCTGCTGTGAATTTGCAGCGCCGAGGCCACAGGGATCGTTGGCTGAGTTATCGTTTTTAGGAGTTGTTTGTGGAAATAATGGTGCTTGGGCTTGTCACTGCCATGTTGTTTGGTGTGGTGAGTTCAGTAATGATACCGGTTGCAAGATCGGTTGGCCTCACTGATAAACCTTGTTCGCGCAAAGCGCACATGGGTGAAGTGCCATTAACTGGCGGTTTAAGCATTTACATCACGGTTTTTATCGTCTGGTGCTTTGGCGTGGCCTTTAGCGGGGTTTTACTCGCCACCATGCTGGCAACATCCATTATTGTTGCTACTGGCATCATCGACGACCGCTTCGATCTCCCCGTTCTCACTCGCATTGTTGTGCAGATTATTGCGTCCGGTATCCTTGTAGTAGGGGCTGGCGTTGAAATTAATTCGTTAGGCAACTTACTCAACTTGGGCGAAGTTGAGTTAGGCGTATTCTCGGTTCCCTTCACTATTTTCGCGATCATGGTGGCAATGAACGCCTACAACATGATCGATGGTATCGATGGATTACTAGGTAGTATTGCACTTGTTACCTTTGGTGGTATCGCGGTACTTTCAGTGATCTATGGTCACCCCGAAGCATTATTCTTCTCGCTCGTAGCGGTTTTCGCGCTCATACCATTCCTGTATCGAAACTTACAAAAAACCGGCTCGCGCGTAGATCAAATTTTTATGGGCGATGCGGGCTCAATGTTTATTGGTTTGCTATCAATATGGTTGATCGCCATCATGCTCTCGCCAGAAATGAGCAAAGAATACGTTTTAAAATTCGGCAACATGTTCACTATTAGCGATACGCGTGAGCCCATTCGTGCTGTAACCGCGCTTTGGTTGGTAACCATCCCAATTATGGATATGGTAGGCATTATGGTGCGTCGCATGATGAAAGGGCAAAGCCCGTTGCGGCCGGATAGAAATCATTTACATCATATATTTATGCGTGCAGGTTTTAGCCCCCGCGAAGCGTTGGTAATCATTTTTGCATCGGCGTGTTTTTGGGCCGCGGTGGGTATTCTGTTAGAGTACTTTAAAGTGGCAGATGTGGTTATTCTGCTTATCTATCTTTCAGTTTTCGTTCTCTACTTATTCTGCCTAAAATTCTCGTGGCGGTTAGTGGTTTGGTTTCGCAGATGGATGCAAATCGAAAAAAAGCTTAAACACCGAGAATAATCGGGCTACTGCCAGAACAGTAAACTGCCAAAATAATTAAAAAATAGTAAGCGGGGATAATTTAGTGAAACAGGGCATTATATCTACAGGAATCGCGATTTTACTGGCTACCAGTATTTTTACCTCATTCTCAGCGCCTGTTTATTCACAAGAGCTTACTGAAGCCCAAATCGAACAGTTCAAACGGCTCCCTCGTGCGCAACAAGAAGCGTTAGCGCGCCAATATGGCATCGATCTCAGCATGCTGGAGCGCCAAGGTGCTTCGGCTCGAGCCAGTCAGCCAGAGCCAGAAACGTTACGTCCGCGCGATGGCATGCAGCAAGATGCGAATGGTCGTGAGGAAGAAGAAGATGAAGAAAAAGCAAAGAAAGATAAAGAACTGAAGCCTTTTGGTTATTCTATCTTTGCCGCTCAACCCACCACCTTTGCACCAGTAAACAATGCCCCAGTGCCCGGCAACTATCGAATCGGTGCCGGCGATTCAATTTTAGTGCAGTTGTATGGCCAAGAATCGCTATCGCATAACTTAATTGTAGATCGTGAAGGCCGGTTAACTATCCCACGCTTAGGCCCGCTCACAGTAGCGGGTTTAACCTATGATGAATTGAAAGAAATTGTTCGCAACGAAGTAAACACCCGCATGATTGGTATGCAGGCGGCTGTTTCTATGGGCGAATTGCGCAGCATGCAGATTTTTGTGCTGGGTGAAGCACACCAGCCCGGTGCTTATACCGTAAGCTCATTAACCACAATCAGCCAAGCCTTGTTGGCTAGCGGCGGTGTAAGTGATATTGCTTCGTTACGAAACGTGCAGTTAAAGCGTGCTGGCGAAACTATTGTTGAATTCGATTTATATGATTTATTAATTAATGGTGATGCCAGTAAAGATAGATTGTTGCAGCCGGGCGATGCCGTGTTTATTCCAAGCCGAGGCCCGCTCGTAACTATTGATGGCGAAGTAATTCGGCCGGCACTTTATGAATTAAAATCTGGCGAAACCTTAACCGATGCGGTTCGTTATGCTGGTGGCACAACAGCTTCCGCGCACATGGCGTCATTGCGTATCCAAGGGGTTCGCGAAGGTGTGCGCCAGGTAATGAGTTTAAATGCCGAACGCCAAGCCGATTACCAGCTTCGCGATGGTGATATGGTTTATGTTCCGCGTATTGCCGAAGTGTTTGATAATGCGGTTTCCGTAACAGGCGCGGTGTCACGTAAAGGCGCTGTAGAATGGCAACGTGGCATGCGAGTAAATGATATTTTACGCAGCCCAACGCAAGATGTTTTGCCAGATGCTGATTTAAATTATGCGCTAATCGTGCGTGAAGATACCGAAACCTTTGAAGTGAACCTTTACCAAATTGATTTAGCTTCGGCTATGCGCGGTGATCCCGAACACAATCTACTATTGCAAGCGCGCGATGAGCTTATTGTTTTTGGGCGTTTTCAAGAAAGTAGCCAGCGCGTTCAAGCTGGGTTTGCTTCCGACGAGGAAATTGCTGCATTAGAAGAAGAGCGGGAAGAGCTTGAGCTTGAAAATAGCTTGAAGCCGGAGAATCAGCGGGAACAAGCAGATGAATTGAAAATTTATCATGAGAACTCCCGTAAAATGATTCTCGATCGGGTTTTGGCTCGGGTTCGTACTCAAGGCCAAGTAGATGGAACAGGCCGCACTGTGCGGGTGTCGGGTGAAGTGCGCTTCCCTGGTGAATATCCAATGACAGAAAATGCTTCGGTTGCGGGTTATGTGGCTGCGGCTGGTGGTTTGCGTGATTCTGCACATTTAGCGCGCGCTGAGATTACCCGTACGGTAATGCAAGATGGGTTGGCGAATACAGATTATGTAGCGTTTAACCTTTACGATGCGCTGATGGGTAATGCCAATATTGAAGTTCGCGCTCGCGATCAATTGAATATTTTCCGAATCCCAGAATGGTACAACACGGTTGAAGTTGAGCTTGAGGGTGAAGTTCGTTTCCCGGGTACTTATGCGGTGCGCCGTGGCGAAACACTACAGAACGTGGTTGAGCGTGCAGGTGGGCTTACCGAATATGCGTTTGTTGAAGGTGCAGTGCTTACGCGAGAAGAAATTCGCGAGCAAGAGCGCGCCCGTTTAGCGGCACTTAGCCAAGAATTGCGTCAAGAAATGGCGAGCATTAGCTTAACCGAGGGTGGGGTTACCAATTACGGCGAGCTGAACCAGTTACTAAATGATTTAGGTGGCGCTGAACCGGTAGGCCGTTTGGTTGTTGATCTTAAACAGATTTTAAGTGGTGATACTTCGCGGGATATCGAATTACGCGATGGCGATCGTTTAGTAGTGCCCGGCCAGCGCCGCACCGTTTCTATTATTGGTGAAGTGCAAATGCCTTCAACCTATCGTTTCGATGATAGCTTGAGCGTGATTGATTATATCGAGCGCACGGGTGGTATTAAGCGCCGAGGTGATGATAAGCGCATTTTCGTTGTGCGCGCCGATGGCTCGGTGATGCCGTATTCGCAACGCCGGGGTTGGTTTAGTAGCTCAAACGAGGTTGCTTTACGGCCAGGTGATACGATTGTAGTGCCACTGAATACATCATATAAAGATAATCTCGATTTATGGGCTACCAGTACGCAAATTCTGTATCAAATGGCGGTTGCCTTTGCTGCGGTTAACAGCATTTAATATGGCATCTGGGAATAGAATCGGCTGGTACATTGGTTTCTTAAGTTTGCTTGTGGCAAACGTTTTAGCGCCTGCGCAAGCAACACCATGGGCTGATTCTGATGATTTACAGGTTCGCCACAACCTACAAATTTTGGCCGATGCGGGCGTTGTTAATCTTTCGGTAAGTACTTACCCACTGATGTGGGGTGCATTGCTTGAAGTGTTGAACGATGTGGATATTCGTTCGCTTCGCGAACATGAGCGAAATGCTTATCTGCAGGTAATGGCCGTGATGAATTTTCATCGTCAAGGCGGCTACACCGGCGGGCAAATCAGCGGGCAAAGCAATAACGGCGCGGAACGTGGTTTTGGCCAACGCCAGCATGAAAAAGGCGCGCTGGAAATTACCCAAGAACTGAAAAGTGAACATTCTGCCTTTCGGCTGCAAATGGCTTGGCGTACGGGTTTAGAAACGCGCTTTGGCCGCAAAGATAAACAAGATTTAAGTTTTGCCGGCACCTACCTTGCAACTGTAGTTACCACGGAAACCTTTGGTAGTTGGGTGCTCTCGGTGGATCAATTATATACTTGGTGGTCGCCGAGCTACGAAAACGATGGCATGCACACGCGCTCAACGCGGCCATTGCAATCGTTGCGTATTACTCGTGCTGGTGCGGCACCGAGTAACTTGCCTATTTTGAGTTGGTTAGGGCCATGGAGTGCCACGGCATACGTCGGCCGTAGCGAGCGCTTGATTGGTGTGCCGGATTTGTTGCAACAGGGCGATGCCGAACTGATTGCAGATGCCTATGCAAACTCAACATATCTGGGGAGCTTAGTTCCCGGCCATCGAGAAGAAGCGTTTGGAATCCGGGTTACCGCAAATCCTTATAAAAATCTGCAATTGGGAGCGCGTTTTACGGGTTCTCATCTTGAAGGCGCGAACGCTATTTCTGGGCGTGCCACGCCGAAAAATGCGGCCATTGATGCGCGGTTTGTTGTGCCTAGCTATTTGAACCTATTTGATGCGAATGGGCAATTGGCGTTGTATGGCGAGCTGATTACTCACCAAAGTAGTAATGATGAAACCTTTCATACGCTGGGTGCGGATTATAGTTTTGCTTTTGGCGCCAATACCCAGGGCTCCAGCAACCAAGGCTCGCGGATTACTAATGCGCGGGTATATGCCGAACATCTAGTGCATCAACAAAAAGAAACTTTGGCACTGGGTTATAGCCAATTTACCAATAGTGGGTTTGGTATTGATGTGCGTTTGCGCAGCATTAATTATGAACCTGGCTATTATCAGAGCATGTATTTCCATGAGCCACATGTGCAAGGCATGTTGGCTGATTTGGTAAGCCAACAGCGATTTGGTGAGTTTTTTGCTCATACTGCAAAGCGGCAACAGGCCGATGTAAGTGTTTACTTACCCTTTCGAAGCGGGCGCCTTACCGCTGGCGTTCAGGCTTGGGAAGATACCTACCGCAACAACCGCAACGAATCTGATATCAACCTCTTCCTAAACTGGGAAATCCGCTGGTAGAAATTGGGCCCAAGAAGATGGGGTCAGTGAGGTGTTTCTCTGGCACTTAAGCGTTCCCAACATACAAGAAAGCCCCCTAGCTGGGGGCTTCTTAAGTGCCAGAGCTTCACCTCACTGACCCCAACTTCTAAAGCATCGAGATGATTTTGTCGGTGGAAGCATCGAAGTGTTCGTCGCTTTCGCCTTTGATGCGGCGTAAGGTCGAAACGGCCACTTTCTTGCCTTGCTCTACGCCAGGTTGGTCAAACGAATTCAAACCCCATATAACGCCCTGCACGAAAACCTTATGTTCGTAAGCCGCAATAATTGCACCAAAGGTTTCCGGCGTTAACTCACTTAACGCAAACAACGAAGTAGGGTGTCCGCCCGGATAATGCTTTTCCGCCTCATCGCTTTGTTCACCAAACGCCATCAACCGGCGATGTGCCAAACAATTCGCTACCGAAAGTTTCTGTTGTTCCGCCAACGCAGCCACCACACCCTCCGAAAAATTCGGCGCATTCCGATTCAACACACACACAAAATCAGCCGCAAACTTATCGTGCCCCTGATGCAAATGCTGAAAAAACGCATGCTGTCCATTCGGCCCAAAACCACCCCAAACAATCGGCGCCGTAGGCGTATTAATCGGCTCACCGCTCGCCGTGTATTGCTTTCCATTCGATTCCATATCCAACTGCTGTAAATAAGAAGGCAAATGCCGGAACCGCCCATCGTAAGGCAAAATCGCCAGGTTATTAATCCCGCGCTCTTCACGGTTGTACACACCCAACAACGCCATCAACATCGGAATATTCTCAGTAATCGGCGCCTCCGCAAAATGCTCGTCCATCATCGCCGCACCCGCCAACAAATGCCGGAACACCTGTACGCCACATGTGGTAGCAATCGCCAACCCAATCGAACTCCACATCGAAAACCGTCCGCCAACCGATTCCTCAAACACCAACTGGTGCGCCGGCGGAATACCGTAGTCCGTCATCTTTTGCACATTCGCGGAAACACCAATCACATGATGCTCAAACCACGCAGCTTCCCACTGATTGGCAAGCTCCCCGCCCAAACGGGCAAAATGCTCCTGCACCCACACCTTCACCGTTTCCACATTGGCAAAGGTATCGCTAGTGCCAAAAGATTTCGAAGCAATAATAAAAAGCGTCGTCTCTGGATCGCAAATCGGCAGCACCGCATAAAGCTGGCCACCATCCATCGAAGAAACAAAATGCGTGCTCAACTGATGCTGCTGAATATCCTGCGCAAACTCACGCAAAGCAAAACTCGTCATCAACGGCCCCAAATCAGAGCCGCCCACACCAATATTCACTACGCTCTTAATCGGCTTACCCGAAGCCCCCAGCCACTTACCCGAACGCAACCGGCGCACAGTACGCGCAAACTTCGATTCGTCACCATTATTCGAAACCGCACCCGTACAACGCAACACCGAATTGCGGCTGCGAGAAAGCGCGTGGCTCACCTCACGCCCCTCCGATACATTCATATAACTACCATTCAGCAACGCATCGCGCTGCTTATCAAAATCCGCAGGCAAACGCTTCCGAGCAAACTCTGCAATAGTCTCTGGGCTAGTAAACTGGTAGCTCCAATCGAAAATCAAACCATTGCAGGCAACTTGTAGAAGAGGGCTTTGTGCTTTCATGGCAGCCGATATCCTTTCGTAATAATTACGGTGGTAAAGCTTCAATACTTACATTTCGCAAAGAATTGATAAATAAAGCTTACATAAACAAACAAGTGCAATGAATTTATCACATAAACATGACAAAATGCAGCGCCTTGCTTTAGAATTCAGTATTGATTCGAACCGCACACGCGGGAAAGTAGAAAAATAGCAACAATCGAGAACAAACAAGGAACGCAGATGAAAATCGCCGTAGCAGGAACTGGTTATGTTGGGCTATCGAATGCCGTGTTGCTCGCTCAACACCACCACGTTACCGCAGTAGATATTGTTGAAGCCAAAGTAAATTTGCTTAACAACAAAAAATCGCCTATTGCTGATAAGGAAATTCAGGATTTTCTCAAAAACAAACCGCTTTATATAAATGCCACCACCAATGGCGATGAAGCGTATAAAGATGCTGATTTCGTTATCATTGCCACACCTACCGATTATGATCCGCAAACCAACTACTTTAATACCAAATCGGTGGAATCGGTGATTCAGCAAGTAATAGCGGCGAACCCAAATGCAGTAATGATTATCAAATCAACTATTCCTGTGGGCTACACCCAAGAACTCCGCGAAAAATTTAATACCGAAAACTTAATTTTCTCACCGGAATTCCTGCGCGAAGGCAAAGCGCTTTACGATAACCTTTACCCCAGCCGCATTATTGTTGGCGAGCGCTCTGAACGCGCCGAAACCTTTGCTAACTTGCTTCGAGAAGGCGCCATAAAACAAGATATCGATGTACTCTTTACCGATAGCACCGAAGCCGAAGCAATTAAACTCTTTGCCAACACCTATTTAGCGATGCGTGTCGCTTTCTTTAATGAACTCGATACCTATGCTGAAGCGCACGGTTTAAATTCGAAGCAAATTATTCAAGGCGTCAGTTTAGATCCGCGCATTGGTAATCACTATAACAACCCAAGCTTTGGCTATGGTGGCTATTGCCTACCCAAAGATACCAAGCAGTTGTTAGCAAACTATGAAGAAGTGCCGCAAAACATCATGCGCGCTATTGTCGATGCCAACCGTACCCGTAAAGATTTCGTCGCCGATGCCATTATCGCAAAGCAACCGAATATTGTTGGTATATATCGTTTAGTCATGAAAACCGGGTCGGATAATTTTCGCGCTTCGGCGATTCAAGGCGTTATGAAACGCATCAAAGCGAAAGGCATTGAAGTAGTGGTATATGAGCCGGAGCTGCAGGAAGATAAATTCTACAATAGCCGAGTGATTCGCGACCTCGAAGAATTCAAACGTATGAGTGATGTTATTGTATCTAATCGAAATGCACCTGAACTTTCCGATGTTGTTGCAAAAGTGTATACTCGAGATCTATTTAATACTGATTAAATGCAATGGTTTGCAATAGTGATGTAATAAAAGTTCGATGAAATGGCTTTACAGGGAAAGCTCCTCACGTACAATGAGGGCGTAAAGTCCATAGCGATAAGAACGTGTAAAGTAGGTGCTAAAAAAGCACCTAAAAAACGAATAAAAATAGCGAATAAGCAAGAAAATAAGAATAACAAAGAACGCAGAAGAATAGGGATTATTAAGATTTATGGAATCTTGGTATTTATTGCATTGCAAAGCGCAAGAAGTAACACGCGCCGAATGGCACCTTGCGAACCAAGGTTTCGATACATTCTGCCCGCGCTGGAAAATACAAAAGCGTTTACGTGGAAAAAAGCAAGCCGTTCTGGAACCACTGTTTCCAAACTACCTTTTTATTCACATCGACCTCGCACACGATAACTACACAGCACTGCGTAGCACACGCGGTGTGAGTGGTTTTGTGCGTTTCGGCGGTTATCCCGCAAAAGTACCTGCAAGTGTGGTAGCGCTGCTAAAAGAGCGCACTCAATGCTATGAGGATGCTCAGGGTGTTTCCAACTGCGAAAGCCTGTATAAAACAGGTACAAAAGTAGAAATTACCACAGGCCCATTTTCGGGCCTGCAAGCAGTTTATGATATTGCCGATAGCGAAACACGGTGTTTTGTATTAATCGATATGCTAGGGAAACAGCAACGAATATCAGTTGATGAAATGGATATTTTAAAAGTTTCCTAGTTGTCGCTTTCGCTGCTCTCACTATACAGAAACGTGAAAAAGCAGCTTGAACGCAACACACGAGCTTGAATTTGCGATAAGAAAAGGGCAATTGGGGCCCGTAACCCATGGGCGGTAGCGTGCCTTAAGCGCGTTTTTTTGAACCTACAGGTAACTAATATGCTTTCTCATTTTTCTAATTCTTCGTTGCAAGCTACCCGCCGAGCCAATGGCATCAAAAATATCTTAGCGCTCGCAACCAGCGTTATTATGTTGTCGGGCTGTGTGTTTGCACCAGGCAGCCACATGGGCGGGCAAATGATGCCTGATTCGGCAAACGAAAGCTTAGAAGATCAAGTTGTATTACACTCGATCAACCCCGAATTAATAGCCCGTTTACGCGCACCACGGCAAGCGCCAGAAGCCAATGCAGCATTAGATCGTGAACGCGCCAACTACGATTATCGCGTAGGCCGTGGTGATGTACTCACCATTACCGTTTGGAATCACCCAGAGCTTACCATTCCCGCTGGTTCACAACGTAGTGCCGCAGAAGCCGGCAACTGGGTGCACAACGATGGCACCATTTTTTACCCTTACATTGGCCGTATTCATGTTGATGGTTTGCGCGTAACCGAAATCCAGCAACTTATTATTGAGCGGTTAGCAGAATATATTGAAGATCCGCAAGTGGATGTAACCGTAGCGGCTTTCCGCAGTAAACGTGTATATGTAACGGGCGAAGTAAAACAGCCAGGTACGCAGCCGGTAACGAACGTGCCCATGACACTACTCGATGCGATTAATAGTTCGGGTGGTATTACAGAAATGGCCGATTGGCGTAACGTGGTTTTAAGCCGCGATGGCGAAGAACATCGTTATTCACTGCAAGATTTATATACCCGTGGTGATACTACCCAGAATGCGTTACTGCAACACGGCGATGTGGTGCATGTTGAGCGCAACGATGTGAACAAAGTTTTTGTACTCGGTGAAGTAAACCGAGCGGGTTCAGTGCCAGTGAATCGTTCGCGCATGACACTCGCCGAAGCATTGTCCGAAGCCGGTGGTGTTGCTGAGCAACGAGCCGATGCCAGCGGAATATTCGTGTTTCGTGAGGCACCAGAAGGTTCGAGTTACGTTGTGGATGTATACCGGTTAAATGTAAAGGAAGCCACTTCGTATATTCTAGCCGATCAGTTTGAACTACAATCACGTGATATCGTGTTTGTAACGGCAGCGCCAGTAGCGCGCTGGAACCGCGTTATTAGTTTAATTATGCCTACGGTAACCGGTTTGTATCAGGTATCGCGTACTAGTAATGAAGTGGGCAACTAAATGATACACACTAACCATGTTTGATAAGATTCTAATCGTATGCATTGGTAACATTTGCCGCTCACCCACAGCGCAGTTTTTGTTGCAACGAGAATTACCGCATAAGCATATTCGGTCTGCTGGGCTGTATGCCATGGTAAATACCGATGAAAACGGCAATGAGCGTGGCCAAGAAATGAATAGCCAGGCACGGGAAATTGCCGAAAAACATGGATTAATTTGCGGTGCTCACGAAGCAACGCAGTTCACATCAGAATTGGGCCGTAATCATGATTTAATTCTCGTGATGGAAAAGCGGCACCGCGATGATATTGCCAAACGTTTCCCCGAGGCGCTCGCGAAAACCATGCTGCTGGGCGAATGGGATGCTCAGCGCGAAGGTAATAAAGATATTCCAGATCCTTATCGCAAAAGCGATGAGGTATTCGAACAAATATATAAATTGATTGAACGCAACACCATGTTGTGGGCAAATAAACTTAAATAGAATTTAGAAGTTAGCCGGAAGAGATAAATGTCTGAACAAAATCAGGTGCAAAACCAACCGCAAAGCCAAGTAGGAAGCCCATCGGGTACTACGAGGCGGCAAATGATGAACCAAGCCACAAACGCAAACAACGATGAAATAGATTTAAGCCGTTTATTTGCCACGTTAATGGATTTCAAATGGTGGGTGGTAGGTTGTACAGCTGCTGCAGCTATTTTGGGGTTGGCCTATGGTACATTGGCAACCCCTACTTATCAGGCCGATGCACTGGTTCAAATTGAAGCGAAAAATAGTGGCTTCCCAGGTTTGGGCGAACTCGGTGAAATGTTTGAGCAGGGCTCAACCGCGCCTACGGAAATCGAAATTTTGCGCTCGCGCATGGTATTGGGAACAGTAGTAGAGCAACTGCGCCTCGATATTAGTGTGCAACCGAATTATTTTCCAATCGTTGGCGAATGGGTGGCGCGGCGCTATCGCGGCAGTGAGCCGAATGATGCTAGCATTTTTACCGCCAATGCGTGGGGTGGTGAACGGTTACAGTTCGCGGAGATGCGGCTACCGCAATCGTTACTTGGCCAGCAACTTACTTTTGTGGTGGGCGATACAACAAGCCACGGCGCGAAGTTTTCGGTTTGGCTTGAAAATGAGCTCGTGCTTGAAGGTGAAAGTGGCGCCAACATAGATACCGAAACAGCATTTGGCCGAGTAGTCATGCGCGTAAGCGATTTACATGCACGCCCCGATACCGAATTTTTTGTAGCGCAGCGTACTCAATTGAGTGCGATAAATAGCTTAAGAAATGCACTAACCGTGAGTGAACGCGGCCGACAAACTGGTATTCTTGATTTACGCATGGTAGGCACTAGCCGCCAAGAAATTCAGCGAGCGTTAAGTGCAGTAGCCAACGAATATTTATTGCAGAATGTTCGCCGCAATGCAGCAGAAATTGAGCGTAGCCAGGAATTTATCGAAGCGCAATTGCCGCGTATTCAACAAGAGCTACAAGCGGCAGAAAATGAACTGAATGCCTACCGCCTAGCGAATGAATCGGTTGATATTCAATTTGATACCCAGCGGGTATTGCAGCAAATGGTGGAAATCGACCAGCGCTTAAATGAACTTTCCATTCGTGAAATTGAATTATCGCGCTTGTATACCACCAACCACCCGAACTACCGTGCACTTACCGAACAGCGCGAGCAGCTTCAGGAAGAACGAGAAGCACTGCGCGGTGAAATTGGTGAACTGCCGGAAGCGCAACAGCAAATACTGCGCTTAACTCGTGATGTAGAAGTAAGCCAGCAGGTTTATTTGCAACTCCTAAACCGTAACCAAGAAATGAATATTTTGCGGGCCGGTACGGTAGGGAATGTGCGTATTATTGATGATGCCAGTGTAGCGCCAAATGCAGTGGCACCGCGAAAGCTTCTTATTCTAGCGTTAGCTGTTATTTTGGGTGGCATGCTAGGTGTTGGTGTAGCATTTGTTTTGGGCTTCGTGCGCCGTGGTATTGAAACGCCGAAAGAACTAGAAGATGTAGGTATCTCGGTATATGCATCGGTGCCGCTTTCTGAGCAGCAGCTTAAAATTGAAGAGAAGATGAAGCTGGCCATTAAGCGCAGCCGTGGTAAAGCTTTTAAACAAGCACAGAAGCAAAAATACAATACTTTATTGCTTGCTCGGGATAACCCAGAAGATAATGCGATAGAGGCACTACGCTCACTGCGCACTAGCTTGCACTTCGCTATGTTAGAGGCTAAAAATAAAACAGTAATGATTTCTGGCCCAAGCCCTGAAGTAGGCAAAACCTTTGTTACTTCCAACTTAGCGGTAGTTCTAGCGCAAGCGGGTATGAAAGTGCTGTTAATCGATGCCGATTTACGCCGTGGCTACATGCACACCACTTTCAATTTGCCAAACGAACAAGGCCTTTCTGATTTATTAGCAGGGCGCAGTAAACGCGAGCAAGTGATAGCGGCGAGTGGTATAGAGCACCTTGATTTTCTTTGCCGTGGCACAGTACCGCCAAATCCTTCTGAATTACTCATGCATAAGCGTTTTTCTGAGTTACTCGATTGGGCCAATGAGCACTACGATATGGTGCTCATTGATACTCCACCGATATTGGCGGTAACCGATCCCGCCATTGTAGGCCGTTATGCAGGTACAAACTTGATTGTAGCGCGTTTTATGAAAAACCAAGTAAAAGAAGTAGAGTTCACCATTGAACGCTTTGAAAAAGCGGGTATTGAGATTAAAGGCGTTATTTTGAACGGCATCGAAAAAACGGCTCGAAGCTCTTATGGTTATGGTAGCTATGGTTACTATTCGTACGGGTATGAGAGTACGAAATCATAATTAGGAAAGCTAGATGAAAGGAATTATATTAGCGGGTGGTTCTGGTACACGTTTGTATCCAATAACCATGGGCGTATCAAAGCAACTGTTACCTATTTATGATAAGCCCATGATTTATTATCCACTATCAGTTTTAATGTTGGCTGGTATTCGCGAAATCCTAATCATTTCTACTCCCGAAGATTTGCCGAACTTTAAAAAGCTTTTAAAATGCGGTGCTCAATTTGGTATTGAAATAAGCTATGCAGAGCAACCAAGCCCCGATGGATTAGCCCAGGCTTTCATAATCGGTGAAGATTTTATTGGTGAAGATAGCGTTTGCTTGGTACTTGGCGATAATATTTTTTATGGGCAAGGGTTTAGCCCAAAATTGAAGAAAGCCTCATCAATACATACCGGAGCTACAGTTTTTGGCTATCAAGTAAAAGATCCTGAACGATTTGGAGTCGTTGAATTTGATAGTGATCAAAAGGCAATATCTATTGAAGAAAAACCTAGTAGTCCAAAATCAAATTATGCGGTTACTGGGCTATATTTTTATGACAATGACGTTATTCAAATAGCTAAACAAGTAGAGCCTTCAGAGAGAGGCGAGCTTGAGATCACTTCAATAAACCAAGCTTATTTGGAACGTGGTGATCTGAAAGTTGAACAACTTGGTCGAGGATTTGCGTGGCTTGATACAGGTACTCACGAAAGCTTATTAGAGGCTGCACAATTCGTGGAAACTATAGAAAAAAGGCAAGGCTATAAGATTGCATGCTTGGAAGAAATCGGTTATTTGCAAAATTGGCTTACTTGGGAAGAGCTACAAGCGACGGGAAGGGACTTACAAAAGAATGGATATGGTCAGTATATTTTGAGTTTAAAAAGACGTTCGTGAGACTTAAAAATCACTTCCTGTAATGATGCTTGAATTAACTCAAGCAAATTGATTTCCGTCATTGAATAAATGTTGAATAGTCCCCTCACATTACCTCCTATCTGATTCATGTGTATTAGTCGGTAGTTCGAGTTAAGGCTACAGAAATGAAAGCATATAGCTTTTTCCTTAAAATAATTCAACTAGCCAATATACAATAGTGTCTCTAGCAAAAAGAACTTCATCAGGAATCCTTTGGAACTTTTTCGAGCAATTAGCGAGAAAAGGGATAGGAATATTCGTAACACTGATATTGGCATATTTCCTAACGCCTGAAGCGTACGGACTTGTGGCAATGATGGCCGTGTTTTTAGCGTTAGGATCATCGATTATGCAATCGGGATTCAATCAAGCTCTAATCCGAATGCCTGATGTTACGCAAACTGACTACAACACGGCCTTTTTTGCAAACATTGCGCTTGGTGTCTTTGCATATTTATTGTTATTCCTGACTGCGCCATTTATAGCAGGATTCTATGACGAAGCACAGTTAGTGCTGCTTATTCGAATCGCGGCTTTATCAATAATCATAAATGCGTTTCAGGTGGTTCAGCAAGCAAGCTTAAGTAGAGCATTAAACTTTAAGGCTCAGGTTAAAGCAGTGTTGCCGGCAAGTACTATCTCAGGAATAGCTGCTATTGGTTTAGCGTACTTGGGATGGGGAGTTTGGGCCCTAGTCGGACAAATGTTATTGGCGGCTCTGTTACAAACAGTATTTCTATGGATAGTACAAGGTTGGCGCCCAACTAGAGATTTTTCGATTCCGACTCTTAAAGAAATGTATGGATTTGGCTACAAGCTTTTTCTTTCAGGTGTACTAGATACTATCTTCCAAAATTTATATGTCTTAGTCGTTGCTAAATTATTTTCTACTACTATTGCCGGCTTATATTATTTTGCGCATCAGATAAAACAGTTGGTTATTCAACAGTTAGTCATGTCCATCCAGACGGTGACGTATCCCGCACTTTCGAAATTACAGAATGATGATGAAAACTTGCGGAGAGGCTATAGCCGTGTGATTAGCGTATCTACATTTTTGCTATTCCCGGCTATGTTGTTTTTAGCGGTGATGACAGAGCCTTTGTTTGCGATTTTCTTGCCTGATAAATGGTTTACTGCAGCATCATACTTACAACTGATGTGTATTGCGGCGATGATTTACCCGCTGAATACAATAAATTTGAATATTTTGAAAGTAAAGGGGCGTTCGGATCTATTTTTGTACCTCGAGATAATTAAGAAATTTGTTGCTGTAGTCATCATTCTGATTAGCTATCGCTGGGGTGTGTATGGACTGCTTATTGGACAGGTTGTAAGCTCGATGCTGGCCTATCTACCTAATAGTTATTACTCAAGTAAGTTGATTGATTATGGGGTTAAGGAACAGTTTAGGGATTACGGTGCTCATCTGGCGCTTGCAGTGATGATATCACTCCTCGCTGTAGTTGTTTATCACGTTTTTGAAATAGCAAGTTTCTCCATGGTTTTTGCTGTACTGCCGCTGATGGGCTTTACCTATCTTTTCATCAGCTTCCTTTTCCGAAAAGACGATTTTTTATTCCTTGTCAGAATATTTAAGAAAAATAAAAGAACTTCTAGTTAATGAAAATTGCACATATCTTTAGTGATCCCAAATTCATTCATGGCGCATATCAAAGTTTCGATGCTGTAGCGCCAGGTGCAAGTACCTATTTTTATGATGGGGAACGGGATATTCCCGAAAGCCTAGACGCCATTAACCCTGTTAAATTTGAACTCAATAAAGAAAATATTCAGCGTCTTGCTGAATTTAATGTGTGGGTAATTCATGGTTTATCAGGAAATCGTTTAAAAATACTACGATATAAGAAACGGCACCAAAGAGTTGTCTGGGTTGGATTAGGGTACGATTATTATGATTTAATTTTCCCTAATAGATTAGATTTATTTGAAGAAAGCACCGAAGCAAGCGCTCCTATTCCAAAAGAATATACTTTATCATTTACGAAATTCTTTTCGTTTAATGGTGTTAAATATATCGCAATGAAATTCGGTATACTGAAGTTGCGAAAGCTATTAAAAATGAGACGAGTGGATATTTTTTGCCCTGTTCTAAATAGTGAGTACGAAATGGTAATGAGTAGGTACAAGCCATTTCTGCCTAAATTTATGGATTGGAATTATGGTTCGTCATCTGAGATTTTAATGAATTTCATTGCAAATTCAGATACATATTCGGTACAGCGAACTAGCGTACTCATCGGTAATTCTGCGACACCTTCAAATAATCACTTGGAAGTTTTCGAATTAATCAATCGAAGATCCTTGTTTTCATCTTTCGATATCATTGTCTCATTAGCTTATGGTGATGAAGAGTATAAAAACTGGCTAAACGCTATTGGTCAGAATTATTTTGGTGAGAGATATAAACCATTTGAGCGTTTTGTTCCTGTAGAAGATTATTTGCTCTTGATCTCAACTTGCAGCCACGTAATTCTCAATCATCGTCGACAACAGGCGGGGGCAAATGTCGTCTTTGCCTTGGCATTAGGTGCCAGAGTAGTGATGAATTCCGTCAGCCCTTTATATAAAGAGTGGTTAGAACGAGGTGCTTTAATCAATTCACTTGATGAGCTTGAAGCTGAACCGGATAAATTAGAGTTACCTTTGACTCAAGAAGAAATTTCATTGAATAGAAAAGTGGTTTTAGATCATTTCAATCCCGATGTTTTCAAGGAAAAGACTCGCTCTCTTTTGGAAGAGCTAGAATTCAGAGAGTAACTTAACTGATTATTGAGACTAGCTTTCTTTAAAAATGGTTTAAGTTAAGACGGGACTTATATTTTGACTTAAAACTATTTATCATATCGATATTTTTCGCCTGTTCTGTGGTTTAATCAACGAGGTCAATGACTAAAGGAGACGATTAAGTCTATTAATCGAACTGTTTAGATGAAAAAAATATTGGTTTTAATTAAAACTAAATTAAGTGAAGATACGAGGGTTTTAAATCAAATTTCTCTATTAGCTGAGAATTTCGAAGAATCATGCATCACCGTTGTTAATTTTCCAAATGAAGGTGACATCACTGACTTGAATTTACCCTCGAATGTTTCCTTGATAACAATAAAGTCGCCTTTCAGAGGTATAAAAGTTTTACGACCAATTAATGCGATGATATTTTGGCTCACATGTCTCTTAATTGCTATAAAAGTGCGACCAAATATAATTCATTGCCATGATAATGCAACAGCTCCTCTTGCTGTTATAATGAGTTTTTTAATAAAACGCTCATATATTGTCTACGATGATCACGAACTTCCCAACTCATATCCGAAAAAGTCTATTGGTATAAAAATTGAAGAGCTAGCTTTGAAGAAAGCAGACGTAGTGTTATTTGCTAATTCTATGAGAAGGTCGTTTCTTAAACATGAGATGGATATTCATACTAAATATTCCTTCATTTTCGATAATCTTTGCCCATATCATTCTATTACACCGTTTTCGGAACAGTCTGTTCTTAGTTTTGAAAATCTAGCTAATGTTTTAGCTTCTGCGAGGCAAAAATATAAAGGGGTATTTTTACATCAGGGGGTTGTCAATGAGGCACGAAGATCAGATCTTCTGTATACGGCAATAGGTAAGTTAAACGACTACTTTTTCGTAATCCTATCTCCAGGCTCCAAGGAAGAAGTAAGATTAAATGTACACGAAAATGTATTAGTATTAAGTCCAATCCCGTCAATGTATCTTGGTAATGTATGGAGTTTAGTTGATTACTCTCTCATATTCTATGATAGCATGACTTTAAATAATAACCTTTGTGCACCTAATCGATTTTATTTATCATTTAAATATAGTAAACCATTTATTTTTAATGATGATAACAAGTCACTATCCTTTCTATCGGAATTTTACGGAGGTGGCGTCGCTGTGGATGGATTTGAAGACATAGAAACTGTGAAATCGAAACTAGAACTCAGTACATTTAAATGTGATTATAATGACAGTGTAGAGACTCAGAAAGAAAATTTCATATCTATCTACGGCTCGTTATTTAAAGACAAGACACGTCTATGATAATAGTTATATCACTAACATTTTTACTTGTTATTTCGATACTGTCGAACCAAACACGAAGTATACGAAGTTATTCGTTCCTAATTTTAAGTGTAATCATTATTATGGGTGCGGGTAGTGCTCTCGCGATATTTTATATATTCGAGACATCTATGCTAGGAAGTATAGAAATGTCATTCGTTAGCGATGAGCTCGGATACATTAACTCAGAGGATTTTAATCTGTTAGGAGATGCTCGTGGCTTGTGGCACTCGTTGAACTATCTAATAATTAATTACGACTTCGCCGGATATTATTCACTTCGATTTATAAATATAATTTTCGCTAGCTTTGTTCTAATTTACATCGCTAGAATTTTTGATGACGGAAAGCTGTCTATTTTTTTATTGGCAAGCTGCCCTTTTATCTTTGCAATGACATATGTGAATTTAAGAGATTTGGCGATAATTTTCTCGGCGCTACTTGTCTTTGACGGGCTACGGCGCAAAAGTATTTTAGGCATCGCGCTAGGGTTAGTTGCTTTATTGACACTTCGGCCATTGATAGCATTTGTGCTATTAATATCGTTAGCAGTATTTTATTTGATTGATACGAAATCACACAAGACTTATTCTGGGGCCTTTGCGCTGTTAATGCTCGGGTTGCTGTCATTGATTATTCTATACTTCGGCATTGACTATTTTCAGTCTTATCTTCGTTATATGGAATATTTAAGCGTCACTGATAATCAACACAGAAGTATTCTCGCACAGGAAGATTCATCGCCTATGAGAGCTTTATTGACCTATGTCTTTACCCCACTGCCTACCTCTTTGTTTCAACGTCTACTTGGAAGTGGAGCTTCCGAACTTGGCTTGGCCCATGACTTGATTAGAATTCTCCACCAGTCACTTTATTTTATTATGATGTTTGTAATGCTTCTTAATCCCAAACAAACTTATAACGGAATAATTAGGCTTTTTACTTCTCTCGGTAAAGAGCAGAAAGCTTTAATATTGTTTCTTCTAGCACATGCTGTTGTATATTCAATTCATTTGGCAGGAATAGGGCACTCAAGGTTAAAGTTACCTTTCCAAATGGCTATTGGTATTGTTTTTTATCTTATTTACATTAAGAATCGATTCGTAAAGATCCGATGATAGTGATTTGAGTTTTTAAGTTGAGATAGTATAGCAACGCTACAGCATCGTATTGGTCGAAAGGAGGTTGGCGAACTACATGTAGTGAACTTAAATTATCACCTAAAAAATCAATTCTACCACTAGTTATTGGTCGGTCTGTCGCATGGGAATGATGCGATGCTAGCTTTTGTTGGTTCTCTGGGAGAAGTTTGTATTCAAAAATATGTTGGGGGTGATAATCCAGCCTCCAATAAAATTAAAACTCCAGCTGAAGGAGTGTTAAAGCTCGATTGAAGCGCCAAACGATAACAGCAATTTGGAAAAGTTTCGATACATTAGTTCAAGTTTTAATTGTACTTCAATGAGTTAACATACGATCTCGTTGGATAGGAGTTCCAAAGCCGGCCAAAATAAATGCGCTCCTGAGCCACGTCTACGTTCTGACTCATATTTCGCTGCATTCTACGGTTCATCTAAGCGGTGTGAAAATCAGAGCGTAGATAGATGATCACGACAATTTACAATTGGAGGATGTAGCTTACATCCTTAGATTAGCGAAAAGTTAAGCAATTATTTGAAAAGAAAACAAGTTAAAACATGATATTTGGCTTTAAGCAACTTAATAGTATTGTTATAGGTCAATTGCAGAGCAACTGTTGTAACGATTTGTGGGAATCTAGATCTAACATGTACCTCAATTGATAGTGTTTAGATTTCTTCATTAGCGTTGTATTTATTTATGAATTCAGGATGTCTTAAGTACTATGCACACCTTATTTATTCTCCCCGTTTTAGGGCAGCCAAGGTATTCGAAGCGAATTTCAATGCTTAAAGCAGAAGGCTTTAGTGTAGAGGCGTTCTATTTTGAAAGAGATTATCACCAAGGCCGGCTTCCTGATTGTTCATCTGAGAGTCTAGGTAAGATAGAAAATGGCAGGTATTTGAAGCGTATTTTTATGTACTTAAAAAGTATACGGAAAATACGCCAGCAAGCGAAATTGGCCACTGTTATATATTCCTTTGAGCTCGACTTGGGAATCTTAACAAGGCTTGCAACTATAGGCATACCAATAAAAAGAGTTATTGAGATTGGTGATATACGAGATATACAAACTGCTTCAGGCGTAGTTAGCACTATTTTGAGGAAGATTGAGAAGGTTGTTATCGCTAAAGTTGATTTGCTTGTGGTTACAGCACCTAAGTTCTACACGGAATATTATCAGAAGTGGTTAGGATTGCACGTTAACCACCTGATAATCGAAAATAAGCTTGATCAGGAACTTATGCCGAGTGTTCTTTCTTCATCCAATAATGTAAGGACGGTTGATGTTATAACCATCGGTTATTTCGGTGTCTTACGTTGTGACTGGAGTGCAAAAACACTCTTTAGTCTTGCTAAAAATTATCCAAATCGTTTCACTATTCACCTTGCTGGTAAATGGATGTTATCAGATGAATTATTTGAAAAAATAACTTCATTAGAAAATGTATTTTTTTTCGGTGAGTATAAATCGCCGAATGACTTATTAAAGATATATTCTGAGGTCGACCTTGTTTGGGCGGTTTACCAACCATTTTCGGAAGCAAAGAAAAACTATAACGCCTTGTGGGCGAAAACTAATCGCTTTTATGAAAGCCAGTACTTCAGAAAGCCTATTGTCGTTCTTGAAGACTCAGGTGATGAGTTTTTTGTTCGAGCACACAGTACGGGTTTAGTTGTTAATGAGTCAATAGAACTGAGTACTCTGGTGGAAATGCTGAATCCTACTAATGTCGATGCGTGTAGAAGGAACGTTGTCAAATGTGACGTAAAGAATTTTATATATTCTGGCGAAGCAAAAGCGCTACGAGACGCGTTGATTTGAGTTTTAATGGAAGACGGAAGGTACGCGTATTTTTTGGAAAATAGACTTCACCGTTAATTTTTTTTGAATTAAGCAGAATTGTTTATAGATAGAAGTAAAATCCTTTCAGTCTTCTATATTTTTTTAAAGATTTAATATCTTAATACTTGGTGGTTTTAATGCAGGATATTCAAGTTTGTTCTCGTTGTGTTATGGACACAACAGATTCAGAAATAACTTTTGACGCGAATGGCGTCTGTGATCATTGTATCGATTTTGATAAAAATGTAAGACCCAATTGGCACACTGATGCACGCGGAGATGCCGAACTGAAAAGGATAATTACTAAAATCAAGGAAGATGGTAAGGGGCGTGACTTTGATTGCATTATTGGGATGAGCGGCGGTGCAGACAGCTCCTACCTTTTACATGTGGCGGTAAAGAAGTACGGCTTGCGGCCATTAGTGTTTCATGTCGATGGCGGCTGGAACTCGCAGATCGCTGTTAACAATATCAATGTAATGATAGAAAAACTTGGCCTTGATTTGTATACGGAAGTTATTAATTGGGAAGAAATGAAAGATTTCCAATTAGCATATTTTAAAGCTGGTGTGGCTAATATAGATGTTCCACAAGATCATGCGTTTGTTGCTACCTTATACAATTTTGCTGCTAAATATAAAATTAAGTACATCTTAAATGGGGGTAATATATCCACGGAGTGCGTACGGAATCCATTGGAGTGGATTTACTACGGGACTGATATGGCACAAATTCGTGATATACGTCGGCGGTTCGGAACTAATCCAATGAAGACTTATCCATTTAGTTCAGTATTACGACACAAGGTTTATTTACGCTATATACGTAAAGTACAGGTGGTTAAACCGTTAAATTATTTCCCCTATATTAAAGAGCAGGCTATGCAGGATTTAGCTGATGAGTACGGCTGGATACCATATCCGCAAAAGCATTTTGAAAGTCGTTTTACGAAGTTTTATGAGGGCTATTGGTTGCCTAAAAAATTTGGTTACGATACGCGTAAAGTTCAATACTCCAGTCTGATTTTAACAGGTCAAATGACACGTGAAGAAGCTTTGGAAAAATTAAAAAAACCAGTAATTTCTGATGCAGATGCTAAACATGATTTCGAGTACATAGCGACAAAGTTGGGCATCAGTGTTGAAGAGTTACAGAAATACTTTGATCAGCCTAACAAGACCTATAGAGACTATAAGAACCAACAGACGTTATTTGATTTTGGAGCTAAGATGCTCAAATTTTTAGGCGTAGAGAGATCCATCAAACGATGATTACTATAGTTGACTATGGCCTTGGTAATATCAAAGCCTTCGCAAATGCCTACAAACGACTGAATATAGACGTTTGTTACGGATCAAGCCCTGAGCAATTAAAGTGCGCAAAAAAGCTAATTCTTCCAGGCGTTGGAGCCTTTGATCATGCAATGCAGATGCTTAATGAATCCGGTTTGCGTGACTGTTTGGATCAATTGGTACTTGAGCAAAAAGTTCCGGTGATTGGTATCTGTGTAGGTATGCAAATGATGGCTAAGAGCAGTGAAGAAGGAACCAGTACTGGCCTTGGTTGGATTGATGGTACTGTTAGACGTTTTAGTTACCCAAATGAGAATGTTGCGCTGAAACATCCATTACCACACATGGGTTGGAATAGCATCTTACCGGTCAAGGAATCGGCGCTCGTGAATAATCTGGATGACCACAAACGGTTTTATTTTTTACACTCATACTATTTCGAGTGCGCTGATTCGGCAGATGTGGTGGCTACAGCGAATTACGGTTTTGATTATGCGTGTATTGTTAACCATGACAATGTTCATGGTATTCAATGTCATCCGGAAAAGAGTCACCATAATGGTGTCGCCCTACTTAGAAATTTCGCAGAGCTATAAATATGCTATTCCCCAGAATCATTCCTGTGTTACTGGTACACGACAAAGGCTTAGTAAAAACGGTTAAGTTTAGAGACCCTAAATATGTTGGTGATCCAATTAATGCGGTAAAAATTTTTAACGAGAAAGAAGCGGACGAGCTTATAGTTATTGATATTGATGCGTCTGCACAAGGTCGCGAGCCCGATTATAAGATGATCGAAAACTTAGCAACCGAGTGCCGTATGCCATTGTGTTATGGTGGCGGCATTAAAACTATTGAGCAGGCACATCGTATACTGGGCCTTGGCGTCGAAAAAGTGGCTTTGAGCTCTATAGTATTTGAAAAGCCAAGATTAATAACTGAATTATCTGAGCGTGTCGGCAGGCAAAGCGTAGTTGTAGTACTGGATGTAAAGAAGCGTATGTTTGGCGCGAAGTACGATTGTTATACATCCAACGGCAAAGTCAATCAGAAAGTCTGTGCGTTTGAATTTGCACAGAAGGTACAAGAGCTTGGTGCTGGTGAGATCGTTATCAACTCTATTGATAACGATGGCGTAATGAAAGGCTATGATCTTGACCTTATTAATAAAGTAAAAAGCTTAGTTAGCGTACCGGTTACTGCAGTCGGTGGTGCAAGCAATTATAATGATATCAAGAATTTAGTGCGGGCGCATCCAATTATCGGTGCTGCTGCCGGTAGTATATTTGTGTTTAAGGGAAAATATAAAGCTGTGCTGATTAATTATCCCACCGCGACAGAAAAGCTGAATATACTGTCAGGCACAGTTGACTGAACTATATGGACTATACATTTTTATGAAGCAAATACTACAAGATATGGCGAAGGGTGCCACAGAGATTGTTGATGCACCAGCGCCTTCGGCTACCCGTGGTGCGGTACTCATTGATACGAAGATAACCTTGATTTCTGCAGGGACAGAGAGAAGCTTGGTTGATTTCGGAAAAGCATCAATGCTTGATAAGGCACGGCAGCAGCCGGAAAAAGTGAAAATGGTTCTAGATAAAGTCAAAACAGACGGTTTAATGACAACTGTTGACGCAGTCAAGTCGAAATTGGCGCAACCTCTACCACTTGGTTATTGTAATGTAGGTATAGTCTCCGAAGTAGGCAGCGCAGCCTCAGGTTTTAAAATCGGTGAACGTGTCGTTTCAAATGGACCACATGCCGATATTGTTCGTGTCGCAAAAAATTTATGCGCGAAAATTCCTGATAATGTCTCAGATGAGGAAGCTGTTTTTACAGTTGTTGCAAGTATCGGCTTGCAAGGCATCCGCCTAGCTGCGCCAACACTCGGTGAGTCGATTGTTGTAACCGGCGTAGGCTTAATTGGCTTGCTTACTGTTCAACTTTTAAAAGCACATGGTTGTCGAGTTCTCGCGATTGATTTCGACGATGGCAAATTGGAGTTAGCGAAACAGTTTGGTGCAGAAATATGTAATCCGGGTCGTGGTGAGGATCCTATTGAAGCAGGTTTAGCATTTAGTCGTGGAAAGGGTATTGACGCCGTCATTATTACAGCGTCAACCAGTTCATCAGATCCGGTAACTCAAGCTGCTCGTATGAGCCGCAAGCGCGGACGTATTGTTCTTGTCGGTGTCACAGGTTTAGAGCTAAATCGTGCGGACTTTTATGAAAAAGAATTGAGCTTTCAAGTTTCATGTTCTTATGGACCAGGCCGTTACGACCCAAGCTATGAGGAGGCTGGCCATGATTATCCGTTAGGCTTTGTACGATGGACAGAGCAACGCAACTTTGAAGCAATTTTAGATATGATGTCGTCCGGTCAACTGGACGTGAAGCCGTTGATTACCCACCGATTCGAATTTGAAGACGCAGCAGGAGCCTATGACGTTCTTAGTCATGACAAGGCAGCGCTGGGTATCCTTTTAAACTATTCACATGATGTAAGTACTAGAAAGATAACCAAAGTCACTTTGAATACAAATGTCAGTTGCTTGCCTAGCGAACCAATTGTAGGGTTCATCGGTGCAGGAAATTATGCCTCACGGATGCTTATCCCTGCTTTTAAAAAAGCAAATGCTCAATTATATTCAATCGCCACGTCGGGTGGCGTGAACGGCGTTATTCATGGTAAGAAAGCCGGATTCAAAGAAACAACAACAGATACAAACGAATTAATAGCGAGTGATGTAGTAAATACCATCGCTATTGTAACGCGTCACAACAGCCATGCCCGATTCGTTCAACAGTCGCTTGAATCAGGTAAGCATACTTTTGTCGAAAAACCTTTGGCTATAAATTCTCAAGAGTTATCCGAATTGGAAGACGCGTATCAGGCACTAACTGATAAGCCCATGTTGATGGTGGGATTTAATCGTCGATTTGCTCCACAAATTCAGAAAATGAAGACATTGCTCGATTCAGTTAAGCAGCCCAAAACCTTAATACTTACCATGAATGCAGGCTCCATTCCAGATAATCATTGGACACAGAATGAACTAGTGGGCGGCGGACGGATTATTGGCGAAGCTTGTCATTTTATTGATTTAGCACGTTTTTTAACTGGCTCTCCGATTGTCTCGGTTCAAGCACAAAGCATGGGTAAAACGGAAAGTTCAGAGACTACCGAAGACAAAGCGACGATTACTATCCGTTTTGCAGATGGTTCCTTAGCCACGATCCATTATTTTGCTAACGGTGCAAATAGTTTCCCTAAAGAGCGAGTTGAAGTGTTTGCCTCAGGGCGTGTATTACAACTTAATAACTTCCGCAAGCTTCAAGGGTTTGGCTGGCCAAACTTTAAGAAAATGAACTTATGGCGGCAAGATAAAGGTCAAAGTGCTTGTGTAAGCGCATTTTTGGAAGCGATAAAAAGCGGCACACCAAGTCCTATTTCGGTAGAAGAGTTGTTCGAAGTTGCTCGTGCGACGATTGAAGCAGCTGAGCAAATCCGCAGTTAAACTTTATAGTATTGGATATTATATGACAAAGAGTATTTGTGTTGTCGGATTAGGTTATATAGGCCTTCCGACAGCAGCACTATTAGCTAATCATGGTTACAGTGTTCTTGGTATTGATGTCGCCCCAGAAGTCGTCGAAGTTATCAACAATGGAAATATTCACATTGTAGAACCTGAGCTCGATGCCTACGTTGCAAAAGCTGTTGCGAGTAAACAGTTAAGCGCATCTTTAAAAGCTCAACCTGCTGATGTGTTTATTCTTGCGGTTCCCACACCATTTCATGACGGTCACGTACCAAACATCGACTATGTAATTGCAGCGACTCGGTCGATTTCAGGTGTTGTCAAAGAGGGTGATATCGTCATTTTAGAATCAACTTCACCAGTTGGAACAACAGAGAAAGTTGAGGAAGTTTTAAAAGATGAGGGTGTTGATACTTCGTCTCTATTCATTGCTCACTGTCCTGAACGTGTTCTCCCAGGCCATATTATGCGTGAGCTTGTGGAAAACGATCGTATCGTTGGTGGTCTTACCGAAGAGTCAGGGGAAAAAGTTGCCGATTTCTATCGGACTTTTGTATCAGGTGATGTTCTTGTAACTGATGCTCGTACCGCTGAAATGGCTAAGCTTACGGAGAACAGCTTCCGGGATGTTAACATCGCCTTTGCGAATGAACTCTCAATTCTATGTGATAAATTCCAAATTGATGTTTGGGAATTGATTCGATTAGCGAATCGCCACCCTAGAGTAAATATTCTTCAGCCTGGAACCGGCGTAGGCGGGCATTGTATCGCTGTTGACCCATGGTTTATTGTCCACGCTGGTGGTGAAGATGCGCGTATAATTCGCGCTGCCCGTGAAATTAATGATTATAAAACTGAGTGGGTGATAGAACGAATTTTACGTGAAGTCATGATGTTTACCGAAGAGAGAGGTAAAGCGCCATCCGTTGCTTGTATGGGCTTAGCTTTCAAACCGAATATCGATGATTTGCGGGAATCACCTGCTTTAGAAGTGTTTCAGGCGCTTGTAAGAGATAACGCAGACGTTTTGGCGGTAGAACCAAATTTGAAGCGCCATAAAAGCATCGTCTTAACGGATTACCATAATGCTGCGATCAGCGCTGATATCGTGGTCTATTTAGTTGCGCATAATGAATTTAAGCATTTGAAAGTTTCAGGGAAAGTTTTAGATTTCTGTGGCGTAACTGTCAATAGATAAATTATTAAGGTGAGAATAATGAAGGTTTTGCTGGCATTTGGCACTCGACCAGAAGCGATTAAAATGGCACCGCTTGTCAAAGCTTTGCAGGCTGACGAAAAGTTTTCGGTAGTCGTTGCCGTAACTGCGCAACATCGTGAAATGTTGGATCAAGTTTTGAATTTATTTGAAATTGTTCCAGATTATGATCTGAATTTGATGAAAGCCGGGCAGGATTTATACGATGTAACTTCAAAGGTATTACTCGGATTACGCGATGTTTTCCGTGATGCTAAACCTGATGTGATTTTAGTACATGGTGACACTGCAACAACCTTTGCTGCAACTCTAGCAGCGTTCTATGCTCAGATTCCTGTTGGTCATGTTGAAGCGGGGCTGCGTACGCACGACCTTTATTCACCTTGGCCCGAAGAAGCAAATCGTCAGTTGACAGGGAGATTGGCCAAGTGGCACTTTGCACCAACCGAGCGTAATCGCAAGGATTTGCTTCGTGAACAGGTGCAGGACGATGTCATTGTAGTCACGGGCAATACGGTCATTGATGCACTACATTGGGTTATTGATAAAATTGGAAGTGATGTTGAGCTACAACATTCTATTCAAGGCCAGTTATTACGTGCGGGCCTAAGTGTTGATCTATCAAATCAGAAACTAGTTTTGATTACTGGGCATCGCCGCGAGAATTTTGGTCAAGGATTTGAAAATATCTGTCAAGCGTTGCGAGAGTTAGCAACACGCCACCCTGATGTGCATTTCGTTTATCCGGTGCATTTAAATCCTAATGTACAAAAGCCTGTAAAAACTTTACTGGCTGGTCTTGAGAATGTTCATTTAATTGAACCGCTTGGCTATGAGCCCTTTGTTCATTTAATGCAACAGAGTTACTTAGTGCTTACTGACAGCGGTGGCGTGCAAGAAGAAGCGCCCGGGCTTGGTAAACCGGTTCTTGTGATGCGCGATACTACCGAGCGACCAGAAGCAGTAGATGCAGGGACAGTTAAACTTGTAGGTACGTCTGTTGAGCGTATTGTCTTCGAGGTTTCAAATTTACTTTCAAACAACGTTGCATATGCAGAGATGTCACGTGCTCACAATCCTTATGGTGATGGTCGGGCGTGTAGTCGGATTGCTGAGTATTTACGTGAACAATCTTAGTTTAAAAGTTAAGACTTATTGGCGGCTCGGGTTAATCAATATTTGGCAAGTTTTTTGGTACCGTGTAGGTATCAAATCTGGTTTGAATCCGGTTCGGCGTCTGAAAGCGGCTCCTCCTAGCGGGCTTTTTTTCACGTGGACTTCGATGTACGTAATAGTATTAACGTAGAGACCAAAAGCGATCTCGACGTAATTTACTTGTTCGGTCACTACCGATTCTCACTTGCCAGGTCGACTCCGCCGGATTGGTTTAAAAGCCCTTTTACACAAAAGAAAATAAATACAGGCTCAAGTGAGTGGTGGCAAATTCCTGACTTCAGCTTGAATGTTGGGGACATCAAACAGATTTGGGAGCTGTCCCGGTTTGACTGGCTTCTCAAATTAGCTCAACAAGCTTCTACGGGAGATAAAGTATCTTCCGGCAAGCTTGAGCTATGGTTGCAAAACTGGATTCATAACAATCCGCCATACCAAGGAGTGAACTGGAAATGCGGCCAAGAAGCATCTATTCGAGTACTTCACTTGATTACTGCGGCACACATTCTGGACAACCTGGATAATGCAGAACAAGGACTCGTTGACCTGATTCAAGTTCATTTGCAAAGAATTGCACCCACATTGAGCTATGCCATGGCCCAAGATAATAACCATGGGACATCAGAAGCGGCTGCTATGTATGCTGGAGGATTATTTTTAAAGAACAATGGAGTAAAGCAGGGCAAAGATTGGGCTCTATTAGGTAAAAAATGGCTCGAAAATAGAGCAAAGAAGCTCATAGAAAATGATGGCTCTTTCAGTCAATATTCAGTGAATTATCACCGACTCATGCTCGATACCCTGTGCTTATCTGAACTGGTACGAGCATGGTTTGGCGATACAAAATTTAGTGACAGTTTTCATCACAAGGCGCGAGCTGCGACGTTCTGGTTGTCGGCATTAGTTGATCCGGAATCTGGTGATGTGCCGAATATTGGTGCGAATGATGGAGCGCGATTAATCCCTCTTACCCACTCGGATTATCGAGATTATCGTTCGTCTGTTTTACTCGCGAGCACCGTGTTTTTTCAAGCAATCCCAAGCCAGTTAGCGGATAGTCCATCAACTAACTTCGCTATATTGCAGTGGTTTGATTTGGAGAGACCTGCAAAGTGCTTTGACATACCACACCACAATCTTTTTGACGATGGGGGCTATGCGTTACTCGCTAATGCGAAAGCGAGAGCAGTGATTCGTTACCCTCGCTTTAAATTTCGCGCAGGGCAAAATGATTTGCTCCATGTTGATTTCTGGTTGGGGCAGGAAAACCTTCTAAGAGATGCAGGCTCATACAGTTACAACTGTGAAGAGCCATGGCAGAGTTATTTCCCTAGCGTTGTTGCACACAACAGCATTCAGTTTGACACGCGAGAGCAGATGCCTCGCGTTGGACGCTTCTTATTGGGTGCATGGCCAGACGCTAAATTTGTTGAGTTGAATAAATCAAATAAAAAGAGTGTTAGCTTTGTTGCCGCTTATTGCGACGCGTGGAGTGGTCAACATAAAAGGCAAGTTATGCTTGGCGAATCGCTACTAACCATTACCGATACTGTTAGCGGTTTTGATAAAATAGCCGTAGCAAGATACAGATTAAACCCTCAGCGAGCTTGGGCTATTAAAGGTTCCGAAATCAGTGACGGTGAACACTTAATTAGAGTAAGTGCGGATGTGCCCATCGTTAGTGTTCGTTTAGTTAGTGGATGGGAATCACGGTATTATTTTAAAAAAACGACCGTACCGGTTTTAGAAGTTGAATTACATCAAGAAGGAAGCCTCACTATGGAGTACTTTTGGGCGCTATGAAAGTTTTATATTTCCATCAACATTTTTCTACCCCAAAAGGCTCTTCAGGCATTCGCTCATACCAAATGGCAAAAAAATTGGTTGAGGAAGGGCATCAAGTAACTATGGTTTGTGGGAGTTACGGGGGTGGGAACACCGGGTTACATTCGATCTTTGCTAATGGGAAGCGTGTAGGTAATGTCGATGGAATTGATGTTATAGAGTTCGACCTAGCTTATTCTAACATTGATGGTTTTTTAAAGCGCACAGCAATCTTTTTGAAGTTTGCACTGAAGAGCATAGGTATAGCATTACGACATGATTATGATGTTATTTTCGCTACAACAACGCCGCTGACTGCAGGAATACCGGGTATTTTTGCTCGTTGGTTGAGACGTAAACCATTTGTTTTTGAAGTGCGTGATTTGTGGCCTGAACTCCCAAAAGCTATGGGTGTTATTACAAACCCGCTGGTGCTGTGGGGGATGTCGGTACTTGAGTGGATTAGCTACCGCTCTGCAACTCGTTGTATAGGATTATCCCCAGGGATTGTAGATGGCATTGCAGCATGTGGCGTTAAACGTGATCGCATTGAAATGATCCCGAATGGTTGCGATGTTGATATTTTCTCGCAGAATGAAACTCCATGGAGGCCAAACGGCGTATCTGAAAGTGATTTCTTAGCAATCTTTACTGGCACTCATGGACAAGCAAATGGATTGGATTCTGTTTTAGATGCTGCTGGTGAGTTAGAGAAAAGAGGGCGCAACGATATCAAAATCGTGCTTATTGGCGATGGTAAGTTAAAGCCAGATTTACAATATCGTGCGAGTGAACTTAATTTATCCAATTTAATATTTTGCGACCCAGTGCCTAAAAATCAACTTGTCGGCTTGATGGCGTCTGCTGACGTTGGCCTGCAGGTTCTCGCAAATGTACCCGCTTTTTACTACGGCACGTCACCAAACAAGTTTTTTGATTATATTTCAGCAGGCCTGCCGGTAGTTAATAACTACCCGGGATGGTTAGCTAATTTGATTGGCAAATATGATCTAGGTGTCGCGGTAGAACCTGATAACAAAAAGGCATTTGCTGATGCTTTAGAATTTTGTGCGGACAATCGCAGAGCTTTGGCTGAAAAAGGCCAAAATGCGTTTGCACTAGCCCAAACAGAGTTTGAACGTTCGAAATTATCGTTACAATGGTGTGACTGGGTACTTGGCGCAATGCGACGATGAAACGATTTATTGATATTTTTGCTTCATTTTTAGGTATAGCCCTTCTGTTACCAGCACTAGTTCTGATTTCGATCTTGGTGGTAGCCTTCCATGGACGTCCGGTTTTATTTTCTCAAACTCGCCCAGGGCTAACCGGTAAGCCATTTAATATGTTTAAGTTCCGTACCATGCGCGATGCGTATGATGAGAAAGGCAATCCATTACCTGATTCTGAGCGCCTTACTAAATTTGGTGCTTTCTTACGCGCTAGCAGTTTAGATGAACTCCCTGGATTGTGGAATGTTTTAAAAGGCGATATGAGCTTAGTGGGGCCGCGCCCATTACTGATGGAATATTTGCCTTTGTATTCGGCTGAGCAAGCTCGCCGTCATGAGGTTCGCCCTGGAATCACGGGTTGGGCCCAAGTGAATGGGAGAAACGCTATCAGTTGGGAGCAGAAATTTGAGTATGATGTTTGGTATGTGGACAATCGTTCGTTCTGGCTTGATATTAAAATATTACTACTGACCATTAAGAAAGTGTTTGTGCGCGAAGGCATTTCATCTGATGGTCACGTAACTATGGAAAAATTTAAAGGCTCCGATACAAAAGGCCCAGATAAATCATGAAGCGTTTAGCGATTCTTGGTGCCAGTGGGCACGGTAAAGTAGTTGCCGATATCGCCAAAGCAAATGGTATATCGGATATCGTGTGCTTTGATGATCGATGGCAAGAGATAAAAACCTTGGGCGAGTATCCTGTGGTTGGTGATGTAGCCGGAGCGATTACGGGCAAATCGGCATTCGATTTTGATGCAGCGATAGTTACTATTGGCAATCCCTCGATAAGGGCCAAGATACAAAATCAGTTGGCGTGTATAGCACCCCCGTTGGTACATCCTTCCGCTGTGGTGAGTAGCACTGCAACTTTGGGGCGCGGAACTGTGGTAATGGCAAACGCGGTTATCAACGCCGACAGCAAGATTGGCGACGGCGTAATTATTAATACGGGTGCCGTTGTTGAGCATGATTGTGTTATTGGCGATTTCTCCCACGTTTGCCCAAATGCCGCGATCGCTGGTGGAGTGATAATTGGGAGAGGTAGTTGGGTAGGGATTGGAAGTTCAATTATTCAGCTCATTCAAATCGGCGAGAACGTCACTATCGGCGCTGGTTCAGTTGTTATTCGTAATATTTCAGATGATCAAAGGGTTGCGGGAAACCCAGCAAAGCCTTTAACAAACGGTAAACCCGGTAAGGATTCTTAATTTCTATGTTAAACACCCCATTTTCCCCTTGGCCTTCGTTCTCTGAAGAAGAAGCCAAAGCTGTTCAAAATGTAGTTTTATCAAACCGTGTAAATTATTGGACAGGCACTGAATGCCGAGAGTTTGAAAAAGAGTTTGCTGCTTGGGCTGATGCAAAACATGCTATCGCGTTAGCGAATGGAACGCTTGCTTTAGATGTTGCCTTAAAAGCGCTGGGGGTTGGTGAAGGCGATGAAGTAGTAGTTACTCCGCGAACCTTTATTGCATCAATTTCCACTGTAGTTTCAGCCGGTGCTACACCGATTTTTGCCGATGTCGATCGTGATTCGCAAAACATTGAAGCGCACACGATTGCCCCAGTAATAACCCCACGCACGAAAGCTATTATTGTAGTGCATCTGGCTGGGCGCGCGGCGGATATGGACCCAATCATGGCGCTTGCTGAAAAGCATGGCTTATATGTAATCGAAGATTGCGCTCAAGCCCATGGCGCACGCTATAAAGGCCGCTCTGTAGGCAGCATTGGCCATATCGGGGCATGGTCGTTCTGCCAAGATAAGATTATGACAACCGGCGGCGAAGGCGGCATGGTAACCACAAACGATGAAGCTTTGTGGCGCTCTATGTGGAGCTATAAAGATCACGGCAAAAGCTATGAAGCGGTTTATGAGCGTGAACACCCACCGGGTTTTCGCTGGCTGCATGAAAGCTTTGGCACCAATTGGCGTATGCTCGAGATGCAAGGCGCTATTGGCCGCATTCAATTGCGCCGTATGGCCGATTGGACAGCCGCGCGGCAACAAAATGCTGAGGCTATTTGGCAAGTAGGCCGCGAGTTTTCACTTCTTCGTGTTCCTGATACCAAGCTAGGCACTTGCCCCAAAACCTGTGATACCTGTTTATCTGGCAATTCACCGGCAACTGAACAAGGCTCCAATTGCGCACACGGCGCATATAAGTGCTATATGTTTATTAACCCAGAATATTTAGCCGATGGCTGGAACCGAGATCGTATTGTGGCTGAAATTAACCAGCGGGGAGTGCCATGTTTTCAAGGTTCGTGCTCGGAAGTATATTTAGAAAAAGCGTTTGATAACACCGGTTGGCGCCCAGCTGAATCGTTGCCGGTGGCAAAGGAACTCGGGGAAACCTCGGTAATGTTTTTGGTACACCCAACCTTGCAAACTTTTGAAATTGAAAAAACCTGTGCGGTTATGCGCGAAGTGTTTGCCCTCGCGCAACGGTAAGTTGGTGCTTGTTAACATTCGTAATGCAATTTAGAAAAGCTCCATAACAAGAACCTAATCGATAAAAGGTATCGAGTACCATGTTTAAAAGAATATTTGGCCTCTCTCGGGCCCAGAAAAACCTGATAGCGGTAATTACCGATATCGGGTTTTTGCTGTTTTCGATTTGGTTTGCCTTATCGGTGCGCTATGAAACGTTTTATATTCCGCCCAATATCGAAACGTGGGCGGCGATAATCGGTTCAACCCTTCTTTCTATTCTTATTTTCCAGCAGTTTCGGCTTTACCGTGCCATTACCCGTTACATTGGCCAAAAGGCGCTAGCCGTTGTGTGGCTTGGCGTGGGGTCTTCATCGCTGGTTTTATTTTCGCTGAGCCGCTTGCTAAGTGCGCAAATACCCGCGATTGCCATTGTAAGTTATGCGCTGATGGCGCTGCTGTTGGTGGGTGGCTCTCGTATGTTGGTGCGCTCGATTGTGCAGCGCTCGCAAATGCGTGAGCGTGAACGCGTGTTGATTTACGGTGCCGGCGCTTCAGGCCGACAACTGGCCCAAGCATTGAATAATGCGGCTGAGTTTCAGCCGGTTGCCTTTATCGATGATGATACAACGCTGCATCGTTCAAATATGTTGGGATTAACGGTTTATCCTGAGCAGCAAATTGAGGCGCTTATTTCCAGCAAGCACGTTTCCCGTATTCTGCTGGCCGTGCCTTCGGCCACGCGCGCACAGCGTAAGGCTATTTTAGAGCGCTTGGAGCCGCTACCCGTGCAGGTGCAATCGATTCCGGGTATGAATGATTTAATCTCCGGCCGCGAAATCGATACGTTAGAAGAAGTGAAAGTTGAAGATTTGCTGGGCCGCGATCCGGTGCCACCGTTTGAGCACTTAATGGACAAAAACATTCGTGGCAAGGTGGTAATGGTTACTGGCGCGGGCGGATCGATTGGTTCCGAGCTTTGCCGACAAATTCTGCGCTATTACCCGAAAACCTTGGTTTTATATGAACTCAGCGAGTTCACGTTATATGCCATTGAAAATGATTTACAGCGCATTTGTCGGCACGAGAATATTTCCTGTGTTTCCATTGTGCCAATTATGGGCAGCATCCAGAACCGGGTGCGGGTAGAAGCTGTGATGCAAGCCTTTAAGGTGCAAACGGTTTACCATGCAGCGGCTTATAAGCACGTGCCAATGGTGGAATATAATGTTGTTGAAGCGATTTTCAATAACGTATTTGGCACTTGGCGAACTGCTGAAGCTGCGATTAGTTCTGGGGTTGAGAGTTTTGTATTAGTTTCTACCGATAAAGCGGTGAGGCCTACGAATGTGATGGGCGCTACCAAACGGTTATCTGAGCTAGTGCTACAGGCGCTTGCGAAGCGGCAAGATCAAACCTGCTTTTGTATGGTGCGCTTTGGTAACGTGCTGGGTTCTTCTGGCTCGGTTATTCCTAAGTTTCGAGAGCAAATTGCGGCCGGTGGCCCAGTTACGGTTACCAATAAAGATATAACCCGGTATTTTATGACCATTCCCGAGGCGGCTCAGTTAGTGATTCAGGCTGGTGCGATGAGTTGCAGTGACAAAGGCCGCGGCGGTGAGGTGTTTGTTCTGGATATGGGCGAGCCGGTTAAAATTAATGATCTTGCCCGCAAATTGATTCGGTTGATGGGGAAATCGGTTAAAGATGCGGATCACCCAACGGGTGACATTGAGATTACCTACAACGGTTTGCGCCCTGGTGAAAAGCTTTATGAAGAGCTGTTGATTGGTGATAACGTGCGTGAAACCGAGCATCCGCGTATTCGTACGGCGAGTGAAATAGATTTATCATGGCCAGAGATGGAAGCGTTGTTGAATCAGCTCGATGCTGATTGCCGGGCGTTTCGTATTGATGCGGTTCACCAATTATTACAAGATGCGCCACTGGCCTTCACCTCGAACGACGGTATCTCTGATTTAGTTTGGCAAGCCTGCAAGAAATAATTTTAGGAAACTAAAGCGAAATGAAGATTTTAGTAACCGGCACCGCCGGTTTTGTTGGTTTTTATACCGCAGTTAAATTGCTTGAGCTCGGCCACGAGGTGGTGGGGCTGGATAGTATTAATGATTACTACGATGTGAACCTGAAATTTGGCCGTTTAGCTGAATCGGGTATTGCGCGTGATGATGTGGCTTACGGCGAGTTGGTGCAATCGGCTAAGTATTCCAAGTATTGCTTTATGCAGTTGCAGCTTGAAGATAAGGCAATGCTTGATTCGTTGTTTGCGGATGAGCGTTTTGATGCGGTGTGTAATTTGGCGGCGCAGGCTGGCGTGCGCTATTCATTACAAAACCCCCATGCTTACATTGATTCAAATGTAGTGGGTTTTATGAATATTTTGGAAGCGTGCCGGCACAACGGTGTTAAGAACTTGAGTTTTGCTTCGAGTTCTTCGGTGTATGGCCTAAATGAAACGATGCCGTTTTCAACTTCGCACAATGTTGATCATCCGATTAGCTTGTATGCGGCAACGAAGAAATCGAATGAGTTGATGGCGCACACCTATGCGCACTTATATGGCATGCAGTGTACGGGTTTGCGTTTCTTTACTGTGTATGGCCCTTGGGGGCGCCCAGATATGGCGCCGTTCTTGTTTACTAAGGCAGCGTTTGCCGGCGATACCATTAAAGTGTTTAACCACGGCAAGATGAAGCGTGATTTCACCTATATCGACGATATTGTAGAAGGGGTTGTGCGGGTTATTCTTAATCCTTGTGCGGCGAACCCTGAGTGGAGTGGTGCAAACCCGGATTCTTCGAGTTCTTCGGCACCTTATAAGATTTACAATATTGGGAATAGTAATACGGTAGAGTTGTTGGAGTTTATTGAAGCGGTGGAAGCCGCTGCGGGTGTGGAAATTCAAAAAGAGTTTCTGCCGATACAGCCAGGTGATGTAGTGGCTACTTATGCGGATGTGAGCGATCTTGAGCGTGATATGGATTATGCGCCGAGTACAACCGTGCAAGAAGGCATGCGCCGCACTGTGGCTTGGTACCGCGAGTTTTACGGGGTGTAAGAAATTGGGGTCGTTGTCGGTGAGCTCTGGCACTTAAGCGCGTTCACGCTTAAGTGCCAGAGCTCACCGACAACGACCCCATCTTTTCTAACCTGCAAAAGAAAACGGCGAGCTAAATAGCTCGCCGTTTTTGATCTTACTCTTGTACTACGTTGTTAAACTAGCCGCCTGTGGTAACAGTGGTAGTGTTAACGGTAGTAGTAACCGGTGGAACAGTTTCCGGTGGAGTTGTCTCTGGCGGAGTAGTTTCCGGCGGAGTAGTCTCTGGCGGAGTAGTTTCCGGTGGAGTAGTCTCTGGCGGAGTAGTTTCCGGTGGAGTAGTCTCTGGAGGAGTTGTTTCTGGAGGAGTAGTTCCACCATTACCTGGAGGGCAATCAACGCCTTCGATACACTCAACTTCATCAGCTGGGTTTTCACCGCTGTTACCAGCAGCAATTGCCGCCGCTGCAGCTGCCGCAGCCGCAGCCGCTCCAGCTATCGCGCCAACACCGCCTGCTGCAGCGCCACCAGCGCCTGCACCAGCAGCACCTTCATCTTGTGCCATGGCCGGGGCAGATGAAAGTAGCAAGGCGCCTAATAATACTAAAGCAGTATTCTTCATTACGAACGTCCTTCTCTTAATACATGTATTACTTGTACAACTACAAGCCTCACCATGATTACAGATCTAGCGGTAAAAGCAAGTTAATTTATGTTAAAGGCTTGTTTTTTAAGCAACGGTTATCGCAAAAATACCGTTGCCATGCTTGCCTTATTACTGAACCATTGAATCTATTTATTAAAATACGGTGAGCGCTCATCGGTTTGATGCCACAAACTACCGCGAGTATGCAGCATTTGGCCACCATCACGGGTTAATGGGCTCCACGCAAAACCAACGCGGCTGCGCGATGCATTAATACTAAACAAATCAAACGGTATGCTAATAAAGAACCCTTTGTTAAAGGAGCCTTCACCGAACTCTTCCGAAGATAAGTTTGTAAATGCAGCAAAGGCGCCAATGACAACACCACTATCGAAACGCCGCTGTAGATTCACTTTTACGCCTTTATCGCCAGCAAGGAATTGCCCTGCATTCAATGTAATTAAACCACCTTCCATCGCTGGAATATGCTGGCCAACATCATAGTAGAGTGATGCAAAGCCCGTGGTAACTTCGTAATCGCGGAAGCCGAAACCACCATTGAAATCGCGTTGGCGCACGCGATTGATGTCGAGGCCGTAGGCAAATGGACTATTTAACGGGCGATACAAGATCTCGCCGCCAGCGCCTGCAAACATACGTTCGAGGTAGCCACCATATAATTGGGCGTGCCATTCACTACTTAAGGCTTTGTAATAGTTCGCTTGTAGGCGGCTCAACCATGCATCGGCTTGCATATACTCCCGTGCATAGGTGCGCACGCGGGGAACATCGTTTACTAGGCTATCTACGGTGAAATTGAATTTATCGTAGTTGTTATAAATGTTTACACCAACACTGCTATGTAGGCTGAAGTTACGGTTCACTTGTAAATTCGCAAATACATTCGCTTGTAGTTGGAAGAACATAAAGGTTTCTGGCGAGCCATAGCCTTGTTCAAATAGTGGCAATATACCCCAGCTTGGCGTGAGCTTTTGCTCTGGATATTTCAGTGCCCAATCGTCGGTATTTGGTGTGGTATATACATACTCTTCCGGATTTTCCGGCTCTTTAGGACGTGGGGTAGGTTCTACGCGTTCGATATATTCCCAGGCTTCATCCGGCCGCACATCCGGATCGGCATTGGCGATACGGCGGCGATAATCATCGGCGTTGAAGCTGTAGGCGATAAGCGGTTGCCGGCTGGTTTGCTCAACAATTTCAATTTCGCTAATAGATTCAGGTAACTCGGCCAGGAGCACGCGAGCGGTACGATCGAGCCTATCTTGTGGATCGCGCAGGCGCGAAGGGTGCGTGTATACGGTTACTTTATTAAGCGCGTTGGCTTCGCCTTCAGGGGCAGTTTCGCTCTCAGAGGCGCTTAGATAAATTTCGCTGTAGGCGTATGTGCGTTGCGCTCTAATGTTTTGCGCTAGGCGCGCCCAGTTCACGTTTTCGATATCTGGATACCGTGGTTCTTGGCCTGCATCGGCGAGAACCGGATCACGTTTTGGCGGGTTTATGTTGATTGTTGGCATGCGGTTAAAGTTAGAGCGGATATTAAAACCGAATGTGAGGACATCGCCGCGCTCGTAGTTGAGCGATAAATCGATAACGTTACTGAGTTGCCAATTTAAACCAAAGTTAAATGCTGTTTTCGGATCGATAGGGACGCCTGCCAGATCGCGTGAATAATCGTTGCTTTCATATTCTACTTTCAGGCGTAAGTTATCGATGGGGGTTTGGTATTCAACACCGGCAAATAGTGCTGCATCACCTCGGAACCAGTTACCGGCTTCGAATTGACCGCCGCGGCCCGAGAAATCATTGGGATCGAGGTTTCTTGTGCAGAAATCGTTAACCACTTCGCAAAATGGGTTGCTGATTGAATCAGCCGTGCCCATGCGGCCAAAACCTATGCCTAGGGTAAAATCGAAGGGGCCAACGGCTTTGCTAGCGGCGATATACTCGCTACTAAGAACACCGGTACCGGCCATATCAATCAGGCCTACCGACACTTCGGGCCAATAGTTGGTTTCTTCGAATAGGCGGAATTTAACATCGAAGCCTTTATCGGTATAAATTGAATCACCGGAGAAGTTTGGATCGTTGCTATATAAACGGTTTGGAATGCGCACGTAAAACGCGCTGGCTTGTAGCCAATCATAAAGCTGCACCGATACGGTATAGCGGTAATATTCCTTCATATCGTTGTAACTGAGCGCGAATTCACCGGCTGGCGCGTTGCGGGCGCTTGGCATTTGGATAAGGCCGATGTGGCCGTAATTGTTAAAGGTTAGCCGGCGCGGGTGCTCGGTTAAAAACGGTTCGAGGCTGCCTTGGTTTTGTTGTTCCCAATTGGTTTCATGCAACTGAAGTGGGCGTGCAAGTGCTCGCCAGTTGTGTTGCGGTTGGGCGCTGACGGTTTGTGCGCTTTGTTGTTCGGTTTGCACGGGCGGCACTACATGGCGCAGCAAGGCTTGAATGTTATCTTCGAGTTTTGCGGTATCTTGTGCGCTAAGCACGCCTTCGAGTTTGCCAAATGGAAGTAATCCGCCGGCTGAGGCCTCGCGTAGGCCAACGAATAGGATATCGCCCGGTAGTAGTTGTTGGCCGCCAGCATTGTGTGCTGCCCACGGTAATTTCGCATGGGTATCGTTACGGGTAAGCAGAACGTGGCCGCGGTTGGCGCTTGGGAGCAAGGCTTCGTTCTGGCTTTGCTGCGACATAAAATGACGCACGCTGGTGCCAGCAACAAATGGCTGCGCCCCTGGGGTGTTTGTAAAGCCGTAGAGATATACGTTGTCGGGGCGTTTTGGCAACACTAGGGTGTAGTTGCCCGCTGGCAATAGTGGGTTGTGGTTTATATCGAGCCGTGCCTGATAGCGATTGATAGCGCCATAAGGCTGATAGCCTAACTTCCAGCTATTTATTTGCTCGCGCAGTGGGCTTGCGATTTCGTTCGGTAACTGTGCTAATTGGTTGAAAATATTTGCCCGTAGCTCGCGTATTTCAATAGTGCGATCGTTGGCGATAATGCGGGCGCTTGGCCAATAGATTTCGTGGCTAACGCGGTTTTCATTGATGGCTGAATCAAGCACGGTTAGTAAGCGCGTTGGCTCTTCTAATGTAATCGATAGGTGCGCTTCGGACGCCGATGAGGCTTGTATCGATACTAAACTATTGGCTGTGTTTGCAGTGGGCGCAGTGGTAGCGTGTGCCATTGGGGCTACGGCCAGTGCGAACGCTACGGCTTTGGCGAGCGCTGATGGCTTGAGAAATTTTGGCTTTATCGCTGACGCTGTTTTCTTCATTGATTCATTCTTTGTTTTTTGGGTGCTTTTCAGGGTTTTTGCGGCGTGCTTTGTTAGGTTACTCATCGCGGCCCACCCACTTTACTTGTTCGAGCATTATTGGTTTCTCGCCGGGCGTGAGGTGCTGGATGCTGCGCACTACGTGGCCATCGGCTTCGAGCCAAAATTCGTTTTGAAAGGTTTTGCCGCTGGGGCTGAATGTTCCGGTTTCGGTAACGTGGTAGACGTTGCGTTCTCCGCGCGGGAGCGTGATGGTTTGTTGTTCCGCTGATACATTGAAGGTGGATTCAGCGTATGTGCTGCGGGCGCGGTTGCGATCGAGGTAATCGATTTCGCGGCTGTATGTTGTTGGGCACTGCTGACGTTCTAAGATGATGCAGTGGAGTGGATCTTTATCGCGATTGCTGATGGCGAGGATATCGTGATTGCCAAGTTCGCTACTGGATATGGCTTCGGTTTGGCCGATGGTTTTGATGATACGGCCATTTTCGGTAACGATGGTGATGTTATCGGCGCTGATCCAGCTGTGCTGCCGGCGGCCTGCTTCGCGATCGATAAAGCCTAGGACAATTAATGCTTGGCGGTTATCGCCACGGCGGATATATAGCCCGGAATAGGGGAATTCTTCGATAGCTTCGGCGCTCAAAACCACATCTTCTGCTTTGTAGCTTTCGAGTGCATATTCTACTGAATCGTAGAAATCTTGATAGGCTGAAGTGCAGGCGGTGAGTGTTGGCAATATTAAGAGGCCTGCTGCCATTACTAATCCCTTGATTTTCTTCAAGCTAATTTTCTCCGTTGTGTAGCCAGCGATAATTGACGGTATGGCTTGCAGTATATCCCTCGTGGGGTAGCTCCGCAACGCGGGAACTTATTTGTTTGCTGGTTTTGCAGGGTTTGCGGAATCGGTTTACTATCGAGGCATTGGTGACGTGTGTTTATTTCTGAAAGGGGCTTTTTGAATGTGGACAAAGCAACAGCGCGAGTGCTTGGCCGCGCTCGGCATCCCGGTGTACGAGAAGATGGGGTCAGTGAGCATGAGCTCTGGCACTTTAGCGATCTCAGCGCCGGAAAAATTGGGGTCAGTGAGCAAAAGCTCTGGCACTTTAGCGTCTGAGATACCAAGCGAAGAGGGAGCGGTAACGGCGCCTGAACTCAATGGTAAAGATGATGAAAATGTTTCTTTACCACCCGTTTTTTATCGTTTGGGCCCGTGGATTTTGCAGTTTTCTTCCGATATCCCGGCTGCGAGTTTCGATTGGTTGCGGGATTTATCTTCTTTTGTGGGCGGGCGGCCGGTGCAAGTTTCTCATGCGCCTGCCGATAAGGGAGTTATAGATTGCGGTGAGTATGCGCGTGATGCGTTGAACTCGGAGCAAAAACAGGCACTTTGGGCGAAGTTAAAGCCAGCCTTGAACTGAGAGGCATAGATGACAGAGAAAACGCAGCGGGTATTTATTGCTGATATTGAGCGCCTGACGCCGGACATGATGCAAATTGAGAAACAAGCACATGCGGTGCCTTGGAGTGGGCAGGTTTTTGGGCTTTGTTTTGGCGGTGGCTATCGGGTAGTGGGGCTATACCTGATTTCGGATGGCGTAACGCGGATGATTGGATATTCTGTGGTGCATAAGGTGCTGGATGAACTGAGCCTAATGAATATTGCCATTGCACCTGAATATCGTGGCAAAGGCTTTGGGCGCATGTTGATGCAGGATATTATTGATTATGCCTGCGATGAGAAGGGTGCGCAGCAATGGCGCGTTTTCCTTGAAGTGCGCGAAGGCAATAAAACTGCTATCGCGATGTATAAATCTTTGGGATTTACCGAAATAGGCCGCCGCCCCGGCTACTACCAACCCGCTCGCGCGGGAAACCCTCGCGAAGACGCCGTAGTGATGGCCCTCGAATAAACTGGGGTCGTTGTCTTTAAGCTATGGCACTTAAGCCGAGCTTAGAATGGGGTCGTTGTCCTTCTAACCTGGCACCTAAGCATCTTGTGTGGCTATCGCTTAACTTACTAGTTTAGATAAATCAATGCTCTACACTCGAAAGAAGGTGGTGTCGTTGAGGCGATACTCGTCCCCCGAAGGTTAACATCCTTAAGTGCCATAGTATCGCCTCAACGACCCCAATTTCAGAGCGAGGAGGAAACTATGCCACGGAGACGGCGAGCATACGTGCCTGGAATCGGTGCGCATGTAATTCAAAGAGGAAATAATCGGCAGATTACGTTTAAAGACGATAGTGATCGTTCAGTTTTTGTAAGCTATCTGATTGAATACTTGGTTGAGTTTGATGTAAAAATTCACGCTTGGGTATTGATGTCCAACCACTTTCACTTCTATTGCACATCAGAACACAAATGGGGAATATCACGATTTATTCAAATACTCTGCAGCCGATATACGCGCTATTTCAACAAGCGCCACGGGCGAACCGGAACTCTTTGGGAAGGACGCTATTATTCAGCAATGGTGCAAAGCGCGAAACATTCCCTAAATTTGTACAAATACATTGAACAAAACCCCGTGAAGGCAGGGTTAGTGGCCCGAGCCGGAGATTTCCACTGGTCTAGCTATGCCACCAATGCTCGTGGCGTGCCTTCCAGTATTTGCACGCCTCATCCCGATTATTTAGCACTCGGAAAAAATGACCAGGAACGGCGTTCCGAGTATCGTCGTTTGTTTTCCTTTGATTGCTCTTCTGAATTTTTAGAGGATATTCGAAGTGCCACTATGAGCAACGGCGCGTTAGGTGACGAGGCGTTTTTGAAGCGGCTTTCTGATTTAACCGGGGTATCTTTTGAGTGCCACAGAAAACGGAAAGTTTCGCCTGAATACTGCGCCGTCGCAGAGAATATATCTGAGGATTTAAAAGTTTAGGATCTTAATCCTTAAGTGCCAGAGCTTTGGGACAACGACCCCATCTTCATCGAGCTTAAGTGCCAGAGCATGAGGACACTGCCCCTACTCTATTGGCGCTTAACTCCTTGAAAACACGAATATCAACCGTTCTTACAAAATCCTTAAGTGCCAGAGTTTGGGGACAACGACCCCATTTTCTCGAGGTCTAGGTGCCAGAGTTTGGGGACAACGACCCCATCTTCTAAACTTCCTTGGTGTGCGTAAACGTAATCTCCGGGAAGCGTTCTTGCGTGAGCGATAAATTCGCCATGGTGGGCGCTATGTAGGCTAGTGCATTACCGCCGTCGATGGAGAGGTTGTGTTGCGCTTTGCGTTGAAACTCTTCGAATTTCTTGGCGTCATCGCAATATACCCAGCGCGCAGTAGCAACCTGAATGTTTTCGTAAATCGCTTCTACCTTGTACTCAGCGCGCAAGCGGTGCACAACCACATCAAACTGCAGCATACCCACGGCACCCACAATTAAATCGTTTGAAGCCAACGGACGGAACACCTGTACCGCACCTTCTTCTGAAAGCTGCACCAAACCCTTCAATAATTGTTTTTGCTTTAACGGATCTTTTAAACGAATACGGCGGAATAACTCAGGCGCAAAGTTTGGAATGCCGGTGAATTTGAATTCATCGCCCCATGTGAACGTATCCCCAATTTGAATCGTCCCGTGGTTATGCAAACCAATAATATCGCCCGGCCACGCTTCATCTACGTGCTCACGATCACCGGCAACAAAAGTGAGTGCATCCGCAATCCGCACCTCTTTGCCAAGGCGCACATGCTTCATCTTCATGCCTTGCTCGTACTTACCAGAAACAATGCGCATGAAAGCAACCCGATCGCGGTGGCGCGGATCCATATTTGCCTGAATTTTAAATACAAAGCCTGAAAACTTCTCATTCGCCGCGTCAACAAACTCTTCTTTATCCGTATTCCGGCCCATCGGCGTTGGCGCCCATTCCACAAGGCCATCGAGCATGTGATCAACACCGAAATTACCAAGCGCGGTACCGAAAAATACGGGCGTCAGTTCACCGGCTAAAAACAGCTCCAAATCAAATTCGTTCGAAGCGCCTTTTACCAAATTAATTTCATCGCGCAGCTCATCGGCATAGCCGCCAATGCGCTTATCGAGCTCTGGGTTATCGATACCTTTAATGATATCCACTTCCTGAATGCGGTGGCCCTGGCCTGATTTGTAGAAAATAATTTCATCACGCGCAATGTGATAAACCCCTTTGAAGTTCTTGCCTTGGCCGATTGGCCAAGTAATCGGGGCGCACATAATTTTTAAAACATCTTCAACTTCATCAAGCAATTCCAACGGATCCCGAATATCGCGATCGAGCTTGTTCACGAAAGTAAGAATAGGAGTATCGCGCAGGCGCGTAACGTCCATCAATTTAATGGTCCGTTCCTCAACACCTTTGGCGGCATCGATTACCATTAAACAAGAATCCACCGCGGTAAGCGTGCGGTAGGTATCTTCCGAGAAATCTTCGTGGCCAGGGGTATCGAGCAGGTTTACCAATGAATCGCGATACGGGAACTGCATTACCGATGTGGTCACCGAGATGCCCCGTTCCTTCTCCATTTCCATCCAATCTGATTTGGCATGCTGACCCGATTTTTTACCTTTTACCGTGCCGGCTTTTTGGATTTTTTGCCCGTGCAGCAATACCTTTTCGGTAATAGTGGTTTTACCCGCATCGGGGTGAGAAATGATGGCGAAGGTTCTTCGCATATTTATTTCATTGATTAAGCTTTGCTTCGACATGCACCCAACTTTTCTTAATTATCTGTTTTTACTGGCTAAAAGTGGCTTTTTTCTGCTGTTTTTAACACCGCAAAAAGCCCCCAGCGAATTGCCGCGCATTATACAGGCTTTATCTAAAAATATGTAGGGATAGCGTTTAGCGCGTGATTGTTAACAACAAGGGCCTGTGGCATGCTTGTTATTCTTTGAAGTTGTAAGGATATTTATTTTAGATGCAAACGCATTCAGCTGAGCCGAAAGCCCGGACAAAAGCTCACCGCAAAGCCGCAAAGGCGAAAATTCAGGATCAGCTCACGGCTCTGTTCGAGAAAGAGCAAGCTGTGCCGGAAATGTTGGCTGGATTGGTGGAGTTTTTACGCCAAGGTGGTGTGGCGCATGCGGCGGAGCGAATGGATGCACTGACGGCGCGGCTGCAACAAAACCCTGAAGAGGCACAGGCGTTAGGGGAGCGAGTTCATGGCCAGTTGGTGGGGCTGAACTTGTATCCTGCTTTAGTGAATTTGGGGATTTTTGCGCGGCGGGCGTTACTGCGGGAAATGGCTACGCGTTTGTATGATCGGTTGATTCCGCCGCCTCGAGAAGAGGGGAGTTCACTCGATTTGTTGGCGCAGCTGTTTCATCGCAAGCGTGATGCTTTGTGGTTGCAAACGATTCAACCCGTGCAGTGGCTTCGCCTTTACACGGTGCTGGTTCGCGCAAGTAGTGATGAAAGTGTGCGCGCGGCGGAAGTTCATGTGCGCCAAGAGATCCTCTACGTTTTGGAAATGCTGGCGATTTGGATTGCGGCTGAAGAGCTCGAGCCGGAGCTTATGCGCATTGATAAAAAACTGATTGATATTGATTCGCCGTTTATTGCATTGCAGCGCGAAATGCAGAGTTTTACTCAACATGAAACCCGACGTATGGAAGGGGCTGATTTGCCCCCTTTTGATGCGAGCCATTTATGGGTGATGTTGGAACAAAGCCAAGAGCAGGTTGACCGAATTCGTCGGCGTGGCCGCGGTGCCGCGGGATCTTCTTTGGCGGTGGCGCATCTGCTGGAGCGGTTGGAGCAAACTATTACCCGAATGAACTCGCTGCTTTCGTTGCTCACTACCGATAGTTCGTTTCTGGTGATGAAACGGAGTGTAGCGCTTTGGCAGCACCTGGTTTTAGCCACTACGGTAAAAAACAGTACGCTTGATGTGTGGCGCACGAGCACGGCAATGGTTTCACGTAGTATTACGCAGAATAAAAGTGATCATGGTGAGCATTATATTGCTCGGGATCCGCAAAGTTATTTCGCGATTATGCGTTCTGCGGCTGGCGCGGGTTTTGTGATTGCGTTCATGGCGTTGTTGAAAATTCACATCGAAAGCCAAGGGTTTGGGCCTTTGGCTAGCACGGTTTTGGTGAGCTTGAACTATGGTTTGGGCTTTGTTCTTATTCACCTATTGCGCTGCACTATTGCCACGAAACAGCCGGCGATGACGGCGGCGAGTTTTGCCGCTGAAGTTGAGCGGGGAGGGGATGGACGAGCGGTTAGCCGCAAGCTCGCGTTGTTGTTGATTGATGTGAATCGTTCACAGTGGGCGGCGGTGTGGGGCAATATTTCTACCGCTTTGTTAACGGCTGCTATTGTGTGTTTGGGCGTGTATTGGTGGTTTGGGCAAGCGTTACTTGATGCTGATGCGGTGCGTTATCAGTTTTCGGCAATTGAACCAATAAGTGGTTTGGCTTTGTTTTATGCTGCTATTGCGGGTGTTTGGTTGTTTTGCTCGGGGTTGATTGCGGGCTATTTTGATAACCGCGCTGATTATGTGCAGTTGCGCGCGCGGTTGTATCAGCATGTGTTGTTGAGTTGGTTGGGCGAGGAACGCCGGGAGCGGTTGGCAAATTACTTGCATGAAAATTACGGCGCTATTATGGGTAACTTCTTCTTTGGGGTGTTGCTTGGCGTTACTGGCTATATTGGTTATCTCACTGGCTTGCCGCTGGATATTCGTCATGTGGCCTTTTCTTCGGCAAATCTAGGCTTTGCTAGTTTCAGCGATTTTTTCAGTGTGTTTGATTTTTTAGTTGGTTTGTTATTTGTGCTGATGATTGGCTTTGTGAATCTTTGGGTGAGTTTCACGCTGGCGTTGTTAGTAGCGATGCAAGCGCGGGGTACTAGCATTCAGCGCTTCCGGCCAATGCTGCGTTCGTTGCGCCAACAGTTGCGTGAGAAGCCTTCAACTTTCTTTTTTCCGGCCGCGCCGGAGAGGGAACCGGAGAAAAAAGATAGCTGAGCTCTAGGCCTGCCAAAGTTTTTGGTATGCGCCGTCTGGGTCGTACATTTGGGCCTGTTTTTTTAGATTGAACGAACTTCCGCCGCGCGGATTTGCGGCTAATCCTGCAATGTATTGCCAGTTTCCATAGTTGCTTGCTGGATCGTAATCGAGCAATTGGGCTTCAAACCATAGCGCACCTAAGCGCCAATCAACGGCCATATCATGAATCAGCGCCGACGCGACATTTTGTCGGCCGCGGTTGCTCATATACCCAGTTTTCGCCAATTCACACATGTTCGCGTTCAGAAATTCGTTGTCTGTTTTACCCGCGCACCCCCCCCAGAAGTTGGGGTCGTTGTCGCGAAGCTCTGGCACCTTTATGAAATCGGGGTCGTTGTCGCGAAGCTCTGGCACCTTTATGAAATTGGGGTCGTTGTCATGAAGCTCTGGCACTTTACCAAGAGGTTTTGCAGCCCCTTGAAACAGATGGGAGCCACGTTCCGCGGCAAGAAACTGAAAAAAATCACGCCAGAGCAACTCTACGATCAACCATTCGGTGGAAGAGTTTGCTCCATTCTCAGCCTCGTACTTTCGAACCGCTTGGAGTACTTGCGCTGGTGATATACAGCCGAGATTTAGCCAAGGCGATAATTTGCTTGAGTAATCCGCACCAATAAGGCCGTTACGAGTCTCCTTGTAGTGTCCAACAGCTTGTTCTGCATAAACTTTTAAGCGTTGGAGGCCTGCAGTTTCCCCACCTTTAAAAGGCAATACTGCGCGTTCATCAGTGTAGGCATTTACAGGAATCGGGCTCACTTTTAGAACATGGTGTCTGACACCATTTTCTCTGGCACCTTTTTTTGCTTGGTGCCAGAGAAGTTCGTGCCAGACACCATGTTCTTTTAGGTGCCAGAGCTCACGGACAACGACCCCATCTTCTGGGGAGGCCACCTTACGGCGAAACTTACTAAAACTGCTAAAAGGTTCTGGGTGATGTTCACGCACGTGCTTGGTGGAAAGTAACGTGTAACATTCGTGTTGTACTAATTTTACACCAATAGCCTCAAGCGCTCGCCGCACACGCTCCGCGCTTTCAGTTTCTTCATGTGCGAATAAACGTTGAGTATGTACATGGGTGATGTTCAAATCCTGACAAAGCTTGGGCAGCAGCACTTCGGGCTCGTCAGCTTGAATCACAAGTTCACTGCCGATGTACTGCAGTTTCTTCCGCAAATTTTGCACCGATTCCCACAAAAACTTCGCCCGCAGCGGCCCACAACGCGGCATACCGAGCCATGTTCCGGTATATTGGCGATCATAGCAAAATACGCCCAGCGGCTTCGCCATGTCTATCCCGCTTGCCGCCGAACGATCAAACGCCGCCTCTAGCGCCGGGTTATTCGCGATGCGCAAATTGCGCCGAAACCAAATGAGCTGATTTGGGGAAGAGCTCACCATCACCGCCTCGCTTTGTTTTCACGAAAAGCTGAAAAATCAACCGCCGGTTCGATATCCTGCGCGCCTTCTTGCGGCAAGGCTGCCACCGCTTTATCCGGTTCGGCATAGTGCAGCCGATTAATCAACCGCGTGCTGTGATAACCATCAAGCCCCGAAATCGCCAGGGTATCAAGATCTTCAATAGCCACATAGCCATCTCCCTTCATCGCCGCTTCGGCAAAACGCACCCACTCAATTTCACCAATAACAAATTCAGTGCCGTTCACTTTAAACGGAACAATTTCAACTAACCGCAAGCCCATTTGCAGCGGGCTTTCAGCCACCGCAGGTGCTGGAAAACCAGAGTGCCAATGTGGCGTAAGGCCAGTAGCTGCAAATTCACAAACATCCGGTGGAAAGCTCGCGCTGGTTAGATGCGCGGCATTCAACATGTTCGCACCCACATGGTTAATGGTGTAGTAACCTAGCTCCTCGATATTAGCTACCGTATCGCGCTGCACAGGTTCGCCCTTCTCCGTGGTGCGAGGGCGCATTACCATCCCAATCAAAGGCGGGTTTGCGCCGAGGTGCACCACCGAACTCACCATGGAAAGGTTCATATTTTTGTTGGCGTCAGCGCTACCTACCAAATTTGCGCTCTTGAAACCGGAAAGGCTATTAATGAGCCGCGCCCGAAATCGTCGGGGCAGAGCGTTAAAATCATGTTTAGTGAACTGCAATTTACTCATGGAAATCCTTGTTTAATTTTTAATATCCGAGTGCTTTTTGCCGGTAGTTCGGTTGCGCCGACATCGTTCTGAGCAATAGCGCACCTCATCCCACACCTTCGCCCACTTCTTCCGCCACGCAAACGGACGTTGGCATGCTACACACATTTTGCTCGGTAAATGCTGCTTCTTCATTTCTTACTCAATGTGGCGTTCGAGAATGTTCGGTAAATTTTTCTGGACCAACGGATGTTTGCGCCATTTCCAAAGATGATCACGAGCTCGTTTACCGGTTTCCTTTAAATCAATAATGGGTTCTGGATAATCTTTCTCGAGCTGAAAATCATGCATGATTTGCTCAAACGGGGGCATTAGCCATGGTTCATGAATATATTGATTCGGAATATTCCTCAGCTCTGGCAGCCAGCGGCGAATAAACACACCCTCGGGATCATGTTCTTGCGATTGTTTCACCGGATTATAAATTCGAATTGTATTAATGCCGGTGACACCCGCCTGCATTTGAAATTGTGGATAATGGATGCCTGGCTCAAAATCCAAAAACAAACGGCCCAAGTGGCTGGCCCCCATACGCCAATCAAGAAACAAATGATGGGTTAAAAAACTTACCAGCATCGCGCGCATGCGGAAATTAATATAACCGGTTTGCTGTAAACAGCGAATGCATGCATCAACCAGTGGATACCCAGTTTTGCCCCGCAGCCACGCGCTTAAATGGTTAATATCGCCGCTGCGGTGCAGCTTCTCGTATCCCAGGTTTAGTGGTTCAAATTGTAAGCGTGGTTCAAGCTCAAATTTCTGGATAAAATGACAATGCCAGCGCAATCGCGATAACACACCTTGCATCGCCATTTTCCAACCATCTTCCTTACTCTTGTTTTTACAGGCTTGATAGACCTGCCGCACGCTCAGGTTTCCAAATGCCAGATAGGGCGAAAGCCGTGAACAATGGGTGCGGCTGAGCTCTGGTTTAGAAATAAACTTGTGGTAATGGCGGCCACGTGTTTGCAGAAAATCATGTAGCCATTTATGCCCGGATAGTTCGCCGCCATGTTGATAATTGGCGTTCGGTGCTACCCAATCGTGTGGTGGCTGGTAGGTTAATTCGCCGCTGGTGAAATTAGTAATTGGCTTTAGGTTTTGTAGTTCAGCTTGATCCTGCTGCTGATGCATTTTTTGATACCATCGCTTTCGCCACCCTTCGCGATTTTTCAATGCACGTTCAATGCCATTGTGTGGAAACTGCCGCCAATTAACTTCGTTTTTACGAGCCCATTCTGCAATGTCTTTATCCCGCGAGAAGGTGTTCGCGAGCCCGGTTTCTTCATAGCTAAAAATATTTTGTATGTTGTGGGTTTCGTTCAAATGCGCGAAAACTTCGCGGGCGTTGCCGTGCATCACATTCATTTGGTGTTTAAACGGCGCAAGCTGACGGTTCATCTGAGCAATTGATTGCATGACAAAGCGCCAGTGGTGTTCGCCAAAATGCTTGTCGTTAAGAAGCATGGGTTCAACGATGTAAATCAATAGAGTGGGCACATCTTCCCGGCACGCTACCGCAAGCGGCGCGTGATCTCGAAGCCGAAGATCGCGTTTGAACCACACTATATTAATCATGTTGTGCTTTACGTTCTGCCGCAGCTTTTGGTTCAGAGAAGATGGTGTCTGGCACCACTTACTATGGCACCGTTCCAGAAGATGGTGTCTGGCACCATTTACTATGGCACCGTTCCAGAAGATGGTGTCTGGCACCATTTACTATGGCACCGGTAGATAAAGTAATGTTTGGCAGCGTTTTCTGCGGCGTGCTTTGCTTTTTAAGGTGCCAGAGCTTAGAGACAACGACCCCAATTTCAAAAAGGTGCCAGAGCTTCGGGACAACGACCCCGTTTTCTAGGGGCGGAGGTGGAAAAGCGATTGCGCGATGTTGGCGATGTTGGCGGGTTCGTTGCGTTGGCCTTGTTGGCCGCAAAGCGGCATATCGGGGCTGTCGGTTTCGAGAACTAAGGATTCGAGTGGCACTTGCGCAATGGCCGCGCGCGTTTTCTTGGCGCGTTCGTAAGTGATTATTCCGCCCACACCAAGTCGAAAGCCCGCTTCTATCCACTGCATGGCTTGTTGATAGCTACCCGAAAAAGCATGCACGATACCGCCACAAACACCGGCTTTTCTTACCATCGGCAACATCATATCCAGCGTTTTTCGATGATGCAGAATTACCGGCAAATTCATGTCGGCTGCAATATCGAGCTGTTTCGTAAATAGCTCAACCTGTAAATCAAACAAAGGTTGCGTGGCATCAAGGCCAATCTCGCCCACCGCCAATGCCCCTTTCTCAAGAAACGTAGGCAACAGCGCCAAATCATCGGCGAAATTGTCCGCCGTAGGTGCGCCGTCAGCTGTACGCTCACTCAAAAAATATGGGTGCAACCCAAAGGCCACGCGCCAATCAGAATAACGTTGCGCAAACGCCAACAACCGCGGCCACTGCGCAGCACTTACACCCAGCACCAGAAAACGCTCAACCCCGGCAGCCTTTGCTCGCGCTAACATCGCATCGCGATCATCATCAAATGCAGGGAAATCAATATGGCAATGGGAATCGGTTAAATGCCGCGGGCGGCGGCCATCCAAACTTTTCGCGCCTTCTAAAGCCGCAAGCGCGTCATTGGCAGAAGGAAACTCGCTCAAAAGGCGCATTTTATTTGTTTGTGTGTGCGTCATTGTCTGGCGCTTCATAAACCGTTACATCGGGCTCTGAATGCACTGAAATGGGTCGGCGGCGGCGCAAGAACGAAAAGGTAACTAAAACCCCAGCAACAAAGGCTAACAGTAATAAAAAAGCTTGTTGTTGTAATGAAGCTCTATGATAGGGGCGCGATTGCGCCGTAATTCGATCGTAATCAAAAGTAATGCGCACGAACCCAAGTAAATGCGAACCCGTTTCGCTGCGATCAAGCACAGCAGAAACCATAGGCACAGCCCAAATAGAATCAGGCAGGTTAGCAAGATATGTATGCAACGGTAAATCGTGCCCCACGCGAACCAGATTCCGGCCCAGTTCATCTTGAATACTAACCTCTAAAATTGCTTCTTGGCTTTGTAAATGTTGCGCTAAATTTTCTAAACCGTTGTAGTTATCTTCAATAAACCATATCTTAGCTTCGTTTTGGGCTTGCGCCATGATCACTTGCGCTAAATTCTCGGTATGCTCCACCAACACCTCTTCGCCTTTTTGATTGGCTTGATACCAACTATTAGCGATAATGCCGATCAGCGTCAGCGCAGCAACAATTAAGATGATGCGGCGATACACACGTTCGCCCGGTAACATCCAAGGCCGTTTTTTACTTACTGTATTTTTTTCTGTTTGCGCTATATTCATAACGGCAACTTTAGCTCAGCGGAAGGCTTCAGGCAATCGCCTGCTAGAACAATAATTAGCGCATGTGCGCGAGGACAATAGAATGAGCACATTACCGGACATGTTAAAACCCGGCTTAGCTTTATTTGATATGGATTCTACCCTCATTCAGTTAGAGAGCATCGATGCTATTGCGGCAGCCGGTGGCAATGGCCCCGCAGTGGCGAAAATTACGGAACGCGCCATGCGTGGTGAACTAGATTTCAAAGAGGCGCTGCATGAGCGCGTGAAAATGCTAGCGGGTGTTTCGGAAGATACTATTTTTGATCTTGCTGATAACTTGCCCTATACCGAGGGCGCCGATGAGCTCATGCGCTTTTTACGTAAACACCGCTGGCGCATTGCCATTGTTTCTGGTGGTTTTACCTGGTTCGCGGATATGGCAGCCATGCGCTGGGGCGCAGATTACGTGGCATGTAATGTGCTTGAAGTGGTGAATGGCAAGCTAAGTGGGCGTTTACTGGGGCCGGTTGTTGATGCTCAAGCAAAGGCTGATGCGCTGGAAGCGCTAATGCGCCAGTACGGTATTCCACGTGAGCAAGTTATTGCTATCGGTGATGGCGCGAATGATATTCCAATGCTTGAAGCCGCCGGCTTTGGCGTCGCTTTCAACGCTAAACCGGCATTGGCGAAAGTGGCTGATTTACAAATTGAAGGTTCGCTGGCGAAACTAATTGAAGTTCTAGCCTAGCATGCGATAAAGCGCATCGGGTGCATAATCCGGTGTGTGGTTACATTCTGGGAGTGGCCAATATACTGCGCCAAAATCGTCGACCGTGGCTAATAAAAAGTTTTCGGGTTTGCGCAGCGGCTCAAATACCGGGCCATGGAGCGATTCCGCAATACAAACTTCACCCGTTTTACCATCGGTAAATTTGAGCGCCAATATATAGCCAGGTTTCGCTATTACAGTGCTCACTTTAGGCAATGTCATGGGCTTACTCCAACGGCTTAATTTTGTTTAATGGCAGCAATGCTTTTGCCAGCTCCCAATCGCACATCAATTCTTCGCGGTTGCTAATGATCCATTCAACCACCATTAATAGTACACGCTTTGGTAAATTTCTAGCAATCACTTCGAGAATTTGCTTACACACCAAACACATCAAATATATTTTCATCACTAAGAACTTCTGCGGCGTGGCCTTCGGCGAAAACTTTGCCATCGGCGAGCAGCACCGCATTATCGCAGAAGGTTTTTCCCGCGCTGAGATCGTGCATCACTACTAAAACAGTGCCACCGTTCTGGGCATGCTGCTGCAACAAATTCATCACTGCAAGCTGATGGCGGGGATCGAGCCCCGCGGTGGGTTCATCGGCCAATATTATTTTTGGTTTGCCGGCAAATACCCGAGCCAATAGGGCGCGCTGCAGCTCTCCCGTGGAAATTTCAAATACTTTGCGCTCGGCCAAGTGCAAGCAATCGGTTTCCGCCATCGCTTGTTGCACAGCCGCTTGTTTTTCATTTTTGCTCCAGCTTTCCCGTGGCAAGGTTCCAAGTTCTACCAACGCACTTACTTTCAGGGCCCACGCGGGCGTTATTTGTTGCCCTAAATAGCCTATTTCAGCCTGTGGAAAATTGTGTAGCTCGCTAGCTTTTATATGCTCAGCGGGCAGAACTCCCGCTAAAATCTTTAATAATGTGCTCTTTCCGGCGCCATTTTCGCCGAAAATGCCGGTAACTTTCCCAGTTTCAAAATGCAATGAAATATCGCTGAGAATGGCTCTGTTGTTGTACGCAAAGTTCAAGTTACTAAAGCTAATGGTGTTGGCATTGCGAGATTGGCTCATTTTGCATTCCCCCAGAGGCTACCGGACATGTTGTGGCGCACTAGTAACATTAGGAAGAATGGACCGCCGATGAGCGTGGCCATTACACCGACCTGCAGCTCTGCACCGGTTGGCAATAGCTGCACAAGTATATCCATGAGCAGCACCAATAAAGCACCGGCGAGCATGCTGCTGAAGAGCAAGCGGCGAGGATCACCGTGTACAAGGGGCCTTAGTAGGTGAGGCACTACTAACCCGACAAAGCCAATAACGCCGGTTACGGCTACCGCCCCGCCTACTAACAGCGCGGTGCCGGTAAGTATTTTTGCCCGCTCAAGCGCACCATTAAACCCCATGGAGGTGGCTGTTTCTTCGCCCAGGGTGAGAGCTTGTAGATAGCGGCCGCTGGCGAAAATAAGTATCGCGCCCACAAGTAAGAACGGCGAAATGAGCATGATTTGATCGAGATCGCGGTTGGCGAGCGAGCCCATCAGCCAAAAGCTGATTTCTTGCATAGCAAAAGGGCTGGGCGCCATGCTGAGTGCAAGCGCAATGAGCCCGGATAGGAACGCCGATACGGCTACACCGGACAAAATTAATGTGGTTATGCTGGCGCGCATGCCGGCGATCATTACCACAATGAGTAAGGCCAGCGCGCTGCCAAACACGGCGGCGATCGGCAAGAGCCATGAATACCAGGTAGCAAAGCCGAAATAGAGCACGATTACCGCGGCAAGAGCGGCGCCCGAAGACACCCCGAGTATGCCAGGTTCAGCTAACGGGTTGCGCAATAAGCCCTGCATGCCGGCACCGGCCAAGCCTAGCGCCGCGCCGGTAATGAGCGCGAGCAAGATACGAGGTATGCGGATGTCGAACAGAATCTGCTTGCTAATCGCGGTATCCGAGAAAGTGGTGTCTGGCACCATTTTCTCTGGCACCATTTTCTCGGGGAAGCCGAGGGCGGTGAGTACGTTTACATCGGCGTTGCCCACCCAGAGTGCGGCAATAGCGATGATGATGATGGCAACAACAAGATTAATTCGATGCAGGCTCATGGACGGTTTTCTCTAGCAGGTTCGGACGTCAGCTCTGAACTTGATTCTTGTACTGGCTTAAACCGCTCAGCAGAAATCAGTTGGGAAGTAAGAATATCAATAGCTTCAGGTAATCGCTGCGCCATACAGCCGCTTATTTCGCGCGGCAAATACAGCGCTGTTACGTGCGGCAATTGCTGATAATTGCGCAGTGATTTATGCATTAAGTTTAAGTTCGCAAGCGCAAAACTCTGTGGCGCTTGCTGCACACAGGTGTCGCTATTGCAGTGTTCTGCTTCACTTTCAACGGCTATTTCAGAGTTAACCAGCTTTCCTTCGAGCAACAATATATCTGGCTGCCATTGCAGAATATCTTCCAAACCTACTTTTACTAAGCCATCACCTTTACGTGCGGCCAAGTTTTCTAGCCCCATGTGCTGGAAAAGCTCGTTGAGTAAGTTGTTGCCGCCAAAACTCCATTGGTTTACTTGCATGGCAAGTACCGTGGGGCGGATATCCGTTTCGTTGATCGCTAACGCCGGCGGAATGGAAATAGCCGCAATATCCGCTTGCGCGAGTTCTGGTTGTTGTAGCACATCGGCGAGCTCACGAAAGAACTGCCGCGAATCGGCAAAACTATTGGGTTCATCGAGAACCGATACGGGCAAGCCGTTATTACGGAAATTATTGATACGAATAGGTGAGTTGAATTGCCCAGCAATAATCATATCGGGCGCAAGCTGCATAATTTTTTCAATGCGGCCGTGGTGTTCGGCAACTGGGTAAAACTCAAAGTTCTCATTTTGCCAGCGCGCGAGCACGTAATCGATGCAGTAATTCATAGACACGATGCGTAGCTTTTTCGGAGAATCCTCTTCAGGGCTTTCGTTGATTAACGTGCCTGCGCTAGTTTGCGCTGCGGAATAAGGCTGAGAATAGTTTGCCGCCTGAGCAGCGGTTAAGGTAGCCAGAAAAAGGGCTATCAACAGCATTGAAGTGAATAGCAACGCCCGTAACGGTTGCTGAGAAAATTTCGGCAAGGCGCGCATAAACATGTTTTTGTTGAATGGGAAAATGCTGAACTGGGTTCCCCTCATGTTGCGCTTCCCTTATTATGTTTGTGAGTTCATTTTTATGGCTTGAATTTTAGCATTACCGCATCAGTTTTTAAGAGCGCAGTTTAACACCACCTTCGTTTATTAGCACTTTAGCAGAGAGAGAAATATGGCCAAGGCGAAACAGAAAACAGCCTATGTATGTACCGAATGTGGTGCTGATTTTCCGCGTTGGCAGGGGCAATGCAGCGAATGTGGTGAGTGGAATACAGTGAGCGAAGTGCGTTTGGGCACAGCCTCGCCGAGTTCAGGAGGCCGCAGCCGCACCGGTTTTTCTGGCCTTACTGAATCGAAAGTGCAAACCCTAAGTGAAGTTGATTTACAGCAAGTTCCGCGCTTTTCCACCAGTTTTCAAGAGTTTGATCGGGTTCTCGGTGGCGGCATTGTGCCGGGTTCGGCGATTTTGATTGGCGGTTCGCCCGGTGCCGGTAAAAGTACATTGCTACTGCAAACCATGTGTAAGCTGGCCGAGTACATGCCAGCGCTTTACGTTACGGGCGAAGAATCGCTACAGCAGGTAGCTATGCGCGCGCAACGGCTGAACTTGCCCACCGATAAGCTGCGCATGTTGGCCGAAACCTCGGTAGAGCTAATTTGCCAACTTGCTGATAAAGAAAAACCAAAAATCATGGTAATTGATTCGATACAGGTGATGCACCTAACCGACATTCAATCAGCACCCGGCAGTGTTTCGCAAGTGCGTGAAACCGCCGCGTATTTAACGCGTTATGCCAAGCAAAACAATGTCGCTATTTTCATGGTTGGACATGTAACCAAAGATGGTTCGCTGGCCGGACCAAAAGTATTAGAGCACTGCATTGATTGCTCGGTTATTTTGGACGGGGATGGCGATTCCCGATACCGCACATTGCGCGGCACCAAAAACCGTTTCGGCGCCGTGAACGAGCTTGGTGTGTTTGCCATGATGGGTGATGGCTTAAAAGAAGTGAAAAATCCTTCGGCCATATTCTTAAGCCGCGGCCAAGAACATGGCAGTGGTTCCGTGGTGCTTACCGTATGGGAAGGCACGCGGCCACTGTTAGTAGAGATTCAGGCTTTGGTAGACCATTCGCAGCTCTCGAACCCGCGCCGGGTTGCCGTGGGCACCGAACAAAACCGCTTAGCTTTATTGCTAGCCGTATTACACCGCCATGGCGGGTTAATGCTGGGTGATCAAGATGTTTTTGTGAATGTCGTTGGCGGTGTGCGGGTAGTTGAAACCAGCTCTGATTTAGCGTTGTTATTGGCCATAGTTTCCAGCTTCCGCGATCAGCCCATTCCACAAGATATGGTGGTATTCGGCGAAGTAGGGCTTTCCGGAGAAATTCGTCCGGTGCCGAACGGTGGCGATCGCCTCAATGAAGCGGCAAAACATGGTTTCAAACGCGCCATAGTGCCGATTGCTAATGTACCGAAGAATTTACCCGCAGGCATGCAGGTGCAAGGCGTGAAGAACATCGCCGAAGCGCTAGAATTAGTGTAGTGCGGTGATCACCACCTGTGTTGACAAACGCGAGGCACAAAAAAAGCGCAACTGGTTTAACACCATGCGCTTTTAAAGAATTGGCAGGGGCGGAGGGATTCGAACCCCCAACCGTCGGTTTTGGAGACCGCTGTTCTACCAATTGGAACTACGCCCCTGCAACAGCGCTGAATTATACCGAGCATCTATACCGCGGCAAGTGTTTTATGCACAAACTAAAACGTTTGCACGGTTTTTAAACGATTTCGGCAACTTGTGAAAGTAAAGTAGGCAGATTAGCGCCTATTTAGTACCAAATATTTTATCACCAGCATCACCAAGGCCCGGCAAAATATAGCCGTGCTCATTCAAGCGCTCATCCTGCGCCGCCGCATAAATAGTAACATCTGGGTGCGCTTTTAAAACACGCTTCACACCCTCAGGTGCCGCCACTAACACCAAAATACGAATCTCTTTGCAGCCATGTTTTTTCAGCATATCCAACGTAGCCACCATCGAGCCACCGGTTGCCAACATCGGGTCGATTACTAGCGCCATGCGCTCATCAATGTTGCCTGCGAATTTCTCGTAATAAGGCACTGGCTCCAGCGTTTCTTCATCGCGATAAAGCCCTACAACACTTACTTTCGCGCTCGGAATTAACTGCAAAACGCCATCCATCATGCCAAGGCCTGCGCGGAGAATAGGAACGATAGTGATTTTCTTGCCTTTGAGGCGCTGCACATTAATCGGGGAATTATTCCAACCTTCTATTTCGGCATCTTCTAGCTCAAGATCTTGCGTTGCTTCATAAGTTAAAAGGTTACCCAGCTCGTTGGCCAGTTCACGAAAATCTTTGGTACTAATATCCGCCGCCCGCATTAAGCCAATCTTGTGCTGAATCAGGGGATGTTTAATCACGTGAATTGTCATTGGAACCTCATTAAACGTATGAATTTCCCCAAGTATAACGGAAATTCCGCCTTGGGGTGGGCGAATTCACAGACAGAGTAAGCTTCCGGGAGATCGTAACCGGCATGCAGAACCGCTCAAGCACATCCATGTGACGCTGTGGATCCACGCCATCCATGGCGTGGACACTTCTGCCTGCCGGTTACGATCTCCCTCGCGCTCACTCTGTCTGTGAATTCGCCTAACACTAATGGCTCTTTAAAAATGTGTTTTAAAATTCGTGGCGCATACTTCGAGGAACGGTGGGTTTGCGTGAGGAGGCGAGTTGGCCGTGTTCAGAAATGTCCGCGCCAAGGATGGCGCGGATCATAGCGCCACATGGATGTGCTTGAGCGGTTCTGAACACGGCCAACTCGCCGCCGGAAGCAAACCCACCGTTCCAGCGCGGAAGCAGGATGCAATGCCCGAGTGCTGTGGTACAATTGCTGTGATTTGGTTTTTTAACAGGAACAGTGAGGCGTATGGCTCAGTATATTTATAGTATGTTGCGGGTGAGCAAAGTAGTGCCACCGAAACGTACCATTTTAAAAGATATTTCTCTTAGCTTTTTCCCTGGCGCAAAAATTGGTGTACTCGGCCTCAATGGTTCGGGTAAATCGACGTTGCTGCGCATTATGGCCGGCGTGGATACCGAGTTTGAAGGTGAAGCCCGCCCGCAAACCGGCATTAAAATCGGTTATTTGCCACAGGAACCAAAACTGGATCCGAGCAAAACGGTTCGTGAAACTGTTGAAGAAGCCTTGAGCGATATTAAAGATGCATTGGCCGAACTTGATCAACTTTATGCTGCTTATGCCGAAGAAGATGCAGATTTCGATGCGTTAGCAAAGCGCCAAGGTGAGCTGGAAGCTATTTTGCAGGCGAAAGAAGGCCACAATTTAGAGAACGCTCTTGAGCGTGCTTCCGATGCGCTGCGCCTACCGCCGTGGGATTCTAAAATTGAGCACTTATCGGGTGGTGAACGCCGCCGGGTAGCGCTTTGTCGCTTGTTGTTAGAAAAGCCTGATATGTTGTTACTTGATGAGCCTACCAACCACTTGGATGCGGAATCAGTAGCGTGGCTAGAGCGCTTCTTGCATGATTATGAAGGCACCGTGGTAGCTATTACCCACGATCGTTATTTCCTTGATAACGTAGCGGGCTGGATTCTGGAACTCGACCGTGGTTACGGTATTCCTTGGGAAGGCAACTACTCAAGCTGGCTTGAGCAAAAAGATGCCCGTTTAGCGCAAGAAGAGCGTGGCGAAGCGGCGCGGCAGAAATCGATTAAGAAAGAACTTGAGTGGGTGCGCCAGAATCCTAAAGGGCGCCAAGCCAAGAGCAAAGCGCGGCTTAACCGCTTTGAAGAGCTGCAATCTGGCGATTACCAAAGCCGTAACGAAACTAACGAGCTGTATATTCCACCGGGCCCGCGCCTTGGCGATAAGGTGTTGGACGTTACCGGCTTGAAGAAGAGCTACGGTGATCGGGTTATTATCGATGATTTAACCTTCAGCATGCCGAAAGGCGCGATTGTGGGTATTATCGGCCCGAATGGTGCGGGTAAATCTACTTTGTTCCGTATGATCAGCGAGAAAGAACAACCGGATGCGGGCACGATTGAGCTCGGTGAAACGGTGCATTTGGCTTCGGTTGATCAGTTCCGTGATGATATGGACGATAAGAAAACCGTGTATCAAGAAATTTCTGATGGCCAAGAAATTTTGAAGATTGGTAACTATGAAGTGCAGGCGCGGGCTTACGTGGGCCGCTTTAACTTCCGTGGCAACGATCAGCAAAAATTCATTGGTGAGCTATCCGGTGGTGAACGTAACCGTGTGCATTTAGCCAAGCTATTGCGCGCTGGCGGCAACTTATTGTTGCTCGATGAGCCTACCAATGATTTGGACGTGGAAACCTTGCGGGCATTGGAAGATGCGTTGCTCGAATTCCCTGGCGCTGCCATGGTGATTTCGCACGATCGCTGGTTCTTAGATCGTATCGCTACGCACATTCTAGATTACCGTGATGAAGGCAAGGTAACCTTCTACGAGGGTAACTACACGGAATACGTAGATTACATGAAGAAAACCTACGGCTCCGATGCCATGGATCCACATCGCATCAAATACAAAAAAGTTACAAAATAACCTCAAAAGCCGCGGCCCAAACCGCGGCTTTTTTCATGCTGGGGGCGGGAATGAGCTGCAGCGCTTCCGTGGGATAGCTGGGGGTGGGCGAGCCGCAGGCTGGTTTCCGTGCACAGCAACAAGCATTCACCGCTTCCGCTGAGAGCCGTAGGCCAACCCAGAACCGCTGCTAGCACATCCATGTGCGCTATGATCCGCGCCATCCTTGGCGCGGACATTTCTGGGTTGGCCTACGGCTATCAGCTCGCGCGTTGAACGCCTGTTGCTAAGCACATTAAACAGCGCCTGCGGCTCGTCCACCCCCAACTAACCCACTCGCGCGCTGCAGGTCATTCCCTTTGCCATCCATATATTTGCCGCGTTCTCGGGGTGAAGCTGATCTTCGTCCGGCAATTCTAGAAATGTAGCTAGTAGAACGGGATCTGATAGGGAAACAGCTTGTAGTGCGCTAGTGGAGTGGAGCCCTCAGCTTCAGAAATGTCCACGCCAAGGATGGCGTGGAACATAGCGCCACATGGATGTGCTCGAGCGGTTCTGAAGCTGAGGGCTCCACACCACGGAAGCACTGCGGGCTGTTTCCCCACCCCCGTTCTACCAGCTACCATTCATGGTGCGAATAGGGTATACTGTGGCATTAAATTTTGGCTGATATTTCACCGTTTATTAGGAGTACGCATGTCTGGTTCTGAGATGACAATTGCTAAGTTTGACCCCGAGTTGTGGGAAGCAATGCAGGCCGAAGTTGTTCGCCAAGAAGAACACATTGAGTTGATTGCATCAGAAAACTATACCAGCCCACGAGTGCTTGAAGCACAGGGTTCTCAGCTTACCAACAAGTATGCGGAAGGGTATCCGGGCAAGCGTTACTATGGCGGTTGTGAATATGTAGATATCGCTGAAAATTTGGCGATTGAGCGAGCCAAAGAGTTGTTTGGTGCCAAGTATGCCAACGTACAGCCGCATGCAGGTTCACAAGCTAACACAGCAGCATTTATGGCCATGTGCAGTGCCGGTGATACGGTGCTTGGTATGAGCTTGGCCCATGGGGGTCACTTAACCCATGGTTCACACGTAAACTTCTCAGGCATTAACTACAATGCCGTGCAATATGGTTTGCATCCAGAAACCGGTGAAATCGATTACGATCAAGTACGTGAATTAGCGATTGAGCATAAGCCAAAAATGATTATTGCTGGTTTCTCAGCATATTCAGGCATTGTTGATTGGCAGAAATTCCGTGATGTAGCCGACGAAGTAGGCGCTTACTTGTTAGTTGATATGGCGCACGTTGCGGGCTTAGTAGCGGCCGGTTTATATCCGAACCCAGTGCCAATTGCTGATGTAGTAACCACCACTACCCATAAAACTTTAGCAGGTCCTCGTTCAGGTTTGATTTTGAGCGGTAAAGATAATCCTGAACTGCACAAAAAATTAAATAGCGCGGTATTCCCTGGCAACCAGGGTGGCCCGTTGATGCATGTTATTGCGGCAAAAGCGGTGGCATTCAAAGAAGCGCTGCAACCTGAATTTAAGGTTTACCAGCAGCAAGTGCTGAAAAACGCGAAGGCGATGGTGCGGGTAATGCAGGAGCGTGGTTACGATATCGTTTCCGGCGGCACTGAAAACCACTTGTTCTTAGTGGATTTAATTAAGAAAGATATCACGGGTAAAGATGCCGATGCTGCCCTTGGCCGTGCATTTATTACGGTAAATAAGAACTCGGTTCCGAATGACCCGCGTTCGCCATTTGTTACTTCAGGTTTGCGTTTAGGCACGCCGGCAATTACTCGCCGGGGCTTTAAAGAAGCGCAGGCTGAGCAAGTTTCAAATTGGATTTGCGATGTATTGGATGCCATTCAAGATGGCGTTGGCGATGATGCCGTGGAAGCGCGTGTGCGTGAAGAAGTTAAAGCGTTATGCGCACAGTTTCCGGTATATGCAAAATCGTAAGTAAATGAAAGGATAACTGATGCATTGTCCGTTCTGTGCTGAGCAAGATACAAAAGTAATTGATTCACGATTGGTGGCCGATGGTATGTCGGTGCGCCGCCGCCGTGAGTGCAATGCTTGCAAAGAACGTTTTACTACGTTTGAAAGTGCAGAATTGGTGATGCCTCGGGTAATTAAAAGCAACGGCGCGCGCGAACCTTTTAACGAAGATAAGCTGCGCGCTGGTCTTTTACGTTCACTGGAGAAACGGCCAGTGAGTTTAGAAGCGATGGAGCAAACCATTAATCGTATCAAATCTAAGCTGCGCGCTACTGGGGAACGAGAAGTATCCAGTAAGCTGATTGGCAGTTTGGTGATGGAACAACTCAAGCAACTAGATAAAGTTGCCTATATTCGTTTTGCGTCGGTTTACCGGTCGTTTGAGGATATACGTGATTTTGGCGCGGAGATCGCACGCTTAGATGACTAAAAATAATTTTACGGACACAGATATTCAATTCATGGAACGCGCGCTGGAACTAGCGGCGCAAGGGCGTTTTACTACTCATCCAAATCCTAATGTTGGTTGCGTGATTGTTGATTTCGCGGCTGATAAGAATGGCGAGATCGTGGGCGAGGGATTTCACTTGAAAGCGGGCGAAGCGCATGCGGAAGTGAATGCATTAGCTGAGGCCGGTGAGCGCGCGAAAGGCGCAACTGCTTACGTTACGCTTGAACCATGCAATCATACTGGGCGCACGCCACCTTGCGTTGATGCGCTGATTAAAGCGGATGTGGCGCGTGTTGTCGTAGCTATGGAAGACCCATTCCCGAAGGTAGCTGGCGCGGGTGTTAAGCGCCTGAAGAAAGCGGGTATCAAAGTAGAAATGGGCTTGCTTGAGAAAGAAGCCTATGCGGTGAGCCGTGGTTTCTTTACGCAACAGAAATTGAAGCGTCCGTTTGTGCAGTTGAAAATGGCGGCGAGTTTAGATGGCCGCACGGCGCTTGCCAATGGTAAAAGTAAATGGATAACTGAACGTGATGCGCGCTGCGATGTACAAGTAGGACGGGCGCAAGCGGGCGCTATTTTAACCGGTGCAGGCACTATTTTAGCTGATGATCCGGCGTTGAATGTTCGCCACACTGAGTTTCCGAATGGCGTTGAATATCCTGGTGAACCTGGAAAACAGCAAATACGCCAACCGGTGCGGGTGATTATTGATCACCGCAGTGAAGTGCAGCCAACTGCGCAAGTGTTTGCAGAGGGTGGCCCGGTTTGGTTGATTCGTACCAAAGCAAGCGGTATGGAATTACCGGCAAACGCTGAAGAAATTATTATGGATACGGGCGTTACTGGCCGTGTTGATTTAACAGCATTGCTGCAATTGTTAGCGAAGCGCGATATTCACACGGTTTGGGTTGAGGGCGGTTCGCGTTTAGCGGGTGCTATGCTGACGGCTGAATTGGTAGATGAACTGATCGTTTATACTGCGCCGAAATTGCTGGGTGATAACGGCGTGGGCATGTTCCATTTAGGCCAGATCACTTCCATGGACAATGTTCCCGTTTGGGAATTTAGCGAGATCACTCAAGTGGGTGTTGACGTGAAAATGGTACTACAGAAAACCGCGGGTTTTGGCTTACGCTAAGATGTCGTTGAGGTTTTGAATAGTACCAATAGCGCATACCACATGTTGTAAATGAGGATTCATAGATGTCGAGTTTGAACACTACAGAAGAAATCATTGCCGATATTAAAGCCGGTAAGATGGTTATTCTGATGGATGATGAAGATCGCGAAAATGAAGGTGATTTAATACTGGCGGCGGAATGTGTAACTCCGGAAGCGATCAACTTTATGGCGCGTTATGGCCGCGGTTTGATTTGTTTAACACTCACTGAAGATCGCTGCCGGCAATTACAATTACCACTCATGGTTGGCCAGAATAATTCTCCATATGCTACGAACTTCACCGTTTCTATTGAAGCGGCTGAAGGGGTTACTACGGGGATTTCGGCAGCGGATAGAGCGCGCACGGTGCAAGCGGCTGTGGCGGCGAACGCAAAACCGAGTGATTTGGTGATGCCAGGCCATATTTTTCCGTTGAAAGCTCGGCAGGGTGGTGTTTTAAACCGTGCTGGCCACACTGAAGCGGGTTGTGATTTGGCGCGCTTAGCGGGCTATGAAGCCAGCTCAGTGATTGTGGAAATATTAAATGAAGATGGCACCATGGCTCGGCGCCCTGATTTAGAGAAGTTTGCGGCGGAGCACGATATCAAAATGGGCACCATTGCCGATTTAATTGAATATCGTTCGGTGAAAGAGCATACCGTTCATCGTGTGGCGCAATGTAAATTACCTACCGCGTATGGTGAGTTTGATTTAGTTACCTTCCAAGATACCGTTGATGGCCAAGTACATTTTGCTTTGGTTAGTGGCGAAGTGAACGGCGATGAGCCCACGTTAGTGCGGGTGCATTTGCAAGACACGTTCAACGATTTGTTGGCTACTGAACGTGCTTCTCGCCGCAGCTGGCCGCTTTACCGCGCTATGCGCCGTATCGCAGAAGAAGGTGGTGTGTTCGTATTGTTAGGTAAGCAGCAAACGCCAACTGATTTAATTGATCAGGTACGTTTCTTTGAGCAACAAGATCGCGGTGAAGCGCGGGTAGGGAATACGCAATCAAGTGAATCACGCAATGTAGGTGTAGGTTCCCAGATTCTTGCGGAACTTGGTGTACATAAAATGCGTTTGTTGAGCTCGCCGAAAAAATACACGGCACTTTCTGGCTTTGGTTTGGAAGTTGTAGAGTTTATCGAAGATAAGTAGCCGCACTATAGCTATAGATGAGTGAAACGCGCTTTTACCGTATGGTAGGCGCGTTTTTTTATGGATGTTTTCCTTAGCAGCTTTGCCGTATCTGGCCTGTTGAATGGATGGAAATGTTCACCTTTTAAGCAAACGGTAGTGGTGCGGTTGTGTTAGTGAGGCCTTTCGGCGATAATGCGCGCTGGTGGCCTCATTGGTCCCCTCGCAACATGAACCAGCGAACCCGGTCAGGCCCGGAAGGGAGCAGCCGTAGTTGGGGTAATGTGTGCCGGGGTGCGGCTGGTGAGGCCACCTCCTTGTTTTCACTCTTCTGTATTTGGCAGGTAAGGTAAAAGCGCTGCTGCGTTTTCATAGCCGGCATCGGCCGCGGTTTTAATCAGCGCGGCACCTCGTTTTACCAGCTGCGGATCTTTCGCATGCCCGTGTAATAAAGCTCCATATAAAGTCATTGTGGTTAAATCGCCTCTGTTAATAAGATATTCTGCCCAAACTTCCCTGCGCCAACGTAAAGCCAAGCTTCGTTGAGCATGAATATAACCGCCCCTAGCTGCACGCTCCATGAGTGCTACCGCACTGATGTTTTGCATAAACTCGTATTCTTGTTCATGTTGATTCTCTCGACGCGACAAATCGCTTAAGAACATGAGATGCTCTGGTACACCGATCATTGCCAACGGATAAACATCATCAAAGGTTTTTTTAACAATTTTGAGATCATCCGATTTGCTCATATCCATATTAAAATCGAGCTGGAGTGTCATAAAAGAGAAGCTTTCCCTTTCTTCATAACGCCATTGGTCTTCGATACGTAAGTAATTTTTCATCGTATCACGCAGCGTTGAGTTAAGCGGCGTTGAAAATATAACACGGCCGTTAGGCCCAACAATGTGTGCCATTATTAGCCACGATTGTATGCCCGCAACACTCATCTCCCGAGGGTATCGAGGTGGCCGAGCATTCAAGCGCTTGGGAAGTGGTTCGTCTGTAATTTCAAAAAACGCGGAGCTATGCGGTACGACAAGCTTACTTTTCACTAATGCTGCGAAGTCATTAGCTGCAGTAATTTCTGCGGCGGTTAAGTGAGGTTCAATTTGTACAACATATTCAGAGGCTGTGGGGTGACCCCATTCGTTGGCTAATTGAAAGTAAGCAAGCGCTTGGACAGGGTCATATTCAGTGCCTAATTCATCGATATTCGAATATGCTAGATAATAGGCTGCATCGGGGCTACCGAGTGGTAGGTATTGCAGAAACTGTTCATAAGCTTCGGCGTAATTCTCTTGCTTAAACTCATTGATTGCGTGACGCAAGTTGATGTTCTCTTCGGCTTCGATTGCTGCCGAGGATATGAAGCTACTTAGAGTGAAAATGCCGGCAATTGCGCAGGTAATGGCGATTGAATTTATTTTCCGCATGAACGAGTTCCTTTCTTCGCTGTTGTTTTTATAATCAACTTTATAATTACGCTACTGTTTAAGCAAGTGGGTTGTTCTTTACCATCACGGCGAAACGAGGGGGCGGCCGCGATTTCATCGACATTGTGGCCTGACCAGTGTTATGTTAAGGCATTAATCTAGCAATATTGGGAATAATAATGAGCGAATTTGTAACAATTTCTGAAGCCAATAAAGTTGTGCGTGTGCACTTGAATCGCCCGGCGAAGCGCAATGCACTTACGCAAGATATGTATGCGGCAATGACAACAGCATTGAAAGATGCGAATGCGCGTGATGATATCGCGGCCGTAGTTTTTTCAGGTGAAGGCGATTTGTTTTGTGCGGGCAATGATCTCGGTGATTTTTTAAAGCATGGTGAGCTCAAATCAGATTCCCCGGTTTTCCAGTTTTTACAAACCATTTCTACTGTAGATGTTACCGTGGTTGCGGCGGTGCAGGGCGCAGCAGTAGGCATAGGCACTACGTTGTTATTGCATTGTGATTTAGTGTACTCCGCAGAAGGTACTCAGTTTGTGATGCCGTTTGTGGATATGGGTTTGGTGCCAGAAGCCGGTTCGAGTCAACTTATTCCAGCATTGTGTGGCCATTTAAAGGCAGCGGAACTGTTATTGCTTGCCGATCAATTTGATGCTGCTAAAGCATACGAATTAAATATTGTGAATAAAGTAGTACCTGCGGCAGAGTTAGAAGCCACCGTTGCGGACGTAGCCGAGCGCTTAGCGAAGAAGCCAATACAATCGTTACGTATTAGTAAACGGTTAATGAAGGCACCGCCTGAAGCGATTAATGACCGGATTCAACGTGAATTAGTGGATTTCTTAAAAGTTTTAGCCAGCCCAGAAACTCAGGCGATCATCGCCGCCAAAGCCAAGCGCTAGTTAAGAGATTGGGGTCAGTGAGGTAAAGCTCTGGCACCTTAGTGTGAACATAAGGTGCCAGAGCTTTACCTCACTGACCCCAACTTCCTAGCACCAGACGTCGGCTAATGTGGTGTCGGTGCTGTAGTGGTGCGCAATCTGTGCTTGTAGGAGTTCGGCAGTGGCGAGTGCATCGGTAACAGCGTCATGTGGGTGATACCATGGCAATCCATAACGGGCTCGGCTATCAGCTAAACGGATGGATGGTTGTTTTTTACCGCGCATCCGTTGCCACAACGATAACGGTTTAGCGCGGTGCATACGCGCTTCTAGTTGCATGGTATCAATGACCGGAAACTGAATCCCCTCACCAATACGTTCCCGTAGCGCCACATCGAGAAACGGCCGCTCGATACCGCGGTAATGAACCACCAGAATATGGCCAGCAATTGCTTCGAGCACTTCATCAAGAATCTCAATAAGATCCGGAGCTGCTTCTAATTGCGAATGGGTAATGCCGTGGATAACAATAGATTCACTATTCAGTGCCCGCCTCGGTTTTGCGAGCCACTGCTTAGCGTGTTGATTGAATATGCGCTTTAAATTAAAAGGCATGCTGCCAATACTCACTATCCCGTGCTTCTGAGGATCAAAACCGGTTGTTTCAAAATCGATAGAAAGTAGTGGAGCTTCGCTTAATTTTAAATCGGGATTGGTAATACCCGCATCAATGCCGGCTTGGTAATAGCGTTGTAGGCGTGGGTCTTTTGCGGTGTCTGCAAGCTCCAGAAAACGCGCTTGCCAATCGTTCCCACCTTGCACACTCAAAGGCTTTCCAGCAACTTGAAGCTCGTTCGGCTCGGCGTCCTTATTCGATTTATCATGACTCCCCAAATAAAGCATAAAGCCTCGCGTTATCCATTGGGGTAGCGAAAACGCATGAAGCGTTGCGCACTGCTTAGTATTTGGAATGCATCTTTGAGATTTTTCCGCTCGAAATCGGAAAGATCGCTGGGCGCTACATTGTTATCCGGCTTCTCACCTTGTTGCAGGGCTAACGCCTGATGGCGAATGCGAACCATAGATATAAGTTCTAACGCATCGCGTAAATCAGGCCCACGGCCCGGCGGTAAAATACCTGCTTCGGTAATATCCTCCAAACGCGCGAACGAATTCCGTTGCAGCGAACCAATAGCAAGCGCATGTACTCGTATTAAATCAGCAACCGGGGCCGTGCCGCGGCGTTTGGTATTAATCGAATTGTTGTGTTTGCCATCTTTCTCCATCACAAAATCTTTAAAGAACCCAAGCGGAGGGGTACGATTCAGCGCGTTTCTTGCCATACAGGCTAAGAATCGATTACTGCGTTGAGCTCGCCGTTGAATCAGCTTGTTCAGGATGTTGGCATATTCAGTTTTTCCCCACACACCATCCAAATCAAAGAAGATAGAAGCGTGCAATAAGCTCTCTGGTGTTGGCTCGTCGATCCAATCAGAAAAATACTTCTGCCACACCTTCAGTGGCTGACGCCACATCGGGTTGGTTGCCATAATGTAGCCAGTACAGTAGGTATAGCCACATGCATCTAGGCCATCACTCACAAACTGAGCGAGTTGGCGGAAATACTCGTCGTGTAATTCCGGATCAAAGCTATCGTCGAGCACCATAGCGTTATCTTGATCAGTAACAATTGATTGTTCATCGCGCGCCATCGATCCCAGCGCTAGAAAACAGTAGGGCACCGGAGGCGGGCCAAACTTTTCTTCGCCGAGCTCCAATAAGCGTTGCTTAAAGCTACGGCCAATTACGGCCATAGAAGAGCCAATCATGCGCGAGTTTGCATCTTCCGCAACCATGCGGACAAAACTTGCCTGCACATCCTCGACTAAGGTAGCTAGCTCTTCAATTGAGTTTTGTCGGAAAATGCTGCTTACCACAAATAAGCTGCTTTTTGATTCGTGGCGCACAACATCAGAAAGCGAAAGAATGCCAACGGTTTGGTTTTTTTTCAGTACCGGTAAATGATGCAAATTCCGCCGCAGCATAATCAACATGGCTTCGAATACGTGTTGATTATGTTGCACAAACACCAATTCTGTAGACATTACTTCGCGTACTGGAGTTTGATCACTAAGACCCACCGCCAACACACGCTTGCGTAAATCTTTGTCGGTGATAATACCGATGGGGGCATCAACTTCGAAGTTGTCGGTAGCAGGTTCTTCGTTCGCGTTTTCGTGCGGTACTTTTACGTGCGGTACTATGAGTAACGAAGATACTTCTTCCGAGGTCATTTTCTCTGCAGCTTCGCGAATCGTTGCTTGCTCGCTAATACAAATAGGTACCCGTGTTAACAAGTTGGATATCGGTACCGTCATTAAATCGTTCGCGCCTTCACGGCTCGCAACTGCTCGATTCAAGCGCTCTCGATCTTCAATTTCTACTGCATCGGCAAAGGCTTCATACTCATCGTATAACCTATTAAATTGCGCGCCTGGAATGAAATAGATCAGCGTATCTTCAATAGCCGTTACGGGGAATCGCACTTTGCCTGTGCGTAATAATCCGGCTTCACCAAAAAAACCGCCATCACTGAGGCGGTTATGTAAATCACCGGTGTGGCGGAAAACTTCCACCACACCGCTGCGAATAACATGAAGGTCGGTTATTGTTTGATTATACTCAAGAATATCACTACCTGCTTTGAAGTAACCCACTTCAGCAGCTTGCGCTAACCGCTCGAGCTCCTCTGCAGGAAGCTCATTAAATGGCGGGAAGCGCTTGATAAACTCCAGTATTTCAATATGTTCAGCTTCCATTTTTCCCCGGGCGTGGCTCGCTCATCAACCCTTTAACCAGTGATATACAGGCTACGAGCAGCACTATTGTGAATGGGAAACCAGCGGAAACCGCCATGGCTTGTAATGCAATTAAGCCACCTCCTAAAATAAGAGCGATTGCCACTAAACCTTCAAAAGTACACCAGAATACGCGCTGTGGTGTAGGTGCATTCACTTTACCGCCAGCTGAAATGGTATCGATAACTAAGGAGCCTGAATCAGATGACGTAACAAAAAACACCACCACGAGAATAATACCAATGAACGATGTAATTTGAGCTAATGGCAACGCATCAAGCATCGCGAATAACTGCAGTGGTAACTCTGCTGCCGCCGCATCTTGGTAACCACCTAGGTATTGCGTAATAGCGGTTCCACCGAATACGGTCATCCATAACACACAAGCTACTGATGGGATCAATAACACCGCCGTTAAGAATTCACGCACTGTACGGCCACGTGATACCCGCGCGATAAACATCCCTACAAACGGCGACCAGGAAATCCACCAAGCCCAGTAAAACGCTGTCCAGCCTTGTGAGAAGTTAGCATCTTCACGGCCAATTGGGTTTGCTAAAGCCGGAAGGTTTTGTAGATAGGCACCTAAGTTTGCAAAGAAACCGGTGAGAATACCGAGCGTTGGACCCACGATAATAACAAATAGCATTAACAGCGCGGCGAGTGTCATGTTTACTTGCGAAAGGCGCTTAACGCCCGCTTCAAGCCCGGCAACAACCGAGATAAGTGCGATAAGTGTGATACCCACAACCAACACCACTTCCATGGTTACGCCCTCAGGTGTACCAAACAAGGTACTCAGCCCTGCGGCGGCTTGTGAGGCACCTAGCCCGAGCGAGGTCGCTAAACCGAATAGGGTAGCGAGGATAGCTAAGATATCGATTACATGCCCAGGCCAACCCCAAACACGCTCTCCCAGTAATGGGTAGAATATTGAACGAACGGTAAGCGGAAGCCCTTTGTTAAACGAGAAAATCGCTAAACCCAGTGCCAGCACCGCGTAAATCGCCCACGGATGCAAAGCCCAATGGTAAATAGTAGCAGCCATACCTAGGCGGCGAGCCGCTTCAGCATCGCCACCGGCGCCGCCAAGCGGAGCCCAATCAACGCGGCCAGCTTCGCCCATTTCGGTACCACCGTAGGCTGCGGTGAAGTGAGAAAGCGGCTCTGAAACCCCATAAAACATGAGGCCGATACCCATACCAGCGGCAAAAAGCATGGAAAACCAGCCTAGATAGGAGAAATCAGCACTGGCTTCAGTACCACCAATGCGCACTTTTCCTAATGGCGAAAAGATTAGCACTAAACACAAGATAACGAACACGTTAGCAGCGCTTATAAAGAACCAATCAAGGTTAGCGGTTAACCAATCGCGAGTACTAGAGAAAATAGGCTCGGCTTGGGTAGGAAATATCAATGTTAGCGCAACGAAAAGAATGATGGCTAAGCCAGAAATCAAAAATACACGATTATGGATATCGAGCCCAAATGGCCCAAGTTTAAAGACAAGATTATCTTGTCCAACTTTATAATCCGTATTGATAGGAGTAACGTCACCATCGGGCTTCATTGGATCATGCGCGGGATCGAGCTGGCTCATGGTTTTGTCCTTGTTTTTTTGTGGGATTCTTATTAAGGGTACTAACAGAGTAGTAATTCTAGATCACGAAAGCAAATCGGGGGCCGAGCGGGGGATGACTTTATCGGCGTACGGATATACGTTCTCAGAGACGCCGCGAGTACGTCCTTGTAGGCTTGAGCTGCCGCATCCATGCGGCAGACACTCTGAGAACGTATATTCCATACACCGAAGCGTCATCCCCGCTCGGCGCTCCGGCTCAGGATGAAGCTTCTGCGTTCTTAAGAGAAGGTTGGATGAATAGCATTTCGGGGTCGGGGTGTGCGTTCGAAGGGTGTATGCCGCATGGATGCGGCATCCAAGCCTACAAGGATGTATTTACGGCGTCCCGCAGAACGCATACCCCGCCCCCGAAAAAAGCTATTCACGCTCCCAGCCCTGAGAGCGCAACAGCCTCACCGAATAAAGCCGCTTACTTTGCCGCGGCTTTTAGGGCGCCTTCGTAGAGAGGTAGTATTAGGTCGAGGGCACTTTGGTTGGTGCTATCTTCAAGTTGTAATTGGTTGTTTTGTAGTGGAGTAACGCGCTCGCCCCATTTTATCAGGCCAGCACCGCAGGTTAGGCCGCCGCCAAATACCGCAGAGATAATTTTATCGCCAGGTTTTACCATGCCGGTTTCTAAGGCTTCGGTGTAAGCGATAGGTAGGGTTGCCGACGAGGTGTTGCCGTATTTTTGAATGTTTACCATGGTTTTGGCTTCTGGCACTTTGCACATTTTCGCGAGGAAATCGATAAGGCGCTTGTTGGCTTGGTGCGGAATTAAGACATCGATATCATCAACGCTTAGGCCGGTTTCTTGAAATACCCCATCAACTGCCGCGCTCATGCCTTTTACTGCACGTTTGAAAATTTCTTGGCCAACGAAGTTAAAGGGCATTGCGCCATCGAAATTGTAGCGATCGAAACTCATACCAAAATCAAGTGAGAGCACATCGCGGGCATCAGCATCGCAGCTTACTTTCGATGAAAGCAAGCCCACTTCGTTATCCGATGCTTCAAGCACCATTGCACCGGCACCATCGCCGAAGAGCACAGCACTTTCGCGCTTGGTCCAATCGAGAATGCGGGTTAGGCGTTCGGCACCGATAATGAGTACTTTTTTGTGCATGCCGATACGAATCGACGAAGTGGCAAAATGCATGCCATAAAAAAAGCTACTGCAAGCGGCGTTCAAATCAAATGCGGCGGCGTTCTTCGCACCAATTTCTTGTTGAACTTTCGAAGCCACATTTGGAATGATTTCATCGGCTGTGCAGGTACCAACAATGATTAAATCAATTTCGAGCGGATCTAAATCGGCGGCCGCAAGTGCGTTGCGTGCAGCAACCGCAGCCATCGTTGATGTGCCAACGGCGCTTACGCGGCGCTCTTCAATGCCTGTGCGGCTGCGAATCCATTCGTCGGACGTTTCAAGAAACGTAGCCAGATCGTTGTTAGTCATGATTGCTGGTGGCACGCATTTGCCCCAGCCGGTGATTTCTGCAAATTTCATTCGAACTACCTTAAAATCTAGTGATTAGCGCACGGCAAATATCGTGCGTGACTCATTAGTAACAATCGTATACCTTTATGACCGATAAGAAAACGAAAAGAGCCACAACTAAAGGACGAAACACCATGCGTAACATAATCGCGGTTGTTATGCTTGCGGGCATTATATTACTTTCAGGGTGTGCAAACACACCCAATGTTCCGAATGAAGTGCGCGTTACGGCGCCGGATATTACTGATTTCCAAAAGCCAGTATTGCAGCCTGTGCGTTTATCGGTTCGTGATCAACGCACGCAAAATCATGTGCTTCGAGTTGAGCATACGCCGGATAACGCTGAGTTTGCCACGACCCATATACCGATGGCTACTCTGATGAGTGCTGCGCTGCGGGAATATTGGCCACATGATGATAATTCTCAAGTATTGTTTACGGTGTATCTTGAAGATGCGCTGACCCGTGTTGTGGCGCAAAATGATGGCTATGAAGCTGAGCATCATGTTGCGGTTCGGGTGGTGGTGCGTTCAGGCACGGAGTGGATTGGCCGACAATACGTTACGCGAGTTTCGGGTGGGCCATACCGGAAGGTAAACTTCGAACAAATCAACGATACCTTTAATCGGGCGGTGCACGCTACCCTGCGCGATTTAATGAGTGATCAAATATTACAAGAGTGGCTGCAAGATCATGTGCAGTGATAGGTTTAGTAAATATAAATGACAACGGAGCGAAACATGAAAACTTGGTTCTTAGCATTGATTTTTGCGGTTACTGCAGCACTTTCCCCGCTGGCGGCTGCTGAAGAAGATGATATTCAAAAATCGAATTTATATCCGAAGGTGAAATTTGTAACCAGCATGGGTGAAATGGTGGTGGAGCTTAATCGTTGGAAAGCGCCGCTCACCGTTGATCATTTTTTAACGCATGTGGCGAGTGGTAGTTATAACGATACCTTGTTTCATCGTGTAGTAGCCGATTTCGTCGTTCAAGGCGGCGGTTACGAACGTGATTGGACGCCGTTGCCGGAAGGTGACACGGTGGTAAACGAAGCGGGGAATGGATTGCAGAATAACTTTGGCACCATTGCATTGGCCCGCGTTAACGACCCGCATTCAGCACGCCGTCAATTCTATTTTAATGTTCAAGATAATGATCGGTTAAATCCTACGCCACGTCGCTGGGGTTATGCGGTGTTTGGGGAAGTGATCGAAAATGCTGAATTGCTGCATGAACTTGCGAAAGTTGAAACCGGCTTTAATGAAGAATTGGGATTCCCTGATGTTCCGGTAGAGCCACTGCGTTTGATTTCGGTAGAGCTTCTGCCAGAAGAGAAGTAACGTTCAGTGAAGCATACGCAAACAAATCAGGCGCCAGTAGGGTTTGCCAACATTGTTCGGTTTTATCTACAGCGCCGGCTGATTACTATTTTTTTACTGGGCATGGCTAGCGGCTATCCATGGGTCATGATCGGCTCTTCAATGTCTGCATGGCTCAATGAAATGGGTTTCACCCGTTCCACTATTGGTTTTTTTGGTGCGGTGTTTGCTGCCTACTCAGTTAACTTCTTATGGTCGCCGTTGGTGGACAGGGTAAGAATTCCGCTGTTGAGCAATTGGCTCGGCCATCGCCGGGGCTGGATACTCTTTTGCCAACTTGGAATTGCGCTCAGCTGCTTTTACCTAGCGAATATTGATTTTGCCACGAATCTATACTGGGCAGGTATTGTGGCTTTAACCCTTGCGGTTTTCTCGGCTACCCAAGATATTTCTATTGATGCGTATCGAATTGATTCGGTAGGGGAGCATGAAGCGCGTGTGCAATCTGCAGGTGCTGCGATGACAACCGCGGGTTGGTGGACCGGTTTCGCTGGCTTGGGTGCAATTCCCTTCTTCCTTTCCGATATGCCGGGCTGGGATTGGCCGCGCGTATATCAATACTTAGCGTTCTTTATGGTGGTATTGAGTGCCGGTGTTTGGCTCGCGAAAGAACCAATCACCACGCGCCGGGCTTTACAGCGAGAAGCAGAGCTTCGTTATCAACAAGTGCTCGCTGGTGTGGGTAATCGAATTGCCCTGAAGCATAAAATCACTGCGTGGTTAGGGGTTACCTTAGTGGAACCGCTGGCTGAATTCTTCCGCCGCAGTGGCGTGAAATTTGCCCTCTCTATTTTATTATTTGTACTCCTGTTTAAAGTGGGCGAAGCGTTCCTTGGTCGCATGTCGATCGTGTTTTATCAAGAAGTTGGCTTTACCAACTCAGAAATAGGCTTGTACTCAAAGCTAGTGAATTGGTGGGTAACCATTATTTTCGCCTTAATCGGTTCGTACGTAACCATGCGCATCGGTATTTTAAAGGGCCTGTTTATTGGAGGCTCGGCCATGGCCGCGAGTAATTTGCTGTTTTCTGCGTTGGCGTTAGTTGGGCCGAACAAAGCGCTTCTACTTGCAGCGGTAATTACCGATGGCTTCACATCTGCGTGGTCTACCGTGGCTTTTGTTGCTTTAATTAGCTTGTTGGCGAATCGAGCGTTTACCGCAACTCAATATGCATTGATGGCCTCGGTAGGTACGTTAGGGCGAACTGTTTTAGCGGCCTATAGCGGTGCGGTTGTTGATTGGCTGGATGGTAATTGGGCGTTATTCTTTTTGCTCACTACTTTAATGGTTGTCCCGAGTTTGTTATTCCTTTGGACGATTCGCAAGCCGATTCAAAAGCTTGAGGACGATAGCCGTGATCGGCAAAGCAAATGGGAATCGGATCAGGCAGCACTAAATTCTGAAAAGGAGTAGGGCGTGGCGAACTGGGTGATTGTGGGCACAGGGGCATTAAGTACATTGTGGGCTCATGGGTTGCAAGCAGCCGGTGCCAATGTTGTGCTGTATTCGCGCCATGAAGAAGATCGCAAAGGCGTGGCGCTCGCAATAACTCAGCATTTGCATGAAGCAGCTGAGGGCGATAAAGTTTGTGCGCAAACGCGGCAATTTTCAGCCATAGGTTCTGTATCGGACGCTCCGGATGACGCAATTTGGCTGGTTATGGTGAAAGCGTGGCAAGTGCAACCGTTGTTAACTGAACTCGCGGCGCAAGGCTTAACGCAAGCCACTCTAATTCTTAGCCATAATGGTATGGGTGCGGGCACGTCGGTGCAGGCGGCCGAGGCTGATTGGCAAATTTATGATCTAGTTACCACCCATGGCGCATGGCGAAAAAGCCGTACCCATAGCATGCATGCAGGGCTTGGTGAATCGTGGTTGGGGAAGCGCCACATCGGTGCGGATAGCGCAGATGGGAAGAGCGGCTCGGTTGAGCCGCCACCATGGTTTGTGGAACTAGCAAAGGCGTTACCACCATTGCATTGGGAGCACGATATTCTGCATCGACGGTGGCAGAAATTGGCAATTAATTGCGCCATTAACCCTTTAGCCACATTAGCGGGGGCCGATAATGGAGAGCTGCGAAACGACGAGTATCAACCTAAAATTAGAGCGATTTGCGAAGAAATTGCTAATGTTAACCCGGCATTAGATGCCGATGCGTTAGTAAAGCAAGTGCATCAAGTTGCGGCGGCAACCGCAACGAACAGGTGTAGTATGTTGCAAGATTTAACCGCAGGTAGGCGAACGGAAATAGCGTTCCTAAACGGCTTTATATGCCGTGAAGGCGAGCGCTTACATGTAGCTACCCGCGCTAACTGTGAGTTGGTTAGGCAGATTCAACAATTAGAACTTCTTCGCGTTTAGACCATTTATTTAAGTGCAATGCTAGCGAGCTAAATAACAATATGAAAAAGAACAAAGATCCAGTTTATTACGGTGATTATCTTGGTTTAGATAAGCTGCTTTCGGCGCAACAACCGGTGAGCCCGCAATACGGCCCCGAAGCACATGATGAAACCTTGTTTATTATTGTGCACCAAGCCTATGAGCTTTGGTTTAAGCAAATGATTCACGAGTTGCGTTCGGTATTGGGTATTTTCCGTGAAGAGCACGTGGCAGATGAGCGCTTAATGACAATAGTGCATCGCCTAAAGCGCATGGTTACGATTCAAGAGCTGTTGAATCAGCAGATTAACGTAATGGAAACCATGACAGCGCAGGATTTTTTAGAGTTTCGTGATTATTTAGTGCCGGCTTCTGGTTTTCAGAGTATTCAATTTAAAGAGATTGAAATTAGCCTCGGCGTAAAACGTGATAAACGTATTGCCTTCGACCAAGCTTCTTTTTATAACCGGATCAATGCAAGTGATCGTGCTTATTTAGGATCGTTAGAAGCACAACCGGATTTGTTTGAACGGGTAGATGCTTGGCTGGCGCGAATGCCTTTCTTACAACAGGACGATTTCACGTTTTGGGAACATTATAAAAACGCCATCGATCAGCAATTGCAACATGATGAAGATATCGTGCGGGCCAATTCGCTGCTGAGCGATGAAGAAATTGCGGCGGAATTGGAAGAACTTGCGAGTACCCGAGAGAACTTCTCGGCGTTGTTTGATAGCGAGAAATATCAAGCGATGCAAGATGATGGCCGCGTGCGTTTATCGCAGCGGGCAATGCAAGCAGCTTTGTTTATTCATTTGTATAGCGAAGAACCGGTGTTTAATTTGCCTTATCAAGTGCTCAACGCACTCAGTGATATTGATAAGAATTTAACGATTTGGCGTTATCGCCATGCCATGATGGTTCAGCGGATGTTGGGCTCGAAAATAGGCACGGGCGGTTCTTCTGGGCATGAATATCTGAAGCGAACTACCGAGAAAAATCGAATTTTCGCAGATTTTATGAATCTAGCTACCTATCTATTACCCAAAGCGAGCTTGCCGCCATTGCCGGCAAGTGTGCGCGCAAGTTTGCGCCGAGGAGGCTAATTGTTTACATCGATTAGTGATTCATTAGCGAAAACGGAAGCAGTGTTTGAGCGCTTACGTGAGCGGGCAGAACAAAGGCCTCCTGAGTTACGGCGCGAATGGTTTGATCAAGCACTGTTTAAAACACGAAGTAACCAAGTTTCAGCGTATCTTGATGAGGCGGAAGCCAATGCCAGGCGATTAGCAGAGTTACCGCCTGATTCGCCGGTGTTTAGTTTGATGAATGATATTGTACAGGAGCAGTTAACTGCTTTAGTTCAGGCGCTTTATCGAGGGTGAGTGCTTCGGTACACAAGCAGTTGTTACGAAACGAGTAGCCGGTATGTATAAGTGAAATAACGTTTGTTGATTTAACTCAACAAATATTCACAAAAAATTTACGTGTATTAAAAAGTTTACACACCTCTTAAGCCCTTTGGTGCTCAGCACCTGAGGGCTTTTTTCATTGCTAAATCACATTGATTCGAACTGTTTGACTTTGTCTTTTCTTGTGGATTTTTGAATTTAAAGCCCAAAATAATGCGTTAAAACTTAGCATTTTGTATTTTTGGTGAATATTCATGCATCGCTCACTAAATCACAATAAATATATGTAACTCCCTGAACCTGAACGATTTCTGTTGTTTCTGGTGATAATCCAGCTGATCAAATTTTATACATTATGTTTCATTTTAGAAATATTTGTTGTGTAAATGGTTTTTTAAACCTTGCAACCCGTATGTTGTTTGATATAGTGATGTTGTTGGGCGTGAAAAACTAGCAACATAGCGTGATGTCTATAGCTTTTTGTTAAACATGTAGATTGAACGTTTGAGTTGGGCAGTGAGTGTAGAGCTAGCTGACACGGTTTCCCACAGTTTGTTGATTTGGAACACACTTTAGATTGACTAAAGCACAGTGAAAATTGTGCGCCATAAACCTAAAAATCACTTGAAGTGATCCAGGGAGAAACTACATGTACACAAATACAAAGTTAGCTAAGTCGATTCGCTTAGCGTTAATGTTTGGCGCGTCAGCTACTGCGATGACAGGCATTGCCTCAGCGCAAGATGCTGATGAAGCTGAAGAAGAAGCAACTGGCGAGCGCGTAGAGCGCATTCAAGTAACCGGTTCTCGTTTAGCACGTACTGATATGGAAGAATCGCTTCCACTAACAGTTATCGACCGCGATGCGATCGACCTGTCAGGTGAAATTTCAGTATCTGATGTTATCCGAAACACAACATTCAACACTGCTGGTTCGTTCCGTCCGCAATCAGGTAATGCTGCTGGTGCAACTGCAACCGTAAGCTTACGTGGTTTAGGTTCAGATCGTACTCTAGTATTGGTTGACGGTCGCCGTTTACCAAAATCTCCTTCAACAGGTAGCTCGCAGGATTTGAACATCGTTCCGCTAGCGGCTGTTGAACGGATTGAAATTCTATCTACTGGTGCTTCAGCGATATATGGTTCTGATGCGGTAGGTGGTGTAATCAACATCATCACCCGTACAGATTTCAATGGCGCACAATTCCGTTATGGTCAATCAGAAATTAGCTTGCCTGCAAATGGCGGTGACCGCGAAGAAGGTTCTGCAGTATTTGGTGCTAGCAGCGACACAACTCGCGTTCTTGGTGGTGTATCGTGGAATGCGCGCGACATCATTTTCCACCGCGATTATTCTTGGGTTGAGCCAGGTGGATCAGCATACGGTAACAACTGGCTGAACTACGATGCCGTAAACGATGCTCCTGCCGGCGGCCATAATTCAATTCCACCAAGTGCAGCAGCATGTGAAGCGACTGAGAACTTTATTTTCAGTAACGGCGCGTGTGGCTTTAACTTTAACGCAACGAATGCGAACGAAGCGCAAACGGGCAACCGAGGCTTATTCGTAAAAGTTGATCACGAGTTCAATGAAGATTGGGCTGTGATGGTAAGTTCGTCTTATTCAAAATCAAAATACTTTGGCCGTTATGCACCATCGTTGAACGACCCGTTCAGCGTAATGAATGCCGACAGTATCAATAACCCAACTAATCCATTATCACCAAACTTCCAGCAAAGCGCGGTTGATGGTGATGGTGAAAATTACACTGGGAATCGTGATTTAGCCTATCGCCACCGTTTTGCTGCGTTAGGAGATCGTGATACTTATGTTGATACACACGCTACTGATGTAATGGTTGCTTTTGAAGGCCGCGTTGGCGAAGTTGATTTAGATTTCGGTTTACGCCGCAGTACCTCAAAAGCATACGAAACAGGCTATAACTACTTGCTTCGTTCTGCTGCAGCCAATGCTATCAACATCACGCAAGATGAAATCGATGCAGGCTTAGCATTAAATCCTGATTTCGTGTTCTACGACATCGGCGATCCGCTGGGTTCTCGTTATGAAGGTAACGACGCACAAATGCAGAACTACCAAACATTGCTTAACGGTATGAACGTTACTACCGCACGTGTTGGTAAATTTGAAACACGTGAGTGGTTCGGTTCAGCAGTATTTGATGTTATGGATTTCGGTGCCGGTACAATCCAAGCGGTTGTTGGTGCTGAGTACCGCGAAGAAGATTATGCTGACCAATATGATTCGCTTTCTGAAGCGGGCCAAGTAGGTGGTTCTTCTGGTAACTCTGCAGGTGGTGGCCGCGATGTAACGGCATTCTACTTCGAAACTATGCTTCCAATTACACTTGATTTAGAAGTGTCTGTTGCTGGTCGTTTCGATGATTATTCTGATTACGGTAGCGATTTCTCACCACAAGTGAGCTTCCGCTGGCAGCCAATGCAAGAGTTAGTGGTTCGTGGTTCATGGGGACAGGGCTTCCGTGCTCCGACTCTAGACCAAATCACGATGCAGCCTTCATCGGGTAACCCTGCAATGCAAGATCAGGCTACTTGTTACATGCTAACAGGTGACATTGATTGTGATGTGCAAGTACGTCAAATCACGCAAGCTAACTCTGAACTTGAATCTGAGAAATCAGATCAGTTTGGTGTAGGTGTTGCGTATCAGCCAACTGATTGGTTAAGCGTAACGTTTGATTACTGGGATATTGCAATTACTAACCAGATCTCGTTCTTCGGTATTGATACCTTGCTTGCTCGTGAAGCAGCAGGCGACCCAATCCCGCCGGGCGTATTTATTGAACGTGATACGAGCACTGACTACAGCGCGTTCGTTGATGCTGGTGAGCCAGTAAACCCAATTCGTATGGTTTACGCTGGTTTTGCTAACGATGGTACGTACGACATCTCAGGTATGGACTTCAACGCTCGTACTAACTTTGATTTCGGTCAATGGGGTGCGTTAACTCAGAACTTACAAGTAAGTTACACAACTGACATCAGCATTGATGGCGGCCGTAACTTAGTGAAAGATCCGGGTCGTCCACAGCACCGTACAGCGTTAAGCAATACCTGGTCGCTAGGTGATTACTCTGTATCTTGGAATATGAATGTTGTTGGTAAACAGTACAACAGCGTAGCTTCAGCTGGTGATGGTGTTGAACGTACTGGTAACATCGGTACTTGGACTACTCACGATCTACAAGTGAACTACAATACTCCTTGGAATGGCGTGTTTACTTTGGGCGCTCAAAACTTGTTTGAGAAAGTTCCTCAGTTAGGCACTTCAACCGCCGCTCGTGGTACTCGTGATTATAACTTTAACTTGTACCATGCATACGGTCGTATTACTTACTTCCGTTACACGCAAAGCTTCTAATATCGAAGTTTAGTGTGAGAGCATTTAAAACCGGCCCTTCGTGGCCGGTTTTTTTTCAGTGAATTTCAGTACGAAGAACACCAGCGCGTTATACTGCTTTTGGTTCGTAAAATGAGAAGGTGTATATGCAAAATAAGCAGGAAATTAAACATTGGAGCGAGTATTGGCAATCATCGCAGTCGTTGAATAGTTTTGCTGAAGGAGAAGCAGCAAAGGGATACGAAGGTGAGATTAGCGCTTTTTGGCAAGAACATTTAAAAACGCTAAATAACAACGCGGTAGTTGTTGATTTAGGAACTGGCAACGGCGCTTTGGCTGCCCTGGTGGCGGCGCATGGCCGAACTCTCGATAAAAACTGGCAAGTTCACGGTGTTGATTATGCCGATATCGACCCATTGAAAACGTTTGCACGTGATGCAGCGGTATTAAAGCAATTGCAGGGTATTACCTTCCATGGCAATACCGATATGGGTAAATTACCGTTTGCCGATGCATCAGTTGATTGCTTGGTGAGCCAGTTTGCGTTCGAATATGCCGAGCAAAATTCAGCATTGGCAGAAGCTTATCGGGTTTTGAAGCCGGGTGGTAAACTCGTAATGATGGCCCACCATGGCAAATCAGGGTTAACCAAAGATTCGGCGCGTGGATGTGATATTTTTGATTATATCCTCAATAACTCGCCGGTATTTATTCAAGCTGATTTAATGCTGCGTTTAGCAACTGAACGTTTGCAGAATAGCGATTTTAAAACCTGGAAAGAAAGCCAAGAGTGCAATGCTTTAGGAAAATCCTTGGAGTGGACATTGCATGTGATCAACGCACGCTTTTCTTTGCCAACCGACCATCCGTGGCTTACCGATATCTTTAATCGCGTGATTAATATATTGAACAACGGCCAATCGCACGCTACAGCTAAGGAAGCCCAGAAGCATTTGGCGGTAACCTACGATATGTTGCAAGCACACTTGTTACGTATCCGCGAGCAAGTAAAAGCAGCTTTTTCTGAAGACGATTTATCGAGCTTTAAACGCAATGCCAGCGCGTTCGCATCTATCGCACACAAGGAGTTCAAAATAGAAAAGGAACTTTTCGCTTGGGGTATTAGCTTGGAAAAACAGGTAGAAAACTGATCATATCAGGGGCATTCCGATACGGTTTAAAGGCAAGCATTTACTTATATCGGCAAGGATTTTGCCGTGCGCATATCTATCTAAGGCGTAACGAAAAGTTGTCATAAACTTGCAAATTCTAGCTGATAAGCTAGAAAAGTTTAATCGGTAGAACGTGCTGATATTTTCCGATATCCGCATATTAATCTGAAACTTAACCGTAAATGGGTTCTACCAGTTAAGAAACCTGCAAACAGCCGGTTGACAGGCTCGCCGCGTTCGTGGGAGTATTCAAGTAATGCTATTTCTGCGAAATAGTGTATTTCGGTGTAGGATTTTTTTTCATCACTCACACAACTGGTTCCTTAGTATTATCAGGTGACGATCGAACTTCTGTTCAAGCCTAGTAAGCGAAGGATAAAGTTAAGTCAAATTGGTTGGGAACTATGACCACAGTAATCAAACGAAGCAAAATCGCTGCCGCTATGGCAGGTGTGATGGCGCTGACGGGAGTAGGATTAGCAGCCGCTAACGATACCTCTCTGTCGCAGCTACAGGCTGAGCAAACGCAAACAAATCGTGCGAATGCCGCCTCTCAAGAGCGCATCGATTCATTGTTCGAGCAGAGCAGTGACCTTTTAGCAGACTACCGTGCGGTAGTTGCTGAATTCGAAGCACTACGACTTTACAACGACCACGTTCAGCGTCTAGTTGATGACCAGAACGCAACGCTTGATTCTTTGCAGCGTCAAATCGACGGCATCGAAGAAACGCGTCAGGGCGTTGTTCCTCTTATGTATAAGATGATCGATTCACTTGATGAGTTCGTTCAGCTGGATATTCCAATTCACCGCGAGCAGCGGGAACGTCGAGTTGAGCGCCTTCGCGAAGTAATGGTGCGTTCAGAAGTTACTGATTCTGAAAAATTCCGCCAGATCATCGAAGCATACCAAATCGAAATGGATTACGGCGTAGGCTTGATTGCATATGAAGGTACTTTGAACTTTGAAGGCCAAGACATTGCAGTTGATTACTTACACGTAGGCCGTATCGCATTCTTAGCACAATCTTTGGATATGCGTAATGCATGGGTGTGGGATAACGACAATCGTGAGTGGTCGCGTGTTGATGATTCATTCTTGAATCCGTTGACGCAAGCCATTCGTATGTCTCGCCGTCAGACAGCATTTGATGTTGTGCGTCTGCCAGTATTTGCCGCGGAGAATGCAGAATGAAACATGTAGTGAAAAACTTAATGGTAGCCGTGGCAGGTATCTCGCTAGCGGCATCAGCAGCGTTCTCTGTGAATGCGCAGGACGCTGAAGCTAAAACACTTGACGAACTACTGCAGCAGGTTCAACAGCAACGTGCAGCAGCACAGCGCATTGACCAAGCACGTGAGCGTCGCTTTATGGACGATCGTGCTGACAAGCAAGCGTTGTTACGTCAAGCACAGCAAGAGTTACGTGATGAAGAAGCACGTAGCACTCGTCTACAAGAAGAATATGCACAAAACGAAATCGATATCGGAAACAAAGAAACCGAACTAGATAACATGGTTGGTACTTTGGGTGAGATTTTCGGTGTAATTCGTGGTGCTGCGTCAGAAACGATTGGTCGTATCTCTACTTCAGTAGTAAGCGCTCAATATCCAGATCGTGAACTCGTTCTAGCTAGCTTGGCTGAAGCACGTGAGTTGCCAAATATTGCAGAACTTGAAGAGCTATGGCTGGCATTGCTTACTGAAATGACTGAATCAGGTAAAGTTGCACGCTATCAAGGCGAAGTAACGCTACTTGACGGTGGTTCTGAAGTGCGTGATGTTATTCGTATCGGTGCGTTCAACCTGATTTCTGAAGGTGAATACTTACTGTATAACGATACAACTAAGCAGATTCAACCGATTGCGCGTCAACCTTCTGGGCACATTTTACGTGCAGCAGAAAACTTTGAAGATACTTCTTCAGGGCACGCTGGCGTATTTATCGATCCTTCACGTGGCCAAATTTTGAGCTTGCTTACGCAAAAAGCTACATTGATGGAACGCTATCACCAAGGTCAAACCGTTGGTTATGCAATCACCGTAGTACTAATCTTAGGTTTCATTATTGCAATCTATAAATTAGTAACGCTAACAGCAGTTGGTGGTTCTATTCGTCGTCAGTTGAAGAATCTAGATAACCCTTCAAACAAAAACCCATTGGGTCGTATTTTGGCTGTTTATCATGAGAATCCACAAACTGATGTTGAAAACCTTGAGCTTAAACTTGACGAAGCGATTCTTCGTGAAACGCCAAGTGTTGAGTCGGGCGTAAACATTATCAAGATTCTTGCAGCTATCGCTCCGTTGATGGGTCTATTAGGTACGGTTGTTGGTATGATTGGTACCTTCCAATCAATTACCCTATTCGGTACTGGTGACCCGCGTATCATGGCTGGCGATATCTCAATGGCCTTGGTAACTACTGCGATGGGCTTGATTGCCGCGTTGCCTTTGATTGTTATCCATTCAATTGTTGCTTCAAAAAGCAAATCAATTCTGCACACTCTTGATGAGCAAGCAGCAGGTATTGTCGCTTCTCATGCTGAGAAGAAGGGAGCTTAAGCCATGCAATTGTACCTGATAGGACTTTGGGAAACTGTCAGGGATTTTATTGGCACAGGTGGTGACGTTTTATATATGGTGTTCGCCGCGCTTTTAATCATGTGGATTGTTATGGTTGAGCGCTGGTGGTATCTCCTTGGTGTGTTCCCGAAGGAACGGGATCAAATCATCAAAGAGTGGAACGAACGTAAAGACACCACCTCCTGGTACGCACATAGAATCCGTGATGCATGGGTTTCGCAAGCGTCCGAAAAACTGTCAGCGCGGATGCTGGTGCTGAAGACGATGATTGCCATTTGTCCACTTGTTGGATTACTTGGTACGGTTACGGGGATGATGACTGTTTTTGAAATTATGGCAGTTCAAGGAACCGGTAACCCTCGTCTGATGGCAGGCGGTATCTCGATGGCTACGATTCCGACAATGGCGGGAATGGTTGCAGCTCTATCGGGTATGTTCTTTGCTCAGCGCTTAGATGCGCGCGTTAAAGCAGCTAAAGAAAACCTGATTGATAGTCTGCCTCATCATTAAGAGAGAAGAATTATGGCACGTAAACGTTTACGCGAAGAAGAAGAAGCAACACTAGATATGACCCCGATGCTCGACATCGTGTTCATCATGTTGATCTTCTTTATCGTTACAACATCGTTTGTGAAAGAAGCAGGTATTGATGTAAATCGTCCTGAAGCATCACAAGCGACACAGAAGCCGTCGGCCAACATCTTCATAGCAATCCGTGAAAACGGTGAGGTATGGATGGACCGTCGTCAAGTAGATGTGGAGCGGGTAGCCGCTAACTTGGAACGTCTCCTAGCTGAGCAGCCAACTGATATGGTGGTTATTCAAGCTGACGAAGGAGCCCGTCACGGGATCGTCGTTAAAGTTATGGACCAAGTTAAAGAAGCCGGTATTGCCCAGATTTCAATAGCAGCGGAGAATGACTGATATGGTGCGCATCTTAGTATCAATATTACTAGGCGCGGCGGTCACCTTTTTACTGTTTGTCTTCATGGCATACCTAATCAGTGGTGGCGATCGTCGGGCAGAACCGCCTGAAGCTCCAACCACCATTGATATCGTTTCAGCACCACCGGAACCGGAAGCAGAAGCGCGTCGTCGTACGCCGCCGCCGCCTCCGGAGCCGCCAGAGACTCCACCGGAAACACCGCAAAGTGAACCGGATGCCTCTGACGATTCAGTATCCTTTAATATGGATATCGGCGGTGTTGACCTCGGTGGTGCAGGTGCTGGGCTAGGTGATCCTAGTGCAGGCTTGGGCCGCGATGGAGACGCTCAACCAATAGTTCGTGTTGAGCCTCGTTATCCGCCAGCAGCGGCGCGAGACGGTATTGAAGGCTGGGTGCAACTGCGCTTTACTATCGATGAGACCGGTGGTGTTACTGACATCGAAATCATTGATGCTAATCCACGTCGAGTATTCGACCAAGAAGCACGCCGTGCACTAGCTCGGTGGCGTTATGCGCCTAAAATTGTTGATGGTCAGGCACAGCGTCAAGAAGGTCTTACGGTTCAATTAGACTTTAATATGGACGGGAGTTAATTCATGAAAACTATCACAACAATAGTGTGTGCTGTGGTTGTCGCCATGGGTTTTACTCTTGCCTCTGCCAATGCACAGCAAGACTCTGACGTTGGATTTACAATTCCAACGGCAGATGAGTTGCAACGAGCGAAAGATAATCGTCGCTCGCAAGCATTGGGAGAACGAGTGGCCCGTCGTGTTATGACAGCTTATGAACTGTATGAAGCCGATGATATTCGCGGTGCTATTGCAGAGCTTGAAGAAGCTCCAGCACGTACTGATTACGATGTCGCTTATGTGGCTCGTTTTCTTGGTACGATGTGGGCAAGTGTAGAGGGTGATGATTCAGCGAATCGCAAAGCGATAGCTGAATTAGAGAAATCAATTGCGCCTAACTTGCTAAGCCATGCTGACCATGCTGCTTCGCTACAATTGCTGGGTAACTTGCAACTAATGGAAGAAAATTTCGAAGAAGCACTCGAAATCCTCCGTGAGTTTTTGCAGTTTACTGGTGAGTGGAACCCTGATGTATTGATTCGTATGGCATCTGCCCATATGGAATTAAAGCAATATGATCGGGTAAGTCCATTAGCGGAAAAAGCATTGGAAAACATGGATGAGCCGCATCGCAACCCGTACGTGTTGATGATTGCTGCTAACTACGAAGCAGGAAATGTTCCTGAAACGATTTCAGTGTTAGAACGTGGTGTTGTTGCACTACCAAACGAACGCGCTTGGTGGGTACAACTCGGCATGATGTATAACCTGAGTGAGCAGTATGAAAAAGCATTATCAACTATGCGTATAGCATACGATGCAGGCTACTTCCGGTCATCGAATGATTATCGCGCTCTGGTTCAATTATATGCGAACAACTCAGTACCATTTTATGCTGCTGAAGTAATGTCACGTCATATGGAATCAGGCGATATTGAGCAAACTGCTCGTAACTACGCAACAGCTGCTCGGTCTTACAACACAGCTCGAGAATTTTCGAAATCTGCTGCAGAGTACGCGAAAGCGGTTAGAGAAGCAGACAACAACAACGATCGTATCGATTACAATCGCCGTCAAGGAGAAGCCTTACTACTTGCTGAAGAATATCGTCAAGCAGTAGCGCCTTTCCGCTCAGCGATTGAATTGACACCAAGTGGTGAAGATGCCGGTCGTTTGTATATGTCTCTGGCGGAAGCTTACTTTTATAGTAATCAATACCGCCAAGCCTATGATGCGGCGGAACGTGCTAAAGGTTACAGCAGCACGCGCCGGAATGCTGAAGGCTGGGCTCAGTACATTAAAGATACTGCGTCACGTCGTGGTGTAGATATCTAAGGTCAGAAAAGTTGAATGCATGTGCATTAAATGATGTTCTGACGTATAAAAACCCTGCTTTTAAGCAGGGTTTTTTTATTGCTTATATTTATTACCCTTAGCGATAGCTTTACGCTTGAACCTTTCTTAAATCGTCTAGATCAGATATGATCCTTGCCCGTTGTAGATGTACTGAGGAATATTTGATGTCAAATCATGACTCTTTTAAAGATCAAAGTAACGTGTGGCATTTATTGCTCGCGTTGGCAGTATTTGTGGGTATTGCGTTACTCACACCTGTTTTACGATTAGTGACCTTATTTTTAGCTTAGTTGCTGGAACTTAAGCGAGTTCAGGGAAGCCTGCTGCGCTATTATAGGAACGTATCATGGCATTATCATTGCTGTTGGTTGAAGACAACGCGCGCACGCGCGAAAATATTGTACAAATACTTAAGCAAACGCCCTTTACCGTAACAATCGCTGTCGATGGATTAGATGGTTTGAATCGCGCCAAGCTTGAGCACTTTGATGTAGTATTAACGGATCATAAAATGCCACTAATGGATGGCATTTTATTGATTAAGAATCTCAGAGATGAAACGCCTTATGCGCAAACACCTCTGCTTTTAATGACGACTTCAGACCCCGAGCAAATTTCTGCGAAAGCAGAACGCTGCGGCGCTGATTTGGTTTTGGGTAAGCCGCTTGATGCGGATTTACTACTTTTTAAACTTCGCCAGTTAACACAGTCAAGTGTAGTGGCCTGAGTGGGTAGCCGATGACTCATAATGTAGCAGCAGACATGCGCGGGAATTATATTGCGCGCAGAATTATGCCGGTTGTTGATTTTCCAAAGCCGGGAATAACGTTTCGGGATATCACACCCGCCTTGCAAGATCCGCGCGCCTTGCGCAATAGTATCGATTTGTTCGCGGAACGATATGACAATATGGGATTAACCCAGGTTGTTGCTATTGAAGCGCGTGGCTTTATTTTCTCTGCGGCACTTGCGGACCGTTTAGGAATCGGCTTAACCCTTATTCGTAAAGCGGGCAAATTGCCACGTGAAGTATATTCAACAAGTTATACCCTTGAATATGGTGATGATATTTTAGAGCTGCATAAAGATTCGTTGAAAGCTCGAGATAAAGTGATCATTATGGATGATATGTTAGCTACCGGCGGCACGATGACAGCAGCGGTTGAGTTAGTTCGAAACTCTCCGGCTACAATCGTTGAAACAGCATTCGTGTGCGAGCTTCTACATTTAGGTGGCCGCAAAGAAATGGATAGAATTGGCGTAAATAGCTATGCCATTTGCGCTTTTGATGAATAACTGCGAAGCTTAAAACTTCGCTTTATAGAACCCAAATAAAATACTGGAGGCTGCATGAGTTACCAAGTGCTGGCACGGAAATGGCGGCCGCGTAACTTTGGTGAAGTGGTAGGGCAACAACACGTGTTGCAAGCACTCACTAACGCGCTCACCCACCAGCGTTTACATCATGCTTATTTGCTTACCGGTACCCGTGGGGTTGGTAAAACCACCATTGCACGGATCCTCTCCCGTAGTTTAAATTGTGCTACCGGCATCACGCCCACTCCTTGCGGCGAATGTTCCGCCTGTATTGATATCGAAGCAGGGCGCTTTGTAGACCTGATGGAAATTGATGCCGCATCACGCACAAAAGTTGAAGACACCCGAGAAATTCTAGAAAACGTGCAGTATCGCCCCACTTCTGGCCGTTATAAGGTGTACTTAATCGATGAAGTACACATGCTTTCGCGGCACAGTTTTAATGCGCTCTTGAAAACCTTAGAAGAGCCACCTCCGCACGTGGTATTTGTACTTGCTACTACAGACCCAGATAAGTTACCCGTTACCGTATTATCGCGCTGTTTACAGTTTAGTTTGCGAGCGCTTACGCGCGATGAAATTACTGGCCAACTGCAGCACATATTAGAAGCTGAAAAGATTCCTTTTGAACCGGCTGCGTTAGCGCTGCTAGCGCGTTCTGCTAGTGGCAGTATGCGCGATGCATTAAGCCTTACCGATCAAGCGATTGCTCAAGGTGATCAGCGGGTAAACGAGCAAGAAGTAGCGCAGATGTTGGGCCGTATCGATAACCATAACCTCCTTGCGCTGCTGAACGATATCGCTGATGGCGATGTAAATCGAGTGCTCGATGGTTTGCGTGGTTTGGTCGATAAGGTACCAGATATTGCCGGTGTGCTATCTGAGTTGCAGGGGATATTACATCAGTTGGCGTTAGCACAGGTTGCGCCGAACATGCTTGATCCTGAGTTGCATGAACATCAACAACAAATGCTCGCGTTAGCCAAGAAAATAGATCCAGCGGTAGTGCAGGTGTATTACCGCATGGTATTGGAAGGCCGGCGTGAATTGGCTTATGCGCCCGATGCCTTCAGTGGCGTGGAGATGACATTACTGCGTTTACTTGCGTTTCGTCCGGCGGTTGGAGCGCCCGTTACTGGGGGAAAGCCACAAGCTAGCGAACAGAAGCCAGCCGCTGAGCCGGCCCCGCAAGCGTATGAAGAGCCTTTAGCCCAAGGCAAAGAGCCTTTAGCCCAGGACAAAGAGCCCTCAGCGGACGATAAAGAGGCCTCAGCGGAAGATAAAGAAGCGGCTTCTGTTGATACTCAGAAGCCCGAATTTACTGATCATGAAGTTCCGGGTTTTATTGAAGAAGATGAGGAAGAATACGAGAGCTTGTATGCCGAACAAGCGCATATTGAAGCGCAAGCTGCGGGGCTTTCGAATTCCACCGCAGCAGATTCCAGTTCCGCCCAGCCCAGTTCTGTCCAGTCTAGTTCAGACACAAATAACACTCAGCTGAGTGAGAATAAAAACGTGGTACCCCAATCAACAACATCGGATTTAAGTTCATTGTTGGCAACGCGTCAGCGGTTAGCCGCTAAACGAGCGGATACCAGCAAAAGCACACCGGCCTCGAATGCAAGCGCAGAACAGCCAGCAACGCAATCCTCGGAAGTGCGTTCGGCCGAAGTTGAACCGCCGCGTGTTGAACAAAACTTAGAGAAAGACAATTCAGAAGCGGCGGTAACTAACGAACTCCCTACGGTGAGCGAAGAGCCACGTGTTAGTAATAAACCGGTGATAGAGGCAAAGCCCGAACAGACGGCAACAGCTGATGTGCAGGATTCGCAAGCTACCGAACCGTCAGTAGGCGCGAAGAAAATAGTTGCGGCTGCGCAAGTGGATGAGTGGGCAGCTACGATTGAGCAAATGAATATTGTAGGCCGCACGCGGCAGGTACTCCTGCACTCTATGCTGCATCAAGCTGACGACCGCCTAATACTGGAAGTCGATGCCGCGCAGCAAGGGCTTCTTTCTGGCCACATGGATGCCAGTATCAAGCATGAGCTCGGTAAAATCATGAACGTGGAGCGCCTACAGATAAAAACGGGCGCTCCAGAACGTACACCATTTAGAATTCAGCAAGAAATCGATGCTAAGTTATTGAAGGATGCGCAAGCGCGCGTGGCGGCGCATCCGGGAATACAGCAGTTGCAGAATAATTTTGCGGCAGAATTAAAAAAAGTTGATGTGCTGCACTAATCTTGAGCTGGTGTTTTATATGCTTACAAAGGGTTGAAAAATCGGGTATGAACCCCGATGTTCTAATCAGTGATGCGCTGCTTGTAGCGCACAATTCTTTATTTTAAAAAGAGAGATATTCAGATGTTTAAAGGCGGCATGGGTAACATGATGAAACAAGCGCAACAGATGCAGGAAAAAATGCAGAAGGCGCAAGAAGAAATTGCCAGCATGGAAGTAACCGGCGAAGCCGGTGCGGGCATGGTAAAAGTAACCATGTACGGCAATCACAACGTGAAGCGTGTAGCCATTGATCCAAGCTTATTTGGTGATGAAGATGACCGCGAAATGCTAGAAGATTTAATCGCTGCTGCCACGAACGACGCAGTGCGCCGTGTGGAAGAGGCTTCGAAAGAGAAAATGGGTTCGATTGCTGGCGGTATGGGTTTACCACCGGGTATGAAACTACCTTTCTAATGAAAGCATTTAGCCCGGCCATTGCCGCTTTGATTGAATCCCTGCGTATACTTCCTGGGGTGGGTCAAAAAACAGCACAACGTATGGCGTTCCAACTTTTGGAGCGCCATCGTGATGGTGCCGGTAAGCTCGCTAGCGCGCTTAATCATGCGTTAGAGGTAGTTGGGCGCTGCCAACGTTGCCGTACGCTTACCGAGGGTGATACCTGTTCTATTTGCGATAACCAAGCGCGCGCTGCGGAAGGTACGGTTTGTATTGTGGAATCGCCGGCGGATGTGCTCGCTGTGGAGCAAACGAGCCAATATAAAGGGCAATACTTTGTGCTGATGGGCCGGTTATCGCCCCTTGATGGCATTGGCCCTGCAGATATTGGTTTAGATTTATTAGAAAAGCGCTTCCAAGATGGCGGCATAAACGAAGTGATTCTGGCGACCAACCCAACCATGGAAGGCGATACCACGGCGCACTTTATTGCTGATTTAGCTGCCCGCTATAATATCAATGCAACCCGCATAGCACATGGCGTGCCGGTTGGCGGCGAACTGGAATATGTTGATCACACCACCTTAGGCCACGCCTTCTCCGGCCGTAAATCATTATAAAAACTCAAATTTCTTCCTGAAATCTTGCCCTTGAAATCTGTACGCCTTATCCCCATTACCTGTGTAGGGTTAATGACACGATAATTTAGGAGAGTAATCACCATGGCTGAGAATCAGCATGCTGAAAAACACGGATTTCAAACAGAAGTAAAACAGCTTCTACATTTGATGATTCATTCGCTTTACTCAAATAAGGATATCTTTCTTCGTGAACTGATTTCCAATGCTTCTGATGCCGCCGATAAACTGCGCTTCAAAGCACTGCAGAACAATGATTTGTATGCAGGCGATGCTGAGATGCGTGTGCGTTTGAGCATCGATAAAGAAAATCGCAGTATCACCATTAGTGATAATGGCGTGGGTATGAACCGCGAAGATGTCATGAGTAATTTAGGTACGATTGCTAAATCGGGTACCAAAGAATTCTTTAGCCAGCTTTCTGGCGATCAAAGCAAAGATTCCCAGCTTATTGGTCAGTTTGGTGTTGGCTTTTATTCCGCTTTTATCGTTTCTGATCGCGTAACAGTGCGCACGCGCGAAGCCGGTGCGCCTGAAGATGAAGCGGTGGAATGGCAATCGGCGGGCGATGGTGAATTCACTATTGCGCCGATCACTAAGAAAACTCGTGGTACTGATATCACCTTGCATTTGCGCGAAGGCGAAGAAGAATTCTTGGATGAATGGAAGCTACGCGAGATCGTAACAACCTACTCTGATCACTTGAGCATTCCTGTGCAAATGTGGAAAGACGAGCAACCGGAAAGCGAAGGCCCGGATGGCGAGAAAATTGCAGCGAAGCCGGGGGAATGGGAAACCGTAAACGCTGGTAAGGCACTCTGGTTGCGTGAAAAAAGCGAAATCAGCGATGAGGAATATCAAGAATTCTACAAAACTGTAGCGCACGATTTCGATGATCCGTTGCTTTGGAGCCACAACAAGGTTGAAGGTAAGCACGAGTACACCAGCTTGTTGTATATCCCGAAACGAGCGCCGTGGGATTTATGGAATCGTGAGAATCAGAAAGGTATTAAACTTTACGTGCAACGCGTATTCATTATGGATGACGCCGAGCAGTTTATGCCAACGTATTTGCGTTTCGTGCGTGGCTTGATCGATTCGAATGATTTGCCGCTGAACGTATCGCGGGAGATTTTGCAAGATAGCAAAGTAACGCGCTCAATGCGCAGTGCCAGCACGAAGAAAGTACTGCAAAGCTTGGTGAAGTTGGCGCGTGATGATGTCGATGCTTATAACAGTTTCTGGGATAATTTCGGGAATGTGTTGAAAGAAGGCCCCGCGGAAGATCAGGCGAATATCGAACGTATTTGTGAGCTATTGCGCTTCGCGTCTAGCCACGAAGATAGCAGTGAACAGCGGGTATCTTTAGATGCCTATATTGAGCGTATGAAAGAAGGCCAAGAAGCGATTTACTACATTGTAGCGGATAGCTATGAGGCAGCGAAAAATAACCCGGCGTTGGAGATTTTCCGCAAAAAAGGCGTAGAAGTTCTTTTACTCTCTGATCGCATTGATGAATGGTTAATGAGCCATATCACTGATTATAAAGAGAAGAAGTTTCAATCCGTAACCCGTGGTGATTTAGATTTAGGCTCACTTGATGATGACGCCGATAAGGCCGAACAAGAGAAGCTTGAAGAAGATTTTGCAACCACGGTAGAGCGCTTTAGTAAAACGCTCGGTGAAAAAGTGAAAAAAGTGCGGGTAACACACCGGTTGACCGATTCACCTGCATGTATCGTTACCGACGATAATGACATGTCGACGCAAATGGCGAAGTTAATGGAAGCGGCGGGGCAGAAAGTGCCGGAAACCAAATATATTCTGGAACTGAACCCTGAGCACCCGTTGGTGAAACGCGTGGCGGACGAACAAGACGAAGAGCGTTTTGGTGAATGGGCTGATTTGCTACTTGAGCAAGCAACTTTGGCCGAGCGTGGTAGTTTGAAAGATCCGAGTATCTTTGTACGCCGCCTCAATCGATTGATGTTGGCACTTTAATAGCGAAATATTTAACCGCGTAACAAATGCTCCTCAACTTGAGGAGCATTTTTTTTGCACAATACGAGTGTGCTGGGCTTTCTCACTTATCAGACCATGCAACTTCGACTATGGTCGGCCTTGTTATTTAGGGCTTTGAAAGGTAAAGTTGGCGCATTATTTTTTGAACCATCCGATGACAATAATTTAGGGGAAACACCATGCGGATCATCCTTTTGGGGGCGCCTGGCGCAGGGAAGGGCACACAAGCTCAATTTCTGATGAATACTTATAATATTCCACAGATTTCTACAGGTGATATGTTACGCGCAGCAATTAAAGCGGGCACAGAGCTTGGCAAGAAAGCGAAGGAAGTGATGGACGCAGGCCAATTGGTTTCTGACGATATTATGATCGGTTTGGTGCAAGAGCGCATTGCCCAAGAAGATTGCAAGAATGGCTTCTTACTGGATGGTTTCCCACGTACGATTCCACAAGCCGATGCAATGCAGGAAGCGGGCATCAAGATTGATTACGTGCTTGAATTTGATGTTGCGGATGATGTGATTGTGGAGCGTATGGCAGGCCGCCGCGTACACCCAGGTTCAGGCCGGGTGTATCATGTGAGCTATAACCCGCCGAAAGAAGATGGCAAAGACGATGTTACTGGCGAAGATTTGGTAATTCGTGAAGATGATAAAGAAGAAACGGTACGTAAGCGCCTGAAAATTTATCATGAGCAAACTGAGCCATTGGTTGCTTACTACAAGAAGTTGGCTGACCAAGGCGTAGTGAAGTGCTATAAATTAGATGGCACACAAAAAGTAGAAAATATTAATAAAGAACTGAAGGAATTGCTTGGCTAGGCATGGTTATGGCCTAAGCGGGTGAATACCTGTGTTTCACATGAATAAGAATAATAATTCGCACTGGAGGCCATTATGATTTTGCCTGTAACAAGTTTATTCGCCGCGTTATTAACGCTGCTTTATTTGGTATTAGCAGCGCGGATCATTCGTTTGCGCTGGCGCGATCGCGTAGGTATTGGAAACGGTGAATCCGTTGATTTACAAGCAGCCGTTCGTATTCACGGTAATTTTATTGAGTATGTTCCACTGGCGTTAATTTTATTAGGGTTGATGGAGCTAAATGCTGCAAATCCGATATTGTTATATGGTTTAGGTGGATTACTATTTATCGCGCGGGTTAGCCATGCTATTGGTTTAACGAAATCTGTGGGTGTGAGCATATATCGAACGGTCGGTGTGCTCGGCACGTTCGCGATGTTATTACTTGCCGCGGGTTTTTTGGTTGGATTCGCTATTGGAAGTTAAAGGGTTTTAGCAAAACATGACTAGCGTTGTTGCTCTGCACAGCTCACAAAGCCATAGTGGGCAGTGGCGTTCCTTAGCTAAACAGCTCGCCCGCCTTTTACCGGCGGGCGTTTCTTTTTATGCGCCTGATTTAATCGGGTATGGCCGCGGTGTTTCCCTTGCTGAAGGCTTGCCGGGCGATATAACTCAATTTCGTTTACGCGATGAGCTGAAAGCACTGCATGCGCAAGATGTTCCGGCTCCTGGCGCAGCTGAAAAGGTGGTTTTGATTGGCCATTCGTATGGCGGCGCTACGGCACTGCAATGGGCGTTGCGTTATCCGGAGCAAGTGCAGGGATTAATTCTTTACGAGCCCGTTAGCTTTCATGTATTGGCGGAAGCAGAATCGGCACGTGCTGAGATTCTGGCGATTACTGCGAGTATGGAAGGTTTATCGCTTACGGAATCTGCGGCAATATTCGTTGATTATTGGAATAAGCCCGGTTATTTTGCGCGGCTGCCGGAAAAAGCGAAAACCTTAATGAGCCAGCAGCAAGCCAAGGTTTATGCAGATTTCCACGCATTATTAGACGAAGAAACAACGCTTGCCGAGTACGCTCAAATCAAGTGCCCTGTGGTATTATTGCATGGCGATGAATCGCCACTTTCGAGTCGTACCGTAGCTGCTCATTTAGCCGATACCCTACCGAATTGCCAACTTTTGCCGGTGCACGCTGGCCATATGGGGCCTTTGGTTGCAGCGGATATTGTTAATCCGTTTATCCTCGATGCACTAAAAGATATGCATGTGCTCGAGGCTAACGCCGCTGAGAATATATAGCTCAGCTTGCACGATTCATTTTGTAATTATTGAAGTTTACACAAACGGGAATGCCGTTCTCGTTCTAGGAAAAACCATGCGTCGTATTTGGCTTGAAACCACTAAGTTGGGGCCGGAAGCAAAGAAACTGGCTTTACTAACAGGCCCAATTTTAATTGCACAGCTCACGCAAATGTTGATGAGCGTTGTTGATACTTTGATGTCGGGCCGCGTTGGCGCCGTTGATTTGGCAGCCGTTGCCGTGGGCGGTGCAATTTGGATGCCGCTTACTTTAATTATTTTCGGTTTTGGTTTGGCGCTAGCGCCGGTGATTTCTCATTGTGATGGTGCCGATGAACGTGATCAGGTAGCACGGCATGTGCAGCAATCGCTATATACCTGCATTATCAGCGCAATTCTCACCGGTATTTTGCTGTTTATTGCGCCGTATTTCCTAGCGATTATGGACGTAGAGCCTGAATTCCGGCAAATGACACTAAGCTATTTGCGCTTTATTATGTGGGGCTTGCCAGCCTTTGTATTGTACGTGGTGTTGCGTAACTTCTGTGAAGGCCTTTCGCACACCATGCCGAGTTTGGTTATTGGGGTGATTGGTTTACTGATTAACATCCCAGCGAACTACATCTTTATTTACGGCAAGTTCGGCATGCCAGCGTTGGGTGGCGCTGGTTCAGGCCTTGCATCCGCCATTGTGCTGTGGGGAATGGCGTTGAGCTTGTTAGTGTACGTGATCTATGCAAAACGCTTTGCCGCGGTAGCACCGTTTCGGAAATTCTTCGCCCCAGATTGGGATGATATTTGGCATTTCACCCGGCTTGGCTTTCCTATTTCTATGTCGTTGTTCTTTGAAACGAGTTTATTTGCGGCGGTGGCTATTCTAATCGCGCCATTGGGTGCGGTAATGGTTTCTGGCCATCAAATAGCACTGAACGTGTCGTCGTTGGTGTATATGTTTCCATTGAGTTTGAGTATGGCGGTTACCTTACGGGTGGGCTTTGCGCTTGGCGCTGAGCGGCCGGTAGACGCCATGAACGCGTATAAAGTAGCATTGCTCATGGGCGTGAGTTTCGCCACGATTAACGGCTTAGGTATGTGGCTCGGTGGGCGTTGGCTCGCTGGTTTTTATACCGAGAACGCAGAAATTATTGCGTTAGCGGGAACCTTGCTCGGTTTGGCGGCAATTTTTACTGTTTCCGATACCTTCCAAGCAATTTCCATTGGTGCTTTGCGCGGATATAAAGATACCCGTGCAGCTATGGTAGTAACGTTGATTTCATACTGGCCATTTGGTTTGAGTGTGGGGATGGTATTAGGGCTTACCGATTGGGTGGTGCCACGCATGGGCGCTGCAGGTTTCTGGATTGGCTTTATTTCTGGCTTAAGTGTGGCGGCGGTGTTGCTTACGTTACGGTTGTTCCGGGTGCATAGCGCTTGGGAAGCCAAGCTTGGAAAATAACGCTTGAAAACGAAAAGCTTCGTAACGAAAACAGCGCGCCGAATAGTGGCGCGCTGTGCTGTAATTTGCTGAAGTTGTTAATCTTTGCGGCGTTCGCGCAATACGTTTACCACATCTTCAAGGCTAAGATCACGCGCTTGCAGCACCACCAGCAAATGATACAGCAAATCCGCACTTTCATTTAGCAGCGCTTCATCGTTCTGTGCCACGGCAGCAAGGGCTACTTCTACACCTTCTTCGCCTACTTTTTGTGCACAGCGGCGAATACCATCGTTCAATAGCTTTGCCGTGTAGCTTTTACCAGGATTGCCGGCCGCTAAATCGGCTTTGCGCGCAGCAATAGTGCGCTCTAATTCAATCAGTTCACTGGCAACGGGCTGCTGTGGTGGCACCCAGCACGATTCTGTGCCTAAGTGGCACGTAGGGCCTTGTGGCCGCGCTTGCACCAGCAGGGCATCGTTATCACAATCAGCGGTAACAGATTCCAGTAATAGTTCATTGCCTGAACTTTCGCCTTTCATCCAAAGGCGCTGCTTACTGCGGCTGAAAAACGTTACTTTGCCGCTGGCTAAGGTTTCGGTTAGCGCTTCTACGTTCATATAGCCTTGCATGAGTAAGCGCCCACTGGTGCTATCTTGCACCATGCAAGGCAACAGGCCTTGCATTTTTTCCCATGCTAAATCAGCAATGTTGTCGCTGGTTACCATCATGATCTGTTCCTAGTTCGTTATCGTGAATTCTATTCATGTGTTAAAGCATAAAGTATGAATAGTATTCAAGTTACAGCCGATTCAACCTACGGGCGAATAGCAATATTTTCGTTGCGCAACGTGGCTTTCAGTGTAGGAATTGGAATAATCCCCTTGTGAAATACCGAAGCGGCGAGCGCACCATCTACGTTTGCTTGCTGAAAAACATCAATAAAATGCTGTTCCGCGCCGGCACCACCGGAAGCAATGAGCGGCACTGAGCAGTGCTGCCGAATGCTTGCCAACTGTGCAATATCATAGCCTTGGCGCACCCCATCTTGGTTCATGCAGTTCAACACGATTTCGCCAGCGCCGCGAGCAATCACTTCGTTTACCCAATCGGCGGTTTCCCAAGTGGTTTTCTCTGTGCGGCTTTCATCACCGGTGAACTTGTACACCTCGTAACGGCCAGTATCGGCGTTAAAGAAACTGTCGATACCAATCACCACACATTGCTGGCCGAATTCATCAACTAACTCATTAATCAATTCCGGGCGGCGTAACGCTAGGGAATTCACCGATATTTTGTCGGCGCCCATGGCGAGTATTTCGCGTGCTTGTTCAACATTTTGAATGCCCCCGGCAACGGCAAACGGAATATTGATCACTTCAGCGACCCGGCTTACCCACGATTTATCCACCACGCGGTTATCTGCACTGGCAGTAATATCGTAAAACACCAGCTCATCAGCGCCTTCTTCGGCGTAGCGAGTAGCTAGCGGTACGATATCGCCGACAATTTCATGATTGCGAAACTGTACGCCTTTCACCACCTGACCATCACGAACATCGAGGCATGGAATTATGCGTTTTGCCAGCATGTAATGGCCTCCTCAAGGGTAAATTTGCCGGTAAGTAAAGCCTTACCCAGTATCACGCTATCGCATTGCTCGGCTTTTAACGCGGTTAAATCATCAAGGCCAGCAACGCCGCCTGAAGCTTGCCAAACAATGCTTGGGTATTGGCGCTTCAGTTCTGCGTATAAAGGCACGTTAGAGCCGCTTAGGGTGCCATCCCGGCTAATATCAGTACAGAGCACATGGCGTAAACCACGCTCAATATATTGCTGCAACAATTCATCAAGGGTTACGCTGCTATTTTCTTGCCAACCTTCGGTGGCTAACCAGCGCTTACCTTCTGCATCAATGTTGATATCAAGCGCCAACACAATCGCCTCGGGGCCGAATTCATCCAGCCACGCCAATACAGTTTTCGGATCTTTCACCGCTTTCGAGCCAATTACCGCGCGTTGTACACCAGCGGCCAGTAATTGTTCAACATCGGCTTTGGTACGAATGCCGCCACCGGTTTGTACCGGTAAACCCGATACTTTGGTGATCTCAGCGAGTAACGCGAGCTGGCGTTTAGCGGGATCGCGCGCCCCATCTAAATCCACTAAATGAATATATTCAGCACCGCTATCTCGGTATTGGCAGGCCACTGCAACCGGATCGCTGTGATAGGTGGTTTGCTGGGCGAAATCGCCTTTTAATAAGCGCACAACCTGGCCATCAATTAAATCGAGAGCTGGAATTAACATTTGATCTCCAGAAAATTCTTCAACACACGGGCGCCATCGGCACCGGAACGCTCGGGGTGAAATTGCACACCCATAAAGTTGTTGTGGGCAATGGCTGCAGAAAACTCTTGGGTATATTCACAACTGGCAATGGTTTGTTCGCTAATGGGTGCGGCAAAGCTATGCACGAAATAGAACCACGGTTGCTTCAAGCCCTCGAACAATGGGTGATCAGATACCTCTGTGCGGTTCCAACCCATGTGCGGTAGAGGTTTGCCATCGGCCGCCTGCATGCGTTCGATACCACCGGGAATAACGCCTAAGCAATTCACAGAACCTGCGGTTTCGCTTGTTGCTACGGCCGAGCCTGCTCCGGCTTCAGCGGAACGCTCGGTCAGCATTTGCATACCTAAACAGATGCCGAGTACCGGCTGTGTTAACTCACGCAATACCGACACAAGGCCTAAACTTTCTAATGAACGCATAGCCGCGCTGGCAGTGCCAACGCCGGGAAGAACGACATGGCTTGCCGCTTTGATAACATCCGAATCGGCACTAATAATTGGCGTAACACCCAAGCGGCGAAAGGCAAAATCAACTGATGCCAAGTTCGCTACACGCGTATTCACGATCACTAGATTCACGCGAGAACTCCCTTGCTCGATGGCATTTCGCTCCCTTGCTTGCGAATCGCCTGGCGTAAACCGCGACCAAATACTTTAAACAAGCTTTCTACTTGGTGATGAGCGTTGCCTTCGGTAGTGGTGAGGTGCAAGGATACTTTCATGGTATCGCAAAGCGAACGGAAGAAATGCTCAACCATCTGCGTGCCTAGTTGGCCTACGTTTTCGGCCGTAAAATCAGCGTTGAACACCAAAAATGGGCGGCCAGAAATATCCAACACACACTCAGCGCGGCACTCATCCATAGGCAACACAAAGCCAAAGCGGCCAATACCCCGTTTATCGCCCATCGCTTTGTGCAAAGCTTCGCCCAGCGCTAATGCCGTATCTTCCACGGTGTGGTGATCATCAATGTGCAGATCGCCAGTTACGCCTACTTGCAGCGAAAATCCGCCATGGGTAGCGATTTGTTCTAACATGTGGTCGAAAAAGCCTAAACCGGTATGAATTTTAATCGGGCCGCTTTCATCTAGATTCACATCAATGCGGATATCGGTTTCTTTGGTGGTGCGCGTTACTGAGGCTACCCGTTGCTTCTGGGTGAGGCTCTTCACAATCGCAGGCCAGTTATTTTCTTGCCGATCATAACGAATGCCTTGAATACCCATGGCATCGGCCAATTGTAAATCAGTATCGCGATCGCCAATTACCGCCGAGGTAGTGAAATCAACTTTGCCTTGCTGCAAATATTCTTTTACCAAACCAAGCTTAGGTTTGCGGCAGCTGCAGTTTTCATGATCAAAATGCGGGCAAATCAACACATCGATAAACTTAATACCGTGCGCTGCAAACAAGGCCATCATGGCATTGTGTGGGGCATCAAAATCAGCCTGTGGAAAACTATCGGTACCAAGACCATCCTGGTTACTCACCATCACTAATGTGTAACCGGCGCTTTGCAAATCTTGCAAGGCATTCACGACACTCGGCTCATATACGAGTTTATCGAGGCGATCGAGTTGCTTGTCAACGGCAGGCTCTTCAACAAGAGTGCCATCACGATCAATAAATAGAATCTTTTGCGCTGCCATTTATTTGGCCTCCGTTTTTTTCGTACCCACTGCGTTCTTAAGCATGGAATCATTCGGTTGATATTGTTTCAGCAGGCTAAGTAGCTGAACATTTTCTTCAGGGCTGCCCACGGTAATGCGCACCACCTGTTCTAAACCAATTTGGTTGGATTGATTGCGCAGTAACACGCCAGCATCGATGCAGTACTGTATCAGTGCTTGTGCATCCTCTACTTGGATCAATATAAAGTTGGTAACGCTTGGGTATACCGCGTTTACATAATCCAGCTGCTTTAATTGTGCGGCTAGTAAATCGCGCTCGCTCACGGTTTCAAACGTGTTTTGCCGTGTGCTAATAAGATTATCGAGCTGCAAAGCTTGGCTTGCGATCTGTACGCTAACATCGGGCAGCGGGTAGGGCGCAAGAATTGGCAGCAACGCATTAATTAGGTTTTCAGAACCAATGGTAAAGCCCACACGAATACCCGCTAAGCCAAATGCTTTTGATAAGGTGCGCATAACCACAAGGTTCTCGTAGTTATCAAGGTAACGAACCATGGAAACGGTGCTGGCGCTGTTAGATGCAGGGCTACCTGTTTTTTCGGCTTTCACTTCAGAGGTTTGGCTCGCTTCCGCAAACTCAACATACGCCTCATCCGAAACCACTAACGCCCGGCCACGGCACATTTCCAGTACCGCCAACATATCTTGTTCGCGCAGCGCATTGCCGAGCGGATTTGATGGGTTGCAGAGAAATACTACCTTAATGCTACCGGCTGCTTCATCGAGGGCTGTTTGAATAGCATCGAGATCTAGCTGCCAAGTTTTCTCCTGCAATGGCACTACAACGGTTTCGTTGTGATTAATGCTGGCAGAAATAGCGTACATGCCATAGGTAGGTGGGCAGATTAGAATCTTATCGCAGCCCGGTTCACAAAAGCTGCGAATCAATAATTCAATACTCTCATCGCTGCCGCGGTGGCTGATGAGCTGGTTTGCCTTAACGCCGGCATAGTTTGCGTAGGCTTGATTCAAGCCTTTGTTCTGAAAATCGGGGTAGCGATTCAGATCTTCGGTGGCTACCTGATAGCTACGGCCATACGGTGATTCATTGGCATTCAGCCACAAATTACCACCCGACATACTACGGCGCGCCGAGGCATACGGGGTGAAACTCTGTAAGTGTTCACGCAACAGTGCTTGCACGAAGTTACTTTGGGTATCATTAGCGCTCATGCTGGTATCTCCACCCATTCCTCTATTCATTGTTAGTTTTACCTGTATCACGCTGAAAGCGCGAACTTTCTAAACGCAGTGAAACGGCCCGAAGGTGCGCATCGAGGGCCTCTTCTTCGGCGAGATCGATAATGGTATTCCCCAAATCGGCAAGCCCTTGGGGGCTAACGGTTTGCACCGTATAGCGGCGATAAAAATCGAGTAAGCCTAAACTGCTGTAGTTGCGAGCAAAGCCATAGGTAGGCAACACGTGGTTGGTTCCCGTAGCATAATCACCCCCTGATTCAGGCGTGTAGTGGCCCACAAAAATAGAACCGGCGCGAGTAAGCTTTGCTAACCATGGCGCACAATCATCGAGCTGTAAGCTTAAGTGCTCAGGCGCATAGGTTTCGCTAATGGCTACGGCTTCCGCTAGATCTCGTGTAAGAATTAAGGCGCTCGAGGCAAGCGCTTGATTGGTGATTTCGGCGCGCGGTAGTGTGGCAAGTTGCTCGGCTAAGGCTTCGCGAACTGCAGCAATTAATGCACTCGAAGGGCTGAGTAGCAATACTTGTGAATCGGGGCCGTGCTCAGCTTGTGAGAGTAAATCTGCTGCCACAAATGCCGGTTCCGCACTATCATCAGCGATCACTAATAGCTCTGAAGGGCCGGCCGGTAAATCAATGGCTGGGCCGCCGGCGCGTTGGCTCACTTGTTGCTTAGCTTCGGTTACGTAGCTGTTTCCAGGGCCAAATATTTTATCAACGGAAGGAATGCTCTCGGTTCCGAGGGCCAGCGCTGCAATAGCCTGGGCGCCGCCGCCCAAGTAAACACCGGTAACGCCACATTTCATAGCGGCATAGCAAATGGCAGGTGTTAATTCACCTTGCGCATTGGGTGGGCTAATCAGCACACGCTCACTGCAGTTCGCAATTTGGGCCGGAACGCCGAGCATCAATACGGTGCTCGGCAGGCTGGCGCTACCGCCGGGGATATATAAGCCAACCCGGGCAAGGGCAGCAAACTTTTGTTCGCAGTAAACGCCCGGCATAGTTTCAAGCGCTACATCATTCGGCTTTTGCGCTAAATGAAAGGCGCGAATATTCGTATACGCCTGATCGATAGCCGCTTTTACCTTGGCGGGCGCTTGCTCTGCTATTTTCGCTACCTTATCCATGCTCAGTTCTGGACTTGGCAAGGAAACGCCATCAAAGCGTTCGGTAAGCGCAAGCAAAGCGGCATCACCTTGCTCAGCAACGTTACTGATAATGGTTGCTACTTGCTCGCGTAGCGATGCAGAAACCGCTTGTACCGGCCGGCTGAGTATCTGCTCACGGGCTTCGGCGCTCGTTTCTTGCCAATTAATTGGTGCCGGCAATTGAATATTCGTGCTCATGGTCATTTATCCCATCATTTTTTCAATTGGCATCACTAATATGGAGCTACAACCGAGTGCTTTCAGTTGCTCCATGGTTTCCCAAAATAGGTTTTCAGTGCTGACAACGTGCACGGCAACCTGAGTATCGCTGTGGCTCAACGGAAGGATGGTAGGGCGCTCGGCTCCTGGCAAAATGGCTTCCACTTCTTTTAACTTATCTTTCGGCGCGTGCAGCATGATGTATTTGCTTTCTTTAGCCAGTTGCACACCATCAAGGCGCGCGAGAAGTTTATTCACCAGCTCTTGTTTCTCAGTGCTTAACGCTTCTTCGCGCTGAATCAGTTGTACCTGTGAACGGAAAATAACTTCTTCTTCAACCAAGCCATTCGCTTCAAGTGTGGCACCGGTAGATACTAAATCACAAATCGCATCGGCTAAGCCTGCGCGTGGCGCAACTTCAACCGAGCCGGTGAGCATTACCGTGCGCGCTTTAATGCCTTGTTTCTCAAGGTAGCTTTCTAATAAACGTGGGTATGTAGTGGCAATTTTCTTACCGGCTAAGCTTTGCAAGCCTTCATACTTCTCTTCTTTTGGCACCGCTACGCTCAAGCGGCAGAAACCGAAATCAAGGCGGCGCAAAGAACTAAAACCGCTGGGTTGCTGCTTGATCACACGCTCAAGGCGCTCTTCTTCTAAAACGTTTTCACCAATTAACCCAAGGTCAACTACGCCGTCCATGACTAGGCCTGGGATATCGTCATCGCGAACCCGTAGCAAATCAACCGGGTGGCTGGTGCTGTGGGCCATTAAGCGCGCTTCGTGGATATTGAATTTCACACCGCACGCTTCTAGTAATTTCATTGATTCTTTACTCAAGCGGCCTGATTTCTGTACGGCGATTGTTAGGCGTTCGTTGCTCATTCTATTTATCCTTTCAGTTCTAAATTTAAATTTGGTTGCTCGTGTTATCAGTTTCAAAAAACACAAAGAAAAAGCCCCGGTAAGGTACGCTTCCGGGGCTTGCAGCTTATTTAACTTGGAAGGTACCGTGAAAAAACGGACCTCCCATTACAGCAGAAGGCCGTTACATGGGATGGTGATGATGGTGTTTTGTGGCTACTGCTTCGCACACACTACATGCAGCTAACGCACTGGCGCCGCTCATGAAGTTGCCTGCAAAGTTGTATAATAAAACCATCATTTTGACCTTGTAATTCTGCATTAATTCGTAAAGTTGTATGGATTTTACGTTGCTGAGAGAAAAATGCAAGTGTTCCCTTATATATTCTTCAAACCTCAGCACGTTTACAACGATTTCGGTAACACCAGCATAAAGGTGGTGCCTTTACCTTCCTCACTTTTTACGGTGATATCGCCGCGCAATTTCTGCCGCACCAAGTTATATACGATCGACATCCCCAATCCTGTTCCGCCTTCATTACGCTTGGTAGTGAAGAAAGGATCGAAAACTTGCGTCAACGTTTCGTTATTCATTCCCGCACCATTATCGATAAACTTCAGGCGAATTTGGTTGCCCTCAATCGATTCTGCTTCTAAGCGTAATTCACCGCCCGGTTCTTTAAAGGCATGGCGAATCGAGTTGGTTACGAGGTTGGTAATAATTTGCGCCATGGCACCGGGAATGGTAACCATGCGAATATCTTTCGGGATACTGATCTCATAATTGATACCGGCTCGGCGTAGCTCGATAGAAAGGGTAGACATTACTTCTTCTAAATAGCCCCGCAAATCAATTTCACGTTGTTCGGCCACCATTTGATCCACAGCAATTTGCTTGAAGTTGCTAATCAAAGCACCCACCCGTGATAGATTCTTTTGCGTGAGGCTGAGCGAATCTGCGCTTCGATCTAAGAAATTTGTAAGCTGCTCACGGGTTAAATTGCCTTGGGTCAGGTGCTCTTTTAGCACGGTAATTCTATCGTTCACCATGCTGGTACCGGTAATAGCCACACCCAACGGGGTATTCACTTCATGCGCCACCCCAGCTACTAAATTCCCTAACGCCGCCATTTTTTCTGATTCCACCAGTTTGTCTTGTGCCTCATGTAATTCATCCAAAGCAAACATGAGTTGGCCTGCGGTTTTTTTCTTATTCAAAAACATAACAACGGTGGTGAAGGCCAGAATTAAGGCGATCAAAAACGCGGCGCCAATAGCCCACAAATATAATCGTTGCCGATCAATGGTGCGCTCGCGAGATTCTAATAACGCGAGCTGCTCATCGAGCGCATTCCGCTGATCACGCAGTTGTTGCTGTTGTACCGCAAGTACATTGCGGTTGGCGGTAATCCGTTCGGCGAGGTCGTCACTTTCGAGTTGCTTTTGCCGGAGCTGTTGCTCTTTTTCATTGAGTTCGGTTTGTTGTGCAGCGAGCAAGGATTCACTTTGCCGTAACGTTTGTTGAATTTGCCGCAGCTGCTCTTCACGCAAGAGAATTTGTTGGCGCTGCTGATCTAACTCATTCAGTAAATCCCGCAATGCGGATTGCTGTGATTCCATTACCTGCTCACGATCTTCTAACGTGCCTTGTTGCGCCCGCAATACGTTATCGCGCTCACGAATGGTTTGCTCTAATACCTCAATTCGGCTCAGGAGTTGGCTATTTTGATCTTGCGTGGTGGTTAAGTTTTCTTGCAGCTCTCGGTGTTCGCTTTGCAGTTGCGCGAGCCGTTGATAAGCCCGCCGCGCGTATACTGCAAGCTCAAGCTCATTGCCGCGTAAGGTTAGCAGATCGAGCGTAGAGCGCAGGCCGCTATCTTGAATACGATCGCTATTCACTTGGAATGCTAGGCGATTTTGGCTGCCACTGACCAAGTTAATCATCATTTCTTCACGCACAGGTGAATGTTCGCTAACCACCAGAATAGGCCGTGAACGCGTGGCATTAAACGCACTATTCAGTTGATGCGAGGCACCGGGTGCAATGTAGAGTATATCAACATCACTTGCCATGTTTGGTCGGGTAAGTAGCTCTACATCGATACGCAACCCGCGTACCGGCAAAATGGGTGCAGAAATGAGTTGCTGATATACCGCTTCATTGCCTAGTACACCTATGGTAAGTTGCTGGCGCACGGATTCGTTGGGCCATGTAACGTACTGCACCACATTCGATAAATAGGCGGCGCGCAACTCTTCCGGGGTGATTTCTGCGCTACGATCATTTATTGCGCTACGATTTTGTGCGTTCGCTTGCGCACTCAACTGTGTAGCCGCGCTGCCAACGGGCATTATGGTGAGCGCCAAACTCACTATTATTAAAGGAATCAGCAAAAACCGACGCATCATAACATTCGGCATCCTAAGCAACTTATGAAATAATGCCGTAAGCATAACGTAAAGGAAGAAAGGATGTCAGAGGTAACCGCAGTTTTTACATCTGGTGGCGCGTTAAGTAAATCGCTTCCAGGCTTCCAACCCCGCCCCGCTCAGCAGAAAATGGCCGCTGCGATTGAATCGCTTAGCAAGGCTGGGGATCAACTTGTGGTGGAAGCGGAAACAGGCACGGGTAAAACGTTTGCCTATTTAGCACCTGCGCTTTTACGTGGCGGTAAAGTTATCCTTTCAACCGGAACTCGGAATTTACAAGAACAGTTATTTCATCGGGATTTACCCCAGCTCCGCGATGCGTTGGCACCACAAGCCGTAGCCGCGTTACTGAAGGGCCGCTCCAATTACTTATGTTTAAATCGGCTTGAACAATCGATTAAGCATCCGGAAGATGCGGATAGCACGGTGCTTGCGCAATTGCAGGAAGTGCGTGATTGGGCGAACCGCACGCGAAGCGGTGATTTAGGTGAATTAGCCTCGTTACCGGAAGATGCGCCCGTTATTCCGCGGGTAACCAGCACTATCGACAACTGCCTCGGGCGTGATTGCCCCCAGTACGAAGATTGTTACTTAGTGAAAGCTCGGAAAGAAGCATTAGAGGCCGATATTGTGGTGGTGAATCACCATTTATTTTGTGCTGATTTGGTATTGAAAGATACTGGCTTTGGCGAACTGATTCCCGCGGCCGATATGGTGGTGTTCGATGAAGCGCACCAATTACCCGATATTGCGAGCCAATATTTCAGTGACACCGTTTCCACACGCGGTTTGGTGGATTTGTGTAAAGATCTGCAATTTCTTTATAAAACCGTGGTGCGCGATGCTAAATCACTATCGCAAATAGCAGATCAGCTTGAGCGCGCAGCGCGAGATTTACGTTTGAATTTCCCCATGGATCCAGAGCGTGGGAACTGGCGTGATGCCTTGAATCAAGATGAACGTGCGAAAGCGAGTACCCATTTAGCAGAGCTGATTAGTAGAGCGCAGGCCATTTGCAAAAATTTGGTAGGGCGCGATAAGGATTTGGATCAGTGTTTTGAACGCTTAGATTTAATTCGCAAGCGTTGGGATCTCCTTTTGAATACGCAGGTAACGGGTTATAGCTATTGGTATGAAACCAGCCAACGCCATTTGACCGTGCACCGCACACCGCTCTCGGTAGCTGAGCCTTTTGGCCGCCAACTAGCAGAGCAGGAAGCGCGTTGGGTATTTACCTCAGCAACCCTTACCGTTGATGGTTCGTTCGATTATTTTAGCGAGCGCTTAGGTTTAGGGAATGCGAAAACGTTAATTCTGGATAGCCCATTTGATTTTGCTAAGCAAGCCATGCTTTGTTTGCCGCGTTATTTGCCCGAACCTCATGCGCCGCAAATGGCGGATGCGCTCATTAGCATTGTCCGCGATGTGATTGCGGTAAACCCAGGCGGTACATTTGTGCTGTTTACCAGCCACCGGATGCTGCAAAAAGTGGCCCAGGCGTTAACGGATACCATTGATCGGCCGTTGATGGTGCAAGGACAAAGTAGCAAGCGCGAATTATTAAGCACCTTTGTGGAAGCCGGCAATGGCGTGCTTTTGGGAACCAGCTCGTTTTGGGAGGGAGTTGATGTGCGCGGCGATGCACTAACGTGCGTGATTATTGATAAATTGCCGTTTACCTCGCCCGATGAACCGCTATTGCAGGCACGCGTTGAAGATTGCCGTATGCGCGGTGGTGATCCGTTTGCCAGCATTCAAATACCGCAAGCGGTGATTGCTATGAAGCAAGGCGCAGGGCGTTTGGTTCGCGATGTCACCGATCGGGGTGTTTTGATTGTTTGCGATAACCGTATTGTTACCAAACGCTATGGCGCTACTTTTTTGAGCAGCTTGCCGGCGATGGCCCGAACCCGATCTTTAGCAAAAACCTTACAATTTTTAGCCGCGGCCGATGCATTAAAAGGCACTGATGTGCCGATCATGGAAGCGGTTGCAGGAGACGATGAATGAATAGCTCGCGATTACTCGCCATAGATAGCGCAACCGAATATTGTTCGGTTGCGTATACAGATGGTCAGCAGTTGATTACTCGGGGCCAAGAAGCACCAAGAAAGCATGCGGATTTAATTTTACCGTATGTGCAGGACGTGTTGGCTGAAGCCAAAATCACCTTAGCTGATTTAGATGCTATCGTGGTTGGTCGCGGTCCGGGTAGCTTTACCGGGGTTCGTATTGCGGCAGGCATTGCGCAAGGGCTAGCGTTTAGCCAAGATATTCCATTAATTGGAGTGTCCAGCCTAGAAGCCATGGCACAGCAAGCATTGCGTTTGCATGGTGCGAAAGCGGTGGTAGCAGCGATTGATGCGCGCATGGGTGAGGTGTATTTTGGAACCTGTTTGGCAGAGCATGGTCTGATGGTTATGCAGGGCAAGGAAATTGTATGTGCACCTGATACCGTAAAGGCATTAGCGGCTGAATATGAATGGTTCACGGTAGGTACAGGCTTTGTTACTTATCCGGAAGTTCTCGCCGCGCGCTTTGGCACTGAAGCAAGGGTTACGCCTACTGACATTCGTTTTCCGCATGCAGAAGATATGCTACCCATCGCCACACAACGTTTAATAAATGGAAAGGCAGTTGCAGCGGAAGACTTTGATGTTCATTATGTTCGTAACGAAGTAACGTGGCAAAAGCTACCCGGCCGTTCTTAAAGCTCAGGGGTGGCGATTGAAATCGCTTCATGCGAGGTTGTTTACACGCCCCGTTGTGGCGGAATAACTGAGGAAAGTGAGATGAAAAAGCCTGTATTATTTGGTTTGTCTGTATTCATTTTAGCGCTCACGCTAACGGGGTGCGCTTCGCAAATACCCCAATCGGTGCGTGGCGATGGCAGTGAATTAACAACCTTCGAGCAAGTTCGCGCTGCGCCGGAAGCAACACTTGGCGAGCAAGTGCGCTGGGGCGGCATTATTGCTGAAGTGCGAAATCGTGAAAATAACTCAGAAATTGAGGTGGTTGGCTTCGCACTCCGTAGTTTTGGCCGGCCGCAATCGAATGATGAAACCTATGGTCGTTTCCGCGTTGTGGTTGATGGATTTGCTGATCCTGAAGTCTATGCCAAAGGGCGAATGATCACTGTGCTTGGTGCATACACGGAAACTGAAGCTGGCATGATCGGTGAGTACGTTTATGAGTTCCCAGTGGTGCAAGCGAGTGGTGTTGAGCTATGGCGCGAAGAAGCACCACGTGTTGATGATTGGCGTTACGATATTTATTCTCCACGCTACCGGAATTATCTATACGGTGTTGGCCCTTATCGGGTGCACCCGTATCACTACTACCCGTACCATTATTTTCCGCATGGTGGGGTAAATCAAGATGGTGGCCGGCCTAATCGCGGTGATAATCAGCGCCCACCAAGCCAGCAGCCAAGTGAGCCGCCACGTCAACGTAGTGAACCACGCCAACCGCCAGTTGATCGTGCTGAGCGGCTTATTATTGAATGAAGCCGTTTACTACTAAACTTCCACATATCGAACTTGCGGGCCTTAAATCGGGCCCGCAGTCGTTTCCAAAACTACTTGGTTTACACGGGTGGCTCGATAATGCTCAAAGCTTCGCGCCGCTAGAACCTCATCTCGATAATTTTCATCGCAGTTTTCTCGATTTCCCCGGGCACGGCCATTCAGGCCATAGACCTAACGGGGGTTGGTACTACTTTACCGAGTACGTTGCTGATGTGGTGGCCTTTCTTGAACAAGAAGATGTGCACGATTTGCATCTAGTAGGGCACAGTATGGGAGGCTATGTAGCCCAACTGGTGGCGAGTATTTGCCCTGAGCGTGTGAGCAAGTTAACCTTGATAGAAGCATTCGGGCTCTATATTAGTACGCAAGGGGATGTGGTTGAACATCTCAGTAAAGCTATTTTTGAGCGCAAGCGACTGGCCGATAAAACCGCACCGGTGTACTCTAATAGTGCACGCTTAGTAAAGTTAAGAGCTGAGAAAAGTGAACTAAGCGAAGATTTAGCACGTTTAATTATTGAACGTAATTTAGAAACCGTAGCGTCTGGTGTAACGTGGCGCATCGATCCAAGAGTTCGATTGGCATCACCAATTCGCTTTACAGAAGCCAATGCTACCGATATGTTGAAACATATCGCATGCCCAGTGCAGTTAATTTTAGGTGACACGGGTAGCAAAGATTTATTGAAAGCTGTGGCTGCATGGCGAAAACATGTTCCGCAATTAGAGGTTCATACCTTGTCTGGGGGGCATCATGTGCACATGCAACAGCCAGAGCGGGTAGCGCAATTAATAAACAGACTAGATTGAATTCGCGATGTATTTCGGGGAAATCGTGCTAAAAATGCAGATAAAATCGAGATAAGCGCTAGGAACAACTGGTCTGATATGCGAATATTACGCGTTTTTAATTTTAAGAATAATAGCTAATCAGGAGCATTCACGGTGGAAAAGATTTGGTTAAAACGTTATCCAAACGGGGTTCCGACGGAAATCGATCCGGATCATTACGCATCTTTGGTTGATATTTTTGAAGAGAGCGTAAAGAAATATAAAGATTCTCCGGCGTTCAGCAACATGGACCATGAAATTACCTATGGTGAGTTGGACAAACTAACAGAGCAGTTTGCTGCGTATTTGCAAGGATTAGGCCTTAAGAAAGGCGATCCAGTTGCCGTCATGATGCCTAACCTTCTGCAATATCCTGTTGCTTTGTTTGGTATTTTGCGTGCAGGCATGACAGTGGTAAATGTGAATCCACTGTATACCGCCCGCGAATTAAAGCATCAGTTGAATGATTCGAAAACCAAAGCCATTGTTATTCTCAAGAACTTCGCAGAAACCCTAGCTAAGATTGAGAAAGACGTGAAGCTCGATAAGGTTATTTTGACGGGTATTGGCGATATGTTGCCGGTTCCAAAGCGCTGGATTGTTAACTTCGTAGTGAAGTACGTGAAGAAAATGGTGCCAGCATATAGCCTGAGCAACACCGTTGAATTCAATGAAACCTTGAGTATTGGCAGTAAGAAAACCTATACGCGGCCAGAAATTGCCGGTGATGCATTAGCATTCTTACAGTATACCGGTGGTACCACAGGTGTTTCCAAAGGCGCAATGCTAACGCACCGGAATATGGTGGCTAATTTAGATCAAATCTCAGCCTTCATTTTGCCGCGTTTAACCGATGGCAAAGAAGTAGTGATTACCGCATTACCGCTTTATCATATTTTCGCGTTAACGGCGAACTGCCTAGCTTTCCTGAAGTTTGGTGGCAAAAATATCTTGATTACTAACCCACGTGATATGCCGGCGTTTGTTAAAGAACTGAGTAAGCACAAGTTCACCATGATCTCGGGCGTAAATACGTTGTTCAATGGCTTGTTACATACGCCAGGTTTCAAAGATCTCGATTTTTCACATCTGAAAATTGCGTTAGGCGGCGGTATGGCTGTGCAGCGCGCTGTCGCTGAAAACTGGGAAAAAGTTACGGGTTCGGCATTGTTGGAAGGCTATGGCCTAACGGAATGTTCGCCGGTGGTGACTGCAAACCCATTTGATATCGAGCATTATACTGGCAGCATTGGTATTCCTTTGCCTTCAACCGACGTAATTATTGTGGATGAAGATGGCAAAGAAGTACCGCAAGGCGAAACCGGTGAGATTTGGGCGAAAGGCCCGCAAGTAATGGCGGGTTATTTAGGCCGCCAAGAAGATACGGATAACGCCATAAAAGACGGTTGGTTCGCGACTGGTGATATGGGGACTATGGATGAACATGGTTTCTTCCGTATCGTAGACCGCAAAAAAGATATGATTTTGGTATCGGGCTTTAACGTATACCCAAATGAAATCGAAGATGTGGTGGCGAGCCATCCGAAAGTATTGGAAGTAGCGGCTGTGGGTGTTGAGCACGAAGCCTCGGGCGAAGTTGTTAAAATTGTAGTGGTGAAGAAAGATCAATCGCTTGCAGAAAAAGAGCTAATTGATTATTGCCGCGAAAACCTTACCGCTTACAAAGTACCAAAACTTGTAGAGTTCCGTGATGAATTACCAAAAACTAATGTTGGTAAAATTCTGCGTCGGGAACTACGTGATAATTAATACGAGACAACAGTTCGGAATATTGGATGACTAAGAACTTTCGTATGATAAACGCCACCGAGGAATTGGTGGCGTTTTGCGATCTAGCGCAAGCCAACGGTTGGCTGGCGCTAGATACCGAATTTGTAAGAACGCGCACGCTATATGCTGAACTTGGTTTGGTACAAGCGCGAACAGGTGCCGAAATTGTGCTTATCGATCCGTTGAATGGAGTTGATTTAAGCGCTTTGTGGCAGCTGTTGCGAAGTGATGTGATCACGGTATTGCACGCTGCAGGCGAGGATTTAGAAATATTTCAGCGCAACAACGCGGCGCCGAAATATTTATTCGATACACAAATTGCCAATGCTTTTATCACGGATGGTTCGCAAATTGGTTATGCCGGATTAGTGGAGCAAATGCTCGACGTTAGTTTGGATAAAAGCCAGAGCCGTACTGATTGGTTGCAGCGGCCATTAAGCCCGGCACAACTTGAGTATGCGGCGGCTGATGTTGAATATTTAGCGGAGCTTTATCCAACATTGCGTGCAAAAACGGTTGCTTCCGGCATGGAGCCATTGGTGCTGGCCGAATGCCAAGAGCAAGTGGCGAAACGTGCCCGTGAAACCGTAGCGGAATTGGCTTGGCGAGATATTGGTGGCGTGAATCTACTGGATGGTACTGGCCGAGCAATTCTTCGCGAATTAGCGCAGTGGCGATTAGAGTTAGCGCGGGAAAAGAACATAGCCCTACCTTTTGTGGCGCGTGATCATATTCTCACCGATATAGCGCGGAAGAAGCCAAGCAATCGGCATGAATTGAGCCAAATAGAAGAATTACACCCAAAATCATTACGCCTTTATGGTGAAGCCATTTTGCAGTGTGTTGAACGCGGTGCCGCGGTACCGGAATCTGAACATCCGGAAGAAATTCCGCGCTATGATCAAGATTCACAATATAAGCGCTTTTTCAAAGCAGCGAAGGCGCTGTTAAAAGAAGCTGGGGAAGCGGCAAATATTCCTGTGCCGTTGATGGGGTCGCGCAAACAAATTAACGAAGTATATGTGTGGCAGCACTTCACCCGTGAATCTACCAAAGCAAAACTTTACAGCCCAGATTTGTATAATGGTTGGCGTGGTGAGTTAGTAGCAACATCGATGGCCGAATTAGTGGCAGCAAATCGTTAAGCTCGCCACTGATTGGGCTTATACAGCAGTAAATTGAGGTGAGCATGTTAGTTCGCATATTACGTTCGCCAAAAAAAGCGGATACCTATTTATATCTTCCTCTGAAAGCCGATATAGCTGAATTGCCTGAAGTATTGCAAAAGCTGTTTACGCCTGAACAACTGGTAACGAAACTATCGATAACGCCGGAACGACAGCTGGCGCGTATATCTGGTGTAAAGCTACTGGAACACCTGAATACAGAGGGGTACTATCTACAAGTACCGCCACCGGTAGTAAGTTTGCTAAAAACACCGGAATAGTAACCACGAATTATCTACACGTTCTGGGTAATCGCCGAAGAACCACGTAAAGAGGAAATCCCATGCAAGGTTTCAAGAATAAATTTATACCGTATTTCACGGTGGCAAATGCGCGTATCGCGTTCGTGATCATGACGCTTACGCTATTCTCAGCGGGTAGTGCGCGTGCCAATGATGTTGACGTTGAAGGCTTTCCTGCTTACGTAGAGAAACTGAAAGAAGAAGCATTGGCACATGGTATTTCAGCGGCAACCATAGAGAAAGCATTTGTGGATGTGAGCTTTTACGAGCGTGCCGTTACTGCTGATCGCAATCAACCTGAGTTTACTATTACCCTCGATACTTACTTACCGCGCGCTGTGCCAGATTGGAAAGTGCGCCAAGGGATTGAGAAGTATAACGAGCATAAAGAATTGTTAGAGCGTATCGGCGCTGAGTACGGTGTGCAACCCCGTTTTATCGTGGCGTTATGGGGCATTGAAACCAACTATGGTGGTTACACTGGGAACTTCCGTGTTATCTCTTCGTTATCAACTCTAGCTTACGAAGGCCGCCGGGAAGAATTTTTCAAGCGCCAACTTATGCAGGCGTTGGAAATTATTGATGCTGGGCACATTGAGCCAGAACAAATGCGTGGCTCCTGGGCCGGTGCCATGGGGCAAACACAATTTATGCCAAGCTCATTTTTATCCTACGCTGTAGATGGTGATGGCGATGGCAAAATTGACATCTGGAACAGCTACGCCGATGTGTTTTCTTCCGCTGCAAATTACTTAGCAAACGTGGGTTGGGATGACACTAAAACCTGGGGTCGGCAAGTACAGTTGCCCGAAGGCTTTGATGTTGAGAGCGCTGGTTTAGGTACCAAGAAACTACTCTCAGAGTGGCAAGATTTAGGTATTCGTCGTTATGATGGGAGCGATTTACCAACGCGCGAGATACCGGCTTCAGTGATTATTCCTGATGGCGTAGATGGCCGTGCATTCCTTGCTTACCATAATTGGGATGTACTTATGCGCTGGAACCGCTCTAACTATTTTGTAGTGGTGGTTGGGCATTTATCTGATCGTATTCAGATGGGGCAATAAGTACATGGCGATTAACCAATACACGTTCAAGCGTCATGGCGTTGGTTTACCCGATGTAACCATGCCGATTGATCGGGCTTTGTATTCGGTTAATGGCGGGCCGATGGCATCAACGGCAGGTAAAATTGTGTGTGTTGGGCGAAATTACGCTGACCATGCCAAAGAGCTCGGGAACGAGGTGCCGGAATCACCGCTTTTGTTTATGAAGCCATCCTCAGCAATTCAGCCCCTGCACGGAGAGCGTTTACGCATTCCTACCGGGCAGGGGGCATGCCATCACGAACTTGAATTAGCGGTGTTAATTGGTGGTTTGATGCAGGGTGTAAGTGCAGACAACGCCCTCACTAATGTAGCCGGTTATGCCTTGGGTTTAGATTTAACACTGCGCGATTTGCAAGATGCGTTAAAAGCTAAAGGCCACCCTTGGGAGCGAGCAAAAGCGTTTGATGGCAGTGCAGCATTGGGGCCTTTCGTTTCTGCGAATGTCTTTGGCAATGTGAGTAAAGCTAGTTTTCAGCTTGAGCGCAATGGTGTAGTGCAGCAAGAAGGCAAAGTAACAGAGATGATTTTCTCGGTGGCTGATTTGCTGGCCGAGATATCCTCGGTATTTACTTTGGAAGCTGGCGATATTGTGTTTACGGGAACGCCAGCGGGAGTGGGGCCTTTAGCTGTGGGTGATAATTTAAGTGCGAAATTAATCACCGGTAATGGCCAAGAATATGCTTGGAAAACACGGGTTGTTGGTCGCTAATGGCATTTTGGCAAGAAAAAACATTAACCGAGATGACCGTGGCGGAATGGGAATCGCTTTGTGATGGCTGCGGTAAGTGTTGTTTGCATAAGCTTTTAGACGAAAACGATGCGTTGGATGCCGATGCGCCCATGGCGCTGGGTGAAGATTTACATTACACCAATGTTGCATGTCAGTTGCTCGATACCAAATCCGGTGGGTGCAGTAATTATGTGAATCGTCACGAGTTTGTTCCTGATTGCGTACAACTATCGTTGGCGGCATTACCGAATATTCATTTTATGCCGCCCAGCTGTGCATATCGGCGATTGTATGAAGGGCGCGGGTTACCCAGTTGGCATCCGCTTTTGCACGCAGGTTCGCGGCAGCCTATGGAAGCGGCGGGAATGGCAGTTACCTGCCACCCCACCGTACATGATACAGAGTGTAAAGCTGAAGATGGCTTAATTGTACTTTGGCCACTCGCGGATGAATCGAGTTAGGTTTTATACTTTTCGTAAGTAGAGCAATCGAATTACGAGTATTACTACCGCGATCGCGAGTAATATAAAGAAAATGATTTGCATCCACTCTGGCATATTTAAGCCGAGTAAGCGCCAACCATCATCACCACACATACCTGTTACGGCAAATATACTTGGAAACCACTCGTGTAACGGCGCCCAAGTTGGAAAATCAGGGAATGCGGCGCAACTATTAAAGAGCGGGTTTGCTTCGCGTTGTAACCATAAATGATGGTTCGCTGCCGATAGCCCGGCCCAAGCCGACGTTATCCAACCCGCATAGGCAACAATACGGACAAAGGCTTTTTGTGGTGCTAGGAAACCGAGCCATGCAAAAAGCGCAACACCAATCATGGCAGTGCGCTGGTAAATACATTGCACACACGGATTTAATCCTTGTACGTGCTGCATCACCAGCGCAGTGATTACTAAACCGGTGCTAACGAGAGCTAGCAACAGCCAAGGCCAACGATGCTGTGGCCACTCAGCGATGCGATGCAACGGTGTGATGCCGGATGTAAAGCCCGAGGTGAGTTTATTTTTATTCGTATTCATCGCAATTCCATGGTTAACTTCAAGTAGCGAATTGTTAAATTAAAACAGCATGCTAACCCAAGAACGAAAGAAAAAGAATGCCTGTGCAGCGGATTCTGTTGCTAGATAAGCATCTAAAACTTGTCCGACCATTACCGGCAAGTTACAATCAAACGTTGTTCCTATCGAATTTAAACGATTTAGCGAAGAAAGGCACTTATGTTTATTAAAGCAAAAAGCCCAGCTGGGTTTGCAGAAGAATTTATTGTGAAATCTATTTGGAAAGGTGATTTCGCACCTGGATCTATTTTGCCTGCAGAACGTGAGTTGTCGGAGTTAATTGGCGTTACTCGCACTACCTTACGAGAAGTTTTGCAGCGGTTAGCACGCGATGGATGGTTGACCATTCAACATGGTAAACCTACCAAAGTGAATAACTTCTGGGAAACATCTGGGCTTAATATTCTGGAAACTCTGGCCCGCCTTGATGAAGATGGCATGCCGGATCTGGTTGATCAGTTGCTTTCTGCGCGCACGAATATTAGTGCCATTTATATTCGCCAAGCGATTCGCCAGAATAAAGAACGGGCTGCAGAAGTATTGCGCACTGCACAAACGGTAGAAGACACCCCTAAAGCCTTTGCTGATTTCGATTACCAATTAAATCATGAACTCGCGTTTGCTTCAGGCAATCCGATTTATGTATTAGTATTAAATGGCTTTAAAGGCTTATATGCACGTATTGGCCAGTTTTATTTTGCCGAACCGGTGGGCCGTGAGCTTGCCCGCAAGTATTACGAAGAAATGTTAACCTTGGTAGAAGCTGGCGATCATACCGGTGCGATGAATTTAGTGCGCCAATACGGTTATGATTCAGCCGCAATTTGGAAAAACTTACGCGATTCAATTCCTGAAAACTTGGTGGATTAAAATGTGGGTTTAACCGCATGCTAATCACCCTTTAGATAACGAGAAGCATGATGTTTAAAACCAAAAAAATATTATCCGTTTCTATTTCTCTACTGGCGTTTATTACCTGTTCCGCAGCGGCACAAAGTGCTGAATCGGCGAAAACGCCCTTGCAGTATGATGATGTATTCTTATTAGAGTACGCCAGCTCTCCCGCGCCGCGTCCAAGTTCTGAAGAAATTGTATTTGTGCGAACTTGGATGGATCGGCAAAGTGACCGCCGCCGCAGCCGTTTATGGACAGTGAACGCGGATGGCTCACAATTACAGCCCCTCACACCAAATGAGCAAAATGCGCAACAGCCGGTTTGGTCGCCAATGGGTGATCGTTTAGCCTATGTAGCCGATGGCCAAATTCACATGCACTGGGCGAGTTCTGGGCGCAGCGGCCAAATTTCCCATCTTCAACACGGGCCTTCTTCACTAAGTTGGTCGCCGGATGGCCAATGGTTGGCGTTTGTTATGTTCACCCCTGAGAAGCGTTCAGCTCCGGTAAGTTTGCCGGGCAAACCCGAAGGGGCTGATTGGGCGCAACCACCTATCTACCTCGATAGCCGCCAATATCGTGCCGATGGCGCGGGTTATTTACCTGCCGGATATCGGCACATTTACATTATGCCCGCTGAGGGCGGTACGCCAATTCAACTGACGTCTGGTGATTTTAATCATGGCGGCAGCTTAAGCTGGGCGCTTGATGGTAGTGCGTTGTATTTCTCGGCGAATCGCCGCGCTGATGAGCATCAGCAACCCCTGAACAGTGAAGTGTATCGGTTAGATATTGAAAGCCGCGAAATCACAGCGCTTACCGAGCGTTATGGCCCGGATAGTAACCCACAAGTTTCCCCTGATGGTGATTGGATTGCCTATACCGGTGTGGATGATCGTAAGTTAGCGCAACAGAACCAGCAGTTATATGTGATGCGCACGGATGGCAGTGGCGTACGCTCCCTCAGTGCGAATCTCGATCAGCACGTGAGCAGTTTTGAGTGGGCGCCGAATAGCCAAGGTGTGTTTATTGCTTATGATGCACAAGGAAAAGGCAATATTGCTTATCAGCCGCTTGATGGTGAGTTGCAAGTGTTAACTGATGATATGGGAGGTGTCGCGTATAGCCGGCCGTATACGGGCGGGCAATTTGCGGTAGTGAGCAATAATCGCCTAGTTTACACGCAGGCGAGCACCGAACATCCCGCAGAACTCGCGGTATTGCGCATGAACTCAAGCCCTAGCACCATTACACAGTTGAACCGTGATCTGGTGGCAAAACGCGAAATCGGTAAAGTGGAAGAGATTTGGTATACCTCTTCGGTAGATGAGCGCGATATTCAGGGCTGGATAATGTATCCGCCAGGTTTTGATGCGGATAAACAGTATCCTTTGATACTTGAAATCCATGGTGGCCCGCACGCAGCCTATGGCCCCTATTTTGCCATGGAGCTTCAGTTGATGGCGGCGCAGGGTTATGTGGTGTTGTATACCAATCCACGTGGTTCAACTAGCTATGGGGAAGATTTTGCTAACCTGATTCACCATAACTATCCAAGCCACGATTATAACGATTTGATGGACGGTGTAGATGCGGTAATTGCGAAAGGCTTTATCAACGAAGATGAACTCTTTATTACCGGCGGTAGCGGTGGGGGTGTGCTCACTACTTGGTCGATAGGCCATACCGATCGCTTCCGGGCAGCGGCCGCGGTTAATCCGGTAATCAATTGGTATAGCTTTGCCTTGAATGCGGATATGTATAACTACTTTAGCCAGTATTGGTTCCCTGATTTACCGTGGGAAAATCCGGAGCATTATTTGAAGCATTCGCCAATTTCATACGTTGGTAACGTTTCAACACCAACACTATTATTTACGGGTGAATCGGATCATCGTACGCCGATTTCGGAAACCGAGCAGTATTATCAAGCGTTACAATTACGCGGAATCGATACAGCCATGGTTCGTGTTCCCGGCGCATCCCATGCATTGCATACTCGGCCGAGTAACCACATGGCAAAGCCGGCGTATGTGATCTATTGGTTTGAAAAATATCGTGAAAAGAATAACTAATCTTTACATCATTCCATCGATTTCTAGACTATAGTGGTAGTAACAACAACCAAGGAGAGCGATATATGAATAAGAAATTAGCGATTGGTACCTCTTTGTTACTCGGTACTTTTGTTTTCAACCCTGCTGTGATGCCGGTTGCGCATGCTGATATTGTTAGTACTCACGATGTTGTTGCCGAAAAGCAATCAGGGCTTGATCGAGCACAGTTAACGGAACAACTGCAGCGCGATGATGTTCGCGAGCAGCTGGTAAAATATGGCGTTAATCCTGATGAAGCGATTGCGCGCGTTAGTGCAATGACCGATGCTGAAGTATTGGAATTGACCGCTGGTATTGAAGAGCTTCCAGCAGGCGCAGGCGTTAGTATTAGCCTCGGTGCTATTTTAGTTATTGTTCTTGTATGGTTGCTTGTGGCTCGCTAATAGGTAGTATTTTCATTGCGTTTTAGCCAGAATCAAAGCAAGAAACGAAGCAACTGCGTTCATAAAAACCGCCCGCTACTGAGAATAGTAGTTGTGGCGGTTTTCTCGTTTTTCTTTCTCACAGCATGCAGTAGCATGCCTATGCAACATACCGATCTCCCGTTGCATGAATATCAACCGGTAGAGTTGCGTGATACGCCATTTTTTCCGCAAGAAGATTATCAATGTGGGCCGGCTGCGCTTGCTACGGTATTAAAGGTGAGTGGCGTGGATTCGGCGCATCCGGATACATTGCGCGAGCAAATTTATATTCCTGATCGCCAAGGTAGCTTGCAAGCGGAATTGATAGCTGCAAGCCGCCGGGCTGAGCGAATTCCGTATGTGCTTGATACCGAATTTTCAGCGTTGCTGCGCGAGTTGTATTCTGGAAATCCAGTATTAGTATTGCAGAATCTCGCATTAGCCCGTTGGCCGCAATGGCACTACGCTGTAGTAGTGGGGTTCAAACCAGATTCTGAAACCATAATTTTACGTTCAGGTACTAATAAACGTGAAGAGATGTCGCTGCGCGCATTTGAGCGTACTTGGCAGTTGGCCGATTACTGGGCCATGGTAGTCCCACCGAACGGCCTTACACCGGCTACAGCAGAGCCGCTGCGCTATTTTGCAGCAGTTGCGACAATGGAACAGCAACAACGCTGGCAAACGGCCTTAGCGGGCTATGAAGCGGCTGAACAACGTTGGCCTAATGATGCAACGAGTGCGTTCGGAATGGGTAATATTGCTTATCAGCAGCAGAACTACGGGCTGGCCGAAGAACATTACTATCGCGCAAGTGAACTCGATCCCCAAGAGGCGGCTATCTTTTATAACCTAGCTTGGGCCTTATTTCGGCAAGGCAAGGTAGCGGAGGCACAGCTTTCTGCCGCTACTGCAGAGCGCTTAGCGCCGGAGCACTCGGTTTATGGTAAGGCCGTGAGCACGCTCAAGGCTGCTGATTAGCTCAAGGCTGTTGTTCCGCGCTCAAGGCTGTTGTTCCGCGCTCAAGGCTGTTACTCCCCGCTCAAGGCTGTTACTCCCCGCTCAAGGCTGTTATTCCGCGCTCAAGGCTGCTGAACGAAAAAAAAAACGGCACCCGTGGGTGCCGTTTTTTGTTTCGATACGTCTGGGTATCTCTAATGCCGCATTAACCGAAGTTTTTGCTAGCAAATTCCCAGTTCACTAACGACCAGAATGCTTCCATGTACTTCGGACGAGCATTACGGTAATCAATGTAGTATGCGTGTTCCCACAAATCTACGGTTAATACTGGAACATAGCTTTCATCAGTAACTGGCGTTTCTGCGTTGCTGGTGTTCACAATATCAACACCGCCATCTTTGGTTTTCACTAACCACGTCCAGCTTGAACCAAAATTGTTCACAGCGCTGGTGGTAAAGGCTTCTTTAAACTTCTCGAAAGAACCCCATTTTTTGTTAATGGCTTCTGCCAATGCGCCAGTTGGTTCGCCGCCGCCATTTGGGCTTAAGCAATGCCAATAGAAAGTGTGATTCCAAATTTGCGCTGCATTGTTAAATACGCCACCGCTAGAAGTTTTCACGATTTCTTCTAAAGATTTACCGGCAAACTCAGAACCTTCAACAAGGCCATTTAGCTTATCAACGTATGTTTGGTGATGTTTGCCATAGTGATATTCTAAAGTTTCAGCAGAAATGTGTGGTTCAAGTGCATTTTTTTCGTAAGGAAGTGCTGGTAATTCAAAAGACATATTATGCTTCTCCATTCGTTGTCATAATGCTGACAACCATAACCTTATAAAATGGTAACCGTGGCTTATGGTTGCCGGTAATCCTAAATTCTTTTTTCATTATAGCGGTTGTTGCCCATAACAGACAATGGCAAGCGAAAAAGGCCATTATTTTGCTATAACGTTAAAGTATACATGGTGGCGCTTGATTTGGATTTCAAGGGTGTAAAACAATAATCGTAATGTGTTCAGATGGTTCATCCCATTATCTTGCTTGTGTTATAATGCACGCCTTCACATGGCGATACGCTTTAAGCGAAATAATTTAAAGTGATATGAGAGTGCTACACGGCCTTTTGTGATATCGGCCTACTTTTATTTTTTAAGGAGTTGTTATGCAAGATATGCAGCCAGAGCAAACCCAAGATACAGAAGCACGCATTCGCGAACAAATCGCTGAGAATCCAGTTTTGTTATATATGAAAGGTTCGCCAAAATTACCAAGCTGTGGTTTTTCAGCGCAGGCATCTCAGGCGTTGATGGCGTGCGGTAAGCCGTTCGCTTATGTTGATATTTTGCAGAATCCTGATATTCGCGCTGAACTTCCGCGTATAGCGGATTGGCCAACATTTCCACAACTATGGATTAACGGTGAGTTAATTGGTGGTTGCGATATTATTCTGGAAATGTTCCAACAAGGTGAATTGCAACCGCTTGTAGCGGAAGCCGCGCCAGAAGTAGATGAAAACGGCGCTGAGTGATTTTCTTGGGGTTGTTTTTTTCATGAGCAACCCCAATATCTTTAATACGTTGCTAGCGTATTCCAACACGTAACTTTAGGTAGTGTTCACTACCCAAATATAACCAAAAAACGGAGAGATAAAATGGCTGTATTAGTTGGCCGTCAGGCCCCTGATTTTACTGCGGCAGCAGTATTGGGTAATGGTGAAATTGTTGAAGGTTTCACTCTGAGCGACCACATCAAAGGTAAAAAAGCGGTGCTTTTCTTTTACCCGCTCGATTTTACGTTTGTTTGTCCATCTGAATTAATCGCTTTTGATAAGCGTTTAGCTGAATTTGAAAAGCGTGGCGTAGCAGTGATTGGTGTGTCTATCGATTCACAATTCTCGCATCACGCATGGCGCAGCACGCCAGTTGAGAAGGGCGGTATCGGCGAAGTTAAATACCCACTGGTTGCTGACGTTAAACATGAAATCGTAAAAGCTTACGATATTGAGCACCCAGAAGCAGGTGTTGCATTCCGTGCGTCATTCTTAATTGATGAAGAAGGCCAAGTGCGTCATCAAGTGGTAAACGATTTACCATTGGGCCGTAACGTAGACGAAATGCTACGTATGGTTGATGCGTTGAACTTCCACCAAGAACACGGTGAAGTATGCCCAGCGGGCTGGAATGCTGGTGATGAAGGCATGAAAGCTGATGCGAAAGGTGTTGCTGATTACTTATCGAAGAATAGCGGTAAGTTATAAGCACATATTAGCAGGTTAAATTCTGCATTAAAAAAGGCGAAATCGTTTCTGATTTCGCCTTTTTTGTTGGCTGCTTACTGATCTGGGGTGGTGCTTGGCTCTGGCGTTTCGGGCGCGGGGGTGAGTGGCCAACCCCCTAAGTTTTGATAGCGATTCACCATCCAGCAAAATAGTTCTGCGGTGCGTTCAGTATCGTACACTGCGCTGTGTGCTTCTTTGCTATCGAACGGGATGCCAGCGGCCCGGCAAGCCTTTACTAACACCGTTTGGCCGATCGTAAGCGCTGCTAATGCGGTGGTATCGAAAGTAACAAAAGGGTGAAAAGGATTTCGCTTCAAACTCGCGCGTTCCGCCGCCGCCATCAAGAAACTATGATCAAAAGTGGCATTGTGGCCCACCAGCACACAGCGCTGACAATCGGCCGCTTTTTGCGCTTTACGAATAGCACGGAACATATCCCGTAAGGCTTCGCCTTCATCAATCGCGCCACGTAATTCGCTGAATGGTTCAATACCGTTAAAATCAATAGCAGCCTGTTCAATGTTGGCACCTACAAAAGGCTTGATGTGAGCATGATGTGTGGCTACCGGCACAAGCTGGCCGTTGTCATCGAAATCTACCAATACCGCCGCTATTTCAAGAAGGGCATCGGTTTTCGCGTTAAAACCAGCGGTTTCTACATCGATGACAACCGGAAAATACCCACGAAAGCGATCTTTTAGTGCCAAGGCTTTCTTGCCTTGATTGCTCTCGTCGGCTGGTGAATCACTCATGAATATCCTTTTATATTTAAAGTTACAAACTTAACGTGCGGCCGGATAATCCAACGCCCAATTAATCAGAAGCTCGGTACCAACACGCAAAGAATCTTCGTCGGCATAAAAGTATGGTGAATGGTTACTGGGCGCCGCCGAGGGATCCTGGTCCGGCGGTGTAATTCCAAGAAACACAAACATACTCGGTACTTCCAATGCGTAAAATGAGAAATCTTCTGCACCGGTCACTAAATCGGCTTCATACAGATTCTCACGACCAATAATACGTTCCGTTGTTGGCATCATTCGGGTAACTAAATCAGGGCTGTTTACCGTAACGGGGTAGCCCTCGTCAATGGTCACCTCAGCTTTAGCGCCACTGGCGGCAGCGGTCATTTCGGCGGTGGTTGTTAGTTTTTCGAAAATTTCGCTGCGAATATCCATATCAAAATTGCGGATGGTACCTTCGAGGTATACTTCATCAGGAATAATATTGTTGCGCACGCCGCCTTCAACGATGCCAAAGCTTACCACAGCAGGTGCTTTGGTGATATTCACTTGCCGGCTCACAATGGTTTGTACATTATTGATAATTTGGCTGGCTACAACGATTGGATCAATGCCGCCCCATGGGCGTGAACCATGGGTTTGTTCACCCAGCACTCGAATTTCAAAACGATCGGATGATGCCATTAAAGGCCCTTGGCGATAGCCAATATGGCCGGTAGTGCCGGCAGACCAAACGTGGATTCCAAATACGGCATCGGGTTTCGCGATATCAAACAAGCCTTCTTTGAGCATGAGCTCCGCACCACCTTCCTCGCCATCTGGGGCACCTTCTTCGGCGGGCTGAAAGATAAACATGATGTCGCCGCTAAGCTCCGCCTGAATTCCAGCCAGATATTCGGCGGCACCCATTAACATAGCAACATGGAGGTCATGGCCGCAGGCGTGCATTACGGGCACTTCACGGCCACGGTATTGCCCGGTTGCGGTGGAAGCAAATGGCACGTCAGTCATTTCTTTTACCGGTAGTGCATCCATATCCGCACGTAGAGCAACCGTAGGCCCTGGATGGGCGCCACGAAGTATACCAACAACACCGGTATGCGCGATGTCGGTGGTTACCTCTAAACCTAATGCACGCAAATGCTCGGCAACGATACCTGAAGTGCGAAACTCGCGATTACTTAACTCGGGGTGCTGGTGCAGATCACGGCGCCATTCAATTACACGTTGCTCTAATGCATCACTAATAGTGGCATGACGCGCAGAGGAGGTTGTATCGGCGGTAGTGTTTGTTGATTCAGCGTAACTCGTTGTGGCGAAAGGAATTGCCAAAAGTGCGATTAAACCAATAATTGTGAGCTTCATTGTGTTCACTCCAAATGTGTGGGGTTAAGCTCAGTATTGCAGTGCGCCATGGAGAGCGCAACATATTGGCGCTTTCTTCCTCAACGGCCGGTTAATGAACGATGCCTCGAGGCGTTTAAATATCGATTTTTTCTTTAAATTCGCATAAATCTTCAATAATACAAGAGCCACAACGAGGTTTACGCGCGATGCACGTGTACCGGCCATGAAGAATCAGCCAGTGGTGTACATCTACTTTAAATTCGGCCGGCACCACTTTTAATAATCGTTGCTCCACCGCGTCAACATTTTTGCCTTGCGCTAGCTTCGTGCGATTGCTGACCCGAAAGATGTGCGTATCAACGGCAATGGTGGGCCAACCGAAGGCTGTGTTGAGCACTACATTGGCTGTTTTTCGGCCCACACCAGGCAATGCCTCGAGTGCGGCCCGATCTTCCGGCACTACACCATTATGCTTTTCTACCAGAATTCGGCAGGTTTTAATGGTGTTTTCGGCTTTGGTATTAAATAAACCAATGGTTTTTATGTAATGTTTTACTCCATCAACCCCTAATGCCAGCATATCGACAGGGTTATTCGCTACAGCAAATAATGGCCCGGTGGCTTTGTTTACGCCAACATCTGTGGCTTGCGCTGAGAGTAACACCGCGATGAGCAACTCAAAGGGGTTGCTAAAGTTAAGTTCGGTGGTGGGATTTGGGTTGTTGTCCCGCAGCCGCGTTAAAATTTCGATACGTTTTTGTTGATTCATTCGCTGTTCTTTTCTTCAGGTGAATTTTCTTCAGGTGAATTTTTTTCAGATCAGCTTTGGCAGATCAGGATACGTGGGTTACACGAGCGCGTTGTGCTTTCTCTACCGGTGCCTTGGCTAGTTTTTCGCGCTTGCGGGCATCGAGCCAGTTTTTACCTGCAATTAAGAAGCCTAAGCCAATAAATGCTCCTGGAGGCAGAATCGCGATGAGTAGCGGGTAATCAAACTCAATAAGCTGCACGCGCAACGAACTTGCCCATTCGCCAAGTAATAATTCAGCGCCATCAAACAGGGTGCCTTGGCCGATCAGCTCGCGCATGGCGCCAAGTGCAACCAGAACCGCGGCAAAACCGAGCCCCATCATGAGGCCATCGAAACCCGCTTTATACCAATTATTTTTCGAAGCGTAGGCTTCTGCTCGGCCGATAATCGCACAGTTCGTTACGATCAATGGAATAAAAATACCCAGTGCCATATACAGCCCGTAAGTAAAGGCATTCATGGTGAGTTCTACTAAGGTAACAAAAGTAGCAATCACGATAACAAATACCGGGATACGAATTTCGTTTGGCACAAAGTTACGTACTAATGAAACCGTGATGTTAGAACCGACTAACACCAGCAGAGTAGCGATACCTAACCCAAGCGCATTCGTTATGGTGCCGGAAACCGCAAGCAGCGGGCACAAGCCTAGCAATTGCACTAACGCGGGGTTGTTTTCCCATAAACCATCTTTGCTTAAGGTATGAAACTCACTACTCATTCTGTTTGCTCCACAACATCGATTGCCGCGATTTCTGGGTTCTCTGCGTAACAGTTGGCAGGCGCATTAAATAGCGCTTGGCTATTTTCTTGCCCATACCAAACCGCTTTTCGCACCGCATTTACCAGTGCTCGTGGTGTAATAGTAGCACCCGTGAATTGATCAAACATGCCGTTATCGCGGCGTACCGCCCAGCGCGAATCGTTTTCGCTACGTACGCGCTCACCATCAAATGATAATACCCAATCACTTTTCTTCAATTCGATTTTATCACCCAAGCCCGGGGTTTCTCGATGTTGTAATACGCGTACGCCTTGTACCTGGCCGTTTACGTTTATGGCTACCAAAAAGTGAATATTGCCGCTATAACCATCGGTTGCGGTGGCACGAATAGCGAGCGCGTTGCTTTGGCCATCTAATCGTGAACGATAAATGGGTTGTTGCGGCGCGCCTAAGGCTTCAGGTGCGGCAATCAGCGTACAATCGGCGTAGAGGTCGTTATCATGCTGAGCTGCCGGAATGAGCGCGTTTAGGGTGCGCAATAATTCGCTACGTTGCTGTTCCTCGATGCGATCTGCGGTGAGGTATTGAGTAGCCACAACTAAGGAGGTGGCGGCAATCGCAAAGGCCCCGAGAATAAAGCCGTTTTTCTGCATATTTTTTAGCATCAGCTTTCTTCCTTACGATGGCCATAGGTAACTGGGCGCGTATATTGATCGATAACCGGCACACACAGGTTGGCTAAAAGTACTGCAAAGGCCACTGCATCGGGATATCCACCGTAGCTACGAATCACATAAATAAGAACGCCAATGAGTGTCGCGTAGATCAGCTTACCTTTGCTTGATGTAGCTGCCGAAACCGGATCAGTAGCGATAAAGAAAGCGGCAAACATAGTAGCGCCGCTGAACAAATGAATATTTAAGCCCGGTAAAAGATCGGGCGCGAAAATACTGCCGAGAATGGCACAAATGGAAAGGGCACCGAGCATCGCGACAGGGATATGCCATTGAATAACGCGCTGTTGTAAAAGCAGTAAACCACCAAGCAGGTAAGCAAAATTAACCCATTGCCACCCGGCTCCGGCGAAGCCTGTAAATTGCCGGTGCTGCAACGCTTCACTTAGCGTGGCGCCTTGGCTCAGTTGCGTTTTTACATGATCGAGCGGCGTTGCCATAACCACGGCATCAAGCATGGAACCGGTATCGATACGGCGCACCTGTTCGAGGCTAAAACCTTCATTGGTAAATTGAAATAGGAATAAATACAGAGAATCGATAAAGCCGGGCGCGTTTGATGCTAGCCCTGTTGGCGGCATCCAAGCGGTCATTTGCACTGGAAATGAAATGAGTAGCAATACATAGCCGGCCATCGCAGGGTTGAATATGTTGTGGCCAACGCCACCAAAAAGGTGTTTTACCACCACAATGGCAAAGAGCGTACCAATCACAATGACCCACCACGGAGCTAATGGTGGAATGCTTACTGCAAGTAATGCGGCGGTAACGATTGCGGTGTTATCTTGTAATCCCGAAGCAGGTGCGCGATCGCGTGCAATTAAGCATAAAGATTCGGCGGCAAGTGCTACTGCAATCGCCAACGAAAGTTGAAAAATAACGCCCCAACCAAAGAAGTAAAGTTGTGCTAAAAACCCTGGAAGCATAGCAAAAAGCACAAGCTGCATGAGTTTTGCAGTGGTGCGGCGTTGGTGATGATGCGGTGAAGAAGCAATATAGAAACTCATGAGTTTTCGTTACCTTTATTGTTCGTTGCATTCTGCTTATTTTCGCTATCGCCAATATTCTCGGCTTCGAGTTTCGCTAACCGTTCGCGCTCAGCTTTTTTCGCTTTCGCGCGCGCTACTGCCGCGGCCACCGCATCTTTTTTCTCGGTTGTGGCCGGTGTGCTCTCGGCGTTGGCATCGCGTTCTGCCTTTTTCGCTTTCGCGCGCGCTACCGCAGCGGCCACCGCATCTTTTTGCTCTGATTTTGCCGGTTCAACACCGCGATCCTGTTGCGCTTTTTTGGCTTTTACGCGCGCTAACGCGGCTTTCACCGGATCTTGTTCGCCATCCGTAGACGATTCAGTTTGCCGAGCTGCTTGCGCTGCTTGCGCTGCTTTCCGCGCTTCAGCCGCCTTTTTATGTTTCGCTAAGCGCTCTTCTTTTTCGCGCTCGAGCCGTGCTTGGCGTGCTTCAAAACGCTGGCGCGCAATTTCCGCTTTTTGCTGTTCAATGGCTTGTTCACGAATTTCGGCTTTTGCTTGCCGATAATACTGTACCAATGGAATTTGGCTTGGGCATACATAAGCACATGCACCGCATTCAATACAATCCGCAAGGTTATGTTGTTTTAAACCATCGTAATCTTTGGCTTTGGCTAGCCACTGTAATTGCTGCGGTAACAGGGAAGCTGGGCAGGCAATTTCACAGGCACCGCAGCGAATGCAGGCCATTTCTGCTTCGGCGGGAGCGAGTTCTTTTTGCGAGGGCGCCAGAATACAGTTGGTTGTTTTAATCACCGGAATTTGCAAGTTGGTTACTGTGAAGCCCATCATCGGGCCACCCATAATCACCCGCTGCTTTTTTTCTTGCGCCCTAAAACCTGATTGGGCTAATAAATATTCAATGGGGGTGCCTAGTAACGCCCACGCTGTGCCCGGTTGGTGCACTGCTTCACCGGTGATCGTGACTACGCGCTCTAATAATGGTTCGCCATGGTGAATCGCGCGCGCAACTGCAAAAGCGGTACCCACATTCTGCATTAGAATGCCGATATCTGCGGGCAATCCCCGCACTGGAACCTGTTTACCGGTGAGTATTTGAATCAACTGCTTTTCGCCACCGGAAGGGTAGCGTGTAGGTACTATTTTAAGTACCGCCGCAGCGCCTTTGAGTTCCGTAGTGTCAGTATCCGTTGCGTTAGAATCGTGAATTGCGGCGGCAAATGCTGCTGCGGCTTCAGGCTTGTTATCTTCGATTGCAATCACCAGTTGCTTCGCCGAGGTGAGCTTTTGCAGTAAAAGGCTTCCTGCCAGAATCTCACCGGCATGTTCACGCATAAGGCGATCATCGGAAACAATGTAAGGTTCGCACTCCACACCGTTAATAATTAATACATCGATATTGCGCGCACCAGCAACCTTCCGGGCCGTGGGAAAACCTGCGCCGCCAAGCCCGGCAATGCCCATGGCTTGCAAATGTTGCAGCACTTCTCGCTGGCTAATGGCATCGATATTGGCAATTGGTTGCCGGGGATACCAAGCGTCTTTACCGTCGGGTTCCAAGCATAAGGTAAGCCCGGTGAGCCCTGAAGGATGGTTCAACGGATGCTGCTGAATAGCCGTAATGGTCCCCGATGTAGAAGCATGTACTGGTAAACCATTATCAACGCCGGGAATGGTTAGAGGCTGGCCTTTCAATACATAATCGCCCACGGCAACACAAAGCTCACCTGGCTCACCGGCATGTTGACGCAGCGGAATAAACAGAACAGGTGGCAACGGAAAACGCTGAATCGCAGTCATGTTTGCAGGGGCTTTTCGCTCAGGCGGATGAATGCCGCCGGGGAAGCTCCACAGTTTGCTGGTTGCTGAAATATCAATCGCCATTAACTTGCCTTACTCGCCGATTCAGCAGATGCAGCTTTGCTCGCATCTATCACATTTACTGGTATCTGATCGAGCTGCCATTTCCAGCGCTCCGGTTTAGTGGCTACGGGCACCATATCAATACAATCAACGGGGCAAGGCTCAACGCATAAATCGCAGCCGGTACACTCATCAGCAATTACGGTGTGCATTTGTTTGGCGGCACCCAATATGGCGTCAACCGGGCAGGCCTGAATGCATTTGGTGCAGCCAATACATTCATCTTCACGAATTACCGCTACGGTTTTTTGTGCTTCTTCACCGTGCGCCTCGTCTAAAGGCTTGGCTTCGCGACCAAGTAAATCGGCGAGCTGATCAATAGTGGCTTGGCCGCCAGGCGGGCACTTGTTGAGTTCATCACCATTGGCGATAGCTTCAGCATAAGGGCGACAACCTGGGTAACCACATTGACCGCATTGGGTTTGTGGCAACAAGTTATCAATCTGCTCCACGATAGGATCGCTTTCAACGCGGAAACGAATGGCCGCAAAGCCTAAAATTAATCCGGCCACAAGTGCGATGGTGGCCAATGCCATGATACCGATAAACCAACTCATGACGTGGTAACCAACCCGGCGAAGCCCATAAATGCCAGCGACATCAGGCCGGCTAAAATCATTCCGATCGCAGCACCTTTAAATGGTTGTGGTACATCAGCGGCGGCTACACGTTCTCGCAAGGCGGCAAAGAGCACGAGAACTAACGAGAAGCCAAGGGCCGCACCAAAACCATATACAATTGATTGCACAAAGTTGTGTTGCTCATTCACGTTCAATAAAGCCACACCGAGGACGGCGCAGTTGGTGGTAATCAGTGGAAGAAAGATACCCAGTAACCGGTACAGGGTAGGGCTGGTTTTGTGTACAACCATTTCGGTAAACTGCACCACCACGGCAATTACGAGAATAAAGCTCAGTGTTCGCAACGACATTAAATTAAATGGTTGTAGAATATAATGATTCACCAAGTAACTACTCACCGAGGCTAAGGTGAGTACAAAAGTAGTGGCCAGCGACATACCAATAGCGGTTTCCAGTTTATTGGATACCCCCATAAATGGGCATAGGCCAAGAAACTGAACCAACACAAAGTTGTTCACTAAAACGGTAGCAACCAGAAGCAAGAGTATTTCTGTCATCTACAACCTTTTGCTGTATCTGTGCATCGAATGGAAAAGTATGGGGCTATTATCAGGGTTTACGCCCGCGGAAACAACTTACAGAATGTAGGTTTTTCTGGGTAATTAAGCCAAATCCGGTATTTTCCGTAGTAACTATGTAGGCAGCACTTACCGTTTCCAGTAAGATGTGAAATTCAATTCGTAGCCGGGAGGCCGGAAAAAGTGGTGAGGACTCTCGTTTGATCTCTATTTTTAAACGCCTGCGAGCGTTCGATGAAATGACATTTCATTGGTTGTTTCATACAACACGCTCGTTAAGAAAAAGCCGACTTGCCTTTTGGCTTTCACGAAGCGGTGATGGGCCATATTACGCATTGTTCGCTTTGTTAGCAGGTATTGCGGCTTTCGAGGGCAGCATTTTGTTCATTCAGCGCGCGCTACTAGCGTTTGCGTTAGAGATCCCTCTGTTCATTGCATTAAAGAATTTACTCCGGCGCGATCGTCCTATATTGCGCCGTAAAGAAAAAATAGTGTTAAAGCCTGCCGATCGATTTTCATTTCCATCAGGCCATTCCACAGCGGCATTTTTGTTTGCAGCACTGGTCATTGCAAGTTTTCCGGTATGGGCGCCTGTTTTTTACGGATGGGCTACTGCTGTGGCGATTTCGCGCGTTGCTCTGGGTGTACATTATCCAAGTGACGTTATCGCTGGCGCCATTCTCGGTACATCCATTGCAGCTTTCACGCTGACCTTACTGCCAACACCATTAACGGTTTAACCTCGCAAGTACAGAGTTTCTTCATATACCCCGTGTTTTTATTAACGTTGCAGTGAGCGGAATAATGCTGCCTAAGCGCAAACGAACTTATCGTGTGTGCGTTGTGGTAGTCGTTGCTGTAATGGTGATGCTTAGTGGGAAGGGTGTTGCCGAGATGGAGCTCAATGGCTCCCCAGGTTGGATTCGAACCAACGACACATGGATTAACAGTCCACCGCTCTAACCAACTGAGCTACTGGGGAATTGATATTGGGTATTGAGGCGTTAAGCAAGTGGCTCCCCAGGTTGGATTCGAACCAACGACACATGGATTAACAGTCCACCGCTCTAACCAACTGAGCTACTGGGGAATCGCTTAACGGGGCGAGATGTTAATGGCATGGGCTTACGCTGTCAATATAGAAGCTCAACAATTTTTAAAATCGAGGTCTATTTGTGCAGATTTTGAGCGTGTTGATTCTGTTTTAATCTTTGTTGCCCAAAAAGCAAAATATTAGTAGTTCTTTTCTGATTTTTGTGGTTCAGGTGTTTAACAAATTATCCACAATTGGGTTGATCGCTTGATACTCGTGGTTCACAGGATCTTATCCACTATTTCTGTGGATAAAGCTGTGGTTAACTCTGTGGGCGAGCCTATTTTACGGGGGTTATAGCGGATTTATGGCGTAGGTTAAAAACTGGCACGATTTTTATATCCGTTTATTTTCAACAAGTTATAAAAAATAGTTGCGAGAGGTTGGATTTTGCACAGGGTTGGTGCGTAATTCCAACAATATTCGCAAATGCTTGTGTATTACTTTCATTTATTTTCGCAGAAGAATGCTATATTTTCTGCATAGTTAACGCGGAGTGCTTACCAACTTGGTGGTGATTTATACTATCTGCTAAATATGACAGCTTGACTTAATTTGCAGTTTCAAGTTTTAAATTGGCTAATTTTGCGCCATTTTTTCGTAGTGAAAACGAGCGGTTTTGAGCATTTGCCTACACAAAAGCAAAAGGCGTTGGCGATATGAATCGCCAACGCCTTTTTAGTGATTGTAAGATACAACCGACGGGGTTCGTTTATTGGTAATCAGCGGCAAATTTTGCAATTCGCTTAACGGCTTCTGCTAACACTTCACGGCTGGCAGCGAAAGAAAGGCGGAAATGGCCCGGAGAGCCAAATGCTGAGCCTGGAACCAACGCTACGTTAGCCTCACTCAATAAACGTTCGCAAAGCTCTACATCGGTTTCTACGCCCACTTTCGCCATCAAGCCCTCGATATTTGGAAAAGCGTAGAAAGTGCCATCGCCAGCAATTACTTTTAACCCAGGAATCTGGCTTAAGCCTTCAACGAGTTTATCGTGGCGCGCGCGAAATTCAGTAACCATCTCACCGATAAAGCTTTGATCGCCATTTAAGGCAGCAAGCGCCGCATACTGAGAAATCGATGCCGGGTTCGATGTACTTTGCGATTGTACTTTCTTCATTGCTGCAATAATGGCTTTCGGGCCCGCGGCATAGCCGATTCGCCAGCCGGTCATCGCATACGCTTTAGATACACCCGAGAGTATTACGGTGCGTTCCATTAGATCTGGAGCCACCATAGGTAAATTCACAAACGGCGCTTCTGTCCACAAAATATGTTCATACATATCATCGGTGGCAATTAATACCTGTGGGTGCTTACGTAATACTTCCGCTAACGCTTTTAACTCTTCCGCGCTGTAGGCCATTCCGGTTGGGTTTGAAGGGCTATTCAAAAACAGTAATTTAGTTTTTGCGGTAATCGCGGCATCGAGCTGCTCTGCAGTAATTTTATAAGATTGCTCAATGCCAGCTTCTATCACTACCGGCTTTGCGCCTACCAGTAATGTCATGTCGGGGTAAGAAACCCAATATGGGGCAGGAATCACCACTTCATCGCCTTCATCAAGCCAAGCCGTGAGTAGATTAAAGATACTATGCTTGCCGCCAGCTGAAACAAGAATTTGGTTTGGTTCATACTGCAGTTGATTATCGCGGGCGAACTTAGCGCAAACCGCTTTTTTCAACTCAGGAATGCCATCAACTGCGGTATACCGTGTGTGGCCAGCATCGATAGCTGCTTTGGCCGCATCACAGATAAATTTTGGGGTAGTAAAATCTGGCTCACCAACACCTAAACCAATAACATCGGCACCCGCTGCTTTTAATTCGGCAGCTTTTTGGCTAACAGCCAAGGTTGGAGATGGTTTAATAGCATTGACGCGCTTGGAAAGTTTGTAATCCACAAGGCACCTGTTAACGTAGTTTTTTATGAAAAAAAGATGTGAGCACTGGCCGCTAACTATATGTGGAGTGAGGCTAAAAGTCCAGCGGCAGAAATAGCTTGAACGTGGTGTTTATGCGGTAATTCGGGTATAGTATCAGGCTTTCCTAAAGGCTTCACAGAACGTGCGCTGAAGTTCGATTTCAGCAAGTTTTTTGCACGATTCATGTGGCCACCAGCCCAGTAGTTCGAGGAGATGGTATGCGCTCGGCGGCATCCACACAGAAATCACAGCAAATGCTTAATGGCCCGATAACGCCTACCTTGTGGGCAATGACGTGGCCTATGATTGCGGGTGTGGCCACACTCATCAGTTTTAATTTGGTGGATACCTTCTTTATTAGCCTTTTAGGCACTGAATCACTCGCTGCAATTGGCTTTACCTTTCCAGTTACTTTTACTGTGATTAGTTTAACTATTGGTTTAGGGATTGGCACTTCGGCGGTGATCGCCCGTAAGTTGGGTGCCAACGAAGATGAAGAGGCACGCAATAGTGGCAGTACGGCACTGTGGCTTTCTGCCATTTTAGTTGGATTACTGGCGTTATTTGGCTTTATTTTTTCGCGGCCGATTTTCGCCATGCTGGGCGCCACACCGGAAATTCAGCCGCTGATCGATGCTTACATGAATATTTGGTTCTTGGGCGCTATATTTCTAGTGTTGCCGATGGTAGGTAACAGTATTCTGCGTGCCTCGGGTGATACCAAAACACCATCGCTGATCATGGCGGGCGGTGGTTTAGTAAATGCCATATTAGATCCTATTCTGATTTTTGGTTGGGGCCCGATTCCGGCAATGGGAATGCAGGGTGCTGCTTATGCAAGCGTGGGTTCTTGGCTGATCGGTTTTGCTGCGATTATTTATCTTTTGGTTTGGCGCAAGCGTTTAATTGAACCGTTACCACCCGGCTTTATTGATTTTTGGCGTGCATCGAAGCAATTACTCCGCATTGGGTTGCCGGCCGCGAGTGCCAATATGCTTACACCAATTGCAATGGGTGTGCTTACCGCTATTGTTGCAACGCACGGTGCTCCGGCTGTAGCTGCGTTTGGTGCGGGCTCACGTATTGAATCAATTGCATCGGTAGTTATTCTGGCGCTTTCTATGTCGCTGCCACCGTTTATCAGCCAAAACTTTGGTGCCGGTAAGATCCAACGCGTACAAGCCGCGTATAAAACTGCACTCAAACTTATTCTGTTACTACAAGCAGCCGTTTATTTATTAATGCTGGCGCTGCTGCCGGTAATTCAACTCGCGTTTGCGCGCGATGCTGAAGTGGCGCGAGTGCTCGCTTTGTTTGTATGGATTATGCCATTAGGTTATGGCGTCCAAGGTTGGATTATTCTTACTAATTCTTCATTAAATGCACTGCACTTGCCCATGCAAGCGTTAGTGCTGAGCCTAGTGCGTTTGTTTGTTATGTTTGTGCCTCTTTCCTGGCTTGGTAATACGCTTGCCGGTTTGCCGGGAATGTTTGCCGGCGGGGTATTGGCGAACGTAATAACCGCTTGGCTGGCTTATCGCTGGTTTATGCGGGAAACAAATGGGCAAGCAGGGCGCTTAGTACCTGCAAGTGCGGTAGCGACGGCTACCGCGAATGAACCGAAAGGAGAACAGCATGGCGCGTGATTTTAAGCTAGTTTCAGATTATCAGCCTGCTGGCGATCAACCCAAAGCCATTAGCAAGCTGATTGAAAACCTTGATGCGGGCTTAGCACAGCAAACCTTGCTGGGGGTTACCGGTTCAGGCAAAACCTTTACCATGGCAAACGTAATTGCTAGCACGAATCGGCCAACGTTGATTTTGGCCCATAACAAAACGTTGGCGGCGCAGTTATATGGTGAAATGAAAGAGTTTTTCCCGAATAACGCGGTGGAATATTTTGTTTCTTACTACGATTATTATCAGCCAGAAGCCTACGTGCCTACTACCGATACTTTTATTGAAAAAGATGCCTCGATTAACGAGCACATTGAGCAAATGCGCTTATCGGCTACCAAGGCATTAATGGAGCGCCGCGATGTTGTGCTTATTGCTTCGGTTTCGGCTATTTACGGTTTGGGTGATCCGCAATCCTATCGCAAAATGATGCTGCACATTCGCCGCGGCGATATTATTGATCCGCGCGATATCATTCGCAATCTCGCTACAATTCAATACAAACGTAATGATGAAGCCTTTACCCGCGGTACTTACCGTGTGCGTGGGGAAGTGATTGATGTATTCCCGGCAGAATCCGATGATACCGCCGTACGCATTGAAATTTTTGATGATGAAATTGAACGCATAAGCTTGTTTGAACCACTTACCGGGCAAGTACTGCAGGCTGATTTGGCACGTTTCACTGTGTATCCGAAAACCCACTATGTAACGCCGCGCGATAAAATAGTTGAGGCGATTGATCGTATTAAAGAAGAACTTAAAGATCGCCGGGAACAATTTATAGGTGAAAATAAGCTTATCGAAGAGCAGCGTATTCGCGAACGCACCCAGTTTGATATCGAAATGATGTTGGAGCTTGGCTATTGCTCGGGCATTGAGAACTACTCACGTTATCTCTCGGGCCGAGCTCCGGGCGAGCCACCACCAACCTTGATGGATTACTTGCCGGATGATGCTTTACTAATTATCGATGAATCGCACGTTACCGTTTCGCAAGTGGGCGCGATGTACAAAGGCGATCGTTCACGTAAAGAAAATTTAGTTGGTTATGGTTTTCGCTTGCCTTCAGCACTGGATAACCGGCCACTGAAATTTGCGGAATTCGAAGCTATTTCACCACAAACCATTTATGTTTCGGCAACGCCAGGCAACTATGAAGTAGAGAAATGTGGTGGCGATGTTGTTGAGCAAGTGGTGCGGCCAACAGGGCTTATTGATCCGGAAATTGAGATTCGGCCAGTGGCTACGCAGGTAGACGATGTGATGTCGGAAATTCGTATTCGCGCGGCAAAAGGCGAGCGGGTATTAGTTACCACGCTTACTAAGCGGATGTCGGAAGATTTAGCTGATTATCTTGATGAACATGGTATTCGTGTACGTTACTTGCATTCCGATATTGATACCGTAGAGCGTATGGAAATTATCCGCGATCTGCGTTTAGGCGAGTTTGATGCCCTAATTGGCATTAACTTGCTACGGGAAGGCTTAGATATTCCTGAAGTTTCGTTGGTAGCGATATTAGATGCGGATAAAGAAGGTTTCTTGCGCGCGGAACGTTCGTTAATTCAAACCATTGGCCGCGCTGCGAGAAATGTGAATGGCAAAGCAATTCTTTACGCCGACCGAATTACCGGCTCGATGCAACGAGCGATGGATGAAACCGATCGACGCCGAGCGAAACAAGTTGCCTATAATGTAGAGCATGGCATAACCCCGCAAGGTTTGAATAAACGGGTTACCGATGTTATGGATCTTGGTGGTGGTGCAGCGAAACGGAAACGTGATAAAGAACGCGTTGCGGCGGCAGGTGCTGGCATTCGCATTCCAGAATATCGCGATCCGAAAGAATTGATGCAAGAAATTAGTGTACGCGAGAAGAACATGTATCAAGCAGCAAAGGATTTGGAGTTTGAAAAGGCGGCGAAAATGCGTGATGAATTGAAGCAATTGCGTGAACAGTTAAAAACGCACGGTTAATTTCTCGGCGAAATGGTGTAAAAATCGGCAGTTAAGATAAAAGCAGGCAAATTGCGGTTGACAGCTTTCGCCGCATCCCTATAATAGCGGCCTGCAACTCAGCGAAATGTGGATGGTTAGCTCAGCTGGGAGAGCACCGCCCTTACAAGGCGGGGGTCACTGGTTCGAGCCCAGTACCATCCACCAAATTCGCCAAGCGCTGGATTTTAAGCTAGTGTTTTAGGTTAGCATTTAAGAAGTATCCCAGGATGGTTAGCTCAGCTGGGAGAGCACCGCCCTTACAAGGCGGGGGTCACTGGTTCGAGCCCAGTACCATCCACCAAATTTTAATCGCAGTGCTTAAGTAATAGAACGAGCTTTGCGAGTGCAAGCAAGATCCCAGGATGGTTAGCTCAGCTGGGAGAGCACCGCCCTTACAAGGCGGGGGTCACTGGTTCGAGCCCAGTACCATCCACCAGATACAGAAAAACGCCCTTTAAGCGATTAAAGGGCGTTTTTTTATAGCTGATTTTTAGGTGCGCTTACTACACGCTATCCCCAAATTGCCCGGCCAGCCATTACAAAGGCTGCTACTATGCCTACAAGCCATACGAGTGAGCGTATGGTGCTGCGATCATACCAATAGCAAACTAAATAAAGCACACGCGAAGCTACGAATACCCAAGCCAGTGTTATCGCAATTGTATCGGCAGTACCCATGTAAGCAACCGCCAACACTGCACTCGCATAGATAACAAGCGCTTCAAAACTGTTGTAGTGGGCCGCTGTTGCGCGTTCCCCAAAACCAGATAATCCAGCTTGCTGCTTTCTTGGGTTTCTGTTGTTGTAACCACCGGGTTGGCGGTTCATCGCAATCACCAAAGGCGCTTTTGCTAAAAATGGCAGTAGCATTGTAATAAATAAAGTAGTGAATATTATGTTCACAGGGGTGTTCCTCGCTGTGGGATTATCATTATTGTTGTATATAGCCAGTATAGGCTTAGTGTGTTCAACAAACTATCTATTGCTATGAATAGGCCCAGAACCCGAAAGTGGATCAGTGTAGTGGCCTAGATAATTCTGTTATAATTGCGCCCATTCACTAATTTGTGTTCTTCAAACTATGTTCACTAATTAATATTCACAAATTAATGTTCACAAAACACCCACAGGAAAATGAACTATGTCAGTTGTTTCTCGTTTTGCACCAAGCCCCACAGGATATTTACACGTAGGTGGCGCCCGTACAGCCCTTTATGCTTGGCTAGTAGCTCGCGCTGCTGGTGGTAAGTTTGTACTGCGAATCGAAGATACAGATCGCGAACGTTCAACCCAATCAGCGATCGATGCCATTTTTGAGGGAATGCAGTGGCTTGGCCTTACCTGGGATGAAGAGCCTATTTATCAAACCCAGCGTTTCGATCGGTATAAGCAACTTATTGACGCGCTTCTAGCTGAAGATAAAGCATATAAGTGCTATTGCTCCCATGAGCGTTTAGAAAAAATGCGCGAAGAGCAAATGGAAGCAGGCCTCAAGCCTCGTTACGATGGCAAATGCCGCAACTTAACGGCCGAGCAAAAAGCGGAACACGAAGGTAAGCCACACGTAATTCGTTTTCTGAATCCACAAGATGGTTCGGTAGTGTTTGATGATCACATTCGTGGGCGTATTGAGATTGCGAATAAAGAACTCGATGATTTGATTATTGCACGTACCGATGGCACGCCAACTTATAATTTCTGTGTTGTGGTAGATGATTGGGATATGGGCATTACTCACGTTGTACGTGGTGAAGATCATATTAACAATACGCCTCGGCAGATTAATATTTTAGCTGCGTTAGGTGCGCCAATTCCTGAATATGCGCACGTTTCGATGATTTTAGGCGATGATGGCAAGAAACTTTCTAAGCGCCACGGCGCAGTGAGTGTTACTGAATATCGCGATAACGGTTACTTGGCCGATGCGGTAATTAACTACTTGGTACGCTTAGGTTGGTCGCATGGCGATCAGGAAATTTTCAGCCGCGAAGAATTAATTAAAATTTTTAAACTCAGTGATATTAATAAAGCCGCTTCAGCGTTTAACACTGAGAAACTAAACTGGCTAAACCAACATTACATGAAAACCTTGCCAGCTGAGCAAGTGGCGGCTGAATTGGCATGGCATTTTGCTCGCTTAGGGGTAGCCACAGAGAGCGGACCTGAACTGGTCGAGGTAGTCAAACTACAGGCAGATCGTGTAAAAACGTTAAAAGAAATGGCCGAGATCAGCCGTTACTTCTTTGAACCTGTTACGGAATTTGAAGCACAAGCTGCGAAAAAGCATTTGCGGCCGGTAGCGAAAGAAGCCTTGCAAGATATTCGTGATCGTTTCGATGCCATGAGCACCTGGACAACCGAAGCGGTGCAGCAAGCGATTCAAGATACTTGCACAGCGCTTGATATTGGCATGGGCAAAGTAGGGATGCCGTTGCGTGTTGCGGCAACGGGGGGCGGAAATTCGCCTTCACTCGATGCTACATTAGCGCAAATTCCGCGGCACACTGTGGTTGAACGTATTGATCTCGCGCTTGAATTTATTCGTGCTCGCGAGGAGAACAATTAATGCCGAAGATTCGTGATTTACTGGCAAATAATAAAAGTTGGGCGAAATCTCAACTTGAGCAGGATCCGGAATATTTTAATCGTTTAGTGAATCAGCAAAAGCCTGAGTATTTGTGGATAGGCTGTTCTGATAGCCGTGTTCCAGCAAACCAAATTGTGGGTATGGCCCCGGGTGAAGTGTTTGTGCATCGGAATGTGGCAAACCAAGTGATTCAAACCGATTTCAACTGTTTAGCGGTTATCGAGTTTGCGGTGCTCAATCTGCAAGTGAAGCACGTGCTTGTGGTCGGCCACTATGGTTGCGGTGGTGTGCAAGCCGCTATGGAAACTAGCCGCCATGGTTTGGTGGATCATTGGTTGCATCCGATAAAGGATATTTACCGCACTAATGAGCCGAAGTTGTTAAATCTGCCTTACGATGAACGCTTCGATAGAATGTGTGAGCTCAACGTTATTGAGCAGGTTCATAACCTATCAAAAAACCATATTATTCAAGAAGCTTGGGATCGTGGCCAGAAGCTGAGTATTCACGGCTGGTGCTATAGCGTTCGTGATGGCTTAGTGCGTGATTTAGGGGTTACCATTACCGGTAAAGAAGGCTTAGATCCAATTTATCAGTATTATTCTGATGAAGAATCGGATGATTAATTTTTCCGCAATTAGGCCTGAAATTGGGTTGATTTGTTGAAAAACAGATCAGATTGGTAAAAAAATAGGCGAACAGTCAATAAGTCCGAAAAAAAAGTTGACACTTCAGCGGGCTATTCATAGAATGCGCCTCGCTGTCAGGGATGAAGTCCTGGTGGCAAACTGCAAAATCTGGTTATCTGGGGCTATAGCTCAGCTGGGAGAGCGCTTGCATGGCATGCAAGAGGTCAGCGGTTCGATCCCGCTTAGCTCCACCATTTGCTTGTTACGCAAATAGCGTAAATCTCGGCAAATGATAACCAACGTGAAAAGTTTTGCAGCGTAAACAGAAATGCGTCCCCTTCGTCTAGAGGCCTAGGACACCGCCCTTTCACGGCGGTAACAGGGGTTCGAATCCCCTAGGGGACGCCAATCTGCTTACACTCACAAATGCTGCGTCCCCTTCGTCTAGAGGCCTAGGACACCGCCCTTTCACGGCGGTAACAGGGGTTCGAATCCCCTAGGGGACGCCAATTTTGTGATATGTTTTGAAGTGACTAGTCCCCTTCGTCTAGAGGCCTAGGACACCGCCCTTTCACGGCGGTAACAGGGGTTCGAATCCCCTAGGGGACGCCACTTTCAAAGCAAACTCGGTAACTCAAACTGAGCAATTACCGCAAAATAGTTAGAAACAAAATGCCCGCTTTTAGCGGGTTTTTGCGTTTTTGTGATCTGCTTTTTCTAAGAATCCGTTAAGCTATGCATTATTAGGTTTTCAATTGAGGGATTCTCTTTGCCATATTCTCTAGCAGCAACTTCATCAGTATCTTCCGAGCAACCTGTGGCGTTCATTACCGGTGCTGGCCGCCGTTTAGGTTTGCACATGAGCCGAGCGTTGTTAGCGCAAGGCTGGCGCGTTATCGTTCTTACACGGACGCGAGAAGGGGAGCTGGCTGAACTTGCCGAGGAGTATTCAGCGCTTGATATCGTTGTCTGTAACGCACTCAGTGATAGCAGCGTGAACGCGGCTATCGAGTATGTTCAAGAGAACTATCAGCACCTCGATTTCTTACTGCATAACGCTTCCATATACGAGCGCGATAATGCCCATGAGGCTGATTTTAGCGAGTTCTACGATGCGCTCTACCAGATTCATATGAAATTACCTGCGGCGCTGAATCGTGCGTTGGGCCCGTTGCTAGAAAAATCGGTGCGCCCTAGCGGCAATATCATTCACATTACTGATATCTACGCGAGTAACCCGAATCAGGAATACGCGTTATATTGTTCAACGAAAGCGGGGCTGGAAAACTTGATGTTAAGCTTCGCCAAACGCTTGGCGCCGAAAGTTCGCGTGAATGCCATTCAGCCCGGGCCTATTAAATTTTTGCCGGAACATTCAAACAATGAACAAGCACAAGTGTTAAGCGAAACCTTGTTGCCTATCGAGGGTGGCTTCGAAGCGATCGAGAAGGGTATCGAGGCTATTCTCACAAATGAATATATTACCGCTAGTGTGCTCAAAATCGATGGTGGCCGCTCGGTGACCTAAAGCAACCGATGCGCCGGGCAGCACGATATCGATGGTATTATGAGCGCTATTTTGCAGCGCTTGAATAGAGGCTTGCACGTAGGGCTCATTAAAATATTCGTGGCTGCTTTCGGCCACTGTGAAATCAAAACTTTCTTGGCCAAGTAATATATCAATATCAAGTGTTCTATCTTTGTGGCTGCGTTGAGGATCGCTGCGATCACGGCCGTGTTCCATTTCTAAGCGATTTAACCAACTTTTTAGTGCTGTGCTACTTTCATCGCTAGAAATCACCGCGATGGTATTCAGAAAGCCGTTATTTGAGTTGATAGCGCAAGGTTGGGTGCGCACAATGGGGAGCACTAGTACCGTGCCGTAGCGTTCGCTCAGTTCTCGCAATGCGCGGGCAATGTGTTCGGTGGGTGCTAAATTGCTGCCTAAACTCAAATAATAGATCACTGTGCCGCTTCCAGTTGGCCGTACAATGTTTGCGAAACGTACAATGCTTGCTGAACACTAGCAGCAGTTGCCGCACTGGGTTCTAATACCTCGCGCTCAAGTAATTCACGAAGTAACGGCTCCATAATATTGGCAATGATCGGTTGCGCAGCTAGGTTGGGGTGTATGCCATCGTTTTGCATTAGGTTTGAATCAATGGCTATTTCGCGCATAAAAAACGGCACTAGCGGAATGTCCATATCTTCGGCGACCTCATGGAAAACTTGTTTGAACATTTCAGTGTAGCGGCGGCCAAGATTTGGTGGTATTTCAACCTCGCTTAATGCCACTTTAACGTTTCTAGACTGGATGATTGTAATCATCTGCCGTAGATTGTTCTCCATTGTTGTTAAATTAAAGCCGCGAAGCCCATCGTTGCCGCCCAGCTCGATAAATACCATATCAGGTTGGTGGCGTTCGAGAAGATCGGGCAAGCGATTAAGGCCACCAGCAGTGGTTTCGCCGCTAATGCTGGCATTAATTATTTCGAGCTCTGGGTGGTTGGCTTGCCAGTTTCTGGCTATTTCGCTCACCCAGCTATCGGCTTGCGAAAGGCCATAACCGGCGCTTAGGCTATCGCCAAATACCATAAGTGATACGTTTGCATGCGCAGCGCGTATTGAGAACGACATTGAAATGATAATGGCAGCCACACTTAGCATTACCATTTTTGCTAATTTCACGGAACTTAGTTTTGTAAGGAATTTTTTAATCATATGGCCCTAATAGAAGCTTCTTCAGTATCTCGCAATGTTGCAACCACCGCAGGTGAATTGCAAATTCTCTCGCCACTCAGCCTCGCTATTGATGCCGGTGAAGTGGTGGCTATCGTTGGAACCTCTGGCTCTGGTAAATCAACGCTGTTGTCATTGTTGGCTGGTTTAGATTTGCCGTCAACCGGCGATATTACTATTGATAACGTAAAGTTGAATGATTTGGATGAGGAACAACGCGCTATTTTACGTGGCGAAAAAATCGGCTTCATTTTTCAATCGTTTTTACTGATTCAAAGTTTAACGGCGCTAGAGAACGTAATGTTACCGGCGGAGCTGGCTGGCAGCCGTAGTGCTGAGAAACAAGCACGAGAATTATTGGAAAAAGTAGGCTTGAGCGACCGCGTTACTCATTACCCGAATCAGCTATCGGGTGGTGAGCAGCAACGCGTGGCTATTGCCCGAGCATTTATTGGCCAACCGCAGATTTTATTTGCCGACGAGCCTACCGGGAACCTCGATTCTGTTACTGGGGGTAACGTTGAAGCCTTGCTGTTTGAACTAAATCGCGAGTATGGCACCACGCTAGTGATGGTTACCCATGATGATAAGTTAGCTGAGCGTTGCGATCGTATTTTACGTTTAAGCGCGGGTAAGTTGCTGGAGCCGGGCGATGAGTGATAGAGCAGCCGAAGCGAAAGCGGGCAAGCAAATAAATTGGCCAAAGATTTCTTGGCGGCTATTGCAGCACGAATTACGCCGGGGCGAGTTAACCATTATGGCAGCTGCTGTTGCATTAGCGGTTTGTGCAGTGCTTTCGCTTTCGGTATTTAGCGAACGTTTACAACTTGGATTAATGGAACGCAGTGCGGAATTCTTGGCGGCCGATCGTATTCTGCGTAGCCGTGGCGATGAAGTGCCAACGGAGTGGTTGCAGCGCGCGCAGGAAGAGAACGTGGCAAGCGCTCGCCGAGTGACTTTTAATTCCATGGCCTTTGCGAATGATGAATTAGCGCTGGTGGATGTAAAAGCGGTGAGTGACGGCTACCCTTTACGTGGCCATTTAGAAACGGCAGAAGAACCTTTTGCCCAAGGTGAAGTAGCTGAAGGCCTGCCCGGGCCAGGTGAAACTTGGGTGCAAGGCTCGTTGTTTCAACAACTAGATTTAGCGATTGGCGATACCCTTGAAGTGGGCGAATCGGAATTTACCGTTACGCGCGTGTTGAGCCGCGAACCAGATGCAGGTTTTAGTGTGTTTGCCGATAGCCCCACGGTGCTTATTCACTTTGATGAGCTTGCGGCTACGGGTTTAATTCAACCGGGCAGCCGGGTGAACTACAACTATCTATTTGCCGGAGCCCCGGCTGATTTACAGCGTTTCGAAGCATGGCTGTTACCGCAACTCGATGATGTATCGCAGCGTTGGCGGAATGTGCAAGATGGTGATTCACCGCTCTCGGCAGCGTTAGAGCGGGCCGAACGTTTTATGCTACTCGCGAGTTTACTCGGTGTGGTGTTGGCGGCAACGGCAGTAGCCGTGGCGGCACAACGTTATGCGCAGCGTAATTTTGATGCTGTGGCCGTAATGAAAACTCTTGGCGGGCGCAAATCGCAAGTCGCGAAAATTTTCACGCTACATCTCTTATTGCTTACGTCAGCGAGCATTGTGCTGGGCTTAATACTCGGTATTGTGCTGCAAGCTGTTGTGGTTGGCTGGGTAAGTGGTGCGCTCGGTTATGAATTGCCGGCAACGGGTTCGGGCCCTTATGTGTTGGCCATTGCAACAGGGCTTTTGTGCGCATTAATGTTTAGTTTGTATCCGCTACTGCGGTTATTGAAGGTGCCACCGCTACGCGTATTGCGCCGAGATTTAACCGCATCGGGGCTATCGCGTTGGCTACATTGGATTATTTCCGGTGGCACTATTTTCTTGCTGATGGTGATTTATAGTGGCAGCGCCATGCTCTCACTTGCGCTCTTTGCCGGGGGTGTTTTGGCAATGGTGTTGTTGCTAAGTATTAGCCGTTTGTTCATTCGTGCTAGCCGGCAAGCGGGTATGCAAGCGGGAAGCAGTTGGCGGCTCGCGATGGCAGGCTTACAACGCCGCGCCAAAGAAAACAGTATGCAAATGCTGAGTTTCTCGGTGGCGGTAATGCTGTTGTTATTGGTGTTAGCGCTGCGCCATGAGTTGTTAGAAGATTGGCGTGGGCAACTACCGGATAATGCCCCAAACTATTTTGTGGTGAATGTAGCGAGCCAACAAGCTGAACCTATGCAAGCCATGTTTGATCGCGAGAACTTACCGGCAACAGCGATGTATCCCATAGTTCCTGGCCGCTTAACGGCAATAAATGGTACCCCGGTTCGTGATGCGGTGAGTAAAGAAGAGCGCGATGATAGTGAATACCGTGAAGGCTTTGGCCGTGAGCTGCAGTTAACGTGGCAAGCGGATCTCCCAGAAGAAAATACCTTACGGGAAGGCCAATGGTTTGCCGAGGGTGAAACTGGGGTTTCGGTGGAATCGCAAGTAGCCGATCGCATTGGTGTGAGTATTGGCGATGAACTTACTTTTTTAATTGGTGCCGATGAATTTAGCGTGCCGGTAACTAATATTCGTAATGTTGATTGGAACACTATGCAGCCAAATTTCTACATGGTGTTTAGCCCTAACCTTATAGAAAACATGCCCGCAACTTATATCGCCAGTTTTCACTTGCCGGAAGAACGGCGGCCTGAGCTTTATAATTTGTTCCGTGAGTTTCCGCAGGCATCATTGATTGATGTGGATGATATTTTGCAGCAGGTTCGCGATGTTATAAATCACGTATCCTTAGCGGTTACTTTCGTGATGGTTTTGGTGATTGGCGCGGGTGCCTTGGTATTGGTAGCGCAAGTGCAAGCTTCACTGGAAGAGCGCGAACAGGAGCTGGTTATTCTGCGCACGTTAGGGGCGAGGGCGGCATTGTTAACGCGTTCAATCACCTACGAGTTTGTGGTGCTAGGGGCACTTGCGGGGGTAATCGCCACCATTGCCATGGAGCTTTCAATCTTCATGTTGCAAACACAAGTGTTCAATATGGAACCCAGCATTCACTGGCGTTTCTGGATACTTGGCCCATTAGTAGGCGCTGGTGTAGTGGCGCTGCTGGGTTGGTCGGTGTGTTGGCGGCTCTTGCGGCAACAAACGGGGAACTTGATTCGCCAGCTTGCCTAAGGCTAATTCCGGTTGTTCTGAGTTAAGCCAATGTTCGAAAAGCGCGGTGCTTTGGCAGCTACCGCGCTTTTTTATTGCCTAGGCCCTTATTTCTCGGGCTTGGTTAGAGGCTTTGGTTAGCAGTTTTGCCTAGGACCTTATATAGCGGCTTAGACTAACGGCTATAGATTTTAGCTAGTGCAGGCTCGAGTTCTGGGTATTCGAATTTGAATCCGTCGGCTAGTAAGCGTTCCGGGAGCACGGCTTGGCCGGTGAGTAATAAATCGGACATTTCGCCAAAGGCTAAACGCATGACAAACCCTGGCACTCGGAAAATAGCCGGGCGATGCAAAACGTTGGCCAGTGTTTTTGAAAATGTTTCGTTGTTCACAGGGTTCGGCGCGGTAAGATTGTAGGCGCCAGCGCAATCTCGCTTATGCAGCAAGAAATCGATAGCCGCCACCATATCGTGAATGTGAATCCACGACATCATTTGCTGGCCATCGCCAATCGGGCCACCCAACCCAAATTTGAATGGCGGCGCCATTCGCTTCAACGCCCCACCAGAACTTGCTAAAACAATGCCAGTTCGCAATAAACATACCCGGGTTTCAGGCGAGGCCGCTTCGTTCGCGAGTTGCTCCCATTGTTTACAAAGCTGATGGCTAAACTCATCGTGTGGTTTACCGTCAGTTTCTGATACTTTCTTGGTGCCTTGGCGGCCATAGAAGCCTACCGCTGAACCAGAAATAAACACTTCGGGAGGACGCTCGGAGTTTTGAATCAGTGCCGTAAGCTGTTCTGTGATACGAAACCGGCTTTGCTGTATTCGCGCTTTTTGTTTATCGCTCCAGCGTTTTTCAGCAATAGGCTCGCCGGCAAGATTAATCACGGCATCGAAATTATTTAGGTTATCCAACTCAGAAAGTGTGCCTAGCACACGCACACTTCTACCAAGTTTTCGGCTTGCTTTCTCAGGGGTGCGCGAAAGCGCTGTAATTTCATGTTGTTCGCCATACTTACGAATAAAGGCGGAACCTACTAAACCAGTAGCGCCGGTGATTAGAATCTTCATACCGTTCCTCCTCCTACATTATCAGTAGGTTATGTTTTGCATTGGTTTATTGCCGCTAGAATAGGTTTGGCGTATCGTATTCAGTATAGAGCAATTTTTTTATGAGTTAGGGCATAATGCTGCCGAAAAATTAATCTAATTCATGATCTGGTTACCAATACGGAGAACGCCCAATGACAGACCACAACCAAGGTCTTTTAACCAGTAGCCGGTTTTTCTTAGTGGCAGCAGCCATTATGGTTATTCTAGCCAGTATTAAAGCGGCGAGTGTAATTGTTGTACCGTTCCTACTCGCTTTGTTTATTGCTATTGTGTTTCAACCCGCCATTTTCTGGTTTCGGAATAAAGGGCTTCCTCCGGTTTTAGCTACCAGTGCAATTTTCGTTATTATTTTGGTGTTGGGTTCTGGATTTGCCGGCTTGGTAGTGAACTCGGTAAACGAATTTACAGTTAATATGCCGGAGTATCGGGGTAAATTAACAGAGCAATTTCAAAGTTTAGCGGTTGTTGCGGCTCGTTTTAATATTCACCTCGATGCTCAGGTGCTGCAAAATCAACTCGATCCTTCAAGGCTGCTATCCATGTCGGTGAACTTGTTGTCGGGCCTTGGCAACATGATGACCAATATCTTTATTATTCTTCTAATCGTGGTTTTTATGCTCAGCGAAGCGGCCTTAATGCCGAAGAAAATCGCGCTCGCGTTTCCTAGCCCTGAGAAAAAATTATCGCAGATGAGCCACTTACTATTAGCCATCAATAAATACTTAGCGTTGAAAACAGTGATTAGTATTGTTACTGGTATTTTGGTAGGGCTCGGTTTGTGGCTGATGGGCGTAGATCACTTCATTTTGTGGGCGGTAATTGCGTTTTTGTTTAATTACATTCCGAATATCGGCTCCATAATTGCTGCTGTACCAGCGGTGTTAATGGCGCTCATTCAGTTTAGCCCCGCAATGGCCGGTTTTGTGGCGTTGTGGTTTTTGGTGGTGAATGTGGTGATGGGTAATTTTGTGGAACCCAGAATGATGGGCCGCGGCCTGGGTTTATCCACTTTGGTGGTGTTTTTATCGTTGATCTTCTGGGGCTGGTTATTGGGGCCTGTAGGTATGTTGCTCTCGGTTCCGCTTACCATGGGCGTGAAAATTGGCTTTAACGAAAACCCAGGTACGCGTTGGCTGGCTATTTTACTCTCCGGCGATGAGGTGCGGCACCTTGATGCAGAAGATGCCGAACCCCGCCAAATAGAACAGAAAAAAGAATAAAATTTACGGTAAAGCGGCTACTTTTCAGTAGCCGCTTTCATTTCTTCCACAAACACACCCAACTTATTAAGCATGTTCGGAACATCCTCAAGGTGTTCCGCAATAATCCGCACAATGGCCGAGCCACTAATGGCACCTGCAGCGCCCGCTGCGATAGCGGCTTGCACGTGTTCTGGTTTGGCGATACCGAATCCGAGCAGCGGTGGGGCGCCACCGGCATCACGCAGGGCTTGAATCAGCTCAGCAGCAGGCGCCGCAGAAGCTTGATTATCACCGGTTACACCAGAGCGGCTTAGCAAATAGATATAACCTTCACTAGCCGCTGCAACTTTCGCAAGGGTAGTAGGGGAAGCATCGGGTGGCGCAATAAATATGGGCTGAATACCGGCGCCATGGGCTGCAGTAATAAAGCTTGCCCCTTCTTTTACCGGCACATCAGCCACCAACACAGAATCAACGCCCGCTGCCGCTGCTTGTGCATAAAATGCATCGGCTCCGTTGGCCACCACCAAGTTGCAATACACCAATAGGCCAATTGGAATTTCTGGGTAATCGGCGCGTACGCGGGCAATTAAATCAAAACATTGTTGTTTCGTTACATGATGCTTCAATGCGCGAATATTTGCCGCTTGAATTACCGGGCCATCGGCCACTGGATCAGAAAAGGGTAAACCTAACTCAAGGGCATCGGCACCGTTTTCGATAAGCGTACGAATAATTTGTTCGCTGGTGGCTAAATCAGGATCTGCGAGCGTTACGAACGGCACAAACGCACCTTGATTTCGTTCAGCTAATGCTCCGAACATTTTGCTATAACGTTGCTGTTCTTGGTTCACGTTTTTTGCATTCATACTTCACCTCCTTGTGCCTGCATTGCGAGTATTTTTCGCACGTGATCAATATCTTTATCACCACGGCCTGATAAGTTTACTAACAAGATCTCTGGCTTAGTGCTGGTTTGTGCACGTTTAATCGCATAGGCCAAGGCATGCGCTGGCTCCAAGGCTGGAATAATACCTTCTGCACTGGATAGAATTTTGAAAGCATCAAGGGCCTCTTGGTCGGTTACGCTGGTGTATTGCGCGCGGCCGATAGAATGTAAATGTGCATGCTGCGGGCCCACGCCCGGGTAATCAAGGCCAGCCGATACCGAGTAGCTCTCTTCAATTTGGCCATCACTATCTTGCATCAAGAATGAGCGGCACCCGTGCAATACACCCGGCTTACCGGCACTTAAGGTAGCACCATGTTCACCACTTTCAATGCCATGGCCAGCAGGCTCCACGCCAGTTAAGCGCACACTTGGTTCATCAATAAATTCAGCGAACATACCAATGGCATTTGAACCACCACCTACACAGGCAATGACTTCATCCGGCAAACGGCCTTCCTGGGCAAGAATTTGCTCTTTTGCTTCCGCACCAATCATGCGGTGGAATTCACGCACAATCGTTGGGAACGGGTGTGGTCCTGCCGCAGTGCCTAAAAGATAATGAGTGGTCGGGTAGCTCGCTGTCCAATCCCGCATCGCTTCGTTTACCGCATCTTTTAAAGTGCCGCTGCCGGCATCAACAGGCACTACTTTCGCGCCCATCAGTTCCATGCGAAACACATTCGGTTGCTGGCGTTCAGCATCTTTCCGGCCCATGTAGATAATACATTCAAGCCCAAGTAAGGCGCAGGCTAGTGCGGTAGCTGTGCCGTGCTGCCCGGCGCCGGTTTCGGCAATAATCCGAGTTTTCCCCATACGCTTTGCCAACAAGGCTTGGCCTAACACTTGGTTAGTTTTATGGGCACCACCGTGCAGTAAATCTTCGCGCTTCAAGTAGATTTTAACCGGCGAACCTTTGGTTAAGTTCTGGCACAAGGTTAACGGCGTCGGGCGGCCTAAATAGGTGCTAAGAAGGTTTTTAAATTCGGCCTGAAACTCCGGATCATTTTGCGCATCAATAAACGCGCGCTCCAATTGATCTAGCGCTGGTAGCAGAATCTCTGGCACGAATTGGCCACCAAAATCCCCGAAGTAGGGGCTTAAAACTTGTTCTGAACTCATCGTCATAACCTCGTTAATATAACCGAATCGTGCGAAATGCTTGTTGCAACCATGCCGGATCTTTGTGGCCCGGGTGGCGCTCTAATCCTGAATTTATATCTAAGCCACGGCAGCCTTGAGCGGCTGCGCTGGCTATATTCTCTCTGTTTAAACCGCCGGCGAGCTGAATTCTCTGCCGTTGCTCTTGAGCTACCGGTAACAATTGCCAATCAAAAGTGTGGCCGCTGCCACCGCGGCCATGATCAAATAAAACGCGGGCAACTTCTGGCGCAAATGCGCTGGTGCTCAAAGCAGGTTGCTGCGCTTGCACACTATGTGCATGCCAAATTTCAATTAATTTGGTGTTTTCGTGTGCTTTAAACAACTGACCCAGCTCAGCAATAACGCGATCATCGATTACATCGTGCAATTGCACGGCACTTAAGTTTAGGTGAATAGCGAGCTCGGCTATTGCTTGTGCCGATTCTGTAGCGCCGATATCTGCATAATCCTCGAGGCTAAACACACCGACAAAATTCAACCCAGTAACGTGGCAAATCTGTTCGGCGTTCGCTTGTTTAACAGCGCGAGGAGAACGCTTGGCGAAAATTAAGCCTGCATACACGGCACCGGCACTTCGAGCCGCCAGAGCTTGCGCTTCGCTGGTGATGCCACACACTTTATGCTCACCATAAATTAGCGCCCGACAAGCCAAATCAATATCATCTTGCGCGGTTAACGCGCCACCCACTAGAAAACCATCAACATGCGGGCTAATGCTGCGCACTTGGCTGTTTTGCTCAATACCTGATTCGGCAATGAGCAACGCATTTTCTGGAGCAATCGCAGCTAGTTCTTGGCTACGGTTTAAATCCACAGAAAGATCGCGCAAATTGCGGTGATTAATACCGATTACCCGCGCTTTTAACGCCGCTGCGCGATGCATCTCGTCGGCATCGCTCACTTCCGTAAGAACATGCAGGCCGAGTTGGTTTGCGCGGGCGGCTAGTGTGCGGTATTCATCATCAGATAAAACCGAAAGCATCAGTAAAATTGCATCGGCGCCGAAATAACGAGCGAGATCGACTTGATAAGTACTGAATATAAAATCTTTACACAACACCGGTGTGTTTACTTGCGCGCTTACGGCTTGCAAGTATGCGAAATCCCCTTGGAAATAATCAGGCTCAGTAAGCACGGATATGGCCGCTGCGTAGCTAGCGTAAACTCGAGCAATAGCTACCGGATCGAAATGTTTTCGAATGAGCCCTTTTGAGGGAGAAGCTTTCTTACACTCTAAAATAAATTGCGCACCGGGCGCTGCTAGTGCGGCCGTAAAATCACGTACTGGCCGCGAGCTAGAAAGGGCACTTGCGGCAATTTCAGCTTCTGGGTAATGTTCGCGCATCGCCTCTAGACGCTGTTGGCGCTTAGCTACTATTGCTTGCAGCACTGTGGGCGTATCGGAATGAACTACAAAGCTCATGCTTTAAATTCCTCTTGCATGCGTTGCAAATGTTCGGCTGCTTCACCGCTCGCTAAGTGATCAAGTACATCGCTTGTCGCGATTTTCAAGCTATCGGCGTTGCCTGTAAGGTAACGCACGGCCGCTGCATTCATGGCAATCGCGTTCGCGTGTTCAACTTTACCGCGACCATGAAATACATCTTGTAACATGCGCGCATTTTGGTTGCCATCGCCGCCTCTGAGGCTTTCTAAATTCGCTTCCTGAAGGCCGAAATCAGCAGGGGTTAGTACGTATTCACATAATTCACCGCCGTTAATCTCCACTACTTTAGTGGGGCCATGTAATGCTATTTCATCCAGGCCGCTACCGTTCACTACCATGGCGCGTTCGCACCCTAAAAGTTGCAATGTTTCTGCCATCGGTAGGCATAAATCTGGGGTATAAACGCCCAGCAGTTGCGCTCGCGGGCGGGCAGGGTTTAGCAGTGGGCCGAGTAAATTAAACAACGTGCGGGTTTTCAGTTCTTGCCGCACTGGCATGGCGTAGCGAATACCGGGGTGATAATGCGGTGCGAACAAAAAGCAAAAGCCAAACTCATCAAGCAGCACTTTGTTTTCATCCGGTGATAAATCAAGTGGCACGCCAAGTGATTCTAAAACATCAGCAGATCCTGATCGCGAAGATACGCTGCGATTGCCGTGCTTTGCCACTTTCAAGCCCATACTAGCGGAAACTAACGCTGCCGCAGTAGAGATATTGATGGTGTTACTGCCATCACCACCGGTGCCGCAGGTATCGGCCACCGCGTAAGAAAGCGCTGGAAACTTTTTACTGCCGTTCACTAAAGCGCGCGCGGCCCCCGCTATTTCCGCCGGCGTTTCGCCACGTACTTTCAAAGCAATGAGCATGGCGGCAATTTGATTTTGCGTAAGTTGGCCCGCGATTAAATGCTGGAATAGTTTGGTGGTTTCATCCATCGACAACACTTCGCCGTTAATCACTTTAACGAGTTCAAGCATTTGCTTTCTCCTGCATTAAAAATTCAATACTTTGTTGCAATAGCTGCACACCGTCAGTTGTCATAATGGATTCCGGGTGAAATTGGAACCCTATACTACGCTGTGTAGCATGATAAAAGGCCATTGGAATATTATTTACCGTAGCGATAACTTGTGCTTCGCTTGGCACTTCAATGGCCATTAACGAGTGATATCGAGCTACCGGTAGTGGGTTTGATAAACCGGCGAAAATAGGATGTTCAATGCAATCAATATGGCTCGTTTTCCCATGCACGGTTTCAAAGCAGCGATCAACAACACCACCTGCTTGCTGAATCAGTGCTTGAAAGCCCAAGCAAATACCGAGCATAGGATAAACGCCATTTGCGTGCTGGATAATTGGCATCAGATTGCCAGCGTCGGTTGGGTGCCCGGGCCCTGGTGATAAACATAATAGTACGGGGCCGGCAGCGGCTTGCTCAGCCAAACGTGCGGCAATAAAATCGGTACTTACGGTGTTACGATAAACATCTAAACCAAAGCCCATCTGTGCCAATTCATCAACCAAGTTATAGGTAAAACTATCGAGGTTATCGATGAAAATAATATGGCCTTTGGCTGCTTGTGTATTCACAGCAGTAGTTGCTAATTCGGCGCTCATGCGTTTACCTCGCTCGTAATGGAAAGGGCATGATTGGCGTTAAGAATAGCTTGTATCACGGCGCCTGCTTTTTGTTCGGTTTCGGCTACTTCCGCATCAGCATCGGAATCGAATACAACCCCAGCGCCGGCTTGCACAATAGCTTTGCCATTTTTTACGTAGGCAGAGCGAATCACAATACAGGTATCCATATCACCAGCGCCGTTCAGATAGCCCACAGCACCACCATAACTGCCCCGGCGACAACCCTCGGCGCCACGAATAAGGCTGGCGGCACTAATTTTCGGCGCGCCAACTAACGTGCCCATATTCATGCATGCGCGATACGCATCGAGAGCATCGAGATCATCGCGCAAGGTGGCCACAACACGCGATACCAAGTGCATGACGTGGGAATAGCGATCTACCTTCAATAAATCAGCTACATATCGGCTGCCAGTGCGGGCAATACGGGCCAGATCGTTGCGCGCTAAATCAACCAGCATCATGTGTTCCGCTAGTTCTTTTTGATCTTGGCGTAGGGCAAGTTCAATGCGGGAATCTTGATCTGGTTTAATGTTACCCGCCGCATCACGCGCGCGGCTGCGAGTGCCGGCTATCGGATAAAGCTCTACCTGCCGATTGCTCGCGGTGAATTTCAGTGCTGATTCTGGCGAAGCGCCAAAAAGTTCAAATTCAGCGGTGCGCATATAAAACATGTAGGGGCTTGGGTTGTTTTTCTTCAGCTCCGCGTAGCTACTTAACGCATTTGCGCATGGTAAGGTGAAGTTGCGCGAGGGCACAACTTGGAAAATATCACCGGCGGCAATGTGTTTTTTCATATCCAGCACAATCGCTTTGAATTCTTCTCGTTGCGGATGGCTATTAACATTGGCGAAATCTAGTTTTACGGTAGTTCTGTTTTTACCCACAGGTGCGGTTGTTGCGGGTGAAAATAAATTAGAACCACTATTAAAAGGTGCCTGCATGCGGCTCATCAGTTCGCCCAGGCGTTGGCAGAGCTGCTGGTGCCGCGTTTCGGCGTTATCGCCGCTAGCAAGTATACCAAGCAACTCGGTTTGCTGGGCCTCGTGGTCCATAATCAGCAGGGTTTCAGCTAAGTAGAATTGATAATCGGGGCAATCGTTGATGCCTTCCGTTACTTCAGGGAGCTGCTCAAAAGTTGCCAGTAAATCATAGGCGAAAACACCGGCTAAAAAGATAGCGAAAGGATGCGGCTGCAACGACGTTAACTTTTGCTGCAAAGTACGCAATGGCAGGGTATTTGCCGGTGCGGCTAGGCGTTCTTTCTCGGTTAAATTGCTGGCGGGCAAAGCAAATTCGAATACACAGCGACCCTTATTGGCTTTGGCAGTGCTAGCTTCGGAAGCGCTTAGAAATTCCTTTAGTTCGTTTTGCAACCAATTGAGAATACAGACGCCGTTATCACTTAAGGCCGTTACCGTAACCTGTTGGCCTTGGCAAACAAGCTTCATTGAGGCATCTATCATAAACAGGCTTTTTAGGTTCTGGCGTGAATCGATCTCGGCTGATTCCAAAAGAATATGCTCGCCACCGGTGTGAGCAAGGCGTTTTAATACATCAACCGGATCGGCTTGATACTGAGTAGCTACAGAAATAGGAAATAGGTTTCCCAGTTTGTTAAGTTCACCTTCTTCAACGTCACTCTGTGGCGTGCTGGTTGTTCGATTCCCAAGCATGATGGTTCGGCATCCCTTTTTTTATTTAGTAACGGCGTGTGTGATAAACGCGTTAGCGTGCTCGTTTAAGTGTTTCTGTTACCCACTCAGCGGGATGCTAAAATAGCAAAACCCGCTTCGTAAGCGGGTTTTGAATGAATTTCTGTTTTCTAATTTGCTTTATAAAAAGCGCACAGACGCATCCACTACCCGCGAAGGAAGTGCCACCACCAATGATGTTGTACAGATGCGAATGGTTTCATGCTGTGCGTCTCTCTATAAATCTTTACAACTTGCTATAAGTTGTACGTGAAAATGAATACATGAACGATAACGGCAGACCCAAAATCTGTCAATAGGTTTTTCAAAAAGCATCACGATTCGTGCAGGAATAGAGCGCCACAATAATGGTTTTGTGTGGTTAAAGCGCGTATGATGAGGCTATTAAACTAGCACAATTATTGCACAGCATTTGCTGCAGCTAGGTGTTGCAATAGCGTGCACAAAAGCATGTGTTGATAATGAGTTAAGTGCTTGATGGATTCTAAACTGAGGAGTGACCATGCAAATTGATTTACATTGCCATACCACTGCCTCTGATGGTGCATTAACGCCGGCAGAAATGGTGATGCGTGCGGGCGTCATGCAAATCGATGTGTTAGCCATTACTGACCATGATTCTATTAGTGGCTTTCAGGCCGCAAAAATAGCGCGAGAAGAGCAAAAGTTAAAACGCCTTGAGTTGATTCCGGGTGTTGAGTTCAGCACGACATGGGAAGGGTTTGAGATTCATATTTTGGCGTGGCAGTTTTCGCTTGAGCATCCGGCTCTAGTGCGTTTGCTTGCAGAGCAACGTGAGCGGCGGCACCTTCGTTCTGAGGCGATTCATGCCAAGCTGATAAAACAAGGTATTGCGGCTGAGAAGCTACCAGCAGCAAGGCCAGAATCATCTGCTAAAAATCAAGACGGCAACCAAGATGGCAATGTAGTAACCCGGTTGCATTATGCGCAAGCGCTATTTGAGCATGGTTACTGTAACTCGGTGCAAGATGCCTTTGAAAAATATTTGGGTAAGGGCCAGTGTGCATACGAAAAACCGCAATGGTGTTCAATGAGTGAAGCCGTAGCGGTAATCAACGCGGCAGGCGGTGTTGCCAGTATTGCCCATCCTTTAGCCTATGATTTAAGCAATAAATGGTTGCGGCGGTTAATTGCTGAGTTTAAAGATTCGGGTGGGCGTGCCATGGAAGTGGTCAGTGGCCAGCAAAGCCCAGAACAGCGTCGATGGCTAACTGAGTTGGCGGTTGAATATGAGCTACTGGCATCGGTAGGTTCTGATTTTCACTACCCAGGGCGTTATCGTGAACTGGGGCGGAATTTAAAAATGCCCGATGAGTTAACACCAGTGTGGCATGATTGGCCTGAAATGCAGGGGTTATAATGCGCGTAATGGCTGATAAAATGAGTTGAGTATTAATTGTTGAATAAAAAGAGAAAAGGAACGCGAGGATGAGCCAGTTTTTTCAAATCCATCCGGATAATCCCCAGAACCGGCTAATCGTGCAGGCGGCTGATATTATTCGCAAGGGTGGTGTGGTGGTATATCCCACTGATTCCGGCTACGGCATTGGCTGCCAACTGCAAAATAAAGAAGCGGTTGAGCGAATTTTGAATATTCGCCAGCTTGGCAGTGAACATAATTTTACTTTGATGTGCCGCGATCTATCGGAGCTTTCGGTATATGCCCGAGTAGGAAACCAAGCGTTTCGCTTGATCAAAAATAACACGCCTGGCCCTTACACTTTTGTACTGATGGCAACGAAAGAAGTGCCGAAACGGTTAATGAATCCAAAGCGAAAAACTATTGGTTTGCGGGTTCCTGATAACGATATTGCGCAAGCACTGTTGGCGGAATTACGCGAGCCGATGATGTCGACCACGATGATTTTTCCCAATGAAGAATTTGCCGAACCAGATCCGTATGAGATTCGGCAGCGCTTAGAGAAATTGGTGGATTTAATTATTGATGGTGGCCACTTAATGGAAAAACCCACTACCGTAGTTGATTTGGTAGATGATGAAGTGGAAATTATTCGTGTGGGTGAGGGTGATCCCAGCCGTTTTAGCTAATATAAGCGGGGTTCTTGATAAGCCCGCAATATGGATAGATAAATAGTTAGGAAGCAGCATTTGGTTACTGAGCAACAATCGTTACCCTTAGGGTTTGTGCGTGGTGAACCGGTTTTTGAACAACCGGAGGATTTATATATCCCGCCAGAAGCACTTGAACTCATGCTTGATTTGTTCTCGGGGCCAATGGATTTGCTGCTGTATCTTATCCGCAAGCAAAAAATGGATATTCTCGATTTGCCGATTCTACGAATTACCGAGCAATATATGGTGTACGTAGATATGATGCGCGAAATGAAGTTAGAGCTGGCGGCGGATTACTTATTAATGGCAGCCATGTTGGCTGAAATTAAAAGCCGAATGCTATTACCGAAGATAGCTACGGACGAAGACGAAGAAGATGATCCGCGCGCCGAACTCGTTCGGCGCTTGAAAGAGTATGAAATTGTGCGCAGTGGTGCCCATGAGCTGGATACCCAACCACAACAAGAACGTGATTATTTCATCGCCAATGCCGATACTGATGCTCGCGATTTAGCGGGACATGCACCGCCCGATGTGGCGTTGGAAGAGCTGAGTTTGGCGCTCTTTAAGGTGATGCAACTGGTCGATGTGCAAGCGCACCACCAAGTAAAACGCGAAGCGCTTTCTACCCGCGAGCGCATGAGTAGTATTCTGGAGAAGCTGCAATCGAAAAAAAGGATTGAGTTCTCTCAGCTTTTCGAAACAAATGAAGGGCGTTCTGGGGTTGTTGTGAGCTTTTTGGCGATTTTAGAGCTAAATAAAGAAGGTTTAATTGCGCTTACCCAGGCAGAATCATACTCAGTGATTTATGTTGTTAGTAAATCTGGTGATCGCGATACAGAGTATGCGTCGGTTGAGAATCCGAATGCAGATATCGTAACTGCCGCAGTTGAGGAATAGTTGGGATGATTGCAGACAAACAATTAAAGCAACTTGTGGAAGCCGCAGTATTTGCCGCTGAAGCGCCGGTTACCCTTGATCAATTGCTCGGTGGCGTGCTTGCTGATTATCGTTTGAATCGCCCGCGTATTCGGCAAGTGTTGGATGAATTAAAAGACGATTATCGTGAACGTGGCATTGAGCTGGTAGAAGTTGCTTCGGGTTACCGGTTTCAAACGCGTGCGGAATTGGGCCCAGCGCTCGTACACATGTGGCCAGATCGCGCTCCGCGATATTCGGCAGCACTTTTAGAAACCCTAGCCTTAATTGCTTGGCGGCAGCCGGTTACCCGTGGCGAAATTGAAGCGGTACGTGGGGTTTCGGTAAGCACACAAATTATGAAAACCTTGCAAGAGCGGGGCTGGGTAAAAGTAGTAGGCCATAAAGAAGTGCCCGGCAGGCCTGCGCTGTACGCCACGACCAAAGCATTTTTAGATTATTTTTCGTTACAATCTGTAGCCGATTTACCCGCTTTAGCGCAGCCTCGTCCCGAGCTTGAGCTAGATTTGGAAGGTGTTACAGATACCAATGACACGCGGGAGCGTGGCACAAAAGAGGAAGAAAACCTGTGAAAGACACCGAAAAGTTACAAAAAGTATTAGCGCGTTCAGGCCATGGCTCACGGCGTGAATTAGAAACTATGATCAGTGAAGGCCGGATTCGGGTTGATGATCATGTTGCTACACTCGGTGAGCGGGTAACTGCTTCAGCGGATATTCGTATCGACGGTCACCAAGTAAAAGTGCGGAATGCTGAAGAGCAACCTTGCCGGGTTTTGGTGTACCACAAACCCGAAGGTGAACTGGTAACCCGAAAAGATCCGGAAGGCCGGGCAACGGTTTATGAGCGTATGCCTTATGTGAGCACTGCGCGTTGGATCGCCATAGGCCGTTTAGATATCAATACATCGGGCTTGTTGTTAATGACAACCGATGGTGAATTGGCGAACCGCTTAATGCACCCGAGCTACGAAGTGGAGCGTGAATATGCGGTGCGTGTTTTCGGTGAAGTTGGTGAAGCGCAGATTCAGAAGCTTTTGAAGGGCGTTAAATTAGAAGACGGTGTTTCCAAGTTTAAGAAAATTAAGCGCCGCGGCGGCGAAGGTATGAATCAGTGGTTTCATGTGATTCTTACCGAAGGCAAAAACCGAGAAGTACGGCGGTTGTGGGAATCGCAAGGCTGTACAGTAAGCCGTTTGATGCGCGTGCGGATGGGTGATTTAGTGTTGCCCAAAGGCCTTGTTCAAGGGGGCTGGATGGAGCTACAAACCGAGCAAGTGAATTATTTACGCCGTTTGGTAGAGCTTCCTTTAATTGAATCAGCGCCGGTAATTACCGATGAAGAGCAGCGCCGGCAATTGAAGCAGGCACGCCGCGGTAGTATGCGTCATCGGAAGGAAAATCCAGTAGGTCGTGGTGGCCGTCGTTTATCAGCGCAACCGGATGGCGTGGAGCAAGAAAGCGCTGGAAGAGGCGCTGCAGGTAAAGATAACGCACGTAAAGACAACGCCGGTAAAGACAATAAACGCTCTGAATCAATGAGTGCGCGCGCGCACTCGCGAAACGTGAAACGTGAAGAAGAATCTAATGTAGGCCGTAAACCTTCCGGTAAGCCTTCTCCACGTAGCCGCAATAGTGGTAAAGGTCAGGGTAAAGGTAAGCCGCAACGGCAGCATCAGGGTAATTCAGGTAGTGGGAAGAAGTAGTCAGTATGAGTAGCGCATTATCAGCAAATGAAACAAGTTCGATTCAACTTCGTACTGAATGGAGCGAGAGCCGCAGTGTATGGTTACGCTGGCCTTATCGCGAAGAAATTTGGCCGCAACGGCTAGGCGAATTGGCACCGGTTCAACAGGAGTTTTTACGCCTGTTGCAGGTACTTGCCGAAGCGCGAATCCCGGTGAATTTGCAGGTTGCGGTAGGCCATGTTGATAATGTGCGTTCTGTTTTAGCGGAACAACCCTTTACCGAATTATTGACTATTCAGCTCCATGAAGTGGCCTACGGTGATGTTTGGCTGCGCGATTGCGCGCCCTTTATTGCTGAAGGGGTGCAAACCGAGAAACATGCTTCCGCTTGGCATTTCCAGTTTGATGGTTGGGGGGGCATTGATGATCAATTCAACCATGATATTGAAGCCAGAAACTGGTTGAGTGAAAAACTGGGTTTGCTGAATGCTGGCGCTGGTGTTGCGAACGATAACATGGTTCTTGAAGGTGGCGCTTTGCACCATGATGGCGAAGGTACAGCGATTGCCTGTGCTGGAAGTATCTTATTTCGCCCGGGTAATGATGGCTTAACGGCTGCCGAGTTTCGGCAAAAATTACACGGTTGCTTTGCTATTGAAAAAGTACTAATGGTGCCAGGGCGTTTGGCGGCCGATGAAACGGGTGGCCACGTTGATAACTTAGCAGTGTTTATTGCTCCGGGTGAAGTGGCCATTGCTTACACCGATGATGCCAGCCACCCTGATTACGCAACTTGCCGCCGAGTGTTCGATTTCTTTGCAGATGCTATTGATGCACATGGCCGCGCCTTTGTAATTCATAAGCTACCGTTGCCTCGAGCACCACGGTTAAGTGCTGCGGAAGCAGTGGATATTAAGCAGCGCCATGGCGTTCGTCGGCGCATTGCCGGTATGCCTTTGATGGCCAGTTATGTGAACTTTTTACGCATTAACATGGGCGTTGAGCACCTTAGCGCTGGTTCTACAGGTAAATTAATTGTAATGCCCGGCTTTGGGCTGCCTTCTGATGAAGTAGCACGGAACCTGATGGCGAAATGGTTGCCTGATTATCGAGTAGTAACGGTACCGGCTCGTGGATTGTTAGTGGGTGGTGGTGGTTGGCATTGTGCTAGCTTTGCTTACTGAGCTTTCACGTTAGTTGGGGTTATTGTTCGCAGGTTGCATTTCGCATCAAGAAGCAAATCCAGAACCAAGGAGCACAAAATGAATACGTTGAAGATTAAAGATTTTGCATGGCTGAAAGCATCCAGCATACTTTTATCCTTTGCTGCCTTGGTGGCTTTAACTGGGTGTGGGCAACCGCATACTGCTAACCATCACCCTGCAGGGAATGTATCTGATAGTGTGCAGGTTCAGGCTACTGGCTCAGCGCAAGGTATTCCTGATCAAGCGCTATTGCGTTTCGTTATTGTTGAAGATGGTGATGAGCTAGGTGTGTTGAAGCAGGAAGTGGATGACACCACCAGCACATTTTTGGACGTGTTAGCGGAACTGAACGTACCTCGCGAGAATATTAGTTCTTGGCAGGTAGCGGTAACGCCGCGTTACAACTATCGTGATGGCCAACAAGAATTTTTAGGCTATCGTGTGAGCCGTTCGGTTGATGTTCAACTGGATGATATTTCAGCATTTGACGTTGTGATTGATCGTGCGTTAGCTGCGGATATTGGCCGCGTAGAGCAAATTCGTTTCCAAGTAGCGGATCCAGCGCCACTGTATGCTTTAGCGCGCGCAGATGCAATGGAGCAGGCGTGGCAAAAGGCAGAGGAACTGGCGAGCGCCAGTAACCGGAGTATTGCTCGGGTACAAGAAGTAGTTGAGCACGGTTCGGCGCCGGCTGTTACTGAAGGTATGATGGCGCTGAGAAGCTCTGCGGATTCCGCTACTGAAGCTGGCCAACAGAGCTTGTCGGTATCGGTGAGTGTTAAGTTTATTCTTGAATAAAATACCGATTCGGTGCACTGAATTATTGTGATGCAGCTAAGACTAGTAGAATGAATCGATATCCGAAGCCGCCAAAAGATCCAAGCGATGAGAGTGCGATTGAGCACCGCGCCGTGGATCTTTTAAGCCGCCGAGAACATAGCGAGTATGAACTGCGGCGTAAGCTTGAGCACAAGGGCTTTGCTGTAGATGCGGTAAAACGCGTTTTAGATCGCTTACAAGAGCGACAATGGCAATCAGACGAACGTTTTGCCGCTAGCTTTTTTCGACAACGGGTAGAGCAAGGCTACGGACCACTGCGCATTCGTATGGAAATGAGCCAGAAAGGGCTTTCCGATATTGAAATTGAAACTGTTTTCGCAGAAAGTGCGCCGGATTGGCGTGAACTGGCGAAAGAACGATACCAACGACGCTTTGCTAGAACTGCGCGCTTCAAGCAATTGGAGCCGAAGGAAAAAGCAAAACGGCAGCGATTCTTAGCGCAACGCGGATTCACTGCAGAGCAAGTGTACGCGGCGATTTCAGCCGCAGAAGATGATGACGAAGTGGCTGTTTTCTGAGCCCTCGCTGTGATAATCTACCGCCTTTATTTTCTTCTGTTCGATGCACCTTTTTACACACGGGTTGCATGCGAACGAACCTGATTAAAAATCTATATCATTAATCGTTAGATACGAACTCAAGGCAGGATAGTATTTATGAGCATGACAAGTGCCGAAATCCGTACGGCTTTTTTGAACTTCTTCGCTGAGCGTGGCCATCAGGTTGTGCAAAGTGCTTCGTTGATTCCCGGTAATGATGCAACTTTACTATTCACGAATGCCGGAATGGTGCCGTTCAAAGATGTGTTTTTAGGTACGGATAAGCGTAATTATACCCGCGCCACGAGTTCTCAGCGTTGTGTGCGTGCGGGTGGTAAACACAATGATCTAGAGAATGTGGGGTATACCGCACGCCACCATACCTTCTTTGAAATGCTCGGAAACTTTAGTTTTGGCGATTATTTTAAGCGCGAAGCTATTCAGTATGCGTGGTCTTTTTTAACCGAAGAGTTAAAGCTGCCGAAAGAAAAGCTCTGGGTTACCGTATTTGAAGAAGATGATGAAGCTTACGATATCTGGGCCGATGAAATGGGTGTTCCGCACGATCGGATAAGCCGTATTGGTGCCAAAGATAACTTCTGGCAAATGGGTGATACCGGGCCATGTGGGCCGTGTTCTGAAATTTTCTATGATCACGGTGAAGAAGTTTGGGGTGGACCTCCAGGTACTCCTGAAGAAGATGGCGATCGCTACATTGAAATCTGGAACTTGGTTTTCATGCAGTTTAATCGCCAAGCCGATGGTTCTATGGAGCCATTGCCTCAGCCTTCGGTGGATACCGGCATGGGCCTTGAGCGAATTGCTGCGGTGTTGCAGCATGTTCATTCCAATTATGAAACCGATACTTTTGTGGCGTTAATCAAAGCCGCTGCCGAAGCTGTGGGTACTGACGACCTTTCCGCGCAATCGCTGCGCGTAATTGCGGATCATATTCGCTCGTGTTCATTCTTGATCGCCGATGGTGTGTTGCCCTCAAATGAAGGCCGCGGCTACGTGTTGCGCCGCATTATTCGGCGTGCCGTGCGCCACGGTTCGAAGTTAGGTGCGAACCAAGCGTTTTTCTACAAATTAGTTACCGAGCTAGTTAATTTAATGGGAGAAGCATTCCCTGAATTGGTTGGTGCACAAGAGCGTATCGAAAAAGCCTTGTTACAAGAAGAACAGCAATTTGCGCGCACACTCCAGCGTGGTATGAGCCTGTTGGAAGAAGAAGTGGCAAACTTGCCGGAAAATGGCACTTTGGCTGGTGATGTGGCCTTTAAACTCTACGATACCTATGGTTTTCCATACGATCTTACCGCTGATATTTTGCGCGAGCGCGGCTTTGGTTTAGATCAGGCTGGCTTTGATAAAGCGATGGCTGAGCAGCGAGCACGGGCACAGCAAGCCTCGCAATTTGGTGCCGATTATAACGAGCGCCTAAAATCTGATGTAGTTTCCGAGTTTGCAGGCTATAGCGCTTATGAAAGTGAATCGGCTATCGCCGAGATTTTTGTGAACGGCGATTCGGTTACGGAATTAGCCGCTGGCGAAGAAGGGATAGTAGTGCTGAGTAGCTCACCATTCTATGCTGAAAGCGGCGGGCAAGTAGGCGATGTGGGTGTGTTCGAGGTTGCAGGTGAACCCGTATATACGGTTACCGATACACAATACATTGGTAAAGCCATTGGCCATCACGGTATTGCGGATGTTACGTTAAAAGTGGGTGATAGCGTACTCGCGGTGGTTGACGACGAACGCCGCTGGGCGATTCGCCGGAATCATTCGGCTACTCATTTAATTCATGCTGCGTTGCGCAATGTTTTGGGTGAACACGTGGCGCAGAAGGGTTCATTGGTAAATGAACAACGGCTGCGTTTTGATTTCGCGCATCCAAAAGCGGTGACATCGGCTGAACTACAAGCGATTGAAGCACAAGTAAATGAGCAAATTCGTTTGAATGTTCCGTTAACGACTGATGTATTGCCGATTGAAGAAGCGAAAGCGCGTGGTGCGATGGCGTTGTTTGGTGAGAAATACGCGGATGATGTGCGAGTAGTGCAAATGAGTGATTACTCACTCGAACTTTGTGGCGGTACCCATGTTGAACGTACCGGTGATATTGGTGGTTTTCGCATTGTTGCAGAAGCAGGCATTGCTTCAGGTGTGCGCCGTATTGATGCAGTAACGGGCGCAGGCGCGGTGGCTTATAATTTGGCGCAACAGCAAAAACTAATGGAAGCGGCGAGCTTGTTAAAGAGTGATCCCGCGGCGCTCGCCGATCGTATAGAACAAATGTTAGGGAAGCAGAAGCAACTTGAGAAAGAACTTGCTGAACTACAGAAACAAGCATCTGCCCAAGCGGGGGCTTCGTTAATCGATCAGGCGCAGGATATTCACGGTGCTAAAGTGATTGTTGCGGAAGTACACAATACAGAAGCCAAAGCTCTACGTGAAATGGTTGATGATTTGAAGAACCGGCTTGGAGAAGGGGTTGTTGTTTTAGGTCTACGCCAAGATGAGAAAGTAAGTTTGATCGCCGGCGTGACAAAGGGCTTAACCAACCAAGTGAAAGCGGGTGAGTTAGTTAATGTTGCTGCATCTCTGGTAGGTGGTAAAGGCGGTGGGCGTCCTGATATGGCCCAAGCTGGTGGCACCGAGCCAGAGAATCTAGAGCAGGCTTTAGTGGAAACATTAGCGTGGTTGCGTGCGAATTTAGCATAAGCGCTTACACCAGTTAGCGTGTATTTTGCTTCAGTAACCGCAACTATCTGAAGAATCGTGTAAAGATCTCGGATTAAAGGCCTCAATCGAGGGCGGTTACTACATTATTTCAAGCGCTGTGCTAAGCTTGATTCAGGAAACGAAATGAATTTCGTTGATTGATTGATAAGCTGTTTAAGCCAGCGTAGTTAAGTTACTTTAACGACAGGGTAGTTTGGAAAATTGCGGCTAAATATGAAGATTGTCATATCGCGAAATGTAGGGAAGTTGATACTATGCCCAAGCTTCTGTTTTAGTGCGTCACGTTGGGTCGCACGAGAAGCTAACCTGAAAGGAGCAGATGGATGCTAATTTTAACGCGACGTGTCGGAGAGACATTAATGATAGGCGATGACGTCACTGTCACTGTCTTAGGCGTAAAGGGAAACCAAGTACGCATCGGTGTTAATGCTCCGAAAGATGTTTCAGTTCATCGTGAAGAAATCTATATGCGAATCCAAGCTGAGAAAGACGATTCTGCCAGTAACGAATAAGTTTTTGTTGGCTAGTTTTCACAATTTTTTATAGAAAAGATAAAGAAAAAGAAGCCGGCGCTGCCGGCTTTTCTTTTGGTTATTTTCTTAAATACGACAACAAAAGTGGTAAAATTTAGGCATAATGCTTAAATATGCCGCAGTCGGTAGGGTAAAGATAAAAAAGCGTTTGACATGCTCGCTCAAATCGCTATCATTCGTGCCCACAAGTTGCGGTGAGGTGGCCGAGCGGCTGAAGGCGCTCCCCTGCTAAGGGAGTATAGGGTTTATAGCCCTATCGAGGGTTCGAATCCCTCCCTCACCGCCAGTTTTGAAAAGATGATGCATTTTAAAAATTAGAAGCATGTTGTAACACACGCATTTATTTTTTATTAGAATTCATTATGTGACGCGCTCGTAGCTCAGCTGGATAGAGTACCTGGCTACGAACCAGGCGGTCGGAGGTTCGAATCCTCCCGAGCGCGCCAATTCAAAACTTTGCAAACAACTTGTGTATAATGTTCGTTAGAACATGTTCAATAGGATCAATACGCGCTCGTAGCTCAGCTGGATAGAGTACCTGGCTACGAACCAGGCGGTCGGAGGTTCGAATCCTCCCGAGCGCGCCATTGATTCCCCCTTTTGCAATCCTTTATTGCTTCTCGCTATACCCCTTATCACTGCTCTGCATGGGATTAGACCTTTTCTTTCCTGTGTGCGCACTTTACAATTGCATAACAATTTTAAACGCTAGTCGATAAAGCACTTGTTGCTGGGGCGTACTATGTCTGATTTGTTTGCTGATACATTTGAAATTATGCTCGCCGGAATGGGGGGCGTATTTATATTTCTGATTCTTCTTACTTTTGCTGTAGGGCTACTTACCAAACTCTGCCCAGAAATCACAGCGCCGAAGGGCGGTGTGGATGCGCAAACACCAGCAAAAGAAACACCCAACGTTGCATCTTCAGATAATGCCTCTGCGGCAGCAAAGCTTGCTGCAGTTACCGTTGCGGTTCAAAAATATCGGCAGGCGCGAGGAAGCGCTGCGGACCAACAGGAGTAATTCATGTCTAAACCTCTTTTATTAACCGAGCTGGTACTTCGCGATGCCCATCAGTCACTTCTGGCAACCCGTTTACGTATCGACGATATGCTACCGATTGCGGAAAAGCTCGATAAAATTGGCTATTGGTCTTTAGAGACATGGGGCGGGGCCACGTTTGATTCTTGTATTCGTTACTTGGGTGAAGATCCGTGGGAACGCTTACGTGAGCTTAAAAAAGCCATGCCAAATACACGCCAGCAAATGCTATTGCGTGGTCAGAATCTTCTAGGCTATCGCCATTATGCCGATGATGTGGTGAAGCGTTTTGTGGAACGTGCGCGTGTGAACGGCGTTGATGTTTTCCGTATTTTCGATGCGATGAACGATGTCCGCAATTTGAAAACCGCGATTGAAGCAACCATTGCCAATGATGGCCATGCGCAAGGTACGTTGTCGTATACGGTGAGCCCAGTACATACGCGTGAACGCTGGGTAGCAATGGCGCTTGAGATGGAAGCGATGGGGTGCCATTCAATATGCATTAAAGATATGGCTGGCTTGTTACGCCCGTATGAAGCCGAAGCGCTCATTACCGATCTAAAAGCCAACTTAAAAATTCCGGTGGCGATGCAATGCCATGCCACAACAGGATTAAGCACCGCAACCTATCAAAAAGCGATTGATGCTGGCATTGATATGCTGGATACCGCTATTTCTTCAATGAGTATGACCTACGGCCACAGCGCTACTGAAACCTTGGTGGCGATGGTAGAGGGCTCGGAACGCGATACCGGTTTAGATTTAGTGGCGCTCGAGGAAATTGCTGGCTATTTCCGCCATGTGCGGAAGAAATATGCGCGTTTTGAAGGCTCATTGAAAGGTGTTGATGCGCGCATTCTATTGGCACAAGTTCCCGGCGGTATGTTAACCAATATGGAAAACCAACTGCGCGAACAAAAAGCGTTGGATAAGTTTGATGAAGTGCTGGAAGAAATTCCGCGTGTTCGTGAAGATCTTGGGTTTATTCCATTAGTAACACCAACTTCGCAAATTGTTGGCACCCAGGCGGTTTTGAACGTACTCACTGGCGAACGCTATAAATCAGTTAGTAAAGAAACAGCGGGCGTTTTGAAAGGTGAATATGGCGCTACCGCGGCGCCTGTGAATGCTGATTTACAAAAAACCGTGTTAGGCGACGCCGAGCCAATTACCTGTCGACCAGCTGATTTGTTGGACAATGAATTAGATAGCCTCACTAAAGAGCTACAAGAAAAAGCCAAAGCGGACAATATTCGGTTAGCCGAAGCAGAAGTAGATGATGTCCTCACCTACGCTCTATTTCCACAAGTGGGCTTGAAGTTTTTGAAGAACCGGGATGATGCTTCTGCTTTTGAACCAGCACCGGGTACTGAAAAAGAAAAGCCGGTACGGAAATCGGAAACCGGTGATAACAGCATTGAACGCTACGATGTTTGTATCTCAGGCGAGTGCTTTTCTGTAGAAGTAGGGCCTGATGGAAGCTTAAAAGCTTCTGAACAGGCTCAGGCACCCGCAAAAGAGCAAGATCAGCAAAGTGCTCCAGCACCTTCTGAAAAACCAGCAAGCGGCGATTCGCGGCCTATCAACGCACCATTATCGGGTAATCTTTGGAAGTACCAAGTGAAACCTGGCGATAAGGTGCAAGCGGGCGATGTTGTGGTGATTTTGGAAGCCATGAAAATGGAAACAGAAGTACGCTCTGAAATTGCTGGCACGGTAGCTGAAATTACTGCGCGTGAAGGCGATAGCGTGATTTCCGGTGATGTGTTGTTAACCTTGCAAGGAGCCTAGGTTTTGGAAACATTAAATACCTTGTGGGCCACAACTGGCATTGCGTCGTTGTCGTTTGGCGCTCTGGTTATGATTGTTGTTGGGCTATTGCTCATTTATCTGGCCATTGTGCATAAATTTGAGCCGTTGTTGTTATTGCCTATTGGCTTTGGTGCCGTACTTACCAATATCCCGCTAGCAGGAATGAATGAGGCTGGTGGGGTTTTATACACACTGTATAGTTCAGGTGTTGCTACAGGGCTCTTCCCACTGCTGATATTTTTAGGCGTGGGCGCGATGACCGATTTCAGTGCGCTGTTGGCGAATCCCCGTATGTTGTTGCTCGGAGCTGCGGCACAATTTGGTATTTTCGCTACCCTAGTTGGGGCTGTAGCGCTTAATTTAGTGCCGGGAGTTGAGTTTACCATTCAACAAGCGGCGGCGATTGCCATTATTGGTGGTGCTGATGGCCCTACCGCTATTTATTTGTCATCACAATTAGCCCCTGAACTGCTTGGTGCTATTGCTGTGGCCGCATATTCATACATGGCTTTGGTTCCGGTATTGCAGCCTCCGATTATGCGTTTGCTGACCACGAAAAAAGAACGTGAAATCAAAATGGTGCAGCTGAAACCAGTGTCAAAACGGGCAAGGATACTATTTCCATTAATGGTACTGATACTCACGTTCTTATTGTTACCAACAGCGGCACCACTCATCGGTATGTTCTGTTTTGGTAACTTAATGCGTGAATCAGGTGTAGTTGATCGCCTAAGTAAAGCGGCGCAAAACGAACTTATTAACTTAGTCACTATTTTCTTAGGGCTTGCCGTAGGTGCACAGCTCACAGCGGGTTCCTTCTTAACAGTGCAAACCTTAGGTATTTTGTTACTCGGGGCTTTTGCTTTTTGTTTGGGCACCGCCGCTGGCGTTTTGATGGCGAAGCTCATGAACTTAGTGAGTAAGCAAGAAATTAACCCGCTAATTGGTGCGGCTGGTGTATCGGCTGTGCCAATGGCTGCGCGCGTAGTGAATCAAGAAGGCTTACGCGCTAACCAACATAACTTTTTATTAATGCATGCGATGGGGCCAAACGTTGCTGGCGTACTTGGTTCTGCGGTAGCGGCAGGTATTTTGTTAGCATTAGCGGGATAAACTATTACACCAATAAAGCGCTAGGTGTATGCTTACCGTGTACTGATAATGCTCTGGTTCACAAGTTGGTGAGCCAGAGCATTACTGTATAAAAGGCGGCGATAACGGCGCTAATGACAATGATATAAATGTAACCTTGCTTGCCATCACGAATTCGATGACCGCGCATTTGTAGATAGAGTGTCCAAATTACGCAGAGCAACAGGGGAATGAGGAAAAGAAATCGAATCATAATATTACTCCGGTGGTGCTTTCGAATTAGCTTCTGTGGTATCGGTTTCCAAGTTATCTGCTTCCAAGCTATCTGCTTCCAAGTTATCCGCCTCCAAGCTACGAAGATCTTGAGCGGCTTGTTCAGCGTGATCGAGCAAGGCTTCTAAGCCACTGATTTGGTCGGCAATTAAACCCACATCTCGTTCGGTTACTGCATTCTCTAAACTTGCTGCTTTGTCGGCCAACGCCTTTAAACCTAAGTTTGCTGCCGCACCTTTCAACGAATGAAAGTAACGACGTGCATTATCATGCTGACCGCGGCTAATAAACTCGGATACTTTGATAGCACTGCCGCGATAACTACTCACTAAATGATCAAGCAATTTAGTATAAAGTTCAACGTTGTGGTTAATTCGGCTCAACGCCTGCTCTAACTGAATACCACGCATTTGTGGGTATCGGTGCGGCGCTTCCGGTGTTTTCGCTTCTACTGCTGGCTTCTCGCAATGTTCGTATGGGCCAGGAATAGCCCATTTACTAATTTGCGCGAGTAACAGCGATTCATCAATGGGTTTAGGGATATGGCCCTGCATGCCCGCCGCAAGCGATTTTTCGGCATCACCACTCATCGCGTTTGCCGTCATGGCCAATATCGGTAATTGCTGATAGCTGTAGAATTGGCGAATTTGCTCAGCGGCTTGATAGCCATCCATTACCGGCATTTGAATATCCATCAATACAATCGCGTATTGGTTTTCTTGCACCATGCTAACCGCAATTTCACCGTTCTCGGCAATATCAACATTGAAACCATGCCCGTTGAGCATTTCACGAGCTACGTGTTGATTAATTTCGTTGTCTTCAACAACCAATAGTGGTGCGCCTTGCAGGCCCTCGGGAATACTCTGTGCATTTGCCTCTGCGGCTTGTTGTTTACGGCTGCCGAACATAGCACCGGTCATTACTCGCGCTAGGGTTGCGGTGGTGTACGGCTTGGTAATGAAATCATCGGTACCCACTTGCCGAGCCTTTTCCGCCAACTCTTCGGCATAATAACCTGTTGCGAGAATCATTTTCGGTTGTTTTTCGGCTGGAATTTTTTGTTTAATACGTTCAACTAGTTTTAGGCCGTCCATTCCCGGTAGGCGCCAATCAATGAGCATGAGTTGATAAGGTGTTCCTTCTTCAACGGCTGCAATTACCTGCTTAATGGCTTGTTCGCCACTATGGCAGGTGTATGCGTCCATCTGATAGGAGCGTAAGGTTTCTTTTAGCATTTCACGGGTACTGGTGTTGTCATCGACAGCGAGCACGCGAACTTGGCGCAATTGCGACATTAATAACTGATGATGAGAACTATCTTGGCTCTCTTGCAGCGGTAATACCAACTCAATAAAGAAATTAGAGCCTTGATTAGGGCTGCTACTTACACCAATATCACCTTGCATCAGGGTAACGAGCCGACGGGAAATCGTTAAACCTAATCCAGTGCCACCAAACTTACGGGTGGTTGAGGTATCGGCTTGGGTAAAGGCTTGGAATAACTTAGCGGTTTGCTCGGCGGTCATGCCAAGGCCGGTATCTTTTACTTCAATACGTAGCCAAACTTTATCATCACTGCGATCGAGCAAGGTGCAGGACACATTAATTTCACCGTCGTCGGTGAACTTTATGGCATTGCTAACAAGATTGATAAGAACCTGTTGTAGCCGCAGCGGGTCGCCCATAAGCATCGTAGGAATATTTGCGGGCAGGTTAATGATGAACTCTAAGCCTTTATCGTAGGCTTTGTAGGCGAACATGTCAGCCAAGGTGCCAAGCACCTCATCGAGATCAAAGGGAATACGTTCGATGGTTAATTTATTGGCTTCGATTTTTGAGAAATCTAAAATATCATTAATAACCCCAAGCAAGGCTTGCGACGAAGAATCAATTACTTTCACATAGCGTTTTTGTTTATCCGTGAGCTCGGTTTTTAAGGCTAAGTTCGCCATCCCCACAATTGCGTTGATAGGTGTACGAATTTCATGGCTCATGTTGGCGAGGAAATCGCTCTTGGCTAAGTTCGCGGTTTCAGCAGCGGCTCTCGCTTCTTCAGCGGTTTCACGGGCCCGAGACATTTCTTCGGCTGCGCGCTTTATGCTGGAAATATCGTAATAGCTACCCAGAATCCCGATGATCTCGCCGTACTCATCGTATAACGGCACACTCGAATGTTCGGCCCAGCGCACGTGCTCGAGCGAATCATCGTTGAGGTTAAGTTGAATGCGCATTTCTTGATTGCAAGAAGGCATTTGCTGGATAAAGGTTTGTTCATCGCGGGCACGCAACTCAGGATTTTGCGCGAGTAGCGGCAAATCAGCATCACTTAAGCCATGTAGCTCTTGTACCGATGAGAGGCCAAAATCACGCAAAAATCCCGGGTTCGCGCCAACAAAACGCAGATCTTTATCGCGCCAATAAACCCGGTTCGGAAGATCATTGAATACTTGCTGCAGCAATTGCGTACTTGAAGTAGAAAAAAACTCGGGTTTTGCCGAGCCTGTATTTAAGGTGCTTTCGCGATAGCCACGCCATGTTTGCCAGCCGTAAATTAAGGCCATAATTAGCAGAATAACGGCCACAATGGCAGGAATAGGGGCAGGCATAAACAGAATTGCAACGCAGCCAAGGATATTCCAAAGCCAATAGCTATGATGCAATAAAACCCAAATTCGAGAGCGTGGTTTTGTTTTCAAGCTGTATTCCTTTCGCTGCATTTTGCCGATGAATGTGGCACACTAATGCTTATCATATCAGACAATTTCCGGGATGTTGCCTTGTCAATGAAGCAAACCATTCGTTTAGAGCAATTCGAGCACGCAGAAATTCGCACTGCATTGGCAAAAATGAACCGTGGTATCGAGCGTGAAACGCTGCGTATTACCAGTGAGGGGCAACTTGCTACAACGATGCATCCTGCGGCTCTCGGCGCAACTTTAACCCATCCATTGATTACTACTGATTATGCCGAAGCGTTGATGGAATTCATCACGCCGGTTAGCACCTCTATTCCTACTACATTGGCGCAATTGCGCGATGTGCATCGCTTTAGTTATAAGCATATTGGCGAGGAATATTTGTGGCCTTTGAGCATGCCTTGTTATTTGAACGATACCAGCGATATTCGCCTAGCTCAATTTGGTAAATCGCACGTGGGTACAATGAAAACGGTTTATCGCCAAGGCTTAACGCACCGCTATGGTGCCGTAATGCAAACGATTTCAGGTGTGCATTTTAATTGGTCGGTGAGTGATGAACTTTGGCCTTTATTGGCCGCCGAGGATGGTAGGGAAAACAACGCCGATTACCGCTCAGAGCGATACTTTGGTTTGATTCGTAACTTTAAACGCTGGGCGTGGGTTATCCCATATCTATTTGGCGCCTCACCGGTGCTCTGTAAATCTTTTCTAAAACACAGCTCTGCCGACCTTAATTTCCATGAGTTGAGCTCAGGAATGGTGTATGTTCCGCATGCAACATCGTTGCGAATGAGCGATTTGGGCTATACCAACAAAGAACAAGCCGCGTTAAAAATTACCTATAATTCGCTGGACGATTATGTGGCAGGTTTACGCCGAGCTGTATTCACGCGTTCCGAGCAGTTTGCCAATATTGGTGTGCAAGATGGTGATAATTGGCAACAATTGAATGCCAATATTCTACAAATTGAAAATGAATTCTATTCACCGATTCGGCCAAAGCGGGTAACTGAATCAGGAGAAACGCCTACGCAAGCTTTGGAGCGCGCAGGTATTCAGTATATCGAAGTACGCGCTCTGGATGTGAACCCGTTTACGGCGGTAGGTATTAGCGCCGAACAAATGCGTTTCTTAGATTTATTTTTATTGTATTGTTTGTTCACCGATAGCCCAGAATTGAATATTGAATGTCAGCAGGCAACTGAGAAAAATGTGAACAAAATTGTCCTGCGAGGCCGTGAGCCAGGCTTAACACTTACAGATGAAGCAGGCGAGCATTCAGTGCAAGATCGTTTAGCGCACCTGTTTGCTGAATTAGCTAAGATAGCCGACGTGTTAGAGGATGAAGCTACTGAATATCATAGTGCGCTGCAAACCTTCGCTCCTGCTATCACGGACCCAGAAGCAACGTTTTCCGCTAAGTTGTTTCGCATGTATGAAGAAGCGAGCAAGATGTTCCAACATGTTGGTATGCGCTTAGCGGTTGAATATCGCGATGCTTTAAAGAATTCAGAATTTGAGTATTATTCCGAATCTGATTTTCAGAAAATGGCGGCAGAATCATTAGCGGAGCAGGCCGAAATAGAAGCCAAGGATACGGGAAGTTTTGGTGATTTTTTAACGGCTTATTTTCAACGCGCATTGGATAAAAAAAAGCGCGCCTAAAAAGGCGCGCTAACCAAACTTACCAAGGGATCTAACACATGAAAACTCTACACATTAACTCTGAACATGTGGATAGGGAAAAGTTCCGATTGCCTAGAAAAAAATTTGCGATGCGTGCTTTAGTGGTACTTTCAATGGTTGCAATAACTGCTGGTTGCGCAACCGCACCACCACGAGATCCTGAAAATATCTGCAATATTTTTGAAGAGCGCCGCGATTGGTGGCGCGCTGCAAAATCAATGAATGAAGAGTGGGGCGTGCCGATTCACGTGCCGATGTCGATCATGTATCAAGAAAGTTCGTTTAAACATAATGCAGCGCCACCACGAAAATATATTCTTGGATTTATTCCGTGGGGGCGAATCAGTGATGCTTATGGTTATGCGCAAGCAAAAACAATGACCTGGGATGATTATATTCGTGAAACCGGAAATCGCCGTGCGCGCCGCGATAACTTTGGCGATGCTATGGATTTCATTGGTTGGTTTATGGATAAATCACAGCGTATTAACGGTGTTTCCAAGTGGGATGCCTACGCTCAATATTTGAATTATCACGAGGGTTGGGGTGGTTATCAGCGCCAAACGTACTTACAAAAAGAATGGTTGGTGCAAGTTTCACGCCGTGTGGATGCGCGTGCTATTACTTATGCACAGCAACTGAATCAGTGTGAAGATAAATTAAACCGAGGCTGGTTCCGTCGTTTATTCTTCGGTTAATTCTTAACGAATTTTTGAGTCATAAAAAGGGCGTTCATTACAGAACGCCCTTTTTATTGGCAACGAGTTGGCGCAATAAATCCGTATTTATTTGCCTAATAGTTTGCGCCGCTTCTTCGTTTGCGGCTGAATACGAACTTTCTCAATACGGTTATCATTTACCGACACAATTTCAATAGCGTAACCGGAAATACGAATACACATTGGATATTCAGGAATATCGCCAAACTCTTCAATAATTAAGCCATTCAAGGTTTTCGGGCCATCGATGGGGAGTTCTATTTTTAACTCTCGATTTAAATCACGTAAATTCACCGTGCCTTCCACTACAAAGCTGCCATCAGCTTGCTTATCCATGTGTTCGTGGCTTTGGCCGCCAATAGTGGTGGTAAATTCCCCGACAATTTCTTCTAGAATATCTTCAAGGGTAACTAAACCTTGAATATCGCCGTATTCGTCAACGACAAGGCCGATACGTTCTTTGTTGCGTTGGAACTTCACCAGTTGCACATTGAGTGGCGTGCCTTCCGGAATAAAGTATATATCGCGAGCGGTGCGCACCAGTGAAGCTTTATCTGGGTCTACTTGTGTCCGGGTAAGCAAGCGCAAAACATCACGTGCATGCAAGAACCCAATCGCATCGTCGATTTCACCGCGGTAAAGCAATATTAGGGTGTGTTGCATATGATTGAGCTGGCGAATAATCGCCGGTAATTCATCGTTGATATCAATCGCTGCAATTTCGTTGCGCGGGATCATAATGTCATCAACAGTAACTTTTTCTAAATCGAGAATACTGATCAACATTTCTTGGTGGCGCGAGGGTATGAGTGAACCCGCTTCGTGCACCACGGTTCGTAATTCTTCTGCGCTCAAGGTATCACGGCCGGCTGATTTTGGGTTTATCCCTAATAAGCGCATGATATTGTTGGTAATAAAATTAACGGTAGCTACTAATGGATAAAAGATTTTCATTAGCGGCGAGAGCAACAACGAACTTGGGTATGCCACGCGTTCTGGATGCAACGCAGCAATCGTTTTTGGAGTAACTTCGGCAAATATTAGAATAACGAGGGTAAGGATAACGGTGGCAATAGCGATACCGTAATCACCGTACAAGCGCATACCAATAATAGTGGCAATTGCGGAGGCAGCGATATTAACCAAGTTATTGCCGATTAGAATCAAACCAATTAGGCGATCTGGCCGATCGAGCATCGCTGATACACGCTTGGCACCCTTATCGCCACCTTGCGCTAAGTGCCGTAGTTTGTAGCGATTTACCGACATCATTCCGGTTTCAGAGCCAGAAAAATAGCCTGAAACAACGATAAGAATAAAAAGTATTAGAAATAATGTACTTGTAGCTATGTCGTTCAAGAGAGAACCCTGTGGTTTATAGTAAGACTCTTAATGTAGGGATAGCAGTGGCGAAGTCAAGCCTAACGCATCATTTTAGCCGATTAGCTAATGATAATATCACGTACAAAGCGGCTTCCAAAGTAGCCAAGCACTAATAGTACGCTAGCAACTATGGTGTAGTACACCGCAATGCGGCCACGTAGCCCGCGCCAGTGGTGAACAACAACGATGGCACCGAAACTTAAACACGCAGCCAATGAGAAAATAGTTTTGTGTAGCTGACCACGGGCGAAAATATCATCAAGGTAGAAAAAGCCAACAATGATAGCGAAGGTAAGTAACACGGTACCAGCGGTGAGCAAGCGGAAAAAATATTGCTCTACAGACATCAACGAAGGCATGCGCTCGGAAACTGCTTTTACGCTATGGGTTTTCAGTAGCCGATTCACGTAAAGCAATTGCACACCATATAATGTAGCTAATGTAAGAATGCTCGATGCTAACAAGGCTAAGCTGATGTGTAGTGCGAATACTGGGGTCATTTCTAATGGCCGACCAACATCAGCGGGCACGATATACAAGGCGACTAAGCTCATCGCAGCGAGTGCAAAAATAGATGGCCGTAGCAAGAGGCTCGCGGGTTGTTCACCCCGTAAACTATTAAATAGACAAATAAGCCACGTAATGATGGCTAAGGTAGTGAACAAGTTTATTTTTACTAATGCAGTTTCCGTTAAAACAGTGGCTACCACTACGAAGTGGCCAATCAGGGCCAATATTGAAATAATAAGGGTGCGCCGCTGCATCTTCTGCGGTGAACTGATACGCTTACTCACCAGAAAGCCAGCAACTAAATAGGCCACAATGCTAAATGTAGTGAACGCTGTGAGCATTAGTAATTAAATCCTTGTTATCAGTTAACGCAATTTTCGCAAATAAAGCGCAAAATTTCGCGTAATTGAACGCGGCGTAAGAAAAATACGCGGAAAATATCAAAATAAAGGAAGAGTATAGGCTTGTAAATCACCAAACCCAACCTCATTCCGTTATAATACCCGAAACTCGGCTTACAGGAAGATAGTATGTTTGAAAACCTGAGCGATCGTTTATCGCAAAGTTTACGCAATATCAGCGGACGCGGGCGATTAACCGAAGATAATATTAAAGATACCTTACGCGAAGTGCGCATGGCGTTGCTCGAAGCGGATGTGGCGCTGCCGGTTGTAAAAGAATTTATTGGCAAAGTGAAAGAGCGGGCACTGGGTGTTGAGGTAAATAAAAACCTGAACCCGGGCCAGGTTTTCGTGAAAATCGTGCAGGCAGAATTAGAAGCGGCGATGGGCGAAGCCAATACGCCACTGAATTTAGCCACACAGCCGCCAGCGGTAATGATGATGGCGGGCTTACAAGGTGCGGGTAAAACCACCAGTGTGGGCAAACTTGCGCGTTTCTTGAAAGAAAAGCAGAAGAAAAAAGTTTTAGTAGTGAGCGCCGACGTTTACCGCCCTGCAGCAATTGCGCAGCTGGAACGTTTGGCAGCCGATGTTGATGTGGAATTCTTCCCATCGAGCATTGATCAGAAGCCAGTAGATATCGCGAACGCGGCGATTGATTATGCGCGCAAGAAATTCATTGATGTAGTGTTGGTGGATACGGCTGGCCGATTAGCGATTGATGAAGCCATGATGGCAGAAATTAAAGCGCTACATGCGGCCATTAAGCCTATCGAAACCTTGTTTGTTGTGGATGCCATGACCGGGCAAGATGCGGCGAATACGGCGAAAGCCTTCGGTGAAGCACTGCCTTTAACCGGGGTGATATTAACCAAAGTTGATGGTGATGCGCGCGGTGGTGCCGCGCTTTCTATTCGTTATATCACTGGCCAACCAATCAAGTTTTTAGGGGTTGGTGAAAAGAATGATGCATTAGAACCGTTCCATCCTGATCGTGTGGCTTCACGGATTCTAGGTATGGGCGATGTACTCTCGCTTATTGAAGAAGTGGAATCGAAAGTAGATCGGGCGGAAGCCGAGAAAGTTGCCAAGAAGGTAATGAAGAGCGGTAAGTTTAGCCTCGAGGATTTTCGTCAGCAGTTGCAGCAAATGCGCAGCATGGGCGGCATGATGGGGTTAATGGATAAATTGCCAGGCATGGGCCAAATGGCCGGAAAAATGCAAGGGCAAATGGACGATAAAGTAACGGTTCGTATGGAAGCGATTATTAGTTCGATGACGCCAAAAGAACGTGAGCATCCAGATTTAATTAAAGGCTCACGGAAACGCCGAATTGCTGCTGGCTCTGGTGTGCAGGTGCAAGATGTGAACAAATTACTGAAGCAATTTTTGCAAATGCAAAAAATGATGAAGAAAATGAAAGGCGGCGGAATGGCGAAGATGATGCGGCAAATGGGTGGCAAAATGCCTCCGGGAATGTTCCCCGGCCGTTAAGAATCTGCTCAAACCCTCAGTTTTACTTGCGTTTACGCGAAAAATACGTAGAATAATGCAGCCCCCTGACCTAGTGTCGGGTGGGTTTCTTTAACCTTTGAAAACATTGAAAAAGATAGGATAACGGTAATGGTAACCATTCGATTACAACGGGGTGGCGCTAAAAAGCGTCCATTCTACCAAATGGTAGTTACCGACAGCCGAAACGCTCGTGATGGGCGTTTCATTGAGAATGTCGGTTTCTTTAACCCGGTAGCTCGTGGCCAGGAAGAAAAAGTACGTGTAGATCTAAACCGTGTTGAACACTGGGTAGGTCAAGGCGCACAACTTTCTGAGCGCGTAGCTAAGTTGATCAAAGACGCGCGTAAAGCTGCGTAATCAACAAACCGGTACACAACTGAATATGAGTGAATCTCAAGCAATGGCAGAACAGCAAACTCAAGATAATGAGAACGTAGTAGTAGGCACCATTGGTGCAGTTTACGGAATCAAAGGATGGGTGCGCATTAATGCTTACACTGAGAATCAAGAAGGCATATTCGATTACAGCCCGTGGCTAATTGGCCGCAATGGGCAGTGGCGCGAGATCGAAGTGAGCCAATGGCGTTGGCATAACAAAGATCTGGTAGCACGTTTGGCGGATATTCAAGACCGAAATACTGCACAGCAGTATACGGGTTTGGAAATCGCCGTTCCGGCAGCAAAGTTGCCGGAGCTTGCAGAAGATGAATTTTATTGGCGTGATCTTGTAGGGCTTCGTGTTGTAAATACTGAAAATTACGATATGGGCACTGTGAGTCATCTGTTATCTACCGTGGCGAATGATGTCTTGGTAGTAACAGCCAACCATAACGATGCGTTTGGTAAACGTGAACGCCTAATTCCGTTTTTACAATCACAGTACATTGTGAAGGTTGATGCAGAAGAAGGCCGGATAACGGTAGATTGGCCAGCTGATTTCTAATGGCTGCTAGTTTGCATGTGGGAGTTGTATCTCTCTTTCCGGAAATGTTCAGTGCGATTACTGAATACGGCGTAACTCGGCGGGCGGTACAAGAAGGCTTACTTTCGGTAACCCCTTGGAACCCACGAGATTATGCAACAGATCGCCATCGCACCGTGGATGATCGCCCTTATGGCGGTGGCCCCGGAATGCTGATGATGGTTGCTCCGCTACGTGCCGCAATACGCGATGCCAAAGTAGGAGTTCAGCAACAAGCTGGCGTGGAACCAAAAGTGATTTACTTATCGCCGCAAGGCCGCAAGTTAGATCAGCAAGGTGTTCGCGAACTCTCTCAACATAAAGCGTTGGTGCTAGTTGCGGGTCGTTATGAAGGTATAGATGAACGTGTGATCGAAACCGATATTGATGAAGAGTGGTCGATTGGGGATTTTGTTCTCAGCGGCGGTGAGCTCCCAGCAATGGTGATGATTGATACGTTAGCGCGCGAAGTGCCAGGTGTTTTGGGGCATCAAAATTCAGCAACGGAAGATTCTTTCGCTGATGGATTATTAGATTGCCCACATTATACACGGCCTGAAGTTTTGAACGGCAAGCAGGTTCCGTCGGTGTTACTTAGCGGTAACCACGAAGAAATAAGGCGGTGGCGGTTGCAACAAGCCCTAGGGCGAACGTGGCAGCGGCGACCTGAACTCTTAAATAACCTAGCTCTGACTGACGAGCAGCAAAAACTGCTAGATGCATTTATCGAAAGTATCGATTCGCAGCAGCAGGATTAGCTCGGGTAGTATAATCTAGGCGGAGAAAATCATGGCTAAAGTAAGCAAGAATATTATTAAGTTGCTTGAAGATGAGCAGCTAAAGCAAGATCTCCCGGCGTTCGCTCCGGGTGACACTGTTGTCGTCAATGTAAAGGTTAAAGAAGGTGAGCGTGAGCGTGTACAGGCCTTTGAAGGCGTTGTAATTCGTATCCGTAACCGTGGTTTACACAGTGCATTTACAGTTCGTAAAATCTCGAACGGTGAAGGCGTTGAGCGTACTTTCCAAACGCACAGCCCACTTATCGCGGGTATCACCGTGAAACGTCGTGGTGCTGTTCGCCGTGCGAAACTGTACTATCTACGTGAGCGTAGCGGTAAATCTGCTCGTATCAAAGAAAAGCTTGGTTAAGCTTCTCTTCGAGCATAAAAAAGGCCCTCCGGGGCCTTTTTTTGTGGTGCGCCGGGCACGGCGCGTAGCGCCTTGACAGGCGCTGTTCCTGTGCAGGTGGTGCTGGCAGGATGACTTGGAGGTGTGAGTCCTCTGTGAGCCCGGTAAGGGGAATCACTAGCTAA
>NZ_PIPP01000015.1 GCF_003987345.1 Aliidiomarina shirensis | reverse complement strand
ATGAACGATACGCCACCAAAGTTAATCTGGTGAGTTATACCTGGCTTGTTCAAACTTCGTTTGTTTCTTTATCAGCTTGTCCAAATTATTAAAGAGCAACTCACATAATGTGATTGATAAATATTCTTTCAAAAGAACACTTAGCAATACGCATCATATGTGGAACAAAGAATCGGAGGAAAATGTAATTTCATTCAAATCAAGGCGCTGTGTAAGGAAGTGTACATCAGTACACGACGCACGCAGCAACGAAGAGTTGGATGAAATGGTGGAGCCATGCGGGATCGAACCGCAGACCTCCTGGATGCAAACCAGGCGCTCTCCCAGCTGAGCTATGGCCCCATAGTGCTTGTCTAAATCACCGATAGCCGCGTTGCGCGATTCGTTCAATCGGTCACATACCATCGAGGTATGCTCCCTCAATCACTCAACGTGCGCCTTGCTCTCGGCGATTTATCCTGCGCGTGCTGACTTCGGGGAAAACCCTTTTTCAACATGCACAAGGTTGCGCTTCTGACACCGAGAAAATCCTCGGTTTTGGCTGTGTGGCTAGGCAAAGTGTGAGGAAGCATACACCAGTATGCGACGAGCACTTTAACAACGCCAGACAGACAAAATGGTGGGTCTGAGTAGACTTGAACTACCGACCTCACCCTTATCAGGGGTGCGCTCTAACCAGCTGAGCTACAGACCC
>NZ_PIPP01000014.1 GCF_003987345.1 Aliidiomarina shirensis | reverse complement strand
AGAATATTTATCAATCACATTATGTGAGTTGCTCTTTAATAATTTGGACAAGCTGATAAAGAAACAAACGAAGTTTGAACAAGCCAGGTATAACTCACCAGATTAACTTTGGTGGCGTATCGTTCATGTCATGTAAGAAACATAGAACACCGTTTAGGTGTTGTATGGTTAAGTGATTAAGCGTACACGGTGGATGCCTAGGCAGTTGGAGGCGATGAAGGACGTACTAACTTGCGATAAGCCATGATGAGCCAGTAAGAGGCGCATGAGTCATGGATTTCCGAATGGGGAAACCCAGTGAGTTTACTCACTATCCGTAACTGAATACATAGGTTGCGGAGGCGAACCCGGGGAACTGAAACATCTAAGTACCCGGAGGAAAAGAAATCAACCGAGATTCCCTTAGTAGCGGCGAGCGAACGGGGAGCAGCCCTTAAGCTGCATAAGATTTAGTGGAAGGCTCTGGAAAGTGCCACGATAGAGGGTGATAGTCCCGTACACGAAGAATCTTTTACAGTGAAAACGAGTAGGTCGGGACACGTGTTATCTTGACTGAATATGGGGGGACCATCCTCCAAGGCTAAATACTCCCAACTGACCGATAGTGAACTAGTACCGTGAGGGAAAGGCGAAAAGAACCCCTGTGAGGGGAGTGAAATAGAACCTGAAACCGTGTACGTACAAGCAGTAGGAGCC
>NZ_PIPP01000013.1 GCF_003987345.1 Aliidiomarina shirensis | reverse complement strand
GGTGAAGTCGTAACAAGGTAGCCGTAGGGGAACCTGCGGCTGGATCACCTCCTTAACGATGAAGATGCGTAATTTCGTGAGTGCTCACACAGATTGATTGGCTTGATAGATGGAACAAAGATTGGTTGTAGCCGGCGGAAGCTGGTTTTTTTAGCCCTTGAGGTTAAGCAACTAACGGATACTGGGTCTGTAGCTCAGCTGGTTAGAGCGCACCCCCTTTCACTAAGGTGAAGAGCAGGGTGAGGTCACCGACCGAAGCTCGGAGTCAGTATCGAAAACGGTTACGGGTCTGTAGCTCAGCTGGTTAGAGCGCACCCCTGATAAGGGTGAGGTCGGTAGTTCAAGTCTACTCAGACCCACCATTTCTTCATGATGGCTTCGTTGTGGAATTCGTCGCATACTGATGTATGCTTCCTCATCCCACGCCTTGCCCTCATTCGAAATTCAATTTTCAAGAAGAACCTATTAGGTTTGGTGCTCAATCGACCAAGCCTTCGGCTTGGGGCCATAGCTCAGCTGGGAGAGCGCCTGGTTTGCATCCAGGAGGTCTGCGGTTCGATCCCGCATGGCTCCACCATTTCCTCCTCATTCTGCGTTGAAAGCGTCGTCGTTTACTGATGTAAACTTCCTCAGCTTCCGCCTTGTCTGAGAAGGAAAACATTCCTCTTCTTTGTTCCACATATGATGCGTATTGCTAAGTGTTCTTTTGAAAGAATATTTATCAATCACATTATGTGAGTTGCTCTTTAATAATTTGGACAAGCTGATAAAGAAACAAACGAAGTTTGAACAAGCCAGGTATAACTCACCAGATTAACTTTGGTGGCGTATCGTTCAT
>NZ_PIPP01000012.1 GCF_003987345.1 Aliidiomarina shirensis | reverse complement strand
GGTGAAGTCGTAACAAGGTAGCCGTAGGGGAACCTGCGGCTGGATCACCTCCTTAACGATGAAGATGCGTAATTGGGTGAGTGCTCACACAGATTGATTGGCTTGATAGATGGAACAAAGATTGGTTACTACAGCGCTTGTCGCTGTTTTTTTAGCCCTGCTATATGGTGGTGTTGAGAGAATCAGTAGTAGCCAAACGGATACTGGGTCTGTAGCTCAGCTGGTTAGAGCGCACCCCTGATAAGGGTGAGGTCGGTAGTTCAAGTCTACTCAGACCCACCATTTTGTCTGTCTGGCGTTGTTAAAGTGCTCGTCGCATACTGGTGTATGCTTCCTCACACTTTGCCTAGCCACACAGCCAAAACCGCGAAAATGTTTATGAGTCATGATGTATTCATAAATATTGGAGCGCAGGGCTATGGTGGTTTGCCAAGGCTTGCGACGAACGAAGGAAGGCGCATACCTCAATGGTATGTAACTGACTGAGTGAGGAGTATAACGCAGGCAAAGCGGCATAGCACAAGTGAAGGGGCCATAGCTCAGCTGGGAGAGCGCCTGGTTTGCATCCAGGAGGTCTGCGGTTCGATCCCGCATGGCTCCACCATTTTCCTTTATGCTGCGTTAGGGCATTCGTCGTGTGTTACAACACACTTCCTCATACCCTGCCTTGCCTAAAGCAAAATTTGGCTTGAATGACATTACATTTTCCTCCGATTCTTTGTTCCACATATGATGCGTATTGCTAAGTGTTCTTGTTTGAGAATATTTATCAATCACATTATGTGAGTTGCTCTTTAATAATTTGGACAAGCTGATAAAGAAACAAACGAAGTTTGAACAAGCCAGGTATAACTCACCAGATTAACTTTGGTGGCGTATCGTTCAT
>NZ_PIPP01000010.1 GCF_003987345.1 Aliidiomarina shirensis | reverse complement strand
TTTTTTGTGGTGCGCCGGGCACGGCGCGTAGCGCCTTGACAGGCGCTGTTCCTGTGCAGGTGGTGCTGGCAGGATGACTTGGAGGTGTGAGTCCTCTGTGAGCCCGGTAAGGGGAATCACTAGCTAAACCGCAAGGGTGTTCACTGCGAGGTGAAATCTGAAGGAAGCGGAAAGCAAATCACTGGCCTGACGAACAGAAATCGCATATGAGGCGTTCATAGTGGGTGAGGTAGCCACTACTGCCAAAGCCCAATACTTACACGGAAGCTATGGACGTAGATGCGGCAGGTATAAGTGGGAAGGTCACACGCATTACCCCGGGAGGTCTGTTGCTCTGCCTTAGGCTACTGATGCTGTGAGGTGTCAGGATGGAACAGCAGAAGTCAGCCGAGGCCGTAGTAGGTTGGTTACCGCCAACTGAAGGGCTGAACATAGGTTATGAATCGGAGCATGTTGATTCGATGAGGTTGCGAACCACAGCAAGAGCCAAAAACTCACCTATCCCAAAACGCGAGGCCAGAAGTCTGCGCGGGACGGCTAGGTTGTGCAGTACACCACGGCATCAACAAGAGCAACTCCGAGCGGGGCTGATATGAACGTAATATCAGCGATACTTGAGCGGTCAAATATGCTGCAAGCCTATCAACGGGTGTGCCGAAATAAAGGTGCGCCGGGGGTAGACGGTGTGACTACAGAGGAGCTGAAAGGTTATCTGCAAACCCACTGGCAGCCTATCAAACAACAACTGCTGGATGGTAGCTATCAACCGCAACCGGTGCGCAAGGTAGAGATACCCAAGCCCGGCGGTGGCATGCGGATGCTGGGCATCCCGTGCGTGATAGACCGCCTCATCCAACAGGCAATGCATCAGGTACTGAGCGAACAGTTTGAGCCGATGTTCTCACCGCATAGCTACGGCTTCAGACCGAGTAAGAGTGCTGCGCAAGCGGTACATCAAGCCCGGGATTATATGGAGTTGGGTAAGCGCTGGGTGGTGGATATTGATATGGCGAAGTTCTTTGACCGAGTAAACCACGACATTCTCATGTCGCGTATCGCTCGGGTTATTAAAGATAAAACCGTGCTCAAATTGATACGCCGTTATCTACAAGCAGGCATCATGGACAATGGCATGGTCACAGCACGAACAGAAGGTACACCGCAAGGTGGACCGCTCTCGCCGTTGCTGTCGAACATTCTCCTGCATGAACTGGACATGGAACTTACCCGACGAGGTCACAGCTTCTGTCGCTATGCGGATGACTGCAACATTTATGTGAGCAGTGAGCGCGCAGCGCACCGAGTGCTTGCTTCGACCACGAAGTTCCTTGAACAGCGCCTGAAGCTTCAGGTCAACCGAGACAAGAGTGCTGCCGATAGACCATGGAAGCGCAGCTTCCTTGGTTACACGGTGTGTGGCCGGAAATACAATATTCGGCTCAAAGTTGCTGATAAAAGCGTGAAACGCTTGAAAGGTAACCTCAAAACACTGTTTCGCATGGCTAAAGGCTGGAATATCCGCAAAACGATAAGCGAACTCGCACCCAAACTACGCGGATGGATAAATTACTTCCATCATGCAGACGCCAAAGGTATCTTCAATGAACTCGATGGCTGGCTTCGCCGCCACCTTCGGAAGATTCTCTGGCGACAATGGAAGCGGGGTTTAACTCGTGCGCGGATGTTGATGCGACTCGGTATTGCCCAGAAGCGAGCAGAACTAAGTACGACCAATGGGCGCGGCCCATGGTGGAACTCGGGTGCTTCGCATATGAATCAAGCATTACCGAAGAAGTTGTTTGATAGACTGGGATTGATATCGCTGATGGACAGTTACCATCGGCTCAAATGTAACCTATGAACCGCCGTGGTACGGAACCGTATGCCCGGTGGTGTGAGAGGACGGAGGCCGTGAGGCCTCCTCCTACTCGAT
>NZ_PIPP01000001.1 GCF_003987345.1 Aliidiomarina shirensis | reverse complement strand
ACTGGGATTGATATCGCTGATGGACAGTTACCATCGGCTCAAATGTAACCTATGAACCGCCGTGGTACGGAACCGTATGCCCGGTGGTGTGAGAGGACGGAGGCCGTGAGGCCTCCTCCTACTCGATCAAAGGGTTCTTAAGCAAATACTAGACTTTATCGGATTCGCCACCCTGTAAACTGCCATCCGCGTTTAGACCGGCGTCCGGGTCGTTATACACATCCATATCGAGTTGATCTTCTGATTTACCAACTATGGTTGTTACCATGGCATCACCGGTAATGTTCACCGCAGTTCTCGTCATGTCCAGTAACCTATCAACACCGATAATTAAACCAATCGCTTCTACTGGCAAGCCAACTTGCTGAAGTACCATTGCCAACATGATCAAACCAACACCGGGTACACCGGCAGTACCAATGGACGCTAACGTTGCCGTAAGAATAACCATGAGATATTGCTGCATGGATAAATCGATACCATATAACTGGGCGATAAACACGGTTGCAACGCCTTGCATGATCGCTGTGCCATCCATGTTAATGGTAGCCCCTAACGGAACCGTAAACGAAGCAATTTTATTATCAACACCGAGGCGCTTAGTGGTAGTGCGCAAGGTAACTGGAATCGCCGCGTTACTGCTAGAAATACTAAAGGCAAATATTTGGTTGCTAAGCATTTTGCGAATAAAGATAGCTGGATTTAGGCGTGTGAGGGCACTCAGTATTGCGGGGTACACAATGAACCCGTGTACTAGCAAAATAACCAGCACGGTAATGAAGTAAACGGCAAGATCACCGAGCAGTTCGCCTAACCCTAAATCGGCAAAGGTGCGCGCGAGCAGAGCAAATACACCGTAAGGCGCAACCTGCATGAGTATCATTACAAGCTTCATTATAACGGTGTTAATATCTTCAAAGAAATCGCGTAAGCGTTCGCCCGGCTTGCCAACCAATGCCATTGAAATACCAAACAATAAGGCAAATACAATTATTTGCAGCATGTTGCCTTCGGCCAGAGCATTTATTGGATTGCGTGGCACCATATCAATAAGCACATCAACGAAACTTGGCGCTTGCTGAGCTTCAAACGTAACGTCTTGGCCAGCCATCGAGCCACCACTACCGGGTTTTACGATAGAGGCGACAACTAACGCGATGCTAATCGCAATGCCGGTAGTGATTAGGTAAAGCATTAAGGCTTTACCACCTATTCTGCCGAGTTTACTCGGATCACTCATGGAGCAGGTGCCAACCACGAGAGAAACGAAAACTAGAGGCACAACAAGCATCATTAAGCTGGTGATGAAAAATTCGCCAACTAAACGTAACACACCATCGACAACAACGAGTTTCAACCAAGAATCAGGTGCATCGCTGATTAGGGTATTGAGGAGTAAGCCAAATAAAATACCGGCAAACATACCGATTACTATTTTACCGGTGAGGCCAATCTTTTTAAGTTGCATGGAAATATCCTGAAAGTTATTTTTATTTCGGTGTAGCCTACCAGAGAAGCATCTAATGCCAAAGCTCGACACGGTAAATGGTACGAATAAAAAGAGGAGCATCAGCTCCTCAAATCTTAGTTAAACCCTTTTACTACTGAACTTGCTCCGTAGGAGCCGCTCTGTAATAGGTTACCGTTAGTGCATGTTAACCAATAAAGGTTGGAAAAAATCCATTTGTCCAAGCGATAGCAGTACCTGCCATCAGCACAACCATTAAGATTAAACCGGCAGTAACCACCGAACTTGCATAAATAAAGCCACGTTCTTCAGGGATGTGCATCAAAATTGGCACGCCTGAATAGAGCAGATACACCGAATACGCAACACCCGCTAAGAAAACCATAGAAACAAACCACAGCTCTGGGTAGAACGCCGCTACACCCGACATTAAAACAGGAGTTGATGTATATGCTGCCAATTCTAATGATTGGGTGAGAGTGGGCTTAGCACCAAAGGTTTTCGCCATCCAATGGATTAAATACGATAGCGCCATTACGCCGGCTATGATGCCAACATACATAGCAACCGCCATTGCAATTGCACTATTTTGGGTTAGATAAATACTTTCTCTCGCGCCTATACTCCAGCCCAAATGAGCTGATGCATAATAAGCCACAAGGCATGGAATTAGAGCAACGAATAAGATATGGGTTAACGAGAATCGTAAACTTTCATGGCGTTGATCGATGGTTTTCCATTCTTCAACTGGATGAGCGTAGAGACCCCAGATATGATTTAGTATCATTTTTATTTCTCCTTGGAAGCCGCGGCCCCGGATGTCTTTAAAAACCACAATGGTTATAATGCATTATACGTATGGAGTTCGTGTTTAAATCAAGAATGAAAGGTTCTGAGTATTAGCTGCTCAGATTCTTTTGTTATAAAGTAGTTATGTGGTGAATGTGAAATTATTAAACAATTATCAGGATTTGTTAAATCCAATACACAGTTTTTTATTGTGTAAAACACCAAAACAATGGATTGAACAAGCCGCTGATCCTGAAAAACTTCCCTTACTTCTTACCGATCATCTGCATTGTGAGCTGAAAGCGGCACAAAGTGCGGGATTATTGTTGCGCCGCTATGTTGTTGATAATGAAACATCAAAGCAGATTTTAGAGTGGTTAGAACCATATGAAACTCGAGTATATCGGGGGCATTTATTGAACAGCGATGATGCGCTTACTCATGAGAATAATAAAAAAAATCAGCAAGTACCGAGGTTACAACTCGAAAATGGCGAAGCGTGGCAGCATGAATTGCTGAATAGAATGGTTTTATTGATGAAAGAAGAGCTTCATCACTTTGATCAGGTGTTTAGCATCATAGAAGCAAATAACATTGAACTACAGCCGACAACGGCAGCACGCTATGCGGCCGGAATGTTGCGGCACATTCGAGGTTCCGAGGTTGGCGGTCTAGTTGATAAATTGATCATTGGCGGAATTATCGAGGCGCGTTCGTGCGAACGTTTCGCGGCCTTAGTTCCCCACTTGCCGGAATCTATAGCGCGGTTTTATGTTTCCTTGTTGCGCTCAGAGGCTCGCCATTTTGAAGATTATTTAACCTTGGCACAAATGGTGGCGAGGGAGGATATCCAAGCTCGAACTCAGGAGTTTTTGCGCATTGAAAAGAAACTTATTGAGAGCCCAGATAAAGTATTACGCTTTCATAGCGGCCCTGTTATGTGAACTCGCTTGCAACGGGGCCTCGGGCTGGCGTTGTAAGCGAACACTAACTGCTAATGCTTAGGGTGTAGCGAGAGGCTGGCTTTTGAGTTCAAAGCCGTTTGCGTCTACTTCTAAAATCGAGCCTTGCTCATACCAATCACCCAATACAATTCGAGTGCTCTCGATGCCTTTTACATTATGTGCATGGATGGCGGGTTGATGCGTATGGCCGTGAATCATTAGATCCGTAGAGGTATCGTTCATGAGCGCAACAATAGCTTGGTCTTTCGCATCGTATTTCGCCAGCTGTTCTGCGGTAAGTTGTTTGTTTCCTGAACTGTTATCACGCAGCTTAATGGCAAGCCAACGGCGCCAAGAAAGTGGCATGTTTCTGGCAACCGCGAGCAACCAAGGATGACGAATTACTTTTCGAAATCGCTGATAGCTGACATCATCAGTACATAGTGTATCGCCATGCAATATAACGGTTCGTCGCCCGTATAAATCAATTACCGAGGGCTCAGGTAATATTTCCACGCCCGTGCGTTCGGCAAATTGCTCGCCGATGAGAAAATCGCGGTTACCATGAATGAAATAGCACGGCACTCCGCTATCGGTGAGTGCTTTTAGTTCAGTTTGAATTTGGCGATGAAATGCATTGTCATCATCATCGCCAATCCAATACTCGAGTAAATCACCAAGAATGTATATTGCATCACTTTGGCGCGCTTCTGTTTGCAAAAACTGCACGAACAAACCTGTGATATCAGGCCGTTCAGCGCTCAAGTGCAAATCAGAAATAAATCGAGTAGTCATCTAGAACCTATTTGTTCACAGTTGCTTTGGTTATAACAATATCTTCAACTGGAACGTCTTGATGGAAGCCGGCGGAACCGGTTTTAACGGTACGAATTGCGTCCACAACATCAAGCCCCGAGGTTACTTCACCGAATACGCAATAGCCCCATCCATATGGGTTTTCGCCGGTAAAATCTAAGCCATCATTATCGCGCACGTTAATAAAAAACTGAGCGGTTGCAGAATGTGGATCATTGGTACGCGCCATTGCAAGGGTACCGCGTTTATTCGATACACCATTATTCGCTTCGTTTTTAATCGGAGCCTTTACTTCTTTTTGGTTCATGCCTGGCTCAAAACCGCCGCCTTGAATCATGAAGCCATCAATAACGCGGTGAAAGATTGTGTTTGCATAAAAGCCATCTTCTACATAAGAAACAAAATTGGCTACTGTTTCCGGTGCTTTATCTGCAAAGAGAGTGATTTCAATATCACCCATGGTGGTATGAAGAGTTACGTTCATAATGTATTCCAATTTAATCCGTGAATGAGCCGCTTAAAACATGTTAAGCGCCGTTATTGTAACGGAAATAGGTATCATTAGGTACTTTGCGTTGTCGATTCGGCAGCTACTTGATGAAGTGAAAGGAGAATAGGCTTAATTTCTTTCCAAGCATCATCAACTGAATCGACCAAATGGTAGAGTGCTAAATCTTCTGCGTCGATTAAATGGTGTTCCGCTAATAACTCAAGGTTAATTAGGCCATTCCAGAACTTTTCACCATATAGAAAAACGGGAATACGTGGCATTTTTCCGGTTTGGATAAGCGTTAGTGTTTCGAAGAGTTCATCGAGTGTGCCGAAGCCACCGGGGAACACGATTAGGGCTTTTGCGCGTTTCAAAAAATGCATTTTTCGTAACGCAAAATATTGGAAATTAATGCTGTGCTTTGCCGCTATAAATGGATTTAACCGTTGTTCATGCGGTAACGCAATATTTAGCCCGATACTTGAATGGCCCGCTTCATGAGCTCCGCGGCTGCTTGCTTCCATGATGCCAGGGCCGCCACCGGTAATTAATCGTGTTTGTGTAAGCCCATTGCGCTCGATGTACTCGCCAATTTGAAACGAGAGTTCGCGAGCTTGCTGGTAGTAGGGCGACATGGATTCGCACGGGTTTTTTTGGGCACAAGATTCGGGGGCAGGAATTCGGGCACTACCGAAAATTGAAATAGTATGCAGAACATCTTCGCCGTTGAATGTTTCTTCCGCCAGCATCCACTCTGTGGCCAAGTGTTCAGCACGCTGCATTTCCTTTTGCTGCGCTTGCTCACTAATGGTGAGGTCGGGTTCGTTTTGCTCGTTTACTCGATTAAATGCATTCTTTGCCATGAAACTATCCTTTCAAACGACATGATTCTGGATTACGTTCTATGCTGAATTCTATGCTGAATTCTATGCTGAATTCTATGCTGAATTCTATGCTGAAACTAAGGCCTGATGCTGGTAGTATAAGCCTTTTCCAATCTACCGTAACGTAAGAATCACAGCGAGAATTTAAAATAATGCTAAAGCTTTATAATTCCTTAACCCAAACTAAAGAAGAATTTAAACCAATTCAAACGGGTGAAGTGAAGCTCTATGTGTGTGGCGTTACTATTTATGATTTATGCCATATTGGGCATGCTCGCACCTATGTAGCATTCGATGTGATCGTGCGGTACTTACGCTACCTTGGTTATCAGGTTACCTTCGTTCGAAATGTTACTGATGTTGACGATAAAATCATTCGCCGTGCCGCCGAGAACAACGAAAGTATTGATTCTATCACTGAACGTTTTTTAGGTTATATGCATGAAGATTTCCGCGCTTTGAATCTTGTAGAACCAGATATTGAACCGCGCGTTACTACTCACATGCAAGAAATTATTGATTTGGTGGCGCAGCTTATTGAGAAGAAGCATGCGTATGTTGCCAGTTCAGGTGATGTTTTGTTTGACGTGTCGAGCTTTCCGGAATATGGCCGTTTAAGTGGGCAAAATCTAGAACAGCTGCAAGCTGGCGCACGGGTAGCGGTAACGGAAGGTAAGCAAGATCAAATGGACTTTGTGCTTTGGAAACATGCGAAAGCAGACGAACCAAGTTGGGAATCACCTTGGGGGCCAGGCCGCCCAGGTTGGCATATTGAATGTTCGGCAATGAATGGTAAACATCTTGGCAAGCATTTCGATATCCACGGTGGTGGTTCAGATTTAATGTTCCCGCATCACGAGAACGAGATTGCGCAATCCTGCTGTGCGCATGATACCCCGTATGTGAATTACTGGATGCATACCGGAATGGTGCAAGTTAACCAAGAAAAAATGTCTAAATCACTGGGTAACTTCTTCACTATTCGTGATGTTTTGGCGAGTTACGCAGCTGAAACGGTTCGTTTCTTTTTGCTTTCGGGCCATTATCGGAGTCAGCTTAATTATTCTGAAGCGCATCTAGAACAAGCGCATGCTAGCTTGGAACGTATTTATACCGCAATGCGAGGTATTCAACCTGAAACGGCTTCGGAATCCGTAAGAGAAGGTTATGAAGCGCGTATTCGGGACGCATTAAATGATGATTTTAATGTGCCAGAAGCGATGTCGGTGATTTTTGAAATTACGCGAGAAGTAAATCGCCAACGCAACGAGAACAAATCATTAGCAGCTGAGCTTGTTTTCCTGTTGCAAGAATATGGTGCCATTTTAGGTATTCTGCAGCAGCAACCGGATGAGTTTTTGAAAGGCTCCGAAAATGATTCAGAAGTTGCACAAATTGAAGCGCTAATCGAACAACGTAATGCCGCACGCCAAGCTAAAGATTGGGCTGGCGCAGATGCAGCGCGCGATAAGTTACAGGCGCTTGGAATTGTTCTTGAAGATACTGCTGAAGGCACATTGTGGCGCCGTCAATAGATAGTAAAGCGTATCTCTAGGTATGTATTTGCAGAGCAATCAACGCAAAAATGAGGAATTTATAAGTATGGCAACACCAAAATTAACGATAGTGTCTTCGATTCAAGAGTTACCTGATTCAGGGTGCGATGCTCTCGTAGTACTTAGCCATGATTTAGCAACAATCCCTGCACCATTTGCAGAAACTGTGCACACTGCGCAACAAGTAGATGCTCAAGTTGTGAATAAAACGTCAGTGTTACGTTGTTCGGCTGCGCCAGCGCAACGTTTGGTGGTGGTGCCTACGGGGCCACTTGACCGTGACTATGATGATGTTCGCCGCTTTTTCGATGCAGCACGAAATGCCGCGTTAATCGTTCGTGATACCGGCGCAATAGCACCGGTTCTTTGGTTACCAGAGATTCCAAAAAATACAACCTATGAAAAAGCAGTAGAAGCCGCTTGGTTTGGTTTTTGCCAAGGTTTATATGAGCCTCTCGAAGCGCGCGAGCACTTCGGTGAAAACGTGGAGCCTATTTCTGCGGTTACGCTTATTGCCGAAACTTCACAGAGCGCCTCGTGGCTTCAGGCCGTAGAAGAGGGGCGCCGTGTTGCACGGGATCTTTGTGGCACTGAGCCAGAGCGTATGTCACCTATGAAGTTTGCTGAGTATTGTCAGCAAGCCTTTGCTAGCACCTCGGTTAAAGTGCAGATTATTGATGATAAGCCACAGCTAGAGCATGAGTATCCACTCTTAGCTGCTGTGGGGCGTGCCTCATTTGGAACGAGTCAGCGCCCTTGTGTTATTCGTTTGGAATACACACCAGAAGGTAATGTTGATGAAACGCTCATGATCGTGGGTAAAGGAATAACTTACGATACCGGTGGAGCCGATGTGAAAACTGGTGGCCATATGGCGGGAATGAGCCGCGATAAAGGCGGTGCCGCTGGTGTTGCTGGTTTCGTTAAAGCAGTAGCGGGTGTTAAACCACAAGGGCTAAAAGTTATTGCAGAACTTGCGGCAGTGCGGAATAACATTGACGCCTTGGCGTTTGTAGCCGATGAGATCATTACCGGGCGTTCAGGTAAGCGCGTGCGAATTGGTAACACCGATGCCGAGGGCCGTTTAGTAATGGCCGATTGCTTGGCGCATCTTACTGAATTGGCGGCTAATGAGGTAAACCCGAGTTTGTATACTGTAGCTACTTTAACCGGGCATGCGGCCTTAGCTAAAGGCCCTTATTCGGCGTTTGTGCCCAATGGGCCTGCGATGAAAACTGGCCTTGTTAATGATCTGCTTGCAGCAAGTGAAACTTGGGCGGATCCGGCAGAATTATCACCCAGCCGCCGGGAAGATTATGATTTTGTGCGTGGGCGCACCAAAGCCGATGATTTGCTTTCATCGAATAATGGTCCATCGGCCACTACTAAACGTGGCCACCAGTTCCCAATGGCGTTTTTGAATGAAGTGGCGCTTTTGCATGAACATGGCAACAATAGCGATAAGCCATTGCCATATATTCATATTGATATCGCCGGCAGTGGCGTTGAAGGTGGGGATTGGCAGCATGGCAAACCGACGGCAACCCCAGTGTTGGCATTTGCTGGAAAATTTTTAGCGCGTTAAATATTGCGTTAGAAAAAATAGTTGCGAATAACTCAGGGCAGGGTGCTGAAAAGCATCCTGCCCTGTTGTTTTTGTACGCCAAGCTTTATGCGGGTGGTTCAATTGTGAGTAAATCGAGCTCTTCTTTTGTTTTTCCGTGAGCTTGAGGTTTACGTGAAACACCATCGATATGCACAAAAACAATATCATCAGCTACACAAATATTTTGTTTCGTGCCCTTGTTTCTAACAACACAGCTTACCGTTAATGAGGAGCGGCCCACGTGCTTGGTTTCTAAGCCAAATTCAACAACATCGCCTTGAAACGCCGAAGCTTCAAAAGTAATAGCACCCATGTGTTTGGTGACAAGGCTTTTCTGATCGAGCTGGCAGCTGGCATAAATATAGGCTTCTTCATCGATCCACTCGAGAATTCGGCCTCCGAAAAGTGAACCTGCAAAGTTTAAATCGTTTGGCATAACTAAGCGTCGAGATAAAAAGCGCATTGGCTCTCCTTAAAGTTCTCATGGGCGGTATCAATTCATTGGGGAGTATAGCTTAAGGCTGCAATAACATCTAAAGCAAAGGAACGATTGCGTGAATCGAGTAGCACCAGAATTAAAAAAGGGCCATTTCAGCAGAAATGGCCCTTCGACAAATAGAGAACTGCAACTTTCAGTTCATCGATGTTCTAAAAACTGGCACGAATACCAAGGCTGAAACCACGGCCCGGAAGCGGCGCATAGTTTTTAATAAACGAGCTGTGGGCGTACCCTAGCTCATTGGTTAGGTTTTCAGCTTTGAGGTAAATTGCAACGTCTTGGCCACCAAAGTAACCAGGGTAGTAATTCAGTTGTAGGTTTACTAAACCGAAACTATCGGTTGCATCTTCATTCACAGCAGTTCGGTTCTGCGCAAAATAGTAGGTGTAACCTATAGTTGCATCCCAATTTTCTTGCGTAAAAGTGCCGCTCAGGCCAAAGCGTTGAGCAGGAATACGTGGAACGTTTCCGCCACTGCTAAACACCGCGCGAGTATAATCAGAGAAACCATTTAAGCTCCAAGTTTGATTGAATACATAGCGGCCCGATAACTCGTAACCGTATAATTCCGCACTTTGTTGAGCGTGTTGGTAAACCGGTAATTCGCCAAAGTCGTGTTCATGATCGTGCTCATCTTCATGACCGTGATCATCGTGCTCACTGTGGAAAAGATCGGCATCTAATAATTCACTTGCAAAGCCCATGTTATTTAAATAGATGAAGTCATGAATTTTATTAAGAAACAAATTGGCATCGAGGTGCCATTTGTCGCCCTCAAAATGCATACCAAAATCGATATTCATGGAACGTTCTTTTGCTAATGCAAAATCAGCAAGTTCTAACTCGTAGGCATACTCATCATGACCATGGTCGGCGTGGTCGTCATGACCATGTCCATCGGTATCGTGCTCACCATGTTCATCGAGATGGTGAATTTGATACACACCACCCACTTCAAAGGTGCGCGTTGCAAAGTGTGCGCCATTCGCAAATAGTTCATTCGCACTCGGTGCGCGCTCGCTGTAGCTTACACTTGTCGATAATTTCAGGCCTTCGCTCACCTGCCAATTCATGCCGGTAGACGCGCTCAACGGCGTGTAATCCAACGTGTTAAAGTTCTCGCTATCGAGCTCTACTTGTTCAACGCGAGCGCCGAGTTCCCACGTAATATCACCAAAGGCACGCTCTGCTATCCAGAAAACACCTGCGGTGTCTGTATCGGTTGCCGGGGTATAAGCTTCTGAGCCAAAAGAGCTATATTCTTGTTGCGAAACTTGCGTGCCGATTGCACCACGCCATCCTGCAATAGGGTTGTGGCGAGCAATAATACGCAATTCGGTTTGCTCTAAATCAAAACCGGTTTCAACAAAAGCGCCTTCAATTTCTTGATGATTTAATTCGGTATATCCTACGTTAAAATCAATGCTCTCAAAGCCAGCGAATGGGTTGTTAATGCCGCTAATAAACTGAATTCGATCTTGTTTCATCCGGGCGAACACACCATCATCACCGTGCTCGTCGTGAGCATCATCAGCATGATCATCATGGCCATGTTCATCATGTTCATCATCACCGTGGGAATGTCCTGGAATACCATAATCACGTTCTAAGCGGCCGAAGGAGATTCCAGCGAAGCCGTCGTTAAAGAAATAACTTGCGCCTACAGTAGCGCCTTTATCATCGGTAAAACTATTTTCAATCTTATCTTCATGATGGTCGTCAGGCGTATGGAATTCTGGAACCCGAGTATCGTTGGCTTTGCGGTAAAAGCCATCAAGATGTAAGGCAAAAGCGCCTCGGCCTGCATTTAGATCGAAGCTGCCGCTGCGCTGGTCGGAAACGTTGTTATAACGAACCCCATAAGAACCTTCTAGGCCATCAATTGGCTGCCGTGGAACCCGATTATCAACAACATTCACCACACCACCGCTGGCGCCACTTCCAAATAATAGAGTTGAAGGGCCACGTAAAACTTCAATTTGCTGCGCAGTTGTGGCTTCAGTAGACACCGCATGGTCGGGGCCTCCACGAGAAATATCCGCTACATCTAAACCGTTTTGCACAACTTTCACTCGTGGCCCATCAAGACCACGAATAATGGGGCTACTCGCTGTCGGGCTATAGTAGGTTGCTTGCACGCCAGGCAGACCACGCAAAGTTTCCCCAAGCGTTGCGGCTTCATTGGCCCGGAGTGCATCACCATAGAGCACGTGAACGGGTTGGGCACTCTCTAGAGCTGTTCTTTGTAAAGCGGATGCGGTAACAATAATACGCTCGAAACTCTGTTCAGTGCTGCGTTCAGAGGCACGCTCACGTTGCGCTGTTGCGCGAGATTCATTTTCTTCGGTATCTTGTGCACTTGCGATTTGTGGGCTGAGCAATGCAGCAATGGCCAATGCTAATGGTGCTTTTTTGAACATCTTAATTCACCCGTGATTTGGTTTTACGTAGTTGGTTATCTTTTATGTGATAATATAACATTACATAATCTTCACGAAAGAAACAACCGTTTTTCTCATTGCTGCGATAAGAAGCAGATAAACTGAGATGATCATGTTAACTTTGGGTTACTTAAGTTAGCGTTCTGGCTTAAAGTGTAGGGTAGCGAAATTTCATTCGTAGAGCCCGCATGCGTTGCGCCAAAGTTGAACGGTGCAAGCCACAATAAATACAAGAATAATGGAAGCAATTATGAAGAAGCATTTTTTTAGTAACGCCTCTAAATCCAAGGGAGTTATTGGTGTTTTTGTTGCAGCTGCCTTACTAGCCGCTTGTTCGCCGCAGCCAGAAGCTGAGTTAGAAGTTGCAGCGCCAGCCGCCAACCCACGCTCGGTGCAGGCTCATTTAGAATTTCTTGCCAGTGATTTGTTAGAAGGGCGCGATACCGGCTCTCGTGGCCATGAAATTAGTTCACATTATATTGCCGCGCAATTTCAGGTAATGGGCCTGCAAGAAGCCGGTACTGACGGTTATTACCAGCGCGTTTCATTCCGCAGCGCTCGCCTTAGTGACAACGAACCAACGTTTACCGTAGATACCGAGAGTGGAACTCACGAGTTACAGTATCGGAAGCACTTCACAACCGGCGCAAATACAGCTGAAGAACTATCAGAAGTTTCTGCTGGCCTCGTGTTTGTTGGGTACGGTTTGGTATCGGAAACGTTCGGTATTAATGATTACGAAGGTGTTGATGTAGAGAACAAAATCGTAATTGCTGTAAGTGGCGGAACGCAAGGGCTACCTAGTGAAGAAGCAGCGCACTTGGGCGCGCAGAAACAAAAGCAAGCGGTAGAACGTGGCGCCGTAGGTTTTATCACATTACATACGCCAGAGCGCGAAGCCGTTCGGCCTTTTGAACGTGCTGTTTTATTTGGTGCTGGCCCGCGTATGCGTTGGTTAGATAAAGATGGCAACGCCCACGGTGAAGATAATCAGCTAAAAGGTAGCGCCTATGTTGATTACCGAGCTGCAGAGCCTATGTTCGCCGGAGCAGAATATACACTAGAAGATGTTTTCGCAGCCTTAGAAGCGGGTGAGCGGCCGCCATCGTTTGCATTAAATGCAACTGCCCACATGAGCCGTGAATCAATTTTCGAAGAAATCGATAGCCCGAATGTAATTGGAATGATTGAAGGTTCAGATCCTGAGCTGAAAAACGAGTACGTTATCTATACGGCACACTCCGATCATATTGGTTTGGCTCGTGATTTCACAACGTCCTCAAAAATTAATAATGGCGCTCTTGATAACGCTGCTGGTGTTGCGGTTATGCTTGAAACTGCGCGTATGTATGCTGAACAAGCGGCAGCAGGAAACCCGCCACGTCGCTCCATACTTTTTGCTGCGGTGACAGCTGAAGAGAAAGGGCTTTTAGGTGCGGATTATTTCGCCCACAACCCTACGGTGCCAATTGAAAGTATCGTAGCGAACGTAAACCTTGATATGCCCGTGTTATTGTATCCGTTTGCCGATATCGTTGCTTTTGGTGCAGATCATTCGAACTTAGGCGAAATTGTAGCGCGCGCTGCGGGTAAACATGATATCGCACTCAGCCCGGATCCAATGCCTGAGCAAGCTATTTTTACGCGCTCAGATCATTACACATTAGTACGCCAAGGTATTCCTGCGGTGTTCTTAATGACCGGCTTTACTTCGCAAGACGAAGATGAAGATGGTGGCGAAGTTTGGGGCCGTTTCTTTGCTGAGAACTATCACCGCCCGGGCGATGATTTGAAAACCCTCACGGAACAATATGGCGGAATTCGCTATGATTTCGGTGCACTTTTTACCGATATTAACTTCCAAATTGGTATGGAAATCGCAAATGCTGATGAAGCACCGTACTGGTTACCTGAGAGTTACTTTGGTAAGATTTTTGCAGCCGATTCTTCTGTTCGAGATTAGTTGAATGCCAAAAGATGCTCCTGTAGAGGATACATCCAAAGATGCCGGGAATTCTTCCGGCATCTTTGTTTTACATAAACAGTTAGAGAACGATTGTTTCAATGTGGGTAGCTTGCCTTTGTGCCAAGTGCTCATGATGAACGATCGGCAATACCCGTGGTTTATTCTGGTGCCGAAGCGGCCAAGTTTACGGGAAATTTATCAACTATCGATACCTGATCAGGCGAGCTTTTTACATGAATCGAGCTGGTTTGGGCAGATGATCATGGAAGAATTTAACGGTGAAAAACTGAACATTGGGGCGCTTGGAAATATGGTTTCTCAGCTGCATATCCACCACATAGTGCGCAATCAATATGATGCGTGCTGGCCTGCGCCAGTTTGGGGTAAACTACCAGCAAAACATTATTCAGTAGAGGATGCGGCTAAACGCATCGGATTGGTGGAAAAACGCTTGGCAACCTACCAACCGCCGCCCTCCGATTTTGATGAATTTATTATTGATGAATCCGATTTCGAAGCCTAAACCTTAGTTTAGGCTTTTTCAGTTTTAGGCTTCAATACTTTGTGCAATTTCTTCGAGAACTTGCATGCACCAATTTTGAATTCGTTCGTCCGAAAACTCGTATTGTGAATCTTCATCAAGTGCTAAGCCAACAAACTGGCTTTCATCTTCGGTAAGCGCTTTTGATGCAACGAATTCATAGCCTTGATTTGGCCAAAAACCGATACGATTGATTGTTCTGTTCGCATCGATTTCCGCAATAGCATCGTGCAACATGCCGAGGGCATCTTGAAACCACTCACCATAACCCTGCTGATCGCCCATGCCAAAAAGGGCAATTGTTTTATTGCTAAGATTTAAATCAGCGATTTCATCCCAATGGCTTTCCCAATCTTCCTGAATTTCGCCAAAATCCCAAGTGGATAGGCCAAAAATAAGAAAGTCGTATTGTTCTGCATTTTTCAGGGGAATATCTTTAATATTGTTTAGTTCGAGGATATCAGCACCGATAATGTCGCGCATTTTCTCTGCGGCTATTTCTGTATAGCAAGTGGTAGAACCATAAAATAAGCCAATGCGAAAATCACTCATGGGGTACCTTTATAAACAACACGTAGTAATGAACTTTAAGATGGAGCTTCGATTCCGCAAGATCATAGCAGATAGCGCTCGTGAACTCATTAAGCAAGCAACAATTAACCCTAAGCTACGCTGGAGTGGGTTGCTAAGATCAGCTACAATTGCCGCGCTTTTCGGGGTACAGAGGTTTGTTTCAGATAACGGCGAGAAGCGCAGTTGAATTTATCTAAGTTGTCGGCACATTGAAGCTGGCTATGGAATGAGGACATTATGGCGAACGAATTAACTACCTTAGCTGACTCACTCGAAGCGGTATTTGATGAAGCGGTTGTAAATGGTGATGATAACGAGCTGTTCGCCAGTGGTTATTTACGTGGGCATTTTGACCTCGTTGTGGCGCAGCTTGAATTACGCGGTGAAGAATCACCCGAGTTGTTATGGGAAGAGTTGCGCGCCGCATTAAAGAAAACCAAAGATGAGTTAAACCCGCAAGACCAACAACACGTTCAGAACATGCTGGAACGTTTGATTGCCGCTAGTTAATCTACCCATATCGATTGTTTGCGAATTGCTGCTCGCTCAGCGAAGCGAATAGGTTTCAGTGCATCTACAATCCGCGCCGTTGCCGGTAACGGCAATGCTTCTACTTGGGCCGCTATGAGCTCTGCCGCTAGAGGTGCACTCGTTAAACCTCTAGCGCCGAGGCCGCTCAGAATCCAAAGATTTGGCCATTCATCTAAATTCTCATTGGCGAACCGAGGTGCTCGCCCAGCTAAAGGCAAATGATCTGGGGTTGTTGCTCGTACGCTCGCTCTGCTGTTGGCGATCCATTGCTTCGGAAGTGCAAAGCCAAAATCTTTTTCTAGCTGATTTAAATTTTGCTTGTCATCTTGCGCATCAAAAATGGCCTCATGGCGGCTTTTATCGAACGTGGCGCCAATACAGCAGGTGCCTTCGGTTGCGGGCGTAATGTAACCATTGTGGCAAAGCACTTGTGTTAATTTATTTAGCGGATGGTCCTTTGGTATCGAAAGCTGAGTTATCTGCCCGCGAACCGGGCGAATAGGTACTAACGCTTGTGGTAATAATGAAGCGCTACGTTCACCTCCGGCGATGATAACCTGATCGGCTTGGTATTTATTGTTCTCGGTTAATAAAGCCCACGGTTTTCCGGCTACGCCATTTTGTGTATAGCCCACTTCTTGAATGCTGGTTATCGGGCAATTGAATTTTTGTTCGAACTTGCGCCCCAAAGCCATGCGGTGCTTTCGTACCTGTTCAAAAAGCTCAGATACTAAGGTTTTCGCTGGCACCCAACCGGCCTTGGGTAGCAAAAGCGAAGCTGAAGGGAGTTCTAAACTGGCACTTTGCGATGCTTGCGCTCGTGTTTGCGGTAACCAAATATCGCTCGGGTAAAGCGCTCGAGCTCTGATGCTACGAATTTTAATGTGTTGGGCCGCTGTTTTACTGAGTTGCTGTACACCGGTTTCGTGCCAGCAGCTAGGTGCTGCGCTGCGATATAACTGGCGCGCATATTCATGAGCGTGGCTAAAAAAATCTGCGGTAGGCGTCCACTGTGCTTGCAGCAAAGGGTATACGGCGCCCTGCGGGTTTCCAGAAGCGCCAGCTGCAGGGCCCGAAGCTGCTGAAAAAACGGTAATATCTTTCACTGAATTTTTCAACGCATACGCTAATGAGGCGGCTGCTATACCGTCACCGATAATGGCTATGGATTCTGCAGGTAGATTCTTTGGCAGCCCCAGTTTGTAAATGGTGCCATACAGCATTTCCCTTTTTTTGCCGAATCCGGGAGCTTTTTTGATGTGTAATCCTGCGCGAATAAGGCCTCGTCGCACATCGCCGGTAGCGCTGAAGGTTGCAAGTGTTGCCTGATTCGCCATACTGACCGAAATAGCTTGAAAAAGCTCGGGCTGCCACATCTGCGGGTTTTTTTGAGGTGCGAACCCATCTAAGAACCAAGCATGCACTGTGCGTTTATGGCGTTCTACCCATTCAGGTAGTGCTTCATTAACATCTGCGAAATATAGGTCGAGTGTAATTTGTGGGTGTAAATGCAAGCGCTGTAAACCCGGTAATAACGGTGGGTATTGGCGAAGCAACAGCTCGCTTAGCATTTGAAATTGTGGCCAATAACTGAGTATTTTTGCTAAATCCGCGTATTTCAGTGGATACTTTTCAAAGCTCACAAAATAAAGATGCGCGTTTTTCGGCGCTGTGCGAAGAAATAAATCGGCCGCCAAAAGAAAGTTTAGGCCGCTGCCGAAACCTGTTTCAGCAATTAAAAATTGTTCATGATCCGCAAGTTGCGAGAAACGTGTGGTTAGATCGTTATGATGAATAAATACGTAATTGCTTTCAGCTACACCATCTTTGCGGGAAAAGTAGATATCATCGAACAACCTAGATTCAGGAGTACCTTGTTGGTCGAAGTGGATATCGGCATAATGCAACGATGGATTAGCGTTAGCAGATGTCATATTTAGCCTTGTTCGGGAATGTTAGTCAGCAGACCACTTAAAGAGTGCATTTTCGTTTTCGTCGGGACAAGGTATGATACCGGAAATTTATTAATAGGATAGATTCAATGAGACGAGCAGTCGTAACCGGAATCGGAATTGTATCAAGCATTGGTAACAACCAGCAGGAAGTATTGGCTTCGTTAAAAGAGGGTCGTTCAGGCATCACTCGTTCCGAGCCATTTGCAGAAATGGGTTTGCGTTGCCAAGTTTGGGGTGATTTAAAAATTAATGTTAGTGAGCATATCGATCGTAAAGCCTATCGCTTTATGGGTGATGCTGCTGCTTATGCTTATATTGCACTCGAGCAAGCAATTGCTGATGCGGGCCTTACCGAAGCTGAAGTTTCAAACGAACGTACAGGTTTGGTGGTTGGCTCAGGTGGTGCGTCAGGTGAGCACCAAGTAGCGGCTGCCGATACGCTTCGCGAAAAGGGTGTTAAACGTGTAGGGCCATATATGGTTCCGCGCTGTATGGCGTCTACTACTTCAGCATGTTTGGCAACACCGATGAAAATCAAAGGTGTGAACTATTCTATTAGCTCAGCATGCGCTACCAGTGCCCATTGTATTGGCCATGCTTTAGAGCTCATTCAATTAGGTAAACAAGATCGTGTGTTTGCCGGCGGTGGTGAAGAATTGCATTGGACACTTGGCATGGAATTCGATGCCATGGGTGCATTAAGTACCAAATATAACGATACGCCAGAGAAAGCTTCTCGCACTTATGATGCCAACCGCGATGGTTTCGTGCCTTCAGGTGGCGGTGGCATGCTGGTGATTGAAGAACTTGAAACCGCTTTAGCGCGCGGCGCCACCATTTATGGTGAAATTGTAGGTTACGGAGCTACATCAGATGGCTTCGATATGGTTGCTCCTTCAGGTGAAGGTGCGGTGCGTTGTATGAAGATGGCCATGCAAGATCTAGATGCGCCAATTGATTACTTAAATACTCATGGAACCAGCACACCAGTGGGCGACGTGAAAGAGCTTGAAGCGATTCGTGAAGTGTTTGCCGATAACACGCCGCTAATCAGTGCTACTAAAGCAATGACAGGGCACAGTTTGGGTGCTGCCGGTGTACATGAAGCGATCTACTCATTATTAATGATGAAAGAGAGCTTTGTAACACCTTCAATCAATATTGAAGAACTTGATGAAAAAGCGGTTGGCATGAATATTGTTCGTGAACCAACGCCAAAAAATCTAAATGTTGTGATGTCGAATAGCTTTGGTTTTGGTGGCACAAACGCGTCGTTAGTGTTCCGCAAATACCAGTAAGTAAACTTCGTTTTTTGTTTAGAAGCCGTTCCGCAAGGAGCGGCTTTTTTGTTTTACTTCAGCGTGATTTCCCATATTCGTTATAATCGGCATAATGTTCACAGCATTTAGCGCGCTCAGATTAGGCTTTTGGCAAAAGGAACAAAGAATGAATTTTTTAATCGACAAGAACCTACCTGCAGCACAAGAGCTGCTCTCCGAATACGGTGAGCTGCATTTTTTTGAGGGGCGAGAATTACCTTCAGAGTTGCTTGCGGAAGCGGAAATATTGTTGATTCGTTCTGTTACCCAAATTAGCGAAGCAATTCTTTCCCAAGCACCAAAGTTAAAATTTGTGGGCACAGCTACCATAGGTACCGATCACGTTGATTTAAGTGCGCTCGCGGCACGAAATATAACGTTTGCGAACGCGGCTGGTTGTAATGCTGTAGCTGTGGGGGAGTATGTTTTAAGTGCTGCTTTTGCGGTTGCTCATGAACATCAGCTTACACTGCAGGGGAAACGAGCATTAATTGTAGGGGCTGGAAATACGGGAAGTGAAGTGGGCGCACGTTTGTCAGCGCTTGGTATGGAAGTAGCCTATATTGATCCCATAAAACAAGAAGCTGGCGCTGATGTCGAGTTCAGTGATTGGCAGCAACTGCATCAGTTTGATTTGATATCGTTGCATGTACCGATGCAGAAGCATGGTGAATATACAACCTGGCATTTACTCGACGCTGAGCGAATTAATCGGCTAAAACCCGGCACGTTACTCGTAAATGCTAGCCGCGGTGCCGTTGTGGATAATCAAGCCCTTTATCAGCGCTTGCAAACTCAAGACGACATCTATGTTGTTCTTGATGTTTGGGAGGGCGAACCCGATGTATTAACTGAATTGGTGGCGCTCGTAGATATAGCAACACCGCATATTGCAGGGCACAGCATTGAAGGGAAAATACGCGGCACTTATCGATTATATACGCAGTTGCATGCGCATTTTGGTTTCGCAACACCGATACTACCGGAACGGAATGTGCTACCGGGATTTTGCGATGAGGAAATTTATGTGGCGAGCGATTATACCGAGGCTGACATTGGGCAATGGGTGCAGAAAGTGTACCCGGTAGTTCAGGACGATAGTAGCTTTCGACAAAATGGACTTACCGCACTAGGCTTTGATAAATTACGTAAAGAATATGCGTTACGGCGTGAGTTATGGAGCCAAATACTGGTTTGTTCTCCTAACTGCTCAGGAAAGCAACAGAAACAGCTGGAAGCACTGGGTTTTAGTATTCGAGCAGCGTAGAATAACTACGTTTTCGCGTTGAAAGCGCACGGCGTGAGTATTCCGCTACAATAAATTCATGATGTGTAGCACGAGCTGCACGGGTTATAAATTTCGAGGTTTATAAATGAGCATTGAAGTAAATGTTGCGGTATTGGGTGCCACTGGATTAGTAGGCAAACAAATGATCGAATGCTTGGAAGAGCGTGGTTTTCCGGTAAAGCAATTGTTTCCGCTTGCGAGTAGCCGCTCCGCGGGCAAAGAAGTTAGTTTTCGTGGCGAAGACATCGTCGTTGAAGATGCTGAAACCTTTGATTGGAGCCAAGTTGAGATTGCTTTCTTTTCGGCAGGTGGCAGTATTTCTGAAATCTATGCTCCCCGCGCAGCAGATGCTGGCTGTGTTGTGATCGACAATACGAGCCAATTTCGTTATCAGCCAGATGTTCCTTTGGTAGTGCCTGAAGTAAATGCGCACGCTATTGCAGAGTTTCGTAACCGTAATATTATTGCCAACCCTAATTGTTCGACCATTCAAATGTTGGTGGCTCTGAAGCCTATTCATGATGAGTTTGGTATTGAACGGATAAACGTGGCTACCTATCAATCTGTATCCGGTTCTGGCGCATCAGCAATGGACGAGCTGGCACAGCAAACATCGAAGTTGCTGAATGGGTTGCCGGCAGAGCCAGAAGAGTTTAGCCGACAAATTGCTTTTAATGCGATCCCACAAATCGATGTATTTTTAGAAAATGATTACACCAAAGAAGAAATGAAAATGCATTGGGAAACGCAAAAAATATTCGGTGATGAGAGCATTATGGTGAATGCTACTGCTGTTCGTGTTCCGGTGTTTTTTGGTCATGCTGAAGCGATTCATTTAGAAACGAGATTACCTATTGATGTTGAGCGAGTGAAAGCCTTACTTGAGCAAGCAGAGAGTGTGGAATTGCGTGAGTTGAATGCTGAATTCCCAACCCAAGTTACTGATGCTTCAGGAAAGGATACGGTTTTTGTTGGTCGAGTGCGCAAAGATTTTACGCACCCGAATGGATTAAATCTTTGGGTTGTTGCCGACAACATTCGCAAAGGTGCGGCAACTAACAGTGTTCAGATTGCGGAGCATCTATTGCGCGATTACTGGTGATATAGAAAGACACCATATGAGCGCAACGTGCTTCAAAAGCTGAGTGATTCGTTTAAGTGGCAAGCTGTATTCGATGCCTGTTCAGTGCATCAGAGCGAGCTCAATGAGCAAGCAGGGACAATAAAAATGATAAGCATGCAACAGAAAAAAACTAATACCGGCCGACCATCGCGAACGAATGTGATGGTGATGTTACTACTAGCAGCATTCGCTTTTTCTGTTCCAAGTTGGGCGAGTGTATCGCAGACAGCGGAAAGCGATAGCTCAGAAGCAGGCACGCAGCAAACTTATGGGCCAATAACCAAGCGCGATACCGTATGGTTTATCGCTAACCGGATTCATCCAGACCGCAGTGTTAGCATTTACCAAACGATGGCCGCGCTTGTTGATGCGAATCCAGAGTTGTTTCCTGAAGATAACATTAATCGCCTGGAAACTGGGGTAACGCTGAATGTGCCATCCGCCACCGATATTCGTGCTCAGGACGCAGAGCGTGCGCGCGAACGCATGATACCTGTCCTAGGTGGTGAATTTGCCGCCGCTGCGCTAGCGGGCGAAGCACGCGTTGATGTAGATGAACTGCGAGCTGAGCATGCGGAAGCCCTAAGTGCAGTGGAACAACAATTGCGTGATACGGAACGGAATGTTCGCAATCTTAACCGCGAGAATAGTGAATTGCGGGCACAAATAGCTGATTTGGAAACCGCGTTGAGCGCCGCTGAATCAGCATCGGCAAATCGAGAAGATACTCAAGCTCCACGCCAAGAAATTATTCGGGAAACCCAAGTGGAAACCGTGTATGAACCAAGCATGGCGTGGTTTATGAGCTGGCCAGGAATTGTTATTCCGCTGGCGTTTATCGGTTTGATTCTTGCGTTTTTAGTTGTGGCATTGCGTAAAAATGTACCGAGTAAGGGAGTTGATTCTCCGCATAAAGCGGCAACGGCCGTTCATTTGACGGAACCTGAAGAGTCAGACGGCGTTGAAACGAATGCACAACTTAGCGCTGATACGCATGAACACCCGGAGCATTCAAAAGAGCAAGTAGAAAGCTATCGCGAGATATCTGATATTTTAGATGAAGCAGAAGCAGACGCAGATGCCGATAGTGATTTTGATGCCGGGCAAACAAAAGAGGAAGCAGCGCAAGCTCAGCGCGAAGAGCTGGCGGCGCAAATAGACTTAGCTAGGGCATATTTGGAAATGGGCGAGCTTGATGAGGCTATAGCAGCACTTGAAGAAGTAATGCCGGTAGCCGATAGCGCGTTACAAGCTGAAGCTGAACAGTTAATGGAAAAGATCAAGGAACAAAAGTAGATAATGCGAATAGCGCTCGGAGTAGAGTACGATGGCCACCGTTATTTTGGTTGGCAGCGTCAACAAGCAGTACCAAGCGTACAAGAATGTTTGGAAAAAGCGATTAGCCAAGTAGCGGATCACCCGGTAGCCGTTACTTGTGCTGGCCGAACCGATGCAGGTGTACATGCAACCGGACAGGTGGTTCACTTTGACGTGACTAGTGTGCGTGACGATCGCGCTTGGACACTGGGTGTAAATGCGCTGTTACCCGATGATATTGCGATTCGTTGGTATGCCGAAGTTGGAGATGAATTTAGTGCTCGATTCAGTGCTACGGCTCGACGATATCGGTATGTTATTCAGAATTCACCACTGCGTCCGGGAGTTCTCAAACAGGGCATAACGCATGTCTATCATGCCCTTGATGCTGAGCGAATGCATGAGGCTGCGCAAGCCATTTGTGGCGAGCATGATTTCACCTCATTTCGCGCTTCCCATTGTCAATCGAATACCCCTTTTCGCAACATTCATTTTGTTGATGTAAAACGTATCAGCGATTTTATTGTTATTGATATTAAAGCGAACGCGTTTGTTCATCATATGGTGCGCAACATCGTGGGCTCATTAATTATCATCGGCCAAGGTGAGCAACCGGTAAGTTGGATGTCCGAACTTCTCGCTGCAAAAGATCGGAAACTCGCAGCGGCCACAGCGAAACCAAACGGGTTGTATCTTGTAGATGTGATTTATCCGAAAGAATTTGGCATCCCGAAAGTTCCGATAGGGCCATTATTTTTACCAGAACGGCTTGCGGATTTGAGTAAATAGGTTGGTAGCGCAATAGTTTTGCGAACGGAGCCTAGTGTTTAGACCACTTCTTGCTGCACTATCGGCCGGGTTTGTGCTTTAATGTATACCCTTAACCGGTGATTTAACATAGACGATACTAACTGTATCGGGAGACATTAGGTTCTTATGAGCTGGATAGAACGAATTCTTGCTAAGCCACAATCAAGCAAAAAGAAAAACATTCCGGAAGGGGTGTGGAGTAAATGCGAAGGTTGTGAAGCTATTTTGTACCGCGCTGATTTAGAGCGCCATTTGTATGTATGTCCTAAATGTGGCCATCATATGCGGTTATCTGCACGTGAGCGTTTAGCGGCATTCTTAGACCCAGATAACCAAGAAGAAATTGGCGCGGATCTTGAACCACAAGATAGGCTCAAGTTTAAAGATACAAAGAAATACAAAGATCGGCTAGTTGCAGCGCAAAAGGCAACGGGTGAGAAAGATGCCTTGGTTGCGATGAGCGGCAATTTAAAAGGTATTCCAGTTTGCGTTACTGCCTTTGAGTTTAAATTTATGGGCGGTTCTATGGCTTCGGTTGTTGGTGCCCGTTTTGTGAAAGCGGCTGAAGTTTGTTTAGAGCGGAAGATACCTTTGGTGTGCTTTTCTGCATCCGGTGGTGCGCGTATGCAAGAAGCGCTTTTATCGTTAATGCAAATGGCGAAAACATCAGCTGCATTAGCGAGAATGAGTGAAGAAGGGTTGCCCTTCATCTCCGTATTAACCGATCCAACAATGGGTGGTGTGTCTGCGAGTTTAGCGATGCTCGGTGATGTGAATATTGCCGAACCTAATGCGTTAATTGGTTTTGCGGGCCCTCGGGTTATTGAACAAACCGTACGTGAAACGTTGCCGCCAGGATTCCAAAGAGCTGAATTTCTACTCGAGCATGGTGCTATCGATATGATCGTTGATCGTCGAGAAATGCGCGATCGGATTGGTGGATTATTGGCTAAAATGCAGAACTTGCCGAGCGTAAACCCGGAAATTGAAACATCTGCTGAGTGAGCCAAAGCGTTGAAAACTTCCCCAGAAGTGCAGGCTCAATGGAGCCTGCAGCAATGGCTTGAATATTTAGAAAGTATACATCATAGGCCCATTGATATGGGCCTTGATCGTGTTCGTTTGGTGGCTGAAAAATTAAAGCTGTTGCATCCGAAAGCCACAGTGTTCACGGTAGGTGGAACCAATGGTAAAGGCTCTACAGTTCGCTACCTTGAACAAATTTGTTTAGCCGCTGGGCTTTCTGTCGCCACTTACACTTCCCCTCATATGTTGCGTTACACCGAGCGTGTTCGTTTAAATGGTAACGAACTACCTGAGCGTGAGCATGTGCGTGCTTTTTCTGCCATTGAAGAAGGCCGCGGTGATACTAGCCTTACGTATTTCGAATTCGGCACGTTAGCGGCCATTTGGTTGTGCCAACAACATTTACCGCACGTTATTATTCTTGAGGTAGGCTTAGGTGGTCGATTTGATGCGGTTAATATTATTGATGCCGATGTAAGTTTAGTAACCAGTGTTGGTGTAGATCACATAGAGTTTCTAGGTTCTGATCGCGAACAAATTGGCTTTGAAAAGGCGGGGATCTATCGCGCCAAAAAACCTGCTATTTGTGGTGATACGTCGCCTCCTATCAAGTTAATCAACTACGCAAAAGAAATCGGCGCAGATCTGTGTTGTGTTGGGGTTGATTTTAACGCTGCCCGGCAGCCAGATACGGCTTATTTTGATTTTCATGGTCCACGTACTGATTGGCAAAATTTGCCCATGCCGAGTTTACCGTTCGCAAACGCATTGACTGCGCTTGCAGCCATCCAACTTAGCAATCTAAACATTAGCGCAGAACATGTATCCATAGGCTTAGTAAAAGCCCAGTTACCAGGCCGATTTGAACTCATACGAGCCAACCCTACGGTTATTTTTGATGTAGGGCATAATCCTCATGCTGCTCAATATCTGGCGCAAACGTTGCAAGATAAATTTGCAAACAAACGCATCGTTGCGGTTTGTGGCATGCTGAAAGATAAAGAGCATAGAGCAACGCTCGAGCCCTTGCTTGCCGTTATCGAACATTGGTATCTTGCATCATTGTCAGGGGTAAGGGGGATTCCTGCTCAGACACTAAGGGAATCGTTGCCGGCAACGGCAAAAGCTGATTGTTTTTCTGATCCTATCGCTGCATTTACACAAGCGGAAGCTGACGCTGGTATTGATGATGTTATAGTGTGTTTCGGATCATTCCTTACGATTGCTGCGTTATATGAGCAGCTTACCCAATCAAGTGATTAAAAGAGGTAGTAAAGGTGGCGAGTCAATTACAGAATCGAATTGTGGGTACGTTAATCGTCATTGCGTTAGCTGTAATTATTTTACCGGATCTACTATCGGGTAAAAACTACAACCCTGAGGAAGAGTTTCAGGTGAGCCCACTGCGGCCGCAAGCAAACTCAGAAATGACAGCCCCAGAATTTCCCGATGATTTTTCTGAGCGCGCGGAAAGAGAACCGAACGTGTATGTTGAAGATAACGATTTTGCTGTACAAGAGCCGCGCGAAGCTAGCCCGATTCAAGTGGGTTCGGCTGATAACGAAGAAGATGAATCTGCCGCAACAAACGTAAATGAAGGCTGGGTTATTCAACTTGGTGCGTTCCGTAATGCTGAACGTGTTGCCGAAATTGTAGCTGAGCTGCGTTCCGAAGGGTATTCCGCGTATAGCCGCAATACCCAAAATAGCCAAGGTGATGAGCTTACACTTTTACTCGTAGGGCCGGATGTAAACGCTGCTCGATTAGAAGAGCAATTACCTCGTTTGCAAGAAATATCCGGTCTATCGGGACGCGTTGTTGAATATCGTCCGGCGCAGTAAAAAGCAATCAAATAAACTGCGAGCACGTGCGTGTTTCTTCTGATAGAATGCGCGAAAATTCCACTATGGCGGGCTAAATTATGGAATGGATCGATTACGCAATTATTGCAGTGATAGCTTTATCTATCATTGTGAGCCTGGTTCGTGGCTTCGTTAAAGAAGCACTTTCGCTTGGTGTGTGGATTGCCGCTTTTTTCATTGCCAGCCAATTTTACCTCGAACTTGCCGCTTATTTTACTCGAATTGAAGATACCATGCTTCGGAATGGTGCAGCGGTAGCGGTGTTGTTTATTGCCACCTTGATTGTGGGTGCATTAATTACCTATTTCATCAGCCAGTTAGTAGAAAAAACTGGCCTGTCCGGCACGGATCGTGTGCTGGGTTCTGTTTTCGGCGCTTTGCGTGGGGTGCTCATTGTTAGCGCACTACTTTTTGCTGCTGATACATTTACGCCAATGGCCGAGAATGTTTGGTGGCAAAACTCGCTACTTATCCCGCATTTCAGCGTTTACATTCAGTGGTTCTTTGAATATCTACAAAATACTTCTAGCTTTTTGCAGCCGGAATAATTAACGAGAGGTTTGTGCATGTGTGGTGTTGTCGGAATCGTAGGGAATCAACCAATTAATCAGGCGCTCTACGACGGACTGACGATGCTGCAGCATCGAGGGCAAGATGCTGCGGGTATCATGACGATTGATGGCCAAACACTGCGTTTGCGCAAATCGAATGGTTTAGTTCGTGACGTGTTTCATACTCGCCATATGCGTCGCTTAAGTGGCAACATGGGTATAGGCCATGTTCGTTATCCTACCGCCGGCACTAGCAGCTCAGCAGAAGCGCAGCCTTTTTATGTAAACTCGCCATTTGGTATTGCTATGGCACATAATGGCAACCTTACGAATGCTGCAGATTTACAGGCGGCTTTGTTTGAAAAAGCCCGCCGTCATATCAATACTTCTTCAGATTCAGAAATTCTTTTGAATATTTTTGCTTATGAATTAATGGAAAGTAAGCAGCTTGAGCTTTCAAAAGATGAGATTTTTTCTGCGGTTGCGCGCGTGCATGAACAGGTTCGTGGTGCATATGCTGTGGTGGCGGTGATTATTGGCCATGGTTTGGTAGCTTTTCGCGATCCCCATGGGATTCGGCCATTAGCTCTAGGCAAGCGCGAAACACCGCAAGGCACCGAATATATGGTGGCATCTGAAAGTGTTGCGATTGATGGTACTGGGTTTACCTACGAACGCGATGTTGAGCCTGGCGAAGCCATTTATATTTCTGAACAAGGCGAGTTCTTTAGCCAGCAATGTTCGCAACAGCCGGTACATAACCCATGTATTTTTGAATACGTTTACTTTGCTCGTCCCGATTCAACGATTGATGGCGTTTCTGTTTATGCAAGCCGTATCAACATGGGCCGCAAGTTAGGCGAAAAAATTCAGCGCGAATATTCACACTTAGATATTGACGTGATCGTACCCATCCCAGAAACCGCTTGTGATATCGCCTTGGAAATGTCTCGGGTGTTGAACATTCCATATCGCCAAGGGTTTGTGAAAAATCGTTATATCGGCCGTACTTTTATTATGCCTGGGCAAACTCAACGCCGTAAATCAGTGCGCCGGAAACTAAATGCAATTACTGCTGAGTTTAAAGATAAAAATGTTTTATTAGTCGATGATTCCATTGTTCGCGGAACCACTTCAGAGCAAATTATTGAAATGGCTCGTGAAGCGGGCGCAAAGAATGTGTATTTTGCTTCTGCTGCACCTGAGATTCGTTATCCGAATGTGTACGGTATTGATATGCCAAGCGCAAATGAATTAATTGGCTTTGGCCGTGAAGCGGATGAAATCGGCGCTATAATTAAAGCTGATGGCTTGATTTATCAAGATTTAACCGATTTAATTGATGCGGTAAAGGGTGAAAACCCAAGTTTAGAAAGGTTCGAAACATCAGTGTTTAACGGTGAATACGTTACTGGTGATATAAATCAAGATTACCTTGATCGCTTAGATGCAGCACGGAACGATAATGCTCGAGCCGAAGATGATCAAGATAGTACTAACCCAGAACTTTATAATGAAGGTGATTGATGAAAGGATTTCGGTTTTTATTAGCGGTAGTATTATTTGTTGGGGCTGTGGGAACAAGTTCCGCAGAAATTTTATATCGTGCGCAATACGGTGAACAAACATGGTGGTTGCTCGGCACTATTCACGTGGGTGGAGAAGATACTAAATTATCGTCGCAGGCACGCAACGCGTTTTCTGAAAGCGAACGGTTTTGGTTAGAACTCACACCGGCTGAATTAGAAAAAGCTGGGCCATTACTATTTCAGCACGGATTTCGCAATGAAAAAATGTCCGCTAGCGTGGAACCAGCGCTGTGGAAACAAACAGAAGCTGCGTTAGCTGAATTTGAAATAGCGGCAGCCATGCTGGATAACATGAAACCTTGGTTGTTCGAGCTGATGGTAACTGTGCAAATAGCTATGGCGCAGGGCTTTGATGCTGAGCAAGGTTCGGAAATGCAGTTGTTAAAATGGGCCGAAGAATCAGGCATTGAGTTTGAAGGCTTAGAAACGGCTGAAGAACAAATTGCGTCGCTGCGTAGTGGTGCTGTTGAATCCGACACTGAGTTTCTAACAAGACTTCTCGATCAAATCGACCAAGGAGCGCTTGATACGGATAACTTGGCTGGTATGTGGATACAGGGCGATTTAGATGGTTTAACGGCGTTGATCCTTGAATCGATGAACGAAGAACAGCTAGATGCTCTGCTTTGGCGGCGAAATAATGCTTGGATGGCGCAATTAAAGCCGCTGCTTAATTCAGATGATAGCAACAGTTACTTTATTGCAGTGGGTGCCGGACATCTGGGTGCCGACCAAGGACTGTTACAGCTACTTACCGCAGAAGGCGTTGAGATTACGAATTACTCGAGTAATGCCCAACGCTGATAATGGTTCTTGTTGTGTTAAAAAAAAGCGGCTTTCGCCGCTTTTTTTGTGTTCGAGTTGCAATGCTTGAGGGTTAATCCTGTTGGAATGGATATACCGAGCCCAAGTTCATAATTTGTGTTAGTTCATCGAGTGCCGTGCGAGATTCAACGAGCAAGCTTGGATCAATTAAATCACTCACCGATAACTCATCTCGATAATGTTTATCTACCCATTGATTTAAGCGCGTGAACAATTCATCTGTGAGTATTACGTTTGGATTTACAGCCTCAAGCTCTTGATCATTTAACGCAACGCGCAAACGCAAACAAGCGGGGCCACCACCATTGCGCATACTTTGTTTCACATCGAAGTAACGCACTTCTTTAATTGGCGTATTACTTTGTACCAAGCTATCTAAGTATGCTTTTACACCCGGGTGCTCTTCACATTCGGTAGGCGCAATGATAATCATATACCCAGGCTTTAAAGTAACCAGCTGAGTGTTAAATAAATAGGTACGAACGGCATCATCAACACTGACGGCTGATGTTGGTACCTGAATAAAATGCATGGGTCGCCCGAGCTTAGCTTCTAGTTCGGCGAAGGCTGGTGCTGCATTGAGAAATGCTTGTTCGTGGTAAAACATTACGTTTTGGTTACCAACGGCAATAACGTCGTTATGAAATACGCCTTGATCGATTACATCAGGGTTTTGTTGCAGAAACACAACGTTATCATCGCTTAGACCATGTAGCCTAGCGATGGCTTCGGAAGCTTCAAACGTTTGCCGAGCTGGGTAGATCTTCGGTGCGGGCTTACTACTATCAAAAGCGTGGCGGCCATACACAAAAAGCTCAACACCAGCGTTGCCATAATCGCTGCAAAAACGCGTATGGTTCGCGGCACCCTCGTCACCAAAGTGTTCGTTGTCAGGCAAATGCTGATGGTGCTCAAAGAAACGGTTGTTTGCGAACATGGCTTGCAGAATTCTGCCGCTGGTTTGTGGTTCAAGTGAACGATGGAATTTATTGGTGAGGTTCGCCGGCGTGAAATGCACTTTGCCATTTTTTGTATCTGCGCTTGGTGATACGGTTGCAGCATTAGCGGTCCACATGCTGGAAGCAGAGCAACAGGCGCGGAAAATGGCCGGCGCTTCTTTTGCCGCTTTTTCCAATACGGCTTGATCACTACCACTAAAACCAAGACGACGAAGTGCATAAATATCCGGCCGCTCTTGTGGCGCTAAAACCCCTTGAACCAGCCCCATTTCTTGCAATGCTTTCATTTTTTGCAGCCCTTGCTTGGCTGCGGATTTCGGGCTAGAGGCACTTTTGGCATTACTTAACGAGGCTACATTACCGAACGATAGCCCTGCGTAATTGTGTGTGGGGCCTACCAAACCGTCGAAGTTAACTTCAAAATGCTGCATGATGAGATTGTGCTCCTAAATTTTTTACGCATTCAAAAATGCCATAACCTGGCGCCATTATACGCAACCTCACGCCGGTTAAAAGCCCGTTCTAGCTATAGGTATGGGGGAGCAAAGAATGGAATGCGTAACTATTCACTTATCTATCGATTTTAAGCTGATTTCATTTTTCGGGTTGTTTCTTGGCGTTAATCCCTATATATCTTAAAAAGGAGGGGTAATTGCTGAATCCCCTTGAATATTTATGTTTGAAGGTTTATACAGAAGCCCAAATAACTAGCAAACCATTCGCATCACTAATAAAGAGACATTGGATTTCATGGGTAAAGCACTAGTAATTGTCGAATCCCCCGCAAAAGCGAAGACGATCAATAAGTATCTCGGTTCCGATTTTATTGTGAAATCAAGTATTGGTCATGTTCGAGATCTGCCAACGAAAAGCGGCGCTAAGGCTCCAACTAAAGCACCATCTGAAGTTCGCAAAATGTCTGAGAAACAAAAAGAAAAGTATAAGCGGGAACGTGATTACTTGAACTTGGTATCACGCATGGGTATCGACCCAGAGCATGGCTGGGAGCCGCATTACGAAGTTTTGCCGGGCAAAGAAAAGGTAGTGAAAGAGCTTCAGGCTCTGGCGAAAAAAGCGGATACAGTTTATCTCGCAACGGATTTGGATAGAGAAGGGGAAGCCATTGCGTGGCACTTACGCGAGCTCATTGGAGGTAGCGATGATCGTTATCAGCGTGTGGTGTTCAATGAGATCACGAAAAAGGCTATTCAACAAGCTTTCTCAGAGCCAACAGAGCTTAATGTATCACGAGTAAATGCTCAGCAAACGCGGCGTTTTCTCGATCGCGTTGTTGGCTTTATGCTGTCGCCACTACTTTGGAAAAAGATAGCGCGTGGGTTATCGGCAGGTCGGGTGCAATCGGTTGCTATGCGTTTAGTGGTTGAGCGCGAACGCGAAATTAAAGCTTTTGTGCCAGAAGAATTTTGGGATTTACACGCTGATTTAAACGCACAAAATGAAGATGTTCGGTTTGTTGTTAGCCGCTATCGAGGCGAAAGCTTCAAACCGGTAAATGAAAAGCAAGCAATGACGGCCGTGAGCGCGCTTGAGAAAGCACGCTATGAAGTTGTTTCGCGTGAAGATAAACCTACATCAAGCAGAGCATCAGCGCCTTTTATTACTTCAACGTTGCAGCAAGCCGCGAGCACACGTTTAGGTTTTGGGGTGAAAAAGACCATGATGATGGCGCAGCGCTTATATGAAGCGGGCTACATCACCTATATGCGTACGGATTCAACGCATTTAGGGCAAGATGCGCTAAACAGCGTGCGTGGTTTTATTGAGAAAGAATATGGTAAGCCTTACTTACCTGAGAAACCTAATTTTTATGGCTCTAAGGCGAACGCACAAGAAGCGCACGAAGCAATTCGTCCTTCCGATGTGAAAGTACGCTCCAACCTGTTAAGTGGCATGGAGCGTGATGCTGAGCGTTTGTATGAGTTAATTTGGCGTCAATTCGTATCCTGCCAAATGACACCAGCAAAATATGATGCAAGCACCATCACCGTGAAAGCGGAAGATTACGAATTGAAAGCTCGTGGTCGCGTAATGCGTTTCGATGGTTGGACACGCGTGCAACCACCGATGAGCCGTAAAGGTGCGGAAGATACCCATTTACCCGATTTAAAAGAAGGCGCCGAGCTAAAGCTGATTGCTTTAGATCCTCAGCAACACTTCACCAAGCCTCCTGCTCGTTTTAGTGAAGCTTCGCTGGTAAAAGAACTTGAGAAGCGTGGTATTGGTCGGCCATCAACGTATGCATCCATTATATCAACCATCCAAGATCGTGGTTATGTACGGGTAGAAAATCGCCGTTTTTATGCAGAAAAAATGGGTGAAATCGTTACCGATAGGTTAACCGAGAATTTCCGTGATTTAATGAGTTACAATTTTACTGCGGAAATGGAACAACGGCTGGATGATATCGCTGAAGGCAAGCAAGATTGGAAAACGGCATTAGATGAATTCTATCGCGATTTTAAAGATACGCTGGAAATAGCTGAAGATAGCGAAGAAGCCGGCGGTATGCGCAGTAATCAAATGGTAGAAACCGATATTGATTGTCCGAAATGTGGGCGAAAAATGGGTATTCGAACCGCTTCTACCGGTGTTTTCTTGGGTTGCTCTGGTTACAATTTGCCGGTGAAAGAGCGCTGTACGCAAACCTTGAATTTAGTTTCTGGCGATGAAGCTGTGCAAGTTGCCGATGATGATGATGGTGAAGCGGAAGCACTCGCTTTGCGCGCGAAGAAGCGCTGTGAGAAGTGCGGCACAGCCATGGATTCATATTTACTCGATAAAGAACGTAAGCTGCATGTTTGCGGCAATAATCCAGTTTGTGATGGCTACCTTATCGAAAAGGGTACGTTTAAAATTAAGGGATATGATGGTCCGTTAATCGAATGCGATCGTTGTGGTAGTGATATGCAACTCAAAGCTGGCCGTTTTGGAAAGTACTTTGGGTGTACTAATGACGACTGTAAAAACACCCGCAAGCTTCTGAAAAACGGCGAAGCGGCTCCTCCTCGCGAGGACCCAGTGCATCTGCCTGAATTACCGTGTGAAAAATCGGATGCTTATTTTGTGTTACGTGATGGTGCTTCAGGTATCTTTATGTCGGCGAGTACTTTTCCCAAATCGCGGGAAACACGCGCGGTAACCGTAAAAGAATTACAGCGATTTCGCGAACGTTTGCCGCAGAAGTTCCACTACTTAGCGGATGCGCCGGCAGAAGATAAAGATGGCCGTGATGCAGTAGTTCGCTACAGCCGGAAGAATAAAATTCAGTACGTTATGACTGAAGAAAATGGTAAAGCAACCGGTTGGCAAGCACACTATGAAGGTGGCCGTTGGGTTGAAGAAGAAGGAAAATCCGCTTCAACAACTAAGAAAAAAGCAACAAAGAAAACAGTTAAGAAAACAACAAAACGTGTTGTTAAAAAGAAAACGGCGGCGAAGAACTAATCGGTAAACGCGTCATGTTTTCTCATTAAAAGTACTAGCCGATAGGACGTCGGCGTTCAGCAAAAGGAGTTTGCTATGTATCCGAATCTACGGAAGGTTTCGGTATCATCATTTTTCTTGATCATTATGTTGGCTAGCCCTAACGCTTTGGCGTTTGGGCTGCCAACATGCCCTCCACTCAATATTCAAACTTCTGGTGCTACCGGTACTGCTATTCTTGAAAGCAGCCCGTGGGCGCAACTTGAACTTAAGCCGGGCTTATTACGCCCGCAGCTAGAAAAGCTTCTAAAGCAGCATTGGGGAATTCAGAATGTGGTTTGGTATGCCGAAGATGGCCATTACTGGCCTACGCATTATTCTTTGCGTGCGGCTACCTGGGATGAGTTACTAGAAACGTTAATAGCCCCATATCACATCAAAGTTACTTTACATGCAAATCATACCGCAGTTGTCGATTACCTTTCTGATACCAAGCGAGGTTTGTAATGCGTTTGCTAAGCTTGATGTTAATGCTACCAATATTGCTCGCCTGCTCAGGGTTAGAAAGCTATGAAACGAAGCGCTCTGCTGCTGAGGAACGATTGCATGCTGCTTATGAAATGCCTACCGGAAATGATAAACCGAGCCGAATTATCCGTGAGCAGGGTTATTTTGTTCCTCCCTTACAGCTTCCAGAGAAGAACGGACCGGGTTGGTTTAATTTAAATTTAGAGTTTGCCTTTGACGACTACCCGCTGATGCAAGCGTTGCAGGATATAACGGCTCCACTTGGCGTTAGTGTAAGGTTACTCGATCAAATAGATCCAAATTTACCAATTAGTATTCGTCACCAAGGCACCGTCGGTGAGGCGATAGAGCAAATAGCTTTGCTAACTGGACTGTCATTTGTTGCCGATGAACGTTTGGTAACGTGGCGGCAGTACGAGATGGCTGAGTTTGATGTGGCATTCTTGGCGGGTGCAACAAACTTCTTTTTGGGCGCTGACGGGCAAGAACGCGCGGATTCTGGAGCTGTTGGTGGTAATTCGCAAATGGCCTTCAACAGCGGATTAAGCGATGAGTCAAGCCAGTATTTAAATTTTGCCAGTGAATCGCTTTCCGTGTGGGATGATCTTGAACGCGCGCTTTCCTTACTGCTTTCTGAGCATGGAGAAATAGCCGTGAATCAAAGTTCCACATCGGTTCTTATACGTGATTTACCGCAGCATGTTGCTCAGGTTCGAGAATATTTAATTCAACAAAATGAACGTTTAACTCGGCAAGTAGCAATTGATGTACAAGTTATTGAAGTAACGTTTAATGATTCAAAACAAGTAGGTATAGATTGGGATTTAATCTATCAAATGACCAGCGGTTCAGGCGTAGTGAACTTACTATCGGGTTCTGGGAATCAGTTTTCTAATGGTGCCTCTGGCTTAGGGTATCAACGCCAAGGTGGGCCAATGGCCGGGTCTAGTGCATTAATTAGCGCTCTAAATCAACAAGGTGTTGTTGAAGTGAGTAATCACCCTCGGCTAGTTACGTTAAATAATCAAATTTCAAAAATAATTCTCGAAGATAATGTCACATACTTGGCGTCCGCTGGAACGAGCTCAACAGCTAATGTCGGCACAAGTGATTTACTTATTCCTGGCGTTGTGCGAACCGGATTTGAGCTTTACGTTCTGCCGAAGGTAGCCAATGGGCAGGTGCTGTTGCAGCTTTCAACGTCGTTATCGGATCTACGCAGCATTGATGAAGTTCGTTCGGGCGAGATGATCATTCAAACGCCACAAACAAGCAGGAAAAAGTTTTTCATGAAAGCTATTGTGGCGAATCAAGAGACATTACTTATTTCTGGCTTAGAAAACAGTCGGGAACAATGGGAGCAACGCGGCTCTACGGGATCTTGGCTATTGGGTGGGAAACGACAAAATCAGCGACAACATTCGGAAACGTTGCTGCTACTTACGCCACGAATATTGGATGCTGGAGCAATGCTATGAACGCTGAACTCTTGATGGCTAAAATTTCGAGTCGGTTCCCGTACTTCGCACTTCGAAAATTAGCAAAGCAGTATGAGGCTGAATACGGCAGTGTGGTTAATATTGGTGGCAAAGCATGGGCGCAGCTTAGTGATAAACGTTTGCCAAATTATCTAGCGTGGGCTCTAAAGCGTTTTCGTTATTCGTCAGTTTTGTTGTGCTGTCAGGTAGAGAACAAGTGTTTAGTTCTTGCATGGCATAAGCAGGATGCTATTTGTAATCAATTTATCGGGTTTGAGCATTTGTCCCACCTGTTAGGGTGCTTTGTAGATATTGATGGTTTTGTGCCGAAAGTATTTTACTTTTTTTATCAGGAGAACGGTTTAACGTTGCTGCCTGATGATTGGTCTGATCGAGAAGAAATTGGTGATTGGCCGCAATTAACGAAATCTATCCCGCAACTTCAACAATTAATGAATACAGGGAAAAAGCCACTTACATTGGTATTTGCAATTACTGCGAGCATTTTATTGACGGTTATTATTTGGCCAACTGGCAACAATCTAGAACCGGAGCCAATACCTCCAGCTGAAACGAGTATACAAGAGATACTAGCAGGATCTCCGGGCGCAGTTGCTCCGTTGCTGCAACTTGACGGGCAAATTCAACGTTTGCTTTATCAACTCCCCGGTTGGGAGGTTGCACTTGTAGAATATCACCAAAATTCACTTCGATATCGCATGATCAGAAATACCGGTCGGTTAAGTGAACTGAGGCGGTTTGCTGATCGGCTAAATACACGCGTAATGGTTCAAGGGGAAGAAATTTGGTTGCAGCGGCTTGTGGCGTTACCACCCGCTTTAGATAACTCAACGGAGCTCGATAAATTACCCCAGTTGACGCAGCTAGAGGACCATTTGAACGACAGTATTCAAATACTTATTCCGGCCAGCGGAATACAATTTCAAGCAGTAGAACATAAAGCAGAATGGGGCGTACGGCGTGCGCAAATAACCTTAAATGGGCATTTCCACGAAGATCTTCTTACATTATCGAGTTTACTTGATGGTTTACCTGTTCGGCTCGTGGATGTGAGCTATCGAGTTACTAATAACCAGTTACATGGCTATGTTTCCATCGATATTTATGGAGTGCATAACGGATGAAATGGAATTCATTATCAGCAACTATCGGAGCACTTTTAATGCTTGTTTCGGCGATTACGGAAGAGCCTGATGTGATTGAGCCCATTCTTAACAAGGATGAAGTAAATCAACACAAGCAACTCGCTTTATCGTTGCGCAATCAACGATTACTTGAACAAAAAGCTGAATCGCGAGCGAAGCAACTACTTTTTCAGCTGCAAGCTGCTGAAGCCTGGGCCGCGATTCAGCGTTTAGGGGGGCAAGTAAGCGGGGCGCATGCCGATGAGGCTGACGCAGCAGACAATTCAAATTTATACGTTGCTGATGTAAATGAATTTTATGGTTTTCGCGCGTTGGCCATTATTAAACGCGGTGAAAATTGGATTGCTCGCATTGGCGATAACCAGCGCGTAATAACGGTGAAGAACGGTAGTGAATTAAAGCCGGGCGTGCGCGTTCGTATTGAAAAAGATCTTGTGGAGTTAACCGGGAAAGGATGGAAACACCAAATTAGCATGGAGTAGCTATGGAGATTATCGATGATCGCCGAGAACTGGGGTATGTTCACGTAGCCCCGCAAATGCTCGAGCATTGTTTAGATTTTTTCAATCAATGGAATGATCCAGAAGTTGTGGCGGTGGTGCTGGAGGATGGCCGTTTGCTTGCTTCATCAAAGGCTTGGCGTAAATACTACATAGATCTCCAGAAGATTGTGTTCGCAGCACGCAATATTTGCCCCGTGAAGAATTCGTGTGAAGGCGCAGCGGCAATGATTCGCGAAATTCTCACGGATGCAGACGGGCAACGCCGAGCTCTTGAGATTCAAGCCGGATTTACTGAATATGGAGAAAACCTTGCTCAACAGACCTTGAGCGATATCGTAACTGAAGCGCTTGCTATGAATGCTACCGACATTCATTTGCGAATGAGTGGACAAGAAGCCCGAATATCCTTTCGCATCGATGGGCTTCTGTGTTGGCAAGGCAACCGTAGTCGGGTGTTTGTCACCGAAGTTGTAGCTGCGGCTTTAAATACACAATCGGACGATTGCTCTGATGTTTTCGATGAACGCAGTATCTCCGCAGCAAGTATCTCGCTGGCGCTCCCAGAGCCCCATGGCGAAGTAAGAATTCGAGCTCAGAAATCGCCGTGCCGAGATGGCTTTACGGTAACGCTTCGTTTGCAAAAAAGTTCCCAACGAGAACTTCCAGAACTCACCTCTCTTGGGTTTGCAAACGATACGATAGCGGCTCTAAAACGCCTGATGCAGCAATCTATAGGGCTTATTTTAATATCCGGACCAACGGGACACGGAAAAACAACGACACTAGCGGCTATGAACCGCTTACTTCCGAAAACTCGGAAAGTTATATCGTTAGAAGATCCAATTGAGATAGTGCAACCGGCGATAGAACAAAAGTTTGTTGCCAATACAACGGAGCACAGTGCTTTTTCGGCGATGCTAAAAGTTGTCCTCCGCGAGGATCCTGATGTTGTTGAAGTCAGTGAAATTCGAGACTTGGAAACAGCTACATCGGCGATAAGTGCGGCGTTAACTGGTCATTTAGTGGCATCAACTATTCATGCGAATGACGCCATCGGTATTGTTCCTCGGTTACTTGATATCGGTTTAAATGCCGTGCAATTGAGTCAACCAGGCTTACTTGCAGGGCTTATAGCGCAGCGACTACTACCACGGCTTTGCCAGTACTGCAGAATAAAAGATAAAAGCGTGCATTACGGTGTGCTTTGGCAGCGAAATGAACAAGGCTGTGAACATTGTCAGCACAGAGGTGTAGTAGGGCGTGTGGTTATTAGTGAAGTTTTAGTACCGGGAGAAGATTCAGGACGCTACATCCGAGAGCAAGACTTCCATGCTTGGCGAGAACATCTATTAAAGCGCGGTTGGAAAAGCCTAGCTCGTGAGGCTGAAATACTCGTAAAACAGGGTGTCGTTTCTCTCAACGACGCTTGTGAAATTGTTCCGAATATGCGGATGCAAGGCGAAAGTATAACGATTGCAAAGGAAAGCGATTATGCATTTGATGTTCAATAATCGGTTTAGTAAGGAAAAGCAGTTTCAGTTTTTGCTCGATTTCGGCCAGTGGCTTACGGATGGGCAATCACCAAACAGTGCGCTTGCAGGAATGGAACTTATTGCAAAGGAAAGAAACGATCGTGTTGAGTTGAATATTATTGCGAAATTAAGAGCCACTTTAGCGCAAGGAAAGCCGATTGCAGTAGGTATGCAAAAAAATTTCAGTAAGGATTTACAATTGTTAGTTGATGTTGGCCAAAAGGCAGGGTGCTTGCCAGCCCTGATTACCAGTTATCAGCATTTTCGTGAACGTCGATATGCACTTATTCAACGGGTGATTAAGGGGCTTATTTATCCGCTTGTTCTGCTTTTTGCATCTTTGATTGCTGTCGCTTTTATTGGCGCAGTGGTATTGCCAAAATTCAAACACGTAGATTCTGAAACACCTATGCCTGTTATGAGTGAATGGTTGCAACAGTTTGGTGGACTTCTTTATCAGTTTGGCCCAGCAATACTGATAAGCGGGCTGCTCGCCACCTTGGGGTTCATTCTGTTGGTGTCTCGTAACATCCATAAGCTCCCGAATTGGCTTCAAAACTGCACAATATTTTCGATACTTAAAGCGTATAACGCGATTTATCTATTGCAGGGGCTGAGCTTGTTCTTAAGCTGTCGCTTGAGCCTTGAACGTTCGCTACAAATTTTTGAATCAAGATCTTCGGCTTTCTTGCAAAACCATATTAGCGCTATGCGTAAATCACTGGCTCGTGGAGAAACAAACATGACTAAAATCTTTTCCACCGGTTTGTTCAGCCAGGTAGCTCTTTATCGTTTGGAGGTGGGTTCGGCTACGCGGCAGCCGAAAGGTACGTTATTTGCACATCTTGCGGAGCGAATGATGCGTGATGTCGAGCGGTTAGTGATTGCGCGTCAACGCGCAATGGCATATGTGTGCTTTGTTACTGCCGTAGGATTAATTTTAATGATTATCATTGGTTTAGGGCAGCTATTTACTGATTTAGCACAGCAATGGGCGTAATTTTATACAACAACCCAATGGAAATAACTAAGGAGTCATAGATGACAAATGGAATTGATAGATCGCGTCAGAATTTGTACGAATCAAACGTTATTGCTTTACGACCTGAATCTACCGGTTTGGTGCGAGCACGAGGGTTTACATTTATCGAGATTCTCGCAGTGCTGGGTATTATCGCCCTCGCAACGGTTGGTGTTTTAAGCCTACGTGATTGGGCAACTAGCAATGCTCGTATTGCCGAAGTGAAGGCTCAGGTAGCAACAATACAATCAGGCGTTCAACAATGGCGGCCGCGCAATGGGGTGTATACCGGAATATCCGTCAGTAGTTTGAGCAGTGTGGCCTCACTTCCAGTTGACTGGGCCGACGGCTCCGGCATAAATCCGTGGGGAGGCGACATCGAAGTATCGGTAGATTCAGCTGACGCTACGCGTTATCGAGTGCGATTCACCAATATTCGAGTTGAGGAAGAGGGGATGCGCTTGCAGCGCGACTTTGCTGATATAGCCGAAGCGGCAAGCTTTTCGTCTGGAACCTTTGAAGTTACTTTTCAAGGATAAATCTATGTTTAGCTTCTCATTCTTTGAAGTTCTTGTGGTGATTGGGCTTTCCGCGAGTATTCTCGCATGGCAATCGAGCGCTTGGTTGATTGCCGACCGGTTTGATACAAACGGTGATGAACAGCTTCATAAATGTGCATTATCATTTCAGGCAACCCATCGGCGAGAAGATGAGAAATATTGGTTTTCAGAGAATGGGGAGCTAATTTGTGGTGAATCAACGCAGAAATAATGGCTATTCGCTATTTGAACTTATCATTGTATTGTCATTCGTTGGCGCAATACTGACTTTCACCGTTAAATTTACCGCCAACCAGCAACAGAACAGCCGTGTTCAATTGTTAGTGAGTGATCTTAGTGATTTAAAAGATGCGGTGTACAGTGCGGGTAAATATCTAGACCATGAAGTAATGCCAGAACAGCTCGTGTCAGAACAACTTTATTTTGGTGATTTAGACAGTCCGTGGGGCGAGCCCTATCAAATCGAATACACGGAATATGGAACTTACGTAACCGGATTTGCTAAAAGCAATCAATTTGCCGCTCGCGTGGCGAAACAATTACCTGCCGCTGAGGTTGAAAATGGGTGGGTGAAACTATTTATTCATCGTCCAAACCTGCAGTTAGATGTTTCGCAATTTCTGCACCGAGAGCTAATTACTGACCGGCCGTATTTAAACCAAATGAATACAGACCTAGATATGCAGGGCAATAATATTTTCGATGCTCAAGAACTAACGGCAAATCAAAGTGAATTCACAAATGTTTCTGCAAATACCGCTTGGTTGTCTAATTTGGTCAGTGAAGATACGGTTGCGGGCAGTTTGTCGGCTACCAATGTAACCAGCGATACCGCGGCATTTACGAATGCACAGGCTGACTTTTTAGCAGTTTCAGAATTATCAGTTTCTGATCTATTTGCTGAGAATTTATCAGTTAGCGCACCGCTTATTTCCGTGCAAAACCTGCAAATAAATAATCTTCAGGGAAGCAGCTTAACGGCGGAGGAACTATCGGTAGCACATCAGCTATCGGTAAGTAATGCCATTCAGGCCAATAACGCACACTTTTATACGTTTGAAACTCAAAATTTAGATGTTCAGAACGCTACGTTGCAGACCTTGTCTGCTGACGAACTCAGCAGCGATTCCGTTGTCGCGAATAGTATTAATGTCAATTCGTTTTCTGCAAACCAATTAGATATCAGCGGTAACCTACAAGTATCACAATTAAATGCAAACACTATCATTGCGAGTGATTTTGTGACCGCCACCAGTTCATTGGTGGCGGTGCAAAAATTAGCGGCAAAGTTAGACTCGCTCTGGTTGCAGTGTACGGTCGATGGGGGATGTCAGTGAGTCGCTTAAGCTGGGGATATCGTTGGCACGGGCAAAGCATGCTTGAAGTGGCCATTAGTTTGTTCTTCTTTTGTGTATTTATCGCCACCATTACCCAGTTACTTTGGATATTTTTAGCACAACAAATGCTGCAAGCGACGACATTGAGCGCTGCCCGCTTTGCTGCAAAAGCAAGTATGGACAACGCCGGCGTGCAGATGCTAATTCAAAACCGGATAAAGGCGATTCCCGGCTTGCAAATTCACATACCGAAAATTCAACGCGTAGCGCCAACAGATGAGGATGTAAAAACGCATGGAATTTATGATGCTCGAAATAAGCGTCATCGTTTGCCTGCGGAGTTTCCGGAACTAAATCTATCGCTACTAACGAGAGAGGAACAAGAGAAGTTTTTGCAACTGCGCGTTTTGCAAATTGAAATTGAGTACTGTTTTTCGCTGCGCGTACCGTTAGCGGCAACATTAATTAAAAGCGCCACTAAGGCCAGCATTCACTGCCAACTACAACAGCGCAATAAGCCTATGTTACCGATTCACACGAAAGCGAGTGTTCCGTTAGCCAATGATTTTTGGCTTTAGCGTGAAGTTTTTGGCTTATGCTAATTAGTGGTCACTATGGAAGTCATTACATGCTTGCAAAGTATTTGCCATAAGCATGGCCACTGTCATTGGGCCAACACCGCCAGGAACTGGCGTAATAAAGCTAGCGCGCTCACGGGCAGCTACGAACTCTACGTCGCCACACAGCGAACCATCGGTACGTCGGTTGATCCCAACGTCAATTACGATGGCACCTGGTTTAACCCATTCTCCGGGAATGAATCCGGGCTTACCTACTGCTACTACTAAGATATCGGCGCGCTTAACATGGCTCGAAAGATCGCGCGTGAAGCGGTGGCAAACGGTCGTTGTGGCACCGGCAAGCAGAAATTCTAAACTCATAGGTCGGCCGACAATATTGGAGGCCCCTACAATTACTGCATGTTTACCATGTAAATCAGTGCCTGTGCTTTCTAGTAATTTAATCACACCATACGGAGTGCATGGACGTAATACCGGAAGCCGTTGTGAGAGGCGACCGATATTATACGGATGGAAACCATCTACATCCTTTTTCGGGTCTATGCGCTCTAGAATGCCGGTCGAATCTAAACCAGCGGGCAGCGGTAATTGTACGAGAATCCCATCGATTTCGGGATCCTGATTCAAATCATCAACAAGCGATTCAAGTGTCTCTTGACTGGTTGTAACCGGCAAATCGTAGGCTTTTGAAATAATGCCTACTTCATCACAAGATTTGCGTTTGCTGCCTACGTATACTTGCGAAGCTGGGTCTTGGCCAACGAGAACTACCGCTAATCCGGGCGCTCGCTTGCCTTGCTTAAGGCGCTGAGCAACCCCTTCTTTGACGGTATTTCGAACTTCTTGAGCGATGGCTTTACCATCAATCAGTTGCGCATGGTTCTGGGAGGTCATGATACTTTGGTTCCGGGAACTAGAGAAAAAGGCTAACTGGGCACATATTGTCGCGGAAAATGAAGCAGAGAACAATGAAACGAGTGAAGTTTAAGCACATTTTCTGTCAATTCGTAGATAACTGACGTAAAAATAGGCATACAGCACAGTATTCTCAAAAATTGTTTGACGAGGTGGCGGCAGATAGGTAATATTCGCCCCCGTTGAGCTCCTGAGATTTCATTCGGGAAAACGACTGTCGGCGATTAGCGCAGCTTGGTAGCGCACTTGGTTTGGGTCCAAGGGGTCGCAGGTTCAAATCCTGCATCGCCGACCATTTTTTCTTTATGCTAAACCGTAGGAAGAATAACGCGCCCGTAGCTCAGCTGGATAGAGCAACTGCCTTCTAAGCCGTCGGTCGCAGGTTCGAATCCTGCCGGGCGCGCCAATTTCGCTGCTGTTTTAAGCGAAGAAATAGGCCGTCAGCATAGAGTTCAAAACAGTGGTGGGTGTAGCTCAGTTGGTAGAGCCCCGGATTGTGATTCCGGTTGTCGTGGGTTCGAGTCCCATCATCCACCCCATTTCTAGAAAATGCTTCAATATTGTCGGCGATTAGCGCAGCTTGGTAGCGCACTTGGTTTGGGTCCAAGGGGTCGCAGGTTCAAATCCTGCATCGCCGACCACTCCCTCAGATTTAATCTCTGAATCATATCTCAATATCACTTTATCAAATTTTAATATTGCGTATGATACAAGGTATCTGCTCATGGCGAGCTATTCCTACTGAACGAGATTTAACATGTTTGATGCGCAATTGATGGCCAACACTCGCGAGCTTTCCGATCGATTGGTGCAGCTCCAATCGCCGATACGCATTCTTGATGCGGTCAATTGGGATCGTAGTATCAAAGAAGAGTTTTTCCGCCAAAAAGCACAGCATAATCCAACTATTTCGCGTAGCTATTACCAGCAAAAAAATCTAGGTTTTGATCCGGAATCGTTGCGCCAAAGTTTGGCTGAATTACAGCGCGATATCGTTCGGCAACTCGGCCGGTTGAGCCCTGCATCGCAATTAATGACCCGAGCATGCCGCGAGTACCGCGATGTTATTCGTCTTATCGAAGCCCGCGGCACCTCTGAGTTTCATGAGCTGTCAGTAGAACTTTTTGGTCATCCCGATGATGTTTTTCACGCCAATGAACCTTCGCTATCAGAACTTGCCACAATGCTGCAGAGCCCGCTCGATAGCTTGCTGGCCAGTGATGCGCTGCCAGAGGAAAAAAAGAGCATCAGTGCGAGTGAAGCGGTAGCACGATTGCAAGCTCAGCTTGATTTAAGTATGCCCGATGTTGATGTTCAAGTAATGCTCTCAGATGGGATTGTGAGCGATGCGGCCGCAGGTAGTGACCGTATTAAGCTTAATCAAGATGTGCTCTTCTCCCAACGTGAGTTGGACATTCTTGAGGTGCACGAAGGTTGGATTCATGTAGGCACAACGCAAAATGGTTTAAAGCAACCTTATCTCACGTGTTTGAGTAAAGGCACTCCGAGCGCAACGATTACGCAAGAGGGGTTAGCTGTGCTCACTGAGGTTATCACGTTGCGTTCAACGCCGCGGCGGTTAGCGAAGCTCGTGCAACGTATTCATGCGGTGGCGTTAGCAGCAGATGGTGCTGAGTTTGTTGAGGTATACCGGAATTGTTTAGAGCAGGGCATGCGGCCTGAAGAAAGTTATACGCTAACTCAACGCGTATTTCGCGGCAGTACCGCCGATGGTAAGCCTTTTACTAAAGATCTGGCTTACATTCGCGGTTTCGTATTGGTTTATAATCTAATACGCGTAGCCGTGCAATTAGGCAAGATAGATAGGCTACCATTGTTACTCACCGGCAAGATTGCGATTGATGATTTCCGTTTAATCTGTGAATTATCTGATTCTGGAATGATTGCCCAACCAAATTTTGTACCACCGCACTTTAAAGATTTACGTGGCTTAGCCACTTGGCTAAGTGTGGGCCGTTTCTTAGGTGATTTCTCGTTTACTCAACTCGAGAATGATTACCGTCCGTTAATTCCATAAAGTTTTTGATGGTTAAATTCCCAAGGATTCTTAATGAGCGTTAAACGCAATTCCGGTTACTCTTTGCAAACACGTGTTGCCCAGGCGTTAAGCTACGTGGAACCAAGCACGCAAGGTTTGGTGCCGCCAACGTATCCATCAACAACGTATTTGCGCGATGAAGATAATGAATACCGTTCCGGATTAGTTTATTCCCGTGCGGATAATCCAACGTATCGAGTGGTCGAAAGCGTTCTCGCGGACATTGAAGAGGGCGAGGATGCGCTCTTGTTTGCTTCCGGAATGGCAGCGGCGGTAACCGTTTTTCAAGCGCTGCGCCCGGGCGATCACGTTTTGGCACCGAAAGTAATGTATTGGGCATTGCGGAATTGGTTACTTACCTTAGGGACCGATTGGGGATTAGAGGTTGAGTTGGTGGATATGACCAACACAGCCGCGGTCGAGAAGGCAATTATAGCCGGTAAAACTAAATTAGTGTGGTTAGAAACACCAGGTAATCCGCTATGGACCATTTCGGATATCCAAGCTATTTGTCATCTCGCTCACAGTGCGGGAGCAAAGGTAGCGGTCGATTCTACCTGTGCTACGCCAGTGCTGAGCTTACCAATCACACTGGGTGCCGATATTGTGATGCACTCCGCTACGAAATACTTGAATGGGCATTCGGATGTGATCGCCGGGGCTTTAATTGGAGCGAAAGATGACGCCTTCTGGCAACGCATTCGAATGGTTCGGAAACAAGGGGGAGCGGTATTAAGCCCAGCCGATGCGAATCAATTACTTCGGGGCATGCGGACATTGGAACTACGCGTACGGCAAAGTAGCCAAAGCGCACAAATCATCGCGGAACGGCTACAGGCGTTACCAAATGTTATCGAGGTGCTGTACCCAGGTTTGCCTTCATTTTCTGGACATGAAGTTGCTGCCAAACAAATGCAGGGAGGGTTCGGGGGAATGCTTTCGGTGCGTTTACAAAATAGCGCTATGGCCATTCATACAGCGGCATATACGAAGCTTTGGAAGCGGGCTACGTCACTCGGAGGAGTTGAAAGCTTAATTGAGCATCGAGCAAGTATTGAAGGTATTGATTCTCCAGTGCCTGATGATCTTTTACGCCTTTCGGTAGGCATCGAAGACGCCGACGAGCTATTTGCTGATTTACAGCAAGCGATGGCCTCGGCGAATAATGCAAAAAATTAATACAACATACTAATGTCAGATCCTTTAAAAGTTGCGTCTGGGTTTGCGGAATTTGAAATCGAAATAAAGAAGAGCCGATTTATTGCTATCGCTGGACCCGCGGAAAATCGCGATCAAGCTTTGCTTTTATTAGAAAAAACGAAAGCACAATACCCTGATGCTCGCCATCACTGCTGGGCTTATTTACTTGGCGGCGCGCAACTACCAAGTAGTGCAGCGATGAATGATGATGGTGAACCTAGCGGTACCGCAGGAAAACCTATTCTAAATGTTTTGCAGCATAAAGGTATCAGTGATGTGATGCTTATCGTGGTGCGTTATTTTGGCGGTGTAAAGCTGGGCGCCGGTGGTTTAGTGAGAGCATATTCGCAAGCTGCTGAAGCAGTAATGCGTAAGGTGCCGTTTACTATTCATGTGGCTCAAAGCCGTTGGCAAGTTTCTGTTGATTTTTCGTTGGAGCAGCCGCTTCGGCATTTTCTCAGTGAAAATGAGGGGAACATTGATAGCGTAACTTATACCGACACCGTAAATGTGAGCCTATCACTTCCCACGGAGCATGATGCAGCCTTTGATGCTTTCTGCGCGCAGCATCAACTCAAGGGCGTGCGTTTAGTTGATGAGTAGCAGGCGATTGCTTAAATCAACTTGGCAATAACGATCGGTGCGCGGGTTTGGAACGCGTGAGGTATCGGTTTCCGCAAATGTACTTGGGCCCAATCCCATACTCAATAAATCAGCTTCTGAATAGTAGAATCCTTGGTATTGCTCAGTCATACAGCCGATATTTTTATCAAAGCCATAAACGGTAATATATTGGTCGACGTTGATGCGGTTGAAAAATCGAGTTTCCCGGCGCAGGTAAGCATTGGCATTTTGGGCAATGAAATCACCTACGCCCGGAAACAGTGTTGATGTCCATTCACTGAGCCTGCTTTGTTCTAGTGCGCCGCCAGCCCATGCCACAATAGCTCCTTCATCAACCGTACGAGTTTTTGCAGCAGTGAAAATGTAATTTGCGCAGCCTTGCTTGCATATATCGGTAACCCGTAAATCAAAAGCATTCCGGTACAAAATATAGCCGAGCTGCATCGCAGCCATTGGGTCTGAAGTTTCGCTCGATATATGTAGTTCGGTAACCTCGGGATAGTCAGCTACCAAGTTTTCCAGTTGCTCAACGGTAGAATTCGTTACCTTGCCTTGAATCGAGAAATGATTCTCAAAGATTTGCACTGATGCGCCAGTGTCTGGGGTAGAGGACGAGCATGCAGATAGAAGTAGAACACTCAGAATTGATACTTTACTGATCATAGAACGCTGACGCATTTAAATTACCCTTATTATTTTTATTCACATAACGTTTGTGTCGCGACAAATACTGTACCAACTGATCCCTATCCTAGGCCATATTTTGTTCATCGGCAACTTAGGAAAAGCGCATGTTATTGGTTGAACGAAAATGAGGCTGAGCACGGAATCTGGCGATTACGATGCGGATGATTCTCTATACTCTACTCGATTTCTTCCTTTTGCTTTTGCCAACGTCAGCATATTGTCAGCTTGGTTCACAAGATCATCTGCATTTCGGCTATCAGATAGGCAGGCTATACCGCCACTTACTGTAACGTTCTTGCTGTTTTCCGTGCTTGGATGAGTGATGCCTTCTAACTCGAGTAACTGCAGAAAATCATCGCTACGTTGGCAAGCATCAAGAAAGCTAAGATGAGGAAGCATTACCGCAAACTTTTCATCGGCAAAGCGACACACAAGCTCGCCATTTCTGCGAAAATGTTGCTTTAGAAGCCCAGCTAGCTTTTGAATTAAGGCATCACCGGACGGAAGGCCAAGACTCTCGTTATATGCTCTAAAATCATCGATACCGAACATTGCGACAGTAAGTTCATGTTTTTGCCGCAATGCCCTGGCCATCTCCTCTTGCAGGCGGTCGGTGAATTGCCGACGATTCGCTAATCCAGTTAGCCCGTCTCGAAGCACTAATTCGCGGAGCGCGTCATTGTTTGCCATAAGCTGCTGTTGCGATGTTTGTAAGGTATGGTAAATGCGCTCATTACTTACCGCCGTGGCAATGAGTTCGCCAATAAGCCGCGTTCGCCGAATATCAGCTTCGGACCAACGACGATTTCTAGCGACCATATCTAAACCTATGAAACCGATTAATTCATCCATTTCATAGAGGCCGACACAAAGTGTTGAACGAATATCCTCGCGTTCAAACTCGGCCTTCTCAAGCGCTCCTTCATCGGGGATCTTGGCTGTGTCGGTTATCGCGAATACGCCTTGGCTTTTAATTTGCTCGAAAAACCAAGGAAGCTGTGTATTGGGAATTTCTTGAAGATCATCGATATGACTTGAAATTCCATCATTAACCCACTCGTGGGTATTGCTCATTGTGGTATGTTCAAAGTCAAACAGAAATACGTAGGCTCGATCGGATTGGCAGAACTCGCCTAGCCGAGTAAGCGCATGGTAAATATTGGCGTCAATTTGCGCGAGCTTAGAATTTCGCAGTAGGGTTGATAAATCGGCAACAATTTTCTCAAAACCAATGAAATCACGAAGTGACACTTCCGCATTTGACATATCCATTGGCGTACTTTTATTAAAAAATAACCGATGGTCTCTGGGTTGTAACGTTAATGCGTAAATTCGTTCATCGTCGCCATAGAATTGATTGCTTTCGATGCTGACTGGAAAATTTGCTACGATTAAATCACGACGATCAATAACTTCGCCGGATAACGCTGCGATAATCGGCGAGGCAATAGGCTGTGGATCCGTGGCAGCACCAGTGAGATGAACGTCAGGAAAGAATTGTAACTTTTCAAGCTGCGATTTTAACGGCAAGTCGGCATCGAGATTGAGTAACTCAATTGCAGTTTGATTGGCAAAGTAAGTACGCGATGGGATTCCTGAGTCTTCCGATTCCGCGGCGAAGACAACAGCTACAGGCAAAAGGTCAACAACTGCTTGCCAATTTTTTATCGAAGTTCCAAATTGAGGCATCATGGGTCCCGTCGTGCAGGTATTTTTCTTATTATAGACGCTTACTATTGATAGGTTGCTTTTTCATCGCCACTTTGTCAATTTAAGAATGCAGTTTTAGCGCTGCTAGCGATGATTTGTCTTGTCTGCTGATTAATTCGGCGGCTATGCTCGACTCTGTCGCTTGTCATCGTTATAATGTCGCGTCATTTTTTCATGAAGTGCTTTATGAGTACTTGCTTAGAAAAGAGTAGGTGGCCGCGGGATCGACATCCCGAGTATGCAGGCACCAGATTTTTTGGAGTAGCTTAAGAATACTGTTTGTTACGTATTGAGAAGATTTCAATAACGTAATAACGGAATGATTAAGGCTACGGTAATACGAAATGCACTATTTAGTGATGCTGAGGTAACAACGCAATGCAGGTTTCTGTTGAAGCAACTGAAGGTTTAGAACGCCGGATTACCATCTCTGTTCCGGCTGAGAAAATTGATAAAGAAGTTAAGAGCAAAGTACAACAACAGGCTCGTACTGTTCGTATGGACGGCTTCCGCCCAGGCAAAGTGCCAGTAAGCTTGGTTGCTAAGCGCTTCGGCCCTGCAATTCGCCAAGACGTAGTGATGGAGCAAATCCAACGCCACTACATTGAAGCTTTGGTGCAAGAGAAGATTAATCCAGCGGGTGCGCCTCGCTTTGAACCAAAAGTTGACGAAGAAGGTAAAGACCTTGAGTTCGTTGCTGTGTTCGAAGTATATCCAGAAGTTGAATTAAAAGATTTGGATAAGGTTAGTGTTGAGAAGCCAGTAGCAACGGTTACTGATGCAGACCTTGAAAAAATGCTAGAAACCTTACAGAAGCAACATGCTACTTTTGAAGAAGTGAAGCGTGGCGCGAAAGAAGGCGATAAAGTAACTTTTGATTTTCTTGGCCGCGTAGATGGCGAAGAATTTGAAGGCGGCAAAGCTGAAAACTTTGAATTGGAAATGGGCCAAGGCCGCATGATTCCAGGTTTCGAAGACGGTATGAAAGGGTTGAAAGCTGGCGCTGAGAAAACTATCGAAGTGACGTTCCCTGAAGATTACCATGCTGAAGATTTAAAAGGTAAAGTTGCTGAGTTTGATCTTGTAATCAAAGCAGTGAATGCACCAAAACTACCTGAACTGAATGATGATTTTGCTACTCAGTTCGGTATTGGCGATGGCGGTATTGAAGCGTTGCGTGCTGAAGTTCGCAAGAACATGGAACGTGAACTGAAAAATGCTGTAAAAAATAAAGTTAAGCAACAAGTTATCAAAGGTTTGTTAGCGGCTAACGATGATATTCCAGTGCCTGCAGCAATGAAAGAACAAGAAGTTAAAGTTCTTCGCCAGCAAGCTATGCAGCGGTTTGGTGGAAATGGCCAGAACATGCCTGAGCTACCAGCAGAATTATTCTCTGAGCAAGCTGATGAGCGCGTTAAAGTTGGATTGTTACTTGGCGAAGTTATTCGCGGTAACGAACTTAAAGTTGACGAAGCACGCGTTCAGGAAATGATTGAAAATACTGCTTCTGCGTATGAAGATCCGCAAGAAGTAGTTGCGTACTACAAAGAAAATGCTGAAGCGAAACAGCAAGTTGAAAATGTAGTGCTCGAAGATCAAGCTATTGATTTTGTGCTCGAGAAAGCGAAAGTTACTGAGAAAGAGTTTAGCTTCGATGAAGTGATGAACCCTCAAGCAAAATAAGCATTTGCTGAAATTCTCAGGAATTGGTTTAATGGCTCGGGTTAATGTATCCGAGCCATTTTTTTTAGGAGTGAATTAGCTAATGGGAAATACTTTACCGGATCCAATGGCGGCACTTGTGCCAATGGTAATCGAGCAAACAGCAAAAGGTGAGCGTTCATTTGATATTTACTCACGGTTGTTGAAAGAAGGAATTATCTTTTTAGTTGGGCCTGTAGAAGAACAAATGGCGAATTTGATCGTGGCTCAAATGTTGTTCCTTGAATCAGAGAACCCGGAGAAAGATATTTATCTGTATATCAATTCCCCAGGTGGCTCGGTAACGGCGGGTATGGCTATATACGATACCATGCAGTTTATCCGGAATGACGTATCCACAATTTGTATCGGCCAAGCCGCAAGTATGGGCGCGTTCTTGTTAGCGGGTGGCGCCAAAGGCAAGCGTTTTTGTTTACCTAACTCGCGCGTGATGATTCATCAGCCATTAGGTGGTTTCCAAGGGCAAGCTTCGGATATTGAAATCCACGCTCGCGAAATCATGTACATAAAAGATAAATTAAATAGAATTTTAGCAGAGCACACAGGCCAAGAGATTGAGCGTGTGGCAAACGATACTGATCGTGATAACTTTATGAGCTCGGAACAATCGGTAGCTTATGGTATCGTTGATGAAGTATTAAGCCATCGCGGTGCGGAAAAAAGCACTGGCAAAAAGTAAGCGTATTAATTAAGTAAAAGTACATATTTGGTTGTACTGGAGAAGTGAATGACGGATACAACATCTGGCACCAGCAACAGCAGTAAAGCGCTTTACTGTACCTTCTGTGGCAAGAGCCAGCACGAAGTAAAAAAACTTATCGCCGGGCCATCGGTCTTTATTTGCGATGAGTGTGTTGATCTATGTAACGATATCTTGAAAGAAGAGATCAAGAACATTTCACCTCAAGCTGGTGAAGATCAGTTACCAACACCCAAAGAAATACGCCAACACTTGGATGATTACGTAATTGGCCAAGATCACGCAAAACGTGTGCTTGCGGTAGCTGTTTATAATCACTACAAGCGCCTACGTAATGCAGGCGTGCACGATAATATCGAATTAGGTAAGAGTAATATCTTGCTGATTGGTCCTACAGGTAGTGGTAAAACGTTGCTCGCCGAAACATTGGCCCGCTTCTTAGATGTTCCCTTCACGATGGCTGATGCTACGACGTTAACGGAAGCCGGTTACGTTGGTGAAGATGTCGAAAATATCATTCAGAAGTTATTGCAGAAATGTGATTACGATGCGGCGAAAGCTGAACGTGGAATTGTTTACATTGATGAAATCGATAAGATTTCGCGTAAATCAGATAACCCTTCCATCACCCGCGATGTTTCTGGTGAAGGCGTTCAACAGGCGTTATTGAAGTTAATTGAAGGTACGATTGCTTCGGTACCACCGCAAGGTGGTCGGAAGCATCCGCAGCAAGAGTTTGTGCAGGTAGATACTTCGAAAATTCTATTTGTTTGTGGTGGCGCTTTCTCAGGATTAGAGAAAGTTGTTCAGCAGCGGTTGGCTACTGGTGCAGGTATTGGTTTTGGTGCCAAGCTGAAATCAAGTTCAGATAGCAACCAAATTAATTTGCTAACACAAGTTGAACCTGAAGATTTGGTAAAGTATGGCTTAATTCCTGAATTTATTGGCCGTTTACCTGTAGTGGCAAGTTTGACCGAACTCGATGAAGACGCATTAGTGCAAATTCTTGGTGAACCAAAAAATGCGATTACCAAGCAATATGCTGCGTTGTTGGATATGGAAAACGTAGAGCTCGAATTCCGTGAAGATGCCTTGCGAGCGATAGCTAAAAAGGCCATGCAGCGGAAAACCGGTGCTCGCGGGCTTCGTTCTATTGTGGAGGATGTTTTGCTTTCAACAATGTATGAACTACCTTCCATGACCAACGTGAGTAAAGTGGTGATCGATGAAACTGTGATTACCGGTGAATCGGATCCCATACTTATTTATTCGAAACAAAAAGACGCCCAAGCATCGGGTGAATAATCAAGAAAAGGGGCCATCCGGCCCCTTTTTTATTACCTAGCCATTGAACTTTATCGGATAAGCCGCATATTAAGGGTATATCAGATTTTTTGGACACTAAAATATGGGAACAGTAATGACAGAAGAAAGCGGAAAACGTCAGGGCATTCCGGTATTACCTTTACGTGATGTAGTGGTATATCCACACATGGTAATTCCATTGTTTGTTGGCCGAGAAAAATCAATTCGGTGTCTTGATGCTGCAATGGATAACGATAAACAAGTGTTCCTAGTTGCGCAGAAAGACGCAGGTGTTGAAGAACCAAGCGCTGATGATATTTATGAAGTGGGCGCGGTTGCAACGATTTTACAGATGCTCAAACTTCCGGATGGCACAGTTAAAGTATTAGTTGAAGGCGTTCAGCGTGCCAAAGTAACGGCATGGCAGCCAGACGGAGATTTTTTCCGGGCTGATATCGAATCATTGCTTACTGAACCGATGGAAGAGAAAGAAGAGGAAGTACTGGTTCGTTCAGCGCTGAATCAATTCGAAGGTTACGTAAAACTTAACAAGAAAACTCCGCCAGAAGTGCTTACCTCGTTAAATGGTATCGATGATGCTGATCGTTTGGCCGATACCATGGCCGCGCATATGCCGCTCAAACTTGCAGATAAACAGCGGGTATTGGAAATCATCCAAATCCAGGAGCGCTTGGAACATTTAATGGCCCTCATGGAGGGTGAGATTGATATTCTTCAAGTTGAGCGAAAAATCCGTAATCGGGTAAAACAGCAGATGGAGAAAAGCCAACGCGAGTACTATTTGAATGAGCAAATGAAAGCAATTCAAAAAGAGCTCGGTGAGGGTGAAGATGGTGTTGACGAGTTTGAAGTACTAGCGAAAAAGATCGAAGAAGCGCAAATGCCGAAAGAGGCGTTGGATAAAACCAAAGCAGAGCTACAGAAGCTTCGGATGATGTCGCCGATGTCGGCTGAAGCAACCGTGGTGCGCAGCTATATTGATTGGATGACCAGTGTTCCATGGCATAAAAAATCACGAGTTAAGAAAGATTTAAGCCAAGCTGAGAAAATTCTTAATGAAGATCATTTTGGTTTGGAAAAAGTAAAAGAGCGTATTCTTGACTATCTAGCGGTGCAGCAACGCAGCAAGAAAGTTCGTGGGCCTATTTTGTGTTTAGTGGGGCCACCAGGTGTTGGTAAAACATCATTAGGGCAATCAATAGCCAAGGCTACGGGGCGTAAGTACGTGCGTATGGCGCTTGGTGGTGTTCGTGATGAAGCTGAAATTCGCGGCCATCGCCGTACCTATATTGGTTCGATGCCCGGTAAATTGATGCAGAAAATGGCCAAGGTTGAGGTTCGTAACCCACTGTTTTTACTTGATGAAATAGATAAAATGGCTTCGGATATGCGCGGCGACCCTTCTTCTGCTTTGTTAGAAGTGCTCGATCCTGAGCAAAACAATGCGTTTAACGATCACTATCTAGAAGTTGATTACGATCTTTCCGATACCATGTTTGTTGCTACTTCTAATAGCATGAATATTCCTGCGCCATTGCTCGATCGGATGGAAGTTATTCGCCTTTCTGGCTACACAGAAGACGAAAAGTTGAATATCGCGAAACGCCACCTATTAGAAAAGCAACTTGAGCGCAATGGTTTACGTAAGGGTGAAGTGGATATTACCGATGATGCAATTCTTGGCATTATCCGTTATTACACGCGGGAAGCGGGCGTTCGGAATTTAGAGCGTGAAATTTCTACGCTATGCCGTAAATCAGTACGCCGCATTTTGTTGGACAAGAAACTGAAAAAAGTAACCATTAATCAAGACAATCTTGAGGATTTCCTTGGTGTTCAACGATTTGATTTTGGTAAGGCGGAAGATGAAAATCAAATTGGCCAAGTTACTGGTTTAGCGTGGACACAAGTAGGTGGGGATCTATTAACCATTGAAGCGACGAACGTAACCGGCAAAGGCAAAGTAGTGTGCACCGGCTCTCTTGGTGATGTTATGAAGGAATCCATTAGCACGGCGATGACAGTGGTTAGAAGTCGAGCCGAAGGCTTGGGAATCGCCAATGACTTTCACGAGAAGCGGGATATTCACGTTCACGTACCCGAAGGCGCCACACCTAAAGATGGCCCCAGCGCGGGTATCGCGATGGTTACTTCGTTGGTTTCGTCTTTGACCAACAAACCTGTGCGGGCTGATGTCGCCATGACGGGTGAAATCACATTGCGTGGAGAGGTGTTAGCTATCGGTGGATTGAAAGAAAAACTCCTAGCAGCGCACCGTGGTGGCATCAAACGAGTGTTGATTCCAAAGGACAATGAACGTGATTTGAAGGAAATTGCGGACAATGTAAAGGCAGATCTCGAAATTTTTCCAGTTCAATGGATAGATGACGTACTCCGCCTTGCTATGGCTGAAGATCCTTATAAGCTTCAGAAAAATAAAGAGAAAGAGTGATTTTTATGGTACCTAAAGAGGCTGTTCTCAGCCTCTTTACGTAAAAATTGTTAATTTAAAGCGAAAAAATGCTTTTCATCCAAAATCACTGTGATAGCCTAGAGTCTAGTGCCCGCCCTTGCCAACAAAGGCATGCGGAGTGGTAGGGTAACTCAAAATAGCATTTTCAAATGCTTGAACTAATGGTATAAGCTTGTTATAAACTTGTCTGTACTATTTTTAATGGAACTAAAAAACTCCATAATAACAATCTAAGGGGATGACACTGTGAATAAGTCTCAGCTAATTGACAAAATCGCAGCAGACGCAGAACTTTCAAAAGCAGCTGCTGGACGCGCACTTGATTCTTTTATCAGTACTGTTACTGAAGCTCTTAAAAGTGATGACCAAGTAGCATTAGTAGGTTTCGGCACTTTCACTGTTCGTGAGCGTTCTGCTCGCACAGGCCGTAACCCACAAACTGGCCAAACAATCCAAATCTCTGCTGCTAAAGTACCAGCTTTCAAAGCCGGTAAAGCACTAAAAGATGCGGTAAACTAAGAAGTAAGCATTTTAAAACCGCCGCGAAAACTGTGATATACTTCGCGACGAGATGACTGCAAGAAGCGCATCTTCCGATGCGCTTTTTTCATGTTGATGGTTCAACAATAGCTGGTGGAAAGAGTAAAACGATGCTCGATAGGATACGTGAGGGCACACAGGGCCCGGTGGTAAAAACCATCCTGTTTATAATTATTCTTGCTTTTGCGTTTACTGGGGTGAGTGCTTACCTCGGTGGTAGTGTTGATGATTACGCTGCTAAAGTGAACGACAAAGAAATTTCTCGTGCTGATTTCGACCGTGCTTATCAAGGCCAACGGGCGAGAATGGAACAGCAGTTCGGTGAAATGTTCGAAATGCTTGCTGCAGATGAAACCTACATGCGTGAAATGCGTGTTGGTGTGCTCGAACAGATGATCGAAGAAGAGCTAGCTGTACAACTTGCCAGCGATATGAACTTATCGCAATCAGCCGACGCGCTGCGAAATGCAATTCGGCAAATGCCTGAATTTCAGATTAACGGTCAATTCAGCAATGATGCTTATCTTCGTCAGTTGAATTCAGCTGACTTTACACCAACTGCGTTCCGTGACTATCTGCAGTTGCAAATGAATCGCGTTGCATTAATGCAGGGCGCATTTGGTAGCGAGTTTGTATTAGACAATGAAAGCGAACGCTTGCAAGTACTGCAAAATGAACGCCGGAGTGGCCGCTACGCTTTAGTTTCAGCAGATGACTACATGGATCTTGTGGAGTTAAGCGACGCTGAAATCGAAGAGTTTTATTACGAAAACCAAGATGCTTTCCGTCAAGAAGAACGCATTAAGTTAGCTTATGTAGAGCTTAGTTTCACCGATGTTCTCGAATCAATTGATGTCGATGATGCAGAAGTTCGCGCTTACTATGATGCTAACCCAGCGTCTTTTCGTAGTGAAGAATCGCGCTCTATTGCACATATCTTGGTAGAGTTTGGTGACAATGAAGATGCAGCATTAGAACGCATTCGTGAGATTCAATCGCGCTTAGAAGCAGGTGAAGACTTTGCTGAATTAGCGGCAACCGAATCTGATGATATATTTTCAGGTGAAGATGGCGGCGAATTAGGGTTATTGGAGCGTGATACATTAGATCCTGACCTAGAAGACGCTGGCTTTGCGCTTGCAGCTGAAGGCGATGTATCTGATGTGGTTCGTTCAGAATTTGGTTTTCATTTAATCAAACTGACTGACCTTACTGAAGCAGAAAGCACAAGTTTTGCCGACGTAGCGGATGATATCCGCGCTAATATTGCGCAAGCAGAAGCTGAACGTGTTTACTTTGAGCAACAGCAAGAATTGGCTCGGATTTCTTTTGAGGTGGATAACACCTTAGATGAAGCAGCGGCAGCGCTTGGCTTAACTGTGCAAACTTCACCTTGGATTAGCCGCAATGAACCAGTAGAAGGTTTCGACGACGCTAACCTACTTCAGCAAGCATTTTCTGACGATGTAAGTGAGCGTGGTTTGAACTCAGAGCTGATTGAGTTGGACGATCGAAGCCTTGTGGTGCGCTCATCGGAGTATCTAGCACCGCAAGTACTTGCTTTAGAAGATGTACGTACTGATATCGAAGCGTATTTAAGCGCTGATAAAGCAGAAGCACTCGCCGCGGAACGTGCCCAAGAAATTTTGGCGATGGTAGAGGCTGGCGATAATGTGGCAGATATCGAATTTGTCGATATTGAATCAGCTTCTCGTTTTGGTAGTAACTTGCCGGGTGCGGTACGTCAGCAATTATTTAGAATGCCTGTGTCTGATAGCCCAGTATACGCGCAAGTAACCCTTAGTAATGGTGATGCTGCGGTTATCGAGTTAACCAATATGCAGCCAGGCGTTGTCGACGCAGAGGATGCTGAGCGTTCTAAGCGTCAATTAGAAAGCCAATATGCTGAATTAGCTTATCGTGCGGTTATGGATGCGTTAAAAGCTAAAGCTACTATTGAGCGCCGTCTGTAATTGGATTGTTGGCCGTTAGCTAGTTGTGCCGTGGATGTTCATTGAACCGAGCACAATATAGATAGCATTGGCAATTACATCAGCGATCATGAAAAGGGCCCGATACATGAAAATGTATCGGGCCCTTTTGTATTGGTGAAGAATAGATTACGTGTTGGGATATAAACTGGGGAGCTCTGATTCCGGTCCAGTTTTAACCTGATGTAACCGTTGAATTTCAGACCATAGCGCTTTGCCGGAACTCCAATCCTGAGTATTTTTACTATAGAGTGCCGCCTCTAACTCTTGAATACGCTGATGCAAATCTGAACTTTCGAATGATTTGGCTACTGCGAACAAACCATGGACTGTTTTCCCAGTTCTGGCATGATGCCAAGCAAGTAACGCGCTTCGTGCTGCCGCTGCATTATTGGTGCGGCAGGCCTGCTTAAGTTCGTGCAAAGGCTTTCTTACCTGCTGTGGTACCACAGGTAGAGAGCTTGGTACCTTGGAATTCATTCTATTTTTGTACTTTAAGCGAATAAGCCATATTAAAGTTAGCAGCCAGAGCGTGCCGAATGCTGCAGCCGCATACTGCCAGTAGGTGAGCAACTTCTGCTGTTGCGCCAATTGCGCTTCATACTCCGAAATAGCTACCGTTTGAGCGGGTTGCTCGGTGTTCTCGGAATCCGTTTCAGTAAGCTCAGGTTCGCTTTGCATTGTTCCTGGTACCGTGAGCCCTCCGGGCGGCGATAGTACCTTTACCGAGCGCTCAGGAAGCTCTGCGTACTCTATTTGGTTGGTACGAGTATTCCACCATGGAACTTGTATCGCCGGAAGTACAAATTCCCCTGCGCTCGCAGGCACGATAGCTGTTGTATAGCTAGCGCGTGCAACCGATTTTCCACGGATCACACTTGCTTCGGTTTGCCCTCGATCTGGATAAACACGAAGCTCCGGCGGATACTCTAAATTAAGCTCAGGTAATTGCTCTGGCCGCACGCCAACAGCAGTTACTACAACTCTTCGGGTAATGGGTTCACCAACCGTAAAACTCGAACTATCTGGATCCCAGTGTTCTTCAATTGTTACTTGCTCGCTTGGAAGCCACGTACCTGTGTAATTGCTAGGGCGCGGTTGAACATTGATGTTGATGTCGTCTGAACGTGCGCTAACCGGCTCAATTCTCCCTAATGCGCTAAACCCAGAGGTCGGCATGCGCCGCACCTGACCATCAAAACGTACACCGGGAATAGTTAACTCACCGCTGCGCCTTGGGGTTATTCCATAAGTACGAGTCAGTACTTGAAATCGTCGACCGTCGATAACTTCTTGCGATTGTCGGTCTTGCCCGAGTTGCTCGACGGTGACATGTTCCATACTTGGAAAACCTAAGCTTCCGCTTTCTAATTGGTCAGCGACATAGAGCTTTACCGTGTAAGTGAGTTGCTGTTGTACATAAACAGAATCGCTATCCAGAGTGGTTTCAATAAAATAATTCCGTTCTTCCGGAGCTTGTTCGCTTGCCGCGATCACTCGCACTTGAATCGGAGCTGTTTGCGCATTCCCAACGGTAATTGCAGGGATTTCGTAGGTACCGGCGGCGGGCGCCACCAAAGAAACACGCCATTCAATAGAGCGAGAAACTTGATTATTAATAGTTGTTGCACTGCTATTAACCGCAGTGCCTCTAATTTCAAAATCACTAATCCAACGCTCCGGTGAAAATGTATTGGGAGCTAAACGTTCATCGCTGGTAATCGTAAGCACCAGTGCGCCATATTCAACAACTGGATTTTTATCAACACTCGCCGTTGCCTGTTGTCCGTAACTAGGCAAGTTAAAAAGTAGGAGTGCTATAACAGCGATATTTTTTTTCATGTTCCAAACCTCTAATGCGATATCTCGCAATGTCGTGATACAGCAAAAAATAGAATACTGCGGCTGCGGATTAACAGTTTAATTACTCCGCGGCGGATTTCTTAAGCGGCGCCGCTGAGCTTCGAGCAATAGTCGGTTCCGCAACAATATAGCGGGGTCATCGTCAACCTTGCGCAATAGCTGTTCAAGTTCTTCAGCCTCCTCAGTCGATAATGCTTCAAGTTGTGCGGCTAAAGCTTCTTCCTCGCTTAGCGCTTCATCAGTATCAGGTAAAACCCCTTCACGTTCTTCCGCACTGCTACCTTCTTGCTCGTCAGTGCCGCGGTTGTCTGCGTCCGCTTCATCGCTACTATCAGGTTGATTTTCTTGCTGATTTGATTGTTGTTCACTATCGGTAGTTTCGTTCTCGCTACCGTCTTGCTCGCCCGATTCTGATTCTTCAGCGTTAGGCTCTCCATCTTCAGAGCTTTCGTTACTATTTTCTTGCTCTTGCTGTTCTAACATTTCTTTGGTTAGCGCTAGGTTTTCACGTGCTTCTGTCCAATCAGGGCGTTCAGCTATTGCGTTTTCATAAGCTGCGATAGCAGATTCTAACTCACCTAAATTTACCAATGCATTGCCTAAGTTGAAGTCGCCTTCGGGTGTTCTTACTTGGGCAAAACTCTCTGCGGCGTTGGCATAATCTTCAGCCCGATACCATGCCATGCCTTGTGCCATGGGATCGGTATAATTTTCCGCTGCAACTCGATAATTGCCAGCTCGAAATTGCTCTTCGGCATATTGTGCACGGTTGCTAAACGGGAGCTTCCAACCCGGAACACGCTGTTGTTTATCGGTATCTGGTGCATCAGCTACTGATTGCGCAATAACAGGTTCAGGTGCGAACAGGAACGCCAAAAGTAGAGCCCAGAGAACGCCTTTGCGCGCCGCAAGTATTACCAAAGGTATCAGTAATAAAACGAACCAAGGCCCCGCATCACGCCATTGCTCTCCTTGTTGAACCGATTCCGAGGTGTCGTTTTGCTGTCGGGAAAAATCCATGATGGTTGTTACGTCGCTACCATCTACGGTAGCTAACACATAACGGCCTCCGGTTTCAGAACTAATACGCTGTAGATATTCTGGTATTAACCGGGCCAGAATTACACGACCAGAATTATCACGCAGTAATTCACCTTCGCTATCACGAATCGGGGCGCCATCTTCAGTACCCGCAGCTAGAATCGAAACTCGATAGTTATTGGTGCGGAAAAATTGCCGTAAATCTTCCATATCACGTTGGTCAATACCACTGGTGAGCCAGATTATTTCGCCTTCTGCATAGCCCGCCGCTGAAAGTAATCGAGCGGCTTCTTGCATGGCCAAAAGCGGATCATTTCCCGGCGTGGGCATAATTTCCGGAGTGAGAACCTGTAGGCTTTGCAAAATGGTGGCACTATCGCGCGTTAGCGGGGTTACGGTAAACGCATCACCGGCATAAGCGATAAACCCCAGTTGCCCAACATTGAACTGATTAACAATATCGGTAGCTTTAAAGCTCAAGCGGGTAAAGCGATCTGGGTTGGTATCCTGGGCTCGGGTTTGCATGCTCGCATCTAATACGATCACTGCACCTTGATCTTGGTTAAAAAGCGGCACAGAAATTCGCTGCCAGCTTGGCCCAGAAAGGCCGATGATAGTGATCAACAAACCGCTAATCAACGCATAAAACGGCCACTGCGAGGTTCGAGAGGTGCTGCCTTGCATTAACCGTTGGCTCAGGTGTGATGCAATTAAATGCTGCCAATTGGCGCGTTTGTGCATGTAAGTACGCAGCCACGGTAAGCAAACGAGCCAAGGTATCAAGAGCCAAAGCCACTCAGGGCGAAGAAAATGAAATTCACTCATTTACTACCACCTGCTAATCGTTGCCAAACTAATTTGCCCCACGTAATACCAATAATGTGGAAAAGGAACAGCAGTAATCCAATAGCCAATGGCCAGTGAACTAAGCTGGTGTGGGGGCGAAAGAACTGTTCATCGGCAGCTATGGGTTCTAAGCTATCAATAGCTGCATAGATTGATTCCATATCACTTTCACTTTTTGCGCGAAAATACTCGCCGCCGGTGGTTTCGGCAACAGTTGCCAAAAAACTCTCATCTAAATCACTACTCGGATTTATTCGCCGCTCGCCAAATAATCCTCTTACCGTTACTTCTTCCGCGCCAATTCCGATAGTATGAATTTTCACATCGTGATTTTGTGCTAAATAGATGGCTTGGTCGGCGGTAATATTCCCAGAATTAATCATGCCGTCGGTAATCATGAGCACCACACGTTCTGAGGTTTCCCGTTCTTCAAAATAGCGAATTGAAAGCGCAATGGCATCACCGAGTGCTGTGCGTTCGCCAGCTAGCCCTATTCGAGCCTCTTCAGCTAACTGCGCTACGGTTTCTAAATCACTAGAAATAGGAACGTAAACATGTGCCGAATCAGCGTATACAATCAGGCCAATACGATCGCCTTGTCGGCGCCGAATGAAATCTGCCAGAATTTTGTGGGCCGCCTCCAAGCGTGTGGCTCTGCGGCCGTTATAGGTCATGTCGTCCATTTCCATGCTCCCGGACAAATCGAGCGCGATCATGATTTCTCGGGCTTCCGGATTCACAGGAATAGGCTCATCAAGCCACCGGGGTTGTGCTGCCGCGGCAAGTATCGAAACCCAAACGAGTAGGGGCAGTAACCACAAGCGATGCTGGGCCTGAATTGCTGAGCTGTCAGTAGGGCGTAAAAATTGTGCCTGCGGCAACCAAAGCGATGCGTTTGCTCTTTTTGCGGCGGGCAACAGCCAGCGCGCAAGCAAAGGTAGTGGCAATAGTAGAAAGATCCAAGGCCAAGCAAACTCAAACATGCGGCCTCCGTTTTGGCGCTACTTTCGGTAATCCAAACTGTAACCATTGGTGAATGAGTGCCCGGTACGCTTGCACATTATCGCTACTTTCTGGTTGATACATGCGCGCGGTAAATGGTTGTAAACTTGCAGCAAAGGCTTCTTGTTTATGTTTCGGCATGGTTTTTATCAAGAAGCGATGCCAATCGGCACCTTGTAAATGAGCCACTTCTTCTTGCGGCCACACTTGCAGCGCTGCGCGTTTCGCAACACTATTTAATGCACTTAAACTTGCATGTGAGCGTGAAATTTCTACTAGTGCAGCTTTACTGATACGATTCCGTTGCCGATGTTGGTGGCGAGCATACAAAACACTTACTATTAACACTAGTAAAGCTATGGCAATAGCCCAGTATCCCCATGGTAAAGGCCACCAATGAGCGCTTTCTGCCGGTACAATATCATTTAGTTCAGGTAATGCGTTCATCAGTGCTTACCTCGATGAAACCACTGCATATTTGCTGGCAGAGCAGCTGATACAGTTGCTACACGAACGCCAGCTCGGCGCAAACCCTGTTCACGTTCGGATTGCCATTGAATAGCTTGCCGCTGCCATTTTTTATGGTAGTCAGGGTTCGAAAGAAACAACGTATGTTGCTCTTTACCATCATAAATATCGATATCTCGAAACACATTTTGCGGTAAGCGTTCTTCGAACGGATCGGTAATCATGATAGCGGTAACGGTATGATGCTTGCGTAAACCTTGGAGCAACTTGATCGTGGCCGAATCCAACTCACTAAAATCGCTAATAATAACGATATCAGCGCCGGGCCGGCATAGCTTCATCAATCTCCGCAGTTGTTGCCCTAGATCTTGTTGGTTATTGCCGAGATTTGTATTGGAATTATCAGGATTGTTTTCGCTTTCTGCTGGAGCCATTTCCGGATGCAATGCGATGAGCTGCTTTAAGAGCAACAAAGCACCGTGTTGCCGAGCTTGCGGTTTAATTTCGATGTGCTGATGGTTATTGTAAATCAAACCACCAACCCGATCGCCGCGTTGTACGGTATGCCAAGCAATTCCAGCGGCCACGTGTGCAGCTTGCAGCGATTTTAAAAGGAGTTGTGAGCCAAACCACATGCTGTTACTAAAATCGACACACAAAAAAACCGGCCGTTCTTTTTCTTCCCGAAATAACTTGGTGTGGGTTTGTCCTGTACGTGCAGTTACTCGCCAATCGATAGCGCGTACATCATCACCTGCTTGGTAGTGACGCACTTCATCGAATTCCATACCTCGGCCTCTCGTTTTGCTCAATCGTTGGCCTGATTGAGCTGAGTTACCACTGGCTTTGGGAACAGGTAAACGTAAAGGTTGATAGCGATACTTCAGCAATTCGGCCATGCACGGGTATACGCCATCGCTATGCGATTGCATTAGCCACTCGGTCACTTCTTTTGCGCTGAAACTGCTTACTGCTTGCTTTTGCATCATGGATTACGGAGCCGGAACCAATTCAAGAATACGATCGATAACGCGATCACGGCTAATACCTTCTGCTTCTGCCTCATAGCTCAAAATGATTCGGTGGCGGAGGACGTTATGTAGCAGCGCCGCAGCGTCATCGGGAGTAACGAAATCTCGGCCATCTAACCAAGCTCTAGCACGAGAACTGCGATCCAGGGCGATAGTGGCCCGAGGGCTAGCGCCGATCGCGAGCCAACTCGCTAACTCTGCATCATAGTGTTCAGGCTTACGTGTAGCCATAATAAGGGCGACCAAGTATTCCTCAACAGCATCATCCATATGCAATGTGAGTAATTCTTTGCGGGCGGAAAAAATGGCATCTTGCGTGAGCGGTTCTGCCATCTTGCTGGTACCTTGAATACGCTCGTTACGAGTAAGGCGTAATATTTTTTGTTCGGTTTCCGCATCTGGATAATCCAGACTCAAATGCAATAAAAATCGATCAAGTTGTGCTTCCGGTAGCGGGTAGGTACCTTCTTGCTCGAGAGGGTTTTGCGTCGCCATTACCGTGTATAAAGCGGGTAACGGGTAGGTGGTGCTGCCCACACTAATTTGTCGTTCCGACATTGCCTCAAGTAATGCACTTTGCACTTTTGCCGGTGCACGATTGATTTCATCAGCTAGAATAAGATTATGAAATAAGGGGCCTTGCTGAAATATAAACTCGCCGCTTTCAGGGCGATAAATATCGGTACCCGTTAAATCAGCTGGCAGCAAATCGGGCGTGAACTGTACCCGTTGAAAATCGGCTTCAATACCATTAGCTAGCGCTTGCACTGCGCGTGTTTTAGCCAGGCCGGGAGGGCCTTCAACGAGTAAGTGACCATCCGCCAAAATGGCAATTAACAAATGCTCAGTTAGTGTGGGTTGACCTAACACTTGAGTTTCGAGATACGATTGTAACTGCCTAAATGCAACCACTGCTGTCATAACACCCTCATTTATTTCTAACGTGCGAAGTGCTTATCTTACGTCTATGGTTTTATTTTTCTACATTTGTAAGTAGAATCATGAGATAAATTGTGGTCAGACCACTAATTACAGAGGTAATCTATGTCATCTTTACAACAGAACTTACGTACTCCGAAGGGTGATCGTATCGCCATTGTTGCAGGTTTACGAACCCCTTTTGCTAAACAAGCAAGCTTTTTCCATGGCGTTCCAGCACTTGATATGGGTGCAATGGTGGTGCAAGAGTTGATTCAAAGAACAAATCTTGATCCTAGCTTGGTTGAGCAGCTCGTTTACGGTCAAGTTGTGCAGATGCCTGAAGCCCCAAATATCGCTCGGGAGATTGTCCTTGCAACGAGCCTGCCCGTCAATACCGATGCGTATAGTGTAAGCCGTGCATGCGCTACGAGTTTTCAATCAGCGGTAAATATAGCCGAAGCCATGTTAGCGGGTTCCATTTCGGTGGGTATTGCCGGAGGCGCTGATTCATCCTCGGTGTTGCCGATTGGTGTTTCAAAAACGTTGGCGCGAGCTCTTGTTGATTTGAATAAAGCGCGCAGCCTCGGGCAGCGCCTAAATATTCTAAAACGGTTGCGGTTAAAACATTTAATGCCAGTTCCGCCAGCTGTTGCTGAATATTCAACGGGGCTCAGTATGGGGCAAACCGCTGAGCAAATGGCGAAAACTCATGGGATTAGCCGTGCTGATCAAGATAAGCTTGCTCACCGCTCGCATCAACTCGCTCACGAAGCTTGGGAGTCAGGCAAGTTAGCGGATGAAGTAATGGTTGCGCATAGTGCGCCTTATAAAGAATTTATGGAGCGCGATAATAATATTCGCGCTAATTCTGACGTAGCCAGTTATGCAAAATTACGCCCTGTATTTGATCGCAAACATGGCACAGTAACGGCTGCTAATGCTACGCCATTGACGGATGGAGCATCAGCGGTACTGATGATGACCGAGAGCCGGGCCAAAGAATTAGGTTACAAGCCACTTGGCTACATCCGTAGTTATGCATTTGCGGCAATTGATGTATATGAAGATATGTTAATGGGGCCTTCGTACGCAACTCCGTTGGCGCTAGATCGAGCCGGTATGACACTTGCGGATTTAGATATTATTGACATGCATGAGGCCTTTGCAGCGCAAACGTTAGCAAATATGAAGATGTTTGCGAGTAAGAAATTCGCCCAAGACAAGCTGAACCGTAGCAGTGCAATTGGCGAAATTGATGAATCGAAGTTTAACGTTCTGGGCGGATCGTTGGCGTATGGCCACCCATTTGCAGCAACGGGAACGCGAATGCTTACACAAGTATTACATGAGCTTAATCGCCGAGGTGGCGGAACCGCATTAACCACAGCTTGTGCTGCCGGTGGTTTGGGTGCAGCAGTAATCGTGGAGACAGAATAATGGAACAGAATCAAAAGAGCGCATTTAGTTTAGACATTCGCGATAACGGCATTGGTATTATTACCATTGATGTGCCGGGTGAGAGTATGAACACATTGAAATCAACTTTTGCCGATGAAGTTGCGAAGTTGATGGAAAATATAGAGGGAAATCGTGAGCTCAAGGGGATTGTTTTTATAAGCGGTAAGCCCAGTTCGTTTGTTGCTGGTGCCGATATTCGTATGATTAACGATTGCGAAACCGCAGCTGATGCCGAGAGTTTAGCGCGCCAGGGGCAGGCGCTGTTCGATAGAATCGAAGCGTTGAAAATACCAGTGGTTGCCGCAATTCATGGGCCAGCGCTTGGCGGCGGCTTAGAACTTGCGTTGGCATGCCACGTGCGTGTTGTGAGTGATTCGGCAAAAACGGTTCTTGGTCTCCCTGAAGTTCAGCTTGGTTTGTTGCCTGGTTCGGGTGGTACGCAACGTTTACCTAGGCTTGTTGGCGTGCAACAAGCGCTAACCTTAATGCTCACGGGCAAGCAATTACGAGCTAAGCAAGCACTTAAAATGGGCCTCGCGGATGAAATGGTGCCAGAAAGCATTTTGCTTGAGGCAGCCGTTGAGCGAGCGCTAAAAGGTAAGCCAAAAGCGAAGAAGCCGAAGTTAAACTTGGTGAGTAAAGTTTTAGAGGGGCCATTAAGCTCAGTTTTATACAAGAAAGCGCGCGAACAAGCGCAGAAGAAAGCCCATGGTAATTACCCCGCAATTGATAAAATTATTGATACTGTAGCTCAGGGTATGAACAAAGGGATGAAAGCAGGCTTAGCCTATGAAGCCAAGCAATTTGGTGAATTGGCGATGAGCGATGTTTCTTATCAACTTAGAAATATTTTCTTTGCAACTACCGAGATTAAAAAGGAAACCGGCGCCGACGGCGTAAAACCTGAGAAAGTAAAAAAAGCGGGTGTGCTTGGTGGCGGTTTAATGGGCGGTGGTATTGCTCATGTATCGATCAGTAAAGCAAAGGTTCCGGTTCGTTTAAAAGATATCAATCAAGAAGGCATTAAAAATGCTTTGGCTTATCACCACAAGCTTTTACAGCCTAAGGTAAAACGTAAAATTATTCGGCCTACTGATTTGCAGAAGCAAATGTTAATGCTTACAGGAACGGTTGACTACAGTGGCTTTAAAGATACCGACATTGTTATTGAGGCAGTGTTCGAAGATTTAGATTTGAAACAAAAAATGGTGGCTGATGTGGAGAATAATGCTGCAGAGCACACGATTTTTGCTACCAATACATCGTCGTTGCCGATTACCCAAATTGCGGCTAAAGCTTCACGTCCCGAACAAGTGATTGGGTTGCATTACTTCTCGCCTGTAGAGAAGATGCCATTAGCTGAAATTATTACCCACGAAGGTACTTCAAAAGAAACGATTGCAACAACAGTAGAGTTTGCCAAACGCCAAGGTAAAACGCCGGTAGTAGTTAAGGATGGTGCTGGTTTTTATGTCAATCGTATCCTGGCACCATACATGAACGAAGCGGCGCGGTTATTGCTTGCCGGTGAACCTATCGAAGTTCTGGATAAAACATTCGTTAAATTCGGTTTTCCAGTAGGCCCCATAACCTTACTTGACGAAGTTGGCATTGACGTGGCGGGTAAAGTGGCACCAATTCTTACCGATGCGCTTGGCGAACGTTTCCGTGCGCCTAATGCCTTTAATAAACTGCTAGATGACGGCCGTAAAGGGCGCAAGAGTAAGAAGGGTTTCTATCTTTACGATGGTAAGAAAAAAGGTAAGCACGTTGATAGTTCGGTATATCAAGTTGTGGGTATTACGCCTTCGGCGTCGTTACCAGCCGATGAAATGGTAGAACGTTGCGTGTTGCCAATGCTCAATGAGGCCGCCTGGTGTTTGCAGGATGATATTATCCGTTCTCCACGTGATGGCGATATTGGTGCTATTTTTGGTATTGGTTTCCCACCGTTCCGTGGCGGACCTTTCCGTTACATGGATAGCCTCGGGATTGAGCATGTTGTTGCGCGTTTACAGCATTATGCTGAAAAAGAAGGCGATCGATTTAAACCGTGTGATTTATTGTTAGAAATGGCTGCTAAAAACAAGCAGTTTTATAGTAAGTAACAGGTTTCGATGCCGCCAATACATTTAGTTGTTTGTTTACTGTTAGCTATTGTGTTGGTGGCATAACACCTGTGTAAATGCAGTTCGTTATGGCTTTTTGTATAATGAAACTGTATTTATTAAGAAATAAGGGGAATAGTGAATGCTATTTTTTATCCTCCTAGCTGTTATTTCTGCCGCATTTTATTATATCCAAGCATGGCAACATGCGTTGGGCCCACGCCGCTGGGCTTTAATGGGGCTTTTGTTTGGCCCTTTTATCCTTCCTATGTTTCGAACCCATAAGCGCATGCGCCGAATGAAAGCGCAAGGTAGAGCCGCAATTCACTTTAATGCTTGAACCTATTTAGAGGCTTTTTTTGACGAGAGTGCCATCGCCGATAGTTCTTCACCCAACCTAGATTGACAGAACTTGGTGAATTGCTCGCGTGTTGAATTTTGCACTTCCGTAGCTACTTCGCCCGCTAATGCAAATTGACCCTGATTATTGATGATGGAACTCCAGTAGCGCTGGGCACGAACGCGCATACTTGGTGCGGAATCGGTTAAATGGCTTAGAACAGCCGTTTGCGCATTTGTAAACACAGATTCTTCGAGCGTTTCGAGTTGTTTAATAAACGCATTAATGAAGCTTTTAATTGCGCTGCTGATCTGCTCTGTGTTGTGGCTGGGCGATTGCACATAGCATAGTAATCCGGGAAGCCCATGCATGGGAATATAACTTGAGCCAACTAGATATCCGAGTTGTTGTTCTGTTCGCAACGCATTAAAAAAACTTGGGTTGAAAATATGGTTGAGCAGTAAAAAATGCGCTTTTTCGCGTAGTGATGTACTTTGCCCTTGAATAAAAAGAGCAAAGGCGTAATCGCTGTGTTCATTGCGGAATTGGGTTTCGGTTATGCCCGTATTTAGGCGCTTCACCGAACGCAATACTTTTGATTTCTGCGTGGTTACTACGGGTAATGTATTTCTCACCCATTGCGCGAGCTCTTGCGCGGTTTCAACGCGAATATCACCGTGAATTAAAAGCTTTACTTGCGCATCTCGAAGCATCCCGGGAAGTAAATTACAGTAGTGTTCAAAATCCAAATCTTCGATGCTCGCCGCCAGCTGTTCAGCGGTGTAGGAGCCATATTGGAGCTGATGATGCAGTAATGAAAACAAGTGGTTCACTGGCTTGTTTTGATGAATCGATTGCCAATTTCGTTGCAGCTGTTGCCGTACCGATTGAAAATGCTGTTCACTTGAACGTAACGCCGCAAGAGAGCGCATTAGATCTTTAAATAATGTTGGTTGGCGATCAGAAAAACCGGCTAAGTGAAGCGTGATACCTGATTGCTGTGGATATAAATTAAAGTGCATTCCAGCCACTTCAGCATCATAAAACTGCTCGCTCAAGAGCTCCTGGCCAAGCTCGCACCAAATGCGGCTAATAGCGTTGTTACGAGCACTTGCATTTGCTAACGGCAGTTGTAGCGATAAATATATATGCGCTTGCGGCTCGCGAAAGTGTTCGTCCTGTAAGTGCCACAATGAAACCCCGTTGCTGCAACTTACTTTGGTAGGGCTATAGCCACTGCGTTCGCAATTCACTTTTGTTGTTTTGCTGTCATGTCCAGCGATTGGTTGCGGTGTAATACGTTCGGGAATATAGGGGTTCGCTGGCGGTATGGTAAAGCTTGCTGCGAACTTTTCAGCTAATGGCTGTTGAAATTTGGCGAGTTGTTGTTTCGAAAACCGCTCAAAACTGTAATCAGCAGCATAGAAATGTGTTTTTTGGGTGGTTACCACATCATTATGAATAAGCGTTGCTCGTGTATTATCAGGGCTCATTTTCGCTAGCATTTGTTTTGCTAAAGAGGGTTTTAAACCGTCCATACGGTAATCGCCACTGACAACATGTTCAGGCCGATAGTGCAGCATGTTAATGGATAACTGGGATGCTAAATCAACTACACGAATAGATTCCGGAAACTGATACGCAAGCGAAATCATTTGCTGGCGCTCGTGGTATAGCCCGTCGCTTAGTCCGTCGCTAGAAATGAGCGCAATGTATTGGTAACAGGCTTGCATGATTTCTTCTATGTGCAACAAGCCATCATCGGTAAGCTGCATATTAATGTTGAAGTCTTTGAAATTATAGCCACTCATCCCGCCGCCAGCAGAGAGTTCATTAATCCAATGTTGTTGGCGAAGGAAAAAACACAAACTGCCAGGGCCTTCGTGGCCTAAAAGGTGAGCAATGTAGCTCGTTGTTTTATGCAGATAATCACTATTAATTTCATTCAGTGGAAAGGTGAGAATCAGCCGAGCGGCTTGTTTAATTGGGCGTACTTTAATAAAACAAGACTTCTGCTCTTCGAGATAAATAGGTTCGTTCGGTAACGGGTGCGGTTGTTCGCCGGCGTTGAGATCTTGAAAGTTATCAGTGGCTAAGGTTTCAAGCTCATCAAGTGTTGCGGGGCCCGCTAAAACTAATGCAGCATTTTTTGCGACATAATAACGCTGATGGAAATCTTGTAAACGCTGACGAATCTTTACCGTATCGCTATCTGCCAGCGTAATTGCATTTCCCACTGAGAATTTAGAGAACGGGTGGGCAGGGTTCGCAGTGGTTTTGTGAACCTCATACAAGCGACGTAGCTCGTCTTTTAGCTTTAACCGATACTCAGCTTCAATTGACTGCCGTTCCTTTTCAACCCATTCGTTAGCGAGTAGAGGCTCTTTAAATAGACTAGCGAAGTGCACCAGGGTTTCGGCAAAGCCAGCATTTCCTGTGGTGAAGTAGTAGTTGCTGTGTTCCGTACCTGTCCAAGCGTTAAAGTGCCCACCATGCGCATTTACCTGTTTCGCAAATGCATCGGCTTGTGGGAACTTTTTGGTGCCTAAAAATAATAAATGTTCGAGGAAGTGGGCAATACCGGGGGCTTCTGCAGGATCTTGAAAATGCCCGGCATTAATTGCAAACGCAGCTGCGCTTTGTTGGCTACATGGACTATGAACTAACAGCACTTTTAGACCATTAGGCAACCGCAGCCACCGATAGCTGTGGCTATCGGCAATACTCGATTCTGGTGTAAGAATGGTGTTGCTTAGGTTCATCTGCGGTAGCGCTCTCAAATCGAACCAGTAGCTTAGGCTACTGGTATGAATTAGGTACGGATTACAGTTCTGTATCTACGTGAGCAACACCAATTATAAGAAAGTAAACAGAACTTACGCTAAGTCAGCGCCAACAGGTTACGATTCAAGTGGTGTATAAAAATCTTCATGAGGTTCAAAATCGCCCGCAATCGATGCTACCACATCGTCTTCAAATCGAACCGTTAATGCTCTCGTTATAACGTCGCCACGACCAGGTTTCATTCTAAAGATATAATGCCACTCGTCATCGCGAAATATATTTTCAGAAACTGGTGAACCTAATACGAAGCGAACTTGATCTCGGGTCATACCAACACGAAGATTATCGACATCTCGTTGCTCAAGGTAATTACCTTGCGGAATATCAATTTTATAAACCAATGGATCAATAACTGCACAGCTTGTAACTGCGGTTGCAAGGGCAAGCGCTAATAAAATTCTCATAAAAAACCCGAATTACCTATTTCAGACATTTGTGTCAGAAGTGAATCTTAGCTTAAAAGGAGCCTCGGATGCCACCCATCCAAGGCTTTTATTCGTCTGTTATCTGTAATAAAAGTTCCCAACATTAAAATTAAATCATGGGGAGCCTATCCAGCGAGTAACTCACGGGCATTTGCAAGCGTATGATTTGTTATCGTATCACCACCTAAAAGCCGGGCCAGCTCTTCAATGCGAAGTTCATCGGTAAGCGCACGCATAGAGGTGATGGTTTTACCTGCTTCCGTATGTTTGCTTACAAACATTTGTTGATGCGCCCGGGCTGCTACTTGTGGTAGGTGGGTAACACACAATACTTGGTTATGTTGCCCAAGCTGACGCAATAACTTGCCTACAGTTGCCGCCGTTGGCCCGCTCACGCCTACATCTACCTCATCAAAAATCATCGTTGGTAAATTATCTTGCCCAGCGGTGAGAACTTGAATCGCTAAACTAATACGTGATAGCTCGCCCCCAGAGGCAACTTTATTAATTGCTTGCTGCGGTTGCCCGGCATTTGCAGAAACGAGGAAACGGACATGGTCGATGCCCTGCGCAGACGCATATTCTTTACTATTTGCATCAACGGTTACCGAAAACTCACCATCAGGCATATTCAGTTTATGCATGGTTTCTGTAACATGGGCGGCTAATTTAGATGAGGCTTTTGCCCGATTTGTACTGAGTTGGGTAGCTAATTTAACGAAAGCTTCCTCGGCATCTTTAATTTCAGTATCTATTAAATCTAAGCGTTCAGTTGATGCGGTTAACCCTGCAAGTTCTTCGCGCAGTTGTTCATGCAGTTCAGCGAGTTTCTCCGGGGCAATTTGATGTTTCTTAGCTAATTGCATCGCTAAACTCATACGTTTTTCGCAATCTGCTAAAAGCTCTGGATCAAGATCAACACCATCTTGGTAATGACGAAGTTCACGCGTGGCTTCTTCTATTTGTACACCTGCATCATTTAGCATGGCTACGATAGGTTGAATATTGCTATCTAATTCAGCACTACCGTTTAATCGCTCGATAACCGATTGCAACAACGTAAACGCATTATTATGCTCGCCATCATAAAGACAATTTAAACTGAACTGACTATCTTCCAGTAAGCCGGAAGCATTTGCTAAGCGTTTATGATCTGATTCCAGCTCATGGAATTCTTCGGCCGATAGATTAAAATCATCGAGCTCGCTAACTTGATACTGTAGCAACTGCCTCCGGGATTCTTGCGCATCTTGTTGTTCAACCAACTTCCGCTGCTCGCGAACTAACGCGCGCCAATCACGAAACGCTTTACCCACTTTATTGAGTAAATCGCTATGATTGGCAAATTGGTCAAGTAACGAAAGCTGATATTCAGGTTTCATAAGTAAATGGTGATCATGCTGACCATGCAAGCTCACCAGCATGCCACCTAGTTCGCGCAATAAAGATACCGGAACAGGCGCACCGTTAATAAAACCTTTAGAGCGGCCTTCGGCGGTGAGTGTGCGGCGAATAATACAGTTATCTTCGTTTTCATCAGCATCATCGAGCATTTCATGCTCAGTGAGCCACTGCATAACAAGTGGAAGTTGATGCACATTGAAACTTGCCGTTACTTCGGCACGTTCACTGTCTGGGCGAACCATAGTACTTTCAGCTCTGGCACCTAAGCAAAGGCTTAATGCATCAAGTGCAATTGATTTGCCAGCGCCCGTTTCGCCCGTTATAGCGGTCATACCTTGGTGGAAATCAATTGTTAGGTTATCAACAATTGCGAAGTTTCGAATGTGGAGTTGTGTCAGCATGGTTGCCTCCCAGAGCAGTTACTGGAATACGTTACTGTTTATTTATACAGTAAATATACAGTAGTTATCCAGTAGTGCAAGTGGGTGCTGAAAAAATATGCAAAATTTTTCGCTGATTAGAATAAACGGCTACCCCAGTTAAGCTTATTCCGCAGCACGTGATAATAGTTGTAGCCTTTTGGGTGTATCAGCCGAAGCGCTTGTTGTTGCCGGGTGATATAGATTTCAGCCGCAGTAGGCACTGGCAGTTTCACGTGGCCATCACAGCTAATATGAAGTGGTTGGTCATCGGGCGCCACGCGTACGCGAATCACGCTATCGCCGCCAACAACTATCGGACGGCTACTTAGCGTATGCGGAAACATAGGCACGAGTGTAATGGCATTTAGGCCTGGGTATAGAATAGGGCCACCGGCAGAGAGTGAATAAGCAGTTGAACCGGTTGGTGTTGCTATAATTAAACCATCTGAGCGTTGGCTGAACACAAACTGGCCATCAACTTCAACCTCGAATTCAAGCATATGGGCAACTTGATCGGAATGCAGCACTACTTCATTCATTGCATTGGCGCGATGTAACGTTTCGCCATTTAATTCGATCGTTGCGTCCAGTAGAAAGCGGTGCTCAACGTTGTAGTTACCTGCAAGTACATCAAGCAGTTTTTCACTGGCTTCGTCTGGCGCTAAATCTGTTAAAAAACCCAAATTCCCGCGGTTTACGCCGATAACTGCAATATTGTGTAAGCTCAACTTTCGAGCCGCACCAAGCATTTTACCATCGCCGCCAATCACAATCGCAAGTTCAGCTTGCTCACCAATTTCTGCAAGGCTAGCGGATGTTACTTGTGGTGGCAATTCAGCTTCAGGGCCCGCGCTATCGGCAAGCACTTGATAACCACTGGATACCAACATGCGCGCTATTTGCTCAAGCGTTTCTAAGGCCGTTTCTGAATCTTTTTTGCACAACAAACCGATAATCCGAAACGGCGGATTAACGGGTGCTTTGGGTTCGGACATAACAATCTCCGCATGAAGGATAAGCGTTAAGCTACGGTTTTTAGCGCAATAGATCAATAAGTGAGTTATTACAAAATTTATCCTTGAATTTGAATTTGCCGCCCCCATATTCGAAAGCAAGCAAAAATGAGCAATCGACAATTCAACATTGCTCGCACTCGCAAAGCACAAAATACGATGAATATGGAGCACGGCATGAGCGATAAAAGCCAATCGGAACAGCAACAACAGCAAGAAACAAAAGTTGAAAGCGCAGAAGAGCAAGTGCTTGATGCTGCTGAGCAAGTAGAGGTTCCAGACGAGGATTTCGAAGCTGAGCTCGATCCAGAAAGCTTGCAGCAGGAAGTAACGGCTTTGCGCGCGGAAGTGCAAATAGAGCGTGAAAAAGCGCTACGGGTTGCCGCAGAAGCTGAAAACGTTCGCCGCCGTGCAGCGCAGGAAGTTGAGAAAGCTCGAAACTTTGCGCTTGAGAAGTTTGCAGGAGAGCTACTCGCGGTAATCGATAATCTCGAACGCGCTTTGCAAACAATAGATCGTGAAGATTCTGCCCAAGCTAATCTAGCGGAAGGTATTGAAATGACCCATAAAGGATTCATTCAAACCATCGAGAAATTTGGTTTAGAAGTTGTGAATCCGGAAGGGCAACCCTTTAACCCACAGCAACATGAAGCTATGGGAATGCAAGAAAACGCAGATTTACCGCCGAATACGGTAATGCATGTGATGCAGAAAGGTTATCTGCTAAACGGCCGCTTATTGCGCCCGGCAATGGTAATGGTTTCGCGCGCCGCGAATTAAAAATCGGCAAATAAAAGCGAAAGACCTTGTAATTAGTATTGAAATTCTAGCAGGTCGTCCCCACTTAAAAGACATCCTGGTAACAAATTGAACGTTTTGGAGAAAGACATGGGTAAAATCATTGGTATCGATTTAGGCACAACAAACTCTTGTGTAGCCATCATGGATGGCGATAAAGCCCGCGTAATTGAAAACGCAGAGGGCGATCGTACAACTCCTTCTGTTGTCGCTTTCGCTGATGATGGCGAAGTATTGGTTGGCTCGCCGGCAAAACGCCAGGCTGTTACCAACCCGCAGAACACATTATTTGCAATTAAACGATTGATTGGCCGCCGCTTCGAAGATGAAGAAGTGCAACGTGATATCGGCATCATGCCTTACGGCATAGTGAAAGCCGATAACGGTGATGCTTGGGTGGAAATCAAGGGCGATAAGAAAGCGCCACCACAGATCTCTGCTGAGATTTTGAAGAAAATGAAAAAAACAGCAGAAGATTACCTTGGTGAGAAAGTAACGGAAGCAGTAATTACCGTTCCAGCTTACTTTAACGATGCGCAACGGCAAGCAACGAAAGATGCCGGCCGTATAGCTGGTTTAGAAGTTAAGCGTATTATCAACGAGCCAACAGCGGCTGCGCTTGCTTACGGTATGGATAAGAAAAGCGGCGATCGCACGGTTGCGGTATACGATTTAGGTGGTGGTACCTTCGATATTTCAATTATCGAAATTGATGAAGTAGATGGCGAACACACCTTCGAAGTACTTGCTACAAATGGTGATACTCACCTTGGTGGTGAAGATTTTGATAACCGTGTAATTAACTATCTAGTGGAGCAATTCAAGAAAGATCAAGGTATTGATTTGCGTAAAGATCCACTCGCGATGCAACGTTTGAAAGAAGCAGGTGAGAAAGCGAAAATTGAACTTTCTTCTGCGCAACAAACGGAAGTTAACTTGCCATACATTACGGCTGATAGTTCAGGTCCGAAGCATTTGGCGATCAAACTTACGCGCTCTAAGCTCGAATCACTTGTTGAAGATATGGTGAAGAAAACGCTTGAGCCAGTAAAACAAGCCCTTGCGGATGCAGGCCTGAAAGTTGGTGATATCAACGATATTATTCTTGTTGGTGGCCAAACTCGCATGCCGAAAGTACAAGAGTTAGTAGCGGATTTCTTTGGTAAAGAAGCACGTAAAGATGTAAACCCTGATGAAGCGGTAGCTGTTGGTGCTGCTGTGCAAGCTGGCGTATTACAAGGCGACGTGAAAGACGTGTTGTTGCTTGATGTATGCCCTCTATCACTAGGTATCGAAACTATGGGTGGTGTGATGACGCCACTTATCGAGAAGAACACTACGATTCCAACCAAGAAATCGCAAACCTTCTCAACTGCGGAAGATAACCAAAGTGCGGTAACGATTCACGTGTTACAAGGTGAGCGTAAGCGTTCAAGTGATAACAAATCGTTAGGCCAGTTTAATCTTGAAGGTATTCGTGCAGCGATGCGTGGCCAGCCACAAATCGAAGTAACCTTCGATATAGATGCGGATGGTATTTTGCATGTATCTGCGAAAGATAAAGATACAGGTAAAGAACAGAAAATTACCATTAAAGCTTCTTCAGGCTTATCAGATGATGAAGTAGAAAAAATGGTACGTGATGCTGAAGCGAACGCTGAAGAAGATAAGAAGTTCGAAGAAATGGTGCAAGCGCGCAACCAAGCTGATGGTTTGATTCATGCAACCAAGAAGCAAGTTGAAGAAGCGGGTGACGATCTGCCAGCGGATGATAAAACCGCTATTGAAACCGCTATCAATGAACTTGAGGAAGCGATGTCAGCCAGCGACAAAGAAGCGATGGAAGCAAAAACGCAAGCGCTTATGGAAGCTTCAGCTAAGTTGATGGAAATAGCCCAGCAAAAAGCTCAACAGCAACAACCTGAAAGCTCAGGTGATGCTGCGAGTGATGCCGCAGATGATGTGGTAGACGCTGAGTTTGAAGAAGTAAACGACGACGAAAAAAAGTAAGTTGAAGCGTTGATTTACTATCTTGGCACGGGCGTTACCTTCGGGAACGCCCGTGTGTGTGTCTGACAGACTGACAGAGAACACAAAATTATGGCAAAAAGAGATTATTACGAAATTCTCGGTGTAGCTAAAGACGCAAGCGATCGCGATATTAAGAAAGCGTATAAAAAGCTTGCGATGAAGCTCCATCCAGATCGCACGAAAGGCGATAAAGATCTCGAGATTAAGTTTAAAGAGGTAAAAGAAGCCTACGAAGTGCTTATCGATGATGAGAAGCGCAGAGCATATGACCAGTATGGCCATGATGCATTCGATCAGGCACGCGGCGGGGCAGGTGCTGGCGGCTTCGGCGGTGGTGCAGATTTTTCCGATATATTTGGCGATGTATTTGGCGATATTTTTGGTGGTGGCCGCCGTGGTGGCGGTGGTGGCAGACGCGCTCAACGCGGCTCCGATCTTCGCTATGATTTAGAAATGACGTTGGAAGATGCGGTACGCGGGAAAGAAGTTGAATTAAAGATACCACGGTTAAGTACCTGTGATGATTGCGATGGCACCGGCTCTGCAGATAAGAGTAAGCCGAAAACTTGTGATGTGTGTCACGGTGCAGGGCAAGTGCAAATGCGCCAAGGTTTCTTTGCTGTTCAGCAGGCGTGTCCACAATGTCATGGCCGCGGAACTATTGTCGAGAATCCTTGCGGCAGTTGTCATGGGCACGGGCGCAAAGAAAAAACTAAAACGCTGAATGTAAAAATTCCAGCCGGTGTAGATACAGGTGATCGCGTGCGTTTAACCGGCGAAGGTGAAGCCGGCGAGCATGGCGCACCAAGTGGCGATCTGTATGTTCAGGTTCGAGTGCGTGAGCATGATATTTTCCGCCGTGAAGGGAATAATTTATACTGTGAAGTACCGGTAAGCTTCACCCAAGCTGGTTTGGGCGGTGAAGTTGAAGTGCCTACGCTGGATGGCCGAGTAAAGCTGAAGATACCTGCAGAAACCCAAACCGGACGGATGTTCCGCATGCGTGGTAAAGGTGTTAAATCGGTACGTTCCGGCTCGGTTGGCGATTTAGTATGCAAAGCCGTTATTGAAACGCCGGTGAATTTATCCTCTAAGCAAAAAGCACTATTGAAGGAATTTGAAGAATCAATGGGTACGGGCGATGAGGCGGCTAAGTATCGGCCAAAAGAACGTGGCTTTTTTGATGGTGTGAAAAAGTTCTTTGATGATTTAACGGGAAGTTAATTTATCAAATATAGCGATTAGTGCGGGTGCAATTGTTACCGGCATTGGTGAAAGGAGCGTATGTTCGGAGAACTACGCTCCTTTTTCGTATCAAGGCACACCTTGTGAAAATTGATCTATAAATACGTGTGCAAATATTTTGCAACATCTAGTGATTTGATGGGTAAATTTTCCTGAACTTGCTATATTGAAGCTTGAAAGCCTTAACGTGAAAGGAACGAAAATGAAATCTATAGGTTGGTTATCATTAATTACCCTAAGCGCTGTTGTTTTGGTGGCTTGTACTACGTCGCCAACCGGGCGTAGTCAATTGAATCTATTCTCTGGTGGCGCCTTAAACTCATTAGGGCAGCAATCATTTGCCGAAATGAAACAACAAGAAAAGGTATCCAACGATCCTGAGTTAAATGCTTATGCTCAGTGTGTTGCTGATGCCATTATCGAAGTTTTACCTGATGAGTATGCAAATATTGAATGGGAAGTGGCCGTTTTTGATTCTGAGGCTATCAACGCGTTTGCGCTTCCTGGTGGCCATATCGGCTTTTATACTGGGATTATGAAGCTTGCAGAAAACGAGCATCAGCTTGCCGCCATTATGGGGCATGAAATAGGGCATGTAATGGCGGAGCACAGCAGTGAGCGCATGTCGACAAACCTTGTTATAAGTGGTGGTTTACTCGGTGCCGATATGTTGCTTTCTGAGCGTCCTACCGAACAACGTGCAATGATTATGGGAGCTTTGGGTATTGGTACGCAGTTGGCAGTGGCATTGCCCTATAGCCGCACCCATGAATCTGAAGCGGATGAAATTGGTTTAGATCTGATGGCACGAGCCGGTTTCCGCCCCGAAGAAGCACCTAAGTTATGGGAAAATATGGCAGCGCAAGGTAGTGGTTCAACACCCGAGTTACTGTCAACGCATCCATCCCCAACGAGCCGAATTCGTGATTTAAGTTCACAGGTTCCCGGCGTTATGCCGCTATATCAAGCACGGGTTTCTGCAGGCTCTCTTCCGAAGTGTCCGCGACCACGAAAGCTAAATAATTAGGCGCAATCATAAAGTTCTAAGTAAGAACGAACCATTCTTTTCGGAAAACCGTTGATGTCGTTAAGCTTTACGATATTAACGGTTTTTTTGTGCTCAAAATATGAGTAGTACAGGAGCAAAAGCGATGAAAACGTGGTTCAAAATTCCTTTCTGGCAGCGAGTTCTGGGTGGCTTCATTCTCGGGGCATTACTTGGATTAGTTGCTGCTGATTTTGCGATCACGATGCAGCCACTTGGGCAGCTATTTATTCGTGCTATTCAAATGTTAGTAGCACCACTCGTTCTGTTTGCTATTGTGAGTAGCATCACGAGCATGCAAAACCACGGAAATCTTGGACGCCTGGCTGGGAAAACTGTGGGTTTGTTTCTTATCACTGCGCTAATTGCCTCTGCAATTGGGCTCGGTGTCGGTACGCTTATGGATCTCGCACCAAGCGTTGAGCTTACTGCAGGCTCTGTTACGGAGCGAGATATCCCACCGGTTAGCCAAGTTTTACTTTCTGTTGTGCCTACTAATCCGTTCGCTGCGCTTGCTGAGGGGAAAGTTCTGCAAATAATCTTTTTTGCAGTGATGCTAGGGGTCGCAATCAACGCGCTGAAAGAGAAAGCTGCCCCCGCTAAGCGCTTTTTTCAAGGTGGAGCAGAAATCATGTATCAGATTACTCGATACGTGTTGGAGCTGACACCTATTGGTGTATTTGGCCTTATGGCATGGGTAGTGGGCAGTTACGGAATCGAAATGCTGTTGCCGCTTGGTAAGTTTATCGCGGCGATTTATATAGCCTGTGTCATTCATATTTTGTTGGTTTATGGAGGTTTGGTGCGCTTTGGGGCAAAAATGAACCCATGGCAGTTCTTTCGCGCTATCTTTCCAACTCAATTGATTTCCTACTCTACATCGAGCAGCTTTGGCACATTACCATCAACTTTAAAAACGACTACAGAACGATTGGGCGTTAACAAAGAATATGCGAGTTTTTCGTTACCCCTAGGAGCTACCATTAATATGGATGGTTGTGGTGGCATTTATCCTGCTATTGCGGCAATCTTCATTGCACACCTTTACGGTATTCCGCTAGGTGCTTTGGAATACGGTATTATAATGGTTACGGCTACGATGGCTTCAATTGGTACCGCAGGTGTGCCTGGTTCAGCTATGGTTATGCTTACGGTAACCTTATCGGCAGTTGGTTTGCCGCTAGAAGGTATTGCCTTTATAGCGGCTATTGACCGGATTATTGATATGATGCGAACAGCGACCAATGTTACCGGTGATATGGCGGTTTCGTTAGTCGTCGCCAAATCTGAGAACATGGTTGACGAGAGTATTCTGGCAACGAGTATGGAAAATAACCAAGTATCCGTGCCGAAAGAGGTATTCACATCGAAATAAGGCAGGATTCTTTAAAGATGGGTGAAGAAATGAAACCAATCAATTTAGCGGTAGTTGGCGCGAGTGGACGAATGGGGCGGCAGATTGTTGCCGCCATTGAGCATGCTACTGATTTTAAATTAGTTGCCGCGCTGGGGCGCGCGAACTCTGCGGCTGAAGGTGTTGATTCTGGCATTCTTGCGGGGTGTGGCGAAAACGGTATTAAAGTATCCGCAGATTTTGCGGTTTTAGATAACGCCGATATAGTTATTGATTTCGCCTTACCTGAAACGCTCACTGAACGCTTAGAAACCTACAAAAACTATGGCGTAGCAGCGGTTATTTGTACTACAGGCTTTGATGATGAAACGGCAGCCAATATGCGGGCAGTAGCGGCTCAGTTGCCGATCTTGTATGCCGCCAACACGAGTGTTGGGATTAATTTATTGGCGGCGCTTACTGAAAATGCAAGCCGGGTGCTTGGCAGTGATGCGGATATCGAAATTCTGGAAGCACACCACACTAAGAAAAAAGATGCGCCTTCAGGTACGGCGTTGCTCCTCGGTGAATCGGCCGCCCGTGGCCGCGGCAAGAACTTAGACGAAGTAGCAGCCTATGATCGGAATGGCGTTGATCAGGTTCACAAGGCTGGCAGTATTGGTTTTGCCAGTATTAGAGCAGGTGATATCGTAGGTGAACATACAGTTTATTTAGTGGTGGCGGGCGAACGTATTGAACTGACACATCGAGTTGCGAATCGCAGTACATTTGCTGATGGAGCCCTGCGCGCTGCGGCATGGCTGGCGAAACAAAAAAATGCAGGTTTTTATGCCATGAAGGATATGCTCGGGCTAGACTGAAAACCGCTTTTTTAGTATCATAAGAACAATTTGCCGAACGCCGGCAAGCACAGGTGCAGCCATCCGCAGAATACAGTGAAAAAGCGTACAACACGCTTGTAGTTGTAAATGATGAGGGTCTGGCTGTGCATGATTCGGTGTAAAGCGGGGGAGTGATATTCAACTTGCCCGTTTTTTTATGTTCGGAGGTACCCTTGAGTATTTCGGCGAGTAAGACCAAACGCAGGGCAATCCTGGTTCTCGCTGACGGCACTGTTTTTAATGGCACAGCAATTGGTGCAGATGGGCAGGCTGTTGGTGAAGTTGTTTTTAATACAGCGATGACAGGTTATCAGGAAATATTGACCGATCCTTCATACGCAGAACAGATAGTTACTCTCACTTATCCCCATATTGGCAATTACGGCACCACCCCCGAAGATTCAGAATCTTCTCGTATTTGGGCCAAAGGTTTAGTGATCCGCGATTTATCTCCCATAGCTAGTAATTTCCGTAGTACTCAATCCCTCAGTGATTATCTTAAAGCGCAAAACATTCTTGGCATCGCGGATATCGATACCCGCCGATTAACCAATCGTTTGCGTGAAACTGGGGCACAGAATGGTTGTATTATTACCTATGCTGCAGGCAGTGAAGCGCCAATCGCGGAAGCGTTATCGGCTGCTAAAGCATTTCCAGGCCTAGCGGGGATGGATTTGGCTAAGGTAGCCACGTGTGATACCACTTATCCGTGGACAGAGGGCACTTGGAAGCTCGGTGCTGGCCACGCTGAACAAGGTGAAACGCGTTTTCATGTAGTTGCTTACGATTTTGGTGCGAAATTAAATATCCTTCGTATGCTCGCCGACCGCGGATGTAAAATCACAGTGGTGCCAGCGCAAACATCGGCGGATGACGTTCTTGCTCTGCAACCGGATGGTATATTTTTATCCAATGGCCCTGGGGATCCGGCGCCGTGTGATTATGCGATTGCAGCGATCAAAGTATTTCTGGAGAAAAAGCTACCGATATTTGGCATCTGTTTAGGGCATCAATTATTGGCTTTAGCCACCGGTGCGAAAACAGTGAAAATGAAGCATGGGCATCATGGCGCGAATCACCCGGTGCAAGATCTCGCCACGGGAAGAGTTATGATTACGAGTCAAAATCATGGTTTCGCGGTTGATGAAGCAAGCTTACCAGAACATTTAAAGGCAACCCATAAATCCTTATTTGATGGCACCTTGCAGGGTATTCACCATACTCAACTGCCGGCATTTAGCTTCCAAGGGCATCCGGAAGCCAGCCCAGGCCCCCATGATGCTGCTGAGTTGTTTGATCACTTTATTGAGCTTCTCGATGTTGCTAGTAGTTCGAGTTCCGCCGCCACCCGTTAATTGAGAAAGAGTTGTCACTATGCCAAAACGTACAGACATACAGAGTATTTTGATTATCGGCGCTGGCCCAATTGTGATTGGGCAAGCTTGCGAGTTTGATTACTCGGGCGCACAAGCGTGTAAAGCACTCAGGGAAGAAGGCTACCGGGTAATTCTAGTGAACTCGAACCCGGCAACGATAATGACCGATCCAGAGATGGCCGATGCAACATATATCGAGCCTATTCATTGGGAAGTGGTTGAAAAAATCATTGAACGCGAGCGGCCAGATGCGATTTTGCCAACGATGGGCGGGCAGACTGCGCTAAATTGCGCTTTAGAGCTTGATGCGCGCGGTATTTTAGAAAAGTACAATGTTGAAATGATTGGCGCTACCGCTGATGCGATTGATAAAGCAGAAGATCGCGATCGTTTCGATAAAGCCATGAAATCGATTGGTTTAGAAACGCCTCATGCAGAAATCGCCCATAGTATGGAAGAAGCTTTTGGCGTGCTCGAGCGCATTGGCTTCCCATGCATTATCCGCCCTTCGTTTACCATGGGTGGCAGTGGTGGTGGTATCGCCTATAACCGCGATGAATTTGAAGAAATTTGTAAGCGCGGTTTAGCTTTATCGCGTAATAACGAATTATTGATTGATGAATCATTAATTGGTTGGAAAGAGTATGAGATGGAAGTGGTGCGGGATAAAAACGATAACTGCATTATCGTTTGCTCGATTGAAAACTTCGATCCAATGGGTATTCATACCGGTGATTCCATTACCGTAGCACCGGCACAAACACTGTCCGATAAAGAATACCAAATCATGCGCGATGCATCGATGGCGGTATTGCGTGAAATTGGTGTAGAAACTGGTGGTTCGAATGTGCAATTTGGTATCTGTCCAGATACCGGGCGCATGGTTATTATTGAGATGAACCCGCGAGTAAGCCGTTCTTCTGCGCTTGCTTCGAAAGCAACCGGCTTTCCAATAGCGAAAGTTGCTGCGAAATTGGCTGTGGGCTACACCCTCGACGAACTTTCTAACGAAATTACCGGTGGTGTTACCCCGGCTTCGTTTGAACCTGCAATTGATTATGTGGTTACTAAAATACCGCGTTTTAACTTTGAAAAGTTCCCCGGTGCCAATGATCGCTTAACCACACAAATGAAATCTGTGGGTGAAGTGATGGCGATTGGCCGTAACCAACAAGAATCGCTGCAAAAAGCATTGCGCGGCTTAGAGCTCGGCATGAATGGTTTAGATCCAATGCTGGATTTAACCGATAAAGACGAGGCTCGAACGCGAATTATTCGTGAGCTTAAAGAAGCTGGCGCTGAGCGTATCTGGTATATCGGCGATGCCTTCCGGTTGGGCATGAGTGTTGATGAAGTATTCGATTTAACCAAAATTGATCGTTGGTACTTGGTACAACTCGAAGAGATCGTTTTACTGGAAGCTGAAGTAGCGCAAGCTGGCCTAGCGGGCTTGGATGCGGATAGTTTGCGTTATCTGAAGCGCAAAGGATTTTCCGATGCACGTTTGGCGGATGTTCTCGATATTCATGAAAATGAAGTGCGCAAGCGCCGTGAAGAGTTTTCAATTTTCCCTGTGTACAAACGAGTTGATACCTGTGCTGCGGAATTTGCTTCTGAAACCGCATACATGTATTCCACCTATGATGAAGAGTGCGAAGCACGGCCATCGAACCGAGATAAGATCATGGTCATTGGTGGCGGGCCAAACCGTATCGGTCAAGGCATCGAGTTTGATTACTGTTGTGTGCATGCTTCGTTGGCGTTGCGTGAAGATGGTTATGAAACCATTATGGTGAACTGTAACCCAGAAACAGTTTCTACCGATTACGATACATCCGATCGTTTGTACTTCGAACCCATTACGCTGGAAGATGTGCTTGAAATCGTTCGCATAGAACAACCTAAAGGTGTGATTGTTCAATACGGCGGACAAACACCGCTGAAATTGGCGCGTGCGCTTGAAGCCAATGGCGTACCTATTATCGGTACTTCTCCAGATGCTATTGATCGGGCTGAGGATCGTGAACGTTTCCAAACAGCCGTTGAGCGTTTAGGCTTAAAACAGCCAGAAAACGCAACGATTACCAATATTGAACAGGCCATGATTGAATCGGCTCGCATTGGCTTCCCATTAGTTGTTCGTCCATCTTATGTATTGGGTGGCCGGGCTATGGAAATCGTTTATGATGAAGCGGATTTACGCCGTTACTTAACCGATGCCGTGAAGGTTTCGAATTCAGCTCCAGTGTTGTTGGATCGTTTCCTCGATAATGCAATTGAAGTCGATATCGATGCTATTTGCGATGGCGATAATGTGATGATTGGCGGCATTATGCAGCACATCGAGCAAGCTGGGGTTCACTCGGGTGATTCGGCATGTTCATTACCACCGTATTCGTTAAGTGATATGTTACAGGCTGAATTACGCGAGCAAGTTACCAAATTAGCGTTTGAATTGAATGTTCGTGGTTTGATGAATACGCAGTTTGCAATTCAGAATAATGAAATTTACCTGATTGAGGTGAACCCTCGCGCTGCGCGAACGGTTCCGTTTGTTTCCAAAGCAACGGGTATTCAGTTAGCGAAAGTAGCGGCTCGGGTTATGGCTGGGCAATCACTGAAAGAGCAGAACTGTTTGTTAGAGGTGATACCACCATACTACTCGGTGAAAGAAGTTGTGGTACCATTTGCTAAGTTCCAAGGTGTTGATCCTATTCGTGGCCCAGAAATGCGCTCTACGGGTGAAGTTATGGGTGTAGGTGAAAGCTTTGAAGAGGCTTACGCCAAGGCGAACTTAGGTGCAGGACAAGCGTTACCATTAAAAGGAAAAGCGTTACTATCGGTGCGGGAAGGTGATAAAAAACGCGCAATCGATTTAGCACGAGGCCTTACAGCCCTTGGTTTTACTGTAGAAGCTACGCGAGGAACCGCGAAGATTTTGCAAGAGCAAGGAATTCACTGTAGCGTAGTTAATAAGCTGCAGGAAGGCCGTCCGAATATTGTTGACGCGGTGAAAAACGGCGAATACAGCTATATTATTAACACGGTGGAAGGGCGCCAAGCGATTGAGGATTCCGTTTATATTCGTCGTGAAGCGTTATTGAATAATGTTAGTTATACCACCACATTAAACGCAGGATTTGCTGCTGTGAAAGCACACACAGTAAACGACCGAGCTCGTGTAAGTTCGGTCCAGGAGCTGCACAAGAGGATTTTAAATCAATGAGTAATATTCCAATGACAGTTGCAGGGGCTGAATCTCTGCAAGCTGAATTAAAACGTTTGAAAAGTGAAGATAGGCCGCGGATCATTCAAGCAATCGCAGATGCGCGTGAACATGGTGATTTAAAAGAAAATGCGGAATACCATGCCGCTCGCGAGCAACAAAGCTTCTGCGAAGGGCGTATTCAAGAAATTGAATCGAAGTTATCAAACTCACAAGTTATTGATGTTACGAAAATCCCGAATAACGGCAAAGTTATTTTTGGTGCAACCGTAACCGTGTTTAATACCAGTTCTGATGAAGAAGTAACTTATCGAATTGTGGGCGATGACGAGGCTGACATTAAGAAAAACCTAATTTCAGTAAACTCGCCGTTATCACGTGGTTTGATTGGCAAAGAAGTTGATGATTCAGCTATTGTTAATACACCGGGTGGCGAAGTTGAGTATGAAATAGTTAAAGTTGAGTATTTGTAACGCGCTGATTTTTAACTAATCACCTATCTCAAAGCAAAAATTGAGTAAAAGAAAAGCTCTACAAGATAAACTTGTAGAGCTTTTTTAGTTTAAAAACTAACCCCTTACCATCACGTTTGGTTTAACTTTAAGCCATTATTTATCTTTTAATAACTTGGCTAATTGTTCTTTACGTTGCTCGCGCTCAGAGTTACTCGTTGCTTTAGGGTGATGATATTCAACAACATCTGGAAATATATCGCGAATATCGGTATCCAAAACTTTGGCTATCGCGTTGGCAATAAGCCGAGAGCGCGCCTGACGCGCCGCTACCTTAGAAACTAGCGAGGGGCTTCGCTCCATTACTTCCGCTAGCATGCTGAAATCGTATCCTTTCTCAGCTAACGCTTTTTTTATTTGATTTCTATCCATTTTTATATTTACATACAGGTTCACATTTAACTCAAACGTAACTCAAATGAATATTCTAATTCCTCATTTGAGTTCGGGTAAATAAAAGCACACCAAATGAGTAAAAGCAAGGATATTGGGCTCACTATTGAGCAGGTTCTAGAGTATGCGGGAGTTGCATCCGGACTCAAACGCGATGCAGAAATCGCCAGTTGGTTGGGGCTGGGTAAATCAGCTTTGAATAATTGGCGAACGAGAGGGACGGTTCCTTATAAAACGCTTATCCCTATTTTATTAGAAAAAGAAATTTCACTAGATTGGTTTTTCGCCCCAGGCCGCAGCCTGAAAGTTCCGCAAGCGCTGCTGCAACATCATTTACGCAAAGAGCTGGGAGAAGCGGCAGCCGCTTATCACGGCGATAATCTGCAATTAAATAAAGTGTTAGAGGCACTTCAATACATACAAGCAATTTTTGCTCGCCATGATTTGCAAACGAGTGAAGATAATATGCAGTTATTTCTGAGTGTGTATGAATCGTTAAGTGCTGAGCCTGAGTTACGCTCGGTAACGTTGGAACGAATGGCTGAAACACTGAAGGAATGAGCATCCAAAATACTACTGTGGCATGGAAGTTTGAAAAAAAATCGAGCGGTTAAGCGCTCGATTTTTTATTTAAGGTTCAATTACGTTGCAATGTTTACTTTGGAAGTTTCAATTTTGGTTCGCGAGCTGGGCGATATAACACCAGCGTTTTACCAATTACTTGAACTTGCACGCCAGCTGTCTCCCGTACAATCGCATCGTAAATAGCTTGGCGCATTTCACGGTCTTCCTCAGGAACTTTGATTTTAATGAGTTCGTGATGTTCGAGTGCGAGTTCGATTTCAGCTAGAACGCCCTCAGTTAGGCCATTCCCACCGAGTAAAACTACCGGCTTTAATGGATGTGCGAGGCCTTTTAGGAATTGCTTTTGTTTATTGCTCAGTTGCATTGTTTGCTGCCCTTGGATTCTTGTTTAGAATCAATAATAGAATTAAATGATAGCTGCAATCGTATTGCTTTGCGACAGAGAACGAGCAGACTACTTGAATTTCCTGTATTCTAACGCCATCTGAGTATACGAGCCAGTAAGAGTTAAAATAGTTGAGGTTTCATGACCAAGAAAAAACGCTCAGCCAGCAGTAGCCGCTGGTTGAAAGAGCATTTTGATGATCAATATGTACAGAAAGCGCAAAAGCAAGGTTTGCGCTCGCGTGCGGTTTTCAAATTAGAAGAGATTCAGAAACGCGATAAGATCCTTCGGCCCGGCCAAACCGTAGTAGATTTAGGTGCTGCACCTGGTGGGTGGTCGCAGTATGTTGCCGCTATGCAAGATGGCCAAGGTGAAGTTATTGCCTGCGATATTCTTGAAATGGACCCGATTGCTGGTGTGGAATTCTTGCAAGGTGATTTTCGCGAGGAAGCGGTACTAAACGCTTTGTTGAATCGTATCGGCGGCGCAACTGTTGATGTATTGCTTTCAGATATGGCACCTAATTTCAGCGGCACCGATGCTGTCGATCAGCCTCGCTCTATGTATTTAGTTGAGCTGGCATTAGAAATGTGTAAGCAAGTGTTAAAACCTGGCGGTGCTTTTGTGGTCAAAGTATTTCAGGGTGAAGGGTCAGATGTGTTCTTAAAAGAGGTTCGGCAAGCATTTACCTCTGTGAAAGTAAGAAAGCCGGATTCATCACGAGCACGGTCAAGGGAAGTGTATCTGGTAGCTAGTGGATACAAAATATAGTAACCTTACACTTAGTATTCTGAATGAGCCAATTGGTTTGTTCTGCAACATGTTGAGAGGTAATAACGTTGAGCGACATGGCAAAAAATCTCATTCTTTGGTTGGTCATCGCCGTAGTGCTGATGAGCGTATTCCAAGGGATCAATCCGGGTAGTAATGAAACCCAAGCTTATGCCTATTCTGAATTTGTTCGTGATGTAAATCGCGGCGATGTTCGCGAAGTAACTATTAGCGAATCGAAGCGCTCGATTGAAGGTGTACGCCGTAGCGGAGAAGAATTCCGTACGGTAATGCCAGCACAAGATCAAGATTTGTTAAACGAGCTGTTAAGCCAAGGTAATGTAACGGTTAAATACCAAGAGCCGGAATCACGCAGCCTGCTGGGTACTATCTTTATTTCTTGGTTCCCAATGCTCTTGCTCATTGCCGTATGGATATTCTTTATGCGCCAAATGCAAGGTGGTGGCGGTAAAGGCGCCATGTCGTTTGGTAAAAGCAAAGCGCGCTTGATGGGTGAAGACCAAGTTAAAACAACATTGGCAGATGTTGCTGGCTGTGAAGAAGCAAAAGAAGAAGTTGCCGAATTGGTCGATTTCTTGCGCGATCCAGCAAAATTCCAACGTTTAGGTGGCCATATTCCGAAAGGCGTATTGATGGTAGGTCCTCCGGGTACTGGTAAAACCTTGCTTGCTAAGGCAGTAGCTGGTGAAGCGAAGGTTCCGTTTTATACTATTTCTGGTTCTGATTTCGTAGAAATGTTTGTGGGTGTTGGTGCATCGCGAGTGCGCGATATGTTCGAGCAAGCGAAAAAAGCTGCACCATGCATTATCTTTATCGATGAAATCGATGCAGTAGGCCGTCAGCGCGGTGCTGGTCTAGGTGGTGGTCATGATGAACGTGAACAAACCCTAAACCAAATGCTAGTAGAGATGGATGGCTTTGAAGGCAATGAAGGTATCATTGTTATCGCTGCTACTAACCGCCCAGACGTATTGGATCCTGCATTGTTACGTCCAGGTCGCTTTGACCGCCAGGTTACCGTTGGTTTACCTGATGTTCGTGGCCGCGCGCAGATTCTAAAAGTGCATATGCGCAAAGTGCCAATTGCTGACGATGTTGAACCTAGCGTAATCGCTCGCGGAACACCTGGTTTCTCGGGTGCTGATTTGGCCAACTTAGTGAACGAAGCTGCGTTATTTGCGGCACGTGAAAACCGCCGCGTGGTTTCCATGGCTGAGTTTGAAAAAGCGAAAGATAAGATATTGATGGGTGCTGAGCGCAAATCAATGGTCATGACGGAATCGGAAAAAGAGATGACGGCATACCACGAAGCAGGCCATGCAATTGTAGGCCGCTTAGTGCCAGATCACGACCCAGTATATAAGGTTTCCATTATTCCTCGTGGCCGTGCTCTAGGTGTCACCATGTATTTACCAGAGCAGGATCGCGTAAGCCATAGTAAGCAGCATCTAGAAAGCATGCTTTCTAGTTTATATGGTGGCCGTATTGCCGAGCAATTGATCTACGGTGATGAGAAGGTAACCACCGGCGCTTCGAATGATATCGAACGTGCTACGGCAATTGCTCGCAAAATGGTAACTCAGTGGGGCCTATCCACGAAAATGGGGCCGCTGCTTTATGCAGAAGATGAAGGCCAGACATTCTTAGGCCGAGGCGTTGCACAGAATAAGCAGGTTTCTGACGATACTATGCGGGCGATAGACGCTGAGATTCGGACAGTTATCGATCGCAACTACGATCGTTCTTATAAGATTCTTGAAGAAAATATCGATATTTTGCACTCAATGAAAGATGCATTAATGAAATATGAAACATTAGATGCAAACCAAATTGATGATTTGATGGAACGCCGTGAGGTTCGCGAGCCAGCAAATTGGCATGATAACGATAATGGCGATACGGCTAGTGGCACCGGCTCTAAAGTCGAGGAGGAGGCTAAAGGCACGGATTCATCTTTGGATGATCTGTTCCCGGAAGATTCCTCAGATGCAGATGCCCCTGATGGTTCGCCATCGAAATAAGATGTTAAAATGCCCCGTTTTCGGGGCATTTTTTTGGCTAGCATAAAACTCGTGTATTTTCGTTAATTCTGTGTCGAGGAAAATTTATGGTTCATCAACGCCAACGCATTCAAGTCATGGGTATTTTGAATGTAACACCAGATTCATTTTCCGATGGTGGACAATATAATTCGATTGATAGCGCGCTGCGTCGCGCTGCGGATATGGTTTCAGCAGGAGCCGATTGGTTAGATGTTGGCGGCGAATCAACACGACCAGGAGCTGCCGATGTGTCCGAAGATGAAGAACTAGAGCGGGTAATTCCAGTCATCGAAGCTCTAGCGCGCGAATTTTCTGTACAGATTTCCGTAGATACCAGTAAAGCCGCAGTTATGCGAGAAGCGGTTCATGCTGGCGCTCGGATGATAAATGATGTTAGGGCGTTGCGGGAGCCGGGGGCATTATCAGCGGCCGCTGAGAGTAATGCGCAAGTGTGTTTGATGCACATGATAGGCCAACCGCGGACTATGCAAGTTGAACCGGAATACGAGAATTTAATTGCGGATATAAAGGCTTTCTTACAAGAGCGAATCAATGCTTGTGAAGTCGCCGGAATTGCACGAGAGCGAATTCTTTTAGATCCTGGATTTGGTTTTGGTAAAACCGTGAGGCATAATTATGAGCTGCTTCATCGGCTACAGTGTTTTCACGACTTTGAGTTGCCGTTACTTGTCGGGCTCTCGCGAAAATCGATGCTGGGTAAAGTAACCGGTCGCGAGGTCAGCGAACGTTTAGCGGCAAGTATTTCTGGGGCTACGATTGCAATGATGAAAGGTGCAGCCATTTTGCGCGTCCATGATGTTGCGGAAACCAAGGATGCGGTGAAGATTGTTACCGCTACATTAACAGGAGAGTATTGAGCTTTATGGGAAAGTATTTTGGCACTGATGGTATTCGAGGTCGCGTTGGCGATCGTCCAATCACACCTGATTTTGTGTTAAAGCTCGGTTGGGCTGCGGGTAAAGCGCTCGCGGCCGAAGGTAATACGCGAGTACTCATTGGCAAAGATACACGGGTATCGGGGTACATGCTGGAATCTGCCTTGGAAGCCGGTTTTTCGGCGGCTGGCGTGAATGTGGAATTTCTTGGTCCCATGCCTACGCCCGCGGTAGCTTATTTAACTCGAACTTTCCGCGCTGCTGCTGGCATTGTGATTAGTGCTTCACATAACCCGTATTACGATAACGGTATTAAATTTTTCTCTGATAGTGGCCACAAATTATCGGAAAATTTAGAGAGCCAAATCGAAGCTTTTCTAGATCAAGAACTTGATTGCGTGAGCTCAGAGCAACTTGGACGGGCATCGCGTATCGACGACGCAGCAGGGCGCTACATCGAATTTTGTAAAAGTGCTTTTCCAAGTGAGTTATCGCTCAGTAAGTTGAAAATTGTGGTGGATTGCGCGCACGGCGCCACCTACCATATTGCCCCCAATGTTTTGCGCGAGCTCGGTGCGAATGTTGTCGAAATTGGTTGTGAACCGAATGGCTTAAATATTAATGCTGGTTGTGGAGCCACTGATCTAGTTGCGCTGCAGAAAAAAGTTCGCGAGGAAAAGGCTGCGATTGGTATTGCGCTTGATGGTGATGGTGATCGTCTCATGATTGTTGATGCTGACGGTGTTGTGGTTGATGGCGATGAAATTGTCTATGCGTTGGTTCGTCAAGCAATTAAAGATGGCACCTTAGAAGGCGGTGTTGTTGGCACCGTAATGAGTAATATGGGCATGGAGGTTGCGTTGGCAAAGCTGAATGTGCCATTCATGCGAGCCAAAGTAGGTGATCGCTATGTGATGGAAGCATTACGTAGCAAACGCTGGTCTATTGGCGGAGAAAGCTCAGGCCATATCATAAACCTGAAATATCATAGTACTGGCGACGGTATTATAGCCGCGATTCAATTTCTTTCTGCGATGGTGCGAGAAGGTTGTAGCGCGCGCGAGATGCTCACGGGAATGCGCAAATTCCCACAATCACTAATTAATGTCCGCTTTACTCCAGGCACCGATCCGCTCGCTTCCGATAATGTAAAATCGGCAGTTTCAGAGGTTGAGCGAGCACTTGGAGGCGAAGGTCGCGTTTTACTGCGAAAATCAGGAACGGAACCATTGATTCGAGTGATGGTTGAAGGCAAAGATGCTGCAACGGTAAAAGCTTATGCTCAGCAGATTGCTGGCGAAGTATCGGCAATCAATTAAACAGCTAAATTCTTTCTTCGTTCTATTGCGTTTTTTTACACCGTGAACCTTGTTGCTTATGCAATGAGCAATCGGTAATTTTTTCCATGTCGGCGCTTGTATCAGACCACGATGTCAGGTACTATCTGCGCCGCTTACAGAAGTGGACAGGGGTGTCAAAGTGAGACAAACACTGGTCATTGCAAACTGGAAGTTGAACGGCAATACAGCGTTGTTGAAAACAATGGCTGAACACTTTCATCATGTAGATATTCAAGAACAGGTGGATGTGGTTATATGCCCACCAGCAGTTTATTTAAAAACCGCAGCAGTGTTGTTTGAGCCTACGGGAATCAAGCTAGGCGGTCAAAACTGTAGTGAACACGGTAGTGGCGCCTTTACGGGCGAAATTAGCGCTGAAATGCTCAGCGATATCGGCTGCAGCTATGTGATTATTGGTCATTCTGAGCGCCGGGCTATTTTTGCCGAAAGCAATGAAATGATTGCAGGCAAGATTAAGCAAGCTCAGAAAGGTAAGTTATGCCCTGTGTTATGTGTTGGCGAAACGCTAGCCGAACGCGAAGCAAATGATGTAGAATCGGTGATTCGCGAACAGCTCGAAACGGCATTGGTTGACGCTGATTTTGATAATCTAGTGATAGCGTATGAACCGGTTTGGGCTATCGGCACCGGGAAAACAGCTACGCCGGAACAAGCACAAGAAGTACACAAAATGATTCGTGATTGGGTGGCAAAGAAAGCACCTGAAAGCGCTCAGAAAATTCAGATTTTGTATGGTGGCAGTGTGAAAGCGGATAATGCTTCTACGTTGTTTCATCAGGCGGATATTGATGGTGGCCTGATTGGCGGTGCCAGCCTTGATACCGAACAGTTTGATGCCATTTGCAAGGCAGCAAAGGATATATAAATTTATGTATGAAGTTCTACTGGTTTTATTTCTATTAACAGCTATTGCGTTGATTGCATTAATTATGGTGCAACAAGGCAAAGGTGCTGATATGGGCGCGTCGTTTGGTGCTGGTGCATCAAACACAGTATTCGGTGCAGGTGGTTCAGGTAATTTCCTTACTCGAATGACCGCTATCGTTGCAGTAGCATTCTTTTTATTAAGTTTGTTATTGGGGGGTATCGTTGCAGGTGAACGTACTCCAGCTGAAGATTGGATTGATTTATCAGAGCCAACTTCAGAGCAACAAGCTCCTGAAAGCGATTTACCGCCAGGTAATTAAGCGCTTGCAGTTGTAGAGTTGCAGATTATTTTTGACGCCGAAGTGGTGGAATTGGTAGACACGCCATCTTGAGGGGGTGGTGCTCTAATGAGCGTACGAGTTCAAATCTCGTCTTCGGCACCAAAAAATTGTTATCCTGTTGTTAATTCGTAATTTTTCTTTTTAGTTAATATGCCGGTTAGGGGTATTAGCAGTTGAATCTTTACCGCAACAGCGTATAATGAAATGTATCGGACGCGGGGTGGAGCAGTCTGGTAGCTCGTCGGGCTCATAACCCGAAGGTCGTAGGTTCAAATCCTGCCCCCGCAACCAGTTCGAGTTTAACGGTACTACTTCGGTAGTCATGCGTTTAGTCACATGTATGTAGTATTCTTCGGATAAGATACCACATAACCCGGTAAGCTCAGGTCGAAAGGCTCGCTATGAATTAGCCCCGACAATGTCCGGGGCTTTTTGCTATCTAGCCTAACTGACATTAGTTTTTTGACACCTGAGAACTGGGCTTTATGCCCTTTTTTTGTTTCTGGAGGTTGAGTTGGCAACTTTGGTTGAACGACTAACAAATATGCTAGACCCGGCAGTTGCTGCCGCCGGCTTTGAACTTGTGGGCGTAGAATTTCTGCGTGCAAAGCAATCAACGCTGCGTGTTTATATAGATCATGAAAATGGTATTACTGTTGATGATTGTGCCGATGTGAGCCATCAGGTGAGCGCGGTATTGGATGTTGAAGATCCAATCACTACTGAGTATTTTTTAGAAGTCTCCTCTCCGGGTATGGAGCGGCCGTTATTTAAAGCGGCTCACTACGAAAGTTTTATCGGCGAAGAAGCATCAGTTCAATTGGCTGTTGCTTTAGAAAATCGCCGGAAGTTCACTGCAGTAATTACTGCGGTGGATAATGAGGTGGTAACGTTTACCATCGGTGGCGATTCATTCAAAGTACCAGTGAGCACTATCAAGAAAGCGCACTTGGTACCAAAGTTTGATTAATTTAGCGGGTTGACGAGGCAAGAGCATGAATAAAGAAATTTTGCTGGTTGCAGAGGCTGTTTCAAATGAGAAAGCAGTTCCACGCGAAAAGATTTTTGAAGCCTTAGAGATCGCGATTGCTACGGCAACGAGGAAAAAATCTAGTGGCGATATCGATGTGCGTGTAGCCATAGATCGGAATACTGGTGCGTTTGATACGTTTCGCCGGTGGCAAGTTGTTGCAGATCCGGATGGGGCACTAGAAAACCCTTATGCAGAGATCTCGTTATCAGCAGCACAGGTAGATGAGCCAGATATCCAAATCGGCGATTATATTGAAGATCAAATCGATTCAATCGAATTCGATCGCATTACAACGCAAACCGCGAAGCAAGTTATCGTGCAGAAAGTACGTGAAGCTGAGCGGGCGCAGGTTGTTGAGCAATATGAAGATCAAGTAGGTACGTTGATTAACGGTATCGTTAAAAAAGCAACGCGCGATAACGTGTTACTCGATTTAGGTAATAATGCTGAAGCGGTAATAGTGCGCGAAGATATGCTTCCACGTGAAAGCGTACGGCCAGGCGATCGCGTTCGCGGTTTGTTATTTGCAGTACGCCCAGAAGCACGTGGTGCACAGCTATTCGTTAGCCGCAGCCACCCAGATTTCTTGATTGAATTGTTCCGCATCGAAGTGCCAGAGATTGGCGAAGAGATGATCGAAGTAAAAGGCGCAGCCCGAGATCCTGGCTCGCGTGCTAAAATAGCCGTTAAAAGTAACGATCGACGCATTGACCCTGTAGGTGCTTGTGTAGGTATGCGTGGTGCGCGTGTGCAAGCGGTATCAAGCGAACTTGGTGGTGAGCGAGTTGATATCGTATTGTGGGATGATAATCCGGCACAATTCGTTATCAATGCCATGGCACCTGCTGAAGTAGTGTCGATTGTAATGGATGAAGAAACGCACACCATGGAAGTAGCGGTGGAAGAAGGCAATTTAGCGCAAGCAATTGGCCGTAATGGTCAGAATGTTCGTTTGGCTAGCCAGCTAACCGGCTGGGAATTGAACGTGATGACAGTAGCGGATTTCAATGCTCGCAACGAAGCTGAGTCTGAGCGTTTAACTTCTCTGTTTGTAGAAGGCTTAGAAATTGATGAAGAGTTCGCTGGGGTATTGATTGATGAAGGTTTCTCAACCCTAGAAGAAATCGCGTACGTTCCGGTTGCTGAATTACTTTCAGTAGAAGGCATGGACGAAGATATTGTTGAAGAGCTACGCAATCGCGCGCGTGATTTCTTAACTACGAAAGCTTTAAAAACGGAAGAATCGTTGGAAGGCGCTGAACCTGATTCAACGTTGTTGGATCTAGAAGGTATGGATAGCCATTTAGCCTACGAACTTGCCGCAATGGGCGTGAAAACGCTAGAAGATTTAGCTGAACAGGGCATTGATGACCTTGAAAGCATTCAATCACTGACGCCAGAAATGGCCGGCGAACTTATTATGAAAGCTCGTAATATTTGCTGGTTCAGTGACGAAGTATAAACAGTTTAAGTGAGGTATGAATTAGATGGCAGAAGTCAAAATCGAAAAACTTGCCAGTGATATCGGAACCTCCGTTGATCGCTTGCTTAAACAACTAAGCGAAGCTGGTATTGAAAAGAAAGATGCCAGCGAAACAGTTTCTGAAGATGAGAAAGCGCGTTTACTTGCTCATTTGAACAAGGCTCATGGTGGTGATGGAAACTCAGCGCCAAGCCGAATGACACTGAAGCGGAAAACCCGTAGTACATTGAGTATTAACGCTGGACCTGGCAAAGCGAAAGCTGTGCAGGTTGAAGTGCGCAAGAAGCGTACTTACGTGAAGCGTTCGCCAGAAGAAGAGCAACGTTTAGAAGATGAGCGTGTAGCGCAAGAAGCTGAACAAGCGCGCTTGGAAGCGGAAGCAGCAGCAAAAGCGGAAGCGGAAGCAAAGGCGAAAGCTGATGCGGAAGCAAAAGCGCGTGCACAAGCGAAAGCAGAAGCTGAAGCGAAGAAAAAAGAAGCGGACGAGAAGCGTAAAGCGGATGTAGCTAAAACCAAGGCACAACCACAGGTAGAGAAATCACCTGAGGAAAAAGCTAAGGCTGAAGCGGCAAAAGTTGAGGCTGAGCGTTTACGCAAAGCACAAGAAGCAGAAACCGCGAAAAAAGTTGAAGAAGCGGCAAAACTGCAAGCTGAAGAAGCGCGCCGTTTAGCGGAAGAAAATCAATCTCGGTGGGAAGAAGAAGAAGCCCGCCGGAAGAAAGCTGAAGCTGAAGATGTTCACTTTACAACATCAACTACTGCTAAGTTTGCTGAAGAACAACAGGACACGGAAGAAGAACGCCGTGGCCGTCGTACCGCGAAGAAAACTAAGCGTCGTGGCAAGGATGATGATAAAGATGATTCTTCACGCCGTGAGCGCCGCCGGAAAGGCAGCAAGAAAGGCCCAGCAAGCATGCAACACGGCTTTAATAAGCCAGCATCGCCAGTTGAGCGCATCGTGCGTATCCCTGAAACTATTACTGTAGCCGAGTTATCGAGCCGCATGGCGGTTAAAGCTTCAGAAGTTATCAAAACCATGATGAAAATGGGTGAAATGGTAACCATCAACCAAGTACTCGATCAGGAAACTGCATCGTTAGTCGTGGAAGAGATGGGCCATAAATTCACGACGGTTTCAGATAACGAGCTTGAGCAATCAGTTCTTGGCGATCGCGGCGATGATGGTGAATTACAACCACGCGCCCCGGTAGTAACTGTTATGGGCCACGTTGACCATGGTAAAACATCGTTACTCGATTACATTCGTAAAGCGAAGGTAGCCGATGGCGAAGCCGGTGGTATTACCCAGCACATTGGTGCTTATCACGTTGATACTGGCCATGGCATGATCACCTTCTTGGATACACCAGGTCACGCTGCATTTACATCAATGCGTGCCCGTGGTGCTAGCGCAACGGACGTTGTAATCCTCGTTGTTGCGGCTGACGATGGCGTTATGCCACAAACCGTGGAAGCGGTTCAGCATGCGAAAGCAGCTAAGGTTCCATTGATTGTTGCGGTGAACAAAATTGATAAGCCAGAAGCGGACCCGGATCGGGTTAAATCGGAGCTTTCACAACACGACGTTCTTTCTGAAGAATGGGGTGGTGAAACTCAGTTTGTACACGTATCTGCGAAAAGTGGTGAAAACATCGATGCATTGCTAGAAGCGATTCTGTTGCAATCAGAATTACTTGATTTAAAAGCGCACGTTGATGGTATGGCCGCTGGTATTGTAATTGAATCACGCCTCGATAAGGGCCGTGGTCCAGTAGCTACTATTCTCGTACAAAGCGGTACATTGAACCGTGGTGATATCGTGCTGTGTGGCTTGGAATACGGACGTATTCGCGCCATGCGCAATGAGCTAGGCCAAGAGGTTGATTCGGCCGGCCCATCTATCCCAGTAGAAATCCTTGGTTTATCAGGAGTTCCGCAGGCAGGTGACGAAGTAGCCGTGGTGAAAGACGAGCGTAAAGCTCGCGAAGTATCAAACTATCGCCAAGGTAAATACCGTGATGTGAAACTTGCACGCCAGCAAAAAGCGAAGCTTGAAAACATGTTTAATAGCATGGAAGAAGGCGATGTTTCGGATATGAACTTGGTTATTAAAGCCGACGTTCAAGGCTCGTTAGAAGCCATTAGCGAATCGCTGAATAAGCTTTCTACTGATGAAGTTAAAGTGAACATTATCGGTAGTGGTGTAGGTGGTATTACGGAAACGGATATCAGCTTAGCCGGCGCATCGAATGCTATCGTTATCGGTTTCAACGTTCGTGCCGATGCTACAGCTCGTAGAATTTCTGAAAACGAAAACATTGAGTTACGTTATTACAGCGTTATCTACGATGTTATTGATGAAGTTCGCCAAGCGATGACAGGTATGTTGGCTCCTGAGTTTAAACAGCAGATCATTGGTCTAGCCGAAGTTCGTGATGTATTTAAATCACCGAAAATTGGCGCGATTGCGGGCTGTATGGTTACTGAGGGTCTGGTAAAACGTTCGGCACCTATTCGTGTGTTACGCGATAACGTTGTAATTTACGAAGGTGAGCTTGAATCATTACGTCGTTTTAAAGACGACGTGCAAGAAGTTCGAAATGGTATGGAGTGTGGTATCGGTGTGAAAAACTACAACGATGTTCGCGCGGGTGACCAAATCGAAGTATTTGAAACGATTCAAGTTGAGCGCACTCTCTAAGCAAAAATTGAATCTCCCCGGCACGGGCCGGGGAGCTTTCTGGAGTTTCAATGAAGAAAGAATATAATCGTACAGATCGATTCTCGCAGCAAATGCAGCGTGAAATCGCCATGATTTTGCAACGAGAAATTAAAGATCCACGGGTGGTTATGCCAACTGTGAACGATGTGGAAGTTTCACGAGATCTCGCTTACGCGAAGGTTTTCGTTACCTTCTTGCAAGATGAAGAAGAGCAAGTAAAAATAGCGCTACAAGTATTAAATGATGCTTCTGGCTATATCCGCTCACTTTTGGGTAAACGTATTAAATCACGTATCACACCCAACCTACGCTTTGTTCACGATTTCAGTTTATCGGAAGGTATTCGCATGGCGAAACTTGTTCGAGAAGCGCGTGAGCAAGATGAAAAGAAAAACCAGCAAGACGATTAATTCAGTTAGGTGATTACGTGGCGCGGAAAACACGCGGCAGAGCAATTGATGGTGTAATTCTCGTTGATAAACCTATTGGCGAATCATCAAACCGTATTCTGCAACAAGTAAAACGAGTTTTTTATGCCCAGAAAGCCGGCCATACCGGCGCTCTGGATCCTCTCGCTACTGGCATGCTTCCTGTGTGTTTAGGCGAATCAACTAAGTTTGCTCAATTTCTACTCGATGCTGATAAAGCTTATCGGGTTGTTGCCGAATTTGGTATTCGTACGAATACCAGCGATGCCGATGGCGAAGTGGTTGAACGCAAAGATGTTCATGTTACTGCTGAACAGGTTCAACAAGCACTTTCCCAGTTTCGCGGTGATATCAAACAGGTACCATCCATGTTCTCGGCTTTAAAGCACGAGGGTAAGCCGCTATATGATTATGCCCGCCGCGGTATTACCATCGAGCGCGAAGCAAGACCAATTACTATTTATAGTTTAGAGGTTGTGAGCATTGATTTGCCCTTCGTTACCCTTGATGTGCGTTGCAGCAAAGGTACCTATATTCGCTCTTTGGTGGATGATTTAGGCCAAGTACTGGGGTGTGGTGCATACGTGAAGAGCTTACACCGCACCGCCGTTGGCGATTATCCAAGTGCAGATATGGTGCCATTAGCTGATTTACAGGCAATGGTAAGTGAACGCGATGATCCCGCTGATTTTGATTATGCGGCTTTAGACGCACTGTTGTTACCTGTTGATGCTCCGGTAACACAACTTCCACAGATGCTGGTTAGCCACGAAGATGATTATGCTTTGCTGCATGGTCAACCACTAAACACACCACCGGAGCCAGTGTATGAAAACGGTGAGCTGGCTATTGAACCAAGCCTAGTGCGAGTTCGGAATAAAGCTACAGGGCAATTTCTTGGGGTAGCGGAGCGCAGACCCAATGGCGAGTATTGGCCGAAACGAGTACTAACTTTACCGGATGCGCAATAAAGGTTTTTTTGGGCCCACAAAGCCTTGTTTTTCATTCTATGGGTGCGTATAATTCGCGCTCTTCGCTTGAGCTGAATTAGTGATTGGCTCGGGCATCATTAAACTGGAGTAACATTATGTCACTAAATGCAGAAACTAAAGCTCAAATCGTAAAAGATTTCGCACGTGCAGAAGGCGATACAGGTTCACCTGAAGTTCAGGTAGCTCTGTTAACCGCGCAAATCAACCATTTGCAAGGTCACTTCAAGAAGCATATCCACGATCACCATTCGCGTCGTGGTTTGTTGCGTATGGTAAGCCAACGCCGTAAATTGTTGGATTACCTAAAGCGTAAAAACGAAGTTAGCTACTTAGACGTTATTAAACGTTTAGAACTGCGTCGTTAATATTGCGCATACAAAGGGGCCTTCGGGCCCCTTTGTTGTTTTTCAGCGCTAGGTTTCGTCAGGATGTTTACAGATGCTTTGCCATTGTATTTCGTTGTTGGCCAAGTATCCGTTATAATGATTGTGAAAATTGAAAAGTAAGAAAGCACAGGGCCCAGAAAAGAAAGGGCGAATTTGAGAAAGTAAGTTAAAGGAAAAAGAAAACGTGAATCCGATTATTAAACAATTTCAGTATGGCCAACACACAGTAACCCTAGAAACGGGCGCTATCGCTCGTCAAGCAACAGGTGCTGTTATGGCAAGCATGGATGACACAACAGTTTTAGTGACCGTAGTGGGCAAAAAAGAAGCCCGTCCAGATGTTGATTTCTTCCCATTGACCGTGAATTACCAAGAGCGTACTTACGCTGCGGGCAAAATTCCAGGTGGTTTCTTCAAACGTGAAGGCCGCCCATCAGAAAATGAAACCCTAACCTGTCGGTTAATCGATCGCCCAATCCGTCCTTTATTCCCTGATGGCTTCTACAATGAAGTTCAGGTAGTGGCTACTGTGGTTTCTTTAAACCCAGATGTTAGCCCGGATATCGTGGCGTTGATTGGTACTTCAGCAGCTTTAGCTATTTCGGGTATTCCATTTAATGGCCCGATTGGTGCAGCGCGCGTAGGTGTGGTTAATAACGAATACGTATTAAACCCAACGCCAGCAGAATTAAGCACTTCTGACCTTGATTTGGTTGTAGCAGGTACTGAAGCCGCGGTACTGATGGTTGAATCTGAAGCAAACCTTTTAAGTGAAGATGTAATGCTTGGTGCCGTAATGTACGGTCATGAACAATTACAATCGGTAATTTCAGCAGTAAATGAATTTGCTGCAGAAGTGAACACTCCGAAGTGGGATTGGCAAGCACCAGCGAAGAATGAGCCTCTAATCGCCGCGGTAAAAGAATTAGCTGAAGGCAAAATTGGTGAAGCGTACCGCATCACTGATAAAGGCGAACGCAAAACTGCTTTAGGTGTAGCACTAAAAGAAGTTATTGCTGAGCTGAAAGAAAAAGATGATTCAGTGAACGATAAAGAAGTTGGCGATATTTTCCACGCGTTAGAATCAAAAGTTGTGCGTACGCGCATTACTGCTGGCGAGCCGCGTATTGATGGTCGTGAACCGGATATGATTCGTGCCATCAACGTAGGTACAGGTATACTTCCGCGCGTTCATGGTTCCTCTGTATTTACACGTGGTGAAACGCAAGCAATTGTTGCCGCCACCTTGGGTACAGAACGTGATGCTCAGAACATTGATGAGATCATGGGTCCACGTACGGATCGCTTCATGTTGCATTACAACTTCCCTCCGTACTGTGTTGGTGAAACCGGTATGGTAGGTTCTCCGAAGCGTCGTGAAATTGGCCATGGCCGTTTAGCGAAGCGCGGTGTGTTGGCAGTGATGCCAAATGTAGATGAATTCCCATACACAGTACGTATCGTTTCGGAAATCACCGAATCAAACGGTTCAAGCTCAATGGCTTCTGTTTGTGGTACTTCATTAGCATTGATGGATGCGGGTGTACCGATTAAAGCTTCAGTTGCGGGTATCGCAATGGGCTTGGTGAAAGAAGGTGATAAATTCGTAGTGCTTTCAGATATTCTTGGTGATGAAGATCACCTCGGCGATATGGATTTCAAAGTGGCTGGTAGCAGCACGGGTATTACCGCTTTGCAAATGGATATTAAAATCGAAGGTATTACTAAAGAAATTATGCAACAAGCGTTGGCACAAGCCAAAGCGGCTCGTTTGCACATTCTTTCTGTAATGGACCAGGCTATCAGCACGGCTCGTGATGATGTATCTGATTTCGCGCCACGTTTCCACATCATGAAAATCAACCCAGAGAAGATTCGTGATGTAATTGGTAAGGGTGGTGCGGTGATTCGTGAACTTACAGAATCAACCGGTACAACTATTGAAATTGATGACGATGGCACAATTAAAATTGCTGCTACCGATGACGCCTCAGCGCAAAACGCAGTTAAGCGTATTGAAGCGTTAACGGCTGAAGTTGAAGTAGGGCGCATATACGAAGGTAAAGTTGCACGTATCGTTGATTTCGGTGCGTTTGTAACCATTCTTCCAGGCAAAGATGGCTTAGTACATATTTCTCAAATCAGCGACAAGCGCGTTGAAGATGTGAATGAGTACTTAACGGTTGGCCAAACGGTTCCAGTGAAAGTATTGGAAATCGATCGCCAAGGCCGTGTGCGCTTGAGCATGAAAGAAGCGCAAGAAGCACCTGCCGGTGAAACTGACGCTGAGTAATTACTGTAGCGTTAATCATTGTCAGTAAACGTAAAAGCCGCGGAAGTTAAATTCTGCGGCTTTTTTGTAACTGGTATCTGTGGTGTAATGATTTAATAGATTTCATATTTGGAGTGCATGTTGTGAAACGATTGTTTTTGAACAAGCAAACAGGCTTGGTTATTGGTTCAGTAATGAGTATTTTGCTGATCTCGGGTTGTACCGTGTCTCCGGATGATCCGGCAGCTACTGATAGCCCAGAAGAAACGATTGAAGTAGCGGGGCACCGCGATGCCCAGCTCTACTTGGTAGAGCCGTTGCCGGCTGATCAGAATATGGAAATCGAATTATTACAGTTAACCGAGATACTCTACAATGCTGAACTTGATGATGAGCAGAAAGCAAATGTACTGCTTCGCCGGGCGGTAACCTTCGATTATTTAGGATTAAAAACCTTATCCTTGGTGGATATAAACCAAGCGATCGAACTTAAGCCGGATATGGCTGACGCGTATCACTCATTGGGTATTTATTTTGCTGAACGTGGTGAATATAGCGGTGCATTTGAGGCATTTGATAGTGTAATCGAATTGAACCCCAATCATGATTTTGTTTACCTTAATCGCGGGCTTGCGGCTTACTACAACGGCCAGTTTGACTTAGCAATGAGTGACTTTGCTGACCATTACTTCCAGAACACCGAAGATCCATTTCGAGTGATATGGTATTACTTTGCAGCGAAAGAGCTTGATTCAGGAAGAGCTGACGAGCAAATACGAGAGCAATGGGAGCAAGCAGATGCCGATCCTTGGGGGCAAAAGATTCTTGCGTACTTGGTGAATGAGGTAACAGAAGATGAGCTCATTCGTGAGGCATTTTCTGGTAGTGAAGATCAAGCGCAACTAAATTATCGCCTATGTGAGGCTTACTTTTACATGGGGAAGGTAGCGGCAGCCCAAGGTCAGAATTACAATGCGCTTAATTTCTTCAAGTTAGCGTTATCAACCAATGTGTATTCCTATCTTGAGCACCGCTATGCTCGCTCTGAGATCGCACGCTTACGTGAAAGTATACGCACTGAGCAGGAATAGTAGGTATTGCGTAGCAAACGATTAGGGCCGACTTCAAGATTATTGGCAGTTTTTATTGCGCTGGCGTTGATACTGACACTCGCAATACTACTAGTGCTTAGGTATACCGGCGATCCAATCGCGATAGAAACGGCGAAGCCTGCAAGTACAGTTGTAAGTGCGCCAAGTTCATCGATGCCAGCCCCGCGGCTGATTGCCCAACCCGAACACTGTGATATACAGTTGAATTTTCATGGTCAGGAAGATGACTTCTTACTTGCTGAGTATTGGCATCAACGTTTGCGAGAAACCCTAACACCAAAACATGAATCTCCCGATGCATTATCGTCAGGAAATACCGCACTGCAGTTTTGCGCGGTTTTGCGCCATGACTCGTATACATCCGATTGCCCTGAGCAATTAGGGAGAGCATGGTGCGAACCTACCACGGCGGAAAATCATCCCGCTTTGAATCTGAACGCACATACGGTGCCGCAGTTGCATGTTGTATTAACCGATTCCGGCCTAGCGAACACCCGTAATGGTGTTATCTATATAAAGCGCAATGCGAACGTACAGGTTTTGCAACATGAACTTGGCCATGCACTCGGTTTAGCTGATGAATATATGATGCATCCTGATCTTGCGCGCCAATTCTGTAATGGTGAATTTAACTTTACCGCGAGCAATTTAGTGATTACCGATAAGCAATGGCTTACACCTGACGAAATGCAGAAGTTTGAGCGCGCATTACCCTGGGCGGAGTTCAGTGAACAACCATTGGCAACGCAAGATCATAATGGCGTTTGGCGTTTAGGTTCCAGCGACAATGATAAAATCGGGTTGTTTCCGGCAAAAACATGTGAAGGAACCGGTTTATACGCTTGGAAGCCGGTTGCAGAAAAAACTTGGATGGAGCAACACGAAATTGGTGAAATACCGCCTCTCTATATACAACTTATTCGCCAACAGCTTGAGCCGCAATAAAAAAGCGCCCCGAAAGGCGCTTAATAATTACATTAATAACTAGATTGATGCGTTCATTACTCGGCGCTTTCTTCTTCAGCGCTTTCAACATCCGCATTTTTCACAAATTCATCTAACCATTCTACGGTTTCCCATAGCATGTGTAACACTGATTCGCGTGCGCGATAGCCATGCGATTCCAATGGCAACATAACCAAACGCACAACACCGCCATTGCCCTTCACCGCTTGATAAAGGCGTTCGCTCTGCATTGGGAACGTGCCGGAGTTGTTATCGTCGGTACCATGAATTAATAGCAATGGTGTTTTGATTTGGTGTGCTGAGAAGAACGGTGACATTGTTTGGTATAACTCAGGGTCGTCCCAAATAGTGCGTTCCTCGCGCTGGAAACCGAAAGGTGTAAGTGAACGATTGTAAGCGCCGCTACGAGCGATACCAGCCTTAAATAGATCAGAATGTGCCAATACGTTAGCGGTCATGAAAGCACCGTAAGAATGGCCACCAAGCGCAAAGCGCTCTGGGTCACTCACACCTAATGAGGCGCCGAAATCGATAACGGCTTTCGAATTCATAATCAATTGTTCGATAAAGGTATCGTTCGGTAATTGTTCGCCTTCACCAACAATTGGCATGGTTGCGCTATCAAATACTGCGTAACCTTGTGTTGCAAGGAACTGGGGGTTCCAGTAGCTAATCCGGTTGAAGCGATAAGGTGAGCCACTCACCTGCGCAGCGGCTGCTGAGCTTCTATACTCGCGAGGATATGCCCAAACAACAGTAGGGAGCGGGCCATCAGTTTCTTTGTCATACCCGGCTGGCAAGAATAAAGTTGCCGACATTGCCAAGCCATCTTCGCGCTCGTAGTTAACTAATTCGCGCGATATCTCTAGCGTTTGTGGCATTGGGTGTGGCGTGTTGGTTAATGCCGTTAGCGTGTTGTCTTTGACATCACGAATATAAAAATCCGGTGGTGTATCAATACTTTCACGCTGGGTGAGGAAGGTAAGTTCAGATGCATCAATAACACTGCGCGGCCGTTCAAAGTAAGGTGCTTCAGAACGCCATAAACGCTCAGTTTCGCCAGTACTAAGATTGCGGCGGTCAATGAATGGGCGATCGCCCTCATCAGACGCACCAGTGCCGGTAAGCAAAATATGATCGTTATCAAGAATCAATACTCGGCGACCGTTTGCGAGTTGCTTGGTAAACGGTGTGCCTGGGTCGTTGTAGCGATCTTCCGAAGAACGGTCCCAAATGAGTTCGGGTTCGGCGTCGCCGTCTGGGCTAATACGCCATAAACGTTCGTTACGATCGGCCCACCAACGTTCCCAAACCAATGCAGTTTCTCCATCCGCGGCCAATAGGCGGCTAAAACGGAAGGTGAGATCAGCTAATTTCTTTGGCTCTGCAGTAAATGGAGCAGCAAGTTGGAAAACTTGATCACGTACTTCCACATCAGCGCGTGGATCACCACCATCAGCCGCATGTGCCCAAACTAAGGTTGCATCGGCATCATTGCGCCAGTTAATACTGCGGCGTGAAGGTACTACGGCATCAAAACCGATAGGCAGATTATCTGCAAGCGCTTGTTCTACAACGGTGTAAACGTTTTCACCACGGGTGTTCCATACCGCAGTAGTGCGGGCAAAACGGAACTGTGGTACTGCGTATGAGTACGGTTTATCTAAGTTAGTAACCAATACAAATTGGCTGTTGGGTGAAAGGCTAATGTTATTAATTACAGCTGGCTCGCCAAGGTTGTGCACGCGGCCACGCTCATCAATACGCGCAACTTGGCTGCTAAAGTAGTAATCGAATAGCGCTTCATCGTGGCTATCGGCAAGCAAATCTTGGTAGGTGCGAGCCGGTGCTGAACGGCCACGAGATTCGGTGATTACCGGACCCGCTGGAACGCGACTGCGCTGTGGTGCAGCGCCACGCTCACTATCAACTGTGAGTGTGTAAACCGATTTGCTGTCACTACTCCATTCTACCTGCACACCCCAAACGGCATTGATGTCGGCTTTCGACCAACGGGCAGCGCGGCCACGTTGTGTATCAATACGCCATAGGTGCGAGGCATTTTGTTCCATTTGTACAAATGCAATGTATCGGTTATCGGGAGACCATGATGCGCTAATAGCCCGAAGGTTTTCTGGTAAACCGCGAATTTGCATGGTTTCACCGGAAGCGACATCAACTAGGCGGAAACCTGAAATATAACGCGCCTGAGCAGTAGTTTGGTTATCAGGGTTGATACGCATACCGGCTAAACGATATTCCGATGCGGCAAGATCTTCCAACATCGGTAGTGCTGGATAATCGAGCACCAACATCATTTTGCCATCAGAGCTTAAACTTGCTCCTGGTGCTGGGGCGGCATCAACGATATCAATAATTTCTTGCGAAGGTTCAAGATAACCGGTTTTTACCGGGTTTGCCCATGCATTGCTGCTGATAAGCAAGCAAAGCGAGAGCAGGGTAATGAGGGAACGCATAGCTTTCTCCAGATTTATAATTAGATGCGGTAACTTGCTATCACACCTTGTTTCCGCTTATAAATCCAGAGAAATGCGATTAAGCGCGAACAATCAACGATTGTAGGCTTATTTTACTTCGATTCCCGCAGCCTGAAGATCGGCATGGTAGGAAGAACGAACCAAGGGCCCTGAAGCAGCTTGGGTAAAGCCCATACGATCAGCTTCGCGTTTGAACATTGCGAACTCGTCCGGCGTTACGTAACGCGCAACCGGAATATGGTGACGGCTTGGTTGCAGGTATTGGCCAATGGTAAGCATATCAACATTGTGGCGACGAAGATCTTCCATGACTTCAAGAATTTCTTCGTTGGTTTCACCTAAGCCAACCATTAGGCCAGATTTAGTGCGTACATCCGGGCGCCGTTCTTTATACAGCTTCAATAAATCAAGCGACCACTGATAGTTTGCACCAGGACGAGCGGCTTTGTACATGCGTGGAACCGTTTCCAAGTTGTGATTAAACACATCAGGGGCTTCCTCGCTAAGAATATCGAGAGCAATGTTCATCCGGCCACGAAAATCAGGTACTAATACTTCTACTTTGATACTCGGTGTATAGGCACGAATTTCACGAATACAATCGGCAAAATGCTGTGCACCACCATCACGCAAATCATCACGATCTACCGAGGTAACTACGACATATTTCACTCCCATATCACGAATGGTTACGCCTAACTTTTCTGCTTCTTTAGGATCCGGCGGCAATGGCCGGCCATGCGCAACATCACAGAAAGGGCAGCGGCGCGTGCAAATATCACCAAGGATCATAAAGGTGGCGGTGCCGTGGTTAAAACATTCGGGCAGGTTCGGACACGACGCTTCCTCACATACAGAATGCAAACCGTGCTTGCGCATTGCCCGTTTGATTTTATCAATCTTCTCTGTAGAGCGCGGTAACTTAACCTTTAACCATTCTGGTTTACGCAGCATTTGCTCGCGCTCAGTTGGCAATACTTTCACTGGAATGAGCGACATTTTATCGGCGTCACGCAGCTTTTCACCGGCTTCGAGTTTAGCCGTTTTGATAGACGTTGCTTGTTTAGACATTACGTTCTGGCAGCCCCGTTTGTTCTTCAATCTGAATGTAACTAAGTTGTTCTGCGAAAATTTGCACAACACGCTCAGCTGCTTGTTCAACACTATCAGGCCCACCGTGGGCCGAAGTTTGTGTCATTACCATACCGGCGTAGCCGCATGGATTAATTCTTAAAAATGGCGATAAATCCATATTTACGTTCAATGCTAGGCCGTGAAATGAGCAACCTTTACGAATTCGTAAACCTAACGAACAAACTTTTTCTTCGCCAATATATACACCCGGTGCATCTGGCCGTGGTGCCGCGCTGATGCCTTTTTCCGCAAGCATAGCTACAATGGTATCTTCAATGGCGGTAACTAACTGACGAACACCGAGCTTACGTCGGCGGATATCGAGCATAAAATAAACCACCAACTGCCCGGGTCCGTGATAGGTTACTTGCCCACCCCGATCTACGGGTACAACCGGAATACCCCCGGGTGCAAGCAAGTGTTCTTCTTTACCGGCTTGTCCTTGGGTAAATACAGGCGGATGCTCAACAATCCACAGCTCATCATCAGTAAGCTCATTCCGAGAATCGGTAAACTGTTGCATCGCTTTCCAAACTGGCTCGTAGGCCATATTTTGGAGTTGGCGGATGATTAACTTGCTCATCGGGTTATTATACTCCGCTGCATCGGGAACTCCACCCGATAAAGGGTGTGGTTATTCAATATTATTTGCGAGTGCGTAAACGTTGGCCGGGAATAGGGTGCTTAATATTTAGGCCTTAGAGAACGTAACGTACTTCTTCGATATCGGATAGGCTGCGATAAAGTGTTTCCACATGGTGCTTACTCGTAACCACAACACACACCGAAATAGACCAATAGTTACCTTTGCTTGAAGGCTTGATCTCTGGGCTGTAATCGCCAGGGGCATGCTTTTGAACAACCGAGATGATTTCATCTGGTAGTGTTTCCGAGGCAACGCCCATTACCCTAAATGTGAAATCACATGGAAAATCTAGTAGTTCATCAAATTTCGTATTCATTGTACTGCTCCTCAAGCCAGCTCCGCTTATTTTGTTAGGCTAACGGTGGCTTGAATAAATCAATTACTTGTTAAATAAACAAAAATCTCCGTTTGAAAGCGGAGATTTTGCATGTGTTATAAGCTTTCTACCCACTATATGGTGTCGATAGGCTCAGATTTAAACTACTCGTCGCTAAATTTTTGCTTAATGCTATCCATTATACGCTTAAAGAACCCGCCTTGCTCGATTGCCTGCAGGGTTACTAATGGAAAACTGGCAACATCTTCGCCATCTAACGTTAGGTTTACAGTGCCAACAACCTGGCCCTCAGCTAATGGTGCTTCTAACACGTTATCAAGTACAAAATTAGCGCTCAAATTCTGACGTTGGCCGCGTGGTAACGTGATCACAACATCTTCGCCAGCACCGAGCATGATCTCATCAGCATCGCCACCCCAGATACGTTGGGTAGCCATTTGATCGCCAGCACTATACGCCGTTACTGTTTCAAAATAACGGAATCCATAGTTTAATAATTTTTTAGACTCTGCGGCACGAGCGGCTTCGCTAGCTGTGCCCATTACTACTGTGATTAAACGGGTTTCGTTATCCACTGCCGACGTTACCAAGCTGTAACCTGATTCATTGGTATGGCCTGTTTTCATGCCATCAACATTTAGGCTTCTATCCCACAATAGTGAATTTCGGTTGTACTGACGAATACCATTAAAGGTAAATTCACGTTCTTTATAAATCTCATATTCCTCAGGAACATCTCGAATCATCGCGCGAGCTAAAATAGCCATATCACGTGCAGTAGTGCGCTGATTATCGGCAGGTAGGCCATGAGAATTGGCAAACGTTGTATTGCTCATGCCAAGCTGCGCTGCGTAGGTATTCATTAGATCAGCAAACGCTTCCTCGGTTCCGGCGATATGCTCCGCCATAGCCACACAGGCATCGTTACCCGACGCAATAATAATTCCATAGTTTAAATCTTTTACCGAAACTTCCTTACCCACTTCGATAAACATTAATGAAGAGCCGGGGAAGTTGCGGGCCCATGCATTTCTACTTACGGTAACCATATCCGTTTCAGAAATATTCCCGCTCTGTAGTTCGCGGCCAATAATATAGCTGGTCATGATTTTGGTTAAGCTGGCAGGGCCGTGAAGCTCATCGGCATTCTCGCTGGCGATAATTTGGCCAGTGGTGTAATCCATCATCACGTAAGCACGCGCATTTACGTTTGGTACCGGGGGCACAACTGATTGTGCGCTGGATACCCCTTGAAAAAGAACCAGAGCAATGCTCACTAGAACAAATAAAATTCGGCTGCTATTCATAATCTCAAAGTTTCTCTTCAGTTAAACGGGCTATTTAAAATCAGCGTGCTGAATGCCACTGTTGTTATGGAAAGGTAATGTTCACCCAGCGATTTCTATCTGCCTTGAAAACACAAGTGCTGAGTATACCAAAAATATGTATTTACCGATATGTGTTTACTGGCTTTGGTTAATCGGAACACGGAAAATGCCATCAAAACCATCGGCCTGTAAACGATTAATCCATTGCATCGTTTGTTGCTCGGTAAACGGGCCTAATAATAAACGATTCAGACCATTCTGTAGCTCAGTAGTTGCATCTAAGGCATAAATTTCTTGTAAACGCTGCTGTAAGTTTTCTAAGTTCGCGACATCTCTTGCTGCAGCTACTTGGATAAAGTGGGTATATTCGTCATCGCTAACTGCTGGTGCAAGAATGTTACTTTCGCGCCCGGGCGTAATCGCTTCAATGTGAACGCGCCCCGTTCCGGTTTTATCAATACCTAAAGCATAAGCGGCTGCATAAGAAAGATCGATAATACGATCTGGGTGAAAAGGGCCTCTATCATTCACACGTACAACGATTTCTTTGTTGTTATCAAGATTGGTAACACGAACCCAGGAAGGCAAAGGAAGGGTTTTATGGGCGGCGGTTAAGCCGTACATGTTGAAAAACTCGCCCATGGACGTGCGGTGACCATGGAATTTTTGACCATACCAAGAAGCGATACCCTCTTCGCTATATCCCTCATTGCTAGCCAGTACAAAATACTGCACGCCATTCACTTGATACGGGAGGTTTCCCACGCGGCTAATCGGTTCGTGCCGAGGCTCAACTTGGTACAATTCAGCAGCAGTAGGCACTCGTGCGGGGGCTTGATCTTGGCTCATACGGTAGCGTTGGCTGTTACTTGCGCTTGCGCAAGCAGAAATAAGGGCTGATAGCAGGCATACCAGCAAAATCCTACTTGCGTTTGTTATGAGCATAATACCCTTACCTTTGCTTGTTCTTATGATTATTATTTTAGTGTACGCACATCACTTTTCAGGTTACCGATGTTCGCGTAACTGTTTGGATAACTGTAACACAGCCATTGCATACAACGGACTATGGTTATAACGCGTAATGGCGTAAAAGTTCGGTAAACCCACCCAGTATGAATAGTTTCCACCTGGCTCTTCAAAAGCAAATAGACGAGCAGGGGTAGAATCAGGAAGCGCGGTGATAAAATGAACATGATGCTCGCGCAGTTCACCTATTGTGTGTGTTAATGCTTGCCCCGTGCCCGACGTTAATTCTTCTAGCGGTGTAGTTTCGCTAACCCAAGCCGGCACAGCGGCAGGTTGGCCTGCTTGCCAACGATGCATAGCAAAGTAATTGGCAACACTACCAATCGCATCGTCAACATTGCCCATGAGATCACGGACACCATCATTATCAAAATCGACCGCATAATGGCGATAACTCGACGAAATAAACTGACCAAACCCCATGGCACCGGCATAGGAACCAAGAATCTCAGTAGCTGGAATATTTTCTTCTTCACTTAGTTGAATGAATTGGCGTAGCTCGCCGCGGAAAAATGTCTGCCGAGGCGGGTAATGAAAGCCTAATGTATACAGTGCATCAAGTACGCGGTGATTGCCCATAATGGTGCCGTAGGATGTTTCCACCCCCATAATAGCAACAATAATTTCTGGAGCTACACCATAGGTTTCGGCTGCACGATTTAGCGTTTCTTCGTGCTCATTCCAGAATTCGATGCCTTCATCTAGGCGGCGCTGAGTAAGGAATATTTTATAGTATTCATGCCAAGGGCGAGCTTCCCAAGGGCGCGTGATTGAATCGATAATTGCTTGGCTTTTTACTGCGTCGCGCAAGAGTGCTTCGGTGCGCGCTCGAGGAATGTTGTATTCCTGCTCTAGCTCGTGAATAAACGCTTGCTCTGCCGCGCTCCAATCGTTAGCCAACGCACTTTGCCCAAGTAAACAGCCAGCGAGTGCCAAAGAAACCAACACACGAGGGCGCACTAACGAATGTAAAATACGTTGCATAAACTTTTCCTTTAAAACTATGTTGATTGGCTAATCGCTAACCGCCGATGGGTTGCGATACCCATAATAATGCCAAATCCAGCCATCATCGTAACCATCGATGTACCACCATAACTAATAAGCGGCAGAGGTACCCCAACAACCGGTAGAACGCCGGATACCATACCAATATTAACGAGCACATAGATGAAAAATGTTAAGGTGACGCTGCCTCCCAATATTCGTTGAAAGTTACTCTGGGCACGAATAGACAACAGCATGCCACGGAAAATTACAAAACCGTATAAAGCAAGTAATGCCACCACACCCACAAAGCCAAATTCTTCGCTAAACACTGAGAAAATGAAATCTGTGTGCCGTTCCGGTAAAAACTCTAGCTGCGATTGTGTACCTTGTAGCCAACCTTTACCATCGAAGCCACCAGACCCAATGGCTATTTTTGATTGGATAATATGATAGCCGGCGCCAAGTGGATCGCTTTCGGGATTTAAAAAGGTAAGCACTCGTTGCCGTTGGTATTCACGTAATAGGAAAAACCAGAAAACCGGTAATGAGGCTCCGAGTGTAATTGCTCCGGTAAACACTAAACGCCAGCTCATACCGGCAAGAAATAGGGCAAAAATTCCAGAGCTGGCTACTAACACCGACGTGCCTAAATCGGGTTGCCGAGCAATTAGTAATGTAGGCGCTAAAACTAATAACAGGCCACCTAATACGTGTAAGAAGCGAATGGGTACTGGATTTCGGGCGCAGTACCAAGCCAGCATGATGGGCACAGCAAGCTTCATTATTTCTGAGGGCTGGATTCGGGTTACGCCGATATCAAGCCAGCGTTGTGCGCCTTTCCCACTAACGCCAAAAAACATTACCGCCACGAGCATTAATACGCCAACGATATACACAGGCACGGCATAAGTACGAAATGTGTCTGGTGCAATTTGAGCCACAATGAAAAGCACACCAAATGAAATTCCCATACGGATTACTTGGCGTTGCACTAAGCCTAGATCTTGTCCACCGGCACTATAAATAACGAACAAGCTAACGCAGCAAAGGGCGATTAAGCCTAAAAATAACGGGCCATCGATATGCAATTTAGCGAGCCATGGATGGCGTTGCCGCTCTTCAGTTGTTTGCATTGGCTTCCTCGTCTTCTATCGCCTGAAGTATTGCTGCTTTTTCTGTTTCACTCGCAAAATAGTAATCCATCAAGGCGCGTGATACTGGTGCTGCATTTCGGCCACCGCCACCCACGTTTTCGAGTGCAATAGATACCACTATTTCTGGGTATTCAGCTGGCGCATATCCTATATAGGTAGCATTATCGCGAAAACGTTCCGCCACATCTTCGACATCTGGGCGTTCGTCGGTTTCGTCGCTTAAGGCAACCACTTGCGCGGTTCCGGTTTTACCCGCAGCGGTATAGGGCGCATTTAAGAATGCTAACCTCGCGGTACCACGTGGATCCGTAATGGTGGCTTGCATCGCATTTTTGATCGTTTGCCAATGTGCAGAATCACTCAATACGAGGGGAGGGTTCTCAATAATATCTGTGTATTCAATAGCGTTTTGTTCGCCAACACCGCGCAGTAATCGAGGCTGAAGGCGGCGGCCTTCGGTTGCGATAATGCTTGTTGAAGTCGCTAATTGTAACGGGGTTACCGTCCAAAAACTCTGGCCTATGCCGATGGATAAGGTTTCACCATGGTACCAAGGTTCGTTGTAGCGTGCCCGTTTCCAGCCTCTATCTGGCATGAGAGCCGTGCTCTCCTCGGATATATCGATTCCAGTGCGCTTGCCGAACCCCATTTCGCCCATAAAGCTAGAAATGTTATCGATGCCTAATTGAAAAGATAAATCGTAATAGTACGTGTTACACGATTCTGCAATTGCTTTGGTGATATCTACCCAACCATGCCCTTGCGCTCGCCAATCGCGGAAGCGCCGCTCTACGCCTTCTAATTGATACCAGCCGGGATCCCATACACGTGATTCAGCGGTAATCACACCAAGATGCAAACCGAGAACGCCTAGATGCGGTTTTATAGTAGAAGCAGGTGGGTATCGGCCTTGCGTAGCACGGTTGATGAGCGGGTTTGAGGTATTATTTAATAGGGCTCTATATTCCGTACTGGAAATACCACCAACAAATAAATTCGGGTCATAACCTGGATTCGAATACAGCGCTAAAATGCCGCCTGTGTTGGCGTCGAGCACAATAATGGCGCCGCGGCGGCCACGAAGTTGATCGCGCGCCACTTTTTGGTAGCCAATATCGAGTTCTAAATGAATATCTTTGCCAGGGGTAGGGGGATTAAAATCAAGTGTGCGCACAACACGGCCGCGGTTGTTCACTTCTACCGTTTGATAACCCACTTCGCCGTGCAGAATATTTTCGTAGTAACGCTCAATTCCAAGCTTACCAATGGTTCGTGTGGCCGCATACTGGGCATATAACTCTTGTTCGCGTAACTGCAATACATCTTGTTGGTTAATACGGCCTACATAACCTACCGCATGGGTAAGCAAATCGCGATGCGGATAAAAACGCTGCAGCCTGCCTTCGATATTGATACCTGGGAATTGGTGTTGCACGCTGGCAAACCGAGCCACTTGGCTTTCATTTAAATTATCAAATAGCGTAACTTGCGGAAAACGACGGGTTTGATTTAAGCGCGAATAAAAACTTTCAGCGGTATCGGCGGGTAACTCTAATAATGCTACCAGTTTCTCGACAACCGTTCTCATATCACCAACTTCGGCGGGTGATACCTCTAAACTATAAACCGGCGTATTGTCGGCTAAAATCTCACCATTACGATCATAAATAAGGCCGCGATTCGGTGCCACGGGTAAAACAACAATACGATTACTATTTGAGCGGGTTTGGAATTCTTGAAAACTGGTAACTTGGAGTTTATAGAGGTTGGCCAGTAGGCCAAGAAAAACAACGCCTACAATAGTTAAGCTAACAATAGCTCGGCGCCCAAATAAGGCTGATTCTGCTTGATGATTTCGAATCGGAACGCGTTTTTTCATGTTTTAATTATTCGCGATGATAAGGGTGATTACTCAGTAAACTCCAAGCTCGAAAGAGCGCCTCGGCAATAACAACACGAACCAGCGGATGAGGCAAGGTTAACGGTGATAAAGACCAACGCTCATCTGCTCTTGCTTGGCATTCGGCAGATAAACCTTCTGGCCCTCCCACTAGGAATGCAACATCGCGGCCATCAAGTTGCCATTGCTGCATGCGTTGCGAGAGTTTATGGGTATCCCAAGGCTTTCCGTTTACTTCGAGGGTAACAACATGCGTGGGGCCTTTTAGCGCCGCCAGCATCTTTTCACCTTCTTGCTGGGTAAGTTTGCCAACATCGGCTTTTTTACCGCGCTTTCCAGCTTGAATTTCAATTAAATCGAGGGGCAACTCCGGCGGCATGCGCTTGGCATATTCTTGATAGCCGGTGGCAATCCAACTTGGCATTTTGCTGCCCACTGCGATTAATTGTAAGCGCATAGGTGTGGGTTAACCCCAGAGTTTTTCGAGTTGATAAAAATCACGTGTACTATCTTGCATCACATGCGCAACAACGGGGCCGAAATCAACTAAAACCCATTCGCCATCATCTTCACCTTCCATGCCTAGAGCAACTTCACCTACATGTTTGGCTTCTAATGCAACGTGCTTTGCAATACTGCGTACGTGCGTTTTCGAGTTTCCAGAGCAGATAACTAAGAAATCGGTAACATCAGTTTTATCACGGATATCAAGAACTTGAATATCGCGGCCTTTCAGGTCTTCAATTTTGCTGAGAATAAAATCTCGTAATTGTTCGGTTTGCAACGCTCGGTTACTCCTATAGAATTTGTCAACCGCAGAGTGTACCACGAGTGCAGGGCTTGGTGCAGCTATCGCTAGCGGTAAAGATTATGTTCGCGAATATAATTCCAAACCGGTTCCGGAAGTAACTCGGGGCGCTCATTATGATTTCGCAATTGTTGGCGCAGTTCGGTTGCTGAAATATCAAGCGGTTGTGTATCTGCAATAGAGATCTTGCCGCTGCCGGTTTGCATATCCGCACTATCACATTGTCGTGCAGCTAATAAATCTTTCACATCGTCGCTTGCATCTGCCAGCGCATATCCTGGCCGCGGAATAACAATAAAGTGTGCAAAATCAAATAACCGTTGCCAATGCTGCCAATCCGGTAAATTTAATAAACTATCCATGCCAATAATGAAATATAACGTGGCATCAGCTGAAACTGTATGGAAGTGCTTTAAAGTAGGAAGCGTACGTGAAGGCAATCCTTGGCGCAGTTCCCAATCATTTACGACAAAACGGCTATCGAGCTCAGTTGCAGCATCTAACATACCAAGCCTATGAGTATTTAATACTTCGGGTTGTTGGCGATGCGGCGGAGCACAAGTGGGTAGCAGGTGAATACATTCAAAATTAAATGCATTTGCTACCTCAAGAATTGGCTTTAGATGGCCCCAATGTACCGGGTCAAAGGTGCCACCCACGATTGCAATTTGGCGCTTTGCTCGGGTCAATTTTTAGCCCTCGATATCTGCAGGGTGGGTAAAATCAGCAAGCGAATCAAGCTTACTTAACTGTGGCATAAAGAGTAACCCAATATGCGTAGCCAGAATTTGCGGGGATTCACCGGAATCTCGTTTTAACGCGTATTCGAGTCGTTCTAGTAAATGGATTCTTGCTTGACTACGGTAGGGTGTATCTTTTCGGGCTAACTGCAAATAATGGTCTTGTTGAGCCGCCCAAATATTTTCCGCTGCCCAAATTGCTTGTAAATTCTGTTTCTGGCGCAGGGCTTGGCGTAAGTTAACTAGCGTAAAATGTAAACGTTGTAATACCCAATGGATAAGTACGGGTTCCGTGCCGGTTTCTAGTAAACGTTGTAGGCAATGTAAAAAGGCTTTTGGTTTTTGTTGTACCAACGTATCGCGCAAAGAAAATACATCGAAGCGGCTAGAATCTTCATTTGCACCTTCAACAGCAGCGAGGTTAATCCGTTGCTCAGGATACAGTAACTTCAGTTTTTCCAAAGCTTGGCTGAGGGCAAGTAAGTTGCCTTCATACCAATTACATAGCTGCTGAGTTGCTTCGGGTTCTAAGGTTAGGCCAAGCCTTTCTGCGCGCTGTTGTACAAAAGCTGGTAATTTATTGCGATCGGGTGAATAAACGGGAATGAATACACCATTTTTTTGCAGTGCTTGAAACCATTTACTCTTTTGTTGATCCTTGCGCAAATGTGCACCAAACAGAATAAGTATTTGATCGGGCATTTGCGCGTTGGCGTAATCAGCTAAAGCGGCACTGCCATCGCGGCCGGGCTTTGCTTCCGGTAGCTCTAGCTCTATGATTTGTTTGCTGGTGAAAAGTGAAAGGGTATGGCTAGCGTTAAATAGGCTATCCCAAGAGAATTCCTTATCCTGAGTGAAGCGCTGGCGTTCATCAAAACCTTGTTTGCGAGCGGCTTTCCGAATCAAATCACAGCATTCACTTACCAAGTAAGGCTCATCGCCGAATACTAAGTATATCGGCGCGAGTGTTTGCTTTAAATGACTTACTAGGCGATCTGCATAGAGTTGCACGATACATCCTTTCCATTAATCGATTGTTAACTGGTTCAATAACAGCAATAGGCGATTCGCCGCTTCTGCTCGCATTTCTCCAACCAACATTTCCAGTTCGCGAGTTTTTGCCAGAGCGTAGTTTGGATCATCTTGGTAATCGCGCAATATCTGAATGTTATGGCTCGAAGTTTGCCCGCTTTGGGTGGTGATTGTAACGGGCATTACATAAATGATTTCATACTCGGCCACTTGGCCTGATGGCAACATCGAAAGAATTCGTCGATCAAGCCGATCTTCATGCACAACAACATGGGTGATCCCTTCTCCTTGGGCAACCACGTTGATATCACGTTGGGCAAAGGTTTCCTGTACTTGCTTCTCTATCTCACTGCGAGTTGGCGCCTCAAGCGATAAGTTTTCAAGCTGCGAAGTAACCTGATAATCACCCCGGAGTTGAAAACTGCAGGCACTTAAGAGCAGCATGGCTGCAACTAAAAGCAGGCCATGTTGCCACTTGCGGGTATTGATTACCCATGCACTCATCATTTAAGTATTCTCCAACCCGCTTTTTCCATTAGTATCGATTAACTAACCACGATGTTCACTAACTTACCTGGAACATAAATAACTTTGCGAACCGTTAAACCATCAGTATATTTTTGTACCTGTGGTTGTTCCAGCGCTAGTTTCTCCATACTTTCTTTATCAATATCGGCGGGTACGGTTAGTTTCGCACGCACTTTACCATTAACTTGCAGGACCACTAATTTCTCATCTTCTACCAATGCATTTGCATCTACGCTTGGCCATTGTTGGAAATTAATATCATTGTCGTGCCCAAGCGCCTGCCACATACGTTCACAAATATGTGGTGTGATAGGTGAAAGCATTAGGGTGATAGCATCCAGCGCTTCTTGCATGAGCGCTTTATCACTGGCGCTCTCAAGCGGTGCTTTTTGCAAGTGATTACTGAGCTCCATAACCGCGGCAATGGCCGTATTAAAGTTTTGGCGGCGGCCCATATCGTCGCTTACTTTGGCGATCGTTTTGTGCACTTCTCGGCGTAACGCCTTTTGCGAACCCGTAAGGCCAGCAACATCAACTTCTGCACTACCCGCAAATTCTTGGAAATCGTACACCAGCTTCCAAACGCGTTTGAGGAACCGATGCGCCCCTTCAACACCAGAATCAGACCACTCCAAAGTAAGCTCAGGCGGTGCCGCAAACATCATGAACAAGCGCACCGTATCAGCGCCGTATTTATCCACCATGATCTGTGGATCGATACCATTGTTCTTGGATTTCGACATTTTACTGATGCCTGCATGAATAACGGGCTTGCCATCTTTCGTATAAATAGCTTGGGCAACTTCGCCTTTATCGTTGCGGCTAATTTCCACATCAACCGGTGAGAACCACGATTTGCCACCGTTCTCATCTTCTCGGTAGTAGCTATCCGCAAGCACCATACCCTGGCAAAGCAAGCGTTTGAAGGGCTCGTCAGATTCTACTAAACCGGTATCGCGCATGAGTTTGTGGAAGAAACGCGCATACAATAAATGCAAAATAGCGTGTTCAATACCACCAATATATTGGTCAACCGGCAGCCAGTAGTTCGCTTTTGCCGGATCGAGCATGCCATCAGTGTGTTTTGGCGAGCAATAGCGCGCGTAATACCAACTCGATTCCATGAAGGTATCGAAGGTATCGGTTTCGTGTTCGGCAGGCATGCCGTTGTATGTTGTTTTTCGCCACTCAGGGTTATCTTTAATTGGCGAGGTAACACCGTCCATTACCACATCTTCGGGCAAACGAACGGGTAGCTCATTTTCTGGAACCGCTACAGAATCGCCATTCTCGAGATTTAACATTGGAATTGGCGTACCCCAGTAGCGTTGACGAGAAACACCCCAATCACGCAATCGGAAGTTCACTTGGCGCTCACCAATGCCCATTTCTTGCAATTTATTGGCTATGGCTTCAAAACCTTCAGCGGAACTTAATCCGTTGTAATCACCAGAATTAATTAAAGTGCCTTTCTCAACCAGCGCCGATTCGCTGTAATCATGTTCAGTACCGCTATCAATTACCGGTTTAATAGCGAGCTTATAAGCACTGGCGAATTCGAAATCCCGTTGATCATGAGCCGGAACGGCCATTACCGCACCGGTGCCGTAATCCATAAGTACGAAGTTGGCTACCCAAACTGGAACCGATTCGCCGGTTAATGGATGCTTAGCGGTAAACCCGGTAGCAATACCGCGTTTTTCCATGGTGGCTAGCTCAGCTTCGGCAACTTTCTGTTGTTTGCAGCTTTCTACAAACGCAGCAACATCAGGATTTTGCTGGGCTGCCTTTTGCGCGAGTGGATGTTGCGCGGCTACCGCCATGTAGGTAACACCAAACAGCGTATCGGGACGAGTGGTATACACACTTAGGGCCATCTCAAACTGTTCAACGTGGAAAGTGATTTGGGCACCTTCAGAGCGGCCAATCCAGTTGCGCTGCATAGCTTTTACTTGCTCAGGCCAACCTTCAAGCTGGTCTAAATCGCTTAACAGCTCATCAGCATAAGCTGTGATTTTTACAAACCATTGTGGAATTTCTTTTTGCTCTACCAATGCACCAGAACGCCAGCCACGGCCATCAATAACTTGTTCATTAGCAAGAACCGTTTGATCAACTGGATCCCAGTTCACTGTAGAGTTTTTCTTATACACCAAGCCTTTTTCATAAAGCTTTGTAAAGAACCACTGTTCCCAACGGTAATATTCAGGGTGACAAGTTGCAATTTCACGATCCCAATCATAACCAAAGCCTAAAGCTTTTAGTTGATTGCGCATATCGCCGATATTTTGGTAAGTCCATTTAGCGGGCGCGGATTTGTTTTGAATTGCCGCGTTTTCCGCAGGTAAACCAAAGGCATCCCAACCAATCGGATGAAGCACGTTTTTTCCAAGCAAACGCTGATAGCGAGCAACAACATCACTGAGGGTATAGTTGCGCACGTGGCCCATATGCAACTTACCACTAGGATACGGAAACATAGATAAGCAATAGAATTTCTCTTTGCTTTCATCTTCCGTTACCGTAAATACTTGATCGTTTTCCCAACGTTGCTGAATTTCTGGTTCCAACTGCGTTGGTTGATATTGTTCCTCGATTTTCCGCGTCATTAAGCTACTACCTGTTACCTGAATTAAACTTAGGAATTAAAAATCATTGCTAACCACATCACTAACGCAATCACGATACCGCTAACCCCAAAGAAGAAGGCTTCAATGCGGCCACGTGCTTTCGCTTCGTTATCGAGTTCCGCGGCGGCTGGTAAGCAGCCAACGATAAGGCTCGCTAAGCCAAGCCCGGCTGAGGCTACTAAAACAGTAAATAAAATGGCATCAACTAAATTGCCCATATTTTTTTCCTTTTGAAGATAAACCAAAGGGCTACAGTAGCCCTTAAGTGTATAGTTTTTCGATTAGATTGACTACGCTCGGTTACGCGTTTTCCAGCTTGTTCCCCACCTAAAACTTGGGAGCGCAATAGCAAAAGCTAACAACCACGCCAGAATCTCGCCAAAACGGGCAAACAACGTGGTGCCTGATACTAAAACAACATGGGTGCTCGCTACACCAGCGGTGAACTGGGGTAAGCGTACCAAGGTATTGCCATGTTCATCAAAAACGCCGGTAATACCATTGTTTGTAGCTCTTAATAAAGGCCTTCCGAGTTCGCGCGCACGCATTCGGGCTATTTCCAAATGTTGATGAGGCCCATGTGAATCGCCAAACCATGAATCGTTACTAATGGTTAGCAAAAGCTGAGTATCTTGCTGGAAATTAGCTCGAATTTGCCGGCTAAACGCCACTTCAAAGCATATATTCGCCGCAATACTTACCCCGTTGGCATCAAGGTTTGGCTGCACCGAGGCGCCGCGGCTAAAAGATGACATCGGTAGATTAAATAACGGCGCGAGTGGCCGCAAGATCGATTCAAACGGCACAAATTCGCCAATCGGCAGTAGGTGATGCTTTTGGTAACGATTATCATGGCCGTAAAACCATGAGCTACCGGATTGCTCACCCATCACAATCATAGAGTTATAGAAGGCATCAGTGCGCCGATCTAGATCAATAATACCGCTGATAAGGGTGCTTCCTTCCGCCACTAAGCGCTGATCTAGGGCTGCCAAATGGTGTTGCGCAAGCGGTTCAATGTAAGTAATGGCTGATTCTGGCCAAATAATTAAATCGTGATCGTAAAAGCCCTCAGTAAGCGCTAAGTAGGCTTGTAAGTTCGGCCATTGTTGGGCTGGATTCCACTTTACATCTTGTTGGACATTACCTTGTACCAAAGCTACCTGTAATGTTTCGCCGGTAGGTTCGATATTGCTCCAACGTGGCGCAAACCAAGCTAGAGAAAAAATAACAACAGGAATGAAAAGCCATTCAAAGCGTTTTCGCAAAATCAACATGGTTAAACTAATAGCAATCACGATGAGAACAACGCTAATACCGATCTCGCCAATAAATGGCGCTAGGTTGCCAAGTGTTAGTGTGGTTTGTGAATAGCCCAAGCTTAACCAAGGAAAGCCGGTCAGGAACCAGCCACGAAGAAATTCCGTAACTAGCCATATAAAAGGCAAAACGAGAAGGCTTAATCCCGATGTGAACTTACGGCTTCGAAACCAAAGCCATCCCGCAAAAGCAGGGAAGAGTGCGAGGTATAGGCACAACAATAGCATCAGGAGAATTGAGAATATTAGCGGTAACCCGCCGAATTGGTCGATACTCACAAAAACCCAGCTAACGCCGGTAGCAAACCAGCCAAACCCGAAAAAATAACTGGTAACGGCGGCTTGCTTTCCGGTTTGGCTACGAATTAAACCAAGCAACCAGACCGTTAGCAGAAGGGGTACTAACCACCCTTGTTGAAAGGGGGCATAGGCAAACACCATGGCAGCACCAGCCACAAACATAAGGCTATTGCGCCAATTAGGCTGGGTTAAAAATGGTTTGGTTTGCAGCACATGTGCGAACCAGGCACTGATACCTTGAAACATATTTGGCCAATCTCCATTGCCGCCGCTGTATTATGCTTCTGCTGGCAGCGATACCTGTAATTGCTGGATTCGGCGGCGATCGGCTGCCGTTACTTTAAAAGTAAGCTCACCGATAACTACCGATTCACCAATTTCTGGGAGATGGCCAAAGTTATGTGCAACTAGGCCGCCGATAGTATCGTATTCATCATCAGCAAATTCGGTGTGAAAGAAATCGTTGAAGTCTTCAATGGTGGTAAGTGCTTTTACCGCGAAACGAGAGTTATTAATGCGGCGAATATCACTACTAGAATCTTCATCATCGGTTTCATCTTCAATTTCACCTACGATTTCTTCAAGGATATCCTCAATGGTAACGAGGCCCGAGACACCGCCATATTCGTCAACAACGATGGCCATATGATATCGCTTTGAGCGGAATTCTTTGAGGAGGGCATCTACACGCTTGCTCTCAGGCACTATTACCGCCGGACGCATAACTTGCGTAAGCGAGAATGGTTCGTCAACCATATTAAAGCCGTAACTAAGGAGATCTTTGGCGAGTAGCACGCCTTCGATATGATCTTTATTTTCACTCACAACTGGGTAACGGGAATGTTGGGTTTGAATCACTGTCGGGAGAAACTCCTCAACCGTTTGATTCTTATCGATGGTTACCATTTGCGAACGAGGGATCATGATATCGCGAACTTTTAGCTCAGCAACATCCAGTACACCCTCAATCATTTCTTTTGTATCTAAGTCGATTAGGTCGCGGTTTTCCGCGTCCTGAATCATATCAACCAGCTCTTCTCTGCTGGTAGGCTCACCGTTAAATGCCTGTAAAAGTTTTTGTGCCCAGGTTTTACGTGGTGAACCGTTCCCAGGGTGGGGTTTATCATCGTTCATCGATGTTTACTCGCTCCTCGAGTGATTAGATAAAGCAGGCGTTTGCTGCTCATTCGCGTAAGGGTTTGGAATATTAAAAGTGGCGAGAATCTCTGCCTCTAGCGCTTCCATTTCTTCCGCTTCCGGTGTTTCTATATGGTCATAACCTAGCAGATGCAAGGTGCCATGAACAACAAGATGCGCAAAGTGATGCGCAAATGCAATATTTTGTTCGTTAGCTTCCGCCTGCAATACTGGCTCGCAAATCACAATATCGCCTAATAATGGTATATCAAGTAATACTTCATCGGGCAATTCATCACCAAACGGAAATGAAAGTACGTTCGTTGGTTTGTCTTTGCCGCGATACTCGCGATTAAGCGTTTGCACTTCTTCTGCATCAGTGATGCGAATGGTCATCTCAGCTGTTACTAACTGGTGTTGAGAAAGTACGGCACTGGCCCATTTTATAATATCGGCATCAGTAGGTAGCTCTGGTGTATTAACGGCACGCTGAATATCAATATGATAGTTCATAAAATTATTCACTCGCGCCGGATGCGTTATTTTGGTTTTCACGTTTCTCAGCTGCGGCTTTTCGATATTCTTGGGCCTTACGCTCATCTTCAGCCTTTACCGCATTCTCAAAGTTTTCGTACGCCACAACAACACGTTGAACAACTGGGTGACGAACTACATCTTTGGCGTTAAAGAAGGTAAAACTAATGCCTTCGATCTCATTCAGCACTTCAATAGCTTGGCGTAGCCCAGATTTTTGTCCGCGCGGTAAATCAATTTGGGTAATATCGCCCGTAATTACCGCACGCGAGTTAAACCCTATTCGCGTGAGGAACATTTTCATTTGTTCAGGCGTAGTGTTTTGGCTTTCATCAAGAATAATGAAGGCATCATTTAGCGTACGGCCACGCATATAGGCCAGCGGTGCGATTTCAATGATATTACGTTCAAGTAACTTCTCTACTTTCTCAAAACCCAACATTTCAAATAGGGCATCGTAGAGCGGGCGCAGGTAGGGGTCTACTTTTTGTGCTAGATCGCCAGGTAGGAAGCCTAATTTCTCGCCAGCTTCCACCGCAGGGCGCGTGAGCAAAATACGGCGTACTTCTTGCCGCTCCAGTGCATCTACCGCCGCTGCCACGGCAAGATACGTTTTGCCGGTACCGGCAGGGCCAACACCAAAATTAATATCATTAGTAACAATGGCCCGCACGTACCCCTGCTGATTTTTATTCCGTGGTTTTACCAACCCGCGCTTCGTTTTTATCAGCGTCATGGGGTCGTCTTCTGGGCCTTCATCTTGTTCGAGTGCGTTGCTTTCTTGAATGGCGAGATGCACTTGGTTCGGATCTACGGCTTTTTGCTGGCCACGAACAGGCGCGGTTTCGATATAAAGATTTTTAAGAATATCTTGGGTAGCACGCAGGGCCGCGGGTTCACCGATAATGCGGAAGTGATTATTGTTCTGAATCACTTCAACACCAAGGCGGCGCTCAATGTGCTGGATGTTGTCGTTAAATGGGCCACATAAGCCAGCTAAACGCTGGCTATCAGCCGGTTCTAAATATAAATCTACGCTTTCAACAGAATTACTCAACCAATCCTCTCAACTTCTCTTTTTAAATTAGCTCGTCGGCACGTTTAAATTAGCTCGTCGGCGCGGCTGGATTAAAGTGGGTTACCCCTAAATCATCAGGCGCTTCCGGATTACGCGCAAGAATGGCTTGCGGCGCGGTATCAATACGCAAGCCCATTTCGTGTTCTTCGCGAATTAAATCACCGCGTAACGAGTTCGGTAGGGCTTCAGTAATCAATACATCAACAAACTTACCAATCATATCGGGGCGACCTTCAAAGTTTACAACCCGGTTGTTCTCAGTACGGCCACTGAGTTCCATTGGATTTTTCTTCGAAGGGCCAATCACTAAGATACGTTGTTCAGTATTCAGCATTTGTCGGGCATGGCGTTGCGCTTGTTGATTAATACGTTGCTGTAATAGCTGTAATCGATCTTTTTTCGCTTGCTCAGTTACATCGTCAGGCAAATCAGCCGCTGGTGTGCCGGGGCGTGCGCTGTAGATGAAGCTAAAACTCAAGTCGAAATCGATAGCCTGAATTAAATCCATTGTGGCTTCGAAATCAGCATCGGTTTCACCTGGAAAACCAATAATAAAATCAGAAGACATCGCCATATTAGGGCGTACTTTCTTCAATTTGCGAATCTGTGATTTATACTCAATCGCAGTGTGGCCACGTTTCATTAGCGCGAGCACCCGATCAGAGCCGCTTTGCACAGGTAAATGCAAGTGGTTTACCAATTCAGGAATGGTTTCATAAGCGGCAATAATGTCATCGGTGAATTCCACTGGATGGGAAGTGGTGTAGCGAATTCTATCAATACCATCAATGGCGGCAATTAAATGCAATAACTCAGCGAACGTGCAGATATCACCGTCATGATGCGGACCACGGAACGCGTTTACGTTTTGACCTAGTAGGTTAACTTCACGCACACCTTGGTCGGCAAGTTGGGCTATTTCATATAAAACGTCATCTACCGGGCGGCTTACTTCTTCACCGCGGGTATACGGTACTACGCAGAACGTACAGTACTTACTGCAGCCTTCCATGATTGATACAAATGCGGTTGGGCCTTCAGCGATAGGATCAGGAAGCCGATCGAATTTTTCGATTTCTGGGAATGAAATATCAATAACTGAACCACTGCCTTCGCCAAGTTCTTTTAACATAGCGGGCAAGCGATGCAGGGTTTGTGGGCCGAATACAAGATCAACAAAGGGGGCGCGCGAACGAATAGCGGCGCCTTCTTGCGAAGCCACACAGCCACCAACACCAATAATTAAATCGGGTTTGTCTTGTTTGAGTAATTTCCAACGGCCAAGCTGATGAAACACCTTCTCTTGCGCTTTTTCGCGAATCGAGCAGGTATTTAAAAGAATTAAATCAGCATCTTCAGCTTCAGCTGTTGGCTCGTAACCGAGGTGTGCATGCAGTAGATCCGCCATTTTGCCGGAATCATACTCGTTCATTTGGCAACCCCAGGTTTTGATATAGACCTTTTTACTCATAACCTTGTTTTCATTCCACCGCTTGTACAAAAGGGAGCGTATTCTACCTTGTTCGCAATTCGTACGCTACCTTGCTAGCTTTGCCAGTATTGATTTTCCGTGGTTTTCTTTCATATACGCGAAAGAAGGTTGGTTATTTTATAAATTCTAGCTGGCTGGGGGCGTTGCTGTAGGCACTGTGCTTGGCCCTCGGCTATGGCGAATGGCGGCGTAACCTGCGGCAATGATTACCAGAGAACCTAAGAACATATTCCAAGTAAAGGCTTCACCCCACACGAGATAGCCAATTAAACCGGCGAATAACACCGAACTATAGGTGAATACACCAACCTGAGAAGGGGGAGCGATACTAAAGGCTCGGGTCATGGTGAGTTGGCCTAGCACAGCAAACAAGCCCATAGTAGCAACGCCTAACCAGAGCTTTAAACTTAAGGTTTGCCAATCGATAAGCACTGGAATAGCAGTTACTACCGTGGCAAAAAATGAGAAATAGAACACGATTTTACTTGGTGATTCGGTGCTCGCCATTTGCCGGATGATCGTTTTCGTAGAAGCTGCTAGCGCAGCGGCCAATACAGCCAAAAGCATAACCGCTGGAAGCGGTCCCGAAAGCGGATTTAGGAAAATAAGCACTCCAAAGAAACCAAGGCTAATAGCAAACCATAAACGTCCAGAAATACGTTCTTTTAGCCAAAAATAACTGATAACGGGAATCAGGAAGGGCGCCATGAGTAATACTAACGTGGCTTTCGCTAGTGAAACTTGTGAGATCACTAAGAAAAATAGGTACATGGCACCAACCCCAGCAATGCCGCGGAAGATGTGCAGCCGCAGTTGGGTTGTGCGAAATGCGGTGTGGCGCTTGCGAATTAGCCAAGGGATGAGAATTAAAAAGGCAAAAAAGTTACGAAAAAACACAAGATGGAAAAAGGGCACATCGGGCGTGAGGTGTTTTACCATTGCGCTGGTGCCTGCGAAACATAATTCAGCAAAGAGCAATAATGCGGAAGCAAGAATAACCGGATTCAGAAATACCCCCCAATGATTTGCATATGGCTGATTACACATAAAAACAATGCTTGTAATTATAACATGACACCAAAGCCGTAGGGTGAGATTTCGATTCATGTTTCCGCATATGGAAGCTTTGCGGCATAATGCCGATATAGGTATCAGAACATAGCTTAATTTATTTGTATCAGGCCTACATTAGCCAAGGAGAACTCAGTGGTAAACGATCACGTAGTAGAGCAATCAGAATCACCCTTGCCTTGGGTTGTTGTTGGTGGTGGTATGGTGGGCGCTGCGATGGCTCTGGCAATAGCTGAATCGGGCCGCAAAGTGGTTATTCTTGAGCCCTACCCAGAAACTGAATTTGATGGCAAAAGCGCTTATGATTTGCGAATTTCTGCAATTACTGCAGATAACATTGCGTTGTTAGAAGCCTTGGGTGTGTGGCAGCAGGTGGCGAGTTTGCGGGTGCAAGAATTCACTCAGTTAGCGGTGCGCGAAACGGGTGGTGAGTGGCTGCAGTTTGGCTCGGAAAAAGCGCTACCCTTAGGCTATATGGTTGAAAATAAAGCACTGCAATGGGTGCTCACGGAACGATTAAAAGCACATGCTCTCGTAGATTATCGTACAGATGGGTTCGCCAAAATTGTTGGCAGTCATTCTCTTACGGGCAATGCCGGAACTGGTGTAAATAGTGCGGCAGGCCACGGTAAATGTAGCGTGATGACCGCTAGTGGGGAAATGATTCCTTATCAATTTTTAATCGGTGCTGATGGTGTTAATTCACGAGTACGCCACGCTGCGGGCATCGGCACAGCGGGTGCAAGTTATCAAGAGCGTTGCTTACTGGCTACAGTGAATGTGGCGCAAGAAATACCCGCGGCCACTTGGCAAACATTCAGTGGACGTGAGGTGCACGCTTTGCTGCCGTTGGCTAATCAACAAGCCTGCTTGATTGTTTATGCCGATACAGCGGAAATTAACAGTTGGGCAAAAAATACGGTGGAACTCGAACTTTTCAAACGCTTTGGAGCAGAAATCGGTCCGTTCTCGTTGCAGCAATCAGCGAGTTTCCCGTTGAAACATCAACATGCATTGCGTTATTACGCGCCTTTGTTTAATACCCTGGTTGTCGGTGATGCTGCACACGGAGTGCATCCGCTCGCTGGACAAGGTGTTAATCTTGGGCTGCGCGATGTAGCCGCGCTAAGAGCGTTATTGCAGCAATTAACGGATGAAAATAAGGCGTTTACAGCGAAACTTCAAAGGGTATTAAAACAACGACAAGTGGAAAATATACTCATGGGGCAAGGGCTGGATTCTATAGCGCGAATATTTAGATCCGAACACCCGTTCTTAAGCGTTGCACGTCGTTCAGCATTCTCAATTTTGGCACGCACGGAAAAATTACGAAGCATTGCTGGCCGTTTTGCGGGTGGTCCGTTATCAAAGTAGTTTGGCAGAATCGGGTTAGAATAAGTTTGGTTAAAAAGGGTTTCGTGAATACAAAAGCGGGATAAAACGAGATATTCTGTAAGCGCTGAATTGGTGCGGAGGGAGGGACTCGAACCCTCACATCCTTTCGGACACTAGCACCTGAAGCTAGCGCGTCTACCAATTCCGCCACCACCGCAATTCAGTTCTTACAAGAAATTGGCTGGGGTACCAGGATTCGAACCTGGGAATGGCGGGATCAAAACCCGCTGCCTTACCACTTGGCTATACCCCACCAGGGATGATTCTTAAGGTATTACGTGAAGAAGTGCCGTAGGGAAGATGGCTGGGGTACCAGGATTCGAACCTGGGAATGGCGGGATCAAAACCCGCTGCCTTACCACTTGGCTATACCCCAACTGAATCTAAACAGCAAAAAACTGATTGGTGCGGAAGGAGAGACTCGAACTCTCACGCCTTGCGGCACTGGAACCTAAATCCAGCGTGTCTACCAATTCCACCACTCCCGCGGATCAGTTTTTGGTGGCTACGGCGGGATTCGAACCTGCGACCCCATCATTATGAGTGATGTGCTCTAACCAACTGAGCTACGTAGCCATATCTTTCTGATTTGCACTGTATGTGTCAGTGCGGCGCGTATTATGCGAATCCGCCCGTGTTCAGTCAACACCTTTTCGGAAAAAAACTGATATTTCTGTGCTGATTGCTCAAAAAAGCACTGAACTGGTGAAAAGTGCAGCAAATTATTAACGAAACATCTCGCTACACGCTTCACAGAAATTTAATTCCTAATTTTGAGCGGCATAATATCACGCCTTTTATTTTGTTTGAGAATCTTTAGAGCAGCGCAAACAAGTTACCAATTTTTCACTTACCAAGGCAAAACTTCGCCATTGCTGTGCCAGAATGTACCCGTGTTTTCGAGGTTAAGTTCGGCAATTCGCTGGCGCAGCCGTTCAGCTGCTTCGGTGGCGCTAATATCGCCGGTGTTATTTACCATATCCGTTTGCACATAACCGGGATGCAATAAAGCTACGGCAATACCTTCCGGTTTTAAATCACAGGCTAACGATACACCAGCCGCATTCAGTGCAGCCTTCGACATACGATAACCATAATATCCGCCGCTGCCGTTATCGCTCATCGATCCCATTCGGCTGGTAATCATAATTACTTTCGCATTATCGTTGAATTGCGATCGCAGGCCTAAGGTTAGCTGCAGGGGGGCCAAGGCATTTACATTGAATTGCTGTTGGATATCCGCTGCAGGCGCGCTTTCAAGGTTTTCCCGCGTTAGAATGCCGGCGTTGTTGATTAAAATATCAATTTTGCTGCCGCCAAGCTCGTTTTTTAGGGTTTCCGCGGCATTGCTATCGGTTACATCAATTCCAGAAATAACGGTAACTTTACTGCTGATAAGGGCTTCACTCGCTTCGCGACAGGCAGCAAAAACTTTCGCGCCTTGCTCAGCGTATTGTTTCGCGAGCTGTAAGCCAATACCACGGTTGGCACCGGTAATTAGAATATTCAGTTGGCTCATTTGTGTAATCCACCTTTAGTTAGTTCGAGGGGTGATAACAGTTCTTTTAATTCATCTTCGGTTAAGTCGGTCATTTCTTTTGCAACGTCGATAACCGGGCGGTTCTGTTGATAGGCCGCCTTAGCAATTTCCGCTGCTTTGTTGTAACCGATAACTGGATTTAATGCGGTAACTAGAATCGGGTTGCGATCAAGCGCTTCATTTAGCTTATCTTCGTTGACTTGAAAATCCGCTATGGCCTGATTAGCTAGGGCATCAGAGCTTGCCCACATAAGCTCAATACTCTGGAGTAAATTATAGGCGATGAGTGGGAGCATCACATTCAGCTGAAAATTACCGCTTTGGCCCGCAATACTAATACTGGTTTGATTGCCCATCACCTGCGCTGAAGCCATTGCAATCGCCTCTGGAATCACTGGGTTTACCTTTCCAGGCATGATGCTGGAACCGGGCTGCAGCGCGGCTAGTGTAATTTCACCGAGCCCGGCCAGAGGGCCGCTGTTCATCCAGCGTAAATCATTGGCGATTTTCATCATAATGGTGGCAACAGAAACCATACTACCCGAGGTAGCCACGGCTATATCCTGGCCGGCTATTCCGGCGAATTTATTGGCCGCTGGTGTGAAGGGTTGTTCTGTAAAATTGCTCATGCTTTCACAAAACACACGCGCAAAATCAGGATGCGCATTAATACCCGTGCCGATTGCGGTGCCTCCTTGCGGTAGCGAACGCAATTGCGGTAGCAAGGACTCTAAGCGTTGCTCTGCTTGTTCTAGTTGGGCACTCCAAGTACGCAATTCTTGGCCGAGCGTAAGTGGCATTGCATCCATTAAATGGGTGCGGCCGGTTTTTACCACATGATCTAAACGCGCTGCTTTTTCATCAATAACGTTACGCAGATTTTGCATTGCCGGAATTAGTTTACGGTGAATGCGGCGCGCAGCACTTAATTGAATGGCGGTTGGAATAACATCATTGCTGCTTTGGCCGAGATTTACATCATCGTTTGGGTGAATATCTAATCCACTCGCGCGCGCTGCTAATGTGGCTAGAACTTCGTTAACGTTCATGTTTGTGCTGGTGCCAGAGCCGGTTTGGAACACATCCACAGGGAATTGGTTTTGCCAACGGCCTTCAAAAACTTCCAGAGCCGCTTGCATGATGGCATCCGCTTTATTACTCGCAAGTAAACCAAGCTCTGCATTTGCCTCAGCGGCGCAATATTTAATAAGCGCTACTGCGCGGATAAAAGCAAAGGGAAGGGTAAGGCCGCTAATATTAAAATTATTCAATGCGCGTTGGGTCTGTGCGCCATATAGGGCATCGTCGGGAACTTCTATTTCACCCATGCTATCACGCTCAGTTCGGAATCGTTGTACCATAACCATATTCTCCGTGATCTTGAATTTAATGAATGCGATTAGTTTAACACATGAGTTGGTTTCGCCCCATGAGCCAGCTTTATACTTTCGTCTGTAATAGCTTATGAAAATTGAGGCGAGGTCGATAATAACGTTTCGCGTGTGTTTTACCAGTATGGGTGATTTAGCATTTAATTATTTTCCATCAGTAACATTAGCATCTGATGTTTTTCCGTGTTAAATGTATCTTTATATGAGTTTTTATATATGCAGTGTGTTGTTAATTAATGGTTATAGTGGTCAATCTAGAAAAGCATTGGAGACGCAATTTGACGCATCGTTATTCTAAAAAAACGTCTAATTCTATACAATTATTTGGCTCTACTCAGGCGCTTATACGCACGCTTTGCTCCCTATGTTTACTTGTTTTGATGGGAAGTTTAAACGCAATGGCTGCGATTTCTGAGAGCGAAGTTCTTGCCTTTATAGATGCTGATGAGAAGCCGCTTGAAGGTGTTGTACTGTTTCAGGTGTCTAGCGAAGAATACGTTGTCAGTGATCCGACAACGCACATTATGGATCAGGTTGATCGGCAGTTTTTACCCAATGTGTTGGTCGTTGCAACGGGCGATTTAGTAAGTTTCCCGAATAGTGATTCTATCCGACATCATGTTTACTCATTCTCCACAGCACGCTCGTTCGATATTGAGCTTTATGGTAATTCAGAAACACCCACGTTAGATTTTCCCCGTTCAGGTTTGGTTGTTGTTGGTTGTAATATCCATGATCAAATGATTGGGTATATTGTGGTCAGTGAAGAAGGGAAAGCCTTTCGTAGCGATAGTGAAGGGCAAATGATACTAACATCGGATACCGCGAACGAAGATGCGTGGTTTGCTTGGCACCCTTGGATGGCTGCTGCTGGTTTTGCTCCTGTTTCTCTTACTACAATTACACGAGATGAGCCCATGCAATTCTCAATTCGCGCACCGGAACAAAAAACCGAATCAGATTTAGAATCTCGCTTCCGTAGAAGGTTAAACCGTGGGAATTAACTTTCGAACTCGTTTATTGTTGATGGTTGGAGGCTGCATAAGTGCGGCTTTGTTGGTTGTGGTGTTAGCCATTATTATTTCAACCGAACAAAGTGTGGATGTGCACACTGAACGGGAACTTGAAGTGAGCCAGCGAGTAGTAACGCAACTGATTGATTACCGCGATAGCCAGTTGCGCCAAGCGGCTTTGGTTCTAGCCGATGATTTTGGTTTTCGGCAAGCGTTAGCAACCGCCGACGACGATACCATTATTTCCGCGCTCACGAATCAAGCACAACGTATCGATTCAGATTTGGTCATGTTACTTGAACCTAGCACCGAAATTTTAGTGTCTAGCCATGAAATATCTTCTGCTGAAATGAATGCTATGCGCAGTTTTATGGGGCTAGAAGCTGATGGTAACGATAGTGCAGGGGCGGCCATGCTGGTGGCTGAGCAAGAGCTTTTTCAGGTTGTTTTGGTACCGATTCGCGCACCGCACTTATTAGCATGGTTAGTGCTTGGCTTTACCGTAGATCGGGATTTAGCCGAGCAACTGCAACAGTTAACAAATTCATCCGTTCATTTTGTAACCGGCCGTTACACTGATAATCCTAGCGTTATTTCTTCCGCAACTGAATCTGTACAAGCAGAGCTTACCGAAGCAGTGCGCACAGAAGCGACCGACATCTGGCTTGACGGCAAAAATGAACAAGGCGTATGGCTTTCGCTGGCGATGAGTTCAGAGGCAAATCAAGCGCCAGAGCAAACATTAGAACAACAACCAGAACGCGGGGGGGTATATGTTTTTCTCACCTCGAGCCGGGAAGCAGCCGAAGAGCCCTTTGCTCCTTTGCAGCAACAGTTAATCATAATTGTGGTATTAACCCTGTTGCTCACGGTATTGATAACTTTATTTGCCAGCCGTCGATTTGTGGAGCCATTACGAACATTAGCGGTGGCTGCAGGTGATATCGCCAAAGGTAACTACAAGCAAAAAATAGTAATACGTGGAAAAGATGAAATCAGTACGCTTGCAAGAGCTTTGGATAAGATGCAAAGCGCTATTGCGGAGCGTGAATCTGAGATTTCTTACCAATCTAATCATGACTTGTTAACGGGTTTGGCGAACCAACGCGCATTTAACCGCGATGCTGAACTACGTTTAGCGGACAACGCACCGTGGACCCTTGTGGTTTTAAATTTAGATAACTTTCGTAACCTGAATGATATGTTCGGCCAAAGTGTTTGCGATGATATCTTAAGAGAATTCTCCGGAAGGCTTGCTGTGCTTGCTGAGCCAATATTTGCGGTTGCGCGCCGGCATGGTGATGAATTTGTCCTCACATATAACGGCGCCAGTGAATTGGCCGCGGTTGAGTTGAAAAAGCTGTTAGACCAAGCCTCACAACTCATTGAAATAGGTGGTGTTCACTATTCATTATCTTTGAGCGCTGGTTTAGCGGAGGCACCTTTACATGCTACCGACCGAGATGAATTAGTGCGGCTTGCGCAGTTCGCTCGCAACAAAGCAAAGCGCCAAAAACTTGGATACAGTATTTATCAAACAGGCGAAGATGAGCCTTATTTACGAACTTTATTAGTTTCCGCAGCTATTCCGGATGCCTTAAAGAACGAAGCGTTTACCTTGGTGTATCAGCCGCAACTGCGTAAAGGTGACCACGCGCTATTGAGCTGCGAAGCGCTTATTCGCTGGCAAGATTCTGAGCTAGGTTTTGTAAGCCCAGCCGAGTTTATTCCTCTGGCTGAGCAATCAGGCCAAATATTTGCCATTACGCAATGGGTACTGAAGCAGAGCTTGCTTCAGTTAGGTGAGTGGCAGCAGGTGCTCCCGAATTTGGGGCTTTCGGTAAACCTTTCGGGAGCCGATTTAGCGGAACCTGAACTACTCGATGTGATTTTTGGTGCGCTCGCAGATGCTGCAGTATCGGCTTCTTCACTTACCGTAGAAGTAACTGAAAGTGCGGTGGTTAATGATCCGAAACAAGCCATTGAGCAGTTATCTAAGTTACGAGCAGCGGGGATTCATGTTGCTATAGATGATTATGGAACGGGATATTCTTCACTTGCACAGTTGCGCGGAATGCCGGCAACCGAACTGAAGATCGATCGGAGTTTCATTATGGATCTTGCTCGTGAAGAGATCGATAAAACAATCGTGCAATCAACGATTAATATGGCACATAAGTTAGGTTTGAAGGTAGTGGCCGAAGGTGTTGAAGACGAGGAAACCGCGAATTTATTAGCGGATTATAATTGTGATGTTTTACAAGGTTATTGGTTTAGTAAGCCACTTACACCGGATGATTTCCAGCCGTGGCTGACGAAAAAGAATAATTAAAGGTATCGATATGAGAAAACTATTTACGCATAGCGCAGCGTTACTCTTGCTCGCATCGTCGGGTGCTGCCGCTGCAGAAGGGCGCTTATTGGCCACAGGTGGTGCTACCAATGTTGAAGGAGCCGCAGGTGGAGGGTTGGTGCCTTGGGCGGTGATTAGTGCTTACACGGAAGATGATGAAATTGGCGGTACGGTTGCCGTGAGCCGAGCGCAAGTTGATGATTATCGTTTAGATGTAACGGCAGCGAGTTTTTCGTTTCGCAATCGTTTAGAAGTATCGGTAGCCTCGCAGATATTTAATCTCGAAAATTTAGGCACTGAGTTGCGGCAACAGGTTTTTGGCCTGAAATATCGGGTTGCAGGGGATTTAATTTATGGTCAGTTGCCACAAATTAGCGCCGGTGTGCAGTACAAACGTAATACGCGTTATGATTTACCGAGTGCGGTGGGTTCACAACGTGATAGTGATTGGGATGCATACATTGCAGCAAGCCGTGTGTGGCTTGCAGGGCCGTTTGATAGAACTTGGTTAGCGAACGTTACCGTTCGGGCAACACGAGCTAATCAATTCGGCCTGTTAGGCTACGGTGGTGATTTGAATGATAGCCGTAAACTGCAAGTTGAAGCGGCTACAGGCATGTTTATCAATCGAGCGTTAGCTGTTGGTGTCGAATACCGGCAGAAGCCTGATAATTTGGGCTTTGCTGAGGAAGAAGATGCGATGTCGGCTTTTGTTGCTTGGTTTCCATCAAAGAATGTCGCTTTAGTGGGTGCATTTTTAGATTTAGGTAGTATTGCTGGTGCGCGTAGCCAAACGGGTTATTACCTTAGCCTGCAAGCATCGTTTTAAGAGGTTTTATTTATGAATAAATTACTAATGGTTACCGTATTGTTCGCAGCGCTTTTAATGGCGCCAAGTCAAGCTGATGCACGTGATGACCATCTATATAATGAGCTCGGTGGTACTGCTGGTATTGAGCAGATAGTGGAAGATTTGCTGTTTAATTCGATTGATGATCGCCGCATTCGCCACCATTTCGAAGGCGTTGATATGGTGCGTTTACACGAAAAGCTAAGTGAACAAATTTGTGAGCTTGCCGGTGGTCCGTGCGTTTATACCGGTGATGATATGGTGAAATCTCATACCGGCATGGGCGTTACGCGTGGCGATTTTAATGCGCTGGTTGAAGCTTTGCAGTTGGCAATGGATGATAACGAGGTATCAGTACCCGCACAAAACCGATTATTAGCTCGACTTGCATCAATGTATGATGAAATTGTCGGTTTATAAATCGTAATTCTAAAATAAAAACGCCACTTTTGAAGTGGCGTTTTTAGTAACTATTGGTTCGTAAAACAGTGCTATACGTTAAAGCGGAAGTGAATCACATCACCATCTTTAACAATATATTCCTTACCTTCTAAACGCCATTTACCAGCATCTTTCGCGCCTTGCTCACCGTTGTTATTGATGAAATCATCAAAACCAACGATTTCCGCACGAATAAAGCCTTTTTCGAAATCAGTGTGAATACGGCCAGCGGCTTGCGGTGCCGTAGAGCGTTTTTTCACTGTCCATGCGCGCACTTCTTTTACACCTGCAGTGAAGTAAGTGTGCAAATTGAGCAATTCATAGCCGGCACGAATAACCCGGTTTAGGCCCGGCTCTTCAAGCCCCATAGAATCCAAGAATTCAGCTTTCTCATCATCTTCCAGCTCTGCAATTTCTGATTCAATCGCCGCGCACACCGGCACTACAATCGCATTTTCGTTTTCAGCGAGTTTGCGCACAGTTTCTAAATGTGGGTTATCGTCAAAACCATCTTCAGCCACGTTGCAGATATACATGGTAGGCTTCAGAGTGAGCAAGTTGAACGAACGAATTACTTTTTTATCGTCATCACTAAGCTCTACTGAACGTGCCATATGGCCTTCAGCTAGCGCTGGAAGCAACTTTTCCAGTACCGCCACTTCATCTTTAGCTTGCTTATCGCCGCCTTTGGCTTTCTTGCTCAAACGGTACACGGCTTTTTCCACGGAATCTAAATCAGCAAGCGCAAGTTCGGTATTAATCGTATCGATATCTTCTAGGGGATCTACTTTGCCGGCAACGTGCACAATATTCTCATCTTCAAAACAACGCACAACATGGCCAATCGCATCAGTTTCACGAATGTTGGCTAAAAATTGATTGCCGAGGCCTTCACCTTTCGAAGCCCCCTTAACTAAACCTGCAATATCCACGAACTCCATCGTTGTCGGAATAACCTTTTGGGGTTTAACAATGGCCGATAACTGGTTTAACCGCGTGTCTGGTACTGAAACCACACCCGTGTTTGGCTCGATGGTGCAGAACGGGAAGTTAGCTGCATCAATGCCTGCTTTGGTTAACGCATTAAAAAGTGTTGATTTTCCAACGTTGGGTAAACCAACGATTCCGCATTTAAAGCCCATGAGTGATATCCGCGTTTATTCAGGTTTAATCGAATGTAAGTATTGTTTTGCAGCAGCCCAGCCATCGTTCATGGCTATTTCTACTGCACGTAATGACGCATTTATTGCATCATCCATTAAATTTTGTTCATTGCTTGGTGCTTTGCCTAACACATAACCGGTTACTTTTGAGCTATGGCCAGGATGGCCTATACCAATTCGCAAGCGATGAAAGTTGGTTTGATTCGCAAGTGCACGGGTAATATCTTTTAAACCATTATGGCCGCCGTGGCCACCACCTTGCTTAAATTTCGCAATACCTGGTGGCAAATCCAGTTCATCATGCACTACCAAAATTTGCTCTGGTAGAATTTTGAAAAAAGTTGCCATGGCGCCAACTGCTTGTCCACTTCGATTCATAAAAGTAGCAGGATTCAGTAGGCGAGTATCGCTGTAAGGGGGACCGAGTCGGGCAGTGTGCCCAAAGAACTTAGATTCAGGCGTGAGGTTTACGTTGAACTGCCGTGCAAGGGCTTCAACAAACCAGAACCCGGCATTATGCCGGGTTGCTGTATATTCGGGGCCAGGATTTCCCAGGCCCACGATTAGTTTAATGTCTGCTGACATCATTGCGTATCCGCAAAATTACTCTTTGTCGTCTTCGCCAGCTTCTTCAGGCTCTTCTGGTGCTTCTGGAGCATCATCAGATACTGTTTCAGCTTTCGGCTTGCTTACAGTAACTAGTACTGGATCGTGATCTTCACCACGAGTTAGCTCAACGAAAGTAACGCCTTTCGGTGCAGTGATTTGGCTCAAGTGAATGTTATCACCGATTTCCAAACCTTCTACGTTCACTTCAACGTACTCAGGCAGATCTTTTGGTAAGCAGCTGATTTCGATTTCATTCATTTGGTGAACAACAACACCACCAGCTTTCTTCACAGATTCTTCGCCGATGAAGTGAATTGGTAAGTTCGTGTGAAGTTCTTCTTTCGCGCTTACACGTTGGAAATCTAAGTGAGTGATCTTAGGCTTGAACGGGTGACGCTGAACGTCTTTCAAAATTGCTTGATGCTTTTTGCCATCAATGTGTAACGTTAAAATGTGGCTGTAAAAGCCTTCATGGTCAGCAGCGTTGATGATTTTGTCGTGATCTAATGTCAACGACACAGCATCAGCGTTTCCGCCATAAAGAATAGCTGGAACATTTCCTTCGTGACGAAGGCGGCGGCTCGCACCTTTACCTTTGTCCGTACGGATTTCAGCTTTGAATTCGTAGTTTGCTTTACTCATTTCGTATATCTCCGAAAATAAATGAGCTGTTTTCCGCGACCTGAAAACAGCGAATACCCTGATTTCAGGGGCCGCGCATTCTAACACCGAATAGCTAACTGTTGCAACGGCAGAAAACACATTACGCAGACTAAGCGAGGTGCGAATGATCGGGTAAAGGTAGCCGCTAGCAATAGCTCCTACGGCTTACCTTTACTCGTTCAGCGTGTGAGAATAATAAACTTACACAAGTTCAGCGAGCATCGATGCATCGTATTCCACTAATGGCTTTTGCTCGCGAACTCGGTTTACGAAATCCGGATTGGCAATAAAAGGCCGGCCAATGGCAGCAAGATCAAAAGCATTTTCTGTTATACCTTGTGCAGCCGTTTCCGGTGTTAAACCACCCACGCTGATAAATGTCCCTTGATAACGCTCACGAATATAAGTACTTGAACGGCCACCAAGATGTTCAAACGTCATGCTGTCGTCGAAAATACCTAAGTGCAAATAAGCAAGTTCCCGCTGGTTTAATTGTTCGATAAAGTAATCAAACACCTCTCTATCACGGGCATCCGGCTCAATATGCGCGTAAGCACCGGGAGTGATGCGCAGCGCAGTGCGTTCGGCACCAACCGCCGCAGTTACGGCATCAACAACTTCTAACGCAAACCGGCTCATGTTTTCTGGTGTTTCGCCGTATTCATCGGTACGTTTATTGGTATCAAAATGTAAAAACTGATCGATCAAGTAACCATTCGCACCGTGAATCTCTACGCCATCAAACCCGGCAGCCATTGCATTTTTCGCAGCCGTTACATAATCGCTTACGAGTTGTTGAATATCTTCCTTTGTCAAAGCTTTAGGCATTTCATAACTCAGATCACGCATACGCGGCAGGGTACCTTCGTGTTTTACAGCGCTCGGTGCCACCGGTTGTAAACCTGAAAAATGCGAGTGTGCTACGCGCCCTACGTGCCAAAGCTGCATAAAAATTTTACCGCCGTTCGCATGCACTTTCGCCGTCACCTTCTTCCAGCCAGCTATCTGTTCATCACTGAAAATCCCAGGAACATTTGGATAACCTTGAGCATCGGCTCGAATTATCGTGGCTTCGCTGATAATCAAACCAGCATCTGCACGTCGTGCATAATAATCGGCCATAGTATCTGTGGGTACTAAACCTGGCCCGGCCATACAACGCGTAAGTGGCGCCATTACAAAACGGTTTGCAAGCGTAAGCGCAGAATTGAGGGGGAAAGCTTCAAATAACACTGGTGACATGAATACTCCGTATGCCTAAACAAGTAGTTTTAACTTGTATAGCTATATGGGGCGCATATTTGCGGCTTTCAAGGGGAATGGATGGCTAGAAAGAAGAAATCTATTGTGTTAATTGCCGTTTAAAACATAAAAGCGGGAGGCTAGGCTCCCGCTTTTGATCACAACAACTGTAGAACAGTGTTGTATTGATATGCCAATATTAGTATTCGAACATTGCCGAAATTGATTCTTCGTTGCTTACCCGGCGCAGAGCTTCAGAAAGCATGCCGCTGAGGGTCAGTTGAGTAACCAAACCGAGTGATTTCATCTCTTCAGATAAAGGAATGGAATCAGTAACAATTACTTCGTCAATTGCAGAATTACGCAAGTTCTCAACGGCATTGCCTGAAAAAACAGGGTGGGTAGCGTAAGCAAATACGCGTTTAGCACCATTTTTCTTCAGTGCTTCTGCAGCTTTGCACAATGTACCACCGGTATCGATCATGTCGTCTACCATAATACAATCACGGCCATTCACGTCGCCGATAATATGCATTACCTGTGATTCATTCGCTTTCGGGCGGCGTTTATCGATAATAGCCAAATCTGCATCATTCATCAGTTTCGCCATTGCGCGTGCACGCACAACGCCACCGATGTCGGGTGAAACCATAACCGGTGAATCCCATTTCTGCAGCTTCATGTGCTCAAGCAACACTGGGCTACCAAACACGTTATCTACGGGAACATCAAAGAAGCCTTGAATCTGCTCAGCATGTAAATCAACCGTAAGAACACGGTCAACGCCTACACTTGAGAGAAAATCAGCTACTACTTTTGCGGTTATGGGAACCCGTGCAGAACGAACACGGCGATCTTGGCGCGCGTAACCAAAATAAGGAATAACGGCAGTAATACGGCCAGCAGAAGCACGACGAAGTGCATCGACCATAACTACAAGTTCCATTAGGCTATCGTTGGTTGGGGCGCAGGTTGATTGGATAATAAAAACATCAGAACCACGAACGTTTTCGTTGATGATGACACTGATTTCGCCGTCACTGAAGCGGCCGACATCGGCATCTCCCAGCTTGATGTATAGGCGATCAGCGATCTTGCGGGCTAGCTCGGGTATTGCATTGCCAGCAAAGAGCTTCATGTCAGGCACAGGTAACCTCGACCAATTTTATGTATTGTGAGCGGAATTCGACAGGTATCTGGTATTCCAACTGTTACCTCAGGGGAGCTGCTTCAATGCCTGGTGCAATGGCGATTGATTAACTCCTTTTGCAACAAACCCCCGAAATTCTGTCGGAAGTACTTGCAAGGCTTGTTCTGCTTCAACTGCCGAAGAGAAGCAACCAAAAACACAAGCCCCGGTCCCCGTCATTCTGGACGGAGCATATTTTAGCAACCACTGTAGTGCGCTGGCAACCTGCGGATAAAGTGAACAGACCAATTTTTCACAATCATTACGGCCTTGTTGCCATTCATTTAGTGCCGTTTTCGCAGCCGGTGTATTTCGCGGTAGCGCCGGGTGGGTAAAGATTTCGGCGGTACTTACATGAACATTTGGTTGCACAATTAAGTACCAATTTTCAGCCGGATTTGCCGGTGAAAATATTTCACCAACGCCTTGTGCAAAGGTTGCTTTTCCGTGAACAAATACGGGAACATCGGCACCTAGGCCTAAACCTATTTCAGCCAGTTCATCATTTGATAGCTGTAATCGCCATAAATGATTCAAGCCAAGTAGGGTAGTTGCGGCGTCAGAAGAGCCGCCACCAAGCCCACCACCGGCGGGTAATTGCTTGTTAAGCGTTAGCTTCACGCCTTGCTTTGAATTACTTCGGTAAGGCGCCAATAACCGTGCAGCTCGATAAACTAGATTTTCTTCTTGAGGAAAATCGAGTGTGCCCTGATCGAGCTGAATATCGCCGTCATGAGTCAATTCAAATGTTATATCATCGCTGTAATCTAAAAACTGAAATAAAGTTTCTAGTTGATGATAGCCATCGGGACGCCGGCCGGTTATGTGTAAGTATAAGTTTAGTTTTGCTGGCGCTGGCAAATCAAAGCTTATTGGCGGATTGTCTATGGTATTGTTCGGGTTAATTCGCATTCTCGCCAACCTCTAAGCGCCAACGGCTAATACGTAAATGTACGCGAATGTTATTGCGGCTAGCTTCAATACGATGCGGCAGTAGCAATGGTTGGTCCGCGTAAGGGACACTGCGATAATCGCCAAACTCCAATACCCAACGTTCTTCTGCCCATGCACCAAGCGTAAACTCAGCTTCATAGGTGGCTAATGCACCATTTGCGTACCAGCGCTTTTGCCTTAATCGAGCATCAGGTTCGGCGCCGGTAATCGCTTGGTTCAGCAATGAAAAAGGAATAACCATCCCGGTATGCTGTAATAGCAGTACGTTTAAATCAGAGCCTTCATAACGATTGCCATCACGGTCGATAAGTACACTTAGATTTTCGCTTTGCTCTAAACGCGCTAAAGTTCCGGCAAGTTGGTGATAAAGTCGAAAATTAGTTGCATCCGGTGTTTTATTCCAATTGAAGCGCGCAGCATCGCGAACATCGGCGGCATCATCAAAAAATGCAACATTCCCTTGTAAACCAAACTGTTCGAGTTGCGCAAGTGATTGCTGTTGTTGTTCTATTAGGTTCGTGTCGATTTGCCGAGCCGTATAGGTATCGCCATCAATAGCCGGGCGGGTGGCGCAGGCGGTAAGGAAGATACTCATACAGAATATAGAGAATAGTTGTAAACGCTTCATTCGTACGTTGGTTTCTTGCGGGTTGTGGTGATGCTGAGTTTTATCGATTGCAGCATTCTGAAAATAACCGCCGTTTAACCGCGCACGCAGGGATTTTAACGGTATGATAGATGACAACATGCAAATTCCTTGCGTAGAAATAACTAACAGTAACCAACGAAAGTATCAAAATGAACTTAAAGCTGAGCTTCAGCGCAAAACAACAAATGCTAGCAATGGAAAATATTATTTAGATCAAAAGTGTAGCACTTTGGCTTTCGCGAGTGCACCTCGCAAGTAAAATGTTGTTGGAATCGACGTTCAGCCACGCGGCTCTGCTTTCAATAGAGGCGCTTCTCGCATACAATACCGGCCGGAAATCGCCAGTGATTTTTGGCATAAATTTACGTTTCACAGGGCATTATTGCACAACATACATGACAATATTGGCACTTGGTATTAATCACAAAACAGCTACCGTGGATATCCGCGAGCGCGTAGCGTTTCAACCTGAGCAAATTGAACTGGCATTACAATCGCTCGTTCAACAAGGCAAAGTGAGCGAAACCGTGATCGTATCAACATGCAATCGAACCGAATTGTATTGTCATGCAGATACCAACGAGCACCACGAAATTATTAATTGGTTAGCGACATTCCATCAGATAACACCGGAAGAGTTGAGCCAATATATTTATCAGCACGAAGATACGGCGGCCGTTTCCCATTTGATGGCAGTTGCGGCGGGCTTAGATTCACTTGTGTTGGGTGAGCCACAAATATTAGGGCAGGTAAAACAGGCTTTTCAGCAAGCTCGTGATGCCGGCACCGTAGGATCAGTATTCGAGCGTTTGTTTCAATCTACCTTTGCCGCGGCGAAGGTGATTCGTACCGAAACTGAAGTTGGTCAGAATGCTGTTTCGGTAGCCTTTGCCGCTGTTAATCTGGCTCGCCATATTTTTGCTGATTTAAGAAATGCTAACGTTTTGTTAGTGGGCGCCGGCGAAACCGCAGAATTAGCAGCACGCCATTTACAAGAGCAGGGCGTGAAGAATCTACGAGTGGCTAATCGCACTGTAGCGCGCGCTGAAGAGCTCACTAAAATAGTAGGCGGCGAAGCGTATGCGTTAAATGCGTTAGAAGCGCTATTACCAATCTCAGATATTATTATCAGTTCTACGGCGAGCCCTGTGCCGGTTATTGGTAAAGGTTTGGTGGAAAGTGCTTTGCGCAAGCGTAAGCATCGGCCAATGTTGCTCATTGATTTGGCTGTGCCTCGGGATATTGAGAAACAAGTTAGTGAACTGGATGATGCATTTTTATACACCGTGGATGATTTGCAATCTATCGTGAATAAGAATCTGCAACAACGGCACCAAGCTGCCAATGAAGCGCGGGATATCATTCAAAAGTATGCTGAAGAATTTGCCGGTTGGATGGAAAGCCTTAATAGCGTGGATTTACTTCGTCGTTATCGCGCCAGCGCGGAATTAACGGCGGAGCAACAGAAAGAAAGAGCTCTAGCCGCTTTGGCCGGGGGAAAGCCCCCTGAGCAGGTAATACAAGAATTAACTCAGCGCCTCACCAATACCCTGGTGCATGCGCCTACGAAAGCGATACAAGAAGCGGGCAAGCGCAAAGATATTTCAGCGCTTGCGGCTTATCAGAAACTATTCAACGATACATCTCAGGATTAATACATGCTCAAAGCATCTTTGGTGAACAAGCTGGAAAGCTTGATCGAACGCCATGAAGAACTCGAAGTTTTGTTAGGTGATGCCGATATCATTACCAACCAAGATAAATTTCGTGCGCTCTCCCGTGAATATTCGCAACTCGAAGATGCGGTGGTGTGTTTTCGGAAATATCAGCAATCACTGGAAGATTTAGCCGCAGCGAAAGAAATGGTTGCAGAATCGGATGCTGAGATGCGTGAAATGGCGTATGAGGAAGTGCAATTAGCGGAAAGCACGTTAGAAGCATTAGCGAGTGAACTGCAGGTTTTATTATTACCGAAAGATCCGAACGACGACCGCCCTTGTTATTTAGAAATTCGAGCGGGCGCGGGTGGCGATGAAGCCGCAATTTTTGCAGGTGATTTATTCCGCATGTATAGCCGTTACGCTGAACGTAATTCTTGGCGTATGAATATTATTAGCGCGAATGAAGGCGAGCATGGCGGTTTCAAAGAAATCATCGTGCACATGATGGGCGATGGTGCCTACGGCAAAATGAAGTTTGAATCGGGCGGGCACCGCGTGCAGCGTGTGCCGGAAACTGAATCGCAAGGCCGTATCCATACATCAGCATGCACAGTGGCGGTGCTCCCGGAAATTCCTGAAGCAGAAGCCATTGATATCAACCCAGCCGATCTTCGTATTGATACCTATCGTGCATCCGGTGCGGGCGGGCAGCACGTGAACCGAACCGATTCCGCTGTGCGCTTAACCCATTTACCAACAGGTGTGGTGGTTGAGTGTCAGGAAGAGCGTTCGCAGCACAAGAACAAAGCAAAAGCGATGTCGGTATTGCAATCACGATTGCAAGCAGCTGAAGATGCTCGCCGGGCAGCGGCAGAGCAAAGCACGCGCCGCAGTTTAGTGGGCAGTGGTGATCGTTCAGAACGCATCCGCACCTACAATTACCCACAAGGCCGTGTTACCGATCATCGCATCAACCTTACGTTGCATCGTTTGAATGAAGTTATTGAGGGAAGCTTAGATCTTTTGCTTGATGCTATTATTCAGGAACATAATGCCGATCTACTTGCCTCATTATCAGAGCAGGGCGAGTAATCAGCCATTGTTTACAACCGCGCAGTGCTTCTTCAATTACATATGAGATTACGATCATGATCGAACCTCGGAACATTGCAGATACGCTGCGTTTAGCTATTGAACGATTGCAGGAAAGTGGTAGTGAAACACCGGAATTAGATGCCCAAGTGTTATTAAAAACCGTGCTGCAATGTGAGCGTAGTTATTTTTATACTTGGCCCGAGCGTGTAATAGAGCAAGTTGACGCAGAAGCTTTCGAAGCATTTCTACAAATGCGCGAGAAGGGCATACCGATTGCACACATTCTAGGCAACCGCGAATTTTGGTCGTTGGATTTGCACGTTAACGCGACAACACTTATTCCGCGTCCGGATACCGAAATACTTGTAGAAACCGCCTTAGAGTTAACGACTAAATTGTCAGCCAATGTGCTGGAACTCGGTACCGGAACTGGGGCGATTGCTTTGGCGCTTGCAAGTGAACGTGGAAATTGGAAAATCACGGCGGTAGATGTGGTGCCGGAGGCGGTTCAACTTGCAAAACAAAATGTATTGCGTCATGAAATGACGCACGTTACAGTGATGCTAAGTTCTTGGTTTACTAACATTTCTGCACAAGAGTTTGATCTAATTGTGAGTAATCCACCCTATATAGATGCAGACGATATCCATTTGCAGCAAGGCGATGTGCGCTTTGAGCCACACAGTGCTTTGGTTGCAGGTGAGCGTGGATTGGCAGATTTACGGCATATCATACGTGAATCTGTGGCTTACTTAGCAACTGGTGGGTGGCTTATCGTGGAACATGGCGCGGATCAAGCAGTGGCCGTGCAGAGCATATTTACAGAACATCACTATAATCAAATACACACCCGACAAGATTATGCTAACTTGGATAGGGTGACATGCGGGCGCCGAGGCTGAGCGGATCTTCAGCAAATTCCGGCGCTAGCTTTTTCAGGCCAAGCTAACTTCAGTATAGGCCCAGAAAGAAAGGACATAGACGCATATGAGTGACCGTTATTTATTTGCTGACGAACCTGTAGAAACGCCAGAAGCTCTCAATGAACGTTGGAAAATATTGATCGTTGATGATGAGCCCGAAGTTCATGCGGTTACTCGCTTGGCCCTCAGTGATTTTCAATTTTTAGGCCGAGGCTTAGAGTTCTATAGTGCTGAATCGGGAGAGGCGGGCTGTGCTCTCATGCGTGAGCATCCAGACGCGGCTATTATTCTGCTTGATGTCGTAATGGAAACGGATGATGCGGGCTTAAAAGTTGCGCGGTATATTCGTGAAGAGCTTGATAATCACTTTATCCGAATTATTTTGCGTACAGGTCAACCTGGGCAGGCACCTGAGCGTACGGTAATCATTAATTACGATATCAATGATTACAAATCAAAAACCGAACTTACCGCGCAGAAATTGTTTACTGCGGTAATGTCGAGCCTACGTTCTTATCGCGATATTATGTCGATCGAGCATAGCCGCCGAGGCCTCGAGAAAATCCTGCAATCATCTACTGACCTATTCTCGGAACAATCTATTGATAATTTCGTGGACGGCTTAGTGCAACAATTAAGCTGGCTTATCGGCGGTGCACGGCAAGTGTTGTATGCGGAAGTTGACCCGGATCATAATCCAGGGCAATTTACGGTACGCGCCGCCTTTGGTGAAGAAGCCGACATAATGGTTGGCCGCCCGATCAAGGCAGGGCTGCCAATTGAGGCGTTGCGCGAACTTGAGCAAGTTGTGCGCACGCGTAAACCGTTTTTTAGTGATGATATCGCCATCGTATATTCGCTCAGTGGTGCAAGGCCTCTAGGAGGCTTGTTATGCCTTAGCGGATTAGCCCGTAAATTGAATGCGCAAGAGCGGGATTTGCTAAAACTTTTTTCTGAGCAGATTCAGTTAGCGTTGAATAACGTGTTACGGGAATTAGACTCTAATCAATTTTTAGCGCAACTGAGTGAACGGCTCATGGTGTTAGAAAAGGATTCGCTATTTCAAGCTGGTAGCGCCCAACACCCAGCATCGCAAGCCAGCGCAATTCTTACGGATGTTTTAGGTCTGCCTAGTGAAGCGCAAGAGAACACGGCACTTGCCAGCACTTTAATGGCTATAATTTCGACAATTTGTGAAGTGACTTTAGAACACGAAGATGTAGAAGTTCGTGTGTGTTTTGAACGCATACATCGCATATCGCGAGGATTACAAGAACATTCAAATGACGCGGTTAAATTGCTACTGGCGAGCATTGATAAGCGCTTTGAACGTTATGATGGCAAAGGTTTTCCGGGCCTTGTGCAAGGTGATGAATTACCACTTACAACACAAATTATTAGCTTATTTAGCGTGGTATACGCAGAAATGGGCGCAGGCAACAGTGCTGAGCAAACATTGAAAAAGCTAGTTGCCGAGCCGGAAGGCCGGTTTTCTCCGAAATTAATGGATGCCTTGCGGAACCATTTTGCGGTGATAGCCGCTTGTTTTAATTCAAAGTAAAGAGAGTCAATGAATGTCTAAGCCGTTAAGTGTGAGCTCAGTTCATGTTGCTGGAATCGAAGTAGGCAACCAGCTGCCATTCGTGTTATTTGGTGGCATGAATGTATTGGAAAGCCGTGATTTGGCGATGCGCATTGCAGAGCACTATGTTGAAGTAACCACCCGGTTACAAATACCTTATGTGTTTAAAGCATCATTTGATAAAGCAAACCGCTCATCGATTCATTCATTTCGTGGGCCAGGCTTAGATAAGGGGCTGGAAATTCTCGCGGAAGTAAAAGCGCAGTTTAATGTGCCAATTATTACTGATATTCATGAGCCTCACCAAGCGGCGCCGGTTGCTGAAGTAGCGGATGTATTGCAGTTGCCAGCATTTTTAGCTCGGCAAACTGATTTGGTGGTGGCGATGGCGGCAACAGGTGCGGTGATTAATGTGAAGAAACCGCAGTTTTTGGCCCCACCTGAAATGCGCCACATCATGACCAAGTTCTCGGAAGCTGGAAACGACAAAATTATGCTCTGTGAGCGGGGGAGCTCGTTCGGCTATAACAACTTAGTGGTTGATATGCTGGGTATGGACGATATGAAGCCTATGGCGCCAGTGATTTTTGATGCAACTCATGCTTTGCAGCGTCCGGGAGGCCGAGCAGATTCTGCTGATGGCCGTAGAGCACAAGCGGCGCAATTGGCGCGTGCAGGAATGGCGTTGGGCATAGCCGGTTTGTTTATTGAAGCCCACCCAGATCCAAATAAAGCGTTATGCGATGGGCCTTGCGCTTTGCCGTTAGCAAAACTGGAAGCGTACTTGCAACAAATGCGCGATGTTGATCAATTGGTTAAATCATTTGCCCCGCTCGATACTTCCGCAAACAATCTGTAATACAAAAGCCTTCGCACTGAATTAGTGTGAAGGCTTGCTGATAGTGCCATTGTGCTGTAGATTTAACCTTAATTAAACGGTCGTTTTAAATAAGGGGCAGTTATGGCGAAAGCCCTACGCACTCAAGATAAGATTATTGTTGCCGCGGAAAAGTTATTTTCCGAACACGGATTTGAACAAACGTCGTTACGACAAATAACGAGCGAAGCTGAGGTTAATTTAGCCTCGGTGAACTATCATTTCGGCTCCAAAAAAGCACTCATTCAAGCGGTAATGGCACGCTATCAAAGCGTATTCATGCCCGCTCTCGCCGAGCAGCTTTATCAACTACAGAAGAATCCCGAACAGGTATCCACCGAAGATGTGTTGGCATGTGTAATGCAGCCGATGATTGCATTACGGCAAGTTAGAGTTGATGGGCCGGTGATTTACTTACGTTTGTTGGGTTATGCATACAGCGAAATTCAGGGGCATTTGCGTAAATTCACAATGACCAATTATGGCGAAATTGTGCATGAATTTTTTCAATTGATACAGCAAGCTAATCCCAATGTATGCCCGAAAACGCTGTTTTGGCGATTACACTTTAGCCTCGGGGCTATGCTGTTCGCGCAAACATCAAGCCAAGCGCTACGCGAAATTGCAGCAGCCGATTTTGGTGAAGAAACGCAAGCAGAAGAAACTTTACTTAAATTATTGCCTTTTGTGGCGGCTGGTATCTCTGCTGCGGAACCAGATGTTGAAAGTTAAGCTATGTTTATAAGAGCACGAATTTACGATACGGGCGTTAAGGAGTTGTCATGTCCATTATTTTGATTTTATTACTTATTATTGCGGTGATTTTGGGTGTTCCCGATATCCGCCGTAAGCTTATTTCGAAGCCTGCGTTCAAGTTTTTTAAACGCGTGCTACCGCCGATGTCGAACACGGAGCGTGAAGCTATGGAAGCCGGCGATGTATGGTGGGATGGCGAATTATTCTCTGGGCAGCCGGATTGGTTTTCGTTATTAAAAACTAAGGTGCCAACCTTCACTGCTGAAGAACAAGCCTTCATTGATGGGCCCTTAGAAGAACTGTTGGCGGCGCTCGATGACTTTGATATCAATGCTCATCAGCGCGATCTGCCAGAAGAGGTGTGGGCATTAATTAAGAAACACCGCTTCTTCGCCATGATTATTGGTAAGGAGTACGGCGGTTTAGATTTTTCCGCCGCGGCGAATTCACATATCGTTTCTCGTATTGCTACGCGTTCACTAACCGCTGCCGTTACCATTATGGTTCCTAACTCTCTAGGGCCAGGCGAGCTACTTACCCATTATGGCACCATGGAGCAAAAACAATATTGGCTACCTGGTTTAGCCAAGGGCGATGAAATTCCATGCTTTGCACTTACCGGGCCTGAAGCAGGCTCTGATGCGGGCAGCATTCCGGATACAGGCGTTATTTGCAAGGGCGAGTTTAATGGCGAAGAAGTGGTAGGTATTCGTCTGAATTGGAGCAAACGGTATATTACCTTGGCACCGGTAGCTACGGTGCTGGGCTTGGCGTTTAAGCTTTATGATCCTGAGCATTTGCTTGGTGACAAGGAGGAGTTAGGGATTACTTGCGCTCTTATTCCGACTAAACATGAAGGTGTTGAAATTGGCGATCGCCATTATCCGTTAACGCAAGCGTTCATGAACGGAACCACCTACGGCAAAGACGTGTTTATCCCTATCGATTGGATTATTGGTGGCCAAAAATATGCCGGGAAAGGTTGGCAAATGTTGATGGAATGCTTATCTGCGGGCCGTGGCATCTCGTTGCCGGCATTGGCTACGGCAACAGGCCACAACGCGCAACGCTTTACCGGGGCGTACGCTTTTGTGCGTCATCAATTCGGCTTGCCAATTGGTAAGTTTGAGGGTGTACAAGAAGCGATGGGCCGCATCGGTGGCTTAAACTACAGCATAGAATCTATGCGGCGGTTAACGGTAACCGCTCTATGTGAGGGTTACAGCCCCTCTGTTATCACAGCAATGACAAAGTACCACATGACGGAGATGGGGCGGCAGGTGATGAATGACGCCCTCGATGTGCATGCGGGGAAGGGCATCCAAATGGGGCCATTAAATTACTTGGCTTCTACTTATATGGGAACGCCAATTTCTATTACGGTAGAAGGCGCGAATATTCTTACGCGGAATTTGATGATATTCGGTCAGGGAGCCACGCGCTGCCATCCTTATGTTTTGGCGGAGATGGAAGCGGCAGCGAATGAAGATGAAGATGCAGGGTTACGTGCATTTGATCATCTTTTGATTAAACACATCGGTTTTGCTGCTGGGAATACGTTTAGTGCTTTCTGGCATGGGTTAACGGGCGCACGTTTTGCAAATGCGCCGGTGAGCGGTGAAACCACCAAATATTATCAGCAACTATCACGCATGAGCAGAGGCCTTGCGCTTTGCGCCGATGTATCGATGCTTACGATGGGCGGCGATTTGAAGCGTAAGGAAATGATTTCAGCTCGTTTGGGCGATGTATTAAGCCACTTGTATATGGCCTCAGCAGTGCTTAAGCGCTTTGAAGATGATGGCCGTCAGGTAGCGGATCTACCCTTTGTACATTATGCTCTGGCCAACCACTTACATGCCATTGGTGTGGCGTTTTCCGGGTTTTTCCAAAACTTCCCAAATGGCTTCGTGGGCGGATTATTGAAATTCCTAGTGTTCCCATTTGGTATTCGTTACCAAAAACCAGATGATAGCTATGCACAAGCAATAGCAGACGCCATGATGCAGCCTGGCGTTGCTCGTGAGCGCCACACATTCTTGAGTTATTGGAAAGACGACGCTGAGGATGTAACCGGCCACATGGAACTTGCGTTTGTACGTATGCATGAACTGCAAGACGTGTATAAGCGAGTACAAAAAGCGCAGAAGAAAGGTACCATCAGTAGTAATTTACTCGGTGCCGAGCTTGCCGAGGCAGCACTGGCCAATGATGTGTTAAACGCTGAAGAAGCAGAACAATTCGGCGAATGTGAAGTGCTGCGGATGCGCGCTATAGCTGTAGATAGTTTTGCAAACGATGAAATGAAAGAAGGCAAATTTAACGCGAAGCCAATTTAATTCGATAGGAATATTTATCGGAAATAAAAAAACCGGCACTCAGTGCCGGTTTTTTTATGTTCAGGAAACGCGATTTTAAAACTCTTTGCGCCACTTGGTTAAGATTGGATCTTCAGTAAGTGGTTCCCGCTCAGCTTCTATACTCCGCAATGAACCTACAGCTCCTGCTGCGCTGCATTGCCCGTTAGTAAGATGATAGGCAGCTTCTGCCAGCATTGGATCTGCTGGGTCACCCCAATCACCAACGATAAGATCGCTTGCACTACAAGTAACTGGAAGACCATCGAAGTAATCACCAGCGCCTTCGGCGTTTACAGTTTGGAAAGTAATAGCATACACAATTTTATCGCAAATCTGATCTGGCTGCTGGCCCACGGGTTTGCCGCAAGTAGGTGATCCAATGGTTACCACTTCTACAAACGGGCTGAGTGAATTAATAACCAGTTCCGAGGATGAACAACTAGCACTGGTGGTAAGTACGTACACCCGATCAAGGTTTAAGCGCTCTATGCCAGGGCCTAAATCAAAAAGGTAATCTTCATCTTCGTAATTTTCGTTATATTGGAAGGTTAAAAATATTTCATTCTCAACATTATTCCAAGCCGCTTGCGATGAAAGTTGATTGGCTACGCGAACGAGCCCGCCACTGTTGTAACGTAAATCGATTATGAGCTCATCAACACCGATTAACTGATCGTAAGCGTTATTTAAATCTGTTTCTGAACGATTCACAAAGCTATCAAATACGAAATATCCTACATCTTTGTTATCAATTTCAAATCGTTCGGTAGCCATTATTGTATTCGCTTCAACCGTTCCTTTGCGCAAGGTTTCCGTAAACAAGCTACCGTCTGGTTTACGGAAGGTTATGCTGCGCTCTACACCCTCGCTATTTTCACCAAATATATCAACCCATGTAGCTTGGCCACTGGCAATGCGGTTATACCAAGTTTCCATAGATACGCCATCCACCTCGATAATTACATCGCCGCGGCGCATTCCCACCTCATGAGCAGCTGAATCTTGGTATACATATCGAAGTTCGATTAAGCCTAAATCGGTTCTATCACGAAGGCCAAAACCAAAGCCAAAGAATTCTGCATCAACAAAACGTGCCTGATACTCTTCTTCGGTCATAATAAAAGAGAAGTTGTCTTGAGGCGCAACAATGGCATCAAGCATGGCGTAAATAGAATCATAATTCGCAGGATTAACGTTCGCGTTCATATCCTCTTTCCAGAGGTAACGATCGTTCATGAAGTTTAACAATTGCTGATTCTGACCAGTGGTAGAACATTGCGCGTTATCAATGAGCGGTGGTTCACCGGTAAATACGTCTTCACTGCCACAGGCAGTAAGGAACAGTGGAATAGTAGCAGCCCATAATATGTTACGGCTGAACGGCGAGCGTTTGCGGTTTAATTTGCTGGCACACATAATTTCTCTCTACTTCAAGTAGCTGGCTTCGGCCACACAAGCCAAAATTCGCAGCTAAACAGTGTTTTAGATTACTGATTTGGCATCATATTCCCTATATTTCTAGCATAGTTATATTTTTGTTAATTTGGAATGCTTTCCATGAAATCATTCACCGAGTTTTACACTTCGAGTGTTTTCCTTGCTATTTACCCGTTAATTATCTGTTTAGGGAGCAGAAATTCGATATACAATACGGTATCGTCATTACTTGATACTCACCTTTAAAACAGGAAAATGCGTTTTATGTCTGGATTAATTCTCGATTTCTCAGGTACCCATTTAACCGAGCAAGATCGGGAGCTGTTGGCGCATCCAGCAGTTGCTGGCGTTATTCTTTTTACCCGAAATTATGAAAACCCAGAACAATTAGCTGAGCTTACTGCCGATATAAGAGATACGGCGAAACGCGACATTCTGATCACCGTAGACCACGAAGGTGGCCGTGTGCAGCGCTTCCGGCCGGGATTTTCTGCCATTCCAGCCATGGGCCATATTCAAGAAATCGCAAAAACCGAAGCACAGCAAGCTGCGCTGGCACGGGAAATGGGCTGGTTAATGGCGAGTGAGTTGTTAGCCTGTGGGGTAGACCATAGTTTCGCACCGGTTTTAGATATCCATGGCCCGAGCCAAGTCATTGGCGATCGCGCATTCGCAGATAATCCTAGTGCTATCGTTTGGTTAGCGAACGCGTTTATTCGTGGTATGCATGAAGCGGGTATGCGGGCAACAGGTAAACATTTTCCAGGGCACGGTACCGTGGTTGCTGATTCACATGTTGATATTCCGGTAGATGATCGCTCGCTTGCTGATATTCTTGAACATGATGGCTCGGTGTTCGCACAATTAGCGCAGAATATTCAAGCGGTTATGCCAGCACATGTCATTTATCCGCAAGTAGCGCCAGAGCCTGCAGGGTTTTCAGAGTTTTGGTTGCAAACCGTATTACGTGATCGATTTGAATTCCAAGGCGTGATTATTAGCGATGATTTGCTGATGGCTGGCGCAACCGTAGCAGGAACAGTGCAAGAACGTGCAGAAAAAGCGATTGCCGCTGGTTGTGATCTATTACTGGTTTGCAATGATCAAAGTGCCGCACGCGCGGTTTTGGCTGATGTAACATTTCCAGAACCCAGCCGCGATTCGATTAAGATTCTGCAAGGCAAAAGCCACTTCGGTACCCTTGACGATGTAAAAGGCAGCCAACGTTGGAAAAATGCGCAGAAGTTGCTGGAAATGTTTTTAGCTTAATCCGTAATGATTTTAGACTTCGTAGTTGATCGGATCGGTTAATCCGTGCGCAGCAAAAGCAGCTAAGCGTTCACGGCACGCACTGCATTTGCCGCAGGCACGTTCGCGGCCGTTGTAACATGTCCAAGTATTCGCGTAATCGAGATTCATGCGCATACCATCGGCTAGAATATCGCCTTTACTGCTGTGTAAATAAGGTGAGCGCACTGGAATCGCTTTGTAGTTCGCCAGTTGGCTCACCGTGTTCATTGCTTCGACGAATTCCGGGCGACAATCAGGATAGATATCATGATCGCCGGCGTGGGCGCCGTAGTAAACTTCATCCGCGTTAATTGAAACGGCATAACCAATGGCGAGCGAAAGCAAGATCATATTGCGGTTCGGTACCACGGTAGATTGCATGTTTGCTTCTGCATATTCGGCATCTGGTACATCAATGTCTGACGTAAGCGACGAGCCAGCGAGAAGTGAGTTTATCGCACGAATATCAACGATTTTATGCGGAATTCCCAGCTTTTCACATACATTGGCAGCATAATCGAGTTCTTTGCTGTGACGTTGACCATAGTTGAATGAAAGTGCGTGTACATTAAAACCATCAACAATAGCGCGATTTAATACGGTGAAAGAATCCATACCGCCAGAATAAATGACCACGGCAATGTTGCTCGCGGTTGGCTGTTCATTGTTCGCTGCTGGTTGCTTCATGATGTTTCCAAACTCCAATCACTATTTCGTTTGTGGTTTTGCTATAATGCGCCTAATGCAATGATCTTACCTTAATCTCCGCTGATACAGAAGCAACACAGGAAGCCCAATTCAATGCTATACCCGGTAAATGAGCTGTTCGAAACAATCCAAGGTGAAGGTTTATACACTGGCGTGCCGGCGATATTTTTGCGTTTGCAAGGTTGCCCAGTAGGTTGCCCTTGGTGCGATACCCAGCATACATGGAGCAAAACAGCAGAAAATGCCGTTGATTTTGGCGAGGTTATTGCGAAAACTGGGCCGGATGAGCGCTATGGTGAATTATCCGCTGCAGCTATCTTAGAACAGATACAACATCTTGGATTCACGGCGAAGCATATTGTAATTACCGGCGGTGAGCCGTGTATGTATGATTTACGGCCGTTGGCTGAAGTATTTGAACCGCTTGGCTATCAACTGCAAATCGAAACTAGTGGCACATTTGAAGTGCTTACGAGTGACGCTACTTGGGTCACGGTATCGCCAAAGGTTGATATGCCCGGTGGTTACCCTGTGCTTGCTAGCGCAATGCAGCGAGCAAATGAATTAAAATATCCGATAGCAATGGAGAAACACATTGAAGCGTTTGATGCGTTGCTAGCGGAAAAACCTGCGAAAGCCAACGCAGTTATTTGTTTACAGCCCATAAGCCAACGCCCGCGGGCAACTGAACTGGCAATTAAAGTGTGCCGTGAACGTAATTGGCGCTTATCTGTTCAATTACATAAATATTTGGCAATAGAGTAAAAACACCCTAACTACTTTTCTGGTGCAATTCTTGTAGCTATGCTTCTTATATCTAAACAGCCTGTGTTGCTGAAGATAAGGAAGCATCATGCTCAAGGAGGGCACTATGTTCAAAGCCAATATCGTTTCAAAATCCCCATACCGGCATAATTTTTACTGCCAACAAACCCGTCAACTTGGGCGTAAAACGCTGCGTGTGCGCCGGCAACGAGGGCAAGGCATGACAGAATATATTGTTGTGCTCGCGTTAGTTGTGGTTGCTGCCATTGGTGTGTACTCGTTTTTCGGTAAGACTGTGCGTAATCAAATGGCGGGAGTTGCGCAAGAAATTTCAGGCCAATCAAGTACTACACAAGTTCGTGATGCGGGCACTGCCGCTGATAATGCAGCGGAACGTGCGAACCAAGATTACAGTTTAAGTAACTATGATGAAGCAACCAATTCTGGCGGCTAAGAAACGCTCAAAGGGAATTTACTTGGTGCTTGCGGCATTGGTAGTGGTGGGGCTTGCTTTTGCATTGTTGCAAATTGTAGCAGTGGCGCAACAGGCTCAGAAGCGAACCGAAATTGAGCAGGTGGCTCAGTATGCAGCGGAAGCACTCGGTACCATAGCAGCTCGCGATATGAACTTAAAAGCGATTAGCAACCGGGCGATGATAGCGAACGAAATGGCTATCGGCCAAATCATTGGCTTCCACACCTGGTATGAAATGACGCGCCAGACAAGCACGAATATCGCCATGGTGTCTGCTTGGATACCCTATGTGAATGGCGTAACGATGCATATTGCGCGCTTGTTGAACCAACTGCGGCAACCCATGCGCACCGGTATTACTAGCGCGATTGCGTTGCAACAAATGGTGATTCGAGGGCTTTCGGGATTCCAGTGGGCATTTCACCAGGCTGCTTGGCTTAGTAGCATTGCAACGGCAGTAGATATTGTTGAGGGGAGTGAGAAAGATCTAGAAATACGCTTCTTAAATCACCAAACCTTGCTAGATGCGGAGAATCTTTGGTTGCGCATGCAAACGTATAGCCGTAACCGAAATGATCAAAAAGATTACATACGAATGGTAAGTGATTCTCGCGATCCGTTTAGTCAGCGCAGAACATATCGTTGGGTTGATTTCCTTAATGCTGAGGTATACCGGGCGGGTGGTTCAGAAGTGAGCTTACACCGGAGTGGAAACGTGGTGTGGCAATCGTTAGATACGCATCAATTACATCTGGATCTGTGGGTTACCAACGCCTACCTGCCTTTGGGTGGTGGCGCCAGTTATCTAACGGAACCTTTACCTACGCGCCGGAATACACAAGGGTTTGGTGATAGTTACCAGCAAAACTGGACAACCTCGCGAGCAACAACCAGGCGAAGCTATAGGTTTCCGTTACAGCATCGTGCGCCTGCGTATTTTCGTTTGCAAGAAAATGGCAAGCCACCGCAGATTACGCTTGTTGTTCAAGAAAAAGTAGTTGCCGACGAGGACACGCAAACAGCAAGCGCGGGCCCGCTCTGGGGAGTAGGCCGGGTTGAATTGTATTTCCAGAGGCCAAAGCGATTTTGGCCGCGGTCCGATGAACAATTAGAGCAGGCAAATTTACATAATGCGTTATGGCAAGTTCGGCCAAAAAATATCACCGAAATTGAGCGTGAATTAATTGGAGCACAGTTATGAGCAGAGCTTATGGAAGAGCGTGTGGGCAAGCTTTAATCGAGCTTGCATTGTTAGTGAGTGTGTTAGGTGCGGTTTTGCTTTGGGCCATTCCTGAATTACATCAGCGATTGCAGCAACGTTACGCTGGGCAGCAATTGCTAGCCTTGCACCTGCAGCAATCGCCTTTGCGCGAACAAGTGGGATTAGAGCCCTGGGAGCTAGAACATTATCAAACGGAATTGGGGCTAAGCATCGGTGAAGGTTATACGTTAGAAACGAGTAAAACCGATGATTATTCCTTTGCTCAAGGTATGCAGCCTTTGTGGTCATTACTCGATTGGCAGGATGGCTTTTCTTTACCTTTGAAGAACCTGCATGCCGCAAGTCTAGTTGCTTCGGAGGATGACTCAGCATCCATGCCATGGTTAAGTTATTTGCGTTTAAGTGATGGGTGGGCGCCGAAGCATTTGCATGAGCTTATTGGTCGTCCGCAGGCGTTAACAACATCACACTACTTGCAGAAAATTGGCTTTGAGCATGTGCAATCTTTAGTTGCTGTTTTGCCGTTCGCCCGCGAATTTGCACCTTCGCAACTACGTTTAGGCTTTGTAGATGTCGATGTGGTTCCGAGTGGCGCAGTATCGGTGAATACAAATTCCTGTAGTTCTGGTGAGTACTGCTCATGGTGACCATGATCTTTGCCCACGCTCTTATGGTATCAATGGCCGATACCAATCCTGCGATGGCGCCTCGTTTTCTTGACGCTCAGCATGTGCTGTTAGAAGCGCGCAGTAAACTACAGTTCGCCAGCTATAACCTACATATTTGGCCGGCTAGATTACCTTATTCAAAGCTAAGGGAGTTATTACGCAACCTCGATGGATGTACTGTATTTCAAATAGAACAGCAGCAAACGAGTTGTATCGGTGCAGATTATATTGTGTCTACATACGCTTCCGACTCGCGTGTGCTTTGGTCGGAGGCCTACATTGAAGAGCAAGTTAGGGAAGAAACAGCGAGTTCGTTAACTCCGGTTTCAGTTTACCAAGCAACTGATCATAGCATTCATACTTGGGTTACTCGCGATAGCATACGAAGTATTTATCGACAGGCGTTAGATGATGCTCAAGCAAGTAATTGGCAAATCGTGCTGCATGATATTTATGCAGGAAGTTTTGTCCTTGCCAAAGAGAATAAAACGGAGAGCGTGTCGATTGCTGGCTGGCAACAAGACGACGGTAGGGTGTTTATTACCCGGCTTAGTAAAATGATAGATAGATAACCATCAACAGCAGAGGGAACTGCAGTGATTAAGGGAAAGCTACTAAAAGGGCTGTTATTGCCATTTCTGATCGGCGTGATTTGTTCAGTGGTTTCAGCGGTGTTGCTTTATCGTTACGTTCAAGAGGTTAAAGAAAGCCAGCAACTAACGCACGTTGAAAGCACCGCAGTTCGTGTTCCGGTTGTGGTATCTACACTGCCATTGAATGCGGGTATGCGTATCGATTCTGAATATTTGCGAGTTCGCGAACTTGATGAAGTGAGTTTGCCTAGCGATGTTATTCACCCAACTGATGCTGAGTTGCTCATTGGTGAAATAGTGCGCGCCGATTTGCAAACGCCAATTGCAGCTGGCAAACCAATTCAATGGCTACACCTGCAAGCTGATGCCAAGCTTGGCTTTGCTGATACGTTAACGCAAGGAATGGTTCCGTTTTCCATGTCAATAACGTCGTTACAACAGCATGCTGGCTTATTGCAGCCAGGCGATGTACTTGATCTCTACGCCGGAATACATGGAAACGCTAATCTCATTCTTGAACGCGTAGAAGTTTTGGCAACGGGGAACGTTACTAAAGCGGAATTTCAGTTGCAAAATCGGTCTCAAAAACCTGTGCAGCCTTCGCAACAAACGTCGGTTGCGGAGCGGAATCGAGCACGTAAGCACGATTATCAGCAGATTACCCTTGCCGTACCTCTCGATAAATACTTCATGCTCCGCCAACTTGCAGATAGTCAGGGGCTTTGGCCCATTTTACGAAAAGCGAATGATTCTTCGCGCTTAAGTAAGCTAAAAGGCGCCGCGGAAGTTGAAATTATCATACCGGGGCAATTCACAACCCTTCAGGGCCTGAGATCACGGGAGTTTCAATAATGCTAAGGGTATCGACTACACACCTCGCATTTGTGCTCCTGTTAATGGTGCGCTTACCTACGGCTCATGGTGAGGTGTTGAACGTTAAAGAAACAAAGCATAGTCGAGTGGTGGAAGATGTTGTTTTGGCCGAAGGCACAACAGATGTTATCAGCACGGCGCATGCGATAAGCCGAGTCGCTCTTGCAAAACCGGACGTTGCCGAAGCTCGGCTGATAAATGACCGCGAACTGATGATTATGGCGCTGCAAGCTGGCCAAACCGACGTTATTTGGTGGTTGGAGGATGGTAGCCGACAACGAATTCGTGTTCAGGTGTATACCGAACCGGAACCGGTTCTAAAAGCACTGTTAGCTGAGTTAGAAAATACCAGTGCAACCATTGAAGTACTCTGGCAGTTGGGAAAACCAATCGTCCTAGGGCAAGTGGATGATCTGGTGTTCGCTAAATTACAGCAGTTAAAGGAAGCGTTTCCGGTTCTCAATATTACCCAAGTGCAGGTCATGGCAACGGAGGTGGCCACGCTAGAGTTAGAAGTGAAAGTATATGAAATCAATCGGCGCTCATTACGACAACTTGGGTTGCGTTGGCAGCAGAGTATGGCTGGCCCGGCGTTAGGCGTTGTGAGCGATTGGCAAGGGGGCGCTAGGTTTCGAGCGATTGGCGAAGGCAGTATGAACGCGATTCCTGGGCAAGAATCGTTGTTAAGTGCGCTGCCGGCTGGCCAGTATGGATATGTGGGCTGGGCCAGCAGTTTTGCTAGCACGCTGCAAATGATGCAAGAGCGGGGTGAGGGTCGTGTGCTTGCCACCCCAAAACTCCGAGTGGAGAGTGGGCAAAGTGCTGAGTTTTTAGCTGGTGGCGAAATTCCTATTCCACAGATTACATTGCAGGGAGCAACTGAAGTGGATTTTAAAAACTATGGCATTTATCTGCGAGTTGAACCGGTGAAACTCGCTGATGGCCGTATTCGAACGCAAGTGGTCAGTGAATTGAGTCAGCCGGATCAAGGTGTAGCGGTTCAGGGTGTGCCCGGATTAAGAACGCGCCGAGCTGAAACTATGGTTACTGTTGCGGAGGGGGAAACCTTAGTGATCGCGGGGCTCGTTAGCCAAGAAAATAGTGAAATGCACTCAGGTTTACCTGGCGTTGGTAATGGACTCGGACGCCTATTATCGAATCGCGATCAGCAATCGCAAGAAACCGAGCTTGTGGTGTTTATAACGCCGCGTGATTTGCAGGCGCAAAATATTCGTAGTGAAAAGATACTCGCTGAACAGGAACAGTTATGGCGTGCATTCGCTGCCATCGGATGCACCGGCATGCGTGAGTTCACGGAGAACTAAAATATGAACTTTACCGATTTCGCTGAGCAAGAACAAAGCCGATATAACCGTTTGCTCGAGAACACTCTGAACTCCCTAAACATACATCATACCGATATCGATTTGCTATCCGATGCTGAATTGCGAGAGCTGGTTGCCAACGCGATTCGTTCTGAGCTGCAGCGCGAAGCGATAGAAATTCAAAGCGTGGATGAGGAAGCGCTCATACAGCGTGCTATTGATGATTTGGTCGGTTTAGGGCCGTTAGAAAGTTTGTTGCGCGATCCAGAGGTTACCGAAATTATGCTGAATCGCTTTAACCAACTGTTTGTGGAGCGCGGTGGTAGCCTCGAAGAAAGTAAATATCGTTTTCGCGATGAACAAGCGGTACGTCGGGTGATAGAACGAATTGTTACGCCTCTGGGTAGGCGTATCGATGATAGTGCGCCGATGGTAGACGCGCGATTAGCGAACGGCTCCCGCGTGAATGCGGTGATACCGCCGTTGGCGGTGGACGGTGCATGTTTAACGATTCGTAAGTTTGCGATTAACCGGCTAACCATGGCGGATTTGAAAACCTCGGGGAGTGTAAGTAACGCATTAGCTAAATTACTTGAAGCTGCGGTAACCAGCCGGCAAAACATGATTATTTGCGGAGGTACGGGCAGTGGAAAAACCACATTACTCAATATTCTTGCTGATTTTATTCCTGAACATGAACGTATTATTACGATTGAAGATGCTGCCGAGCTGCAACTTCAACACGCTAATTTAGTAAGGCTAGAGGCGCGCCCTGCGAATCAGGAGGGCGAAGGTTTGGTGAGTATTCGTCAGCTTGTAGTTAATGCGCTGCGTATGCGGCCAGATCGCATTGTTGTTGGGGAATGTAGGGCGGGAGAAAGCTTAGATATGTTACAGGCGATGAATACCGGACACGATGGATCGTTAACTACACTGCATGCGAATACTCCACGAGATGCTTTGCGGCGGTTGGAAACTATGGTGTTAATGGCAGGAATTGAAATACCCATGAGCGCAATTCGTCAACAAATCTTGGGTGCGGTTAAGCTCTTAGTGCAAATAACGCGATTGGCGAACGGTAAACGCGTCGTTACTAGTTTGGCGGAACTACAAGGGAGTGATGGCGATGTGTTGCAACTTGCGGAATTAGTTCGCTTTAACGTGAACACTCAAACCCACGAAGTTACCGGGCAAATTCCTAAATTTATCGAGCATCTAGCAACAAGTGAGCGCGAGCAAATACTAGCGCAATTGAATCAAGAGAGTGCTCTGATGTTCTGATGCATGTTTTATATAAGTTAATTAAGAAACACGGAAAGAAAACTCAACGTAAGTGAGCAAATATATGGACATATTTGTAGTGCTATTTTTTATTGGAATTAGCAGTGCAGCATTCTCTTATTTCTTGAGTATGGCGCTTTCTAAGGTGGCAGCTAGCTACCAAGATACTTATGAGCACCGGATGCAACAAAGCCTAACTGAGCTGTTTTTGTTCGTTCCTGTACGCCAATTGCTGGCTATTTGGTTAGTTGTTCTCCTCGCTACTTTCGTATTGCTTTGGCTGTTCGCAATAACGTGGATCTGGCTGCTTCTCATAATAACTGCGCTGATTATCGGGCCTTGGCGATTTTACCAATACCTGAAGCGTAAGCGATTAAAAACGTTTCAACGACAACTTCCAGACGCTCTATTGCTGTTGGCGAACATATTGCGCTCAGGTGGCAGTATGCAAGCAGGGCTTCAGTTTTTAGCGCGCGAAATGCCAGTGCCCTTGGCGCAAGAAATGACATTAGTTACCCGCCAGCTAAGGCTCGGTAAATCCTTCGCCGATGCATTATCGGACCTACAACAACGGGTTCCTTCGATTGAGCTCGATAGAACTGTGGTGGCGCTTAAGCTCGGTTATGAAACGGGTGGCCAGCAAGCGCCGTTATTGGAGCGATTGGCGGCAAGCATGCGTAAGAAGTTACAACTCCAGCAACGCATTTTAAGCCTGAGCGCACAAGGCAGAATTCAGGGGAGGGTGATGACGGCACTGCCTGTTTTTCTATGCATAGTGCTTTGGGGAATGGAAAAGCAAGTGATGCAACAGCTCAGTACCCAACATATTGGCTGGGCTTTAGCGGTGATAATGCTATGTATGCTCACGGCGGGTCATTGGTTGATTAATCGCATGCTAAAAATAGAGGTTCCGCTATGAATGAACCAACATTGCTGATCGCCATTTTTGCTCTTGGTTTTGGAACGTGCGTGGCGTTAATTTTGCGCGCTCGGGGAATGTTTAGCGCAAAAGCAGACCAATACTCGAGTTCAGTATCGAATGCATTACGCAAAATTTGGCTACTGCGTTCGAAGCAAGCATACCGGCAACAAGCACGCTATGCATTACCTGCGTTTATGGAAACCTTAGCCATGTTGTTATCGGCGGGATACCCATTACAAAGTGCATTACAACGCATCGTGAGCACGGCGAATGGCGTTGGCAATCCGCTGATGCTTGAGATGCGCGAGTTATTGCGCCGCACTCGCACCGGTGAAACGCTGTCTGAAAGCCTTAAAAAGCTAAAACTAGCGCTTCCAGGGCCGGAAATGGCTATGTTTGTAAGTTTATTAGTTCAAGCAAATCAGCATGGAGGTCGACTTGCTGATTTATTAAATTACCAAGCTGAAGTTCGGCGTCAGCAAGTAGCCGAAGAGATAGAAACCCGTGCTCAAGAAGCACCGGTTCGTTTGTTGCTACCGTTGGTTGTATTCGTTTTTCCGGCAACGATGTTGCCTTTCATCGGTGTGATCATCGGTAAATTAATGTGGCCAACATAATGTATCGAGAGCAAGGAGGGCAAGCACATGGTGCAATGGAGTGTTCGAATTCAATGTCACGGTCAATTCGCATCGTTGATATGTGTCTGGCAGGAAAACCGACAGTTTCTTGGCCAGTTAAAGGTAGCGAAAAATGGCTGGAATAGGCTGCTGGGCTGGGGGGCAAGAGGCAATGCTTTAGGCGTTTGGCTAAACCCTTGCCGAAGTATTCATACATTTGCCATGGCCACGGATATCGATTTGATTTGGTTAAACAAACGCAAAGAAATCGTTCATGTTGAAACCAACGTTAAGCCTTCGTCTTGGCGCTATCGCGCCGATGCGCAAAGCGTGATTGAATTACCAGCCGGAGTGTTAGCTAAGCATGGATTTTGGCAGCAAGAACGGGATAAGGAGCTCCTGCAATGAGAAATTTAAGAATTGTTTTGTCGGCATGTATTATATGTTTCCTTACGGCTTGTTCAGCAACCCCGCGTTTGCAGTTTGATGAACAAATTCAATGGGAAAATCAAGCTATTGCCAGTTATCGGAATGGCGATCTCTTGGGCGCTGAAAGTGCGTTACGCCAATTGTTGCGGGCGAATGAAAAGGATGCTCAGAGCTGGTTCTTACTCGGCAATGTGCATCTACGCGAACAGCGCATTGAAGCAGCGAAGAACGCCTATCAACAAGCTTTAAAGCACCAACCTGATATGCGAGAAGCGCGGCATAACCTAGCCGTTACTCATCTCCGGCTCGCCACGTTAACACTCATCGAAGGGCAACAATTTTATCCTGATGATAATTTAGATCTTATCAATGCGTTATTAGGTTTACAGGGGCAAAGCCGTGTCTCGCTTTAGTGCTCAATCCGGATACGGGTTGATCATGTTGCTGGTGTTATTGATTGCGATAGCGGGTTCGGCGCTGGGAGTACAAATTTATAATCAAAGTAAAGCTTATGCATTGCAAGATGAGCTAATTGTGGAAACACTGCATCAAACCCGTATGGCGATCATGCACTATTACCAAAAAAATGGGCACTGGCCGTTGCCTCCTTTCGCAGGGAGCGTAAACGACTACGTAGAATCTATTGAGTTGGTTCCAAGTGCGTCGCCCTCGGAAACCCCGCATGCATTGCGTATCAAGTTGTATGGCCGAAACCGGGTAGAGCGGGTACAACCATATTTAGCGGCTAGTTGGGTAAGTGGTAGTGAACTGTGGTTACAGCTCGCAACGGAGCCTGCAAATACGAATGATCATGCTGGGAGTTCTGGTTGGTTAAAACGCAGTGGTGAAACACCCTCTGCCATGAATACGAACTTAGGCATGTCTAGTTCTGCAATCGTCAATATTGAAGAATTGTTGGCTGAAACAATAAATAGCAATGAATTGACTAGTGATGAATTAACCACCTCGCAATTAAATACCGCAGTGTTAGAGAGTGAGCGCGTAACGGCCACTAGCCTAACGGCGAATACGTTAGCGAGTGAAGTTTTTAATACCGCTTCAATGTCAGGCCAAGAGGGAGATGTAGGTTTACTGCGCTTAACTTCGAATAGCTTTATTAATGTTTGGCAGCAAGAACAAATGCAGATGCAAGATACCTACGCTGCCAATGCACACTTTCAAAACGTGGCGGTGATAAACGCGCAGGCAACGCGCATATCGTCGAATAGATTTAATGCGAATCAGTTGCAGGCAACCAGCGGCAGTGCGGCCCAGGCAGAAATAGCACGCATAGAGAGCAACGTTGCTAATATAAATCACGGGCAGGCGAATACACTAAGTGTTCAACATGGGAATATGAATAGCATTACGGCCAACTTCGTAAGCGCTGGTGATGTGGTTGTAGACGCGCCGGTAGAACTGCGTGGATATCCGGCAGAATCCCTCGATGAGCTGCACGCGGAGCTGGATATTTTATATAAGAATTTATACAACTGTATGTACGAATATCGTTGGTGTGAGGCACCTACATCACCGGCGCTATCACTGCAAAGCTGCCAAGGGTGTAACCGTGAGCAAGGTGAGCAACAATTCGTAGCAAATATTGGCATTGGTGGCGGTGAGTGCGTGCATGGGTGTGAGTTTGAGGTTTTAGTACCGGGTGCCTCGGGGCAATGCACGCCGGAGATCGTTGCACCACTGCAAGCTGGCAATACCACTTGTTCCGTAAGTAAGGATTTAGCGCCTGGTGAATCATGGCAAGAAATGGTGCGAATAAGGGCTCGGAATCGGAAAAACACCAATGTCTGGCGTGATATTGTAGCGATGATCAACTGGCAACGAACCGAGGCAAACTGCCCGGGCTTTCTCGTTCAGGAGCCCATTCAAGGTACCGAGCCACTCACATTTACTACATTGAACTTTCCTGAAACCGCAGCGGGCAGCTCAGCTCAGGTTACTCAAAGTGGATTGGGCTGCGCAACGATGGGAAGTGAATGGCACTGCACTGGAACGGCGCAATGCAGCGCTTCTGGACAATGGCAAAACGTACAAACCTACTGTGGTTGTGGGTTTTAACGTACGCTGTGCTTCATCATACGTTCTTTTTCGCGGGCCCAATCGCGGTCTTTCACGGTGTCGCGCTTATCATGGGATTTTTTACCCTTGGCTAAGTAAATTTCTAGCTTTATCCACGGGCCTTTCCAATACATCGCGGTGGCTACAATGGCGTAGCCATCACGCTCAACTTTGCTAAATAAAACGCTCAGCTGTTTTTTCTTCAGAAGTAATTTACGGGTCCGATCTGGATCACAGACTACATGGCTTGATGCTTGATGCAGCGGCTGAATTTGAGAACCCAGCAAATAAGCTTCACCGTTTTTTAAGATCACGTAACTATCGGCAATATTTACTTTGCCGTTGCGGATGCTTTTTACTTCCCAACCCTCTAATTCAAGGCCCGCTTCGAACTTATCTTCAAGAAAATATTCGTGGCGTGCTTTTTTATTCAGGGCTATTGTAGGTACAGATTTATTTTTCGATTTCATGGCGCGTATTATACGCATCATACGGGCGCTGAAAAGAGAAATCACAAAAGATGCATCAGTTTCAAAGAAGGAGTAGAATGCGCACGTTTATTTCTACTCACCGCAATCGATGGAAGGCAGGTATTTGTAATGCCACAAATTGAACGCAGCGCTTTAGTTCATTACAGCTGCCGTCAAATGTATGATCTAGTGAATGATGTTGCCGCCTATCCGGAATTTGTTCCGGGCTGTGTTGGTGCAGAAATCCTTGAGCAAACGGTTGATAGTATGGTGGCCGAGCTTGCTATCAGTAAGGCCGGTATTAGCCAAGCATTCACAACCCGCAATACCTTAGTCAGCGAGCAACTTATTCGGCTTGAGCTAGTAAAAGGTCCGTTCCGTGATTTACATGGGGGCTGGGAATTTAAGCCACTTGCCGAAGATGCCTGCAAGGTAACGCTGAAGCTTGAGTTTGAATTTTCTAACAAGCTGTTACACTTCGCCTTCGCAAAAGTATTCAATGAAGTAACAAGCCGCATGGTCGATGCGTTCGCGATGCGTGCGCGGCAGGTGTATGGTCATGGCTGAAAACCTTATCAGTATAGAAGTAGTGTTCGCTACGCCAGAAAAACAAAAAATTGTTTCGCTATCGATAGCGCAAGGCGCAACGGTAGAAGAAGCGATTGAGCAATCAGGCATAAAACGGTTTTTTCCAGAAATTGATCTCAGCCAGCACGCGGTAGGGATTTGGAATAAAACATGTAAGCTCAGTGATACACCCCGTTCTGGCGATCGTATAGAGATATATCGGCCGCTGGTGGCAGATCCGAAAGAGATTCGCCGTCGTCGTGCAGAGCAAGCAAAAGAAGATGGCCGTGCCGATAAAGTAACGGGCGGCCGCGTAGATCAGAAACGCGGTAAACATGCAGAGCAGCAAGCGGAGCAAGATTCATGAAAGTGTTTGTAATGCGGCATGGCGAAGCAAAAGCACCTACCATGCAGTTGGGGAAAGTAGAGCCTGATGCATCACGCGAGCTTACCGAGCGTGGTCATGATGAGGCACGTACCGCAGCCGAATGGTTAGCCGAACAAACGCCGAAAATTGATTTAGTTATTGTCAGCCCTTATGTGCGAGCGCAGCAAACCTACGCGGAAGTTGCCAAACTCGTGGGCGCAGAGGTAGTTGAGGTATCAACCGATATCACCCCTGAAGGCGACCCGGAAATGTTTGCCAGTGCGCTCATGGCGCGCTTGCAAATTGAACCGGCAGAAACCGTACTTTTAGTTTCGCACATGCCCTTTGTTTGTTATCTAACCAGTTATCTGGATCAGCGTGTACAACCGCCGTTATTTCCCACCGCGGGTATCGCTGTCATTGATGTTGAACCCTTAGCGATGGAAGGTATCTTGCAAGGGGTGCGCGCTCCGGAGCAGCACTAACAACGCACCGTGGCCACCCCATTCTAAAGGGGCTTGGTGAAACGCTCGAACTTCTGGATGCTGCGCCAACCAAAGCGGAACTTGCTGGCGCAAAATGCCGTGGCCAATGCCATGAATTACACACAAACAGCTTAACGAATCGCGCACACAGAGTTTAATCGCAGCCGCTAAATCACGCTTGGCTTGTAACTTTGTGTAGCCATGTAAATCGAGTGTCATCTCTGGCGCGAAATTTCCGCGCCGCAGCTGCTTGGCCAAGTATGGCTGATCGCCATCGGCCACCCAGCTCATGGTTCCTTCTGGTAATAACGGCTCATAATGATCAGAGAAGGGATCGCTGGCGTTATCACGCTGAGTTTCCAAAGCGAGATTTTTTAGTTTTACTTTCTTTCTGCTCACCGGCACTACCGGTAACTCGGCTCTATCTTGTGTAAGAGGTGTGATACCCTCAACTTCAGCACGAAAAAGCTCGCGATCTTGTACAGAAATAAGTGCTTTATTGGGTGTTTTCTTTGCTTTTTTCGCTGCCATTGGCTGGAAATACTCATTTACTACAAATTCGTGGGTATAATAGGCGCCATAAGCTATCAATTACAACCGAAAGCGGCCGATGTGCCGCGGGTAAAATGCAGCTAATGGCGAGAGCCTAACTGCAAAGGGAGAATTAACGGTGACACACGAGTACACACAACTAACCGACGATTTGTTCAGTATAGCCGATTGGCAACGGTATATTACCTCTGCATTGAATGGCGCCGATGTATATTTTGGCCATGGTGCAGCAGATGGTTGGGAAGAAGGGTTGTTGATGTTATCAGCGGTTACGTCGTTAAGCTTTCAAGAGTTAAATGAGTGCCGCAACTGCCGTTTAACCACGGATGAGAAACTACAATTGGTGGCCTTAGTTAACCGCCGCATTCGCGATAAAATTCCAGCCGCATACTTAGTGCACAAGGCCTGGTTTGCTGATTTACCATTTTATGTTGATGAGCGTGTGTTGGTGCCGCGTTCACCTATTGCTGAACTAATTCAGCAACACTTTGCGCCGTGGATAAGTGAAGAACCTGCGCGCATTCTTGATTTATGCACCGGCTCTGGCTGTATTGCCATAGCCTGTGCTTACGCTTTTGCTGATGCCGAAGTTGATGCGGTAGATATTAGCACTGATGCGCTCGAAGTGGCGCGCATGAATATCGAAGAGCATGGGCTGAGCGAGCGCGTTACCGCAATCGAATCGGATGGGCTCGATGCACTTACTGGCAACGTATATGATTTAATTGTTACCAATCCACCGTATGTTGATGCTGAAGATATGTCGGATTTACCCGATGAATATCATCACGAACCGGAACTGGGTTTAGCGGCAGGGCATGATGGCTTAGATTTAGTGCGGCGTATCCTGCGTGATGCGCCTGAGCATTTATCGGGGGATGGCATTCTGGTGTGCGAAGTGGGCAATAGCATGGTGCATATGATGCAAGAATGGCCAGATGTACCCTTTATCTGGCTAGACTTTGAAAATGGTGGCGCTGGTGTGTTTGTCATTAATCGTGAGCAATTGATTGCGCACGCGGCAGAGTTCGCCGATAAGTAAATCAGGCCGATAATTTTTTTGCCGCATACCACGGGCAAAATGAACAACATACGTAGCAAAAAGTAATAAAAAAATTCAGCAAGGGGCAGGCATGAGCGCAAATACGTTTGGTGAACTATTTCGAGTAACAACCTTTGGCGAAAGCCATGGGCCAGCCCTAGGTGCGGTGATTGATGGTTGCCCACCCGGTATTGACATTGATGAAGCGTATATTCAAGCGCAATTAGATCGCCGTAAGCCAGGCAATAATCGCTATACCACGCCACGCCGCGAAGCCGACCAAGTAAAGATACTTTCGGGCGTATTTGAGGGGAAAACTACCGGCACACCCATTGGATTAGTGATTGAAAACACCGATCAGCGCAGCCGTGATTATTCCGATATCAAAGATTTATTCCGCCCAGGCCACGCTGATTACACTTATGCGCATAAATATGGCCACCGCGATTATCGTGGGGGTGGGCGTTCATCGGCTCGGGAAACAGCCATGCGCGTAGCCGCGGGCGCTATTGCGCAGCAGTTTTTGCAACAGCAAGGCATTCAAATTCGTGCGGCAATGACACAAATGGGCGGCGTAGCCGCAAGCCAGCTAGACTGGCAAGAAGTGCACAATAACCCCTTTTTCTTCCCTGATGCCAGCAAGATCGACGATCTTGATGCACTGATTCGCGAACTAAAGAAAGCGGGTGATTCTGTGGGCGCAAAAATCCGCGTGGAAGCCTCAGGGGTTCCAGCAGGCTTAGGCGAACCAGTTTTTGATCGCTTAGATGCCGATTTGGCCAAGGCGTTGATGTCGATTAATGCAGTAAAAGCGGTCAGCATTGGTGATGGTTTTGCGGTTGTTGAGCAACGCGGCTCAGAGCATCGTGATGAAATGACCCCAGAAGGCTTTTGTTCGAATCACGCCGGTGGGGTTTTAGGTGGCATTAGCAGTGGGCAAACGGTTACCGCTGAAATAGCGCTGAAACCAACCTCGAGCATTAAGCTGGAAGGCAAAACCATAGATCAATTTGGTAATGCACAAACTATCAGCACTCATGGCCGCCATGATCCGTGCGTGGGTATTCGTGCGGTACCGATAGCGGAAGCTATGATGGCGCTTACTCTCATTGATCATTGGCTGCGTCAACGCGCGCAAAATGGCCATGTAACGACTAATGTTCCGCATTTGAAATGAACCCAATTGCTTTCCAAAGCCAATGCCGGCGTTTGAGCTGGTCCTATTTTGGCTATTTCGCCGTACTGGCATTACTCGTACCTTACCTTGGCTTTTATCTAGATGCCTTAGGCTTTAGCTCGCGCGAAATTGGCGAGCTGATTGCGATTTCCACTATTTGTCGGGTAATAGGGCCGCCACTTTGGGCCGCTGTGGCTGATCGTTTGGGTAAGCTAGTGCCGCTCATCCGTTTTGGTGTATTGAGTTCGCTGGTAATGTTGGTGTTGCTGGCGCAAGTGAATAGCTACCTTGCGGTAGCCTCGTTACTCGGATTAGTTAGTTTGTTTTGGTCTGCCATTTTGCCACAACTTGAAGTGGTTACCCTGGCAAGCTTAGGTGCTGAAAACCATCGCTATAGCCGTATCCGTATGGCCGGTAGCTTTGGCTTTATCCTGGTGGCACTCATTACCGCCGAATTACTCGATTTAGCAGGCACAGAGAGCTTTCCAATACTCGGGGCAATATTATTGCTTCCGTTACTCGTTGCAGTAAGCAAATTAGAGGAACCTGAACGAGCCTACCAAGATCCGAATCAACCGCTACCGGAAGGGTTTTGGCGGCGAATTCGGCGGCGGCCTTTTGTGATGTTTATTATCTCTACCATGTTGCTGCAAATGAGCTTTGCGCCGTTTTATGCGTTCTTCGCGCTGTATTTAACTCAGTTAGGGTATGCACCAATTGCTGTGGGCGCACTGATTTCATTGGGTGTGGCCGCCGAGGTCGCGATGTTCTTCATTGCTGGCCGTTTAGTGGTTCAGTTTACCGTGCGGCGCTTACTCATGTTTTGTTTAGCACTTACCAGTTTGCGTTGGTTGGCGTTAGCAAACTTCGCCGATGTGCTGTGGTGGCTGATTCCAATTCAACTGGTTCACGCCTTTAGTTTCGCGTTGCATCACAGTGCTGCAATGCGTTATGTGCATAGCTATTTTCCGGCTGATCAACACAGCCGCGGTCAAGCGTTCTATTTGAGTGTAGGTTTCGCCGGTGGGGGCGCTCTAGGTGCCTGGCTTGCTGGCTTTTTGTGGCAACAGGGCGAGGGCGCAGAATTCACCTTCACTGCGGCAGCAATCGCCGCGTTACTTGGCTTGATTGCGGCCATGTTTATTCGTGAGCGAGTTAATTTAAGCGCAAATCGGTGAGCTTTAGCCGTGGCGCGATTAGTGGGGTAGTTATTCGCAACTGAGTTAGTGATAATAGGAGGATAATTAAAAACGCTAACGAGGTTGCCATGAAACAACTCACCACCTATTTTGCATTACTTGTGCTGGTTTTCAGCATGCTGCAATTCCCTACCGCGAGTGCGCAAACTGCAGAAACTCGCCCCCTAGAACTCACTGATATTATGCAGTTTCGGGAAATTGAGCAGCGCCAACAAAGCGAGAATCTAGAAACCATCGCTTTTTCTGCAAATCCTGATTACGGCGATCGCGAAGGTATCGTGGTGCGTAGCCAAGATGGTGAAACATTCTCCGTTCCTCGTGGCCATGCACCAAAAGTAAGCCAAGATGGCGCGTTCGTAGTGTTCATGCAGGAGCCTACGTTGTTGGAGCGTGAGCAAGCGAGTTCGCGTGAAGAGCGGGCAAAGCTAGTGAGCAATGCTGTGTTAGTGAATGTGAGCAGCGGTGAACAACAAAGCTTTAGCCATGCCAGCTCGGCGGCTTTTAGCGGCGATGGCAATTACTTGTTAGTTCTGCATGTAAAAGAATTTAGCAAAGAGAATGGTAGCCCAGAAGGGCAAATTCTAACGCTGGTGAGCTTAAGTTCGGGTGAGCAACAGCAAGTTAATAATGTTAGCGACTATGCGGTAGCCGAGGAAGGTAGCCGGGTGGTGTGGGTTGAGCACACTAAACATGAAGAAGCAGTGCAAGAAGAAACTGCAGATTCGGAAACGGCCAATAGCGATAACGAAAGCGCGAAAGAAGAAGCACAAGTAGAAGCTGCGGTAGTGATGTTTAACACTGGGAACAGCCAACGCTATATTCTCGATCGCTCTACTGAACTGAAATATAGCAAGCTTACGTTTGCGCCGAATGCCGAATTTTTTGCCTTTTTGTCCGGTGAAAAAGAAACCAAGTTAACGGAAACACCGCAAACACTGTGGTTATGGCAGCAGGGCCAAGCAAGTGCGCGGCCAGCCGATGTTGCTCGTGATGGCATGATTCTTTCTGAGCATAGTGCAATGCGTTTCAGCGATGATAGCCAACGTTTGTTTATTGGTCATCGGCCAACGCCAGAAGAAAAACAGGAAACTGATTTAAAGCCAAAGTCGGCGGAAGATCTCTACAATCTTGATCGCCTTCTTGGGGATCGTCGTTTGCAAGTTTGGCACGGCGATGATGGCATGATTCAACCCCAACAGCGGCAAACCTATAGCCGCATGCAACGCGCAACCGCAGCTGCAGTTTTTTATCCAGCTGCTGGCAACATGGTGGCACTAAGTAATGAGCCACTCGAATCGATTAGTCTAAATGATCATCCATTTGCAGCGTTAGCGTGGAACAGTGAACCGTACCAGCGCGAAGTAACTTGGAATGGCTTTCATCATGATCTTTACTGGGTGGATTTAGCCACCGGCGAACGCAAGTTAGTCGCTGAGAAATTGCGCTCAAGTGAACGGGGTAGCCTATCGCCAAACGGCCGTTATGTTGTGTTTGTGCAAGATAATGTTCTGAAACGTTTTGATAGCGAAAGCGGGCGCAGCCAAGTAGTTGGCACGAATGCGAACGTTTCTTGGGTAGATGAAGAAAACGATGTGCCAGCCGAGCCGCGTAGTTACGGTGTAGCAGGTTGGGCCGCCGATAGCAGCGCATTTTGGGTATATGATCGTTTTGATATCTGGCAAATCGATAACAACGGTAATGCGGTTAACTTAACGCAAGTTGGCCGTGAGAGCGATCGCCAATTCCGTGTGGTGTTTACCGATGATCACAATGTAATTAACGCGGAAGAGCCGGTGTTACTGCGTGCGTATCATGAGCGCTTGAAAACCAGTGGTTTCTACCACTTTGAGGTGGCAGAAGGTGAATTAACAGAACTTATTGAAGGCGAGAAAACCTATAGTTTCTTGGCGCACAGTGAAGATAAGCAACAAGTGTTGTTTACCGAGCAAGACTTCCGCCAGTTTCCAGATTTAATGATTGCCGACCGTGATTTCTCAGCACCAAAACAACTAACGAATGTAAACCCACAGCAGAGTGAGTTTGTGTGGGGTAATGCCGAGTTAGTGGAGTGGGAATCAACGCGTGGTGAGCCACTGCAAGGCGTTTTGATCAAGCCTGATAACTACGATGCGAATAAGCGTTATCCAGTGATGGTGTATTTCTACGAGAAATTCTCGCAGCGTTTATACCAGTGGAACCAAATGAAAGTGAATCATCGCCCGAACTTCCCATATTTCTTGGGTCAAGATTATGTGGTGTTTTTGCCAGATGTTCATTTCCGCCATGGTGCCCCGGGGCCAAGTGCAACCGAATCATTAGTACCGGCAATGGAAAAAATCATTGAAATGGGTGTTGCAGACCCTGATGCTATTGGCCTGCACGGGCACAGTTGGTCGGGCTACCAAGCAGCATTCTTGGTCGCTGAAACCGATATTTTTGCAGCGGTAGTTTCCGGCGCACCTGTATCAAACATGACAAGCGCATACAGCGGTATTCGTTGGGGATCAGGTTTAGCTCGCCAATTCCAATACGAAACTGGGCAAAGCCGTATTGGTGATAGTATGTATGATAATCTAGAACCATACTTGAAGAACTCACCGGTATTTGTGGCGGATAAAATTAATACGCCGATGTTAATTCAGTTTGGTGATAAAGATGAGGCCGTTCCATGGGAGCAGGGAATCGAGTATTATCTTGCCCTGCGCCGTTTAGATAAACCGGTAGTTATGTTGCAATACGAAGGTGAACCGCACCACTTGCAGCGTTATGCCAACAAGATTGATTACACGTTGAAAATGCTTGAATTCTTTGATTACTACCTGAAAGGTGAAGAAGCACCGGAATGGTGGGTTGAAGGCTTGGAGTATCAACATTACGAATAGGTTTTATAGCTGAGTATGGCCATAATTCTTGAAGCGCAGGCGGATCAATTGATCCGCCTGTTTAATAATACCTTCCAAGAAAGTGAGCAAACTGTTTTGCTCGCGGGCGAGCACGAACCTGTGTATTTGCCTAGCTCTAACAAGCACCCGTTCAATCGTGTTGTGTTTGCGCACGGTTATGCTCGTTCAGCGTTACATGAAATAGCGCATTGGTGTTTGGCCGGCAAAGTGCGGCGGCACTTGCCCGATTTCGGCTATTGGTATGCCCCCGATGGCCGCTCGCCAGAATTACAAGCGCGCTTTGAGCAAGCGGAAGTACACCCGCAAGCTATTGAGTGGTATTTGAGTTTAGCTGCAGGTATTCAGTTTGAGATTAGTGTGGATAATCTCAGTGGTGCAGAGCCACCCAATCGGCTCGAGTTTGCTGCTGCGGTAGTGGGAAAGGCGCTTTACCGAGCAAAAACGGGCTGGCCCCCTCGGGCGCAACGCTTTGCTGCGGTATTGCAAGCGCAGTGGGGCACTCCAGCAGTTACCTACACGCTGATAGAACAACAGGGCTTGCAGATGCTCGCTCGCGAGCAGCAGCGTCAACGAGAAAGCCAACAAGAGAGCCAAATGAGCAGCTCACAAGCACCAGAAGAGGCAGTTTTCCATGTATCCGTATAGTTTTGGTTTGGTGATTAACCCGTTTGCGGGTATTGGCGGCGCGGTAGCGTTAAAAGGTAGTGATGGCGCAGAAACCCGCAGCGAAGCACTGGCTCGGGGGGCAGAGCAAAAAGCGGAAAAGCGGGTAGCACAAGCACTATCCGTGTTATTGCCATACCGTGAGCACATAAAATTCATTACGGCCGCCGGGAATATGGGGGCTGATGTATTAACTGAGCTTGGTTTTCATCATGAAGTGGCTTACCACGCGGCAAGCGTACAAACAGAAGCCAGCGATACACAACAAGCGGTTACCGCTATCGCCACGCAGAAACCTGATTTATTAGTATTTGCGGGCGGCGATGGCACCGCACGCGATGTTGCCTTGGCCTTGCAGCAATGCGCACGGGCTGCGAATAATGAAAATGGCAATGGGAGCCTAGAAGAACTTCCAGTAGTAGGTATACCCGCGGGCGTTAAAATTCATTCCGGGGTATATGCGATAACGCCCTTGGGCGCTGGCAAAGTGCTAGAGCAGTTGATTTCCGGCAAGCTCACTACACTAAGAGCGGCTGATGTTATGGATATTGATGAAGATGCGTTTCGCAATGGCACGGTACGCGCACGGCGTTATGCTGAGTTGCAAGTACCGGGTGAATTGGAATATATGCAGGCGGTAAAGATAGGTGGTAAGGAGAGTGATGAACTAGTGCTCGCCGATATCGCCGCTGATGTGATCGAAAGTATGGACGATAATACCCTATATATTATGGGTTCGGGCTCCACCGTTGATTTCTTAATGAGTGAACTAAGCCATAAAAATACCTTGCTGGGCGTTGATGTGGTGTATCAGGGCAAAGTAGAAAAAGCTGATATTACCGGCGCTGAGCTCGAGCAACGGGTGTTGCAAGCGCAGCAAAATAGAACACCAATGGCTTTGGTGATTACCTTAATCGGCGGCCAAGGGCACATTTTTGGCCGTGGCAATCAGCAACTTACGCCAGCTGTAATTCGCGCTGTGGGTAAAGATAATATTCAAGTAATTGCTACCAAAGCCAAGCTGCAGGCATTAAATGGACGACCTTTGCGGGTCGATACTGGCGATGCCGAACTTGATGCCGAGCTCAGTGGTTTTATTGCAGTAACCACCGGCTACCACGATAGAACCATGGTAGCTGTGCAGGGTTAAATGGCCCTTAGAATTGTGCCACTGGCATGTGTACCACAATACCATCGAGCTCATCGCTCATGGTGATTTGGCAGCTTAAACGGCTGTTTTCTTGTGGGTCACGAGCAACATCAATCATGCTTTCTTCGATATCGTCGGCTGGGGTGAGTTTTTCAATCCATTCTGGAGCCACATATACATGACAAGTGGCACACGACATCACACCACCACACTCGCCTATAATACCATCCAGCATATTATCCGTAGCGGCTTCCATCAGGGTTTGCCCATTTTCAACATCGAGTTCGTATTGGCCGCCTTTGGCATCAATGAAAATCGCTTTTGGCATTTTGCTATCCTATTTAAATAAAATTCAGAAAATAAAGTGTGAATGCATCTGGGTACGTATCTTCGCCCAACATGGTGTTATAATCGTTTGCAATCTGAATACGAATGCTAGCATAAAAAGGAGCACCCATGGGATTGCACAGTAACCAAGAATATTTTGTTTCTTGGGAAGAACTTCATCGCGCTACCCGCGAATTAGCTCGCCGCCAACTGCCTGCAGAACAATGGCAAGGTATTATTGCAGTAAGCCGGGGTGGTTTAGTGCCGGCCGCTATTCTTGCTCGTGAATTGAATATTCGTTTGGTAGAAAGCGTTTGCGTGCGTAGTTACGCGCATCAAAGCCAAGCCGCTGAACCAGAAATGCTCAAAGATATTAGTTGCACCGACGATGGTGCGGGCTTTTTAGTGGTGGATGATTTAGTAGATACTGGCAATACCTTACGCTTTTTGCGCAAGCGATTGCCAAAAGCTAAGTTTATTACCGTGTATGCTAAACCTGAAGGCTTGCCCCTGGTTGATGAATACGAAGCGGATATTGAACAAAGCACGTGGATTCATTTTCCGTGGGATGTGCATTTGCACTACGTGGATCCGCTAGCAGGTGAAGATAAGTAAACGTTAACTTTGGCGTTGCTAAACTCGAGTTCAGCAACGCCAATGAAATCCTCTAATTACTCGCCTTGAACGCGCGCTAATACGTCAGCAATTTTCAAGGTTTCTTTCTCGCCGCTGCGGCGGTTTTTATATTCAACTGCTTGTTCATCAAGGTTTCGTTCACCGATAACTATGGTGTGTGGAATACCAATCAATTCCATATCGGCAAACATTACGCCAGGGCGCTCTTTGCGATCATCGAACAACACTTCGATACCAGCGGCCTTGAGTTCTGCGTATAGGTTTTCCGCAACTTCTTGTACCCGTGCCGATTTATGCATATTCATGGGCAAAATACACACTTGGTAAGGCGCCATAGCCGCAGGCCAAATAATGCCATTGGCATCGTTGTTCTGTTCAATCGCAGCAGCCACAATGCGCGAAACGCCGATACCGTAACAACCCATGATCAACGCTTGGTTTTTACCTTCTTCGTTTAATACACCGGCTTTCATGGCCTCGCTGTACTTGGTACCAAGCTGGAATATATGGCCAACTTCAATACCGCGTGCAATATTTAAAGTGCCTTTGCCATCAGGGCTAGCATCACCCGCTTGAACGTTGCGTAAATCAGCCACTTCTGGCAAATCAACATCGCGGTTCCAATTAATACCAAAGAAATGGAAGCCTTCTTCGTTCGCACCAGCCGCAAAATCGCTCATGCTGGCTACCGCGCGATCAACAATTACTGGCATACTCAGATTTACGGGGCCAAGCGACCCTGGGCCTGCACCAACGGCTGTTTTGATTTCTTCATCGCTAGCAAACACCAATGGTGAAGCTACGGCAGGGTGTTTTGCTGCCTTGATTTCGTTGAGCTCATGGTCGCCACGAATAATTAAGGCGACTAGTTTTGCTTTTTTGCCGGTGGCTGCTTCTGTTGCTTTCTTATCGCTTGCGTCAGTAGCTTCTGCCGCATGCACAATAAGTGTTTTAACTGTGTTTTCGATGTTTACATCAAATTGTTCAACCAACGCTTTAATGGTTTTCGCTTCCGGCGTGGCAATCTTTTCCATGGCCTGGGTAGCGGCTAATGGTTCATCGGCGATTGCCACCGCTTCAGCAAGTTCAACGTTCGCAGCGTAATCTGAGCTATCAGAAAACGCGATATCATCTTCACCTGAACTGGCGAGCACATGAAACTCGTGGCTCATGTTGCCGCCAATAGAACCGGTATCGGCAATTACTGGGCGGAAATCGAGGCCCAAGCGGGTGAAGATATTGCAATACGCATCAAACATGGTTTTGTAGGTTTCTTCCAAACTTTCTTGCGTAGTATGGAACGAATACGCATCTTTCATAATAAATTCGCGCGAACGCATTACGCCAAAACGCGGGCGAATTTCATCACGGAATTTTGTTTGAATTTGGAATAGATTGAGTGGCAGCTGCTTATAACTGTTTACTTCTTTGCGCACTAATTCGCTGATGACTTCTTCATGGGTAGGGCCCAATACGAAATCACGGTTGTGGCGATCTTTAATGCGTAGCAGCTCAGGGCCATAATCTTGCCAGCGGCCAGATTCTTCCCATAAATCGGCAGGCTGCACCATGGGCATTAGCACTTCGATAGCGCCTGCTTTTTCCATTTCTTCGCGTACCACATGTTCAACTTTGCGCAATACCCGCAGGCCTGTTGGAGTCCATGTATAAAGCCCAGATGCTACTTTACGCACCATACCGGCACGCAGCATTAGCTGATGGCTTATTACTTCTGCATCAGCAGGGGTTTCTTTCATTGTTCCAAGCAGGTATTGGCTAGTGCGCATATTGGTTTATCTCGTGCTAGAAATGGCAAGTTAAATTAGCTAATTAAGGCAGCATTCTAACAGCCTAGGCGCATGCAACAAAGGCTTAACTGATGCTTATTACATGATTATCGTTTGCTATTACACGCCACTTAATATTGAAATCATATAAATGCATACCGTATTCCTTATCCCAGCTTTGTTCGCGCTGATAGCCGGGGCGGGGATCTTGTTGCAACACTTCACTAATCAACTGCCGTAGCTCAGGATATTCGTGCTGATGCTGCAATATTGCGGCCTCGGCTGCTGGGGTAAAGGAAACACTCATACCCGTGGTTGGGTTCGCATCGGCATAGCCACCCAGTGCGCCGCTTACGCTATCGGAATAGGGTAGGTAAGGTTTGATGTCCAAAATTGGCGTGCCGTGAAGTAGATCGAGCCCACGCACGATAAGCTTGTTAGCCTCTACGGCAACCAGTTCAACGACCGAGAGGCCAATCGGATTAGGGCGAAAGGTAGAGCGCGTGGCAAACACGCCTTTGCGCATATTGCCACCAAGGCGCGGAGGCCGCACTAACGGCTTCCAACCTTGCGCTGCGGTTTCATGGAACACAAATGTGAGCCAGAGATGGCTAAAGGCTTCTATACCACGCACACAATCAGAATGAGCAAACTCTTCGGTGAAATGGATTATGCCGCGAGCGCTGGGCACTAAACCAGGTTGCCGGGGAATGGCGAATTTCTGCCGGTAGGGCGATTCAATAAACCCGATGGGTTTGAAGCGATACTCAGAATTTTCACTATTCTTGCTACTTTCAGTTTTCGGCATATTCACGTTTGCGCTCGTTCGCGGAATAATTTCCGCCATCTTGTTCATTAGGTTGCTGGCGTAAGGTACAGGTTGGGCTATCGTTAAAATGGTTGATACCACAAAGGAATCTATATATTTCACCACATTTTGTGGAATATCACTAAGTTAGATTTTATTTAAAATAAATAACTCATTTAAAACAAGGGTTTATAATTTTGGCCTAATAATTGCTTATGTATATATGTAGGTGCAATTTTTTAGAACCTACTTGTGCGGATATTAAAAGATACAGGCACGAAGCATTCAAAGCCAAAGGGCTTGAATCAGGAAAAGCTAGCGGCATTCAGTTTGGCAGATAACACCCATATTCAATGAATGTATTTATGTAGTAAAAATAAAAAGGAACACATGATGAGTAAAGCAATGAAAACAACTATGCAGAAAATGAGCTGGATCGTGATCGCATTCGTAGCATCGCTAAGCGTGCTTACATTAAGCACGGCAGCATCTGCAAGCGATGAAGTTGAGCGTTACCATGAAGTTTCGGTAGCTGATGTGAACCACGTTATATTGAAAAACGGGGTAGGCTCGGTATACGTAGAGCAGGGTGAAGGCTCTGAACTTACTATTCGCGCACTTTTCGAAGGCAAGCGTTCAGGCATTATGCGCCGCACCAAAGATGTGAGCGATATGGATGTTGCTATACGCGAACGTAATGGTGTGCTCAGCATTTCTTTTTCAGAGAACAATGTTGAATCTACGTGGCATGTAACCTTACCGGCAGTAGAGAAGCTTGATGTTGATTTAGGTGTTGGCTTGGTTGATGTAAAAGTAGGTGCAACAGCGGTAAATATCGATCTCGGTGTTGGTGATGCCAAAGTTGAAGGTTTATTAAGTGAAGCCGGCGCGATTAGCGCAGATGTAGGCGTAGGTTCTGCCAGTATTCGCGGTGGCCACGATGTGAAAACGAAGCGCGCAATTGTTGCGGAAACTACTAGCGGCAGAGGCGATGGCGAGTTTTCAATAAACATTGATATTGGCGTGGGTGATGCAGGTATACGTTTACGCTAAAGCGGTTAGCCAACAAAAAAGGGTGTTTCGTTTATTCGAAACACCCTTTTTTCGTAGCTGAAGTTCTGTTTAGATTAAGAAATCGTTTAACGAACGGCCAGCGTTTAATGCTTCTTGAATAGGTTTTGGTGTGCGGCCTTGGCCGGTCCACGTTTTACTTTCGCCATTGGCATCAATGTACTTATATTTGGCAGGCTTCGGCGCCCGTTTTTTATAAGGCTTACGCTTTGATTTACCTTTACTTACGCCTGCCTCAGTACCAAGTACTTCTTCTGGGTTTAAACCAGCATCGGCTATTTGTTTACGAATCCGTTCGATTTCTAACTGTTTGGCAGCCTGCTGGCGTTGTTGCTCAGCTTCGTCGTCCTTGCGCTGCTCAATAATATTTGCCAATTTCGCGGCCACATCGTTTAGTTCAGCAACGGTTAATTCTTTTGTTGCTGCGTTGAGGCGGCGGGCATGGGTTAGAATATCTGTAAACTCGCTCATGTATTATCCTATGTTACTTTTAGTTGTTAATCAGGTAGTTGTTAATCAGAGACTTCTAATTGATTTCACTTGCTTGCAAATAAATGAAGCCTAGTTTTCGTAGATATAATATTCGATGATAAAAATCGAAAGCATCGAAATAGAAAGCGCTGCAAATACGCATGTTTGCGATGGAACTTTAATATGAAAATAACGCGCAAACAATTGCAATGCTATTTGTTCAGCGAAAACTTACGAAGAATTGACATTCACAGTATATTTTAGAACATAATTGCGTAAATAGTATATGCCGTTCTTGCTAATATAACTTCTTATTTCATAACAAAAAAAAGCCCATCAAAAGTGCGGGTATTTTTGCACTGTTTGATGGGCTTTCTATTTACGAACTATTCGTTTATTTGCAAGCCTACATATTGGGATATGTTGGGCCGCCGGTACCTTCAGGGGTTACCCAGCGAATATTTTGGCTCGGATCTTTGATATCGCACGTTTTACAGTGAATGCAGTTTTGCGCATTAATCTGGAAACGCTGTTCACCGGAATCGGCGGTAACTACTTCATATACACCTGCAGGGCAGTAGCGTTGTGCTGGCTCATCAAACTTCGGTAAATTAACTTGAATCGGAATATCTTTATCAGCTAACTGTAAATGACACGGCTGATCTTCTTCGTGATTCGTATTGGATAAATAAACCGAAGAATTGCGATCAAACGATATTTTGTTATCCGGCTTCGGGTAATCAATAGTTTTTGCATCTTTTGCAAGTTGCATACCTTCATGATCAGCTTTTGTATCTTTAATGGTAAAGGGAAGTTTCCCACCAAAAAAGTTTTGATCTAAGGTGTTATACGCACCGCCTAACCATGTACCCCATTTGTGAACAACTGGGCCAAAGTTACGTGAACGATATAATTCATCATATAGCCACGAATCTTTAAAAGCTTCGGTATATTCTTTTAAATCAGCGCCGTAATTTTCGCCACTAAGTGCCGCGAAAACAGTTTCTGCGGCCAACATACCGCTCTTCATTGCGGTGTGATTTCCTTTAATTTTGGCAAAATTAAGTGTACCCGCATCACAACCTACCAATACAGCACCGGGCATGGTCATTTTCGGTAATGAATAGAAACCACCTTTGGCAATCGCTCGCGCACCATAACTTACGCGCTTACCATTTTCCAAAACCTTGCGAATTTGTGGATGCTGTTTGAATTTTTGGAATTCTGCAAATGGATTCAAATGCGGGTTGGTATAATTCAAATCAATAATTAAACCCAAGAACACTTGGCCATTTTCGGCATGATATAAATAACCACCACCGCTTGCTTCGTCTTTTAGTGGATAGCCCGTTGAATGCACCACTACACCTTCTTCGTGCTGCTCTACTGGAATATCCCAAATTTCTTTAAAGCCAATAGCGTAGTGTTGCACCGTGCTATCTTTATCTAACTGATAGTGCTCAATAAGCTCTTTGCCCAAGTGGCCGCGGCAACCTTCCGCAAAAATAGTATATTTCGCGCGCAGCTCCATACCAGGCATATAGCCATCTTTTGGCTCGCCATCGGCCCCTACGCCCATATCGCCTGTAAGTACGCCACATACTTCGTTATTGTCGCCGTAAATCACACTTGCGGCGGCAAACCCGGGGAAAACTTCAACTCCCAGCTCTTCTGCTTGGCTCGCTAACCAGCGGCACACGTTACCCATACTTACAATGTAGTTACCCTCATTGTGGAAGGTTTTAGGCACCATAAAGTTAGGTAACTTTGAGGCTTTCTCGGCATTCCCGAACATGAAAATATCATCGCGCGTTACCGGCGTGTTTAGTGGGGCACCGCGTTCTTTCCAATCTGGGAATAATTCAGTAAGTGCACGCGGCTCAAATACAGCCCCCGAAAGAATGTGTGCACCAACCTCAGAACCTTTCTCAATAACGCAAATCTGCAAATCTTTGCCTTGTTCTTGGTTCAACTGGGCAAGCTTGCATGCAGTGCTGAGGCCTGCAGGGCCTGCGCCCACAATCAGTACATCAAACTCCATACTCTCGCGTTCTACATCATGTGTAGCCATTGTGGGTACTCCTCACATTTCGAATTTTAAATTCTGTAATCTGTGCTTTCATTCTTTAGCTTTTCGCTAACGCCAATAAAAGGGCGAACACAGTAGCAACCGAAATATTAACTGTTGAAATAGTTCGGGGCTTATGAAAATGAATTATCTAGGATATTTTAACAGGAATTACACTATTTGGCGCGGTTAACAGTGCCGTTGCTTCATCGGCAGGAACAGGGCGGCTGTAGAAATAGCCTTGGCCAATCGTACACCCACGCTCAATTAAGAAATCAGCTTGCGCCTGATTTTCTACACCCTCAGCAACGATACCGATATCAAGGTTACGCGCTAAACTTACAATGGTTTGGGTAATAGTGGCATCGTCTTTATCGTCGGGTAAATCTTTCACGAACGAGCGATCTATTTTCAACGCGTTGATAGGGAAGTGTTTTAAGTATGAAAGTGAAGAATAACCAACACCGAAATCATCAATAGCGAGGGTTATGCCGTTATCCCGCATGTCCTGCATAAACTGCGTGTGCGATTTACTATTTTCAATTAACACTTGCTCAGTGAGCTCGAGTTCTAGGAATGCAGTTGGAATGCCTGCACTGCGAACCGCGTATAGGATCTGATCGGTTAAATCCGGCACTTGGAACTGACGACCCGATAAATTCACCGAAACGCGAATATCGTTCAAACCCATATCGCGCCAACGGGCTAATTGCCGACAGGCAGTTTGCAGCACGAAATCGGAAATTGGTAGGATAAGGCCGGAATCTTCAGCAATTGGAATAAAGCGATCGGGGCCGATAATGGTGCCATCGTCCTCGATCCAGCGCACAAGTGCTTCTAAACCAATTATTTTGCGCGTAGTCATATCAACTTGCGGCTGATAGAACACAGCAAGTTTATTCTGCTCAATGGCATAGCGTAGTTTTTTCGATAAATCGAGCCTATCGGCCAGTTCATCATGAAGTTCTTGGCTGTATACGTGCCAGGTATTTCGGCCACGCTCTTTTGCCCGGTAAAGCGCGGTATCGGCGTGGCGCATTAGTGTTTCAGCATCTTCTTGACCGGTTTGGGTAAGGGCAATACCAATACTACCGGTAACAAAAATTTCGTAGCCTTCTACATTAAAGTGCTTATCGAGCGCTTCAATAATTTCACCAGCATAGGATTCTAAATCTTCTTGTTCACGAACGTTGGTGAGCATTACCGCAAACTCATCGCCCCCTAAACGCGCTAACATAGATTTGCCGCCATGCAATTCAGAAAGGCGCGTTGATACCTGTTTAAGTAGGGCATCACCAATATTGTGGCCAAGGGTATCGTTTACTTCTTTAAAGTGGTCGAGATCCAGAATCATAACACCTACGCGCAAGCTCTGTTCCCGCAGAATATCAAGTTCATTGCCGAGTTGCGCAATAATGGCGTTGCGGTTAGCTAAGCCGGTAAGTGAATCATGCTCCGCTAAATAGGCAACCCGCTGCTCTACTTTTTCACGCTCTTCAATTTCATCGTAAAGCTCACGGTTCGCCTCTTGCAGCATGGTTTCCCGTACGCGGCTTACGCCTAGCAAATATAAAACAAAGGTAAGCAAACCGGTTACCAATGAACCGGCAAGTAACACTAACAATGGCAATTTACTGCGCATTTCTTGCAGGCGCTCTGGCGTTGGCCAAAGCTCTAAAATCCATGTTTCACCAAAAATCTGGAATACTCGATGGTTACCCCATTCCGCTTTCAGGCGATCGTTTGGCGCTAGGTTAAACATAACTTCAGAATCAGATTGGCGAACAACGTGAAAGGCAGTGTTATCTTTTAAATGGCTGGCCACGGTTAAGTGAAGTAGCCGGTTCATATCAATAATGCCAGCATAAAAGCCATTGTGGCTCTCACCGTTGAAAGGCACCACCAACAATAAATCGGCGGGATGTTCGGCAAGCTCTTCGGCACTGATTAAGTAGCGCGCTCCTGGGTTGAATCGGCTAAGCCATACCGCAATAGATTCAGGTACGGTGGCAGGAGGGTTCCAACTATTGGGGTAATGACGAATAACTTCACCATCCGCGGTTACCCAAAAAAGGCTGCGGAATTGGCGGTAATAGGAGGTAATTAGTTCGCCTTCATCAACCCAAGCAGGACCAACTTCACCTTGTCGGCTCACCCAAGTGAAACCAAACATATGTGATTGTAATTCGCGGCGAATTTCTAGTTGGAGATCATATAACTCAGAGTCGAGTGTATCGCGGATTGAATTGCTATCCGAAATGCGGAGTGAGAATGTAAGCACTAGTGTTACCACTAATCCTATTACACCGGCAAATATAGCCTGTTTATGTCTTTTTAAATTGCGCATTTCATCATATGGATGGCTATTCTTATTATATTTCCAAGGCCGCTCACTAAAGTTGCTTACTACACCGAAATCCATTTCTCTAAATCGCAGCACGAAAATTACGGATTGCGCGAAGCAAGTAGTTATTTTTACACGTTTAAATTTTTCGCGTCTAGTGGCGTCGCATTATAAACGTGTAAATTCACATAAAAACTGTAGAAAACCGAATTTACTGGCTAAGTTCTGCACGATCACGGAAGTAATCTAACGCTTCGGGATTCGCGAGCGCGTCGGTGTTCTTTACTTTTTCACCATGAACTACTTGGCGCACCGCTAGCTCCACGATTTTTCCGCTAATGGTTCTAGGTATATCGGCCACTTGTAAAATAACTGAAGGAACATGACGAGGTGTTGCATTGGCACGAATGATTTTTTTTATCTCATTGCGCAATTCATCGGTAAGTTCAATACCATCACGCAGCTTCACAAACAGCACAATGCGCTCATCGTCTTGCCATTGCTGGCCAACGGCGATGCTTTCGAGAACCGCATCAACCTTTTCAACTTGCCGATAAATTTCAGCGGTGCCAATTCGCACGCCACCTGGGTTTAACACGGCATCAGAACGGCCATAAATAATCACACCGCCTTCGGTGGTGAGTTCGGCGTAATCGCCATGTGCCCAAATATTATCGAAACGCTCGAAGTAGGCACCGTGATAACGGCTGCCATCGGTATCGTTCCAAAAGCCTATGGGCATGCATGGAAAGCTCTGTTCACAAACAAGTTCGCCTTTTTCGCCTTGCACCGGCTCACCCGCATCGTTGTAAACATTCACTGCTAAGCCTAGCCCACGACACTGTAACTGCCCGCGATATACCGGAAGAATTGGGTTGCCTAAAGCAAAACAAGAAACAATATCGGTACCACCAGAAATTGAACTTAAGCACACATCGGCTTTGATATCGCGATAAACATAATCAAAACTCTCCGGCGCTAATACCGAGCCAGTAGTAAGAATCGCCCGTAAACCGCTTAACTTGTGGCTTTCTCGCGGTTTTTCTCCAGCTTTTTCTAATGCAGCGAGGTATTTGGCACTGGTGCCAAATACAGTAATACCTTCTTTATCAATTAAATCAGGCATTGCGGCAGGGCTAGGATAGAACGGAGAACCATCAAATAGCGCTAAACGCGCGCCAATAGCAAGGCCTGAAACGAGCCAGTTCCACATCATCCAACCACAGGTAGTGAAGTAGAAAAGGGTATCTTCGCGGCGTAAATCAGTGTGTAGGGCATGTTCTTTGATGTGCTGCAGTAAAGTGCCGCCAATGCCGTGAACAATACATTTCGGCACCCCAGTAGTGCCTGAGCTGAACATAATGTAGAGCGGGTCGTTAAATTTGCGTGGTACGAAGGCAAGTTCAGTGGCCTGAACATCCCGATAATCATTCCATGCTACGGCGTTGTTAATGCTGTGCTGAATCCCCGCAAATGGGATAGCTACCAAAGCTTCCACTGAAGGCAAATTCGCTGCGATTTCATTTACTTTATCACTGATATCAAGCGTTTTACCGTTATAAAAATAACCATCTACCGTGAACAGCACTTTCGGTGCAACTTGGCCAAAACGGTCAAGAACACCTTGCACGCCAAAATCAGGGCTACAGCTCGACCAAACCGCACCTAAGCTTGTTGTTGCGAGCATGGCGATAATGGTTTCAATACAGTTGGGCAACATACCCGCTACCCGATCACCGGCCTGTACACCTTGTTGCTTCAATTTTGCAGCAAGTTGAGCGGTGGCTAGATAGAGTTCGGCGTAAGTAATTTCAGTACGTTCGCCGTGCTCATTAGTAAAAACTAAGGCGGGGCGGTTATCACGAAAACGCAATAAGTTTTCAGCGAAGTTAATCTCGGCATCTGGGAACCATTCAGCGCCAGGCATTTTATCGCCATCAATAAGAACGCGTTCGCCCTTATGGCCAATTACCGAAAATTCGTCCCAAAGTAAGCTCCAAAATTTCTCTTTCTCAGCAACCGACCAAGCATGCAGCGCCGCATATGCGTCGGCAGAATTATCAGTAGAAAAATCGAGCTCGAATTTATCTTCAACGGTCCGCAAAAATGCCATCATTTGTGTGCGTTCACGTTGTTCCGGAGTAGGTTGCCACAAAAGATTATTCGCTGGGTTCATAACTTCGCCTTTATTAGTGCGTTTTTATTCTAGTTTTTTATTAACTTGCGCTGCGGGCAATGCTTACATTTGAGCGCGGGGTAGTGCCCAGTGCTTTGCAAATGGCGCGCCCTGCAATAATCGCTTTATCTAAATTCACGCCGGCTTCAATGCCCATGCCATCAAGCATGTAAAGTACATCTTCACTCGCCACATTGCCGCTTGCGCCTTTAGCGTATGGGCAGCCACCTAAGCCTGCTATCGCGCTATCAATCACACTCACACCCATAGGCAAACACGCAGCCAAATTTGCCAGTGCCTGGCCGTAGGTATTATGAAAATGCAACGCTAATTGTTCCATAGGCACATGATCAGCGACAGCACCGAGCATGCGCTGCGCGTGAATAGGGGTGCCGACACCTATGGTATCGCCTAACGAAATTTCATAGCAGCCCATGCGATAAAGCTGGCGAGCTACACGCACAACCTCGCTAATTGGAACTTCGCCTTGATAAGGGCAACCGAGAACACAGGAAACATAACCGCGAACACGAATGCCTTCTGCTTTCGCAGCTTCCATCACCGGGGCAAAGCGATCTAACGATTCCTCAATGGAGCAGTTAATATTCTTTCTGCTGAATGCTTCTGATGCAGCGCCAAACACGGCTACCTCATCGGATCCGGCCGCCATTGCCAACTCAAAGCCTTTTAGGTTGGGTGTAAGTGCCGAATAGGTAACGCCTTTCTTCCGCTTAATTTGCTGCAACACATCGGCACTATCCGCCATTTGCGGTACCCATTTCGGGCTCACAAAACTAGCTGACTCGATGGTTTTAAAACCGGCATCGGCGAGATTGTGAATCAGTGCTACTTTATCTGCCGTCGTTACCGCTTGCTCGTTTTGTAGGCCATCACGCGGGCCAACTTCAACGATGCGTACAGAGCTGGGTAGTTTGCTCGCGATGCTGTTTGGCAATTTATTCGGCATTTGTGCGTTCCTTTTTTTTCGGCTACTTACCTTAGGGTGGTATGGCGCTCTAGCGCTTAATCTGTAGCTAAACTAATCAGTTCGGCGCCATCAGAAACCAGCTCACCAGCGTTGAAGAACACTTGTTCTACGGTAGCATCGAATGGCGCGCGAATGGTGTATTCCATTTTCATCGCCTCCATAACTACTAACGCTTGGCCTTCGCTTACAGTATCGCCTGCCGCAACATTTACCGCCACAATCGTACCGTTCATTGGTGCGGTAAGGGTGCCGGCTTCTTCTTCATGAATTAGCTCCGATACCGCATCATATACGCTAGCATCAAATCGACCATAGTGGCTAAACAGCGTGAAACGACCGTTATCTTCTGCTATTTCACAATGGAAGCGCAAACCATCTACTAATACCGCACCATCGTTGGCGAAGTTCATAGAAAGTTCGTGTTCAGGCCAATAAATACCTGCTTCTGTTTCTTCTAAGTTTAGAACCGTTTCGCTTTCAGAACCGGCAGTTTTTAAACACAGACGATGTTTTGCCGCCGCATTAACGCGCCAGCCGTTGGCACGTGACCATGGATCTTGATTAGCGGCCTGTTGGCGGTTGCGAATAATTGAAGCCGCAATGGTAAGCAAGTTAATTGCTTCCGGTAAGCCTTTCTCACGCTGGTGCAACGCTTCACCATATTGCTCGATAAAACGGGTAGTAAGTTCGGCTTTCTGGAATGCTTCATGGCTTACAATGCGGTGTAAATAATCGGTATTGGTGGTGACCCCAGCAATGCGGGTTTCGCGCAATGCGTTGGTTAAACGGCGCAATGCCGATTCCCGGTCGATATCCCACACGATTAACTTGGCGATCATTGGATCGTAGAAGGTGGTTACTTCATCGCCCTCAACAATACCTGAATCCCAGCGCACATAAGGTGAAACTTCAGGGTGACGCAAGTAGGCTAGGGTGCCGGTACTCGGCATAAAGTTATCATCAGCATTTTCGGCATAAATGCGCGCTTCAAAAGCATGGCCATCGAGCACAATTTCATCTTGCTGCATCGGTAGTTCTTCACCCGCCGCAACGCGCAATTGCCATTCTACTAAATCAACGCCGGTAATCATTTCAGTAACCGGATGCTCTACTTGCAAGCGGGTGTTCATTTCCATGAAGTAGAAGCTTTCATCTTCATCGAATAAGAACTCAACGGTGCCAGCACCCACATAATCAATTGCTTGCGCTGCACGTACCGCGGCATCACCCATAGCTTTGCGGGTTTCTTCACTGAGGCCAGGTGCTGGTGCTTCTTCAACCACTTTTTGGTGGCGGCGTTGCACCGAGCAATCGCGCTCAGCAAGATACACAGCGTTGCCATGCTGATCACAAAACACTTGAATTTCAACGTGGCGCGGGCGCGTAATAAATTTCTCTACCAGCATTTTATCGTTGCTAAAGCCAGCTTTCGCTTCACGTCTTGCAGAAGCTAGGGCTTCCGCAAATTCGCTGGCTTTTTCTACGATACGCATCCCTTTACCGCCGCCGCCGTATGCTGCTTTCAACAGCACCGGGTAGCCAATTTTTTCAGCTTCTGCGGCAAGCAGATCATCACTTTGATCATCGCCGTGATAACCGGGCACTAAAGGCACGCCGGCTTCGGCCATAATATTCTTGGCGGCGCTTTTTGAACCCATAGCGGCAATTGCTTTTACCGGTGGGCCAATGAAAATAAGGCCGGCATCTTGCAATGCCTCAGCAAAGGATTCGTTTTCCGATAAAAAACCATAGCCCGGGTGAATCGCTTGGGCACCGGTGCGTTTCGCAGCCGCAATTACTTTATCGGCACATAAATACGATTCACTGCTTTGTGAGCCACCAATATGCACAGCTTCATCGGCTAGTAACACGTGTTGCGCATTGGTATCGGCATCGGAGTATACCGCAACCGTTTTAATACCCATTTCGCGCGCGGTACGAATTACTCGACAAGCAATTTCACCACGGTTGGCGATTAGAATTTTTGATAATTGTTGAGCCATTATTTTTTTCCATCCGTTTGCGCTTTAGCCGTTTGCCAAGCCGGTGTGCGTTTCTCAAGGAACGAGCTCAGGCCTTCTTGGCCTTCAGCAGACACGCGAATTTCTGCAATACGGCGTGCTGTTTCAGCTACCAATTCTTGGTTCAGCGGCAAGTTGCTCACGTGTTGAATTAGATTTTTACAGGCTTTTACTGCAGCGGGGCTATTGGCCAAGAGTGCAGTTAAGAGCGGCTCGAGCGCTTCTTCTAAATCGCCATCGGTAACTTCATCTAGCAAGCCCAAGCGGTGCGCTTCAGCCGCAAAAAAACGTTCGGCCGTAAGCATATAGCGGCGTGCTGCTGGCTCGCCAAGGGCGCGCACAACATAGGGGCTAATAACCGCTGGAATGAGGCCAATTTTTACTTCCGAGAGGCAAAAGCTTGCGCGGCTTTGGCCAATGGCCATATCGCAACAGGCTACCAGGCCCACCGCGCCACCAAAAGCCGCACCGTTTACCAAGGCGATGGTAGGAATTGGTAATTGATCCAGTTCCCACATCAGAGCGCCGAGTTCACCTGCGTCTTCTACGTTCTCCTGATAATTTTTATCAGCCATAGAACGCATCCAATTTAAATCAGCACCCGCCGAGAAGTTTTTACCCGCCGATTGCAGCACTAATACCCGTGCATCGGCGTTTTCACGCACTTCATCAAGGGCAGCGCGTAGTTGGGCAATAATCACATCATCAAAGGCGTTGTGAACTTCTGGGCGATTCATGGTAAGCCGGGCCACGCCACGGCTATCAATCTCTAAAACTACATGGTCAGCAGACATAAACACCCCTTACATGCGGAACACGCCAAAGCGTGTATCTTCAATCGGTGCATTTAATGCCGCAGAGATACTTAAACCGAGCACCGTGCGCGTTTGCGCGGGATCGATAATGCCATCGTCCCATAACCGCGCCGAAGCGTAGTAAGGGTGGCCTTGGTGCTCGTAGGTATCAATAATCGGCTGCTTGAATTTGGCTTCATCTTCCGCGCTCCAGCTTTCGCCTTTGCGTTCTTTACCATCACGGGTAACTTGCGCCATAACGCCAGCGGCTTGCTCGCCACCCATTACGGAGATGCGCGCATTTGGCCACATAAACATCAGCGTTGGATCATAAGCACGGCCACACATACCGTAGTTACCAGCACCATAGCTACCGCCAATTAACACGGTAAACTTCGGCACTTTTGCACAACTTACCGCAGTAACCATTTTCGCACCGTGCTTAGCAATACCTTCCGCTTCATATTTCTTACCCACCATAAAGCCGGTGATATTTTGCAAGAACACTAAAGGGATTTTGCGCTGGGCACATAGCTCAATAAAGTGTGCGCCTTTTTGCGCCGATTCGGAAAAAAGAATGCCGTTGTTCGCCACAATACCCACTAAGAAGCCGTGAATACGGGCAAAACCAGTAACTAAAGTATTGCCGTAGTTTTGTTTAAATTCATCAAAATCAGAATCATCAACGATACGGGCAATTACTTCACGCACATCGTAAGGCTTGCGCAGATCAGTGCCGACAATGCCGTAAATTTCTTCTTGCGGATAACGCGGCGGTTTTACAGGCTCTACATCAAGCTGCGCTTTCGCAGGGCGGTTTAAACGGGAAACCGAACGGCGGGCGATATCTAACGCATGTTCATCGTTCACGGCAAAGTGATCAGCCACACCAGAAACGCGGGTGTGCACATCGGCACCACCAAGCTCTTCAGCACTTACTTCTTCACCGGTGGCCGCTTTTACCAACGGCGGGCCCGCTAAGAAAATAGTGCCTTGTTCTTTTACGATAATGGATTCATCAGCCATAGCGGGCACATACGCACCACCTGCGGTACAAAGGCCCATTACCACAGCAATTTGTGGAATGCCTTTCGCCGACATATTCGCTTGATTAAAGAAAATGCGGCCGAAGTGATCCCGATCTGGGAACACTTCATCTTGTCGTGGCAGGTTAGCGCCACCGGAATCAACCAAATAGATGCAGGGGAGGTGGCAGCGCTCGGCAATTTCTTGTGCACGTAAATGCTTTTTCACGGTGAGGGGGTAGTAAGTACCACCTTTAACCGTGGCATCGTTTGCCACAATCATGCACTCAACACCTTCAACCCGGCCAATACCGGCAACAACACCAGCTGCAGGCACGTAATCATCGTAAACATCCCATGCGGCAAATTGACCCAGCTCTAAAAATGGTGAGCCGGCATCAAGTAAACGCTGAATACGATCACGGGCTAACAGCTTGCCACGCGATTCATGCCGTTCTTGGTAGCTTTTACCGCCACCTTGCTTAATTTGTGCCGCTTTTTCCTGCAAATCGGCCATTACGGCCTGCATCGATTCTTTATTCGCTAAAAATGTTTCATCGCGCGAATTCACTTTACTGGTGATAATAGCCACAACGAGGTTCCTTATCGGTTAGCGCTTAGTTACTTCGATTCCGAAAATAACTCACGGCCAATTAACATACGGCGAATTTCCGAGGTGCCAGCTCCAATTTCATATAGCTTAGCATCGCGTAATAAGCGGCCCGCAGGGTATTCGTTAATGTAACCATTGCCGCCCAATAACTGAATGGCATCAAGGGCCATTTTAGTTGCAAGCTCAGCTGCGTAAAGAATAGCACCGGCGGCATCTTTTCGTGTGGTTTCACCACGATCACAAGCCTTCGCCACAGCATATACATAAGCACGAGCCGCGTTCATTTGGGTATACATATCAGCAATCTTGCCTTGCACCAATTGGAATTCACCAATGGCTTGGCCAAATTGGCTACGCTCGTGAATATAAGGTACAACAACGTCCATGCACGCTTGCATAATGCCCAGCGGGCCAGCCGCTAAAACTGCACGCTCGTAATCAAGGCCGCTCATCAGTACCTTAACGCCTTGGTTTAATTCGCCAAGAATGTTCTCTGCCGGAACCCGGGCATCTTCAAACACTAGCTCACAAGTGTTTGAGCCGCGCATGCCAAGTTTATCGAGCTTTTGTGCAGTACTAAAACCTGGAGTGTTTGCTTTTTCAATAATGAATGCGGTAATACCTTTTGACCCTGCACTCGGTTCAGTTTTCGCGTACACCACGAGAACATCAGCATCAGGGCCGTTGGTAATCCACATTTTATTACCGTTCAAAATGTAATGATCGCCATCTTTTTTAGCGTGCAGCTTCATGCTTACCACATCGGAACCGGCGTTTGGCTCACTCATAGCTAAAGCACCTACGTGCTCGCCACTTACAAGTTTCGGTAAATACTTCTCTTTTTGCGCTTGGCTACCGTTAATTTTTAATTGGTTTACGCACAGGTTTGAATGTGCACCGTAGCTCAAGCCTACAGAGGCCGAGGCACGGCTAATTTCTTCCATGGCAATAACATGTTCTAAATAACCGAGCTCTGAACCACCAAATTCTTCAGGAACAGTAATGCCAAGCAGGCCCATATCACCAAATTTGCGCCACAAATCGGCAGGAAACTCATTGGCTTCATCAATTTCGGCAGCACGCGGTGCGATTTCATCACGAGCGAACGAATTTACTTGCTCACGAATCATATCGGCAGTTTCACCGAGATCGAAATTGAAAGTTTTATAGGCGCTAATCATGGGTTCTCCTTGGTTTTTTCAATGAGCTCTGCGCGGCATCCGCTCTCAACGGCGGTTAACTCGTGCAAAACAACTTTAATATCTTCGAGTTGCTGGCGCAGGGCCAACTTTTTGTCATCTATTAAACGCAACATGGTTTGCAGTTGGTTCACACTGCTGCCATCACGTTCATACATATCGAATAGGGTTTTAGTTTCCGCAAGCGTAAAGCCTAGGCGTTTGCCGCGTAAGATCAGCTTTAAACGCACGCGATCTTTTTGCGTGTAAATGCGGGTTTGGCCACGCCGCTCAGGCAGAATCAAGCCCTGATCTTCGTAAAAACGAATGCTTCGGGTAGTGATATCGAATTCTTTCGATAAATCACCAATACTGAACGAATCCTGGGTGCGGCGAACGCGCTCAGGGCTAGTTTCAAATTCTGCTTCCACTGCTGAAACTCTAGTATTCTGCATGTTACTATTCCCACTTACTTGCCATACGGCACTTATACACGATAAGCTAACATGAAGTTTACGTTAACGTAAAGTTTTACAACCTTCAGGAGATAAGTTTCATGAGCTCAGATTCAGTAGTCATTGTTTCCGCCGCGCGCACGCCAATGGGCGGTTTCATGGGTGAATTAAGCCCTGTAAGCGCACCCGATTTAGGCGCAGCCGCGATTAAAGCCGCCGTAAGCCGTGCTGGCATTGCCGGTGACGATGTGAGTGAAGTAATTATGGGCTGTGTGCTTCCTGCGGGTTTAAAGCAAGCACCTGCACGCCAAGCCATGATCGGCGCAGGCTTGCCACTTGGCACCGGTGCTACCACGATTAATAAAGTATGTGGTTCAGGCTTAAAAACCGTTATGTTCGGCCACGATTTAATTAAAGCAGGCTCGGCCAAGGTAGTAGTGGCGGGCGGCATGGAAAGCATGTCGAATGCGCCGTATTTGTTAGATAAAGCACGTGGCGGCTACCGCATGGGCCATGGCCAAGTTATTGACCACATGATGTTCGATGGCCTGCAAGATGCCTATGAAGGCAAAGCCATGGGTTGTTACGCGCAAGATACAGCCGATAGCTATGGTTTTACTCGCGAAGATATGGACGATTTCGCCATTCGTTCACTAACGCGGGCGCAGAACGCTATTAATGAAGGCTTATTTGCTGATGAAATTGAGCCGTTAACCTACAGCGATCGCAAAGGCGATGTTACGGTAAGTATTGATGAGCAACCCGGTAAAGCGCGCATTGATAAAATTCCAAGCCTACGCCCAGCGTTCGCGAAAGATGGCACCGTAACAGCAGCGAATTCTTCCTCAATTTCTGATGGTGCCGCTGCACTCGTATTAATGCGTGAAAGCGATTCCATAGCAAGTGGTTTAACACCGTTGGCGCGTATCGTTTCTCATGCTACCCATTCGCAAAAGCCTTCAGAGTTCACCATGGCGCCAGTTGGCGCAATGAACAAAGCGCTAGAGCAAGCAGGGTGGATCAAAGATGACGTAGATCTTTGGGAAATCAACGAAGCCTTCGCTATGGTAACTATGATTGCCATTAAAGATATGCAGCTTGATGATGCGAAAGTTAACGTGAACGGCGGTGCTTGTGCACTTGGCCATCCAATTGGTGCTTCTGGCGCGCGTTTATTAGTTACTTTGTTGCACGCACTGAAGCAGCACGGCAAAAGCAAAGGCGTAACCTCGCTGTGCATTGGTGGCGGTGAAGCGGTAGCTTTAGCAGTAGAAATGATTTAATACGTTGTTCTAAATACGTATAGAAAAAGGCCCTACGGCGGGTTGGGAATCGCTGTAGGGCCTTTGTTTTTGGTGTAAGCTACATGCTTTATGTAAGCTTTTAGGATTTATTGAAGCGCGTTAAAGCACATACGCGTATAAGTAAGCCGATGCAGCAATGATGCCGAGCACTGCGATTACTCCAGGAATCATTACGTTATAAAGTAAGTTATTACGGATTTCTTCAATCATAGGTTACTCCTCGGTCAATAAAATAATTAACTCGAAGCGGGTAGTGCTGTCTGTGCGCTTCAATCTCCAGACGCAACGTATTATATACTTTGCAATGGCTTATTGGAGATTATTCGAATGAAATCGAGTAATGGATGTTAAGAGTTTAAGTAGGGATACATAAGCGCGGAGAAGGATTAGAAAAAGTATGGCAGATATACAGATTTCAGCACGGGTAAGTATTCCTGATAGCGAAGTTGAGTGGCAATTTATTCGCTCAAGCGGAGCGGGTGGGCAAAACGTAAACAAAGTGGCTACCGCCGCACAGCTTATTTTTGATATTCGCGCATCAAGCTTGCCCGAGTTCTACAAAGAAAAACTCCTCAATAAAAGTGATCACCGCATTACCCAAAGCGGCAAAATCATTATCAAATGCCAAGAAAGCCGCAGCCAACTCGCCAACCGCGAACAAGCACTAGCTGATTTCATTCAACTGGTTGCCAGCGTAGCCATTGTGCAGAAAAAGCGTATCGCCACCAGACCGAGCAAATCGGCTAAAGCTCGCCGCGTTACTGCGAAAAAACAACGAGGCGGCATAAAAGCTGCCCGAAAAAAGCCCGGAACTGAGGGATAACCCCGTGGGAATTAATTCTTGCTGGTATTTGCAAAGTTGGGTATTGTTGATTTTTAGTTAAGGGAGTATTTGAGGCCGGAAGCCACGTTTAATGTTGCGCTACCGTGCGGTAGCGTACCCATCGAAATATTTCCCCCGCTATCTTCGCCTCTGTATCCATCTCTTCCGCGTGAGTTTATTCCGGAGATTCAAAAATAAATAAACTACAAAAGATTTTTATACAGCAAATCCGGTTTCTGTTCTTTAAGCCTATTAAAATTGATACTTCAATTTTGCATTGGTATTTGGGGTTTGGGATTGCAGCGGCTTGGCTGTGTGGGATTGGTAGATATTGGGATAACCCCAGAGCAGAATTATGGCAATACTTAGGGTTAGGCTCAGTAGCTTATATTTTTGTACTCGCATTTATTTTATGGGCACTCCTGTATCCGCTTAAACCGCAGCGATGGAGCTACAAAAGTGTATTGCTTTTCGTTTCTTTCACGTCGCTTCCCGCGTTGTTCTATGCCATTCCGGTAGAACGTTTTATGAGTTTCGAAGCTGCTCAGAGCGCCAATATTTGGTTTCTCATTATTGTAGCAAGCTGGCGTGTAGCGCTATTAGTGCATTATTTAATAAAAGTATCAGGCTTATCAGGGAAAAGCGTGCTGGTAGGCACTTTATTACCTCTGTCGTTGATTGTAAGTACTCTTACGATGCTCAATCTAGAGCATGTAGTTTTTAATATCATGGCAGGTATAGGTGATAGCGAGAAATCTGCGAATGATGCTGCGTATGGCATCCTGGTTCTGATAACTACGTTTTCAGTAGTTACGCTACCGTTTTTACTCGTGGCGTACGCAGGTTTAGTTTACAAGGCCCGAAAAAAGGAGAAAAAACCGTGAGAATTTTAGTGTGTGCGTTCCTCATTATTTTTATTAGTGGCTGCGCGAGCGTCAAAGATAGTTATGTATTCGATGGTTCAAGTGCCGAATCAACAAGGCAAGGTATTTCTGAAGTAAATCAGAACTTAAATCAACGAGAGCGGCAAGAGTTTGTTGTAGCTTTGCTAGCAATTCAGCTCTCGGAGGTAAAAACAGCGTATGAAGTAGTGATTAATCCGAAGCTCGTCTCTGAGCTGAATTACGGCATGCTCGGCGAACACATCGATGGGCTGAATTATTACGAGATTTTGGAATATTCCGAATCGTTGCCGAACCAAGCGACCATAACTCGATAAGGTTCGCACTCATAGTGCTATGTTATCTGCGTAAAGTTGTTGTTTATACTCAAAAGGAATGTTCATGAAATTTTATCCATACTCGAATTTGAAATCAGAGAACTTAAAACCTCTACTATTCTCAAGCCGCTTGATTTGCTTATTAGCTTATCTCTTGTTTGCCGTTACCATTTTCTTAATTATTTCGATTCCATTTCTCGGCGGCGAAACGATAACACGAGATATGGGCGGCGCTACAATGTCGTTTAATACGCCCGATCGCAGCGGTGTGGCAATATTGGGAAGTATTTGGAGTGTAGTTGGGGCTCTCTCGCTTCTTGCTTTTAGTGGTTTATGTGCTGCCGTTGTATCGTTTGAATACAAGTACACAAAATCGGACGTTCAAGCAGATTAATGAACCAGAGCATTGTAGGTGCGGCTTTGATATGCGGCTAATTTTGTTGTTCGTCAGCTTAGTATTGCTCTCTGGCTGCGCGAACAGTTGGTATCTCGGCGAGTGGAAAGTAACTGATGTTGAGTTTCCAGCTGTGAGCGCGCTAGGCGCTGAAGAAGCACAAGAGTGGTTCGGTGAAGAAGCTATATATGCTGAATCGCTGTTTTCGTTTCGCGAAAATACATGTGAAGCACCTCAATATGCACCGCAAGAACTCAGTGAGGCTGATTTTCGAATCGCCTACCGCGCACCTTTTTCACAGTTAAATATTGATGGTGAAGCTACCGAGATTCTGCGTGTAAGCTGCGCAGAATTATCATCGTTTCCCGGAGTGACCTTAATAAAAGGCATGGAAGATATAGTGTATCTTCCGTGGGATGGCGCATTTTTTAAACTCGAACGAAGTGCTCGATAGGGTAGGTAGAGATATAAAGGTTTTGCTTTCCCAGATTGTTGGCAGCGCGTAGCCACGCAATCGAATTTCGGCACTGAGCATTTCCATAAAAGGGCTTCTATCCTTAGCATCGTTCCTTTATCTATCAATGTTTGGAAACTTTATGGAAGAGCTGAAAAGCGACATACGCAAACGGGCTGATGAAATAAAGCCATATCGTTGCAAGAATTTGATAGCGGTACTTGAGTACCCAATGGACATAAAGAACATTGGAACAGTGATCCGTAATGTTAATGCCTTAGGTGTTGAAAAGACGTATATCGTAGACCCACGAAACGCTCTTCCTGAAGGTTGGGAGGAGATGAGAGAAAGGAAATCTTTGTTTAAGACATCCGTTTCTGCCATCAATTGGAGTTTTGTAAAGAGGTTTGATAGCACTGAGCTGTGCTTGGAACACCTAGCTAAAAATAGGTTTACATCCGTGGTCACCTCGCCTCATGTAAAAGGCAAAGAGAATTTTGTTCTTCACGAAGCTGACTATACGCATCCCAAACTAGCCGTATGGTTCGGGAACGAATCCAGAGGAATCAGTGATTTGGCGGTTGAAAACAGTGCTTTTTGCGTCTCGATACCGATGTTTGGAATGATTGAAAGCCTCAATCTTGGAACAACAACAGGCATAGTTCTGTACGAAATCACTAAGCAGCGTCGCGAATATCAAGAGAAATACAAGCGAGCTAACCGAGGACCTAACAAAGCGTTGCACCGGACAAGCCGGTGAACGCGGCGTTAGGCTAAAAAATATGACAGACTCATCGAAAAAACGCGATTTACTAATTCAGGCGAGCATTGAAGCAATTCCCTATATTGGCGGCCCTTTGTCAACAATGTACTTCGGGGCAAAACAAGAAAAACGATTTGAAAGGTTGGAGTCATTTTATACAGAAATAAAAGAGGAAATAGAAAGATTGAAAGATGTTGACCTCTGTATAGACGGACAAAACACGGATGAATTAGTGAGCCTTATCGAAGACCTTAATGAAAAAGTTGAGCAAGAGAGCAGAGAACAAAAAATCACTTATCTCAAAAACTTCCTCATAAGTACATTGCAAAACACGTTAACTGGTGATTTTGATCAAAGAAAACATTATCTAGATACCTTGTCATCAATGTCAGTGCTTGAATGTGAAATATTGGCATGCCTTTTCAATCAAGAGCAACCTGTGCAAATAAGGCAAATTAGCAAGCCTGGCGTTAGCCAATATGTCGTATACAGTGCTATAAGCAAAATACGATCTTGTGGCTATCTTGCATCAAGGAGAGGTAGCTATCAAATGAATGGTCAGCAAGATGAATATTTAGATGATCTGGTTTTTTTATCAGATTTTGGCAAAGAGTTTTGTCAGTATGTCAAAATCGCCTAACAAGTGGCTCCTGCGGATTGGTTATAGTTGGCACCTTTTCGGCATCGCTGCGCTGGCCAAAAGTCGCCAGCTGTAACCAACCGCAGAGCCATGCGTTATGTTCGCTGAGGAGAGTCAGTGTTACGAGGAATAAATCATATTACTATTGCAGTAAGTGACCTTGAACGGTCCTTGGAGTTCTATACGCGTATACTAGGAATGAAGGCACATGTCCGCTGGGATAGTGGGGCATATCTGAGCTTGGGGGCTACATGGATTTGCTTGTCTTGTGACGAAGTGCATCCGAGCCAAGATTACTGTCACATCGCGTTTGATGTTTCCGAAGAGAATTTCGAACCAGTTACTAAAAAGCTTCGCGAAGCACATGTCGTTGAATGGAAACAAAATAGAAGCGAAGGACTTTCTTTATACTTGCTCGATCCTGACGGCCATAAATTGGAAATCCATAGCGGTAGCCTACAAAGTCGTTTGGAATCGTTAAAGTCTAAACCCTATCAAGGGTTAGTATGGCTATAAGCAAACATAACAAGTCAATTAACTGCGCGCGTGCGGCGCCGGACGTGCGAGCGCACGCCGGTTATTTCGGGCGTTAAATTTCTCGTATTATTATATGGAAAGTAGTTCGTTAGTTGGAAGCTTAACTAATGCAGTAAGGGAGCACTCTAGGGCGTTTGGCATTACCGGCGCAGTTATTGGTGCAATACTGGTAATTTATTACTGTGGCAGTATCAACTTTTACCCATCAGGCATGACCGTAGCCGACACACTCTTCTTTTTATGGGTTGTTGTGGTATTTGGCTTCTATTATTCAGTCGTCGCGTTTGCTTTTTTTATTGCCAGTATTTTTTGGGTCGCAGTTTTTGCCAAACCCATAAACTTTATTCTGAAATTAACAAAGAATAAGGTTGATATCGTTGTTCCGTTACCAAAATCCGATTGGCTCATGGTTTTTGGGGGAGGCTCTATCGCCAACCTTTTTATCTTGGGCACTAGCTATTCTGAGGGGCATCCCCTCCTAGCGATATTTGGAGCACTATTTCTGATTGGCTTTCTTTATACGCTAATCGAAAACGTATCAAAGCGCAGCAGCACGAATGACAAGCTATTAGACTCCAATGGGAAGCCAATAAATACAAGCCCTATCAGTCCTCGGATAGTAAAAAATGTTTTTTACGTACTTATATACATCTCCCCATTATTATTTGGTCAGGTGGGTGGTGGTGTAACACGAACAACATTTGAAACCATGGGGGTGAGGCAAGAGGGCATTACGCTGCACGTAGAAGCGAAAGAATATAAAGCTATACTGGAGAGTTATAAAAGTGAAGGCTTGATCTCTGATTTGGTCTGTAATGAATTATGTAGTATTCAAGAAGCTAATATATTGTTCACAAATATTGGGACAAACACCAAGCTCAAACTAAGCGGAAGTGATGGCGATTTACTGCTTGTGTTACCAACTAATGCCATAAAATTAATAGCACAACCCAACTTTAACAAGTCAATCCAACCGACCGCTGACGCGGCTGATTGAAGCGTTAGATACTCAAGGATAGACATGGTCGTATACAACCCAATTTGGATTCAATTCATTTTATACGTCGCAATCGTGAGCTTTCCTTGCTTGTCAGGCTATATGTTTTATTTAGCTTATGAAGCATTACCTAAGTCCGGGCTTAGTGGGGCGGGAATTTTTATTTTCCTTGGCGCGGGTGTAGCGTATATCTCTTATATCGGGTTGCTTTTAGCAAAGTTTGTTCCTGCGAAAGTTGTGTTTGATGATTCACAGTTTACAGTGGAAATTAAAGGTACTAAAAATTCGTATGCTTGGTCAGATATTGCCGAAGTAAAAAACTATGAAATTTCGCAAATACTGAAATTAGTAGATTCTAGTGGGGTAACAATTTACGTTGTAGACCATATGACTCCGGGTTATAAATCTTTCGCAGAAAAAGTAAGTGAATCAGTTGGTATCTAACAATTTGCTTAATTTCGTTCCGGCCACAAATGGCGTGGCCTCTAAGGGGCTGCCTACGCTACGCTGCGGCAGCCCCTTAGCAACGCGTTAGTTTTATAAGTGAATTAGGCTATGGAAAAATCAATCATCTACAGTCGTAATGTTGTTTTTCACGCAGCTGTAGCTTGCTATTCAAATATGATGTGGATTTATTCTGTTGTTGGAGCGCCATCCATATACTTTGGGCTAAATGGCAGTGTTTTCACAAAAGTTGCCTTCTTTTTTTGCGGATCGTTGATACTTTGGCTGCCTCTTTTCTTAGCTTGTATTTTCTTTCATGGTCGCTCACTGAAATCAAATGGCGACATAGATAGCTTCAACGCTTTAACTGACAAGGAGAAGGGGCTGGCCATTGGTGAATATATCTCCTAGTTCAGACCCGAAACTAACAAGGCAAGTCAGCATCGCACCTGTGGTGCTGGACTCGCTACCGCTCGCCGCTGCTTGCGGCGTTATGTAACTCCTATGGATGATCGAGATCAGATGTTCAAATGGATGATGGAAACGAACTTGAGCCTAACCGCTCAATTTCACAACCACGTCAATGTAATCCTTGGTGAAATAGATTCGGTGGAGGAACTGGAAAAAACGGATAAGGCTTATTGGAAGCAAAATTATGAGAATCATTTCCCCAAGAAGCTCAGAGAAATGACCTTTCTCTTGATGTTTGGGCACCTAGAAGAAATGCTCTTTCTGCTTTCACAATCATTCAACCCCCATAAAGTGGAGCTCGGCAAAGGAATGGGCATATCAAAGTTTAAGCCCTACATTCAATCTTTGCTCAAAGAAGACCTTGCCTCCTCAACCGATTACCAAACGATTACGGACGCACAGCTCGTCAGGAACTCATTAATGCATATTGCGGGTCGTGTTTCGTTGTCGAAAAATCGATCTGATCTTGAAAGATTGGTTCGAGCATTTCCTGCTTCGTACAAAGTAGAAAACGATAGAATTATCGTAACAGTCGCAGGGCTTAAGGTATTCCAAACGTCCGTCCGTGGTTTAACAAACACGTTACTTAGCAAGTCAAGTCAGCAGGACGCCAGCAAAGCTGGCGCCTCTGCTTGAAGCGTTATACTTTCAGGTAAGTATGGAAACAATTGAAATTATTTTTGGCACTTTATTAATTCTCTTTTTGAGCTTTTGTGGTGTGTTTGCTCCGATGCTGATGCCATTGTTTGTAAAAGAAGAATTTAAAGGTAAATTTCCTCGGTACATGGATGCCATTCAACCACCGTACGTTTACCAATCAAAGTGGTTTAAGCCTATAGGCGTAATACTGCAAAGGTTGGCGCTTTTAGTTTGGATACCCGCATTAACGTACGGTTTGTTTTTGGCATTTACCGGGCAGTTGAAAATGTAACAAGCCACTCAAGGCTCTCTCTTCGCTCGCTGGGACGCTAACATATGGGCTGCGTCACTTTGTTCCTAACTTTAGCCCATGTGTTATCGCCCCTTAGTGGGGAGTTATGCGTGAAATAGATGAATAGAGTAGAAGAATTTAGATTAAAGCATCCAGAATACTTTCCTACTTTAAAGAGGGAAGGCAGTTACCTGTTAATCGCGGCACTGATAACGGGTGTTTCAGTAATGTTAGATTATTCATCCTTTGGGACTGGTGTGTCTTGGTTTCAACGTTCTGGCTCGATACTTGTAATTTTAGGTGTACTTTGTGAAGGGAAGTATATAGCCAAAATAATTCAGGAAGATTACGTCACCATGGGTACTGTGTCTTTACAGCAAAAGCTAGCAATGCACTCTGGCTTAGCCATTGCACTAATTGGAACTTTAATTTGGGGCTACGGTGATTTCATCAGCAATCATGCATAACCAAGCGTACCAGTTTGACGTTGCAAGCGGCGGCAAGATGCTCGCAAGCTTGCGCCTATGTACGCGGCGTTATACGGCATTCGAAGTCTGGATGCACATGCCCTGGGGTCAAGATGAATAGCGCTATTTTAAAGAGATTATTAGTCCTGATTGGGATGCTAGCTTTGTCAGTGGTGTTATTTCCACTCTTGGCGTTCGCTATACCGGTTTTTAGTAATTTTTTATTTTTTTGGCCGCAATGTCTGCTGCTACCGTATGGCTTTGTGAATATAGATATCGGAGCTTCACAGGCGTTCTTTGTGGACAGCGCTATTTTCGGTGCAATTCTATTTTGGTTTGTTTTCGCGGCAGTATTTGGCTACGTGCTTAGAGATAAACGGATAAGATATGTGGCTATATTGTCCTATCCGCTAGCGTTTGCGGTCATGTTTATTTTTTACGGAATTTTGCTTATTTTCGGCTATTCCGTGTATCTGGAGGGGCTGTGACAGTGACTCGACCGTATAACAAAAAATTCAAAACAGACACCTACGGCGCAGTTTAATAAAAGCGTTAGAAGAACTATGAAATATTTAATGATGATCCCAATGCTTGGATTGGGTTTAATACAAGTTATAACTTGGTTTGGAATTTTACCTCCTACATATTTAACTATTTCATTGTCTGTCGCATGTATAGTTGTTTTTCTTGTTGGGCTAATTTCTGTAAAAAGGTACGCCGGTCGCACTGGTGCGAGTTTCGGGGAAGAAATTCTCGGAAATTTGAACCTCAAGCCCTTTTTGTGTGGCTTAATTCTATTGGCATATTTCTTTTTTAATTTTTTCTATAGTGTATCAATGGGTGGGAACACGAAGGTTGAGAATGGTAAGTATTTCGCCTTGAGAGAGCGGCCTAAAGAGTTTTACGAAATTAGTGAGTTGGAATACAACGAAAGGCAACCTCATCAAGTACGCGCTCTAACTGGTCACACTCTACTTGTTGGTGTGGTTGGCTTTGTTATGTTTTGTGCAAGCCGTTCTTCTAACAAGTCAAGCAAGAAGGACGCGCAAAATACGCGCGCCTCTTCTTGAAGCGTTAGGCATTTCCATGAACAAAAAGATTAGTTTAGATAGCAAATACCTTGTTGAAATTCGTCTTGGGGAAAACCATGAGAAGGTTCATGCTGCTTGGCAAGACGATACTAATGAAGGTTTTCTGATTTGTTATGACATTAATTTAGTATTTGATGATCAAACGATATTCCAAGTCAAACCATGTGAAGTGGAGATTATTGGTCGGTATCCTGGGATGGCGTTATCACTTGAAAAAATTGAGTCAGTGAATTGTCAGTCGTCGTTCAATACTTTGCGTCTTCCGATGAAAGTTGAGGAAGTGATTCAAAATGATTACTTGGGAGAGGGGGCTGTAAATGAAATTACCCTCGGCCTAGTGAACAAAAGCAGAATTATAATCAGGCATGTTTTTCCCCCCATGACAATGGGGGTAAAACTGGAGCAAAAAAATGCCTAACAAACCGCTTAAATTCGTTCCGGCCACTAAAAGCGTGGCCTCCACCGGACTCGCTAACGCTCGCCGTTTAGCGGGGCGTTATAAACCAGAAGAAGTGTAGGTGTGTATGGAAAATGAACAGGGAAATGCAAAGGAAGCTGGATGTCTGGGCTACGTTATTGGTGGGATGTCATTCATTCCGCTAATTGGTGTTTTATTCGGAATCATAGCCATTATTTGGGGCTTTGCTATAAAGCACACAAAATTAAAAATAGTTGGTGTATGCGGCATTGGATTTACAGTGATTCTTTATAGTGCGCTAGGGTACTTTGGCTTTGTACAAGAGGGAGGTATTTATGACGAGTTGCGTGGTGAATTTGCTAAAACTCAGCTAAATAGTGCTGTACAAGCCATTGAGTTTTACAAAGTACAGAATGGTCATTACCCAGAATCATTAGAAATCTTGCAAAAATCTCTACCAGAGAACTCTATGGTTTTCCTTCTTGATGCAGCTCAAGTAAACACAGGAGGCAAACTTTACTATTACGAGTTAATTGATGAGGGTTCATACCATATTCGCTCCTATGGTCGGGATGGCGTAATCAATACTGCAGATGATATTTTGCCCTCACCTATCAAGAATGTAGGGTTAGTTGCTGATTATCAGGTGCCAAGTGGTTCATAACAAGTTGCTTAATTTCGTTCCGGCCACACACAACGTGGCCTCCACTGGACTGCCTGCGCTACGGCAGCCGATTAGCAAAGCGTTAGGGTTCAATCGAGTTGGGAGCCATGAAAAGTTTCGGTCCACCTGAAAAGGTTTACGTAGAAAATGAGTGGTATGACGGTCCTCGATTGGGGGTTGCAGATGTGAATGGTGTTCCTCATCGTTTTAAATCTCTGTTTGACGAAGAAGAAGACGAATACCTCAGCACGTATCTTGTTTGGCCGATAGAAGATCAATATCTTGAGCTAGAAATAGAGCAATGGAATATATTTGTTAAGTGGAATTCGATGTATGAGTCAGGAACAGTGGGTGCAGATTCACATCCTGGTCATGGTGGTATCGACAAGAGATATGATGAAATCCAGAGCTATCTAATGGCGAGTCGGGATACATTGCCACCTACCGCTAAGCGAGCAAAGGCGAAGTTTGAACACAATGATACCGTAACCCGCTATAGCTCCAGCGGTCCTGGATATTCGTTGCGGTGGCGGCTTTTATGAATCACATTGGTCAGCGCCCTAACAATCCAATCCACGCGGAGCCAGCTACGTTGCGCAATTTTGTGGTGTCGCTGCGCTCCTTTTTACCACAAAATTGCTCCACTGCGCCGGCCCGGTGATTTGGGGCGTTAGGCTATTAAAATAGTTAACATCAATTTTTAAGGATATTTTGTGTCAAAATTCAACTTATTAGGAGAGGTGTTCCCTGATGCAAAGAGCATCTTCGCTAAGGAGAGCTCAAGCTTAGAAAACTCACTAAAAAACGGCATTATTGTATTAGACACAAACACTTTATTATTCCCATTTAATGTCAACAAACAAAAGCTTGATGAGATAGTATCCGCGTATAGAAAGCTGGCTGAAGAAAATAGACTTTATGTCCCTAGTCATGCGTCAAGAGAGTTCGCAAAAAATAGAGCCGTCAGGCTGGGAGATATTTACTCTAGTGTAAGTAAAATGTCCGGCTCTCAGCGAGATTTAAAAAGATATCCAATTTTGTCAGATATTGCTGAGTATCAAGAGCTTGTTGAATTACAAAAGTCTGTCTTTGAGAAAGAAAAACAGATTAAAGATAAAGTAAAATCTGTCCTAAATGTTATATCAAATTTTGAGAGAAGTGATCCAGTTAGCATGGCTTACTCGGAAATATTCAATGAAGATGTTATATATGATCATTCTATAGGTGACACTGATCTAGAGAAGAGTTTCAAGTTTAGACTGGATAATAGACTCCCGCCTGGCTACAAAGATGGAAACAAACCACTTAACGCTGAAGGTGATTTAATTATTTGGCATACGATCCTAGAAATAGGTCAAGAGTTTAAAAATGATTTGGTTTTTATATCATCAGACGGAAAGCCTGATTGGCAAAATAACGTTGATAAAAAACCATTCCAACCTAGGTATGAATTAATAGATGAATACCGGAGAGCATCAGGCGGAAAGTCATTTCATATAGCACCACTTTCTCAATTACTTGAGATATTAGATACGCCTGAGGAGACTGTACAACGAGTTGAGTGGTTAGAGCACTTTAGACCAGAAAAAGCGTTCCATGAACACCCATATAAAACGAACTCTATAGATTCGACTATACAGGAAATGAAGGACTGGTTTCTTTCTAACTATGAGCCACCTGAAAATAGTTTGCCGTATGAATCCAGAGAAGGCGGTTATTTCTATATATGGGGAGGTCCATATGAACTTGAGGAAGTCATGTTTGACGAGTACGGAACTGATGTCTCTGAGCACGTTATTAGACTATGCATTGAAGAGATTGAAGATGAGTATGGAGTGGTAGAGTGGTCGGGAGTTCCACAAAATGACAGTATTTGGGTATCCATACATCCTGACTATGAAACTTGTAACGATATTGGTTCATCTGGCATGTTTCAAGTAGTGGGTATTAACGACGACAACGGTAATGATCTTTCTCAGTACATTGATACCGGTCAACATTACAGCAGCTTGAAAGAAGTTCTAAAAGATCTAACTAAAGCATTGGGGATCACTGTAGATGGAGAGTTGGTATAGCCTAACAAATCAATCAACTTCGTGCCTGCGGACCGCTAAAAGCGTGGCTTCGCCACAACGCGGTCGGTTATTGAGGCGTTAGGCATCCAAGTTACCTATGAGGAGCGGCCATAGATCGTGAAGAAGAAAAATCTAAGCAATCCCTTTTCTACAGGCGGTGGCGGTGTTCATTTTGAAGCGCACGTCCAGGCGTCTTTTGTTGCGCTGATGCTCACTGGCGGTCACGCCCCGTGTATTCCCTGCTGGCCAATTGTGGAAATCAAACTTCAGGGCAAGATCGACGGCTTTAATACAGACGACCTCGTTGTTGTTGTAGAAAACTTGAACAGCAATGAAAGGCGGAAACTCCTCGGGCAGATCAAGCATTCCATTGCCATCACTCAGGGCAGCACCGTGTTTGGGGAGGTGATGCAGGCCGCCTGGAATGATTTCAAAAATCCTAAGGTGTTTTCTAGGGATAAAGATATTATTGCCCTGATCACAGGGCCGCTCAGCATGACCGATGCACACAATGTGCAATGGTTGCTGAACCAGGCGAGACACACCAAAGACGTTGATGAGTTTTTCAGAAACGTCCAGCAGGCAAATTTCAGCCCACCCAAGAGTGCCGAGAAACTGGAGGTCATTCAGCATCACCTGAAGGCAGCAAATGGCGGCAACGATGTTTCACGGGACGAATTCTATGACTTTCTGAACCACTTTCATCTACTCGGCTACGATCTTGGTAACGAGTTCGGTGTTGTCCTGTCTCTGTTGCATTCCCACATTTCTCAATTCCAGCAGCAGTCTCCGCAGTGGGTCTGGTCACGGGCTGTCGATATCGTACAAACCTGGAATCAGGATGCCGGAACCATCACGCTTAGCAAGATTCCAGACGATCTTTTGGATGCCTTTAAACAAAAGGTTGTGACGGAGATGCCTGAGGAATTTAAGGCGGGAAAGGAGAAATCTAAAACCGATTGGTCCAAGCACCCGGACGCCACCTATTTGGCCCTAGCGGTCCTGATTGGGAGCTGGAACGAAAAAAGTGAATGTGACCTTGAGGCGATAACCCAACTGCTTGGCATCAGTTACGACGAATGGTTGAAGAAGGCACGGGAAATATTACATTGTCCTGACAGCCCGTTGTCTCTCAGAAACGGCATCTGGAAAGTTACTAATCGAGCCGAGCTTTGGAGTCTGCTAGGATCGCGCATCCTTGATCAGAACCTCGACACGTTCAAGTCTCTTGCTATTTCCGTACTGAAGGAGCTAGACCCCACATTTGAACTGCCCGCTGAAGAGCGATACGCGGCGAGCATTCATGGCAAGACTATGAAATGTTCACACGTGTTGCGAAAAGGCATTGCTGAGGGGTTGGCTATTCTGGGCAGCCAACAGGAGGCGTGCGATAACTGCTCGCAAGGGCAAGCTGAAGCAACCTGCGTATTGGTGATAGGTGAACTCCTGACTGATGCTGACTGGGTTTTGTGGGGTAGCCTGAATGGTTTGCTGCCCATTCTGGCCGAAGCTGACCCGGGTGAACTTTTGGATGTGGTCGAAAAGGCAATGCGTCTGACGCCCTGTCCTTTTGATGAGCTTTTTTCTCAGGAAGGCAGCGGCATCACTGGCGGTAATTATTTAACCGGCCTGCTCTGGGCATTGGAAGGACTGGCTTGGGATGAGCAATACCTAGTTCGCGTCTGTGTTGCGCTTAGTGAACTTGCCAGCCATGACCCTGGCGGCCAGTGGGCTAATCGCCCAGAAAATTCTCTTGCAACCATTTTGCTACCCTGGCTTCCGCAAACACTGGCATCTGTTGACAAGCGCAAGGTGGCGGTGCGTGCGATCCTGCGAGAATGGCCGGATATCGCTTGGAATCTGATCATTCAGCTTCTGCCCGGACAACACCAGACCTCTTCTGGATCGCACAAACCAACCTGGCGAAAGATCATCCCTAATGATTGGGAAAAAGGTGTCACACACGAGGAATACTGGCAGCAGGTATCTTTTTACGCGGAACTTGCGGTGACTGCCGCTGGTCAAGATACCGGTCGGCTTTCCGCATTGATCGATCATTTTGATAACCTGCCTGAACCTGCTTTTGATCGACTGCTCCAGGTTCTTGCCTCCAAACCCATTTCAAAACTCCCCGAAGAGCAACGACTTTCGATTTGGGACCATCTTACGAAATTTACAAGTAAACACCGACGGTTCTCCGATGCGAAATGGGCAATGCCCGACGAACTGATTACCAGAATTGAACACGTTGCCGAGCAACTCGCCCCCACCAACCCTTTCAATTTATATCAGCATCTTTTTACAGGTCGTGACTTTGACCTCTACGAAGAGAACGGCGATTGGGAGGAGCAACGAAAGAAACTCGTTACGCGGCGTGAAACGGCTGTTTTAGAAATCTTTCATCAAGATGGTGTTGATGGTGTGATCCGATTTGCTGAATCGGTTTCCTCGTCCGGACAGGTAGGGCAAGCGCTAGGGGTTATTGTCGATTCAGTCGTTGAGCGCACCCTTTTGCCTTCCTTTCTAGACTCACCGGACAACAAACGCAAGGCCTTGGTGAGCGGTTTTATCTGGAGACGTTATCATCTCAAAGGCTGGGAGTGGTGCGACGATCTCGATAAATCTGGTTGGACGCCCGAGCAAATAGGACAATTTCTGGCTTATGTACCATTTACCAAAGAAACATGGGAACGTGCCTCTGAATGGCTTCAGGCGCAAGAGTATGAATACTGGATCCGCACCGGCGCGAATGCCTATCAGGCCGATGGTGACCTTGCCGATGCGATTGAGAGACTGATTGAATATGGCAGACCACATGCGGCAATCGACTGTCTGGACAGGATGCGCCATGCCAAGCGGCCTATCGATAGTAGCCAATGTGTTCGAGCGTTGCTTGCAGCACCGTCCTCCAGTGAGCCTAGCTACGTCATGGACGGTTACCACATCGTCGAATTGATCAAGTATCTTCAGGCAGAACCTTCGGTTAACGAGGACGATCTCTTTAGGGTTGAGTGGGCATATGTTCCTATGCTCGTCCGTGATAAAGACGCCGCTCCCCAACTCCTTGAAAGCCGATTGGCCAATGACCCCGAGTTCTTTTGCGAAATAATTCGACTTATCTACCGATCCAAGAAAGAGGAGCAGCCGCCAAGAGAACTAGCCGAGGAATCAAAAACAATTGCAACAAATGCCTGGCGGCTATTGCATGAGTGGAAGACACCGCCTGGAACACAACAAGATGAAACATTCAGCGAAGAGCGCTTTACTGAATGGCTCCAAAGGGTAAAGGAAGCCTGTACGGAGTCCGGCCACCTGGAAGTTGCACTCATCAATATTGGCGAAGTATTGATTCATACCCCACCCGATCCAGACGGCTTATGGATACGCCGCGTGGTCGCGGCCGCACTGAATGACCGTGAAGCTGATGACATGCGAGACGGTTACAGCACGGGGACATACAACTCGCGCGGAGTTCACTGGGTTGACCCAACTGGAAAACCGGAGCGAGAATTGGCTGACCAGTTCCGAAACAAAGCCGAGGATATAGAGAACGCAGGTTTTCAGCGATTTGCCGTTACCTTGCGAGTTTTGGCGGACGGCTATGACCGAGAGGCAAAACGAATAATTGACAATCATAAAGACCCGGATGATGACTAATGGCAATGCCTAACAAGGCTGTAAACGCGGACGTATTTTTCGCTCGCTGCGCTCACCAAAAAAACACCGGTTACTGCTGGCGTTAGGCATCTTACAGGGAGATATCGTGAAGCCAGAAGAGTTCATTAATAAGAGAAGTCAGGAGGTTTTGGCCTTTAGAAAGGCTCTTACTAAAGAAACGGACAGAGGGTGTGCTTTGTTCGCTACTTCATACCTCGACAAGGCTCTATCTGACCTTCTTTATTGTGCCTTGGCTCATGACAAAAAGATTAAGAATGATCTTTTTGAAGGTAATGCACCACTCGCTTCATTTTCCTCTCGCATAAAGTTGGCATTTTATTTGGGGAAAATATCTAAGATTGAACGGCGTGATTTAGATTTGTTGAGAAAAATTCGAAACGAGTTTGCGCATAACGCAGATGCAATTGACTTTGAAGTAGAGAAAATCAAAAGTCAGTGCGGAGAACTGTCCTTCTCATATCATGAGAAGGATCATCGTCCAAGAGGCCATTTCACCGCAGCTTGTCTTGGGATTTTAGCGAATATTCATAACGAAACGCTTCTATGCCAAGCTCCAGAAATTAAGGCGGACAACGCACCCAGCGAAGAACGGAAAAAGAAGGCAAGAGATGATGCTCAAAGAAAGTACGAAGAGGCAAAGAAAAATGCCTAACAATCGCAGTCAAAGCGACGGCTTTTTCGTTCCGGCTACGCCTGCACTAAAAAGCCGCGCTTGCTGCGGGCGTTAGAAGGAGGGGCATGGATACGGCATTCCGACATCTTCATATGCCAAGCGAACTGGCGTGCGAGTTTCTGGCGGTGTTCGCCCGGATGGAATACGCGCTGAAAGCGACAAGGTTTGCGGTTGGGAATCGACGCGAAGTTTCTGCTTCTTGGGATCGATTTGCCAATGTAGCTAATGAACGGTTCTACGCTGAATCCAGTGAAGATTTGAAGGTGGCGGTTGAGTATCTTTGGAATTCGCCTCCCCGCAAGCAGTTTCTTTCTGAGGGTGGTCGAGTTCGCTTTCGGGACTTTGAAATTGACCCAGACCAAAGCCAATTGCACCAATTGATACTCATGGTTCGAACAGTTCGAAACAATCTATTCCACGGTGGGAAACACATCCCAGATGGTGAGGTTGAGCCAGGGCGGAACCAAAGTCTCGTGCACTATTCGTTGATCTTACTTCGGGAATGCACTCAGCTTGTAGATGACGTGCGAGATGCTTATGAGCTATAACCCTTCTAACAAAGTAATTAAATTAGCTCCCTGCGGTCGCCGGACGCTCGTTCCTCGCGCCGTTTATTGCGGGCGTTAGAGTGCAGAACATGTCGCAAATAACGAAAAATCAACACTTTGTTCCTCAATCGCTAATTAAGCATTTTTCTGAAGGTGACGAAGTTGTAAATGTGTATGACTCTAAGCGGATTATATCAAGGCCTCCAACCTCTGTTGCGCGTGTGCTATCAGAAAACTATTTTTATGGCAGAGACAATTTAGTTGAAAACTTTTTAGCGCAGAATGTTGAGGGGCCAGCAGCCTCTATATTTCAAAATATTGTAGATAATCCGACAGCACCAATCATCTGCAATAGAATTGACTTGCTCAGATTTATAACTGTGCAGCTGAATAGAACACCAAGTGCTTTATCTGCCTCTTTGAAAAATATTGACAACTTTACGAGTTCTCTAATCAGAGAGCTTGGTGAATTAAATGGGTTTGATAAAGAAACAATAGAAAATGTTAAATTCGTTTTGAATGACCCAAAAGCTGTTTTGGGGCAGCAAACATTAGAAGGCGCATTAAACTGGCCACTATTAGATGACCTTGAGTGGCATATACTAATTAATAAAACAGATACAAGTTTTGTCATTTCTGATCATCCTGTAGTTCACTATAACTGGCATCTGAGAAATTCCAATAACATAGCCTATACATCTTTGACATCTTGCGGCCTACAGGTATTTCTTCCTATTTCACGCTCAATTACGCTTTGCCTGTATGATAAGAAAGTATATAAGTTTGGTGATAAGAAATATCACTTCAGCTATGTAGATAAAATCACTGACATTCTTTTGTTAAATGAATTGCAATTTAGGAGCAGAGAGTCCTTTGTTGTTTATGATTCAAAAAATTTAACTGATTATGTGATTAAGTCATGTGAAAAATTTCCCGGAAGCAGTCTGCACCAAAATCGATCATGGGCATCAAAACCCGAACCATCTGGAAATGATGAACTTAAATCAACTCATGTGAACTACAGAACGCAGTTAAATTTTAATCGTTGGTTGTCGATGAGTCAGGTGAAACGACGAATAAGAAAAAAGACAGTAGAGTGTTACGATAGAAATCCAATGATCGTCCAAGGCCATAGGGAGTTCATTGAAAAATCTAGAGATCGTGCCAAACAAAAAGCACTCTAACAAATCAATCAACTACGCGCCTTCGGCGCCGGACGCAGCATAGCTGCGCCGGTTAGTGAAGCGTTAGAACTATATTCAAGTAAGGAGAAAACATCATGGCAAGATGTACTGCACCAGTGAGAGGGCACAGTTCTGCTGCAGCTGCGGCAAATTGTCCAGCGTGTCGTTATAAGAGTCGTGGGTACAGTGGCTATAGCGGTTACAGTTCTTCATATCCATCGTATTCTGGTTCGAGTAAGTATTCTAGTAGTGGAGGGAGCAGCTCTAGAAGCGCAAAACCCCGCTGGTCTAAGTCGAGTTCGTCAGTCTCGTATACTTCTTCTCAAATTCAATCGTTAACACCTATAAGAGAGGCAGTAGAAGTTAAAGCAGCTGCCCAGCCAGATATTCGAGATGCTTTTTTATGCCATGCATGGGCTGATCGTAAAGAGTCTGCCAAGGAACTGCATGATTTACTTGAAACCGCCGGTGTGAAAGTTTGGTTCAGTGAAAAAGATCTTGGTCTGGGTGTACCGATGATGCGAGCCATCGACAAGGGCTTGGTAAATTCCAAAGTAGGGCTTGTTCTGGTAACTCCCGCAATGTTAGAGCGTCTTCCAAAGGAAAGCGTTGCTGATAAAGAGCTATCTGCTTTATTAGCAGGTAACCGGCTCGTCCCTATAGTCCACAATACGACATATGACGCTCTTCGTAATGTAAGCCCTTTGCTTGCATCAAGAACTGGTTTAGACACCTCGGAAGATTCAATGGCTGAGATTGCCGAAAAAATCGCTGAGTTGGTGGCGATATAATTCAGTGCGGGCGTTAGGCGGAACATTTCAAATCGGGAGAGATGATGAAACGGATATTTTTAACCTTGGCGATATTATTCAGTACGGTTTATTTGACTGGGTGCAGTAAAGGGCCTGGAGAATTAGAAGGAACTTGGCGTTTACAGGGAGGAATGCCAATGAACGTCACGTACCGCCAAAACGAAGAAGAGGCCATGGGGATAATTAGTAAAGTCTCATACAAACACGATGGAAACGATATTCTTGTTATCTACAAAAGCGGGATGGCGGAAGGGCATACCATTCGTTTCACCAGGGTGGATGGGGATACTTATAGATCAGAACTCGGCACTCTGAAGAGAGTTCGTTGATTCTGCCTAACAAATCGTTCAAACCGACGCCGCTTTGCGTCGAGGTTTAACTCAAGCGTTAGGCGCCCAAATGGAAGAGCTCGAACGCGCGGACTTAGACGACTGCAGTGTGGTTGGCGTCCACAGAAACCCTGACTGGTTGCTCATCGAGCTCGAGTGGGGATCCGAGAACTCGCCTTGCAAGATCATAGTGATCGCTCACAATGTGACCAACGAAAAGATCGAGCATTTCGTGGGTCATGGAGTTACAGCTCCTCACCCTGATCCGGACCTTCCTCTCGATTGGGTGCAGTACTCTGGGACCAAGCAGGGAGTCTTGGAGCTTGGCGGTCAGCTAAGGGGGGATGCTTGGTTCTCTTGGCAAATTTTTGCAGAGAAGATCGAGATACGTCGTGACTATGTCGCCAATGTCCTGTCCTGACGCCGCACACTACTACCGATTGCCGGCTTCTGCCCCACAGCGGAAGGGGCTCGCAGCGCCTAACTTTGCGTTTCAGCGGAAACCGTTGCGCGGTTCCGTTGAACTTGGGCGTTACACAGGCAAGAGGTGCAAGTGAGTAGCATCAAAGACGAATTAACTTTGGCGCCAAGGATGATAGAAGATGCCTATAAATTTTGTAGAGCGGCTGAGATTTTAGTGTCTGAACGAAACATGATGAAAATCTCTCAAATTAATGCTGCATTATCGATTGAAATTCTCCTCAAAAGCTTTTTCTCTAGTGTTGTAGATCACCCTGGAAAGGTTTATGCAACCTACAAATTTGAAAAAAACTAGCTCCAAAAGTTACTGACAAACATAATCTAATGCAGCTTGCAGAGGCTCTGCCTCCGATGACAAAAGCAAGGCTAATTACTCGCTCTGTTGAATGGCAACTAAATGAGTACCAAACAACCTTTGTTAAAGACCGGTATGGCTATGAATCGGATGCAAATCGTGGCGTTAGTAAAATAGTACAAGAGCTTGCCAAGCACTTGGTTGAAGAGGTTGTTTATATTTATAAAGAAGTTGGCTGCAATGATCCTTGGATTCAACACTATCCAAATGTGTAACAAAGCAATCAAACGCATGGATTTTAAGTTGCACTTTTGCCATTCCGTTTCGCTCTATTTTATGGCAAAAGCGCAACTTAAAAACCACCGTTTATCGCGGCGCTAACACTACAATAATGAGGTTGCATGAGATACGTAACAATTGAGCTGACACAAGGAAATATAAATAACAATCATCTTTATTTGTCGTCGGCCATGAAGATGTTCCCAACTAGCTCCGTCGGCGGTGCAAACTCGGATTCTATGGCCGATGTTCTGTTAGAGGTCCACAGCGGTATTGGTGATCCGATAAAAACTGATATTGCCGGCGACAAAAAGATATTTCGCAAGCGTTCATGGGTGGGCGAGTTTTTTCGAGCACACGCTTTGAAAGCTGGGGATAAAGTGGTCGTCCAAAGCACTGGTGAGAATCGCTATCATGTATATCCCTCGCGCGGCTGAGGGTGTTAACAAAGTAAAGCAGTTCGCAGCTGTCACTGCCGGACTCGCTTACGCTCGCCGCTGTTTACGACGTTAGTTGCCTTAGGTACTTATGAACTTTAGTGAAGATAGAATTTTAAAAAACAGAATTTATGCTTACATTGCGTTTAGTTTTGTTGTCTTCTTCGGTGCAATACGCCTTCTGGAACCCTATGAAGAGCGATTTGTAGACTTATCTGGCATTTGGCTTGTGTTAGGTGTTCTTTTTCTTTACTGCATTTCACTTTTATTGGAATATTTGACTTATAAAGTACTTAATAAATACTTATACAAAAGGTAAACGGCAACTAACAAGCGCATAAACTCGCTCGCAAGCTCGCTGGGACAATGATACTTGGGCTCAGTAGTTTCGCTCCAATTTTAGCCTACGTGTCATTGCCCGTTATGCGGGCGTTAGCTTTGCGGAGGCATTTATCGACACTTTGCTATTTTTGATTGGCTCCGTATTGTTTTTTGTATTGGTTATAAAGTTGGAATCAATGATTCCTGTTAACTATTTGGATAAAGTAGAAAGAACATTTAGTGATTTAGGTACAACCGTGCAGGTAAGACCAAATTCTTACTCTCGTTTTTATAACACCAAAGGACGATTGATAAAAAAGTCAGACATATCAAAAATCCAAATGGCTGGCTGTCTTACACTTTTTACGTTATCAGATAACGCAATAGATATTACAGTTCATCCAGCTAATAGAGATATCGTGTTTGAAAAAGCTAAAAGTATATTTACAGAGGCTCAAGTTGTTGAAATTGATATGCAAAGCTAACAATACGCATCACTTGCTCCCTGCGGTCGCTGGGACGCCAACCCGCTGCGCGGCTCGTCGCCCGTGTGCTTTGCGTTATGACATCATGGAGGTTTTATGCTGACGCCGATCATAATCTTATCGATATTGATATTTCCTCTATTAGTGGCTTTTGTAATTTCAAAGATAACTAGACGTAAGCTGGATGCCCACAAGTTTGCCTGTTGGGGGCTTGGTGTTGCTTTCATATACTTTTTCATTGGTCACTTGGTCCAAACGGATGGAATGGTAGATATGCTGCCGGTTTGGCTGCCAATGCGCTTAGAACTTGTTTATCTTACTGGAGTGCTTGAGCTTGCGATTGGTATTGCACTTTTTATTCCTAAATATCAACAGATTGCTGCAAAACTAGCTATTGTGGTGTTTGTGGTCTTTTTTCCTGCGAACATTTATGCTGCGCTGAACAGTGTTGGCATGGGAGGACATCAATGGGGGCCTGTGTACTTGTTGATAAGGGCACCGCTCCAATTAGTGCTAATCGCATGGGCATATTATATGTGCCTAAAAAGTCATAACAAATCAATGCAGCCGACCGCTGACGCGGCGTCTGATTGAAGCGTTACGAATAGGGAGAACCGTGCCAAAAGTTACGTTCGATGCCATCAAAGCTGCCGCCGATGAATTTTTCCATCGACATTGGCCTTCCTCGGAAGCCGAAGTGCCAAGTTGGAATATTCCGTGGGATTTGGTCGGAACACTGCCTGGGCACAACAAACAAGGTATATATCTGCTTTTGGGAGAGCATGACGAAGTCCTATATATTGGTGTTGGCGCCTCTTTAGGCGGTGGTAAATATACAGGGTATGGCCTTGGTAGAAGGACGAATCAATATTTCCGCATGGCAGAAGGTCAACGAGGTGTTCGTGTAAAGAATAGACAGTACGCCCCTAAGAAAAAATGGGCCGATCGGGGCGTGTCGCAGGTGGTTACTCTGGGGTTTCACCAGGACTATGCATACTTGGCTTATGGGTTAGAGGCCTTTCTGTTGCGGGAAATAGAAACTCCCTACAACAAAGTACGCTCTGCCAGAGCATCAAATTCTTAACAATTCGCTGTACCGGATACTCCTCACGTCGCAACGGTAAGCTCAGCGTTATGCGTACTAAATCTAAATCCGAGGTTGTCGATTAAAACCATGATGGAATCATTAAACTAGCCGCTAAGCTAATTTGCAAAGTGGTTTATCTTTATAAACAACAAGGGTGTAATGATCCATTCATTGAGAATTTTGATGTAGAAAATCTGTGTTTTACCCATGTACAAAGGTTTCTAATAGTAAATCCATAAGAACCGGCTGTTATCGACCCACCGGGGCAGGAACGACCTTTTCGTCTTTGCGCGGCTGCAAGCTAGTCCCAAAGCCGAGTGTTATGACTAAGAAAGCTCTAATGATCTTTAAGTCGGTGATACGACTATGCGAAAAACTATATGTGCTATTTTGCTTTTGTGGCACGTAAAACCTAGTAACACTTAATATATAAAACGTTGATGGTAACTTAATATGAAGATATTCATAACATTAGTCATGCTAACTCTGTCTATCACCAAGTGTATAGCTCAAACGGAAAATGAAATCTTCGAATTTGAGTTTGAAGGCTATACCCTAAATGGTGTTTTGAATTTGCCAGATGAGCCTGAACCTAAGGGGATCGTACTTATTGTTCACGGTTCTGGGGAAACAAATGCGGTTGAACAAAACTGGTATTCTGATGTAAGGCAAACGATTCTGAGTGCCGGTTATGGAACTTACATGTGGGATAAAATGGGGTGTGGTAACAGCGAAGGAACGTTTAACTATAACCAGTCAGTTGAGAACAGCGCGTTGGAAGTGATTGCAGCCATCAATGAGTTAAAGAGAAAGATGATACCGGGTTCTGATAAAATTGGTCTTTGGGGGATTAGCAGAGCGGGATGGATAAACCCATTAGTGATTAATAACTATAGTGATATTGAGTTCTGGATTTCTGTTAGTGGTGTTGATGGAAAAGAGAACTTTAAATATTTGCTCGAGCAGAATTTGCGAATCAGCGGCCATCCGGAGGACTATGTTGAACTAATAGTTAATGAATGGGTTGAAGGAATGAGAATTACTCATTTGGGAGAGAGTTTTGAGGCTTATCAAAATGCAACTTCAAATCTCGGGAAAAATCAATTTTGGTTAAGATTTACAGATGGAGGAATTACAGAAGAGGGTTACAACCTTTATCAAGCCACCTTTATGGAAGAAGAATTTGAAGAGAGTATGGGATTGCAAGTATATATTCCAAATTTTGACAAGATTTTATCTAATATTGAGATCCCTGTTTTGGCATTATTTGGAGAGCAGGATATGAATGTGGATTGGAAGGAAACCAAATTGTTGTATCAGAGCGCACTTAAAAACAGCGCAGATCTGACTATAGAATCATTCCCTAATTGTAACCATAATTTGTTTCAATCTGATACAGGCGGCTTTTTTGAGTTTCAAGATAGGAGCCTTACTCGGACTAGATGTGATGGATTCTTAGATGCTATGGCTGACTGGCTTGATAAAAGGTAATGAATTTCTAGGCTGAGGTTATGAGCTAAGGGTATTGGAAGCGACATAACAAACAAAAAACCGCGGAAAATCTTACGCTTCGCAGCTTTCCGGTGTTTTGGGCTTCATGCCCAGCCAGTATTTTAATGCGTCATATCAACGTCTAGGTTGCAAAAACATATGGCTAGAGTGGTTTAGAATACGTAGATAAACCCAATGTTTACTTCGGCTTCATAGTTGTTGCGCGCTATTGGGCTATCGGAAATGTCGCTGCTATATTGTTCATAAAATACCTCACCGAAGATCTGTTAATTAGGGGTGATGTAATTACGATAATTATAATGAACCCCTATCGAGCGAAACTCTCCGCTTAAGTTGGTTTCGACCAACCCTGATGCAGCAGCCTGCATTGCGTTTACGCCAAACTCGGTGTTAGCAAGTTTGTTATCGTGAAAAACTGTAACGACAGCGAATTCAAAAGCCTCATTTCGGTATTACCATTTGTACTTGTCTAGCTCTTTACTATCGTATAAGTTAATTAAATAAGAAATAACGCATGCCGACGGATGATGGCGAAGCGAACACAGTTGCAAAAGCAACTGAACATGAGCCTGCTCACGTTGTCTCCTCAGGGAAGAGCCCTCCTCATACATCGCTAATCCATACCTAAGTCATGCTCTATTCTAACCGTGCGGTACCGATTGTTTGCGCGCGTTCACAAACAGCATCGGACGCTAGAATAAAGCTTTGTATAACATTGAAAACATTAATGCGCACGCACGCTTTGTTTGTTATCGCGCATGCATGGTGTATCGGAGATATGAGGCGTGCTTGGTAATACAATGTTATGCCCTCAAAGCATCGAGTTCATATTAAGGAATAATAATGTCGATACCTAAAATATTTATTTCGTATTCTCACGATAGCCAAGATCACAAAAAATGGGTTCTTGATCTCGCAACAAGACTTCGGGGCAGCGGTATAGATGCAATTATTGATCAGTGGGAATTGCGTCCAGGAGACGATTTGCCACATTTTATGGAAACACACCTAGCTGATTCAGATTACGTAATAATGGTCTGCTCTGATACTTATGTAGAAAAAGCGAATAAAGGTGTTGGTGGTGTTGGCTATGAAAAGATGATCATAACTGCAGATCTCCTTACAAATATAGATTCTAATAAAATCATCCCTATTATTAAACAAAGTGGGACGCATAGTGTTCCAACATTTTTAAAAACTAAGCTTTTCATTGATTTCTCTAAGAGTGGTGACTATGAGTTTAGTTTCGATGAATTAGTAAGAACATTTCACGGTGCTCCGCTATTTGAAAAACCGGAAATAGGTAACAACCCTTTCACTCCAGTTGAAGAAATCAGACCGGAGAAAACTGGAGATGCGCTTCGCGAGCTAATGGCTATTGTTGTTTATGACTTCGAAAGTGGAGAGGATTGGTCAAGTTATAGAGGAATAGTAGGAAGAGTAGGGATTTCTCGAATCATGCTTGACTCACTTATTGAGGAGGCAAAGGAAAAAGGATTGGTCACACAAGATTCAGACAAAGATCTTAGGCTTGCTCAGCGTGGTAAATTTTATGCTGTTGAACACAAGTTAGTTCAGGCATAACAAGCACTTTAAACGGAACAAAAACAGTTGGTTGGTTTCGCTTCGCTACACATTTTAACCAGCTATTTTTGTCCGCTAAAGTGGGCGTTATATTTTCGGAGAGTACGATGAGTTTTCAAATTTATTCGAGTGATTTTCTCCCCGGTCACGGCATCCCGATATTGGTAGTAACTGAGCCTGTGCTTTCTGGAAGCGGGGCGGGGTTTGTGGCTGAGTGCCATGCTTTCTTTTGCGGGGCACCAGAGTCATATGCTTTGTTCACTGTTAGCTTCAAGCAGGAAGACAAGTCATATATTGACGGTGAGGAAGTGAGTGCGGCTGCGAAGCAAAGAGGCGAGTTCCATCTAAACGATTATCTTGCAGAGAAAAGCAGCGTTCGGTACCAAGCCATTCTCGCCGGATTCGGTGGAAGATTTTCTCCGTCCGAGAACAAACTATTATTACAGCTTCATCTGAGGAACTTTCTTTCATCAGATGTCGAATCAAAAATTGAGAGTCACACGAGCGATAGTGAGCTCAAAAGCCATATTCAAATGGTATCTAGGCTTTCTCGAGTAACCACTGAGAAGAAAATATAACAAAGCAATTAAATTCGCTCCCTGCGGTCGCCGGACGCTCGTTCCTCGCGCCGTTTATTGCGGGCGTTATAAGCCAATATGAATCGAAACAGACTTCTGCTTAAGTACCTCATCCTTTATCCGCTGTTAAATGTGGTAGGAATGGCTATTGGTACATTTGCTTTGTATTTTTCATTTTCATGGACAGTCGAATATGCGCGAGCATTTTTTTATGTAGGTGCTGTATTTTTAATTGTCATATTCTATCTGTTAAATTTTCGCATCATATTTCAGGCGTTTTTTTCAGGTAATAAAGGTGTCGTAAAGTAATGGCTTATAACAAGTTGCTAAATTTCGTTCCGACCACAAAAAGCGTGGCCTCCATGGTTCTGCCTAGGCTGTGCCGCGGCAGCCCGTTAGTAAAGCGCTAGGTGCTTCATGGTACAGCAAACATTTTCGTTTTTATTATTGTTATTTGCATTTGGCGGTAATGCCGAACTTACTTTAAACAAATGCAGCGAAGACATAGTTCCCTCGGACTCATTAGAACTGATGTGGCCGGGGTTACCTGCTGGGGGCGTGGAAGAGCGCGTCATCTCCGAATCAGTGGCACTAAAGTTTATTGTTAATGCTGAAGGCGTAACAGAGAATATCGAAGTAGTGAATTCTACTTCTAGAGGTTACGAGCTAAGTGCTAGGCGTACCATTTTTAAAACGCGCTTTATCCCCCCAAAGGTGAAGTGCATTAAATATATGGCTGTTCAATATGAACATACATTTACCTAACAAACTGTTGAAAGTGGAATGCATGTCTAAAAAGGACTGGTTCCTGTCTGTTGAAACTTATATGGTTACAAGGTAAGCCACATAACAAGCAAAATCAGCGGGAATTTTACTCGCTGAAAACCGTTCCTAAAATCCCCTGCGCGGGGCGTTATAAACTATAAGGAGAGTTCATTTGGACATCAATGTTACGCTTATTGTCCCTATTATGTTTCTACTGATGCTGTTCGTAGGCGTACCAAGCTATTACCTCGGTCGCCGTAAAACACAAACGCCAGTTTTAGCGGGGTTACTTGGTGTTGTGCTATGTATTATTCCACCACTCGCATTTCTTTATCTGATCGTTTTAGTGATTAAACAAGACGTACCCTCAAAATTACCGGAAGTAAATGGATAAGTTGATTTATAACAAAGCCAAGCGCGGCGACAGCTTTTCCGCTGCAGCTTTGCCTCCACTGCAAAGCCGCGCGTGATGAGCGGCGTTAGATGGTCATGGAGTAGACATGAAACGCATAACAGCATTGAGTTTTTTTATTTTTCTCGCTGGTTGCACCACCCAACACAATATTGAGAGGGAAGCTGAGGCAGCAGAGCAATGCATTAGCGAAGCAGAGAGACTGACTTTACTCAATCTTGATGAAGAGGCGTTTGACCAAGACCCTCCTAGCGGCGGTTGGAGAGGCATCGCTGAAAAAAGTGGATGCGAAATTGCGGCAGCTGATCTAATTCGAGACTATCGCGAGCGCCATAATTCGACAAATACAATTATTTATTGGCACGAGGGCCAAATGCGGGCAATGGCAAATGACTATGCCGAGGCTATTGCTTTGTTTGAAAAATCGAAAAAAACCAAAGAAAAAGATCTTGCGGGTTGGAATGAGTACGTTGATGCGTCAATTGCGTTCTTGCGAAAAGATCAACAAGCTCTCATTGAAGCTCGCGAAGCATTAGCTGCGGTAGCGGTTCCTCCCGGACTTGATGTAAAAGACGGCCTTCTTGTAATAACTGATAACTCAGGCAAACCGTTCAAGATGCGATGGCCTTTGAATATTGACGTTGTTGATGGCTTTATCAGGTGCTTTGAAAAAGATTACCGTGATGCATATGGAGATTCTGCGTGCAGGCAAACGCCACCAAATTAATGGAAAGAGCATCTAACAAGTCGCATCAGTACGCGCCTACGGCGCCGGACACTCATTTAGTCCGTGCCGCAGTCTTCTGCGTTAGCAGGCGATGGAGGTTTTTATGAGATATGCCTTAAAATTTGTTTTGATGACACTTGTGATTGTTTCGCATTCTGCCTTTGCTTGCAGGGAATTTGTAGGCTTTACGGAGCACCTTAAGGTTAGTGATGCTCGCGATTATTACGTGGTCGATATTCAGCAATTCGATAGTAATGGATTGCGCGGAAGGATTGTAAAATCATTTAATGAAGATGTTTCAGTAGGCGATATTGTGTCTATTGGATTCATTCAGGGTGAACAAGCCTATGCTAGGTGCAATACTAGGTTTGAACTAGGTGTAGTCTATCTTTTAAGGGCTGAATCGATAGATGGACGATTAGAGACATCTCGATTCAGTGGTTACAATATTTCAGCTGCTCACGAACGGTTTAGTGCTTATGTACAAGACATTGAAATGGCCCGAGATTCGCGCTAGCGAAGTGCTCATATCGTTCGCTGCCCCTTAACACAACGTTATGCGTTCGTCACAGTCGGTTCAATCTCTTTGATAAAGGGTGGTGCTTTTGAGAACACTCAACAAACGTGTCAAATTCTACGCTCGTAACTTGGGCGCTTCACGCGGGCGTTAAACATACACGGAAAAGTTTGAATCATGATTAAAACAATAAGAGTCACTAAGACGGATTATCTTAACTTCGCTAATTACGCTTATAAGCGTCTGTGCCCACCACAAGCTAAGGGCGGTATCGGCTTTATAAAAAGCATGATTATGTGGTGCATTTTAGCCATAGCTTTTATGTTTGCATTTCAGATTAACTCCCTATCAATCTCTAGCTTTCATTGGCCATCAGCGGCAATGGCCGCAATCCCTTTTGTAGTGTTTATTTTCGCTTACGCTAACAATATGCGTAAACTCCATCAGTCAAGTATTCCCAATGAAAATGGCTTAATGCTTGGAGAAAAAACCATAGAATTTGGTACTGACGGAATTACAGAAATAAACACACTTGGAAAGTGTTTCTATAAATGGGAAAGCGTTGAGTCCGTAGAAGATAATAACGGTGATCTTTATATTTTTTTAGATAAGCTTCTTGCCTTAATCGTCCCAGCTTCTTCTTTCTCCTCAGATATAGAAAAAGCAGAGCTCCATTCAATAATGAAAAAGTATGTATAACAAGGTGCTTAGAGTAGAGTTAAGCGCAATCAGTTTCTCATGGAGTAAAATTGAAAATGAGTGAATCGGTTACGCACTATATTAGAATATTCGTTGGGTTTGCTGTTTTTTTTCTTGTAACTTTTGTAGGGTGGGAGTTAGCGAAGAAATCCGTTTGGTTTGCCGGGGTATGGGAATCTCTTCTTAACCGTCTATTTATTGTTATTGTTGGTACTATTTTAGTTATTGGTCTTTTTTCCTTTATCTATTCATACTTTTGGGGAAGAAGAAACTTCATCCGGGCTTTCAAAGAAGTGGGAATTTTTAAATTAGATAAATGCAAAGAAAATGAATTGGTTAGGATACAGGGAGAATTAGTACTAATAGGGAGTCCATTGATTGCACCTTTTTCGGGTAAAGAATGTGCTGCTTTTGAAACAAGAGCGTCAACAATGGAAACAGTTGTAACTGTAACAACGATAGGTTCGCACGTTGAGTCAAAACAAATTTGGGTAACGTTAAAAACAGCCTCAGATACAAGCGATTTTTTAATTAAATGTAAAGATTCTTACGCATTAGTTAGAGTACAAGAATGTAAATTGAAAATTCACGAAGATATAATTCATGATGAAAACTCTTATGACAAAGATCGCGGTGGGTTCTTAAGTGAACATGAAAATACTATCAGAGAAAATGCTCTTACTCGAATGAATCACTCATCTAGAAACTTTATTGGTACATATGCTCAAAATATTAAATTTGAGGAAGGTCTATTAGAACAAGGTGAACAAGTTGCTGTAAGAGGTGTAGGTAAATGGGTCAACGTAGCTGATCTAGAAGAGCTAAGCTTCTTGCTCTCAAAAGGTGTAGATAAGATTTTTGAAATAAGAAACAGTGCAGATTATCAGCTATACATCAGTGATTCATTGGATGTTCTTGAAGAAGCAGTAGGAACTAAAATCTGATAAGAAATTGAACAGGAACAAATATGAGAATAATTGCAGAAATGGTGCATAAAACTTATAAGGAATAACAATGAAAAGAATATTATTGATAGCTGCTCTAAGTGCCCTAAGCCTCAACTCGTATGCGGCAGATGTTTGTGATAGCGCCTCACAAGAGTTTGCTGCTGCTGTTGAAGTGTATCAAGAAGAAGGCGGGACGGCTTTCATGAAGCGCGTTCTCAAAAATGGTCCGTTAGAAAACGATACAAGGTCACTCGATCAAGCTCAAGTACTTGGACAAATTGAACAATTTTTTGGCGCATTAGAGGGCGCCTCGATTTTAAGCACGAAAGCCTTAGGTGCAAAGTCTTGCTATATCATCGGGATACTTGAGTATGAAAATGGGCCTGCATTTGCAGTAGCCAACTACTACAGTGGTTCAAAAGGTGTTGGTGCTACATCAATGTTTTTCAAAACTGAACCGGAGCAAATACTTCCAAGCGAGTTTCTTGTTCAGTAGACATTTAACAAATAGATCAAAGGCAGCTCCACTATGTTGCGCTGGGCATTCCTCTCGGTCGGCCCTTTACGTGGGCGTTCCATAAAGCACGGAAATTACAATCACATGAAAACAATTATTGCATCAATTCTATTTGTATTTCTGTTCCCGGCGGTTTCATTTGCTGGTCCAATGGAGTGTAAAATTGGACCCATCGAAATGGATCTTGGCGGAAATAAATGGCTTGTGTACGCGTGCACTGACGAACGATCAATAGTTGCGGTTAGCGCCCCAGGCAACCCAGCCATGCCATTTTTTTTCGCGGTTAGCCCAGTAAATGGGGAGTATACCGTTTCGGGTGAAGGCAACGGAGATAAGGCTGCAAGTAAATCGGCTTACGATGAACTCATCAAATTACAAAAAGAAGAAATTGAGAACATCATTGCGAAAGCAAAAAATATATAACAAAAAGTTCAACACAGGAATATTAACCTCCGGCTCGTTTATGTGCAGGTATGGGCAGATTGCTTTTCCTCTGGTGCTACAAAGCATTGGCAGCTACATTTAACATTGCTCTGGTTATCGGGTACTGGGCAACAATATAATTTAAAAATAGAGGTTCATATGCGTGCCACAATCAATAGATATACCGTTCCCTTAATTTTATTCGGGTTTCTCATTTCGGCCGTTGGCTATGCAAAAGATGCCGAGCCTTCTGTTGTATTGTTTGAAAACGTTCGTATTTTTGACGGTACGAGTAGCGCGCTTTCTGCGCCATCTAACGTGCTTGTGCGCGGAAATGTTATTGAGCGAATCACCACTGACCCAATTCCTGTCGATCGCCGTGCTGATACGCGCATTATTCAAGGGGAAGGGCGAACATTAATGCCTGGCCTTATTGATGTGCACGTGCACATGACCTTCGGTGCGCTGAGCATGACCGATCTTATGTCACCTGACCTAACACCAGCTAAAGCAGGAGCAGCAGCGGCTCGCAATGCCGAAGAAACTTTGTTGCGCGGATTCACCTCGGTACGTGACGCCGGTGGACCGATATTTGAATTAAAAGCCGCGATCGATGCAGGGCAAATCAGCGGCCCACGTATTTGGCCATCGGGTGCTACCGTTAGCCAGACAGCCGGCCATGGTGATTTTCGCATGCCGCACGAACGTTCGCGGCGCTTCTTTGGGGAAGTTTCCCGTGCGGAACAAATGGGAGCCACATTCATCGCTGATGGGCGAGATGATGTGTTGACCGCGGTACGTGAGAATTTACGGTTCGGGGCGAGCCAAATTAAGCTAATGGCTGGAGGTGGTACATCTTCCGCCTATGATCCGATTGACGTAACACAATATACGCTCGATGAGATGCGAGCAGCGGTGGAAGCCGCTGAGGATTGGGGTACGTATGTAACCGTTCATGCGTATACACCACGCGCAGTGCAGCGAGCAATTGAGGCGGGCGTAAAAGTGATAGATCACGGCCAAATGCTCGATGAAGAAACGCTAAAAATGATGGTTGAGCATGGCGTTTGGTTATCGACCCAGGTTTTACGTTCGAGCACTCCGGATATGGATCCTCAGCGCGTGGCGAAACGTCAGCCCGTTCTTGAAGGGCAGGCGCGCCTTTGGCCAATGGCACGCGATCTCGATGTAAAGCTTGCCTGGGGAACTGATTTCTTGTTTGAGCCAGATCTAAATAAAGAACAGAATTCTTACATACCACCACTTGCTGAGTGGTTCTCCGCCGCAGAAATTCTTAAGTTAGTAACTCATGATAACGCTCAATTATTGGCTCTTTCCGGCCTACGAAGCCCTTACTCAGGAACGCTTGGTGTTGTTGAGAACGGCGCACTCGCCGATTTGTTGTTGGTAGATGGCGATCCTCTTTCTGATATTACCTTGCTTGCAGATCCGGAAAATAATTTCATAGTGATTATGAAAGACGGGAAATTGGTCAAGGATATTCTCTGATGACTAATTATTTTGGTTCTTGTTTGTGTGGCAATGCAAAATTTGAATTGCAGGGGGAGTTTGAAGGCTTTTACCTGTGTCATTGTCAGCATTGTCAAAAGGATACCGGGTCTGCTCATGCGGCCAATTTATTTTCGAGAGAAGCTAAGTTGACTTGGTTAGTTGGATCAGATTATGTGACGACCTTTACGCTTCCAGGCACTCGCCACATGAAAAGTTTTTGTACGTGTTGCGGATCAGCATTACCAACCTCTAATGCCGGAGGTTTGCTGGTCATTCCCGCTGGGTCTTTGGATACGAAAGTTTCTATAACACCAACAGCTCATATCTTTACATCTAGCAAAGCTGTTTGGGATAAAGATTTAGGTGATGTGCCAGAGTTTAAAGGGCTGCCAGAGTGAGTAGCTTTCCCACATTAAGCCGTGGCAGGTTTTGCTTCAATCGGAGCAGGAGTCGCTAGGCTTTCCGTTGAATGCGGTGTTACTTGCAATCTTTGATCGTATTAATTGGCGTAAGTGTTTATATTTTAAAAAAGCGCACTTATGCGTTATACACATTCGGGAGAAATCGTGAAAAAAGCATTTATTATAATTTGTATAGCCTCATTCATACTTCTTTATGAGGATTTAAATCATTTCTTTGTACTTTTGGTGGTGGGTGGTTTCGAAGTTGAACAGGCTACTCAAACCGCGTTTAGTAATTCAAGTGTTGATAGTGCCTTATTCATTGGCGCTTTTCGCTTAATACCCTTTGTTCTACTCATCTCATGCGCCGCTTACACAAGGCTTTTCGAATCGCTTAAAGGAAGATTTTCTTTATACATTAGTTTGCTAGTTTCCATACTTGTTATATTCAGTGGTTACTGGTCAATAACCGCTCCTCTATATACAGCCGAACAAATTTCTTCTACGTCAGCACTAAGCTATATATTTGTACCCATAGGTGCGCTTTTTCTTTCAGTTTGTGCCGGTGTCGGTTCATATTTATTGTTTAAAGTTTATGAGCGTGTATTTAAACGTGCATAATAAGTGGTTGTTGGCGAGCGTATCTGCGCTAAGGCACACGGCACATTTGAAGCGTTATAAGAAATCGAGAAGTGGCTAGAATGAATAGCAAAATAGCTCGCGCCAACAGAGCGATCAAAGAATCGGAAGTTCTTACTAAACTCGATGCATATTCGCCCGAAGTAGTAAGTACGATATTTGTCTCTCTGGATACGAATGAAAGCGACATCGATATCGTTTGTACGTACCAGGAACAGGAAGCGTTTATCGAGGCATTTGCATCGGCATATTCCGGCTATGAATCATACCGCTTGTACCCCCGCCAAGATCACGCCTTAGGTCAGTTTCACTGTCACCAATTTCTAATTGAAGTATATGCGTCGAAAACGCCAGTGAAATTCCAACCTGCATTTCGCCATTATCAGGTTATGAAACGCCTTGTAAATATTGGCGGGAATGAGTTCATCGAAAAGATACGGCAGCTTAAAGAAAGCGGCCTTAAAACAGAACCCGCTATTTGTCGGGTTATGGAGATTTCTGGTGAGCCATACGCTGCAGTACTTGAGCTAGAGCGCTGGTCCGAAAACGAGCTTAAGGTGCGTCTTGCTCAGTGCTTATAACAATCGCAGACAAAGCGATACCAAAAAGTGAAGTATGTTAACGGGGCATTATGTGCCTAGGAGTATAAAGTGATAGATAACTTTGCAGTGATATTCGTAATTCTTCTTTGTTCGGTCTTGTTGTGGTTCTTTTTGTGTATCCGGCTATTTAAAATACTAGAAACTAGGCATCCGGAAAAATATGAATCGATGGGTAAACCAAGCCTTTTTCTGAATAACTCGATTTCTAACAATATCACCTTTATGAAGTTTCTTTTTAAAAGGGAATGGAGAGGTCTAAATGATCCGAATTTGGCATTGCTAAGCAATTTTATGCTAGTTTTCTTTGTCGTCTATATGGCTGTATTTTTAACTTTATTTGTCTCAATACAGGTGAGATATGTGCTATAAAAAGTCAATAAGCTATGTACCTGTTGCGCCGTTTGCACTGAAGTGCGCTGGTTATTTTGGGCATAATGTATGTTAAAGCATTATCGGTAATATCGAGACCACAACAGGTACAAACGGAGAGTAAATGTCAGTGTTTCTTCTTGCATATCACCACACCCACAACTACTTACTATCAAGGAAATCCTCATGAGTAATAAGGCTAAAAAGATATCTCTATATATAGGCGTAATATTAGTACTTGGATGCTTGGGTTTTTACGCATCAATGGAAGACTACCAGAAAGAGAATATGTCAAAGTTAATCAGCCAGACATATTCAGGTTAATGTAGTAGAGAGATTCAAGTGGGTCGGCCATCGAGTATTTGAATATTTGAGGAAATTATTGAACCTGAGAAAACCCGTTGCGGTGGGTGTATGAGTTAATTTGAGCGTAATATCTAATGAAGAGTAAGGTGAGATTATGAATCCAATAGTTGCGAATAATAAACCTACCAAAGTAAATCTCTCAAAAGATACGGAGTATTTCTTTTGTTCCTGTGGCCGTTCTAGCAATCAACCATTTTGTGATGGTTCGCATGCAGGAACAGACTTCAAGCCAAAATCATTTGTTGCCGAAGAAAGCGGGGATGCGTATTTATGCCAATGTAAGCATTCTGCGAATGTGCCTTTTTGCGATGGCACTCATAAGCAGTTCGATGATGATGCTATTGGAAAAGAAGGCACTGGCGTTCAAAACAACGAGGGCGATATTCCCGTTGCGAATGTAACGAAGGAAGAGCCCACAGTTGAATTCATTCATCAATTAGCTCGGGATGGGTTATCGAAGATGGGGCACCATGGGCCCATGACGTCAATGGGGGTTCCGCGTTACAAGTTACCTCATTGGGATGATATTCAAGTGATGGTGGCGCAAATGGCAACCAAACCATTATTTGAGGACGCCAGTGTAAGTACCGAACTGGTGATCGGCCCGAAAGCAAAGAAACCATTGGTATTAAAGATTCCGTTATTTGTTTCAGATATGAGTTTTGGGGCTCTATCTGAAGAGGCTAAACTGGCGTTGGCAAAAGGTGCCGAGTTAGCAGGTACGGGAATTTGTTCTGGTGAGGGCGGAATGCTACCCGAAGAGCAGCAAGCTAATTCTCGCTACTTTTATGAACTCGCTAGCGCTCAGTTTGGTTATGACGAATCAAAGCTGAAAGATGTTCAGGCTTTTCACTTCAAGGGCGGCCAGGGTGCAAAAACTGGAACTGGTGGTCATCTGCCGGGCAATAAAAATATCGGAAAAATTTCTGAAGTTCGTGGCATTCCAGAGGGAGAAGCAGCGATATCGCCGCCAACCTTTAAAGACTTACACACTGCTGAAGATTTTAAAAAGTTTGCTGATCGCGTTCGCGAAGTAACTGGCGGTATCCCGATTGGTTTTAAACTGAGTGCCAATCATATTGAGGAAGACATCCAGTTTGCTTTGGATGCGAGCGCAGATTACATCATTTTGGATGGCCGTGGCGGTGGAACTGGTGCCGCGCCCGAAATGTTTCGTGATCACATTAGCGTTCCAACTATACCGGCGCTGGCGCGTGCGAGGCGCTACCTCGACGCCCAAGGCGTGGGCAATGATGTAACTCTTATTATTACGGGTGGTCTGCGTGTACCGATGGATTTTGTTAAAGCAATGGCCTTAGGTGCTGATGGTGTGGCTTTATCAAACAGCGCAATGCAATCCATAGGCTGCGTAGCTGCCCGCATGTGCAACACAAACAATTGCCCGGCGGGAATTGCAACTCAAAAAGCAGATTTGCGTCAACGCCTCAATGTTGATAAATCAGCAGCACAACTGAAGAATTTCTTTGAAGCGTCGGTTGAGCTTATGCAAGTGATGGCGAGAGCCTGTGGTCATGATGCGTTGGCGCGTTTCAATAAAGGCGATTTAGCGACATTCAATCGCGAGATGGCATTCCTGTCTGGAATAAAATATTCAGGATTTTCGGATCTAGATAAATAGGCAACGTCGGTACTCGTCCGTGCAAACCTGATGCTGCGTTAATCCGAAGCGAGGACTTTATGGAAAACTCTGAAAAACCAAAGACATTTATCCTTGATTTTTGGGCCTCTATTTTTAAGGTTTTGGGGAAAATATCCTTTTTTAACCTTGTACGATTCATATTCCCTGGAACCAAAACAGGCGTTTTCTCAGAGGCTTGGGCGCTAGGGCATGTTTTTCTATCTATATTGTCCGTTCCGGCGGTTTTATATATTCAGAATTACTACGTTGGTTTGTTTATTGCTGTATATGCACTATTGCGTGTTTTTGAGGTTGTGGTTTATCAAACAAATGTTCTGCTGTTTGATGAGTATAGGGCAACCAAGGCCGGTAAAGAGTATGCGCTTCATGGCTATCGAAGAATGGTTGTTCTTCTTATGCAAAACTATTTTGAAATAATATTTTGGTTTGCAGCGCAGTATATTTTCTTTAATGGCTTGTTCTCTTTCTCTGTTGCGGGATCACATGAAAGTGTTTTTGGTGCGATTTATACAAGCTTTGTAGTTATGACCAGCTTTGGTTATTACAATGTTACCCCACTGGGGGTACTTGCCTATTCGCTTGTTATTGGACAAGCCATGATTGGGCTTTTCATGACATTATTGAGTTTGGCACGGTTTATAGGACTAATCCCTACTCCTAAATCTAGAGATATAACAGAACGGTAATTTTAATTACCATTCAAAATGCGATTCTTAAATTGAGAACGCCAGACGTACAATCACTTTTAAACGCTGAAGGCAATTTGTTTGGGTTCCGGATAAAGGTTTTGCAGTAACATCTGAGCCCGAGCGTTATAAACCATAAACTCGGAAGTAAGTGGGTAGGGCGATTATAGCCATGCCAGAAACCGTACTATCTGGCTAAGAGGTGATTTATGGCAGTTGAGAAAATGAACTACATCGAAATTCCAGCAAGCAACCTCGAAGGCACTAAGCGGTTTTTCGCGGAGGTTTTTGAGTGGAGTTTTCAAGATTATGGGCCCGATTACACTGCAATTCTTGATGCAGGCATTGATGGTGGTTTTTACCGTTCTCAGCTTGTTTCGAGAACGGAGCTCGGCAGCGCGTTAGTAGTGCTTCGTAGCAACAATCTTGAAGCTTCGCTCGGTAAAGTTGAAGTGGCTGGAGGTGAAATTGTGAAGCAGATCTTTAGCTTCCCCGGGGGCCGCAGGTTTCATTTTACCGATCCAAGTGGAAACGAGTACGCAGTGTGGTCAGAGTAATGGTCTTCACCCCCTAATATATCGGTAAAAACCAGATTTCCAAGGAACCTATTGCAATGAGAAAAGCAGCGAGTTACTGGAAGCTGGCATTTGGTATTTTTGTTCTGATAGTAACCGCAGTTGTTACCGTTCCATGGCATGTAAAGTGGTGGCCACCGGGATACATGGCACATCATGTGAACTTGTGGTTACGTGAAGCTGAAATAAAAGAGTTGCTCGTGCTGGCTGAGGATACGCCTTACGATCGTATTTTTTGGATTAATTCAGATATCGGCGGAGACCTTAACAATACTGGAAGCACCAGCATGGCCGATATTCACAACGCAGATATAGGGGCATTTCAGCAGGTCCAAAATCCAGATATTAGCGCTTTAACAGCGGTAGCTAAAAGCGCGCAGATATCTGGGTTTTATCTTTTTAAGAGGCAAGGTATTTGGACCATTGAAGGCTATCACGATGTTTTGAACCATTCTGATGGCTCGAAACATGTGATTGTTCACTCTTTTTATCAACATGGTGGGCCGGCTGAGGGGAATCGCTGTTCGCGAGAGATTATCGAAGCGTCAGATTCTGGTCGATGCCATATAAAACTATTCGGGAAGTGGGTGATGCAGAAATCATGGGTGTCGGTTGAAGATACTCCGATTTAGCCGAAATAGAACTTCCATAGACTTTACAAATTGCCAAGGATTCGGCCAGATTGTTTAACTACCGCCCTCATGGTTAGTAACGAAGGCGGTAGCTTATTTTTTAACGCGTGGTATACCCACCATTCGCAAAAATTGTCTGTCCTGTAATCCAGCGACCATCACTGGCTAAAAACTTCACAATTGGGACTATATCTTCAATGTGGGTGAGCTGACTACCCATGCCTTGCGACTTGTGATAGCTCACTCGTTCAGGTGTTTCCTGACCATAAAAGAATGGTGTATCCATTGGGCCGGGGCCGATACTATTCACGGAAATACCTCGGGCCGAGAATTCTTTAGCTGCGGCTCTGGTAAAATGTTCCACGGGTGCCTTGCCACCTGCATAGGTGGAATAACCGTCGGTAAATGCCGCTAATAGGGACGTGACTATGGTGATGATTTTACCGTTGTCGTTCAAATGTATTCCTGCCTCTTTCAAGAAGAAATAGGCAGTTTTGGCATTCACGGCCAACATAACATCAAATTCCTCCTCTGATGTTTCTATAATCGGTTTCCTCAATACCTTGCCAACGGTGTTCACGGCAATATCGATACCGCCGAACTGGTCTTTTGCTCGTTTGAACAATGCGGTGACATTTGCGGCTTTCGTCAAATCGCCTTGAATGGCGATGGCTTCACCTCCCATATCAGTAATTGCCCGGACAGTGTCGTGGGCATCCGATTCAGTGGCTGCGCTGTTATAATGCACCACCACTTTAGCTCCGCTTTGGGCTAAATTTTTACTGATAAGGCCACCAAGATTCTTGGCACCACCGGCCACTAGTGCAACTTTTCCGTTTAGGTTATCTTTAGACATCGTATTCTCCCATTGAAATCAAGTGATTGGTTGTACTGGAGACGACTGTTTATCCGGTACTAAAATCAGCTTATTTACTTGATCTCATTAAGTGAAGTGGCTATTTTGTCAATTAATAAATGCTTAAATTGCAATAAGTATGAAAACTGTTGAGCAAATTTTTTTACAAGTTGTCGAGTCCGGGAGCTTTAAGGCTGCCGCGGAACTTATGGGGGTCGAGCCTTCTGCGGTAAGCCGTAAAATCGCGGCGCTGGAAAATCGCCTAGAAGTTAAGTTACTACGGCGTTCTACGCAGCGTTCTACCCCTACGGAGCTTGGTCAGAGATATTACGATAGGCTTCGCCACATTGTGGATGAACAGGCAGCACTTGAGGAAGAAATTAAAGGCGGCGTGGCTCAGTTGCAGGGGTCGATGCGGATTGCAGCGCCGGCGGATTTTGGAGTTAAGTTTGTTGTTCCTGTTGTGAAAGCAATGCAGCAGCGAGCGAGTGGTTTGTCTGTCGAATTGTTGTTAGGAAGCCATTTTGAGAATCTCATAGAACAAAACATCGACGTTGCAATTAGGATTGGTGAGTTATCAGATTCAGCTCTTTACGCAAAAAGGCTTGGCGAAAATCCGAGAGTGCTTGTTGCTAGTCCTCAATATCTAGAACGTCGCGGAACTCCCATTGTATTATCCGATCTCGACGATCACGAGTTTATTCTTTACTCACCCGGTCAAAAACGCGCTCCAATCATCTTCGCTGACGGTAGAGGTCATGTTGTTGAAAATATGAGAGCCAACATCACCGTTAACAGCGCTGCAGCGGTTCGAGCACTAGTACTAGACAGCAAGGGTATTCACCACGGTCCTTTATGGTTGTTTAGAGAAGAAATTGAGCGAGGAGAGCTTATTCAACTCTTCTCTGATCTACCATTAAAAGCTTATCCAATTCATGCCGTATATTCGTCTCGCTCCTACATGCCGTTCAAGGTAAAGGAGTTTATTCGCTTGATGTCGCAGCAGGTTAAGGAACTCACGCGGGTTCCGTTGATAGGCAGGAGAAATTAGTATGAGTAATACAGCTTATTTTCGTTGGCAGGCATATAAGCGCTTTTTTCCAATGCTGTTCGTATGTTTGATTGTGGCATACACCGTGATTCGTCCAGCACTCAATGGGAATTGGGCGGCACTAATTGCGCTTCTTTTCTCAGCTTCATTTGCAGTGATTGCAACGATAGCTATTTACAAAAACGGTGTGTGGGTGGTGGTTGACGACGAGGGAGTAACCTTACGCCATTTGTTTAAGCAGAAATCGTTACGGTGGAGTGAGATTGTGCGGAGCTCAACAGTTAAATTTAAATGGTTTATATATATTGCTCATATAGAAACTCGTGATAATAACTTTCACTCGCTACCGATAAGTGGCCTTAAAGCAAAATCAATTTCTGAATGTATTAACCGTATGGTTCGTGAAAAAGCGGCTAAGTACTGAATTTCAAACAATGAGGCTTAATGTATGCCTAATCGTAAACAATCATCACCAGAAATAGTATCGAATGAAGAGTGGGAAGTAGCTCTTAATCAGTTACTCATTAAGGAAAAGGAAGTCACCAGAGCACGTGATGCATTGAATGCTGAGCGAAGAAAGCTACCAATGGTGAAAGTGAAGAGTGATTACGAGTTCCAAGGCGAAAACGGTAATGTGTCGTTTCTGGAACTGTTCGGTGGGCGCCGCCAACTTATTGTTTATCATTTTATGTACGCGCCTCATTGGAAAGCAGGGTGTGATGGATGCTCTTGGGTCGCTGATGCTATGACTCATCCTGCTCACTTGCATGCTCGTGATACATCGCTTGTTATGGTGTCACGTGCACCTATTGATAAGCTCACGCAGTATAAAGAACGTATGGGATGGACAATTCCCTGGTTCTCTTCTTTTGAGAGCGAATTTAATTATGACTTTGGTGTGACGACCGCTGCTGGTGAAAAGCACGGAGCAAGTGTATTTCTTCGTGACGGGAACGATATATATCGCACATATTTCACGGGTTCTCGTGGTGTTGAGTATTTAGGTAGCCTCTGGACGTATCTTGATTTAACTCCGTTTGGTCGTCAGGAAAAATGGGAAAAATCGCCTAAGGGTTGGCCACAGACAGAGCCGTATGTGTGGAACCGCCGCCATGACGAGTATGACCTATAAGATTGGTATAAGCGCTTGTTTTGGAACGCTTTTTAGGCACGAAACAGAGTGGGCCTTATGTCTGCTTAGTCGTGTCGAAAAAGCAACTACCCAAGCGACTAAAATCACATATTGTTGGATAGGGAAAACTCATGGCTCATGTGATTCATTCAATAAATATTACGGCAAGTGGCTTGTGCCATCATATGGATAGTATCGTTGATGATGCACACCACAAATACGCGATTGATTTGATGTCGTCGGCTGACGCGTTAATTCTGGGTAGAAATACCTTTGATTTATTCATGAATTTTTGGCCGGGAGCACTAAAAAAGCCTGGTTTACCCACTGGCACTTTAAACTTAGCGAAGGCGCTCAACAGTATTCCGAAATTTATTGTTTCGAATAGGCCAATCGAACTCACCTGGAATAATGTGAAACGTATACCCGGTTCGAGCTTGGAAGGTATTCGAAAAGAGCTAGAAATACTGGCTGGAAACGCAGTGGTGTTTGGAAGCCCTACGTTAGCCTCTAGTTTGTTAAATGAAGAGTTGGTTGATGAATTGCATATCGTTTTTCAACCATTCGTTGGGGTAGAAGGGCCTCGCGCTTTCAATGAAATAAATAAAAGAGTAAGCCTTTCTCTTTTAAGTGTAGATGAATTCACATCAGGCGCGGTGTTGATGCGTTATAAAGTGAACTACTAAGTATTCTTTTCGGTGATTTTCCGCGATACGATCAAGTTATCTCAGAGTGTTGCGATGCTTGTTTTAGTGGGCGTTTGTTAACCTAACCACAACGTCAGATATGAAAGTAAGCTTTAATATTAAGGATAGCCATGTTCAAAATTAAGCACGCTTTTTTAATTTTGCCTGTTCTTTTAGCGAATCCGCTACATGCTGAATCATTTGGTTCATGTGATCTCGAGCTCCATGTTTCCGGATTTTCTCCATCAACCTGTACTAAAAGCAAACTTCCTCTTGACCATGCGGGGGACGTTGCGGGTAATGTTGAGCTGGCGATTCGCAAGTTTCCTGTTCAAGATGTAGATAAACGTCGCGGTCAGATATGGCTTATACATGGTGGGCCGGGTGAACCGGGGGCTGGGTTTTATCCTCTCATTGACGTATTTCGCGAGGCTTTTGCGGGTTTCGATATTATTGTTCCGGACCATCGCGGAACGGGTGAATCGACACGCCTATGTGAAGTTGAAGAATCTATCGAGAGCGAGGCTGGCTATGCTATGGCGAATTCAGAATGGGGGTCTTGTATTGGATCTTTGTTCACAAATTCGGCTCGAACGAAAGCGTTTACCATTACCAATGCTGCCCACGATTTAGCGGCGCTCATCGAACAATATCGGGAACCGGGTGAGGTTTATGTTTATGCAGTATCGTATGGTACACAGTTAACTTTGCGCTTGATGCAAGTTGCAGAACCGAAGCTGGATGGAATTATTCTTGATGGTCTTGTTCCGCCAGAGTCAGAACCAAAATGGGATTTAAGCTACCGAACCGCTATTGTTGATGGTGTTGGACGTGAACTACTAAACAATCAAAGAATAGAACGCTTTCAAGATCTTTTATCATCAGACGTTCAGGTTTGGCATGATGTTTTGGGTAGTACTGATATAAGATTGTTTATGGCGGCCTTGTTAAGCTTTCCAGACCTACGTGATCGAATACCGGCGATCATTGACGACTTGGCAGTAGGTCAAACTAGGTCGCTCAGTGAAACGATGATTGCATTAAATGAAGCTCACAAAAACTTGATGCTATATCCACAGTCGGTACCATCGCTGCCGCTTGTGATGCTAATTAGTAATTCGGAGAATAACAGTCGACGGGGTTTAACTGCGGAAATAGTCGCGGAAGAAGCCAAAGACGCGTTGTTTGTTAGCCCTCTACCCGGGTTGTTGGTTAATGCTTCAGCACCTTTATATGATAGGGATGAGAATTTTGGTCGTTTACCTAAACGTTTACCGCGAACGTTGATTATACATGGCTCGCTAGATCCGAATACACCTTATGAAGGTGCAAAAGTACACGCCGAATTATTGAGCCAAGCGGGAAATGTAAATTTTACAACAGTGATCGGTGGAGCGCATTTTTTACCTATGGTAGCGCCAGAGTGTTTTATTCATGTAACTTCAATGTTCATGAGTGATGTTGAAGTTCCGGAATTTTGCGATTCGTTGTCGGACAATTGAAACATAAAAGGGTTTTATGCGTAAAAATGTAGGATTGCCACTTTTAATCGGTGTCTCGCTATTAGGTATAGTTCTATCCTTTGTTGTTTACGATGGAGGCGGCGCATCCACGCTTTATTTTGGGGTTATGCCAGGATTACCTTTCATTTGTATAAGTGTATTTGCTGGGGCACTCAGCAACAACGCAACGAAGGGCGCGGTTATAGGTGCGACAGCAGGAGCGCTCATGGTTTCGGTGCTTTGCTATGGCGTGCTTTACTATGAAGCGATCACCTACTCAGGTGGCGGGGCAAATATTGGACTAGGCCTGCTTCTTCTGCCGTTACCGATTTATTACGTTCTATTTATTTGGTTAGGGTGGGCTTTAGGTGGCCGTTCGAACCATTCACGATAGTAAACGAAGCAGTTTTGTGAAAATCCCGCTGGTAACAAAGACCGCTGGGGAGCCTTGGAGATAAAATGAGAGTTTTTTTGTTCTTGCTTGCAATACTAAATGTAGTTTGCTCTGTATCGGTGGCTGCTCAAGAACGGCCAGATTGGGGAAGTGTATTTGAAAAATATAATGTTCAAGGCACTATTGTTGTCGTTGATGGGCGTGGCGAAGAACAACAAGTTTTAGTGTTTAATCAGGAACGGGCAGACAAGCAATTTTCACCTGCTTCTACATTTAAGATTCCGCACACACTATTTGCTTTGGATGCGGGTGTTGTTCGAGATGAGTTTCAAGTTTTTGAGTGGGATGGGGTTGAGCGAAGTTTCTCCGGGCACAATAGCGATCAAGATCTACGCTCCGCAATGCGGAATTCTGCAGTTTGGGTTTATCAGCACTTTGCCGAGCGTATCGGAAATGAAAACGCACAAAACTACATAGAAAGCATCGGTTACGGTAATTCTGAGTACGACGTTGAAGGGGATTATTGGCTTGATGGCACACTAACAATTTCTGCGCATGAGCAGATTTCATTTTTAAAGCGGCTCTACCTCAATGCACTGCCGTTTGCGGTTGAACATCAGCGCCTCGTAAAAGATGTGATGATTGTTGAAGCGGGTAGAAATTGGATTTTGCGTGCGAAAACAGGCTGGGAAGGAAGTTTTGGTTGGTGGGTAGGATGGGTTGAATGGCCCAGTGGCCCAGTTTTTTTCGCTTTGAATATCGATACACCAAATCGGATGGATGACCTCGCGAAACGTGAGCAAATTACCAGAGAGATTTTGCAGTCGATGAATGCCCTACCTAATCAGTAGAGAAAAAATGAATGGTGTTGATTTAAGGAAGGATTTTGATGTCGGAAATAAAGCTAAAAAGCGCGGAAGAAATAAGTGTAATGCGGGAATCTGGGCGACTGCTCGCAGCTGTTTTTGATTATCTCGACGATTTTGTTGTGGTTGGTGTATCCACGATGGCTATAAATAACCTTGTTGAGGAATATATTACTCAACAATTGAATGCTCGGCCTGCAAGTAAAGGGCAATATGGTTATCAATATGTTCTCAACAGCTCGGTAAACAATGTTGTGTGCCATGGCGTTCCTTCTGAAACGCAGAAGCTAAAATCTGGTGATATCGTTAATATTGATATCACACTGGAGAAAAATGGATTTATTGCTGACTCCAGTAAAATGTATATGGTTGGGAATGTGAGCCCACTTGCACAGCGTTTAGTGACAAAAACGTATGAAGCAATGTGGGAAGGTATACGAACGGTGAAGCCTGGGGCAACGCTTGGTGATATCGGTTACGTCGTTCAGCGATTTGCAGAAAAAAACGGTTATTCCGTGGTTCGCGAGTATTGTGGTCATGGAATTGGCCGAGAAATGCATGAAGCTCCAGAAGTACTGCATTACGGTGAACGTGGTGATGGGGTGATTCTACAGGAAGGGATGGTATTCACCATAGAGCCGATGATAAATCAGGGGAAAGCCAAGGTGAAGATGAAGAAGGACGGATGGACTGTAATTACCAGTGACAAGAAGTTATCTGCGCAGTGGGAGCATACGGTGGCTGTTACTGCTACTGGTTACGAGGTGCTTACGCTTAGAACTAGTGAGAATATTCAATAACCGCTAGGCACGCGAGCTTAGGTAACTTCAGGTATAGAATATGTCGGGTTCAAGTCGTCATCATGTCGGGTCGTTGTCGTAACGAGATAATGTGGCTTCGTCGGATAATGCTGGGTACCAAAACCCCATCGAGGAATCTTTATGCATGTGAATAGTACCCGACTTCGAGAGCTCCGCCTCGCGCGCCAGTGGTCGCAAGAGCAATTGGCCATACTCAGTGGTTTAAACCTTCGTACCATTCAGCGTCTTGAGTCAGGAGCGAAAATTTCAAACGAATCTTTGCGAGCGCTTGCTTCCGTGCTGGAAGTTCCGGCTGAGAGTTTACTTGTGAACGATACATTCTCGGGCCTGCCTGCTATCAAAGCAATGCGTGAAGGCATGCTGTTAAGCTTGGAGTTCACAGGTAAAACCAGGCGTGCCGATTTCTGGTGGTTTGCGCTGGCCGTTATAATGATTCTCGCTTTTGCGTCAATTTTTGCGGAATATCTCGGTCCTTTACCGCTACAAATTGCATCGTTACTGGTTCTATTGCCGTGGGTTGCTGCGTGTACGCGCCGCTTGCGCGATGCAGGATTCAACCCTTGGTGGCAGCTCATTAGCTTAGCGCCAGTAGGGGGTATTTTGGTATTACTTTATTTACTGACTTATCCCACAAGAACTCCCGATTTAACTGATTCTGTGGCAAGCGAATGATGAATATAATTCTACCCCGATTTAATTACGATTTTGTGCGATAACGCACATATTTCTCCGCAATTAGCGCTCATATTCTTATCAGGTGCCACGAGTGTGTGTCACCGGATGAGTCACAATTTAGTGGCCCTGATTAAATCTCGTAGGAGATATTATTATGAGTACACAAAATACCCCAGGCTCACATACGCCCAGCAAGCAGGATCAGCAAAAGCAGGATCAGCAAAAGCACGGTCAGCAAAAACAAGACCAGCAAAAACAAGCTAATCCAGCTCAGCAGGAACGTAATAAGTCCTAATAGATATTTGGCCAAAAAAGCGTAGTTAATCACGCAGCATCGAGCCCAGCATATATTGCTGGGCTTTTTATATTGAATGGCGTTTTGTGATACTAGGTAGGTGAATGTTCGGAATTATTCTTGCTAACTGAATTGGTTATGCTAAAAATACGTATTAGGCACTTTATTTAAGTGCGGTTAAAAGGAAAGCGATTATAGCTTTATTGTTATTAATATGGAGATTAAGAAAATGACTAAATTATTTACCTTTGTTGTATTTTGCGCACTAGTTTCAGGCTGTAGCTCCCCATCTTCACATGTAGTTACGGGAGAGGTTCGAGAAGCCATTCCAACTTCAAATGTTGTTGTTTATGAAACACTACCTGAGCAATATTCAGAAATAGCTGTTTTGACTGCCTCTAGTAAAGGCTCATATTCCCTTGGTGGTGAATCGCTAGTTGAAGATGTAATGAGATCTCTTCGAGCTGAAGCTGCAGCACTCGGCGCAAATGGAGTTATCTTAACTAGTTTATATGATGACGCAGCTAATGAAACGATAACAACATTTGACGGGCACCAGTCTGGCAAACGAGATGTTGTTAAGTACTACAAGAGAGCCCAAGCTTTAGCCGTTTTTATTGAGTAGTTTGAGAACTTGTATTAAGTGCTGTTGTGGTTTTAAAAGGAAGTGTTGATGCAACTTAACCATCATGTACGTCTGATGGCTGAATATAATCAGTGGATGAACGTGAAACTTTATAAAGCGTGTTCTCAACTTTCTCATGAGCAGCTCACTGAAGATCGAGGCGCGTTTTTTGTTTCAATATTAGGCACGCTCAATCATCTAGCGGTAGCCGATACGATCTGGTTAAAGCGATTTTCGCCAGCGTTGGCTAACTATTCTGAGCTGAGCTCTCTTGCACTTCTATCAATGCCAACCTCGCTAAATACTATTCTCTACCCAGACTTGAAAGAACTCGGCGAATATAGAGAGCGTTTAGATACGTTGTTTCTAGCGTTATCTAAAGTTGTATCTGAATGTGATTTAATGCAAACAATTGCTTATCAAAACTCGCAAGGAACCGAATTCAAAAAAGTGTTTTTTAGTATTTTAATGCACGTATTTAATCATCAAACACATCATCGAGGGCAAATAACGACATTACTCTCCCAAGTTGGTGTTGATGTTGGCGTAACTGATTTAAATGCGATAATCCCCAGCGCTTAAGTTTGCTGAAATGTTCGTGTTTGGCAGTGCTAGGCAAACAATAGGCGTCTTATAATGATGAATTCGAGGCATTAATGAAGAAACTATCGATTCTATTCGTAATATTTGGCGTTGCAGGGTGTAGCAACCAAGCACTGTACGATAATGTGCGGTCACATCAACGCAAAGAATGTTTGAAAGAACCTTCGGCAACGTATTCAGAGTGTATTGAGCGAACTAATAAAGAATACGAGGAATATGAGCGTGAACGCCAAGAGGCCTTGAAGAAAATCATCGTAGATTCGGACTCTATTCCCAGTGGGAGCCAAGCATGAATAGATATTTACTCATACTCTTTGGTTTTTTTATGCCATCGGTTGGTTTGGCTTGCTCGTGCTACTTTGATAATTTACCGTTAGAAGAATCGGTTAACCGTTCGTTCAACGATGCTTCAGCTGTTGTGTTAGCTAAGGTTTTAAGTATTGAAACCTATGGCGGAAAATCGGCTTCGGATGAAGGTTATATTTCGCGAAGCGATATTGAAATTGAGATTACTCAATTTCGTACGCTCCAATCATGGAAGGGCGAACACGGAGAAACGTTTAAAACGCGAATTAATACCGCGTGCTGTATGTGTGGGTATGCATTTAGTTCCGGAGCCTCTTATCTTTTATACCTGTATGGGCCCGATGATGAAGGGTATTATGCCGCTAGCACTTGCTCGCGAACCACGCGAGCTACGAATGCAGATGAAGAGATTGAGGTTTTGAACCGTCTCGTATCCAGCGAAACCGACGATAATTAAGAATTAAGGATCCAAACTATGCGGCTTTTATTAGCTATTTTTCTACCATTTCTTGCGTTTTTCACTATCGGCCGCCCAATATCGGGAATTATTTGCCTCATTTTACAAATCACATTGATTGGTTGGGTTCCTGCGGCTATTTGGGCTGTATATTCATTAAGCCAATACAACACTGATAAGAAAATTGATAGAGCACTCAGTAAAAGGCCTTAGAGGCAGATGCTGGTGCACATACATTGAAGATTCAAGCGCACACTGTGAGTTCCGAATTAAAGGGTTGAAATGTCGAATATACGCATAGTTGTGCTGACATCCTTGGCCATGATTGCATTCGCAGGCAACTCGCTCCTAAATCGTATCGCGCTATATGACACCAGTATTGATGCTGCTAGTTTTACCAGCATTCGGCTGATATCTGGCGCATTGATACTTTGGCTTTTAGTGCAAGCTGTGCATCGTTCTCGCTTTTCCGGCGGTATACCAGCCCGCATTGGTGCCGGTAACTGGTTTTCTGCTATTGCCTTAGTCATTTACGCGGCCGGCTTTTCGTACGCTTACTTAAGCCTTTCGGCTGCGATGGGAGCGCTTGTGCTCTTTGGCGCTGTTCAGGCAACAATGATTAGCCATGGCTTATGGCGTGGTGAAAGGCTAAAACTGCTGCAAGCTTTGGGGCTTTTATTCGCCCTTGCGGGGCTTGTTGGTTTATTTTTGCCAGGCATTTCAAAACCACCACTCATTGGCACATTACTGATGGTTCTTGCGGGTATTGCTTGGGGCGTTTATTCGCTGCGAGGAAGAGGAGCGGGAGATGCCACTCAAGTAACGGCAGGAAACTTTTTACGTGCCGTTCCTATTGCCGTGCTATTGAATATACTGATGTATCAACATATTTCTCTGGATACTGCTGGATTTTGGTACGCCGTGGCTTCCGGAGCGCTTGCTTCAGGGCTTGGCTATGCAATTTGGTACACTGCTTTACCCGCTTTAAAAGCAACTACTGCGGCCACTGTTCAATTGAGTGTGCCGGTTATTGCGGCAATAGGTGGTATTGTTCTATTGGGTGAGCCGCTAACGTTCCGTTTAGTGTTAGCTTCCATTGCTATACTGGGTGGTATAGCTCTGGTAATTTTAAACACCGAATAGGAATTCAGATGAAAGAAGAAAGTGAAATACGTGCCAAGCATCATACACCGCAAGGTATCTCCGATCGCATCGCCTATTCGATAGTGAGGTTTCTCCGCTTTTTTGCCGATCTATTCTTTTCTGGGCGCTATGGAAACCGTGCGGTAGTACTGGAAACGGTGGCAGCCGTGCCGGGTATGGTGGGCGGCGCGATTCAGCATTTACATTCACTGCGCCGAATGAAAAACGATGATGGTTGGATACACACTCTACTTGATGAAGCGGAAAATGAGCGTATGCATTTGTTAACGTTTATCGAAGTGGCGAAACCAAGCGGGTTCGAGCGTGCTCTGATTATTATCGCTCAAGGCATTTTCTATAATGTATTTTTTATCTTGTATCTATGCTCAAGCAAAACCGCACATCGCATTGTTGGCTACTTGGAAGAGGAAGCGGTGTATAGCTACACCGAGTACCTTGAAGGTGTAGATAACGGTAAATACGAAAATGTTCCAGCGCCGCAGATTGCCATTGATTATTGGGAGCTGCCGGAAGATGCTCGTTTGCGCGATGTTATTATTGCGGTGCGGGCTGACGAGGCCAAACACCGCGATGTAAACCACGGCTTCGCCGACGAGTTAAAAGCAAGAAAATAGAATGGAAGCAGTTAAACAATGCCTAGAATTCACTGTATAAAAAATAAAGTGTTTTTTAAAAGGCGAAAGCTTCATAGCAGAGCATAAGCCTTAATTCTTAGGATTATCTTCTACAAACGAAGCAATGATTGGGCAGGGTTTGTGGCGGTTATGTTGGCATTCATGTGCGAGTTTTTGCAACGCAGCTTGTGCCGTTTTTAAGTCGTTTATCTGCTCTTCTAATGCAGATAAACGCTGTAAAGCCAGATTTCGTGCTTTTGCGTGATCTTCCGAAGCATCCATTTCTAGCAACTGCTTAATCTCTTTCAACGTGAATCCGGCTAATTGCGCGTTTTTAATAAATGCAATCCGTGTTACATGTATATCTTCGTAGTATCTTATTTTTCCAATCGGCTCAGGAATTGGTAGTAGTTGTTCTCGTTGATAAAAGCGTAACGTTTCTACGCCGACACCAGCAGTTTTTGCCAATTTGCCTATAGTAAACATATATACCTCTTGATTCCGTACCATGGTACGTAGTATAAGCTCCTTAATAACATTTGCAACCAAAGGAGAACACCGATGAGTAAAAATACCAAGAAAGCGGTTCTGTATCGCATGATGACACCGGATCATCAGTGTCCGTATGGCCTAAAAACATTAGATATGTTGAAGCGAGAAGGTTTTGAAGTTGACGATAATCACCTTGCTTCGCGAGAGGAAACCGATGCGTTTAAAGCCAAACATAATGTAACAACTACACCACAAGTATTTATTGGCGGTGAGCGTATTGGTGGATATGAAGATGTTCGTAAACATTTGGATAAACCCGTAGTTGACCCTGATAAACCAAGTTATCGTCCGGTAATAGCGCTATTTTCAATGACAGCACTCTCGGCGCTCGCATTAAATATGGGCATGAATGGCTCTTGGATATCAGTGCAAGCGGTAGAATGGTTTATTGCTTTATCAATGGTGGTTTTAGCGTTATTAAAACTGCAGGATGTGGAAAGTTTCTCAACCATGTTCTTAAATTATGATCTTTTGGCTAAGCGCTGGGTGCCGTATGGGCGGGTGTATCCGTTTGCTGAAGGGTTAGCCGGTATTCTTATGGTGGGCGGTTTATTCAATTGGCTATCTATTCCGCTGGCGCTATTCATCGGTACTGTGGGTGCGCTCTCGGTGTTTAAAGCGGTTTATATTGATAAGCGCGAGCTGAAATGCGCCTGCGTTGGCGGTAACAACAATGTTCCTCTTGGGTTCATTTCGTTAACTGAGAACCTGATGATGGTAGGTATGGCCGTGTGGATGTGGTACGCCCATGGTTGGTTTTAACTCGATACACGATTACGAGTAAACGCGCGTGCATTTAATTATCCCGAACGCTAAGTACGAAGCAAGTTATCGAGAATATATCGAGGAACTTGGTGTTGAAGAACGATATCCGTTTCCGCTGGATTTCGATCATAGTAATTTTTCGATATTGCTCACCAAGCTGGATAATTTTCGAATGGGCGTTGATTTACCTGCGGGCTTCGTACCGTCCACTACCTATTGGCTAGTTGATGGTGGTGAAATTGTTGGGGTTTCCAACCTTCGGCATTTCCTGAATGATCGTATTCGTTATGCCGGAGGCCATATTGGCCTTGGCATAAAACCTTCGAAGCGAGGTAAGGGCCTCGGCAACTTGCTGTTGAAGCTAACCATTGCTAAAGCCGTTGAGCTCGGTATTCATCCTATTCACATTCATTGCCATAAAGAGAATATCGCCTCAGCGCGTATGATCATGAGCAATGGCGGTAAACTTGAATCAGAAATTGAAGAGGCTGGAGAGGTTGTTCAACGATATTTGGTGAATACAGTTTAACGGTAGATGTCGAATACTCCTGTTTGTGTTCGATTAGCTGTGTTTAGGGCAAAAGGATGGAAATCTGATGAAATACTTATGTTTAGTTTATGCCAATGAAAATAATCTACACTCGCTGCCAGAAAGTCCACACGATAGTGAATGCCATGCATATGCTAGCCAGGCCGCTGACACGGGAGTACTACTCGCGGGGCAAGCGTTACAACCAGTTGAAACGGCAACCACGGTTAGAGTGCGCGGCGATCAAGTAACGGTTACCGATGGCCCCTTTGCGGAAACAAAGGAGCAGTTAGCAGGTTTTTATATGATTGATGCGCGTGATTTAAATGAAGCGATAGCATTTGCCGAGAAAATTCCACCTGCGCGAGTTGGCTCCATTGAAGTAAGGCCAGTTCGGGAACTGGATGTTTAGCGATGCCTTTACCGCCGGTATCAGGTGTAACTGCTTTCATCGAAAAATTGTATAGGGAACAATCGAGGCGAATTCTTGCAACTTTAATTCGCCTTCTAGGTAGCTTCGAACTGGCCGAAGAAGCTTTGCACGATGCATTTTCTGTAGCGATAAAGCAATGGCCAACGCAGGGAATTCCAGAGAATCCTCGCGCTTGGCTTATTTCAACAGGGCGGTTTAAGGCGATCGATAAATTGCGCCGGCAGGAGCGCTTTAAACAATTGGCTCAGGAACATGCTGAGATTTCTGAGCATGCCATCGTTGATGGCAATGAGAACCTTGACTATATCGAAGATGATAGCTTACGCCTGATTTTTACGTGTTGTCATCCAGCGCTATCAACGGAAGCGCGTGTTGCCCTAACGTTACGTGAAGTTTGCGGTTTAACTACGGAAGAAGTAGCCAGCGCATTTCTTACGAAACCAACAACGTTAGCGCAACGCATTGTGCGTGCGAAACGCAAGATCAAGAACGCTAATATCCCTTACGAGATTCCTCAAAGTGAAGATATACCGAAGCGGCTGAATACGGTGCTTCAAGTTATCTACTTAGTATTCAACGAAGGCTATTCGGCATCCGCAGGCGAGCAATTGCAACGCAGTGAGCTCACGAACGAAGCTATTCGCTTGGCGCGCTTGCTATGTTCATTAATGGATGAACCGGAGGTGCACGGTTTGTTGGCACTGATGTTATTTCAGGCTTCGAGGCAGCAAGCAAGGATAGGCGCAGGAGGTGAGCTTTTGCGCCTGCACGAACAAGATCGAAGCTTATGGAACCAAGCTATGATCACAGAAGCTGATGTCTTGGTGAAGGCCGCATTGAGCGCGAAACATATAGGTGTTTATAGTTTACAGGCTGCGATTGCAGGTGTTCACGCTACCGCAACGACCTCGGCTGAAACTGATTGGCGAGAGATTTTGGGGTTATACAATTTGTTACTTCAAATAAATAATTCACCGGTTGTAACATTGAATAGAGCAGTAGCTGTTGGGCATGTTTTCGGGCCGGAAGCGGCCTTAAATGAGATTGAGCAACTGATAGTTAAGGAGCATTTAAAAGACTATTATTTACTCCATTCTACTCACGCTTATTTTCTACAGGAGCTTGGGGATACAAAATCTGCGGCAGCATCTTATCAGCGCGCGCTTTCCTTTACTGAGCAGCAACACGAACGAGATTTTCTGGAGCGGTGTATTCGAGAGCTCAATTAATGGGTCCCTAATTTTCTTTTGTTGTCGATTCGTTTCTTTGGAATTCGATTACTCAGGAACCTCAATAAAAGGAGCAAACCTATGAGTAATTTAAAAACATTTTTAGCACGGTTTAATCAAGCGTGGGCTGAGCATGACATTAAAACGATTATTGCAGGCGTTACCGACGATATACGGTTTCAAATGGCAACGGATGATACGGGAATTAAGGGTAAAGAAGCATTTGAGAAATGGCTCACCGAAATGATGAACCCGGATTATAAAGTGACGATGAATACCGAGCGATTATTTATCAGCGGTAATGATGCGGCTTTAAGTGGGTCTATGGAGATGGTAGATCCAACGGGCGCGGAACATAAATTCGCATTCTGTGATCTCTACACGCTACGCGATGGCAAAGTTTCTGAGTTACGCGCGTATGTTATGGATTATAAAGCAGATAAAAGCTGCCCCGCGAGTTCAGAGTGAGTGGCGTTATATTGTTTTAACATACTGAAATAAAACAGCCGCATTTTAAATGCGGCTGTTTTTTTGTTGCCCTTGATTCACGATATGCGCACGAGCCTGCGGATATCTCGTATCACTTCGTAAGCGGCGATTAACGCTATTACGAGTACGAAAATTTGAATGCTAAGCTCCAGATATGAAACATTTATGGATGCATGCAACGCTTCTGTATTAATACGCAGAATTGGGGTATTCACGATAAGCCACAGCGATACTAAGAAAAATGCACTGCTTACGCCAATATTTAAGAGGAGCATATTTCGATTCCACAAGCGTGTACGTAGCTGCCATAAACTGTGTACGATAGCGATTCCAATTACTGGCGTGAACCAAAGCAGAACATTGTGGGCTTCCGCGGTGAAAATGCTGGTGGCGCCGCTTTCCGGTTGCCAGATTGGGTACCAAATTAGCATCACCAAGAACAACATAGTGGCAAGATCACCAAAGATGTCCTGCAAACTAATATGCTGCCAATCTTTACCTGCGGCAGGTAGCTTTTCCGGGCTCCACTTGCAGGTTCCAGGCGATTCAGTAGGATCCGTTTTCTGCTTGCGAGAGATGACAGCAAAACCGATAGTGATCGCGGCAAAAGCAAAATAAGCATCATTAAGGAAACTGCTAGCCAACCCTTTTAAAAACCAAAAAAGGTTCATTTCAGCACCACCGAGCCAACGGCTGGTTATAGCGATTACTGAAATAACGAGGAGTACGCCTAGTACCATGTAAAGCGTGTGCAGGTACAAAGGCATAAGAGCCGCAGAAATAAGCGGGGTAGGTGGACAAAACTGCAATGCCACCGAGCGTGGGTGCCCCATAGCTTTGAGTAATCCTGCTATTTCAGCTTCCGAAATAGAACCTTGCTGATCTTCAATGGCTTCGATTTTATCGAGAATATTGGCGTTCAATTCGCGGCCGATATCCTCACGTTTTTTCTCTGGCAATTCCCGCTGCACAGCAGCGATATAACGTTCAACCATATTCATTCTTGTTGCTCCTCATCGGTTTTACGCAACAGTAGGGGGCCTATCGCGCTGTTGAGCGAGGTCCACTCCTGAGTGAGTTGTTCTAGCAGATCGGTGCCAAGCGCTGATAACTGATAATAACGCCGTTCGCGCCCTTCACCTTGTTTCCATTCGCTATCGAGTAGCCCTTGCTCGGCTAATCTTCGAATTAACGGATACAGCGTACCTTCATCAATATCTACCCCTGCATCTTGCAGTTGCTTGCGCAACGAGTAGCCATAATGCGGTTGGCGAAGTGAAGCGAGCACTGCTAATACTAGTACGCCGCGGCGTAGTTCTAGCTTGAGTTTATCGAGTGGTGCAGTAGCCATAGTGGTTCCTCTTTGTACTGTGCGCTACATACTGTTTGTTGCACAGTAATATTATACTAGGCGGCGCATAGTATAAATGCAAGTAGCAAAACAAAATAAATCATGCTTTGATTAAAGCTCGTGGTTATGGGAATGAGATTTTAAATGCAGCAACCGTTATTCACGGGGCTTGCATCAGAATACGGAGGCAATATGGCAGCACTCATCAATGAAGATACTGTGCTCAGCTTTTGGTTTAATGAGCTCTCGCAAGAGCAATGGTTTAAGAAAGATGCCGCGCTTGATGCCGAGATCACCGCTCGCTTTGGTGATACCTTGCAGGAGGGAGAGCGCTGTGAGTTATATCGCTGGCGGCGGACACCGGAAGGGCGGTTGGCTGAAATTATCGTACTCGATCAATTTTCGCGGAATATCTATCGTGATAAGCCACAGGCTTTTGCGAACGATCCGTTGGCTTTAGCTTTGGCGCAAGAAGCCGTTGCGCAATGTTTAGATAATCAGCTTACTCCTGTGCAACGGGCGTTTTTATACATGCCGTATATGCACAGTGAATCGTTGGCAATTCATAATATTGCGATGCAGCTTTTCGACCAGCCAGGGCTGGAAAATAACCTCGATTTTGAAGTGAAACATCGTGATATTATTGCGCGTTTTGGCCGTTACCCACACCGCAATGAGTTGCTAGGCCGTACTTCTTCGGCAGAAGAAGTGGCGTTTTTACAACAGCCTGGTTCTTCTTTTTAGCTGGCCGGTTGGCGAATTGAACGTCGCCAACCGTACCACCCTACAAATGCGTTTACTTGATACACCATGGTTTGAATAGCGAATATGTAGTTGTTGTTGGCTAAATTCACGCTTAACCATACAAAGTTTACAATGATCCAAATACTCCAGCTGAATGAGTAGCGCAATATCATGGTGGTTTGCGCGGTTACACCGAGCACAAATGCCGTTACATTGATGGCATACCAGCTAATATCAATACCGAATGCACTCATTGCTGTATCGCTGCTCGATTCGATAAAGCTGTACTGTTGCAACTGTTCATTGAGCCATGGGAATACCGCAAGGCCAAGGGCAATAAATATCGCTGTAATGACCCAAACACTAACAGTGGCTTGGCGCGGCAGCATATTGCCATCACCGTCTTGGTTTTTGCGCCAATAAAAGAGCCCATAAACATGCGTAGCTAAATAAAAAATAGGCGCGAGCATAAGGCCCGTTGCACCGCTTCGCCCTTGCGCTAGCACTTCACCAATATTGGCGGTGATGCCTAAGCCGTTTCCGGTTAAATTACGGCGAAAAGCCAGCGAAACTACACAAATAAGGCCGATCAGCGCTACAGCGAGCATGAATATCTCTAGCCCACCGCGCTCGGTGGTGAACCAAAAGCCGGCAAACAAAGCGAGCGCACCGCAAACAAACCAAACTACAGCCCATTGCCGTTGCCATTCGTGGGTAATTTTATCGAGTATATTCATTCATTTCCTTAAAGGCCTTTGACATAGGCTCCGGCGACATTTACTTTAACCACTGCATAAGTTTAGTTTTAAATAAAAATAATGATTAAACAAGGAAAGTAGAGCATGAAAAAATTCGGATTAGTTGGAGTATTGGCGCTCGCGGCGTTTACCTTTAACGCCAACGCAAACGTTTCTGGCTATGGGCATGTGCATTTATCGCATTTGGAGCCAGCGCAAGACGCTTCTGTATGGTTACGTGCTTCGCAAGTTGTGCCTATGTATCCGCGGGAGTTAGCACAAGAAGGTATTGTTGGTTGTGGCGTTTTTAAGGTGGTCGTGAATGAAAACGGCGAAACCGATAGTATTGATTTAGTACGTTCGGTACCGGAGCGGGGCATTGAAAGGCCAGTAGCCAATATCATTCGCAAATGGGAATGGCAGAATGTATCGGGCGAAGCCAACGTGGCGGAAGAGAAACTAATACGCCTCGATTTTTGTATGGGCCGAGGCACTCCGGAAGAAGTTGAGCAAAGCTGTATCGCGCAATCGCAATATGCGTGCACCTCGTAACGTTTAACTAGCTTTTCGGAAAACCTTTAGCGGTTTCCTGTGCGAGTGAGAAAATTGATTCCACAGGAACCGCAAAATAACCTGCTATTTTTAACGCAACCACTATTGAGGGCGTAAATCGCCGCGTTTCAATAGTGCTTATGGTTTTACGAGAAACACCAATAGCATCCGCAAGCTGCTGCTGCGATAACCCTCGGAGCTTACGCTCAATAGCAACGCGATTATAAACCTCTTCCACTATTCATCCTGCTCTTCATCGTTAACCAAGCGCATTACGGTAATGGCCCAAATTAAGGTGCCGGATATAGCAAATAAGCCGCCAATTTGGCCTACAGAAACGCTTACTGTACTTAAAGTACTCAGTAATACATCAGCCAATAAAAACACGAACAAGGCGAGTAGCATCAAACCCCAAGCAACGGCGCGGTATGCTTGATGAATAACATGCCGGCAAAACTCATCGGTGAACGTAGGTAGGCGATTGGGGTTTTCACTCGAAAGAATGCCGCTGCTAAAAAATATGATAGGCGCTACGGTTATTGAAACAAAAACACCGACGAAGCTAACGAAAATGAAAAACGAGGGTAATTCAAACCAATTCGATACGAAGGTGATAAATACGCCGAAAGCGGCTACAAAAATACTGAGCGCTAGGCGTGTTAGTGCTTTTACTTGCCGATCGGGTGTCCATGCGTGGTAAGGGTTATTCGCTTGATCCTTCATCGAGAGCTCTCTTGTGGGTGAATGATTTATATTAATGTAAAAAATGATACCTATAGGTATCAATATATAACCTGGAGGTATCATTTTCAACCGCTAAAATGAATGATTTGCACGAAGATTAACTAGCAGACAAGACAAAAGCCCACAAAAAAGCGATAATGCACGCCTCATTTCTTGGTAGTAAGTTCCTGCTCGTACTTTTGTTTCGGTTTAGCGTTTATAAATAGTGCTTGCGAAAAACATAGTTAAAGCTCACTTGTCTTATTCAACACTCGGTACTCCTCATGCAAATTAACGTTAACTTTCTGGAAAATCTTCGATTAGAAGCGAAATTCGATGATTTTACGGTAATCGCCGATCAGCCTATTCGCTATAAAGGCGATGGTTCTGCGCCTAGCCCATTTGATTATTTCTTGGCTTCCTCGGCATTATGCGCAGCTTATTTTGTACGGGTGTATTGTCTATCGCGGAATATTTCTACCGATAATATTCGTATTTCACAGAACAATATTGTGGATCCGGAAAACCGTTACAACCAAATCTTTAAGATTCAAGTTGAGCTTCCTGAAGGTATTTCTCAGAAAGATCGCGAAGGTATTTTGCGTTCTATTGATCGTTGTACGGTAAAAAAGGTGGTGCAAACGGGGCCAGAATTTCAAATTGAATCCGTTGAAAACCTTGATGAAGATGCGCAAGCGCTGTTGATGGTAAAACCTGAAGCCGAATCAGCTACCTTTATCGCCGGTAAAGATCTGCCACTAGAACAAACCATTGCCAATATGTCGGCGATTTTGGCTGATTTAGGCATGAAGATTGAAATTGCCTCGTGGCGTAATATTGTTCCACATGTTTGGAGCTTGCACATTCGCGATGCAGCTTCACCTATGTGCTTTACCAACGGCAAGGGCGCTACCAAAGAAAGCGCGCTGTGTTCGGCGTTAGGGGAATTTATTGAGCGCTTAAGCTGTAATTTCTTTTACAACGATCAGTTTTTCGGCGAAGAGATAGCAAACAGCGAGTTTGTGCATTACCCGAACGAAAAATGGTTCCAGCCCGGACCGAACAATGAACTGCCGCGTGAGATTTTAGATGCCCATTGTTTAGCTATTTATAATCCAGATGGTGAACTGCAGGGGAGCCACCTGATTGATACCAATTCTGGTCGTGCCGATCGCGGGGTGTGTTCATTGCCGTTTGTGCGCCAATCCGATGGTAAAGAAGTGTATTTCCCTTCTAACCTGATTGAGAACTTGTTCTTGAGCAATGGCATGAGTGCGGGCAACACGCTGGTTGAAGCGCAAGTGCAATGTTTATCAGAGATCTTCGAGCGGGCGGTTAAAAAGCAAATCATTGAAGAAGAAATCACCTTGCCAGATGTTCCTGCTGAAGTATTAGCGAACTATCCGAATGTGCTGGAAGGTATTAAAGCGTTAGAAGCTCAGGGTTTCCCTGTATTGGTGAAAGATGCCTCTTTAGGTGGCCAGTTCCCGGTGGCCTGCGTTACCTTAATGAACCCGCGTACCGGAGGTGTATTTGCCTCCTTTGGTGCTCATCCGAGCTTTGAAATTGCGCTGGAGCGCAGCCTTACTGAACTGCTGCAAGGCCGAAGCTTTGAGGGTTTAAACAATTTACCACTGCCGACGTTCAACTCTATGGCAGTTTCAGAACCGAATAATTTTGTTGAGCACTTTATTGATTCTAGCGGTGTCGTTTCCTGGCGTTTCTTTAGTGCCAGTGCGGATTACGAATTTGTACCATGGGATTTCTCAGGTACAAATGCAGCAGAAGCAAAAACCCTGTTTGCGATTTTGCATGAAATGGGGCTAGAGGCATATATGGCGGTACATGAAGATTTAGGTGCGCCGGTATGCCGAATTTTGGTGCCGGGCTATTCAGAAGTGTATCCAGTAGAAGATCTTATTTGGGATAACACCAATGTGGCACTGGAATACCGTGAGGATATTCTAAATCTTCATCGTTTAAGTGACGAACAACTGGCTGATTTAGTTGCACGATTAGAAGAAAGCCAACTGGATAACTACACTGATATCATTACCTTTATTGGGGTGGAGTTCGATGAGAACACGGTATGGGGCCAGCTTACTATTCTTGAGCTTAAACTGTTGGTTTACTTAGCCTTGGGTGAGCACGAAGAAGCGCTCGATTTGGTTGAGCAATTTTTGCAGTACAACGATAACACGGTAGCGCGGGTGTTGTTTTACCGCGCCATGCAGGCGGTACTGGAAATCACGTTGGCGGATGATCTTGAACTTAATGACTATACGCACAATCTGAGCCGTATGTATGGTGAAGAAACCATGCAAGCGGTTATAGGTTCGGTGCAGGGCAGTGTGCGTTTCCATGGCTTAACGCCAACGAATATGCAGCTTGAAGGCCTAGAGAAGCACCAACGTTTAATTGAAAGTTATAAGAAACTGCACGCAGCGCGCGCTTTAGCTGCGAAAAATAAATAGCAATGAAACCTTAACCGGAAACGATTAGAAATAACCAAGAGGTGTTATTGAATAACTCAACAAGCAATGCAATAGCAATACTCGTAGCTGTTTTGGTACTTTTGGGCGGTAAATTTTTGCCGCTCGAAAGTGTGAATGAGCTTGCGTTTATCGCCTTACTGATTGCATTGAGCTTGCTTGCTTACCAATATCTGGATGCGGTACGAATGCTGCGCCGCCAAGCCTTTTTGAGCCATGTGTATAAACCCGAAGGCAGAATTCGCCGGTTGTTTTGGGATAGCTTATGGTTGCGCATTATATACACCTTCGTGTCGGTAGTTTCTGCACTCATAGCTCTGATGCTCATCGCTCAACTACAAGCACTTGAATGGCTGATTCTGTTTATTGGTATCGGCTCGTTTGTGTTGATTGCTCTACTAGTTTACCGCCTTCTTAGTAACGAAACCCAACCTCAGTATCATGTAGCGATTGTATTGCGCGTAAGTGCGTGGATTAATTTGATCGTGCTTGCGGTGGCCCTCGCGATAGTTCAGATATTTTGGTTAGAAGTGCCCGATACCCGTTATTTAACGGTATTTGAAGTTGCCGAGCAGAGCTGGCAAGTGGAAGCCACAATTCCAATCGTGGGTTGGTTGCTCGGTACCGCAGCGGTGCTGCAAGATGTGAGTTGGCATTTGTTGCAACAAGCGAGCCGAGTGGAAGCGAGCATGGGCCTAAAAGCTAGTGCTTGGTTTTTGATTTTAAGTGTAAATGCTTTGAAGCTCGCGAGTTTACAGGTGGTGCTACTGGGTATACCGAGCATTGCGCAGCAAATGCAACAGAACGGTTGGCGAGTGGCCAGTAAACGAGTATTTAGAAAAAGCTATGTGTTAACACTTATTGTATTGTTAATTGTCTATGTTGGTTTAAATCACGTACCTTGGCAGCAGTTAAAAAGTACCGCTACATCGCCACCTGTTGAAGTGGTGCATGATCCGTGCGCAGAAGTGTTTATTGCCCGCGAACAGCAGCAGCTAGAGCAACAAGTACAGCGCGAATTGAGCGCGCAACAGCTTAACTCAAGCCGGCGTATGCAAGCGCACATAACGATTGCTGTAACCCGTGCATTTCAGCAAGCTGAAAGTGGTGTTGATGCGTTTTTAGATTGGAACTTTAGTATTCAAGGGCAGTATCAACAGCTTGGTTATTTACTTAGCGCCTCGGTAACATCAGCAAAGTTTAATGATTATCTTAGTAATAAAATGAACGAATACATTGGTGCCGAGCTTACGCCTGCACTCATGGAAGCAAATACGGCATTAAACGAAACCTTCGCTGCGGAAATGCGGCGCGCAGGCGCTGCTCAAAGTGCGTTTTTGGAAGAATTGTTAGCAAATAGCCAGTGTTTTGAACAACCTGAGCTCACCTTCACCGTGGGCGAGTACATGGATAAATCGCTAGTCGGCTTAGGGATAGCGGGTGGTGCAGTGGCATTGCGTTTTGCTACCGCCGCGGGTACACGTGCTGCCGGCCGTGCAGGCATTCGTAGAGCGATAGCCGCGATATTCACCCGTTCTGCTACCCGAGCGGGAGCGGTAGGCTCTGGCAGTGCAGGCGCTTTCTGTGGGCCTGCCTTTTGGCTTTGTACACCGGCGATCATTGCTGGAAGTTGGTTTGCAATTGATTATGGGTTAAATAAAGCAGATGAAGCCATTAACCGCGAACGAATGCGAGCAGAAATGCTTCTCTCGTTACAAAGTGATCAAGCCCAAGCAATAGCTGAACTGCAAGAATTTTATCAATTAGCGTTAAACGATTTTTACGCAGAGCTCGAAGAAGCCCAGCAGCGGCAATTTAATATTCGCCGAGATGGGCTCTAAGTTACTCCGCACCGGCCGCTACGAAATTAGCGTTATCCAAAATACGCTCGCCACTCCAGCGATACGCCACTAACGGCCCGTTGCGGCCGGCTGAGTAATCAACACAGGCGGTTTTTGGTGTTAGGGCGCCCGGCGTACCGGCTAACCAATAGTGGCCAAAAAATACTGGGCATTCGCCTTGATAGGCCAAACGTTTTAAAAGATTATTATCCGCAGTTACCTTGCCAAGGGCATTAATCGCCAGTTGATTTTGCCCTGGTACAGGAATATGAGCGATATCCGCGAGCGTTTCTGCTTCACTTCGCCACCATGATATACGCACTTCCCACCGTTCTTTGCCTTTATGATCAACAAAGCTAACGCCTTCAGGTAGTGTTTCCTCTACGCCCTTTAATAGATTTTCAACCGCATGGAAAGGTGCGCTCCCTTCTTCGAAAATGGCTTCCCACGCATCGGCGCGTAGTGAGTTATCTGGGTTCAAATAAGGTTGAATAACCGTGAACGAAGGTTCGTGCCAACACGCGTGAATAACACGAAATTCATCTAGATCGAGGAATAATGGCAAGGTTTTGAACCACTCCAGCCATGGTCTGCGTTCTTCGAAAGTAGGTAAATCATCGAGAAAAGCTTGATGATGTGCTTGGTTAGTTGCGGAATGTGCGCGCAAATATTTGCCAGTAACTGAATGTTGTGTGGCCCAGCCTACCGCATTGAGCTCGTGGTTCCCCATGGTAATCAGAGCATGGCCGTGATCAACCATTGCTTTCACAGTGTTTAAAACCGCTACCGTTTGGTGGCCGTTATCAATTAAATCACCTACGAAGATAGCTTTACGGGTAGGGTGCTGGTATGCACCGTTTCGCTCTTCATAGCCGAGCTTTGCTAATAGAGCGAATAGCTTATCGGCCTTACCGTGCACATCGCCGATAATATCGAAGCCTTGTGTTAACTGTGTTTGAGAAACATTGTGTTTAGAATCCATGCCGATGTTATTCTCCGTGGTGATAAAAAGCGGTGGGCGTATCGCGGTGAAAGCGCTATTGTTTTCATCATACGCAGGCGGAAAAAATTGTTAAACTGTTTCTGCAGTTTGCGAGCTACTATTCGATGCATAAGGTTTAGCACTAAAGAACTGCATAGATGCTAAGCAAAAAATCAAAAAATCGGCAAGGAGCAACAGGTTGAAGATTTTACATACCTCAGATTGGCATTTAGGGCGTTATTTTCACCAGCAATCATTGTTGGATGATCAACGTTTTGTATTGGCGCAAATTGAGAAATATGTAGAAGAGCAAAAACCTGATGCCGTTATTGTTGCCGGTGACATCTATGATCGTTCTTTGCCGCCCGGCGAAGCGGTAAAGCTACTTGACGATACGTTGCATACCTTGGTGCATGAGCTGAAAGTGCCGGTGATCATGATCTCGGGTAATCACGATGGTGCCGATCGCTTGGGTTTCGGGGCTCGGCAACTACGACAAGCAGGCTTGAGCATTGTTACCTCGTTTACTGAGATGTTAAACCCAGTTGTACTTCACGATGAGCACGGTGAAGTGGCGGTGTGGTGTATGCCCTACAATGATCCGAATCTAGTGGCTGATTATTTGCAGAAAGAAGTGAAGGGCTATCAGCACGCTCATGAGTTGTTGGTGGCTGAAATCGAACAGGCAAAGGAAGAGCTAGGCTTAACGAAAGCACGGCATATATTGGTTAGCCATTGCTTTTTAGATGGCGGCAGCGAATCAGATTCTGAGCGGCCACTTTCGATTGGTGGCGCTGATAAAGTATCGCCAAAAACCTTTGCTGGTTTTGATTATGTGGCACTTGGTCATTTACATCAGCCTCAGTATAAAAGTGCTGAATATATTCGTTATAGTGGTTCACTGTTGAAATACAGCTTTTCTGAACATCAACAGAACAAAAGTGTAACTTTGGTGGCGTTGGACGAGAAAGGCTTTGCCGGTTTTGAGCTTTTACCGCTAACGGCCAAACGCAACGTTCGGCGCCTATCGGGTAAATTTGAGGAGTTATTGGCCGATGGCAAGCAAGATCCTCAGCGCGATGATTATATTGAAATTACCCTCACCGATACCGATGCAATTCTTGAACCATTAGCGCGCTTACGTGCGGTGTATCCAAATATTCTTGATTTACAAAAAGAGCGTTTTAGCCATCGCTTAGGTGAGGGCGCTTCACTTGCACGTGAACATTTGAAACGTACCGAGCTTGATATGCTGGCTGATTTCTATCAGCAAGTAACGGATGTAGCGCTCTCTGATGAGCAGTTATCGTTAGCCAAGGATTTAATTCGTGAAAGCCTTAAGGAGAGCGTTAACGATTCGAGTTCAGGGAGTGATAAAGCATGAAGCCGTTGTATTTAAAAATGCAAGCATTCGGGCCATTTGCAGGCACCGAAGAAGTGCCGTTTACGGAGCTGGGTGAGAATCCACTTTTTTTGATTAATGGGCCTACTGGTGCGGGCAAAACAAGCTTACTTGATGGCATTAGTTATGCGCTTTATGGCGAAACCACGGGTGATAGAAGTGGCGAGCAAATGCGCTGTGATCACGCTGATTCGAGTACTGAAACCTTGCTGTGTTTTATTTTCCGTTTGGCCGATAAGGTTTATCGCATTGAGCGTTTACCCACACAAACATTGGCAAAGTTACGCGGCGAGGGCGTAACCCAACGGAATGCCAGTGGCAGTATTTGGTTGCTCGAAGAAGATGCAGGGCTCCCACCGCAAGAATGGTCGAGAAAGTTATTGGTGGATAAGAAAATTCGCGAGCTCGATGAGTACGTGAATCAGCTAATAGGCTTAAATGCAAAGCAGTTTCGGCAAGTTGTTGTATTGCCGCAAGGGAAGTTTCGTGAACTGCTTACTGCCAATTCTACGCAGCGTGAAGAAGTGTTTGCGAGTTTATTCCAAACCCAACGATACCAGCTGATTGAAGAGGGTTTTCGGGTAAAAGCGAAAGCACTGCAAAGCCAATATAGCCGGGTAAAAGAGGAAATTTCGGCTATCTATTTGGAAGCTGGCATTACTGCGGATGTTACCGATGAAAGCGGCGATTTTATTGCACGAGAGCAGCAATTAGCCGCTCTGTTGGCAGCTGCAGAAGCGCCCAGAGAAGCGGCTGAAGTTGAGCACAAACGCATAAATCAGCGATATGTTGAAGCTGCACGTAACCTTGATCGCGCCTCCGAGCTGGAAAAACAGTTTACGCGACATGAAGAGTTATTGAGTGAAAAGGAAGCGCTAGATAAGCAAAAACAAGCTATGGCTGAACTTGAGAAGTTACTAGCGCGCGGCAAGAATGCTGCGAAAATTCAACCAATGTGGCAGCGTGTGGCAGATCAACGCCATGCGCTAAAACGCATCGAACGTACTGAAACTGAAGCTGTAGTAGCTGCAAAAAAAGCGCAAACCGAGCATTCGCAAGCGCGCAAAGCATACGAAAAGGCGCAGCAAAAAGCGAACGAGCTGCCGGAATTGCGTGAGCAACTTGGGCCTTTGAAGCGAGCTTTGATAGATGCACAAAAATTACAGCAGGCTCTAAGCGAGCAAGCATTACTTGATAAACGCAAGCAACAAGCACAGGAAAGTGCGGAGGTGAGTGACGCCAAACTTGCTGAAGCCAACACCGAATATAGAGCGGTTGAAAAGGCCATTGATGCGCAAGAAGCGCTGATTGTGGGGCAGGACAATATTGCCGTTAAGCTCGCGCAATTAGAGCCGAAAATAGCTCAGCGCCAAGAGCTTAGCCAGCACCAAGAACGTGAGAAGCAGCTTAAAACAAAGCAATCTAGCGTTCAGGCTGAGGTTGATTCCGCACGTAAGCAATTGCAAGCCGCTGAACGCGAAGAAAAGCAGGCGGTTAGAGGTTGGCACTTAAGCCAGGCTTTGCTGCTTTCACGGGATTTAGCCGATGGTGAACCTTGCATGGTGTGCGGTAGTTTGGAACATCCGGCACTGGCGCACGAGCAAGCGAACAACGCACTAGTTGTAGAACAAGAAACAGTTGAAGCAGCGCAAGCAAATACTGCCCAGCAGCGAGAAACACTGGGCAGTATTGAGCAGACGCTATTGCAAGTGAACACTGAGCTGAGTACTGAACACAAACGCATTAAGGTATTGCAAGTAGCGCTGGGCGAGGCTGCTGAGCAGGATATTAGCGCACTTCAGCAAGAGCGTGATGTGTTGCAGCGGCAAGCCGAGAAAAATGCGCAGCAAAAGCAGGGTTTACAGCAGCAAAAGCTGCGTTTTCGGGAAATCCGAAGCGAGCTTGAGGAGCTTCGTAAGCAACAGCAATTCGCCCAAAGCGCTTTGCAATCAGCGGCTCATGCGGCAGAAGCAAATACAATCCGGGTACAAGAACTAGAACGCGATCTTCCTGAAGATGGACGTAATTCGGTACAAATAGAGCAGAAAATAGCGGATATTAACGACGTTATCGCAAATATTGAAGGAGATCTCGAGCACGCGCGCCAAGCACAAGAGCAGGCGGGCCAGAATGTTAGCAGTGCAGAGGCTGGGTTGAAGCAAACGCAAATGCAGCGTGAAGAGCTGGAAGCAAACGTAGTGAAGGCCGATAAAGCGTGGTTAGAGGCTTTGCAGGCGAGTGAGTTTGCCGATGCAGAGGCGTTCGCGCAGGCGCAACTTACCGCAGAGCAAGAACAGCAATACAGTATGCAGGTGCAAGAGTGGCAACAAAGTGCACAACACAATGCTACGTTGTTGGCGGAATTAGCGCAGGCGATTAAGGGCAAAGACCGCCCCGCGCTCGATACATTAAATGCCGAGCTAAAGGAGCTAGAGGAAAATGTGAGCGCGGCGTTGGAAAAGATGCAGCAACTCAATAATGAATACCAAACCTTACAGAATATAGCGCAACGTTTAAAAGCGAAAGAAGCCAATAGTGCTGAATTATCTGAGCGTTATCAGGTATTGGGTACATTGGCAGATGCGGTTGCAGGGAACAATTCTCAGCGCTTAACCTTACACCGTTTTGTACTTAGCATTTTGCTTGATGATGTGTTGCACGAAGCTTCGGTGCGCTTGGATAAAATGTCGGGGGGGCGATACTTATTGCGCCGTGATCTCTACGTGGCCGATAAACGCTCGGCTGCGGGCCTGAACCTTGTGGTGGACGATGCGTATACCGGGCGAACGCGGCCGGTGAACACTTTGTCTGGGGGGGAAAGTTTTATGGCGGCACTGGCATTAGCGCTTGGCCTTTCCGATGTGGTGCAAAGTTACGCCGGTGGTATTCGTTTAGAAACACTCTTCATTGATGAGGGGTTTGGAAGCCTTGATGAGCATGCGTTAGATGCTGCAATTGCGGTTTTGGCCGAGCTTCGCGCTCATGGTCGAACTATCGGTATTATTTCGCATGTGCGTGAACTGAAGGAGCGTTTGCCCGATCGGATTGATGTATTACGCCATCAAACAGGTAGTCGCACGCAACTGGTTAATCAGGCGAGGGTGAGCGGGCGATAGCGCGCCGTTAGCGCATGTGAATAACTTGATAAGCACAGTTTACAATCGCTTCGGAATGGTCATGGATTGGCGTATAAATATCGGTGGGGCGCATGCCTTGATAGGTGGCTACTTCGCTACGGCGGTGTTGCAGGTGTTGTTCAGAACCATCGGAAAACACTAAGCTTAAAGTTGATTCATGCCAGCGCCAAAGGCCATTTAAATAATGTAGGTTTTGCTCATCATCGGCGTAATAAACGAATTCGAGTTGAAAGCTGCCATCGTTACTAATTTTCAGTAAACCATCTTGTTGTGGGCATTGGGTACTGCGTAGAAACGGGTTTGCGAAACGTTGTTGTTGCGATTCTGGATTGCGAACATAAATACCGATGTTTTTACCAAAATAGGCGTGGTTGCCTTCACCAAAACGCATGCTGTGCACTGAAGCTTGAGTTTTATCTTCGAGTAACGCCTCTAAGCGCTCGAGAAATTGAATATCGCTAAATGCCGGATTAACGGAAATCGTGGTATCAGGGAAGGCCTCGGGTATCTCGATGCGGGTTGTTTCCACAGCATAATCGAGCGTTTCCAATTGCTTGCGAAGCTCCGCTTGCTGCGCTTCGCTATATCCCTCAGTGGTGAGGTACAGCGTTGGAGTGCTGCAGCCGCTTGCTATAAAAGCAGCGGTTATTACTAACCCTGCTGATAAGCGGGTTCTTCCAACACTGCGGCGTTCTGCACTCAAAAAATCATTCTTAAACACAAGAAAAAGCCTCTGAAAAAGAGGCTTTAATAGTAAAAAATTAGCTGGTGAAATCACCATCACGCTCCGGCTGAAATACAATATCAATTACTTCAACGTGGCTTAAACCATGTTGAGTTGGCCATTCAATGGTTTCGCCCACGCGCACGCCGAGAATAGCGCTACCGATGGGTGCAAAAATTGAAATGCTTTCCGCAACGTTAGCAAGATCTTTTGGGTACACCAAGGTTTTTTCGAATTCTTTGTTGGTTTCTACAATGCGAAAACGCACGCGCGAATTCATGGTGACGACGTCAGCCGGAATTTCTTGCGGCTTCACTACTTTTGCTCGCCCTAGTTCAGTTTCTAGCGCCGCTACTTGCTTGCTTAAGCCGGGCGTTTTTTCAATCAGTGATTCAATTCGAATAACATCGAGCTCAGATAAAATAAGTGTTGGTTGAACATTTGGTTCTGGCATTCTAATTCTCCAAAGGCAGCACTGCTGAGTGTTGCCAAATTGCATGCTGGTTTAGGCTGTTAGTTACAAAGGCGATAAGCCATAGGCATAATAAAAAACCGCCCGATTAAATCAGGCGGCTTGAATAAAACGTATACTCTATTTATGGCGTTTATTTTACTAAAATGCAAGCGCAAAAGTGCGTGTTAAAGTAAAAGCCGGTTGCTTGCTAGCGATTGCCTTAGCTTCTTCCGCCTTGGCTACGGTTACCCGAGCGAGCACCACCGGAACCACCAGGCCTTCCTGAACCTTGAGCACGGCCACCGCGTTGCTGGCCACCCCGTGCGGGTTTAGGCGCTGGCTTGGCTTTGGATAAATCAACTTTGGTAAAGCCTTCTAAATATTGCTGTGGAATCTCTTGTTTAATTAAGCGTTCAACAGCCTTAAGCAGTTTCACTTCATCGCCTTCAACCAGCGAAATCGCATTACCACTGGCACCTGCGCGGCCCGTGCGGCCGATACGGTGAACGTAATCTTCCGCAACTTGGGGGAGATCATAGTTCACTACAAATGGCAGCTGATCAATATCGAGGCCGCGTGCCGCAATATCAGTGGCTACGAGAATTTGTACCTTACCGGTTTTAAATTCGTGCAGGGCTTTGGTACGCGCGCCTTGGCTTTTGTTACCATGAATAGCGGTAGCTAGAAAGCCGCCTTTATCGAGCTGCTTAACTAACCGATTTGCGCCATGTTTGGTACGGCTAAATACCAGCACCTGAGGCAGATCCAGTTGGCGCAACAAGGCCATGAGCATATTTGGTTTATCCGCTTTTAAAACCGGATAAATAACCTGTTCAACACGCTCAGCAGTGGTGTTGCGCGGGCTTACCGATATTTCTACTGGATCGTTCACTAAGCCTTTTGCGAGATCACGAATCTCATCCGAGAATGTGGCGGAAAACAACAAATTCTGACGTTTCGGTGGCAAGGCTTTGATGATGCGCTTGATATCATGAATAAAGCCCATATCGAGCATGCGATCGGCTTCATCTAAAACAAGAATTTCTAACTTTGGAAAGCGTACTGCGTTTTGCTGATAAAGATCGAGCAAGCGGCCTGGGGTAGCCACTAAAATATCAACGCCTCGGCGCAGTTTCATCATTTGTGGATTGATTTTCACGCCACCAAACACAACCGCAGAGCTTAATTTTAAGCCTTTTGCGTAGGTTTCAACGCTTTCGCCCACTTGTGCCGCTAGCTCGCGGGTAGGGGTAAGAATCAGCACGCGCGCTTCATTTGGCTTTGCGCGTTCGCCATCTTTTAGGATTTCCAACATCGGCAAGGTGAAACCAGCTGTTTTTCCTGTACCGGTTTGCGCAGCGGCCATTACATCGCGGCGCGCGAGCACTGCGGGAATAGCTTGTTCTTGAATTGGTGTTGGCGTGGTATAGCCTTCGGCTTGCAAGGCTTCGAGAATAGTGGCGCAAAGGCCCAGAGAAGCAAAACTCATTAAATACAAAATCTCTTTGGTGAGTGCGAGCGCTGAGAATGTCTTGGCTCCGCCCGCTGCGAAAGGCTCAAATGAACCTTTCAAAACAGCGGCAAGGATACAGTAGAAGCAGAACTAGCGCAATCAAGAGGCGCCTTTGCTTAGGGCTTGCTGAGGGAGTTTCGTGAGGTAAGCCAAACGGCAAAAAGAATAATGGCGCCGCCAAAAATTAGCGAACCCCATTGCACGTTTTGCCCCCATAAAATGAAGTTTACCAGCAAACCTGCGGGTATCAGGGCATTGTTCATTGTTGCGAGTTGGCCAATGTTTACTTTTTTACTGGCAATGCTCCACGCTAAATAGCCAACACCAGAAGCGCCAAAGCCCAACCATAATAAAACTGACCAATGTACCCATGTGCTAGGTAAACGGCTGTAATCAGCGAATAACAGCATACCAATGCCGGATACGAGGGTGGCACCAAGGAAGAATAATGCATACACGCCAATTTGCTGTTTGGCCTTACCCAGCGGTAAGCGTTTGTATGCCACTTGACCCGTAGCAAAGCAAATATTTGCCGCTTGGATGAGCAAGAACCCGGTAATAAATTCGCTACTCAGGCCTTTATAGCGAATTAACCCGGCGCCGAGCACCGAAAGCGCGGCAGCTAACCACCAGATTCTTGGCAACGGTTTTCGGTTTAAGAGCAATTCATCAATTAAGGTGATGTAGAGCGGGGTGAAAATTGTAAAGAGCAATACTTCTGCCACGCTAAGATAGAGAAATGCATGATAAAGCAGCAGATACATCAGGCCGATCTGAATGCCACCTATGATCATTAAACGCACACGAATAGGGGCAGAAACGTTTTTTAATTTTAGGAAGGGTAGCAACAATCCCAGAGCCAGAATCATGCGAATGAATACCGCAATATAGGCATCAACATCGCGCGATAAATACTCTCCTATTAAGGAGAAGCTGAACGCCCATACGATAGTGATTAAAATTAATACTGGCATGCGGTTACTCCAAAACAACCATGTAGCGCCCTGAATGTTCAGGCCGCTACATGGTTTTAATTTAATTACATGGGCTAACTGGACGTGTTAGTTTGCGTGCTGTTTTCGGCTACGCAGCGGTTTGCTTGAACGTTCCCACACCATGCCCCAATGCGAGCGCCAGTATAACAGGCGGCTGTATGCATGAGGAACGAAGTATAAACTAGTTAGTGTACTAAATGCTAAACCGCTAATAATGGTAATGGCCATAGGTGTGTAGGGAGGGCCATCGCCACCTATCTGGGTATCCCCCAATGCAAGCGGAACCATGCCGAGAATAGTGGTCGCTACGGTCATTAAAATCGGGCGCAGGCGACGAGAGGCCGCTTCAAGAATAGCTTCTTCTAAGGCTACGCCCTCATCAATGAGCTGATTTATGGCATCAACTAAAACAATGCCGTTATTCACCACAATCCCCATTAAAATCAGCATGCCGATAAGGGCCATCATTTCAATACCATTGCCGGTAAGCCAAAGCCCCCAAAATACACCGGTGATTGCCAAGATAAGCGAACCAATAACGGCAGAAGGCAGCAACAATGATTCAAATAGTGCGGCCATCACCATATACACCATCGCTACCGCTAACAGCATATTCACTAACATAATTGAGTTTTGCCGTTGCTGGGCTTGGAAACCACCATCGAGGCTCCAGCGGTAGCCATCGGGCAATTGTACATTCGCCATGACGTTGTTAATCGCTGTGCGCGCTTCTGACATGGAGATTTCGTTCAAATTAGCGTTAATACGTACGGCTGTTTGCCGATCAAATCGACGGATGTTACCGAGCTGTTCAACTTCCTCGATGCTGGCAATTTGATTCAAGTGAATGAGCGTATTATCAACGCGAGCCACTACCATTCGTTGTAATTCCGGGAGTGAAAGGCTGAAATACTCGGGGAACATTACGCGAATACGCATATCGCCTTCTGGGTTATGCCGGAATGAGCGTAGGTTATTGCCGCGCAGCGCCACACCAATTTGTTCGGCAACTTGATTGGCGTTTAAGCCAAAGCGCTCAGCCTGCTCGCGGTCGATTCGAATGCGCAGTTCGTTTTTAGCGTTGCTGGTAGCCGTTTGCACATCTTCCAAACCTTCAATACTTTGCAATACCGGAATTAAATCATCTGCTATCGCTTCTAGTTCTTGGGTTGAACGACCTTGCAGCGTGATTTGAACACCGCTGTTATCGCCACCACGGAAACCAAATACTGGCTCACTGCGCGGAAGCGGTGGCATGTTCTCGCGCACCCGGCGTTGAATTTCTGCCACAGAAAGTGTGCGATCAGGTTTTAACAGCAGAGTGGACATAGCGTAGCCCGGCGTATAATAGCTATACACATGTTCAAGCTCGAACTCGTCTTTGTTGGCATACAAGTAGGTTTCAAGTGCTGTGACTTCACGCTCAACTTCCTCGAGTTTGTATTGGTCAGTAATGTGATAGTTAATAAACAACCGATCGTTATACGCTACGTCAGTTTCATCGTTGCCAAGATTTGACCTAGGTATATAAGTGCTAGCCATGATGAGTAACGTTAAAAGGGTAGTGAGCACGGGATGGCGATGCGACCAACGCAAACTATTTAAATACCCGCGTTTGAAGCGCCCAGGTTTTGGCGGCTCAGCCGATATTTTCATTTTGATTTTGCTAAGTAACATCGGAATCAGTGTTTGCGCGATAAGCAGTGACGCAAGTAGTGATATACAAATTGAAACCGCTACATGCTCAAGAAAAATAGTAATTTGATCGGTTTCACCAAAAATATTTGGTAAGAACACAATTGCTGTGGTGAATGTTCCCGCGATAATCGCTAATGAAACTCGGCTTGCGCCGGCAATCACTGTTTCTTTGTCTTGAATTTTTCCGGTTGCTTGTTGCTCAAGTTGGATACTTTCGGTAACCACCACAGCGTTATCGATGAGCATGCCCACGGCGAGCATTAATCCCATCATCGAAAGAATATTTAAGCTATACCCGAGTAGATACATGACGCCAAGGGTAAGGCAAATGGCGATAGGTACTGAAACCACGATAATCAAAGTAGTGCGCCAATCACGCAAAAACAGATACAACACAATAATCGATAGCAAGGCGCCGAAACCACCCGCTTTGAGCAAATCACTTAGCGATGTGGTAACACTCTCAGCGGTGTTATCCATCATCATTAAATTGATACCGGAAAATTCTGGTGATCGTGAAACATCATCAATGAGCAGGCTGGCCGCACGGGCCACATCAACCAAGTTGGCGCTTGATTCTTTAAATATATCTAAGCCGATAGCAAAGCTTTGATTAAAGCTGCGTCCGTCTGTTGCGCGCGGCAATTCATAGCTCACTGTGGCAAGGTCGCCCAAGGTTAAATCAGGGGTGATAGGCAAGGTACGGATATCATCTAAGTTGCGATATTCTCCGGCAGGCTTTACTAGAATACGATCGTAATCGGTTTCTAGGTAACCAGCCGACATGGTGAAGTTCGCTTGATTTAGAATTGTTGTAATCGCACTTACGGTAAGGCCGGTAGCGCTGAGTGATTCGGGGTTGAGGCGAATCATGATTTCTCGTTGTTGGACACCATAAAGGCTAACGCGCGAGACACCTTCAACACGCTCCAACGGCTGTTTTAACTGGCGGTTGAGAAGCTCCCACGCCATCGACAGATCTTGGTCGCTCGAAATCCGCAGTTGCATAACGGGCATATCTTCGGTGTTAAACTGAAAAATAAAAACCCGCTCAACATCATCAGGTAGCAAGTGCCGCATGCTTTCTACGCGTTCACGTGCTTCAATACTGCGTGCAGAAACGCTATCTTTCCAAGCGAAATTAAGTACCACATCGGCGCCATTTTCACCGGATGATGACCGCATTTCTTCAATACCGGGCAGGGTAGCCAAGGCTTCTTCTAACGGCCGAGTAATCAAACGTTCTACTTCCGCTGGCGTAGAGCTGCGATAGGGCACGTTCACTACTATTTGCGGTATATCAATACCAGGAAACTTCTCCAACGGCAGCATGCGGCTGGACACTAGGCCTAGAATTAAAAAACTGAGAAAAAACATGCATACCGTTACTGGCCGTTTCAACGCGAAGCTGGCTAATGGCGCACTGAGTTCTGATATTTTACTCATGAGTGCCCCCGCTAACTTCGGTGCGAGTATTTTCTGCAGTAATAGCGTTAAAATTTTTCCGATCGAACAACTGATACACGAGCGGAATAAATAGCAACGTAAGGAGGGTTGCAAACAACAAGCCACTAATTACGGCAATGGCCATGCTGGCACTTAGTTCAGCGCCTTCACCGATGCCTAAAGCTAATGGTAAGAGGCCAAGAACAGTGGTGAGTGTGGTCATCAATATAGGGCGTAAACGCTGTGCCGCAGCCTGTTGAATTGCCTGTAGCTTGTTAATGCCTTCGGTGCGCAGCTGATTAATGCGATCGATAAGCACGATGGCGTTATTCACCACGATACCGGCCAGCATAATGAGGCCGATGAACACTACAACGCTTAACGGTGTATTGGTTAACCACAAGCCAACAATGGAGCCTGCTGCGGCCAAAGGCACCGAGAACATAATCAATAGTGGATGGCCGAAACTTTCGAACTGTGAAGCCATTACCAAGTACACTAGGAACACGGCTAAACCGAGGGCCAGTAGCAATGAATTATATGATTGCTCAAGCAATTCACTTTGGCCGCCGATATTCGCGGTCACACCTGGCGCTAAGCGTACTTCACTAATGATCTGCTCAAGCTTAGCTTGTGCGGAACGTAAATCACCTGCAGCACTGGCGCTAATCAATGCTACTCGCTGCTGTGATAAACGGGTGATTTCGCTTGGGCCTACGGTGCTGCGAATTTCAGCTACAGCCGAAAGCGGTAACTCAACTTCGCTTCCTGGGTTGATAATAAGCTGTGAAACCAGATTTGGATCTTGGCGTACGTGATCAGGCAAGCGCACGCGAATATCAATTTGCCGGTCTTGCAAGCTATATTGAGTGGCAATCTGGCCGCCAATTTGAGTGCTAATAACCCGGGCTACATCAGGGGCGGTTAAGCCTACCCAAGATAAACGCGCATGGTCGAAAATAATTTCGAGCTCAGGCTGGCCACGTGTTAAGCCGTTGCGCACATCAGTAAATGCTGGATCTTCTTCTAAACGCGTGGCAATTTGCTCGGCGTTATCCAGTAACCGATCCAGTTCATAGCCGTAAAGCTCAACTACCATAGGCATATCGATACTCACCAGCTCTGGGAAATCGATACGAGCTTGCACATCCGGTTGTTGATCTAAATAGCGTCGTAATTCACTGATAAGTTCATCGCGAAGCTCTGGCGTAACGGTTGCTTTGGTAACGACATGGAATCGGCCCCAAAAATCGCCACCTTGGTTCGCTTGCACTTGCATTAATGAACCTGAACCAGCAACTGAGTAGGTGCGTTCTACGCGGCTATCATGGCTTAAATGCGTTGCTACACTCGCTAAGAACTCATCAGTACGGGCAATTGGGGTGCCACGCGGAAGTTCGATATCGACAAAGAATTCACGTTGCTCCATTTGCGGGATAAGTTCGGCACCTAAGCGGGGTACTAGTGCGAAACAAGCAATAGTAAGGGCGGCAAACAAGGAGAAAAATAACCACGGTTTGTTCTGCATGCGATTAAGGCTGCCGGAATGGGCTTTACCCACACTGGCTAGCATTTTATCGAAAACGTAGATAATAGGCCGTGCTAGCCAGCCCAGAACCGTAGCGATAGCGCCAAATATCACACGAAATATGCGAATAACGAATAGTGGTATCCAATAAAAGATGGTTTTCCAAACCATTCGAAATGGCCAGCCCAGCCAGAACAACACACCACGGCGGGTTGGGGGCGCTGTGGGTGTTGTTGGCTGAGTGGTTTGTTGCGCAAGTTGTTGCTCTTGGGCTTCTTGATAGTGCTTCCGGAATTGGCGGCTAGCCAACATTGGAATAAGCGTTAGAGCAACGAAAAGCGATGCGATTAAGGCAAAACTGACGGTTAGTGCTTGATCGGTAAACAGCTGGCCAGCCATGCCACTCACGAATACCAAGGGCACGAACACGGCTAATGTGGTGAGAGTTGCGGCTACAACTGCGCCGGTTACTTCTTGGGTACCGATGATGGCGGCGGTACGGCTATCTTCGCCTAGGTGCTTACGCCGATCGATATTTTCCAATACCACAATGGCATTATCTACTAACAATCCAACGGCTAGGGCAATACCGCCTAACGACATTAAGTTCAGGCTTAAGCCGCCCATAAACATAAATAAGAAGGTAGCCACGATGGATACGGGGATGGCCAAAGAAATAATAATAGTTGGGCCAATTTTACGCAGAAATAACAAGATAACCCCCATGGCCAATAAGCCACCGAAAAGCGCATTTTGTTTAACTGCTGAAATAGCGTTACGAATAAATGTTGATTGATCAGAAAGCAATTCAATACTGTAATCAGCCGGTAATTGCTTATTAAGCTGCGGTAACCGGGCGCGCACTGCATCAGCTACGGTTACCGTATTTGCATCACCTTCGCGGTATAGATTCAGCTCAATCGATTCGCGGCCGTTTACTCGGCTAATGGCGGTACGATCTTTATGGCCACTGCGTACCTGGGCTATATCTTTAAGTTGAATAGGGGTGCCATCGCGGCTGGCGATATAGATATTTTCCATATCCTCAAGCGATCGAAATTGGTTAACGGTGCGTACCAAAAACTCTTGGGTGCCGGTTTCAATACGGCCCCCGGATTGGTTCATGTTCTCGGCCCGTAACCGATTAATAATGGTTTGCATATCAATGTTCAATTGGCCGATACGATACTCATCAACCAAAATTTGTACTTCATCTTCATAACCGCCACCCGTGCGAACAGCGGCCACACCAGGAATACTCTCTACTTGGCGTTTGAGTTCATCATCGGCGTAACGGCGCAATTCTTGTAATTGCCACGGGCTGCCATTACTCGCCTCACGGTTTAGAGCGAGGCGCATAATAGGCTCGAGGTTCGGGTTAAAACGCAGAAGTGTTGGTTTCTCGATATCGAGCGGTAGCATCACCATATCGAGTTTTTCACGAATATCGATACCGGCGAAATCCATGTTGGTACCCCAAACGAATTCGAGGACGATATCGGATTGGCCTGAACGTGCATACGACGTAATAGTGCGCACGCCTTTTACGGTACCAAGTGTTTCTTCAATAGGGCGGTTAATGAGCTGTTCAATTTCGCTTGGTGCTGCACCGGCGTATACGGTGCGAACCGTCAGCGTAGGGTAACTTAAATCAGGTAACAGGTTTACTGGTAACCGGCCCAAGCCAACGAAACCAAACAAAACGATGGCTAGCGTAAACATAATAATGGTTACTGGACGGCGCACGGCGAGTGCGGCAATACCTTTTCGTGAAGGATTTGATGCGTTCATGAGAATGCTTCCTTGAATTATTGTTGTTAGGTGGCTGTGATTTAAAGTTCAATCACTTCCAGTAACGCATCATTTCGCAGGGTATTTTGTCCGGTAACAATTAATTGCATACCAGTATCCAACCCTTCCGTTATTTCAATCCAACCGTTTTCGCGAATGCCGGTAGTAACCGCTAGGCGCTGCGCTTTATTTTCGTTGGCAATAAACACATAGCTGGCTTGATCCACGTTCACTAGGGCGTGGTGAGGAATGCGAACAACATTATGTTTTTGCGCATAGTGAAGGTTTACCCGAGTAAACATACCGGCGCGAAGGTTTTGCTCGGCATTCGGAATCGAGAGCACCACCCGGAATGTACCGGAAGTAGCATCAACCACGGTGCTTACGCGAGTAACTTGCGCTGAAATGTTGTTGTGATTGCCTGCACCTTGTAATTCTAAATCGGCTTCTTGCCCAGCTTTAATGCTGGCAAGTGCATGCTCTGGTAAGTTTACTGTGGCGCGCAGTGTAGTGTCGTTCACAATATGGAACAGTGCTTTTTGCTGATAGGCCTGAATCATGTTGCCTGTTTTCACGAAACGTTCGGCGATATGACCAGAAATGGGCGCGCGAATCACGGCTTCCGATAAATCCAACTCCGCAATTTGTAATTGTGCTGAAAGCGCATCATGTCGAGATTGTAACCGTTCAACTTGTTCGGTACTGATCATTTGTTGGCCTGCAAGCTGGCGCATACGCTCTAGTTCTTGCGATACACCCCGTAATTCCGCAGCTATTTGATCGCGGCTATACCGATAACGTGAAGACTCCAAGCGCACTAATGCTTGCCCTTGTTCTACGAAATCACCTTCTTCTACCAAAATATCTTCTACGATGCCGCTTACTCGGGCGATAACATCGGTTTCTTCTTCGGCTTCGAGGATAGCGCTGGCCTGAATGCTAGCCCGCACGGTTCCTTGTGCAACGCTTACAACTTCAACCGGAACGCCGCGTTCAGTTTCTACTGGTGCCGATTCAACGGTGTTGGTGCTACCGGCGTTACCACAGCCTGAAAGGGCAACAGGGATCGTGAGAAGTAAAATAAAGGTTTTAAGATTAAAGGTGCTCATTTGGTTTAGTTCCATTAATTAATTTAACACTACACTTCAACATAACCTTTACAATGCGAAATCCATGCCAATCTATGTAACTCGTTGTTTTTAAGGTATTTGCTGCTTTTTTCAGATATTTACTGAATATTTAAATGGCGAATTTATCACAAGTTTTAAGAACATTTAGTGAATTTCACCATCCTTCGCGCCACGAGGTTAGGTTTATGCGTTCAATGCCAAGAAAAAATATCCAGCTCATATATAGACATTTAGACGTCTAAACATATAGAATTCCAAATCATAGTGATAAACCAGCCGCAATTTTGAAAATAGATTTGGAGAAGAACCTTATGCGCTTAGAAACATTGGCCCTACATCATGGTTATACCGCAGATGAAACTACTCGTGCCGCCGCGGTACCCATTTACCAAACAACGTCGTTTACGTTTAAAGATACGCAGCACGGGGCAGATCTATTTGATTTGAAAGTTGAGGGCAACATTTATTCGCGGATCATGAACCCCACGAACGCGGTGTTAGAACAGCGTATTGCTGAAATTGAAGGCGGCGTTGGTGCCTTAGCGCTCGCTTCTGGAATGGCGGCTACAGCCTATACTATTCAAACTATTACCAGTGCTGGCGATAATATCGTGAGTATTAGCCAGCTGTATGGTGGTACTTACAATTTCTTCGCCCATTCACTTCCACACCAAGGCATTGATGTACGCTTCGCCGATGCAGATGATTTCGAAGGTATTGCTGCACTAATTGATGAGCGAACCAAACTGTTATTCTGCGAATCGATAGGTAATCCAGGAGGCAATATTGTTGATTTGCAAAAGCTTGCTGATATTGCCCACGCGCATGGTATTCCGTTGGTAGTGGATAATACCGTAGCTACCCCAGTTCTATGCCGACCATTTGAGCATGGTGCGGATATCGTGGTGCACTCACTCACAAAGTATATTGGTGGCCATGGCACTACTATTGGTGGCGTTATCGTGGATAGCGGTAAGTTTGATTGGGCGGCGCAACCGCAGCGTTATCCGCAGCTGAACCAACCTGATCCTTCATATCATGGGGTAGTGTTTACCGAAGCGTTAGGTGAGGCCGCGTTTATCGGTAGGGCGAGGGTGGTGCCGTTACGAAATACTGGGGCAGCACTTTCGGCGCAAAGTTCTTTTAATTTGCTCCAAGGGCTGGAAACCTTGGCGCTACGTGTTGAACGCCATTGTGAAAACGCGCAAAAAGTTGCCGAATATCTTTCTCAACACCCGCAAGTAACCTGGGTTAAATATGCGGGTTTGCCGAACGATAAATACCATCAATTAGCGCAAAAAATTAGCTCGGGTAAAGCCTCTGGAATTCTTAGTTTTGGCATAAAAGGTGGATTACCGGCAGCGGTTAAGTTCATTGATTCACTACAGCTATTCTTACGTTTGGTGAATATTGGTGATGCAAAATCGCTCGCCTGTCATCCAGCCTCAACAACGCATCGACAACTCTCGGCGGAAGAACTGAGTAAAGCGGGTGTGAGTGAGGATTTAATCCGGCTTTCGATTGGCATAGAGCATATTGACGATATTATTGCAGATATAGCGCAAGCGCTTTCAGCCTAAACGCAGATAGCTTAAGGCTATCCCTAATGACGACGTGAGTTGGCCGCGCAGTGAGGAATATTTTACTGCACGGCCATCGGTTAGTTGCTATCAGTTAGTTGCTTATGGTGAGCTTACTTTAACCAATAATTAATCCAGTTTTGCAACAGTTTGCTGCCATCTTCTTGCCAATGCGGTAAAGGGAGTTCAAAGGTTTCGCTATCAACAAAATAGTATTCGGGCGGCAAAGGTTCTATTCCTTTTTGAAACTCGCGCTTAAATTCCTTTTGTAGCGTATCGGCTTCATATTCCGGGTGCCCAAAGATATATGCACGGCGGCGCGGCTCATCAACGGCATAAAATGCGCCGGCATTTGGCGCTTGCATAAGAACCCTAACTTCTGGATGGGCAAATAGCTGGGTTTGCCGCGCTTCAGCAAAGCGTGAGTGTGGAAACTGGACGCCAGGCTCCATATGTTCGATAAGCGCATGGCGACGAATTATTCGGTGTTCATAGATGCCGCTAATCTTTCGGCCACGTAAACGCCTTGGAATATTATAGTAATGATGTAAGGCGGCATTAGCAGCCCAACAAGAATAAAGTGTGGCTGTTGCATAGTAGGAGCACATATCGAACACTTCTTTTAGCTCATCCCAATACGGAACTTGCTCATATTCTTTATGGCCCAAAGGCGCACCCGTAATTAATAACCCATCGAAATCACTTTCCAGTGTTAGCGGCTCATAAAACTGAACAAGATGCTTCACTTCCGCTGTTTTCGGACGCCACGACGATAGGCGAAGAAAATGAATTTCTACGGTATCTTTTAAGTTGGCAAATAGGCGTAACCAGTGGCGCTCTGTTTCGGCGTGATTTGGCATTAAATTAAGAATACCAATGGAATACTTCCCTTTTTTCTGAGGCGCATAGCTTACTGCAAGCCCTTCAGCTTGCAGTTCTTGAATTGCCGGCAGCGGCCGATGCAGAATTACTGGCATGTTCGCGTAGATTCCTAAAAGCGTTATTCACAACATAAATAGATAATGGATGATGACATTAGTGAATATTATCGGCAATAGTGTAGAGATCTGGAGTAGGTTTTACGAATTTAATTTACAAAAAAGCCGCTCAACGGTATCGCTGAGCGGCTGTTTCTTTATGGCTACTTTATTTTTTTATAGCTGAAAAATCGCGCTGTGCTTCGCCAGTGTATAGTTGACGAGGACGGCCGATTTTTTGGCTTGTTTCACTCAACATTTCATGCCAATGTGAAATCCAACCAACGGTGCGTGATAGTGCGAAAATCACGGTGAACATATTCGTTGGAATGCCAATCGCTTTCAAAATAATACCTGAGTAGAAATCTACGTTCGGGTATAGTTTCTTCTCTACGAAGTATGGGTCTTCAAGCGCGATACGCTCAAGTTCCATGGCAACGTCGAGTAGTGGATCATTAATGTTTAAATCGCTTAAAACTTCGTGGCAAGTTTCACGCATTACTTTGGCGCGTGGATCGAAGTTTTTGTATACGCGATGGCCGAAGCCCATTAAGCGGAACGGGTCGTTTTTGTCTTTCGCTTTCTCAATAAATTCAGGAATGCGGTCAACAGAACCAATTTGTGCCAACATTTTCAAACATGCTTCGTTCGCACCGCCATGCGCAGGGCCCCATAATGATGCAACACCAGCGGCGATACATGCATAAGGATTCGCGCCAGAAGAGCCAGCTAGGCGAACGGTAGACGTTGATGCGTTTTGCTCATGGTCAGCATGCAGGGTAAAGATACGATCCATTGCTTTAGCAACAACTGGGTTAATCTCGTAATCTTCAGCAGGTACTGAGAACATCATGTTTAAGAAGTTTTCTGAGTAGCTCAGGGTATTCTTCGGATACACAAAAGGCTGACCAACATTGTGCTTGTAACACATAGCAGCAATTGTTGGGATTTTCGCGATCAAGCGGTATGCACTGCGCACGCGCTGTTTCGAATCGGCGATGTTCAAATCATCATGGTAAAACGATGATAGGGCGCCTGTTACCGCACAAAGCATTGCCATTGGATGCGCATCACGACGGAAACCACCAAAAAACTCATGGATACCTTGATGAACCATAGTGTGATTGGTAATGGTTTCTTTGAACTCAGAGTATTCTTCAGCAGTAGGTGCCTCGCCATGAATTAACATGTAGCACACTTCTAAGTAATCAGCTTCAGTTGCTAATTGATCGATTGGGTAGCCGCGGTGTAATAAAACACCATTCTCACCGTCGATATAAGTGATCTTCGATTCACACGAGCCTGTAGCGAGAAAGCCTGGATCGAAAGTAAAGTAACCGTGCTTGCCTAAGGTCCGTACATCTATTACATCGTGACCGGCGGTTCCAGAAAGAACCGGCAGCTCGATACTGTTGCCATCGATTTGAATAGTGGCTTTACGCTCAGCCATGGAAATCTCCTTTTATTCGGTGCGAGTGGTCTAAAAAAGTGCGCTAGTTTTACTTGATTTAGGGGTGGTTTGTCAATTTTACGTAAGGATTAGCATAATGGATGTGCAATGTTACGAACTTACTACTTTAGTCTAGTTGAATTACTTAATGCATGATTGTAAGCCAGATTTTAACAGGGTTTTAACTTATCCGCTGAACCATATTTAAGCACAGTGAGTAATTGTAATTGTGTGCAGTGGTAGATATACTTGGGCACACTGATTTCAACAGCGTTTTCAGATAAGGCAAACAGTTGTGAAAAAACAAAGACCTGTTAACCTGGAGCTGACCACAATCAGCTTCCCACCCGCAGCGATATCCTCCATTTTACACCGGGTTTCTGGTGTGATTATGTTGGTGTTAGTCGGCCTTTTGGTTTGGCTACTCGCAAAATCTCTAACTTCTCCAGAAGGATTTGCAGAAGCGCAGGCTATATTTGCGCATCCGTTCGTGCGTTTCCTTGTATGGGGCTTCCTAGCCGCACTCGGTTATCACGTGTTGGCCGGTATTCGTCATATCTTCATGGACCTTGGGTTCGGTGAAGAGAAGGAATCTGGCAAAATTACAGCAGTGCTAGCAATTGCCGGTGGGGTTGTTCTCGCTATCCTGGCAGGAGTTTGGTTATGGTAAAAATAGCATCTACTTTTGGCCGCAGCGGCACGCATGATTTCATTTTAGTTCGTGCTTCCGCTCTTGTGATGTTGGCCTACACAATCTTTTTAGTTGCTTGGCTCGTATGTAATCCAGGAATGGGTTATTCCGAGTGGGTAACTTTGTATAGCCACCTTGGCATGAAAATCTTCACATTACTTACCCTTACCGGTTTGTTGATTCACGGTTGGATCGGTATTTGGCAAGTTCTCACTGATTATGTGAAGCACTCTCTCCTACGCGGCATTATTCAATTGATATTTGTAATTGCACTGCTCGCGTACTGGTTCACCGGTTTGTTCGTATTGTGGGGTGTCTAAGTGAGCAACATGAAAGAACTTCAATTTGATGCGGTAGTTATCGGCGCTGGCGGCGCTGGTATGCGTGCGGCATTACAAATTTCTGAAAACGGTATGAGCTGTGCGCTTATGTCGAAAGTATTCCCAACTCGTTCGCATACTGTATCGGCGCAGGGTGGTATCACTGTTGCGTTAGGTAATGCACACGAAGATGATTGGCAATGGCACATGTTTGATACCGTTAAAGGTTCTGATTACATCGGTGACCAAGATGCCATTGAATACATGTGTAAAACCGGCCCTGAAGCTATTTTAGAGCTTGAGAATATGGGTTTGCCATTCTCACGCTTTGAAGATGGCCGCGTATATCAGCGTCCGTTTGGTGGCCAATCAAAGAACTTTGGTGGTGAGCAAGCAGCGCGTACCGCAGCAGCAGCTGACCGTACCGGCCATGCGTTATTACACTTGTTGTATCAGCAAAACGTGAAAAACAAAACAACCGTTCTTTCTGAATGGTACGCCCTTGATTTGGTGAAAAACCAAGATGGTGCGGTTACTGGTGTAACTGCATTAGACATCGAGAGTGGCGAAGTTTTTCATATTAAAGCGAAAGCGGTAATTCTTGCTACCGGTGGTGCAGGCCGTATTTATGCCTCTACTACCAACGCGCACATCAATACCGGTGATGGTGTTGGTATGGCGCTACGTGCGGGTGTTCCTGTACAAGATATGGAAATGTGGCAATTCCATCCAACTGGCATCGCCGGTGCAGGTTCTTTGGTAACGGAAGGTTGCCGAGGCGAGGGTGGTTATCTACTGAATAAAGACGGTGAACGCTTCATGGAGCGTTACGCGCCGAATGCGAAAGATCTTGCCGGCCGTGATGTTGTGGCTCGTGCAATGATGACAGAAATTCGCGAAGGCCGTGGTTGTGATGGTCCTTGGGGTCCACATATTAAGTTAAAACTGGATCATTTAGGGCGTGAAACCCTTGAATCGCGCCTTCCTGGCGTGTGTGATTTAGCAAAAACCTTTGCTCACGTTGATCCAGCAGAAGAACCGATTCCAGTAATTCCAACCTGCCATTATATGATGGGTGGTATTCCTACTGATGTGAACGGCCAATGTTTACAGGTAGATGCAGCAGGTAAAACATCACCTATCCAAGGCTTGTTTGCTTGTGGTGAAATCGCGTGTGTATCGGTTCATGGTGCTAACCGCCTTGGTGGTAACTCGTTACTTGATTTGGTGGTGTTTGGCCGTGCAACAGGTTTGCATTTGGCGGACGCACTGGCTGCGAATACGGAAGCGCGTGAAGCTTCGGCCTCTGATGTTGATGCCGCGATGGCGCGCGTGAATCGTTGGAACAACACGCAGAAAGGCGAAGACCCGTTCAAAATCCGTAAAGACCTACAAAACTGCATGCAAATGAACTTCTCGGTATTCCGTGAAGGCGATGCAATGAAAGAGGGTTTACAAGAGCTTCGTGAAATTCGCGAACGTTTGAATCATGCCCGTTTAGACGACACCAGCATGGATTTCAACACCACGCGCATTGAATGTTTAGAGCTCGATAACTTAATGGAAACGGCATATTCAACTGCTGTTTCAGCAAGCTATCGTGAAGAGAGCCGCGGAGCTCATAGCCGTGCCGATTTCCCAGAGCGAGATGATGAGAAATGGTTGGTACACACCGTGTATCGCCCTGAATCAGAAAGCATGGTTAATCGTGAAGTGAATATGGCGCCTAAGCTGCGCGAGGCGTTCCCGCCAAAAGCGCGCACTTACTAAAAGGTTCAAACGATGAAAAAAATTACATTTTCGATCTATCGTTACAACCCTGAAGTGGATAAAAAGCCCCACATGAAGGATTACACGTTAGAGCTTAAGGACGACCAAGATTTAATGGTGCTTGAAGCACTTATTAAAATTAAGGAAGAAATCGATCCAAGCCTATCGTTCCGTCGTTCATGCCGTGAAGGTGTTTGTGGCTCAGATGGTTTTAATATTAATGGTAGAAATGGCTTAGCCTGTATTACCAGTTTATCTTCATTAAAATCAAACAAGATTGTAGTGCGCCCATTGCCTGGGTTGCCTGTAATTCGTGATTTGATTGTAGATATGACACAGTTCTACAAGCAATACGAAAAAGTGAAGCCGTATCTGATTAATGATGATAAAGCACCACCTGCACGTGAACGCTTACAGAGCCCGGAAGAGCGTGAAAAGTTAGATGGCCTGTACGAGTGTATTCTTTGTGCTTGTTGTTCAACATCATGCCCATCGTTCTGGTGGAATCCTGATAAGTTTGTAGGGCCTGCGGGTTTATTACATGCGTATCGATTCCTTGCGGATAGCCGTGATACGGCTACTGAAGAGCGTTTAGACGACTTGGATGATGCGTTCAGCGTATTCCGATGCCACGGTATTATGAATTGCGTAAACGTATGTCCGAAAGGGTTGAACCCGACCAAGGCTATTGGGCACATCAAATCAATGCTACTCAGCCGCGCAGTTTAGCGAAACCGCAGGTTTTCTGATATAGTAGTGGTGAGTTGTAAAGATAGCCATCCCGCTACGGATGGCTATTTTTTTAAAAAAGAAACCTTTTTTATCAACGCGTATCTGCTGTTTTTTCGCAGTTCAAACCAGTGAAAGGAAAAGCAATGCAAGAAGGCGCAATGCAAGCCTGGATTGAGTCCTCGCAGTTTTCTGGAGGAAACGCAGCTTACATAGAAGAACTATTTGAGCTGTATTTAGATGACGCCGAAGCAATACCTTCGGAATGGCGTGAGCTATTCGATAGTTTACCTCGTGAAGGTTCTGCTGCCGACGTTAAACATAGTGAAGTACGTGATCAATTCCGTGAAGCTGCGAAACAGAAGCTAAAACAAGCGGGCTCAGGTTCGTTTAATTCGGATATAGCTGAGAAGCAAGTTCGCGTATTACAACTAATCAATGCTTACCGCTTTCGCGGGCATCAACACGCCCAGCTCGATCCTCTCGGGTTATGGAAGCAAGAAACAGTGCAAGATCTCGACGCACAGTTTCATGGCCTCACCAAAGACGACATGGACACTGAGTTCAATGTAGGCTCTTTAGTGATCGGCAAAGATACCGCCAAATTAAAAGATATTCAGCAAGCCTTAGAAGCTATTTATTGTGGCTCTATCGGTGCTGAGTATATGCATATTGTTGATACCGAAGAGAAAAGATGGATTCAACAGCGCTTAGAATCGCAACTCGGCAAACCGAAGTTTTCCGAGGAAGAGCGCAAAAAAGCATTGAAAGAATTAGTCGCTGCAGATGGCCTTGAGAAATACTTGGGCTCGAAATTCCCAGGGGCGAAACGATTTTCGCTTGAAGGTGGTGATGCACTTGTTCCACTAATGAAATCTTTAATTCGCCGAGCAGGTGCTAATGGCGCGAAAGAAGTTGTTATTGGTATGGCGCACCGTGGCCGTTTAAATTTATTGATCAACGTGATGGGCAAACACCCAAATGAGTTGTTTGATGAATTTGCCGGTAAGAACACCACAGATAAAGCCGGTGACGTTAAATATCACATGGGCTTTTCTTCTGATTTCGAAACTGAAGGTGGCAATGTTCACTTGGCCTTGGCCTTTAACCCTTCGCATCTTGAAATCGTTAACCCGGTTGTGATTGGTTCGGTGCGCGCGCGCATGGATCGTCGTGGATGTAAAGATGGAAGCCAAGCGCTACCTATCACGATTCATGGTGATGCCGCTATTGCCGGCCAAGGTGTGGTGCAGGAAACCTTTAACTTATCAAAAACACGCGCTTATCAAGTGGGTGGTAGCATTCGCATCGTAGTAAACAACCAAGTTGGTTTTACTACATCGAAACGTGAAGATGCGCGTTCTACTCAATACTGTACTGATATCGCAAAGATGGTGCAGGCACCGATATTCCACGTGAATGCCGATGATCCGGAAGCGGTGATGTTTGTATCTCAGCTTGCTATTGATTATCGCAACACCTTTAAGCGTGATGTCGTTATCGATTTAGTATGCTATCGCCGTCATGGCCATAACGAAGCCGACGAGCCGAATGCAACGCAACCGTTGATGTACCAGAAAATTAAGAAGCATCCTGTGCCGCGCGAAATTTATGCGCAGCGCCTACTTGATGAAAAAGTAGTTGATGAAGATCAGGTTAAGAAATTGGTAGCTGATTACCGCGATGCGCTTGATAAAGGCGATTGCGTGGTAGATGAATGGCGGCCAATGAAAGCGCACTCGGTTGATTGGAGTCCATTTATTGGCAACGAGTGGGATGTTGACTACGATTCCAGTATCTCGAAAGATGAGTTGCAAGCGCTAGGTGAAAAAGTAAGCTTTGTGCCGAAAGATTTTAAACTGAACTCACGAGTGGGCAAGGTTTATGAAGAGCGCGCGAAGATGGCGAAAGGTGAGCGAAGCCTTGATTGGGGTATGGCGGAAACGTTGGCGTATGCTTCACTGGTGAAGCAAGGACATCGGATTCGCATGACTGGCCAAGATTGTGGCCGTGGTACTTTCTTCCACCGGCACTCGGTACTGCACAATCAAAAAGACGCAGGCACGTTTTTGCCGCTAACAGCGATCGATAAAGATCAGGCTCCGATTGAGATTTACGATTCGGTGCTATCGGAAGAAGCCGTTATGGCGTTCGAATATGGTTATGCAACTGCTGAACCGAATACGATGGTAATTTGGGAAGCGCAATTTGGTGATTTTGCAAATGGCGCGCAAGTAGTCATAGACCAGTTCTTAAGCTCAGGTGAGCAAAAGTGGGGCCGTTTATGCGGTTTAACACTGTTGCTTCCTCACGGTTACGAAGGCCAAGGGCCAGAGCATAGCTCGGCGCGTTTGGAGCGGTTCTTACAGTTATCAGCTGATCATAACTGGTCGGTATGCGTACCAACAACACCAGCGCAGGTATTTAATATGCTGCGCCGTCAACAGCTTCGCCCAGTGCGCCGGCCGTTGATCGTGATGACGCCAAAATCGTTACTGCGTCATCCTGATGCGGTATCAAGCTTGGATGAGCTAGCCATTGGCAAGTTCCAAAACGTTATCGGTGAAATCGATGACCTTGATTCGAAAAAAGTAAAACGCGTCGTGTTCTGTAGTGGTAAAGTTTACTACGATCTGCTTTCTGCTCGCCGTGAGCGTGAGCAATCTGATGTGGCGATTATTCGGGTAGAACAGCTATATCCGTTCCCACATGAAGAAATGGCAGAAATTCTGAAAGATTACCAACATGTGAAAGATTTTGTTTGGTGTCAGGAAGAACCACAGAACCAAGGCGCCTGGTATTGTAGCCAACATCATTTCCGGGAAGCTATTCCGGATGGTGCCAAGTTACAGTATGCCGGACGGGCTGCTTCTTCATCACCTGCGGTAGGTTACGCATCGGTGCATAAAGAACAGCAAGAAAAACTCGTTAACGAAGCGTTAAGTATTTAACAGGTGAGATGACATCATGGCGATTGAAATCAAAGTACCAGAATTACCGGAATCCGTAGCGGATGGCACTATCGCAACTTGGCACGTGAAGGAAGGCGATAAAGTAAGCCGTGACCAAAACCTGGTAGATATCGAAACCGATAAAGTTGTGCTCGAAGTAGTTGCAGAAGCCGACGGCGTAATCGGCAAGATCTCTGCAGAAGAGGGCGCAACGGTTAAAACTCAAGAAGTTATCGGTAGCATTGAAGAAGGTGATGCTGCGGCTAGCTCTGATGCGGACAAGAAAGAAGCATCGAAGAAAGAAGAAGCTGACGAGAGCGACGATTCTGAAGAGAAAGAGAGCTCAGAAAAAGAAGCCGCTGAAGATAACAGCAGCGACGAAGAATCAAGTGATGCCTCTGGCGAAGAAATCGAAGTAAAAGTTCCTGAGTTACCTGAATCGGTATCAGAAGCAACGATTGCAGCATGGCACGTGAAAGCAGGCGACAAAGTAAGCCGCGATCAAAATCTTGTGGATATCGAAACCGACAAAGTAGTGCTGGAAGTAGTCGCTGAAGCCGATGGCGTACTGGGTGAGATTATTCACGATGAAGGTGCGAATGTTGGTGCTAAAGATGTGATTGGTAAAATCGTGAAAGGCGGTTCGGCAAAATCTTCAGGTGGCTCGGCAAGCAAATCGGAAAGCAAAGAAGAAAGCTCAAACGATAGCGGTTCAGATAAAGATTCTGATGCAGTAAGCCCGTCAGTACGTCGTTTATTAGCTGAAAACGATTTAAGCGCCAGTGATGTAAAAGGCACGGGTAAAGATGGTCGAATCACTAAAGAAGATGTTGAAAAGCACGTGAAGTCAGCAGGTGATAAGAAATCTGAAACGAAGTCAGAAAGCAAATCTGAGAGTAAGCCGGCAGCCGTAAGTGGCGATCGCACTCAGAAACGTGTAGCGATGACGCGTTTACGCAAAACTATTGCGAAGCGTTTACTCGAGGCGAAAAACTCAACTGCTATGCTTACCACGTTTAACGAAGTGAACATGAAACCAATCATGGATCTACGTAAAACGTACCAGAAAGAATTTGAAGAGCGCCATGGCATTCGCTTAGGCTTCATGTCTTTCTATGTGAAAGCAGTTGTTGAAGCGTTGAAGCGTTTCCCAGAAGTAAATGCATCAATCGATGGTGATGAAATTGTTTATCACAACTACTTCGATGTCAGCATTGCCGTATCAACACCGCGTGGCCTAGTAACACCGGTATTGCGTGATTGCGATAAGTTGAGCTTGGCTGAGATTGAAGCGGGGATCAAAGAGTTAGCGATTAAAGGCCGTGATGGCAAGTTAACCATGGATGAAATGCAAGGCGGTAACTTCACCATCACCAACGGTGGTGTGTTTGGTTCACTGCTCTCAACGCCAATCTTGAATCCACCACAAAGCGCTATCTTGGGCATGCACAAAATCCAAGATCGGCCAATGGCGGTAGATGGCAAAGTTGAAATTCTGCCAATGATGTATCTGGCGATGTCGTACGACCACAGAATCGTTGATGGTAAAGAATCGGTAGGCTTCCTAGTTACCGTGAAGAACCTGCTAGAAGATCCTCAGCGTTTGTTGCTGGATATCTAAAGCACTGCGGCGGTAGTCATTTAAGGCTACCGCTGTCATTTTGAGCGCGGAAAATGTATAATTCCGCGCGAAAATTCGGGTAAGCAGCCTCGGCTGCTTTCGTTTTGAATGAACAAACGGAATAAGCATAATGAATTTGCATGAGTATCAAGCAAAACAGCTTTTCAGAGAGTTTGGATTACCAGTATCTGAAGGGTACGCGGTAGACACTGCTGATGAAGCCGTAGAAGCAGCCAAAAAAATTGGCGGCGACAAATGGGTAGTTAAATGTCAGGTGCACGCAGGTGGACGTGGTAAAGCTGGTGGTGTAAAGCTAGTTTCTTCCCTTGATGAAGTACGCGCATTCGCAGATAACTGGGTTGGCAAAAACCTAGTAACTTATCAAACAGATGCAAACGGTCAGCCGGTTGCAAAAATCTTGGTTGAAAGCCTCACCGATATCGATAAAGAACTTTATCTTGGTGCAGTAGTAGACCGTGCAACTCGTAAAATTGTTTTCATGGCTTCTACTGAAGGCGGCGTGGAAATTGAAACCGTTGCAGAAGAAACACCAGAAAAAATCTTGAAAGCTATCATCGATCCAACGGTTGGCGCGCAAGCTTACCAAGGTCGTGATTTAGCGTTCCAACTGGGCTTAAACCCAGAACAAGTGAAGCAGTTCACTAAGATTTTCTTAGGCTTGGCGAAAATGTTCGAACAGTACGATTTCGCGCTGTTAGAAATTAACCCGTTGGTAATCACCGACGAAGGGAACCTGCACTGCTTAGATGGCAAAATCAACATCGATAGCAACGCAATTTACCGCCAGCCAAAAATCAAAGAAATGCACGATCCTTCACAAGAAGATTCGCGCGAAGCGCATGCAGCTAAGTTCGAGCTTAACTATGTAGCACTTGATGGCAACATCGGTTGTATGGTTAACGGCGCTGGCCTAGCAATGGGCACCATGGATATCGTGAAGTTAAGTGGTGGCGAGCCAGCGAACTTCTTAGATGTTGGTGGCGGAGCTACCAAAGAACGTGTTTCTGAAGCATTCAAAATCATCTTATCTGATGAAAATGTGAAAGCCGTATTTGTGAACATCTTCGGTGGTATCGTGCGTTGCGATATGATCGCTGAAGGTATCATTGGTGCTGTTGAAGAAGTTGGCGTTAAAGTACCTGTGGTTGTGCGCCTTGAAGGTAACAACGCTGAATTAGGTACAGAGAAGCTAGCGGAAAGCGGTTTGAACATTGAAGCTGCTACCAGCTTATCTGACGCAGCTCAGAAAGTTGTAGCTGCTGCGGCTGGAGGTCAATAATGAGCATCCTGATTAATAAAGACACCAAAGTAATCTGTCAGGGTTTCACTGGCGGCCAAGGCACGTTCCACTCAGAGCAAGCAATTGCTTATGGAACAAAAATGGTTGGTGGTGTTACTCCGGGTAAAGGCGGTCAAACGCACTTAGGTTTACCTGTATTTAACACCGTAAAAGAAGCGGTAGCTGAAACAGGTGCAACTGCATCAGTTATCTATGTACCGGCTCCTTTCTGTAAAGATTCAATCATCGAAGCTGCTGATGCAGGCATCGAATTGATTGTATGTATTACTGAAGGTATCCCAACAATTGATATGCTTTACGTGAAAGAATACCTAACGCATAAGGGCGTTCGCATGATCGGCCCTAACTGCCCAGGTGTTATCACGCCAGGCGAATGTAAAATCGGTATTATGCCAGGCCACATTCACAAGCCAGGTAAAGTAGGTATCGTTTCACGTTCTGGTACGCTTACTTATGAAGCGGTTAAGCAAACTACAGATGAAGGCTTTGGCCAATCAAGCTGTGTTGGTATTGGTGGTGATCCAATCCCAGGCTCTAACTTTATCGATATCCTTGAGATGTTCGAGAAAGATCCAGCAACTGAAGCTATCGTGATGATTGGTGAAATTGGTGGTACTGCTGAAGAAGAAGCGGCTGAGTACATTAAAAACAATGTAACTAAGCCAGTTGTTTCTTACATTGCAGGCGTAACTGCTCCTCCAGGTAAGCGCATGGGCCATGCCGGTGCAATTATCTCTGGTGGTAAAGGTACTGCTGATGAGAAGTTTGCGGCGCTTGAAGCTGCAGGTGTAAAAACTGTTCGTAGCCTTGCTGATATCGGCAAAGCATTACGCGAGAAAACAGGTTGGTAATTAGCATTTATTGCTAAACCAATGCCTTTTTGAAAGGCGAACCAAATAAAAACGCTTCCCTTGGGAAGCGTTTTTTTATTCATTTAATGACTACTTACTTAATTTACGGGTTCTGAAAGCATATCCATTAAGCTTGAGTGCTGGGAGTTCGGCCTTACAGCCACACAACCTGTTTCAAAACCACATGTTTGCGTTCTAATGCGCGACATGGCTCCGCGGGTAAAGGTTCGATCCATTTCAAAAGTAACCGCCGAAACTGCCGAGTAAGTTCTGCCGAAAGACATTGGCGTAACTTGAATACGCTCCATGTTGGCAAATGTGTGCAATCTATCAGCAATCTCTTTGGTATCACTATCGAGTTCCCCATTTTCCGATGCTGTTCTATCTAACTCAGCCACTAACTGTCTCGATAGGGCTCGCGCATCTTCATGGCCTTCACGGCTTAGCCGAGCCAGTAAATTCGAAGCACCTTCCAAATCATACTCAACCCATTCACCCATTAGCTTCAATCGAGCCAAAAGGTACATGGCTGGCGATGAACCTTTGCGTGCCGCGTTTTCTAATAACTCGGTGGCATCACCAATCAGTTGTTCATCTTCGCTAGCAAATAAATACAGCGCTTTTTGATATTGCGCAGGTGGGTATTCCAATTCAACGGCTCTATCTAATAATTCATCAGCTTTCGCAGTATCTTTTTCTACATTTAAGCCCTCGCGATGCCATTTTGAAAGGCTGAATAATGCCATGGCGCCATCGTGCTTGGCTGCGCTTTGCATTAAATAAACGCCATGCTCTATATCTTGCTCAACGCCATCGCCCGATACGTACATCACGGCTAATATCGATTTGGCATCTTGATATCCCCAACGGGAAAGGCGGTGCAGCATTATAATATGTGGATCGCAGGAGCCATCAGCGCAAAGTTTCTCCTCCGACGAGGTTTGATTTTCCGTTACTGACGATTGGTCAGAAGTATTTGTATTTGCAGACGCAGAGAAGCTAAAGGCAACAAAAAATGCGCCGACCAGCAATGTAGTTCGTTTTAATTTCTGTAACGCAATGATGGAGCTCATATTTTACCCTCATTTAGATACTGTACTAATCATAGTAGTTCTAATGCTGAAAAAGTAAACAACGGCATGTAGAGAAAATGTAACGAAATGTGTTTTGGCGGAAACTGAGAGGAATTGCACTTGTTACTTAATGTGTAACAATATAACATAACACTTGCTTTGTTTTGACAGTCATTGTTTCACGATAGGAACGAATAAAAATGAAAAAATCAAACCGCTCGATGTTTAGCCTTTCAGTAGCAGCGATTGCTGTTTCACTAATTTTAACGGGTTGTGGAGAAAACCTTGAAATTGTGGCGGATGTACCGCCGGCTTCAGATCATGACCACGATCACGATCACGATCATGATCACGAAAACGGATTTAGCGGCCGCTTAGTATTTACTAATAGCAGCGATGACCATGCCTATGTTTACGATTTAGAATCTGAATCAGTTATAGATGATTTTCACTTGAGTAGCGAAAGCGCGGCCTTGTATGCCAGCCCTGATTATCGGTATGCGATTGCTATTCAACGCTCCGCAGGGGTTGTTAACTTCATTGATAGCGGGTTCGAGAGCGAAGCCCATGGCGATCATTATCATTACAATGAGCTCGAACCTGCACTGCTTGACTTTGCGCTCTTCGGTGAGTTACCTACCCACTACAATCAACATGAACATCGGGGAGTTGTGTTCTTTGATGGCACCGCAGGTGTTCCAGCGAAACTCTATGCCGTTTCAGATTTTAGTTTAAGTGAAGGTAGAGAAATGGCTAGCCACGAGTTTACGCGTAACCAACATGGCGCGGCTGAAATTCGTGATAACTATTTATTCACGAGCTTTCGCAGTGGCGAAGCGGAAGGTGTTCTACCCGAATATGTAGAAGTTCATGAAATACATAGTGACCATTTCGATTTCGTTCAGCGTTTTGAAGAAACTTGTCCCAGTTTGCATGGCAGCGCCATAACCGATGTGTACGTTACTTTTGGTTGTTCCGATGGCGTGCTGGTTATTACTGAGGTAGAAGCAGGCTTTACTGCCAGCAAGCTTGCGAACAGTAGCACGATAACCGCTGCGGAATCCCGAATTGGCAGCATTTACGCGCACGATGAAACCGGCGTATTTATTGGCAAAGCAGGGCAAGAGCTGCATTGGCTAGATCTTGCTGAAGAAGCGATGGTTCAGCTTGATTGGCGTGGCGAAGAAAATGCTGATGCTGCCATTGCCCACGTCGGTTTTAATTATACTGGCAACCGATTAGCTATTCTTGATGATAGTGGAATGCTCACGATTGTGCGTTTTAGTAGCGATACGTACGAAGTACAAAGCCAATTTTCAGTGCTGGCAGAATTAGGTGATAGTTTGCCGAATATCACCTTTAGTGCGGCAAGCCATGAAGCGTTCATTGCGGACCCCGTTGCGCAAGAAATCATTGTTGTTGATTTGCACGATGGCGAAGTGGTTGAACGCTTAGCTTTAGATGTGGCTCCGGGAAGTTTAGTTTGGCTAGGTTTCTTGGCAGAAGATGAGCACGCTCATTAAAAGTTCCCTGTTGTGTGAGTGCATATACTGTTTTGATTGAACGGAAGTGCACTATTTTTGGCGGCGAGTATTCCTCGCCGCTTTTTTATTTAATCTAATGTACTTAGTTTAGCGCTAAATCATCAAACTCCGCTAATAGCCAGGTAAGGGCGGCATCGTTTTGGTATGCAGAATGCCAATACAGCTGCAAACGAGTGGCTGGCACATCAATCGGCATGGCCCAACGGCGGAGGCCATATTGGGTTACTAACTGCTTAGCGATACGCTCCGGCAACGTAAGTAGGGCACCTGTTTGGCTCACTAGCTGTGCAGCGGTTTGGTAGCTTTGCACACGCGCCAGTATTTCACGCTCAACCCCGATTTCTTTAAGTAACAAATCTTCCAACACTGAACCACGTGCTCGCGTGGATACCGCAATATGTTTGTGCGCAAGATATCGCGCTTGCGTGAGCTGGTATTTGTCCTGCTTTCTACTTAGCACTGCAAAAGGCTCTTTGAGCAGCGGCTTCTGCATAACGGGCGCGCGAGCGGCAATTGCAACATCAATCACCACATCGGCATTACGATTTAACAGGTAATCACCAATCTGCGAATGCGGTACGGCCAAGCTTTCAAACTTGGCGCTCGGCGCAATTCGTTGCAGATGGCGATACAGACGCGGGTAAAGTTCGGCTTCAATCGCTTCTGGCATACCAATCCGAAATACACGCTGCGTAGTGGCTGGGCTGAAGCTTACACCACGGCTAATAAGCCCCTGCATCCGCGCAAGCACTTCATTTAGTTCGGGCGCTAGTTTATCGCATAACGCGGTGGGCCGCAGAAAACGGCCACTGCGAATAAACAGTTCATCATCGAAAATATCTCGGAGACGCCGAAGCGCATGGCTAATGGCTGAAGGCGTGAGTGAGAGCTCAGCAGCAGCCCGTGCTAGCTGGCGTTCACGGTGAATAGCTACGAGAACGCGAAGCAAGTTTAAATCGATCTTACTAAGTAAATTTGAATGAATTTGATTCATGTTAAACCTTTAATAACTTTCACTTCATTCATGTTAAGAAAATTCGTAGGATGTAGCCACTCATTTTTAGGAGATCAACCATGTTTGGATTATCAGAACGTTCGCAGCAATATTTAGGGCGCGTAAAAGCCTTCATGAAAGAGCATGTTTATCCCGTTGAAGCGGAGATACTGGCGGAAATAACCCAGAAATATGGTCATGCGAATTGGCGTGAGTGGCAGGTTCCTTCAAAAATAGAAGCCTTGAAAGAGAAAGCAAAGGCAGAAGGTTTATGGAATTTATTTTTACCCGATAGTGATTTGGCGGCGGGTCTTTCAACTAGCGAATATGCGCCCTTAGCCGAAGAGATGGGGCGGAGCGTTATTGCACCTGAAATTTTTAATTGTAATGCGCCGGATACCGGTAATATGGAAGTGCTTTATCACTTTGGCACTGAAGCACAGAAAGAAACTTGGCTTGCCCCTTTGTTACGCGGCGAAATTCGCTCTGTGTTCGGGATGACCGAGCCTCAGGTCGCTTCTTCTGACGCCACGAACATGGAAACACGTATTATTGCCGATGGTGATGAAGTGGTGATTACTGGCCGTAAATGGTGGACAACCGGCCTTGGGCACCCGAATGCGAAAGTAGCGATTGTAATGGGATTAACCGACCCCGATGCAGATCGCCATCAGCGCCACAGTATGGTGCTCGTGCCCTTGGATGCTGAGGGTGTGAATATTGAGCGGATGTTGAGCGTTTTTGGTGATTACGATGCGCCGTATGGCCATGGTGAAGTGAGTTTCGATAATGTGCGGGTGCCGAAGAGTAATGTAATTGGTAAGCTAGGGGCAGGGTTTGCGATTGCGCAAGGGCGTTTAGGCCCAGGGCGTATACATCATTGTATGCGTGCACTAGGCGCAGCCGAGCGTTCGTTAGAGCTGATGATTACACGTGGCATGAGCCGCGTTGCATTTGGCCAGCCGTTGTTAAAGCTTGGTGATAACGGTACGCGGGTAGCGAAACATCGAATGGCAATCGATCAAGCGCGGCTTTATACCATGTATACTGCGGGTGTGATTGATTCCGCCGGCGTGCGTGCGGCTGCTAGCGAAATTGCGGGCATAAAAGCAGTGGTACCTACGGTACTACAAAATGTGGTTGATGATGCGATTCAAATACATGGCGGTGGTGGCTTGAGCCACGATTATATGCTCACCGCTTTTTACGCGGTAGCGCGTGCATTGCGGTTAGCCGATGGCCCCGACGAGGTGCATCAAGCAATGGTGCTTCGTGAAGAATTAAAGAAATATCGACAGGATAAATCATGAGCAAGAGATCAGTAATCGACACCGGCGTTGCCGTACGAGAACAAGAGGCTTTTGATATTGCTGCGGTGGACGCATGGATCAAAGGCAAACGCCCTGATATCGAAGGTGAACCCGAGCTTACTCAGTTTCCAGGCGGCGCCTCAAATTGGACGTATCGGTTAGCTTACCATAATGCCGATTTGATTCTACGTAGGCCGCCAGCGGGTACGAAAGCAAAATCCGCGCATAACATGCAACGTGAGCATGATATTCAGCTGATGCTTAAAAAGCACTACGCAGTTGTGCCGAATATGGTGGGCTATTGCGAAGATACAAGCTTAATCGGAACTGATTTTTATGTAATGGAGCGAGTAGAAGGCATTATTCCGCGCAAAAACATGCCACGTGATCTTGAGCTGAGTGAAGCACAGGTGCGCACGCTGTGCACCAATATGTTAGATCAGCTGATTGCTTTGCATAAGGTAAATTACATTGAGGCTGGGCTTGATGCTATCGGCAAAGGCGAAGGATATATCGATCGCCAAGTATCGGGTTGGAATCAACGTTACAGTAAGGCAAAAACGTGGAATGTGCCTTCGGGAAAGAAAATCATGCGATGGCTTGAAAATAATAAGCCGAAGCAAGAAATGTTGTGTGTTACCCACAATGATTTTCGCTTTGATAATTTAGTGCTGAATCCGGACGATCCAACTGAGATCTTGGCGGTGTTGGATTGGGAGTTAGCGACAATTGGTGATCCGTTAGTAGAAATTGGCAACTTACTCGCTTATTGGGTGCAAGCCGACGATGACAAGGTAGCGAGAGCAACACGCCGCCAGCCTACGCATTTAAAAGGTATGCTGAGCCGCGAAGAAGTCATCGATTATTATTGTGAGAAAATGGATCTCGGTAAGGTTGATATGACGTTCTACCAGGTATTTGGTTTATTTCGTTTATCGGTTATCGCGCAACAAATCTACTATCGTTATTATCATAAACAAACGCGGAATCCAGCGTTTAAAAACTTTTGGTTTGTGGTGCATTATTTGCACCGTCGTTGCCGCAAGCTAATGCGCGCGCAGCGAGGTTAATATGGCATTGGTTACCTTGATTCGTCATGGGCAAGCTTCATTTGGCGCTGCGGATTACGATCAGCTTTCGCCCTTGGGTTTTAAACAGTTGAAGCATTTGGGAGCGGTACTCAATGAGCAAGAAGAACATTTTGATGTGCTGGTGCGCGGTGGGCTGAAACGCCATAAACAAAGCGCCGAAGCATTCTTGCAAGGCTACGCAAACCCGTTAGATGTAGTGGAAAAAACAGATTGGAATGAATTTGATCATCGCGCAGTAATGCGGGCCTTGGCGAATGATGAACCGGATCTGCGTTCGCTGTTTGCCAGCGATGGCAAAGCCAATATTAGTGAAACCGAGGTGTTGGCGCTATTTATGAAGGCGGTATCGCGTTGGCAATCTGGTGCGCACGATAACGATTATCATGAGCCCTGGCAGCATTTTGTAGCGCGGGTCGAGTTAGCATGGCAAAGTTTAGCTGAATTAGCCGAACACAAACGCATAGCGGTTATTACCTCAGGTGGGCCCATCGCTCTTACGACTATGGGGAGTTTGGGAATGCCATCGGCGCAAATGATGGAAATTAATGCACGGTTGGTAAATTCGGGCGTGAGCCGGTTTCTTTATAAGCCGGAACAAGCACCGCGTCTATTGAGCTTAAATGAGCACCATCATGTTACCGGCCGCTACAAACATTTATTAAGTTATCGCTAACGCTTTTTTAAGCGGGCGATAAAAACGATTAGGAATAAGAATAATATGCGTAAACGTATTTTAATTACTGGAGCAAGCTCTGGGCTCGGCGAAGAGATGGCGCGGCAATTTGCCGCTAAAGGCCATGATTTAGCACTGTGTGCCCGCCGGGTAGAGCGTTTGGAGGCGTTAAAAACTGAAATTGCGGAAAAATACCCAAACGTAAAAGTGAGTTTAAAAGCTCTCGATGTGAATGATCACGATGCAGTTTTTCGGGTGTTTAATGAATTTAAAGATGAGTTCGGTGGCCTCGATCGCGTGATTGTAAACGCAGGCATGGGTAAGGGCGGTTCGCTAGGAACTGGATTATTCAAATACAACAAGCTTACCGCTGAAACTAACTTTATTGCGGCCTTAGCGCAATGCGAAGCCGCATTGGAAATTTTCCGCGCGCAAAATGATGGCCATTTGGTAACCATTTCATCGGTAAGTGCGCTACGCGGAATGCCAAGAGCGCTCGGCGCTTATGCTGCGAGTAAAGCGGCTTTAGTGAACTTAACCGAAGGTATTCGCGCTGATATGTTGCGCAGCGGTACTCCTATTGCGGTTAGTTGTATTATGCCTGGCTTTATTCGCTCGGAAATCAATGAGAAAGTAAAGAATACGCCGTTTATGTGCGATACTGTGCCCGGTGTTAAATCAATGGTTCAAGCAATTGATAAAGAAAAGAAAACCGCTTATGTACCGGGCTGGCCTTGGAATTTGTTAGCTTTTTTAATTAAACGTTTACCCCTAAGAATCGTGATGAAAATGGGGTAGTAGGTTAATTTTTGCGAGGATATTATGGAAGTAAAGCTATACCAAGTGGATGCGTTTACCGACCACGTATTTGGTGGAAATCCTGCTGCGGTTTGTCCGCTTGGTGGTTGGCCGGAAGATTCCTTGTTACAGAAAATAGCCGAAGAAAATAACCTTTCGGAAACTGCGTTCTTTATTGCTGATGGTGCCGCGTTTCATTTGCGCTGGTTCACGCCTGAAGCCGAGGTGGATTTGTGTGGCCACGCTACGCTAGCCACCGCGCACGTGTTGTTTAAACACTTGAACTACAATAAGCCAGAGCTCGTTTTTCGCACCCGTAGCGGTGAATTGCGGGTGCAGCAAAGTGAACATGGTTTAAGTATGAATTTTCCAGCGTCTATGCCTGAACCGGTGAGTAATATTCCAGAAGCACTACTAAGCGGATTAGGCTTAGAGAGCGCTAAGGTATTTGCCGCCTATGATTATATCGTTGAGCTCGATTCGGAAGCACAAGTGGCGGCGTTAAAGCCCGATTTTGCGTTACTAGCTGAACTTGATGGCCGTGGTGTGGTTATTACCGCACCCGGTGAAAAATATGATTTTGTGAGCCGTTGTTTCTTTCCTAAACTGCGCGTGAACGAAGATCCGGTAACAGGCTCTGCGCACTGTGAACTTGCGCCATTTTGGGCCGAGAAGCTCGGTAAGCACACACTCGAGGCTGCGCAACTGTCGAAGCGCGGGGGTATTGTGCATTGTGAGGTTATTCCGGGTAACGAAAATAGTGGCCGCGTAGTATTAACAGGGCAGGCCGCCGATTATTTACAAGGTATGATTTCGATTAGCTAATGCTTATACATAAATAATCACCGGGCGCGCATGGTCGCGTACTTATGGCTGCGTGCGTAAGGCCAGTTAGCAAAGGGAATAATAATGAAAATTTTAAAGTGGTTCGGTATTGGGCTAGTGGTGCTTTTACTCGCGGTATTAATCTACGTATTCATAGCCCATCAGCAGAACTTTGCGGAATCGAAGCGCCTAAACGTTGAAACGCGCGCTGAGGCACCTGGGCAATTTGTGGAACTTCCCAGTGGTTTCACTCACTACGAGTTGGCTGGGCCGGAAGATGCGCCAGTAGTTGTACTGGTGCATGGATTCAGTATTCCAATGGAAATCTGGGGCGGTACGTATCGTGCGCTGCGTGATGCGGGCTACCGAGTACTACGCTACGATTTACTAGGCCGCGGTTATTCCGATAGACCTCGTGTGCAATATAATGGTCAAGTATTTGAAGAGCAGCTCATAGCGCTTTTGGATGCCTTAGATATTCAACAGCCCGTGGTTCTTGCAGGCCTTTCTATGGGCGGGGCGGTAGTTATGCGCACTGCAGCAAATCATCCAGAGCGAGTGGCGGGCAATATCTTAATTGCACCTTTGCATCAGCCGCTGCAGCCACCGCCAATGCCAGAACGAATCGGTTACTATATGCTTTCTGGCTTTTATGTACCGACGATTCAGCAGAGCCTAGAAGCGCCTTATCTACTTGCCGAAGATTCAGCGGCGATGCAAAAGGCGTATAGCGCACAGATAAGCTTCCGCGGCTTTACGCAAGCGCTTACCTCGTCGTTTTATGCCTTTACTACGGAAAACCACCCGCAATATTATCGGCAAACGCGCGAGAATAACCAGCCAACGCAATTGATTTGGGGTACACAAGATGCGGTTGTGCCTTACAGTTACTCGGAGGGTGTGTTGGCCGATGCTAACGTGGTTGATTTCTTAACCGTTGAAGGTGCAGGGCATACCCCTCATTTAGAGCAAGCTGAATTAGTAAATCAACGTATTCTCGAGTTTCTTCGAACGATCGATTAACCCATGTACATAAAAACGCGCCAACGTGGTAATAACGTTGGCGCGATTTTATTTATGTTCGAGCACATACCGAAATAACTAGATTTTCCAGCGGAAACCTAGCATCGCTACGAGTGGATCGATATCTACGTTTACACTTTGTACGGTAGCACCATTCACTTTTACTTTACCTGTGGTATCGATGGCCATTTTACTTACCATAAAATGAACACCCATGCGTTCGTTAATCGCGTAGTTGAAGCCCGCTTGAACCGCTAAGCCCCAAGATTCAGATAGGCTTAAGCTAACATCGTCATTGGCGGTAGTAACATCAAGTGCGATTAGTGCACCTTCAAGATCGCCATTTACTTTTTCATCAAAGAATGTGGTGTAGTTTAAGCCCACGCCAACAAACGGCTGAAACTTAGCATGTTGGGTGAAGTGATATTGTGCCATTAAGGTAGGTGGCAAATGTTTTGTTTTACCAATGTTTAGGCCATCGATAGCCGAACCTTTTACCTTTAAATCATGGCTAAACGGGGTAGCGGCAATAAGTTGCAAGCCAAAATTCTCAGTGAACTTATAATCAAAGGTGAGGCCGAGCTGGGTATTGTTATTTACCGCAACGCCTGTTGAGCCAGCTGGCAGGCCAGCAACGGTTTCAATTACGTTTAAGTTGCTGCTACTTTCATCTGGCATCACGTTGATAGCGCCAACATTGATAGAAAAATCGGCCATTGCCGGAGCGGCTGCAAATGCAGAAAGGGCGATAGCGATTAACGATAATTTAGTTTTCATAATGTTTCTCCAGTTGGTAACTGAGGCCATTATGAAAGGGTTTTGCATGCGGTTATTGCGCGAGATCAATATTCCGCTTGGGTTTGTGAATCTGCAGGGGCAAAGTTTGCGCTAGCGCAAATTTTAGTGGCTTTCGGTGCCCATGCTTTACTGATTAAATATATTGCGGTGTTCATTACTAACGCGTTTGCTCCCGAGTTCATCATCATTGTATGGCGAAAGTTACATATTTGAATTATTACATTAACCCCTACCATGGTCTGGTTTGTTTCTGATTTTGTATCTGGCATTATCAGACATGGGTTTAACAGATGGATATAAAATGAACATACAACGAATTATTGCATTGGTTACCGCCCCGATTGGGTTGATTTTATTGTTATCGAATCCGCAAGATTTATTGGAGCTTATCGCGAATACAGGGCTGAACTGGTATCAGGCCTTTAACCCTATAGCATGGGGAATTATTTTAGGTACGATAGCTGGCTTAATGCGCCTCGATGCGGTGCAAAAAGGCGCAGTTTACGGCACCTATGCGGCCACAGCGCTTACTACCTTTGGTTTGGTAGGAACGATTGCGATTTTCTTTGAGCATCGGCTTTGGTACCTCGGTTGGCCAACTATGTGGATAGCGGCACTAGGGATCGGTATTTATACGTTCTTTTTGATGCAAGTGCGCTTTTCTGAGAAATATCAAAAAGGCAACGAGAACGATGGCAAATAAACGAATACTCCTCAATTGTGATCTTGGTGAAGGTCTTGGGCCATGGCGCATGGGGAATGATGCGGAAATTATGCCCTATATTGATTGTGCCAATGTAGCGTGTGGGTTTCATGCAGGCGATCCGCTTATTATGCAACAAACGGTGGCAATGGCGCTGAAGCACAAAGTTTTGGTGGGTGCCCATCCAGCGTATCCGGATTTGTTAGGTTTTGGCCGCCGTTCTATGGCCTTGAGCCCCGCGGAAGTTGAAGCTACGGTGCTCTATCAAATAGCCGCTCTTGATGGTTTTTGCCGAGCGGAAAACAGCAAAATTGCCTATGTAAAACCACACGGTGCGCTGTATCACGATATGTTGCAAAACGATGCTACCTTTAAGGCAATTTTGCGTGCTGTTAAAACATTTGATAGTAGTTTGCCACTGGTAATATTGGCGCAAGAAAACGTTGTGCATTGGCAAGCGTTAGCCGCAGAATTTGGTGTGAAACTCTGGTTTGAAGCGTTCGCTGATCGTGCTTACACGGATAGTGGGGCATTAGTATCGCGCAGCGAGCCCGGATCCGTAATCCACAATGCCGCAGCGATGAAAGCGCAAGCATTACAGCTTGCTCGCTCAGGCACAGTAACGAGTGTCTCGGGTAAGGTGATCACTTTGCAGGTTGATACCTTGTGTGTGCATGGTGATACACCAGAAGCATTAGCTGCAGTGCAGAGTATTCGTAGTAGCAAGGAATTTTCATGAATAAAAAAGCAAAGGTATCGGAACATAGCGGGAATGCCGAAAATGTACGTGATACCAGCCGTGTAGAAACACCAAAACGGCCGCAACCCACTTTTGTGAATGCGGGTGTAGATGCCTTGCTGATGCAGTTTGGGCAAGAACTTGATCCCTGTATGCCGGGCTTCTTGGCAAGTATTCGCGCTGCAATTATCGCGGAGCTGAGTGATGTGGTGTATGAAGTAGTGCCTTCGTATGCGAGCTTATTGGTGTATTACGAACCGCGAGCTGTACGTACCTATGATTTAGAGCAAGCGCTCGAAACTATTGCAGAACAAACCCCGTGGCTATGTAGCCCTTGGTCGGCTGATGCCGAAGCGCCGGGCAAATTAGTGGAAGTGCCGATTTATTATTACCAACCCGATGACGCTATTGAAGAAAATGATATGGCGCGAGTGTGTGAACAATCTGGGTTAAGCTTCGATGAAGTAGTGGCCATTCATAGCGGCCGTGATTATCAAGTATACGCGCTCGGTTTTGCGCCGGGTTTTGCATACTTGGGCGCACTTGATGAACGAATTCAATTGCCACGGTTAGCAAACCCAAGAAAAAACATTGCTGCTGGTAGTGTTGGAATTGCCGAGGGGCAAACGGCCGTTTATCCACAGGAATCACCGGGTGGCTGGAATATTTTAGGCTTTAGCCCGTTCGTTTGGTTCGATGTGAATGGCCATGCTAATGGAAATGTAGATAAGAATACGCCCGCGCAACAAGCTGCGTTAACACCTGTTCAGGTGGGTGATCGTATTCGTTTTAAGCCGATGAGTAAATCAGCGTATGAACAAGCTAAAGCGAAGTTTTTTGCTCAGCAAGGAGATTCAACATGACCGGTTTTCGCGTAATTAAGGGTGGGATTTTAAGCCTTGTGCAAGATACCGGACGTTTACGTTATCAACACCTTGGCGTAACTCGGGGTGGCCCATTAGATGCGAAATCTGCGAGTTGGGCCAATCGTTTGTTAGATAATGATCCCGATGCGGCAGTGATTGAAATAACGGCGGGTGGATTAGAGCTAGAATCGCGTACGCAAATCATGGTGGCGGTAACGGGCGGTGATTTAAATTTAACCTTGAACGGTGAGCCTCAGCCACCTTGGCGCAGTTTTTGGGTGCGCCAAGGCGATCGTTTAAAGTTCGCTACCCCCCGATATGGTTTTCGGGCTTATTTAGCGGTAAGTGGTGGTTTTCAAACTACGCCTATTCTCGGCAGCCGTGCAACCGTGCAACGCGATCATTTGGGTGGCGTTGATGGTAAAGGTTCAGCATTAAAAGCGGGGGATGAATTGCCCTGCGGCCATTTGCAGGAAGAAACCCTGAGCCGCGAAATCCCCATGCAATATTTGCCAGAGATTAGCCAAGATTTGGTATTGCACTTGATTCCGGGGTATCAACAACACGAATTTAGCAAAGAAGCTTGGCAAACGCTTTGGCACAATGAATATACCTTAAGCCAAAATAGTAATCGTATGGGAGCAAGGTTGGAAGGGATGGAAATCGCCACACCGAATAAAACCTTTCTCTCTGAGGGCGTTAGCTATGGTGCTGTGCAGGTGCCTGCAAATGGGCAACCGATTATTATGCTCGAAGATCGGCAAACGCTTGGCGGTTATCCGAAACTTGGGAATATTCTGCCGCTTGATGGATTTCGGCTGGCGCAATGCATGCCCGGAGCAAAAATTCGATTCAAACCGATGAGCCTAGCTGAAGGCCAACAACAAATGCGCCGATATCTTCGTTTTTTCGGCTTGTAAGCTGCGCATAATATTGCGATCATAACGGCCATTTTATGATGTCTTGCCAACGGGGTTTATGTTCGCTGTATTGGCAACACACGATTTCAGTATTTTAGATTTTTGGAGTATACCTGAATGGCCGAAAGTGCCTCTCGCTCAACCAATTTTATTCGTAAGATCATCGATCAAGATTTGGCATCGGGTAAGCATGCAACTGTGCATACTCGGTTTCCGCCGGAACCGAATGGTTATCTGCATATTGGTCATGCAAAATCGATAGTGTTGAACTTCGGTATTGCGGGGGATTATCAGGGCACCTGTAATCTACGTTTCGATGATACCAATCCGCTAAAAGAAAGCATGGAATATGTAAGTGCTATCAAAGCTGATGTGCGTTGGTTAGGTTATGAGTGGGAAGGGAAGGAACGTTATTCTTCAAACTACTTCGATGCCTTGCACGGCTTTGCGGTAGAGCTGATTGAAAAAGGCTTAGCCTATGTTGATTTCTCGCCGCAAGAAATGATTCGCGAGTTGCGTGGCACGCTGAAAGAGCCAGGTAAAAACAGCCCTTATCGAGATACTTCTGTAGCTGAGAATTTAGCTGAATTTGCGAAAATGACCGCTGGCGAATACCCAGAAGGCCATTGCTCACTGCGCGCTAAAATCGATATGGCTTCACCGTTTATGTGCATGCGCGACCCAATTATTTATCGTATTCGGCATGTGCATCATCACCAAACAGGTGATAAATGGTGTGTGTACCCGATGTACGATTTTACCCATTGTATTTCTGATGCTCTTGAAGGTATTACGCATTCGCTTTGCACCTTAGAGTTCCAAGATAATCGCCGCCTGTATGATTGGGTGTTGGATAACATCAGCATTCCTTGTCATCCGCAGCAAATTGAGTTTTCGCGGCTGAATTTGGAATACACGGTAATGAGTAAGCGTAAGCTAAACTTGTTGGTTACTGAGAACTACGTAAGTGGCTGGGATGATCCTCGTATGCCTACGATTGCGGGCTTACGCCGCCGTGGATATACGCCAGGCTCTATTCGCGAGTTTGCGCATCGTATTGGTGTTACCAAAATGGATAACATGGTTGAGATGGGCATTTTAGAATCGTGTATTCGCGATGATTTAAACGAAAATGCACCGCGCTCGTTAGCTGTATTAGATCCGGTTAAAGTAGTGATTGAGAACTTTGCTGAAGGCAGTACAGAAACGCTGCAATCACCAAATCACCCGAATAATGAAGCCATGGGTACACGCGATGTGCCGTTTACCCGCGAGCTGTATATTGAGCGTGAAGATTTCCGTGAAGAAGCGAATAAGAAATTTAAGCGCTTGGTGTTAGGAAAAGAAGTTCGTTTGCGTAATGCGTATGTAATTAAAGCTGAGCGTGTAGAGAAAGATGCGAATGGTGAAATAACCACTATCTTCTGTAGTTACGATCCTGAAACTCTGGGTGTTGATCCTTCCGATGGCCGCAAAGTGAAAGGCGTTATTCACTGGGTATCGGCAGAACACGGCGTTCCAGCTGAAATTCGCTTATACGATCGTTTGTTTAGTATTCCGAATCCGGGTGCTGCAGAAACCCTTGATGAGGCGCTAAATCCAGATTCGTTAATTGTGATGCATGGTTTTGTAGAGCCTTCGTTAGCAAAAGCCGAGCCGGAGCAGGGCTTCCAGTTTGAGCGCATGGGGTATTTTTGTTTAGATAGCAAAGATTCCACAACTGAAAAATTGGTATTTAACCGCACGGTTGGTTTGCGTGATAGTTGGGCGAAAATCGCTGATTAGTGGCTTATTTAAGCGCTCAAGTAAGCACTTAAACAAGTAAAAGTTGAAAAAAGGGGCCTTAGAAAGGCCCCTTTTTGTTGTTATGTTTGTGCTTAATAAACGTATTTATTCAGCTTCAGGTGTATATAAAAACTGTTCTACCAAATCAGCACCATAAAGTTTAGAAGGGGTACTGAAGCCGCCTTCATGCTCAGTGGTAAGCACATGTTTGGCCATGGTTACTGCGCCTTTTGCGGTTAATGTATAGCCGTTCAACACTTGCTTGCGCATGGTTTCAACATCACCTTTGGCATTGCGGGCTTCGCCCCATACCCAAGTGTAGTATTTCGCACGCTCTTCGTCTTTCGGGCCGGCTGGTTGTGCATCGATTTTCTTCATCAGCCAGTTTTTCATAAATTCCATGCGGAATAACCAACGGAACCAGTTCATTTTGCGCATGCGGCTTACAAGTTTTGGGCTTGCTGGAATAAATACTTCAATGTTACCAATGCCGGTGCTGTGATATGCAGTGGAAACATCGCCCCACGGGATTGTCATCGCCAGTTTCTCGCCGCCACCAAAATCGATTTTCTTCGATTTATATGCCAAAGGAACATTGGTGATTTTACCATTTTTACGAACCGCGCCACCTTCACCAATACGCCGCGCACTTGTTTTAGCCGTGCCTCGGCTCATACGTGAACGAGAATCAAAACCTAATTGCAGATGCGTAGCATCAGGCATTTTTGCTTTTAATTGCGCAGCAACGCAATCGGTTGGAATAACATCGAAACCAACACCAGGGCAGAGAACCACACCAGCAGCTTTGGCTTGTTCATGAAAGCTGAACGCGAGTTCGAAAATATCAAGCTCGCCGGTAATATCTAAGTAGTGGGTTTTGCTCTCGATGCAGGCTTTCATCATGATTTCTGCAGTAAGCTCGAATGGCCCGGCGCAATGGATAACTAAATCTACATCGGCAAGCTCGGCGGCAATTTGCGATACGCTCTCTAAAGCAAACGATTTGTGCGCTAAACCTAATTCTTTAGCCATAGCGGCCACTTTTTCGGGGTTACGGCCCGCCAATAGCGGTTGCTGACCTTGTGCACTCGCTTCTTTGGCAATCAATTCACCGGTATAACCGGTTGCGCCATAAATCATATATTTCATTGCGATAACTCAATTCTTTGGTGATTGGCATCTTCAGTGTTGTATTCACAGGTGTCTGGTTTTTTGCATTCACCATAAAGATATAAACTGTGATTTGTGAGCTTGATTCCGTGCTCTTTAGCCACGGATAGCTGCCGGCGTTCAATCGTATCGTCTTCGAACTCGATAACACGGCCGCAGGTAAGACAAACCAAATGGTCATGATGGTCTTTGGCGCTCAATTCAAATACAGAGCGGCCACCTTCAAAATGGTGGCGGGTAACAATACCAGCATCATCAAACTGATTTAAAACCCGATATACAGTAGCAAGGCCAACTTCATCACCTTGCTCAAGAAGAATTTTATACACATCTTCGGCACTGATATGCTGGTGATCTGGGTTCTTCATAACATCGAGAATTTTAATTCGTGGCGATGTTACCTTTAAACCGGCTTTTTTGAGTTGAACATCAGCATTGCTCATTTCAGTTCCTCTTTAATAACAATCTGGCAACAATTATAGCCACATCTTGATGTGGAATGAAACGCTTATTAACTGCGCCATCAAGCTTATCTAATGTGTTGAACACTTATTAATATGCAGCGATTTACGCCATGAGCCTGCGTATTTGCCAATGAGGCTGGGTTCACTCGAGTTGATCGAGGCCCATTTCATCGCGAAGTTGTGCACACCATTGTTCAACACGCTCTTTCGTAAGTTCCGGTTGACGATCTTCATCGATACCTAAACCTACAAAATGGTTGTCGTCGGCCATGCCTTTCGATTCTTCAAAGTGGTAGCTATCAGTAGGCCAATGGCCAATAATAATGCCGCCACGGGCTTCTACGATATCGCGAATCATGCCCATCGCATCAAGAAAATACTCGGCGTAATCTTCTTGGTCGCCACAACCGAATATAGCTACGATTTTGCCTTCGAAATCGATCTCTTCAAGTTCCGGGAAGAAATCATCCCAATCGCACTGGGCTTCACCGTAGTACCAAGTTGGAATACCGAATAACAATAAATCGTATTCGGCGATCTCTTCTTTACTGGATTTTGCGATATCTTGAACATCAATCAGATGCTTACCCAATTCTTTTTGAATCATGTGGGCAACAGCTTCGGTATTACCGGTATCGCTGCCAAAGAATAGTCCAACAGTTGCCATAGTTAAGTTGTTCCAATCTGCTTAAGTGGATAAATATTGGTTGATAATTACTTGCTTGCCAAAGCTTGCTTCAATAAGGTTTCTATTAATGCACTTCGGCTAAGGCCAAGCGCTTCAGCTTGACGATTCAATTCTTCATACATGGAGGCTTCGAGCTTTAATTCAACGCGGCGAAGCCCTTTTTCTCTATCGCGCCGCAGTTGCCTGCGTTTATTTAAACGCATTTGTTCTTCGCGGGTTAACGGGTTACTCCGCGGACGCCCCGGCCTGCGCTCACTTTGAAATAAATCAGGGGTGATTTTATCGTTTGCTTCTTTTGCCATAGGGTATGGTTCTTTAGTGCAAGTTGGCTTCAACGAAAAACTGTATTACGCCTTTCGCAAGGAATCCAGCCATGCCAAGAAACAACACCAGCCAAACAGCATAACGGCCAAACTTTGGCACATCGCCTTTCTTTAATACATCGTGAATAGCTAAGCCGATCAATAAAAACAGCACCGCAATGGCAAGGTTTGTCATTAGTGCTTCTATTTGTTCAAAGTTTTCAGCAAACATTTGGGTTCCTACCGCAGTAGTAAATGCGCCTGTAGCGTAGCATAAAGCGCTGTTTTTCGCGAATATTCTTGAACCTTGAGTATACGTAATTCCGCACTGAAAAAGTGTTAAATTTTAGTGCGAATTCACGGGTAAATAGGCGTCCGCTTTATTATTCGTTTAAGGGGAAATGTTCTTCCAGAAACCGTGCTACCAAACCATTAAACACACTTGGCTTCTCAGCATGTAACCAATGCCCAGTGCCAGCAATAGTTTTTGATTCAGCTTGCGGGAAACGGCTCAAGATGGCATCGCGATGCTGGGTTTGAACATAATCGGAATCCCCACCACGAATAAATAATACCGGCGCATCAAATTCGCCGTCCTGTGCAGGCGCACCTATCAGATCTTCGTAACAATTGCGCAAGCCTTCTAAGTTCATGCGCCATGCCCACTTATCGCCTTCCTTTTGTAGGTTCTTTAACAAAAATTGGCGAACCCCTTTTTCTTTGATTGATTCAGCAAGCGCTTTATCGGCATCTTGGCGGCTATTCACATTGCGAAGATCCACGGCTTCGAGGGCGTCGAGAATTGTATTATGGCGAGCATCGTAAGCTACTGGTGCAATATCAGCTATCACTAGTGAATGCACACGATCGGGGTGTTCTAGAGCAAACTCCATCGCTACTTTACCGCCTAACGAATGGCCCAAAATGTGCGCTTTGTCTAATTTCAGTTTATCGAGAAGGGCTTCAAGATCGGCTGCCATTTCAATGAAGGTCATGGTTTCGCACCATGGCGAATCACCATGGTTTCGCAACTCGATATTTACAACTTGGTAATTCTCTTGAAGCTCGCGGCTAATGCTCTTTAAATTATCTGAATCACCAAAAAGGCCGTGAATAAGCACTACCGTTGCTCGCTCTGCATTTGCTTCACCGGTTACTTCGTAGTTTAGTTCAACTGCTTGCACCATTTATTTACCCTCGGCCAGAAAATTACAATGCAAGTATTCTCCCTTAGTGACCGCGTTGGTGCAAACCTTGTGTTGGTTTTGTTGACATCCCATGCGGTCTGGGAGAACTCGTTATATAATGACAAAGTTGACTTGTCTATTCGCGGAAATAACTACCTGTTCATACAGCCATTACATGAAGATGAGAAACAGTTATAATGGCGGCCTATTTTGGAATAGCGATGTCGTTACTACGCTAGCTATCCTGTCACGTTGTTTTTGAGCCTGCATCTATGAAAAAAATTGATATTGACGACGAACTCTACACTTACATTGCTGCGCATACGCAACACATTGGCGAAAGTGCCTCGAGTATTTTACGGCGTTTGCTGGGTTTTGGCCCTGAATCTGGGGCTAGTGCCACTACTCAGGTTGAACCTGCGAGTAACCTTTCGGTGGGGAAAGCTGGTGAAGTTCGCGCAATGTCGGGTAGCCGTACCTTGTTCGATATTCTTACCTTGGCTGATTTAGCCAATCAAAAGGGTGCTGTAGGCCGCTTTTTGTTTATCCTTTCGATGTTACATCGTTGCCATAGCCATGATTTTTCAAGAGTGTTAGATATTCGTGGGCGCAACCGATTATATTTCGCTGCATCTGAAGCACAGTTATTAGCCGCTGGTAATAGCACGAACCCGAAACAAATTCCGGATACGGATTTTTGGGTAGTAACCAATAACAACACCACGAAGAAGAAGTCGATTCTTACCGAAGTAGCATTAGAGCTTGGCTACAGTACGGTTGATGCAGAAAAAATTAGAGATTTTTTATCATGAGTAAACATCCCCGCGCTGGCCAACCAGCACTTACCGAAGATTTATGCAATATTCCGGCGTTGATGTCGGCGTACTATGTGAATGAACCAAACCCGGGTAAGGCTTCACAGCAAGTTAGTTTTGGCACCTCAGGACATCGGGGTAGTTCCTTAAAACATTCTTTTAATGAAGCCCATATTCTCGCCATTAGCCAAGCTATTGTTGCGTATCGCGAAGAGCAGGGCATTACTGGCCCGCTCATGCTGGGGAAAGATACCCACGCACTTTCAGAAGCTGCATTTATTAGCGCACTTGAAGTGTTTATTGGGAATGGTATTGAAGTGCATATTCAGGCCGATGTTGGTTATACGCCAACGCCGGTGATTAGCCACGCGATTGTTACCTACAACAAAGGCCGTAGCGAAGGTTTAGCCGATGGTGTAGTCATTACGCCTTCGCACAACCCGCCGCAAGATGGTGGTTTTAAATATAATCCGCCGCATGGTGGGCCAGCTGATGGCGATGTTACGAAAACTATCGAAAAATATGCGAATGCTATTTTAAGTGCTGAACTTATTGGTGTGAATGTGGTTTCGTTTGCCCAAGCAAAGAAATCAAAACGTGTTAAAAAGCGCGAGTGGATTACGGAATATGTAGAAGCGCTGAACGAAGTAGTAGATATGCAGGCAATTGCGAAAGCGAATCTTCGTGTTGGTGTAGATGCCATGGGCGGTTCCGGTGGCGCATATTGGCAGGCTATCGCCGAACACTATGCATTGAACTTCGATGTTTTGAATAATGTTGCCGATCCAACGTTCCGTTTTATGAGCTTGGATAAAGATGGCGCTATTCGAATGGATTGCTCATCTCCCGATGCAATGGCGGGTGTGCTTGCGCTAAAAGATAATTACGATTTAGCCGTGGGTAATGATCCTGATTATGATCGCCATGGCATTGTAACGCCCGATGGCCTGATGAACCCGAATCACTTTTTAGCGGTTGCTATTGATTATCTGGCTCGCAATCGAGATTGGAAAAAATCTATTGCGATTGGTAAAACTCTAGTATCGAGCGCCATGATCGATCGTGTAGTTGCTGGCGTGGGTTTATCGCTGATGGAGGTTCCGGTAGGCTTTAAATGGTTTGCACAAGGGTTGGCGGAAGGTTCGCTAGGATTTGCTGGCGAAGAGAGCGCTGGAGCAAGCTTTTTGAACCGCTCGGGCGAAGCTTGGAGCACAGATAAAGATGGCATTATCATGTGTTTGCTAGCGATGGAAATTCAAGCGGTTACCGGTAAATCACCAAGTGCGTATTATCGTGATTTAGAAGCCAAATATGGTAATTCAAGTTATGCTCGCATTGATTGCCAAGCGACTACAGCACAGATGGAAGCTTTTGCTGATTTAGCAGAAAACCCACCTACGTTAACCGAATTAGCTGGCGAAACGGTAACTTCAGTATTGAATAAAGCGCCGGGCAACGATGCTGGTTTCGGTGGTATTAAAGTGAATACGGCAAACGGTTGGTTTGCCGTACGGCCATCAGGCACTGAGCCGGTGTATAAAATTTACGCGGAGAGTTTAACGGGGCCTGAGCATTTGGCGTTGATCCAGCGTGAAGCACAAGCTCTGCTTGATACTTGGCTGGTAAGTTAGTTATCAGAAATTAATGCCCTGTTACTGATTTTTTTAGATTAGTAATAGGGCATTTTCTCTCTTCATCATGCGTAGGCGCTATATAACTCTTATTAGAAAACGCGCACTACACTACACCGTTCGAACCGGGTTTCACCGGAATGCTTCCGCTAGGCTCTTCATAATCTTCGTTCGCTTCTTCTACTATACTTGCAAACAGTTCTTCAGATAGCTGTGAAGGTGCAAGCGCGGTAAGTGGCGAATGTACCTGTTCGATTGCTTTTGCACGTTGCGTTACCCGATAGAAAGCGTAAATAGCCACGAGTAGGGTGAAGCTAGCCATTAAAATGAAGAACATATAGATATCACCAAACTGCATTAAAGCCGCGGCGAGCGGCGCACCAACAATAGCGCCAATGCCACCTACTTTAATAATGGCACCCGTAGCGCCGATCATTTGGTCTTTTTCGAGGTAATCGTTGGTGTGTGCCATGGCCAGCGAATACAGCGGTAACAGTGCACCACCGAGCGCCGCCATGATTAAAAACACCAACAGTGGCTGAGAGCCAGGAATAAACGCCAATAGAATAGCTAAGCCCGAGGCAATTAGGGCGCAAACCGCTAAAACGACACGCCGATCATAGCGATCAGAAAGAAGCCCAATCGGGGTTTGCGATAACATACCACCAAAAATAAATGCAGCCATAAATATGGTTACTTGGCCGACAGATAAACCGATTTGCGTGGCGTAAACGGGGCCTACACCATAGAACATGGCACTACAGGCTTGTACGATAAAAGCGGTAGCAATCCCTAGTGGCGCTTGTTCGATCAGGAATTTTAATGGCACCTTCTTTGATTCGTGTGTAGTGGGTTCTACGGTTACCGTTGCTAAAATCGGAATCAACGATACGTTTATCAGCAAGGTAATAATGGCAAAGGGCACAAAGGTAGCTGGGTCGGCAAAACCAAGAATGAGCTGGCCGGCTACTAAACCACCGTAAATTAATACTAAATATACCGATAGCATGGCGCCGCGATTGCGGTTATCTGCCATAGTATTTAACCAGCTTTCCGATATTACAAATAAGGCTGAAATAGCAAAACCGCTTACAAAGCGCATTACAAACCATACAACTGGATCGATCCAAATGGCTTGCACCAGAACGGCTACTGAGGCGAGTGCTGCTAAGCCGCCAAACGCGCGAATATAGCCTACGCGGCGAATATCTTTTGCAGCGCGGGTACTGCCGAAAAGGTAACCAACAAAATAGGCCGACATAATCAAACCGATGGTAATGGTTGAAAAGCCTTCCATGGTGCCACGTAAACTTAACAGGGTGCTGGTCATGCCCACACAAAGGCCGATGAGTGTCATGGTTGAAAGAAGAGAACTGACGGCGCGAATTTGTTGTCGTAGCATGCTGAGTTCGATCCAAATAACGGGGGTGTGTGATTATGGGCATACTTTATCAGGCAAACTAAGTTTTCGCCAGAATTCCCCCAAGGTTATCCACAGGTTGTCACTTGCCCCAAGCCATGGGGATGTTTATTATCGAGATCTATATTTAATTTAAGGCGAATTGTGTGCGTTATTTAATGTTAATTGTAGTCGCTACCGCTTTGTTTGTGAGCGGTATCTTTTCTGCCCAAGCAAATAATTCTTTTGCTGAACTGCTACAGGCTGAAACAACCGTAGAGAGCCAAACTCGTGCCGAGCGGCAACGTGAACTTCCAAATTTATTTCGGCAGGTTTTAGTACGCGCTTCTGGAACCACACAAATCTTAGAAAACAGCATTATTCGTAATGAAATTGGTTCGTTCAACGATTATTTATTGCAATTTGGCTATCAGAACGATGGCGATATGTTGGTGTTGCAAGCCAGTTTTGATGAACGCCGAGTTCGTGATCTGTTACAACGTGCCGGATTTCCTGTTTGGACCGGTGATCGGCCGCAGCTGTTATTATGGGTGGCAGAGAATAGCGATGATCGTGGTGTTCGCCTCGTAGGAAGAGCAGAAGAGCGCCCATTTCTTGATGGTTTATATAGTGAAGCACGGCGCCGCGGTATTCGCATGCTAATGCCGCTTATGGATCTAGAAGATCAAATGGCGGTGGGCGCTAGAGATGTATGGGGGCGCTTCCAGCGCGAAGTAATGCGTGCCTCGCAACGTTACCCAGTAGCGGGTGTGGTGAGTGCTCGCATGTATACCTCGGATTTAAGTGGTTTAGAGAGTTTCGATGATTTAGCGGAAAATGACCCTGAACTTGTATCTACCGAAGCTGTTGAAACTGGATTAGTTCTGGAAACAACGATTGTTATTGGTGATATGGAGTTTATTGAATATATCACGGCTGCTGATGAAGAAACGTTAGCAAGAAACTTTGTGAATCAAATTACCGACCGAGTTGCAGGGCTATTTATCGCCCAAACCGACGATGGCACCGAAGTTATTTCGGTGCGCTTTAGTGGTTTTAATAACATCGGCCAGTTGCTGGCGGCTGAGCAAATGCTGCAACAACAAGGGCAGGTTTACCGTGTACACCTATCGCGTTATCAGCAGGGTATCGCTGAATTTTCGGTTCAGGTGAATGGCGGAGCCAGTTGGCTGATTCAAGCGTTAGAGTTTGAACGCCGAGTACAACGCATTGCGGGCAATGAACAAATATTAACCACCGATATTCAAAATGAGAGTGGCGAAAGCCAACCAATCTTGGAGTACCAGTGGCTGCGTTAATGTTGCATGAACAGCAGTTGCCATTGCCAGTGCAGTTGCCCGATCACGCTCAGTTTAGTAATTTTGTATTGGGTGATAATGCGCAAGCACATGCTCATCTAGCACGCTTACCAGAGGCTACATGGCAGCCTCAAGATCAATTTACTTTGCTGTTTGGTGGCAGTGGACGAGGTAAAACGCACTTGCTCTGTGCATTGTGCGAAGCGTTTGCTGATGCAGGGCGCTCAAGTATTTATTTACCGCTTTCCGAGCTTGCCAATCCACAAGCGGTTGCGGCTCTAAATGGTATTGAAAGTTATGATGTGATTGCGCTTGATGATATTCATGCCGTTATCGCTATACCCGAATGGGCCAATGCGCTTTTTGCTTTATTTAACCGAGTTACCGATAAACGTGATAGTTACTTAGTGTGTACTTCACTGCAGAGTACGGCGCGTTTACCGATTGCATTGCCGGATTTGCGCTCACGTTTGCAGTTAGCGGTGAGCTTTCACCTAAAAACCTTAAGCGATAGTGAAAAAGTGCAAGCGATGCAGCAGCATGCAAAAGCACGAGGCTTGGAACTGGCTGCTGATGTTGGCGAATATATGATGCACCGGTTAAGCCGCGATATGCATCAACTCATGAGTGTGTTGGATGAGCTGGATAAGGCGTCAATGGCAAGGCAGCGGCGCTTAACCTTGCCATTTATAAAACAGGTTTTAGAATTTTAAGCCATTAGCGATTAACTTGTGTGCCCATGTTTTCGCTACGCTAATCAACTTTACCCGCGTTCGTAACTACCTTTTCATCTTTCTTCTTTTTGATGCCTAATCCTAGCTCTCGGCCTCGGTAACGCGCGTAATACGTAGCGCCAATAAATGCACCGGTGGTTAATAGTAGCTCGATCGCCGCATACCAACGTTCACCTGGATTAGTGTAAATAGCGGTTAAGCTGTGAATAAAGTAGAAGATAAGAATAAAGTTTGCCCAAGCGTGGGTGTATGCATTTCCCTGTAAAATTCCCTTTAACGGCAATAGCAACGGAACGACCCAGATAGCCATGGTTAACCAAACGCTTAAGAATTCATTTGGCGCTAGAACACCGTGCCAAAGTATCACGAATACGAGCAGGCTAGGGTAGCAAATCAACGTGAGCTTACGATGAAAGCTCGCTGTTTTGATAAAATCAGTATTCACAGGAGCTCCAATACAGCTTCAGGCGGGCGGCCAATTCGAGCATGTTGATCGCTCTCACGCACCACGATTGGGCGCTCTAATATTTTTGGATGTCGGCTAACAATTTCTGCAAGCTCTTCATCGGTGCCAGTGAATGCTTTTAAATGTAAGGCTTTGTATTCATCTTCTTTTACCCGGAGCATAGACGCTATTGGTAACGCTAAACCTTTACTGAGTGCGATGATAGTTGCTGCGCTAGGTGGTGTTTGTAAATACTCGATTACCGTGGGCTGCACACCTTTTTCTTCTAGCAGCTTCAGTGTTTCGCGGCTCTTTGAGCAGCGTGGGTTGTGATAGATAGTAAAAGCAGACATTTGGTTCTCCATAATGTTGGGTTGCGAACTCTACAAGGTTTTCGCTAAATGTCAAAAACTCGGTCCCGTTCGGCTTCTAGGGCTCGTAGCTGAAAAATTCGTGCTTGTATGCGTTGGCGATTGCTTTCATCTTCTTCGCTGGTTTTGGCATATGCCGAATGCAATTCTTCAACCGCCATTTGGAAATTACCGCGCAAATTATGAAGCTCCGCTTGCGCTTCGTGCAGCGCTACGGAATTATCTGCGCGCTGATGCAGATCAATAAGCATCTGATAGGCGACAATGTCCGTTTTTTCATGCGAAATGTAATCATTAAGTATGCTTCTTACGAGCGTATATTCGCCCGCTTCAATACCAGCGTACGCAAGATTTAAAGTAACAACTTGATTATTTGGGCGCCGCATGTATTCGCGGGTTAACCAATCAACCGCTTCATCTTCGCGATCTAAGCCTAAAAGAATATCGGTTTTGGTATCGAGATAAAACAAATTAAACGGCGCTGATGTAATCAGTTCATCGATAATGGTGTTGGCTTCTTCGAATTGTTCGAGTTCGAATAATGCCAGTGCTCGGCCATATTGCGCTGCTTGCCGTTTATGCGGATGATTTGCAATTTGTTCATCACGTTCAAAATCGAGTAACAGATCTCGAGGGGCACGGCTGGTGTAGCGTACCAACACGCGAGACCGTGCAAGTTCGAAGTCGAGCACTGGCGGTAACGCAACTGAGCCCAGCGCTTGTGCCCGTGAGCGGGTATCAGCAATACGCGATTCTGGCAGCGGGTGGGTAATCAAAAACTGAGGTACTTGTGTAGCATAGCGGTATCGTGCTTGCAGTTTAGTAAAAAACCGAGGGGCGCCTTCAGGATCATAGCCAGCTCTGGCCAACGCCGCCATACCAACACGGTCGGCTTCTCGTTCAAATTGGCGCGTGTAGTTGATTTGCCGTTGCTGGGCGCCGGCAATACCTGTTGATAATACCGCCATTCCCAGCGTGGGGTTAATTAAACCAACAACGATGCCACCTATCATTTGCGCCATGGTAAGCGGTGCGGCGGCGGTCATGCGCTCCATATTCCGAGCAATGTGCCGTTGCGTTACATGCGCAATTTCGTGAGCAAGCACGGCTGCCATTTCCGATTCATCGGATGCCTCGAGTAATAAACCCGTATGCATACCTACATTGCCGCCTAAAAACGCGAAAGCATTAATGCTATCGTCGCGAACCCAGAAAAAGTGAAAAGGATACTGCACGTTATCGGCATGGCGCACTAGGCGATTGCCAACCGTATTTAGGTACTCTTTAAGTACAGGATCTTCCACAATAGGTGCCAAGCGGCGTATTTCACGCAGATAGTGCTCGCCATACAAGCGCTCGCGCTCAATTGACATAAAGGCACCGCCCGCAGTTCCTATGGTAGGCACTTCAGTTCTGCTTTGGGCATTGGCTGTGTTTAGGCTGCTAGTGCCGAGGGTAAACGCAAGTATAGCGGTGCACAACATGGTGCCAGTAACACTGGGCAATGTTTTCAACATGTATTGATACTACTCCATAGCAACGCGATAAATTCAAGAGTAACGCGATAAAGGTATAACTATCTTAGCCTACCGAACACGAGCTTTATTGTATATTACATAGGATTGTAAAATTTAGGTCAGGTTCCGTTAAAAAGTATTTAAATTACTTAGGTATACTGCCGTTCACGTGGGCTTTAATGGTATAAAGGGCACCGGCTTGATACTATCAAGTACTATACACTGTTTGCTTATTCTTTATTTCTGGAGCTAATGGATAGCTATGCTGAGATATTTACGTAATTGGTTTCAACGTCGCTTTTCGGATCCAAATGCAGTAACACTTACGTTACTTCTCGTTATCGGCTTTGCGTTGATTGCTTTTGCCGGGCAAATACTCGCGCCTATTTTGGTTGCTGTGGCACTTGCATACCTTCTCGAATGGCCAGTAGCGCGCATGCAACGCATTGGTTTTGGCAGGCTGTATGCCGTATTGATTGTGTTTTTACTCTTTATTAGCTTTGCTCTGTTGTTGGTGTTCTTCCTTGTTCCTGTCATTTGGCAACAAAGCGTTAATTTACTGAGTGAGCTCCCTCTAATTGCGCAAGCTTGGCGTGATTTAATGGAAAGTGCAGAAGAAATAGCGCCGGCATTTATTGATGGTTCTCAGATTCAAATGTTTACCGATAAAGTAAACGACAGGTTGCTACAATTTGGCCAAGGAATACTTGAGCGCTCATGGAACACGATTGTGTTATTAGCAGTATTCTTGGTGTACATGATTATCGTGCCTTTACTTGTATTTTTCATGTTGAAAGATAAAGAGTTGCTACTTTCTCACTTTAGCCGTGTACTTCCCGAGCAGCGTCGCTTAATAAGCCAAGTGGGCACTGAGATGAATTCACAGATTATGAATTATATTCGCGGGAAGTCTGCAGAAATCGTTATTGTGGGTGTTGTAACCTTTATTACCTTCAGTTTCTTTGATTTGCGTTATTCTGCGTTACTTGCCACGTTGGTGGGTTTATCAGTTCTGGTGCCATACATTGGCGCTGCAGTGGTAACGCTTCCGGTTGCATTAGTTGGCTTATTCCAATTCGGTATTTCGCCAACACTGTTCTGGCTTATTTTTGCCTACTTAGTTATTCAAGCACTCGATGGTAATGTTCTCGTACCCATATTGTTCTCCGAAGCGGTGAGTTTGAACCCGGTATACATCATTGCGGCGGTGCTAGTGTTTGGCGGTATCTGGGGCTTCTGGGGGGTATTCTTTGCGATTCCACTAGCCAGCTTGGTAAAAGCAGTTATCACGGCGTTATCGCAACAGAATGAAATCTTAGACGAAGGCTCGGCGAGTAATTAGCTTGCGTGTGCGTGAATCACAAACAAATAAAAACCGCCTGATATAACTAGGCGGTTTTCATTTACGTTCAAAAAATTAATTAGTTAAGGGCGTTCAGCACTACTTCGTGGTGATCTTTAGTTTTGAATTTATCGAAAACATGCGCAACTTTGCCATCTTTACCGATTAAGAAACTAATGCGATGAATACCATCGTACTCGCGGCCCATGAACTTCTTCGGACCCCATACCCCAAATGCATTTGCTACTTCGTTTTGTTCATCAGCGAGTAGGGTGAAATTTAGTTCATCACGCTCGGTAAACTTCGCTAACCGTTTCGGAGCATCAGGGCTGATACCAACAACAGTAACGCCTTTAGCTGCTAACTCATCGCGGGTATCGCGAAGCTTTTGTGCTTGTACCGTACAACCCGGAGTCATCGCTTTTGGGTAAAAATAAACGAGCACTTGCGCTGATTTCAATAAATCAGCAAGGCTAACAGCTTCACCGTTTTGATCGGGTAGTGTGAATAGCGGCGCTTTATCACCGACTTGCAAGGTTTTCATAATAATGGCTCCACTTCTAAGTTGATTTCATAACATGACTATGAGCATAGCTGATAAAGCATCAATACGTGCGTTATTCGGGATATCGATCGATATCAGAGAACGATATCGATGTTATTTTTTATGAAACCATAGATTGTAGCGAATCGCCAGTGCTGTACACTTGTCATTCATTGGCTGCACGAGTAAGATTGTGGCCTTAATTTCTGAGGGAGAACCTATGCTGACCGGCAGTATGGTGGCGCTTGTCACCCCATTTACCAGCAACGGTAACGTTGATTACAAACTCCTCGCTGAACTTGTTGAGTTTCACGTTGAATATGGCACCGATGCCATTGTTTCCGTGGGAACTACCGGGGAATCACCAACCTTAAGCCATGACGAACATGTTGATGTGGTGCGGGCAACGGTAGAGCTCGTAAACAAACGCGTTCATGTAATTGCGGGAAATGGCTCAAATTCAACGCATGAAGCCGTTCAGCTTACTGAGCGTATCGCGCCGCTTGGTGTTGATGGTTTTCTCAATGTAACACCGTACTATAATCGACCGAGCCGCAAAGGCCTGATCGAGCATTACCGATACGTTAGTGAAGCCAGTGATCTTCCGCAATTTCTTTATAATGTTCCCGGCAGAACTGGCTGTGATATGCTTCCTGAACTCGTAGCCGAACTCGCTGAGTTTCCTAATATTATTGGTATTAAAGAAGCTACGGGCGAAATTGGGCGCGTTGCGGAATTGCAGAAATTATGTGGCCCTGATTTTCTTTTGTTAAGCGGCGATGACCCAACCTCACGAGAATTTATTCTCGCCGGTGGTCACGGTGTTATTAGCGTTACCGCAAATTTAATGCCACAAACCATGAAGCGTATGGTAGATGCCGCCCGCCGTGGTGATATTGATTCTGCCGCTGAATTTGATAAGAAATTAGCATCGTTGCATCATGCCTTATTCGTTGAAGCAAACCCAATTCCAGTGAAGTGGGCGATGGCGAGGTTGGGCTGGATTCAACCTAATTATCGATTACCTTTAACGGCTCCGGAACTTGAGAACGAAAAAGTTATCGAACAAGCACTCAAAGATGCTGGATATTTACAATAACGGAGTTTTGATGAAGTTTAATAAAGTTTGGATAGTAGCCCTTGGCGCCCTAGTGATCAGCGGTTGCGCTGCACAACGTGATTTGGCCGAGGGTAGTTTCGATTACTTGGAAGTTGAAGATCATGGTGCATTAAATGCCCCTGAAAACCTTGATGTTCCACAGCAACGTGCACAGTATCGGCTACCAACGCTGTCGTCTGAGCAGCGAGAAGGCTCGATTGGCCAAGCTGTGAGTGTGCGTTCACCGCGGCAGGTGCTTACGCTTGCGCCTGGAAGCCGGGTAGATGAAGGCTCAAACGAAACGCGTTTGGCGTTTGATGCGGTAGAAGGCATCACCGACCTCCCTGATTGGGTATGGCGAGCCGTTGTTGCGGTTGTGGGTGATCTTGATGCTGAGATTATTGAGAATAACCCGCAAGAACGGATTGTAACTGCGCGTTTTACCAAAGAACAATATAGCCTTGGCCGTGAAGGCTTTATCAACCGGTTACGCCGCGTTCGCGACGTATACGCTTCCGAGCAAGTTCTCACTATTGAAATGCAAGCGGCAAGCCACCGCCGCAGTGCCGTTATTGATGCCCGCGCTTCAGAAATCACCTGGCTCGAGAATGGGAACCCTGTATCAGCACAAGATACGCCAGTGATGTTACAACGTGAGCTGGAAGCGGGTATTCTGAACGACATTTCTGCCTATCTCGCCCGTAATTATGCGAACGAACAAATTGCTGATGCACGCCGTGGTGTCGAAATACGCCAAAGTGAAACCGCTGATGGTTTTGCGGCAATCGTGTTTGATAGTACTTTCAATGTTGCGTGGAGCTTAATGCCAGGAGTTTTAGAGAACTCCGGTTTCGTCATCGACGATTTCAATCAATCTGAAGGTGTTTACTACACGAGCTACGAACCTGCTGGAAAACGCAGTTTCTTCCGTCGGTTAGCGTTCTGGACAGACACTGAACGTGGCGAGCTACCGCTCACTGTAGGTACCGAAGTTGAATTTAACGTTGATGACCGTGATGGCGTAATTTACGTGATTCCATACATCGACGAAGAACCGGCCTCAGCCGAGCAAGTAGCAGAATGGATGCCCGTATTTGCTCGTGCATTTCGTGAACAAACTGAAGATTAATCGAGATTAGATTGATGCAAAAATTAGATGAGCTTTATCGCGGCAAGGCCAAAACAGTATTCACTACGGAAAATCCAGATTATTTAATTCTGCAATTTCGTGATGATACGTCGGCATTTGATGGTGAGCGTATCGAACAACTCGCTCGCAAAGGAATGGTGAATAATAAGTTTAACTTTTTCATTATGGAAAAGTTAGCTGCCGCTGGTATTCCAACACAAATGGAATCACTGCTTTCCGATACCGAGTGTGTGGTGAAGAAACTAGATATGATTCCAGTTGAGTGTGTGGTGCGGAATATTGCTGCGGGCTCTTTGGTGCGCCGTTTGGGTGTAGAAGAGGGGATTACGTTAACGCCGCCTACGTTTGAGCTGTTCCTGAAAAATGATGCTTTGCACGATCCAATGGTGAATGAAAGCCATGCTGTGGCTTTTGGTTGGGCTACTGAGGCTCAGCTAGCGGAAATGAAGCGCCTAACTTTTGCGGTGAATGAGGTATTACAGCCATTGTTCGCGGAAGGTGGCATGCTTTTGGTCGATTATAAACTCGAGTTTGGTGTATTCAATGGGCAGGTTGTTTTGGGCGATGAGTTTAGCCCTGATGGTTGCCGGTTGTGGGATAAAGAAACTCGCACTAAGCTTGATAAAGATCGTTTTCGCCAAGGGTTGGGCGGCGTTGTAGAAGCCTATGAAGAAGTTGGTAAGCGTTTAGGTATGCAGTTCGATTAATTTGGCTTTTTCGCTAAATTCTTCGATTTCGCGAGCATAAAATAGCGGTTAACTCTAGAGAGGGGTTAAGCGCTATTTTTTATTCTGCTCTTCCGTATTATTGTCTTTTTGCCAATCCTCATCACCCCAATCGTCTTTCTCCCAATCGTTCTTGTCCCATTCATCTTTTTCCCAATCATCGGCTGCTTTTGAACCGTCCTTGTGCTTCCGAAGCAAATTCGGCATTTTCATGTGAGCGGTTTTCTTCACCAACATTACGTTGCTAAAAATAATTGCGAGTACGAGAACGATAATTGAAATTACTGCCCATAATGGCATTGTCATTGTGTTGCCTCGGGTGGTGGCGTTTCAACCTGCAGGCTATAGCGCTGAATAATGTTGTTTAAGCGCGATTCAACGAGCGAAAAGCCTACCAAATTTTGTTCGCGGATAAATGTACGTAAGTAATCTTCTTGTTCCGCTCGCTGCCAGAGCGCCTGGTAGTGAACGGCTAAAGGTGCATAGCTAAGATGCCATGGCTCAGCTGCAACGCCATTACCACGGCCTTTATAGGGCCAATAAAAGCCAAATTGTGCAGCGTGCTCGCGCAACCATTGGTAAAGCTGATAGCATGGCCCACCTAGATTATATTCATTGGCTACCAATTGCAGTTTCTTGTCCGTATCTTTATGGGGAGGAAATTCTCTTGCATCGAAGAAATCAAAATCTGTGCCCCAATGATGCCGGCTCGTGCCGGGAAAGGCTGACCAATGCAGTATTTGCTCAAGCGCGCGTTCACTTTCATTGCTTGCCGCTAGTTTTTTGGTCCAAATTCCTTGTTGGCGCTGGAAATCTCGAAAACCACTGGCAATTTCTAACTCAAATCCGGCACGCTTTGCTTCGTCACGCAGGCGTGAGTAGGCTTCAACAACAATAGGTTGTAGCTTTATCTTATCTGAATCAGCAGTAGGAACCGCCACAACGTGTTCCTCGGTAGCTCCGATAAGTTGCGCGGAGCGGATTGCGGCTATGGCATGTTCCAGCGAAGAATTACTCAACTACCGTTACCTCGTTATAGTTAATTCACCAACATTTGAATTAAAATTTCTTCATACATATCGGTAAGATCAATTAAATCACGGTGGCTAACATTCTCGTTAACTTTGTGAATGGTCGCGTTTACTGGGCCTAATTCAATTACTTGCGCGCCAGTTGGGGCGATAAAGCGGCCATCGGATGTGCCACCCGCCGTGGATAGCTCGGGTTCTTCGCCAGCTATCTTTTTTACAGCGGCCTTTGTAGCTGTAACTAATGGGCCATGCTCAGTAAGGAAAGGTAATCCGTTGAGGGTCCAATCAATGCTGTAGGTAAGCTCATGCTTATTAAGTATATGCAAAATTCTTGATTTTAGCGTTTCTGCGGTAGATTCCGTGCTAAAACGCAGATTAAATGCAATTTTTACCTTGCCAGGCACCACATTGGTAGCCCCGGTTCCTGCTTGGACATCAACAATTTGAAAGCTCGTGGGTGGAAAAGCTGCGTTGCCTTCATCCCACACCTCTGCGGCGAGCTCAGCTAGAGCAGGCGCAACTTGATGCACTGGGTTACGCGCTAAATGCGGATACGCAACATGTCCTTGAATGCCATTTACGGTAAGGTAACCGGTAAGGCTACCGCGGCGGCCATACTTAACCACATCACCACAGTAATTGGTGCTTGAGGGCTCGCCAACGAGACACCAATCAATTTTTTCATTACGCGCTTCTAAGGTTTCAATCACTTTAACAGTACCGTTGATAAACGGGCCTTCCTCGTCGCTGGTGATTAAAAAAGCAATACTGCCGGCATGGTCGGGATGTTGTTCAATAAAGCGTTCGGTTGCCACGATCATAGCCGCGAGGCTGCCTTTCATGTCGGCCGCGCCACGGCCATAGAGCACGCCATCTTTATCAACTGGTTGAAACGGTGGGGTATCCCAATCGTTTTCATCACCGGCAGGCACCACATCGGTGTGCCCAGCAAAACAAAACAAGGGGCCTGTTTTCTTGCGCCTTGCCCACATATTGGTGGTATCGGAGAAAACCATGGATTCAATATCAAACCCCAGCGGAGCTAAACGTTCAGCCATTAGCTTCTGGCACGCCGCATCGTTCGGGGTAACGGAACGACGGCTTATCAGATCTCGAGCTAAAACAAGAGTAGGGTGATTTATATCGTACGCTTTAGCCACCAAAACGCTCCTGCCACTCAGCTTCGTTAAAGCCTACGGTAATCTCACTGCCTTTCACAACCACCGGGCGTTTTAACAACGTTGGATGACTTTGAATCAAATGAATAGTACGCGGTAGGGTAAGTTCACCTTTGTCGTCGTCGGGTAATTGCCGCCACGTAGTGCCACGTTTATTCACTAACACGTCTATTCCAACGGCGTTAACCCAATGCTCAATTGTGCTGCCAGCCAATTGCTCAGTTTTTAGATCGGCAAACTGATAATCCACATCATGTTCTTTTAGCCATTTAAGGCTTTTACGAACGGTATCGCAATTTTTAATACCAAAAACTACAAGGCTCATGGTTGTCTCTCACCGGTAAATTAACAGGAAATGATAGGCTTACAGTGCCACATAACTAAAAAAAACGGAAGCCTAGGCGAGTTTGTTCCAGGTTGTTCAATTCCATCCACTTTTTCTGTGGATAACCTTGTTAATTAGCTGGAGTGAAGTCGCTATATAATTGAAATTATTTAATAAAATTGATTGTGCGAGTTTTCATCACATGCTGTTTTTTTGATCTTATTTACCAGTTTGTGCGAATATAGCTATATGTTAAGCAAATAGGTGAGTGCTCCATGTGGACAACTTTAAAACGCGGGGCTGATTACTTAAAGCTATGGCCAAATCATGCTGTAGTGGGCAATCTTCCGGAAAGCAAATTTATTCCCGCAACTAAACTTGGGCTAAAGGTATTGCCGTTGGCAGCGGTAGCCAACTTTTTTGTTCAAATTCAGTATCTAGGGGCTGATTTCTTACCGCAAATTCTTGGTGCTTCACTGTTTTTATTGCTACTACCAGTGCAAGGCTATTATTGGCTCGGTAAGCGTGCCTATCAAATATTGCCGCCAGCGCTGAATAGCTGGTATTTCGAATTACAGAATAAATTGAATGCCGCTGGTGAGGATGTTCGTTTGCCAGGTCATCGTAAAGGCCCGTGTTATGTCGATTTAGCGCGAGTATTGCGCAAGGCATTGGCGGTTTTACCACCAGAAGAGCAATAGAGTAGAAGTAGGTATTCAAATAAAAAGGGCATCTCAATGAGATGCCCTTTCTTGAAGCCTTTAAATCAACGTTATTCGGGCTTGAACGTACTCCAAATTGGCGCATGATCCGAAGGCTTCTCGATGCCCCGTAGCTCGTAATCAATGCCCGATTCGATGCACCGGCTCGCGAGTGGTGCAGTAGCGAGGATTAAATCAATGCGTAGTCCACGATTATCATCGAAACCACGTGAACGATAATCAAACCAACTGAATTGATCATCGCGTTCTGGATGTGCAGCGCGATAGGTATCGGTGAATCCCCAATCCATTAGCCTTTGCATCCATTCTCGCTCTTCCGGCAAAAAGCTACACTTACCGGTTTTCAACCAACGCTTGCGATTTACTTCGCCAATACCAATATCAAGATCGGTAGAAGAAATATTCACATCACCCATGAGAATAAGTGGCTGATCCGGCGATTGTGTAGTTTCTAAATAATGCATTAAATCTTGATAGAATTTTTCTTTTGCTGGAAATTTTAACGGATGATCGCGTGATTCACCTTGCGGAAAGTAGCCGTTCATTACGCGAATTTTTTCACCCGTAGGGCTGGTTACCGTTGCCATAATCATGCGGCGCTGAGCATCCTCATCATCACCCGGCCAGCCATAGCATACATCTTCAAATGGCAATTTGGTTAGCATAGCCACGCCATAATGGCCTTTTTGCCCAAAGTACAGTACCTGGTAGCCCATTGCTTCAACGTCAGCAAGTGGAAATTGGTCGTCATGAACTTTTGTTTCTTGCAGGCCAATAACGTCGGGTTGGTGCTTATCAATTAATGCCTGTAATTGATGCAAGCGGGCGCGAATACCGTTGATGTTAAAGCTAATTAATTTCATAAAATGATTCTTATTTGGCTCTATGTAGCGAGATTAAAATTTAGGTTGTTAAAAGAATACCATTGCCGCGCCGATGTTGCAGCACTGAAATTTTGCTACGGTGGTGTCTTGGATGTCATCTTTGTCGCCAATGGAATTGCAGCCTTGCATCTGTACATCATGATTGCTCAGGTTATACTGTGCCGCTGTGAATTGTATGTATTTTCAATAACCAGCGTTTGGAATTAAGCAGTGATAAACGAAATACTATTGGAACTTGGTGCATGGATGCGAGGGCATCTGACGTATATAAGTGTGATGATCGCCGCCACATTACTTGTGATTTTTGGAAACGATGTGAACCGTGCGGTTAAACGGCAAATTCGGCATTATCACTTTTTTTTTCGAACCATTGTTTTTGTGCTCCTGTGCGCATTTGGGTATGGCATCTTAATGAATTGGATGTCGCCATTCATTCAATTCCAATTGGGGCTGGTATCAACTCGTTTTCTTGGGCCTTTGGTGATCGGAATCATGTTGGCTTTAGGTATTATTGCTGAACGTAAACACACTTTCTAACTAGGATTTTTGGCTCTCATGATGAAATGGGCAGAGATTAAAGCGGGTGCCGGGGCCCTCGCTCACATTCAAGAAAAAGGCTTAACGGCAGACGATATCAGCACTATGCTAGGTGCCTCTGGAGGCCCCAAGTGGTTTATTTTGCAGGGCTTGGATAATTATCTATTTGGTGATTTTTTCGCAGGCCGCTCGCAACCTTTGCATTTGCTGGGTACCTCGGCCGGCGGTTGGCGCTTCGCCAGTTTAGGCCGAAAAAATGCGGCCGAAGCGAGTGCACTTTTTAGTAAGCTCTATCGCGCTACGGTTTATACGGAAAAGCCGGATATTCGTGAAATCACCGACAAGGCTATCGAGTTATTGCATGAATATGTCCCTGATGCAGCAGTAACTGAAATTCTTGAGCAAGATACCTTTATGCATCACATGATTGCCGTTCGCTGTAAGGGGCTGAATGCCGCTGGTGGGCGTTTGGGCCAAGGTTTGGGGTTATTGAAAGCCGCCGGATTGAATATGCTGTCGCGAAAGACCTTGGGGAGTAGCTACGAGCGCGTGATTTTTCATCACCCGAAAGCCGCTCCGATTATGGGAAAAAATTGGGCTGATTTACCAACAATTCATGTGCCGTTGAGCCAGAGCAATTTTCGCCAGGCGCTATTAGCAACCGGCTCCATACCGATGGTGCTCGATGGGGTGCGCGATATTCCCGGTGCGCCACCTGGTGTATATCGAGATGGTGGCGTTACAGATTACCATTTTGATGTGCCGTTAGATGATCAACCCGGTTTGGTGCTGTATCCCCATTTTCAGCGCGAAGTAATTCCCGGATGGTTTGATAAAAATACAAAGCGGCGAACAACGGGGGCAAATTGGCCGAATACCGTACTAATTACCCCAACGCAAGCATTTATCGATGCCTTACCCTATGGCAAGATTCCTGATCGTTATGATTTCGCGAATCTTGACGTTCCGGCGCGGCAAAAATTTTGGCAAGAGGCCACAGATGCCGGCTATCGCTTAGCTGATGAAGTCGCTGAGAGTATTGCTACGGGGCGTATTAAAGAAGCCGTTCAACCTTGGTAACTATTTGATTGCTTTTATGATTTTATGAACGCTGAGGGTAAGTTTGAAGGTTAAGTAAAGTTCTAGCAACAAACTGGACTTTTAGTAAATTTGCTCTAAGCTAGAAAAGTACTTCAAATGCATTTAGTTGAAAAATGAAGTAGTTACAGAAGCAGTTACAAAAATAAAAATCTTAGAACAACTCAAAGGAGAAGTGTTCATGAATAAATTTGTATCACTCGCTATCTTAGTTGCTGGCTTAATTGTTCTTTATTTTGGGTGGCAGGAACGTGAATCTGCGTTAGGTCAGGCTTCGGAAGCAATTACTGGGCAACCAACTGATAATGCACTCTGGTTTTTAATTATCGGCGCAATACTTACTATTGTGGGTATCGGCGGTGTACTTACAGGCTTGAAGAAGAAATAACACAAGCTGTTTTTAGGATCTGCGATTAGCGCCATGATTTGTTATCATGGCGCTAATTTTTTGGGCGTTTGAAAAGTGAGAGATTGTATGGCAGTAAGTGATACCGGTAACCCAGAGCAACAGGGTTTTCAGAGTACAGAGAATTATATTGTATCCAATGAATTGGCCTTAGCGGTAAACGCAGCCGTTACTTTGCAAAAGCCACTCTTAATAAAAGGTGAGCCGGGCACAGGTAAAACTCGGTTGGCAGAAGAGCTTGCCCAATCATTGGATACTGAGTTACTGCGCTGGCACATAAAATCAACTACTAAAGCGCAACAAGGGTTGTATGAATATGATGCGGTTTCGCGCCTGCGTGATAGCCAACTTGGCAGCGAACGTGTGCACGATATCAGCAACTATATTAAGCCGGGCAAATTGTGGCAGGCTTTTACCGCAGAAAAGCGGCCGGTGCTATTGATAGATGAAATTGATAAAGCCGACATCGAGTTTCCAAATGATTTACTACATGAACTCGATCAAATGGAATTTCACGTATATGAAACTGGTGAACAAATAAAAGCAAAACAACGGCCGATTGTTATTATTACTTCGAATAACGAGAAAGAACTGCCGGACGCTTTCTTGCGCCGTTGTTTCTTTCACTACATTCGTTTTCCAGATGCCGAAACGCTGGCGGCAATTGTAGCTGTGCATTATCCCAACATTCAAAAGAAGCTGTTAGCCACCGCCTTGGAAGTGTTTTTTGATCTGCGAAACGTACCTAACTTGAAGAAAAAGCCTTCTACCTCGGAATTACTGGATTGGTTAAAGCTATTGTTGGTGGAAGATGTTTCGCCAAGTGAACTTGCAAACCAGCAGGGGGGCTTAATGCCAATGTTTGGCGCGCTTTTGAAGAATGAGCAAGATGTTGAGTTAGTGGAAAAACTGGCATTTATGTCGCGCCGGAGCTCGCGTTAAGCCTTATGCTGATTGAATTCTTTTTTCGTTTACGTGCGCACGGCCTAAAGGTAAGTATTACTGAGCTACTCGATCTCTTAAATGCGCTCGAGCAGCAGGTAATATTTGCCAATATCGATGATTTTTACTCCCTTTCAAGAATGATTTTGGTGAAAGATGAAAGCCAATATGATCGTTTCGATCGGGCATTCGCAGAGTATTTTGCAGGTGTGAATGAGGTTGATATTGCCGCTTCGATTCCAAAAGAGTGGCTTGCGAAGAGCTTGCAGCGACAACTGAGTGCTGAAGATAAGGAAAAGCTAAAAGCGCTTGGCGGCTTGGACGAGCTCTTGAAGCAATTTAATGAACGGTTAGCTGAGCAACAAAAACGCCATGCTGGTGGGAATAAATGGATAGGCACCGGCGGAACATCGCCTTTTGGTGCTTACGGTTACAACCCAGAAGGCATTCGTATTGGCCAAGAAGGCAGCAATGCGCGCCGGGCTGTGAAAGTTTGGGATAAACGTGAATTCGCTGATCTGGATACCGATGCGGAATTAAGCAATCGCAATATCAAGTTGGCACTGCGAAAGCTGCGCAAATTCGCCCGAACGGGTGCTGCGGATGAACTTGATTTGCCAGAAACTATTCGCGCTACCGGCAAAAAAGGTATGCTCGATTTAATGTGGCAACAAGAGCGCCACAATGCCGTAAAAGTGCTTATTCTATTCGATGTTGGTGGCTCTATGGACGATTACATCTATGAGTGCCAACAACTGTTCGCGGCCGTTCGTTCTGAATTCAAGCATTTGGAGTTCTTTTATTTCCATAACTGCGTTTATGAGGGCCTATGGAAAAGTAACCAGCGCCGGTTCAAAGAACAAACGCCGTTGCTTGAGGTGTTAAATAAATATGGTAGTGATTACAAGTTAATATTTGTTGGCGATGCCACCATGGGGCCATACGAAATTGCTTATCCTGGCGGCAGTGTTGAGCATTGGAATGAAGAGCCGGGAGAAGTGTGGATGCGGCGTTTACTGAATCATTATCCGAAAGCGGTATGGTTGAATCCGCAACCGGAAAATCGTTGGGATTACTATCATTCAGTGCAAATGATGCGTGAAATCATGCAAGGCCGCATGTTTCCGCTTACGCTCAGTGGTTTAGGCGATGCAATTAGTAAACTGCGCTAGCGCTTAGCCGCTAGCGCAGTGTTTATTACTCTGCTCGAATCTGTTCTATCGCTTGTTGTAGCCTTGCTGGCGAAAACTCACCGACATGAGTATCAATCAACATGCCATCGGCGTTAAAGAACAATGTAGTGGGCAACGCGAATGAACCAATTTCATTGCTTAATCGATTGTTATGATCAAGGAGCATATCGTTTAGGTTCAAGCCTTGTTCGGCCACAAAATCCAACACCTGCTGTTTACTATCCCCTTGGCTCACGGTAACGATGGCAACATCTGGCCATTTCGCTTGTGCATCTTCTAACAATGGCATTTCACGCACACAGGGTGGGCACCAGGTAGCCCAAAGATTAACAACCATAGGTTTTCCAAGATATTCACGGTTAAGATACACCGTGCGGTTATCTAAGGTTTCGAGCTGGACGTTGGGCACAAATAACTCACCGCCATAGCGATATTCGTGATAACCACTCATCGCGGCATAAGCGATAGCCCCCGATAAACAAGTAATAGCAAGCGGCTGCCAGATTTGACGATTGCGGCTAACCTCCCAAACAGCCATGAGTAAACCACCCACAACCCCAGCCCAAAGATCGAAGCCGCCATCGCGAATATTAATGATCTGCCACGGCGCTTCTGTGTAGAGTTCAAAATAACGAACAATAAAACTGATTCGGGCAACAATAATGCCTACAGCAAGCACATGAAATACGGAATCGCCAATAGCTATTTTATAGCGCTTGCCTACCAGCCATGCGGTAACCATGGTGATAATCACTGCTAAAATGAAGATGAACTGCAACATTCCCATTGCAAAGGGGCCAAGTGAAACTGACATAACGTACCTTTTTATTTTTATTGAAGTTTACATGGCCGTAATCATAATTGATTCAGCGGTATTTTTAAGTAAATAGTACCGTTATCCTCGGCAGGCGGCATTTTTCCTGCCCGTATATTTACTTGGATTGCCGGTAAAATAAGTTTTGGCATTGATAGTGTTGCATCCCGTTCTTCACGCATGCGCACGAACTCAGCTTCGCTAATGCCATCGCGCACGTGCTTATTTTTGCTACGTTGTTCAGCCACTGTGGTTACGTATTCATGCTCGCGGCCTTCCGGTGGGTAATCATGGCAAATATAAATCTTTGTATCGGTGGGGTAGCTTAGTAGGGCTGTAATTGATTGATATAAGGTATGCGCACTACCGCCGGGGAAATCGCAACGAGCAGTTCCTACATCAGGCATAAACAGCGTATCGCCCACGAACATCGCTTCATTATTTACTAAATACGTTAAATCCGCCGGGGTGTGGCCAGGTGTGTGGATTACTTTAAAGGTTAAGCTACCAACAGTGAATTCGTCGCCATCATCGAATAGTGCATCGAAATGGCTACCATTGGGTAAAAACTCTTTCTCGAGATTAAAAATAGCCTTAAAGGTTTTCTGCACCTGAGTAATTTGGCTACCAATCCCTATTTTCGCGTTTAGGTTATCGCGCAAATAAGGCGCTGCGGATAGATGATCAGCGTGAGCGTGGGTTTCAAGTATCCAGGGCACGGTTAGGTTTTTGCTTTTTACGAAGGCTAAAATAGCTTCTGCGCCAACGGTTGATGTGCGCCCTGATTTAGCATCGAATTCTAAAACAGGGTCGATGATAACGGCCAAATTGCCATCGTTTTCGTATACAACGTAGGAAAAGGTTTCGCTATCGTTGTCGAGGAACGCCTGTACTTGAAAACTCGTTTTGTTCATCTTAACTCCGTTGAATATTAGCAAAGGCTAATTTGTAAAGTTTTGCTGACATAAATATTAGCAATCTCTAATTTGCCATAGTTGCACGTTCTTTTAAACCTATTAAATCGGCGTATACTTCGTTATGCAAGAATAGTTGGCCAAAATATCCATTCACAATCCTACGTTGTAATGAGGAGCCCGACCATGGATTTAGATCCGCTCTTACTATCGCGAATCCAGTTCGCATTTGTTGTTTCCTTCCACGCAATATTCCCTGTTTTCACCATTGGCTTGGCGTCTTATATTGCTGCGCTTGAGGGGCTTTCTTGGAGGACACAAAATCCAGTATGGGAACGCTTATCAAGGTTTTGGATTCAAGTGTTCGCTGTTGTGTTCGGAATGGGCGTGGTATCCGGTATTGTAATGGCGTTCCAGTTTGGTACCAACTGGAGTAACTTCGCATACGCGGGCGCAAATTTTCTGGGGCCAGTTTTGAGCTATGAAGTGGTTACTGCATTCTTTTTAGAAGCTGCTTTCCTCGGGGTTCTGCTGTTTGGGCGCGGAAAGGTTCCACAAGGTGTACATTTCTTTGCGGCAGTAATGGTCGCCCTTGGCACCTTTATTTCTTCGTTCTGGATTCTATCTGCGAACAGTTGGATGCAAACTCCGGGCGGATACGAACTGCGTGAGGGCATGGTGCATGTTACCAGCTGGTCCGATGCAATTTTCAATGCCAGCTTATGGCCACGGTTTTTCCACATGGCATTGGCATCGTTTCTAACCGGCGGTTTTGTTGTTGCTGGTGTAAGTGCTTGGTATTTGCTTCGTAAAAAGGATGTTGAAGTGCATAAGCGAGCGCTTTCGATGTCGCTATGGTTGCTGCTGTTTATCGCGCCAGCGCAAGTTGTTGTTGGCGACATTCATGGTCTGAATACTTTTGAACACCAACCTACCAAAGTGGCGGCAATGGAAGGCGTTTGGGAAACTGAACGTGGAGCACCGCTGCTATTGTTTGCTATTCCAGATCAAGAAGAGCAAACCAATCATTTTGAAATAGGAATTCCTCGCCTTGCCAGTTATATCTTAACCCATGATTGGGATGGTGAAGTTCAAGGCTTGAATGAAGTGCCGCGTGGTGAGCAGCCTCCGGTGGCGATTGTGTTTTGGGCGTTTCGAATCATGGTTGGGATTGGCATCTTAATGGTGTTGTTCGCGTTTGCTGGATTAATATTACGCCGCAAAGAGGCATACGCGCGCACCGCTTGGTTCTTACAGGGATTACGCTTAATGGCGATCAGCCCATTTATAGCGGTGCTTGCGGGTTGGTTTGTTACCGAGGTAGGGCGTGCGCCTTGGCTAATCTATGAGGTAATGACCCATGCTCAAGGCCTTACTCCTTCGTTAACCGGAGGCATGGCGCTATTTACCTTGGTTGGCTACATCTTGGTGTACTCAGTGGTGTTTGCCGCTGGTTTATATTATCTGATGCGCGTATTGCGAGTAGGTGTTGCACCCGAGCATGAAATGACCACAGCGGAAAACTATCATCGCGCAAAACGCCCATTATCTGGAGCGAGCGCATCTTGGGAAGAGGAGCCGCAACAATGAGTGAACCTATCTTTGATTTAACCATTATTTGGGCAGGAATTATCGCGTTTGGCGTGATTATGTATGTGTTAATGGATGGTTTTGATTTAGGGCTTGGCGTGCTGTTTCCTTTCGCCCCAAGTGAAGAAGCCCGCGATGTAATGATGAACTCCGTAGCCCCCGTCTGGGATGGTAATGAAACTTGGCTGATTCTCGGTGGAGCAGGGTTACTTGCAGCGTTTCCATTGGTGTACGCCGTATTTTTGCCTGCATTATATATAGGTGTGTTTCTGCTTTTAGCGGGTTTAATCTTTCGAGGTATCGCCTTTGAATTTCGTTTTAAAGCACGCACCTCGAAGTATCTGTGGAATTGGTCATTTGCTATCGGTTCAACAGTTGCAGCCTTTGCGCAAGGTGCTGTGGTGGGTGCCTATATTCAAGGCTTCAATGTTGAGAATATGGCGTACGTGGGCGGCGCATTTGATTGGCTGACGCCCTTTACGGTGATGACAGGCCTTGGTTTAGTGGCCGGTTATGCATTGCTAGGTGCTACGTGGCTGATTCTTAAATCGGAAGGCGATATTCAGCAATGGGCATTTAAAATCACCCCATACCTGTTAATTGCAGTATTGGTGATTTTTGCAGCCATTAGTGTGTGGACACCATTCGTTGATGCTTTCGTTGCCGAACGTTGGTTCAGTGGTATTAGCTATATTTGGTTGTTCCCAGTGCTCACATTGCTGAGTGCGGCTTGGCTTGTGCGCGCGCTTTTTCAGCGGCGAGATGGCACGCCGTTTGTAGCTACCATGAGTATGTTTATCTTTACCTACTTAGGCCTACTGGCCAGTAAGTTCCCGTACGTAGTGCCACCTGATTACACGTTATGGGATGCTGCATCGGCACACGAATCGCAGTTGTTCTTACTCCTTGGTTTATTGTTCGTGATTCCAATTGTTTTGGTATATACCGCGTGGACATATTGGGTGTTCCGGGGCAAGGTTACCGCGAACGTTGGCTACCATTAAAAAAGAAAGGCCGTTCGCGGCCGAAAAACGCTATCTTGCAACGTTAGGAGCGGCCACCGGCCGCTCTTTGTTGTGGGCGAAGCTGTTTGGTAGCGTGCAGGCATTGGCGTTAGTTGTGCAAATGGGTTGCTTTGCTTGGCTCGTTTATGCGGTATTAAAAAATAGTACGCTAGCGGAAATCTGGCCAATAGGATTGTTAGCCTTCGCTGCTATCGTAGTGCGTAGTGTATCGGGTTGGCAATTCCAACGAAATTCATTGTTAGCGGCAGATAAGGCTCAAGACGCGGCCCGCTTAGGATTGTTGCAGTACTGGCAATACCGAATGCATAACTTTGGTTGGCAACACTTACGCGAAGCCAGTGCAGCTAATGATTTGGTGGAGCCTGTGGCATCACTTTCGGGGTATTATGCCCGGTTCCGCCCGCAAATCTGGTTGGCGATCTGGCAGCCTTTGTTGATTCTTGTAGTTGTGTTTTATCTTGATTGGCTCGCGGGTTTATTTCTCTTACTCAGTGCACCTTTAATCCCTCTTTTTATGGCGCTTGTAGGTATGGGCGCTGAGCGTGTTCATCAGCAACAAGCGATTGCTGTGCAGCGTTTAGCAAGTTTATTTATCGATCGCGTACGCAATCTAACCTTATTGTTTCTTATGCAAAAGCTACCGATGGCGGAGAAACAAGTAGCGGCCGCTAGTGATGAATACCGAGCGCTAAATATGCGCACGTTAAAAGTGGCATTTTTATCTTCGGCTGTGCTCGAATTCTTTGCTGCTATCGCCATCGCTGCAATAGCTATTTACATTGGTTTTTCATTGTTAGGGTATTACGAAGTAGGGCCTGGGGCTGAACTTACCTTATTCTCTGGTTTATTTATTTTGTTACTCGCGCCAGAATTTTTTCAACCGATACGGTTACTTTCTCAGTTTTATCACGACCGGGCAGCAGCCTTAGGCGCAGCCTCGATATTGGCTTCGCAAAGTGTTAGTGGAGACACCCAAGAATTTAGACCCCAACCCATGCCTAAGCCGCCAGAGTATCTTTTCAATACACCTGAATTTGTTTTTACGTATGCCAATCGTAAACAAGAAATTGTTATTCCAGCACTGCACCTCAAACAAGGTGAAACGCTTCTATTGCAAGGGCCATCGGGTGTGGGTAAGAGTACAGTGTTACAGCTCATTGCGGGGCTATTACCTGGGTTTCCTCGCGATGATAAGAATACACACGCGAACATTGCCTACGTGCCACAAAGCCCTTGGTTAATTTACGGTAGCATTGCTGAGAACCTGCGTTTGTTCGCGCCTTTGGCAAGTGAATCTGATTTACAAAAGGCAATGCAAACCATGGGTTTAGCACCTTTGTTAACACGTTTGCCTCAGGGGTTAAGTACAGTGATTGGTGAAGGGGGCGCAGGTGTATCGGGTGGTGAGGCTAAGCGCTTGTGTATGGCTCGTTGGTTGGTGGCCATAGCGGCCGGTTTTAAACCGCAAATTCTACTATTCGATGAACCTACGGCCGCGCTCGATAGCGAATCGGCCACCTACATTGTTGCAGCTATCAAAACGCTGCAAAAAGATGGAGTTACAATGGTGATCGCTAGCCATAGTGATGATTTCACCAGCCTTGCTGATCGATGTGTGCAATTTGCTTTGCCGCTTGGAGGGCCAGATGCCATCTAATCCTCGAAACAGCAATAGAAAAGCCAACCTAGCGGTGTTTTATAAGGGGTTGCAGCAGGAGCGAAAACGTTTATTGCTGGGCTTTGCATGTATGTTGGTTACTGCCGCAGCTGGCGTTGCGTTATTAACACTCTCGGGCTGGTTTATAACCGCATCGGCGCTTACCGGGCTTGCCACGGCAGCGGGTGTTTTGGTGTTGTTTGATATTTTTACGCCGGGAACCGGTATTCGTGTGTTTGCTTTGCTGCGAACAATAGGGCGCTATTTCGAGCGAATCTTTCATCATGATGCCGTTTTACGTGTGCAAGCACGTTGGCGAGTTGCGCTGTTTAAAACTTTAGGTGCGCAAAAACCAGAACACTTTACCAAGTTGCGCACAGGCACGATTTTACAAAGGCTCACGCAAGATTTAAATACACTCGATGCGCTGTATTTGCGGCTATTGGCACCCCCCGTGATCGCTGCTTTGATGCTCGGTTTAGTATTTACGTTAATTCTGTTAATGAGTTGGCAAGTGGCGCCAGGGCTTTTGTTGGTAGTGGCTGTAATTTTCCCATTGCTTTGGTTGTTAGCGGTACCTGTTGCTCGCAAACTAGGAGAACAGCACGGCCGCAGCGAGTTGCAAACCAGTGCTCGCTTTCGTCAGCAAAGTATGGATTTCTATGAAGGGTTCGCTGAAATTTACGGCGCCGGCAGGCTGCCTGAGTATGCTGAGAACCTCCGCAATATCGGCAGCCAAGTAAATCAACACCAACATCGTCGGTTATCGCGCATGGCGGCCGTAGAAAACGTAATTTTATTGGTATCGCAAAGCTTAGCTTTGCTGATATTACTATGGGGATTAAGCGCTTATTTAGCAGGGCAACTTAGTTTGCCCGTAGTGGTAATGCAGGCCTTAGCGATATTGGCATTGGCGGAGGTATTGCTCCCTCTAGCCGAGCAATCAAGCCAGGCTGGCTTAGTTGATGAGGCCGCTGCTCGTATTGAAGATCTGCAAACGCCTTTACCGGCTGAGGTGATGAGCGGCTTTGCGCTACGTGATATTGAACTACCCATTAAAACAGGTGAAATGACTGCGGTTATAGGTAGCTCTGGCTCCGGTAAAAGTAGCCTCGCTCAGGTATTTGCAGGTATTCGGGAAATTGCTGGAATTCATGTTTTTATTGAAGGCGCAGGGAGCACAGGCGCGATATCGCTTGCGAACCCTACTTGGCTCAACGAGTTGGGGTATGTTCCACAAGCTAATTTAGTGCTAGCCGGCACAATAGCAACCAACTTACGTATCGCTGCACCTCATGCTGATGAATCAATGCTTTGGCAGGCTTTAGATTTCGCGGCACTTGCGAATGAGGTTAAGGCAATGCCAGAACAATTGGAAACATGGGTAGGAACTGCGGGAATGGCGCTTTCTGGTGGCCAAGCGCGGCGTTTAATGTTGGCCCGCTTATATTTGCAAAATACACCGGTAGTCATTCTTGATGAACCTTTTACTGGCCTTGATAAACATACGGCGAGTATAGTTCAGGCAAACCTACAGAACTGGTTAGCCGGCCGAACATGTTTGCTGTTAGCGCACTCTCGCGAAGCGCTGCCGGAAGCAAGTAGCTATTGGCAGATAGAAGGCCAGCAATTAATTCGGCTTTAAATCGGTTGTTTATTATTTCATTTGATTCCTTCAGGCGGCTTCCTCAATTACAGCCTGAGTTGCCGCCGGCTAAATTCCAAGCAATTCAATAACCCCTTTAATTTAGATCAACTTTATTTTGCTTGTAGTGTTAGCGCTACAACCTTATAGGTACTACACTGTGAAAATCTTTACTTTCTTACCCTGCGCTTAATAACGTTATGTTTTATAAGCATATACTTTTTAAACACATCGGTTGTGAACTTTAGCTGGGTAAGCCATCCTCTATTTGCTCATACCGATCATTTGTTGTGAACCACCTCTAGTGGTGGCAAATAAGGCCTTATCGATACATGAAACAGGGATCAAATTCCAAAATTGGACCAAAGGCGCAGCAAACCACGTGGTTACGTAACGTCGTCGATAATCTCTTTGATGCGATTGTAGTAACCGATTTGAAAGGTACTATCATCGATTTTAATCAATCTGCGCAGCTTATGTTTGGTTACCATCCGCGCGATGTGATTGGCAAAAATGTATCTATTTTAATGCCGAGTTCCTTAGCAGTTCAGCATCATCAATATATGCAAAACTCTCAGCTTGGCTCTGGGCCTCGTGTTCTCGGGCGGTTGCGTGAGCTAGAGGCAAAACACAAAGACGGATCCCTGTTTCCTGTCACCATTGGTTTAAATGAAGCTGAGTGGTTGGGTGAGCCCTGTTACATTGGCTCTATTCGAGATATTTCAGAGCGCCGCGAAGCCGAGCACACCATTGAAAGCCTTTCTATGTTTGATCCGCTGACAGGGCTTCCAAACCGAACGCACTTTATAAAGCTGATGCAGCATCAATTGCACTATAGCAATGTGCGTGTTGTGGCAATTAACATGGATTTTTTCAACCGTATCAATATTTCTGCCGGTGAAGCGGAAGGGAATCAGGTATTGAAAGTAATCGCGGCGCGCCTCAGCTATTTAATTTCTGATTACCGCGGTGTTCTTGCGAAAGATATTGAAGATCGGTTTTGGATTGGCTTGGAGATTTCAGAAAAAGATAATACTGGCTATAACCAAGAACGAATGCGTCGGTTACTGGCGGTTCTGCGCGAGGAAATTATTATCAATGGCCACCATTATCGGCTCACCGCAAGTATTGGGGTTGCCAGTATGGAGCAAGGTGGAAGTGCGTCGGAGGTGGTTGCTCATGCAGAAACAGCCGTTCATCAGGCGAAATCAAAAGGGCGTGATCAATTTTCGGTGTACCGCCGAATTATGACAGCACAAGTTATTAGCGAATTTAAATTAGAACAACAGCTACGCCGCGGCATACAAAGCAACGAAATTGAATGCTGGTTACAGAGTAAAGTAGATGACAACGGTAACGTTATTTCCGCTGAAGCATTGGCACGCTGGCGACATCGCGGCAAAATTATTAGTCCAGATAGCTTTATTCCATTGGCGGAGCGCTTAGGACTCATTAACGATATTGGCGAGATTATTGCCGGCTACGTTGCGTGTTGCATTCGCGAGGCCCGGAAGCGTATTCCGAATTTCCAAATCGCAATGAATGTTAGCCCTCGGCAATTTATGCATGAGGATTTCGTTACCAAGCTATGCCTTGCATTTTCTCAGGAACAGGCTCCATTGGCAGGTTTGGTAATTGAAATCACTGAAAATTTATTGATACATGATATCGACGAAGTTAATGCCATCATGGAACAGTTAGCGGCTAAAGGCGTACAGTTCTCAGTGGATGATTTTGGCACCGGTTATTCCAATCTGAAGCGGTTGCAGTGGATTCCCGTAAGCGAACTAAAAATTGATCGCCAGTTTGTTGAAAACGGCATGGATGGTGGGCGAGGGCAAGCCTTGCTTGATACCATTATTATGATGAGCCAAAGCCTTGGAATGACGACGGTGGTAGAGGGTGTTGAAACGCAAGATCAGTTTGAACACCTGAAAAACAAGGGCATTACGCAATTTCAGGGCTACTTGTTTCATCGCCCTGAGCCTATGAGCACGTGGTTAGAGGCGCTTCACTAGGAACTCAACTAAGTGCCGAACTTTTGCTGAAAGATGCCTATTTTGCGGATAAACAGCCCAAATACCATCATCTGGCATTCGAGAACCTTCTAATACCATGGTTAATTTTTTGTCAGCCACGGCTTGTTTTACATAATAGTCAGGTAACTGGGCTAAACCTAGCCCGCGTAAAGCAGCATCAAGTAGCGTTGGGCCGCTATTGCAGCGCAGCCTACCTTGCGGGCGAAACAAAAACGGCTTTCCTTGTTCATTAAGTATTCGCCACCCATCGACACTGCCGAGTAAGCATTGATGTTGGGATAACTCGGCTGGCGTTTGCGGAGTGCCGTGCTGTGCTAAATAATCAGGTGCAGCAACGATATGTTGGGTTCGTGAACTCAACCGGCGTGCTATAAGTGATGAGCTTTCTAATTGACCTAAACGCACGGCAAGATCAAAGCTACCCTGAATGAGATCGAGTTTAGTGTTGGTGAGTTGCAGATCGAGTTCCACTTCGGGATATTCAACTAAGAATTGATTGAGAAGAGGGGCTAGGTGGTATTCTCCGTAGTAAACCGGAGCTGTGATCTTAATAAGCCCTCTGGGTGTAGCTTTAAGGTTCGTAATACTGCGATTTGCTTCATCGAGGCTACTCACGAGGTTTCGGCAATGCTGTAGATATAAGGTACCTTCTTCCGTGAGGCTTACACGGCGTGTCGACCGATATAGCAACTTAATATCCAGCCGCGCTTCAAGTTCGCTAATATTGCGGCTTACTTGAGCTACTGATATATCGAGGTAGCGAGCCGCCTCGGTGAAACTACCCGTATCGGCTACGGCGGCAAATTCACTAATTCCTTGCCAAATTTTTGTCATGGCGCCTCTCGATACCGTTTGTTTAAAAGAAAGAATGTGAGCCTGAGCGTTCTATTATTGCATAAATGAAAAAGTAAATTTAGTTAATTGCTATTATCATTCAATCAGAAACAATTAGAATTGCAGCATACATTTATTTAATGAAATACAAGGAATCAACTATGGATACTATTAAAACACGTGCAGCGGTTGCTTGGGGCCCAGGTGAGCCGCTTACCATTGAAGAAGTTGATTTAATGCCACCGCAAAAAGGTGAAGTGTTGGTGCGAATTGTGGCTACCGGCGTATGCCATACGGATGCGTACACACTGTCGGGTGCCGATCCTGAAGGTATTTTTCCTGCGATTTTGGGCCATGAAGGCGCGGGTATTGTTGAAGCTATTGGTGAGGGCGTTACGTCTGTTGAAGTAGGTGATCATGTTATCCCTTTGTATACACCAGAATGCGGCAAATGTAAGTTTTGTACTTCCGGAAAAACCAATCTGTGCCAAGCGATTCGCGCAACCCAAGGCAAAGGCGTAATGCCAGATGGCACCACACGATTCTCAAAAGATGGCCAGCCTATTTATCACTATATGGGCACATCTACCTTTGCAGAACGCACTGTAGTTCCTGAAATATCGTTGGCAAAAATCAGCAAAGAAGCGCCCCTGGAGAAAGTTTGTTTATTAGGATGTGGTGTGACAACCGGTATGGGTGCTGTGAAAAATACCGCCAAGGTAGAAAAGGGCGATACAGTTGCTATATTTGGCTTAGGCGGGATTGGCCTTTCAGTAATTATCGGAGCAGTAATGGCGGGGGCTAGCCGAATTATTGCCATTGATATTAACGAATCTAAATTTGATATTGCGAAAAAATTGGGTGCTACTGAGTGTGTTAATCCGAACGATTATGATAAACCGATTCAAGAAGTAATCGTTGAAATGACCGATGGCGGTGTGGATTATTCATTTGAATGTATTGGTAACGTAAAAGTTATGCGTTCAGCATTAGAGAGCTGCCATAAAGGTTGGGGTGAATCAGTGATTATCGGGGTTGCCGGCGCTGGTGAAGAAATTTCCACGCGGCCATTCCAATTGGTTACTGGGCGAGTATGGCGCGGTAGTGCATTTGGTGGTGTGAAAGGGCGCACGCAGTTGCCAGATTATGTAAACCGCTATCTTGCCGGTGAATACGAACTAGATACTTTTATTACCCATACCATGGGTTTAGAAGATATCAATAAAGCGTTTGATTTAATGCACGAAGGTAAATCAATTCGTAGCGTTATTCACTACTAAGCGCTAGGCGTGTTTAGTACGCACGAAAGGAAAATGCCTTTCGTGTAACGATACTTGATTTTCCGGCATATGGAGAGGTAAATGGCTTTTTTTACGGGTAATGCGAATGTTGAGTTAAAAGACCAGAAAAAAGTGTTTGGCGGACAGCAATTACGTTTTCGCCATGCATCAAACACACTGCAATGTGATATGGATTTTTCTGTGTTTTTACCGCCACAAGCTGAAGTAGGCAAAGTTCCAGCGGTATATTGGTTATCAGGGCTCACGTGTACCGATGAAAATTTTTCCAGTAAAGCTGGCGCTCAACGTGTAGCAGCTGATCTCGGTGTGGCGCTCATCATTCCGGATACCAGCCCGCGTGGCGAGGGTGTGCCAGATGATCCCGATGGTGCTTACGATTTTGGTTTAGGTGCTGGTTTCTATGTGAATGCAACGGAAGCACCTTGGGCTAAACATTATCAAATGTATGATTACATTGTGGATGAATTGCCTAACTTAGTAGAAAGTGGTTTGCCTGTTAGCGATGCGAGGGCTATTAGTGGTCATTCGATGGGTGGCCATGGTGCGCTTGTGATTGGTTTACGTAACAGTGAGCGCTATAGCTCGATATCTGCTTTTTCGCCGATTGTGAATCCAATCAATTGCGCGTGGGGCAAGAAAGCTTTTGCGGGTTATCTAGGTTCTGATGAGCGCAAATGGCGGCAATATGATGCATCAGTATTGTTGCAGGAACGCGATAACCGTAGCCACGATATTCCGCCAATTTTAGTGGATCAAGGTGATGCGGATAACTTTTACCCGGAGCAATTGCGAACCGAAACATTAATAGCCGTTAATACTGAAACCAGTGCTGGCGCTAAGATTCGGTTTCAAGAAGGGTATGATCACAGCTATTACTTTATTGCCAGTTTCATTGAGGAGCATTTACGTTTTCACGCGAGCAACTTGCGGTAGTTAGCGTATAGAATGTTTGGAACGCTAAAAAGTATGTTGGATTTGGAAGGCGAGCAGGTTATCTGCTCGCCTTTTTTATTTTTTCGACAAAACACTTTCTTGGCGAAACAGATTATCGATCTGCGGAAACTTTGTGCAAAAACAATAAAACTTAAGTGTTTGCAGCTATAGTTATAGAAGTATTGTGTCTTTTAGTAGGGAATAGAAATAATGCGCGTTGTGTTTTTAGGTGGAACAGAAACGGTTACCGGTTCAAAGTATTTGGTAGAAACGGAAACCACTCGTATTCTGGTTGATTGCGGCCTTTTTCAAGGCTACAAATGGTTGCGGCGCCGGAACTGGCAACCATTACCGCTCGATATTGCGAATGTTGATGCGGTTATTCTCACGCATGCGCATCTGGATCACTCAGGCTATGTTCCAGTTCTCTACAAACATGGCTTTCGCGGGCCAGTATATGCTCACCATGCTACCGTAGATTTAGCTTGGGTGTTATGGACAGATTCGGGCCGTATTCAAGAAGAAGATGCTAAGTATCTAGGTAAACATAAACTAAGCAAACACGAAAAACCGGAACCTCTATACACCGAAGAACAAGCCGATAAGGCCCACAAATTATGCCGCCCTGTTGCATTTAAAACACAGTTTCAAGTAGGTGATATCACTATTGAGTTGAATCCAGTAGGGCACATTCTTGGGGCCGCAAGCGTGGTTGTTGAAGCCGAAGGCAAGCGTATTGGGTTTTCCGGTGATGTAGGCCGAAGCAACGATCTGTTGATGTTGCCGCCCCAGCCTATGCCGCCGGTTGATGTGTTGTTGTTGGAATCAACGTACGGAAACCGTTTGCATGAAAATACCGATCCGATGCAAGAATTGGTCGAAGTAATCAGTGATACAGCAAAGGCTGGTGGTGTATTGCTAATTCCAAGTTTTGCTGTTGGCCGAGCGCAGTTGGTACAGCACTTAATTGTAAGTTTGATGGATAGCGGCCAAATCCCGCGTATGCCGGTGTTTCTTGATAGCCCTATGGCTATAAGGGTTTCTGATATCTACCGGCGACACAACGAACATCACCGTTTAACGGCAGAACAGTGTGCGCGTTCTGAACAACTGGTTGAGTATACAAAAAGTATTGATGATTCAAAGGCAATTGCTGAACAGAAAGGGCCGCATATCATCATTGCAGGCTCAGGTATGGCAACAGGCGGGCGAATTCTTCATCATTTTAAACATTGGTTGGGCGATCACCGCAGCACCGTTCTATTTAGCGGTTATCAGGCCGGTGGAACACGCGGTGCAAAAATGCTGCAAGGTGTTCAGCATATTAAAGTTCATGGTGAATGGTTGCCCGTTAAAGCTAAGATATGTTCGTTAGATGGGCTCTCTGCCCATGCCGATTATCAGGAGTTAGCCGATTGGCTTTCGCTATCGAAGTTAGCGGACACAACAAATATTCAGCTTGTGCATGGAGAGCCCGATACACTTGAAACTTTCCGGGATTTCCTTTTAGAAAACACCAAATTTGACGTTGATATTCCTGATTACATGAGTATCTTAAGAGTTTAACCGTACAAGCGCATGAGGCTATGTTTGATGGCACAAGCTTCTGAATTAATTATCTTGTTTTTGGTTATTGTCTGCTTAGTGGCATTAGCTGCTTGGTTATTTGTAAAAAACCGTAAACAAAATATTCTTTTAGAAAATGAAAAGAAAGTTCTCACGCTTGTAGCTCAGGATACTGAGCTACAAACAAAGCTTGATAATGTGTGTAAGCTAATTGAGCAACAAATTCCACACGCTCATTGCACGGTAATGATCCGAGATTTCAAAGCCCGCACGCTAAATGTGGTATCTAGCAATAGCTTTCCTGCCGAGTTTTCTGAGCAACTGCGGAATATACCGATTGGTGATGAAGGTGGTGCATGTGGGCTTGCCGTTGCAAGTGGTGAGGCCGTTATCGTTGCTGATATGTTGGCAGACTCTAGATTTGAAAGCTTTATTCCCCTCATTAATGAATACAAGTTACGTGCTTGCTGGAGTTTTCCGTTTAGTTCGAGTAAATCCGAAATTGCCGGCACCTTTGCGTTATATTTCCCGAGTAAACGAAAGCCGTGTGCCCGCGAACTACGATTAATACAGCAAACCCGCGAGCTTGTTGGCTTAGTATACACCCAACATTTGGAGCGTTTACGGCGAGAAGAGAGTGAGGAACATTATCGTTCTCTTCATACTTATAACCCAGAAGCCGTTTTTACCTTAGACACAAACGGATGCTTTGCGCAGATGAATGCTTCCGGTTTACGAATGTTAGAGCTCCCGGAAGAAACGGTACTAGGCCAGCATTATTCAGCTGTAGTGAAAGAAGAAGATAAAGAACGTACGGATAGTCATTTTCGTGCGGCGCTTCGAGGAGAAGCGCAACGCTACGAGATTCAAATCACCAGCCATTCTGGCGCGGTAATGGATCTTGATATCACCAACATGCCGATTGTTGTAAACGGCGACATTACCGGTGTTCATGGTGTTGCTACTGATATCACTCAGCATCGACGCGACCAAGAGCAGTTAAAAATTTTAGAGCGTAGCGTGGAGGCGAGCGTTAATGGCATTGTTATTGCCGATGCGAGGAAGCCAGGTTATCCATTGGTATACATTAATCCTGCATTTGAACGGATAACCGGCTATAGCCAAGAAGAAATGTTAGGTAGGAATTGTAAGGTATTACAGGGCGACGGAACCGATTCCCGAGCCATCGAGCAGATTCGTTCATGCTTGAGAAAAGAGCGTGATGTACAAACCACGATTCGCAACTATCGAAAAGATGGCTCACCGTTTTGGAATGACCTATATATTGCTCCAGTACGCGATAATAATGGTGTGCTAACGCATTACATTGGTATTCAAAATGATGTAACAGCGCGGAAAGAGCAAGAGGAAAAAGTGGCATGGCATGCCACCCACGATCCGCTAACGAGTTTACCCAACCGTTCTTTGCTTGAGGACAGATTAGAGCAAGCTTTTTTGTTTAGCCGCCGGTACAAAAAGAACTTAGCCATCATGTTTATTGATCTTGATGGTTTTAAACCGGTCAATGATTCTATGGGGCACAGTGTTGGCGATGCGCTCCTCAAAGCGGTTGCGGAACGTTTACGAGCAGCTATTCGAGACGGTGATACATTATCGCGGTTTGGGGGTGATGAGTTCGTAGTGGTGTTGCCAAATGCGGGTACTGTTGAGGATATCAACGAAATTGCGGAGCGCTTTTTATTTACCGTTGCTGAACCCTATAAAGTTGGCACGAAAGAACTCACATTAACCGCTAGTATTGGGGTTGCAGTGGGTGATGAAGCGTTAACCGAGCCACGGCTGCTTATTCAGCAAGCAGATATGGCGATGTATAAAGCAAAACGCCGCGGGAATGACAATTTTGAATGGTTTACCAGTGATATTAATGAAAAAGTAGAGCGCCATGTGTTGATGCGCCATGAAATTCAAGAAGCGCTGAAAAACGAGCAATTTTCGTTGGTTTATCAACCTATTTTCGATAGCAATAAACAAATTACCAGTGTTGAAGCGCTTCTGCGTTGGCATCACCCTGAGCAAGGGGTAATTTCACCTATTGAATTTATATCCTTAGCAGAACACACAGGACAAATTATTCCGTTAGGCCGCTGGGTTTTCGAACAAGTATGCCGAGATATGCCGGAGCTGCAAGCGCTCGGAATTCCAACCATTGCAGTGAATTTATCACCACTTCAGTTAAGCCGAAGCCGTTTTTGTAGCGATTTAGAGGTGATTTTAGATACCTATGGGGTGAGTCCAGAGCAGCTAGTGCTTGAAATTACGGAAAACGTTTTAGTAAGTGAACTTACCAACGCTTCTAGTATGCTCAATGAGCTCCATCGTATTGGCTTTAAGATTGCGATCGATGATTTTGGTACGGGGTACTCGAGCTTACGTTATTTACAAGAACTTCCTATTGATATTCTGAAAATAGATAAAAGTTTTGTAAACGATGTGGGTGAAGGGAAAAAATACGAAGGTATTACGCGCGCCATGCTCGCTATTGCGCAGGAGCTGCAACTCCGAGTGGTTGCTGAGGGCGTAGAAACGGAAGATCAGCTAACTTTCCTTAAGAATCATCATTGCCTGTACTTCCAAGGCTACTTGCTTGCTAAGCCTATGCCACTCACAAACCTCCAGAGCTTTCTTCAGAATCAATCTGTAAATGCTTAGAATCATTAAAATATCTGAAGAACTTTAGTTATAGTTAAGCGCGCTATGGTTTTTCTCGCTATTCTGTATTGATTAGCTACTATAGTATTTGCGACAACTGATGACCTAGGAGTTAAATGAACGTCAATACCGATATCATTAAACGAAACAACGTACGCATAGTTGGATCTGGTACCAAGGTACTTCTGTTTGCGCACGGTTTTGGCTGCGATCAGAATATCTGGAACGATACGGTTGCCGCTCTAAAAGGTGATTATCGCATTGTTCTCTTTGATTACGTAGGTGCCGGAAACTCTGATAAAGAAAGCTTTAGCAAAGCTCGATACAGTGAACTGCAAGGCTATGCACAAGACGTACTGGATATTATTCAGGCACTCGACCTGCAAGAAGTTACTTTAATCGGCCATTCGGTAAGTGGTGCAGTGAGTTACTTGGTATCGTTAGAAGCTTCGGAACGCGTTAAGCAAATAATAGCGATTAGCCCCTCATCATGTTACGTCAATGATGAATCATCAAACTATTACGGTGGATTTGATGAATCGGATATTCAAGAGCTGTTTGCTATGATGGAGCACAACTTTTATGAATGGGCTGGATTTCTAGCGCCGAGGGCAATGGATCAACCTGAACGCCCGGATCTTGGTGAGGTGTTAGCATCAAGCTTTCGTGCAAGTGATCCAGTGATATTGCGGAGTTTTGCGCGTGCCACATTCTTGTGCGATGTTCGCGCGTTGCTGCCAAGTGTGCACACGCCCGTACATCTTATTTATGGGAGTGCGGATATGGTGGTTCCTGATTCCGCAATTGAATATCAAATAAACCATTTACCGAATTGCACGGCAACAAAAATGGATTTTAGAGGGCATTATCCGCATGTAAGCGCACCGCACGAAATAGCCGTAGAAATTGAAAAGCACCTCAGATAAAAGGGTAGCCTAAATGACGAGTGTTGAATCAGTTGTTGGCGATATTGATCAATTACCTGCCGGTATTCTATATGTTGATTACTCTGGGGTGATTGTTGCGAGTAATCAGCGCTTTAACGAATGGGTAGGTTCTAATCATTCGTTAACTGGGAAGCATTTTAACGACGTGATATCAGGGGCTGGTCGTATCTTTAATCTTACTCATATTCAGCCAGCTCTGCAGAATACAGGCCACATTGAAGAAATGTTCCTGCACCTGAAATCGTCGAATAAAGAATTATTTTCTGTTGTTTTAAATGCGTATCGAAGCGATGCGTGTGATGTATTTGTATTTCTGCCAATGAAAAAACGCCAGCAATTTGAATCTGAACTTATGGCTGCGCGAAAAGAGGCCGAGGATGCTACTTTGGCAGCCAAAGAAGCTTTTCAGCACCTAGAAAAGGTTCAGGCGGAGCTGCAAGATAAGAATAATCAGCTCGAAGAACTGGCAAGCACGGATCCGTTAACGGGGTTACATAACCGGCGCTACTTTCAGAGTACGTTGGATCGAGAATTGGTGCATTTGCATGAAACAAATGAGCCGGTTTCACTAGTACTGATTGATATTGATCATTTTAAATCGATAAATGATACCCATGGCCATGATATGGGAGATCAAACGCTAGAGGCTTTAGGGGAACTGTTAACCGCGAACATGCGCCAATGTGAATATGTATCGCGTATTGGTGGTGAAGAATTTGCGGTAGTTCTTGCTCAGCAAAACGGGGAAGATGCCGTTCAGTTTGCTGAACGAATCCGCCGTATTGTGGAAAACGCTCGATTTCCAACAGGCCATGTTACGGTGAGCATTGGCGTAGCGGAAGCGCGAGTAGATGAAGGGGTACAAGGTTTATACATGAGAGCTGATACTGCTTTGTATGATGCCAAGGATGCAGGAAGGAACCAAGTTGTTCTCAGTCAATAGCGTGCAGGAGTTTTTTAACTATTAAAATAACGAAACAATTGTTTAGAGGGTTTTCCCTATATTTTTTTGGGTATTGCAGTTATTTGTTGAATCTAAAGGATATAAAAAGTATAGCTATAGTAATAACTTATAGATGGATGTTTCTAAATCTAGGTTAGTTCGGGTGTCTTCACTTTTCCGATATCTAGATTTTGTAGGTGATAGACAAATATGCCGAACGAAAGTGTAACTAATTCAGTTTTCCAAGCCCTTGCCGACGTGTTTACCGTTAGTGAGCAGGAAGGTTTTTTCGATATTCTTACTCAGCGGCTTGCTGAGATTCTCGCTGTGGAGCATGTTTTAATCGCCCGAGTAGATGAAGTCCAACATATTGCTATCGCGCGTTCTTTCTATTCGCTTGGCGAGCATCGCCACGATGTTCATTATTCGCTGGCGGGTACCCCTTGTGAAACTATTAATGAGCGTGCTCCTTGTATTTATGTTGCCGGCGTAGCGGAAAAATTTCCGAGCGATAAGATGCTGGTTGACCTCGGTATCGAGAGTTACTTAGGCTTTCCGATTATTGATCGAAATGGCGAGAAGCTTGGTTTAATTGCGATTATGGCAAATAAGCCGTTAGACAATGCTGATTTGTGCCGTGAGGTGCTGCGAATTGCTGGCGCGCAAGTAGGTTCAGAGTTACAGCGGCGAACGAATGAGCGAATAGTGCATGACCTTGCTTTTAAAGACCCAGTTACGGGTGGGCCTAACCGCCCAGCGTTTATGCAGGAAATTGAAGCGGAAATACGCAAAGCCGATGCAACGAAATTAGGTTTGAGTTTATTGGTGGTAAATATTCGCCGTTTTAAAGAAGTGAACGATACCTATAGCCATAGCATTGGTGATGAGCTATTAGCCGCTGTAGCGCAGCGGCTCCGATCGTTTTTGCAGGATAAAGATTTTGTAGCACGCTTTAGCAGCGATGAATTCGGTATACTTCTGCCAGAATCGCGACAGCAGGATTTACCACAAGCTATTGAGAACATTAAAGCGGCCTTTCACGATACCTTAACCGCCGGCGAGCGGCCCTTCAATATAGATGTACGTATCGGCGCAGCGCACTATCCATCAGATTCCGCGATGGTAGGCTCCTTACTTCAGCGTGCGAGTATCGCGTTAAACCACGCACGCACGGTAAGTACGCAAAGCCGAATTTATGATATATCGATGAGCCAAGAGTTATTGAATGAGCAACACATGCTTGAACGCCTTAAATTGGCGTTACAAGAAGAAACGCTAGAATTGTATTATCAGCCCCAGTTTGATGTGCGCACCGGTGCATTATGTGGCGCAGAAGCCCTGTGTCGGTGGAATGATGAAGAGCTTGGTGCAATTTCTCCAATACAGTTTATTCACTTGGCGGAAGAACGTGGCCTTATTCACTTGCTCGGTGATTGGGTGGTACGCACGGCCGTAGCGCAATTGCAAGAATGGTTGCGTGACTACGAGCCCTTTGAGGGAGCGCTTAGTGTGAATATTTCGGCTCGTCAGTTTGATGACCCGTTTATGGCAAATTACCTCATTGATAAAGTAAGCGATCTTCCGCGTGGTATGTTTGCAGTTGAGCTCACTGAAAGTATTATGATGCGCAATCCTCAGCAGGGTATGCAACAATTGCGGCGATTACACGAAGCTGGGTTTCGTATTGCGGTTGATGATTTTGGTACTGGGTACTCATCGCTTTCATATTTAACTCAGTTTCCTATTTCGCTACTTAAAATTGATCGTTCGTTTATTCAACACATGCGCCCAGGGAATCACCAGCACTCGATTGTTATGACAATTTTAGCGATGGCGAACGTATTAGGGCTTGATACGGTAGCAGAAGGCGTGGAAACTGTTGAACAAGAAAAGCTTTTGAAAGATATGGGTTGTTACTGTATGCAAGGTTTTTTAAGGGGTAAGCCAACCCCAGCAAAAGAATTTGCGGAACGCTGGTTGAACGTAAAACAATAAAAATTTGGAGTTGGTCGATGTCGTTGTTTCCCGTATTAATGCTCGTGTTTATTCCGGTAGCATTTATTGCATTAATTGCCGGTTATCTTATTTGGTTTTTCCGTAACGAAGAAAAGAAACGTTAATATGAGCGATGAAAATCCGCGTTTATGTTTGAACTGCAGCACCCCATTGGAGGGTGCTTTTTGCCATCAATGTGGGCAAGAAGATACGCATTATGTTCGCGGTGTGCTGAGTTTAATAACCGAATTTTTTGGCGAAATGGGTAACTGGGATGGGCGTTTGTGGCGAACGCTACGGCCGTTATTTCTTCGCCCAGCATTTCTTTCAAATGAATATGTGAAAGGGCGCCGCGTGCCTTATGTGCCGCCATTACGGCTGTATTTATTTATCTCGATTGTGGCCTTTATTGTATTTTCACAACTCGGAAGCGGTTTGGGAATAAACGGCAATGGTTTAAGCCCTCAGGAAGCAACCGAATTGCGCGACACTATCCGTGCCGAAATTCGTGATAATACGAACGATGGCGTGAGTAATGACACGAATACCGAAGAAAGCGCCCCCGGTGTTGAAACGCCGGTGGTAACGCCAAGTGAACGGGGAGGAGGTTCGGATATTGACCGTTTGGCGCGCGGCGAACAAACCGTATCGCTTGGATTTTTAAGTGAAGCGGAAAATATCGAGCTCAACGCAAAATTGCAGTTAATGGCACAGCGGCCGAAAATTTTAGTGGATAAGTTCTTCACCGTAGCGCCACAAATGATGCTGATAATGCTGCCTATTTTTGCATTATTTATGAAGCTAATATACATCGGTAGTAAGCGCTACTATATCGAGCATGTTGTATTAGCCTTGCATACTCATGCGTTTATGCTGATCACCCTGTTGCTTATTCTAGGGGTAAACCTGATTCATTCGCTGCTGCTGGATTATGGTATTAGTACATGGTTGATTTGGCCTTTCCCATGGATTCTGAAGGCGCTTTGGTTGTGGCTTCCGGTTTATCTGTTCTTAGCGCAGAAGCGCTTTTATCGGCAATCAAACTTAGTGACGTTTATAAAATTTAACATAACCGCGCTTTTCTATTGCTTCCTACTAAGCATATCTATTGCTTTGGGCGTAATTTGGAGTATCTGGAGTGCGTAGTATTTATGAAGTAGAGGTAGCAAAGAATACATGAGTAATACAATCGTTGTAGCTTGCCCTAGTTGTGCTCAACGCAATAAGATTCCTAGCGAGCGAATATCGGCTCGTCCACATTGCGGCGCCTGTAAAGAAGCACTTATTACAGGTTTACCCTTTGATCTTACGCTAAACAACCTAAAGGCACACATGAGCAGTGATCTGCCGGTTGTTATTGATTTTTGGGCGCCTTGGTGTGGGCCGTGCAAACAATTTGCGCCGATTTTCGAAATGGTAGCGGCCCCCTTTGCTGAACGCGCCCGGTTTGCAAAAGCTAACACCCAAAACGAAACGGTTTTGGGGCAGCGCTATAATATTCGGAGCATTCCTACTATTGCTATTTTTCATCGGGATCAGGAGCTTGCACGAGTTTCTGGCGCAATGCATCCGCAACAGTTGCATAAATGGCTTGATGAAGTACTGAACGAAGTAGGTTGGTAGCGATCGCTCAAATCATCATCCGTGGTGATTTTAGAAGGAGATAATGATGAGTAAAGTATTCAATATCGATCGATTTGTAGCGCAAACCCACGAAGTAGAGAATCAACCGAAGCCACTTGAAAACTATAATTTATTTTTAGCAGATTCTGCATTACAAGATGCGCTTATCCGCGAGGGCGCAGATTGGGCAAAACAAGATGTTACGGCGTTTGGCGAGTTGGCGGGCCGAAGTGATACGATAGCTTTGGGATTTGATGCGAATGCGCAAAAACCACAACTTCGAACTCACGATCGTTATGGTAACCGCGTGGATGAAATTAAATTTCATCCTGCTTATCACCAGCTCATGCAAATCGCGATAGAAAATGGCTTGCATGCCAGCCCCTGGAGTGACCCGAAAAGCGGTGCTCATGTAGCGCGGGCAGCAAAATATTATATGCACACCCAAGTTGAAGCCGCTCACGGATGCCCCGTAACGATGACATTCGCGGCCATTCCGGCGCTGCGCCATCAACCTGAGTTATTGGATAAATTCGGGCCTAAGATTATGACCCAACGTTATGATGGCCGGAATGTTCCTGATGCGGATAAAGCAGGTTTAACCATTGGCATGGCGATGACGGAGAAACAGGGCGGTTCCGATGTACGTAGAAACACAACGCGCGCCTATCCGCTAGAAAAACCTGGTGCTGGCGAGGCGTATGAGTTGGTTGGGCACAAATGGTTTGTTTCCGCGCCAATGTGTGATGCGTTTTTGGTTTTAGCGCAAGCTGAGGGGGGCTTAAGTTGCTTTCTTTTGCCGCGTTGGCGACCTGATGGCACCAAGAATCCACTGCAGATCCAACAGCTGAAAGATAAAATGGGGAATGTTGCCAACGCCTCGAGTGAAACGGAGCTGCGTGGTGCCTTTGCTTGGATGGTGGGCGATGAAGGGCGCGGTGTACGCACTATAATCGAGATGGTGGCGATGACCCGCTACGATTGTATGATTGGTTCATCTGCTGGCATGCGGCAAGCTGTCGTGCAAGCTATTCATCATTGTGATCATCGGGCTGCATTTGGTGCCACTTTGAGTAAGCAGCCGCTGATGCAAAATGTACTCGCGGATTTAGCAATAGAAAGCGAAGCTGCGATGACGTATATGATGCGAATTGCCCGTGCGATGGATAATCAAGATAACGAACATGAACGATTATTATCACGAATTGCAACACCGATTGGCAAATATTGGATATGCAAACGCACGCCAAACCATGCCTACGAGGCGATGGAAGTAATCGGTGGTACTGGCGTGATGGAAACGCATATTATGGCGCGCTTGTTTCGTGAATCACCGATAAATGCGATTTGGGAAGGTAGTGGAAATGTTCAGTGCTTAGATATTCTGCGCGCGATCGATAAAGAACCCAAAGTTCTTGATGCCTATTTTGCGGAACTTAAACGCGCGCAAGGCAGCGATAGCCGATTTGATAGCTTTGTAGCTGAGTTGCAAAGTAGCTTCGCGGATGCACATGATCTGCAATATCGCGCGCGTAATATCGCCGATAGAATGGCCTTGGCACTGCAAGGTGCATTGTTGTTACAACACGCACCAAGTGCGGTGGCTGATGGTTTTTGTGCGAGCCGATTGAACGGCCATTCAGGCTTAAACTACGGCAACCTTCCTGTAGGGGTTGATTGTGAGGCTATTATTAGCCGTGCTCGCCCGCATTCTTGAATATAGTGGGTGGTTTAGAGATATAAGAACATGAACTGCGGGCACTGAACTCGCAAAACGGAAAAGAATATTCCACGAAGATTAAAGGCCGGTATTCGAAAGAATAGCGGCCTTTTCTATTTTTAGAGAAACGGGTTTGCAAATGAATACTTTTTTAATTACTGAGCGTTGGATTGCGTATTCGTGATCGTGTTAATTTGATTTCGCGGCTTTGCAACGCATTCTCGGTGAGCACGGTAATCGATACTGAGCTGCCCTCGGTACCACGAAGGTTTTCTTGCACGTAAGCCGTATCGTGTTCATCTGTAAGTGCAACACCATTGATCGCGAGCACGGTATCGCCAACCGTTATCCCAGCCTTTGAAGCAGCACTTGGATGGAATAGGCCGTGTACCTGAAAGCGGCCGCGTAGCTCGTTTGGCAAAGTAATACCAATTCCCACAAATTCACTGAGTGGTGCAGAAGCGGAAAATCGCTGGCACACGGTGTCGGCAACGGTTTGATTCATCCACATGCAAGAAGTTGCTAGAAGTTGGTTATTGTTATAGGTGTAAAACCAACCGTAAATAGCATGTTGGAAGGTGGTGTACATATTGCTCATGTTACTGCCGGTATATGTTCTTACCCGGCGCATTTCATTCGCATATGGGCTATCCGTCACTGTTAAGCTATTAAATTGCGGGAACTCGGCGTAAGTCATTTGAATCCCACTAATCTGGTCGTTATTAAACTGATAACGTTGTGCTGACCACGTGGTCTGGTCGGTGCCAAAATACTCTGATTGGCTACGAACACTTGCTATAGATTGCCACTGGCCGTGCTGAGAACCATTAATCAATTCGCCTTTAATACGGGCAGTGTAGGTTGTGTTTTGTTGCGTGTTGCTGGCTAGTTTTGTATTCATAGAATATTGCACAACGGCCTCAAACGGCCCGGAAATTGCGCCTTGATTGCATTCTCCCGCGAGAAGATGCACTTGAATCGGCGATATAGTTGTACTTTGATTTAAGGTTCTGGCACCCACACGCATTATGCTCTTCGTCACATTCATTGGTGCATTTTGGGAGATAACGTATGCAGTATTTTGATCTACATCACACGGGATAGCATTGCTGGTATTGAACGTTTCCAAGTTATTTGCCGACGATCTATAGTGCGCGACGACAGCTTGATAATGTTCCATTTCCTGAGCAGTGAGTGCGGGTTGCGCTCTTCCGCCGGGAACCGGGGCGTTTGCGGCATCTGCTAAGCTTTGCATTGCTGCTCGTTCGTACATTGGCCGAGTATCAACACAGCCTGATAATGCTAAACATATAACAGAAGTAGTGGATAAAGCGATGATGGTGCTTGTTTTCATGATGGTTGCTCTTTTTATCAGTTGTTTAATATATAGGCAAAGAGTTCTATAAAATCACGAAAAAATTTAACTAATTGCGATTATCTGCGTTACGAGTACGCTGGGGTTCAACGATTATGACGTTTATAGGGAGCTTGAAATGCGGGTGAATTCGGCCGTGGATGCGGTTTCGGTGCTTGAAGATAATGATGTGATTTGGTGCCAATCAATGGCGGCAACACCTTATTTACTATTAGATGCGCTTGCTGAGATTGCTATGGCGCGCAAGAATTTAACGCTATTGCAGTTGCATACCGAAAAAAGTAGCGCATTGTGTAACCCTAATTTACAGGGGCATCTTCGCCAGCGTGCATTTTTTGTTGGCGCTGCAACTCGCGATGCGGTGAAAAAAGGGTTAGCAGATTACGTACCTATTTTTCTATCGGAAATTCCAAAACTATTTCGTTCGCAGGCACAGCACTTGGATGCTGTGTTGATTCAAGTTTCGCCACCTGATGCGCACGGATATTGTAGTTTGGGTATATCCGTTGAAGCTACGCGAGCGGCACTGCAAATGGCGAAAAAAGTAATTGCGTGGATTAATCCCCAAATGCCCCGTACGCACGGTGATTCCTTTGTGCACCTGAGCCGGTTTACCCGCTATTTTGAGCACAGCGCCGCAATGCCTTTACATGAACAACCCAAACAAAACGAAGTAACGCAACAAATAGGCCGTAATGTGGCGAGCTTGATTGGCGATGGTGATTGCTTACAGATGGGGATTGGTGCAATTCCCGAGGCTACGCTGGCGTGTTTGGGGGATAGGTGCGATTTAGGCATACATACTGAAATGTTTTCCGATGGCGTAGTGCCGTTGGTTCATTCTGGGGTTATCAATAATTCTCGTAAACGTAAGCACAGAGGGCGTATCGTAACTACGTTCGCTATGGGGAGCCAGGCGCTGTACGATTTTGTGGACGATAACCCGGAAGTTGCATTTCTAGACGTTGAATACACTAATGATACATCGGTGATCCGCCAAAATAATCAGGTGATGGCGATAAATAGCGCGCTTCAGGTTGATTTGAGTGGTCAAGTTTGTGCCGATTCATTGGGTACCTCAATTTATTCCGGCGTGGGTGGGCAAATGGATTTTGTGCGAGGTGCAAGTTTATCGGAAGGGGGCCGATCAGTAATCGCGCTACCTGCCACCGCAGCAGGAGGGACAGTTTCAAGAATTAGCGCCATGCTAAGCCCAGGTGCGGGTGTAGTGACGACTCGGGCACATGTGCATTACATTGCAACAGAATATGGGGTTGCAAATTTGCGTGCACGAAGCATGAGTGAGCGAGCTGCAGAGTTAATCAATATCGCAGCGCCGCAATTCCAAGAGCAATTAGCCCGGGAAGCTCGGGATGATTGGGGGCTGCATATCAAAGGATAAACAATTATGGACCGCTATGATTGATTCCGTGCCTGCGCCATAGCCACACAACAAAGCTGAGCCAAGGAAACGCGATGAGGATAAAAATAAATACAAAAAAGCCCCATCCACTGGCCTTACTCTCCTCGTAGGAAAATTGGGCAGCAGGGCTTAACGCATAAATAGTAGGCTGTTCGGTGAGCGTGTAAATTGCACGCTGTTGAAAGTTCTCAGGTATTTCATAGCTGTAAACTTCACGGGGGGTGGTATAACGCGAATCATCAGTATAGTTAAAGGTAAAGGAGTAATGCTCGGTATCTGTGTTTTCATCGTGAATATAATATTCATCGTTTAAATTAACATAGCGGATGCTTAAATCTGCCGCATGGTCTCTTGGATTAACCATATAGCTATCATAGAGTTGCTCTAGATAAGCAAAGCTCTCCAGCCGAGCTTTATCGTTTTGCATCGATTCATAGCCAAAAGCTATAAACACATAAGCAAATAAGGTAACAATAAGTGTTACCGCTGAGCGCCATAAAGCAGAAAACACTTTTTTGATAAACCCCACAAGAGAACCCCGAGTATATTTAGGTTAGATAGTAAAGATATATACTTTTAGCGCTAAAAAAGCACTTAAAAAAGGAAAAAAACTTGCAGCTTTTGAGGTGTAGCACTATCATACCCGCCGCTTGCACTCGTGAGTATCAAATGTGCGTCCTTAGCTCAGTTGGTTAGAGCACCACCTTGACATGGTGGGGGTCGGTAGTTCGAATCTACTAGGACGCACCATTTCTTTTTAGTTCTTGTGTTGAATCAATTTGTATCTTCAATTTCATTCGTCATGTGTAACTGCAGTTGAATATCAATTTCTGCATTCATGGTAGCTTGTCATTTTTATGTCACAAAACTTCTATAGCGTAACGGTGCGCTAATACCCTTGTATTGCGAATTTTTAATTGGCTAGGGGAATTCACCTTTGAAGTTTTTTGCAAAAGAATTGAGCTGGCTATCCTTTAATGAGCGGGTGTTGCAGGAAGCTGCGGATCGAACAGTTCCAGTGATAGAGAGGGTGCGCTTTCTCGGTATTTTTTCGGCAAATATGGATGAGTTTTTTCAGGTGCGAGTTGCCGATGTGCGCCGAGAGATATTCTTTGCAAAAGACTCAGAAGAACGAGAATCGGCGCAACTTTTACTGAAGCAAATTCAAGAGAAAGTAATTGCGTTGCAGTTGAAGTTTGATGATATTCAAAAAGACGTGGTAATTTCGTTAGCGCGCAAAAACATCTTTATTCTTAATGAGAGCCAGCTTTCTGAAACCCAACGAGAATGGGTTATTTCATATTTCCACGACAAAATTAAACGTTACCTTATTCCGCTGATCATTTCCCCAAAATCGAATTTGCTAAAACACCTAAAAGAAGACCGAATTTACTTTGGTGTAGAACTGCGTTTAGCGACTGAGATTTTATATGCAGCCATAGAAGTACCAACCGAAGAAGTATCGCGATTCGTGCGTTTACCGCATCAAAAAAGCAAACGCCGTAAAGATGTTATTTTGCTCGATAACATTATTGCGATGTGTTTGGGCCAGGTTCTGCAGTTAATGTTCGCCTGCGAAGATATTCGCGCTTTTTCGTTCAAATTAACGCGTGATGCAGATTACCGATTACCTCATGATATCGATCAGGGATTATTGGAGCGCATGGAGGAGGGCATCAAACAGCGGGAACAAGCCGACCCTGTACGTTTGGTTTATGATCGAGAAATGCCAGAAGCCATGCTGCGCTTTTTATGTAAGAAATTGCATATGAACGAATACGACTCTCGGGTTGCTGGTGGTAGCTATCGAAATACCCGCGATTATCAAAAGTTTCCAAATTTAGGCCGTAAATCATTAGCGTATCCAGCCTTGCAAACATTAGAACATCCCAGATTCTTAAGGGACAGCAATGTTTTCGATGTGATTTCTGAGGGCGATGTATTGCTATACTTCCCTTACCATAAATTTGCTCATGTTACTGAGTTGCTGCGGCAAGCGGCTTACGATCCGGCTGTGCGGAAAATTCAAATCTGCGTATATCGCGTAGCACCAAATTCACGAATTATGCGTTCGTTGATGGAAGCTGTGCATAATAATAAACAAGTAAAAGTAACCATAGAATTACAAGCCCGATTCGATGAGGAAGCAAATATTGAACTCGCGAAAGAGCTTACCGATGCGGGCGTTCATGTAGTATTTGGTATTTCTGGTTTGAAGGTGCATTCGAAGTTGTTTTTAATTCACCGCGAGGAAGAAAACAATATTCGCAGATATGCTTATATCGGCACTGGTAACTTTAATGAAAAAACCGCGAAAGTGTATACCGACTTTGCATTAATGACGTGTGATCCCGGTGTTTGTAGCGACGTTGAAAACGTTTTCGCTTATCTCGATGCGCCTTATCTCCGGCATTCGTTTAACAAATTGATGATCTCACCCGTAAATCTACGCGAACGCTTTGTTAGCTTGTTGGAACGCGAAATCGAAAATGCGCAACAGGGCAAACGCGCCGAGATATTATTGAAAGTAAACAACCTGGTTGATGAAGCTATTATTGTACAGCTATACCGAGCAAGCAGGATGGGCGTGAAAATTCGGTGTATCGTACGAGGGATGTGCTCATTGCGCGCCGGTGTTACTGGTTTAAGTGAAAATATTGAAGTGCGCAGTATCGTTGATCGCTTCTTGGAGCATCCAAGGGTATATTGGTTTCATAACGATGGCGCAAATAAAGTATATATTTCATCTGCTGATTTAATGACACGTAATATCGATCATCGAGTAGAAGTGGCTTGCCCTCTTGAGGATACTGAAATTAAGCAGCAAGTGATTGATATTATGCAGTTGCAGTGGAAAGATAATTCTAAAGCGCGGGTGATTGATGCGGAGCAGCGCAACGAATATGTGAACCGCGGTAATAGGAAGAAAGTGCGCAGCCAGATCGAAATCTATAATTACTTAGCGGCCAAAGCTCGTGTAATACCACCTTCTAAATAGGCTTTTTTCATGGTTAAACCTTCAGATCCGGCGTTTACAACAACATCCGAAGATGCACCTCAGTTTGCTACGTTAGATTTGGGATCGAATTCCTTTCACTTGCTGACGGCGCGATTTGATAAAGGAACCATGCTACCGCTGCTTCGTTTTAAAGAAAAGGTACAACTAGCCGCCGGTTTAAAAGCGCCTGGAATTCTCAATGAAGAAGCTATCCAAAGGGGCGTAGAAGCACTACAAGGATGCGCACAGCGATTGCAGGGATTTCGCCCAGAGCAAGTGCGCGTTGTGGCCACTCATACACTGCGAATTGCCCATAATAGTGATATTTTGCTTAATCGCGCCAAGGCAATTTTTCCTTTTCCTATTGAAATTATTTCGGGTCATGAAGAAGCCCGCTTAATTTATCATGGCGTGGCGCAAACAACGGCGGCCGATGATTCCCGATTTATTATCGATATAGGCGGTGGTAGTACTGAATTAGCGGCGGGCAATGAGGTATATCCAAAAATTGTTGCTTCTGTAAGCATGGGTTGCATTTCCTACACGGAGTATTTTTTTGCGGGTGGCAAATTAACCCGTAAACGCTTCGATAAAGCTATTATTTCAGCGCGGCGCGAATTAGAAGCGATGCAAGCTGATTTTCGACCTTTCGCTGCCGGAAAAGTTTATGGTACTTCGGGCACCATCAAAGCACTTACTTCTTGGTGTGAAAATCGCTTTGGTACACCTTCAGGAACTATTCAACGTGAGCAGCTTTATGTATTAATTGATACGCTGGTACCGGCGAAGCATATCGCTCAGATTGATCTTAACAATGCTGATTTTGCTGGCTTAGAAACTGATCGTGTTGGCATTATTGCCGGGGGGATCGCGGTGCTTATCGCGGTCATGGAAGAACTTGGTATCAGTGAAATCAGTGCGCATGATGCGGCATTGCGCGAGGGTGTATTGTATCAACTGGCTGAACAAGTGCTTGAGCACAAAGATGTTCAGCAACGCACAATTGATAGTTTAGCTGTGCGTTATGGTGTTGATACTGAACAAGCCGCCAGAGTGCAGGCAACAGCCTTGGAGCTTCTCGCGGCAGTAAAGCAAGAATGGCAATTGAAAGGCAAACTATTTCGTCGCCTGTTAAGCTGGGCCGCATTGCTGCATGAAATTGGTTTGTATATTAACTTCAGTAGTCGACATAAACATGCAGGGTACATTTTACAGCATGCGGATATGCCAGGCTTTAATAGAGAAGAACAACGGGCTACGGCCTTGTTAGCTCGCTATTTTCGGAAAAAAATAGATCCCCATGCGTTTCCGCCGTTTACCCTGTTTGAAACATCTAAAGTTTTGGCGTTGTTAGTATTATTGCGTTTAGCAGTGGTTTTTAATAATGATCGTCAGCATTTATCACCTATTACTTCGGTACAAGTAAAGGGATTCGAGTTACGTATTGCTTTAACTGAGCAGGCTTTGGCTGATCAAGTTCTTATAGAAGATTTAGAGTTCGAGAAAAAGCAATTCGCAAAACTCGGTTTTCTACTATATGTTGGTGAGTAGTATGGTTATGTACATGGTAGCTTAGCTTTGTTAGCTCCTAGCCAAAGTAGCCACATTTAGTAGAAAGGGAATGTCGATGTTGAACAGAATGTATCATGTATGGTTGGATATCCGCGCTAGCTTTTGGTTTTTGCCGACGCTAATCGTACTCACTTCCGTACTACTCGCTTTTGCATTGATTGAACTCGAGGAATATACATCTGCGAGCTTTTTAGATAGTTGGCCTCGGGCCTTTGCAGCAAGCGTTGATGGTTCCCGCAGCTTGCTTTCAACGATTGCTACTACAACAATCACGGTTACCGGTGTGGTGTTTTCTAGCACCTTGGTTGCTTTGTCCTTAGCTTCAAGCCAATATTCCTCGCGGATCCTGCGAAACTTTATGGCCGATAGAGGAACGCAAACATCACTCGGTGTATTTCTCGGCATTTTTGCTTATTGCTTGATCGTGTTACGCACGATAAGTGGTGGCGAGAACCAATTCGTTCCGTCGGTTGCTGTTCTTACCGGGTTAATGCTCGGCTTTTTGGGCATTGCGATACTAATTTATTTTATCCATCATCTAGCTCGGTCTATTCAAGCCAATCATATTTTAGCGGAAGTAGCCTCGGAAACGATTTGTGCGGTTGCAGCTTTGTATCCGGAGCTCTCAGCGCAGGTGAAGCCTGAATCTGATATCGAACTAGAGTTACAGGGTACAGAGCGGTTCTGGCATCCTGTAGCGGCAACGAAGTCAGGTTATTTGCAAAGTTTAGATGTAAATAATCTTGTAGCGTTTGCGGCTAAGAAAGGCGGGGTTATACGTGCCCAACAGAAGGTTGGCGAGTTTGCTGTATCTGGTGTAGGAATTCTATCGGTACATGGTTTTTTACCGAATAAAGAAGAAGCCGAGAAAATTGCGAATATGTGCGCGATTGGCCGACAACGAACGGTGGAACAAGATGTAACTTTTGGTTTGCGTCAGTTAGTTGATGTTGCTCTACGCGCGCTTTCGCCCGGCGTAAATGATACGACCACAGCAACGATGTGCATTGATCAGCTTACGGCCGTGTTTGTTGCCTTAAATAAACGGGATATTGAATCGGCGTTTCGATGTGAGCAGGGGCAAGTTCGCTTAGTGCTTGCAGGCCCGAATTATGCTGATTTGTTCGCTACCGGCTTCGATCAAATTCGGCAAAATGCAGCTGGCAATGTTTGGATATTGAAGCACTTATTATCGGCTTTTCGGATAATCGCACGCGATACCAGTGCGCATGAACGGCGTACCGTTGTGTTAACACACGTGCTTGCGGTAACTGAAGTGGTTGAAGAAACGATTACACTAACACGTGATAAAGATATTCTGCTGGCGTTCGCGAAAGAAACACAAAATGCGGTAGAGAGCATTGAGCATTAGCAACACCGATAAGCATTTCGCGACGTTTCATTGATTAACCAGCGGTTTTACCTAGGTTAAAATGATTGGTAATCAACTTCCGGCAATTCTTCAAAACCCGGTTTAGCAAAGAAGTAGCCTTGCATGAGGTCAACACCTTTAGATTTAAAGTAATCAACCTCTTCGCGCGTTTCAACGCCCTCAGCTAGTGGCGTAATACCTAATCGCATACACATGGTTAGTAGCGAATCGACGATGATTTGTTTAACCGTGATTTCATGAATATTGCGAACCAATTCCATATCGATTTTCATAACCCGCGGTTGGAAACTGGAAAGTAGGTTTAAACCTGCATGGCCGGCACCAAAATCATCAATAGCGGTTATAAAGCCTTGTTCAGAATAGTTTTTGAATATCTTGGTAAGGTGGTCTGCATCATGCACTTGTTCAGATTCGGTAATCTCAAACATTAAATTCTCAACTGGGAAATTACTCTCTTTCGCAGCAAGAAGGGTACTTCGAATACAGTGAGCAGGCTCGTAAACGGCATTGGGCAAAAAATTAATGCTAAGAACGGAATCAAGCTTTAATTTGCCTGCCAAGCGAATTGCTGTTACGCGGCACGCTTGATCGAACATATATCGGTTATCATCGTTCACCTGGCTCAGTACGGACCACGCAGAACTGCCATCGCAGCCACGAACGAGCGCCTCGTAACCGAACATTGTTTTGCTAGCAACATTAACAATAGGCTGAAATGCGAAAGTGAATTTAAAGGGGAGGTCGACGGCACAACGGTTACAACCAATCACTGGTTCCATATCTTTAGGAAAGTTCGTACTCATTCATTTCACCTTTACAAATTATCATCAATAATTTCACTATAGCGTAATTACATCGGGGAAAAAAGCCGTTAAAACCGGCACGTTTAGCGTGAGCCCGTGCGCTGATGTTGCGTGATTCATTTCTTTCACTGGTTTTAAGTTATCGGCTTGTAGTTACGAAACTGAAGTAGGTTTAGGCCAATTTTGATCTTAATTTGCGTGAACTTAAATGGATTCGCGCACGTAAATGAGAATGAACTGGAAATCCAGTTTACCGCACATAAAGCTAATATAGTGGAAAAACAGAACCATGCTTGAACACGAAAAATCGCGAATCATTGAGATGGCGTGGGAGGATCGAACGCCATTTGAAGCAATCGAAGAAACCTTCGGCTATGCCGAAAAAGAGGTGATCAAATTGATGCGTCGAGCGTTAAAACCTTCTTCGTTTCGATTATGGCGAGAGCGTGTTAGTGGGCGTAAAACCAAGCATAAAGCATTGCGCTCACCTGATGTTACCCGCGGTTACTGCCCCACGCAATATAAGCGCTAGTTCCACTATGCAAGGGCATGGCGGTTGCTAAAACAGCGCTGCACTGGTTTAGCAACCGGCTTCTTAACAAACAAATACTTCGTTATGCACTAAATAGGTGAGCCCGGTGGCATTTGCGCTGGGCTGAACGCGTCCATCCATTCATGATGTTCTAAAACGTGTGCCAAACGGCGTGCTAAGTAGGAGGAAAAATAAGCATCATCACCATTCTCAGCGTCTGCTTGAAGTGTTGTTCTCCAATTGTCTAACGCCCACTCTAATTGCCCTCGAACTTCAGGTGCAGTTGCTGAGTTAAGCATGGCTTGCGATAAATGATAAGCCGTAAGATAGGCTACCCGCTGGCTGATCTGGCTATTACTTGCTCGATTCGAACTTGCGTTATCAATTAACCGTTTCGCTAACGCGCCCGGTGTAATATTGGCTTCACCACCGCGTTGAACTTGCCAATTTAAGCGGTTTAAACGCTGTGAATTGAGCAGCAAGTTGAGTGTATGATTTACGCTGGTTTCGGCCATAGTAATGGGATCGGTAAATAGCCCCATGCGGGTTGGGAAATCTTCCCGGCTATCATACGATCCATAGGCTTTCGGTACCAAAAGCTGTTCAATTGATGGGGGTAAACTTAAGAATTCCGCATCTAACGTGCTTATCAGCGCAGCTAGAGCCCGCTGTTGTTCCTGCGCACTAACGGCTTCGTTTACGATGGGCTCACCATTTACAACGTAGCGATAATCAACACCGCCCACCAACTTTACGGCAGCCTCAACTTGATAACGATGCAGTAAGTACATGGGTGCCAACACTTGCTGTAGCTCATCTAGCGGCCGCCCCGGCGCTAAGTTATCTCGGCCAAATCGCGCTAATACATTTTCTCGAACCTGAATCAATCGGTTAAGTTCATCCGTTGCATTTTCACCATTATTCCAAAGATGGGCAGTGGGGTGGCCGCTATGCACAGGGCGGGCATCTCTATCGGAAATAAAGTGCATATCTTTTGCATAGGTTTCTGCTATTAAATTTTGCAGGCCTTCGGTTTCAGCTTCAGCTGAAGCAAATTGGGTATAGCCATAAGCTACGGTAAATTTATCCCATTTGCCCATGCCAGTGGCATACGCGTTATTTAAACTAATTTCACCGTTATCGTTAATGGTAACGAGCGGGTGAGGGTAATCCATTACCGAGGCACGATCTTGTGAATTGGCGGCAAAGTTATGTGCGATGCCTATGGTATGGCCAATTTCGTGTGCTGATAATTGGCGAATACGGTGTAATGCCATGGCTTCGATATCGGCCATAAGTTGTTCGCTATCTTTGCCGTCGGCAAATGGTGCAAGTAAACCTTGGGCAATCAACATATCTTGGCGAACACGCAGGGAACCTAGGGAAACGTGTCCTTTTAAAATTTCGCCAGTACGCGGGTCGATCACCGAGGCGCCGTACGACCAGCCCCGAGTGGCGCGGTGTACCCATTGGATAATGTTATAACGAACATCCATTGGGTCGGCGTCACTTGGGAGATCTTTTACCACAAATGCATCTTTAAAGCCGATAGCTTCAAAAGCTTCTGCCCACCAGCGTGCACCCTCGAGTAGTGCGGTGCGAACCGGCTCCGGCACGCCCGGATCGAGATAATAGATAATTGGTTCAACGGCCTCACTTACGGCCGCATCTGGATTTTTTTTCTCTAAACGATGGCGCGCAATAAAGCGCTGGTCCATCGATTCTTGTAATGGGGCCGCATAGTCTTGAAAGCCGCGCGCGTAATAGCCACTGCTCGGATGAAAAGCCCGCGTTTGGTAACCATCATCAGGCAAGGCGATAAATGAATGATGTAAGTGCACGGTAATAGCCGAAGGCTCGGGCGTTACCGAATTCACAAAACGACCAGCATTTGAGCCAGCGAACGTAACCTTTGCTTCGAGTTCGGTGTTCTTGGGAAACGATTTCATTCGCTCAGGCCATAAAACAGAGCGCGATGTATCAGGTTGGAAACTGCCTTCATTAATATTCTGCAAACGCTGTCCGATATTGTTAATGTCGGTGAATAGAAACGGCGTGTAATCAACTAACACAGCCGCATCGTTTTGAGCCACCACATTAAAACCAAATAGTGCGGATTCAGCGAAAGCCTCTTCTACACTTCTGCGCTCCATTTCATTATCGGTAAGTGCCCGGAATGTTGTGTTCTTTTCAATGAGAAGTGCACGGTTGCCGTGAACACTGAATTCCACCAACCGAGTAGCACCGAGTTGGCCACGATCAAGGCCGAGATCGTTCGAGCCTACGCCTCGCGGTAAACTACTTTGAAAGATAAATTCACCACTATCTGCGGGAATTTCGAGGTAAACTTTGTCGTTCGCAGCATCAAAGTAGAACGTATAAAAACCGCTGTTTACTTCCATGTCAGTCGTAAACTCAGTAATGCTTTTGGTATCGCTGGCAGCGGCTAGCGATGAGGCGAGCAATAGCACAGTGACAAATAGGGCTTGGAAAATTGATTTCATAGTGGTTTCCTGAGCGTGAATGAATAGCTTTTATTGTTGTGATAGGCCATAACCTTGCTGTATTTCTGGCTTGGAATCAAGGCTCTTGCTGCGGTAGGTTTTGTTTCTTGCGAATAGATTCGCGGTGGCTAATGTAAACGCCACTGGCTATTACTACACAAGCACCGGCAAGCACCCAAATACTCGGGAGTTCGTGCCAAAATATGTAGCCCAGTAACAACGCCCAAATCATCGCCGTATATTCGAAAGATGAGAGTACCGAAGGTGGTGCTTGGCGATATGCCTCGGTGAGTAGGTATTGCGCTATTGCTCCTGATACACCGAGCAATAGCAGCCAGGGCAAATCAGATATTGATAATGGTTGCCAATCGCCAAGCGCGAGCAGGCCACAACCCAGTGTTAAGCTCAACACAAAGAAGAACATTAAGGATTCCGAGGTTTCAGTTCGATGCATATAACGCACCAAAATCATGGCGAAACTATAACCTACCGTGGCGAGTAGACCGGAGATAACGCCAATGGAAGCGAAGCCCATAGCATTTGGATTGAGCATAATAACGACGCCAACAAATCCAACGCAAACAGCGCTGTATCGATGAATACCTACTTTCTCGCCGAGAATAGGTACGGATAGTAGAGTAATCATTAGGGGTGCAGCAAAGAATATGGCGTACGCATTGGCAAGCGGCAGTTCTCTGAGGGTAATAACCGTAAGAATTAAAAAAGCGATACTAATTACGCCACGTACAGCGTGGAGTAATAAATTATGGGGTTTTATTTTGTGTACGGTGCGCTGGCTTGCGAGCCATAAAAGTACGAACGGCAGTGATGTGGCACCACGAAAAAAGCTCACTTGAAATGAACTTAGGTGCGCGGCTAAATGCTTCATTGCAACATCCATAAGTGCAAAACAGAATACTGCAAGCAACATAAAGATAATGCCACGGCTGATATGTTCGGATGCTTGATGGGCAGAGTTCATTAATAACGGCTCACTGGCAATAGGCAGAGGAACTTAATGGTTAACGGCTGCTCAGAATACGCAGTGTTAAATATAATATGTACGGTAAAGCTATAGGTTCACAGTATTGTAGCGGCAATTGTGGGTCGACGAAACAGCTGTTGCTTGCCGCTGGCAACCTGCATAATAGGGTGTTAAAGCAGCCTGCAGTTTTCGTTATAGTGGGCCTGTGCAGCGAATATATTTAAACAAATTAATTCAAGAGATTCCCGAATGGCAAATGAACAACCAAATAATCCGTTACACGGCGTTACGTTAGAGCAAGTAGTAGTGAGATTACAAGCGCATTACGGCTGGGAAAAATTAGCAACAAAAATTAATATCAACAGTTTTAAAAATGATCCTTCGGTAAAATCTAGCCTTAAATTTTTGCGAAAAACGCCGTGGGCGCGCGAGCAAGTAGAGCAACTTTATATCGACACGTTCGCAAGCTAGATGAGTTTATGCGTGGGTGGAATAAATTTGAGCAAACACGATACTGGAGAATTAGATGCTTGAAGAGGCAAGTTGCCCGTGCGGCAGCGAGAAGAGCTACGCACAATGCTGTGGTGTTTTTCATCAAGGCGGCGGTGCATCAACGCCTGAACTATTAATGCGCTCTCGTTATACAGCGTTCGTGAAAGGAAATATTCGTTATTTGCAGGAAACTTGGCACCCAAGTACCCGCCCGCCGCTGGATTTAGATGGCAACCCGGAATGGGTAAAGCTACAAATTTTAGAAAGTTGGCAGCGGAATACAAAAGGGTATGTTCATTTTCGTGCCTTTTATCAAGAGCAAGGGGTGCTGCAGATGATGGAAGAGAAATCTAAATTTGTGTATGAAAATGGCTGTTGGTTTTATGTAGAACCGGAAAATTTGAAGCTGTAACTGAAATACCTTTATGTGTCGATGAGTAAAGATTCTTTGCAAATGTGATCATTTATAGGCTTTCTACGTATTCTCTATTCGTGCAAAAACTACAAACCTATCTTCGAAAAACAGGGACATAGAATGAGAGCTGGCTGGGGAAAATCCTTACTTATTACAACGCTAGGAATTGCGTGTTTGTTCTCGTATGCAACAATGGCTCAGCAAAATGGTGCTGATGACAGCACGTTAGTGCTGGTACAAAAGATTGAGCTAGAGCGCGAAAGCCGCACGATCGAAGCTGTAGGTTCGGCGCAAGCCATACAATCGATTATGTTATTTCCAGCAGTGGGCGATATTGTTACTGCCGTGCACTTTTCCCCAGGGCAGCTGGTCGAGAAAGATGAAATATTGGTAGAGCTTGATGCGCGCAGGCAGAATGTTGCGGTAGCGCGGGCTCGGATTCAATTAGCCGATGCCGAACGCACGGTTAGCCGGTTACAACGAACGCGTGAACAAGGTGGCGTTGCCCAAAGTGATCTGGATGATGCAATTACCGCGCGTGATTTACTAGAGGTTACGCTCGAAGAAGCACAAACAGAACTGGAAGACCGTTTTGTTCGGGCCCCATACACGGGGGTTGTTGGATTAACTGATGTGAACGTAGGGGATCGGATTACCCAACAAACGGCAATCACCAGCCTTGATGAACGAAATCAGCTGTTTATTAACTTTCGAGCGCCGGAAGCCGCGCTTGAGATACTTGCCGATGATCCCGAAATCACGGTTCAGCCATGGCAACGCCAAGACGTTACCGTTGCAGTAGAAATTGCCGAAATCGATTCACGTATTGACGAGCTAAACCGAACTATTCGTGTGCGTGCGTTACTGGATAATAGTGCAGACTTATATCGTCCAGGTATGAGTTTTCGGGTAAATATGACATCACTTGGCCAAGAGTTTGTTTCCATACCTGAAGCGGCACTGCTTTGGGGAGCTACCGGTGCTTATGTGTGGCTGGCAACAGCTGATGGTGAGGATTTCGTAGCTGAGCGTATTGATGTGCAAATTAAACAACGGTTAGCCGGCCGTATTCTAGTAGATGCACCTATTCAAAAAGGTGATTTTTTAGTTGTAGAAGGAATTCAAACACTTCGCGCTGGGCAGAAACTTCGTTTTACTGATGATTCTCAGGTGAACCCATGAGTAAAGGTAAGGATAGCTCTGCAGCTAATAAAGCTCGCCAAGATTTACCATCCCTAGCGATACGCCGGCCGGTTCTGATCATTGTTTTGAATTTACTGATCATTATAGCCGGCTTTGCGGCGCTTAACGCGATTGAAGTGCGTGAACTGCCTGATGTCGACCGCCCCGTAGTTACCGTTACTGCTGCATTCCCCGGTGCTGCGCCGGAAACCGTTGATACCGAAGTTACGCGGTTGCTTGAAGGTGCTGTGGCGCGGGTAAATGGGGTTAAATCGATTAGTAGTTCGAGTGAAGAAAATAGTACTCGAATTGTGGTTGAGTTTCGGCCCGGTGTTGATTTGGATAATGCGGCGAACGATCTGCGAGAGTCGGTTGCGCGTGTTGAACGTGAGCTACCACCTGATGTGGAACGCCTAGCCATTATTAAAGCGGATAACAACGCAGACCCAGTGGTGCGGGTTGCCGTAACCAGCGAAACGCTAGATTTCGAAACCATGACCGATAGGGTAGAAACCGATTTAATACCGTTGTTGTTGAATATACCGGGCGTTGCAGATATCGCTTTAAATGGCGATCGCGAGCGAGTTCTGCGCGTCATGATCGATCCGTTAAAGCTGACGAGTTTTGATTTAGCGGTTACCGATTTAGCCGATGCTTTGCGCCAAGCGCCTTTCGATGTACCCGCCGGGAGTATCCGTTCAACTGACCAACAATTAATTGTGCGAGCTGATGCTACCTCAGTTACCGCCGATCAAGTTGCCGATATTATCATTCGTGGTGATACCCGAGTGGGTGATGTTGCTGATGTCTACTTTGGCCCGGCGGATGCACAGAACTTTGTGCGTTTAAATGGGCGGCCGGTTATTGGCCTTTCAATTATTCGCCAAGCAAGCTCAAATACTATTGAAATATCAAATGAAATTCAGGCGCAAATGGCCGGCATCGCTGAGCGCTTTCCAGATTTACAAGTGCTGATAACCTCCGATGACGCTGAGTTTATTCGAGGTTCAGTGCGCGAAGTTTTAACGTCACTCGTTCTTACTGTTCTTTTGGTTATTTTAACCCTATGGCTCTTCATCGGTAACTTTCGCTCAACGATCATTCCAGCCTTAGCAATTCCCGTATCTTTGATTGGTTCTTTGGCGGCGCTTTGGATACTTGGTTTTTCGATTAATATCTTAACGTTGCTCGCCTTGGTATTGGCTACCGGCCTTATTGTCGATGATGCCATTGTTGTTACCGAAAATATTCAGCGCCGTCGTTCTATGGGCCTTGGCGCCCGTGCTGCTGCGGTAATAGGGACACGAGAAGTGTTTTTTGCTGTAGTGGCCACAACGGCAGTGTTAGTGGCCGTGTTTGTGCCCATCGCCTTTTTACCGTCAACTGCTGGCCGGTTGTTTCGTGAATTTGGTGGGGTGTTAGCAGCGGCCGTGATTATTTCCTCCTTTGTTGCGCTTTCGATGGTGCCGGCACTAACAGCGCGTTTACCGCTTTCAAAACCGAGTAGTAGTAAGCTCGCTCAGTTTGGTAATAAATTGCGCGATAGCTACAGTACAAGTTTACATTGGGCATTGAATCGCGCGTGGTTGGTATTCATTGTGTGTGCGTTGGCTGCGGTTTCGTCGGTATGGGTTTATCAAACGCTTGATAGTGAGCTCTTGCCGCCTGAAGATCGAGGCCGAATCGCGATTTTTGCAACGGGGCCCGATGGCGTCGGCTTAAACTTCATGGATCGTCAGGCCGACCGAATTGAAGAAGTATTGTTGCCTTATGTTGACGACGGCGAAATTGAAAACATTGTGACGGTTGTAGGGCAGTGGGACCCGAACCGTGTGTTCGTAGTTGTGCCACTAAAGCCTTGGGAAGAACGAACGCGTAGCCAACAAGAGATTATAAATGAAATTCGTGGCCCCTTATCTGAAATTCCCGGTGCGCCTGCTCGCGCTTCTGGGGCTAATAGTTTAAACCTTCGGGGAACCGGCGGCGGCTTGGATCTCGCTTTAACGGGCCAAGACTATGAAGAAATTTATGCTGCTGCGTTAAAATTCTCTGGATTAATTCAAGATAGAATTCCAGAACTCGGCGTGCCGAACTTAGGCTATCAACCAACGCAACCGCAGTTGCGCGTAAACATTGATAGGCTGCGGGCGGAAGAACTAAATGTTCCGCTTTCTGATATTGCGGCAACATTGCGTGTAGCAATAAATGGTGATGATTTAGCCGATTTGAATGTAGGGGATCAATCAATTCCGATTATTTTACAGGCATCTCGGAATTTAGTAGAAAATCCTTCCGATTTAACGAATTTATATGTGGGCTCGCGCGATGGCGGTTTAGTTCCGTTATCTAGCCTTGCAACGATTAGCGAAGAGGGCGTGGCGGCAGAGCTTGAACGGCAGGCTCAGCGGCGTGCTATCGAAATGGATATGGAGCTACCCGATAGCATTACTATTAACGAGGCGGTATCGCGGTTACGTGATTTAGCGCAAGAGGAACTTCCATCGGATATCGGATTAGTATTCTTAGGTGAAGCGCTGGCATTTGAAGAAACGACACGTGATGTTACGTTAACGTTCGTGTTCGCACTATTAATTGTGTTCCTAGTATTAGCCGCACAGTTTGAGAGTGTGAACAGTGCTGTTGTGGTGATGGCAACGGTTCCATTCGGCATTGCGGCAGCGCTTTTCGCACTCTTATTGACCGGGAATTCGATAAACATTTATTCGCAAATCGGTTTGGTGATGTTGATTGGCTTGCTAGCAAAGAATGCAATTCTATTGGTGGAGTTCGCCGATCAAATGCGTGATAGCGGGCGTTCAGTGCGTGAAGCTGTAGAAGAAGCGGCGAAAATACGCTTACGGCCCATTATGATGACATTACTATCGACGCTACTTGGGGCTTTACCCTTGATTTTATCCTCAGGAGCCGGAGCGGAGGCGCGTAATGCTATCGGTTGGGTAGTATTTGGCGGTTTGGGTATTTCGGTGTTGTTCACTTTATATCTTACGCCGGTGCTGTATTTAGCGTTGGCCCGTTTAGTGAAGCCACGGGCAGATGAAAGTAATCGATTGGAAAAAGAATTAGCGGATGCCAGCGACGCTTAGTGAAGCACTTGTTATGTAATCCATAAACCTTGCTGTAAGCGTTGCATACTGTACAATGCCGGCAGAAGGCTAGGAACTAGCAGAAACGGAGAGTGAACCATGCGCGTATGCGGCATCGAAATAAAAAGTAACGAAGCAATTATCTGTTTGATGGAAATGAACGATGGATTAATGCAAATTCCTGATTGTCGACAAGTGCGCTTTCAGTTGTTGAAAGACCACGATGCCGAACAAGTACGCCGTTTTCAATTTACCTTTCGGAAATTGATTGAAGATTACAAAATTGAGCGTTTGATTATAAAAGAACGCATGCAGAAAGGTAAATTTTCGGGTTCTGCGGTAGGTTTTAAGATCGAAGCAGCGTTGCAGTTAATCGATAATGTGGACACACATTTGCTATCGAACTCTGTACAAAAAGAAATTATAAAACGTAATTCGATTCCAATTGATTACTCCGATACCGGATTAAAGATTTTTCAGGAAACTGCATTTACAGTTGCTTACGCCTACTTGATGTCGAAAGAATATAACCTCCAAGGTTAACTACAGTACGTATTTCCCGAGAAACACAGCGGTTTATCCAAGCGGCTGTGTTTTTTTATAGATTTCTTGCAACAACTCTAAATCATAGAGTTGATTACCCTTGGTTTGCACGGTAACGCAGGCAGCAGCAACACCATATCGAAAGGCTTCCGCTAACGGAGTACCTTGGTGTAGTTGATAGGTTAAAGCCGAAACAAAGCTATCTCCTGCACCTACATGGCTAACAATTTCAACTTTTGGGGGCATGTAAGCAAGCTCTTCGCCGGTTTCTGTAACTAGCAGTGCGCCGCCTTTTGCAAGCGTTACAATTAAATTTCGAACAGCACCTTTTTTAACTTCTTCGCGCATTTGGCAAAATAATGTGGGGATATCATCAAGTTCAGAATAACCTAACGATGAAAACTCTTTTCGATTTAATTTTGCAATATATGCGCCATTATAAAGTGCGCCTTGTAAAGCTGCTCCTGAACTATCTAAAATTACCTTGATACCGATTTCATTGGCTTGGTGGGTAATCTCACCATAGAAATTAGCGGGCACCGAATCAGCAATACTACCACTAAGCACGAGAAGATCAGGGTGTTGTGGGCGTTCTAACAATGCATTTCGGCAGGCTTGTAATTCGCTCTCGGAAAGATCAGGCCCGGGGAAAACAAAGTGATACATCTTTCCTGAGTAGCGCTCGATAATGGCCAAGTTTTGCCGCGTATCGGCGCTGATAGGTATGGCAAAGTAGGGCGTGTTATCTCTGGCCAAAAGTTGTTTGAGTAATTCCCCATTGAAACCACCAGCAGGGAATATGGCGAGTGCAGAGGTGCCCATACGCGAAATATTGCGCGCCACGTTAATTCCGCCACCGCCAGGTTCTTGGTGTGATTGTTGGCAACGGCTTTTGCTATCATCAAAAATGCGCTCTGTTTCACCGAAGGTATCTACAGCTGGGTTCATAGTGAAAGTGATGATGGGGAAACGCATAATTTTCCTTTTTAGCCAATTTGCAACTTAATTGCTTGTTTTTATCTTCTTTTATTAAAGTATAGCTATCTTTTCTTTACGGATGCTGTATAGTAGCCACCAATGCAAGAAAGATACAATTTAACACTCCAATTCGTCGTATTACCATAATCTTCGTCCTGTAGTTCTTAAGTTTCAGTTTATTTTTCCCGCATGACCGCACTATCCAAGCTGATACCAGCTGGAGTGCACATTTAACATTTAAAAATTTCAGGATAATATTATGTCTAATACAGTTACTGGTACCGTAAAGTGGTTTAACGAAACTAAAGGTTTTGGTTTCATCGAGCGCGAAGGCGGTCCAGATGTATTCGCTCATTTCAGCGCGATCTCTGGCAACGGTTTCAAAACTTTGGCTGAAGGCCAAAAAGTTTCTTTCACCGTTACTCAAGGCCAGAAAGGTCCTCAGGCTGAGAACATCGTAGCAATTTAATTTGCCATGATTTCTGCCTAGTTTAACTTCGGTTAAACGGACGTGAAATAAATAATAAAGGGTAGCCGTTGCGGCTACCCTTTTTCGTTTATGGGTGTTAATTCCCTAAAGCATGTTTTATTTCGTTAATACTTTCCGGATCGTCAATCGTGGATGGAACAACATAATCGTGTCCATCGGCAATTTTTCTCACTAGGTTACGTAGGATTTTACCCGATCGCGTTTTTGGTAATTGCTTTACGGTAACTGCTTTTTTAAAACATGCGAGTGCACCAATTTCTTCTCGTACCAGGGCTACTAACTCTTTCTCTAATTGCTCTGGTGTAATATCCAGACCATTCTTCATAATAATTAACCCAATAGGTTGTTGCCCTTTTAAGCTATCGCTTGCACCTACCACACAACATTCGGCAACTGCGGGGTGGCTGGCAACTACTTCCTCCATTTCACCTGTTGATAATCGATGACCGGCAACGTTAATGACATCATCCGTTCTTCCCATGATAAATACATAGCCATCGCTATCAATGTAGCCACCATCACCGCTCGCATAATAGCCGGGGAACTGTTGCAGATAGCTCGTTTGAAAGCGTTCAGAGTCGCCCCAAATTGTGGTTAAGCAGCCCGGTGGAAGCGGAAGTTGAATGGCTATGTTTCCTTGTTCATTGGCTGCAATAGGATCGCCTGAATCATCAAGTACCATAACGTTATAGCCAGGTACAGGTAGTGAAGATGAGCCCGCTTTTACACTAAGCTTTTCAATACCCGCTGGGCTTGCGCAAATCGGCCAGCCCGATTCAGTTTGCCACCAGTGATCGATAACGGGCTTTCCGGTTTTTTCTTGGGTCCACGCAAACGTTGCAGGATCTAATCGCTCGCCCGCCATGAAGATATTTTCTACGCTACTGATATCGTATTTGCGGAGAAAATCAGCTTCCGGATCTTCCTTACGTATAGCCCGAAAAGCCGTTGGCGCAGCAAAGATAGCGTTCACTTTATATTCTTCACATATTCGCCAGAAAGCGCCAGCATCAGGGGTGAATACGGGCTTTCCTTCGTAAAGAATGGTGCTGCAACCGGCAAGAAGGGGCCCATAAATGATATAGGAGTGGCCTACTACCCAACCAACGTCCGAGGCAGAAAACATGACATCGCCCGTTTCCAGATTATAAATCGCCTTCATACTGTAATGCAGGGCAGTGGCGTAACCACCGGTGTCGCGTACCACGCCTTTGGGCTTACCCGTGGTTCCTGAGGTGTACAGTATGTAAAGCGGATCATTGCTAGCGACGGTTACAGGATTGGCCGGCGTTGCTGATTCCATGGCGCGTTGCCAATCAATATCAAAACCTTCTTGCATGCTGCATACTACTTTTTTCGCGTCGGGTACGTTGTTCCGCTGATAAATTACAGTACCTAGCGGTTTGTGCTTAGCTTTAGTAATGGCCAAATCTAATAGCGGCTTATAAGGGATTAAGCGGTGCGGCTCAATGCCATGTGAAGCTGAAACAACCAATTTAGGCTGGGCATCATCAATGCGCACGGCTAATTCGTGTGCGGCAAAACCACCAAACACAACCGAATGAATAGCGCCTAAGCGGGCAACGGCAAGCATTGCTATGGTGGCTTCTGGAATCATTGGCATGTAAATAACAACACGATCACCTTTAGCGACACCTTGTTGCTGCAGAACACCCGCAAATCTTGCCACTTCGTGAAGTAGCTCAGAATAGGTATAGCTATATTTATTGCCGGTGATGGGTGAATCGTAGTAAAGCGCTATTTGCTCGCCACGGCCTTGCTCCACATGATAATCGAGGGCTAGGTAACAAATATTCAGTTCACCTCCAGCAAACCATTCATAACCGCTGGGCTGTTCAGGGTTATTGCTTAGAATTGTTTTTGGTTGCCGGAACCAGGCTAATTTCGACGCTTGTTCGCGCCAAAATTGCTCTGGATTATTGATAGAATTCTGATGTGTTTGCCGATAGTTCATACTGCTGCGCTCCGCTGCTCACAGGAAAGTGATGCGTTTTAGTGATTAAGTGACTACTGTAATTTAATCTACTCGGAACTTTAAAAAATGGAATTCGACTTTAGGTTAATGCCGCACTTTAATCGGTTGATGGAAGTTGCATGAAATCAGCGCCTATGTGCCCAACTTTCACATAAATAAGTGCTCCTTCAGAGCCGGTAAAAGGAGTGTGTTTACTCCAGCGTGGGCTGCGTAACCAGGAACCAGCAGGGTATTCGCCGTGCTCATCGCGAAATAGCCCTTCAAGCACGAAAATCTCTTCACCACCAGGGTGCATATGCGAATTAAATTGTGTGTTCGGTGCCCAACGCACAAGCGCGGTACTCATGCCATGGTGTTCATGTAAGGGCAAAACCGATAGGCCAGGAACTAAGCCAGGGCGCCATTCCATTTCATGGGTATTTAAAGCCATTTGTTGATGATCGCCACTAGCAAATTGCCAGAGCTTTACCAGTATTGTGCAACCGTCTTTACTGAATGGCGTATGTGAACTTCCTGGGGGATTGCGAATGTAGGTCCCTGCAGGGTAATCACCATGTTCATCGGAAAATACACCATCTAATACAAATATTTCTTCACCGCCACCGTGGGTATGCGCTGTGTAACCGGCGCCGGCGGAGTACTTTACAACACTCGTTGCACGAGCAATCTCACCACCTTGGCGATCAAGCATCATTCTAGATACACCGGGGAGTGGTGATTCAACATAATTGTAATGTTGTGGCGTAACTACCTCACGCTTTTCGAAATCGGCTCTTACTAACATGTTTTAGCTAACCTATATAATTACTACGATGCTGGTATGTTCGCAGTTTTGTATGAAGCACTTTAAATGTGAAAAGGATAACGTCAGTTTAACCGAAACAGTTTCATATGAGTGGCTGAAAAATCCGATAGGGGTAATTGTGTTGTACAAATAAAAAAGGCCCCTGAAGAAGGGGCCTTTTGAATTACTTAGATATATTGATGCAACCAGCTATTTATAAGCTAGCCAACACATCGTTCAAGATTTCGCTTGGACGCATCGCCTTGCTTACTAAATCTGTGTTTGGCTGGTAGTAGCCTTCAATTTCAACCGCTACACCTTGCACTTCATTTAGCTTCGCCACAATTGCATCTTCATTGCTGTGCAGCTTCTCAGCTAGTTTTGTGAAACGCGCTTTCAACTCAGCATCACTATCTTGATTAGCTAAGGCTTCTGCCCAATACATGCCAAGATAGAAGTGGCTGCCGCGGTTATCAATTTCACCCACTTTACGTGATGGTGATTTATTGGTTTCTAAGAACTTCGCAGTGGCTTGATCTAACGTATCAGCCAACACTTGCGCGCGATCGTTGCCGGTAACACGGCTCAAGTGCTCTAGAGAAGCCGCTAACGCCAAGAACTCACCGAGTGAATCCCAGCGTAGGTGGTTTTCTTCAACAAACTGCTGCACGTGTTTAGGAGCAGAACCGCCAGCACCTGTTTCAAATAAACCACCGCCATTCATGAGGGGTACAATTGAAAGCATTTTTGCACTAGTGTTCAGCTCAAGAATTGGGAACAAATCGGTAAGGTAGTCACGTAACACGTTACCCGTTACAGAAATGGTATCTTTGCCTTCTTTCATGCGCTTCAGCGTATGCACAGTCGCTTCAACAGGCGCCATGATTTGAATATCCAAACCACTGGTATCATGCTCTTGCAGGTAATCTTCTACTTTGCCAATCAACTGGCGGTCGTGAGCGCGTTCGCTATCTAACCAGAATACCGCAGGCATGCCGCTTTGCTGTGAGCGGGTTACGGCTAGTTTTACCCAATCGCGAATTGGTGCATCTTTCACTTGGCACATGCGCCATAAATCGCCTTTACCGACAGTGTGAGAGAATACAATTTCACCTTCGGTATTCAATACTTGCACTGTACCTGCAGCCGGTATTTCAAATGTTTTATCGTGCGAACCGTATTCTTCTGCTTTTTGTGCCATCAAACCAACGTTTGGCACTGTGCCCATGGTTGCTGGATCAAATGCACCATGTTCTTTACAGAAGTTGATAGTTTCCGCATAAACACCAGCGTAACAACGATCTGGAATCATTGCTTTGGTATCTTGCTGGCCACCAGCGGTATCCCACATTTTACCGCCATCGCGAATCATAGCAGGCATTGAAGCATCAATGATTACATCGCTTGGAACGTGCAGGTTGGTGATGCCCTTATCGGAGTTTACCATCGCAAGTTCAGCTTGGTTTGCATATACCGCTTTGATATCGGCTTCAATTTCTGCGCGTTTTTCCTCTGGTAACTCAGCAACTTTTGCTACCACATCGCCGAAGCCATTGGTTAAATCAACGCCGATTTCTTTAAAGGTATCGCCGTGTTTCGCGAACAAATCTTTAAAATACACTTTTACTGCGTGGCCAAATAAGATTGGATCGGAAACTTTCATCATGGTGGCTTTCAGGTGCAGTGATAATAGAACACCTTCAGATTTTGCCGCAGCCGTTTCTTTAGCGTAAAACTCTTGTAGTTTGGTTGTATTCATTACTGCCGCATCAACAACCTCGCCGGCTAGTACTTTAACGCCGTCTTTTAATACTGTTTCTTCACCGTTTTCGGCTTTTAAAACAATTTTCAAGGTATCGGCATTCTCGAACGTAGTAGATTGTTCGCTGGCATAGAAATCACCACCGTCCATATGTGCTACGTGAGTTTTCGAATCTTTACTCCAAGCACCCATGCGATGCGGATGCTTCTTCGCATAGTTTTTAACCGAAGTAGGGGCCCGGCGATCGGAGTTACCTTCACGTAACACTGGGTTTACCGCACTACCTTTAATTTTATCGTAACGTGATTTTACATCGCGCTGTTCATCGTTTTGTGGGTCAAACGGATAATCTGGTAGCGCGTAGCCTTGGCTTTGCAGTTCTTTGATAGCTGCTACAAGCTGTGGAATTGAAGCACTAATATTGGGTAATTTGATGATATTGGCTTCTGGGGTTTTTGCTAGCTCGCCTAATTCAGCTAGGGCATCACCGATGCGCTGATCTTCGCTCAAGTATTCCGGGAAGTTGGCAATAATACGGCCAGCAAGAGAGATATCACGAGTTTCAACAGAAATACCAGCTGCCTTCGTGAATGCCTGGATAATTGGCAATAAAGAGTAGGTGGCTAAGCGAGGCGCTTCATCAGTTTCGGTATAAATAATCGTTGATTTATCAGTCGACATTGTGATTCCTATTGGTTAGAGCAACGCTTTCAGGCTCCGGAAGGTAATTCCGCCGGAAAATAATGCGTTGGGAAAAAGGGTGGTAAAACACAACCCACACCCCTCAGAATTCGGCGCACAGTATGCCACTTTTATACGCAGAACTCAATGCAGATAGGTTATCTGGGGAGCCAGCACAGATAAGCAAAATCGCTTATTTGTGCTGGGTTTAAGAGGAATTACCAACCGCCGCCAAGGGCTTTAAACAGATTGGTGCTTGCGGTAAGTTGCGCATTGCGCGCGCTACTTAACGCCATTTCAACGTTTAATAATGCACGTTGTGTTTCTAGAAGTTCAAAAAAGCCAATAGCGCCACCATCGTATTGCATTTTTGCTAACCGATAGGTATCTGCAACAGCTTCGTATTCAGCTTCAGTAGCAGTTAAGCGCTGCTGGGCAATCTCGAGTAACAGTAACGCATCGCGTGTATCGCGAAATGCTGATATAACCGCTTGTTGGTATTCAAGCTCGGCAATTGCTAAACCGGCTTCCGCTGTTTCTACGGCATTGCGGCGGCGCCCAAAATCAAATATTGGTCCTGCTAAATCAGCGCCAATACTCCATGATTCTGATCCTGAGCTAAATAAATCACTTGTATCTACTGCGGCGGTGCCGAGTAGGGCATTTAGATTTAAGCTCGGGAAACGCTGCGCCACGGCAACACCAACTTCCGCTGATGCAACTTGCAGGCTAGCTTCAGCAGCACGCACATCAGGCCGGCGTTGCAGTAATTCTGAAGGCGCTATCGGTGGAAATGCAGTAGGTTGCGTTACGGCATTTAATTCACCTTCAGCAAACTCAATTTCGGCCAGCATTTCTCGTGGTGTATAACCAACTAAGATTGCCAGTGCAGAGCGAGTGGTTTGCGCTGCCTCTTCTAAATCCGGAAGCGACGCTTTCGCACTCGCCAAACTTGCTTGTGCTCGGCGCACGTTTAACGGGCTACTCGCGCCACGCTCGTGGCGATACTCCTCTATTGCAAGGGTTTGTTCTTGCGAAGCAATCATATCGAGTGCGGCTTGCCGCTGTTGCTCGATAGCAAGCAATGAGAAGTAGGTAGAAACGACATCGGTAATGAGGTTTAAGCGAATGGCTTCAGTTCCAAAAATGGATTCTTCGAGCATAGCTGCAGCGGCTTCGCGCTGCCGCGCTACTCGACCCCAAAGATCAACTTCATAGCTAAGTACACCAGCTATTGAAAACTGATTGCTTGGCTCACCGCCACCCAGCGCCGCTGGCATTACTGTTGTTGGCTGTTGCTCGCGAGCTGCAGAAGCTTGTGCGCTTAACATCGGCCATTGGTTGGCACGGCTTAAGCCAAGCTGTGATCGCGCTTGTTCAATTCGCTGCAATTGAATTTGCAATGATAGATTTTCATCAAGTGCGCGTTCTACCAGTGTGTTCAATGCAGGATCTTGGTATTGGGTCCACCATTGTTGCCACTGTTCAGCATTCGCGCTTGATTGATGGTTGGCTGCCGTTAGCAGATCGGCACCTTGTGCGTTCCAAACCTCGGGCACATCAACTTCTTGGGCCTGATAATCAGGCCCCATTGCGCAACCACTGATGATCAGAGCCGCAGCAACCGTTAGTGTAAATTTATGCATGGTTTGATTCCTCAGCATTCTCTTGCGTATCGGTTTTGCGTTCGTTTCGCCATGTGGTTATATCTTCCAAGAGCTTATAAGCGAGCGGTACGAACAATAGCGCAAGTGAACTTGCCGCTATCATGCCGCCCACCACAACGGTACCAATTTCTTGGCGGCTAACCGCACCGGCGCCACTTGCAAAAACTAACGGTAACGTACCGATAATAAAGGTTGCAGCGGTCATAATAATTGCCCGGAAACGTTGCCGAGCGGCTGCTACGGCAGCATCCGTTGAGCTCATACCTTCCTTGCGATTTTGCGCAGCAAACTCAACAATCAAGATAGCGTTCTTAGCGGCCAAACCAATGAGAACCAATAAACCTACTTGGAAATAAACATCATTGGGGAAACCTTTTAACATCGAAGCGAGTGCGCCACCGAATACTGCAAATGGAACCGCGGTTGCAACGGCAAACGGTAGGGTAATGCGCTCATATTGGGCAACGAGGATTAGCAATACCATCAGCAGGCCTAAACCGAAGGCTGAACCTGCGGCACCTGCGGCTTCATCAAGCTGGAATGCTTCACCAACCCAGCCCATTTGAATATTCTCTTCCTGCTGAAATTCACGAACCACCGCATCAATAGCATCCTTTGCTTGCCCAGTCGTGTAGCCAGGCGCTGGATCGCCCATGATTTTAGCCGCACCATAAAGATTGAAGCGATTTAGAATATCGGCACCCGACACACGTTCGAGTGTTACCAGAGAATCAACCGGCACCATTTCACCGGCGTTAGAACGCACATATACGTTGCGTAAATCATCGGGGTTATCACGATATTCGCCTTCCGCTTGCAGGTTCACTTGCCATAAGCGGCCTTGGAAGGTGAAATCGTTTACGTACATTGAGCCGATTGTAGCTTGCATAGTGCTAAACAGCTGATCTAAAGGAACACCAATTGCTTTAGCTTTTTCCCGATCAACGTGAATCATGTAGCGTGGAATATTGGTTTCCAAAGTACTGCGTACCCCAACCAGTTCCGGGCGTTCATTTAAGGCCGCAACTACTTTTTGGGCAATGGCGCTGATTTGTACTGAATCCGATTCACCACGCACTTGCAGGTATCCTTCTACACCTCCAGTTAACGAGAGCCCTTGAATTGGAGGGGGCACGAATACGAATACATTCGCTTCTTGCATACCAAAACCCATACCCATAATTTGTTCTGCAATTTCGGTTGCACTTAATCCTGGCGCTTGGCGTTCGCTCCAATCGGAAAGGTTTACGAAGCCGGCGAGTGCATTTGAACGCAGTGAGCTAGCAATGATATCGAAGCCTGCAAAAGTGGTGAAGTCATCTACGCCATCTACCGCTCTGATTTGCTCTGATAGCTGGTTTCGAAACTCCTCCGTGCGTTGCAACGAAGAAAGAGCAGGAAGCTGAGCTACCGCTAATGCAACCCCTTGATCTTCGCCCGGCACTAAGCTTGAAGGCATGCGCAGCATAAGCACAACCGTAAGCGCACAAAAGCCAACGAATAATGCAACGCCAAGTATCCAACGGCGAATCAAGAATGCAACGGTGTTTACGAAACCGTTAGTTAGTTTTTCAAAACCTCGGTTAAACAGTTGAAATGGTTTTGCTACCTTCTTGGTTTGTTTGTCCAGCAATAGAGCACACATAGCCGGAGTGAGGGTAAGTGCTACAACGCCTGAAACCACGACCGATACAGCAATTGTTACCGCAAATTGGCGGTATAATTCACCACTCAAGCCACCTAAAAATGCCACTGGTGCAAACACCGCAACCAAAACTAGGGTAGAGGATACTACTGCACCAGAAACCTGTTTCATGGTTTCTATCGAGGCTTCTTTTGCCTTCATGCCTTTTTCTGCAATCAACCGCTCTACGTTTTCCATCACGATAATAGCGTTATCAACCACAATACCAATCGCTAACACTAAACCGAACAGCGTAAGCATATTGATCGAGAAGCCCATGGCCTGCATACCTGCAAAGGTACCAATGAGCGATACTGGAATAGCCGCAACAGGAATTAACGTTGCGCGTAAGTGTTGCAAAAACAGGAAGGTTACGAGAACAACCAAGAAAACCGCCATAATCAATGTAATGATTACTTCGCGCACCGATATTTCGATGAATTCCGTGGTGTCATAAGGAACATAGTAATTCATTCCTTCAGGAAAACGGTCCGACATATCTGCTAGGGCATTGTGTACATTTCTCGCGGTTTCTAGTGCATTGGCGCCCGGTTGTAGATAAATCCCCATGGGAACCGCATCTTGGTTATTAAAGATCGCGGAAAATGCATAATTCTGTGCACCTAGCTCAGTACGGGCAACATCACCAACGCGAATTACATTGCCGTTTTCATCTGAACGAATGATAACGTTGGCAAACTCTTCTGGCGTTGTAAGTTGTGTATTCGTGGTCGCACTGATAGTAAAGGCAGTTTCCGAAGGGGTGGGTTGGGATCCGAACTGACCTGCAGCGTACTGTGCGTTTTGTTCACGGATCGCGTTCGCAACTTCGGTAGGTGAAAGGTTGAACTCAGCCAGTTTTGCTGGATCTGTCCAGATGCGCATTGAATAATCTTGTGCACCAAATAGTGAGGCATCACCCACACCTTCAACACGAACGAGCTCATCAAGCACGTTCAAGAGCGCGTAGTTACTCATTTCTAAGGTATCAACTACACCGCCTTCGGAATATAAAACGGGCACCATCAGAATATTCGTAGAGCGCGATTCCACCCGCACGCCTAGATCACGCACGGTCTGTGGTAAGCGTGAAGTAGCGGCCTGTACACGGTTATTCACGTTAATGGTTGCTTGGTCCGGATCGGTACCCATCGCAAATGAAACAGAAATTTGCAGCATGCCCGAATCGGTGCTGGTGGTTTCCATGTATAGCATATCGTCGACACCATTGATCTCTTGCTCGAGTGGTGCAGCTACTGAATTCGCAAGTACATCGGCACTGGCGCCCGGGTAAGTAGCTGAAACGACAACCTGAGGTGGCACTACATTGGGGTATTGTTCAATCGGCAACGCCCGTATGGCCACGATTCCGGCAATCATGATGATGATTGAAATAACCGACGCGAAGAGCGGCCGGTCGATAAAAAAACGTAACATTGTATTCCCTCTTAATCGCCGTTAGTAACGTTTACTGGCGCACCATCGGCAAGTGCAACATGGCCATTCACTACCAGCATATCGCCATCGTTGAGCCCACTCAGAATAACTTGTTGGCCATCTACTATTGGGCCGAGAACAACCGGTTTAGCTTTTGCGCTCTCGCTACCGTTAATAACAAAAACCTGCGCACCTTCGGGCCCTTGGCTCACAACTGAAGGGTCAACTAAGGCTACGGATGAGAATTCCTGCAGCGTGATCCTAACGCGCACAAACTGACCTGAGCGGAGTTCTTGGTTCTCGTTCGGAAATTGCGCACGCATTTCAACTTGAGAAGTTGCGGCATTCACACTTGTGTTGATGTAGTTCACGGTACCCATTTCTGAATAGGTTTCACCATCGCTGAACACTACCCAAGCGTTTGGCGTTTGGTTCGATGCGGCCTTCAAGTAGGCACGATAAATTTCGCCATCTTTTTCTGGAATCGCAAAATGAACCCGCACCTGATCGGTTTGTACTACGTTTGTTAGGAGCGCGCCGGAGCTAATTAAATTTCCTTCCGAGAGCGCTTCAATACCGGCTATGCCGCTAATTGGCGCTTCAACTCGTGCATAGCGAAGGTTACGCTCGGCATCTTTTAAATTTGATTGCGCTTGCGCTAGATTTGCATTTGCAGCGGCAATACTAGCGCGCGCTTGATCAAATTCACGCGTACTGGCGGCGTTGTTCTCATATAAATCAGCCACACGTTCCCATTCATTCTGGGCTTGTGCTTGATTTGCTTCTGCCGTAGCAAGCGCGGCTTCAGCCGAGTTTAACGCTAGCGCAAAAGGTTCTGGGTCGATCTGAAAAAGTGTTTGTCCTTTTTCGACATATTCACCTTCTGAATATTTACGTTCCTGCAGAATACCGGCAACTTGCGCACGAATTTCAACTTCGCGAACGCCCTGAATACGCCCGGGGTATTCAACGTGCTGAGTTGCAGATTGCAATGATACTTCTGCAACGGTAACCGGTGAGGGTGGCATACCACCGCCCATGCCTTGGTTTTCTGCAGAAGGTTCTCCGCTACAAGCGGCAAGAATACTAACTGCACCTAAACCAAGAACGCCACGAAGGGCAGTTTGACGCCATTGGCTATTGGATGCAGAACTTGAAACTGCTTTCATGAATAAATCTCCGTACTACGTTTTATACTGCTATCTGCACCATGAACCTTTGTATGTATCAACAAAGAGCGTGGGAGTATGCGTAAGAATTTAAAGGTTATGTAATTGGTAAATCTCATCGATACTTGCGTTGGTAACGAGACCATGCAGGTAAAATCTAAATACTTGCTCTAAGCGTTCGTGCGAAGCGCGGCTAGGAACAATGGCCTTACTTAAATAAACAGCGCCGTGCATTATTTCTCCGCATAAACACATCATTTCCTCAACGTCGATATCACGCATAGGTAAAGCAGCTTTTACCGCTTCAAACATGGGAATCCAATCATCGGTGTGTTCATGCATACGCGCGAAGTACAGCGGGGTTTCATCATGGCCAAATTCGGCACGTTCATGGACGAATAATTCAATGGTTTCTGGATGATCATCGAAAAATTGAAAGTAGGTACTCATTACCGCTTTTAATTGCTGTAACGGATCGGAATAGGCATCGTGGGCGCGCAGCATTTTGCAGCGAAGAATATCTAACTGCCGAATCAGTGCCTGCTTAAATAGCTCCTCCTTGGTAGGAAAGTGCCGATACACCGTGCCTTTACCAACACCAGCGTGTTCCGCAATGGTTTGCACATCCGCTACCTGATAACCCTTACTTGCAAAAATCAGTACAGCTGCATCAAGGATTTCTGCTTGACGCTCTTCTGCTGGTTTGTGCACGCGTTTCTTTTTCAATTCTTCTACCATGATTACCCTTAACGCCGTATTTTTGTTCACAATGGAACATGCCTGCAAAGCAAGCCATATAACTAAACCGAACGTAAACTATGCTTAAATATCAACCGGACGGACTGGTCGGTCAGTTATGTTAAAGTGCTTTTCTATGGGTGTCAATTCTTAGCTTTACTGGTAACATCAAAAAAAAGCTAAAACTTACTTCGATAAGGTGGAAAGTGAATAAATTTGAAGGGTTTGTAGTTACTGAGTTAGTACGCAAGTATGAACTACATAATGGCCCCGTTGTGGATCAGCATATACTCGCCCAAGCACGCGAAGCAGAAACTGCGGAAAAGCGCGTGGTTTCGCGCGCCGTGTTACTCGCCGAGCCACTCGGCTTTATTCAAGGCCTGAAAGATTGGTTAACCGTGCGGTTGTTGATGTTTTTCAGCCTTGCGATTATTGCTGCTATTGCTGGTTGGGGTTTGGGTAGAAGCGTTTTGGTGAGTAGCTCCGAGCCATTGAGTATCGCTTGGATTTTTATGATATTACTTGGGTTGCATGGCATTACCTTTCTCTTGTGGCTTGTACTAACCGTAGTATCGGGTAATGGCGGGGGCTTGGGGGGTAAGCTACTCGAGCTTGTTACGTCTCTACAACGAAATAAGTTTGGTATCCCTATTTTTATGGCCGTTACTCAGGTTGCCGCCAGGCATGGCTTGATGAAGCCGGCTATGTCGGTCGTAACCCATTGTTTCTGGCTGTTACTTTTAGCCGTTGCCATGCTTACCCTGTATACCCAGTTTCTCTTTAATGAATATAGCTTCCGCTGGGCAACTACCGTGCTTTCGGATGTTGAAATACGCGGTATCAGTGAAATGATTGGATGGTTGCCCGCGCAGTTCGGTTTTTCCGTACCTGAACTTGAACATTTGCTCAGCAATAACAATTTCACAAGTAATGCCATAGTGAGTAAATGGATTTTGGCGGTGTTGTTTTTCTATGGCGTGTTGCCCCGGTTATTGGCCGCGGTTATTTGCTACATCTGGTTCCTGTGTGCGAAACGTAAATTGCAACTGGATTTAACCCAACCGGGTATTAGTCATCTCTTGAATCGATTAACCCCTGTAAGTACTTCAGCGCAAGTAGTCGATGCGGACACTCATAAAGCTTCATCGTTGCAGGCTGGTGTGCCTGTTCGCACCGGGAACGGCGAGGTGGTGTTTAGCCTAGAGCATGAACTAGAGCCGGATTGGAATCATTTACTGTGGTTGAACTCTGCTGGTGTAGTTGCCAGCTCAGATGATCGCAAAATGCTGCTACAACAAATTCAGAACAAGCCACCAGCGCGAATATTAGTGCGGATTAATAGTAAGCTTTCACCTGATAGAGGTAGCTTACGCTTTCTGCAAAGCTTGCAAGAACGCTGCGGGTGCTTAAGCGCTTGGTTAGTGGGGCAAGGCTCATACGATGAACATTGGAGTGAAGCGTTGGCGGAAATTGATGTTTCTGTATTTTCACTGGCAGAAGAGGCTGTGCGCTGGGCACAGGGGGATACTCTAAGTAACCGCGAAAAAAACAAGCATAAGGACAAGCAATAATGGCGGAGTATACTCAAGATAAGCCGCTTCGGCTTGCTGTTGTAGGGCACACAAATGCAGGTAAAACCTCGTTGTTACGTACCTTACTGCAAGATGCCGCCTTTGGTGAGGTATCCTCACGGCCAAGCACTACCCGTGAAGTGGTGGCAGCACATTTATTGGTAGGCGGCGAGCCGCTTATTGCACTCTATGATACACCGGGCTTGGAAGATGGATTGAGTTTGTTTGCGGTTCTTGCCGAACAGCAAAATGAAAAGCTTCGCCACGATGGCCCCGCTCAGATTCAGCAGTTTCTTGCTTCAGCGTTAGCGGCTGATGATTTCGAACAAGAAGCAAAGGTGCTGCGGCAATTACTGCAATCCGATGCGGCACTTTACCTGATTGATGCGCGCGATCCGGTGTTACCCAAGCACCAAGATGAGCTCGATATTCTCCGCCGGTGTGGCAAACCTATTTTACCTGTTCTGAATTTTACCGCCTCGGCTGAGGCAAACTCGCAAGCATGGATGGACGCGCTCGCGAGGGTTAATCTACATGGTTGGGTTGAATTTGATACGGTAAGTTTACCTGATTATGGTGAGAAACCATTATTTGAGCATTTAAGCACATTATTACCAAGGGCGCGTGCGTTACTTCAAGATCTGTTGCGTGAGCGTTCGCAACGAGCGGTACATAAAGAACAAGCCGCAAAGCGGATAGTTGCTGAATTACTGCTTGATGTATCCGCTTATGCCGTAACGATCAAAGATAAACACAACCATGATGCGCAAATACAGGTGATGCAAAAAGCGGTAGCAGAACGCGAACAGCACTGTTTGCATGATCTCTTACGGCTTTATGGTTTTAATAAATCGGCAGTGAACTTACCTGAAGTAGCCGTAAAATCGGGAGAATGGCAATCCGATTTATTCTCGAGCGAAACCTTCAAAGCGTTTGGGATAAAGGCAAGCAAGGGCGTTGCGGCAGGTGGCGCAGCCGGAGCTTCGGTTGATCTACTGTTTGGCGGCATGACATTGGGTGCCGGAACGGTTATGGGGGCGGTTGCCGGTGGCGCCTGGCAAACATGGCAAAAGTATGGCCGTAATCTAAAGCACAAAATGCAAGGGTATTACGATGTACACATTGATGAAGCTGTCGTTCGTTTACTTGCAGCGCGGCAACAGCAATTAATTAAAGCTCTGAATAAGCGCGGGCATGCGGCTATTGAACCTTTGCAGCTTCTGAATAATGAGCAAAAATTCGAGAACCCCGAAAAATTTAAAAAGTTCTTTATGTTAGCGCGTGAACACCCTCAGTGGTCGTCTATTGATAGAACTGAGCATGTAGATAGCAATGAACGTGAGGCCTGTATTCGATTGATACTCTGAAGCAATTCGTTGTTGAGATTGTAAAGGGGTTTGGGTCAAACAACTAGGGAATAGCTATGAAGGGTAACATTAAACAAAGTGCTGGGAAGGGTGCATACCGAAGCCTGGTGTTGACCACATTTATGGCGATGGTGTCGGTGGGATGCTCCGGTGATAACAGCGCCCCAATTCGTATTGGTGCGACCATGTCGGAAACAGGTGCGTACGCAACACAAGGCATTGCCGCCCGAAATGGATACTTGCTCTGCGAAGCGCATGTGAATGCTGCCGGTGGTGTGCTCGGGCGCGATATTCAATTTATTATCCACAACGATGAATCAAATACAGAGCGTGCTCGCGAGCTTTATTCTCAATTACTAGATGAAGAAAAGGTTGACGCTATCATGGGGCCGTATGGTTCTACGCTTACTGAAGCTGTAGCCCCCATCACAGAGCAACATCGTATGGTTCATATCTCGCCGCTGGCAGCTACGAGCTCTATCTGGGAGCAAGGGCGGCATCACTTGTTTATGGTGCTACCACCGGCAGAACTCTTTTTAGTGGGCCTCATTGATTTAGCCGATGAACAAGGTTTCACACGCGTTGCGGTACTGCAAGAAGATTCCCTGTTCCCTCGGGCTGCCGGCGGTGGCGCTGTTGCCGAAGCCGAAGCGCGGGGTATGCGGGTGTTAGTGAACCACACGTATCAAAGTGGCACGGACGATTTTAGCGATGTTTTACAGCGCATAGCAGATGAGAATATTGAAGTAGTGGCCATGGCAGCCTCGGCGCTCGATGATTTTGTAAAAGTAAGGCAACAACTTGATGCGCTGGGTATTCAAATCAAGATGTTTGGTAATTCGGGGGCGGTTAGCCAATATCAAGAGGCGTTAGGTACTGCCGCTGAGGGCGATTTAGGCCTTTCGGCTTGGGAAGCCAGTTTACCAAATCCGGGTGTTGCTGAATTTGTAGCTGATTATGCCGAACGTTTTCAAATGCAGCCAAGCTTCCATGCTGCGGGTGGCTACGGTAGTTGCCAGTTATTAGTTGAAGCAGTAAGACGAGCGGGGAGTTTGCATACCGATGCCTTGCGGCAGGAGCTTCTAGAAATGGATCATACCACCGTGTTCAGCCGTTTTAAGGTAGATAGCCGCGGCTACCAGATCGCCAATCAAGGTGTATTTGTACAATGGCAAAACGGTGAGAAAGTAGTGGTTTGGCCGCCAACGCTGGCAACTGCAGAGTTGCAGCTTAGAAACGACGTTGAATCTGAATAAATACAGTATAGAGGATATTACATGCTAGCAATTATTGGCGGTTCGGGGCTGTATTCCCTCGAGGGTTTAGAACTTATTCAAGAGCATGATTTAGAAACGCCTTTTGGAAAGCCTTCAGCACCGGTTGTTGAAGGGAAACTTTACGGGCAGCGAATCCTATTTCTTTCTCGGCATGGTGCCGGGCACGCCCGTTTACCGCACGAAGTTAATTATCGCGCTAATATTTTTGCCTTAAAACAATTAGGCGCAACGCATGTGTTAGGGGTTTCAGCGGTGGGTAGCTTACGTATGGAGCTGCCACCTGGTGCGCTGGTAGTACCGAAACAATACTTTGATCATACGCGAGGTTTGCGCGAACGCTCGTTTTTTGGCAACGGCATCGCCGCGCATGTGAGTACAGCAGAGCCCGTATGCCCAAACTTGGTCGCTGATTTACAAAAAGCAGCGCAAAGTGCTGGCGTAGAATTACACACTGGGCAAACGTATGGTTGTGTTGAGGGCCCCCGGCTAGGCACACAAGCCGAGAGTTTCTTTTTACGAAACGCCGCCGCGTGTGATCTGGTGGGGATGACGAATGTGCCTGAGGTGTTCTTAGCACGAGAAGCGCAATTGGCCTATTGCACACTGTGTTTAGTAACAGATTACGATTGTTGGCTAGACGATCCTGAGCAACATGTAAGTGTTGAGAAATTCTTGGAAACCTATGCCGCAACATTGCAGCAAGGTTTAAAGGTAATTCAAGCGCTGGTACAAACACCACTTACAGAGCCTTCATCAATGGCTAAAACTGCCCTTGCCATGGCGGTGATGACGCCAGATGAAGCCCTCACGCCTGAACAACATGAATGGTTGCAGGTTTTACGTGCTTGAAAACGAAAACCAAGATAATCGCAGCACGGGTGGCCAAGGTATTCACCTTTGCGTTGTGATTCCGGTTGCTCCAGAGGAAAATCAGCACACCCAGCTGCTTGCTGACCTCGAGCAGTTGGCTTTTGTGTTTCAACAACATGAGATAGCGCTCACGGTAAGCGTTGTTTCTGCTGGTGGCAGGGCAAAAAGCTTGAACCAGGGGGCTGAGAGAAGTGCTGATGGCTTTATTTGGTTCTTGCATGCCGATTCCCGTATTACAGCTGAAAACGTCAGGGCATTAGCGCTGGCGCTGAAAAGGCAAACATCGTTGCGAACCATCTTTTATTTCAACCTTTATTTTCGGGAAGGTGGTTTGGCACGGCTAAATGCGATAGGTGCCAACCTGCGCTCTCGATTATTTAGCGCGCCGTACGGTGATCAAGGTTTTTGTATGCACCGTAGTTTATGGAAGAGGCTAGGTGGATACCGCGAAGATGTTGCATACGCTGAAGATCTATTGTTTGTGCAAGCCGCACGAAAAGTGGGTGCCGAGGTAGTTCGGGTGCCGAGCACGCTCAGTTCGAGTGCACGTAAGTATCAGCAGCAAGGCTGGTTGCACTTAACGCTGCGTTACCAACGCATTTATTGGAAATTAACGTTTAAAAATAGGTGGCAGAAGTAGTGAAGCCAAAGCATACGAATACAACCGCCGTAGCCGTTTTTGTGAAAACGCCTGGTGTATCACCGTTGAAGACAAGGCTTGCTGCAGGTATTGGTGCCGAGGCTGCCGCGGAGTTTTACCTCTTGAGTATTGCGGCGGTTGAACAGCAGCTCGCGCAGATTAAAAAACATATCGGTATAGAGCCATTTTGGGCGATAGCGGAAGAAACCGAGTTGGATAATCCGCTGTGGCAGAATCACCAGAGGTTATGGACGGGGCCGGGTGATCTTGGAGAACGACAAAGCCAAGTTTACGATGAGCTTCGCCAGAACTTTTCGCAAGTTATTCTCATTGGTGCCGATGCGCCGCAACTTTGCGAACATCAGTTTTCAGCGGTGCTTAGCGCGTTGAACGATAACGAATTCGTATTCGGCCCAGCTCATGATGGTGGTTATTATTTATTTGCTGGCCGCAGTAATATCGCACGCTCGGTGTGGCAAAACGTACCGTGGAGCACGATGAGCACGCGAGCAGTGTTACAAGAAAAGTTAGCAAAGCGATCGGCGGCATTAAAGCCATTGATGGATGTTGATGAAGCCGCTGATTTGCCGGTTATGCAGGAAGAATTACAGAAGGTGCCGGAAACTATGCGAGTTCCCGGCCAAACCGCAATTCTTGAATGGCTTAAGCGCTACACGAACCTCCACCAAGAACACAAAATTTTGCACAGTGTGGATGATTAAGCGGAACAGAGCCTGCGGCATCAGCAAGCGTTTTGCCTAAATTAAACTGCTGATCGTAGGCGAGTAGTGTGCATGCCATAACACTGGTATCACGATCACCTTTGTGTTTTACCACCATGCGCGAGCTGGCGCACATCATGGCATCAGGATTCACACCAAGAATGTCCCAGCATTCAGTGGTGATTTCTGGCACCGGCGCAGTTTCGTCCATTTCCGGAAACAACACTAAATGATGAGCGTCCCAAGCATTTAAATTGATACCAAGTTGCGCGAATAATTGCTCGTAGCCCTTGCGGAGTTCTTGTTCATCGTCGCCCCAGCGAGTGCGGCCAGCCACATCGATCTGAAAACCATTTTCAGCTAACCACTGCATACCCTCAATCATAGGCTGCCAGGAGCCGGGGCCACGCTCTTCTTCATGAAGCGCTTGAGAGTAATGATCAATACTGATGCGCATGGTTATCTTTTTTGGAAACGCATGTTTCATTTCGAGTAAACGTTTTTGTAGCCGAGGTTTAAACCGCATCGCATTGGTGAGCACGAGTACTTCAAACCCGTGGCTTAGCGTGGTTTCGAGAATATCTGCCATTTTTGGATTCAGAAAGGGTTCACCACCGGTAAAACCAATCTCCTTCGTGGGCAGATTGGTTTGCTTAATTTCGGTGAGGTAGGGCTCTACATCCGCAACATCGAGGTAAACTAAGCGATCGTTCTCTGGCGATGATTCAATGTAGCAATTCTCGCAGGTTAAGTTACAGCGAGTTCCGGTATTAAACCAAAGCGTATGTAAATTTTTTAATTCAACGCTAGCACGCGGCTCGCCCTTAGCGGTGAGCTTTGGATCCTTAAATTTCGGCCGTTCAGTTACTTCCATTCCGATACTCTCATAATCTGCATGAATGCTAATTCGTTTAGTGATTTTAGTATGTCAGGGCAAATCTAATGGAACAAGGTATAACTAACCCTTACAATAACTTTTAGTTTTCAGATCAATTTTGTCATCATGTTAGTATTTTTAATGGATAAATAGGTTTCGCTTGCCGCTTTCAACCACAGAACATACACACCTTGGTATTTACTTTAGCCTCACGCGTAAACGCATGAAGAATATTCGCTTGCGCGTGATTGCCCCTTCTGGGGAGGTTAAGGTTTCTGCACCACATCGAGCTCGGGTGGAAGATGTGTTGCATTTTATTGCCGAAAAACAAGTTTGGATTCGGCAGCATCAGCAACGCATTCAAGCACAAATTCCAGATACGCCGGTGCCAGAACAAGATCTAGAGCACCTTCGCGAGCCTATGAAGCAGCGTATTGCTGAATTACTACCAATTTGGGAACAGCGTATGCATGTGCGCGCGAGTAGTTTCGGCGTCCGGAAAATGAAAACACGGTGGGGTAGCTGCAATATTCGCACAAGAAAAATATGGTTAAGCTTGGCACTAGCGGCAAAAGACGAAGATTTGCTCGAATACGTGTTAGTACATGAATTGGTGCACTTAAAAGAGGCGGGCCATAACGCCCGTTTTTACGGGTTTATGGACGAGTACATGCCGGATTGGCGAGAAAAGCACAAACGCTTAAATCCTAATGCCCGTATTCGTTTATAGTATTTTTCATCTTCTTTACGCTTGGTTTTCTAAATCTGCATTACACTCATCATTAGCAATCGTGTTTTCTGGCCGAAGGCATGCCTACGTAATCAATAGGTGGCTTCGCGTTTATATTGATGAGGTGATGTATGCGAATACTTTTGGAAACGACAAAACGGCGTTTGGCGAGTGTGGCTGTTATAGGCTTAGCGTTAGTTCTTACGGCTTGTGCGGGTCAGCCAGATTATAGAGCAGCAGAAAATGGCGGATTCGGATATTCCGAACGGCAACTTACGGATAATCAATACCGCGTTAATTTTAAAGCCCGAGGCGACGATACGGGGGCTGCCATGGACTATGCGATGCTCCGTGCCAGTGAGTTAACCTTAGAAAATGAGTTTGAATGGTTTGTAGTGTCCAGCCGTGAAACTTTTGTCGACCGGGAACGGGTAACGAACAACAACTTCGGTTTCGGTTTTGGTTACGGATTTCGTCCTCGGAGCAGCTATCACTTAGGGATGACATTAGGCGATGGCCGCAAGGAAGTAGCCGTAAATTTAGAAATCCGGATGGGCACTGGTGAAATGCCAGAAAGTGATCAAGCGTATAATGCAGCTGAGCTATTTGAAAACCTACGCCCACCAACAGAGTGAGCGTAGGTTGCCTTTTATTCAGATTTACTGTTAACAAACTCAGGGTAGGCGGCTATACCGCAATCGGTTAGGTCGCCACCAAGGTATTCGTTCTCCATACTTACTCGAATGCCGAGTGTTTTCTTCAATGCCCACCAGACGACAAAACTGGTGATAAACACCCATGCAAAAATAACACCCGCACCATAAAGTTGCGCAACAACCGTGGCTTCTGCATTGGTAAGTGGCACAATCAGCAAACCATATAAGCCTGCGACACCGTGAACTGAAATAGCGCCAACAGGATCGTCTAGGCGTACGCGATCGAGCACGATGATAGCGATCACCACCAAAATACCGGCCCCCGCGCCAATTAAGCAGGCTACGATCGGGCTCGGGCTTGCCGGATCTGCCGTGATAGCAACCAACCCAGCAAGCGCACCGTTTAAAATCATGGTTAAATCGGCCTTTTGCCAAACAAAGCGCATGGTAAGAAACGCAGCTAATGCACCACAAGCGGCAGCAGCGTTGGTGTTTACGAAAATTAATGCAATGGCGTCGGCGTTGCCTTCACCGGTAAGTTGCAACTGTGAACCTCCATTAAAGCCAAACCAGCCAAACCAAAGAATAAGCGTACCCAGAGTAGCTAATGGCATATTGGCTCCCGGGATAGCATAAATCTCACCATTCTTGCCATATTTTCCGCGCCGAGGCCCTAGTAGCAAAACACCGGCTAACGCGGCGGCAGCGCCGGCCATGTGTACGATTCCTGAACCGGCAAAATCACTAAAGCCCGCTTCCGCTAAAAATCCTCCGCCCCAAGTCCAAGCGCCTTCAAGTGGGTAAATAACACTGGTTAAAATAACGCAGAATATTAAGAAGCTCGTAAGTTTCATGCGCTCCGCCACCGCCCCGGAAACAATTGACATTGCTGTGGCAACAAACACCATTTGAAAAAAGAAATCGGCATCGGCACTGTGGCTTTCAATTTCCGGTTGCCCATACATGATTTCATAACCAAACAATAGGAAGCAGGTACAAGCAATGGCATAAAGTAATATGTTTTTTACTAATATCTCCGATGTATTTTTGCTCCGTACTAGCCCAGCTTCGAGCATCGAGAAACCAGCGGCCATCCACATCACCAGGGCAGCGCTAATGAGTAGGTAAAAGGTATCAATTGCGTAACTAAGTTCGATGATTTCCATTGTCATCTCCTTATATAGCTGATGAGCCGGTTTCGCCGGTCCGAATACGAATAACTTGGGCTAGCGGCATAACAAAGATCTTGCCATCGCCGGTGTTGCCCGTATGTCCGGATATTTGGATGGCTTCAACAATGGCATGTGCATGGTCATCATCGGCAGCAATATCGATACGTATTTTAGGTAGAAACTCGGTTTGATATTCGGCACCACGGTACATTGCGCTGTGGCCTTTTTGTCGACCAAAACCGCGAACTTCGGTAACGGTCATGCCTTTGCATCCAAGTTCTGTGAGAGCATCGCGAACATCTGATAGCTTTGCGGGTTTAATAATGGCGGTTATGAGTTGCATGTATTATTCCTCTTGTTGAACTCGTAGTGTGCTGTTTAGCGCCAAACTAGCGTTCTTCAGCAACTACAAAAAATGTGAGCAATACACATGCCATGTTTCTTATGCTTTTGTTTTTACATTACTAATTCCAGCGCGCCCAATTTAAACGAGGGGGGAACTCAGGGCAGCGGGGTGTATGTGGTGCATTTTTGTGCACCTAATCAGTGCATAGATTTTATCCCAGCACCTATTTGGGGCAGCGGGCGCATTTGGGGCAGCAGGCGCGCATCAGATTTGATTAGATTCGAAAACGACACTGAGATATGCTTTGATTTCGATGATCAAGGAGCGTTTGAGTGCTAAGCAGCCGAAAAGTATTAATTTTCCTCAACCCGTTAGCAAGTAAACGGCGTCAGCTACTACTGAACACCCTCATCCATGAGCTTGATGCTCGTGGGATTTCGTATACGTACTTTGAGACATTTCCCGACGTTGCAAAAACTATTGATGCTATATCTGCAAGTGTGGTGGATTGCAGCGAAATAGTAGTGCTCGGGGGCGATGGCACACTGCACCAAGCTGTGAACGCCTTAATCGGTTTCCGCTTGCCGATTGGATACATTCCGTGTGGAACCGGGAACGATTTTGCTCGCGGATGGTTCGCAAACTTACAACTATCCGCCGTAGAATGGGTGCAGCAAGCACTTGATGCGGCAACGGAAGTGATTGATGTTGGGCAAGCTGGATCGCGCTATTTTATCAATGTGGCGGGTGTCGGCTTTGATGGTGAACTGGTTAAGCGGATGGGGAATAAGAAGTTCATTTGGCCTAAGTTTAGTTATCTTTTAGCTGCGTTACGCGCGATTAGTGGGTACCAAGCGCGTTCTTTTGCATTAGCAGGTAGCAATGCCAAAGTGATGGCTTTAGCACAGCGCCCGGGATTTCTGTTAGCACTTGCTAATAATCAGTACTTTGGTGCGGGCATGCATATCGCACCGCACGCGAAAGTGGATGATGGCACCTTAGCTTATTGTTTTATCGAGAAATGCAGTTGGCTAAGTCGGTTTAAAATCTTAAATCGAGTAGGGAAAGGTGCACATGCAAGCCACCCGAAAGTACATTGTGGGCAATTGCATGCGGTGCAAATAAAAACGCCTAATCTCCCGGTACAAGCCGATGGTGAGTATATTGGCGATACGCCGATGATTGTTCGAACGATTCCGGCAGCTATCCAGTTGCGCCGCGCACGCCGCGTGAATTAGCAGAAACGCTCGGTTTTAGTAAGCCGGAACAGCGTTTATCTAACGTTTAATTCGCAGGCGGAAAGAAATGCTTGCCATTCCTCTGCGTGCTCACGAGCAAGCTGCCGAGTTTGTGCGATGTAGCTATCATTACCGAAAAGCTCGATTAAGTATGCGTGCCACTCTGCGCTCTGAACTTGCGGATTAATACGTTGCAGCGTTTCATTAACTTGTCGATATTCATTATCCCAGCGCGCCAAAGCCGGTTGCAGTTTCTGGATCCAAACCGCGTTAAGTACGTTCTGCATGTATTCTGCATTCTGTGGTGGCGCTAAACGGTTGCTATTATCATCTTTGCAGCCCAAAGCTTGAGCGCCCGTGGCGAGTTGCTCCGTAACCGCCACTAACCATCCGGCAACATGTTGCTGCGTTCGAAGTAGCTCAGGTATCGCGCGTCCGTTTCCTAGGGCTTCCATGTGCCGCTGCCATTCGTTGCGATCAAGAGATATGGTGTGGGGGTTATCTGCTATTTCCGCAAAAAAACTGGCGAAATAATTCAACGCCGCTAGGGATTCTTGGATATTACTATTCGCATTAATATCTCGGACACTGCGCCCTGGGCGAAAGGTATCGCGAATCGCCGGTTCGCTGCTCCAAAATCGGTCGATCCACAAAGGGAGATTGCTTATTTTCTCCTGTAGGTTTAACGCTAGCGCCTCACCAAGGCTGGATTCTGCAATATCAGGGTTCTGTAAACACTCGGTGAGCGCAGGTATCATTTCAATTTCATACAAAACCCGCGCTTGCACCGATTGTACGCGACCGAGCGAGCTATTTCGTTGGGCAATGAGTTGACCCGCCCGGCATTGATTTAAGCGCATACTTTCCAACAAGCTAATATTTCCCTCAGGAATATTCTGGCGCACATCACTCACCCCAGGTTGACGCGGGATGATCGGCATTTCTGGCTCAACCGCAGGCTCATCAAGCAGCCGCTGCATGCGTTTTTGGTAATCTGCAAATACCTTATCGACATCATTCGCAAAACACCCACTTAGAAATATGCTAAGCGCAATGACAACGGTGCTTTTCATGATCCTTTGCGGTAAACTCTGCTTATAATTCATGGCTATTATCGCTTCGGTAGGATGTTTGTTTAATTGAATATTAGCACGGGAAAATTATGTTTACGGGTATAGTTCAAACGAAAGCAGTAGTGAACACGATCACCGATAAAGGCCAGTTTCGCCGTCTTGAGCTGCGAGTTGCCAGCGAGCACCTCGATAACATCGAAACCGGAGCCAGCATAGCGATTAATGGTTGCTGCCTTACTGTGGTGAGTTTTGCGGCAAGTGATTCGGAAGCGCTTGTTTGCTTCGATATTATTGATGAAACACTACGGCTCACTAATTTGGGCGCGTTAAAACAGGGTAGTGAAGTTAATTTTGAGCGCTCGTTAAGTTTTGGTAGCGAATTAGGTGGGCATATTGTTTCTGGCCACATTCACACTACGGCAACCCTAGCCAAGCGTATTGATAGTGAAAATAACTGCCGTATGTTCTTAACGCTCGAACCTAAATGGCTGGAGTTTATTTTAGCAAAAGGGTTTGTGGCGATTGATGGCGCCAGCCTAACAGTGGGTGAGGTTGAAGAAAATGGTTTCTGGCTGCACTTAATACCAGAAACATTGGCGTTAACCATTTTAGGTGACGCGCAGGAAGGTCAAAAAATCAATATTGAAGCGGATCAACAAACGATTACTATCGTGGAAACGGTAAAGCGTGTCTTGGCGCAGAAATTTAGTGGCTGATACGTTATGTTTTGATCAGTAACCGTTTTTTAATAGTACTGTTCATCATCCGAACGAATTTGTAAGTGAAAACGGTCGTCACCAGCATCTCGATATAGCCGTAGGTAAATAACGGCACCGCACGCTCGGCATTCATCATCGAAGTCTTGGTGCTCTTCTGATAGATCGATATCGAGATGAATATTATGTCCACAATGAGGGCAGTGTACTTTGGTATCATGAATTCTTTCGGTATTCACGGTAAGCTCCTTTTGTTACAACTTAGCTTAACTATAGCAATAGCTTATACTTTTGCTGAGCCTAAGGTGCAGTGGCGCGCTAACGTGCGGTGATAACAGATGTTTTTTCTAGAATAGGCATGTTACGTGAATAATTTAATTGCTCCTCTATTTCTTGGTCAGCTTGCGGCTCTCACAGCCGCGTTTTGTTGGGCTCTGGCAACCCTAATGTATAGCCGTAGCAGCCATCACTTAAGTTCCGCACAATTGAATTTAGTGAAAGGGATGATCGCCTCGCCGTTGTTGCTTATCGGACTTTGGTTGTTTGCTGACTTAGAGCTGCTGCAATGGCAAAGCACACCGTTTATTCTGTTACTGCTAAGTGGCGTTATTGGTATCACTGTTGGTGATACCTGCTATTTTTCGGCGCTGCGCCGCTTGGGGCCCGCCCATACTATTTTATTCGAATACCTAGCGCCGCCATTTGCCGCACTTATTGCTTGGCTCGTGCTCAGCGAAAGCATGAGCATCGTAGAGATCGGCGCAGCACTTGTTGTTATTATCGGCGTGTTATTAGTGCTAACCGAACGGCAACCCGTTGCGGGGGTTGCACTGAGCCGTTCGGGGTTGCTATTCGCGGTTGCCGCAGCATTATGCCAGGCGATTGGCTTAGTGATGGCGTTTTATGCGTTTCAGAATTTTGATGTAAATGCCTTGCAGGCTGCAATGTTGAGGCTCTCAGCAGGAACCGCTGCGCTTACTGTCGCGTTATTGTTGTTAAAACCGCGGATGTTGATACAAACCTGGAGCGCGGTACAAAAAACTAAAAAATCGGTTCTGCTTACCGCAATCATATTAGGAACGTTCTTGGCTATTTGGTTACAACAAATTGCTATTGCTTACGTAACGCCGGGTATTGCGCAAACATTGCTGTCGACGGCACCACTCTTTATGTTGGGGCTAAATTTATTCCGCGGCCGTACCGTAAGCTTCCGAGCATTGCTAGGAACCTTCGTGGCTATGATAGGAATAGGTTTACTATTTCTCCGTTAGCATTAATACGCTTGGAAATTAATTACCTGTTATTCGGGCTAAAATGCGTTGAAGGCGTTGCGGGCTGGCGATGTTTTAGCTATAGTTCCCGGTCTATTTTTTGCATAAATTTTATATCTCTCGGTTACTAACAATCGAATTCACTCATACAAGTGGCACTTGGTAGGTGTCACCACTGTAGAAAGGAAGAATCATGCCTGTAATTACTCTCCCCGATGGAAGCAAACGCGAGTTTGATCATGCAGTATCTGTATTAGATGTTGCCAACGATATTGGCCCTGGTTTGGCGAAAGCTACCGTAGCAGGGCGTATTAACGGTGAACTAGTGGATGCCTGTGAAGTGATGGAAAACGATTCCACGCTTGAGATCATTACCCCGAAAACCGAGGCTGGCGTTGAGATTATCCGCCATTCTTGTGCGCATTTGCTAGGCCATGCTATCAAACAGCTTTGGCCAAATACGAAAATGGCTATCGGGCCGACGATCGACAATGGTTTTTACTATGACGTGGATATTGATCGCCCACTTTCGCAAGATGATTTAGATGCGCTGGAAAAGCGTATGCAAGAATTGCAGAAAACGGGCTACGATGTTGTTAAAAAGCGCGTGAGTTGGGAAGAAGCACGAGAAACCTTCGTACAACGTGGTGAAAGTTACAAAGTTGAAATTCTAGATGAAAATATCGCCCGCGATGATCGTCCAGGCCTTTATCATCATGAAGAATATATTGATATGTGCCGTGGTCCGCATGTACCCAATATGCGGTTTTGCCAACATTTTAAAATCATGAAAGTAGCAGGTGCCTACTGGCGCGGCGATTCTGATAATAAAATGCTGCAACGTATTTACGGTACTGCTTGGGCAGATAAGAAAGAATTAAAAGCATACTTGCAACGTTTAGAAGAAGCAGAAAAACGCGATCACCGCAAAATTGGTAAAACCCAAGATCTGTTCCATTGGCAAGAAGAAGCACCTGGAATGGTGTTCTGGCATCATAATGGCTGGACAATTTTCCAAGAATTGGAAAAATATGTTCGTGAAAAGCTTAATGAATATAGCTACCAGGAAGTAAAAGGTCCGTTGATGATGGACCGGGTTTTGTGGGAACGTTCGGGCCACTGGGAAAAATTCTCAGAGCTAATGTTTACTACTTCATCTGAGAACCGTGAGTATGCGGTTAAACCAATGAACTGCCCAGGGCATGTTCAGATTTTCAATCAAGGTTTAAAATCATACCGTGATTTACCGTTGCGTATGGCTGAATTTGGTTGTTGTCACCGGAACGAGCCAAGCGGTGCTTTGCATGGCTTAATGCGGGTTCGTGGTTTCACTCAAGATGATGCGCATATTTTCTGCACACAAGAGCAAGTGCAAGATGAAGTAGCTGGCTGTATCCGCATGGTGTATGAAACCTACAAAACTTTCGGCTTTGATGAAATAGTAGTGAAGCTTTCTACGCGTCCAGAAAAACGCTTAGGCGACGATGCTATGTGGGATCGTTCAGAAGCTGCGTTAGCCGAAGCGCTGAAGAGCCACGGTATCGAATTTGAGTATTTGCCGGGTGAAGGTGCCTTTTATGGCCCGAAAATTGAATTTACTTTACACGATTGCTTAGGAAGAGCGTGGCAGTGTGGTACAATACAACTTGATTTTGCCTTACCAGATCGTTTAGGTGCTACTTACGTGGGTGAAGATAACGAACGCCACGTACCGGTAATGATTCACCGAGCGATTTTGGGTTCACTAGAACGCTTCATGGGCATTTTGATTGAAGAGTATGCTGGTTTCTTCCCGCTTTGGCTCTCACCAATGCAGGTTGTGGTAATGAATATTACCGATAATCAGGCAGAATATGCCCAGAATTTAGTGGCAGAATTGAAAAAACAGGGTTTTAGAGCAAAAGCTGACTTGAGAAATGAGAAAATAGGCTTTAAAATCCGCGAGCACACGCTTAAGCGCGTGCCTTACTTATTGGTGGTTGGTGATCGTGAAGTCGAAGATGGACAAGTAGCGGTACGAACCCGGCGGGGTGAAGATTTAGGCAAACTAGCAGTAGCCGACTTCATGTCTCGCTTACGCGATGAAGTTAATTCACGCGTAATTTCTTAAAATCGTTTGGAGGAAGACACAATTAAAGGCGGAAAAAAAGGTCAAAAGGCCGATAAAACTCGGATTAATGAAACTATCACAGCTCCTGAAGTACGTTTACAAGACGGCGAAGGTGAACAGCGTGGGATAGTTAGTTTAAGCGAAGCTCTCGAAGTTGCTGCAGAAGCGGGAATGGATTTGGTGGAAATCAGTCCTAACGCTGAGCCGCCTGTGTGTCGTGTGATGGATTACGGCAAGTTCCTCTACGAAAAAAGTAAGCAGCAGAAAGAGCAAAAGAAGAAGCAAAAACAGATTCAGGTTAAGGAAGTTAAATTCCGGCCTGGAACTGATGAAGGCGATTACCAGGTAAAACTACGCAACCTGCGTCGCTTTCTTGAGGGTGGTGACAAAGCAAAAGTTACTATTCGTTTCCGTGGCCGAGAAATGGCGCATCAAGAGATTGGAATTGAATTGCTAGAACGTATTAAAAACGATCTAGAAGAAGTTTCAAGCCTTGAATCGTTCCCTCGCAGGGCTGAAGGGCGCCAAATGATTATGGTTCTGGCCCCAACAACTAGCAAGTAGCACTGGTACACAAGAAGGTAATCATCCCGATTGCCTCACCATGTTATCTTGAATGGCAACCAATGCGGAGTTTATGCAATGCCTAAAATGAAAAGTGTAAAAAGCGCCTCGAAGCGTTTTAAGAAAACTGCTTCTGGCGGTTACAAGTGCAAGCAGTCTCACTTGCGTCACATTTTGACCAAGAAGAGCTCAAAGCGGAAGCGTCACCTGCGTGCAAAGAGCATGGTTCATAAGAGCGATGTTGCTTTAGTAGATCGCATGTTACCGTTCGCATAAGAGGAGACTGACCCATGGCACGAGTAAAACGTGGTGTAATGGCGCGCGCGCGTCACAAGAAGATAATGAAGCAAGCCAAAGGTTACTATGGTGCACGTAGTCGCGTATTCCGCGTTGCGAAGCAAGCAGTAACTAAAGCCGGTCAATACGCATACCGCGACCGTCGCAACAAGAAACGTACTTTCCGTCAATTATGGATTGTTCGTATCAATGCTGCTGCACGTCAAGGTGGCCTTTCTTACAGCCGTTTCATCAATGGTTTGAAGAAAGCATCAGTAGAGATCGACCGTAAGATTTTGGCTGATATCGCTGTTCACGATCAAGCAGGTTTCTCTGCATTGGTAGCGAAAGCGAAAGAAGGACTTTCTGCGTAAGCAGGCGTTCTTTAGCTAGCAAAGAAGGGAGCCTTATGGCTCCCTTTTTGTTTAGGTATTATTTAAATTTTGAAAATAGATATATTTATTAGTAGATGTATTGTTGAAAAAATTTGCGCGGAGATGCTTTTTTGTGCAGTCTTAATCCATAGGTTGAATTAAGGGACACAAAGCACAAGGACGCACACCTCATGGAAGCAAACTATAGATCCGAGCATAAACACGTGAAGTTTCGCCTCATTATCATGGGCTTTTTTGTTTTTATATTGCTGAATATTATCAATATAAACACGGCAACGGCGCAAGATACCGATACGGTTTATGCATGTGATACCTGCGATTATGATAAAGCGTATTGGATCGCTGGGCAAAATGTACCTGCTCCAACTTGCACACTGAACCAAGAACTAGAGGAAACTCCCGGCTCAAGATATACGTATTGCTCATCAGAGTTTCGAACATTTATCGTTGCTAATCCGGTAACTGAGCAAGCGTTTAAATTTAATGTACACATTCCTTGTGTTAACGGCACATGCAATTATTTGGTCCCCTCAATAAGTAAGATACCAATACCATCTAACGAACAGAATGACTTAGAGGCGTTCTATGCGCTTGATCAAGAACTCCGCGCTGCTGTTAATTCTTTAAACTCAGGCTCGCAAAGCATACAAGATATTCCGGCGATAGCATTTAATCAAAATGAGCAAACGTTGCTTACAAACTACGGCGTGTCCATAGCTCAATGCGAGAATAGCCCGGTTCAATACTTTTTGAGCGATCAATGGAAAAACGATCTGAAAGAACAAATGGCTTCAGATTTGGGAGCTGCGAATCAGTTTCGAACCTTTACAGCTTTGAAGAAGTCAGATGAATTAGGTGACTTCTCTGTGGGTAGGCAACAGATAGAAGTTAACTTCGCATACAATAGAGGTGAGCAATATGTGCGCAAGAACTTCGGTGACCCGTTTCGCAATGCATTACATTTTCGAGTTGAATATCGCGGTAATGTGTATTCGGAAAGCGCTGATGAAACACAGTTAACGTTTATTTTGGTTCCTGATGTTTCCTGGATAGATGGCGTGAATCTTGCCGATTTCATGAGTGGTGGCCATGAGGATTTAGTATCTAGAGGTACTGATTTAGGCTGTTTACCGCTAATACTCGAGAACCTACTTTATGCAGATCCTGTTTCTGAAGGTAACCCCGAATGGGTAACGAATGATAACGCGGTTCCGCCGTTCGCGGATAAAGTGGAACGATGCTACAAGGTTGTAAAGGGATCTGGCTCCGCTCCTTTCTGTGAAAACCCAGATATATGCCACACTATCACAGTAGGCTTTTTGGGCATGTGCAGCAGTAATATTCCTTAGCTATCAAATAGTTGATCACTTTTACCAGCAGCTTAAACTTGTCAGTTAGGATAACTAACTGGCATTTTTGTATATGTGACAAAGCACTATCACTAAGTTCGAGTTGAGGAAATACTTAGCGCAGTTGGATATTCGCAGTTCTACGTGGGTTACGTGTAAATTTTTATGCAGGAATAGTGTTCAATCTGGTATGATGCGGCCTTATTTCTAACGAAAATATTATCCTGACAAGCGCTGACCTTGTTGGATGCAGCTATGCATTTAATGACGGTGAAAGCGCGTTCACGTTGGGGTCAACTGCACCCAGAAGACGAAAATGCACTTGAGGAAATCATGGATTTAGAAGCGATTCTGCAAGCAGGCAAAGCTGCTGCTGCCGGGGCTACGAGCCCGAATGAACTAGAAGATGTTCGTGTTGAATTTATGGGCAAAAAAGGCCGCTTAACCGAGCAGTTGAAAAGCCTAGGTAAATTAAGCGCGGAAGAACGTCCGAAAGCAGGGCAGTTAATTAATCAAGCCAAACAAGAATTGCAGGATATTCTTAACGCGCGCCGTGATGAATTGAAAGATGCAGAGATGAATGCTCGCCTTGATGCAGAGCGCATTGACGTAACCTTAGCCGGCCGTATGGGGCAGTTTGGTGGGTTACATCCGGTAACGCGCACTATTCAACGTATTGAAGATTACTTTGGTCAATTAGGCTTTTCTGTGAAGGAAGGCCCTGAAGTGGAAGACGCATTCCATAACTTTGATGCACTCAATATTCCAGCGCAACATCCGGCACGTGCAGATCACGATACCTTCTATTTCACACCAGAAACAATGCTGCGTACGCAAACATCAGGCGTGCAGATTCGTACCATGGAGCATGAAGAGCCACCATTACGAATTATTTCTCCAGGCCGGGTTTACCGCAATGATTACGATCAAACGCACACGCCAATGTTCCACCAAGTGGAAGGCCTAATGGTCGATGAAAACGTGAGTTTTACTGAGCTGAAAGGTATTTTGCATGATTTCCTTCACCACTTTTTTGAAGAAGATTTAGAAATTCGTTTTCGCCCCTCGTATTTCCCATTCACAGAGCCTTCGGCAGAAGTGGATGTGCGCCGTAAAGACGGTAACTGGTTAGAAGTTTTAGGTTGCGGCATGGTGCATCCAAATGTATTGCGTTCAGTTGGCATCGACCCAGAGCAATACACTGGTTTTGCATTTGGTATGGGCGTAGAGCGTTTAACCATGATTCGTTATGGCGTAAACGATTTACGGGCATTCTTTGAAAATGATTTGCGCTTCTTAAAGCAGTTCAGCTAAACGGTTACGAGGGAATAAGTATTATGAAAATCAGTGAACAGTGGTTACGTGAGTGGGTTAATCCGCAACTGAGCACCGAAGAACTCGCCGAACAGTTGAGCATGGCCGGTTTAGAAGTAGATGGCGTTGAACCTGTAGCCGGTATTTTTAACGGTGTGGTAGTTGGCGAAGTAAAAGAATGTGGGCAACACCCGAATGCCGATAAACTGCGCGTAACCAAAGTTGATATTGGTGCTGAAGAGCTACTCGACATCGTTTGTGGCGCGCCAAATTGCCGTGTCGGTATCAAAGTTGCTGTAGCAACGGTAGGTGCGGTGTTACCTGGCGATTTTAAAATTAAGAAAAGCAAGCTCCGTGGTGAACCGAGCCATGGCATGCTGTGTTCAGCTTCGGAGCTCGAACTTAGCGAAGAACATGATGGTATTTTAGAGCTGCCAGCGGACGCCCCTATTGGTGAAGATTTCCGTGCTTGGATGGGCTTGAACGATACTGCGATGGAAATTGATTTAACCCCAAACCGTGCCGATTGCTTGGGTATTCGTGGCTTAGCACGAGAAGTAGGGGTGTTAAATCGCTTAGATGTAACCGTACCAGAATTTGAAAACGTGGCGGTTACCATTAGCGATGAGCGGGCTATTCATTTAGATGCACCTGCGGCTTGCCCACGTTATTTAGGCCGCGTTATTCGCAATGTCGATGTAACGGCCGCTAGCCCATTATGGTTGCAAGAGCGCTTACGCAGAAGCGGTATTCGTTCTATTGATCCTGTGGTTGATATCACAAACTATGTGTTGCTTGAACAAGGGCACCCAATGCATGCATTCGATCTTGCAGCTATTGAGGGTGATGTTCATGTTCGTATGGCCAACAACGCGGAAAAAATAACCTTACTTGATGGCCAAGAAATCACGCTTTCAGAAGATATATTGGTTATTGCCGATGAAAGTAAAGCGTTAGCCATGGCGGGTGTATTTGGCGGTGAAGCAAGCGGTGTTACTGAAAATTCAAAAGATATCTTCTTAGAAAGCGCGTTCTTTGCTCCTGACGCCATTATGGGCCGAGCGCGTAAGTTTGGCTTACACACTGATGCTTCTCATCGTTATGAGCGTGGTGTTGATCCTGAGCTGCAGCGCGTAGCTATGGAACGTGCAAGTGCGTTGATTTTAGAAATATGTGGCGGTGAGGCCGGTCCAATCGTGGAAGCGGTAAGCGAACAACATTTACCGAAAGCAGCTGAAATTAGTTTACGGGCTTCACGGTTACAACGTTTATTAGGTATTGAAGTAGCGGCAAACGACGTTGAAGCTATTTTGCAACGCTTAGGTTTTAAGGTTGAAAAGAGCCTCGAGGGTTGGCAAGTCAACGTGCCTACATATCGTTTTGATATTGCAATCGAAGAAGATTTGATTGAAGAAATAGCTCGGGTATACGGTTACAACAATATTCCAGTTAAAGCACCGGTTGCGCCTTTGAGAATGCAGCGCCAGGAAGAGGCGCAACTGCCGGTAAGAGCGTTACAACAAGTAATGCTCGCTGCTGGATATCAAGAAGCGGTTACCTACAGCTTCGTTGACCCGAAACAACAAGCGCAACTGTATCCAGAAGCAGCTGCACTAACGCTACCGCATCCTATTTCTATTGAGATGTCGTCGATGCGCTTGGGCCTTTGGCCAGGTTTGCTCTCTGCTGCTGGCTACAACCAAAAACGCCAGCAACAGAATGTGCGTTTATTTGAAACCGGGTTGCGTTTTACGCCAGATGAAAATGCTGAGAACGGGATTCGTCAAGAGCCAATGATTGCCGGTGTAGTGCTGGGTACTGTGCAAGGTGAACATTGGCAAGATGGCGTAAAACCAGTTGATTTTTATGATGTTAAAGGTCACGTTGAAACCCTATTAAGGGCTTCTGGGCGCTTTAATGAGTTCCGTTTTGTAGCCTCAAGCCATTCAGCGCTACACCCAGGGCAGAGCGCAGCAATATATCGCGGTAGTGCTTTAATTGGTTTCTGTGGTGCACTGCACCCTCAATTCGAGAAGCTATTCGGTATTAAAGGGCGCGCCTTTGTATTCGAACTTGATTTGGCAGCGATTCGGGAACGTAAGGTTCCAGTAGCTGGTGTTGTATCGCGTTACCCTTCAATTCGTCGCGATATCGCTGTTTTGGTTGATCGCAATTTAGCGGCTGGCGAGATTCTTGAAGTTATTCGAAGAGTTAGCGAAAATCAGTTAGTTGAACTAAACTTATTTGACGTCTACACTGGTGATAATCTACCGGCTTCAGAAAAGAGCTTGGCGATTGCATTAACGCTGCAGGCAGCGGATCGAACGCTAGAAGATCAAGAAGTTAATACGTTAATTTCTGAAGTAGTAACTGCACTGCAAAATGAATTCAACGCGGTTTTGAGGGATAGTTAATATGGCGCTAACGAAAGCTGAAATTGCTGAGCATCTATTTGAAAAAGTAGGTATTAATCGCAAAGATGCAAAGGAATTAGTAGAAACTTTTTTTGAAGAAATTCGCCATGCTCTAGAAAGTGGTGAACAAGTAAAAATCTCTGGTTTTGGTAACTTTGATCTTCGCGATAAATCTGAGCGGCCCGGGCGCAACCCTAAAACCGGCGAAGATATTCCAATTTCAGCACGGCGAGTAGTTACCTTCCGCCCTGGGCAAAAATTTAAAGCGCGGGTAGAAGACGCAACACCAATTGATGAACAAGAATAAGTAGTAATTACCGCAAGTCGTTAACCGGTATACAACGTGAAGCATAAAAAAAGAGCTATTCAGAAATGAATAGCTCTTTTTATTTAGTTCGTTAATCAAATCGAAGCGTTAGCGAAAGAATAAACTACTAAAGGGATTTAGCAGCCGAGCTATGCCTGAAGTAAATTGTAGCGGCGCATCTAGCCACGCCAACGTAAGGCAATCTTCTTGCGCTGTTTGTGGGCTATGGCGGTGTGAATCACCTAGATAGATAAAATCACCATCACCGTAGTTATCAAACTCGTCAGCGAATGAGCCATTCAATACTAATGTTGCTTCACTACCTCTGTGCGTATGTTCAGGAACAGAAGCGCCAGCAGCCATGTATATCAGATTTACGTTGTGTTGCCCTTCAATATCGACAGGCGCGCGCCAAACTGAACCAGGAACCTTGCTCCAAGGCCCTAAACGCGATCCTAAACGCCCCAACGATGGAGGTACCTTAAACTGCTTGCCTTCAAGCATTACTTCCTTCAGTGCAGGCTCACGAAGCATTGCCTCAGGCGCGCTCGAATTCATTATTTGTTCAAGCATGTTATCAATATCGGTATTGGCAAAGCGAGAACCACTATTTAGGGCTCGTTTAGCAACTTGCTCTTCTATGTCTTTCACGGTATTTGCACATACTGGACACATATCAATGTGCGTTCCGATTACCAGACACAACGAAGCATCAAGCTCACCTTGCGTATATTTAACTAGTAACTCTTCAGTAGGATGAAATTTAATCATGTGCAGTAATCAACTCTTTTAGTTTCTGTAGGGCTAAACGCGTTCTCGATTTAACCGTTCCCAACGGAATATCTAGTTCGTCAGATACTTCCTGTTGCGATTTACCTTGAACATAAATTTGTTCTATCACAATTCGTTGTGCATCGGGAAGTTGACGATAATATTCACCAATTTCCTGCATCAGAATGTTTTGATCCAATGCGAAATCTTCCTCCGAGGAATCACTCATCTCCTCAGAAAGAACCGGCCATAAATCTTCCGCGCTCACGTCGTTTTGCCGATGTTTATTCTTGCGTAAGATATCGAATCGAATATTTCGCGCAATTGTAAAAATCCAAGTTGTAGGCGAACCTTTTTCTGGACTAAACAAGTGTGCTTTATGCCAAACGTTCGTCATCGTATCTTGAACAAGATCCATTGCCGTTTGCTCATTACCGAACTGCCGTGTAGCAAAAGCTTGAAGTCTTGGTGCAAAATGTTTAAATAACTCACTAAATGCGCGGCGCGAACGCGTGTTAGCAACGTCCGCTAATAATTTTCCGAGATATTCTGTGGTTACTTCCTGGGTCTTACTTGGCGAAGTGTTCATGTACTCTCGCGTTACCCGATTCTTAGGCATGACATGCATATTATTGTACGCCTTCTTGTTATTTTTCACCAATCAGTGCATTAATTACGTGAAAACATTTGCTACTGGATCAGTTGCGAATGAAAATTGTTCGATCGTTACCACTTTTTAGCTTGCATAGTTTGTATCTTCGTTAGAATTTTCTTCAAATAGCTGGCGTAAAAACGCCTGTAGCTGTGGCGCATCTTCTTGGTTTAAAAGCTCTTGTTTGGTTTCGGCCTGCAACGGCAAAATTTCCAACCAGCGATTACATACCCAATTTGCATCATCAAAATTTTGTTCAGGGTAGAGGCTGGCAAACTCAGGGTAGTTCGCGAAAACTTCCTGTAACCGGCGTTTCAATTCACATTCATCACTACTGGCCACGGCTGCAGCTTCTGAATTATCTGCCGATATCGTTGTGGTGGTGCTAGCGCCATTATTGGTCGTATCGGTGCTAGGGGTTGCACCGTGCTCGGATGAGGTTATCGCTGGATTTCGTAAAACCACCTCACCAACTCTAAGTCCATCTTTTTCGGTAACAATACTTTGGATATCAAATAATTGTTCGCCTACAATGGTAATACCGAGATAACCATCATCTAAACTCTCGAAATCGATTACCTTTACAAGGGTACCAACACTATAAATATGTTGGTTTGTGGTTAAATCACCATTTGGATTCAACATGCATAATCCAAATCCTTGTTGGTTGCGTAATGATTCTCTTACGAGGCGCATGTATCGAGGTTCGAAAACGCGCAACTGCATCCGTCCACCCGGAAGAATGTGGGCGGTTAGCGGAAACAAACCTATTTTTTTTACATCATTTTGAGACATCGCATCAAAGCCCATTGGTCGTCATTCGGTTTACAACCCAGTTTCGGGTTAATGAAAGCAGTTACGTTTTAAGCGGGAATGTGGATCTAAGTGAAAATAATTTTTTTATCATCAGTATTCGGTAGCTTCTAGTGTTGGTTATCTAATGGACAATACAACGATCGGTTTTTTAAGGAGAAGATATTGATATACGTGGGCGTGAGTGCTTGTCTTCTTGGGCAAAAGGTTAGATACGATGGTGGGCACAAGGCTTCTGATTTTTGCCAGCATGAACTTGGCCGACATGTTGAGTATTTACCGCTGTGTCCGGAAGTGGGAGTTGGATTGTCGGTTCCGCGGCCAACGATTCGCCTGATTGGCGATGTTGAGAATCCGCGCGCGGTGGTGCAAAAAACGGGAGAGGACTTAACATCTCGGCTGGAGCAGTTCGCGAATGTTCGTTCTGAGCAACTCGCAACATTATCAGGTTACGTGCTGTGTGCTAAATCACCGAGCTGTGGCATGGAGCGGGTGCGTGTTTATGAAGAAGATTCCAATGCGAATGTTAAGCAGGGCATGGGAATCTTTGCTAAACGGTTGCAAGAGATGTTCCCAGCGATGCCCATGGAAGAGGATGGGCGTTTAAATGATCCGCTATTGCGTGAGAATTTTGTGCTGCGTTTGTATGTATACGCTGAGTGGAAGCAACTTACCGAGAACATGACAAAAGGCATTTTATATACCTTCCATGCGCGGCATAAGCTCTTGTTACTCGCGCACAATCAAGCTGTGTATCGCGAGCTCGGCCGCGAGCTTGGTGAGCTTGATGATGTTACGCAAGCATTTCTCGATTACTACATTTTACGGTTGATGACGGCTTTATCGAAACCAGCAAGCCGGAAAGATCACACGAATGTTTTGCAGCACGTACAGGGTTACTTTAAGCAGCACATTGATTCGAGTTCTCGAGTAGAACTCGCGGATCTCATTTTACGCTACCACCATGGAGAAGAACCCTTGGCGGCGCCGCTTACTTTAATGAGCCACTATTTAAAACGGTTTCCCGATCCATATTTAGAATCGCAATCGTATTTTCATCCGTATCCAGATGATCTGCGATTGCGGTATGGCTTATAGAGAAACGTGTGGCGGCATTTGATTTGGTAGATACATGTAAATAATTTTGAAGGTTTAAAATGACGGCTTTGGTATGGTTTCGGCAAGATTTACGGCTCCTGGATAACGATGCGGTTTTGCAAGCGTGCGAGAACCATGATGCCGTTCGTTTTTTGGTAACGCCTACACTAAGTCAGTATGCGGATCATCATTGGTCGCGGATCAAGTGGGATTTATATCAACGCCAATTAAATGCGCTCGGTGACGACCTTGCGGAAATGGGATGTTCGTTAGAGGTTGCCGCACTTGATTACTTTTCTGATTGTGGGCCTTTTCTGCAAGCTTACTGCGATGAGCACCAAATTACAGATATTTATGTTAATCGCGAGTACGCACTGGATGAAGTTTGCCGTGACGCCAAGGTGATTGAACTACTGCAAAAACAAAATGAAAGAACAACAACTGTGCATCAGTTTGATTCCAATCTATTAGTTCCACCTGAGCAGATAAAGAATGGCAAGGGTGAATACTACAAAGTATTCACGCCCTTTTTTAAAGTATGGTTAAAACACCTCCGCCAATCTGGTGTAGCGGCGCCTTATGGCCGCGATAAACTCGCGCGTGAAGGCGTTGGAAAGTTTGAACACGCGAAGCTTTCGCTACCGAAGGGGGAATCGCGAATTCCTGATACTGATTCGGCAGAACTTGCAAACAGCAAGGATTGGCCTGTAGGTGAAGCCAATATCCGGAAAAAAGCACAAACATTTGTGCGTGAACTCGTTGACGATTACAAAGGTAACCGTGATTTTCCAGCTGTTGCTGGCACTTCAACGCTGTCGGCTTACTTTGAGATCGGCGCACTTTCACCGCGTGTAGCTGCGCATCTGTTGCAGAAAACATCACCTGAGTTTCCGGAAGGGTTGAGTGAAGGCGCTTATACATGGTTATCGGAGTTGGCATGGCGAGAGTTTTATCAGCATTTAATGTTCCATGAACCGCGATTAGCTAAAGGTGAACCGTTTCAAGCGGAACAGGCGGCGTTTCCGTGGCGCAACGATGCCAAACAATTCCTTGCGTGGTGCAATGGGCGTACCGGCTTCCCGATTGTTGATGCCGGAATGCGACAGTTAAACACAACTGGCTGGATGCATAATCGCGTGCGTATGATAGTGGCTAGCTTCTTAGTAAAAGATCTGCATATCAATTGGCAGTGGGGTGAGCAATACTTTATGCAGCGGTTGGTGGATGGCAGTTTCCCAGCGAATAATGGTGGTTGGCAATGGAGCGCAGGCACGGGCACTGATGCCGCGCCTTATTTCAGAGTATTTAACCCTACCAGCCAGAGTGAGAAATTTGACCCAGACGGTGATTATATTCGTAAGTGGGTGAAAGAGCTTAAAGATGTACCAAAAAAGCACATTCATAACCCGCATGCCTACCTTGAACAAAGCGTTCAACAGCAGGGAATGTTTAACAGTAATGAGGAAGATCAAACGCGCTATCCGAAGCCTATCGTTGATCATAAGCACGCTCGAGAAACCTTTATAAGTACCTTTAAGCAAGTGAAAAACACAAGCGAATAAAGCGCAACACACAAAAATATTAGGCGGTGAATTATGACGGATCTAACGCAAGACGACCGAGAAGAATTAGTTGCCGATTTGCAAGCCATGTATAGCGACTTTAACAAAGATTCGGTGGCTAAAGCTGACTCAATTTACCATGCTGAAATTAGTTTTCGCGACCCGATTCTGCAAGTAAATGGGATCGATGATTTGCAACGATATTTTAATCACGGTATCGCCAATGCCACGTCATGCCACTTTGCGTTTGATACTCAGGTGGTGAACCGCGAGAGAGCATTTCTTACCTGGCAGATGCGATTGCAACATGAAAAACTTGCGGGTGGACGCGAAATCGTAGTGCCCGGCTGTACGCATCTGGAATTTGCTGATGATGAGAATTCGGTACGCCACCACGTAGATTATTATGATGTGGGCGCGATGGTGTATGAACATGTTCCCGTGATTGGTTATTTGGTGAATAAGGTTCGGCAACGGCTTGAATCATTTGACTAAGCCTTGGCTTGTTCGACTTACTTTCACCCGTGATTATCAGATTTTTAGAGGCAAACAATGAATATTCTAATTACAGGCGCTACATCAGGTATTGGTAAACAATTGGTATTGGATTATTTAGCGGACGGCCATCATGTTATTGCATGCGGTAGAAGCCAAGATAAGCTTGATTCTTTAGCTGCTGAAGCAAAAGCTGATGAGCATCTTAGCACGTGTATATTTGATGTTACTGACCGCGAGCAAACCCTTGAGGCCCTGCAAGCGTGCCAAGAACAGAACAACCTTGATTGTGTCATTCTTAGTGCTGGGGTTTGTGAATATATCGATGATGCCAAGCACTTTGAACCGGAATTGGTAGATCGTGTATTCGCCGCGAATTTCTTTGGCGTGGTGAATTCTATCGCCGGTGTATTGCCCAGAATGAAGCGAGGTAGCAAGTTAGTTGTAGTGGATAGTATGGCGCGAATGTTTCAATTTACGCGCGCCGAAGCTTATGGCGCAAGTAAGGCGGCTATTCACTACTTCGCGGGCTCGTTACGTACCGATCTAATAAAAGAGGGCATTCAGGTAATTACCGTATCTCCGGGCTTTGTAAAAACCCCAATGACGGATGCCAATGATTTTGAAATGCCAATGCGGGTTACGGTAGAGCAGGCTTCGGCTGCAATTAAAAAAGGTATAGATAAGGGTAAACCGCATATTGCATTTCCGCGTATATTTGGTTTCATTTTAGCGTTTCTTCAACGCTTACCGTATCGAGTGCAAATTGCGCTTTCGAAGCGTATGAAACAATCGTAATAATTTTGCGGAAATCCGCGGCAAAGGATAATAAATGAAAATTGCAGTTATTGGCTCGGGTATTGCGGGGATTACCGCCGCAAATTTATTGAGCCAAAACCACGAAGTGTGGGTGTTTGAAAAAAATAATTACATTGGCGGACACACTGCCACAGTAGATGTTGAAGTCGAGGGCAAAGCGTACGCTATTGATACCGGGTTTATCGTATTTAACGATAGAACTTACCCAAACTTTCGCGCTTTACTGCGTAAGCACGGCGTGGCTTGGCAAGATACGCAAATGAGTTTCAGTGTGCAAAACCCGGAAACGGGTTTGGAATATAATGGCCATACGTTGGCTACTATGTTTGCGCAAAAGCGAAATTATTTGCGGCCGAAGTTCTACAAAATGCTGTTTGATATCGTGAAATTCAATAAGGCAGCAAAGCAAGCTCTGAACGAACGAAGTGAAAGCGAACTCGCTAACCTTACGCTTGCTGAGTTCGTGCAGGAACTCAATTTAAGCAATGAGTTCTCAACAAACTATCTCTATCCGATGTGCGCGGCTATTTGGTCGGCGAGTTTAAAAGAATCATCGGCATTCCCGCTTAGCTTTTTCTTACGCTTTTTCTTAAATCATGGCTTACTTGATGTTGCTAACCGGCCGCAGTGGCATGTTATCAAAGGTGGCTCTAGAAATTATATCCCAGCGCTAACGCAAGCCTTTGCTGAACGTATTGTTTTAAATGCCAATGTGATTAGCGTTCGCCGTGATGCGGATGGCGTAGATATCGCCTTTGCGGATGGCCGTATAGAGCGCTTTGATGAGGTTATTTTGGCTTGCCATAGTGATCAGGCTTTAGCGTTGCTAGCCGAACCAACTGAGCGTGAAATTGCTATTCTTGGGGGGATTCCTTATCAAGAGAATGATGTTGTATTGCACACGGATACCAATCAATTACCGAAACGCAAAGCGGCCTGGGCGAGCTGGAACTATCTTTTGCCAGACTTACAACAGGGCGGTTTGATCAAGCCGGCTACGGTTACCTACAATATGAATATTTTACAGGGTTTAACCGACGCACCCGCAACGTTTTGCGTAACGTTGAATAACACAGCAGCGCTTAACGAAGCAAAGATTTTACGCCGCTTCAGCTACGCTCATCCGGTATACAGTGTTGATTCCTTTAAACAGCGAGCTCGGCGTAATGAGATCTGTGGTAAGAACCGAACACACTTCTGTGGGGCCTATTGGTACAGCGGCTTTCATGAAGATGGTGTTCGTAGTGCAGTAGATGTGGCAGAGCGATTTGGTGTGGCGCGCCCGGAGCATGATTCGCGGTATCAAGGCTAGTATTCATGGATAATCAGCACATATCTGACACGTCGTTAACAGGTACAAAGCATTCGCGGCATGCGGTGTATTATGGGAATGTTCGGCACCGACGGTTCACACCGAAAGAGCATCGTTTTAATTACCAACTGATGCAGTGGTGGCTTGATTTAAGTGATTTAGAAAACGCTAATGGTTTAAGTAGATTATTTTCTGTGGGCCCCAGTTGGGCACCATTGCAATTTCGAGCCGAAAATTACTTACCAAATGAGCATCGGGAATATCCCGAACAACCCTTAAATGAGGCCGTGCTGGCTAAAATGAGTGAACTAGCGGCACAACCGCTCTCGGGAAATGTGTTCTTTTTGGGGAATATTCGTAATTTTGGGATATTCTTCAGCCCGATAAATTGCTATTACCTCCAAAATAGCAACGGTGAGTTTACGCATATGCTTGCTGAGGTAAGCAACACACCTTGGAATGAACGGCACTACTATTTATTGGACGTTGAAAATCCGCAAGATCATGATAAAGCATTTCATGTTTCTCCCTTTAATCCTTTAGAAATGCGCTACCACTGGCGGCTTTCCGCGCCACAATTGCTTACGCATTCAAAACTTTTGGTGCACATCGAAGCGCATCGCGAGCAGCGCGTGTTTGATGCCAGCATGACATTAACGCGATATGCATTGAACCAGAGTGAGATTAAGCGCGTATTAAGAAAACATCCGTGGATGGCATTAAAAATTGTTTCCGGAATTTATTGGCAAGCTTTAAAGCTATTTGCGAAACGAGTTCCGTATTTCGGTCATCCCGGGAATAAAAAAGATAGCGGCAGATAACGAGCAGGGTTGAATACATGAGAACGACAACAGATACAGTAGCGATATCTGAAATTAGCATGACAAAGATGGAACGCTTTGCGCAGAAAATTATGTTTCGCGTACTAAATCACCTTAAGTTTGGCGAACTAATTCTTCTGCAAGATAAGCAAGTTGTAGCCCGTTTTGGCCAAGAGGGCGCTGAACCCTGCGCCCGGATAGAGATTTTGCATCCGCGCACCTACTCGAAGTTCGTTTTCAATGGCGATATTGGTGCGGGCGATGCGTTTATTGCCGGAGATTGGTGTTCTCCCGATTTAACCAAAGTAATTGAATTATTTGCCGCTAATTTGGGTGTTATGGATAAGCTTAACAAGCGTTTGGGCTGGATTTCGTGGCCACTACAAATGCTTTCTCACTTTCGTCGGCGAAACAGCAAAACTCGGGCGAAAGAAAATATTGCTTCGCACTACGATTTAGGTAACGAGCTATACACCCGGTTTCTCGATGAACGCATGCAGTATTCTAGTGCTGTTTATCCTCATGCAAATGCTTCACTTGATGAAGCACAAGAGGAAAAGCTACGTCGGCTTTGTGAGATGCTGGCATTGAATGAAGCTGACCACTTGATAGAGATTGGTACGGGCTGGGGTGGGTTAGCGATATACGCCGCAGAAAACTATGGTTGTAAGGTAACCACAACCACGATTTCCGAAGAGCAGTATAAATATGCTCAGGATTTGGTGGTGCAAAAAGGCTTACAGGATAAGATTACGCTTCTAAAAGAAGATTATCGCGATTTACGTGGACAGTACGATAAGCTCGTTTCCGTAGAGATGATTGAGGCCGTTGGTGCTGAGTATATGGCTACATTCTTCCGTAAATGTAATGCCTTATTGAAACCCGGCGGTACGATGGTACTGCAGGCCATTACTATTGCTGATCAACGTTTAGATAGCTACAACCGCAATGTTGATTTTATTCAGAAATATATCTTTCCGGGTGGTTACTTACCTTCGGTAGAGCTCATTGGCCGGATGTTTCGGAAAAACACCGACATGGTAGTTCGAGAGCTGAGTGATATCGGTTTAGATTATGCGCACACGTTAGCGGATTGGCGCACCCGATTTAATCGTCGTTTTCAGGAATTACAAGAATTTAACTACGATGATCGGTTTTATCGGATGTGGAATTACTACCTGTGCTACTGCGAAGGCGGTTTTAACCAACGGAGTATTAGCGCAGTGCAGATGAAGGCCACGAAAAATGCAAATTTGGCATAAATTAAAACAGCAAATATTAAATCTACACCGAAATCCGCGTTTAGCGGGTTTTGTGATCTTTGATTTTGTTTGGCTAAGCGCTGTGCTAGGTCGAGAACAATGGATTTGGCTGACGGGCTTACTTATCTTGCTTATGTTTGCAGCAACGCCGAAGCTCCTTTGGCAGCGGCGGTTTGCGTTCTTAATTTTACTATTTGCTGGCTTACTCGCAGAATTTCTCACGGTATATACAGGGGTAATTTCCTTCACCGGCACCAATTGGCTTCCGCCATGGTTGATCCTGCTTTGGGTTGGTTTTACTGGCATGGCGTTGATTGTTTTTGATTGGCTGCGTGGTAAAGCATTGCTAGGTGCCTTATTTGGCGCTATTTTCGGGCCGATCACATATTTTGCAGGTACGCGTATCGATGCGGCTGAAATACTTATCGGCTTCCCATATGCAGTGGCTGTATACGCACTCATGTGGGGGCTTTTGATGGTACTCGTGGCTAAGTTAGTAACGCCATTACCACCTGTGGTTCCAGAGGAATCGGATACGCAACATAAGGATAAACACCATGGTTAGTAACAAGGTATTAGCGATTTCACTATCTCTTTGCTTAACAACATTGGGATGGGCAACGGTGAGCTCTTCAGCGTATGCAAGTAGTTGTGGAAGCTCAGTTATTTCCGGCGATGATGCTGCCAGTGGGAAGGCATTGGAAAAGGTAGGCGAAACCCGCTTGCGGGTAATGCTGTTTCGGATTTATGACGCTGAACTATATTCAGATAACGGCAGTTATTCAGATGCAAATGAGTTTCTGCTTAAGCTCGAATATGCGCGGGATTTCAGTGCTAGCAAATTGGCCGAGCAAACACAGGATGAGTGGGAGCGAATGGGATATCAGCAAAACGAGCAATCTCGCGAGTGGATTCAAACTTTAGAATCGATGTGGCCTGATGTGAGCTCGGGCGATTGCATTGTGGCGCATAAAACGCCCGATAGCGGTATTACATTTTATGGAACTGATGGCGAACTAGGGGTTATTGAAAGCTCTGAATTTGCAGATCAATTTTTAGCGATTTGGTTATCAGAAGATGCTCGATATCGCGGTAGCCGTGATGAGTTAGTAGGAGTTAAGTAATGCGCGCATTTATATTGGTTACAAGTATTGTTCTTTTCTTAACCGGATGCTCGGCAAAGATTGAGGACTACCAAGCCGATACACCCAAGCTTCATTTAGATGAATATTTTGTTGGCGATATTGTGGCTTATGGAATGGTGCAAGATCGTTCTGGAAAAGTAACTCAGCGCTTTCGCGCCGATATCGTCGGTACTTGGGAAGGGAATCAAGGTGAACTTGATGAGGTGTTCTACTGGGATGATGGCCGTGAGCAAACGAGAGTGTGGCGTATCACCAAAACCGGTGCAAACAGTTACGAAGGTACTGCTGGCGATGTAGTAGGTGTGGCGAAAGGCACAACGGCTGGAAACGCATTGCATTGGGTATACCAGTTAGAAGTGCCATTCCGCGATGATACGATATCCGTAACACTAGACGACTGGATGTATTTGCTCGACGAAGATCGTCTAGTGAACCGCACTGAAATGCGGAAGTTCGGATTTCGTGTAGGTGAAATTACCATTTACATGGAAAAGAAATAAGAAAGCATGAGTAGCAGCTTTCGGCTGCTACTGCATTCCACGCGGAAGGCGAGCATCGTTGCTTTCTTCCAAGTGCTGTTTCCATTGTTCCTTCGCAGTTAAGCCACCGCTACTGTTTTGTTTCTTCGTAGCTGATTTCTTAGCGGTACTCTTTTTCGCTGCTGTTTTCTTCGGAGCCGCTTTTTTCGGTTTATCTTTTACCGAGTTTTTGGCCGCACTTTTGGCTGTGCTTTTCGCCGCACCTTTCGTTTTATCTTTCGCAGTATCTTTTTTAGCGGCCGCTGCCTTTTTGCCAGTTTCTTTCTTTGCGCTCGCTTTTGCAGCAGGCTTTCCAGATAACTCAGCAGTAAGTTCAGCGACATCCGCTAAACGAATATTCTTATCGCCGTTGATGCTATACCAGCCATTATTGTCTTCAACTTTAGGCGCTTTCCCGTGAGCTTTTTTATAAGCCGCGCTAAAATCGGCAAGCACCTGTTCTTTATCAAGTTTGCTCATCGTCTATTCCCTTTGTGTTAAGATAATATCGTGCTCCCTTTTTATACCTATTTTTAACGTGAGTGTCTAATATATGCAGCGCAATGATTTGGTAAATCAACTCAATAACTGGTTACAACCAGAAAACGTTCAAGATTATTGTCCGAACGGTTTGCAAGTTGAAGGCAACGAACAGGTTAATAGTGTGGTAACGGGCGTAACTGCTAGCCAAGCGCTTGTTGATGCGGCGATCGCACGTGGGGCGGATACATTATTGGTTCACCACGGCTATTTCTGGAAAGGGGAGGCGGAGCCTGTTGTTGGCATGAAGCGGAAACGTTTAGGCGCACTATTAAAGGCAAACATAAATCTTGTGGCTTATCATCTTCCCTTGGATATTCATCCAGAGTTTGGCAATAATGCCCAGCTTCTTACCTTACTAGGCGCCAACCAAATCGAACCCGTGCCTAACGTTGCGCCATCAGGTATTTTGCAGGTTGGGCGGTTGCCACAAGCGTTATCTGGTTTGGAACTAGCCCGAAAACTTGAACAATTACTTGGCCGGCAGTTGGTTGCTTCTGTGCTGTTCGAACAACCCATTACACGCGTTGCGGTATGCACGGGCGGCGGCCAGGGCTTTATTGAGCAAGCTTTGGCTGCAGGTGCGGATGCCTTTATTACCGGTGAAGTTTCCGAGCAAACGATTCATGTAGCCCGTGAGTGTGGTATTCAATTTTACGCTGCGGGGCATCATGCAACAGAGCGATATGGTGTGAAAGCCCTAGGCGAGAAACTTGCAGCTGAGTTTGGCCTTAACGTAAGCTTTATCGATATTGATAATCCTGCGTAACTATTCATATTATTAGATGCGCAACTTATTTGCGCTTATACGCCTCTGAAACGGAAAAAATGAGAGAATTCATGGTTGATCGCGCATTTGGCACTGATGTAAAACGCTTTGATAAAAATATTTATCAAACCGAAAAAGGCCAGATACGAGAGGCTGTGCTTTCCGCTGATCTAGCTTTTCTTTGGCAACCCAGCCTTACTTTGAATACAAACGTACCTACCTGTATCGATATTGGTGGTGGTTTAGGGCAGATCAACGGCCGTTTTGCGAAGGCGGGTTATCAGGTTACTCATACTGACATTGCTGCGGAGATGGTAGCCAGCGCAGAAAAGGAACACCGTAAACAAGGTATTGTTGAACATTATCGCTACTTTCAATCCAGCTTACAGAACTTAACGGATGTTGTGGGCGATGAGCAGTTTGATGTAGTGCTGTGCCATGCCGTTTTAGAGTGGTTAGCAGATCCTTACGCCGCATTAAGCCCGTTAATCGACCGCCTGAAACCAGGAGGATGGCTTTCATTAATGTTCTATAACGTTGATGCAAAGCGCATGGCGAATATGATTTACGGTAACTTTGATTACGTGAATGCGGGGTTACAAGTTAAGAAAAAGGTGCGTTTCAGCCCCAATAATCCACTTAAACCCGAGAGTATACTGGCCCGCTTAGGCCAGTTTCCGGTAACCTTAGTGACACACTCCGGCGTTCGCTGTTTTCATGATTACATGCGCAAACCTGATCATAACGCTGAGCAGTTGCTTGCGCTCGAGCTTCAGTATCGAAATAAAAATCCATATCGGCAGTTAGGCCGATATCAACACTTGTTATTAAGAAAGGATAGAACATGACAACTTCAGTAGCATTTATTGGGCTTGGTGTAATGGGCTACCCCATGGCCGGGCATTTACAAAAAGCAGGCTATGATGTGTGTGTTTATAACCGCACTTTCGCGAAAGCTCAGAAATGGCAAGAAGAATATTCGGGCCGTACAGCGGAAACGCCCGCAAAGGCAGCTAGTGGCGCCGAAGTAGTATTTGTGTGTGTTGGTAACGATGATGATGTGCGCAGCGTTGTATATGGTGATACGGGCGTTCTTGCGGGGATGTCGGCTAAGGCTATCTTAGTTGATCACACAACGGCATCAGCTGAATTAGCTCGAGAGCTTGGCGAAGCCGCTGGCAAGCAGGGCGTTGCGTTTTTAGATGCGCCAGTATCAGGCGGCCAAGCGGGTGCGGATAACGGCCAGCTCACTGTTATGGTAGGTGGAGAAGCAAGTGATTTGCTACAAATTTCTGCGATGTTAGAAACCTATTCCCGCCATGTTGGCTTGCAAGGGCCGGTAGGTTCTGGGCAGCTTGCTAAAATGGTAAATCAAATCTGCATAGCTGGCGTAGTGCAAGGCTTAGCAGAAGGTTTGCAATTCGCTAAAAACGCAGGGTTAGATCAAGAAAAGCTTGTTGCGGCGATTAGCAAAGGTTCAGCGGGTAGTTGGCAAATGGAGAATCGCTCTAAAACTATGTGGGAAGGTGAGTTCGATTTTGGCTTTGCCGTTGATTGGATGCGCAAAGATTTGCAGATCGCCTTGCGTGAGGCGAATAAGAATGGCTCTCGGCTACCGGTTACCGCACTTATTGATCAATTTTATGCAGACGTTCAGGAAAATGGTGGCAGCCGTTACGATACATCCAGTTTGATTACGCGCTTTATGGCAAAATAACCTTTCCACACGTTCTGTAAACGTAAGTATTAAAAAAGGCTGAGTTTTTCAACTCAGCCTTTTATTATTGGATTTCACATTAACTCAAGATTCTTGAATTAACGAATACCCATGCGGCGTAGAGCCTGCTGTGTGAAATCTTGGCGGCTCGGTTGGATTTCAAAATCCATGAAATCGCCTTCTTCGTTCGCTAAGCCTAATACTAGGTAACGGCCATTGTTTAGGTCGTAAAGCGCTTCAGCAGCCATCCACGGCACATCGTTGCCATAATACTGTACGTTATAGGCTTCACCAACACGCCATAATTCACCACGGCCATCGTAATGGTCGATAACAGACGCTGTCCAAGTATCTTCATCGATAAAGAAGTTCCGCTGAGCATAAATATGGCGCTCACCGTCTTTAACTGACGCTTCTACAACCCATACACGGTGCAACTCATAGCGCACGTGATCTTGGTTCAAGTGGCCAGGCTGAATAATTTCTGAGTAGCTCAGGCTGTCGTCTAAAAGCTTGTAGTTATTGTAAGGGATATACATCTCTTTCTTACCTACAAGTTTCCAGTCGTACTTATCAGGCGCGCCGTTGAACATATCGAGGCCGTCAGAAGTACGGAGGCCATCTGATGCAGTACCTGGGCCATCATACGCTACGTTTGGTGCGCGGCGAACACGACGTTGACCTGCATTATACAACCATGCACGGCGGCTTTCTTTCGCTTGGTTAATAGTATCGTGTACTAATAAAACCGTACCGGTTAAACGAGCAGGGGCTAGTACTTCTTGTAAGAAGTAGAACAGAACGTTATCGTCCGCACGTTCGTCACGACCACCTTGTAAATGCTCTGGCCATACAAGCTGCTCGCGCAGGCGAACCATTTCGTAGTTACCATTGGCTTGCACAGGGAATTGACCCACGGTACGTTGCACCGCACCGCCACGGTAGCGGGTTAGGTGGTTCCAAATAACCTCTAAGCCATCATTGGGTACAGGGAACGGAACATAACCACTGAAGCCTTCTAAGCCATTACCACCTTCTACCAAACGAGCGTTTTTCGCGTTCGCTTCTACGATATCGTAGATATCTTGCGGGTACGCAGCTGTACGCCGAGTTTGGTAAATATGCATTTTATAGGTATCGTAGCGCTCGAACATGGCAATTTGCCCCGGGCTTAAACGCTCCCGGTGTTCATCTAAGTTTGCGCTGGTAATAGTGTAAAGCGGCTCGTCATCGGCAAATGGGTTCTGCGGACGATGAATATCTTCACCTGGCTTGGATAAACCACCAGTCCATTCTGGGATCGAACCGTCGGCGTTTCCAGCACGCTCAGCGCCTAACGGAGTCAAGTCTTGCGCCAAACGTGCGGCATTTTCTTCTGAAACTGCTGCGTTGACGCCAGCGGAGACCAGCGATAGCGCCATGACCCCAGCAGTAAGCATGATTTTTTTCATTGTCGTTGTCCTTAAGTTCCTGTGCGTTCTTTATTATTGGAACACCAGTCCGGAACGATCCGGATGGGGTTAGTTATGTAAGCTACACCAATTTTCAACAAAATAAAATACAAGAAAATTTCAATTCGGGGGTTTTCAAACGCCCGTTAGACTATACAATCGTGTACGAGAATAATTTTAATCAGATCAATATTGAATCTGTGATGACATCTGGAGTACCCAAATTATGAAACGGATTGCTTTAGCAGGTATGGTTTCAGCCCTATTAAGTGGGGCTGTACTGAGCCAACCGGTGGTTGCCGAAACCTACGATCCGCTATTTACACCTTCACCTACCGCACCTCGAGCGACACAAGGTTTACTTGTGGGCGCTGAGAAATTTGGTCAGAAATTCGTTGTGGTAGGTGATTATGGCACTATTTTAACGGGTTCCAACAACACAGAGTGGCAACAAAGCAACGTTCCAACAAGTGTTTTGCTCACCTCCGTATCGGTAGTTGATGAACAATATATGTGGGCAGCTGGCCATCAAGGTGCTCTTTTACGCAGTACAGATGGTGGCCAAGAGTGGTCGATGATGATGGATGGTCATCAATTATTGGAATTAGAGTACGCGTGGCTGCAACAAAAAGAAGAAGAGCTGATTGCCGCAATTGAAAACGCAGAAGATGATTACGAGGCAGAGGAACTTGAGTACGCACTCGATGAATTATCATTTCAAATGGGTGGCGCTGAGATTCAATATGAAGTGGGTCCAACCAAACCGTTTTTAGATGTTCATTTTTTTAATCGTGAAGTAGGTTTGGCTGTAGGCGCGTACGGAACTATTCTCCGCACAACGGATGGTGGGCAAACTTGGCGTGTTGAAAACGACGCAATTGATAACGTTATTGGCTATCACATTAATAAGCTTGTACCCGGCCCGGATCAAAGTTTAATTCTGATTGGTGAAGCAGGGCTGCTAGCTCGCAGTGATGATATGGGGGCGAGCTTCGAAATGCTGGATTCGCCTTATCACGGCTCATTGTTCGGCGCCTTGTTTGATGATTCAGGTAATTTATGGGTTTACGGGCTTCGTGGTAACGTATTTGTTTCCGAAGACGGTTACAGCTTTGAAGCGATTGATGTTGATACGCGTTATAACTTAAATGGCGGTTTAGCGCTAAGTGATGGGCGTATCGTGTTAGTGGGGCACGCTGGTGTTATGGCGGTCATTGAACCCGACACTATGGACATTGATATTTTCAGCCATCCTTCTGGCTCGCCAATTAGCGATATTCAGCAAGGAATTGGGAACGAAGTGATTTTATTGGGCCGTGCAGGTCTGCAAACTTTTGCGCTACCTGCCGCAAGCCAATAAGGGGATAGAATACACATGCAAGATTTAAATAAAGCAAACGCAATGAATGCGGAAGCGCATGGTAAAGCTTCGTTCGCCGAAAATATGCTGTTTCGTTACCGCATGTTTTGGGTTTTGGTATTCGCAGCACTTACCGCTTTTCTACTTTATCACGCGGCACAAGTGCGGCCAGATGCCAGCTTGCAGAAAATGATTCCGGCAAACCATGAGTTTGTGCAGAACTATTTTAAATATGGTGATGATCTCTCGGCTATGGGGAACGCAATCCGCGTTTCTGTAGAAACTACAGAGGGTGATATTTTTGATCCGGAGTACCAAGATTTACTTCGTCAAGTAACCGATGAAATTTCGTTTTTGAATGGTGTTAACCGCTCAGGTATGCGCTCTATTTGGACACCGAACGTGCGTTGGTCGGAAGTGACTGAAGATGGCTTTGTGGGTGGTCCAGTTATTCCACAAAACTACGATGGCACTGAGGAATCGTTAGCGCAACTTCGGCAAAACATACTGCGTTCTGGCACAGTTGGCGATTTGGTGGCGAATAATTTCCGCTCTGCACTTATTTATGTGCCGTTAAATGAAATCGATCCGGAAACTGGCGAAGCACTCGATTACCATGAGTTTTCACAGCGTTTGGAAAGTGAGATTCGCAGCCAGTTTGAATCGGAAAATATCAATATTCAAATTGTCGGTTTTGCCAAGGTTGTAGGTGACCTCATTGATGGTGCGCTGCTCGTTGGTGTGTTTTTTATTATTGCCATGGTTATCACCTTTGGCATGTTATTTTGGTATAGCCGTTGCGTACGGAGTTCCGCAGTAGTGTTACTGTGCTCGGTAATTGCGGTTATCTGGCAGCTGGGTATTATCAAGCTGATTGGTAGCGGTATAAACCCGTACTCAATGTTAGTGCCATTCCTAGTGTTTGCCATTGGTGTGAGCCATGGTGTGCAAATAATCAATGCAGTAGTTGCCAACCATGCTGATGGTGCTAGCAAGCTTGATGCTTCTCGCTTAGCATTCCGCGGCTTGTATATCGCTGGCTTAACCGCACTCGTGTCCGATGCGGTTGGTTTCACTACATTAATGGTTATTGATATCGCGGTGATCAAAGAACTGGCGATTGCTGCGAGTATCGGTGTGGCCGTTATCGTACTCACCAACCTTGGCCTATTGCCAATTCTTACGTCCTACTTGGGGGTGAGCAAAGGTGGCGTGGCGTACATGAAGAAGGTACAAGGTGAAGAACACCCGATGTTCCAACTGTTTGACCGCTTCACACAAAGAAAGTGGGCTATTGGTGCAGTAAGTATAGCCGTTATTATGAGTGTTTGGGGTATCTACCAGGCGCAAAACTTGCAAATAGGCGATTTAGATAGTGGGGCACCTGAATTGCGTGCCGATTCACGCTACAACTTAGATAACGCATTTCAAGTTGCTAATTACAGTGCCAGTACTGATATTTTCGTTGTTATGGCGGAAACGGCACCAGGTGAATGTATCGCTTATGAAAACTTAGCGCTTATCGACCGCTTCCAATGGCACATGGAAAATGTTCCGGGCGTGCAAGCGGTTCGTTCTATCGTATATGTTTCTAAGCTTGGTATGGCAGGTACCAACGAAGGTAATTTGAAATGGTCGAGTGTTAACCGTGATAACTTCATTATTAACGCATCTATCTCGCAAGCACCAAGTGGCTTAATTAACAACGATTGCAGCATGGCGCCGATCATCATTTATTTGAATGATCACAAAGCTGATACGTTAAACCGGGTTGCCGATGAAGTTCGCAACTTTTCTGCTGATTACCCAACTGATTCGGTTAACTTCTTATTAGCGGCCGGTAACTCGGGCATTGAAGCGGCAACCAATAAGGTTATCGACGACGCGCAGTTCCGCATGTTGGTATGGGTTTACGGTGTTGTGATTGTGCTCTGCTTTATTACCTTCCGTAGTATCCGCACAGTGCTCTGCATTGTATTACCGTTGATGTTCACCACGATCATGAGTCAAGCGTTGATGTCTATGTTAGGTATAGGCGTAAAAGTGGCTACATTGCCGGTGATTGCACTTGGTGTCGGTATCGGGGTTGATTACGGTATTTACATCTACAGCAAAATGCGGGAAGCCCTGAATAAAGGGGAAAGCTTAGCGGAAAGCTACTTGTTTGCGCTTTCGAAAACAGGTAAAGCGGTTGGCTTTACGGGCTTAACGTTAGCAATCGGTGTAGCAACTTGGATTTGGTCGCCTATCAAGTTTCAGGCGGATATGGGCTTGTTGCTCACATTTATGTTTATATGGAATATGCTCGGTGCTTTAATTCTGATTCCTGCACTGGCGTGTCTATTTAGAGTAGGTCCGAAGTCGGAACCGAAATCAATTGCGTAATTAATGTTAATATATTTTAACAAATACGTTGATTTTATGTTTTGTTTCGATTTATTCTTGAGGAGCTTAGGGTAGGGGTTTTCCCTTACCCTGATTAAATGGGAACGATGGTAGCCCAAAAGAGCCACATAATAATAAATCTAAAGTCACTAAGAGTGATCCAGGGAGAGCTCTACATGTATACAAACAGCAAACTAAGCAAATCGATCCGCTTGGCGTTAGCATTCGGTGCTGCGTCATCGTTGGCATTTGCGGGTGGTGTAAACGCCCAAGAAGAGAACGACGAAGAAGAAGAAGCTCAAAGCGAACGCCCTGAGCGAATTCAAGTAGTTGGTTCACGTATCCGTACCGACGGCCTCGATAGCGCTACGCCAATCGATATCATCAGCACTGAGATTGCTAGTGAGCAAGGCTTGAATACACTGGGTGAACTGTTGCGTACCTCTACTATCGCATCAGGTTCAGATCAGCTTATCTCTGCATACTCTGTAGGTTTCGTAACCTCAGGTGGTGCAGGTGCAGAATCAATTTCAATGCGTGGTTTAGGTTCAAGCCGTACCCTAGTATTATTGAACGGCCGTCGTGCCGGTCCTGCTGGTACTCGTGGTCAGGTTTCTGCGTTCGATATGAACTCATTACCTATCTCTGCAATTGAACGTGTTGAAATCTTGAAAGATGGTGCATCTTCTCTATATGGTTCTGACGCGGTAGCCGGTGTAATTAACATCATCACTAAACGTGGTGATGATAAAAACATCAACGTTTCTGCTAGCCAACCTTTCGAATCAGGTGGCGAAACTTTCCGTGTAAATGGTACTTACGGAACTACATTTGACCGTGGTTCATACCGTATTGTTGCCGACTATAACTTAAACACTGGCTTGAAGCGTGGCGATCGGGATCACTTCGGTTGTCCTACACGTTATTTCTTTGATCCAGAATCTGGTGAGCGTGCAGATCCAATCGATCCGCGCACCGGCGATTACCATTGTAACGATTCAGGCTTCGGCTTGTGGGTTAACAACGGCGGCCGTTTCCAGTTTGACCGTGATGGCTTCGGTTTCCCGAATGCTGCATCGCCAGACGAATACGGCAACCCTCTGCTAGCGCAAGCTCCAGATGGCTGGTATTGGGCTGGTCACACCAAGGAAACTGATGGTTGGTTTGACAACACTTCTGAGTTGCATAAAAACCGTACCATGATTCCAAAAACTACAGTTTGGTCAATCTATCAGCAAGCTGATTACGATCTAACCAACAATGTTTCTGCATACGCTGAGTTAATGCACAGCCAACGTACTACTGAAATTGATTCAGTACGTCAGTTCTGGACATCAAACCCAGGTTTGGCTTCATACATTCCGGTGAACACTTTACCAGGTTGGGAAGCATCTAACCCTGCACTTGGCGTAATGCCAGTAGCGTTAACCGATCACTACAGCAGCGAAACAACTGTAGATTACAGCCGTTTCGTACTTGGCCTTGAAGGTGCTCTTGGTTACTGGAACTGGGATGTTTCTTGGCAGCGTTCATTGAACCGTGGTGAATACGCACAAGAAATCATCTATAACGATTCTATGATCATGGCTCACGAATCACTTTTAGGTTTACGTGATTGTGGTCCTGGCGAAGTTACTCAATACTCTCAGAAGCAGTGTGTAGATTTAAACTGGTTTACTGACGGTCACTTGAGTGGCATGAACGTAGGTGATGCGCAGGCTGACTTCATCTTTGGTCATGACAAAGGTAAAACTGTTTATAAGCAAGATACCGTAGATGCTTACATCACTGGTGATGTATTCGATTTACCAGCGGGTCCATTAGCGACAGCTGTTGGTGTTGCTTATCAAACTGACGAAATTCAGGACACTCCTGGTTTCCATACTCGCAACGGTAACTCGTGGGGCTTAAGCTCTGCAGGTATCACTGCAGGTCGTTCAACCACTACTGCAGCTTATGCGGAAATTCAAGCGCCATTAGTACGTGACGTGTTCCTTGTTGAAGCATTAGATTTAACCGCTTCTGCGCGTTACACCAACGTAAACACTTATGGTAGCGGTGATACATACAAGTTGAGCGCGAACTGGACAATCGGTAACGGTTTCCGTATGCGTGCATCTCGTGGTACTTCGTTCCGTGCTCCTGCATTGTTTGAATTGTTCTTGGAAGGCCAAACTGGTTTCTTGGGTCAAAACGTTGATCCGTGTGTAAACTGGATTGAATCAACCAATGAAATCTTACAAGCTAACTGTCAAGCAGCTGGCGTACCTGAAACTTACATCGCAGGTGTTGGTGGTTCAATGACTACTATCACTGGTGGTGGTGCAGGTGTGTTGGAAGCAGAAACTTCAACATCTGAAGGTATCGGTTTAGTTTATACTAGCCCTGAAAACACCTTTGCAGCGTCTGTGGATTACTACGATGTAACTATTCGTGGTCAAATCTCGAACGTGGCGGGTAGCGCAGTACTAAGCAACTGTTACTTCAGTGAGAATGGCTTTGAGAACGAACCATTCTGTGACCAAATCACTCGCCGTACTGGTACTGAAGGTAATAACTTCGACTGGGGTGTTGATGAGGTTCGTGGTGGTTACTTGAACACTTCTGAACAGCGTGTACGTGGTGCTGACTTCGTGGTTACTTATCAGAGCGAAACTCCAATCGGTCACGTTCGTGTTCGTTTGAACCACACTTCTACAGTTGAGCGTTACTTCAAGCAGTTCGCTGATAGTGATCCAACACAATATGTTGGTCGTGTTGGTAGCCCGAAACAATCAGGTACTTTAAACACTACGCTAACTCGTGATGACTGGCGCTTCAACTGGAACATCCAGTACGTAGACCGGGTATCTAACTACCACTTATACACTCGTGGTAACCTAACTACTTACCGTGGTGAAGATGTTGAATTCGTAGCTGATGCACCGCGCTACTTTATGCACTCAGTGTCAGTAAACACCATGATTGGTGATAGCTTAGACGTAACACTTGGTTTAGCTAACGTGTTCGATAAGCGTCCACCACAAGGTTCACCTGCAGCTGTTAATACCGCAGGTAACACCATGTTGTTTGCTTCTCAATACGAGTTATTGGGTCGCCGTGCATTCTTGAACATGTCATACGCGTTCTAAGTTAGGCTCCCTAACTAAAACTCGATAACATATTTGAGCAAAATATAAACACCAACCAGCAATGGTTGGTGTTTTTTTTGTGTTTTTGGGAACTTTTTTGTAAAAATGGGCCGAAACGCCCAATAAATGCCGCGGTTTTGTTGATCTTTACCTTCCATTAACATTATTATGACTCATTGGCACATTCGGAATTTATCCGTTTGCTAATCTCATGAGCAATGCTCACTGATATTTATTAAAAAAAGACACACTTATACATGTTGCTGTTCGGCTAAAATTTATTTTGTTGCTCTGTTTTGGATTTGCAACTAGCTTGTTGAAATCCAGTGATACGGAAACTGCCAGAGCATTAAAATGAAATCCAAGCATGATGTTCTTTCGAGCATTGAATAGCACCCCCAGGGAGTAGATGAATGTTTACTAATAATAAAATAAGCAAATCTGTACGTATTGCGTTGGCCTTCGGTGCCGCGTCTACGTTAGCATTTGCGGGTAGCGCAAGCGCCCAAGAAGAAGACGAAGAAGAAGAAGCACAGAGCGAACGCCCTGAGCGAATTCAAGTAGTAGGTTCGCGTATTCGTACTGATGGTTTGGATAGTGCAACACCTATCGATATTATCAGTGCTGAAATCGCAACTGAACAGGGCCTAAACACCTTGGGTGAATTGCTACGTACAGCAACTGTTGCATCAGGTTCTAACCAGTTAATCTCAGCAATGAGTGTTGGTTCAGTAACTGCCGGTGGTGCAGGTAACGAATCAATTTCAATGCGTGGTTTAGGTTCAAACCGTACATTGGTATTGTTGAACGGCCGCCGTGCGGGGCCTGCGGGTACTCGTGGTCAAGTAGCGGCGTTTGATATGAACGCGCTGCCAGTATCTGCTGTTGAGCGTGTTGAAATCTTAAAAGATGGCGCTTCTTCTTTATATGGTTCTGATGCTGTTGCCGGCGTAATTAACATCATCACCAAACGCGGTGACGAATCAAGCGTTAACGTGAGCGGCAACCAACCGTTTGAAGTTGGTGGCGAAACGTTCCGTGCAAACGCAACTTGGGGTAAATCATTCGACCGCGGTTCATTCCGTGCAGTAGCTGATTACAACCTACAAACAGAAATGAAGCGTGGCGATCGTGAACATTTTGATTGTACGCAACGTTACTTCTTTGATCCGCAAACTGGTGAGCAAATCGATCCAATCGATCCGCGTACAGGCAACTTCCATTGTAACGATTTACCTTATGGTATGTGGTTATGGAACGCAGGTGCGGGTAACTATACATCGCAAATTACATCGTTCGATTATAGCGGTTATAATGGTCAAAATGGCACGCCGGGCTACGATCCACAGAACCCAGGTGATATTTCGGCACCAGATGGTTGGTATCCAGTAGGTTACTCACGCGAAACAGATGGTTTGTTAGATGCAGATCACCCGTTTGTTGCTGAAGAATCGATGATTCCAAGAACGGAAGTAGTTTCTTTGTACTTGCAAGGTGATTACGACCTAACGACGAATGTTTCTCTGTATGCAGAAGCGATGCATAGTTCGCGTGAAACAACTATTAACGGCTATCGCCAATTCTGGGAACCCTTCATTCCAGCATGGGCTGGCTTAGTTGATGGCTGGGACGGTGATGTTTACTTAGATCCAACCACAGTGACTAACCACTCAGGTTCAAATACTGAAGTTGATTACACTCGTTTAGTGTTAGGCGCTGAAGGTGCTATCGGTTTCTGGAACTGGGATGTTTCTTACCAGCGTTCAATTAACAGTGGTGTGTATAAAACTAAAGTAATTTTACAAGATGCCTTAGAAATGGCCTCCAATGCAATTTGGGGCGATCCTTGTGAAGGTGAATTCTCGCCAATTTCTAACCGTCCTTGTTACGCAATTGACTTCTTCGATCCAGAATACCTTCGCGGTAATCATGATCAAGGAACACGCGATTTCCTATACGGTAATGAACAAGGCAAAACAACTTATAAGCAAGATACATTAGATGCTTATATCACGGGTGAGTTGTTTGATTTACCAGCCGGTACATTGGCAACGGCAGTTGGTGTTTCTTACCAAACTGACCAAATCGTTGATACTCCCGGTGAAGTAACGCTAGCGGGTAACTCTTGGGGTATGACGAGCTCTGGTATCACTGCAGGTAAATCGAATACTACAGCGGTATACGGCGAAGTTCAGGTACCTGTGTTACGTGATTTACCATTTGTTGAAGCGTTAGATTTAACGGCATCTGCACGTTGGACTGATGTATCAACTTACGGTGACGATACTACTTATAAAATCAGTGGTAATTGGACAATTGGTAATGGTTTCCGTGTTCGTGCATCGCGCGGTACGTCTTTCCGTTCACCAGCATTGTTCGAGCTGTTCTTACAGAACCAAACAAGTTTCTTCGACCAAAACCAAGATCCATGCTGGAACTGGGGTGCGGGTGAAGATGCAGGTACGTTAAACCCTGTAGTGGCTGCAAACTGTGCGGCTGACGGCATCCCACGTGATTACCAACAGAACTTCGGTTCTGGTACAGCAATCACCGGTGGTGGTGCGGGTGTTCTGGTAGCAGAAACATCAATATCTGAAGGTATTGGTTTGGTTTGGTCTACCGATGACAACCGTTTTGCGGCATCAGTTGATTATTATGATGTAGTGATTAACGACCAAGTAAGTAACGTAGGTGGTTCGCAGATTCTAGCGCTTTGCTATACGTCTGAAAACTTCGCTAACGAACCGTTCTGTGACCAGTTCGATCGTAACGATGGAACCGCAAACAACTACAACATCACAGAAGTTCGTGGTGGTTATGTAAACGTTGCACAGCAACGTGTGCGCGGTGCTGATTTCGTGTTTACTTACATGGAAGAAACAGACTACGGCTATGTGCGGATTCGTTTAGATCACACGGTACAACTCGAGCGTTCATTTAAACAGTTCCCAGATAGCATTCCAACGCAATCTGTTGGCCGTTTAGGTAGCCCGAAACATACCGGTACCTTGAACACTACCTTAACCCGTGATTCGCTGAGCTATAACTGGTCAGTGCGTTACACTGGTCAAGTAGACAACTACGATCTATACACTGATGGTGCCTTTGGTACTTACCGTGGTGAAGATGTTCGTTTTGTAGCTGAAGGCCCAACCACGTTCTACCATACGTTGTCTGTAAGCAAAGACTTCAATGACGGTTTAGAACTTACTGTTGGTGTAGCAAACGTGTTTGATAAGAAGCCGCCGTTAAGCAGCCCAAGTCGTGCGTCTGTTGTTGGTAATGCAATGCTTTACTCACAATACGATCAACTTGGCCGTCGTGCATTCTTGAACCTTGGTTACACGTTCTAAGAAACACGTTAGCGAAAGCTAATCGGTAAAATAATGAAAGCCCTAACCGCGAGGTTAGGGCTTTTTTGTGGGGGCGATTCGGCTAAATTGAGAATAGTATCGGTTTGAAAAACGTCTATAACGCCATGAGATAATCCGCGAGCGATTTTAAGATCGCCATTTTCCGTGGATCTTGTTGATGTAATTCGGCCAGTTGTTCCAATTTGAGCACGAATTCATCGCTACTTAAGAATGCTTCACCACCATGCACTAATCTGTTTTGACAATGTTGTTTCCAACGCTCAGCTTCAGTTGCGCTTAATGTTTGCGGGAAGTTGCGGGCCCTATAACGAAACAGAAGCACTGGTAGGCGCGGATCGTCAAGTGGCAGTTCAATACCCGCGAGTTGCTCTGGGCTTGATTGCTTTATCATATTCATGTGCGTTTTTGCCTGTGCACTGAAGAATCCACCAGAGTAGAGCGCTAAATCAGCATCAACGCGTTCAGCTTCTTCGCTTGCATCTTGCTCACTATCTTTTTCAAGAATAGCGCTTAGCAAGTGATCGCGAAGCACGCTATCACTCGCCAACAACTTTCGATATGCAGAAACTGCAGCACTATCGATTCCGGCACTTTTAGCTTGCGACTCGGAAAGCGTTTTTTCAGGTGCCAAAAACGGGCACTGATTCAATGTAATCGTGATTAAACCAGGGCGTTGCCCTTGCAATTGATCACGGCTGGCGAATAGTTCTGCTTTGATGTCAGCAGATGTTTTATTACGCCATAACTCGGGATCACAATCGAGCCGCCAAGCAATCAATTGATTTGAGTTTTCAGGATGAAAAGCAAGCGGGTACACCCATTGTACATAACGTGATTCGGCGCCAAAGAAGCCGCTTACATATACCAACATACTTTGATTAATCAAAGCTGCTTCTACTAAATCAATGAGTTTTTTCTTGCGGCGAATATCAAAGCTATAACTATAAAGCTTGGGTTGTGCATGCATGATTTTCTTCGCTAACTCAATGCTGGCGTGCACATCCGCCATCGCATCGTGCGCATTGCTGTGTTCGATACCGTTTGCCGGTGCAAGTTGGTCGAGTTTAAGGCTTACGGTGCCTTCGTCGTTTTCAGGCCATTCAATACCTTCAGGTCTTAAGGCATAGGTAGCGCGTACCAAAGTTAATAAATCCCACCGAGAATTATTGTTCTCCCAGCTGTAGGCATAAGGGTCGATGAAATTTCGATAAAAGAGAAAGCGGGTCATTTCATCGTCGTAACGAATATTGTTGTAGCCGACGATGGTTGTGCCTTGTTGGCTAAATTCTTGATGAATTCTTCGGGCAAATTCGCATTCGGGCAGGCCGCGTTGATTTGCCGCTTGCGGTGTAATACCGGTGATCAAACACGCTTCTGGCTGAGGGAGGTAATCAGGCGATAACTGACAATATATTTCTAGCGGCTTACCAATGATATTGAGCTCGTGATCAGTGCGCACGCCGGCAAACTGCATTGGCCTATCGGCGCGGGGGTTGATGCCGCCAGCTTCGTAGTCGTGCCAATAAATTGTAGGGTTTGTCATGGCGAGTTTTCTCTTATGGTTTAAACTTATAACTTAAGGATAACACCGCAGAGGGCTTGTAAGCGAGCAACAAGCATGTTGATATTAGCTTATTGTTAACGCGCTTAGCACAACCAATAACGAGGAATTCATGAATAATAAAGTGTGTGAAAAACGTAGTAACCCATTTAACCGTAAGCTTGCCAATAGAGCATTCTTACCCGCGGCTATTTTTGCTGCAGCCTTTGGTTTAACTGCATGCAGCGATGCTCCTGAAGAAAAATCGGCAGATTCAGATTTTGCGGCGACACCAATAGCGATTGTGATTCATGGTGGGGCTGGAACTATTACCCGTGAAAGTATGAGCGCTGAACGCGAGGCTGAATTTAATGCTGCCCTCGAACTTGCTTTAGATTTAGGCTATGAAATTCTTGAAAATGGCGGCACTAGTACCGAAGCGGTGATCGCAGCGATTCAAAGCATGGAAGAGAACCCGTTATTTAACGCCGGTAAAGGTGCGGTATACACTTATGAAGGCGGCCACGAGTTAGATGCGTCGATAATGCACGGCGGTACCCGCAATGCGGGGGCGGTATCTGGTGTAGGCCGGGTGAAAAGCCCTATCGAGTTAGCACAAGCGGTAATGGAAAAATCGCGCCATGTTATGTTAAGCGGTGTGGGCGCTGAGCAATTTGCTCGGGAGCAAGGTTTAACCATGGTTCACAATAGTTATTTTAACACCGAGCACCGTTTTGAACAGTTACAACATGCGCTCGATAACTTGCAGAGCCAAGCGCCTGATGGCGATTCTCGGGCTATTGCGGCCACTGAACATACCAACCCAATATTCAACATGGGAACCGTTGGCGCAGTAGCACTTGATGTAGAAGGGAATTTGGTAGCGGGTACATCAACAGGCGGTATGACCGCGAAACAATATGGCCGTATTGGTGATTCACCGATTATTGGTGCGGGTACATGGGCTGATAATGAAAGCTGTGCAGTTTCCGCAACCGGGCACGGGGAATACTTCATTCGCTATCATGTGGCTGCAGATATATGTAATCGTGTGAAATACCTTGGCGAATCGATTGATCAAGCGGGCGCTCAGGTGATTCATGAAACGCTTCTGCCGGCCGGTGGCACCGGTGGTGTAATCATTCTCGATGCAGCAGGAAACGTGAGCATGCCGTTTAATACCGAAGGAATGTATCGCGGGTTTAAAACCAGCAAGGCGGGCACGCAAATAGGGATTTACGAACAAGAAGATTAAGCAGCAATAGGAGTAATAATATGCGTTCGATTAAAGTACAAAACTACATGAATCGACATCCATTAAAATTTACTCGAAAAATGCCGGTGGAAGAGGCGGTGGCACTTCTGGTTGCCGCAAACCAAAGCGGTGGCCCAGTGGTTGATGAAAATAAGCAAGTAATTGGCTTTTTATCGGAACAAGATTGTTTGCGGATGATGCTAAAAGGCACATATCACAACGAACAATCGGCGAATGTGGAAGATTGCATGAGTTCAGAGGTTCTCACGGTGAACATGGATACTGCCGTTGTCGATCTTGCACAAACCTTGGGTAGCAATAAACCAAAAGTGTATCCCGTTGTTGATTATGAGAAACAATTAGTGGGCGTAATTAGCCGAACTGACGTATTACGTGCAATTGATTTATACCAACGTGAATCGCATGGGAAGCATTAGTTATTCGGCGAATAGGTTTCCGCCAATAACATAGGCTTGGGCCGCTAGGTTTGCTAAACTTAGCGGCCTTATTATTTCCGGTTTTTTATTATCTTGTCGTGCTTTTAGGAAGTGTCTGTCGTCATGTCTGATGTTGTATCCAGAGTTATTAAATATCCCGAACAACTACCTGTGGTTGCCGATAAGGCACGCATACAGGAAGCGATCAGTGCGCATCAGGTAATTATTCTGGCCGGCGAAACAGGTTCCGGTAAAACCACTCAGTTGCCAAAAATGCTGCTGGAAATGGGTTATGCAGAGAGTGGTATGATCGGCCATACCCAACCTAGGCGTTTGGCGGCTCGTTCTGTGGCACAACGAATCGCGGATGAGCTCGAAGAACCGCTGGGTAAAACCGTAGGTTTTAAGATTCGTTTTCAAGATACAGCATCGGCTGATACATCGATTAAGTTAATGACCGACGGTATTTTGCTTGCCGAAATGCAACACGATCGGTTACTGCGCAAGTACTCTGCAATCATTATTGATGAAGCTCATGAGCGCTCTCTCAATATCGATTTCCTGCTTGGTGTTTTACGGCAGCTGATTGATAAAAGGCCAGATCTAAAAGTAATTATCACCTCGGCAACTATCGAAACAGAGCGCTTTTCTAAGCACTTTGCTGATGCACCGGTAATTGCTGTCGAAGGGCGTACCTTTCCTGTAGAAACCCGCTACAGCCCTTTACAAGAAGGCACTGATGAAGGCGAGCAAGATGTTATTCAAGGTATTTGCGATGCCGCCAGTAGCTTAGTAAAAGAAGGCCCTGGTGATATCCTGGTATTCCTCAGTGGTGAACGGGAAATTCGTGATACCGCTGATGCGCTGAATGATACCTTTCGCGAGTTGCCGCAACCGATAGAAATAGTGCCGTTGTATGCACGGCTATCGGCAAGCGAACAGAATAGAATATTCCAACCGCATAGTGGCCGGCGTATTGTACTTGCAACGAATGTGGCGGAAACATCATTAACCGTGCCCGGAATTCGCTATGTAATTGATCCGGGTACCGCCAGAATATCGCGCTATAGCTATCGTACGAAAGTGCAGCGATTACCGATTGAAGCTATTTCGCAAGCCAGTGCGAACCAACGTGCAGGCCGCTGTGGCCGTGTTGGCCCGGGCATTTGTGTGCGCCTATACAGCGAAGAAGATTTCTTGAATCGCCCTGAATTTACCGATCCGGAAATTCTCCGCACGAACTTAGCCTCGGTAGTTTTACAAATGGCTACGTTAAAACTGGGCGATATTCGTAAGTTTCCTTTTTTACAGAGGCCTGATGAGCGCTTTATTACCGATGGCATTCGCTTACTCGAAGAGCTCGGCGCTATGCAAGGCGCAGGCCGCCGGCAGCAGCCCAAACTAACGGCGGTAGGACGCTCTATCGGGCGTATGCCGGTAGATCCGCGGCTAGGACGAATGCTGCTTGCCGCTAGTGAGTTAGGGTGCGTTAGAGAGCTTCTTGTTATTACTGCTGCGTTAAGTATTCAAGATCCGCGAGAACGGCCGCATGATAAGCAACAAAAAGCAGATGAACTGCATAAACGCTTTGTTGATAAAGATTCCGATTTTTTAGGGTATTTAAACCTTTGGAATTACGTTCAGGAATTACAAAAAGAGCTCAGCGGAAACCAGTTTCGTAAGCGTTGCAAGCAAGAGCTTATTCATTATTTGCGCGTTCGGGAGTGGCAAGATCTATACACGCAACTGCGCCAAAGTGTTCGTGAGCAAGGGATTCGAATTAACGAGGAACCGGCCGACTACAGCAGCATACATAAGGCGCTCCTAACGGGTTTACTCTCGCATATCGGTAACAAAGATGAGAAACACCAATATCTTGGTGCACGGCAAAGCCGTTTCTTTATCTTTCCTGGTTCGGCGTTGTTCTCAGCGAAACCAAAGTGGCTTATTGCTGCAGAATTGGTGGAAACTTCGCGGCTGTACGGGCGTTATGTAGCCAAGATTGAACCGGAATGGATAGAACCAGCCGCGGAACACTTAGTTAAACGAAATTATCATGAACCACGGTTTTCTAAGAAGCTAGGCGCAGTTGTTGCTACTGAACAGGTTACGCTTTACGGGTTACTGATTGTGGCTGGTCGCAGGATTCAATATGGCCGCATTGATCCGGTTGAATCACGCCGTATTTTTATTTTGGAAGCCCTAGTGCATGGCAACTTGCGCGAAGCATTGCCATTTATGAAGGCTAACAAAAAATTAATTGAATCGGTTCGTGAACTTGAAGATAAATCGCGCCGCCGCGATATTTTAATTGATGAAGAAGCACTTTTTCACGCCTATGATGATGTGCTTCCAGAAGACATTTATGATGAACGCCGCCTAAAGCGTTGGTGGCAGAATGCGCGTAAGGCTGAACCACAAATACTTTGCTTTAGCCGCGAGCAGCTGATGCAGCAAGATGCAAACCATGTCACCGCAGCGGATTATCCCGATGAGTGGGTACAGGGGCGCTTACGCTTACCACTCACATACGTATTTGAGCCTAACGATATTGATGATGGTGTTTCGGTGGATATTCCGTTACCCGTATTAAATCAAATTGAACCCTACGGTTTTGATTGGCAAATCCCAGCCTTGCGTGAGCAGCTTGTCGTCGCGTTAATTAAGAGTTTACCGAAGAATTTACGCCGTAACTTTGTACCGGCGCCGAATTATGCGCAGGCATTTTTACAGGCAATTAGCTCGGAAGAGGCGGGGGGCGAACTGCCACTGTTACAGGTTCTGAGTACGAAATTGAAGCGCATGACCGGAGTAGAGGTTCCAGCGGATGCGTGGAACCTAGCCGCAGTGCCATCTCATGTGCAAATGAATTTCCGGGTATTGGGGGAAGATGGCAAGGTGCTAGCGCGTGCGCGCAAGTTAAAAGATCTCCAGCAGCAATTACAACCTAAGTTAACGGAAACATTAAAAGCAACTGCGGGTGATGATATTGAACGTGAAGGCTTAACCGATTGGAATTTCGGCGAGGCGCCCAAGGCAGTGGAAAAGAAAACGGGACGTTTTGCCATTAAAGCGTTCCCAGCATTGAAGGATGAAGGGAAAAGCGTGGCTATTCGGGTTTTCGATAGTGAAGCCGATGCAGAGCGTTCGCACCGGCAAGGTTTGCGCAAGTTAGTTATGTTGCAAATTCCTTCGCCGGTTAGCTATTTACGCGCAAAGCTTCCGAACAAAGCTAAGTTAGCGCTCTATTTTAATCCTTGGGGCAAAGTAGAAGCGCTCATTGAAGATTGTATGTTGGCGGCAATCGATGCTCTTATTGGTGATGAGCTGCCGAGCAACGATGAAGAGTTTCGTGCACTCACCAATATGATTCGTTCAGAGTTAAACGATAAAACCCTAGGTATTGCTGAGCAAGTTGAGCGTTGTTTGTTGTTAAGCCATCAAGTGCAGAAGCTAATTAAAGGCAAAATCCCATTAACTTTAGTGCAATCATATAATGATGTTAAAGCACACTTGGGGCGTTTAGTTTATCCTGGGTTTGTGAGTGATTTCGGTGTGGAGCGTTTGCTCGATGCTGAGCGCTATTTGAAAGCCTTGGTGCAACGGGCAGAGAAGCTTCCCGTCGATCCGAATAAAGATCGCATTCGCAGCTTGCAACTTGAAAAACTTGAACAGCGTTGGCATGAACTCTACAAAAAGGTACCGAAGGGTGATCCGGTTCCAGTTGAACTTGCTGATTTTCGCTGGTATTTAGAGGAATTTCGGGTGTCGACGTTTGCGCAACAGTTGGGAACGGCCTTTCCAGTATCCGAACAACGGTTAAAACAGCGGTTAGATGAGATCGAAAAACTGCTCCGTTCCTAGTTCTCGTGGTTGTTGAGCGTTAGTACGGAGCAGCTAAATATTGCACTTTAAGCGCTACTTCAAGCGTTGGTAATGAATTACGCGTACAAACCGAGGTTTGCTTTTGCGTAAGCTTCAAATTCAGTACAGCCGCCAACATGGGTTTCATCAACAAAAATCTGCGGCACTGTCATTACCGGTTTGCCAACGGTTTTTTCTAAATCAGCTTTGGTAATACCTTCTTTTTGCATATCTACGTAGCGATACTCGAAATCATCACGCTTCGTTGATAATTGTTGTGCGATTTGCTCTGCACGCACACAAAAAGGGCAGCCAGGTCGGCCAAAAATTACGGTTAACATCATGTGCTCCTGTAAAAAATATGCTCTGTTTGATTAATTGCGCCGCATTATGTCAAAGCTACTGGCGCTCTGAAAATCGATTAATACGATACGGCTGTTCTGCTTAAACGATTGTATTATTTGTGCTCTAAATCGAGGTCGGTTTCTGCTTGGCAAACGCAGGGTAAAATATCGCCAGGCCGAATATAGGCAAGTGGGTCGGTAGTGTAGCGAACCGAGCCACTTATAAGTTTCGTTCGGCAGGCACCACAAAAGCCATTGCGGCAATGATAGCGGGTTTCTAATCCAGTTGTTTCCATAACTTCAAGCAAAGAGGCCGGGGCATCAGCCGCGACCTCAATGTGAATCACTTCATTTATGGTGATATTGAACGAAGCCATGGGATCAGAGATCAAAATCTCCGAAATCATCAATGCTTACTTGGCTATCAATCTGGCCAACTAAGTAAGAACTAATCTCGGCTTCTTGCGGTGCAACTTGCACGTTATCCGATACCAAATATTTGTTCATCCACGGTAATGGATTATTCTTTTGCTCAAACTCAGATTCAAAACCAATGGCTTGCATACGCAAGTTCGCAATGTACTCAACATACTGGCATAGAATTTGTTCATTCAAACCGATCATTGAACCATGCTGGAACAAGTATTTAGCCCATTGTTTCTCTTGTGCTACGGCTTTCAAGAATATTTGGCGGGCTTCCTCGCGGCATTCCTCAGCGATTTCCTTCATTTCCGGATCATCTTCGCCGTATTGCCATAGATTGATAATGTGCTGGGTAGAGGTAAGGTGCAGGTTTTCATCCCGAGCAATAAGACGAATGATTTTGGCATTACCTTCCATAAGCTCGCGTTCGGCGAACGCAAATGAACAGGCAAAGCTTACATAGAAACGAATAGCTTCTAGTGCATTTACTGAGTTAATGCACAAGAACAACTTCTTTTTAAGATCGCGCACGCTTACGTGGTAGGTTTCGCCATCGATAGTGATGTCGCCTTCACCGTGGGTTTGCCATAATTGAGTGTAGAAAATCAAATCATCGTAATACTTCGAAATATCAATCGCACGTGTTTGAATTTCTTCATTCACCATGATGTCATTAAACACATGGCTTGGATCCGTGAACAAGTTCCGCAATATGTGTGTATAAGAGCGCGAATGAATGGTTTCCGAGAAAGCCCAGGTTTCAATCCATGTTTCCAGTTCCGGCAAAGAAACAATTGGCAGTAGTGCAACGTTAGGGCTGCGGCCTTGCACTGAATCGAGCAAGGTTTGATATTTCAAATTAGAAATAAAAACGTGCTTTTCACTATCGGAAATTTTATTAAAATCAACGCGATCTCGGCTTACATCAACTTCTTCTGGGCGCCAGAAGAAGCTGAGCTGCTTTTCGATTAACTTTTCAAAAATAGGGTGGCGCTGTTGATCATAGCGCGCCACATTTACCGAGTTGCCAAAAAACATCGGCTCATCGAGTGCATTGGTGCTTACTTGGCTAAATGTTGAATATCGCATGCTTACCTCAAATTTTGCAGGCGCCGCCAGCACAATCATCATCTTCCTCGATTATGGCAGTTACGGCTTGGTTTGCTTTTTCTTCAAGCTTTTTACGCATTTCAGCAGGCATATCTGTTTGGCTATCAGAAGCACCATCGCGAGTGTTGTGATAGTACATAGTTTTTACGCCGAGCTTATACGCATACAACAAATCTTGGAGTAGCTGTTTCATCGGAACACGGCCACCTTCAAATTTACCTGGATCGTAGTTAGTATTCGCTGAAATGGTTTGGTCAACAAACTTCTGCATGATACCTACGAGCTCTAAGTACCCTTTATTACTTGGAATCTGCCACAACAGTTCATACTGGTCTTTCAAATTCTCATAATCAGGAACTACTTGCTTCATTACGCCATCTTTCGATGATTTAACGCTTACATGGCCCCGTGGTGGTTCAATACCGTTGGTAGCGTTTGAAATCTGTGAAGACGTTTCTGATGGCATTAACGCTGAAAGTGTTGAGTTTCGTAAACCGTGCTTCTTCACCGATTCGCGTAACGCTTCCCAATCATAATGCAGTGGTTCGTTACACACTGCATCAAGATCTTTCTTATAGGTATCGATAGGTAGGATACCTTCAGAATAGGTGGTTTCGTTAAACTTCGGACACGCACCTTTTTCCTTCGCAAGCTCATTTGATGCTTTCATTAAATAATACTGAATTGCTTCAAATGTACGGTGTGTTAGCCCATTTGCACTACCATCGGAATAGCGCACACCGTTTTTAGCAAGGTAGTAGGCATAGTTGATAACACCAATCCCAAGGGTGCGGCGGGCCATTGATGCATTTTCAGCTGCGGGTACCGGATAATCTTGGTAATCCAGCAGGTTATCAAGAGCCCGCACGGCCAAATCGGCTAGCTCTTCGAAGTCATCGAGCGATTTAATAGCGCCAAGGTTAAATGCCGATAAGGTACAAAGGGCAATTTCACCGTTCTCATCATTAATATGCTCTAGTGGCTTTGTAGGCAGCGCTATTTCTAAGCACAGGTTACTCTGCCGAACCGGGGCTAACTTCGGATTAAACGGGCTATGATTATTCGTGTGATCAACGTTTTGTAAGTAGATACGGCCGGTGCTAGCGCGCTCTTGCATGAACAAGCTAAATAGCTCAATGGCTTTGATCCGCTTTTTCCGGATGTTTTCATCGGCTTCATACTGCACGTATAAACGTTCAAATTCATCTTGATCGGCAAAGAATGCATCGTATAAGCCGGGCACATCAGAAGGGCTGAACAAGGTGATGTATTGGTCTTTCACCAAGCGTTGATACATGGTTTTATTAAACTGCACACCATAATCAAGATGGCGAACGCGGTTTTCTTCAACACCACGGTTATTCTTCAATACTAATAGCGATTCAACTTCCAAGTGCCAAAGTGGGTAAAAGAGGGTGGCTGCACCACCACGAACACCACCTTGCGAACAGCTTTTTACGGCTGTTTGGAAATACTTAAAGAATGGGATACAGCCAGTATGAAAGGCTTCACCATTGCGAATAGCACTACCGAGTGCACGGATGCGGCCGGCATTAATGCCGATACCCGCGCGTTGTGATACGTATTTCACAATAGCGCTTGCGGTCGCATTGATAGAATCTAAGCTATCACCACACTCAATGAGTACGCACGAGCTGAACTGACGCGTAGGTGTGCGCACGCCGGACATAATAGGCGTGGGTAGTGAGATTTTGAATTGCGAAGTGGCATCATAAAAACGGCGAATATAATCAAGGCGCTTTTCCTGTGGGTACTTCGCGAAAAGGCATGCGGCCACTAGGATATATAGGAACTGAGCACTTTCGTACACTACACCGGTAATACGGTTTTGAACTAAATACTTGCCTTCAAGCTGCTTTACCGCGGCGTAAGAAAAATCTAAATCACGGCCATGCTCGAGGAATGTGTCCATTTCTTCAAGTTCAGCTTGGGTATAATCTTCTAAAATGTGCTTATCGTAACGATTCATGCTTACCATCTTGCTCACATGATCGAACAAGTGGGGCGGTTCAAACTGGCCATATGCTTTTTTGCGAAGATGGAAAATGGCTAAACGCGCAGCAAGGTACTGGTAATCAGGCGCTTCTTCACTTATTAAATCGGCAGCGGCGCGAATAATCGTTTCGTGGATATCGGCAGTTTTAATACCATCGTAAAACTGGATACGTGAACGCAATTCAACTTCAGAAACAGAAACGTTCTTTAGGCCTTCAGCTGCCCAACTAATAACGCGGTGTATCTTTTCTAAATCCAGGACTTCGCGGACGCCGTTGCGTTTTGTTACGTGAATAGGTTGGCTCATGGTTCCCTCACTGATGTTTTTTCATAGCACTATATATTGTGTTGAATGAATGCGGTTGGAGTATTTTTACACAATATATAGTGTTGGGTTGCTGAGAGCTATGCTAGTCATCTAGGAGGATTTGATCAAGCACGAATTGATAACTTTTGTGGGTGAAAGCTGCATTTTTTTGCTTGACTCAATGCTGGTGGGCGTTACCGCGTAATAACTTTTTTTGATTAGATTTTTTGTTAACAGCTCTGAAAAGAATATATAACAAAAATTATAATCCGCTATCGGCACTGCAAATGCCATTTTTGTGCTGTAAATAAGCAATATTAAGGAAGCAACGAGCGAAACGCTAGTTGCTCGCTAAAAGCCTTAAGAGCTCACCAGGTCTCGTTATGCTGTAATCCGCTAACCAGGTGGCAACTTCATCTTCCGGGGCTATATAGCCGTAATCTGCGAGTACGGTTTGCATACCTGCGTTGCGGCCAGCAACAATATCGCGCTCTGCATCACCCACATAGATACACTGATTCGGGTTTATAGCGCGTGCGTGTTGCTTACTTAGTAATTTGCAGGCGTGCAACAGCGGGGCCGGGTCAGGCTTTGCCACTGCGAGTGTATCGCCGCACACGACAACGTTAATGGCGGCTAATGCCGGTATCTGCTGCAACACCAACTCAGTATAAAGCGTTGGTTTGTTGGTAACGATCGCTACCGGTATTTTGAACCTTTGTAATTGCGCTAGCATTGCCTCAACTTCGGCAAATAGCACCGTATCAACACATACGCGCTGTTCATAGTAATCTAAGAACTGTTGGCGGAGTGGCAAGCGATTGCTGTCGTTAAAATCATTACCGAAACCAAGTTTAAGTAGGCCATACGAACCATGTGAAGCGTATGGACGGATTTCTTGGTTTGTTTTCAACGGACGATTATGGGCGCTAAGTACGCGATTCAAGGCATGACCCAGATCTGGAGCGGTATCGAGGAGCGTGCCATCCAGATCAAACAATACTGCATCGGGTTGAATCGTTTGCTTTACCACTTTACATACTCCGCATTTTATTTAGCTAATGGCTTTTTATTTCGCTAAGGGCTTTTCACAGGCAACCAGATAGTTCACATCAAGATTACGATCGCTAATAAAGAATTGGTTCAATAGTGGGTTGTAATGAATACCTGTGGCGGCAAGCTCTCGCAGGCCTGCAGCATTTGCCATGTCCATTAGTTCAGCAGGGCGGATAAACTTTTTCGCATCATGCGTACCTTGCGGTACCCAACGTAAAAGATATTCAGCGGCATAAACACCGAGCAACTTGGCTTTAAGGGTACGATTTAACGTTGAGAAAATAATGCGGCCACCGGGCTTCACCATGTGCGCGCACGCAGCAATCACCGTCAACGGCTCTGGAACATGCTCGAGCATTTCCAAACAGGTAACAATATCAAACTGTTCTTTATGACTGGCGGCGAACTCTTCTGCGGTGGTTTGTTGATAATCGATTTCTAATTCGTTATCCAAAGCATGTAAACGGGCAACGCTTAACGCATCTGGGCTCATGTCAATGCCGGTAACCTGAGCACCTGCCTTGGCTAAACCCTCGGTTAACAAACCACCACCACAACCAACATCTAAAACCTTGCGGCCGGCAATACCCAATCCGTGTTGATCAATAAATTGAAGCCGGAGTGGGTTGATTAAATGCAACGGTTTGAAATCGCCTTCCGGATCCCACCACCGCGAGGCCATGGCATTGAATTTTTCTATTTCTGCGGGATCAACGTTTTGCTGCATGTAAATAATCCTTATGCTAAAACTGAATGCTTCGAATTTACCGAAAGATTAAAAGAAGGCCTTGCGCCACTCATACGGCTTCGTGCATATTGCTGTTTGGAAGTGTACCGAAATGAAGTTGCGCAAACCAGATATAAGTTCACTTTTCTGTGTGCTTTTGAGTCGTCATGAGCAGAGTGCTGTGGTATGCTATTTCGGTTATTCAGTAAGGCGATTTACTCGAAAACTATAACGATATGAAGAGTACTGTTAGGGAAAAAATATGAGCGATCTTGCCAAAGAAGTAATGCCGATTAATATCGAAGACGAACTAAAGAATTCGTACTTAGATTACGCGATGAGCGTTATCATTGGGCGTGCTTTGCCGGATGTAAGAGACGGTTTGAAACCAGTGCACCGCCGCGTACTGTTCGCGATGAACGTGCTTGGAAACGATTTTAATAAGCCGTATAAAAAATCTGCCCGTGTGGTAGGTGATGTTATCGGTAAATATCACCCACATGGTGATTCTGCGGTTTACGATACGATAGTTCGAATGGCCCAGCCATTTTCATTACGCTACATGCTAGCGGATGGCCAAGGTAACTTCGGTTCTGTTGATGGCGATTCGGCTGCAGCAATGCGTTATACCGAAGTACGGATGTCGAAAATAGCGCATCAGCTTTTAGCCGATTTAGACAAAGAAACCGTCGATTTCGTGCCGAACTATGATGGCACCGAGTTTATCCCCGAAGTATTACCAACCCGCATTCCAAACCTTTTAGCCAACGGCTCATCAGGTATTGCTGTAGGTATGGCAACCAATATCCCTCCGCACAACCTTACAGAAGTCATTAATGGTTGTTTAGCGATGGTGGATAACCCAGATATTCAGCTTGAAGAGCTGATGGAACATATCCCTGGTCCCGATTTCCCAACCGCAGGTATTGTATCTGGTCGCCAAGGCATTATTGATGCGTATCGAACTGGCCGCGGTAAAATTTACATTCGCGCGCGTGCCGATGTTATTACGGATGAAAACACTGGCCGCGATACGATTATTGTGCACGAACTTCCATATCAGGTTAATAAAGCCAAACTAATTGAAAAAATCGCTGATCTGGTAAAAGAAAAACGTATTGAAGGTATTAGCGCACTACGCGATGAATCTGATAAAGATGGCATGCGCATGGTGGTTGAGCTGAAGCGTGGTGAATCAGGTGAGGTGATGTTGAATCACCTATATCAGAATACGCAGATGCAAGTAGCTTTTGGCTTCAACATGGTTGCCCTTGATAAAGGCCAACCGAAGCTCTTTACCTTACGTGAAATGCTTGAGTGTTTCATTACGCACCGTCGCGAAGTAGTTACTCGCCGTACCGTTTACGAATTAAGAAAAGCGCGTGAACGCGCGCACATTCTCGAAGGGTTAGCGGTTGCGTTGGCGAACATCAATGAAATCATTGAGATGATCAAGCGTTCACCATCACCAGCCGAAGCAAAAGCACAGCTGATTGCACAAGGTTGGAACCTTGGTGATGTATCCGTAATGCTTGAACGTGCCGGTGTTGATGCGGCGCGCCCAGATTGGGTTGAGCCTGGCTTTGGCGTGATTGATGGTATTTATCATCTAACGGAAAACCAAGCACAAGCCATTCTAGATTTACGGTTACACAAACTAACTGGCCTTGAGCACGAAAAAATTCTTGATGAATATAAAGGCCTTTTAGATGTTATTGCAGAATTGATGCACATTCTTGCCAGTTCAGAGCGCCTAATGGAAGTTATTCGCGAAGAGCTGGTGCAAGCACAAGCTGAATTCGGTGATGAACGCCGCACAGAAATAACCACTGCGAGCCACGATATCAATCTTGAAGATTTGATCGAACAAGAAGATGTGGTGGTTACGTTATCGCATCAAGGTTACGTGAAATATCAATCGTTAACCGAATATGAAGCGCAAAAACGTGGTGGTAAAGGCAAAGCAGCTACGAAAATGAAAGATGAAGATTTCATCGAGCGTTTATTGGTTGCTAACACTCACGATATGATTCTGTGCTTCTCAAGCCGTGGCCGTGTGTACTGGATGAAAACTTATAATCTTCCATACGCCAGCCGCGCGGCACGTGGTAAGCCGATTGTGAATTTACTGCCGCTGCAAGACGACGAACGTATTAATGCGATTTTGCCGATAGCGAACTTTGAAGAAGATAAGTTTGTGATCATGGCTACGCGCAAGGGTACTGTGAAGAAAACCCCATTGGCTGATTACTCACGCCCTCGTACTAGCGGTATTATTGCTTTAAACCTTACTGAAGGTGATGAATTAATTGGTGTTGATATTACCGATGGCAATAGTGAGATCATGTTGTTCTCAGATGCCGGTAAGGTAGTACGCTTTACTGAAGATCAAGTTCGCTCTATGGGCCGCACAGCTACGGGTGTTCGCGGTATGCGGATTGAACCGGAACAGAAAATTGTTTCCTTGTTGATTCCACGTACCGATGAAGGCGCTGTACTTACCGTTACTGAAAATGGCTACGGTAAACGCACGCCGCTATCTGAATATCCAGCGAAGAGCCGGGCAACGAAAGGTGTTGTATCCATTAAGGTTTCTGAGCGTAATGGCGCGGTAGTAGGGGCTATGGAAGTTGTTTCCGGTGAGCACCTGATGTTGATCAGTAACCGCGGTACGTTAGTACGCACCCGCGTTGACGAAGTATCACAAGTTGGGCGCAACACCCAAGGCGTTACTTTGATTCGCACGGCTGCTGATGAGTTTGTTGTGGGTATGGCACGTGTTGCGGAACTTGAGGAAGAAGAAGAGCTGGATGCAATTGCAGACGAAGCTTCGGAAACCGTTGATGCAACAGATACTGATGAAAATTTGGCTGATGATGTAGGGAGTGATGGCGCTGAGCCAAGCTCTGGAGATTCAGGTGATGATCTATAACTTTTCAGCGGGGCCGGCAATGTTGCCGGCCTCAGTTTTAAAGAAGGCGCAAAACGAGCTGTTGGATTGGCAAGGCCTTGGTGTTTCGGTTATGGAAATCAGCCACCGAGATCCGATATATATTCAAATGACCGAAGCAGCAGAGCAAGATCTTCGCGATTTGATGGCCATTCCTGATAATTACAGTGTGTTGTTTATGCACGGTGGTGGCAGAGCCCATTTTTCTGCGGTTCCGCAAAATATCGCCAGCGCAGATGCTACCGTTGATTATTTAAATTCGGGCGTATGGTCAGATATTGCTATTGCCGAAGCGCGCAAATACGTAACGCATGTAAATGAAGTGGCTAAAGTTGCAGAAACCCCCTTGGGTAAAGCGATTCCGCCGATTAGCGAATGGGCGCTATCTAAGAATGCGGCGTACCTACATTATTGCCCGAATGAAACCGTTGATGGCATTGCTTTATATGAAGTGCCTGAGGTTGGTGTGCCAATAGTTGCGGATATGTCGTCGATGATTTTAGCCGAGCCTATCGATGTTTCAAAGTTCGGCATTATTTATGCAGGTGCGCAAAAGAACATTGGGCCTTCTGGTCTTTCTGTGGTGATTATTCGTAATGATTTGCTGGCAACACAGCAAGAACGCGTGTGCACAGTTATGAATTATAAAGTTCAGGCAGAACAACACTCGATGTATAACACGCCAAACACGTTCGCTTGGTATTTAGCCGCAGAAGTATTTAAATGGCTCAAGGCACAAGGTGGGTTAGAAGCGATGGCTGAATTAAACAGGGCAAAATCGTCGTTGTTATATGAGTGCGTTGATAACTCCAGTTTTTATCGAAATACGATAGCGCCACAGAACCGCTCACGAATGAATATCCCGTTTCAATTGGCGGATAGCAACCTTGATACGTTATTTCTAGAACAAGCGCGAGCGGAAGGTTTAGTAGCACTTAAAGGCCATCGTTTTGTTGGTGGCATGCGTGCAAGTATGTATAACGCTATGCCTGTCGATGCGGCAAAGGCATTGGTCGATTTTATGACTCGATTTGAAAAAGCGCACAAGTAATGTTGTGTGCTTTTTTGTTAAGTTGTACTGGTTGGCCGAAAAATAACAACTAGATAAGATGAAAAGAGGATTCTGATGCAAGAATTTGACGCAGCAAGCTTAGCCTTACCGGGTATTCGTGAATTACAGCCGTATCAAGCCGGCAAGCCTATTGAAGAAGTAGAGCGAGAGCTCGGTATTAGTAATATCGTAAAGCTTGCTTCAAATGAAAATCCATTAGGCGTAAGTCACTTAGTGAAAGAGGCGTTAACCGATAAAATTAATAGCCTAGCGCGGTATCCAGATGCCAATGGTTTTTACTTAAAACAAGCCCTTGCACAAAAATTTGCTATAGATACAAACCAAATCACGCTTGGTAATGGTTCAAATGATGTACTCGAACTGCTCGCCAGAACCTACGTAACAGATCATCATGAAGTGATTTTTTCTCAACATGCGTTTGTGGTGTATCCCTTGGTAACAAAGGCGATAGGGGCTACTCCAGTTGCTGTTACTGCAAAAGAATACGGGCACGACCTCGATGCTATGTTGGCCGCGATCACTGATAAAACACGCATGATATTTGTGGCGAATCCAAATAACCCAACGGGCACGTTTTTATCCACAGAAGCGCTAGAAAGTTTCATCGCAAATGTTCCGAAGAATATTTTGGTAGTGCTTGATGAAGCGTATTACGAGTATGTGCCAAGTGATGTGCGGGCGCCATCGTTCTCGTGGGTTAATACCTATCCAAACTTAGTAGTAACCCGCACATTCTCGAAAGCGTATGGCTTAGCTGGCTTGCGTGCAGGGTATGCGGTATCAAATGCGAAAGTAGCCGATTTAATGAATCGAATTCGCCAGCCTTTTAATATGAATGAATTGGCACTAACGGCTGCAATGGCGGCGTTGCAAGATGAAGCGTTTTTGCAAAACTCGGTTCAGGTGAATGCCGAAGGTATGGCGCAAATCACGGCGTTTTGTGATGCTCGGGGGCTAAGCTACATTCCTTCACACGGAAACTTCATTACTATTCGATTTGGCGCGAATTCCGCTGAAATCAATCAGAAATTGCTCGAGAAGGGTGTCATCGTGCGTCCGGTAGCGGGTTACGAGTTACCGGAACACTTGCGCGTGAGCATCGGGTTGCCAGAAGAAATGGATGCGTTCTACCGTGCTTACGATGAAATCGTGGCTGAAGCGCAACACGGTTAAGGCGCGTTTACGGCACATGACATCAACAACCAATAAACTTACCTTAGCTTATCGTCCTCAAGTACGAGGAGCGGTACATGTACCCGGTTCTAAAAGCATTGCGAATCGGGCGTTACTGTTAGCGGCTCTAGCGTCGGGTACAACCCAGCTCGATAACATGCTGGTGAGTGACGATACCGCGCGTATGCGTGAAGCGTTAACTGCACTTGGCGTGGTTATCACGAGTACCCCCAATCTAGACGAAAACGCGGCGCAAGCCGATGCAGGCCCGCTGCATGTCACTGGCTTGGGGGGCTTACCCAATAGCACTAGTGCGTTGTCGTTGTTTCTCGGTAATGCGGGAACCGTTATGCGGCCGCTCGCCGCGATACTTAGTGCAAGTGTCGGTGAGTTCGAACTAACCGGTGAACCGCGAATGTATGAGCGGCCAATCGGGCCTCTTGTCGATGCGTTGCGCTCAATTGGCGCTGATATCGAGTATCAACAATCTACAGGTTACCCGCCGTTGTTAATTCGCGGGCGTAAACTGCCTGGTGGTTCATTAGCAATTGATGGCAGTATGTCGAGCCAGTATGTTAGCGCATTACTGATGCTACTACCGCTGCTCGAGGGTGATACTCACCTAACACTTACTGGCACAATTGTATCTAAACCGTACATTGAGCTTACGATCGCGATGATGACCTCGTTCGGTGCTCGTGTTGAACAATTGAATGAGCGCGAGTTTCTGATTCAAGGGAAGCAGCAATATCGATCGCCTGGCGTTTATTGGATTGAAGGTGATGCCTCATCAGCTTCCTATTTTCTTGCTGCCGGCGCTATTGGCAAGGGCCCAATAACGGTTCACGGTGTTGGGAGTGATAGTTTGCAAGGTGATAAGGCCTTCGCTGAGGTATTGCAGGCGATGGGTGCGGAAGTGACATGGGCACCGAGAAGCATAACCGTGCAAAGTGGAAATGAAGGATTGCGCGGAGGCATGTTCGATTTGAATCATATTCCTGATGCCGCCATGACGATAGCTACTGCGGCTTTATTTGCCGAGGGTAGTACTGAAATTCGAAACGTTGCGAATTGGCGTTTAAAGGAAACGGATCGGTTGCACGCTATGGCCACAGAATTGAAAAAATGTGGCGCTGATGTGGAAGAGGGCGATGATTGGATTCGGATAACACCACCTGTAGGCGGCGCGGCAGCGCTGCAACACGCGGATATCGCCACTTATGATGACCACCGAATGGCAATGTGTTTCGCACTCTTGCGTTTTGCTCCATGTGGCGTAACCATTCTCGATCCTGAATGTTGTCGAAAAACCTACCCTGATTTCTTTTCTGATTTCTCCGCGATCGTTTACAGCAATTAAGGTGCAATTTTCTCTATTCACTGTATAATTTGCGCGCTTAATAATTTATTGAAACTACGCCCATTATTTTGCTAGCGGGCGTACAAAAGGGGTTAGCATGTCGGATATCGAATCGTCCACCACCGAAGATGTGGCGCAAGAAACAGCGCCAGTCATCACGATTGACGGCCCTGGTGGCGCCGGTAAAGGTACGCTTTGCCGCTTATTAGCGGAAAAGTTAGGCTGGCATCTGCTTGATAGCGGTGCAATTTACCGAGTGTTGGCGATCGCGGCAATGCATCATGATTTTGGCCCTGAAGATGAAGAAAGCTTAGTTGCATTGGCAACGGATCTTGACGTGGAGTTCGTGCCTAACGATGAAACTGGCTTAACTCACGTCATTTTGGAAGGTGAAGATATCACCATGACGATTCGAACTGAATCGGTTGGTAATGTGGCGTCAAAAATTGCTGCTCTACCTTCAGTGCGTTCCGCTTTATTAAGGCGGCAGCAGGCGTTCCGCGATATGCCAGGATTGGTAGCGGATGGACGTGATATGGGTACGGTAGTGTTTCCCGATGCTGAAGCTAAGATATTCCTTACCGCCAGTGCTGAAGAAAGAGCTCGACGCCGCTTCCTGCAATTGCAGGAAAAGGGCTTTGATGCTAATATGAACGAATTAATCATTGAGATTAAAGATCGTGATGATCGAGATACGAATCGCTCTGTTGCGCCATTGACGCCAGCGGAGGATTCGTTAATTCTAGATTCGACTTCAATGTCGATCGAAGAAGTGCTTGAGCAGGTGTTGCAATACGCGCACACACGGTTAACAACTAAGTAGTTGTATCTCAATTCAAATTGAAGCGGTAGTGCTGAGGTGCTGCCATTCAAGGGTCGGAGCTAAGGATTGCTCTGATAATGTGAAACAACCCCGCCGAGATGGAATTCTGGTGGATGTCTAATAAATGAAGTTAACTAAACCTATGACTGAAAATTTTGCCCAACTATTTGAGGAAAGCCTCAAAGAAGTAGAAACCCGCCCTGGTTCGATTGTAAAAGGTACTGTTGTTGCCATTGCAAAAGGATTAGTTCTGGTTGACGCCGGCCTGAAATCTGAAAGTGCTATTCCAGCTGAACAGTTCATGAACGCAGAAGGCGAGCTTGAAATCGCAGTTGGCGATACTGTAGAAGTAGCCCTAGATGCTGTAGAAGATGGCTTCGGTGAAACTATTCTTTCTCGTGAAAAAGCGAAACGTTTTGAAGCTTGGTTGCAACTTGAATCAGCTCACGAAAATGAAGAAACTGTTATCGGTATTATCAGTGGCAAAGTAAAAGGCGGCTTCACAGTTGACCTTAACGGCGTACGTGCGTTCTTACCAGGTTCTTTGGTAGATGTTCGCCCAATCCGTGATACTGCTCACTTAGAAAACCGTGATTTAGAATTCAAAGTAATCAAGCTCGATCAGAAGCGCAACAACGTTGTTGTTTCTCGCCGTGCTGTTATTGAGAAAGAAAACAGTGCAGAGCGCGATGAGTTGCTTGAAAACCTACAAGAAGGCCAAGAAGTTAAAGGTATCGTTAAGAACCTTACTGATTACGGCGCATTCGTAGATTTAGGCGGCGTAGACGGTTTACTTCACATCACTGATATGGCTTGGAAACGTGTTAAGCACCCAAGCGAAATCGTGAATGTTGGCGATGAAATTAATTGTAAAGTTCTTAAGTTTGATCGTGATCGCACGCGTGTTTCTTTAGGCTTGAAACAGCTTGGCGAAGATCCTTGGAGCGATATTTCTGCACGTTACCCAGAGAACTCAACATTATCTGGCCGTGTAACTAACCTTACTGATTACGGCTGTTTCGTAGAGCTGCAAGAAGGTGTTGAAGGTTTGGTTCACGTTTCTGAAATGGATTGGACAAACAAAAACGTTCACCCATCTAAGATTGTTAACTTAGACGACGTTGTAGAAGTTATGGTTCTTGAAATCGACGAAGAACGTCGTCGTATTTCTCTAGGTATCAAACAATGTAAACCAAACCCTTGGGAAGAGTTCGCTAAAGGCTTCCAGAAAGGTGATAAAGTGAGTGGTAAGATTAAATCAATCACTGATTTTGGTATCTTCATTGGCCTAGACGGCAACATTGATGGCTTAGTTCACTTATCTGACATTTCTTGGAACGCAACTGGCGAAGAAGCCGTTCGTGACTTCAAGAAAGGCGATGAAGTTGAAGCTGTAGTTCTACAAGTTGACGCAGAACGCGAACGTATTTCACTTGGTATCAAGCAGATCTCTGAAGATCCAGTGAACAACTTCCTTGCAGCGAACAAGAAGGGTGCTATTGTTAAAGGTAGTATTACCGAAGTTGACGCTAAAGGCGCTACTGTGAAGTTAGCTGACGGTGTTGAAGGTTATGTTCGTGCATCAGACATCGCTCGTGAGCGTATCGAAGATGCTTCTACTGTTCTTTCTGTTGGTGATGAGATTGAAGCCCGTTATGTTGGTATCGATCGCAAAAACCGCGTAATCAGCCTTTCGATTAAAGCGAAAGACGAAGCTGAAGAGAAAGCGGCAATGGAAAATGTGAACAGTAGTGCTGAAGAAGCTGCGTTTAGTAGCGCAATGGCGGAAGCATTTAAAGCAGCTAAAACTGACGATTAATAATCGAAAGTAAGTTACATGTACTGTGATAATGGCTGTTTTGTTATCAGCGTGAAGGATCTGTTATGACGAAGTCTGAACTGATTGAAAAACTGATTAATAAGCAGCCAGAGCTGCAACCCAAAGACGTAGAGCGTGGTGTTCGGGAAATTCTTGAAGTTATGGTGCATACCCTAGCAGCAGGAGATCGCATTGAAATTCGTGGTTTTGGGAGCTTTTCGCTTCATTATCGGAAACCACGGGTAGGGCGTAACCCGAAAACTGGTGATCAGGTTGATTTGGGCGGTAAATATGTACCGCACTTTAAACCTGGGAAAGCACTACGAGAGCGGGTAAACGAATCAGTACAAGGCTAACTGCTTGGTTTTACCTCTGTTTTATAAAAAGGCATGCTATAATAGCGTGCCTTTTTTCTTTTCTGAACCGCACAGGGAAACGTTATGCTACGTGTGATAGTAAGTTTAATACCCGTGTTAGTGTTATTCTTGATAGCCTTCATTCTCGGGCGTTACAACGCAAATGATGCAGTCGTTAATCTACTCTTTATGCGTGTTGAAACAACGATGGCGATGGTGATTGCAGTAACACTATTTGTAGGCTTTTTACTGGGCTTGTGCGTGGTGAGCTTAGGTTATTTAAAGTTGCGCTTGCAAAATAGAAAGCTGAAAAAAGCAATTATAAAGATTAGTAAGCAGAGTGCTGATTCGTCTTCTGCGAACAAGGTGAGCTAATCAATGCTTGAACTGTTGTTCCTACTTTTACCTGTTGCGGCTGCCTATGGATGGTTTATGGGCCGGAACAGTGTTCGTGCTGAACAACGAAAAGAGCAGGAAGAGTTTTCTAGAAATTATGTAACAGGTATCAACCTGCTACTTTCTGAACAAAGCGATAAAGCGGTCGATCTTTTTATCGATATGCTTGATATCGATAGTGAAACCATAGAAACCCATTGGACGCTTGGTAAGTTATTTCGCCGCCGAGGCGAAGTAGATAGGGCTATTCGCATTCATCAGAATTTAATTTCCCGGCCATCTCTTTCGGTAGAAGAACGCCAGCATGCTATGTATGAGCTCGGCCAAGATTATCTTTCCGCGGGTATTTATGATCGGGCTGAGCAAATGTTCCGTGAATTGCAGCAACATACCAACTACCAATCCCAGAGTTTACAAAGCTTACTCGCGTTATATGAAGCCACGCACGAATGGGATAAAGCCATTCGTATCGGGCTTAAAATATCGCGCAAGGATAAAGCCGTTGAGGTTGTTATTGCTCAATTCTACTGTGAGCTTGCGGAAATGCAGGAAGAGCCAGCGCAAACATTAAAATTTTACGGTAAGGCGCTAAAACACGATATTCATTGTGTTCGCGCTCGTATTGCGCTTGCTCGGTGGTGGATTGGCCAGAATAAACATAATCGAGCGATATCGTATATATTGCCGATCACCGAACAACAACCCGATTTTATCCCTGAGATATTGCCATTACTCCGCGAGTGTTATGAAGGCATGGGCGATTCTGAAGGCCTCGTAGCGTTGTTGCACGATATTGTGCTCGAACACCCGTGTGCGAGCGCTGTAGTAATGCTAGGCGATATTATTGCGCGTAGGAATGATGTTGAGGCAGCTGAGCAGTTTATGCTAGCGGCACTGCAAAAGAGCCCGACCATGAAAGCCTTCCATAAGTTAATCCAGTTTCACGTCGCTTCGGCTGATGAAGGGCGGGCACGAAAGAGCTTAATGTTATTAGGTTCAATGGTTGCTGAACAATTAAAGCAACGGTCAACGCATCGCTGCCGCCATTGTGGCTTTGCGAGCCAAACGTTGTATTGGCATTGTCCAAGTTGCAAAACTTGGGGGAGTATTAAACCAACACGAGGGCTGGACGGGGAATGACGAAAAAATCAATTATTGTAGCCTTGGATTATGCAAAGCCAGCTGATGCGCTTCGGTTTGTGGATAATCTAGATCCAAGTGAATGTCGGGTAAAAGTGGGGAAAGAGCTGTTTACCGCAGGGGGGCCAGATTTGGTTCAAGCGCTGCACGCTCGTGATTTCGATGTGTTTCTAGATTTAAAATTTCATGATATTCCCAACACCGTTGCTAAAGCGGTTGCTGCGGCGGCTGAACTCGGTGTGTGGATGGTAAATGTGCACGCAAGCGGTGGGCATGAAATGATGACCGCGGCGAAAGAAGCACTTAAGCCCTATGGTGACAAAGCCCCGTTACTTATTGCTGTTACCGTGCTAACGAGCATGTCTACTGAGCAATTAAGGGCAACGGGTGTAAGCCGAGCATTACCGGAACATGTTTTGGCACTAGCAAAAAACGCAAAAGAAGCAGGGCTGGCCGGTGTAGTATGTTCAGCCCAAGAAGCCGAGATATTGCGTGCGGCTCTCGGTGAAGAGTTTGTTTTGGTGACACCAGGAATTCGGCCGGCTAATAGCGAATCACATGATCAAAAGCGGGTGATGACACCCGTTCAAGCGATAAGCGCCGGTGTGAATTATTTAGTGATGGGGCGACCTATTCGAGAAAATAGCAATCCAAATCAATTGCTTTCAGCTATAAACCACGAAATATCAGAAATTTCCTCATAGTAATCATAAAGATGGCTTCTATAATAGTAACGCTACCAGGACGGTAGCGTTTTCTATTTAAGGAGCTTTTATGTTTACAAAATCACTAATCGCAATTGCTTGTTCTGGGGCTTTTCTTTTTACTGCCGCAGCGGTTGATGTTAAATCATCTGATAACAATGCATTCGTGCAGTATGAATCGGCAACTTACGCCGATACTCTTCGCTATATGCAGGAGCAACGTGAAACGCAATCAAAGAAAGTAAATATCAATAGCGCAAGCGCTGAAGAGCTTGCGGCGGCGTTACGCGGCGTTGGTAAAGCTCGGGCTCAAGCGATCATTAAGTTACGTGAAGAGCTTGGTCAATTCACAGATGTTGAGCAGCTTTTGCAAGTTCGAGGCCTTGGTGTAAAGGTTTTGAACGATAATCGTGAAAAAATAACGCTATAAATAAGTTTGTAACAATAACGGACTATTGTTGCGATGGTTTGCTGAATCCAATTCAGTAGCCATTAAAAAGCGGAATGTGCAACATGGATTGTTGCAACCAAGGATGGTACAGGTAGTAAAAAGCCGAGGTTATTTTAATAACCTCGGCTTTATTTTTTACTTTATTACTATTTTCGGTGCTGCTTGCGCCTTATTCCTTTGGCGGAGCACAGCGTGCCGGACCAGCTTCAGCTTTGTTCAAAGCGCCGCTAACGCCAGAGTAACGGCCAGAGTGCTTAATTTCTGGACGGCGTTCAATTGGCGCTGAGCTTAGACCTTGTGATTCAACGTTCTCATCAAGAACTGCTGCAGCTTTCGTCATTGCAGCTGACGCTACACTTTTAACAGCCGCTGATTTCGTAACAACGGGCTTCGATTCCGCTTTCACTTCTTCAGCAGGTGCCGGGGCAGGCTCAGCTTTTACTTCTTCAGCAGGTGCCGGAGCAGGTTCAGCTTTCACTTCTTCAGCAGGTGCCGGAGTAGGTTCAGCTTTTGCTTCTTCAGCAGGTGCTGGAGCAGGTTCAGCTTTTACTTCTTCAGCAGGTGCCGGAGCAGGTTCATCTTTTACTTCTTCAGCAGGTGCCGGAGTAGGTTCAGCTTTTGCTTCTTCAGCAGGTGCCGGAGTAGGTTCAGCTTTTACTTCTTCAGCAGGTGCCGGAGTAGGTTCAGCTTTTACATCGTCAACAGGCGTTGGCGTAGGCTCTGGCTTTACTTCCTCAGCTGTAGTTTGTTCCGTTGCTACTGGAGCAGCCTCTGCGTTGGCATCATCGGCTGGAGCCGATTGAGCTTTTGCACTAGAAGATTCTTCCTTCGTTTTTGCAGGTTTGCGGCGCGCACGTTTACGGGTTGGCTTTTCTGCCGGTTTTTCCGCATCGCTTTCAACTGCTGAACTTACAGAGTTTTCCGTTGCTGAAACTGCGTTTTCAAGCTTGGCATCGTTTATCACTTCTTCTTTAGCAACTTCCGGAGCAGGGCTCACGTTTGCCTCTGAAGATTCCTTGCTAGATATTTCTGCAGCATTGTTTTCAGAAACTATGTCTTTAGAGGTTCCGGAATTTGCAGCTTTTTGCATTCGCACGCTTTTCGAAAGATTACGGCGTTGACGACGTTCTTTCGGCATTTGTGTGGTTTGCTCTTCGCCACGCGCTGGCTCGCTTACCTTCGTTGCCTGTGCTGAATCATCTTTAGCATCTACCGCAGCTTTTTCTTCATTCTGCACATTTGCTGGTTGATTCTGGTTTTGCGAACTAGGCTTACGGCGACGATTCCGACGCGGGCGTTGTTCCTGCTTATCACCAGTGCCTTGCGTATTCGGTTGCTCAGCTTCTGGTTTATCGTTCTGTGTTTGGCTTTTCGCTGAACGATCATCGCGTTTACCACCACGGTTCCGATTCTGATTCGGACGACGGCGATTATTGCTATTTCTACGCTTATCTTGCTCAGCGCGTTTCGCTTCATTCGCTTTACGTTCAGCTTTTTTCTTCTCTTCCGCTTTCTCAGCTTCTGAACCAGTAAATAATTCACCGATCCATTTGCTTAAACGCGAGAGTAAACCAGGACCTTCTGATTTTGTTTGTTGAGCTGCCGCAGGTGGCGGAGTAGCTGGAGCTACAAGGGTTTTTAGAGCAGGTTCATCAGCTGCTTTTTCACGTGGCGTTGAGAATTCAATTTCTTTGATCTCAGCGGCTTGCAGTAACCGGAAACTTTGCACTTCTGACATTTCGTCGGTGCGTAAGCGCTGAACATCGAAATGCGGCGTTTCTAAGTGCTGATTCGGAATCACTAGAATGCTTACTTTCGTGCGATCTTCGATCACCCGCAATGCTGCGCGTTTCTCGTTCAGAAGATACGTCGCTACCGTAACAGGAACTTGAACATTCACTTGCCCAGTGTTGTCTTTCAGAGATTCCTCTTCGATTAAACGAAGTACTGAAAGCGCGAGTGATTCATCACCGCGTATAGTACCTTGGCCATCACAGCGAGGGCATACTTGATTCGATGATTCGCCTAATGAAGGGCGCAAACGCTGGCGTGACATTTCTAGCAAGCCAAAACGAGAGATACGAGCGGTTTGTACCCGCGCGCGATCTTGTTTAAGCGCATCACGTAAGCGATTCTCAACTTCGCGCTGGTGCTTTGGCGGTGTCATATCGATGAAATCGATAACAATTAAGCCACCCACATCTCGCAAACGAAGCTGGCGTGCAATTTCATCCGCAGCTTCGAGATTAGTTTGCAGAGCGGTTTCTTCGATATCACCGCCTTTGGTTGCTTTCGCCGAGTTAATATCGATAGACGTTAGTGCTTCAGTAGGATCAATTGAGATAGAGCCACCCGAAGGTAAACGCACTTCACGTTGAAACGCCGTTTCAATTTGGCTTTCAATTTGATAGTGGCTAAATAACGGTACTTCACCTTGGTAAAGTTTTACCCGTTGAAGGAAATCTGGACGCACTATTTTGATGTGCTCACACGCTTGATCAAAAATAGTTTGGTCATCGATAAGAATTTCACCGATATCACGGCGCAAATAATCACGAATAGCGCGGAATATTACGTTTGATTCTTGATGAACTAAAAATGGAGCAGGGCGCGTTGATGAAACCTGCTCTATGGCTGTCCAGTGGTGCAATAAAACGTTTAAATCCCAAGCTAGCTCTTCTGAAGATTTACCAACTCCGGCGGTGCGCACAATTAAGCCCATGCCATCAGGAACTTCTAGTGCTGATAAGGCATCTTTCAATTCTGAACGTTCATCACCTTCGATACGGCGAGAAATACCGCCGGCACGCGGGTTATTCGGCATCAAAACGAGATAACTACCTGCCAAAGAGATAAAGGTGGTTAACGCAGCGCCTTTTTGGCCGCGCTCTTCTTTATCAATTTGCACAATTACTTCTTGGCCTTCTTTAACCACATCACGGATGTTAGGGCGGCCATCGAATTTGTAACCTTTCGGGAAGTAGGTGCGGGCAATTTCTTTTAAAGGTAGGAAACCATGTCTATCAGCGCCGTAATCAACAAAAGCGGCTTCAAGGCTTGGCTCAACTCGGGTTATTTTACCCTTATAAATATTGGATTTTTTTTGTTCGTGACCTGGACTTTCAATGTCTAGATCGTAGAGGCGTTGTCCATCTACAAGCGCAACTCGAAGCTCTTCAAGTTGCGTTGCGTTAATTAGCATTCTTTTCATATAGTGTGACTCATACGTTTATGGGTACGAAATCACAACACTGGTTCGCCGAATACGGCCCGTTCCGTTGCTAAAATTGGCTGTCGGCACCGTATCTATTGATGGTGCGCGCTGCAAGGACAGCTAATCTAATGCGAGTTGTAAATAGTATTCTTTTATCTTTAACGCGATTTCATTGGAAGCTCGCGAGGTTACCCGTAATTGGTCTGCTGTGGTTAGTTCATCTCGTGCGCTCAGATTGCAATATGCTTATCTGGTGGCGCTAAACCGGTGAATACCAACCCCTAAATAACACTCCATGAGTTTGTTTATTTAGTGCGAATTCTCAACTACGCATAACAATAAATTTCTTAATTGCCGAAACAGGCGTTCACTGCTTGTCAGTGTTGTGTTTTCCGAGAAAAATTCATCGAGAAAAACATAATAAGGCAGATTATTAAAAATCTGACACCGCATTGTCGCATTATACTGGGGTGCTGACAAGCAACAAATAGCGTTTGAAATCTGGGTTTGCGCTGTCATCCGTGAACTCGGCCATGATATACTGCCATCATATTTATTCTGTGATTCAATTGATTAAAGGCATTCCTTCACGCATGAGTGAGATTCAGCACCAAGTTCGCTTTCATACCATAGGCCCTGATGAGGGCGGTCAGCGCATCGATAACTTTTTACTTACCCAATTAAAAGGGGTTCCGAAGAGTATGATTTATCGAATCGTTCGTAAAGGTGAAGTGAGGGTAAATAAAAAACGAATCAAACCCGATTATCGCTTACAAGAAGGCGATGAAATCCGCATTCCTCCGGTGCGAGTGAACGAGAAGCCAGCGTTACCGAATCCTAATTTAGATAAAATTTCGCAACTAGAAGAATGTATTGTTTTCGAAGATGATTACATGATCGTTGTTAATAAGCCGGCGGGGATGGCTGTGCATGGCGGTTCGGGTTTGCAGTATGGCTTGATTGAAGGTTTGCGCGCTTTGCGGCCAACCGCGAAATTTCTAGAGCTCGTGCATCGGCTCGATCGTGATACCTCAGGGCTATTAATGGTTGCAAAGAAGCGCTCGGCCTTACGAGTATTGCATGAACAACTTCGCGATAAAGATATGGACAAAACCTATATCGCCTTGGTGTTTGGAAGTTGGCCAGGAAAGATAAAGAAAGTAGATGCACCACTTTTAAAAAACACGTTGCAATCCGGTGAGCGAGTAGTACGTGTAGATGAAGCGGGTAAAGCATCGTTAACACGTTTTAAAGTTCGCGAGCGCTATCCGCTTAGTGATATTAATACAACGCTCGTTGAAGCATCACCCGTTACCGGGAGAACGCATCAAATTCGCGTTCATGCTCAGTGTGCAGGGCACCCAATAGCCCAAGATCCTAAATATGGAATGCGCGGTTTCGATGAACAACTTAGAAAAATTGGTTTAAATCGTTTGTTTTTGCACGCCGAACGGCTCGCGATAAAGCACCCGAATAGTGGTGAGCCGGTTCAGTTCTTTGCGCCGCTGGAAAAACAATTGAATGATGTGTTGGTGGCATTAAGAAAAGGAACAGCGTAAAAATGCAAGATCAAATAATAGCTCACCGTTTCCCACTCGTTATTTTTGATTGGGATGGCACTTTGATGGACTCGGTGCCAAAAATTGTTTCTTGTATGCAAAAAATGGCACAAGCAGCAAATTTGCCTATTCCTGCAGAATCCGCGGTTCGCGATATCATTGGCTTAAGTTTGTGGGTCGCATTAGAGCGTTTATTTGATTGCCACGATGAAATTGAACAACAAAAACTCATTGCTATTTATCGGGAGTTTTACCTGCATAAAGATCCAACGCCGTCACCATTATTTCCTGACGTAGTAGAAGTGCTTTCAGAGCTTACACAAAGCGGCGTGCAGCTTGCTGTGGCAACGGGTAAGGCACGGCAGGGTTTAGAACGCGCATGGCGAGAAACAAATACAGGTAACTTTTTTTTGGCATCGCGGTGCGCGGATGAAGCAAATTCAAAGCCGCATCCGCAAATGCTCAATGAGATTCTGGCAGAAACCGGTTATTTAACAGAGCAAGCGATTATGATTGGCGATTCTCGTTATGATTTACGTATGGCGAACGCCGCCAACATGCCATCCTTGGGTGTATCTTGGGGCGTTCATGACCATACCACGTTAAATTTAGAAGCACCGCTTGCTGTACTCAACCAAATTACTGAACTACCGAGCTTGCTCAGGCAACTCGAAACCGTGCCGGCTGAGTAAATCGGTAAGACGAATTAATGGTAGCCCTATTAAGCTATTTGGATCGTCACCCTTCATCTTGTGGAATAGGGTGATACCCAATCCTTCGCATTTAAAGCTCCCCGCGCAATTTAAAGGCTGCTCAAGCTCAATGTAGTGGCGTATCTTTGTCTCGGTTAACGTTCTAAAGTAAACCGAGTAGGGCTCGGTAACTGTATAAACCACACCAGACTCAGAATTTAGAACACTTAATCCCGTATAAAAGGTAACGGCACGCCCACTAAAGTGATTAAGTTGAGCTACTGCTGTTTCCGTATCATGCGGTTTGCCAAATATCTGGCCAGTACATACAGCAACTTGATCGGAGCCGATAATGAGGTGTTGCGGAAAATCGTTTGCGAGCGCTTTTGCTTTACGTTCTGCTAAACGTTGTACGAGTTGAACATGAGTTTCATCTTCTAAAGGGCTTTCATCGATATCTGGTGATACCGTACTGAAGGGGACCCGTAAACGTTCTAACAGCGCTTTCCTGTATGGGGAACTTGACGCCAAAACTAAAGATAAATGATCAACATTAGGTTTTTTTCGGGAATCACCGAATAAACCCACGTGTTCTTTAGTGTGCATAACCAACCTCTGTGATAGAATATGTCTTTGGGTTATTTTGCCATGCTTTTCCAACAAGAAAGCAACTTTCGTCATGTTTTTCATAGAAACAGCGGCTTAGGGGTGAAATTTCTTTGACTATCAACTTATCAACCATTATTATTCGCGCGCTATGCAAAAGGTTCTAATACCGCTTTCGGTTGACCCAGTACGAAATTCAGGGAAACGGTTATCTTTTGATGGGTATATTCCATCAAAAAATTTGCCTCGTTTTAATGAAGTGCTGGCATCGCCCTGTTCTGACATAGAGGTCACGCTATGGTTCGGAACAGATGAGCAAAAGATACATAATTTTCGTGGTCAGGCGAAAGCTAACGTTGAGCTAACTTGTCAGCGGTGTGGTGGCACCATGCCCTTCGATTTAGCAATAGAGTTTCAGTATGCGCCGGTAACCAAGCGACAAACCGCTGAAGATATGCCGGAGCATTACGAAGCAGCTGAACTTAATGAACTAGGGGAAGTTCTGCTCCATCCTTTAGTTGAAGATGAGCTGTTACTCGCATTGCCTATTGTGGCAAAGCATACTGAGCAGGACTGTGCGATCAAGAGCGATACAATGAGTTACGGTGAGCTACCTGCGGAAGCAGAAAAGCCAAACCCATTCGCTGTATTGCAAAAGCTTAAGAAATAATCGATTCAGGAGACCAGTCAAATGGCTGTACAAAAAAACCGTAAAACTCGTTCTGCACGCGGCATGCGTCGTTCACACGATTCATTAACTGGTGTTGAACTGTCTGTTGATCAGACAAGCGGCGAAACTCATCGTCGTCACCATGTAACCGCTGATGGTTACTACAAAGGTAAGAAAGTCATCGCTTAAGGCGTATGGCAAAAATTACTTTAGTAATCGATGCGATGGGTGGTGACCGCGGTCCCTCCATCGCTGTTGCAGCGCTCATTAGAGCGCTGCAGTCGTTTCCGGAAACTGATTTTATAGTGACCGGAGACGAACCTCGTTTAAAAGCTTTACTCGCCCGAGAAAGCAAAGATACCGCCGTTGATTTATCGCGCGTACGTATCCAACACACCTCACAAATAGTGCAAATGGATGACAAGCCTGGTCAATGTATTCGCCAGAAAACTGACTCATCGATGCGTGCTGCTATTGATCTTGTTGCCGATGGAACCGCGCAAGGTTGTGTTAGCGCCGGCAACACGGGTGCGTTAATGGCGATGGCGTACATGTACTTGAAAACACTGCCCGGTGTTTTGCGGCCAGCATTAATTACACCTGTTCCTAATCAGCATGGTAAACAAGGCTTTCTGCTCGATATAGGAGCTAATCCGGTATGTGATGCGGAAACCTTGTTTCAGTTTGGCGTGATGGGATCAGTATTGGCTCGCGAACTTAATGGTATTGAAAATCCGAAAGTAGCGTTGTTAAACATGGGTACCGAAGAGATTAAGGGCCCTGATGTAGTTAAACAAGCTGCGATGCTTTTGAAACAATCCAGTTTCGTGAATTACAGCGGTTTCGTTGAGGGCTCTGAGCTTTTTACCGGTGAAGCTGATGTTATTGTTTGTGATGGATTTACCGGCAACATAGCATTGAAAAGCTGTGAAGGCATGGCCAAAATGGTGTATGAGCATTTTCAACGCAACTTGAAAACCCATTGGTTAAGCCGCGGTTTAGCCTGGTTACTCTATAAACGCCAGAAAAAATCTTGGGCATGGCTCAACCCCGACCAGTACAACGGTGCAAGTCTGGTAGGATTGCGCGGTGTGGTTGTGAAGAGCCATGGTAACGCCTCCGCAAATGCGTTTTATAGTGCTATTGCGCACGCAATTACGGAAACGCAATTGAACTTACCAGCGCGCATTCACAACCAAGTTGAAAAAGTGCTATCAGAACAGCACTAACATTCCGGTTCTCAAAGCACCGGAAGTTGCAATGAGGAGTGATATGTTCGAGCAACAACGCTACGCAAAATTAGCCGGCACTGGCCATTTTCTTCCCGCCCAACGCCTTACCAATCAAGAACTCGAACAGCGAGTAGATACCAGTGATGCGTGGATTCAAGAGCGCACGGGTATTCAAGAACGCAGAATTGCTGCTGCCGATGAATCAGTGGTGACTATGGGCACTGAGGCGGCTAAGAATGCTATTGCTGCTGCAGGGCTTGAAGCTAGTGATATCGATCTTATCGTCATGGCAACAACTTCTGCGGATCGTGCTTTCCCCAGCGCAGCCTGTGAAGTACAGCACGCATTGGGTGTTACCGATATTCCTGCATTTGATGTAGCTGCTGCTTGCTCGGGATTTATTTTTGCACTATCTGTTGCTGAGAAATATATTATTAGCGGCGCTGCAAAGCATGTTTTAGTTATCGGTAGCGATACGCTTTCCCGAATGTGTCGGCCTGATGATCGCAATACTATCGTTTTATTTGGCGATGGCGCCGGTGCGGCGGTATTATCAGCAGCGGAAGCGCCGGGCGTGTTTTCAACGCATATTTTTAGTGCCGGTGAATTCGCTTCGCTATTGGGCGCTGATCATCCAAGTAGAGATGATGCCGCACTACAGCAAGAAGCATGGCTGTATATGAAAGGGCGTGAAGTATTTAAGGTTGCCGTAGAAAAGTTAGCTGAGCTTGTTGAGCAAACGCTAGCTGCAAATGAAATGACGGCTAAAGATTTAGATTGGCTAATACCACATCAAGCGAATTATCGAATAATTCAAGCCACCGCGCGTAAACTAAAGATGCCGATGGCACAGGTGGTGATGACCTTGGCGACAACAGGCAATACTTCGGCAGCATCTGTGCCTATTGCGTTGGATGTGGCGATTCGTGATGGCCGTATACAGCGTGGGCAAACATTATTATTAGAAGCTTTTGGCGGCGGTTTTGCCTGGGGCTCAGCGTTAATCAAATACTAATAGTTAATTAAAAAAGAGGATTGTGATGAGTCGACAAGTGGCTTATGTATTTCCGGGGCAGGGCTCGCAAACCGTTGGAATGCTGGCGGAGCTTGCCGAGCAATACCCACAAGTTGAAGCAACGTTCGCAGAAGCTTCAGAAGTGCTTGGGTATGATCTGTGGGATGTTGTACAAAATGATAAGGACGGCAAACTTAATCAAACGGAAGTAACCCAGCCTGCATTATTAGCAGCAAGCGTTGCTGTTTATCGTTGTTTAAGCAACGGTCCAACCCCTGCAATGATGGCAGGACACAGTTTGGGCGAGTATTCAGCTTTGGTGTGCGCAGGTGCATTGAACTTCTCCGATGCAATTGCTTTAGTTGAGCTGCGTGGGAAAGCGATGCAAGCAGCGGTTCCCGCGGGCACTGGTGCGATGTCGGCGGTGATTGGTTTAGATGATGATAAAGTTGTAGCTGCTTGTGCAGATGCCGCTCAAGGCGATGTTGTGGCTGCGGTTAATTATAATTCTCCCGGGCAAGTTGTTATTGCGGGTGAGAAAGCCGCCGTTGAACGTGCTGGCGAGGCTTGTAAAACCGCCGGCGCTAAGCGGGTTCTCCCGTTGCCTGTGAGCGTGCCTTCGCATTGCGCACTTATGCTGCCTGCCGCAGAGGAATTAGCGGTGGCGTTGGACGGTGTTGAAATTCAACTTCCGCGCGTACCAGTGTTGCATAATGTGAGCGTAGCAGAGGCAAAATCGGTAGAGGAACTTCGTGAAGCGTTAGTAGCCCAACTTTACTCACCGGTTCGATGGACAGAAACCGTGTTAGCAATGAAAGCTCAAGGTATTACGCACCTTTATGAAATTGGGCCAGGTAAAGTACTCACTGGATTATCGAAACGCATTGACCGTGAGATCGAAGGTGGCGCGATAAGTGATAGTGCTGCCGTTACTGAACTTTGCATTGCGTAAGTGTGAAACGCGCAGAATTTAATTACTAACAATAGGGAGAGCGGAATGTCGAGCTCATTATCAGGGCAAATTGCTCTAGTAACCGGTGCCACACGTGGTATCGGCAAAGCAATCGCAGAAAACTTAGTAGCCGCTGGTGCAACTGTAGTTGGCACAGCAACGAGTGAAAAGGGTGCTGCTGCGATTAGTGAATACCTTGGCGAACAGGGTACAGGTAAAGTTTTGAACGTTACTGAAGCAGGTGCAATCGATACCTTAGTTGCCGAGATTCAAAAAGAATTTGGTAAGATTGATATTCTTGTTAACAACGCCGGCATCACACGTGATAATTTACTCATGCGTATGAAAGATGACGAGTGGGATCAGGTAATTGAAACGAATCTCACAGCAGTATTTAAGATTTCTAAGGCTGTTATGCGCGGTATGATGAAAAATCGCCATGGCCGTATTATTAATATTGGTTCTGTGGTGGGAACAACTGGGAACCCAGGGCAAGCAAATTACTGTGCAGCAAAGGCCGGTTTAATTGGCTTTAGCAAAGCATTAGCAAAAGAAATTGCTTCTCGCGGTGTAACCGTGAACTCGGTGGCACCAGGTTTTATTGACACAGACATGACAAAAGCGTTAACTGACGAGCAACGGGAACGTATTTTTGATACTATTCCTGCCGGTCGGTTAGGGCGGCCTGAAGAAATTGCCGCTGCTGTTGGCTTTTTAGCTTCGGCCGGCGCTGCTTATATTACTGGTGAAACCATTCATGTGAATGGTGGCATGAGTATGGTTTAATAAGCTTTACTGGCAACAACGAGGTAAGACCTCCGCCATTTGGGCAAATTTTTACTTTCATCATGTAGGCGTATTGCTTACACTACACGCAAATTTATTCAAGATACCTTGATTTGAGGGTTACACATGAGCACTATCGAAGAACGCGTAAAGAAAATTGTTATTGAGCAACTAGGTGTTAAAGAAGAAGAAGTTAAACCAGAAGCTTCTTTTGAAAATGACCTTGGTGCAGATTCGCTAGATACAGTTGAATTGGTTATGGCTCTTGAAGAAGAGTTTGAAACTGAAATTCCTGACGAAGAAGCTGAAAAGATTCGTACCGTTCAGGCAGCTATCGATTATATCAATAAGCACTCTGCTTAATAGATAACGAAGTAGTTCGAACAAGATTTGAAAAAGGCGGAATGAGAATTCCGCCTTTTTTGTATCTGCGTTATGCTGTGGTTATCTGAACACTGCACTTACTTAGTGCCTTCGAAAGGGTTAATACCTAATGCCAACACTAATCAATGGTGAAGAATGCGATCAGGTAAGCGTTGCCGACCGCGGTTTAAATTACGGCGATGGGTGCTTTACTACTATTGCTGTTGTTGCCGGGGAACTGCAGTTGTGGCAACGCCATTGGCAACGCTTAGAAAATACTTGTGCGAAGCTGAGTATTCCGCTCGCAGATGAGGCGGTGTTCTTAGCGGAAGCAAAGCGCCTGATCGAGCGCAATGAAAATACGGCAGCAGTTATTAAAATTGTCATTACCCGAGGTTCTGGCGGCCGTGGCTATGCTCCTGCAAAAGAATCGAACTCTCAACGTATTGTTACGATTAGCGAGATGCCTGCACATTATGCACGCTGGCGAGAAGATGGAATTCGGCTAGCAAATGCAAGTTTACGCTTAGCCATACAGCCTGAACTTGCCGGTTTAAAAACACTGAATCGTTTGGAGCAGGTTCTTCTTAAGCTGGAACTCGAGAAATTACGCGAAGTAATGCATCCCGCGCCTGATGATCTAATTGTTTGCGATGCTCGCGGCTTTTTGTGTGAAGCAACGATGGGAAATTTATTTTGGCGAGAAGGCAAACATTGGCATACACCAGAGCTTACTGAAGCCGGTATAGCCGGTGTTGTTCGTGCGGAACTACTTGCACTGAACCCGCATGTGCGCGTAGGCCACTACTTACCGGAAAAATTAGCGCAAGCTGATGAAATCTTTATTTGCAATTCCTTGCTTGGGCTAGTGCCAGTAAGTAACATGAATGGCATTGAACTGGCGGTTCGCGTTTATTCAAAAGCTTGGCAAACCGAGCTATAAACCGGAGCCTATCTTATCAAGGGCCGTATTAAATTTATGAAGAAAGCCATTTTTTCTGTTCTTGCTGTTGGGCTTGCGTTAACTGTTATAACGGCAGTTAGTGGTTATGCCGCTGCGAACTGGTGGTATCATCAGGGTAGTGCGGTAAGGCTAACAGACCATACAGAGCAGGAGATTCTGTTCGAAGTTCCCCGTGGTAGTAACCCTCGGCGTATTGCAAAAGCATTAGAGGCTCAAGGGTTGGTTCCTTACGCGAAATTGAATGAGCTAAGCTTTCGCTTTTTTCATCAAGGTGCGCGTGTTCAAGCGGGGGTTTACGCCATTCGCAATAACGATACCGCAGCTGAAATTTGGAACCGAATTAGCGCAGGACAACAGCACCTGTTTTCAATTACCTTTGTTGAAGGTAGTGAATTTAGGCAGTGGCAACAACAGATTCTAGCGCATGAATATTTAACAGTTGAAAACCCCGCGGTTACCGCCGAAGCACTCGCAGAAGAATTATCAGAAGGTGAATACACTCATATTGAAGGGCTATTGTTTCCTGATACCTATCGGTTTTATGCAGGAACCACTGATACACAGCTTTATCGGCAAGCTTATGAACGAATGCAAAATACCGTTTCCGAGGCTTGGCAAACGCGTGATCGCAGTGTTCCGGTAGCTACACCATATGAAGCATTAATTTTAGCTTCGATCATAGAAAAGGAAACCGGAGCGGTTGAAGAGCGTGCACTTGTAGCTTCGGTATTTGTAAATCGATTACGCACGGGGATGCGGCTGCAATCGGACCCAACCATTATTTATGGTTTGGGGGATGCCTATCGTGGCGTTATTTATCGATCTGACATTCAGCAAACAACACCGTACAATACGTACCGAATTAATGGGTTACCACCCACACCTATAGCGATGCCAGGTAAAGCCGCAATTGTGGCAACGTTAGCGCCAGTAGAAAGTGATTATTACTATTTTGTCAGTAGAAATGATGGTACTCACGTGTTCTCGCGAACCTTGGCTGAGCATAATCGCGCTGTGCAGCGTTATCAGAGGAACTGATGAGCGGAAAATTTATTGTTATCGAAGGTTTAGAAGGGGCTGGAAAAAGCACCGCCGTTGCAACCGTTTCCGGGTGGTTGGAAGCAAATAATGTATCTTACATCAAGGTACGTGAACCCGGCGGAACGCCTTTTGCTGAAGCTTTACGTGATATCGTGAAGAGTGATTGGCAAGAGCAAGTAACGCCTCAGGCCGAACTATTGCTGATGTATGCAGCTCGGGTTCAGTTAGTTGAAAATGTCATTCGCCCAGCTTTGCAGCAAGGTACCTGGGTGATCGGTGATCGGCATGATTTATCGTCACGGGCGTATCAAGGCGGTGGTCGCGAAGTAGATGCTAGCGTGCTGCAGCAACTTAAGCAGTTTACATTACAAGATTTTGCGCCTGATTTTACGCTGTATCTTGATATTAATCCTAAGGTTGGTTTATCTCGCGCCTCGCATCGAGGTGCTTTAGATCGCTTTGAACGCAGCAAAATTGATTTCTTTACCCGCACTCGAAATCGCTATTTAGAAATAGCCAACACAGAAGCGAATATTGCCGTTATTGATGCCGAACAGAGTTTAACTGATGTACAGCAATCAATTGTAAGTGCGCTGGAGCAACAATGGCCGGCTTAACTTTTCCTTGGATGCGCCCGCTATGGCAACAACTTGTAGCTGCCGCTCATTCCGGCCGTATGCCACATGGCATGGGTTTTTCATATTCGCCTGATTTAGGTGTTGATGTAATGCTTGAGCAGCTCGCCGCATTCTTATTATGCCAACAGCGAGAGCAGCGGGGAAAAGCCTGCGGTGTTTGTAAAAGCTGTAAACTTTGGCAAGCGGGTACACATCCCGATTATTTGCGGGTTGAGCCGGAAGTAGGTAAACAAATCGGTGTTGATGCGGTACGGCAAATTGCGCAGCAGGTGCAGCAAACAGCAAGCCAAGGCGGGAATAAAGTAGTGCAAATTATTCATGCGGATCGAATGACGTTGCAAGCATCCAACGCGTTATTAAAAACCCTTGAAGAACCGCCAGAGAATACATTTATTCAGTTAGCGGCAACCCGTTATTCACAGCTGTTACCTACGATCCGCAGCCGTTTAATGGCGTATACAACGCCACAACCAACACCCGATGAAATTAGGAGCTGGTTGCAAGAACACAGCAAACAAAGCGTTACCGATAGTGTGGTACTTGAATTGGCGGCAACGAAACCGTTGAGCGTGCTTAAGCAATTACAAAATAACGAAGAGCAACGCAGCTACTTGGCACTTTTATGCAAAGGGCAGCTTAATGTTGAAAAGGATTTAGAGAAAGTTCATGACATGCTGGCAACCTTGCTGAGTGAACTGCAGTTAGCGCATCGGCAAGCTCTAATGGGTGAGGAGCCGTTGGTGATAACCACGAATATCAAACTACCTGCACCTACGCACCTACTTGCCAGTGCGTTAGCGAATGCATATCGCCGTGGTATTAAATTACGTAAAACGCTACAAAATGCCGGCGTTAACCCTCAAATTCTGGTTGCTTCATGGAGCAATGATTTAACCCGTTCGCTGCGAGCCTCCTCTTACAATTAGGAATAATTATGTTTGTAGATTCCCATTGTCATTTAGATAAACTAAAAAGCACAGAAGAACACGGTATCGCAAAAGTTCTTGCCGATGCTCGTGCCGCACAGATTGAACATATGCTATGTATCGGTGTTGCCTTAGATGATTTTGCACAAATGCAAAAAATTGTAGGAAAACACGGTGACGTAAGTTTCTCATGTGGGGTACATCCGCTGTATGTTGCGAAACACGGATTCTCAGAGAGCGAATTAGCGAGTTTGTGTGCGCGCAGCGATGTGGTAGCCGTGGGCGAAACCGGGCTCGATTATTTTTACGATAAGGAACACATCGCCACTCAACGGGAGAGCTTTGCTCGGCATATCGAAATAGCGAACGAGGTGAATAAACCGCTTATTATTCATACTCGTGATGCGCGTGCCGATACCATCGATATGCTCAGGGAAGGACACGCCGAGAAATGCCGAGGGGTGATGCATTGTTTTACTGAGAGTTTAGATATGGCGGAAAAGGCGTTAGATCTTGGTTTTTACATCTCAATTTCCGGCATTGTTACCTTTGCCAGTGCGGAGGAATTGAGGGATGTTGTTAAACATGTTCCGTTGGAACGCCTGTTAATTGAAACCGATTCGCCTTGGCTAGCGCCGGTCCCGCATCGTGGAAAAGAGAATCAGCCAGCCTTTGTTACCCATGTTGCAGAATGTGTAGCAAAGCTAAAAGGTGTGTCTATCGAAGAAGTGGCAGAAGTTACACGCGATAATTTCTACTCATTATTTAACATTAAGAGAAATTAAGGGTTCGGTATTAGTACGCCGCCTTATTTTGAAAAAAGAAGAGCTCGGAACTAAGGGGGGAGTGTTCCGAGCCCAGGGAAAAGGCTCATTTAAGAGCCTTGCGCTAAACAAATTACAGTATCATTACAATTTTTCAATCCTTACTTTAGCTGTGGTACAGTTAGGTAATTCACATTGTTGGTAAATCACTCTAGTTACTCAGCTTTGCGTACGTAAATTAGTTACGTAGATGTAGTTAAGTAAGTGTAGCCGTAGTTCAGTATTTGTCCATTTTTGCCCAGAGGTTCATGATTCGGAGTTTCTGCACATCGTCACTAATGATTTTTTTATTTTTTAAAGCGTAAATATGCCATGCTGATTAAAAACATATCAACGCGCCTAATTGTATGGTTCACGGTTGTGCTTTCCATAGGGTTTGCCTCTTTTCTTTATGCGATGTCTGTATTAGGCACAAAGCAAATGATATGGGTTGCAGTTGTTGTAATACTGCTATCTTCATCGCTTCTTTTCTGGTTAGTTCGGCGTGAATTCAACCCATTGCGCAATGTATCGGTGCAAACATTAGCGATCATAAGTGGTGAGCGCGAGCAATTAGATATACCCAAAGGCACAGAGATTGCGGTTTTAGCCCGCCAATTTAACCGTTTACTCGCACAGAACAAGAACCAACAACGTGAGCTTTCAGGCCGACAAGCGTATCTTGATATTCTCTTGAGTACAGCGCCACTTGGCCTTTTCATGACCGAGCAAAACGGCAACATCGAATATATCAATCCTAAAATGCAACAACTTACAGGCTACACATTACAGGAACTCAAAGAAGTGGGTATGCGTGAGCGGATTTCTGAGAGTGATCGAGAGGGCACGTTAACCAGTTGGCAAAATGCCATTACAGAGCGCTATGCTACCGCAATAGATTTTCGCTTTGTCACCAAATCAGCTGCGGAGAAATGGCTACATCTGGAGCTTCAGCCCGTATACAGCAATGCCATGTTTATCGGTTTTGCCGGATCCTTGCGTGATGCTACCAATGAAGTTAAACAACTAGAAGAGCTGCGAACGCAAGCAAACCGAGACACCCTAACCGGACTTCTGAATCGGCGAGGCTATGATGCTGCGGTGCAAAGAACACTGACGGATGCCCGTTTGTTTAACGAGAGCTTTCAATTAATGGTGGTGGATCTTGATGAATTTAAAGCCGTTAACGATACTGCAGGGCACGAAGCTGGGGATTGGGTTCTACAAAAAGTAGCCGATATAATGCGTGAGCACACCCGGGATACCGATTATTGTTGTCGATTGGGTGGCGATGAGTTTGTTGTTCTTTTACTTAATTGCCCACATCGCCGGGCAAAAGAAATTGCTGAGAATATTGCGGCTGATATTGAGCGCATGCATAAAGAGAAAAATATCGTAAAGGTTACTGCCAGTATCGGTTTAACTTCGCTTCGCGAAGACGACGAGGATGAACAAGATATTTTGCGGCGAGCTGATAAGGCGGCCTACAAAGCAAAGCATGCAGGCCGCAATCAAATCGTGATCGATAGCTGAGGGATATTATTAATCAGCCGGGGTAAGTTCACCGCGTAGATTTTCAGCGAGCTTATTTTTGATATCAACAAGATTATTGGTTTGGCTCAATAAGAAATGCAACTTGGTTAACGCAGCTTCGATGGTCATATCCTGCCCACTAATAACGCCTATATCCGCGAGCGCATTACCTGTAGCGTAGCCCGCCATATTAACCGTGCCTTTAAAGCATTGCGTACAATTTAGCACAATAATTTCCGCATCAATTGCGCGCTTAAGTGCATCAATTAATGAGCCACCCTGTGGCGCGTTACCCACGCCATAACTGAGCAAAATTAACGCTTTAACAGGATGCTTAACTAAGTTATCGATGATACTTGCGCTCATCCCTGGATATAAGGTTACAACGCCAATCTCTTGAGCCGTGACCGCAGCTACTTTCAATGGACGTTGCTTAACCGGTTGTATTACCCCGTTAAGGATTTCAATATCGATTCCAGCTTCGAGTAGCGGCGGGAAGTTTGGTGCGGCAAATGCGTCGAATCCATCGGCATCGGCCTTCGTAGCGCGATTTCCTCGAAATAAACGATTATTAAAGAACAAGGTTACTTCGTGAATAGGGTAGTGAGCCGCAATATACAACGCATTTAATAGATTGGTTTGGCCATCCGACCGCAATGCTGCTAACGGAATCTGTGAACCCGTAACGATTACCGGCTTACCAAGGTTTTCGAACATGAAGGATAGCGCGGATGCGGTGTAAGCCATCGTATCCGTGCCATGTAAAATCACGAAGCCATCATAATCGTTGTAGTTACGCTGAATATCATCGGCAATACGTTGCCAATCTGCCGGAGTCATATCCGATGAATCCATTAATGGCGAATATTCACACAACGTAAATTCCGGCATTTCAGGACGAAAAAACTCTGGCATTCCCTGCAAACTCTTTTCCAGAAAACCAGGCGCCGGAATATATCCGTGCGCCGATTTCATCATGCCAATAGTACCGCCTGTATAAGCGATATATATTCGCTTTCTTTTTGTTGCCATATTTTTCTCTTTACTATCTTCTACATTCACTACTTAACCTGACACTCTAAGCAGCGCATATAAACGTGTTGCGGATCGTTGAACTCGTTTATCGCTTGTACTTCGTTGATAGCTCGTTGAATAGCTTTCTCTGTTAACGTTGGTGTTTTTGTAAACATTGATTCTGGTAACAGAACGCTAGCACCATTGAATAGCTCTGCTAAGAACGCATCAAAGCCTGATAGCTCAGGTGATGGAAAGGTTACTTGATATTCCTCAAGGCCCGCAAGTTCAGCCGCAATAGCCGTTGCATCATCAAGCTCACCAATACGATCGATAAGGCCTAGCTCAAGCGCTTTAGTACCGGTCCAAACGCGGCCTTGTGCCACTTCATGAACGGCTTCGGTAGTCATTCCACGCGCATTTGCCACCAGTTCTAAGAAATCTTGATAGATACGGTCTACACCGCCTTGCAAGGCACGTTGTGCTGGTTCACTTAACGGACGAGTGATATCAATGTAAGGGAAATCGGTAGATGACACACCATCGCTGTACACACCAACTTCGGCTAAGCTCTCATCGATAGAAAAGAACATACCAAAAACACCAATTGAACCGGTAATTACCGAGCTTGGTGCTACAATTTGGTCAGTACCGGCTGCAATCCAGTAACCACCAGAAGCGGCAACAGAGCTCATTGAAGAAACAACAGGTTTACCGGCTTCACGGAGAAGCAGCAGTTCTTGGCGGATTTGCTCAGAAGCAAATGCGCTTCCGCCAGGGCTATCAATGCGTAAAACAACTGCTTTTACACTGTCGTCTAAACGAATATCCCGTAAACGATTCGATAGGGTAGCGCCGCCAACCGTACCTGTAGGCTGATACCCATCTAAAATGGTACCGCTTGCGAAAACAACCCGCACTTCATCAGCGTCGTTAGCTTTTTGATTCTCTTCACTGCGTTCGGCGGCAACAGCTTGCTTGTATGCACGCCAACCTATTGCACGGAAGGATTTTTTATCTTCATCGTAACCGCCGATATCAATCAGCGCCTGACGAATTTCTTCACTATGGGCAAGATTATCAACTAAGCCAGCGTTAAGTGCTAAGTTGGCTTGGCTATTATCCGCTTGCTCGAACAGCGCTAAAAAATCATCCATGTTGCCACTGAGAATTTCTGGCGCTACTTCGCGATGGCGAGTGATGCCACTTAGGTATTCGGCCCACATCGCATCTACCCAATCTTGGTTTGCTTCCCTAGCTTCGGCGGACATGCTATCTCGGCTGTAAGGTTCTACCGCTGATTTGAAATCACCAACACGGAAAATATAGGTCGTTACTTTCAGCTTCTCTAAAAGTGAACTGAAGTAGGTTGGATACATGTGATAGCCATCAACAGCAACAGAGCCTTGAGGGTTCAGGTATACCGTATCGGCCTGGCTGGCGATAAAATATTGTGATTGGGTGAACGAGTTTCCGTGCGCAATAATAGGTTTGCCTGCTGCACGCACTTTCTCAAGCCGATCTGCAATCATTTGTAATTTGCTTAACCCACCACCCCAAAAGTTACGCAAATCTAGGACTACGCCGCTAACACGATCATCAGCCGCCGCATCATCGATAGTTGCTAAAAAGGCATGCAAATCCGTTTCTGGTGTTGCGCTAGACCCTACCGCTTCATTAAAGAAGCGATCTGACGCCGATAAATAGGTTGCTTCCTCTACCAGAATACCACTTGGATTCAGCACCAATAGGCCGCCTTCAGGAACGGTCGGGACGTCTTCGCCTTGGCTAAGTATCACAATAACGCCAATTAAAAGTATAAAAAATACTAAATTAACGATAACGCGACGGAGACCATTAATGAAGATCCAAATAGGACGGAGTAAATTAGATAAAAATTTCATGTCGAAATCCTTGATGTTGCGCGCTGTTTCCGCTGTGATCCGGTACAATTCAGAACTGCAGCGAAGAGAACATGATTATTGTTTGAGTGGCTTTTTTACCAGCGTAACTAGTTTAACGCGCTCTGCCTCGAATGCGTAGCCTAACTTTGTAACAAAACACTACGAATGTTAATGTATTTTTTTATTCTTTAACGGATATCACTATGGATGCCCTTGATTTACTGTTAACGCGCTCCTCTATGCCCAGAGTGGTTGGCCCCGGTCCTTCAGCACAGCAATTGGCGCAACTTGAAGCCGCGGCCTTACGCGTACCCGATCACATGAATCTTACACCGTACACCTGTTTAATCTATCAAGGTTCTGAACTGCATAACTTGAGTGAACTATTTGCTGCTACAGCGAAACTGGAAGGGCTTACTGAAGCAGAACAGGCTAGGGCGCCACAGCTTCCCTTGCGAGCGCCATGTATCATTATTGTGGCAACCGAATATAAAGATGAACCTAAGGTTCCACGGCATGAACAATATGCAAGTGCGGCGTGCGCCACGATGGCCATGCAACAAATGGCGTTTACACAAGGATTAGGTGCAGTATGGCGCACCGGCATTTATGCCGAATCAGATCACATGAAATCAGCCCTCGGTATTTCGGTATCTGAAGATATTGTGGGCTTTCTCTATATCGGTACACCCGCGGTGCCAACCCCAATAAAACCAAGTAAACAGAAATCGGTCTTTAAATATGTGAATAGTGATAGCTAGCTCGAGATTGAATAGTTAATCATATTAATCGCATAAAAATATTGATCTGCGCAAATATCTTTATTACCATACGCACTAGCCGGTGAGCTAAACCGTTAGTGCGATATACCCGTTTGCTCACCATATTAAAGTTATTTTAACAGGTGAGTAATGTTTTGGTGGAAGGCTATTCTAAGCAACCATATAGCGAATGCGAGAAGCTTAAACGCAAAGGCATGAATGTTGCGGTATTTGGCGCAAGCGGATACAGTGGCTGCGAATTACTTTCGCTGTTGCATAAAAATTCATATTTCAGTATTGCTTTTGCGTTCTCTTCCGAGCAGGGAGTGAGTCAGCTTTGGTCTAAGTTAGCGCCCGAACTTGCAGGGAAATCCACCTTAACGATTGAACCTTGGAATAATTCGTATTTTGAAACCGTAGTTCATACGTGCAGTGCGGTTTTTCTGGCTTTGCCCCATGAAGCGAGTGCAGAAATTGCTGCTCGATTTGTAGCTGCGGGCGTTGCCGTATTTGACCTTTCCGGAGCCTACCGTTTTCAAAATGCCTCTGAATTTGCGGATACTTATAAATTTACCCATCCGCATCCTGAATTACTTACGAGTGCTCAATACATGCTCATGGAGTGGCTCTCTAGCTCCAAGGACTACTCAAAAGGCTTACTTTTTAGTATCCCCGGATGTTATCCAACGGCCGCAACTCTAGCCTTAAAGCCCCTTACCGTGAATGGTTTACTTGCGGCAGAGCAAACGCCGGTTATTACTGCTGTGAGTGGTGTTTCCGGTGCTGGTCGGGGTTTAAATTCGCGCACATCGTTTTGTGAGGTAAGTGTGCAAGCGTACGGGGTGTTGAATCACCGCCATACTCCGGAGATTAACAATAATTTACAGCAAGACGTGGTATTTACTCCGCAACTCGGTAATTACAAACGTGGAATTGTGGCGACGTGCGTTGCGCAATTATCACCGAACGTAAATGCAGATGCGGTGTATCAAGCATTTGCTGATGCTTATGCAAATCAACCCTTCGTGCGTTTAGTTGATGCGCCACCCGCCGTGAACCATGTTGCAAACACGCCATTTTGCGATATTTATGTGAGAGTGGATGGACAAAAGGTAGTGGTTATCAGTGCATTGGATAACTTACTAAAAGGCGCAGCAGCACAAGCCATGCATGCAGCTAATCATGTGTTTGGCTTACCCATCACGGCTGGTTTTCAAGATTTTTTTAGCCGGCCAAACGTTCATGTTATTAAGGTAGGTGGTGCGCTTCTCGAAGATAGCGCTGATGAGCGCGATCATTCACCACTAAAAACCTTGTTAGCTGCTTTAGCTAAAAGTCAGCAACCTTTTGTATTGGTTCACGGCGGCGGTTCGGCCGTGGATTCTATGTTGCATAATGCTGGCTTGTCGTCGGAAAAGATAAATGGCCAACGGGTGAGTGCGCCTGAGCACATGGATATTATTGTTGGCGCTTTGGCGGGCACTACGAATAAGAAATTAGTGCAGGCGGCGCAGGGAAATGGGTTTTCAGCGGTAGGCATTAGCTTGGCCGATGGTCCTTTATGGCATATGGAGAACGTGCCAGCACTAGGAATGGTCGGCCAGCCAACTGTAAATGGCTTCTCAAGTGCCGGCAAAGCGCTACTCCATACACTTATAAACAATGGTTTTACCCCGGTAATCAGCTCGATAGGCCTCACTGAGGCGAATCAGCTATGCAATGTAAATGCCGATTATGCAGCCGCTGCTATTGCTTTGGCGCTTGACGCTGATTTACTGCTGTTGAGCGATGTGCCTGCTATACGCGATGCGCAAGAACAAAACATTGGCGCGATTAGCTTAGCTGCTGCAAAGGAATTACTCGCTCAGGATTTTGTAAAAGGCGGCATGAAGGTAAAACTGGAAGCGGCTATTTTCACCTCAGAATTTTCCCGACGAACCACTGCGATTGCTGGCTGGGCTGATAGCGCAGCGGTAATCGCTCATCTGCAAGGGAAGCCACAAGGCACCCGCATTGTTCTTGATTAATTCATAACCTCCGGTGTTTTTTACCGCGGGTTCAGTTAAAAAAATTCCATTTATAAAGAGATTTTTTATGCATTTACTATCTTTGTTTGATGTAACTGCCGTACAAATACGGCACATCCTCACGCTGGCGGGCTATATGAAAGCTCACCCGGTAAGTTTCCAGCATTCGTTAAAGAATAAATCGATTGCGATGTTGTTTGAGAAACCAAGTTTACGTACCCGTGTAAGCTTCGAGGTAGGTATCCAACAACTGGGTGCTCAACCGATTTATTTGGATGCCCAAATGGTTGAACCTGGGCAACGGGAAAGTGTGGAGGATATCGCCCGAAACCTCGCCTGTTGGACCCACGGTATTGTAGCTCGCGTATTTAAACATGAAACCTTGCACAAGCTTAAAGCCGCTGGTATTCCAGTAGTGAACGCGCTTTGCGATATCCACCATCCATGTCAAACGCTGGCGGATTTGTTAACCATTCAAGAGCGTTATCCGGTGGATATGAAAGTGGTGGACATTTTGTATGTAGGTGAGGGCAACAATGTTTGCCAAAGCTTGATGGTGGGAGCCGCTGCGCTCGATTTAAAACTAACCGTAATTTGCCCTGACGGTTTTGGCCCCCAAGCCGATTTTCTCGCTGAGCTAGATACCCAATACCCAGCGCATAGAATTCAGTTGGGCAATGACATCACAAAAGTTGAACACGCAGATGTTATCTATACTGACACGTGGCTTTCCATGGGGGATAAACGTGATTATGCAGAAACCTGCAAGATTTTTATGCCTTATCAGGTAAACCAAGCGTTGGTTAAACGCCTAAAAGCGACAACGGTAATGCACTGTTTACCCGCACACCGCAACGATGAAATTACTGATGAGGTTATGGATAGCACTATTAGTGCAGTATTGCAGCAAGCTGAAAATCGGTTATATGTACAGAAAGCAGCGTTACACCATTTATTCGAGGAGATCGCACAATGAGCCAAGCCACCCCAAATACCATTAAGAAAGTAGTTCTTGCCTATTCCGGTGGTTTAGATACCTCGGCGATTATCCCATGGTTATTAGAAAACTATAACTGTGAGGTAATTGCCTTTGTTGCTGATGTTGGCCAAGGCGATGAAGAGCTTGTAGGCATCGAGGATAAAGCAATTAAATCCGGTGCAACGGCTTGTTATGTGGTGGATTTAAAGGATAAGTTCGTAAATGAGCTTATCGCGCCGGCGATGCAAGCGGGTTGTATTTACGAAAAGCAATACCTCCTTGGAACAGCTTTAGCACGGCCAGTAATTGCTGAAGCACAAGTGAAACTCGCACTTGAACTAGGTGCCGATGCTGTTTGCCATGGCTGTACCGGTAAAGGCAATGATCAGGTGCGTTTTGAAAGTACATTCGCAGCATTAGCCCCACAACTCAAGGTTATTGCGCCATGGCGTGAATGGACAATGCGTTCGCGGCAGGATTTGTTGAATTACCTTGCCGAGCGAAATATAAAAACCTCAGCTTCAGCGACCAAGATATATAGCCGCGATGCCAATCTTTGGCATATATCTCATGAGGGTGGTGAGTTAGAGAACCCTTGGGAACAGCCTACTGATGGGGTTTGGACTCTGAGTAATTCACCGCAACAAGCCCCAGATCAACAAGAAATAGTAGAGCTTGAGTTTATTGAAGGCATATTAACCCAAGTGAATGGGCAAACACTGAACCAAACCGAGGCGCTTATCAAGTTGAATAGTATTGGTGCAGAGCACGGTGTTGGCCGGATTGATATTGTTGAGAATCGGTTAGTGGGTATGAAATCACGTGGCTGTTATGAAACCCCAGGTGGTGTGATTTGGTATCAAGGCTTACGTGGCATTGAAGAGTTGGTTCATGATCGGGCTTGTCAGCGTTTACGCCATGATCTTGGCCAGCGTTTAAGTGACGTGCTTTATGACGGCCAGTGGTTTACGCCGGTTCGGGAAGCTTTGCTAGCGGCTGTTCATTCATTAGCGACAAAGCTAACTGGAACAGTTCGCATTGCTTTATATAAAGGCAATGTAACCGTTATTGGCCGCAGCTCGCCATTGAGCTTGTATTCAGAAGCATTTGCTACCTTTGAAGAAGATGAAGTATATCAGCAAAAAGATGCCGCTGGGTTTATTCGTCTATTCAGTTTAGCCAGCCGAATCCGGGCGCTGAAACAAGGGGGCTTAGCATGAGTATGTGGGGAGGCCGCTTCGAAGAGGGCAGTGCACAAGAATTTCGGGAATTTAATGATTCATTGAAATTTGATTACGTACTTGCGCCATTTGATATTCAAGCGAGTAAAGCTTGGGTGAATGCGTTAACGCAACAGGAGTTACTCACCCATGAAGAGCAGAAACAATTACAAGACGGTTTAGATCAGCTGGCATTGGATATTGAAGCAAACCCAAAGTTGCCGTTGAGCACTGAAGCCGAAGATATTCATAGTTGGGTAGAGCAGGCGTTGCAAGATCGTTTGGGCAGCGTTGCGCGGAAATTACACACTGGGCGATCGCGAAACGATCTCGTTGCCACTGATTTGCGTTTATGGGCGATCGCAAAATCACATTCCGTGGGTGAACAGATCGCGGCAACGATCGATGCGTTGATCGTTTTCGCGGAACGGTATGAATACAGTGTAATGCCCGGATATACGCATCTTCAGCGGGCACAGCCGGTATTGGTATCGCACTGGGCATTAGCGTATGTAGAAATGCTAGAGCGCGATCTGGATCGCTTAAAGCAGGCGCGGGATCGTTTATCGGTATCGCCATTGGGATGTGGTGCGCTCGCGGGATCTGGAATTGCGATTGATAGATCATTTTTAGCAAAAGAATTAGGCTTTAACGATCTTTGCCGAAATAGCCTTGATGCAGTATCAGATCGCGATTTTGTTATTGAGCTTCTTGCTGTTGCCAGTTTAAGCATGGTGCATTTATCGCGGCTTTCTGAGGATATCGTGTTCTATTGCTCGGGCGAGGCTGGCTTCTTCTTACTGGGCGATGCCATTTCTAGCGGCTCATCGTTGATGCCTCAGAAGAAAAACCCGGATGTATTTGAGTTGATTCGCGGAAAAACCGGCCGTGTGAATGGCCAATTGCAGGCGATGCTGATGACCGTGAAGGGCTTACCCTTGGCGTACAACAAGGATATGCAAGAAGATAAAGAAGGCTTTTTCGATGCGATGCAGCAGTGGCAGCAATGCCTTGCGATCATGGCGTATGCGTTACCGCACCTAACCGTTGATGAGGCGCTTGCCGAGCAATCGGCTGAACGTGGTTACAGTAACGCTACCGATTTAGCCGATTATCTTGTAGGTAAAGGCATTGCATTTCGGGATGCCCATGAAATTAGTGGCAAATTAGTGTTAACCGCGTTGCGTAAAAACGTGCCATTAGAGCAACTAACGTTATCGGAAATGCAAGCGGAAGCTGCCGAAATAGCGGAAGATGTGTTTGCAGCACTTGCATTGCGTGCCGGAATGGACCGTAGATGCGCGCTAGGTGGCACAGCACCGAGCCAAGTGCATGGTGCCCTTCGGCGGGCACGGCAGCGCTTACAAGCGCAACTAGCTTCGCTCACGCATATTCGCCAAGCGAAGTTAAGTGATGTACCGAAAATTGCAGAGCTTATTCGCTATTGGGCCGGCAAGGGCGAGCATTTACCGCGCCAAGAGCATGATATTATGCAGGCGATTCATCAGTTTGCGGTAGCTGAAATTGATGGCGAGTTGGTAGGCTGTGGCGCACTCTATGTTTATGGCACTGGTTTAGCGGAGATTCGCAGTTTAGGGTTAAAAGAAGGCCTGCAAGGGAAAGGGCTAGGGGTTGAGATTGTGCAATGTTTGCTTGATCAAGCTCGGAATCTAGGAATAGGGCGTGTTATAGCGCTAACGCGGGCGCCAGCATTCTTCGCGAAAATTGGGTTCCAGATAGCCGATAAGAGCCGCTGGCCTGAAAAGGTAATGAAAGATTGTGAGTTTTGCCCACGCAAACACGCGTGCGATGAAACTGGGCTGGAAATTCGTTTATAAACGCTATTAATTGCGTAATTAGGTATAAAAAAACGCCGCATTTACCAGGTGTAATGCGGCGTTTCGTGTTGTTCAGCGTGTTACGGCTTAAAACTCAGCGTTGTTCGGGCTACGTGGGAATGGAATAACGTCCCGGATGTTTTGCACACCGGTAACGTAGGCCACTAAGCGTTCAAACCCTAATCCGAAGCCAGCATGTGGAACCGTGCCATAGCGACGTAAATCGCGATACCAGCTGTATTCTTCTTTTGGTAAGCCCATTTCATCTAAGCGCTTATCAAACATATCTAACCGTTCTTCACGGGCGCTACCACCAATGATTTCACCAATACCTGGAGCGAGCACATCCATCGCCGCTACGGTTTTGCCATCATCGTTTTGGCGCATGTAGAAGGCTTTGATATCACGCGGATAGTTTTTCAAAATAATCGGCGCACCAACATGCTCTTCAGCTAAGTAGCGCTCGTGCTCTGATTGTAAATCCGTACCCCAAGAAACAGGGTAGGTAAATTCTTTGCCACAGTTTTGCAGAATCTCTACCGCATCGGTGTAATCCATGTGCACGAAATCATTGGCAATAACGTGCTCGAGGCGGCTAATTGCTTCTTTATCAATGCGTTCTGCAAAGAATGCCATATCATCAGCACGCTCAGCTAACACCGCTTTGAATACGTATTTGAGCATATCTTCTGCAAGTTTCGCGACATCCTCTAAATCGGCAAATGCAACTTCTGGTTCAATCATCCAGAATTCGGCTAAATGGCGGCTCGTGTTTGAGTTTTCAGCGCGGAATGTTGGCCCAAAGGTATACACGTTCGAAAGCGCACACGCATAGGTTTCTACGTTAAGCTGGCCAGACACCGTAAGAAATGCTTCTTTTCCGAAGAAATCTTCTTTGTAATCCACTTTCCCTTGTTCCGTAAGTGGAAGATTGGTCATATCTAAGGTTGAAACCCGGAAAAGTTCTCCGGCGCCTTCGGCATCACTGGTTGTGATGATCGGGGTGCTAATCCAATAAAAGCTACGCTCATCGAAAAAACGATGAACAGCTTGCGCTAAGCAGTGGCGAACCCGAGTTACCGCACCAGAAATATTGGTGCGCGGGCGTAAGTGCGCAAACTCGCGTAAATACTCCATACTGTGGCGTTTTGGCGCCATAGGGTAGGTATCAGGATCTTCAACCCAACCTACAACTTCAACGGCGGTAGCTTGCAGTTCAAATGCTTGCCCTTTACCTGCAGATTCAGCCACAGTACCGGTAATAATTACCGAACAACCGGTAGTCAGTTTCACTACCTCGCTTTGGTAATTATTCAGTTCATTTGGCGCAACCGCTTGCACAGCATCAAAGCACGAACCATCGTGAATATTGATAAAGGAAATGCCAGCTTTCGAATCGCGGCGGGTACGCACCCAACCACGAACCGATACGGTTTCGCCAACGGCAAATTTGCCGCCTAGAACATCTTTAATTACAGCGATAGACATGAAACTAATTCTCCGAAACGAGCGCACAAATGCATGAATTTTTATAAGCCGTTTATGTTACTTTCTTGCGCCTGCTAGCGCAATGTATTCAGAGCACTTGTTTACGCGCAAGGTAAATGCCGAAACGCCCTAAACAGGCGCTTGGCAATATTTCGAAATAGCGTGGGTAAGCATACTGAGTTGCTCGGGTTCGATAATGTATGGCGGCATGATATACAAGAGTTTACCAAATGGCCGTATCCAAACCCCCGCAGCAACAAATTGCTTTTGTGCCGCGGCGACATCAATAGGACGTTGCATTTCAACCACTCCGATAGCGCCAAACACCCGCACATCCGCTACATACTCACTCGTGCGGCATGCTGAAAGCTCGGCCTTGAGTTGGGCGGAAATGGCGGCTACTTGCTGCTGCCAGGCGCCTTTCGCAATAATATCTAAACTCGCACACGCTACCGCACAGGCGAGGGGGTTGCCCATAAACGTTGGGCCATGCATTAAATTACCGCCGCCAGGGCCACCGCCAATGGTATCAGCAACATGCCGAGTGGTGAGGGTTGCCGCCAAAGTCATATAGCCACCGGTTAGTGCTTTACCCACACAAAGAATATCGGGGCTAATATTCGCATGTTCGCAAGCAAATAGTTTGCCGGTGCGGCCGAAGCCGGTAGCAATTTCATCGGCAATCAGAAGTAAATCGTATTTATCACAGAGCTTTCGAGCTTGCCGAAGATATTCTGGGTGGTAAAAGCGCATGCCGCCAGCGCCCTGTACTATGGGCTCGAGAATAAGGGCGGCGAGATTTTCATGCTGCTCGCTAATAATTTCTGCCAACGCGCTGATATCGCTATCTCGCCATTCCTCATCCGGTTTAATCTGCGGTGCAGGGGCGAATACATGTTGCGGTAACACGCCGGTGAACAGTTCGTGCATGCCATTCACGGGATCGCACACCGACATCGCTGCAAAGGTATCACCGTGGTATCCCTGGCGAATCGTCACCAATTTATTTTTATTGGCTTTACCGCGGCTAACCTGAAACTGTAGAGCCATCTTAATCGCCACTTCAACTGCAATAGAGCCAGAATCCGCTAAAAATACTGCATCGAGCGGCTCCGGGGTGAGGCTGATTAAACGTTTACACAGCTCGACAGCGGGGGCGTGAGTGATTCCCCCGAACATCACATGGGCCATGGTATCAATCTGTTTGTGAGCAACGGCATTTAACTCAGGGTGATTGTAACCATGAATGGTGCTCCACCAAGACGACATCCCATCTACAAGTTGCTCACCCGTATCGAGCGTTAGATATACCCCTTTGGCACTCGCTACCGGGTAGGTTGGTAATGGGCTGGTCAGAGAAGTATAAGGATGCCAGATGTGGCGCTGGTCGAAAGCAAGATCAGTTAATTGCATAGTATATTTAGTAGCCACTTGTAAAGATAGTGAATTTCATTATATTGACAGTGTACTGTTGAGCGCTATTCTAGTCGAGTTTTTCTAGCCTCAGATCGCATGCGTTGTGTTCAGGTTCCGCCAATTCGAACCCATACTAATTTTCGCAACGAAAGCCACATTGATACAACGAATAGAGTTACTTATGAGCCAAGCACAGGTACATACAACCCCAGAAACGTCGAATTCAACTATCAGCCATGCGCCAAAACACTGGCAGCGCGCCGAAATTCAAGCGCTATTTGATTTACCATTGAATGATTTATTGTTTCAGGCGCAAAGTGTTCACCGCGAGCATTTCAACCCGAATGAAGTGCAAGTAAGCACCTTACTGTCGATTAAAACCGGTGCCTGCCCAGAAGATTGTAAGTATTGCCCACAAAGCGCGCGTTACGATACCGGCCTTGAAAAAGAGCAATTGATGGAAGTGGAACGGGTATTGCAACAAGCCCAGCGCGCGCTAGAAACTGGCGCCACCCGGTTTTGTATGGGAGCTGCATGGCGCGATCCGAAAGCACGGGATATGGCCAAGATTCAAGCCATGGTAAAAGGGGTTAGGGAACTAGGCCTAGAAACCTGCATGACATTGGGTATGCTTTCTGATGATCAAGCTAATGCGCTCGCTGAAGCGGGTTTGGATTATTACAATCATAACCTCGATACCTCGCCAGAGTATTATGGCGAGGTGATTACAACACGTAGCTATCAGGATCGTTTGGATACTATATCTAACGTGCGTAAAGCAGGTATGAAGGTATGCTCTGGCGGCATCGTGGGCATGGGCGAAGAACAAAGCGATCGAATTGGTTTGTTACAACAGCTGGCAAACATGCCATTACCTCCGGAATCAGTGCCTATTAACCAGTTAGTAAAAGTTGCCGGTACACCGTTTGAGTCCATTGACGATATGGATTCGTTTGAGTTTGTGCGTTGTATTGCCGTTGCCCGAATTTTAATGCCGAAATCACACGTTCGTCTTTCTGCTGGCCGGGAAACCATGAATGATGAATTGCAAGCGATGTGCTTCTTTGCCGGTGCGAATTCAATTTTCTACGGTGAGAAACTGCTAACCACGGCAAATCCTGTTGCTGATGCAGACCAAAAGCTATTTGCGCGGCTAGGGCTAAAGCCGGAACAAAAGAAACCGCAGAAGCCACTGTATTACGATGCAGCGACGCAAACGGGCGAAGATACCGTTGTAGCGCCTTGTGGTGCACGCATCAAAGCAGATGATAGCGAAATTAAAGAAACCGCATAAGGTTTAAAAAAGATTGATTTGTTCTTTTTGAGAAGGGCGCTATGCAGGTGGATAAGAATACTGAAATGCCACAAAACGCACAGCAAGTGCGTGAAGTACTTGCGTCGCGGTTACATATGCAAAGCGAAAAGCAGTTGCGGCGTACTCTTACTGCGCAAACTTCTGTACAAGATCGAAATTATAATTTTTCCAGTAATGATTATCTGGGCTTAAGCCAACACCCTGAGGTTATTGCCGCGTTTCAAAAGGGAATCTCTGATTGGGGCACTGGGGCAGGTGCGAGCCCTCTGGTTACCGGATATACAACGGCTCACCAAACGCTCGCGGAAGAACTTGCAGAATGGTTTGGTGTTGAGCGCGTTCTGTTATTTAACAGCGGTTTCAGTGCGAACCAAGGCGTATTGCAAGTGCTATGCAAGCTGGGATTAACGCCGATTATCGATAAGCTTTGCCATGCTTCGATTTATGATGGCGTAAATTACCCAAGTAGCCAACGCCTTGCTCGGTTTCAGCACAATAATTATGCAGATCTTGCGGCTAAACAAAGCAAGCTTCCAGCAAACACTTGCCCGTTAATTGTATCCGAAGGTGTTTTCAGCATGGATGGCGATTCTGCCGATGTATCGGCATTAGTTGCGGCTAAGAACACTGGTATGTTGATGCTCGATGATGCCCATGGCATCGGCGTAACCGGTGCTCGGGGCCGAGGTGTTTTCGATCACCCGCAAGCACCTGAGATCGATATTGTTACCGGCACCTTTGGTAAAGCGTTTGGGGTAGCGGGCGCTTTTGTGGCCACCGATCATCAAATTGCAGATAGTTTAGTACAGAGCGCGCGGCACTTAATTTACAGCACAGCGTTCGCACCAGCACAAGCGGACGCCATACGTGCTGCATTGAACACGATTAAACGCGATCAATCGCTACAATCAGCGCTCACCGAGCGTATTCAATTATTTAAACGTAACGCCGCTGCACTAAAGCTTCGGTTAGGTGCTTCGGATACAGCAATTCAACCATTGCTCGTAGGAAGTAATACGTTAGCTTTGCGTTTAAGCCAAGCGTTGGCCGATTCAGGTTTCCAGTGCATTGCCATACGGCCACCTACAGTACCGAAAGGCACGGCGCGAATTCGTTTTACCCTCAGCTTAAATCAATCTTTATCAGCAATTAACCAGTTATTTGCCACGATTGCAGATATTCTCGATAACGATCAGGAACTTACTGATGCTTGCCGAATACGATAAAGCGGCTATTGCCGCACGTTTTAGCCGTTGTGCTGAACGTTATCAGCAGTATGCGAATCTGCAGCAGGCGAGTGCGCAGATATTACGCGATGTCCTGTACGCCGAAATGTTGGAGCGCTCTGAGTGCCAGCAAGAACTCTCTGAAATTAACGTGAAACCCGCACCTATGGCCGGTTCGATACTCGACTTAGGGTGTGGACCAGGTACGCAAACTACGCAGTTACAGCGATTAGGCAAGCGTTATGTAGGTGTTGATATCGCACACGGTATGTTATCGAAAGCAGCGCAGATGAATTCAGATGAAGCGTGCTACATTCAAGCAGATATGGAAAACCTACCTTTTGCGCAGGCACACTTTGATTTAGTGTATTCAAATTTAGCGGTGCAATGGAGTAATAACCCACTACAACTGCTTTTGGAACTCAAACGCATAACCAAGCCTGGCGGTATTATTGCGCTGGCCACGGTGCTGGATAATAGCTTACAACCCTTGGCTAAATTGCGGAATGAGTTTTTGCGCCAGGCGGGTGTAAATCAGCAATCAACACTTTCTGATTGGTTATCGTGGATCGCACAGGCGGATCTTGAGTGCACGTTTAGAGAGGAACGTGAAGTATCCGTATACTTTCCCGATGTTCGCTCGCTGTTACGAAGCATCAGTGCAATCGGTGCTGATCATCAAGGAAGCTCAAGTACACCGAAGTTAGGGCTGGCGGAATATACCGCAATTGTTGCTGGCTACGAGCAATACCGAACGTTAAATGGCTTGCCGTTATCCTACAGACTAGGATTTATCCTTTTAAAGGTTTAGCGTAATCCATTGATTTAGAATGGCCTACAATATATTTATCATGAGTTTAAGTAATAATGAGAAAACTATTCATCACGGGAACTGATACTGATGTTGGCAAAACGGAAGTTGCTGTTCTGTTGCTTAATGCGCTCGCACGGGCGGGCTTCGATACGGTTGCCATGAAGCCGATTGCGGCGGGTTGTGAGTGGCGTGCGGTATCGAGCGCCAACATGCAAAACTGTTCTAGCACGCAAACAAATGGAGCCGACTCAGAAAGCCCTAGAAGTCATCATCAAAGCGGTTACTGGGTAAATGAAGATGCACTAAAGTTGCAGGCAGCGGCAACTCTGCAATTGCCTTACAGCAAAGTAAATCCGTTTGCATATGAACCTGCCATAGCACCGCACATTGCCGCTATGGCAGAAAAGAACAGTGCCGAAATTCCACTAAGTGTTACCCAGTTGCTAAAACATTGGCAACATCTAGCTGCGTTGGATGCCGATGTTCTACTCACTGAAGGGGCCGGCGGGTGGCAATTACCATTGAACGCTCTTGAGGACATGCCCAGCTTTGTAAGCCGCGCCAATATGGACGTTATCTTAGTTGTTGGTATGCGGCTTGGGTGTTTGAATCATGCTTTACTCACGATCAGTGCAATTAAGGCGCTCGGGCTCAAAGTAGCCGGATGGGTAGCAAATCAAGCAACACCTGATGTGATGCCAATGTATAAAGAGAACCTTGCTACTTTACGTTCGCGGATAGCGGCACCACTGCTTGCCGAAGTACCCTATTTTTCCGGAGCGGAAATGGAGGCGCAACAGCAAGTGTGGCTTGAACAACAGAACTGGTTGTCGCAGTTAAAGCTCAGTGCAAAGCGCTAAAGGTAAGAAGAACAATCTTTACCAGCCGTTAGCGTTAATTCGCGGCCATCACGGAATGCAACCGCGTTTAGTGCGCCGAGCAATTGCATATTTTTCCCTTTAATTCGGAGCGCTGTACCTTCACGAATGCCAACAATGGTTGTGGCGGGATTGAGCATCATAAACTCAGCTAACCGTTGCGCTCGCGTTTCACCATGAAATCCGGGTGGGTGGGTATCTATGTAATGTGGATTTAGTTGAAAGTTAACAGCGGCTAAAGCACTGAACGAAGGCGGCTGTACGATAGGCATATCATTTGTTGTTTTGATACTTAATCCGGCGATATTCGAACCGGCACTCCAACCTGCATAGGGCGTGCCCTCAGTAATCTTGCGCTTGATCGGATCGATAAGGCCTTTTTTGTACAGCAAATCGAGCAAAACAAAGGTATTTCCGCCCCCAACGGCGATTCCTTCAGCATTTTTAATAGCCGCTTTCGCATCTGCAAATGCTTCGATACCGCGTACTTTGATACCTGTATCTGCTAATGCGGCAGATACTTTTTGGGTATAATCAGAATGGCTCATCGTTACCCCTGCGTAGGGGATGAAGATAACTTCTTTATCTCTGAAATGCTCAGTTAACCAAGGTTTTCCGTGCTCTAGATAGCCACTGTCACCTGCTTTCGAACTGCTCATTAACAATAAGTTACGCATGGGGTTCCTTACTACATTGGTTTTGCGGATGATTCCGAGATAGTTAGCGCGTTAGCTTAATCATAGCGTGTAAAAATTGCAAAGTAGCACCTTGAAAGTAGCGCCGTATACAACCATATCAAGAATTATAGGTGTTTATTACAAGTGCCTATTTATAAGTATTGAATGAGGAAACATAAATGAAGCGTATCGTTCTCTTTTTGGCCACTAATCTTGCCGTTTTGGTTGTACTTAGTATCGTCATGAACATCATTATGACGGTTTTCGGTGTGGATTTTGGCAGCTACACAGGATTGTTAATCTTCGCAGCAATATTCGGTTTTGGTGGCGCGTTCATTTCGCTTTTCTTATCAAAATGGATGGCAAAGCGCTCTACCGGCGCAAAAGTTATTCAACAGCCGCGCAATGATGCTGAACGCTGGCTGCTTGATACGGTGCGCAAGCAATCGCAAAAGGCTTCTATTCCAATGCCGGAGGTAGCGATTTACGATTCTCCTGAACCGAATGCTTTTGCCACCGGCGCCAGCAAAAATAGTTCGCTGGTAGCGGTTTCTACCGGGCTTTTACGCTCAATGAGCAAAGATGAAGTGGAAGCGGTATTAGCGCATGAAGTCAGCCATATTGCGAATGGGGATATGGTAACGCTTACCTTAATCCAAGGTGTGGTAAATACCTTTGTTATCTTTTTGGCCCGTGTTGTCGCAGGACTCATTAACAATGCTTTACGAGGGAACCAGCAGGGTGGCAGCCATCATGGTGGCGGCGGTTTTGTTTATTTTGGCCTGGTTATATTATTTGAAGTGTTGTTTGGGGCACTAGCCAGCTTAATTGTGTTCTATTTTTCGCGGCAGCGCGAATATCGTGCAGACGCAGGTGCGGCACGTTTGGTAGGGCCGAACAAAATGATTGCCGCATTACAACGTCTTGCACAAGGGAAAGAATCGCAGTTGGATGATAAAATGTTGGCGTTTGGTATTAAAGGTAAGTTAGCGAAAGGCGAATTAATGATGACACATCCGCCTATTGAAAAGCGCATTGCTGCCTTACGCCACGGGAGTTATTAATGATTATTGATCTAGCAAACGAGAATAGCAGTTCAATTTACCACCTCATGACGCAAACACTCATTCCGCGTCCAGTAGCGTGGGTACTCACGCAACATCAACAAGGCCACTTGAATCTTGCACCATTCTCTTACTTTACCGCAGTTTCTAGTGAGCCGCCTTTACTGATGTTTTCGGTTGGTAATAAAACACCGGGCGAGGGCAAGGATACCAAAGTAAATATTGCGAATAACCCGTATTTCGTGGTGCATATTGCTTCCGAAGCACTGGCTAGCGAAGTAACCGAGTCATCGCGCAGTTTACCAGCCACGGAATCCGAGTTGGATAGTATTGCTGTGAATATGGTTGATTTTGGCGATTTCCCTTTGCAACGAGTAGCCGAGTGCCCAATTGCGTTTGCTTGTAAGCTTCACGCTCTGCAAGATGTGCCCGGAGCACCCCAAACAATGGTTTTCGGTGAAATCGTGAAAATCTATATTGATGATAAAGTAGCCCGTAGCGAAGAAAAGCGAAAGCCAGACGGCACTAGCAGTACAAGGCTTTTAGTGGACGCTCTGCAGGTGAACCCAATCGCTCGCCTGGGCGCTGATCAATATGCGAGTTTGGGGCGTATTTTAAATATCTCAAGGCCAAAATAGCGCGAAATGCGAGAAATGCTCAATTTGCCATTGCAATAAGATGCCTCGGCAGATACATTCAAATACATCCTGAATCAAGCAGTATAAGGAATTATCATGCAGTGGACACCAGATAGCTGGCGCCAATTCCCAATCAAGCAACAACCCAATTATGCGGACGCCGCAGCCCTTGCTGAAGTTGAATCCCAGCTTAAACGCTATCCACCGTTAGTATTTGCAGAAGAGATACGCCGTTTACAAAGTCATTTAGGCGATGTCTGTGAAGGGAATGGTTTTTTATTGCAGGGTGGTGATTGCGCAGAATCGTTTCGCGATTTTACCGCACCAAAAATTCGCGACACGTTTAAGGTAATGCTGCAAATGGCAATTGTCATGACCTTTGCTGGCGAAGTACCGGTTGTGAAGGTTGGCCGCATGGCTGGCCAATTCGCAAAACCACGTTCTGGCGATATGGAAACGATCGATGGTGTTTCGTTACCAAGCTATCGTGGCGACATTATTAATGGCTTAGATTTTAACGCCGAAGCACGCGAGCCTGATCCACAGCGTATGTTAACGGCCTACCACCATTCAGCGGCAACGTTAAACCTGCTGCGCGCATTTGCGCAAGGCGGTTACGCTGATTTGCACAAAGTACATAAATGGAACATGGGGTTTATCAACGCCAACCCAATGAAAGAAAAATATCAGGCGATTTCCGAGCGTATCCAAGAATCATTGCGCTTTATGGAAGTGTTGGGAATTACCGCAGAAACGCACCCAACCATTCATGAAACCGAATTGTTCACTTCTCATGAAGCACTGCTGTTACCATATGAAGAGGCTCTTACACGTACCGATAGCCTCACCGGTATGCCGTATAATTGTTCCGCACACATGGTATGGATGGGTGAACGTACTCGGCAACTCGATCACGCGCATATTGAGTTTTTCCGAGGTATCAACAATCCAGTAGGCGTAAAAGTAGGGCCAACGGCTACCGAAGAAGAGCTAATGGCGCTAATCGATACCTTGAACCCGAATAATATTCCCGGACGACTCACCTTAATTACGCGCATGGGAGCGGATAACTTAGCGAATAATTTGCCGAAGCTTATTCGCAGAGTGCAGAAGGAAGGCCGGAATGTAGTTTGGTCGAGTGACCCGATGCATGGGAATACCGTAAAAGCGAACAATGGCTATAAGACACGGGATTTTGCTGCCATTATTCGCGAGATTCGTCAGTTCTTTGCGATTCATCAAGCGGAAGGTAGCTACGCCGGTGGTATTCACCTTGAAATGACGGGTGAGAATGTTACTGAATGTACAGGTGGGGCGTATAAGATATCGCAAGATGATCTCGCGGAACGCTACTTAACGCAATGCGATCCAAGGCTAAATGCTGACCAAGTTCTTGAACTTGCGTTCTTAGTGGCCGAATCGTTAAGCAAGGCGCGCCAAGCTTAAAGCTTGTTTTCGATCAACACTTGTTCTCGATCAATAATACAAGCGCAAACATTGAATCGGGCTGTAGGAAAACGTTGGTTTTGGTTATAATCAGCCTATCAACACCGAATTTCATCTGAAATATTTCCGAGGGTCGGGACGCAAATGTGTTCTGGCCCTTGTTGTACAGGAGTTAATGAATGAGCGCATCAAACAGTTCCGCTGCACATAGTTTTTTTGAAGCTTTGTGGGCTGATTACATCAAACGCACCCCATCGGCAAGTAAAGTGCATGAAGTGCTTGGCGAAGGCCATGATATTATTAACGATCACGTTGCCTTCCGTACCTTCAATATAGCTCCGGTAAATTTGGCAGCGCTCACTGGGCACTTTGAAGCCATGGGATATTTTGCGAATGGCGATTATGCATTCGAACAAAAGAAATTGCGCGCAAAACACTTCGAGCACAGCGACCCAACGTTACCAAAAATCTTTATTAGTGAGCTACTTGTTGAGGAGTTTTCGCCTGAGTTACAAGCTATTGTGCACGATATGGTTGCGGGAATTGATGTGAACGCGGTTACTAAACCGGAGTTTTTGTATTCGGGAACCCATTGGCAAGTATCACACAAGCAATACGAACAATTGCTTGAAGAAAGTGAGTATGCTGCTTGGATGAGCGCATTTGGCTTCTGTGCGAATCATTTCACGGTAAGTGTTAACGAATTGCCTGGCTATAGCACGCTCGAAAGCGTGAATCAGAAATTAAAAGATTCCGGTTTTACCTTGAACACATCGGGCGGTGAAATTAAAGGCTCGCCAGATGTGTTTCTAGAGCAATCATCGACAATGGCTGACCACACGTCGGTTCAATTTAGTGATCGCGAAGCGGTAATCCCAAGCTGTTTCTATGAGTTCGCAAAGCGCTATGAAATTGCGGAAGGCAAGTTGTACACAGGTTTTGTGGCAGCTTCGGCCGATAAAATATTCGAAAGCACGAACGCTAAAAAATAGATTAAGAACGCAACTAGACGCGATAGAAAAGCTCTGCTTAATGCAGAGCTTTTTTGTTTCTACTTTTCTGTTTCTATTTATTGATAAATTAGTAGCGGTGGCGTTTGAGCTTCGCCGTTGTCATTATTTTCGCTGCAATTTCTTCAACAGAAGCATGTGTTGAGTTCAAATATGGAATTGCTTCTTGCCGAAAAATACTTTCAATTTCATTTATCTCCAGCAAACATTGCTCAATTGATGCATAACGGCTGTTAGCGCGCCGTGCTTCGCGAATACTCTGGAGCCGCTCGGGATCAATGGTAAGGCCGAATAGCTTATGCCGGTGCATCTTCAAGTCATAGGGGAGCTCAATCGGCCCCATGTCTTCCTCGGTAAGGGGATAATTGGCAGCTTTAATACCGTATTGTAAGGCTAAGTAGATACAGGTAGGGGTTTTCCCAGTTCGCGAAGCGCCCACAAGGATAATATCTGCTTCACCATAATTACGCGTACTTACACCATCGTCGTTCTCGAGCGTGTAGTTAATCGCATCAATTCGAAAATTGTAATCCTGATTTAATCCGTGTGTGCGGTTTGTTTTCGGTTGCGCAGCCACCCCGAGTTCAGCTTGCACCGGCTCCACATAGTGATCAAGGAAATCGTAGCTCACACCATCGCTCGTAAGAATTATTTTCTTTAATGATGGATTCACAAAAGTATGGAATATCAGCGGTTTTTCGTTAGTTTCAGCAAACGCGGCATTAATTTCCTGAACTGCTTTGCGGGCTTTTTCATCATCGTCTACGAAAGGTAACGTTTTATGCTCGAATTTAACCGGAAATAACGACAAAATCGCGTGACCAAAGGTTTCTGAGGTGAGGGCTGTGCCATCCGATATGTAAAAAGCTGTGCGCATATTAAATTAGCCTGAAATGAAAGTGATACAAATGTTAACTTGTGAAGCCCTAGTGTGTAAAATACTCTTCAGTGAACACACCCAACAATTAACCCCGATATTGTAAGGATAACCCCGTGCAAGAATACGTGCTTTGGTATCAAGATTTAGGAATGAACGATGTAAACCGGGTTGGTGGTAAGAACGCATCACTTGGCGAAATGATTAGCAACCTAGCTGGCGCTGGCGTTACTGTTCCAGGTGGCTTTGCTACTACATCTCACGCGTTCAATACTTTCCTCGAACAAAGCGGCGTTAATGCTCGCATCTACGATTTACTCGATACACTTGATGTTGATGATGTAAAAGAGCTTGCTAAAGCAGGGGAGCAAATCCGCAATTGGATTATCGAAACACCATTTACGCCAGAGCTTGATGCCGCCATTCGGGAAAGTTATGCCACGTTAAGCGAAGGCTATGCCGAAGCAAGCTTTGCTGTGCGCAGTTCGGCTACCGCGGAAGATATGCCGGATGCCTCGTTTGCTGGCCAGCAAGAAACCTTTTTAAACGTAAAAGGTATTGATGCCGTTATGGAGGCGATTAAGCACGTTTACGCCTCTTTGTTTAACGATAGAGCCATTTCATATCGGGTACATCAAGGCTACGACCACCGCGGTGTAGCACTTTCTGCCGGTGTACAGCGCATGGTTCGAAGTGATTTAGCGTCATCGGGCGTTTTGTTTTCGATTGATACCGAATCTGGTTTTGATCAAGTGGTATTTATTACATCTTCATACGGCTTAGGAGAGATGGTAGTGCAGGGCGCAGTGAACCCTGATGAATTTCATGTTCATAAGCCAACCCTTGCTGCAGGCCGTCCGGCAGTAATCCGCCGCACTATGGGTAGTAAAAAAATTGAAATGGTTTACTCGGATAGCCAAGAGCATGGTAAACAAGTAACGATTCAAGATGTTGATAGCGCGCGGCAAAAGCAATTCTCACTCACTGAGGCAGAAATCTTAGAGCTAGCGAAACAGGCAGTGGTTATCGAGAAACATTATGGTCGGCCAATGGATATCGAATGGGCGAAAGATGGTATTGATGGCAAGCTTTATATCGTTCAAGCGCGTCCAGAAACGGTACGTTCAAATGAAACCGGTAACAGCATCGAACGATTTGCACTCAAAGGGCAATCAGAGATTATTATTACCGGGCGCGCAATCGGCCAGAAAATTGGTAGCGGTAAAGCCCGGGTTCTCGATTCGATTGCCGATATGGACCAAGTTCAGCCTGGTGATGTGCTCGTTACCGATATGACGGATCCAGATTGGGAACCGATTATGAAGCGTGCCGCTGCAATTGTAACGAATCGTGGTGGGAGAACTTGTCATGCAGCCATTATTGCGCGTGAATTGGGTATTCCCGCAGTAGTTGGTTGTGGTGATGCTACCAAGCTTATTCAAGACGGCGTTGAAGTAACGGTATCTTGTGCTGAAGGTGATACGGGTAATGTGTATAGCGGCATTCTAGATTTCGAAGTTACCCAATCAGAAGTTGGGAACATGCCGCCGTTACCCCTCAAGATTATGCAAAACGTGGGGAATCCGGATCGCGCATTCGATTTTGCCCGTTTGCCACATGCAGGCGTTGGTTTAGCGCGCTTAGAATTTATCATTAATCGCATGATTGGTGTGCACCCGAAGGCGCTTTTACATTACGAAGATCAAGCGCCAGAGATGCAAGCTCTGATTACTGATTTAATTTCCGGTTATGAAAGCCCACGAGAGTTTTACATACAGCGCTTAGTCGAAGGTATTTCAACGATTGGTGCTTCCTTTGCGCCAGAACGCGTGATCGTGCGGTTATCAGATTTTAAATCGAACGAGTATGCAAATTTGATTGGTGGCCGCCAGTACGAGCCAGAAGAAGAGAACCCGATGCTTGGTTTCCGGGGTGCAGCGCGTTATCTAGCGCCTGATTTCACGGAGTGTTTTGCACTTGAGTGCGAGGCGGTAAAACGCGTTCGGAATGATATGGGGCTGACTAACGTAGAAATCATGATCCCATTCGTACGTACCTTGGAAGAAGGCCGTAACGTTATTGAATTGCTGGCGCAACATGGGTTACGCCAAGGCGAAAATGGTTTGCGCGTTATTATGATGTGTGAATTGCCTTCGAACGCAGTTTTAGCTGATAAGTTTTTGGATATTTTTGATGGCTTTTCAATCGGTTCAAACGATTTAACTCAACTTACACTTGGTTTAGATCGTGATTCCGGGCTAATTGCTCACTTATTTGATGAGCGTAACGAAGCAGTGAAAGCCTTGCTAGCAATGGCCATTCAAACTGCGAAGAAACGCGGAAAATATGTAGGTATATGCGGGCAGGGACCATCGGACCATCCTGATTTCGCTCACTGGTTAGTAGAGCAAGGTATCGATTCGGTATCTCTGAATCCAGATACAGTTTTAGATACTTGGTTGTTTCTCGCCAAAGAACTAAACAAGTAAACAATAACTTAGCCTTTTGCGGAGGTCTTTTGCTGTGACCAGCCGATTACCGGTTTTAAATGATTACGAACAAGTGCCTGAGGAAACTCAGGCCTTTATCAGTGCGTTAGAACAAGCTGGTTATATTGGTGATGTTGATTTTAGTTATTCTGGCCGCATGGTTGCGGCTACCGATAACAGTATTTATCAACAACTTCCGCAAGCAGTGCTTTATCCGCGCAGTCAAAATGACGTTCGTTGTATTTTTCGAACGGCAGCGCGCGCGCAGTTTCAAGGTATACGTTTTTCGCCGCGGGGCGGGGGCACGGGTACTAATGGTCAAGCACTTACTCCCGGTGTTGTTATTGACCTCAGCCGTCACCTCACCCGCGTTTTAGAACTTAATCTTGAAGAAGGTTGGGTTCGCGTTGAATCCGGTATTATCAAGGACCAGTTGAACGCGGTTTTAGCGCCCCATGGCTATTTTTTTGCGCCTGATACTTCGACTAGCAATCGTTGTACCATTGGCGGCATGATAGCTACTGATGCCTCAGGCCAGGGTTCGTTAATCTATGGCAAAACCAGCGATCATGTGCTCGGATTAAGAAGCTTGCTGGTGAGTGGTGATGAGCTACGTACCGAACCAGTTACCTTGGCAGAAGCGGAAAAGATAGCAAAACATGATGATGTAATCGGGCGAATCTACCAGCAAGTATTGAGTAGCTGTAAAGATATGCGTGCGGCCATCGAAGATAAATTCCCACCTCTAAATCGCTTCTTAACCGGTTATGATTTGGCCCATGCCTATGATCCGAAAAATGAAACTATCGATGTAGGGCGCTTAATTGCGGGTGCCGAAGGAACATTGAGTGTTGTTACCGACGCAAAACTGAAAATCACACCAACGCCAAACTTTAAGGTATTGGTGAATGTGAAGTATCAAGATTTTGAAGATGCGTTACGCCACGCTCCCGAATTAGTAAAAGCACGGGCTACTTCGGTTGAAACGGTGGATAGCACTGTATTGGATTTAGCCCGCAACGATATTATTTGGCACCAAGTTAAAGACCTCCTTACTGATGTGCCGCCTTTTCGAATGGGTGGTATAAATATTCTTGAATTTACCGGTATCGACCAAGCAGAAATTGGTAGCAAACTCAAAGCACTTTGCAATCAATTAGCAGGGCTCGATCCGCACACTACTGGTGTGATCGGATATCAAATTTGTCGCGAAGAAAGCAGCATTCAAAAGATCTATGCGATGCGGAAGAAGGCAGTAGGCCTGTTAGGTGCAACAAAAGGTTCGGCAAAACCCGTAGCCTTTGTTGAAGACACGGCAGTTCCCCCGGAGCGCTTAGCCGAATATATAATGGAATTTCGTGCGCTGCTTGATTCCCACCAACTTCGCTACGGCATGTTTGGGCATGTTGATGCCGGCGTATTACACGTTCGGCCAGCGCTGGATATGCAAAATCCACAGAGTTCAGAAATGGTCCGTACCATAAGCGATCAAGTTATGCGCTTAACGGCTCGTTTTGGTGGTTTAATGTGGGGGGAGCATGGAAAGGGCTACCGCTCAGAGTATGGCCCTGAGTTCTTTGGCGACGCTTTATTCGCTGAGCTGCGGAAGATAAAGGCCGTTTTCGACCCACAGAATCGTTTGAATCCAGGCAAGATTTGCACACCTCTAAACAGTAAAGAGCCGTTAGTATCGGTAGATGCGAGAAAACGAGGGTGGTTTGATAGACAAATACCGGCAACCAGCCAACAACAATTCCAAGGTGTGATGGACTGTAATGGTAATGGTTTGTGCTTTAATTTTGATGCTACGAGCCCAATGTGCCCTTCGTATCGCGCTACTGGCGATCGACGCTATTCGCCAAAAGGGCGAGCAACTCTATTACGTGAGTGGTTACGCCGTTTATCTGCTGCAGGTTACAGTACGGAAACTAAAACGCTCACCGAAAAGGGTATTTTAGCCAACGCGCGATTAGTCAAAGCGCCGAATGGTGATGATTTTAATCTAGAAGTAAAAAAAGCGCTCGATACCTGCCTTTCATGCAAAGCCTGTTCCAGCCAATGCCCGGTAAAAGTAGATATTCCGAGTCAGCGCGCTGTATTCTATGCCCATTACCACCAAAACTTTAAGCGCCCGGTAAAAGATTATCTGGTGTTAAGTACCGAGTTAAATTTATTAAAACTTGCGCGGTTTCCGCGCTTTGGTAATTTGCTGGCGAATAATCCGCTAAGTAAAGCACTACAGAAACATTGGTTGGGTTATGTCGATACGCCGAAGTTTTCAGTACCTAGTTTAGCGAAACAAACCGCTAAACAAAATTACCTGAACGTTGCCGATGTGCGGGAGAAAGCCAAATCATTGGCGTTTGATGCCAATGATTATGTTTTTGTTGTGCAAGATGCGTTCACGAGCGCCTTCGATGCGCATTTAGTAAGTGATTTCATGAAGCTAGTGCGTGCCATGGGCAAGGAGCCGGTATTATTGCCCTATATGGCCAACGCCAAGGCCGCTCACGTAAAAGGCTTCCTAAAGAGCTTTGAGCGCATTGCAACGGAGACAGCAAAAGCATTAGCTGCTTTGAACGAAGAGTTCAGGGTGCCGATGGTTGGCCTTGATGCTGCAACTGTGCTGTGTTTTCGAGATGAATACCGTAAAGAGGGTATTGCCAGGAGCAATGATTTCGATGTTCTCTTAGCCCACGAGTGGTTGCATAAAAACCGTGAAGCATTGTCGCCATTAGTTACCCACAATGCGTTATTGCCAAGCCATGAAAGCACGCAAATATTAGCGCATTGCACCGAGCAAACCGCGCTACCGAATACCGGCAATCAATGGCGAGATATATTCACCGCAGCGGGAATGAAGGTAAATGTTCCAGCTGTTGGGTGCTGTGGAATGGCCGGTACGTTTGGCCACGAACTTGAAAACCAGAAAATGAGCCGCTCAATTTTTGATTTAAGTTGGAAAACATTTTTTTCTGATAATTTATCAGCAGGAGAGGAATCTTCCGGCGCCGTACTCGCAACTGGTTTTTCGTGCCGCTGTCAGGCAGGGCGCTACAACGCCGAGAAACCAAAACACCCGATTCAATACTTGCTCGCATGTGTAACATAAATCGGAAAATATGGCTGGATAAGGTATAAAAAAACGCTGCAGTGCACAACACAGCAGCGTTTTTCTCTATTCTAGCTTTTGAATTAAGCGATTTTCTCAGCTAATTTCTTAGCCAAAATTTCCCGCGCCATTTCATCAGCAATCTCACCAGTCGGACGATTCTCATCTTTTGCCCGAGTAAAGATCTTATCTAGCGTCCCGTAAATTGCTTTCACACGTTTAGCGGTATCTTCTAACGAGAAATTAGCGGCTTCCGAACATACATGAATAACGCCACCGGCATTAATTACGTAATCAGGCGCATACAAGATACCCATGTCTTTCAATATCTTATCATGAGCACGCGTGGCCAATTGGTTGTTTGCACTACCCGCGATAACTTTCGCTTTGATAACCTTCAACGTATTATCGTTGATTGTTGCACCTAAAGCGCATGGCGCATAAACATCACAATCAACACTGTAGATTTCATCAATACTTACGGCTTCAGCCCCAAGTTCTTTTACCGCACGCTCAACCGCTTCTTCGTTTACATCGGCAACAATAAGCTTGGCGCCTTCTTTTGCACAATACTCGGCAAAATCGTAGCCAACCGCACCTAAACCTTGAACAGCAATGCGAACACCTTTGAGATCTTCATTTCCAAATGCGTGTTTAGCGGCAGCCTTCAAACCAAGATAAGTACCTTCTGCTGTATGTGGAGAAGGATCGCCAGCTTTACTTGCCGTGCCTGCAACAAAAGGTGTTTCAGTAGCAACAATATCGATATCAGCAGTACGGATATTTACATCTTCTGCGGTGATATATTTGCCACCCAGAGAATTCACGAAGCGGCCGTATGCTTTAAAGAATGCTTCACTTTTGTCTTTTTTGGCATCGCCAATAATGACTGCTTTACCGCCACCGAGCGGCAATCCAGCTAATGCACTTTTGTATGTCATGCCACGGGATAAACGTAAAACATCGGTTAGGGCTTCTTCTGAGCTCGCGTAGTTCCACATGCGAGTTCCGCCAAGTGCTGGACCCATCGTGGTATCGTGAACTGCGATGATTGCTTTTAAGCCGGTTACTTTATCATGACAGAAAACAACCTGTTCGTGACTGTCATATTCCGTGTGTTCGAATAGCGCCATTTCCGCTAACCTCATTGTTGTTGTCAAAGACACAAATTTGGTGCGTAAGCTACCACTTTACGTAAACTGTTGCTAGTAAATGAAAGTGAAAAACTGGTCGTATTTCTAGTAAAGTATCAACTTGTCTTTACAGTGAACAAATCTTACTCGTGGTAGGGCCAGTGGCGGCTTCTAGTGCTTTTCAGTTTTGCTTTCGCCTGTTAAGATATAGTTGATTTTATTCCTTTGGCGGATGTTTGTGTTGGGGCTACGCATAGCGCGTTTGTCTATATCTAAAGCAACGCCATATCAACATTGATAGCTGTAAGAGTAGTGAGATAACCATGAGTGAAAAACAGATAGAAAGCAGCCCAGAGCAAGCTGCATGGGTGCGTGAACATTTTCAGAAAGCAAACGGTTATCTTGTTGAAAAAGGTATTTTAACCGACCAAGTGCTCGTTAAAGAAAGCCGTTATTTAATGCCTCACATCGCGCTTTGGAAATTCACTGTGCGGGGAACAACCGACAAAGTTTGGGCTATATGCGGTGTGTGTCCAACAGACCACGTAGACGCTGCGGTTGCAGGCAATGCCCGTGATGCATTAAAACATTTTTGTTTGCGCTGGCAGTTACGGGCCGATAAGATTCTGAACGAGCCGAAAAGTGATGAAACTGAACAGAAATTTGCCCAGCTACTGATTAATCATGCTGAGGCCTGCTACGAATTAGTTGAGCAAGAAAGCTTTTGGGCCGATAAACAATAGCACTTGTTCGTTACCAAAAAAACCGCCTATCTAGCTTACGATTGGCGGTTTTTTTATCTTCACGGAAATGCGTTCAGCAACCGATTACGGTTCATCATTTGCTAGAATGAACAGGCCTTCATTTAATAAACCACAAAGTAGGGCGCGCGCGCTATCCGATTTTAAATAATCAAGAATAGTTAACGTTTCTGCAAAGTCGGTCATATCGCTTAGTAAACCAAAAAGTGCTTCCGCATCACTATCAAGTGTATACCAATGCCCCTGTACCACAGCATAGAGCTGGCTATCTACGGTGGTAGTAATCATCCGTACACCAACTGCTTTGACCAACATATCGTAGCGCTGGCAGCTGTATTTTAATGCCGCAGGGGTGTAGGGTTGTTCTGGCCATTCAGGCAATGGCGGGCGTGGGTTTTTTGAGAATAGTTCCGCGCATACCTTATGTAGAAGGGCATCATTATCTAGTGCGGCCGCCATTAAACTTCGGCAATCGGCAATGATTTCTGCTGGTAAATGCCAAGGTTCACGATCAGCTAACGCGGCTTTGGAATCATCTAACAATACTTCTACCCGATCACGAAAACGAAGTTGTAAGTCGTCATGTTCCAATGCATGGTCGGCAAGGGCTGATATCAGCTCCGCCTGACTAGGGGCACGCAAACCAACCGAGTAGTTCAATGCTTCGCTAATGGTATCACCTGAATGAGGAAACCCAGCGGGTATGTAGATCATATCGCCCGGCTCAAGAACCTCATCAATAATAGGTGCGAACTCAGGAACTTGCTTTAGATCGGGGTGTGGACAATGGGTTTCAAAATCCCCTGGTTCGCCTACTTGCCAGCGGCGTGATCCCATGCCTTGTACAATAAAAACATCATATTGATCAAGGTGCGGGCCAACACCACCACCTTCGGTAGAATAGCTCACCATGAGGTCATCAATACGCCAATCGGGAAGAAAGCGGAATGCGCGCAAAAGCTCTTGTGCCGGCGGATAATGCTCGTTCACCGCTTGTACAAGTAAGCTCCAATTCTTCTCGCCCAACTTGCCGAAATCGTCAATTGGACCGTGTGCCAAATCCCATTTACCAGCGTTGCAACTCACAACCCGAGAATCAACCCCTGGTTCCATCGATAAACCGGCAAGCTCGTCGGCGCTAATTGGATCTTGAAAATCAATAAAGGCCTGACGAATCACACACGGTTTCTTCTGCCAATAATCACGTAAAAACGCCACTGCATCAAATGCATAGTGATTGAGGATGTAATCACTTGGACTATCTTGGAATGGGTTAAAGGTCATGATTTCCGCTACCTTGTATGGGCTTAGTCGAAATTTTATCGATTAAACTGAAGCAAAATTTGAAGCATGAATTGAAACGTAAACAAGTGTGCAAAACCAGTTTGCACACTCTCAAATTACAGGTTCTTCAATTGCGCTGGCAGTTCATCAACAAAGGTTTCAGCGCGGCCAATATACGTTGCCGGAGTTAACGCTTTTAATTCAATCTTAACTTGTTCCGGCAACTCTAGTTTATCAATAAAGATAGCTAAATCTTGCTGAGTAACACGCTTGCCACGGGTGAGCTCTTTCAATTTCTCGTATGGTTTTTCAATGGCATAACGGCGCATCACTGTTTGTACTGGCTCGGCAAGTAACTCCCAATTCGCATTAAGCTCAATTCGCAAGTTTTCTTCATTCACTTCCAGTTTAGAAATGCCTTTAAGCGTTGCCTGATAAGCAATTACCGCGTACCCCAAACCAACCCCGAGGTTACGTAACACCGTGGAATCGGTAAGATCACGCTGCCATCGCGATATGGGAAGTTTTGCTGCTAGATGGCCGAGAATGGCGTTCGCAATACCTAAATTACCTTCCGAGTTTTCAAAGTCGATCGGATTTACTTTATGCGGCATGGTAGAAGAACCAATTTCTCCTGCAATCGTTTTTTGTTTGAAATGATTGAGTGCGATATAGCCCCATAAATCTCGGTCAAAATCGATCAAGATAGTGTTTAACCGGCATACTGCATCAAACCATTCGGCAATGTAATCATGCGGCTCAATTTGCGTCGTATAGGGGTTGAATGTGAGTCCGAGCGAGGTAACAAATTCTTCGGCCACTTGATGCCAATCAACATTCGGGTATGCAGAAAGATGCGCGTTGTAATTGCCAACCGCGCCATTGATTTTGCCCAAGAACTGCACTTGCTTCAACGCCGACATTTGCCGATCTAAACGCACTGCAACGTTAGCAAATTCTTTGCCCATCGTTGTTGGGGTAGCCGGTTGGCCATGTGTACGGGCCATCATTGGGATACTTTTGTAATCGGCTGCATGTTTGCTTATTTCTTGCAGCAATTGCTGGAGCAGGGGCCAAACTACGTTATCGTTGGCAGCGTTCAGCATTAATGCGTGCGAGAGGTTGTTAATGTCTTCGGAGGTACAGGCAAAGTGGATAAACTCAGTAACTGCGAGTAACTCAGCGTTTCCCGCAACCTTTTCTTTCAAAAAGTACTCAACTGCTTTCACATCGTGATTGGTAGTGCGTTCAATATCTTTAACGCGTTGGGCATCAGCCTCAGAAAAATCCGCAACGATGGCATCGAGTACTGCGTTTGCCTCATCCGAAAAGGCGGGAACTTCAGTAATTTCCACAATGCTTGCAAGTTTTTGCAACCAACGCACTTCAACAAGCACGCGCTGATGAATTAAACCGAACTCACTTACGAACGGACGAAGATCAGCAGTTTTACTGCCATAACGTCCATCTACTGGGCTAATGGCGGTTAGTGCAGAGAGTGAGAGGGTCATACGGTTGCTCCGAGTTTGTAGTTAAGCGTTGTCATTAACATCATGAATAAATAAAAAAATACGCTAGTAGCTGCGCAAATACTGCGTTACATGCGCAATAAATCTTCTATGGCACGCACTAATTTGCTGCGCGAAAGAATGATATGCCGGCGTTTGCCACCGAGCTGACGCCATAATACAGCACTGCGAATACCGGCTAATAACATAGTTCGAATCTGATATTGCACCGCGGGTTGTTTCAGATACTCAGGTTTTCCACTAATCTGAATGCGCGGGCCAAGTGGGCTGATAACGTCCATATACAGCTTACCTAGGTTCTCAACGATAATGCTGGTTTCAAAATCAAAATCTTCGCGTTGGCGCTTTATCTGTTTTAAGCTCGATCCGAGTTTATCTAAGGCCACAGAACTTGCATTGAGCTTGCGCTCAAGCGCTAACATGCCCACAACATAGCGTGTTTGTTCAACATCTTTTGCACCCTTACCATTTAACTGCCCCAATAACAGGCGTAGTGCGGGTTTTAGGCTTTCTAAATCACCGTAAACATCTAGGGTACTGGAAGGGTCTAGATTAAGCAGGCTGCTAATCAATACTTCGGTATGATCATTGGGAATTATTTCTCCGCGGCGCGCTAATTGTTGGGCACATACTGCGGCCAAACATAGGCCACCAAAAGCGAGCATGCGTTCATGCCACTCATTGAATTCACTGCGTAGCGCTATTACGTTGCTCACAAAGTTACCTCGAAATCTGTAATTCGTTGTTCAATAATACCGCCACCGAGGCATATATCACCGTTATAAAGCACCGCCGATTGTCCGGGGGTTACTGCGGCTACATCCGCATCGAAAATCACTTCTATTTGTTCGCCATTGCCAATTGGCGATACCGTGCAAGGAATATCTTCTTGCCGATATCGTGTTTTCACAACACAGGAAAATGGCGCTGAAATATGTTCCCGATTAAGCCAATGTAACTGGCCGGCAATCAAGCCTTTCGAGAACATACGAGGATGATCTTTACCTTGCGCAACAACTAATGTGTTGTTCGCTACATCTTTATCAACCACATACCATGGTTCATCGCCAGCATTGGCAAGGCCACCAATATGCAAGCCTTTACGCTGACCGATGGTGTGATACATCAAGCCTTCGTGGGTGCCTAGCGGTGCACCGTTTACACTTACAATAGGGCCCGGTTGCGCGGGAAGATACTGCTGTAGGAAATCCTTGAACTTGCGCTCGCCAATAAAGCAAATACCCGTAGAATCCTTCTTGCCGGCGGTTACTAAACCTTGCTCTTCCGCGATTTTACGCACGTCTGGTTTTTCAATATCACCAACGGGGAAGAGTGTTTGCGCTATATGTTCATGGCTAAGTGTATACAAGAAATAACTTTGATCTTTGTTATCGTCTAAACCGCGTATAAGTTGCCATTTCTCACCGTCAAACCGGCGCCGGCAATAATGGCCTGTAGCGATATAATCCGCGCCGAGTGCTTCGGCAGCAAACTCAAGAAAAGCTTTAAATTTAATTTCTTTATTGCACATGATATCTGGGTTTGGGGTACGCCCAGCACGATACTCAACAAGAAAGTGCTCGAACACGTTATCCCAGTACTCTGCGGCAAAGTTGACAGTGTGTAGTTCCATCCCGAGCGTAGCGCATACTTGTTCTGCATCGGCTAAATCGGTAGCTGCAGAACAGTATTCATCGGTGTCATCTTCTTCCCAGTTTTTCATGAATAGCCCTTCAACCTGATATCCTTGTTGCTGCAAAATATACGCAGATACAGAAGAATCAACACCACCCGACATGCCAACAATAACGCGGTGTTTTGCATTTTGTTGTTTTTGCTCAGCGGTGGTTAACGCAAGGATGCGATCAGATACAGGAGTGTTCATGGATTGGGAATTCACCTTTGTGTTAAAAATTCATTTATGGCGGCGAATTCTACCGTTTTTTAGGATGTTTAGCCAGTTAAACAGGTACTTTCCGATACTCTCCAGGCGCTAAATTAGCCAGGCTGTAATCACCAATTTGATAGCGTATAAGCCGCAACGTAGGGTGGCCAACATGCGCGGTCATGCGCCTTACTTGCCGGTTTCTACCTTCCCGTATGGTGAGTTTTAACCATGTATCTTGAATATGCTTGCGCACACGAACAGGTGGTGTGCGTGGCCACAACCATTCAGGCTCAGAAACAAGCTCGGCCTCAGCAGGCAATGTTTTCCCATCTTTAAGTTCAACGCCATTGCGCAAGGCATCAATAGCCGCTTGGCTCGGTACGCCTTCTACAAGCACGTAATAGGTTTTGGCGAGCTTAAATTTCGGCGATGAGATGCGTGCTTGTAACGGCCCATCATCGGTTAACAACAGCAACCCTTCACTGTCTTTATCAAGGCGGCCCGCTGGGTATACGTTGGGGATATCGATAAATGCTGCTAGGGTGGTATCCGATTTCTCGCCGGTAAACTGGCAAAGCACATTCATGGGCTTGTTAAAAGCGATTAGGGTAGGTACTTTGGGAGTCGGCTTATGGAAACCCCGAGATTGCCGAGTTTTCGCCTTCGTTGCCCGAGAGTTTGGTTTGCTATTGGTGGTTTTAGGTGCCGGCATGTTTGTTTCACCGTGGTTGGCATGTTGATGAACGGAACTGAAAATAACTCGTTACATTCGTTTACTAGCTTTTTCGTGTAGAAAACGGATAATAACAAAAAACCTTAATAAATGATGACAGGATTAACGCCCTTATGGAAAACAACAATAACAATGAACTTCGCGGCAGCGTAGAGAACGCCGTTCAATCAAAACAAAAGCTAGATATTAATAAAGTGCTACAAGAGGCTTACGAGACAACGAAGAAGAAGCGCACCACGTTAGCGGGCGCAATTGTATGGTCGTTTTTCATACTTATTGCAGCCGGTATTTTAGTGGCTGTGCTCGCTGAGTTCTCTGGAATAGAACAAGAAAGTAAAGCGTTTACGCTTATTACTTATGCGCTGCAAGTTATTATCTATTTTCCGCTAGTCGGCGGTATTCACTTAATAGCGTTGCGCACGGTAATCGGTAAAACGCCGGATATCAACCAAGCTTTCGAGTTTCTGAGCAAACCTTGGTCACTTATGGCTGTTGGTTTAATTACAACGGTTATTGTTAATGCACCCACGCTGATAGGTTTTGAGCATTTTACTGTTCTTATCTGGGCAGCGTTTTTTAACATCTCGTTTGTGTTGGCTGCCACTATTGTTGCTACCGGAGCGGCAAGCCCTTTGAACGCAGTAATGCTATCGTTCAATCTTGTCATCAAACGTTTCCTTGGCTTCTTAATACTTAATATCGTTATCTTTATTGTTACTATGCTGATTATTGTTCCCGCTGTGTTACTTGGGCTTTTTGCGGGTACCAATGGATTTATGATGGTACTTACGATTCTGGCTGCGCTTGCGGTTCTTTATTTACTTTTCGCTTGGGTGGTGCCAACGTACTTCTTCGCGATTGCCATCTACTACCGTGATCTTTTTCAAGTTAAAGCCGTAAATGAGAATGAAAGCGATGATCTTAGTGGCGGCGAAAAAGAGCCTGTGCTTGCTGAAGAGAACTCAGCCGATAAGCCCGATTCGCAGAGCTTTAATGCCTAGTATTAAGTTTCGCTATAAAATTATTTAACTTACAACAAAGAGCGCTACTCGCGCTCTTTGTGTTTTCTTTCTATTATAATAGTTAGCAAAATCATCTACCCACAATTGGTGAATTATGCAGATTCAAAAAAGATTTCTAGTTATCGGGGCATTCGCCTTGGTCGTTCTTTTAGCGTTAATCATGTTTTGGCGGGGAGTATTAACGGGCAACGAAGATGGTGAGCAAAGAGCCACTACTGCGGGCCCTGAAGGTTTGCCAGTAGTAACGCTAGCGAAACCACGGAAAAATCATAATGTGCCAGATTTCGGCGCGATATCTGATATTCCGACTCGGAAAATTGAGTTCTTTAGCTATCTGTTACCTGCAATTAATGAGCAGAACGCGCATATCTTAAAGCAACGAGCACAAATAGAACGCTTGCAGCAAAAATTCGAACGTGGTGAGGCATTAACCGCAAAAGAACAACGTTGGCTTAATAATTTGGCCAGTTTTTATCGCGTAAACGCTGCCTCTGAAGCTGATCGGTTTGCAACGTTGTTGCGCCGTGTTGATATTATTCCTGATACGCTAGTGCTGATTCAGGCCGCTAACGAATCCGGCTGGGGAACGTCGCGTTTTGCCGCGGATGCGCGTAATTTCTTTGGCCAATGGTGTTGGACAGAAGGTTGTGGTTTGGTGCCAGCCTCGCGCGGCGAAGGACAAATACACGAAGTGCGCGAATTCAACAGTGTTACCGAATCAGTTCGCAGTTATATACGAAACTTGAATACCCACGATGCATATCAGGATTTACGGCAGATTCGCGCTGAGTTGCGCCAAGCGAGCTTGCCTATAACCGCACAGCCATTAACGCATGGGTTGATGTCATATTCAGAGCGTGGGGAAGATTACATTGTTGAATTGAATCAGATGATTCGCGTTAATTTGCCGATTATTCGCGAGGTTCGAGAATCATTTGAAAGCAACAGCGACCACAATAATCAAACGGCAAGCGCTAACTAGATAGGTTTGGCAGTTAGCAGAAAAAGCAAACCGGCCGCTACAGCGGCCGGTTTTTTTTACAACTTTAAAATATGAACATCGGTATTTTCATCTACCGCGATATCATCGTCATCAAGGAAAGCCCGTGCACTGCCAACCACAGGTTGATCAAAAGCGGTATCGCCATTTGCATCGGCAATTCCATTGGCCTCCAAGCTCTTAAAATCAAATAGCTCTGCATCAACTAAATGGCTCGGTACAACATTCGTTAGCGCCTTGAACATACTTTCGATTCGGCCAGGATACTGCTTATCCCATGTTTTCAGCATATCTTTTATCATTTTGCGCTGTAAATTTTCCTGTGAGCCGCACAGGTTACACGGAATAATCGGGTAATTCATAGCTTCCGCATATTTAACAATATCCTTCTCACGCGCATAAGCTAAAGGGCGGATAACAACATGTTCACCGTTATCACTCACTAATTTCGGCGGCATTGATTTCATTGAACCGCCGTGGAACATATTGAGTAACAAGGTTTCTAGAATATCGTCGCGATGATGGCCTAAAGCAATTTTAGTGGCACCCAAGGTTTTTGCAGTGTTGTAGAGAATCCCCCGGCGTAGGCGAGAGCATAGCGCGCAAGTGGTTTTGCCAACAGGTACTTTCTCTTTCACAATTGAATACGTATCTTCTTCGATAATGCGAAAATCAACATTCTGGGTGGCGAGGTATTCAGGCAGAACATGCTCTGGAAATCCGGGCTGCTTTTGGTCTAGGTTAACCGCGATTAACTCGAATTTAATCGGCGCAACCTTTTGAAAGTATTGCAGTGTTGAGAGGAGGGTATAGCTATCCTTGCCTCCAGAAAGACACACCATTATCCGATCGCCATCGGTAATCATCGCAAAATCTTCGATAGCTTGACCAGCCGCGCGACGAATTCGTTTCTCTAATTTGTTAAAGCTATATTTCTGCTTTTTCTGCGCAGCGAGAACATCGCTGCTAGCGTTATCTGTGTGCGTATTCAACGAATGAGTACTCATACAAGCTACCTAGTGTAAGTGTCTGAATTTGGAGACGCATAAAGCGTGTGTAACCTTGATGAAATCTGTAAACAGGCGCTATAGAAAATAAAAAGCCGCTCGAAATTTCGGGCGGCTAGTATACCGTTGTGTTGACGCTTCAACAATTGATTTCACCAGCGTGATTGTTGCCACCGATGCTCTTTAATTGCTCGGTTGCTTAACCCTTCGCTAGTGGTGATAGGAAACCTTCCGGCTTTATTGCTAACAAATCACAATCCAATTGCTCAATAACGTGCTCCGCAGTATTCCCAAGAAGTGCTGCTGTTATGCCAGTGCGGCCAATCGTACCCAGTACTACCAGGGCGGCATCGAGCTCATGGGCCACTTTTGGAATTTCATTATCTGGCAAACCTTCACGAAGGTGTAAACCGGTGAAATCAACCTCTACTTTGCGTGCTATTTCCGCCAACGCTTCTTCATGATGCTCGCGCACGCTGGCTTGGTATTGATGCACATCAAACTCAGGTATTTCAACGGCTATAGCAGCAGGAGCGCCCGGGTAGCAGTTGACTAAATGTAAATGTGAGTTGAGTTTAATGCTTATGTAGCCAGCTGCTTTAATGATTTTTTCATTTAGGGTTTGATGCACCTCACTATCACTGCCTGCATTAACCGCTGCTAACACAGAACCGTGCTGTGGCCATTCGTGGTCTTTCACCAATAGCACTGGGCTGGGTGCTTTCCGGAGCAGGTGCCAATCCGTAGGCGTGAAAATTACGCTTTGTAGCGTATCGTGCTTCCGTGTGCCTTTCACGATTAAATCACAATCAATTTCCATGGCTTTGCGAATGATGGCTTCGAAAGGGCGATGATGCCACTGAACACAGATTTCGATGTTGTGTTTAGCTACATCAAACCCTTCTAGAAGTTCTTTAACCCATACTTTTCTATCTTCGATCAGGCTTTGCCGCATTTGTTCACGCTCTTCGCCCGAAAGCATGGTTGTCATTTCATAAGCAAAATCATAAATCGATAGAAATAGGGTAAGACGCGCAGGCTGCAGCCGGGCTAAGTGCAACGCTCGAATGAGTGCTTTCTGTTCTTCTAGTGCCGGATCTAGCACAACGAGAAGGTGCTTAAACATAGGCTTTCTCCATTCAATAAAATTTAAAATTTAGCCTATTTTCAGTGTAGCTTAAGCTTACTAAAATGCACTGGTTTTATGAGTTGGGCTCAGTAGGAGCGATAAGCGCAACTTCACAAAGATTATTTTGCTCAAGCAAGGTAATTAACCGGCCATCCACAGCAATAAACCCTGATTTTTGGAATTTCCCTAATAAACGGCTAACCGTTTCAACCGTTAACCCGAGATAGTTACCAATCTCAGCCCGTGTCATAGTAAGGCGAAACTCTTTGGAGGATAAGCCGCGCGTGCGAAAGCGGGTAGATAGCTCAATAAGAAAAGTAGCTAACCGTTGCTCAGCGGTGCGTGTGTTAAGCAGGGTTAACATACGTTTATCGGTGGTAATCTCATCACTCATCAACCGCATGATTTGCCGGCGTAATGCGGGAATTTCACCACTCAATGTTTCCAAGTGAGCGAACGGAATTTCACATACCATTGAGGTTTCCATCGCTTCAGCATAGGCATGATGAATACCACTACCAATGGCCTCAAAACCAACGAGGTCACCGGGTAAATGAAACGCCGTAATCTGCATATCACCGTTGTTATCGAGTGTGTAAACTTTGATACTACCGGAGCGAACGGCATATAGTGACTGCAAGGCTTGGCCAGCACGAAATAGCGTGTCGCCACGCTGATAGGGACGCTTGCGCTCAATCATCGAATCAAGTTCCGATAATGAGCTTTCATCGAGCGTAAAGGGTAAGCACAACTGGCTAATACTGCAGTTTTGGCAATTAATATGCTTATTCAAACTGTGCTCCATGGCGAATCGAGTTCCTTCTAATACAGAACAATTACAATTGTTTTGCGGCAATAAGTAAAGTAGCTATACCGTACCCGATTAATAGCAAACCCGCAATCCAGCGAAAGCTGGTAGATTGCAATATATGCGCTAGTTTCTGGCTAAACACTCCAGTGAGAAACATAGCCGGAAAAGTGCCTAGCCCAAAAATCAGCATAAAGCCGGCGCCGCTGAGCGGATCACCGGATAACGCAGCCCACGTTAAGGCGCTATATACTAAACCACAAGGTAGCCATCCCCAAAGCATTCCGGCTAAGAATATATACGTTGATGTTTTTTCGGCAGGAAGTTTGCGTGTGAGTGGTTGAATGTAGCGCCAAAGATAGGCACCTGCTTTTTCAAGCCATAGTAATGCACGGTTCCAACGGAGCAGGTAAAGCCCGAGTAGAACCATCATTACACCAGCGAAAATGCGTAGATACACGAATCCATTAACGTGAACTTTGCTTATGGAAAAGAACGCGGCAGCCACGATAAAGCCTGCGATAGCGTAACTAAGGATACGGCCTAAGTTGTACCAAAACAGGCGCATGGGCGAGCGTTGATATCCCATGGCTGCGGCTAGTCCACCGCACATGGCTAAACAATGCCCGCTGCCGGCTAAACCCATTAGGAAAGCCGCGATTATATCAATACTCATGCTTTATTTTCGGTATCTTTTTTGTGTGTTTTCTTCTCGTCGTCTTCATCTAAGAGAATGTTGTAGCCTTGGCGCTCAAGATCGTCAAATTGGCCACTGCGCACCGCCCAAAAAAAAATGACAATCGCGATAATTACTAAAATAATTGCAATAGGAACCATTAAATGAAGTATTTCCATTTTAACTCCTAATCAACGGGCGCTACGCATTAAGCGCAAAGAATTGGACATCACAATAAGTGAACTCATCGACATACCTAGCATGGCCCATAGTGGGCCTACATGGCCAGTAACCGCAAGTGGTAGAATAACAAGATTATAGCCGATGGCCCATGTGAAGTTTTGCCGAATCACATTCCGCGTTAGCAACGCTGTTTCATACAAACGCCGCAAACCAGCAAGTTTGCCTGTAAGAATAACGACATCGCTACTTGATTTAGCTAAATCAGACCCGCTGGAAAATGTTACCGAGCCATCAGCAGCGGCAAGCACAGGGCCATCATTCAAACCATCACCAACCATAAGCACTGGCCCTTGTTTCTGTAGCGCTTTTACCGCAGCAAGTTTATCTTCAGGTTTTAATTGTGCGCGAACATCCGCAATACCTAAGCTTTCCGCGAGTTTTTGGGCTCGGATTTGCGAATCACCGGTGAGCATAATGATGTTTACACCACGGGCCTGATACCACGCTAAGGTTTCTTTAGCATCCGATCGAACGTCATCGTCTACTTGCCATTCCGCCAGAACTTCTTTTTGCGTAGCAAGAAACACATTGGCGGCACGTAAAGCATTTGTATAATTCGGATGCCAATTCTGAATAAACCCATAGCTGCCAATTCGATATTCAATACCATTGCATACACCAGAGATACCAGCGCCTGCGATATTACGCACATCAGTGAATTTAGCCGCGCTTGCCAAACGCTGGAATGGTCTTGCTAACGGATGTTCAGAGAAGTTCTCTAATCCGCTAGCCAGCTGCATTAGTTCAAGTTCAGCGTAATTGGCATGGTAATAGCTTTGAATGATACTGAACTTACCTTGTGTGAGCGTTCCTGTTTTATCCACACATAGCGTTTTAATCTTCGGTAATCGTTCCAGCAATGCTGATTGTTTCAGAAGTATCCCAGCACGATTTAACCGGCTAATGGCGCCACTCATTGCGGTAGGCGCAGCTAACGATAACGCGCAAGGGCAGGTAGCCACTAAAACAGCAAGAGTTATCCAAAACGCCTTGCTCGGATCGATGAAATACCAACTTACTAATGTCAGTGTTGAAATAATTAGGGTGGCAGCCACAAAATAGCGGCTCACGACATCAGCAAACCGCACGAATCTTGGTTTTTCTTCAAGCGCGCTATCTTGCAGGGCAATAATTCCGGCTAAAAGCGTATTCTGCCGCGTTGCGATAATGCGCAATGTGATGGGATTATCTTGGTTGATGCTACCGGCATACAGGGTTTCATATTGAGCCTTCGCCACCGGCCGGCTCTCGCCGGTAAGTAAGGCTTCATCACACCACGCCGTACTATCGAGAAGTTCGCCATCGACAGGAATGGTATCGCCAGGGCGCACGCGAATTACATCACCGGTTTCTAGATACTTTACCATCACTTGTTCCCAGCCTGATGACGTTTGCCGTTCAGCGATGGCAGGAATAAGTTTCATAAGATTGGCCGCATTTGCCACCGCTTTGTTGCGTGCCTGCATTTCTAAGAATCGGCCCGCGAGCAAGAAGAACGCAAACATGGTTACGCATTCATAGTAAACATCGCCGGTATCAGTAACAGTGGCATAAAAACTCGCAACAAAAGCAACCGCCATAGCAAGTGCCACCGGCACATCCATATTCAACGACCGGGCTCGTAACGCGCGAATGGCATTGGCAAAAAAAGGCTGGCAACTATAAACGATTACGGGGGCGGTAAATAGCAATGAAACCCACCAAAAATAAAGGCGGGTTGTATCATCGATATCATCAAAGTAGAGGCCGAATGCCACCATCATGGTTTGCATTGAGGCAATACCAGCAACGCCAAGGCGTCGAATATAGCCACGCCGTTTCTTTTCGTAATTTGCTTCTAAATCTGCTTGTTGAAACGGAAGTGCCTTATATCCTATTTCATGAATAGCGCGCAGCACCTGACTCAGCCGCGCTTCTTCTGCATTCCAAGATACTTGTACGCGCTCGGTTGAGGAATTAACGACAACTTTCTGTACGCCGTTAAGATGATGCAATTGGCGTTCAATAAGCCAAGCACATGCGGCACAAGTCATGCCCTCGATAGCTAGCGTTGCGGTCTGTACACTATCTTTCGCAGCAACAAATTCACGTTGAATATCAGGATCATCATAACGTACAAGATCATCTTCCAGGTTAGCCAACTCTTCTGGAATGAGGGGAAGGGCGCCGGGCTTGGTTTCGCGGTATTTATAAAAATGCGTTAGGCCTTGATCGACTATCGTTGAGGCTACTGAGTGGCAACCGTAACAACACATAGGGCGATCTTGCCCGAGAACCTCAACATACAAAGAAAAACCCAACGGAATCGGTTGCTGACAGTGAAAGCACTGGTTCTCATCTCGGGTAACTTCATTGCCCGTAATTTCCGTTGTTGAGGTTGACTGGCTCACGTTATAGGCCTTCAAATACCATAATTTTCAGGCACAAGCGTAATAGTTTGTGGTGCCGGAAGATGTATGTTTTGGCTTACTCGCCATGCCTTATCAAAAGGTTCGATATCAACGCGCCAATGGCCATCAAGTTCCCTTGGTAATTGCTGGCGATAGCTATCATCACCAGAACGCGGCATACGCAGGCTGAAATCATAGTTGTGCGTAGTTGGGTGATAGAAACTTACCAGCAACGAACTTTGATCATCCGGCTCTCCAGAGCGGAAGCGAAGCGTGAGATCGGTGCCGTTAACATCGAGATAAAAGGACAAATTGCGTGCTTCAGCTTCGGCTACACGTTTTAACTCTAAGTTAATGGTTCTGCCTTCGCTGTAGTAATCATCATTTACCATTGAAATCGGGTTCTTCACGATTAAAACCGCGGTTACAATACATGCGGTTATTACGGCACACTTCATAAAGATAATGTACCAAACCCAGCTTACTTTATACCACGGAACGGTTTGCCCGTTTTTCAACTTCATTATCTTGCTCCAATTAACAAAAAGCCCCGCAGAACGGGGCTTCCTTGCCTGGTAACTAACGTTTATTAATCTTCCGCTGAGATACTAAGTACATAACCAGATAGGATTTTCACCTTATCTTCACCTAGAATTTCACCCCAAGCTGGCATTACGCCGTTACGGCCATAGCGTAACGTTTCTTCAACTGCACGTTGAGAGCTTCCGTATAGCCATACGTTATTGGTTAGATCGGGTGAACCTAAGGCAATATTACCTTTCCCATCTTGACCATGGCACGCTGCACACACGGCAAATTTCTGCTCACCGGCACGTGCGAGATCACGATCTACGGTACGGCCACTCAAGCTCAGCACATAGGATGCAACTTCGGTAATCCCTTGCTCACCAAGTTGCTCTAAGAATGCTGGCATTTGCGCCCGGCGGCCTTCCATTAACGTTGTATAGATATGTTCTGGCGTTCCGCCCCAGTTAAATACCCCGTCCGTTAAATTCGGGAAGCCTGATGAACCGCGAGCATCCGAACCATGGCACTGGGCACAGTTTTGCAAAAATAACCGCTGGCCAATTCGCAAAGCATCTGGATCTTCAGCAATGGCTTCAATTTCCATCGATGCATACTGCTGGAAGATAGGGCCATATACTGCATCAGCGCGCGCTAGCTCGCGATCGTACTCTACATTTAAGCCGGCTTCACGCGCATCAACAATCGCTTGCTTCGATTCTTCAATCGATAACACGTGTTGATTTGAACTCTGCCACCCTAATAAGCCTTTAAAATTGCCTAAGCCTGGGTAGAAAATGAGGTACAACAAGCCCCACGCAAGGCAAAGCCAGAAAAGCACTGTCCACCACGTTGGGAGGGGGTTGTTGAGTTCGATGATACCATCGAACTCATGCCCCATGCTTTCGCCTTCTTCGACATCTGTAAAGTTTTTCATGTTCCATCTAAGTAAGATGGCAATGCCAACTAACGTACCTAGGGTAAGAACGATAATCCACCAACTCCAGAAGCTACTCATCTTTGTTTGACTCCTGTTTCTTGCGCTCGGCTAAATTTTTGTCTTCTTCAAAAATAGATTCAGCTCGGCGGTCAAATTTTTCTTTATTCTTTGGCCAGAATGCCCACACAATCACAGCAATGATTACAAGGAACACTAAAGCCGTATGAAACGCTTGAAATCCTGCACCCATAACTACCTCAGTGCCGTGCCCAAGGATTGCAGATAGGCAATTAATGCTTCCATCTCTGTTTTTCCTTGAACGGCTTCTTGCGCACCTTCGATATCTTCATCGCTGTAGGGCACACCTAGCGTTTGGAAAGCACGCATCTTACGCGCCGTAATTTTTCCATCTAACGTATTTTCAGCTAACCACGGATATCCAGGCATATTCGACTCAGGAACAACCGCGCGCGGATTCATCAGATGAACATAGTGCCATTCATCACTGTAGCGCTCGCCGACACGTGCCAAATCTGGCCCAGTGCGCTTAGAGCCCCACAAGAATGGGTGTTCCCATACCGATTCACCAGCAACAGAGTAGTGACCATAACGCTCTGTTTCCGCCCGGAAAGGACGAATCATTTGGCTGTGGCAACCAACGCAACCTTCACGAATGTAGATATCGCGGCCTTCTAACTGCAACGCAGTATAAGGTTTAAGATCGCGCACTGGCTCTTGTACTTGCTTCTGGAATAACAGTGGGGTGATTTCCACTAGACCACCAATTGAAATTGCAATAATCGCTAAAACTGCAAGCCAACCGACGTGCTTCTCAACTTTCTCATGTTTATTCTTGCTCATGATTTAGCCTCCCTTACGCCGGTTCTGCGGCGGCCAAAGGCTCACCACTGCGAAGTTTATGGCTACGTATAGTTTTCCATACGTTGTAGCCCATGATTAACATACCAGCTACCACAAATAAGCCACCGATAAAGCGTACAAAATAGAATGGATATGAAGCTTCTAAACTCTCAACGAAACTGTACGTTAATGTTCCATCGGAGTTCACAGCTCGCCACATAAGCCCTTGAGTTACGCCTGAAATCCACATTGCTACGATATACAGCACCACGCCGATAGTATGTAGCCAGAAGTGCGTGTTAATCAGTTTCACGCTATACATACGTTCGCGGTCAAACAACACTGGGATTAGGTGGTAGATCGCACCAATTGAAATCATCGCTACCCAACCAAGGGCGCCCGAATGCACGTGGCCGATAGTCCAATCTGTGTAGTGGGAGAGGGCGTTCACTGATTTGATAGCCATCATTGGCCCTTCAAACGTGGACATGCCGTAAAACGATAGCGATACGATTAAGAATCGCAAAATTGGGTCGGTACGCAGTTTATGCCACGCGCCTGAAAGCGTCATGATACCGTTGATCATGCCACCCCAAGAAGGAACAAACAGAATTACCGACATCACCATACCTACCGATTGTGCCCAATCCGGCAAAGCTGTGTAGTGAAGGTGGTGAGGACCAGCCCAAATGTAAATGGTGATCAGCGCCCAAAAATGCACAATCGATAACCGATAGGAATAAACTGGACGTTCTGCTTGCTTAGGTACGAAGTAGTACATCATCCCTAAAAATCCGGCAGTAAGCAGGAAACCTACAGCGTTATGCCCGTACCACCACTGCATCATGGCATCTACCGCGCCGGCGTAGATGGAATATGATTTTGTGAACGATACTGGAATCGCTAAGTTGTTGCCGATATGCAACATCGCAACAGCGATTAAGAATGCACCGTAGAACCAGTTCGCTACATAAATATGCGAGGTTTTCCGAATGGCGAGCGTACCGAAGTAAACAATAATGAACGCTATCCATACGATGGCAATCAGAATCGACAATGGCCATTCTAATTCAGCGTATTCTTTACTGGTGGTAATCCCCATCGGTAAGGTAATCACCGCACCGACAATAACCGCTTGCCAACCCCAAAACGTAAACGCTGCTAAACGATCTGAGAACAATCGCACCTGACAGGTTTTTTGAACTACGTAATAACCCGTAGCGAAGAGGGCGCTGGTACCAAACGCAAATATCACTGCATTCGTGTGCAATGGGCGGAGGCGGGAGTATGTTAACCATGGTGTATCAAAATTAAGCGCTGGCCAAACGAGCTGGGCAGCAATTAATACGCCAACGGTCATCCCGATAATACCCCAAATAATGGTCATAACAGTAAACTGCTTTACCACCTTTAGGTTATAGTCGACAGGTTGATTCGAAGTTGTGCTCATTATTTTTAGATCCGCTGTAGTTTACAGAACAGAGATTGGGATGTTGAGGCGACACTGGAGATGCTTCAAGCAATCCCGAAAACGAAATAATTGTACGGCTTTTACATGTGGAAATACAGTGTAAACGCGTGTTCTAAACATGACCGAGATCAAAGTATTCTCGGTTTGGTAAACAATATTGTGTGGTTAATAAATCGGAGCTTTAGCAAATGTTATCAAAGTATATCGGCAATTGTAGCCTTTTTGCGCAAAGTGTTCATAAAACAACCTGGCTTGTTGTTTTTTCGATTTTTTTCATTTCTGGGTGTAGCGATGAAAAAATAACAGTTCAGGCTGAGCAATTGTGTGCATTAGCTGAGCCGATTGACGAAAATGCAGCGAGCGCCATTGCATTTGCCAAACCTTGCAGCTTCTCAACGGCCTTGGGCGACATTGAACTACGAAGCTCTGAGCCCAGCATGCCTGTTGAACAACCCATTGCAATACATTTACGTACACCATCAGAAACGTATATTTTACATAGTGAGATCACCGGAGTAAGCATGTATATGGGGCGAATCCCAGTTATCTGGGAGCCTATCGGGAATGATGTATGGGAAACTACTATTTATCTGGGCGCTTGTACCGATCCAAATATGCTGTGGCAACTCGAAGTTGGCATCGGCAAAACTAACGAGCCCGGGAATAAAACCACGGTAAAGATACCTTTTCAATCAACATGGTGATGGTTAGGTACCTAGATATATACCCCTAAAGCACACCGTTAATAGTAACTGCGGGCTTTGTTTGCTTTTAGAAACCTTTGTTAACGAAATTATTACACCGAACTCCGGTACTTTTGCTATGATGAAAACGTTTTAGGCACTATTGGAGTTTTTATATATGTCATCGCTCAAGCAGGCTTCGATGTCAAAGGAAAAGGAATTGCCAGCATTACCCTTTATGCTGCTGCGTGCTGTGCCAACAATGATCCGCAGGCGAGGGCATGTAAGCCCCAATGATTTGCATTTCACCTTTCAGGTTGATGCTATTGCTCCGGATCACCTAGCTAAATACAAACAAGCCTTTCCAGGCTTGCAGAGTAAAGTGCCGTTAACCTATTTCTATTTGCTTGCGCAACGTGCACATCTAGCCGCAATGCTCGACCCTGAATTTCCGTGGCCAATTCTAGGCATGGTACATGTGGCAAACGCGATGGCCTACCATAATCCACCTGATATGAATCACGGGTTTACGATCGATGTGAATATCGAAATGCCCGAGCGCGCAGCTACGCGCAAACGTGTGCGGCCGATTTATAAAGTTGAGTTTTTTCAAAACGGACTATTAATAGCCGAGTGTATGAGCACTTATCAAGTAGGTGGCGGTGAACCGCCAACAGTAGGGCGCCGACGCGAGGCTCCTGCACCAGATTTAACTGATTATGAGCGCGCTGAATTGTGGCAGCTCGGCAGTGATTTGGGCCGTTCCTATGCTCATTTGTCTGGTGATTATAACCCCATACACCTTCATCCATGGCTATCGCGCTGGTTTGGTTTTTCACGGCCCATTATTCACGGCATGTATTCCGTTGCCCAAGCGCAATCGGATTTAGAGAAGCAATTTAGTTTACCTGTTATTGCAATGGATATAGCGTTTCGGCGGCCGTTGATACTTCCGGCGAATGCAGCGTTGCATTATCAACATAAACATAAGAAACTCGAGAAAGTGCAACAGGGCAAGTTAATTGTTACTGATGCAATGGGTAAAAAAGTATATCTCGATGGCGAATATGCCAACTCAAGAAGCTTTGAATTTAAGTAATATCAGTATGATTATATGTAATCCTTCTGGGGTGGCAGTAATCAATTAAAACAAAGCGTTATAAGAAAAATAAATTATAGGACGATAAGATGAGTGCTGCAGTTATTTGGATTATTATCGGTATTATTCTCATTATTACTGAGCTACTTGCTACAAGTGTAGTAGCTGTGTTTCTGGGCATTGGTGCCATTGTTACCGGGATACTATTACAGTTTGGGCTGATTGAAAGTACCACTGCGCAGTTCCTAGTATTCGGCTTAGTTAGCTTGATTATGTTATTTACCGCCCGGGGCAAGTTAAAGCGCTGGTTTAATGGTTACATTGCGAATAAAGATGAGCACGGCACTGTGTTCACTAAAGATATTGGCGAACGAGTGGTGGTGCATCAAGATTTTCACCAAGGAACGGGCCGTGTAGTGCTAAATGGCGTGCAATGGGATGCGCGCTCAGAAGATGATTTAAAGAAAGGTGATATCGCTTACGTTGTTAAAAACGAAGGTATTCACTTAACGGTAACCAGAAAAGAACCTTTGAATACGATATAAATAGTTAACTTTAAGGAAAATAAAAATGGAAGAAATTAATATCGGGAGCATTCTCTCAATCGGCTTTGCTATCGCCGTAATCATTGTCATTTTAAAAACCGCTCGAATCGTTCCACAGCGTTCAAACTATGTTATTGAGCGTTTAGGAAAGTACAGCCGTACACTCGATTCCGGGTTTCATTTGCTAATTCCTTTTATTGATAAAGTTGCGTACATCCAAACACTTAAAGAAGAAGTGATTGATGTTGAGCGGCAAGCTTGTGTAACTAAAGATAACATTCAAGTAGGTATCAATGGTGTGCTCTACATTCAAGTAATTGATGCTTACAAGGCTAGTTACGGTATCAACGATTATCGCTATGCTTCTTCCCAGCTTGCGCAAACAACGATGCGTTCGGTTATCGGCCAAACTGATTTGGATAAAACCTTTGAAGAGCGTGCCGCAATTAACGAAGAAGTAGTGAAAGCACTTGATGAAGCCGCTTCTCCGTGGGGCATTAAAGTATTGCGTTACGAGATTTCTGATATCGAGCTCCCAGCTTCGATTAAAGATGCATTAGAGCAACAAATGCGGGCGGAACGTGAGCGTAGAGCCGCGATTGCCAAATCTGAAGGTGAACGCCAAGCGATGATCAATGTTTCTGAAGGTCAGAAGCAAGAAGTTATCAACCTATCTGAGGGTGAGAAGCTTAAGCAAATTAACGAAGCGGAAGGCCGTGCGCGTGAGATTGAGCTTATCGCTATTGCTACCGCCGAAGGTTTACACAAAATCGCTATCGCGATTAATGAGCCAGGTGGCCGTGATGCAGTTAACCTTCGAGTGGCCGAGCAATATGTGAAAGAGTTCGGTAAACTCGCGAAAGAAACCAATACCTTAATTCTGCCTGCGGAACTAAGTAATATTGGTGGCGCAGTAGCGGGTTTAACTGAAGTGCTTAAGCACGCTAAATAAACGCCTATCTATATGAAGAACGCGCCGTAGGTTGCCTACGGCGCGTTTTTTATTGTCTGTTAATGACAAGGTTATTCATAACCCCAAGGAGTAGGCGGTAGCTCTACGGGATTGGTAAGATCAAAATCTACACGCAGCTCACGGCCTTCGCGGGTTAAGCGGTAACTAAAGAAATTATCAGGGTAGATATACATGTGCCAAGTATTCCATATCGATTGCGGAATTTCCCGGCGAATAAAATCTTCCTTTGAGTATTGGTCGGCAGGGAAAGATTGTGCGTTCGCCCAACCCGCATCAACGGTTTGACCACCATACATAGTGCCGTCGTCATCAGAACCATCAGGCTGGCGATGATCATGCTTTAAGGTAATGCCAGATCCGGTTTTTGTAAGTATCCACGTACGGCTATGATTATCTCCGATATGGAAGGGAATGCGAATTTCGTTTTCACTGCATTCACGAACATGCATTACCAAGCGGTTCTGAGTAAAGTTCTCAACGCCTTTAAAGTTATCCTCAACAACTTCACCAACAAAAGCTTTGCCGCAGTATTGGCGAATGTTATCGAAAAACGCATCATGCGTAGGAATCGATACCGTACCCAGCATTATTATAGCTGCCGTTAAACTCATCTTATTTCTCCTTGTAAAATGGGCGCTCATCGATTGATTAAAATTGCAGATGAATCATATAAGCGCTCAAGAATCTTCAATGTAGCAAATTGTTGCGGGTAGGGGGAATTGGATGTTGCTGATGCTTGTACTGAGACTAACAATACTCTAGCTATATTCTTATCATATTTCTAATTTAACATAATATACATTATGCGAAGTGATATTATGGTATACTACAAACGCGAGTTAGATGCAGATACTGCGCAGTTTATCCCCGAAGCCCCTAGCTTTACTCGCTCTTTACGGTTCCTCAATTGTAAAGGTGGCATCCATTCTCTATCCTAAATTACGATTTTCAACCAACAAAGGAATACAATTATGAAAATGAAATCACTCAAGCATTTACTAGTGATTGCCGCAGCAAGCGGTTCAATGGCTATTACTGCGAACGCAGCAGCATCGGAATGGAATTACGTTGGTGGTGGTTTCTACGATTTTGGTGATGGCGGCTTCTATCTCGAAGGCTCCACTCATGTTGCAGAACGTTTAGTGTTGAATGCCGAAATTGGTGATACTTACGACACAACCGTTCGTGTTGGCGGTAAATACCTAACCGATTTAGCACTTGGCCGCGCGCCTGTGTTCGTAACCGCCGGTTATTCTGATTATTCTTTTGATTCAGGTGTGTATTTTGGTGCCGGCGTAAGCTTGGAAATCGATCAAGGTATTAACTCAACGTTCGAGTTAATGCACGATACAGCTGGTGATGGATTCTTCCGTTTCCGCAGTGGTTTAACTTATGCACTTAGCAATAAACTGAACCTTGCTGGGAGCTATAGCTTAAACAATCGTGGTTTCGATAACGAACTTCGTTTAGGTGTTCAATACAAGTTCTAATACTTGGCTAGCACTCAACCTGAATGAGCACGAATACAAAAGGCCTGCACAATGCAGGCCTTTTCTGTATATCTCGCAAACGGAGCACTTAAAACCGGTAACTCAACGAGAGAATAATACTTCGAGCGCTGCGGCTACTTACCATTGGGCTATCGGCAATCGCGCTATCACTGCGGCTGAAACTTACATTGCCATTCACGCTTAAACGTTCAGAAAACATATAATAACCACCAATGCCTATTTCTGGGCTCACCGCATGATTACCGGTATATTCTTGTAAGCCAGTGCGTGCTGCTTCTGCAGCATCAATGCCAAAGTAGTAGCGAACATAATCTTTACTAACGATATTCACACCAATTTCAGGTGATAATTGCCAAGCCTGGCCGGGCTTGTTGAGTGGCAAACTATAACGAACTCGTAATCGTTGGCCGTTATGGCGGCCTGATACATCCGTACTAAACGACGTGCTTACACTGCCATAAACGCTGTTATAGCGGTAATTTACACCTGCACCTAAACTAAATTTGCGGCGGTCAAGCTGCTGAATTTGCGCGTTATCTGATTCGCGAGGCTTAAAACGAAAAGGTTCAATCGCTAACACCGCAGATAGCTGATGCTCACGGCTCTGAATGATATGCCGGCCAAATGAAAGGCCTCGAAAATAGTATTTTTCCCCTTCATAGCCAATAAACGGAACGGCAAGTACATCTGCATCCATTCCAACATAGCTCGGATTCGAAGAAATTACACCGAAACCAACGCTAAAACCAAGGGGTGGCCCCCCTGCTCGCTCAGCCTCACTCTCTTCGGCATTTGCTTGTTGCGCAACCATATAGGAGCTTGCAACTAGAGCTAACAAACACGCGGCTTTTGGAAGTACATGCTTTCCCTTTTCACGCTTCATATCAAATATTCCCTATAAGTGAGCTAATCATTTTTCGGGTTTCATTAGATCTAAGTATGTTCTAACTATACGCAAGAACGCTTCACCGAGACCACAGGATCACGTATGATTACTTATTATTTAATTTAACCTAGTGTGCCACCTACCCATGATAGAAGAAAGCGCCCAGCGTGAGTTTGCCAAACATTTAAAACTGCCAGTTACGCAATTGGTTGCTGCAACGGAAAAGTGGCTTAACGAATATCCCGATACGGTTACCGCAAATCCGCTTGTAGGCCAAGACCGCGCGGTAACTGCAATAGCTCGAAGCCAACAGATCCGCTCAAATTTATCACACATTTATATGGCATTGCCGGCTGGATTAATCGTTGAAGACATCGTGCAACGGATGTGCAACGATCAGGGGTGGACAAGCTCAACGATGCGCGATTGGGTATATCTGGCAAACCCAGAAGATGAGCGTGCCCCGATTTCTATCAGTTTACCCGCTGGTACAGCCGAATCCGCGTTAGTTGGCCTTTGGGAATACTTAGAAAAGCTGCCAAACGAACGTACAGAAATTTTTGAGCGTCTGGTTCAAACCTATGCATCGGCGGGCTTCCGGCATTATTTGGAGCTAGTGGCTGATAAATTGTTCGATGATATTCCAGGAACAGAATTGGCCAGTGTTGTGGTTTCGCATACAGAGCCTCAGCCTTGGTATTTTTGTGATCGTGTATCACAAGCGAGTTTATTCGGTGATATTCGATTACAAAGCATTGATGGCACGATTAGCGCCGAACTTCACTTGATTAGGCCCGGGGCTATCCTAAAAGCGAACGGTGGAACCCTTGTTGTACATGCGGCGGAGTTATTGAGCCAGCCTGATCTCTGGCGTCAACTCAAACATATTTTACGCACCGGGGTGTATGAGTGGGAACAACCAACCACTACTCAAGCCGCTATTCACTATGAACCTGATCCAATTCCTGTTGATTTGAAAGTAATTTTGGCCGGTGGTAGAGAGCTGTATAGCCAATTGCAGGATTACGATCCGGAGTTTTCTAACTTATTTCCTTATTTCGCTGAGTTCAGTTCGTTCTACCCTACCCAAAATCAAAGTACAGCGCCCTATTTTGATTTTCTCGCTTATGTTGAAAATCGTGCGCACAGCAGACCATTAAATAAATCAGCGCGCGCTGCGTTGCTCGAGATTTCCGCATGTTCAACTGAACACCAGCATGAACTGAGCCTTGATGCTGTAGCGCTTATACAGTTGCTTGAAGAAGCAGAAGTCCTCGCATCCTTAGCTGGCGAACCGGAGATATCGAGAACGCACATCATACAAGCGCAACTCGAAGCAGAAAATAGAGATCGGTTGCTGGCCGAGTTGAATTGGCAGTCGATCATTGAAAAGCAAGTTCAAATCGACACTGAAGGCTTTGTTAACGGCCAGATTAACGGTCTTACCATTGTTGGTATGGGAGGCGTAGAGTTTGGTGAACCTTCACGTATAACAGCTACGGTGCATTATGGTGATGGCGATATTATTGATATCGAGCGAAAAGCGGAATTAAGCGGCAGCATTCATACCAAAGGTATTATGATTTTAACCGCGTACTTAGCAAACTTATTCGCAAAGCAAGATCCTATGCCATTATCAGCCACACTGGTATTCGAACAGTCATATCATGAAGTCGATGGCGATAGTGCCTCACTTGCTGAGCTCTGCTGCCTGATATCCGCATTAAGTGAAACCCCCATTGATCAATCAATCGCGGTAACTGGTGCTATCGATCAATTTGGTAACGTGCAGGCGATTGGCGGTATTAATCAAAAAATCCAAGGCTATTTTGAAATCTGCAAACGTCGCGGATTAAATGGTCAGCACGCAGTCATTGTGCCTAAATCTAATGTGGTTAATATCCATCTCAGTGCAGAGATTAGAGAAGCCGTAGCCAATAATTTATTTGCCGTTTATGCCGTTAGCCATACTACCGAGGCATTCGAGCTACTTATGAACACGCCGTGCGGTGAGGCCTCTGCAACAGATAAAGAAGGGCTATTTGGCCGCATCCACCAACGATTACAGGCTGTTATTTCCTCGCAGCACCAACCAAGTACACCGTGGTGGCAGCGCATATTTAAACGTTCTGAGCAATCTGAAGGGTGAAGTTGTACTGTTCGGACTTGTTTAGCGTACAACTGTTCGCTAAGCTACTCGCACTTTAAACTTTACCCTTAGTGAATTTCCTATGGGTTTCAATTTCAGGGTGTTCTGAATATGCAATCAAGTTATACAAGAGAAGAGCTACTTGCATGTAGCCGTGGTGAAATGTTCGGACCGGGTAACAGCCAACTCCCCGCTCCCAACATGCTGATGATGGATCGTATTACGATTATGGATCCTGAAGGTGGCGATCATGGTTTAGGCTACATTGAAGCCGAACTCGATATTCATCCTGATCTCTGGTTTTTTGCTTGCCATTTCCCCGGCGACCCAGTAATGCCTGGATGTTTAGGTTTAGATGCGCTTTGGCAAACCCTAGGGTTTTTCCTTGCGTGTTCAGGTGGCCCAGGCCGCGGCCGAGCACTTGGTGTTGGTGAAGTTAAATTTACTGGCCAAATACTACCGACTAATAAGAAAGTAACATACAAAATTCACATGAAACGCCTTGTGAAACGCCGCCTCTTCGTGGGAATCGGTGATGGTACGGTTGAAGTTGATGGTCGCACAATATATGAAGCGAACGACCTAAAAGTAGGCTTATTTACTGATACCTCAGCGTTTTAAGTTAACTGAATACCCGCCATATACAACAAAGCCCCCGTTATAACGGGGGCTTACTTTTTTCTTCTTAACTGTAACCGCTATTCTTATAGTCGGAACAATCCATCAGTTCGTGCCTCTATGGCATCTCGCCAGCCACCTAACCACTCTGAACGTACATCGCTATTCTGATAAGGGCAATTTTCTTTTGAACGCCCAGAAACTCCTGCTTTGAATCCTTGAGAGTGGGCACGCTCCATGCGGTCACGTTTTTGTCTTCTCATTATAACTACCTCACTTGTTCATTGAGTCTATCGTAGTACACGAACATTTATATGCTCGTTATATATGGATAGTTACAAACAGAAGAAAGTTCAATGAAAAAACCCGATTGAAACCGCCTAATCTGATTAAGGCGCTGACAATCGGGCTGTTTTTTCTTTAGAACGAAATGAACTAGATGGCGCTTTTTCTACGGCGTAAAGAAATAACCGCAAATAACGCTAAAACACCTAGCCAAAGCGGATGATTTGCAGCACCTTTGCGCTCTAATTGCACTTCATCTGTTTCTGGGCAACCTGGTTCACTTCCATCGGGTGTTAACACAAGCGTGCGCAAACGAGCAGCCTCGCTCACTTCACCGTCCTCTTCGATATCTGATATCCGAACGGCCACAACAGCGATCTCACCAGCATTATTAATATCAACCGCATCTAAAATTGAATACTCACTTTCGCAGCTTAAAAACGTATTCAAATCAACAATAGTGTCGGTATCAATATCATACAAGAAGCCCGTTGAGCGACGCTGAGCATTTTGTACGGAATCGTTTTGGCCGACACCCACTACTTGCCCATGATTATTAATGGCGCGCGGCTGCCAGCTCGAGTCGTCGAAGAAACCATTCGGATAAAACGCTTCACTTACACCATTGGTAACATCCATATGGAATAAGCGTTGGCGGAAATTCCCGTTAATAGAAATATTGCTAAATCCAACCGCGATATTATTGTCGTTGATAGCAATCGCTAGAGAGTTATTCCCCTCCGCTTCTTCTTCATCCAGCATATTCACCGCACCCTCTTCAGTAAAGAGTGTGGGGCGAGTGAATGAACCACCATTAACTTGGCGTTGCGAAACCCCAACGGCGATACCATGAATATTGATATCATTGGCAACGCTACGATAGCGAAGTGTTTCGAATACGTCTTCTTCGTCTTCTTCCTTATCGAAAGCAAGTCCGAGAGAACCCTGCTCTACTACATTTCCTTGGGCATCAAATTCCCAACGATAGGCTTCTTCATCCATAAGCGGCGACGCAGCCCCTGTGATACCACTGCGAGCAAACCAGTAACGGTGTAAGCACGCTTCTACTGGCTCAAGATAAATAGGTTCACCTTCTTCATCAACGTCGTCTTCTGATACACATCGACTATCATAAAAATCTTCCAAGACCTGACCATTTGCTACCGAAGCGTAGCCTACCGCTACATTATTATCGTTAATAGCAAACAACCCTGCTGTTCCATTCAGCATCAAGCCCGGCTCACCGGTAACCAATGTATAGTTTACACCGTCTGTCCACGCACCTTGTGGAAAAGCGTTGCGAAGATGAAAGCGAGCTAACTCATTTTCATCATCAGTATCTTCAATCCACTGGTAAGGTGGCGCTGATTGCCCTACGGTGATGCCTTGATTATTTACACTTTGCACTCGGAAACTAACGCTATCAGAACGTTCGCCAGTTTCATCATCTAACGCTTCAAAGCCATCTAATTCATAAATACTTGATGTATCGTAATAAAAGCCAAGTTCAATGGCTAAATTCTGAAATTTGGGATCACCACCTACACTACTAATTAGGTAATCACGCAACTGTCTACGCTCACGCTCGGTTGGATTGTTTATATCTTCAATCGATTCAAACGCTTCTGGATCTAATAAATCCAAACGTAAGTTTTGGCCACGTAAATCAGCAAGTTGACCAACAACATGGCCACTATCATTAATTGCACGCGGAGATGTATGAATAGCGCCTTCTACAGCACCGATGTCAGTGACCTTATAGCCACCTGATTCTGCTACTGCGCCACCTACGGCTAATGTAGAGCCGATAAGCGCTGCAACTGCGAGAGAAATCTTTGTTTTGCGCATTCAAATACCTTGTTATAAGTTTTCCAAATAATCCCAGCGTTCCAAAGCCTGCATCAACTCAGTTTCAACGGTTTCTGCACGCGCTGTAACTGGTGATGTCACCGATACTGGCTGACGAAAAAATTCTGGATCATTTAATTGTTGTTGTAGTTCACTAAGCTCTTGCTCTAAGGCCTCAATTTGGCTCGGCAACAACTCAAGCTCACGCTTCAGTTTGTATGATAACTTGTTCGCCTTCTGAGCTAAAGGGGGCTGCTGCTCTGAGTGCACTTTAGCTTGAGAAGTTCCCTGCTTTTTTTGATTTGCTGGTGATACTTGCCGCTTCTCAGCGTTAGCCTGTTGATAAACCCCTACTTCGTGGAAACCGCCGAAAATTTCCGTTACTTTTCCTTGCCCTTCAAACAGAAGCACCGAGGTAGCCGTGTTATCTATAAATTCGCGATCGTGGCTTACCACAAGTACCGTTCCCGGGTAATCGACGACTACTTGCTCGAGTAACTCTAAGGTATCGATATCCAAATCATTTGTCGGTTCATCGAGAATCAATAGATTACTTTCAGGCAACAATATTTTCGCCAACATCACCCTATTCTTCTCACCACCGGAAAGCGCGCTTACTGGCATTTGCGCTTGTTGTGGCGAGAATAGGAAATCTTGTAAGTAGCTAAAAATATGCCGTGTGCGACCCCTATGAGTTACTTCTTTTTTACCTTCAGCTACGTTATCTGCAATGGAAGCATTCAAATTTAACAACTGGCGGTGCTGATCAAAATACGCCACTTGTAAATTCGTACCTAAACGCACATCGCCGCTACTAGGGGCCAAATCACCTAAAATAAGCTGAATTAACGAGCTCTTGCCACAACCATTTGGGCCCACCAGAGCAAGCTTATCACCACGTTGAATTAATAGATTCAAATGTTCAATCAAGCGCTTATCGCCAAGCGTTAAACTAATATCGGTTGCTTCAAAAACAAGTTTGCCCGAACGCTCACCACTTGCCTGCTCAATTTTAACCGAGCCCTGCACCTTACGCCGTTGCGAACGTTCTTGTCGAAGCGCTTGCAAAGCACGAACACGGCCTTCATTCCGTGTACGGCGAGCTTTTACACCTTGGCGTACCCACACCTCTTCTTGAGCGAGTTTCTTATCAAACTCCGCTTGCTGCGCAGCCTCCACTTCGAGTAAACGCTGCTTTTCCTCTAAGAAGGCATCATAGTTGCCCGGAAAACTGGTGAGCGTGCCTCGGTCTAAATCAACAATACGCGATGCTAACCTGCGAATAAAAGCGCGATCGTGGCTAATAAATACCAAGGCACCAGGAAACTCACTGAGCATGTTCTCGAGCCATTCAACGGTGGCAACATCCAAATGGTTTGTTGGTTCATCAAGCAACAGTACATCAGGTTGTGTAGCGAGGGCTTTCGCCAGTGCTACTCGGCGCAGCCAGCCACCTGATAGTGTATCCATTCCGGCATCGCCATCTAGATTCAATCGCGATAGCACTTGCTCTATCCGGCTTTGTAACTGCCAGCCATCGTTTGCTTCAATCTTGGTTTGAATACGCATCATTTGGTCAAGCAAGCGCTCATCTGTTGCATCGAGCGCCATGGCTTCACTAACAGCCTGATAATCGGATAATAATTTTCCGGTTTCAGCAAAGGCACTGGCCACATAATCAAATACTTTGCCCGGTGTGCGAGCTGGTGGATCTTGCGGAAGCATCGCTACCCGCGTTTCGCCCACTAAATGTAGCTGCCCGTCGTCAAGCAAGATGTTCTTATTTAGAACCTTCAATAAGCTTGATTTACCGGCACCGTTACGGCCAGTGATACAAAGCCTTTCGCCGGATTCTACGATTAACTCGGCATTATCTAACACCGGCGCCGCGCCAAATGCGAGCCGGGCATTACTTAATCTCAGTACAACGCTCATAAACTGAGGAATTCCTGTAATTTAACTTCTGCAAATGGCCATTTTAGTTCAGCATCATCGATTGCTCTTACTAAAACGGGAACTAGTGTCGCGTATTCTTCTACCAACGCCGGATCGCTCGCAATATCAACCACATTGAGCTGAATTGGTTCATCGAGTTGCTGCGCATATATCTGTTGAATAGCTTGCGTACACAGCGGACAATGCTCTTTCATTAATAGATAAAACTCAGGCATGGGTAAGATACCAACAAAAATGAATGGCACGTTGCTTTTCAAAATCCAACGGGATACTAGCGCGGGTTCTATCTTCTGCTTTAAAGCCCATTGCGGCTACCGCATTCTCATCTAACTTAAAGCCCCGTTTATTATTGGTGAAAATCAACAAACCACCAGGTGCTAAAAGTTTTTTCGCTTTGGCCAAGATATCCACGTGATCGCGTTGCACATCGAAAACCGCTTCCATTCGCTTAGAATTCGAGAATGTGGGCGGATCGATAAAAATCAAATCCCACTGCCTTGGTGATGAATCATCCGCGTGCGCCGTTAGCCACTTAAGGCAATCAGCTTGCTCAAATTCATAACGGTTAATGGTTAAGAAATTCAAGCGGAAGTTGTCTTTCGCCCAATTCAAATAAGTTTTCGATAAATCTACGGTGGTAATTTCTTTAGCACCACCTAAACCTGCATGTACAGACGCGGTTCCCGTATAGGCAAATAAATTCAACACGCGCTTATCTTTAGCTAACTTCTGAATATCTTTGCGCACTAAGCGATGATCAAGGAACAAGCCGGTGTCTAAGTAATCCGTTAGGTTCACTTGGAACTTCGCGTTGTATTCTTGCACTTCAATCACTTCGCTATCGCTGGAAACGCGCGTGTATTGTTTCTCGCCCTGCTGACGCTTGCGCTGCCGGGTAAAAATTCGGTCTGGGTTTACCGGTAAACTATCCATAACCGCTTCCAGAATATGCCACCAACGTTTTACCGTAATGTGCTCGGGAATATCTTTAGGCGCGGCATATTCTTGTACTACCAGGGAACCATCGTAGTAATCAATCGCGGCATTAAACTCGGGTAAATCGGCATCGTACACGCGGAAACAATTCACACCTTCTTTTTCAGCCCATTTACTACGCTGTTTCCAGTTCTTCGCTAAACGATTCGAAAGCGCCGCCACTTCCGGGCGTGCAAACTCTTCTTGGGCATCGGTAAGGTCCATTATCGCCAGTAAAACGGGAATGCCACCGTTATTCAGCTTGTATTTTTTCTCTGTGCGCATGCGCATAGCTTTAATCATCGATTCATCAGGTGCAATAATTGCGGCTTTCCAGCCACTAATGCCTTGCCGAAGCTGACGCCCAAAATCACGATAAAACAACCACGCGCCAAGTTCGCTGCCAAGCCGCTCACCATACGGCGGGTTGCTCAATAGCATGCCTGATGCCGCACTCTTATAACGCTTCAATAGCCACGGCGATGAAGCATCACCTTCTTCAATCTTGATTAAATCTTCGAAGCCAAGCTGGCGAATATTTTGATTTGCCGCTTGCACTACACTCGGATCGCTATCAACGCCATGAAACGTAGTTTTGCAGGTCGCTAAACCGGCGCTAAAACGAGCCTGAGCTTCGGCCTTAACCTCGTTCCAAACTGCCGCTTTATGACCACGCCAGGCATTGAAGCCCCATTGGGTGCGTTGCAACCCCGGCGCTCTGTCGGTAGCAAGCATCGCTGCTTCAATAAGTAAGGTGCCTGAGCCACAAGTAGGATCCGCAACCAAGGCAGGCCACTGCTCTGGGGCCTGTATGGCTGGCTTATTCATACCGGCGCGGACGACTAATGCTGCTGCTAAGGTTTCACGAATAGGTGCTGCCCCTTTTGCTTGCCGATAGCCGCGTTCGTGTAAACCAGTACCTGCTAAATCTAAATAAAGCGTTGCTACGCCTTTATGCAAATAACCCTGAATATTGATTTCAGATTGTTTTGATTCAACAGTAGGACGACGCGCGCCAACACGGCGAAATGCATCAACCACACCATCTTTAATAACTTGCGCGGAAAACTGAGTATTTCGTAGTGTTTCGCTGGTGCCGTTAAAGCGCACAGAGAAGGTATTTCGCTCGTTAAATACATCGGCCCATGGATAATCAGCCGCTGCTTTCTCCAGTGCGAAACGATCATGCACTTCCGTTTCGGATAGCTTTAGTAACACCCGGCTACCAAGACGCGACCACATACAAAGTGTGTATCCAAGGCGTAAATCCCCTGAGCACGTAACACCTGAGTTGGTAAGCTGTATATCAGTACCACCAAGATGCTCGATTTCGGCAGCTAAAAGCTCTTCGAGGCCACGACCGCACGGTAAAAAGAATTGTAAACTATCCATTAAATACATTAATTCCAAAGCTAGACGCATAAAACGCGAGGGGGCGAATTATAACGCAGTTGAATACAGATGTCTGTGTTGTTTGAAGGCCAGAGTTTCATCTGCCAAATAGCCGTAAAAGCCGCTTTATTAAACGTTTCGTTGATTATTTAAGCGGTTGATACGAAATATGAAATATCTTGTTGCAATGCCCAACGTCGCTGGTAAGATACGCCCTCAATCGGACGCGGGGTGGAGCAGTCTGGTAGCTCGTCGGGCTCATAACCCGAAGGTCGTAGGTTCAAATCCTGCCCCCGCAACCAATCCGATACCTTTCAATTGTATTTCTGTTCCTTACTCCCTATAGTGTATTTATCCCCATTTGGATAAAGGCATCGTTTTGCAAATTACTGATTTTTTAGTTGTTTTCTACTGGTTACTTACGGCGTCTGTATTTCTTCGAGTAATATTTAAACGCCGCCCAGTGAGCTCCTCACTTGCGTGGGTGCTTATCATTGTTGTGTTCCCTTTTCTTGGTGTTCTAATTTATCTGTTTTTTGGCGAAATTCACCTTGGAAAACGCCGAGCAGAACGAGCACATGCACTACGTACCCCTTTTCTAGAAAATTTAACCAAATTTTTAAGTGGTCATGAAACACCACCTCCTCCGGGACATGCCGCTCGCGCTATTTACCAAATTATGCACCAACGCGATGGTATCGGAGGATTGAGTTATAAGAATTTCTCCGTACTTTCCGACCCCGATAATATTTTTGATCAATGGATTCGCGATATTGAGCACGCTGAACGCGATATTCGTATGGAATTTTATATTTGGCATCCACATGGCCGCGTAACGGAAGTAACTGAGGCGCTTATTACTGCAGCTAAGCGTGGCGTCAGTATTGAGATATTGGTCGATCACGCCGGTAGTTGGTCATTCTTTATGTTCAGCCGCGATCTAAAACGAATGCGGGCCGCTGGCATTAAACTGCTACCCACCCTACCCGTTAATCTATTCCGTAACTTGTTCCGGCGTGTCGATTTGCGTTTACATCGGAAACTTATCGTTATTGATCATGTTACTTGTTACACAGGCTCAATGAATATGGCCGACCCACGTTACTTTAACGCCCATAAGAAATTCGGCCCGTGGATTGATATTATGTTGCGTTTTGAAGGCGCGGCAGCCTTCGGTGTATCTAAAGTTTTTTCTTGGGATTGGGAACTCGAAACCGGCGAGCGTAATTTTCCGCAATTAAAAACAGAACTAGCAACTTGCGAACAGTGGCTTTCTATTATTCCATCGGGGCCAGGCCAAGGGGAAGCGGTGATGCACCAAATCATGCTTTCCATGATTCATCGGGCAAACACCAGCATAACCATTGCAACACCTTACTTCGTGCCTTCTGAAGCAATATTTGAAGCGCTTTGCCATGCCGCGCAACGCAATGTAGATGTATGCATATTGCTGCCAAAGGTTAGTGACTCGAAAATAGCAAGCTTTGCTAGTGAATCGTTTTACAGTGGTTTGCTCGATGCCGGCGTAGAAATAAGATTATTTCATCAAGGTTTACTACACGCTAAAGCTATCGTAGTTGATAGCGAACTTGCTTTGGTTGGCAGCATGAATATCGATATGCGGAGTTTACAATTGAATTTCGAGCTTTCGGTAGCACTCTATGATGCGGAGAGCTGCAAAGACGTATGTAATTTATTGAACACTTATAAAGAACAGAGTAATACCGTAGATGTAGAAGCTTGGCACGAACGACCAAGCTATCGCCACATTGCAGAACGTTTTATGTACTTCTTAAGCCCACTGCTGTGAGGTAAACGAAGTATCGCGGAGTATTGGATGACGCTGTGATTCTTGTAAGCGATCATTTAACACACGGGTGACTTCAAAGCGTTGCATGGTTTTAAAACCGCCCACTTCAAAGGTTTCATCCACCAGCATACACAATGAACAACGCTCATCTTGTTCGATGATTAGAAAATCTGCTTGGCTTGTGCCGGAATTGAGTGAACAAAATAAATGATCTTTTGGCCATGCTCTCTCATCGCCGAAGCTACCAAACTTAAAATACCAACTTTGTGGAAGCATCAGCTTGCCGAAGCGTACTAACGCAGTAGCATGCAAGGCGATTTTAAACTGTTCATTTGCAGAGAGTGCACTGTAACTATCGAGATAATCCGAGAAATTTTGAAATGCTGCGGCATCGTCCATGGAGAACGAAACTTGGTCCGGCAAACGATCACGCAAAAAAGAACGCTTGAACATAAGTTCTTGCGTTAATTTTTTATCTAAATCAATTGCTAAATTCTGTGAATCTAGTAACCGCCACTGCCAGTTCTGCATCGAATTCGTCCATTTTGTTACGACACGAAGATTTTTTACACGCGAAAAGCATGCGAGAACACCAATACAGCTCCATTCGGTTGTTCACCGCAGATATTAAGGCTTTCCTCGTGAAATTACAAGTTACTAACAATTGATTTTATCAGAGCAGGCCCCTGATAAATAAAACCAGTATAAATTTGCACGAGTTGCGCACCCGCCGCTAACTTGGCTTTCGCTTGCTCAGCCGAACCAATACCACCGGCTCCAATAATAGGAATTGAAGCAGGTAGTGCTTCGCGCAACCACGTAATAACCTGAGTGCTCTTCTCGGTAAGTGGCTGGCCACTGAGGCCACCTGCCTCATTGGCATTTGCATCATTACTAACAGCTGAACGATCTAAAGTAGTGTTGGTGGCTATAACACCATCGATCTCATAAGATGCGATAGCTTGCGCGAAGCCTTGTACTTGCTCTTTATCCATATCGGGCGATATTTTTACAAGTATCGGCACATACTTCATGTGGAGATCAGTGAGTTCTTTTTGCTTTTGCTTTAGCACATCGAGCAAACTGGTTAAATGCGTTCCATGTTGAAACGCCCTTAACCCGGGTGTGTTTGGCGACGATATATTTACCGCAACGTAACTGGCATGGGGATACACCTTCTCTAAGCAATACAGATAATCATTGTTCCCATCTGCTTCACTAGTATCTTTATTCTTGCCAATATTAATTCCGAGAATGCCTTTAAAACCAGCCTCTTGCACCCTTTTCACTAAAGCATCAACACCATCGTTATTGAAGCCCATACGGTTAATCAAAGCCGAATGTTCAGGCAACCTAAACATTCGTGGCTTTTCATTTCCCGCTTGTGGTTTAGGTGTCACTGTACCTACTTCAATAAAGCCAAAACCTAACGCGGCTAAGGCTTTGATACAAGTGCCATTCTTATCTAACCCAGCCGCTAGGCCAACAGGATTAGGAAAAGTTAAGCCAAGAACGTTTACCGGCTTTACCGGTAAACGTTGATAAATTAGCTTGTGCAACGGGCCTGAATTGCAGCGTTTCAGTTGCTTAAGCGTAAAATCATGGCTCCATTCCGCATCCTGGCTAAACAGTGCTTTTCGAAATAACGGATACAAATGCATTACTGACTAATACCACATTTTTGGCCAAGCAACGTAAGTTCGCGTAACGCAACCGAGAACTTGGCAAATTCATGGCTCTTCGTTGTTTTGAAGTCAGCCAACGTTTGTTTCCAACGCGATACATAGGTTCGATTTGCATCAAGCCAAGCTGCGAGCATGGCATCAGTATCTTTACCTTGCTCGGAATATTTCAACAAGGTTACCGTGAGCAAGCGTTGTTGCCAATCAAGCTCCTCACGGAAAGCCGCTCGAGCAAGTGCTTGCCAGTGATTCGCTACCGGTTGCTTATTCACTTGATCTAAGAACCAGTGAATTTGAATTTCAGCACCTAAGCGGAAATAACTTTCTGCTACAAGTGAGATTTTCTGCCCAGTTTCATTTGCCACTTCGGCGATATCCATCGCTGAGAATACCGTGCTTAGAATGCTCACTTGCTGAGCTAATTTCGCCGGAACGCCCTGCTCTTTTAGCTTCTCAATATTTGCATCGATACCTGCTTTCTCCGCCTCAGACATATAGTTGAGAACGTTCTTCTGTAAATCATCAAACGATTTCTGATAGAAATCGATGTGTTCTTGAATCGAAGTGAAATTCGGATTCCGATGGCGCAAGAACCAGCGCGTAGCACGGCGTACCATGCGGCGAACTTGGAACAGAACTTGGTTTTGGACGTTTGCCGGAATTTTGTTATTCAGTTTCTCAACTTCAGCCCAAATTTGACGGCTCGCAAACACTTCCCGCGCAATAATATATGCTGCGGCGATTTCTGGAACCGAAGCCCCTGTTGCCTCTTGTTTGCGATAAATGAAGTTTGGCCCCATGTCGTTAACAATATTATTCGCTAACTTGGTTGCGATAATTTGCCCTTTCAATGGGTGATCGTTCATCTCTTCCCGGAATTGTTCTTGTAACTCTTTCGGGAACGCTGATACCAACTCTTTTGCGTGGAAAGGATCATTTGTGATTTCATCAACCACTAATTCTTCTTTCAACACCATTTTCCCATATGCATTAAGCACCGCTAGTTCCGGGCGTGTTAACCCTTTACCAGATGCTGTGCGCTCAGCTAGGTTGTCATCGTCTGGCAAGAATTCCAGCGCGCGGTCCAACAACCCTTCTTTCTCGAGGTGATGAATAAAGCGCTGCATTTCTTTAATTTGATCAGCGCCGCGTAATAGGGTTACTGAGATAGACTGTGTTTGACGGTTGCAATCGTTCAATACGATTTCCGATACTTGATCTGTCATATCAAACAACAATTGATCTCGCTGTTTCTTCGTTAACTTGCCGGCGGTTACCAGTCCGTTCAGAAGAATTTTGATATTTACCTCATTATCGGAGCAATCAACACCACCAACATTATCGATAAAGTCGGTATTAATGCGGCCGCCCTGCATCGCAAATTCGATACGCCCTAACTGGGTAAAGCCTAAGTTACCGCCTTCACCAATAATCTTACAGCGCAAATCTTTACCGTTAATGCGCAGCGGATCGTTTGCGCGATCACCAACTTCAGAATCAGTTTCTTTGCTACCTTTAACGTAGGTACCAATACCACCGTTCCAAATAAGGTCCACCTCAGACATCAGAAGTGCGCGAATAAGCTCATTCGGCGCCATGCTGCGTTTTTGCGTGCCGAGTAACCGCTTCATTTGCGTAGTCAGTTCAATTGATTTCGCGCTGCGAGAGAAAATACCACCGCCCTCGCTTATCAATGATTTATCGTAATCTTCCCAGCTTGAACGCGGTAAATGGAACATGCGCTCGCGCTCTTTAAATGATTTTTTTGCATCCGGATCGGGGTCAATAAAGATATGCATGTGGTTGAACGCAGCAACAAGCTTGGTTTTTTCCGATAACAGCATACCGTTACCGAAAACGTCGCCTGCCATGTCACCAATACCTACACATGTAAATTCAGTTTTCTGGCAATCAATACCCATCTCACGGAAATGGCGTTTAACCGATTCCCAAGCACCGCGCGCGGTAATACCCATTTTCTTGTGGTCGTAGCCTACTGAACCACCCGAGGCAAATGCGTCGCCCAACCAATGGTTATACTCAGCAGAAATACCGTTCGCGATATCCGAGAACGTAGCTGTCCCTTTATCCGCTGCAACTACCAAATACGGGTCGTCTTCGTCGTGACGCACCACACAATCAGGGTACACAACTTCACCATCGATGATGTTATCGGTAATATCCAGCAACGCCCGAATAAAGGTGCGATAGCACGCTTTACCTTCTTCAAACATGGCATCGCGTTCTTCTGGCAATTGTTTACAAACAAAGCCGCCTTTAGCACCAACTGGAACAATTACTGTATTTTTTACTTGCTGAGCTTTCACCAAGCCCAACACTTCTGTGCGGAAATCTTCCCGGCGATCCGACCAACGCAAGCCACCGCGGGCAACTTTTCCGCCCCGCAAGTGCACGCCTTCAACCCGCGGCGAATATACGAAAATCTCGTATTTCGGCAAGGGTAATGGCATATCCGCAATCAACTCTGGTAAGAACTTCACAGAAACATATGGCTTCTCATTACCTTCAGCATCTGGCTGGAAGAAGTTTGTACGTAGGGCTGCTTGGATTAAATCAAGATAACGACAAATAATACGATCATCGTCAAGGCTTGCTACATTCTCGAGTTCACCTTGAATTTTTGCTACTAAGTTTTCTACTTTCTTAGCAACGCCTTTTACACCCGGCTCAAAGCGGGTGTAAAACAATTTAACCAATAATTTTGCGATTTTAGGGTAACGCGTAAAGGTGCTTTCGATATAGCTTTGGCTAAACGTAATACCGATTTGCCGCATATATTTTGCGAACATACGCAAAATAATAACGTGCCGGCCTTCCATGCCTGCGCCAAGAATCAAACGGTTAAAGCCATCATCTTCGTAGTCACCAGACCAAACCTTGGCGAACGAGTTTTGGAAGTTTTCACGGCTACCATCTAAATCAAGTTTGCCTGCTGTGTGCAGCATGAAGAAATCCAGCACCCAAAATACATGGCCATTGGCATCTTTTATCTGATAAGGGCTTTCATTAATTACACGTAAGCCAAAGTTTTCGAGCATTGGCAACACATCTGATAAATGAATCGGCTCATCACGGTGAAATAACTTTAATTTAACGCGATTTGAATCGTCTTGAACTTCTTGCGCGCGATAAAATAGCATGCCTAAGCGATGATCATCATCAAGCGCTTCGAGCTGATCGATATCTGCAAGCGCAACCGCTGGCAAAACCTCTTCTTTATATGCGCGTGGAAAACCTTGCGCGTATACGCGCATTAAATCGCGCGCTTTCGCTTCGCCTTTACTGGTAATCAGTAAGCTTTCGAAGTTATCTTCCCAGCTCCGCGATGCTTCAGTTAAATTCTGTTCTAATTCTTTCACGTTGATATCCTGTCCACTGTCTTCTACGCGCACAATATATTGCGTTCTTGCTAACGCCGATTCGGAAAAGTAAGTTGTAAAATCAACTTCTTCAGAGCTACCTAGCGTACGCGCTAAAATATTCTGAGTTTTTATTCGTAAAGCCGTGTTGTAGCGCTCTTTCGGTACGTAAACCATAGCGGTAATAAAGCGCCCAAAGATATCGCGACGTAGAAATATGCGCGTAATATCACGCTCTTGAATCTGAAAAACACCCAATGCGGTTTTTAATAGATCCTCAATACTACTTTGCACTATTTCATCACGCGGATATGTTTGCATGATATTTAGCAGCGCTTTACTGGCGTGGGTACCTCGAGCATAACGAGAATTTGCCAGCACCGTTTCTACTTTGTCTTTAACCAGCGGTATATCCATTACGCTATCGTTATAAAAACTCGCCGCGTACAGACCGATAAAACGATCTTCACCAATCACTTCACCATTATCGTTAAAGCGCTTGATACCAATATAATCAGAATGTGCTGGGCGATGCACACGAGAACGCGTATTGGCTTTGGTTAATAGCAGGATTTCATCACTTGATAGCGCAGTACTGCGTGCTAGCTTACCCATCTTAGATAACTGACGCGCATCAGAACGCTCACTGTTTTTTAGTAACCCGAGGCTCGTGCCCTTATCCTGAACGATTTCATAATCGCCTTCCGTTGCATTCACGGAATAACTACGATAGCCCACTAACGTGAAGTTATCGTCTGCCAGCCACGTTAAGAAACGTTTCGCCTGCGCTAATTTTTCTTTCGCGCCAGGGAATTTACGTTCCTCTAGGTTCTTAGCAATATCTGCAAGCTTTTGGCGCATAGGTTGCCAATCACTAACCGCAAGCGCCACTTCATCCATTACAGAAACAAGTTCGTCTTTAAGTGCCTTCTTAGCCGCTTCGTCGGTTTGCCGATCTACTTCAATAAGGAAAACGGTATCAGTTTGTGCATCTTTATCGGTAATGCCCGATGGCAATATCTCGCATACTCGCTGTTTTTCGCAGCGGCGATGAACTAATGGCGCATGCAGTAACAATTGTGAATTGATACCTAAACGGTTCAATGCCATGCGCACTGAATCCACCATAAACGGCATATCCGTTTGGATTATTTCTATAATCGTGTGTGGTGATTCCCAGCCATATTTGCTGACTTCCGGGTTATACACTTTTACGGTAGCTTTGGTATTGGATTCATATTCGTTGAAGCTGTGCCAAAGACCAACAATAGCGCCGTAAATATTGCTGTAATCGCGCCCTGTTAAATCATCGCGCGACACATTGCGGTAGAGGCGTTGTGCAAATTCCTCAACAAGAGGTGCACTTTCTTTGGAAAGCTTTTGATGGATCGTTTCAGAAACTTTTTCGAGGATTACCGGTATTTGCGTGTTAACCGATGCCATGTTGATTAATCCTTGTCTGCAGGCGAAAAATAAGTGGCAGGCCAACCGTTTACCACGGTGGGTCATAAACCCCTATATTGTCGACCTTTAGACAAGGAAAAGCAACGTATTCACAGCTGGTGCGAGGAGTTAATTATCCGTTAAGGTTTGATTCACCTTTTCATACAAATCAGGTGCCAAATTATCTAACCTACTTAACCCTAATAATTCACTTTTTAACTTGGTTTGTTGCGTTGTTGGCAAGCGGCGCCATTTTAATAAAGGCGAAAGTAACCGCGATGCAACCTGTGGGTTCGAATTATTTAACCGTTTGATGGCAGCAATAACAAATTCATAGCCCTCCCCCGAGCGCTGATGAAGCTGACCAAGATTATGTGTGAAGCTCGCCAGTAACGAATAGATTCGGTTAGGATTTCCCCAATTGAACGCTGAATGCTCGGTAAGCGCACGAACCGCACCCACACTGCCGCTGATAGGTGCCGTAGCTTGCACGGCCAGCCATTTGTCCATTACCAACGTATTGCCATGCCACTGTTCTGCAAATTCATTGAGTAGTTGAGGCGCAGATAAATGGTTCGCATGCACTGCAGCATGCAGAGCTCCGAACTGCAGCGTCATGTTTCCTGCTGCGTTAAACTGCGCCAACAAGACCTCGGTTACCGATTTTTCATCGTTTAATAATGCCAGATAACCTAAAGCGGTGTTACCGAGCATCCGTTTGGCGATAGCTTCCGATGTTAAAGCGTTCGAGGTTAAATCAATCCGTTCCCACGCCAACATTAATTGCGCTTTTAAGGACTGCGCCATCGCTAATCGTAATTCGGCAACCGCGCGGCAAATCTCTTCTACAGGAATAACCTCATATTCCTGGCTAACCGCCTCTTCTCCCGGAATTTGTAACAACAATGCGTTCATCGCGGCATCGGTATCTGGATTGGCTAACTCTTGTTGCAGTACGGACACTAATTGTTCTGGCATCCGCACTGCTGATTCACCTTCAATCGCTTGCTTTATTGCCGCTAGGTAAATTTGTTGAACCGCATCCCAGCGTAAAAACGGATCGCTACAACCCGCGATAATTGCTAAAAGCTCGGATTCAGGGCGTTCAAAATCAAGCCGCACAGGAGCGGAGAAATCGGCTAGTAGTCCAGCAATTGGTTTACTGGTCACATTTTCGAACCTGAACTCATGCGTTTGTTCTTTTAATTCTAGTATCGAAATCGGTGATGTTTGTCCCGCTAGATTAAGCGTTAACGGGTTATTAGAGCTGTCTACAAACTCAACACGCAACGGAATATGAAATGGATGTTTTTCCTGTTGCCCCGGTGTTGCTGGTGTACTTTGCGTAAGTTTTAGCGAATAAGTTTTTTGATCAGCATCATAAGCTTCGCTCACCGTCACTCTCGGCGTTCCGGCTTGTGAATACCAGTTGCGAAACTGCACTAAGTCTATACCACCCGCATCTTCCATCGCTTTGACAAAATCTTCACAGGTTACTGCTTGGCCATCATGGCGCTCAACGTAGAGTGCCATCCCTTTCTGGAATGTCGCTTCGCCCAACAAGGTATGCAGCATCCGAATAACTTCGGCGCCTTTGTTATATACAGTTACGGTGTAAAAATTATTCATTTCGACAACGCGATCCGGCCGTATAGGATGCGCCATTGGCCCGGAGTCTTCTTCGAATTGATGGGTTCTTATAATGCGTGCGTCCTGAATTCTGTTCACCGCTCGCATTCCCAAATCAGCACTGAACTCTTGATCACGAAATACCGTGAGCCCCTCTTTCAGGCTCAACTGAAACCAATCACGACACGTAATGCGGTTACCGGTCCAATTATGGAAGTATTCATGGCCTATTACTGATTCAACATTCAAAAAATCTTGATCTGTGGCGGTTTCACTATCGGCAAGCACATATTTAGAGTTAAAGATGTTCAAGCCTTTATTTTCCATCGCACCCATATTGAAAAAATCTACGGCTACGATCATATATATATCTAAATCGTAAATAAGATTAAACCGGGATTCATCCCATTTCATGGCATTAATTAGCGATGCCATAGCGTGCTTAGCACGAGGTAAATTGCCTTTATCAACAAAAACTTGCAGCAACACTTCGCGGTCTTCTTTAGTTGTAAAACTATCTTCCAATAAATCAAAATCACCTGCTACTAACGCAAATAGATAGGCCGGTTTTGGATGCGGATCGTGCCACGTTACTGAATGTCGGTCACCACTATTATGTTCTGCAATGGGGTTACCGTTGGCTAATAAGTACGGGTGTTCTGCACGCGTAGCGTTCACCGTAGTTGTGAATACCGAAAGCACATCTGGACGATCTAGATAATAGGTAATCTTACGAAAACCCTCTGCTTCGCATTGCGTGCAAAAAGTACCCGCTGATTTATACAGCCCTTCGAGTGAGGTATTCCCAGCCGGATCTATCAGAGTTTCTACGAGGAGCTCAAAACGCTCGGGAACTTCATGAATGATAAGGTGTTTATCGGATATGGAGAATTCCGATTCAGCTAACGTTTTGCCATTTATGGCTACGCCAACCAATTGTAAGTTCTCGCCATCTAGCTGTAACGCCAATTCATCCGAAAGGCGCTCAATATCCATGCGATTCACAACCTCAGTATGGTTGTCATCAAGATGGAAATTAAGCTCTGTAGTATGAATTTTAAACCCTGGAGCTTGATAATTTAGGCGATATTTAGCTTCTGGTGATTGCGTCATGATATGAGTCCTTACGAAAACGCAGGCCGAAGCCTGCGTTTTTTGGTGCGATTTATTTAACGCGCTGGTTGCGCCGGAACTTCCGAGCTATTGAGCTTCAGGATTTTGAAATCAGTGTATGCATAAATGATCGTGAGCATTGGCACTAACAATAAGAAGAATGCAAACGGCGCATAATGCAGTGGATAAACACCAAGCACCGAGAACATATAAGCACCACAAGTGTTCCATGGAATAAGTGCCGATGTAATCGTACCGCTAGATTCGAGCGTGCGTGATAGCACACGCGGATCTAAACCTGCTTCCGCATAGGCTTCGCGATACATCCGACCTGGAAGTACGATGGCCATATATTGATCAGCAGTAAGTACGTTTGCACCAAAGCAGGTAAAAACGGTAGCCGTAACCAATGAGCCCGTTGATTTTACCAGCTTCAATATACCGCGAATGAGCTTCTGGAGTGCCCCACTCGTTTCCATTACTGCGCCGAAGGTCATCGCGCTGATAATCAACCAAACGGTATTGGTCATACTCGCCATACCGCCACCACTGATGAGTGAGCTTAGTTCTGCGTTTTCAGCTTCGATTGAAACACCGCTTGCAAGTGCCAGCCACACAACTTCAACGGCAGCCACTACAAAATTTGTGCGTTCGGCGTTGGCTAAACTCGCGATAACATCACTTTGAAATAGCAACGCCCATAAACCACCCACTAACGCACCAATTAGAATTGAAGGTAACGCCGGCTTCTTCATGGCCGCCAATGCAAATAGAATGGCAAGTGGTACTAACATAATCGGGCTAATATTGAATATATCGCTCAGCTCATTTTGCATCACTACAAGCGAATCAAGGTTAGCTTCACCACCGGCACTAAAGCCGAGAATCAAAAACAATACAATTGAAATACCCAGAGCTGGTAACGCTGTCCATGTCATATAGCGAATATGCGCAAATAACTCAGAGCCAGCTACTGCGGGAGCTAGGTTCGTGGTATCCGACAACGGCGACATTTTATCGCCAAAGTAGGCTCCAGAAATCACCGCACCTGCCGTGATCGGCAACGATAGCTCCATCCCCGTAGCAACGCCGATTAAGGCAACACCTATGGTTGCTGCTGTAGTCCACGAACTACCAATCGATAACGCCACGATGGCACAAATAATACACGTGGCGGCATAAAACCAACTGGGGCTTAAAAGCTCTAAACCATAATAAATCATGGTGGGCACGATACCTGCTAATAACCAAGTACCTATTAACGAACCGACCATTAAAATAATAAGAATAGCACCCAAAGCCACTGATATGCCTGAGGTTATTCCACTCTCAATATTTTCCCAGCGATGGCCATTTTGAAAGGCGATTAATGTGGCGATAGCCGCTGCAATTAACAATGCGATCTGGTTTGGCCCATAAGATGAATCTTCACCAAACAAATACACCGAACTACTTAGCATCACAATTAAGGCAAGCAATGGTAACAAAGCTTGCAAATATGAAGGACGTTTTGGAGTAACCGTCATAAATCGTTTCCGTATTAACTAAAGATTAAAAGTTGATGATGCCAAGTAACTGCAAGAAAATAAAAATAATAGCAACAGGTGCTAAATAGCGCACACAGAATTGCCATATTCTATAACCCACTTTACTCATATTGAGCTCTTCTTCGGTAAAGCGTCTTTTCATTACCCAACCTGTAAATACCGCTGCCATGAAACCACCTAATGGCAATAAGATATTTGATGCGAGATGATCAATAGCAGCAAAAATACTATCGAGTTCCTTGCCAAAGAAGTTCCAATCGAGCTGGGCCCAACCCGCGCCACTCAACGAAAATACTGTACCTAAGCTCAGAATCCAAAGTACCGTGCCCGAAGTAATGGCGGCTTGCCAGCGTTTAATCCGTAAGCGTTCTTCCGCAAACGCAACTGATGCCTCGATCATGGCAATCGCTGAAGTGAATGCCGCTAACACTAGCATGACAAAGAACAACGTTGATATCAGCGTGGTAAATGGCATATTCGCGAATGCTAACGGTAAAGTTTGGAATATAAGCCCTGGGCCTTCACCCGGTGTTAAGCCAAAGCCAAATACAATCGGGAATATCGCTAGGCCAGCGATCAGCGCCACCACCGTATCGGCCAATGCAATCCATATTGAGGTACGAACAATTGAAGCGCCCTTGGGCAAATAAGCACCGTAAATAATCATCACACCGGATGCCAAACTAAGCGTAAAGAATGCATGTCCGAGAGCTATCAACGCGCCCTGTGTCGTTAACGCTGAAAAATTCGGGTAAAACATGAACTTGAACGCTGCGGAAAAATCGCCGATGTGAGCGGCATAGAGCGCAATAATAATCAATAAACCAAGCAGTAACGGCATAAGGTAGGTTACGGCACGCTCGAGGCCATTTTTAAAACCTTTACCGACAACAAACACAGTAGCTACGATCAAAAGTGTGGTGAAAAGTAAGAGTTCAGGTGCTGAACTCACCATAGCACCGAAGGTAGCTGAAACCGTTTCCGGTGTCGCATCAACAAACGTACCTTTTACACTTTTAACTACGTAAGAGAGCGCCCAACCCGCGATAACCGCATAGAAAGTAAGAATAATGAAACCAGCACTGAGGCCCATCCAGCCCGTTATCTGCCATGCTGGGCTCACGCCCGATTCACGTGCCAGCTTAGCCGCTGCGTATCCAGGGGAATTACGGCCTCGACGACCAATCAGCACTTCCGCCATCAAAACCGGGACACCAATCAGAAAGATAAACAGCAAATACAGCAGCACAAAGGCGCCACCGCCATTTTCTCCCATGATATAGGGAAACTTCCAAATATTTCCAAGGCCTACTGCAGCAGCTGTAGCGGCGAGTACGAAGGAAAAATTACTCGACCAGCGATTATTTGTGGAACGTTCTATTGTCATAAAGCGAGTACCGTTATTGTTATGGTTTTTCGGCAATATTAATTTTTATAGGGTGCTAACTTACAAATAAGGGCCTGCCACGGCAAGCCCTTATTTCATTTTATACTGATTTTGTAGGTTTTTTATATCCAAAACGCACAACTATTGGAATGAAAATCCGCGCTAGTCATTCTTAACGTTTCGGCTACCACCATTCATCACGTGCACATAATCAGCAGCAACTTCTATCGCTTCGCGAAGGAATACATCAGGAGAACGATAAGCTTCATCAACCCCATCAAGTGATTCTACTGGTTCTAAGCCGGCTAGTTGCAACCGCATATTAATGCGTTCAAGGTTACGTGCTTGATCGGCCTCGGTTTCCGCTTCTCGCTCTGCACGCACCAGGGAAATCGATTTGCGATCACGCATTTCCTGATAACGTTCAACATCCTCGGCGATAAATTCAAATTCTTTATCATCTGAAATTCTAAGTGTGTGTTCGTTATTCAACTTATCAATCAGCGCGTTATTTACAAAGTTAAACGCCCGGAACTGCACTGGATCTATCTGATCCCAAGGTAATGCATTATCAGCACGGCTCTCGCCAAACTCTTCCGGATCCACCAAACTTGGGAATGCGATATCGGGTACTACCCCTTTATGCTGTGTTGAACCGCCGTTAATCCGATAAAATTTAGCCATCGTATACTGTACGCTGCCCATCGGGTTGCTACCTAAATCAAAACGGCGCTGCAAACCACGATGTTGCTGAACTGTACCTTTACCAAAGGTATTTTCACCAACAATAAGAGCACGGCGATAATCCTGTAAAGCCGCCGCAAAAATTTCTGATGCCGAAGCACTAAAGCGATCCACCATCACAACCATCGGCCCATCGTACACAACATCCGGATCAGGATCGCCACTCACGTCCACGCGGCCGCTGCTTTCACGAACTTGAACAACTGGGCCTGAAGGAATGAACAAACCGGTTAAGGTAATAGATTCATTTAGCGCACCACCGCCGTTGCCACGTAAATCGACAACTAAACCCGAAAGCTCCGGTTCTGCATTCACTTCTATCAGCAGCGCACGTACATCATCGGTTAATTTATTGTAGAAGCCTGGGATGGTAATAACGGCAAATTTTTCGCCAGTGTTACTCGTTTCATAGGTAAGTTTTGCTTCCCGATCTTCTAACCGCACCTCTTCGCGAACGATTTCAACTGATTTAGGTGCAGCACCGGAGCCGTCACTTTCTTTTAATACTTGTAAGCGAACCACGCTACCTTTCGGCCCTTTGATAAGCTCCACAACGTCATCAAGGCGCCAACCAATAACATCTACAAACTCTTGGTCACCCTGCGCAACAGCAATAATTCTATCATTTGGTGCCAGCTCATCTGAACGCTCAGCTGGGCCGCCCGGCACTAATGAACGAATAACGGTATAATCATACTCTGCTTGCAAAACCGCACCTATTCCCTCGAGTGAGAGATTCATGTTTTGCTGAAAACGTTCGGCGTTACGTGGGGATAAGTAGCTCGTGTGTGCATCGACACTGCGTGCGAACGCATTCATTACTGATTGGAATGCATCTTCGCTTTTATACTGTGTTATCTGCTGCTGTGCTGACCGATAGCGACGCTCAAGGTTCTCAATTATTTCCTCTGGTGTGCGGCCCGCCAACGCTAAATTGAGGGCATCACTTTGTACTCGCTTACGCCAAATGTCATTCAGCTCTTCTTCGCTGCTAGCCCACTCCGCTTCGGTGCGATCAAATTGGTATTCAGCACCTTCTTCGTCAAAATCAAATTCATCGTCAATACTTGCTACATGCTCTAGCGCAAATTCAAAGCGTTCGAAACGGCGTTCCATATTCAGTTGATGAATCGCAAAGGCAACAGCTAGCTCACCTTCAATAAGCGCTTCATGAAAATTATCACGGTGCTCACTGAACTTCTCAATATCGCTGGCCAGCATAAACATGCGATTATAATCAAGTTGCTCGAAATAGCGGTCAAAGATTTGCTGAGACATCTCAGCATCAAGCTCAACGTTGCTATAGTGATAACGAGTGAAATAAGCAGCTATCCGGCGGCTTGCCGCAACGTGTTGAGATTCCGGCTGTAACGTTGGAATATCACTTACACTGTAACGCTCATCATCTTGCGCAAATACAGGCGCATTAGTAAACGCCACACTAAAAAGTAACGCTGAAACTAAAGCTACTCGTTGTACAACCTGCTTAATCATTCATACTCCTATCAAACGCTAAACAAATCAGTTAACTGCACGCGAACCGACATACCGGTTGGCAACTGAACTTGTGCGTCATTTTTATCAATCTCAGTTATGGTACCTGTTACGGGAAAGCTACCTACTTTAATCTGTACAGCTTGACCTACTTTAACTTGATCAGGCTGTATCACCTCTAATGGACCGGATACTTTGGGCTTGCCCGCTTTGTCTGTACCTGAACTACCTAATGGGTTACTACGGCGAGATTTTGGTTTTGTACCACCCTTCGCTTTTCCACCCTTATCCTTTCTGACACTATCTTGCGCGTCTTTGTTCTTAGCTGCACGGGCTTTTGTCGCAGCAGCTTTGCTTTCCGCCGCACGTTCTGCACGTTTCGCTTTCGCTCGCTCTTGTGATTCGGTCAATTGCAGTTGTGCGTGCTCTTCATGGTCAGCTTCAACTAAACCGGCATCGTTGCCGTCTAAGTCAACCCGCTCAACGCCGGCTTTAACGCCACGTAGATAACGCCAAGAACCAGTATACTGACGTAGCGCTGAGCGCAGGCGTGTTTTACTGACTTTCTCATCATCCGCAAGCCGAGTAGCTAAATCGTCAAAGATGCCAATTTTAAGCGGTCGTGCCTCTCCTTCGAGAGTGAAGCACGTTGGGAACTGTGTTGCCAAATATGCAATCACTTCTTTACTAGTGGAGAGTTTTGCCGTGTTTTCCATTTAATTAACCTTCATCGAGCTGTTCATTCTGGCCATCTTGTTCGATTCGATGTACCAAGTGAGTTATATAATCTTCTAATTCATCTACTTCTGATTCAATCAGCCCAAGTTCACGGACCCACATATCAGATACTTCACTAACAAGTTGTTCAATTTTTTCCGCATCCCAATAATCGCTTGTTTCTGCTTCACGAACAATGGCATACAACATCGCATTTAAGTTATCCGCAGCCTGTTCAGCATCGTCTTCAAAAAATTCCATATCATGAATAGATACCAAATATGGGCGAACATCAAATATTTCCATTAGCTTACCAATTCAAGCTTGCGAGCAAGGGAAGCAAAGCCGCAAGCCCTGCTTCATCGATATCAGTAAAACGGTTTGTTATGGGGCTATCAATATCCAACACCGCAACGGTTTTGCCGTCCACTACAATGGGTAATACAATTTCTGAATTACTTGCCGCATCACAGGCGATGTGTCCGGGAAATTCATGCACATCGGCTATACGCTGAATTGTTTGGCTACTCGCCGCCGTGCCACAAACGCCCTTTCCAAAAGGAATACGCACGCAAGCCACTTTGCCTTGAAACGGACCAAGAACCAGCTCTTCACCCTCAGCAAGATAGAAGCCAAGCCAATTTAGGTTGTCCAGTTGGTCAAAGAGCACAGCACTGATATTAGCTAGATTTGCAATTAAATTCGGTTCACCAGCCACTAAAGCACTTAGTTGCTGCTGTAAACTTTGGTAATGCTCGGCATTACCTTTTTCTGTAGGAGTTTCGGTAACAAACACTGGTTTTATTTCTCCGTATCCGAATCGCTATTAGCATTACCTAACGCATCATTTATATTAAAACGCGCAATATCAGAGCCGGCACGCAAGCGCAGCTCCGCACGGAAATCACCTTTGGTTTTCATTAAGAGTTCGCCAGACGGGGCAATCGTGAAATGATCATCTTGTTGTAAACGCTTAGCTTGGTAAACCATCACAAGCTCCATCGCATTTTCAAGCTGAACCGCAGTAAGTTTGTTTCCATCCGGCCAGCGGCCAGTTTCTACTGCATTCTTCATTCGTTCATATATTTCTGGTGTCATCGCCCTAAGGGCGTCATCGTACTGCATAATTATCGCTGTCGCTTAAGAATATAAATGCGGGCACGGGTTACTAAGTACCAAATAAAGCTAAGCACAGAAACAGCAAGGGAGATATGTGGCATAAACTGCCAACCTTCAACTTGCGTCCAATCATAGAAAGTACCCGTAATACCCGCTATAAAAAGTAAAATAGCGAGCATTTGATGGCTCACTAATTTGCTTACTTTAATCGAACGTTGATTTTGCGCCTTTCGCGCTAAGCTTTCAACATCATGAGCGCCAAGCATAAAGCCGCATTCACCACACACTGCAGCTCTATCAGAAACTTTTTTACCGCAGCCAGGGCAACTTATAATTGCCATATAAAAATCACCTAACCTAAAATTTATAAAATGCTTAGCTAATACGTTAACGATAAAAATTAGGTTCGCTAACGTAAACACGCCAAACCTTATCATAGCAGCCTGTAAGCTCAGGGTCATCACTCGATTCCGATTCTATATGCTTAATTGCGCTATATTCCATCTAGTTTTCGACCAGCAGCGTGTTTGACGAGGTTTTGTGTTCGGAATAGCGTAGAGCTTTCTGTTGAACTGTGGCAAAGTACGAGTAACAAAACAATAACAACCACGAGAGGATCTGATGGAAAATCTGGTCAGCACACTTAATAGTATCATTTGGAGCCCAGCCTTAGTATTTCTATGCTTAGCTGCAGGCTTATTTTACTCAATACTTACCCGCTTTGCGCAGGTTCGTCATTTCAAAGAGATGGTTAAACTTCTCTTTAGCCCCAACGAATCCAGCAAAGGTATCTCATCATTCCAAGCGCTTGCGGTAACACTCTCAGGCCGTGTGGGTGTAGGTAATATCGCGGGTGTTGCCGCGGCTATCGGTTTCGGTGGTCCTGGTGCAGTATTTTGGATGTGGGTTGTTGCCTTTTTAGGTGCCAGTACAGCGTATGCAGAATCTACCCTCGGTCAGATTTATAAAGTTGAAGAAAATGGCCAATATCGAGGCGGTCCTGCGTACTACTTCGAAAAAGCTTTAGGTCAAAAATGGTTAGCCATCGTTTTCGCCATATCTGCAATTGTCGCCTGTGGTATCTTCCTACCGGGTATCCAAGCCAACGCTGTAGGTAATGCCGTAACCCACGTGTTTGGCGACGGTAATTTAGTAACTACTGATTATGGCGATGTGGGTAGCAATAAATTAATTGCACTAGCTGTTATCTTGATCGTACTTGGCTTTATTATCTTTGGCGGAATTCGCCGCATTGCAAACTTCACCCAAGTTGTCGTGCCATTCATGGCGCTTGCCTACATCATTATGGCGTTAGTGATCGTATTCCTGAACTTAAACCAAGTGCCCGGCATATTCGCGATGATATTTACCGACGCGTTCACCGCGCAAGCCGGTTTTGGTGCCGCTATCGGTTGGGGTGTTAAACGTGGTATTTACTCGAATGAAGCGGGTCAAGGTACTGGACCACACGCCTCTTCTGCAGCAGAAGTTGATCACCCTTCGCAGCAAGGTTTAGTGCAGGCGTTCTCGGTTTATGTAGATACACTGTTTGTCTGTACCGCTACCGCGTTAATGATCTTGATCACGCAACAATACAACATTGTAACGGAAGCTTCTGGTGCGCTGATTCTACAAAATGTTGATGCTGCTACTGAAGTGGCCTCACCTGCATTCACGCAGCTCGCATTGTCCAGTGTGTTTGGTAATTTCGGGCAAGGTTTCGTGGGCGTCGCTATATTCTTTTTCGCCTTCACAACCATCCTGGCTTACTACTACATTGCTGAAACCAACGTGGCGTACTTAAACCGCTATATTAAAAACCGTTTTTCATTGTTCATCGTGAAAATGGTTATTATGTTTATGGTGGCCTATGGCATGGTTAATAGCTCTGGATACATTTGGAACCTTGGTGATATCGGCGTGGGCTTAATGGCGTGGATCAACATTCTCGGCATTTTAGCTATCTTCTTTGTCGCGAAACCGGCCATCATGTGCCTACGCGATTATGAAGAGCAGAAAAAAGCCGGTGGCCCGATCATTTTCGATCCAGTGAAACTCGGCATTAAAAAAGCTGACTTTTGGGAAAAGCGTATCGCCAAGCAACGTGCTGAAGGTACGGTTCCGCCAGCGGAAACAGAAGATAAGTAATTTGTTACTTAGATTCAAACACGAACTAAAAAGGCCGGATTAAAATCCGGCCTTTTTGTATCTACCAAACATCTAACCGCAACGCTTAACGCAGTTCATCGACAACATCAAGAACAGCTTTCAAAGTATCACGGCCAAAGTTACATGAACGAATATCCGACCATTGTTGGTAAGGTTCAGGTAAATCATCATTATCTTTGAACGGCATTTCGATAGTGAAAGCTAAGCACTTAAAGCGTTCCGCAACAGCGCTACTGGCTACCGTTAAATTAGCTTTACCAGGCGCTTCTTTTTCATAGCCATAAGTGGTTTGAAATTCGGCCGTTGCTGCGCGGTAGGCCTTGCGGAAACTCTCTTCGAGATTAGCATGGCGCTCATCGTACGAAGGAATGCCTTCCGAACCGGCGATAAAGTTATAGGGTAAGTTCTCATCGCCATGAACATCAAGATACATATCGACACCGATCGCATCCATCTCTTCCATAACGTGATAAACCTCTGGGCTCTTCTCTAACGAAGGTGCGGCCCACTCGCGGTTCAAGTTAACGCCAGCAGCATTAGTGCGCAAATGACCACGAACACTGCCATCAGGGTTCATGTTCGGAACAATATAAAACACAGCTTTATCGAGCAGCTGGCGAGATACAGGCTCGTCTTCGTCAAGCAAATGCTCTAACAAGCCTTCCACAAACCATTCAGCCATGGTTTCACCCGGGTGTTGGCGTGCAGTAATCCAGATATTCCGTTTGTGTTCAGCTGGCTCACCTACTATCAGCATGTTAATTTCGCGGCCATCCAATGTGGTGCCCAAAATACATTGCTGCACCCATGCTGATTGTTGGGCAACTTGCAGTAAATCAAGATGACGTTCCCAGCTATACGGAACAAAATAAGCATAGAAAACCGTTTCTTGCTCTGGCGTATGGGTGATGGTTAATTTTTCACCATCAAAAGAAGTTGGCACTCGGAACCAATGTTCGCGATCATAACTTGCCATTGCTTGGTAGTTCTCCCACCCTTTCGGATAAGCAGAGCCACCCGCATTCTCAATTACCATGCTGTGTTCAACATCAATCTCACCAAAAAGCTTAAAGTGGAACCATTGGTAAAAATCAGATTGATTATCTTTGCGAATACGTAAGCGGATGTTATCAGCGCTTTCAGCGCTAATTACATCAATATTACCGCTATCAAAGGCTGTAGAAATATACATAAAACAAGCATCCTCAATTTATAATCGTGCACTCACACTACGTGAGTAAAAAAGTGCCCAAGTTAGCAACACCAATGAGCCCCAAAAAAATAAGCGCCCGAAGGCGCTTTTAACGTTGTATCGTATTTACGCCGGAACGTTGGGTACAATCAAACCCGCCATATCTTGCACTACGCGCAATACCTGGCAGCTGTAACCAAATTCATTATCGTACCAAACGTATAGTACCGCGCGATCGCCATCAACAATGGTTGCTTGTGAATCAACAATGCCTGCATAGCGGCTACCTACTAGGTCTGACGATACGATTTCAGTAGACGAAGTAAAATCGATTTGATTCTGCAAATCCGAATTTAACGCAGCTTTGCGCAAATACTCATTTAAACCTTCTTTATCAGTAGATTTACCAAGGTTCAAATTCATAATGGCCATAGAAACGTTTGGTGTAGGAACACGTATCGCATTCCCCGTTAACTTGCCTGCCAACTCTGGTAGTGCTTTTGCTACTGCTTTTGCTGCACCTGTTTCCGTAAGCACCATATTTAATGGCGCCGAGCGGCCACGGCGTTCAGCTTTATGGTAGTTATCGATTAGATTCTGATCGTTGGTGTAGGCATGCACGGTTTCCACATGGCCATTTTTGATCACAAACTCATCGTTAATTGCTTTCAGTACCGGCGTAATCGCGTTCGTTGTGCAACTTGCCGCCGATACAATTAAATCGTCCGCTTGGATATCGCCATGGTTCACGCCATGAACAATATTCTTAATGTTACCTTTCGCCGGCGCCGTTAAGAGAACTTTTGCAGCCCCTTTCGATTTCAAGTGTAAACCTAAGCCCGCTTCGTCTTTCCAGACACCTGTGTTATCAACAATAATCGCATTGTCGATACCGTATTGCGTGTAATCGATAGAATCTGGCGAGTTCGCATAAATCACCTGAATTTGCGTGCCATTTGCTTTAATTGCGCTATTCGCGTGATCTACGGTAATCGAACCATTGAATGGACCGTGCACCGAATCGCGACGCAACAAACTAGCTCGCTTCTCTAAATCGCCTTCGCCACCGCCACGCACTACAATAGCTTTGAGCCGCAATTTATTGTTACGGCCATTACGTTCAATCAATAAGCGGGCAAGTAACCGACCAATGCGGCCAAAGCCATAGAGTACAACATCCCGCGGTTCTACTTCATCAGCCTTACCAACCAAATCGCCCAAAACACGTTTTACGTAATTTTCAACCGTTTCATCGCCTTGGCGCTTACCGCCAAAATGATAACCGAATGCTAATTTACCTAGATCAATACGCGCTGGTGCCATTTCGATTTCTGCAATCGCTTGCAAGAACGGATAGCTTTCACGCAAGCGTAATTTTTGCCCTTCATGCTGGCGCACTAAACGATGCGTTTTAATAATATCGATAGTTGAACCATTCAGCAGGCTCCGGCCATAAACCAGAATCTCTACTCCTTTGGTGCGATATAAACGACCAATTAATGGTTGCATTAACTCAGCAAACTCTTGGCGTTCTTCCCAGCTTTTTAACGTAATATCGTTCAGCGCGTCAGTCATCGGTAAACCTTTATTGATTCTTACGAATGTAACGAAAAAATCTAGCTCAAACTTATTCTAATCAAATAATTTCAAACTAGCCTAAAATGCGAGCGGCATTGTACTTAATTTGCCAACAAACTGCTACTTTACCGCTCTTCTTTTGCTTCGAAATCAAGTGCCAAAGAGTTTACACAGTAGCGCTGCCCTGTTGGTTCAGGGCCATCCGGAAAAACATGGCCAAGGTGGCCATCGCAATTTGCACAGAGAATTTCCGTGCGCATCATTCCGTGGCTCTTATCCGTTACATATTTCACCGTATCCGGCTCGGCGTCGTAAAAACTCGGCCAACCACAACCCGCATCAAATTTGGTTTGTGCTTTGAACAGCAAGGCGCCACATCCTGCACACTTATAATCTCCATTTCGCTCCTCTTGCAGCAAAGCACCCGAAAATGGCGCTTCCGTACCTTTTTCACGCAAAACGCGATAGGCTTCTGGGCTAAGTTCTTCTCGCCATTGCGCGTCTGTTTTTCGATCTTTCATAAATTTCACCTATTTATTTCGCTGGTTTGCGGTATCCATTCATACATCGGCCACATTCATTATGTTAATATTAGTGTGCTTGCAACAATTTGGTTGAGCAATAGCCTTTATATCTTTCTATATAAGCCTATTTCTTTATAGTTCAAAAGAACACGTTCAACAGTAAGGTTAATGTAATCATGTTAAGACGCACCAAGATAGTAACCACCTTAGGCCCGGCAACCGATAAACCAGGCGTGCTTGAATCATTAATCAAAGCAGGTGCCGATGTTGTGCGCTTGAATTTTTCCCATGGTAACGCTGAAGATCATATCAAGCGAGCGGAGTCGGTACGTGAAATTGCAAATAGGCTTGGTTATCACGTTGCTATCCTTGGCGATCTGCAAGGCCCTAAAATTCGTGTTGCGCGCTTTCTGGAAGGAACAGTAGAGCTGGAAAAAGGCGCGGCCTTTATTCTGGATGCAGCGTTTGATGGTGCAGCCGGTACCACCGAGCGTGTGGGCCTTGATTACAAAGAGCTACCCAAAGATGTAGAACGCGGCGACATTCTCCTACTGGACGATGGTCGTATTCGCCTAGAAGTTACGGCAGTTTCGGGTTCTGAAGTTCATACCGTGGTTACTGTTGGTGGAACATTATCGAATAACAAAGGCATTAACCGCATGGGCGGCGGCCTATCTGCAGCTGCGCTAACGGATAAAGATTACCGTGATATCGAACTTGCTGCCGAAATCGACGTTGATATTCTTGCCGTATCTTTCCCGCGCAGCGGCGCCGATCTTCAATTAGCACGGGCACTATTAAACAAAGCTGGATGTGATGGTGCTATTTGCGCAAAAATCGAACGAGCAGAAACAGTTGCAACCGATGAAGCACTCGATGATGTCATTTTAGAATCTGATGTTGTTATGGTTGCACGTGGCGATCTCGGAGTTGAAATTGGTGATGCACAACTCGTTGGGAAGCAAAAACGAATTATTCAGCGAGCACGTGAATTGAATAAAGTAGTTATCACCGCTACGCAGATGATGGAATCGATGATCGATAACTCGATGCCTACCCGCGCTGAAGTTATGGACGTAGCCAACGCTGTTCTCGACGGCACCGATGCCGTGATGCTTAGCGCGGAAACCGCGGCTGGTAAGTATCCAGTAGAAACCGTGTTGGCCATGGCCGAAATCTGTAGTGGCGCAGAAGAATACCCCGCTCTTCGCTTAAGCCGCGATAGAATCGAGGAGTCCGTTCCTTCGGTATCGCAAGCCACAGCACTGGCTGCTATGTATACAGCAAATCACCTAGAAGGCGTTACTGCGATTATCGCGCTTACCGAATCAGGACACACCGCGAAGTTAATGTCGCGTATTCACACTGATTTACCGATTTTTGCGCTTTCTCGCCACGAACACTCATTAAATCGCGCAAATCTTTATCGGGGGGTTTATCCGGAGTATTTTGATTCCACCGCATCAGATCCCCAACGCGTGCTTCGCGATGCCATTGAATTAATTGAGAAGCGTGGGCATATCAATAAGGGCGAAATGGTTATTATCACCCATGGCGATGTAATGGAAACCATTGGTAAAACGAATACAAGTAAGATTCTACAAGTATAGCGTGCGCCTTAAAATACTAGGTTAGAACTCAACGTTGCGTTGTTTCATCATTCCACGAATATCTCGACGAAGCTTATCAATACGGCGCGCTAACTTACTGCGTTGCTGTATTGATAGGCTTTCATGTAAAGCCACCATGAGCGCAAGAGATGCCTCTTCGGTAATCTCAAGTTGTGCGTTCATATCGGCACCGCGAAATTGTTCTGGCTCCAGATAAAGATCTTGTAATACTTGCGAAAAGTTATCGTCATGACGGTTTTCTAAGATACGAACAAACGCCTCATGCCATTGTTGTTGATAGCGATACCATTGCTTATTCACAATCGGCGCTTGCATGCTCCAATCCATGATGCGTTGCGTTTGTTCATCGTTCGGCTTGCCTGCGTAACTCCGAAAGGAATCCATGAAACGATCTGCGCGTCTCTGCTGTGGGTAGTTTTCATTGCCACCCGCGATTTCCATTTCACTCTCTTCTAGTCGATCTTGCTGTTTTTCTAAGCGGGCTTGCAAGTTCTCAATCAACTCAGCAACTTGATCGTCATCTAACGTTTTTAATAGGCGAACCGAAGGCGCAATTAATTGCAAACGTATTTCATACCAATAGTTGGCAATGATTTCCTGCTTCTCAATTAATATGTCTGTAGTGAGTTCCGGAGCATGTAGCAATTGCGATGCTTCAGTGAGTAGCTGATGATATTTCGGCATGTGCGTTTGTGCGTGCCATTGCAGGAATTGCTCGGTTTCTTCGCGCAGCAGCGCATCTTGCGCATCATTTAAAGATACATAGTTTCCGGCCTGCCAGCTTACCAACGTTTCGGCATAACGATACCCAAGCTGGCGGCTACTGCAGCTCGTAAGCAATATTACGGCGAATACAATGAGCAAGGAAAGAACAAACGAACGCATGATGTCAGCCTTATACGGTTTAGTAATTACAACGGTAACTACACCCGTTTAATTACGAACACACAGCACTTATTGATCATACTTTAATAATTGAAAGGAAAATTCAAAAACGCGAGATAGATTAGGCTAAGCCGAGTACCAATTGCTTTATTCGATCCTTGTAACTGCGGCTTACTTTTAGCTCTTGGCCATTTTGTAGTACTAAATGATACTCGCCATTCTGACGGCTACAGAGCTTCTCAACTTGCCCGAGGTTAACAATCGCCGAACGGTGAATTCGTTGGAATAACCGTGGGTTTAACTCTTGTTCAAGCTCTTTCATGGTACGGCGTAAAATGTGGGTTTGATTGGCAGCGTGTATACACATGTAATCACCGGCAGCGTCAATCCATTCAATTGAATTTATCGCCACCCGGGTAATTTCACCGCTATCTTTAATCGCAATATGCTCTGGGTAATTTTCAATGAGAGGAGCTTTGCCTTCGGCAAGTTGTTGCAGAATTTCTTCAACATCGCCACCCGTAATTTCTGCCACGAGCTCAACTAAACGCTGTTGATAACCACTCGTTTGCTCTGTGCGTAGTTCTTCACCGATACGTTCAATTGCAACGGCTAAACGTTCTTCATCTACAGGTTTTAACAGATAATCAATAGCACGCACTTCAAACGCACGAATCGCATAATGATCATAAGCCGTAACAAATACAACAGCAGGCATTTGTGCTGCTTTCTCTCGAATCAAACGCAAAACATCAAAGCCGTTTAGGCCCGGCATTTGAATATCAAGAAAAACCAAATCAGGTGCTTCGCGAACAATCATTTCGATAGCTTCACGGCCACTACTCGCTTCGCCGACAACCTCGACATGAGCAAAAGCCCCTAAGCGAATACGTAAACCCTGCCGTGCTAGCGGTTCATCATCAACAATTACTGCGCGAATGCGTTCTTTCATAAGGCTCAAATCACAATCTCATAAGTGCACATTAATGTTCAGCGGTTTGCCACGGAAATTTCAATGACGCTACGCAACCTGTAGGTGTATTAGCCGACAGATTAAATGAGAACTGTTTTCCATACAAGGCTTTGAGCCGTTCTTTCGTATTCACTAGCCCTACTCCGGAACCGCGAATCCTCATTTTCGAAGGGTCAAAAGGTTCCGGACCGTTATCAGAAACGGCGATTGTAAGCTCACTATCCACAACCGCTGCGTTGATTTCAATACGCCCTACTGCCTCAGTTTTAGCAATGGCGTATTTGATAGAGTTTTCGATTAAGGGCTGTAAAATCAAACTCGGTACTAATGCGTGCTTGGCTTCGTCGCTAATATTTACGATTACTTCCAAACGATCACCGAACCGCACTTTTTCAATATCAAGATAAAGCATAGCGGCGGATATTTCTTGCTCAAGCGTAATGCGTTTAATCGGCTCGTTATCCAAGGAGAAGCGCAAGAACCGGCTCAGCTTGCTCATCATTTGATTCGCACCCTTGTTATCATTTACTAAGATCAGCGTTGATATCGCATTCAGAGTATTAAATAAAAAGTGTGGGTTTAGCTGATAACGTAACATTTTCAACTGCGATTGATGCGCCATTGAGGCGGCCGCAAGGGATTTTTGCTGAGCGTCTTGTAGCAGTTGATAGTATTTAATTACAAAATATAAAACACTCCAGGTTAGCATGATGTAGAACTTAACCACGGTGAGCTGAAAGTAAAATAATAAATTCGTTGGCCGGAACCCAAACTTGTAGATTTCCCAGTTCGTGAGGTTGTCAATAACCGCCCAAGTAGCCGCAGCAAGATAAGAACATAGAACCACCACCACGATCTGAAACATCGGGTGTTTATGCCAAATTGAGCGGTAAATATAGCGCATAGGTACCGTTAGCAAGAAGCCACCGTATGCACCCAAAAGTACAATCACAATCCAGATCTCACGCATTTCATGCATGAGCGAACCCATGTATTGCACCAACGCGTAGCCCGACCAACCTGCAATTTGCAGTAGCCAAAACATTTTATTTCGATCTTCTAGATACGAACGCCAGTTCAAACTTAATCCTTAATCATCGTGATAAACATACCTAATATAGAATTGTACTCGAAGTACTTGAAAATTCGATGCCATTCAACCGGAAAGTATCATGCTTAGTCGCATCTAGATGCTCATGATACACTCGGCTCATTCAGTAACGGCTCTAAAAGGCAATTTATGAAAACCGACAGTGCAGCGGTAAATGCAATAAAATCGCAATCGACTCCTGAAATCACCTACATCATTGATACTCAGGATCTACATCATCACTATTTCAATGTAACCTTAACGATCGAAAAGCCGGATCCGAATGGTACTATTTTGCGCTTACCTGCATGGTTACCCGGCAGTTACATGATACGGGATTTTGCTAAGAATGTTGTTGAGTTCTCAGCTACCCAAGCAGATTGTGAGCTGAGCTACATACGCTTGGACAAGAGCACATGGCAGATTTCACCTGCTACTGGCCCGCTTACCGTAACCTATAGAGTATATGCGTTTGATTTATCAGTTCGAACCGCTTGGCTCGATAGCGAATTTGGCTTTTTCAACCCAAGCGCGCTGTGTTTAGAGGTTTTAAACTCAGAATACAGAAACGTTAACCAAACCCATCACCAAATACAGGTATTGCCCCCTCAGCATGAACATCCAGCACGGCAATGGCAACTCGCTACGGGCATGCCTTGCATTCAGGCAGACAAAAATGGTTTTGGAACGTTCCGTGCGGAAAGCTATGCTGCTCTGATCGACTATCCGTTTATGTTAGGTGCTCTAACGCGTATAAACTTTAGCGCCGGGAATATCCCTCATAGCCTAGTGTTAGTGGGGCGTCATTTTGCCGATGAAGAACGATTACGCGATGATTTGAAAGCCATTTGTGAAGCGCAAATTGAGTTTTGGCAAGGTAATGTTCCTTTTGATAATTATCAATTTCTTACCATGGTTGTAGGCGAAGGATTCGGCGGACTTGAGCATCGTAACTCAACCGCACTCCTATGCAGCAGGCATACGCTAGAACCGGGCGCGAGGAGTGCGGCAGTAAGTGATGAATACCTTACATTTTTGAGCTTATGTAGCCATGAATATTTCCATAGTTGGAATATAAAGCAACTACGACCTAAGTGCTTTCACCCCTACGATTTACAGCACGAGCAATATACTGAGCAACTCTGGTTTTACGAGGGGATAACCTCTTACCTCGATGATTATTTTGTTCAGCAAAGTGGTGTTATGCCAGCAGAACAATTTATTCAACGCCTTGGGCAGAATATAAGCCGGGCTTTGCGGGGCAAAGGGCCACAACGACAAAGTGTATTGGAATCCAGCACACTCGCATGGACAACCTTTTACCAGCAAAACGAAAACGCACAAAATGCGATCAGTAGCTACTATACCAAAGGCGCTACCATTGCGTTGCTTATCGATTTAATGCTGCGGCAAGCGAGCAACCAATTGTGCTCTATCCGCGATGTTATGATTACGCTTTATCAAGGTAAACGCGTACGCGGCACCGATCATCAGGATTTAATTGCAGCGATTACTGAAATTGGTAACCCTGAAATCGGCAAACAAGTTCAGCAGTGGCTTGCAACCACAAAGCCTTTGCCCATCGATGTGTGGCTTGAACAATTTGGCATCGAAGTGAGCCCAAATACCGCAGAGGCGCTCACATTGCAGCCAGGGTTGAGTGCTACGATTGCGAATCAAGTTGCTCTTGGGGCGGTATTGCAAGAGAAAGGCAACGAAATTGTTGTATCGCGGGTATTCGAGGAAAGTGCTGCCGCGTTGGCTGGTATTGCGGTACATGATCGCTTAGTGGCGATTGATTTTTTAGCCGCCAATCGGAGCAATGTACAAAAAGCATTCAATCGTTATAAGCCCGGAGAGCGGGTTGTTGTGCATGTGATACGCGACGATCAATTATTTGAACGGGAATTAACTTGGCAAGCGCCGCAAGCGGATTGTTTTGCGCTCACGATTCGAGATAAAGCGGCTTGCGGCCAATGGCTGCGGTTGTAAATTAGCTTTTTGGCGCTAACGTTACCGGTGCAGCGTTAGCGCCAAAAAAAAGATTAAAATCTATTCGCGTTCGGGTAAGAGTAACGCGGGATCCACACGAACTGAACCCCAATTCATGCGCCAATCTAAATGTGGGCCAGTAGCGCGGCCAGTAGCACCTATTTCACCAATTAAATCGCCAGGCTCAACAACTTGCCCTTCTTCTACATGAATAGCGTGCAAATGTAGAAAGCTAGAAAAAATATTGTGGCCATGATCGATTATAATGGTGCCACCAGAAAGCACCATATCTGCAGCCGTTAACCGCACTTCGCCGCCTGCTGGCGCGTAAACCGGTGTTCCGGTAGGCGCGGCGATATCAAGCCCCCAGTGTGGAGCGCTCGGATTACCATTCAATATTCGTTGGCTGCCATACACACCGCTAATTCGACCCTCAGCAGGCCAAATAAAGGCTTCAGTGAAGTTCAAACGATCACTATCAATATCACGCGCCGCGCCAATTTTAACATTATCGGCGCGTATCAGCGCTTGCACTTCAGGATCGGGGGTTACCGTGCGCTGGGGCAAACCATCCACACGCTGGATATTAAATTCACGGCTTTCAATTGCAAATTGCTGTTGCCATTGTTCACCTGTGGACGATGTAATCTTGAGTTCAATATCGCCTTCATCATCCCGGCCAATACCAAACACAAAATATCCATCCCGCCCTACTTTCAGAGATTCGCCGTTGAGCGTAACGTCTGCATCAGGCGCGGTACGGCCAACAATCATCGCGCCTTGTACAAATTCTCCCGAAATTGAGGGAGCTATACTTGAGTTATTTTCGGCAAGCGCATTCGCCGACCATATCGCTGTAATCGCAAAAAATGCAATAAGCGGGGCCTGGATTAGCTTTCGAAACATATTATGCATAACCTATCGCTCCTTTACCTACGCCCTCAAAAGCAATTACTTTCACCTCGGGCGTATGGGTTGGCATTGATTCTGCCGCAATTGTTTTAGCAATTTCATGTGCCACATAATCGGCAATACATTCAACCGTAGTATCCGTAAACATAACTTCGTTCTCTTGCGCCGGCAAAATCAATTCAAACAGGCCCTGTTCCGCCATGTACGAATAGCAAATATGGTGCTCACCGGTGTGTTTTCTTGCGGCAGCACTTAACTTCAAACTGCTCGCCTCGCCCACGTCCTCAGCCGTTCCCACGTAGATATCCTCCCAGCGGCGCGACCAACGTTGCTCCCATGCGGGGCTGCGCATTCCGTCGATGAAAATTTTAATGGCTGAACGATGACCGTGAGCAATGCGTTGGCAATTACCATCATGCTTTTTTAAACCGTGCGTATAATGATAATAAAATCCGTTCATTTCTTCGGCCCGCAAAGTGAGCTCGAGCCCCTTAACATTTGCTGGCAATTCACGCTTTATCACCGCCTGCAGATAGGCAATAGTTGATTCTTGGGTAATCGTATCAGAATCAATGAAGGCGTATGCATCGGCCGGACAATACAAATGAATCGATTTGTTTGGGCGTAAAAAATCAACCCAGTAGTGCGTTCCTGCTTCTTCGCGTGTTACTTGTGTAAACACATGTTCCGTTGGTATGAGCAGTTTATGATCAACCGATTGGTCAATAATTGCCTTTACTTGTTTTTTAACCCGGCCAAAATCTAGCACCATGGATTGATCATTCAACGAACCATCAAGAATAATATCCACAATCCAGCTTTCTCCCACTATCCCCCGCTCTGGGCACAGATAAGAAAAATCGATTACGGTAAGATCATTCACAAATAACTGCATTTAACGGCCTTTTGAAAGCTATAGCTAAAAATAAAAATATTAAAAATCAATATCGAGAGTATACCGGAATCAGGGGTACTGCCACCACTGCCAAAGTAAATGGATTGCTAACAACCATAAAACCAAACCCATAACTCTATCAAACCAATAACCATGGCTTAATAAAATAGTCCGTATTCTAGTTTTACCAATCATAAACGAGAGCGCAGCGAACCAAGCGAAAGTAGCGATGGCTAAATACGTACCGTATCCAACTTTTACTAACAGTGGTGTTTGTACAGAAATAATCGACGTGAACAGCGCTAAGAAAAACATGGTAGCTTTGATGTTCAGGCCGTTGGTTAAAAAGCCAATGACGAAAGCGCGCCCTACTGAAATCTGTGGAACCACGGCCACCGTTTGTTCACCATCGCCGGATTCCGCTGCACGGCTAACGGGTATTGGCGCAGAACGCAGTGCGTTCCAACCTAGCCAAAAGAAATATGCGCTCGCAATTAAAAGCAGCATTTGATAAAGCCACGGCGTTTGATTGATAACTAACGCTAAACCAAGTATTGAATAGGTAACGTGAACCAAAATACCGGTGCCAATACCGGCACTCACCCACGTTGCTATTCGGGAGCCATGGCGCACACTGTAGCGGCTCACTACTGCAAAATCAGGGCCTGGGCTCATCACCGCTAGTGCATGTGCTATGGCCATAGCGAGGAACTCAGCGAAATATCGGCCTGCAAAAACATCATCTAACATTCTAAAAGCAATCTCCTGCTCTAAGCGCATATAAATAAACATATTTGCGCTCATTCTGGTAATTTATTATGATGATTTAAAATCAACATGTTTTGATTAATAAGAAATCCATGCGGGTTGTCAGCACGGCGGTTTTTTAAGCATTAACAATAGGTGTGGCCAAAAATGAAAAATAATAATTTCCCATCATTAAATGCATTGCGGGTATTTGAAACGGTTGCCCGCTTGGGTAGTTTTAAAGCGGCGGCAGCCGAGCTTAGCGTTACCCAATCCGCTATTAGCCGCCAAATCACCACCCTTGAAGAACAATTAGGCATCCGTTTAATCCAACGAGATAACCGAGTACATGCATTAACCCCCGCAGGTGATGCCTTAGCCCCTGATTTATCAAGAGTGTTTCGACAAGTTGAGCGGTTAGTAAAGCGCACAATGAAAAATGGTGAACACGCCCGCCGTACCCTAACACTCGGTATCAGTAGCGAACTACTACGCTGGTGGTTGGGCCCTATGCTCTCCGAATTCAACCAATTATACCCTCATCTAGAGTTACAATGTGTACAGGTTCCTGAATATTTAAGCAGACAAAACGAAGCTCCGTTAACACATGAACTACTGCATGGTGAACTCGATGCACTACTTACCTTCTCTGCCCCCGCGCAGAAAGCGATAGCAAACTGGTTACTAAGCGATAGCCAACTGATTTTAATGCGTTCTGATAGTGTTTCAGAGCCTTGCAATAAAACATTGAGCGATTGTAAGTTTGTAGCTGTGAACACCAATAAAGATTGGGATCGTTGGACCAAGGAATTTGATACTAAAATATCGGCAGATCAGGTGCAATTAGTAAATAACACGAGTATGGCAGTGGAACTGGGGCAATTTACCAATAGGTTACTCCTGTTACCCGATTTTTATGCGCGCGCGGCCATCGAAGCAGGGTTAAAAGAAGTACCCGGTTTTCGGCTTACCAGCCGCCATGGCCTCCACATTTCCGTTCGCAGAGAAAGCCAACGCGAAATGGCAATTGTTGCCTTGGTGAATTGGTTGCAGCATGTAATCGAGAACCGTAGCCGTTAGTATGCCGTTCCCTAATCATACAAAGAACTGCAGTATCAACCACTAAGGCCCCAACTTCGCGCCAAAAGCCCGAAATCCATTCTCCCGCGAATGCATTAGGTATAGTTATTCCATGATATTTAACAGATTAGGAATTAAAAACTTAAATTAGGATGCTTGCAAAAGATACTTAGAAATGGTGCCCGGGGCCGGACTCGAACCGGCACGCTGTTTCCAGCGAGGGATTTTAAATCCCTTGTGTCTACCAATTTCACCACCCGGGCTTTTCAGTAGGCACTATTTCTAGTGTTGTAATGCTGTGTAGAACTTTAGAAGTTCTAGAAAACTGGAGGCGGGTCCCGGAGTCGAACCGAGATCCACGGATTTGCAATCCGCTGCATAGCCATTCTGCCAACCCGCCTGGGTTAAAATAAAGTTTGGAGCGGGAAACGAGATTCGAACTCGCGACCCCAACCTTGGCAAGGTTGTGCTCTACCACTGAGCTATTCCCGCGCTTCACTTTATTTCTCACCAGGGCGTTGCCCCAGTGGCTGTGCATTCTACCTGTCCCTTGATTTCAGTCAACAATAAATTTCGATTTTTAAGCTGTTTGCCTATTTTTTGAATGAAATGGCTAAAATATAGCTTATTAACTGTCTTTTGTTAGGTCAGCCCATGCAGCAGTGAGGTAAATATACATCGACCACACCGTTAAAATTGCAGCCACATAGATCGCCATGGCGCCAATTACATATACGAAGGTATTCGCGCTCCACAACAAACCCGTAAGGGCTATCATTTGTGCGGTCGTTTTTACTTTGCCAATAGTAGATACCGCTACACTATCGCGTTTACCGATTTCCGCCATCCATTCACGCAAAGCTGAAATAATAAGCTCACGGCTGATAATTAATAGCGCTGGAATAGTTATCCAAAGCGTTTGATGGTATTCCACCACCACAATAAGTGCGGCCGCTACCATAATTTTATCAGCCACCGGATCTAGAAATGCACCAAACTTTGTTTGTTGTTCCAGTTTACGCGCTACATAACCGTCAATTCCATCCGTTATTGCGGCTAATACGAAAATGAGCGCAGCATAAAAGTGAGCGTACTCGATAGGCAGATAGAACACAGCGAGGAAAACCGGAATCAAAATAATCCGGAAAGACGTTATAATATTCGGAATGCTCCACATAAGGGCTTGATCTCACTTTCTTATCTGTGTTTATGGAATTCAGGTACTTAAGAACCACATAGCAAAGGCTTATGCGAACGTTATCACCTAATTATCAACTTATTCATCACGTAACGCATAATAAATGGTTTCCGCAAGCGCCCTGCTAATGCCAGGAACATTTGCCAACTGCTCTATACTAGCGCTTTTTACCTGCTGCAATCCACCTAGATATTTAAGTAAATTTTGCCGGCGCTTGTTCCCAACTGCTGGAATTTCTTCCAGCGTAGATGTTTTTCTTACTTTAGCTCGGCGCTGACGATGGCCGGTAATTGCAAAACGATGCGATTCATCACGAATATGTTGAATTAAATGCAGCGCTGGATCGTCAGCCGCTAAATGAACGGTATTTCGGCTAAAACCAAAGATAAGCGTCTCTAACCCTGGCCGCCGGCTCTCGCCCTTTGCGACGCCCAGTAAAATAGGCGGATGAGGCCAATCTTGAAAATACTCTTCCGCTTGCGTTAACTGCCCTTTGCCGCCATCGATCAACAATAAATCAGGTACATTTTCGCGTTCAACGGCTTGTTTATAACGGCGTTCTAAAGCCTGTGCCATGGCCGCATAATCGTCACCACCGGTGATGCCTTTTATATTGAAACGACGATAATCGGATTTTCGCGGCCCATCTTGGTCAAATACAACGCAAGAAGCTACCGTTTCTTCGCCCATAGTATGCGAAATATCAAAGCATTCCATACGTTCAATAGGCGTTTCGCGCTGTAGAAATTTGTGCAGTGCTTTAAATCGGGTTTGCATCGTGGATTGCAACCCAAGCTTACTCTCAACAGCGTTCATTGCATTCTTAGTTGCTAACGCTAAATATTGCTGACGCTCTCCGCGCTTTGGTTGCACGAGCTTCACGCGCATATCTAATGCCAAACTTAACTGTTCATTTAAGGCACTTCTATTTTCCAACTGCTCGGGAACAATAATTTCCGCTGGAACCCGCTGGCCATGCTGTTGGTTTAGGTAATATTGAATTAAAAATGATTCCAACACTTCAGTATCGCTCGTGTGCGCAGGCACCTTGGGGTAGTAACTACGGCTTCCTTGCACCGAGTTTTGTCGGATCGATAGCAAATGCACGCAGGTAAACCCTGAATTTCTATATATACCTATCGCATCTAACTCATGCTGGCTTCCGCTAACCGCATTGCGCTCTTGAACCTGACGTAAAGCAACAATTTGATCGCGCAACATGCCAGCCCGCTCGAATTCCAAGTTTTCACTCGCCCGCTCCATCGCACCAACGAGTGTATTAATCACTTCATTATTTTTACCACGCAAAAAAAGCTTTACCAATTGAACTTGTTCGGCATATTGATCTTTCTCTGGCAAACCCACACAGGGTGCTAAACAGCGTTTTAACTGATGCTGCAAGCACGGGCGGCTTCGTGCCCGATAGTAGCTATCATCACATTGACGAACTGGGAATAGTTTCTGCAGTAAACGTAAACTTTCACGAACAGCACTGCCGTTGGGAAATGGCCCGAAGTATTCACCTTTTTCACGCCGGGTACCGCGATGATACGCAATACGCGGATGCTCATGTGCAGAGATAAAAATATAGGGATAAGATTTATCATCGCGCAACAGCACGTTGTACCGCGGCATGTGGGTTTTGATAAAGCTATTCTCTAATATCAACGCCTCGGCTTCGCTGTTGGTTACCGTTACTTCCATGTGTGCAATTTGCTTCACTAAAGCTTGGGTTTTAACCGAATCAACATTTTTCCGAAAATAGCTCGTAACACGCTTGCGGAGGTCCTTTGCTTTCCCCACATAAATAACCTCACCGTCAGCCGAAAACATGCGATAAACACCCGGCTGGTGAGTTAAGTTTTTAAGAAAATCTTGCGCGTTAAATTGGTTTTCTTTCGCCATAGATAAAGGGGTTCAAGTACCTAAGTTTAAAGTGCAGCAAATGCGCACTTATATACATCACAATTCGTATACTTAGATTACCAGAACCCCTATCGGATGTCTGCGCTCTTGCATGTGTTAGGCGGTTATTTGCGCGGTACTATCGTTCGCTGGATTTTGCGCTAGTGCAGGATGAACAGGCACAATAGTTTGATGAATCGGGTTATTGTTTATATCGTGGTTTATAAGGCCATACTTGTAGGCTAAGTGCGTAATCTGCACATCATTCTCCACATTTAACTTTCGATATAACCGATAGCGGAATGTGTTTACTGTCTTTCTTGAAATATATAGGCGCTCAGAAATAGAACTTACGGTAAGCCCTGTACTTATCAGCTGAAAAATCTGCTGCTCCCTGCGGCTGAGTGAGCTGAGTAGTGGGTGTTTAAGTAGCGGGCCTTGGTAGCGCTTAGCCATTTGCCGCAAAATATTAGGCGTGTAACTTTGCCCAAGCGAAACCACTCGGCAACCGTGATTTACTTCATCAATCGAGGCTTCATTTAGCAGATATCCAGATACTGCTGGCTCATTAAACTTGTAATCGAGCGCATGGTTTAATTTGTCGCACCACAGCATAATTCGCAGCGCTGGATTTAATTTATGCAGCTTCTTAATTAAAGCGCGTGTAGCCGAACCCACAAATTCTTCACTCAGCACGAGTAAATTAGCAGTGCGCTTAACCACTAAGCTCTCTAAACCATTACGGTTTTGAGCTACATGCACCCGCCAACGTAATTCTCCTAACTCGTTTACCACTCCCGTGTGCCGAATCCCTTTTGGTAAGGCCACAATTACATCACTCATAACGTAGTTTCCTTGTCGCAAGTTATTGTTAATTTATGTACTTCTCCAGAAGTGCGTTATTTTTAGATAAATACCGTCATAAAATCAACATACAAATGCAACTAAAATGCAACAATTGCTCAAATTGAAAGCACTTTTGGCACCAATTAATTATGATAAACATCATAACCACGCCTACTGCAAATACGATAACTTAATTACCTCCTACCTTTCCTTGTAAGCAATAACGCAAAAAGCATCCTTTCGGATGCTTTCATAATACGCATGTAGCATAAGCGCGCTATCGTTGTTCACAGTCTCACAAGCCTGAGCCCTTATTCAATCGCATCACGATGCCGAACCGCATTCATAATTTCTACAAAACTATTAGCATGATGTGGAATTTGTACTGATTCACCGGTTAATTCAACAATGCGTAATGCGGGCACAATACCAATAATTTCATTGTCATCGTGAACCAGTAGATAGTCTTGTCCACTTCTATGCAAGGTTGCTACCACATCACCAATTTTCGCTTGCTGTAATTGCTGACGCGAAACCAACGGCAACTTTGCGATCGGGATCATTAAGTAATCAATGCTTACATCTCCATGTGGTATGCGTAAATCGCGAGCCATATTAATGGCCGTACGGCCATACAGTTCCTGCTTCGGCAGAATGCCAACTAACTCGTTGTCGCTATTCATCACACACGCATAGCGCGCTTTAGTAGCTTCTAACAAAGCCTCTGCGCGGTCTAACTCTAAGGTTTGGTTTATCTCTAAAGGGCGTTGGAACGAAAAATCAATCAACACATTAAGTGCGCTTTCATTCCAACTCAATTTTCTTTGCAAGAACTGGGGGCCTGCATGTTTTGCCGATTTATTCTTCACGATCGGCAACGCCGAAAAGCTCAAAGCTGTATAACTAGACATAAAATTTCTCCAACAAATCAAAAAAAACAAAAAAGCGATGATTTATTGGTGAGCTGGCGGCGCTCTCGATTGGAAATGAAGATAGCTAGCAGCGCAAATTGCACCGGTGGAAACAGCCACTGAACGATAGGTAATGCGCTTAGTAGGCGACGTGGTCGAAGACACTAGAACATCGGGTTGATCGCCTTCGCTTTCAGCCGACGGAATCCAAAATTCGCTGTAATCAACGGTATCTTGGTAGCCATCAATAGGCGCTTGCTGTTCAAGTACTGTTGCTTGCGCAGATACAGCACTAAATAAACATGCGAAAATCAGATAGCGAAAAAGATACATCGTTTGTTCTACCAACATAGACACCTGTAAATAACATATGCCCGCTCTCATAGAAAAACAAGAGCGGGCATAAATATATTTTCAGTGACATGAAGAACACTAGGTTACATTGATATACAGCTTGCTTGGCCAATCATCTAGGTGGCTTGCTCAACCTCTCGGTTTTTCCCCAAGTATAAATATACGGCGGGCAAGACAAACAACGTAAACACCGTACCAATTGTCATCCCGGCCGCAATAATCAAGCCCATAGCGAAGCGTGAAGCGCCACCCGGGCCACTGGCAAACAACAAAGGCACCATCGCTAACACAGTAGCTGCTGTGGTCATGAGAATAGGCCGTAACCGAATAGCCGCAGCTTGTTCGATTGCATCACGCTTACTCTTACCTTCTTCTTGCAGCTTGTTTGCGAATTCAACAATTAAAATACCGTGTTTAGCGATCAAACCAATCAAGGTTACAAGGCCTACTTGGGTATAAATATTGAGTGAGGCAAACCCTAAACTAACGAATATCAGAGCGCCACATATACTCATCGGTACGGTTACCAACACAATTATAGAATCACGGAATGATTCGAACTGCGCCGCCAATACCAAAAAGATAATCAACAACGCGAAGAAAAAGGTAACGACTAATTGTTGCCCTTCGCTCTTAAACTGCCGAGATTGCCCAGCATAATCAACGACTACGCCACCCGGTAAGCGTTCCGCCGCGATATTATCAAGTACCGCAAGGGCATCGCCCAATGCTACCCCAGGACGAGGAAGACCGGAGATAGTTACCGCGTTCAGCTGTTGGAAACGTTTTAATTGCTGTGGCTGTACCGATTCTTCTAAGGTAACCAATGCAGAGAGAGGTACTAATTCCCCAGCTCTGTTGCGCGTATAGAACTCAGTGAGTTGCTCAGGGCTAATTCGCTCACTGCGTTGAACTTGTGGAATCACGCGATATGAACGGTTTTCAAGGGCAAATCGACCGGCATACACCCCAGCCATCATGCTGGCGATATCACCAGAAACTTGCGCCATATCAACGCCCATCAGGGCCGCTTTATCACGATCAATATTTACCGTTTGCCGCGGCCGATCAATGCGCAAATCTGAATCAAGCATAATGAAACGGCCGCTGGCCATGCCCTCGCCTATGATCTCTTCAGCGAGTTCGCGCAAATTCTCAATCGGTTGCGTTGAGCTTAAGATGAATTCAACTGGTAATCCACCGCCTGGGCTTGGCAACGAAGGCGGAATAAGGGCGAAGACATTCAAACCAGGTATATCATTCACAAAAGGCTGAATCGTTTCATCGAGCACTTCTTGTGTGCTACGTTCCCGTTGATCCCAAGGTTTAAAACCTATTCCGGTACCTGCACTACCCGGCCCCAGCATGCCGTTGATAACAAATGCCATTTCAATTTCATCGGTATCGCGCTGAAGCTCTGCCATTTTTGCCGTGTTCTGCTCAATATACTCCAGCGTTGCGTAGCTATCACCGTTACTGATAATGAATACAAAGCCGAGATCTTCCTGTGGTTCTAGCTCTGAATTACTGGTAATGAACAAGAAATAGCAGGAAATAAATACAATAATACCAAAGATGGCAAATACAGATTTCGTTTCCAACGAACCATGTAATCGCTGCTGATAACGATCGCGAAGGTTATTAAAGCGGCTATCTAGCCATTGCTCAAAGCGTGGGCGAGCACTGCCATCACGGCGCGATTGCAGCATCCGCGAACACATCATAGGCGATAATGTAAGTGCCACAACGCCGGAAAGAATAACCGTGCCGGCAAGTGTGAATGCAAACTCAATGAATAAGGTACCGGTAAGGCCGCCAATAAAGCCGATAGGAACAAATACGGCTACTAAGGTGGTGGACATCACAATCACCGGGCCAGCAAGTTGACGCGCCCCCAATAACGAGGCATCCATCCGCGACATACCCTCTTCTAAATGTCGCTGAATGTTCTCTAACATGATAATGGCATCATCAACCACAATACCAATGGCTAACACCATGGCTAACAAGGTTAGTAGGTTAATTGAAAAGCCCAGCATCAACATCATGGCAAATGTACCAATCAGCGAGAGCGGAACGGCAACAGCAGGAATAATCACCGAGCGTAAAGAGCCCAAAAATCCATAAATAACGGCGAGAACAATCACTAACGCTAAAACGATAGTAATAACTACTTCATCAATGGCATTCTCGATGTATTCAGTAGAATCATAAGAAATGCTTGCGCTTAAGCCTTCAGGCAGTTGCGGAATAATTTCTTCGTCCCAAACCGAACGCACTTCTTGGATAACCTCTAACGCATTCGCATCAGGCGCAATTTCCACACCAATAAAGGTAGCGGGCTGGCCGTTATACAACGCCGAGTTATCATAGGATTCTGCCCCTAGCTCAATATCCGCAATAGCGCCTAAACGGACAACAGCACCGTTGTCAGAACGAATAATTAATTGTTCAAACTCTGCAACGCTCCGTAAATCAGTATCTGCGGTAAGGTCGATCGCAACGCGTTGGCCACGCGTACGCCCCACTGCCGATAACACGTTGTTCGCGCGTAAAGCCTGCATAACATCCGAGCCGGTGGTGTTTAACGCTGCCATCTTGGCTGAATCCAGCCAGATTCGCATTGCAAAAGTTTGTCCACCCAAAATACCAGCGCGTTGAACACCTGATACCGTTGCGAGCTTAGGTTCAACAACGCGCACCAAGTAATCAGTAATTTGATTGCTATCCAAAATATCGCTGTAAAACGATAGGTACATAGCCGCTACATCTGACCCTACCGCAAGCGAAACCACTGGATCCATAGCATCTTCCGGCAAATCTGAACGTAACTTATTCACCTGCGCTGCTATTTGCGTGAGTGCATTATTCGGATCGTAATCAAGGCGCAAATAAGCGGTGATGGTACTCACCCCTGCACTTGACGAAGAAACGATATAATCAATGCCTTCAGCGGCCGCTATTTCACGTTCTAACGGCGTGGTGATAAAGCCTTGGATTAGATCCGCATCGGCACCAATATAACTGGTAGTTACGGTTACTGCGGCATTCTGAATCTCGGGAAATTGGCGAACATTCAAATCAAATGCTGCCCGTAAACCAATCAATAAAATCAGTAAACTAATAACCGTTGCCAGCACCGGTTTACGAATAAAAATATCAGTAAATTTCATAACGCAAACATTCCCTTAACGATTTGCTGGGCGTGGTTCACGCTCTGCGGGTGGCTGTACATCAGGATCATCGTTAATTTTCACTGCGGCGTTATTGCGAAGTTTCAACAAACCGGACGTTGCTATTCGCTCACCAAGCTCCAAACCTTCTGAAACCTCAATCAAATCGCCTTGTACTTGACCGGTTTTAATCAATCGTTGTTGCACTTGTAATTCATCATCACCCGAAATTACATATACAACATTCCCAAACGGATTGAATTGCACGGCAGTACGAGGAATCACCAACACCGAACGCGGCTCAGCAATATCAAGCGCCACCCGGGAAAACATGCCAGGCATTAATTTCGCTTCAGCGTTTGCAAAGCTAGCTTGAATTTCAATCGAACGTGTAGATTCTTGCACCTGCGGCGCTAACGCCGTTATCTCACCCGTGAATAGCTCATTTTGATAAGCATCTACTGAAGCCGTAATCGCCATACCAAGGTGAACATCCGCTATACGCTGCTCTGGAAGGGTGAAATTAAGGTAAATAGGGTCTGTTGATTGTAAGCTCACCAAAGGCGTACCCGGGGCAACATACTCACCAAGGTTCACCTGCCGAATACCCAAAGTACCTGAAAATGGTGCGCGAATCGTTTTTTGCCGAATTAACGCATCTTGTGCCTGTAACGCCGCGGATACTTGCGCTACTTCACTTTCCGCGCGGGCAACGTCGGATTCAGAAATATTCTGTGATTCTGCAAGCGGTTTAAGCCGCTCTGCTTCGGTACGCGCAATCTCTAGTTGAGCCGCCAACCGCGCGCGCTCAGCTTCATCAATGTCAGTATCTAAGGTTACCAACACGTCGCCTTCTTCTACTGCGGTACCGTTTTCAAACTGAATCGATGTAATAACACCGCCTACCTGCGCTGATAGATGGGTGCCATTCACTGCTCGAAAGCTACCAATAGATGTTGTCTGCTCCCGCCACGTTTCCTCAGAAACCTCGGTAGCAGTAATTGTGGCTGTTGGCGCTGGCATGTTATCGAAGAAATTATTCATAGAATAAGTGCCGACAGCTTTTAAGCCAAAAATCAGACCGAATACAATAATCGAGAGAACAAGCATAAGGACCATACGCTTAGTTACCGAGGCTTTTCCTTTCATAATACTTCCTATAATACGCTGCGGGAGGTTTAGCTATGGCTCATCTACTGCTGGGGCTGGGATGCAGAACTTTGGGCCATCATTAGATATCGCAAAATCAAGCTTATAAACTGTGTATACAAGCCCGTAGATACTTACGCACTAGCTTTGGAATAGGTTTACGTAAAATTTACGGATTTATATTATAACACGGGAATAGTTTCATTTTAGATACAAAAAAGGCGCTGTTTGATAAACAGCGCCTTTTTCTGAATTTGGCGGAGAGGGAGGGATTCGAACCCCCGGTAGGTATGAACCTACGCCTGATTTCAAGTCAGGTGCATTAAACCGAGCTCTGCCACCTCTCCAAATTGTGTGCTTCAGCTAAACCGAACTAAAAGCTTCTTGCTGAAGACGGAGCGAATGATAAATACCTCGCCCCAGCTTGTAAAGTAAAAATCTAACATTTTTGTTTGTTTGCTGTAAAAATAGCCGAACCGAGGCTTTTTTCGACATCGAAAGACGTATTTTAGCCATGAATGGCAATAAAGATTAAATACCACTGCTGCAAGTACGATTTTAGTTGAAACCCTCCCCCGGTGATAAGGTATAGTAGAACTATTCAAAAATACTGTGCTCTAAAGTAACAATACCAACGTATAAGGGATGAAGTGTTTCAATCCAGTTTGCAAACAGCCGGCGGTGAAATTACTTTCAACCAAGTATACAGTGCGATATTTGTTTCTTTAAGCCAATGAACAACAAGCACCTGGAGAAAATATCTATGAACAACCCTACTGTGCATACAGCGCGCCAAGAAACCTCAGTTGAGGTGAACAAGGTTCTACGCAATACGTATTCACTTCTCGCCTTAACCTTAGCGTTCAGCGCTATTGTTGCTGGTGTAGCTGGCATGATGAACCTGCCATACCCAGGAATCCTTGTAACTCTCGTAGGATTTTACGGGTTACTTTTTGCCGTCCACAAAACAGCAGATAGCGGTTTAGGCTTAGTGTTTACCTTTGCACTTACCGGTTTCATGGGTTACACCCTAGGGCCAATATTAAATATGGTCGTTGCTAGTGGCGGCGCTGATATCATTATGCTTGCTATGGGTGGTACTGCGGCAATATTCTTTGCTCTTTCCGCCTATGTATTAACAACTAAGAAAGATATGTCTTTCCTAGGTGGCATGATGATGGCCGGCTTCGTGGTTATTGTAATTGCCTTTGTAGCTAACCTATTTTTACAGCTCCCTGCGTTAGGTTTGGCTATTAGCGCTATCTTCATCCTGTTCTCATCGGGTGCGATTTTGATGCAAACCAGTGCTATCGTGAATGGTGGCGAACGTAACTACATTCGCGCTACCATCACCTTGTTTGTATCGATCTACAACATTCTACTAAGCTTAATTAACATCTTAATGGCGTTAACTCGCGAATAATTTGTACCTAAGCACTGCATTCAAAACGCCCCGTGGTTACTCTCGGGGCGTTTTTCGTTATACTCTGAGCATGCACGATTTCCAAAGGCACACGTAATGGCGAATAGTTCGTATGTAATCATGTTGCAAGCCGCTCCCGATGATTACTTCGCGGGCCGGCAAGCCTTGCAGTGCGCACAAGATATAGTTAGCAGAGGCGAGCAGCTTAAGCAGGTGTTCTTTTATGGCCCTGCGGTGGTTTACGCCAATCAATTTTTACAAAGCCCTAGTGGTTATCCAGATCTGCAGGAACAGTGGCGTAAATTCTCGCGTGAACACAATATTCCCCTCGTCGTATGTGCCACAGTTGGTAGCCAATACGGCTTAGAATCACTCCCTCCACCAGCCGGTAACTTGGCCGAAGGATTTTCCGCAGGTGGCTTAGCTGAATTTATTGAAACCCTTGCCAATACCGAGCATTTGTTACAATTTCAGGGGAACGCTGCATGCTAATGTTTCATTTTACCAAGCCTGCTAACCACGCCAGCGCACGGCAAGGTTTAGATATGTTACTGATGGCTGTGAGCCTCGATCAGCCATGTTGTGCACTATATAGCGGTGAAGCCTTAGAGCAGCTATTGAAGCCTTTGAGTAGCTTTGATCCGCTAAAGAAAATAGGCATGCTCGATGCCGTGTTTGATTTTGCTGATATCTATGTTGATAGCGCCTCATTCACAGCAATGAATGTTTCGGTTGATAATTTTCGGGTACCGGTAAAAGTTATCGACAGCGCCGAAATCGATCGCCTTAATAGTCAAGCCAAACACAAACTTCTGTTTTAAATAATTACTTAGAGCAACCATGATTGAATTTAATGGCGTGAGCTACGCAACCGATAAACATGAATATTTAGCTGATTTCTCGGCCTGGTCGCCGGAACTTGCTGAGCATATCGCGCATTTAGAAAATATTGAAATGAGCTCAGCCCACTGGGAAGTGGTTAATTTTGTGCGGGCATTTTATAGTGAATACGAAACCAGCCCGGCAATGCGGGTACTTGTGAAAGCGGTAGCCAAATCATTAGGTGAAGATAAAGGCAACAGCCGTTACTTGTATAAACTCTTCCCCAAAGGCCCTGCCAAACAAGCTACGCGTATTGCAGGGTTACCTAAGCCAGCGAAGTGCATTTAATCGTCATCCACAAAAAAGACAACCACTTGGGTTGTCTTTTTGTTTGTCAGTTTTTTGTTTGTCAGTTCTTTGTTTGCCACTATTTTTGCTTCCCACGCTTATTGCGTGATTAGCGGTGAATCGATTCTGCACCATTCATATACGGGCGTAATACTTCCGGCACGACTACCGAACCATCGGCTTGCTGATAATTCTCTAGAATAGCCACTAGTGTGCGCCCTACTGCCAGCCCAGAACCGTTTAATGTATGCAGAAGCTCAGGCTTTTTGGCACCTTTACGGCGAAAACGTGCTTGCATTCTCCGCGCTTGAAAATCGCCCATATTTGAACACGAGCTAATTTCGCGATAGGTATCTTGCCCCGGCAGCCACACCTCTAAATCGTAGGTTTTACATGCACCAAAGCCCATATCGCCGGTGCATAACAATACCTTACGATAAGGTAAGTTTAGTAGTTGCAGAACTTTCTCGGCATGGCCTGTGAGTTCTTCCAATGCTTGCATTGAATCTTCAGGCTTAACAATTTGCACAAGTTCCACTTTATCAAACTGATGTTGACGAATAAGCCCACGCGTATCGCGACCATGAGACCCTGCCTCACTACGAAAACACGGCGTATGCGCCGTTAGTTTAATGGGCAGCTCAGTTTCATCGAAAATCTCGTCGCGGGCTAAGTTCGTTAGTGGAACCTCTGCCGTTGGAATTAACGATAACGCCACTTGGTCTTGGCTTTCGCCTTCAACATGGAATAAATCTTTACCGAACTTAGGAAGTTGTCCGGTACCATACAAACTGGCGTGGTTCACTAAATAAGGCACATAGGTTTCCGCGTAACCATGCTCTTCGCTATGTAAATCGAGCATAAACTGCGTGAGGGCGCGGTGCATACGAGCAACACCACCTTTCATCACAACAAAACGTGCGGCGGTAAGCTTAGCTGCTTGGCCAAAATCCAAACCATGGTTCAAATCTTCCGCTACATCCACATGATCCTTTGCTGCAAAATCAAAGGTGGGTGGCGTACCAAATTTACTAATTTCAACGTTTTCAGTTTCGTCAGCGCCCTCTGGCACGTCATCGGCTGGCAAGTTCGGTACACCCGCGATTACGGCTTGTAGCTCATCTTGCACTTGATTCAGCTCAGCTTTTGCAGCTTCAAGTTGTTCACCTAAAGAACCAACTTCTGCTAACAACGGTTCGATATCTTCACCGCGAGATTTAGCTTGGCCTATTGATTTGGAACGGCTGTTTCTTTCGCTTTGCAGCGTTTCAGTGCGAACCTGAATTTCTTTCCGGCGCGCTTCTAAATTTGTTAACGCCGCTACATCTAATGTAAAACCGCGGCGCTTAAGGCCTGCTGCCGTTTCTTCAATACCTTCACGAAAGTGTTTCGCATCTAACATTCACTGTTCTCACTTCTTTGATCGTGGAGTTGCCGCATTGTGTATCTTGCTAAATAACTATCCACAAATGCCACATCATTTAAATTTATAAGCTGAATTATACCGATTCCGAGCCAGCAAGAAACCAAGCATGAGCATAAATAAACCAAATAAAATAGATATTAGTAAATACCCGAGTGCCGCAACTTGATTTGAAACCGCAAACCCGGCGATTATCACCGGTTCGGTTAGTAACTGTAACAAATCTTTACTGAACCCTGAAAAGGTTGTTAACGCCGCAAATAAGCCGCTACTAAAGAATAGAAACCATGCGTCCGATAATTGTTTTTCCGTGCTTGTCGTTAAAAATAAGCGCCTTGCCGTTACCAAACCCAAACCAAAACAGCCGGCGGCATTTACCAGCACAGTGGCAACGGGAAAATCACTGCTGGCGTATAACATTAACTCCCCTACTTGCCCCTGATAGCTCAACTGCACAAAGGCGCGAATCAAAGCACCTAAGGCACCACCAAGTGCAACGGCGATGCTGAACCACAGCAATTCCCTAAGGTTAACTTTAGCGCGAGGTACTTTTACGCTAGCCAAAGTAGCCTCCTGCCACGGTGAAATACCCCATTGCAATAGCAAATGCACATACCAGCACACTCGCATTCATATATAAAAAGGCCCTCACCGGCTTTTCTTTGAGCGAGCTCTGGAACTCAAGAATAAAGGTGGAAAACGTTGTGAAACCGCCTAACAAACCGAACTCAAAGAATACAAATGCATGGGTAGCTGCTTGTGGTGATAAGCCTTGCTGACTGCGAACATTAATGAGTGCCAACACCAAGCCTAAGAGAAAAGCGCCAACAACATTAACGCCAAAAGTTGCGGGTATACTGGAATCAAAACGCCACATACTAAGGCGCGTTAACCAATATCGGCTAACCGCGCCGAGTGCTCCGCCAAGGGCTATATACAGCCACATCATGGTTTGAAGTCTTGCCAACGTTGCCAAGAGCTTTGGCTATCGAGTTGCTGTAGCCGATCGAGCTTTTCTTTGATTTTCAGCTCTAAACCGCGATCGCTGGGTTGATAATAAACCTTATTAGCGAGTTCTGGCGGTAGGTAAGATTCGCCGGCCACATAGGCCTGAGGATGGTTATGTGCATATTGGTACTCCGCCCCATAGCCTTCTTGCTTATGAATTTTAGTGGGGGCATTGCGCAAATGCTCTGGCACTGGATACGATTCACCATCGTTGGCAAGTGCCAGCATTTCGTTAAATGCGCTATATACCGCATTACTTTTCGCTGCACTTGCACAATAGATTGTAGCTTGCGCGATAGCCCGCTCACCCTCGGCTGGGCCTACACGATGATAGGTATCCCAAGCATTTAATGCCAATTGCAGAGCACGTGGATCTGCATTGCCGATATCTTCTGAAGCGATAGCAAGTAAACGTCGAGCAACAATAAGCGCATCGCCGCCGCCCGCTAAAATGCGGCAATACCAATACAGTGCGCCATCAGGCGAAGATCCACGTACCGATTTATGAAAAGCGGAGAGTAAATCGTAGTAAAGATCGCCTTTATTATCGAACAATACGCCTTTTTCGCCTACGGCATCGGCTAGTAGCGCGGCACTGATGGTTTCACCGTCGGCCACAAAATCCGCGGCAATTTCAATTGAATTCAATAAGCGCCGAGCATCACCCGAAGCAACGCGAAATAAATATTCGCGAGCATCGCTACTCAACGTTAGATGTCGTTTACCTAAGCCACGAGTATCATCTTCTAGCGCTTGGTCAAGAACTAAGCCTAAATCGTGTTCTGAGAGTACTTGCAGCCGGTACGTGCGCGCTCTAGAAAGCAACGCATTATTTAAAGCAAAGCCTGGGTTCTCGGTGGTAGCACCCACAAAAATAATGGTGCCATCTTCAATATGCGGTAAAAACGCATCTTGTTGGCTTTTATTAAAACGGTGTACTTCATCAACAAACAACAAAGTTTTCTGTTGAAACATGCCATCGCTTTGGCGCTTCTTTGCGGCATCAATCGCTTCACGAATATCTTTCACACCCGATGTAACCGCAGAAATACGTGTTACATGCGCATCAGCCACCTCTGCCATTAATTCCGCCAGTGTGGTTTTCCCAGTGCCCGGAGGGCCCCACAGGATCATAGAATGCAAATGCCCCTGCTCAAGTGATTTGCGCAGGGGCTTGCCAGAGGCGAGAATGTGTTGTTGGCCAACGTATTCAGAAAGTGTTCGCGGCCGCATGCGTGCGGCTAACGGCATGAAATCGTTCAACCTTCACTCCCTTTGGTCGTCAACATCAATTCCGGGAGCCAGGTTGAAACGAAACTGCTCTGCATCGATAGGCTCGTTCTGTGCCGTAATACGCAAATGGAAAATGCTCTTCTGCCCCTGGCCATCATCCACAATTAATTGTTGTAACTGATCGTCGGCAAAGCCCAAAACCAAACTTGAACCATACGCCTGCAAATCGTTAATTTGCCAATACTGCATCGCCGCTGTCTGGGAATCGCTATTCTGCTCTGATGTGATATCGCGAACCTCAAAGTTATCCCAATTTGCATTGGCATCAAGTAATAGCAAAAGCGGGTTCGCTTGCATCGCATCCGCTTGGGTGTACAAGGTTACCTGTTCAATAAATGGATTATAAAAATAGATGGTTTCGCCATCCGCTACTAACACCGAAGCATCCGGCTCATCTGTTACCCAGCGCAAGCGTGCCGGGCGTTCTAAGTAGAATGTGCCCGCTGCTTCTTGCAGTAACTCATCGTTATCATATACTTCCTGCACAAACGTACCCTGTAGGCTTTGCATGCCCTCAAGTTGCGCTTGTAACACATCATTTGCAGCATACGCTGTGCTCGTAAGTGAGGACAACACCATCCCCGATAACAAAACACTTATGCTCATTACGGAAGCTAATTTCCGATACATCAAAATTCCCTCGGTGGTTTAGGTGCTATTACTTCACGGGCACCGTTATGCCCAGCTGAAGATACGACACCGGAAACTTCCATTTGTTCTACAATACGAGCCGCTCGATTGTAACCAATACGGAATTTACGCTGAACACTCGATACCGATACACGGCGGGTTTCCGTTACAAATGCTACCGCCTCATCATACAGCGCATCTGATTCTACATCGTCATCACTTGATTCACCGGGCAGTAGGCTGTCGTCGCCTTGGTCGCCTTTTAGAATTTCTTCTAGGTAATTGGGTCGTCCACGTTTTTTCCAATCAGCAACTACCGCATGTACTTCGTGATCATCCACAAACGCACCATGCACCCGCACCGGAACGCCGGAGCCCGGAGGCATATACAGCATGTCCCCTTGACCAAGCAGGTGCTCTGCCCCACTTTGATCAAGAATAGTACGAGAATCTATTTTTGAAGACACTTGGAATGAAATACGCGTTGGAATGTTGGCTTTAATTAAACCGGTAATAACATCTACCGATGGCCGTTGAGTAGCAAGAATTAAATGAATGCCGGCAGCCCGAGCTTTCTGCGCGATCCGTGCAATCAACTCTTCTACTTTTTTGCCAACAATCATCATCATATCGGCAAGTTCATCAACCACCACGACTACGTAGGGTAGCTTGCCTAGCTCAGGCGCGCGCTCATCCATCGAATCACCCGGCTTCCAAATAGGATCACGTAAGGGTTCACCGGCTTCAATCGCTTCGAGTACCTTCTGATTGTAACCTTTGAGATTACGTACACCCAAAGCCGACATCAGCTTGTAGCGCCGTTCCATTTCGCCCACACACCAACGCAAAGCATTGGCGGCGTCTTTCATATCCGTTACTACTTCCGTTAATAAATGCGGAATACCATCATAAACCGATAGTTCTAACATCTTCGGATCGATCATAATCATACGTACATCTTCTGGCTGCGATTTATATAGCATGCTCAGAATCATTACGTTAATCCCTACGGATTTACCTGAACCGGTGGTTCCAGCTACCAACAAGTGCGGCATTTTCGCTAAATCAACGGTAACCGGTTTGCCCGCAATGTCCTTACCTAACACCATACTCAAGGGAGAACCTGATTTGCCAAAGCTCTCACTCTCAATTACTTCGCTCAAACGTACAATTTCACGATTTTTATTTGGCAACTCTAAGCCAACATAAGATTTACCAGGGATCACTTCCACAACCCGAACTGCGATCGCCGAAAGTGAGCGCGCGATATCTTTTGCTAGGTTTGAAATCTTGCTTACTTTTACGCCAGGTGCCAGATCAAGCTCAAAGCGAGTGACCACAGGCCCGGGCTGAACCCCAGCTACTTGAACATCAACGCCAAAGTCCTTCAGAACAGCTTCAACCGTGCGGCTCACCTGATCTAATTCTTCTTGGCTAATTGGATTTTCAGTGCGATTTGCTCTATCAAGTAAGCTGATTGCTGGCAACTCACTTACCCATTTCGGGCCATCAGAATCAGCTCCATTTTGCGAGGATGTTTTTGATTGACTTGCAGCCGTGGATTTCTTGGCCATCGGCACTACGTTTTGTTGCTTGCGTAACACCTCAGGCGCTGGTTTATCCTCTATGTCAAACGGTGGTTCGTCGTCAATATTCGACCACAAAGCTTCATCACTGATGTCCTCAGCTTGATGTGAGCTCATTGAAGGTAAATCTTCCGGCTCATCAGCTAAGCGACCATGCGCCAACGGCATATTATCCCAATTGTCGTCATTATCTCGCGCGCTACCAGAAGCTTTTGCGGTGCTCCTCGCCTTCGGTTTACGCGTGAACTTGGCGCTTATCCGCGCCCATAAGCTAGGTTTTGAGGTTTTATCCTGCTTTTTCGAGGCTAAATCGCTTTCTTCGGGTTCTGAACTAGATGGCGATTTTAAGGTACTCGGCTTTCGTTTTGTAACCTTGCTATCGGTCGAAAATAACTTTTTAACACCGTTCCAAACCCAAAGGCTGGCAATAATCACCGATTCACCCAACTTATCCACTAAGCCAATCCAGGAAATCCCAGTGATTAGGGTAATTCCCGTGAGAATAAAGGTTAGCAAAATTAAAGATGTGCCTGCCAAATTGAAGTATGGCAGCATTGCGCCGGTAATGACGTCGCCGAGTAACCCGCCGGGAGAAAAATTAAATACAGGCTGAATATTTAAACTCGCCAGCCCAGTAGCGCCAAGAAGAAATAACAATACACCCACTAAGCGCAAGCCTAAGGTGAGGTAATCTAAGCTAATTAAACGCCGCGGCCGATGAAAAACAACATAGCCAAAGCCAGCAACAACAAAAGGAATGCTGTACGCCAGTGCACCAAACGCAAACAATAAAATATCTGCGAACCAAGCACCGATTGCGCCGGCTGCGTTCTGAATATCTTGAGTGTGGCTGGATTGAGACCAACCCGGATCTGCAGGATTGAACGTGAGTAGCGAGGTAAGCAAGAATATTGCTAGTGCCCCACACAGTATCAAGCCGGTTTCCAGTAGCCGCTGTACGCCGTTCATAATGCTCCGCTATTCTAATAGTTGTTACTGATGCGCCGAATTAACTCGATATTTATCATTCTACCGAAAAGATTACCAAGTTCAGCCTTTTATCACTACTTTATTCTCTTGTTTTACCGCTTCCATCACTACATAGGTTCGTGATTCATTCACACCGGGCATATTTAACAGGGTTTCCCCTAATAATTTTCGATAAGCAGCCATATCGGCAACGCGTGCTTTTAGTAAAAAATCGAAATCTCCCGAAACTAGATGGCATTCTAAAATCTCATCGGTTTTCCGTGCCGCATCGCTAAATTCAGCAAAAACATCTGACGATGTTTTACTTAAGGTTATTTCTACAAAAACAAGCAACGGCGTGCCCAGTTTATCGGGGTCTATTCGGGCATGGTATCCCTTAATCACACCATGCCGCTCAAGCTTGCGAACGCGCTCTAAGCATGGAGTTGGGCTTAATCCCACCTCTTTTGCCAAAAGCACATTGGATATTCTGCCACGCTCCTGCAGGATGCGTAAAATTTTACGGTCGAGCCTATCGATAGTTACTTTATCGTTATCTTTCATATCTGCCAGCATATTTAACTGTAATTAACACTAAATATAGCATAAACACGCTATTTTGCACCCGAAAAAAGTAGGTCACTCCGGATTGAGCTGAGCTATACTTTGCCCAAATTTTACATCTGTATTGTTCTTACGAAACAGTATAGAAAACCACTGAAACTTGAGGCTCTAAACGTTATGTTGATTGGTGTACCTAAAGAAATTAAAAACCACGAGTATCGCATTGGCTTAACCCCTGCAGCGGTCCGTGAGTATGTTGAACACGGCCATGATGTCATCATTCAACGCGATGGCGGCTTGGCCATTGGTTTCACGAATGAAGATTACGAAAATGCCGGCGCACGAATCATTGATACGCCAGAAGAAATATTTGCTAGTGCCGATATGATCGTAAAAGTAAAAGAGCCACAGCCAGGCGAATGTAAACAACTGCGCGAAGGGCAAATTCTGTACACCTATTTACACCTTGCGCCGGATCCAGAACAAACACGTTTGCTAGCAGAAGCAGGCGTTACGGCTATTGCCTATGAAACCGTTACCGATAACCGTGGCGGTTTACCGTTGTTAGCGCCAATGAGTGAAGTTGCTGGCCGTATGGCAATTCAAGCCGGTGCGCATAACTTAGAAAAAGCTCACGGCGGCAGCGGTACCTTGTTAGGTGGCGTTCCGGGTGTTGCTCCGGGGAAAGTTTTGATCATCGGTGGCGGCGTTGTAGGAACACAAGCCGCTAAAATGGCGGTTGGTCTTGGTGCTGAAGTAACAATTCTCGATCGTTCATTGCCACGCTTGCGTGAACTCGACGATATCTTTGGTGGCCGCATTAAAACTGTTTATTCCACGGTTGATGCGATTGATGCATATTCTCGCGAAGCCGATTTAGTTGTTGGGGCGGTTTTAATTCCAGGCGCAGCTGCACCAAAACTATTAACCCGCGATCATATTAAGAATATGAAGCCAGGTTCAGTGCTGGTTGACGTAGCGATCGATCAAGGCGGTTGTTTTGAAACGTCAAAAGCCACTACCCATCAAGATCCAACCTACGTTATCGACGATGTAGTGCATTACTGCGTTGCGAATATGCCAGGTGGTGTTGCGCGTACTTCAACTATCGCTCTAAACAACGCTACTCTGCCGTACGGTATCGCCCTTGCGAATAAAGGTATTGATGCGCTTGCCAACGATGCAAACCTGCGTAATGGCTTGAATATGCATAAAGGTTACATTACATACAAAGCCATTCACGATGACCTCGGTGAGCGTTTAGGCCTTGAGTATTTAGACCCAATGCACGCAATTAAGATCTAGCCTAACGGGCAACCGTTGCGATAAGCGTACAAATTAATAAGAGCCGGTTTTAAACCGGCTCTTTACGCTTGTACAACATGTGCCTACAATAACCCTCAAATTTTTTTCGAATAAGAACAGTGGAGTTGTATTCATGGCTGAAGTGAAGCACTGCAAACTTCTGATTTTGGGCTCGGGCCCGGCAGGTTACACTGCTGCAGTTTATGCAGCGCGCGCAAACCTCAATCCTGTATTAGTTACCGGCATTCAACAAGGTGGCCAGCTAACCACCACTACTGAAGTTGAAAACTGGCCTGGCGATCCTGAAGGCTTAACCGGCCCGGATTTGATGGTGCGTATGCAACAACACGCAGAACGTTTTGATACTGAAATTGTATTTGATCACATTAACAGTGTTAATTTCACCCAACGCCCGTTTCGCCTTCAAGGCGATTCAGCTGAATACACTGCTGATGCAGTGATTATTGCTACTGGTGCTTCTGCAAAATATCTAGGGTTACCTTCTGAAGATGCGTTCAAAGGCCGCGGCGTAAGCGCCTGTGCCACCTGTGATGGTTTCTTTTATCGTGGTCAAAAAGTATGTGTGGTGGGCGGCGGTAATACCGCTGTTGAAGAAGCCCTGTACTTATCTAACATTGCTGAAGAAGTTCATGTAATTCACCGCCGTGATAGTTTCCGTGCCGAGAAAATATTGATTGATCGGTTAATGGCGAAAGCTGAAAATGGCAATGTTGTTTTGCATCTTCATCAAACTCTTGATGAAGTACTTGGCGACCAAATGGGCGTTACCGGTATTCGCATGAAAGATTTCCGTGATGGCAGCACGTCAGAACTTGATGTCCAAGGCGTATTTATTGCTATTGGCCATCAGCCAAACACGCAAATGTTTACCGAACAGCTTGATATGGAAAACGGTTATTTGAAAGTGCAATCAGGTTTGCATGGAAATGCTACGCAAACATCTATCCCAGGCGTTTTCGCAGCCGGTGATGTAAGCGATCATATCTATCGCCAAGCAATCACATCGGCTGGTACTGGTTGTATGGCTGCGCTTGATGCAGAACGCTTTCTTGATGCGCTTGATAACGATAAATAATTCGGCCAACCTCTAATTAAGAGCCAGCCTCATTATGCGCTGGCTCTTAATTTAAATCGCTGCGAGAATTAATTTCATGAGCTTTCTCACCGGTTTAGATGATACCCCAAGCGATTTCCCCTTCCCAAGCGTATCCCAAGCACTCAAAGATCCTGATGGTCTTCTGGCTGTTGGTGGCTGTTTATCTGTTCCGCGCTTACTGAATGCATATCAGCACGGTATTTTCCCGTGGTTCAGTGATAATGATCCGATATTGTGGTGGAGCCCAAGCGAGCGCGCAGTTATTCAACCACACGCATTATATATCAACAGAAGTTTACGCAAATTTCTTAAAAAGCAGCCTTATCGGGTAACGTTAAATACAGCTTTCGAGAAAGTTATCCATTTATGCGCAACCATTCCACGCGGGCCAGGCAATGGCACTTGGATTACGGATGAAATGGTAGCGGCTTATGTTGCTCTTCATCACGCAGGGCATGCTCATTCTATCGAAGTATGGCAAGACCAAACCTTGGTAGGTGGCGTTTACGGCGTGCTGGTGGGGCAAGTGTTTTGTGGTGAGAGCATGTTCAGCCTGCAAGCCAATGCTTCGAAGGTTGCACTTATTGCATTACGTGATCATTTAACACCGGGCGGTTTAGCCCTTATCGATTGCCAAATTGAAAGCCAACATTTGAGCAATATGGGCGCGATAACCCTAGCCCGCGAGGATTTTATCCAAGAATTAGCGGTAAATACTCAAGTTATTCCGCCCCACTTTTTACAAGCATCTGAATTGAATGCGTTAGATATTGGCAATTAGCTTAAAAAAGCGGTAAAATCCCTCGCGCTTAAAAACGGCCAAGCACTTCGATTGCAGCTCGGTCAATAAAGAATACAGAGGATTTAATGGCGAAAGAAGACAGCATTGAAATGCAGGGTACGATTCTAGACACCCTGCCAAACACCATGTTCCGCGTTGAACTCGAAAACGGGCACGTGGTTACTGCGCATATTTCTGGGAAAATGCGCAAAAACTACATTCGTATTCTAACCGGTGACAAAGTTACCGTGCAGCTTACTCCGTACGATTTAAGCAAAGGCCGTATCGTTTTCCGCGCTCGTTAATATTCACATTAACAGCAGTGCTAGTTGTTACTAACGAGATAGCTAGCACTAGTAACGGCCCGAGAACAAAAAACCCAGCATAATTAGCTGGGTTTTTTCGTATCTGCGATCTAGCGCACGCTTCCACGAACAGCTTTATGAAGGTACGGCCTCATTAGCATTATCGTAAACAAATGCTAATTCATCACCACTCTCATTCAAACGTGCTTTCACGTTTCCGCCCTGATTCAATTGGCCAAACAATATTTCGTTTGCCAATGGTTTTTTCAGATGCTCTTGGATTATGCGAGTCATTGGCCTTGCACCCATGGCACGGTCATATCCCTTCTCGGCGAGCCATTCCAGAGCACTCTTTTCAACTTCTAAGGAAACACCTTTCTTATCGAGTTGCGCTTGCAGTTCGCAGATAAATTTATCAACAACCTGAAGGATAACCTCTGTATTCAAGTGTTCAAACCAAATGATTCCGTCCAAACGGTTTCGAAACTCGGGTGTAAACACTTTATTGATTTCCGACAATGCATCGAATTTATTATCTTGCTGCTGGAAACCAATCGATGTACGTTCGGTTTCCCGCACGCCGGCGTTAGTTGTCATCACTACAACAACATTTCTAAAATCGGCTTTACGGCCATTGTTATCGGTTAACGTACCGTTATCCATAACTTGCAACAAAATATTAAATATATCGCTATGGGCTTTTTCTATCTCATCTAAAAGCACCACACTATAGGGGTTCTTGATAACCGCTTCAGTTAACAAGCCGCCTTGTTCATACCCCACATAACCAGGAGGTGCGCCAATTAAACGGCTTACAGCATGCCGTTCCATGTATTCAGACATATCAAAGCGGAGTAGCTCAATACCCATCGCTTTGGCTAATTGTTGGGTTACTTCCGTTTTACCAACACCAGTAGGACCCGCAAATAAGAACGAGCCCACCGGCTGATGTTCACCGCCAAGGCCTGAACGCGATAACCGTATGGCAGAAACTAAACTATCAATGGCCGCATCCTGGCCAAAAACAACCATTTTTAAATTCCGATCTAGCTGCTTCAACATACTTTGATCGTTTCGCGATACAGATTGCGCGGGAACCCGAGCAATTTTAGCAATGATGGCTTCAATATCACCAACACCTACGGTTTTCTTGCGTTTGGACGGTGGTAACAAGCGCTGGCTTGCGCCGGCTTCATCAAGCACATCAATGGCTTTATCGGGTAAATAACGCTCGTTAATATACTTTGCCGCTAATTCGGCTGCAGCTCGAATGGCTGGCTGAGTGTAGCGAATACCATGGTGTGCCTCATATTTATCACGCAAGCCCATAAGGATTCGCGTGGTATCTTCTACTGAAGGTTCACGCACATCGATTTTTTGAAAACGACGAACCAAGGCGCGGTCCTTCTCAAATATATTCTTATATTCTTGATAGGTAGTTGAACCAATGCACTTCAATTCACCGTTGGTAAGCAACGGCTTAAGCAAGTTCGAGGCATCCATAACGCCGCCCGATGCTGCACCCGCGCCTACAATGGTGTGTATCTCATCGATAAAAAGAATAGCGTGTTTTTGTTTGCTCAATTCTTTTAGCAATGCCTTGAAGCGCTTTTCAAAATCACCGCGATACTTCGTGCCCGCCAATAGGCCACCCATATCGAGGCTATAGATAACCGCATCGGCAATTACTTCAGGAACATCTTTTTCCACAATACGCCATGCTAATCCTTCAGCGATCGCCGTTTTACCAACACCCGCTTCACCCACTAACAATGGATTATTTTTACGCCGACGGCAGAGAATCTGTACAGTACGTTCTAACTCTTCCTCACGGCCGATAAGCGGGTCTATTTTACCAGCCTGAGCACGAGCATTCAGATTCACACAGAACCGCGCTAAAAAGCCTTGTTCCTGCTCATCATTGTTTCCTGTTGCTTGTTCTTGCGGTGCCGAGCTTTCGTCTTCGATCCGGGAAATTCCATGAGAAATGAAATTAACCACATCAAGCCGAGTTACTTCGTGTTTATTCAACAAGTAAACCGCTTGTGATTCCTGTTCACTAAAAATCGCAACGAGAACGTTTGCCCCTGTTACTTCAGAATTCCCAGATGATTGAACATGAAATACCGCACGTTGTAACACGCGTTGAAAGCCTAACGTAGGTTGGGTTTCCCCTTCTCCCTCATCTTCTTCTGCAAACTTCGGCGTGCTGCGTTCAATATAGGTAAGCAACTCATCTTTTAATACCGCAAAGTTTATGGCGCAGGCGCGCAATGCTTCAGATGCTTCAGGGTTTTCTAAAAGTGCAACCAAGAGGTGTTCAACGGTCATCAGCTCATGCTGACGATCCCGAGCGATTCGGAATGCATCATTCAACGAAATTTCGAGTGCTTTGTTCAGCATACTGCTCTCCTTACTTCACAAATCATGCCTGCTCCATGGTGCAGAGCAGAGGATGCTGGTGTTCACGGGAATATTGATTCACCTGTACCACCTTGGTTTCTGCAATTTCTGCAGAGTACACACCACATACGGCTTTTCCGCGCTCATGGACTTGTAGCATTACTTCTGTTGCTGCTTCCATATTCAATCGGAAAAATCGCACCAACACATCAATGACAAAATCCATGGGTGTGTAGTCGTCATTAATCAACATCACCTGATACATAGAAGGAGGCTGTAAATCAATTTTCACCGCCTCATCTAAGTGATGCTCAGGAATGGAATCACTATACTTACTCATACGTTACTTGTTTCTACCTTTAATATAGCCAGATTTTTAAAAGATGGTTAGCGCCATTCAAATCTTTTTCGTTAAAAAAATGTAACAAAATTGCACAAGATCACTTGACTATTTTTTAGTCTTATCTAAATTAACACATGGTACTGTTTGCTGCAGTTTTCAAGTTTAGGGAAATACACAGGGCTTTTATAACAATTAATCACCTAGTGGTCTCCGAAAATCTGTAGCCCTTATCACGCACCACTCCAATAATAAAAGGTGCGTTACGTGAACATACAACAACACATTATACGCAAGAAGGAAGTAGAAGTATGGCTACCGGTAAAGTCAAATGGTTCAATAACTCAAAAGGGTTTGGTTTCATAGAATCCGAAGATCGCAGTGGTGATATCTTTGCACATTACTCCACAATTCAAATGGAAGGATATCGCACACTGAAAGCAGGCCAAGAAGTTGATTTTGAGCTTGAAGAAGGCCCTAAAGGGCTTCATGCGATTCAAATAGTGCCGCAAGGCGGCGAGAACAAATAGTTCCCACAATCACATCTATAAGCACTAGTTTAATCTACTGCTGTGAAAGGGCTGAAATTTAATGTCAGCCCTTTCTTTATCTCCTAGCTACATTCATTCTTGCTACAAACCACTTCTGCACTTCTCGTAGGATTACTAAAACAACCATTACGATTAATCGTTCATACCGTAGTATCGACGCAATTGATCACGTAAATTTGGTGGTGTTCCTTTTATCGTTAAGGTATCGGTATCAACGTCATAAGCAACGCGTTGGCCCAGCATGCTTTGATCAAACGCCATACTCAAGCCGCCGCCTTGCCCTTGAAACTTCACTAATTGCCGCAAACTGCTGCGATCAGCTGGGAAACTTTCTGGGATCTCCCGCCCTTTATCGTCACTGAACGCCTTAATAGATGGTGCGCCTTGCTCTTGTAGGCGTTTATCTAACTCGTTCATGTGAATCTGTTCACCTTGCTGCCATTGCTCACCGCAGTATTCAAACACGCTCTTGCGAACATCATTAGCGCCTTCATCTGGCAGTTCTGCTGCTTTCACAAACGCCTGAACAGTATCTACCAGTTGTTTCGTACTATTTTTCGAGTTCACTCGTTCGGCACAACCTAAGAAATCGAGAAAAAATTCGGCGGTTTTTCGTCCTGTTTTACCTTTAATGAACGATACGTAATAAAAATCATCCGCTTTCGCTTGAAACTCAGTAAGGTTGATTCGTGCCGCGAGTTGCACCTTGCTTACATCAAGTTGGGCCGATTTATTCACACTTAAATCGGGCTGCACCATAACGCCCTCACGAACTGGCAAAAAGCTCACTAACAGAAATCTATCAGAACCTTCTTGATAATCGGCTAGCAACAAAAAGCCTGATTCAGCAAACGAATAACGAGAAAGCTCTTGCTGCAATAACCGCGCTACTTGCTGAGAAAACTCAACAAAATCAGCGTCTTCAGCCAGCCATTGATTTAGTAACCGGGGGAATTCAGGCTCCGGAATTTCCTCTCCCGCCTTGCGAGCATCAGCGTATAGCGGATCATCAGCACTCACGAAGCTTGCATACCCCTTGCTCGGCTTTGCATTGTAAACTTGATTCATTTCATCGAGTAAGCTCGATACTTCCGCTTCGCTATTAAGCGCTGCGGGTGAAAAACGTAATCCAAATTCGCCCGCCGGATCTTGGTAAACTTGATGAACAATACTGGCAGTAACCTTCAATGTCATGGCTCTCTCGCTATGCAACTATCTGATTTATGTTAAACTTGCCCTATTCTAACATGGAGCCGGGGCCATCATCATGCCGATTGTTTCAAAATACGATCAAGAACGACAAGACCAGTTAATCGATAACATTCTCGATATTTTTGCCAAAGATAAAGCACCGAACGATTTGGCGCTCATGACACTTGGCAATGTGGTTACGCATATTCTTCAAGAACACGTACCTGCACAAAAGCGCCAAGCGATTGCCACGCAATTTGGTCAGATACTGCTACAATCAGTAGCTAAAGAACAATAAAAAGAAGAGCGCTATGGGTAAACATAAGCAACGCGATCGAATTGCAAAACTGGTGAGCTGGGGTCATTGGTTCACCCTAGCAAATATACTTATTTGCCTAGCCATTGGCTTATTTTACGTGCAAAGCGCTTTAGTGAGCACAAGCCCATTAGCTACCGCGTATTTGATCGTTAGTTGGCTCGGCCACTTTGCATTCTTACCCTTCGTGTTTTTTATCGTTCTCGTATTTCCTTTGTGCTTAATTTTACCCTACTCAGGCATTCTCCGTGGCTACGCTGCGGTTGTTGCGAGTATTGGTATATTTGCATTGTTATTCGATGCAATTTTCTTTGACCAATATGGTTTCCACTTAAATACGTATTCACTTACACAACTGGCGGCCGACGCCGAAGAATGGTTCCCGGGCGGCAGCTTTTTAATGCTGCTATTAGTTATATTCTCTTTCTTATTCATTCTTGGGTTGCAGCTAATCTTGGCCAATTTAAGTTGGAAACGCCACGATGCATTACAGGGTAAACGCTTTGCAAAAATGCTCGCGGCCGTATTTATTGGCTCCTTTTTAGTAAGCCATAGTACCCATATTTGGGCAGATGCGAATATCTATACGCCAATAACCCAACAGGACGATTTATTTCCCCTATCCTATCCAACTACCGCTAAATCACTTATGGCTCGGCATGGTTGGATAACGGTGGAAGGCTTTCAATCACAAAGTGATCGGCTCACGGGGAATCAACGCTTAGTTGCGCGCTACCCCAATACGCCGATGCTCTGCAACAAGTTATCGGCGAGTAGCGGCGTAACGGTTGTAGCATTTGATTCACTTTCAGAAATGCAACAAGCTGAGTTAATGAATTCGGTTCCGGGTTTGGCGTCATATCAACACCGTCACCTCGGGCAGCGTGAATTAACTTCTGCTGTGTACTCGTTACTCTACGGAATGCCTGATCTTTATACGGAGAGCTTGGAGCAGCAGAATGTAAAACCAGCGTATTTACAGATCATGAATGATTTTGCCACGCCAATACGCTTGTTTAATACTGCGCAATTCCCTGAGCGCGCATTACCACAAGCACTTAATCGCGATTTTAACGAATTCACGGGTGTCGTAAATTATAATTTCAATTTGGATATCGTATTCGCATCAGGTAGTGATATTGCCAACATCGCTGAGTTCTTATCAGCACAGCCAAGCACCCAGCAAATCATCATTACTTCGCTCACCAACCGCCATATTATAGGTAGCGTAGCGAACGCGGACCCGAAAAGTCTCTCGGTGCCGTTATATACTATGAATGTCGAATTAGAAGAACGTGAACTATCGAATTTAGAAGATATTCTGCCAACATCCCTTAGTAATTTTATGTCCTGCGCTGAAGGCTTCCGTAGTTTTACCAACGGACAAGACATGCGCTCAGAAAGCCGCAATTTTCCAAGAGTAATGAGCGTTCGACCATATATCTATATTTTTGAGAATAACCAAACCACGGTTATCGATGAGAATGGTGATATGCAGTTGTTTAATAGTGAAGGTGAGCTTGTACCAGGTGCCGTTCCGCCAACGCCTGTGTTTATTCAAAGTTTACGTGAGTTACAACGTTTCGGAGGGTGATAAAATCACACCCTCCGAAACAGTTGTTTAAACAACGCTTTAGTTGTCTTCGCCAATATATCGATTAAAGAACGTTAACATCCGTTCCCAACGCTCAACATTATGCTCAGGCTTGTAAAATCCGTGGCCTTCATCTTCTTTTACCATCCACTCTAATGGATGGTTTCGCGCTTCAAGCGCTTCACGTAAGCGTTCAGCGTGAATAATCGGTACTCGAACATCTTCAGCGCCATGAATCAAAAATACCGGAGCTTTTAGCTGATCAAGGTTGTGCAACGGTGATTGTGCATTTCTTCCTTCTTCAGTTTCCGGAAGCACGCGAGCCAAATAATCACGCCCCGATTGTCGGGTTGGGATATCACCTTCAGTAAGCATTAAGTTCAAATCAAATACGCCTACAAAGCCAACGGTACACTTGTATAAATCAGGCTCCCGGATGGCGCTCATTAACGCTGCAAAACCACCATAAGAGGCACCGTAGGCACATACACGATCTTTATCAACGATTCCCTGCTCAGCGAGGTACATCACGCCATCAGTCATATCATTAATCATGTCAGTACCCCAGGCTTTATGCCCGGCTTCCTCAAAGCTACGGCCGAACCCGCCAGAACCTCGGAAGTTTGGTTGAAACACTGCATAGCCGTGCTGTGCGAACACTTTCGCATCGCGATCGATATTAACAATGCTATCGCGAATACCATGTGGTCCCCCATGAGGAAGCATTATTAATGGCAAATCTTTCGCTTCTTTATCACGCGGCAAGGTAAGTAAGCCTTGAACCGAAAGCCCATCGCGGCTTTGATAAACAACTGTTCTTGTTTGTGGCAATAAATCACGCTTTAACCACGGAAAGGCCTCCGCTAAGCTGGTTAACTGCACATTCTCACGGTCAAATAAGAAAAACTGCGTAGGGTGATTCGCACTTCTTACTGAAACCACCATCAAGTTGCCATCACGTGTCGTTGAGCTAACGCTAACTTGGCGATCGGGAAATGTAGCGGTTAAGCTTTGCACTACGTTCGAATATTCACGATCTTCAACATCTTCAAATAGTAAAGCGTTGATCGTTTCATATTCATAGCTCACCCCAATCACTTCGTTAGCTCCGCCTCGGTTGAATGACATAATAGGCGTTACATCAGTATCTGGGTGCAACGCAATAATTTCCTCATCGCCATTTTCTAAATTAAGAATAGCCACCGCGCGCGTATCTGAATTCGTATCACTTAAACCCACAACCGAATTATCATCCATGAACGCAAGGGGAGTAAATCCACCTTCCAGTGCTGGATAGCGTGCAATTTCGGTCCAATCCCCTCTTCGACCTGGTTCACGTACAATAATGATAATATCGTTGGTGTTATTGGGATCTAAACCTACCGCTACAGCGGGATCGCCGTTGGAGTCGGTGAGCAACCGAGCCTGAACTCCGCCTACAGCACGAAGAGGAACCCTGCCCTCACTTCTTTTTCGTCCTGAATCAACACGCATGCGCGAGATATCCAACCATGGTTCGCTAGATGAATATGCATAAGTTGAAATTAATACTTCGTTCGGACTATCAGGTAGCCAATCGATAACGTCAGCCGCAACCCATTCACCATCTCGCGAACGAGGACCGGTTAACATAATGCGACGACCGCCATCGACATCCATACCAAACCACTCGCCTGTGCGTGCCGGCATTTCTAACGGACCAAACTCACGAGCTAAAGACATAACTAATCGTTTGTCACTAACCCAGTGAAAGCTCGAAACTGATTCATTACCGCGAAGTTCAGTCGCAGATAACACCGAGCGTGAATTAATATCCAACACCGTTAAACGTACCGAACCACCTTCGTTACGGGTAGTTGCAGCTAGATAATTGGCCTGAGGTGAAATTTTCACATCAAGAAACTGAGCGTTACGCGCGTATTCCTCCAACGTAATCGGCTTCACGTCCGTATCGGCTTGAGCTGCCACGCCGTGCCCGCCGATAATCGCCGCGAGGATAATGGTCACTATTCTCATATTGCTACCTTTCTAAGTTGTATAGTTATTTTTTTTGTTTTGAGCTCTAGGTTGATAAAATTAGCATCAAATGGGAACTATCGCATCTTTAATTTGTTACAAAAATTAACATTAGTGCAAGCCCTTTGTTTATTTAATCAACAACCATAATAAAATCACAGATTAACACTTGCCATTTGCGTGGTGAGAGGTAACATACGTGGCTCGGTCGGCGTGTGGCGCAGCTTGGTAGCGCACTGTCATGGGGTGTCAGGGGTCGGAGGTTCAAATCCTCTCACGCCGACCAATTCTTCTCTGTAAATCCTCCTTAAAGAATAGGTAACGAATTCTCGTTACTCTGAACAATTCCTGAAAATTAGGTATAATAGGGCTTGGTTACCGTTATAGGGCTCGCAAAATGATGTATCGTTCACGGTTCAAGGCATACACTGCTGCCATGCAAAATAAGCTGAAAGCGGCAAATAATAGTGGTTTTTTCGCTAGAATTATTGCGTGGATGGTGCTCGGTTTATTGCTCGTAGTAGGCCTTGCAGTATTTATTTTTATGTTGCTGCTAAGCTGGCTACTCATCCCCATTATGATCTGGCGCGGTAAACGCCGCATGGCCGGTTATCAGAACCAAGCAGCAGCTCAACGGCAACAGGGGCGCCACGATAGCACCCAGAAAGGTCGTGTTTTCGAAGCTGAAGTTATTGATAAGTCAGAGTAAGTAGATTCTAAGTGAGTGCCTTGCGAACGCTCTGCACGATACGTTCTACATCACTTGCCTGCACATCCAAATGCGTCACTAAACGCATTTTTGCACTACTCGGTACTTTGATACCCTCGGCCAGCAACACCTGGCTCACTTTTTTTGCAACTTCAGCGCTACTAAAGTGCAAATAAACCATATTGGTCTGTACCACATCAATGCTAAATGCGTCCGTATGTAAAGCCTTTAAGCCTGCAGCTAATGCTTTTGCGTTCCCATGGTCATCCGCAATTCGTGCAATATGATGGTCCAGTGCGTAATCAAGTGAAGCCGCGACAATACCAGCTTGCCGCATACCACCACCCAACATTTTTCGCCATCGCCGACCACGCTTTATAAGCGCTGCAGAACCCACTAAAACAGAACCAATAGGCGTGCCTAGCCCTTTTGAAAAACACACAGAAACACTATCGAAAGGCGCCACCATGTCGGCCAGAGGTTGTTCAGTCGCTACGTGCGCATTGAACAATCGAGCACCATCTAAATGTAACTGTAAACCATGCTGATCGCACAGTTCGCGCGCTGCGTTAATAAACGCAGTAGGAATCACCTTACCGCAATGCGTATTCTCAAGCGCAATCAACCGTGTAATTGGAAAGTGCGGATCATCTGCCTTTATTTTCCCTGCCACTACGTTGATGTTTAAGCTTCCATCGGTTTCTACCGCAACTGTTTGCGGAACAATTCCGCCCAACACGGCTGCACCACCGGCTTCATAGCGGTATGTGTGATATTCCTCACCAACAATATATTCTTCGCCACGCTGACAATGACTTAACAAGGCAATAAGATTGCTTTGGGTGCCACTTGTGCACAACAGTCCAGCTTCCTTCCCTAGCAGTTTAGCGACTCGCTGCTCTAGCAAATTAACCGTTGGATCTTCACCATATACGTCATCGCCGGTTGCAGCCAATGCCATATGCTCGCGCATAGCGGCACTTGGCTGGGTTACGGTATCACTGCGTAAATCAATGATTTTACTACTTGTTTTCACTCGAACAAATCCTTACCTAAACTGTTGATATGAGGTTGCTACTTCGTTGCGGTTCTCTCCGATACTCCTAGCTCCGCCGCTGCGGCAAGTTTCTTTTCACTCCGCAATTTCAAAAAGATACTTATTAGATTGGAAATATTAAACAGCATTCCGAACGGGCTAAGCACCAAAATCGAATAAATCAGCATCAGTGATTCAGCAAGAATAAACCAGCGCCGTATTGCTTGGGCGCTTTTAAGAACAATTGAGCCAACCGTAAAAACGAGCGATGCGGTATATGCAATGAATAGCACCACTGAGTTTTGTAAAACAAACCATTCCCATAAACAAAACACGATATTAAGCAAAACGAATACCAGCAGCACAGAAACGCTTTGGTAGCGAATAGCGACAATATTTCGCACAGCACCAATGGCTAAACCAATACCCGCAGCCGAAGCACCGAGCATAAAAAAATGAATACTCAAACAAGCGAGCGCAAATGCTGATACTAAACGATAGCCATTTACGGTTTCTTGGCGATAGCCGATAAAATTAATGATAAGTGCTAACGCACCGAAAATATGTACTGCGTAATCCATGATTTCTTCCACCGGGGAATAACATTGAGGCGGCTAGATGCAACCAAGCCGCGGAGTTAACCTAAATACTAGCGGTTCTGCGAATGCGCAGGGAATTGACGCACCTGCAAATCATAATCGGCGAGCAAGCCTGTGTCGGTCATAAAATAAACGGTAAGCGTCACCATTTTGGTTTCACCAGCGTTCTGATTGCCTGCGTTAGCGGCGCCCACCCATGTGTAATTGTACCAACGGAAATCACCGCTCTCCCCTTGCGCCTGCGGACGCCCCCACCAACGTTGAATATCGTGTACTTGGGTTCTGCCCTGAACTAAATAGCGGCCGATATTATCGTTACTCAATTGCTGTAAGTTCGGCGCTGTTTGGGTACGCGCACCGGTATTCGCATTCTCTGTACTGGCGCATGCGCCTAATACAAAAACCAAAGTGCATATCACAATAAATCTAATTACGAACGCCATGGTTGCACTTCCTCTATGGTTGTAGCGCAATCGCTATTCAGTAGCTTATCACCTACCTTCACGCCCCATTCCTTAAACTTGCCGAGATTTACTTCCAAAGCATATTTAAAAGGTGCACCCGCAGGATAACTTTGGCAGCGATTACTCCAATAGCTTCGGCACGGTTGCATCTGTTGAATATCCAATATTTCGCCGGCACTGCTAATGTAAGCGATATCCAAAGGAATTAAGGTACGGTACATCCAAAAGCTACGTTGCCCTGTGCTTTCATAAACAAAAAGCATTGCCGCATTTTCGGCTAAGGATTCACGCATCATTAAGCCTTGAGCTCTGGTTTCCGCAGTGGTCGCAAACTCAGCCGTAACTTTGTAGGTTTCTGATTCTGTTTTTAAGCACAAGTTTTCATCAGATGCTTCAACAACGCTCGCCACTGAACTAGTAACGAACACTAACGAACCAATTATTAATCGGGTGAACATTAACGATGTCCTTTTTACAAAGCCTCAAGGGAAGAATCTCAAACTATAGCAATGTTTTACGTAAACTGGCGGTTGGCGATTCATATAGTTCTTAATTCACGTTCAATATTTTATTCAGCCGCTTATCTAGCGGCTGTGAAACTCGGTTTTCAATCTGCGTTGTTACTTGCTTGATATCCTTGCAACAATGTCTGCCAATCCGATTCTTGCCAATAAAATTCCGGCTGCAAACGCTGCTCTTTTTCCAGTGATCGCTTTAATCTGGCAATATTTTCCGATTTCCACTTATGCCCTTGGCGTACTTCACACCGATCGAAATCAATTAACCAAGGCTTCCCTTCGCCTTTCGTTTCCTGCCATAAAATATTGTGGCAATTCAAATCACTATGATAAATTCCAGCGCCGTGAAAAGCCCCAATCATAGCGCCTATTTGGTACCATGATGCTGCATTTAGCGCACTCGAACACAGCATTTGGAATACATCCTGAGCGCCAGCGATTCGTTCAATAAGTATGCTTGCTCGATATATCATTCCACTTCGGCATACCATTGCAGCAACAGGTTTCGGAACCGGTAGGTTTTGCACATCCATCTGCAACAACAAGTTAAACTCGGCAATACTGCGAGTATTTTCTATACCCGTAAAGATAAATTGATCGGTTAATAATCTACCCGGTAAACCGCCCCGATAGTAATGCCGCAATACAAACTCGCGATGACCATCACTCACAAACCAAACCGTGTTTCGTCCTTTCGATTGGCCAACCACAGCATTCTCTTGTTGCCAAAACTTTGGGTTAAGCCAATCTTCCGCGCTACCCAGCTGCGGTGGGTTAAACACACGAAAATATTGACGCCCTTGCCTTATATTTTGTACCGCAGTGTTGCTGAACAATGCATTCTGCTGTTTTTTCACTCTACTCTTACTCCACGGCCCCTGCTACTCTAGGGCTCCTGCGTTTGCAATCATCATGAAGCGCTTAAAAGCTGTTGAATACGCACGTAAATACGCTGCGCCGCACCACTATGCTCGGAAAAAATACGCTGCGCATCACGGCCAATTCTATCAGCCGTTTCTATGGTTGTTAGCAATCCAATTAGCGTATCCGCCAAAGAATCCGCGGAATTAACCCACCGTACGGCCTGCCGCTTATCGAGCTGCGCATATACCTCACTAAAATTAAACACATGGCGGCCGCTAATAAGTGGTTTTGCGAAGGCAATTGCTTCCAAAGGATTATGCCCACCACGCTCAATTAAGCTACCACCGATAAAGGCTATTTGCGCAACCCCATACCAAATGAGCAATTCACCCATGGTATCAGCGAGCAGCACTTGCGTATCTTCGGTAACAGGCCTGCCACTACTACGTTGCACCATGCTTAGTTTTGTTTGTTTAATCAAATCGGCCACGGCATGAAAACGCTCTTGGTGCCGCGGTACCAATATCAATAAAGCGTTTGGCTTTACCTGCAGCACTTTCGCAAACGCCGCCAATATTTCAGCCTCTTCGCCTTCATGAGTACTCCCGGCGGTTATAATAGGCCGTTCGCCAAATAGCTCACGATAACTTTCTACCTCGGTTAAAATAGAATCTGGAATATTGATATCAAATTTAAGATTCCCCGAAACTTCTAAAGCGTGCTCGCTCACACCAATCGTTAAGAATCGTTCTGCCGCTGTTTGTGATTGCGCACCGCAATAATTAAGCGCGCCCCAAACTGGCTTGAACAACCATTCCATACGCGCATAACCACGTGACGATTGCGCTGACATACGGCCATTCACGACGGCAACCGGAATTTGATTTTGCCGTGCGTAAAGCACTAAATTTGGCCACAGCTCAGTTTCTAATATTATTAATGCGCTAGGCTGCAAACGCGCATGAAAACGTTTTACTGCGCGGGGCGTATCAAATGGAATGTAGCAATGATAAATCTTATCGCCGTAAACTTGCTGAATTAGTTCGGATGCTGTTGGCGTCATACACGTAATAGCAACAGGCCTGCCACTGTCGTCATTCACAAAAGCATCAATTAAAGGCCTCGCGGCAATAAACTCACCCACCGATACGCAATGAAACACGATTGAACCACGCCATTTGGTATCAATATGTTGGCTACAAAACCGTTCTTTCATGCGCGCTCGGTAAGCCGTGTTTTTGCGACCATGCCACCATAAGTAAAATAGTATAAATGGCATCATGGCATACAAAAGAACGCTATATAAGCGAACACCGAAGTAGCGTGAACCGGTGTTTTTATTGCTGGGCATATTCCAAATCCTCTATTAAAGCGCTGCTATATTGCCAGAATTTACGCTACTTTGGCTATGTTCAACGTCGTTTTTATTCACTCTTCGCCCCGCAAGCTATATAGTTGGTAAAACAAAAAGCAAAAATTAAAGGTTATATGGTTATTCATTCGCAATCAGCTCGTGATAAACAGGCGCTTATGGCTTTGCGTATCACCGCCATTGGTGGTGGTCATGGCTTGGGTCGAGTAATGTCGACGCTGGCATTTCTGGAACGCCGTTTGGTTGGTATTGTTGCCACCACCGATAATGGTGGCGCTACTGGCATGTTACGTAAACATCATCAATGTATTGCTTGGGGCGATATCCGCAACTGCATGTCGCAACTAGCTAATCAACCGCTTGCGAAAGAAGTATTGAATTATCGTTTTAACAGTAATTCTAATCTTGATGGCCATAATCTTGGCAATTTACTTTTATACACGCTCGATGCACTTTCAGCCCGCCCCATTGATGGCATTCAATTACTGAGCCGCTTATTAAAAGTAAATAATCGTATTCTGCCTATGTCGGAAACCCCCACCGATTTGTTAGCCGAACTTGATAACAATTTACAATGTTTTGGCGAAATCCGCATAGACGAACTAAACAGTATGCCGCATCGGCTCAGTTTATCGCCAAATGTGAGTGGTACCCCAGAAGCGTTAAAGCACTTGCAGCGTAGCGATTTAATTATCCTCGGGCCTGGAAGCTTCTTAACCTCTGTTATGCCGCCATTACTCGTAAACGATATTGCCAAAGCGATCTACGAATCGCCGGCGAAGGTTATCTTTATTGAGAATCTCGTGCCCGAGTTGAGCCCTGCAGGCGCCCTTACGTTAATGCAAAAGCTCGATTGGCTTGAACAACAACTTGGTTTTCAACCCATAGATTTAGCTATTAGTAATGCTTCGTCATTGCACACTGATATTCCCGTAATCTCATGTGTAGCCTCTGATCAAGAATTAATTCACCGACACAACACGGACGGACTGTTGGCCGCAATTGTGCAAGCAGCACATTACCTTCTCCCTCACAGAGATGCGGAAGCCGTTACGGATATTCATTCACTTAAATAATAAAAAAGTAATACAGGTGTTTCTCATGAAATCATTGTCCGTTTCTGTATCTACAATAGCACTAGCTATGAGTAGCCTTCTTTATCCAGGCCACGTATCTGCAGAACAACCGATCCCAGAATGGCCACAAGCGCAGTACCAAAATACACCCACCATTGAAGATGTATTGGGGTACCCAGCCGGCAGCCGGATATCCAGCCCAGCACAAATTCAGGAATATTTTCAAGCGCTTGCAGAAGCTCACCCAGATCAGGTGAAACTGTTTGATTACGGCGAAACTTGGCAAGGTCGGCCGCTGTTTTATGCCGCTATCGGCTCGGTTGAAAATATGAACCGCTTTCAAGATATCACCGCCGGGATGCGTAGCCTTGCCGATCCAAGAACGGTGAACTCACGGCAAGCACGCGAATTAATTGAATCATTACCCGCATCGGTGTGGATCGCAAATAGCGTTCACGGCAACGAGATCTCACCCGCAGAAGCTGCCATGGTTACCGCATGGCACTTGCTGAGCAGCAATGATGAGCGCACGCAAGGAATGCTTGAAAATACTATTGTGTATTTTGATCCGTTACAAAACCCAGATGGGCGGGCGCGTTTTGTCAGTCGTTATTATGCAACGGTTGGTTTAGAGCCATCATCGGACCGCTTATCCGCTGAACACAACGAACCATGGCCAAATGGCCGCACGAACCATTACCTTTTCGATATGAACCGAGATTGGCTTGCGCTTACGCAACCGGAAACGCGTGGTCGAGTAGCCGCGTTGCTGCAAACGTATCCTTTGATCTTTGTTGATTCACACGAAATGGGCGGTGATTTAAGCTATTACTTTACGCCTGAAGCGCATCCATACAATCCGTTTATCACCAGCGAACAACGAGAAGGATTGAACTGGGTTGGTGAGAATAATGCACTTTGGTTCGATGATTTTGGCTTTGATTACTTTACCCGCGAAATTTTCGACGCGTTCTATCCTGGTTATGGTGCCAGTTGGCCGCTCTATCATGGCAGTTTAGCCATGACCTACGAAATGGGCTCCGCCCGCGGCCATCAATTTAAAACGCGAGATGGCGAAACTCTTACCTATGCTGATGGTGTGCAGCGCAATTTTGTAGCGTTTATGGCTACGATCGAAACAGCATCGCAACGCCGCCAAGATCTCTTGCAGCGGTTTTTTAACTATCGTCAACAAGGTATTGAACAAGGTAGCCGAGGTTCGGTACGGAGCTATATTTTCGCAAACTCACGTGATATTGCCGGTAATCGCAAGCTGATGGCGTTACTTTCAGAACAAGGCATCGAAGTGGGCCAAGCGAATGATAGTTTCCGCGCTTGTGGGGAAAGCTATGAACAAGGGGCGTACGTAGTACAAGCCGCCCAGCCGGCTTATCATCTTATTCGTACCCTGCTCGATGATAATGTCCCTATGGACGATGAATTCCTAACGGAACAAGAACGTTTACGCGCCAATAACCTACCGGATCAAATTTACGACGTTACGGCGTGGTCGTTACCGTTGATGTTCAACCTAGATATGGATATTTGTCATCAACAACCACGAGTTGCCACTACGCCAGTGAATACCGATCGGATAATAGCGGGTGACGTAGCAAACGCAGATGCCGATTTTGGTTATGTTATTCCTTGGGGCGACATGAACAGTGGCCGTTTTCTTACCGCGGCTCTTCGTGAAGGCTTGCGTGTTCGTAGCTCAGATCTAAGCTTTACGCACGCTAATGGTACTGAATACCCTGCGGGAAGTTTAATTGTGCCGCGCGCCGGTAACCCTGAAAACTTAACTGAAACCGTGCAAGAGTTAGCCGTTGCAAGTGGCGCCAAGGTGACTGGTTTAGAGAAAAGCTGGATGCGTGACGGCCCGAATGTTGGCTCCGCGAATATGAAGCAAATGCACGCACCAAATATTGCTTTGCTGTGGGACCAACCATCAAGTGTGCTAAGTGCCGGTAGTACGCGCTTTATTATCGAACGGGAGTTTAATTACCCGGTAACCGCTATTCGCCCCGCGCAATTACGTGCAGCAAATTTGGCGAATTATCAGGTTATCATTCTCCCAGCAACAGCAGGTGGGAGCTATGAGCAAGCGCTCGGCGATACCGGCCGTGAGAATTTACGGCAGTGGGTACAGCGTGGCGGTGTACTAATTACCTTGGGTAACGCCACACGTTTTGCAGTTTCGGGAGAAAGTCCACTATTGCACAGCTCACTTGAGCAAAAAGCCCAAGTAGATGGTTTAGCGGATGTCGCCGAGCAAGGCCGCACCGATGGCGTATTAATCGATAGCGAAGATGAGCATCAGCGCCACATTCGCAACCCGAATGCGCAACCTGATTGGGTTTCCGGTGTAATTGCGCGTACCTCTGTTGATCAGGAGCACTGGTTAACCGCTGGGGTACACGAACAATTGCATGCTATGTTTATCGGCAACGATATTTACACGCCGCTGCGCATTAACCATGGCCGTAACGTAGTAAATTATGTGGGCGCCGATGATGTGTTGGCAAGTGGTTATATTTGGGCTGAAAATCAACAGCAAATCGCGCACAAGCCTTTATTAATGGTGCAACCTGAGGGAAATGGTTTGGTTATCAGCTTTACTCAGGAACCAAACTTCCGAGCGTACTTAGATGGCATGCATGTACTCTTTATGAATGCTATTTTCCGTGGTGCTGCACATGCACGCCCTCTGCGTTAATCACCTTAAATAAAAAATGCCCGCGCTGTTCTAATCCATAGCGCGGGCAATATAAGGATACTAATTCGATGAAATTATTGAATACTCCCCAACCCTATCGAATGCATTTATTGTCAACCTGTGCCTTTTTAGGCGTTTTCGGCCTTGCTATACCAACGTATGCAGCCGAAGAGCCCCGGCCGGTTACCGCCGAAGATTATTATGATGTAGTAACCTTGGGCGATACCCAAATAAGCCAAGATGGCGCATTTGTGGCATTTGTGAAAACCACGGTAGCTGACAACAAACGCTCTCGGAATAGCAACATCTGGCTCAGTAAAAATGGGAACGCCCCATTTCAATTTACTCGGGAGGATAGTGATTTCAGCCCGGTGTTTAGTCCTGATGGTCAATCAATGTTGTTTTTATCTGGACGCGATAACGGCACTGCGCTTTACCGAATATCAGCATTAGGCGGTGAGGCGCAAGAACTACTGCGGCTTGAGCAAGGGAGTATCAGTAGCGTTGCGATTCACCCCACTGGTTCAGAGTTGTTGTTAAATCTCCGCCTTGATCCGAGTATCGAAGACCCAACGGTAAAAGCTGAGGAAGAAGATGACGCCGCCGATGTTACCGTGATTACCGACGCGGTGTATAAGCGCCAAGGCGGCTATTTAAATGCGAGCAAAAGCGGCTTATGGATCTATGACCTCGAAGATAAATCATTAACATCACTCACTGGGAATACTCAGTGGAATGAAGGAAGTGCGAGTTTTTCACCTAATGGCGATTGCATCACGTATGCAAGTAACCGCCATCCACAAGCAAACGATGGTTACTTTAGCTCATCGATATTTGTTCGCTGTGGTGATGAGGAACGTGAATTGGCCACTCCGGTAGGCCATGCTTCCAGCCCAGTGTGGACTGGTAACCATAGTATCGCCTACGTTTATCGTGCGGATGCCTATGCGGCCCCTGATTTACAGCATTATGATTTAACCATTGATGCATATCAGGTATTGGCGGAATCTATGGATCATAGCCCGAGTGGCCTTCAGTACGCCGAAAATGCACTATTTTTTACCACTGACGATCGTGGTAGCCGCACTTTACAAACGGTCAATTTAAATCAGGGAGGCTACCGTTACGTGGCCGGCCGTGGGATGTCGATGGCCGATGTTGCTATTTCGGCCAATGGCAACCTAGCTTGGGTCGAACACAACGAAACCACACTCCCTCGCCTAGTGAGTGCCAATTCAGTTGACGATATTGAGCGCAACAATACACAGGTAGTCAGCCGCTTTAACGACGCACTACAAGCGCAGTTAGATTTAGCCGAGTTTGAGGTATTTCAAGCAGAAAATGAACGTGGTGACATTCTCGATGTATTTTTTCTGCGCCCGCTAAGCGTGCAGCAAGGACAATCATATCCATTAATCCTGAATATCAAAGGTGGTCCCGGCGGCATGTGGGGGCATCAGTGGTTTCAAGAAGTTCAATTAATGCGTGCACGCGGATATGCGGTTGTATTCACGAATTACCGTGGAAGTAGCGGCTATGGCCATGAATTCTCGGATCAAGTGCGCCTTGATTACGGTGGCGCCGACTACCGGGATAATATTGTTGCACTGGATGCCGCTCTTGAGCGCTACACTTGGTTGAATAAAGACCGTTTATTCATTACCGGCGGCAGCCATGGCGGGTTCCTCACCAATTGGGCGACAACGCAAACGGATCGCTTTCGGGCTGCGGTAACCCAACGTAGTGTAAGCAATTGGATTTCTGAGGCTGGCACGCAAGCATTTCCGCCGCTTTCTATGATCCGTGAGTTTGGTGGTTCTATCTGGGATAACTACGACTATTACTGGGATCGTTCTCCTCTTAAACACGCTGACAAGGTCGTTACACCTACGCTGATAATCCACAGCGATGGTGATCACATTACTCCAATAGGCCAAGGTGAAGAGTGGTTTTATGCTCTGAAAGCGAATGATGTAGACGTTGAGCTTGTTGTGTTTGCCAATGAAGGACACGGACTAAGCCGAGCTGGAAAGCCTATAAATCTAGTTGAGCGTTTAAATCGGATTGTTGATTGGTTCGACCGTTACAATCAGTAAGTTTCGATAACATAAACGCACTAAACGCTAATGGTTTAAGTTCATTTGTTTAGTGCGTTTTTGTTGGCTGAAATTCACGATACCAAGCCACGAATTTATCCGCTGGAAGTGCTTGCGTATAGTAAAACCCTTGCACCACATCACAGCCTATTTTTCGTAAATAAGCGTTCGCACTAGGCGTTTCAACGCCTTCAGCAATGGTTTGTATACCCATGTTCTTTGCCAGTGCTACGGCCGCATCAACAATATATCGGCCGCCATCATCATGCGGAAGATTCTTAATAAAACTGCGATCTATCTTTATGCCGGCAATCGGTAAACGATGTAGGTATTGCAATGATGAATAACCGGTTCCAAAATCATCTACCGAAATCATAATCTTGGCTTGGTTCAGGCGCAGAAGTTCTAGTTGCGTGTGCGCAAGATCATTTACTAAAGCACCTTCAGTAAGCTCAACCTCAATCATCTCGCCATCTATATCAAAGCGTTCTAGCTCCGCTAACAAACGGGCTACAAAGCCTGTTGCCATAATATCGTGTGAAGAGATGTTAATCGCGATGGGAATCCTCAAGCCTTGCTCTTGCCAATCAGCTATTTGCCGCATCACCCGCGAGATTACATATTCAGTAACTTTTAGTATCAACGTACTTTGTTCCGCCTGCGGAATAAAATCGTCTGGCGCAATATCCCCGTAAACCGGATGCCTCCAACGTATCACCGCTTCAACGCCAATTACCGCATTTGTTGCTAAATCAATTTTTGGTTGATAATGCATCGTCAGCTGATTTAACCGCAATGCTTCTTGTAGATCACCGAGTAATGTAATGTTTCGTTGTAAGGTTAATTCAAGCGAAGAAGAAAACTGCGCATAATCACGTTGCTTCGCGTAGGCGTGCGCTAATGCTATTTCCCCTTGCTGAAGGTAAGTTTCCGGTTCTTCGTGATGGCTAGCAATACATACAGCGCCAGCGTGAGTTGACACATAAACCGAGTAGGTATCAAAATTAACCGTAGATTTAAGGAGGGACACAACATTTTTTAAATCGTTTTCAATCATGTTCTGTGGGGATTTCATCAAAACAACAATCTGGTTGCTATCGGTTCGGTATAAATGAATTGCTTGCTTAAAATGTTCCTTCAATGTTGCGCTGAATACGGATATTACCTCGGTGATAACCCGAAAACCAAAAGCCCCCTGCAGTTGTTTTACGTTATCGATACTCACAACAATCAATAGGCACTTATCTTGTTTTGATTTCATGGGCTTATCAGAATGCGTTAACCCTCGAATATCCTCAAATAATTGCTTTCGATTCGGTAATTGCGTTTTCACATCATGGCGCGCAAGCCAGCGTAAATAATCAATGTAACGCCCTAAACTATCCGCCACCAAGCCGCTCATGCCACCAATTAACAGAAAGTAACCCGTGCGATAAATCCAATTGATAGGTTCTTGCATTTCACCGGTAGCTGTATCAATGGGCATCCACGGACCCAAGGCAATGCCAGCAATCAATGCAACAATGATGCCTCCAGGTAAGCCAAAAATGAACCCAGCGGCCAAAATCGGAATATACATGGAATGGGAGTAAACGAATTTAATGCCACCCGTTTGCCAAACCACCCATGTAACCGTAACCATAGCTAATGCAATGAGCACAGCACCAAAGCTTTGAATAGTTCGTCGGTGATTAAAATAGTATTGAACAAAACGCTTACTGCTCATGCTGCCTCACTTTGTGAATAAGGCAGCACAGCACATTAAGGTGTTTTCTGGCGCCTTCAATCGTAAAGATAGACAGCAGTTCCTGAGTTGTCTAATTTAATCAGGCCACACAATGTTGAATAGCAAAAGATATTCCCTAGGAACGCTCATCATCATTGCCGATACGGCTGGCTACAGCGCCTTTTTGATTTTTATATTTCGCATCTTCCCTTCTGCTGTAAGGTCGCGCACATGGTTCACTCAAAAGCTCAAAACTCAGCGCACCAATTTTCATCAAAGGCCGCAATGCAAGTGGCAGCTTTCCACTGTTAAAAAACTCCAACACAATTTGCCCTGACCAACCCGGGTCAATTCGATGAGCAGTTACATGCACCATCAAGCCTAAGCGCGCTAAAGAGGAACGGCCATCAAGCCAGCCAACAACATGCGGAGGCAATGTTACCGCTTCATGGGTAACTGCGAGCGCAAACTCACCTGGATGAATAAAGAACGCATCCCCTTCAGCAAGACGAATTTCTTCACTCATTACCCGCTGAATCGCCGCATCGATTTCATCACGCGGCCCGCTAATATCAATATATGGTGCAGCATGGTCTTGTAACACTCGGAAACTTTCGCCCAAGTGAATATCAACAGTAACACCACTTATATCTTTCGAAAGTGGCGCCGGCTCTATGCCAATTATCCCATCAGCCAAATACTGCTCGATCTGTGCATCCGTTAGGCGCATTCAAAATACCCTCAATTAATTCCTGCAAAATTATTTGTGTTCATTTCTATTTTCCCAACGCCAAGCTGCGAAAATAATTATAATGCCTTACCCAATATCTGCGGTAATTAGCTCCCAAGCGTTCGCTGCCATTTGCTGTGCCGATTCACTCATAATCGCATTCAGTAAATGATTGGGATTCCTTACCTGTAATGGTTTACCTGCATCTAAACTTTCTCTGAGAGCCGTCGTTAAAGGCCATTTACCTAGCAACGGAACATGGTGTTTAGCTGCTAAATTCGAGCCACCCTGGCTGCCGAATATCGCTTCTTGATGCCCACACGATGTGCATTCAAAATAACTCATATTCTCAATGAGCCCAATTACCGGCACATCTACTTTTTGAAACATAGCGATACCCTTTTGCGCATCAGCTAACGCTATGTTCTGCGGAGTCGTTACCACGATCGCGGCGGTAAGCGGGAAATTCTGTGAAAGCGTAAGCTGAATATCGCCCGTTCCGGGCGGCAGATCAACCAGAAGGTAATCCAGCTTCGCCCATTGTGTATCAAAAAATAACTGCTCCACCGCGCGGCTCGCCATTGGCCCCCGCCAAATCGCAGCTGCCGACGCATCAACAAGATAACCGAGGGAGTTTCCTTCGATACCAAACACATTCACCGGTAACATTTTACGGTTTGGCGTAAAGGTTAATTGCTCGCCCTGATTGCCGAACATGGTGGGCAATGAAGGGCCATAAATATCACCATCTAAAATACCTACGCGAGCACCTTCGGCTTGTAATGCTTTCGCCAAACTCAATGTTACCGCCGATTTACCAACACCACCTTTGCCAGAGGCAACCGCTATAATATTCTTAATATTGGGAAACGCCGAGCCTTGTGGCGCTTTGCCCTCTTTCGCTGGTAATGCAGTAATATTTAAGCGAATGTCCCAATCATACTCTTGTAATCTAGGCTCACTTGCAATCAAGGCTTCGGCACCTGACTTCGCTGCGAAAGGCAGTGTAAGCGTTATTTTCTGTCCGTTTATTTGTAACCAATCGGCCGCAAAACCAGATGAAAAAATGCTGCTACGCAGCTCGGCACAAATTCGTTGAACATCATTCGCCATTCCTAACTACTCCCGAAAACAAGACATTAGAGCCGGTATCAAAAATCCCAAGCGTTGATCATATTTTTGATGATAGTGATTTATCCACCCAGAAGCCACAGCAGTTGATGAAAACACTGCGCTTTTCAGCTAATATGAAGCTCTTTTGTAAACATGGTTGATAGAGAACATATATGGCAGCAAGCACCCACGAGAATAACCGCCGCATTTTAGTGACGAACGCCCTTCCCTATGCGAACGGGCCAATTCATATCGGCCATCTGCTGGGCTATATTCAAGCTGATATTTGGGTACGCTTTCAGCGCTTATATGGCAACGAATGCCATTTTGTTTGTGCCGACGATGCACATGGCACACCAATCATGCTCAAAGCACAACAATTGGGCATTGCGCCAGAAGATATGATTGCGGATATGAATGCGGCACACCAACGTGATTTTGCCGATTTCTCTGTATCATTCGATAACTACTATTCAACGCACAGCCCTGAAAACCAAGAGCTTGCAAACCTGATTTATACGCGTTTGCGGGAAGCTGGGCATATTCACACCCGCACCATTGAGCAACTATTCGATCCTGAGAAAGAAATGTTTCTGCCCGATCGTTTCGTAAAAGGCGAATGCCCTGATTGTGGTGCCGAAGATCAATATGGCGATAATTGTGATGTATGCGGTGCAACGTATTCCCCCGTTGATTTAAAGAATCCACGCTCCGCGGTGTCGGGCGCTGTACCCGAATTGCGTGAATCAGAACATTACTTCTTCGATTTACCAGCCTTTGGCGATATGTTGAAAGCGTGGACACGTTCCGGCTCGCTACAATCAGAAATGGCCAATAAGCTCAGTGAATGGTTTGAGCAAGGCCTGCAACAGTGGGATATCAGCCGGGATAAGCCGTATTTTGGCTTTGAAATTCCTGATGCACCTGGAAAATATTTCTACGTGTGGCTAGATGCGCCAATAGGCTACATGAGTAGCTTCAAAAATTACTGTGATAAGCGTGATGATCTGAATTTCGGAGATTTCTGGGATAAAGATAGCAATGCTGAGGTTTATCATTTTATTGGTAAAGATATTATTTATTTTCACAGCTTGTTTTGGCCAGCCATGCTCAGCGGCGCTGATTTCCGTCAGCCTACAAGCGTTTGGGCACACGGTTTTATCACCGTAAATGGCACCAAGATGTCGAAATCTAAGGGTACATTCATTATGGCGCGTACCTATTTAGAGCACCTTGATCCTGAGTATTTACGCTACTATTTTGCCGCCAAGTTAAGCAGTCGTATTGATGATCTTGATTTGAACTTAACCGATTTTGCCCAACGGGTTAACTCTGATTTAGTCGGTAAAGTAGTGAATATCGCCAGCCGTTGTGCCGGATTCATAAGTAAGAAATTTGATGGCATGCTTTCTGATCGTATTGACGACCCGGCAATGTTGGCAGATTTCCAAGCAGCGGCCAAAGACATTGCGCAAGCTTACGAAACGCGTGAATTTTCCCGAGCGATGCGTGAAATTATGAAACTTGCCGATCGTGCGAATGAGTACATTGCGGTAAAAGAGCCTTGGCAGTTGGCAAAGCAAGAAGGCAAAACGCAAGAAGTACAAGATGTGTGCTCAATGGGAATTCACTTATTCCGTTTGCTAATGATCTACTTAACCCCTGTAGTGCCGAAACTCGCAAACGATTCACAAGCGTTCTTGAATGATACCTTTACCTGGGAAAGTGCTCAAACCACGTTAACAGGGCACAAAATCAATAAGTTCAAAGCGCTTATGCAACGCGTTCCAACCGAGAAAATTGAAAGCATGTTAGAAGCTTCGAAAGAAAATAATACAGCCGCTACCAGCAAGCCGGTATCGAGCAGCAAAACTGACATTGAGCCCATAGCCGCAGAAATCGAATTTGATGATTTTGCCAACGTTGATTTACGCGTTGCTAAAATAGTAAATGCCGAGCACGTTGAAGGGGCGGATAAATTAATTAAACTGACGCTTGATATTGGTAGTGAGCAGCGTCAAGTGTTTGCGGGTCTAAAATCCGCTTACAAGCCTGAAGATTTGATTGGCCAATTAACCGTAATGGTGGCTAACCTGAAGCCACGGAAAATGCGTTTTGGTATGAGCGAAGGCATGGTGTTAGCAGCAGGCCCGGGCGGCAAAGAAATCTATATCCTAAATCCACATGATGGCGCACAACCTGGCCAGCGAGTAATGTAATGGCAGAACAAATAATTATTAAAAGTGGCCGCGAGAAATCGCTTCGCCGTCGTCATCCTTGGGTGTTTAGCGGCGCTATTCACAAAATACAAGGTAAGCCTGAGCTTGGCGCTACCATTAATGTAGTAACCGATAAAGGTGAGTTTCTTGGTGTTGCCGCCTACTCCCCGCATTCACAGATTCGTGCGCGAATTTGGAGCTTTACTGAAGGCACGGAAATTAATCATGCGTTCTTTCGTAAACGTATTGTTGCCGCACAAGCGCTGCGGGAAACGTTGGTAGAGCCAGTTACCAACGCTTATCGCATTATTGCTGGGGAATCCGATGGCCTCCCTGGGGTAACTATTGACCGTTATGCCGATGTAATCGTGCTTCAGCTTCTCAGTGCCGGCGCTTCTTACCACCAAGAAACGATTACCGCGGTTTTGCATGAACTCTACCCGGATTGCAAAATTTACGAGCGTTCTGATGTTGATGTTCGCCAAAAAGAAGGCCTGAAGCTTATCACGGGTGCACGCCACGGCGAGGCACCAACGGGCCCAATAGAAATTGAAGAGAACGGCTTAAAAATCAACGTAGATGTAATTGCCGGCCACAAAACGGGTTATTACCTCGACCAGCGTGATGCCCGTGCAGCCATCCGCCCTTATGTAAAAGAGAAAAAGGTTCTGAACTGTTTCTCCTACACTGGAGGCTTTGGCTTATATGCAGCGGCAGCCGGCGCTAAAGAAGTGATAAACGTTGATATGTCACAACCATCGCTTGATGCATCGGTTGAGAATTTAGCATTGAATGGCTTGGATACCAGCAATGTGAAGCATATAAAAGCCGATGTATTCACTCAACTGCGCACCTATGCTGAGAGCGGCGAAACATTCGATGTTATCGTACTTGATCCACCTAAGTTTGTTGATTCGAAAGCAAGTTTAAATCGCGCATGCCGCGGTTATAAAGATATTAATCGTATTGCGGCAAAACTTCTGAACCCGGGTGGGATTCTGTTCACCTTCTCATGTTCAGGGTTATTAAGTTCTGAACTATTTCAAAAAGTTGTAGCCGATGCTTGTTTAGATGCTAACCGTGATTTACAAATAATTGCGCGTACCAGCCAAGCAGCTGATCACCCAGTGCACATTCACTACCCTGAAGGTTGGTATCTTAAAGGATTGATTCTACGAGCCATGGATTAATCCCGCTAACCGAGCTCGTATGCAAGTTTTGATCATCTCGAAAACAAAAGCCGTAACTCATAAAGTTACGGCTTTTTAGTGCCTAATCAAAATCGTTTACGCAAGCATGCTGCTAGCTATCAAGCTTCCATCGGGTTTTTCTTAACCCGGTCTTGATATGGCGGCCAGCCAAGCGGCTTACCGGCAAGAAGGTGAACATGAATATGATAAACCGTTTGGCCACCAAATTCGTTGCAGTTCATCACGGTGCGAAAGCCTTCTTCAGCAAATCCCTCTTTGCGCGCAATTTCACCTGCAACCCAGTATAAATGCCCCACTATTTCACGATCATCTTTACTAATATCATTCACTGTAGCGATTTGTCGCTTAGGGATAATCAACAAATGCACTGGCGCTTGTGGATTAATATCCTTAAATGCCAAAGCGATATCATCTTCGTAAACGATATCAGCTGGAATTTCTCGATTAATTATCTTATCAAAAATAGTATCACTCATTGTCTTCCCTTCCTCTTGAACGTATTTATTGAAAATAAAATCACTGCCCTTTGGCTACGCCTTCCCGGCGCGGATCAGCACCGCCTTCTAAGCCCTCAGGGCGCACACTAATACCATGCAAACCACTATTTAAGGGCCTTACTTCCACAACGTGGCCTCGCGCCTCGAGTACGGCTTGCAATTCCACGATACTGGTTTCGGCTTCCAACGAAGTTACCCCATTCATATTGGTGATTTTGGGCAGATCAATTGCTTCTTGCATATTTAAATCCCAATCCAATAAGCCAATTAAGGTTTGGGTCACGTAATTTATGATGCGTGGTCCGCCGGGAGACCCAACAATATGCAGTAACTCGCCATTCTCGTTAAACACAATGGCTGGCGCCATTGAGCTTCGTGGCCGTTTGCCCGGCTCAACGCGGTTTGCTACGAGCACACCATCTACCTCTGGCACGAGTGAAAAATCAGTTAGTTGATTGTTCAACAAAAAACCACGCGCCATCACGCTTGAACCGAAGCCCATTTCAATAGTGGTTGTCATCGAAACGGCATTACCATATTGATCCACAATACTGATATGGCTGGTATTAGGAAACTCTGGCGATTGGTCATCAGCCCGCAGCAACTCATCTAGAGTTCCCGGTAGCGCCCGGCCCATATCGGTTCCCCCAATAAGAGTAATGCGATCATCAATATACTCGGGTGCTAATAACGCGCCCAAAGGCACATCTACATAATCGGCATCGGCAATATAGCGATTCCGATCTGCAAACGCCAAACGTGAAGCTTGCGTGAAAAAGTGCAACCCTTCTTCGCCGTTCACATCTAACTCATGCAAATTAAATGGTTCGAGTAACGCCATGGTTTGCAACATAGTAATACCACCAGAACTCGGTGGGCCCATGCTGCAAATCTCAAATACTCGATAAGGCCCGCAAACTGGCGTGCGCCAAACCGGCTCATAATTCGCAAGGTCTTCCAATGCGAGCAATCCAGGAGCAGTCGGATGGCTTTGCACCGCATCCACAATATCTTCAGCTATCGCACCATGATAGAGCGCATCAGCGCCCTGCTCGGCAATAGCACGCAACGTACTCGCTAATTCGGCATTGGTTTTTATCGTGCCTGCTTGCAATGGCGTGCCATTTGGAAAGAAATAATCTTTAGTTACGGGTGTTTGCGAAACCCCCGGGTTAATCTCCATCGCTAACAACTGCGCTAATCGTGGCGATACCTCAAAACCTTCTTCTGATAATGCAATGCTCTCAGCAAACAAACGCTGCCAAGATAATTTACCCCAACGTTGGTGTGCTGCTTCTAAACCTCGAACGACGCCGGGAGTACCCACAGAACGCCCACCTACCACAGCCTCAATCCAACTCGGGGCGTTGCCTTCAGTATCAAGGAACAGATCCGCGGATGCAGCCATAGGAGCGGTTTCACGCGCATCCAGATTATGCAGCTCTTGTGTCTCGTTATCCCAATACAACATAAAAGCACCACCGCCAATGCCCGAAGATTGCGGTTCTACGAGCGTTAGCATAGCCTGCACAGCAACCGCGGCATCAATGGCAGTACCACCTTCCCGCAACACCGTAAGCCCGGCATCAACCGCATACGGGTTGGCCGCCGAAATCATATAGTTATCAGCGTACACAACTTGGTTATCCGCTAACCCGGTTGCTGCTTCTGGATCAAATGCTTCACGCTCGCTATTCTGCGGAGAACAAGCAGATAGCAGCGCAGTAGATAATAAAGTAAGGCCAAAGAGCTTGATGATATTCGTATTAGCGCTGGAAAATGAATCTCTTCGCTTTGATTTAAATAGCATTTATACCGCCTTTTTTGCTGTTATCGATCAATTAAGGCTATCATAAGCGCCCCAACCCAGTATCGCAATGTAGAGTAGAGCTAGAACTATGAGTTTATCGACATCAACGAGTAAAAACACATCACCGCGCAGCTTAAAACGACAAATCCATTTTCTACTGGTTCCGCTTGTGCTGGCGCTCGTAATGGTAATTATCCATCTATACCCTAGCTTGCAAAACTGGCTGGTGCTTTCGGAAGATACCTTGCTGAGCCAGCCCTGGCGTATTTTCACTACCCATTTGGTCCACCTAAACACTCAGCATTTGTGGGTCAATGTTGCTGCACTGATATTAATCTCTATTCTATTTCGTAATTATATTCAGGGCCGCTTGCTCATGAATGTAATGATGATTAGCGCGCTTGGGGCTTCGTTAATTCCTATTCTACTTGCTCAAGATTATAACTTCGTTGGGCTTTCCGGCGTTCTCCACGGCATCTTTGTTTACGTAGGTGTTTCGCTCTTGCGTACACAGCGCCCTATAGGTATTACTATTTTAATGATTGTCGTGGTTAAGCTCGGTGTTGATTTAACGCTCGCAGTGGATGAATCATTTTGGCTAGGCGCTCAAGTCGCTTATCTTTGCCACGTTGGTGGTGCCGTTGGTGGCGCACTAGCCGTGCCTGGTTTACGTCGCAAACCTATCGAAATTGTAAAGCCAAAGGAATAACCGTTTTGTTTCCTTAACATGCAATAAAAAAGCGACCGTAAAGGTCGCTTTTTAAATTTGCGTACGTTATTGCGCTTTCAAGTATTACTGCAAGTTGGTTTCAAATAACTTATGAATGCGCCGATATTCATCCAACCAACTCGATGGCTGTACAAAGCCATGCGGCTCTACCGGGAAGATCGCGGTTTCAAAGTTTTCTTTCTCCAGCTCAATCAATCTCTGTACTAACCGCACCGAGTCTTGGAAAAACACGTTATCGTCAACCATCGGTGCGTTAATAAGCAGCGCATCTTCTAAGCCTTCAGCAAAGTAAATCGGTGAACTGCGGCGATAAGCAATCATATCGTCTTGCGGTAGGTTCAAAATATTTGATGTATAGCCTGTGTTGTAATGCGCCCAATCGGTTACTGGCCGCAACGCAGCACCTGCTTTAAACAGCCCTGGTTCATTGAACAATGCCATGAATGTTAGGAAGCCGCCGTATGAACCACCATAAGTTCCAACGCGATCCACATCAACGTTGCGGTTGTCACCCATCCACTTAACTACATCAACCAGATCTTCAACTTCTGGCGTGCCCATTTGCCGATAAACAGCAGTACGCCAATCACGGCCATAGCCAGCAGACCCGCGGAAATCTAAATCCAATACTACATAGCCTAAATCAGTTAGTTTACTGTGATACATAAACTCCCGGAAGTAGCCTGACCAGCCGCCATGCGCATTTTGCAAGTAGCCAGCGCCATGGATAAAGACAACCGCTGGATAACCCTCGGCACGATTTTCATCATAATCTTTCGGTAAATAAACACGGCTATAAATCGGATCATCTACGTGAGAAGAAGGTACTTCTACAATTTCCGGCTGCGCCCATGGCATGCTCTCGAATTCAGCTGTTACCGTTTCCGTTAAGCGTGTTGCTTGGCTACCGCTTCGAACTTCTTGCACATACAGCTCATTCGGTTGTAACGGGCTAGAATGCGTCAGTAGCAAACGGGTTTCATCAGGGCTTAATGAGTAACTCGTCATGCCGTCTAAATCGGTGAGCTGTTCAATATCGCCGCCATTGGCCGACACACGGAAAATTTCATAAATGCCTGGGTGGTCAACATTCGCTTGAAAATAGAACGTATCACCCGCTTTATTTAACGTTACATTATCTACCAAATAGCGGCCGCTCGTAATTTGCTGTACATCACCACTGTTTAAGTTTTTAATATACAGATGAGAATAATTACTCTCTTCCGACAAATACCAGAGTGCGTTACTTTCAGGCATCCAGTTGAAAGCATTAAAATCCCGGTTGATCCAAGCTTCATCATGTAAGCGGTGCTGATTCACTAAACTTTCTGAATCGAAGTCTACGGTAGCAATCCAACGATCTTTGTTGTCCCATGCACGTAACATCACGGCTACGGCATCACCTGCCGCATTCCACACTATATTTCCTTCTGGCGCCGACCAGCCGGGCATCACACCAATCGGACGAGGTGCTTTCTTACTCTCATAAGTTTTACCTTCCGCGGCATAGTTTTCCTCGCGCACAGACGCCAAAACATCTTCATCATAACCGGGCAACGTTTCATAGCTTAGTTCGGTTTTCTCACCCGTATTTACGTCGATCAGATATAAGGTGTGGTTTACCGGTTTGGCATCAGCAACGCGACGGCGAACATTTTGATTTTCAACGCGCCCTGATTCAGTAACGTACCGCGGCATTAAATCACTATCACCTCGCCAGCTTTGTGGCTCCGTAACAGCAACAATGGCACGATCGGCCGAAGGCGAAAGGCTAACGTCCACGACTTGAAGATTATTACCTAAATAAACCGGTTCAGGTGCTAACGAAGTGTTACTCGCCGCAAGCGCTTGTTGATCATCGAAGCGCTCTTGCCGTTGACGTCGTTGAACTTGGTTGTACTCAATTAAATCAATTTCCTCACGAGCAAGAATATCCGCTGGTTCTTGCAATGCTGTTGGCGCTTCACGGGTTTGCAATGAAAGCACCAACTCGGTGTAACCATTTTGCAAATTCATTGCATAAAAATCATTCCCAACGCGATAGCTCAGGCGACCGTCGTTTAGGAACTGTAAGCTTGATTTGTTCTGGCTATCGCGCGTGAGTTGGCGTACTTCACCAGTATCAGTAGCAAGCACAAAAACATTACGCTCAAACACATAAGCCTTGAGAGAGCCATCGGCGTTTGCAATTGCATTTCGATAGGCTTGCGTGTGCAAGGAATCTAATGCTACCTGAGTACCGTTGCCACCAGCAGATAGTGGCCGCCGAAATAAATCACGCTGCGGGCTACCTTCACGTTTGCGGCTGAAAAGTACACTACGGCTATCCCACGACCAATAAGCACCTTCCGGAGAGCGACCAATCCAATCAGGATCTGCCATAATCTGCGTCATGCTGAACACTGATTCGCGTTGCTCGGCAACGGCTGCTGGAGAACGTTGTACTTGCCCAGCTCTCTGTTCAACACTTTGCTCGGTTGCAGCACTTGAGTTCGCCGCACCTTGTTGAATCGGGTCTGAACTTGCACAGGCCACACTTAACAACGCTGCACTAATGGCTACCGTAAGTTTTCTTTTCATTCCTGTTTCCTTATTGTGAAAATCACCTGCATCTGAGTGCAATTTTTAATTCGATGTAATCAACAAAATAATTTTCTATTAAAACAAAAAAGCTCGGAGATGATAAGTCATTCCGAGCCTATATAAGCTATCTAAACTGAATATTGCGTTGAATCTCAGCTATTCGCATCAATTTGGTTTTCCGGGCGCGCAGCAATGAACGCCGGCAGCTCTTCAAGTGCTTCTACCACGCTGCATAAACACGGGTATCCACTCAAATCGATATTGAATCGCTTTGCGTTATAAACTTGCGGAATCAAACAAACATCGGCAAGCGTTACATTGTCGCCAACGCAATATTTGCCCGCTGTTTTTTGCAACCGCGCTTCAAACGCACTAAACGCCTGTGTTACCCAATGGCTAATCCACGCAAGCTTTTGCTCATCCGGTTGCTGCAATTGCCCGGTGAGATACTGCAGAACTCGCAAATTCGCAATCGGCTGCAGATCGGCTGCCATATCAAGAGCTAGCGTTCGCACCAGTGCAGCCACAACGGGAGATTCTGGCACAAGCCGCTTCTCCGGAAAACAGGCATCTAAATACTCAATAATCGCTAACGACTGGTTGAGCACTAAATGCTCACCCGAGTTTGGATCCTTGATCTCTAACGTTGGTACCAGTTTCGCCGGATTCAAACGGCTATATTCAGCGCTTTTCTGCTCACCACCGGCCTTCAGCAAATGTACCGGGCTATATTCATAATCTAACCCCTTCCATGCCAAGGCGATCCGCACCCGATAGCTTGCAGATGAGCGCCAGTAACCGTGCAACTTCATTACTGCGGGCCTTTGTATTCAACTACTTTTTGATCGATAGCACCAAAAATACTGTTACCTTCTTGGTCATTCATTTCAATGCGAATAGTATCGCCAAATTTCATAAATTCTGTAGTTGGCTTGCCATCACGAATTGTTTCGATCATACGCACTTCAGCAATACAGCTGTAACCCACACCGCCTTCTGAAACAGCGCTACCATGGTCGGTGCCCTGTTTATTCGATACTGTGCCTGAACCGATAATCGTTCCTGCGCTTAAAGGCCGAGTCATCGCAGCATGCTGCACGAGGCGATCAAAGTTAAAGGTCATATCTTCGCCAGCATTTGGATAACCGAATAACTCACCATTGTAGGTAGAGCGCAATGGCAGATGAACTTTGCCACCTTCCCAAGAATCACCGAGTTCATCTGGCGTTACCGCTACCGGAGAAAACACTGAACTGGGTTTTGAATTGAAAAAACCAAACCCTTTGCCAAGTTCGTTTGGAATTAAGCCGCGTAATGAAACATCGTTTACTAACATTAAAAGGCGAATATGCTCACGTGCATTTTTCGCTTCAATGCCCATCGGTACATCATCAGTAATAATGGCCACTTCACCCTCAAAATCGATACCCCAGCTCTCAGAGCCAAGCTCGATATCTTGACGTGGGCCAATGAAAGCATCCGAGCCACCTTGATACATCAGTGGATCTTCCCAAAAGCTAGGCGGCATTTCAGCGCCACGCGCTTTGCGAACAAGTTCTACGTGATTCACATAAGCACTGCCATCCGCCCACTGAAAAGCGCGTGGTAACGGGCTTTCACATTGCTTTTCATCGAAAGCAAAATCGTCGCTGAACTTATCGTTATTTAACGCGATATAAACTTCTTTAAGCTTCGCTTCAACGTTCTTCCAATTATCAATGGCAAATTGCATGGTTCCAGCAATTTCGGGAACCGCAACGGCGCGGGCAAGATCTCGGCTTACCACAACTAATTTGCCATCACGGGTACCATCACGATACGTCGCTAATTTCATTATTTTTTCTCCTGCCAGCTCATTACGTAATCCGGGTTCTCAACAGAGTGCGATACCTCGCCCACTTGCAACGAATCCCGAGTATCTAACATAACAGCTACTTCGTCGGTGAATTTCTTTTTATGCTCACGCCCAGCCTGAAAAGCTTTGGGGTGCGGCCCATGCGTAAAGCCTGCTGGATGAAAGGTTACCATACCGCGATCGATATTATCGCGGCTGAAAAAATCACCCGCGTGATAAAACAACACTTCATCATAATCGTCGTTATTGTGGTAGAACGGCACTTTTAACGCGCCCGGGTCACTTTCAATTGGCCGCGGTACAAACGTACACACAACAAAACGCTCGGCCACGAAAGTAGTGTGCGCTGAGGGCGGCAAATGATAACGATGGCTCATTAAAGGCCTAAAATCGCGCCAATTAACGCGTACAGGCGATAAATCGCCATGCCAACCAACAGCATCAAGTGGATTGTAAGGGAAGGTAACCACAGAAACTTCACCTTGGCGCTTCACCTCAACCTGCCAGCTTTCTTCGCTGTATTGCGCTTTAAATGCATCATCAATATCTGGAACATCTAAGCACGCTGGATCAAATATCGCGTGATTACCCACCAAGCCTTTATCCGGTAACTGATACGAACCATTAGTGGCTTCAATCATCAACAATTGCATCGGAGATGAAGGCTCAATGCGCCAATTAGTTGAACGCGGAATAACTACATAATCGCCATCACGTAATGTTAAATGGCCATAATCGCAAAACAACTCGCCCGCACCTTCATGCACAAATAGCAAATCATCGCCATCAGCATTCCGTGCAAGTTTTTTCATTGCCGAATCCAAATGCCAAATTCGAAACTTACAACTCGCATTAAATAATAAGTTCTCCGCTAGCCACGGCGATGCCGTGTCTAAGCCAGAAAGCTTATTAAAATCGAAACACCGAGGCCGCAACGGGCCTTCCCACTCGCTCCAACCCGTTGGCGCGTGCGTGTGATGAAAGTGAGTAGCAGGGCCAAAAAAGCCGCTGCGCCCAGCTTCGCGCTCGTAAATCGCTTCTTCCGGAAAATCAGCATGAGCCTGGCGCGAAGCCTTCCCTACCTGCTTCGGGAAAGAAATCGGTTTACGCATCGCTTAATACTCCACGGCGAATTTGATCTTCTTCGATAGATTCAAATAACGCTTTAAAGTTACCCTCACCAAAACCTTCATTACCTTTACGCTGAATGATTTCGAAGAATACTGGGCCAATCACAGTTTTTGTGAAAATCTGCAGCAAAATACCATCTTTCATTGGCGCGCCATCAATCAAAATCGCCAATTCACGCAAATCATCAAGATTTTCTTCGTGGCCTTCAATACGCTCATTCACCTTGTCGTAATAAGTGTCTGGCGTTGTCATAAATTCCATTCCACGCTCACGAAGCGTGCGCACCGTGCGATAAATATTATCCGAGCTCATTGCGATATGCTGAATACCTTCGCCGTTATAATCTTTCAAGTATTCTTCAATCTGTGATTTATCATCATGCGATTCATTAATTGGAATCCGGATTTTGCCACATGGCGATGTCATTGCCCGGCTCAATAAGCCCGTAAGTTTACCTTCGATATCAAAGTAACGAACTTCACGGAAATTACCAATACGCTCATAGAACCCAGCCCACAAATCCATGTTGCCACGGAAAACGTTGTGCGTGAGGTGATCAACATAATCCATACCTACCGCAAAATCGCTCATTTTAGCTTCCCAATTCTCATAGAAGCGGAAATCAACATCATAGATAGATTGGCTGCCGTAACGGTCCACAAAATACAGTGCACTTTCACCAATGCCGTAAATCGCTGGAATATTCAATTCCATAGCGCCCACATCAGCTTTAAACTCTTTCGCGCCATTTGCTAACGCATGCTGCATTGCATGATCGGCGTCCGCTACTCGGAAGGCCATACCGCAAACACTTGGACCGTGCGCACGCGCAAACTCTTCCGCTTGCGAAGAAGGCTGGCCATTCACGATAAAATTAATATCGTTCTGTTTAAACAACCAAACATCTTTACGGCGATGCTTCGCTACTTCAGTGAATCCTAATTGCGTAAACAACTGCTTCAACGCATCAATGCCTTTGCTATCTGCCGCTGTATATTCAACAAATTCAAAACCATCAGTTCCTAACGGATTAATATTACTCATATTCTGTTTTCCTCATTATCGTTATAAAACTACTGCATTTACCGCTTCTTTGATTCGCGGTTCAAACCCAGTAGTAACCACCCACCGCTTTAATGCGGTGCAGTGAAAAAATATTCCGACACTGTTGTACCCTGTTTATCTGGGTAAAGGCTAGCAAACGCCTTACAAACAAGCTCGGTACATAATTTAAACGTTCGTAACGTAAACTTTACATCAATAGCGCAAGCCCCAATAGCAACCCTTTCTGTATATAAATCTTTACACATTCACATCGAAGTGTCTCATATACTTTCCATAGCCGCCTAAGTTCATCGCAGAGGCTCAACCACTGCTAAGTGCGGGGGAGATAGCGTTTACGGGGGCTGAGTTTAGCGGATCAGGGTGTCTGCCGCATGGATGCGGCAGCCAAGCCCCCATGGATGGGTTCACGGCGTCCCTGAGACGCTAAACCAGCCCCCGTGAACAAAGCTATCTCCCCCGCACTCAGCGGCGGCGCTCAGGGTGTCTGCCGCAGGGATGCGGCAGCCAAGCCCCCCATGGATGGGTTCACGGCGTCCCTGAGACGCTAAACCAGCCCTCGTGAACAAAGCTATCTCCCCCGCGCTCAGCGTCGGCGTTGTTTGCCGATGCCGTAGTCGCGGAGTTTGTTGGCAATAGCCGTGTGGCTGAGCCCGAGTTTACGGGCCAGTTGCCGAGTACTTGGGTAGCTTGGATAAAGACGGCGTAATAAAGTGCTTTCAAAACGCTTCACTGCATCCTCTAGTGAGCCCTCATCAAGGTCGATATTGAGTTGGTCCGGCATCGCAGGCATCTCGGGCAAGTGAATGTCTCCCGGTTCCAAAACCGATTTTTCCAACATGGATAAAGAACGAAACAACGTGTTTTCTAGCTGCCGAACGTTACCCGGCCAACTATACTGGTTTAAATATTCACGTGTTGCCGGTGCAATCCGTACCGGTGCACGCTGTAACTGCTGGCAGAACTTATACACAAAATGATCAGCTAATAACGCCACATCACCTTTTCGCTCCCGCAATGGCGGCAACTGTAGTGAAAGAACATTTAAACGATAATAGAGATCTTCTCGAAATGTTCCCGCTTCTACGCGTTCGAACAAATCCCCGCGCGCTAAACATACCAAACGCACATCAACTTTAACCATTTGTTCTTCGCCGATACGACGAAAGCGGCCATCTTCAAGAAAGCGCAAAAGCTTAGCTTGCAATTCTTGCGACATATCACCAACGGAATCGAGCAGCACGGTACCGCCATTGGCTTGTTCAAAAATACCTTTTTTGCCTTGTGGATGATGGCTAAACACATCGGCACCGTACCCGAATAGCTCGCTCTCCGCCACGTTATCCGGCAACGCGCCGCAATTCACGGCTAAAAATGGCTGCTGGCTGCGATTACCCGCTTGGTGGCATGCTCGCGCGAAAAGTTCTTTACCAACGCCAGTTTCACCTTCAATTAACAATGGTACATCAAGCTGTGCCATTCGCTCGGCATCTTTCAGTAATCGTTTTACCGCCGAATGTTGCGTAAGTAATTGGGTAAAGGGGGAATTCGCATCACTATAACCCGGTTGTATGGGCACGGGTTCTGATTGGCAATGAATAACCGCGCCAGCAAAACTAGGTTCACCTTCGGCATCATTTACCCATATCGGTAGGATATTCGCGCGATAATTAGCAGAGCCTAATTGTAGGTATTCAGTTTTTGTTTCATGCGGGTGCTTATCCAGCCAGCGCTGCAAATTGATGCCCCCGACGAGCTCATTAATCTGTACACCTTTCAGCTCTGTTTTTTCCGCGTCAAGAAGCGCTGCAGCAGCGCTATTAATAACATCAACCCGGCCTTTCGAATCAACTGATATCACGGGATTTGGTAGCGTGCTGAGGAGTAGATTGAATTCATAATGCTCACGCTCGGTAGGCATATAAGAAATCGTTTTTACATCTTGCACATTGGGGATACGCCGAATCTTCGACATCAAGAGTTGGAATTCAGTAAACTCCAACGACGGAAAATTAAGAAAAATCTTCCCCACCGGATCTACTTCAATTCCTTTTAAATCAATTTCATTCTCGCGCAAGATACCAAGTACGTCTTGGCAAAGCCCTAACCGATCGTTACAAATAATTTCCAGGCGCATGTAATTTGGCGAAGCCACCTCAAAGAGTATGTAAAGCAAATTATACAGGGATTAGAAAAAAAAACAGCACTCCCGAGGCTCGAGAGTGCTGATAGTCATCGCGTATAACTAGCCGTTAATCGTTGAGAAGCTGGTCCGTTTTCGCCGCCATAATGAAATCATTTTTGTGCAAGCCGCCAATCGCGTGGCTCCACCAAGTAACGGTTACCTTGCCCCACTCTAGGAAAATCCCCGGATGATGGAATTCTTCTTCAGCAAGCTCAGCTAATTTATTGGTAAAGGCGAGTGCAAGTTTAAAATTCTTAAATTTATACACACGCTCAAGTTGCATCACATCATCACGAACGATGGGAGCCCAATCCGGAATTTCTCGCATCAGTTCCGCAAGTTCTTGATCCGATACTTTCGGTGCGTCTGCATGACACGCTTCACATTTCATTTCTTTTAAATCAGACATCACAATTTCCTGTAGTTACATTACTATTCTTCAATACTTTGCTGAAAGGCATAACCGACCAGTGGCGAATAAAACGCGCAAATTACGCTGCGTCCTTAGGTGGGAATTTCGGTTCAAACAAACCTAATTCCATCGCTTCCTTCACCATTGCCATAATATCCATGTCGGCTATTTCAAAGAGTTCATTCACATCTTCAATGGTGTAGTAGATAGGTTGCATTATATCAATTCGATAAGGCGTACGAAGCGCATCTAGCGGTTTCAACGGCTCACGTTCTGGTACGTCACTTTCTAGCGCGTATTTTGTTTCCCCTGGCGAAGATAGAATACCACCGCCATATATACGCAAACCTTCTTTGGTTTTTAGTAATCCAAACTCAACGGTAAACCAATACAATCGAGCTAAATAAACACGCTCTTTTGGCGTTGCTGCATAGCCCAATTTGCCATATTGATGGGTAAAGTGAGCAAATGCCGGGTTAGTTAATAGCGGACAATGGCCAAAGATCTCATGGAAAATGTCAGGCTCCTGCAAATAATCAAACTCTTCCCGTGTCCGAATAAACGTTGCTACCGGAAATTGCTTATTCGCTAAGAGTCGAAAAAACTCATCAAAAGGAATCAATGCAGGCACTTCTGCAACCTGCCAGCCCGTCGTTTCCGCCAACACCTTGTTGATTTCATATAGTTGCGGGATGCGATCGGTTGGCATATCCAACAAACGCATTCCCTCAATATATTCATCACAGGCTTTACCCGGAAGGATATCAAGCTGACGTGCAACTAAATCGTGCCAAATCTTGTTTTCTTCGTCCGTCCAAGCAATGTGTCCATTTTCATCAGATTGCTTAGAAACGTATTGGCTCGCTTTCTTTGCCATGTTTAGCTCCTCGTTTATTCTAGCTTTGCGCTAAGCTTTGCGATAAATCGCCGATGATGTCATCAATATGCTCTAAGCCTACTGAAATTCGAATAAGGCCATCGCTAATTCCGGCCTGAGCGCGAACTTCTGGGCTGAGCGGCGAATGCGTCATTGATGCTGGATGCTGAATGAGCGTTTCTGCATCGCCTAAACTTACCGCTACCTTAATCATTGTTAATCTATTTAAAAAATCAACCGCAGCTTGATAACCCGCATGTAATTCAAATGCAATAACAGCGCCTGCATGCTTCATCTGTGAACCCACAAGTTCATGTTGCGGGTGTTGTTTGAAACCAGGGTAGTAAATATCTGCCACGCTAGGATGCCGGGCTAGAAATTCAGCTACCATTTCAGCGTTGTTGCAATGCCTTTCCATACGAATCGCAAGCGTTTTTAGACCACGGGTAATAAGCCAAGCATCATGGGGAGAAATCGTGGCCCCCATGTCTTTAAGCGTTGTCATTTTTATAAGCTGAATATCTTCTGCGTTTCCGGTTATCACTCCGGCAACCACATCGCCGTGGCCATTCAAGTATTTTGTTGCACTATGAACAACAATATCGGCACCAAAATCAACCGGCTTTTGTAATAATGGCGTCATAAAGGTGTTGTCCACCACCATACGAACATTTTCTCGCCGCTTACAAACTGAGCCTACCATCGCCAAGTCGATCAATTTCAGGTGCGGGTTCGCTGGGGTTTCTAAGAATACCAACCGAGTATTCTCACGAAATGCGGCTTCCAAAGTTGCTGAATCCGTCATATCAACAAAACTAACCTCTATCCCAAAACGCTCAAATAAATGGCTAAATAAAGCGAAACTACAACCGTAAATACAATCCGAGGCGATAACGTGGTCGCCTGCACGTAAAAATGCCATGGTAGCGGCAGATACCGCCCCCATACCGGTTGCCGTTGCTGCGCCAGCAGCCATATTCTCTAATGCCGCCACCCGCTTTTCCAACATATTCACGGTTGGATTGCCTAGCCGTGAATACATGTACCCTGCTTCTTCACCCGCAAATCGTCGACCGCCGGTTTCTGCATCGGGAAATACAAAGGTAGAAGATTGATATAGTGGCGCCACTAATGCGCCGTGTTCATCAGCGGGAACGTCGCCGCCGTGGATCACCATCGTTTCCGGATGCATACTGCTAGTTGATGCCATATAAATTCTCTAATTATTGTTATTATAATGTGTAGGAGGTTTAGCTTACGGAGAGAGGGATTCTTCGGCAATCATCAGGAACTGCTTATACCACTTGTGGCTGTAAGGTAAACTTTCCAGCAATGGCTGTTCCGGCTGGGTAAGATACTGAAAGCCGCGGAGTTCGCGATTCAGAATGAAGATAATGCAGATAAACGAAGCCTCACCAAATCGGCGAGGCCTTATGCTCTAATTAGAGGCGGTTGATTTCGTGACGAACGCGAAACTCAGACGACGTTACATAACTTTCTATCGAGCGCAGTGATTTCTCCATAACTGCAAACTCGTTTTCAATATCACCCAGTGCATAGTGCGGTAATTTACCCGCTTCCCATACTTTGGTTTTTACTTCAATGGTACGGCCATCAGCGGTTCTTTCTACCCGCGTTTCTTCACGAACCGCTTGCTCTGAATGGCCAGAAGCCGCTTTAGCCTTCTTCGATTCTTTATCTAAAACTAGCCAAGCGATAACATAAGCCACTAGCGTTACTTTCGTAGCTAGAATTAACGCAGTTACTGCGATAATTCGAATAACCCAAAGCTCCCAACCGAAATAGTTCGCGATACCAGCACAAACCCCGCCGACTTTGCCGCGTTTTTCATCTCGGCGTAATTCTCTTTTACGCTCAACCATAACATTCTCCTTAGCCGCGATCGTTCTGGCGCCAGTTACTGTGCTCGGCATCGAGCAAGTTCTCTAACGTACGAATGCGGTCGCGCATGCGTTCTGCCTGGTGTGCCAGATCCCGCACTCGCTCTGCGTCTTCCTGGCTCATACCTTCACTAATTTTATTTCGGCTGCGATAATGCAGAATCACCCAAATGGGAGCCACAAAAATCACAAATAAAATCAGCGGTGCAATCAACATCGAAATCACTGCAACGTCCATATATTGTCCCACCTCTAAAAAAGGAAATTCTCTACCATCTATCATTTCAGAACCATTTTTATTATCGATTCTTAAAAGCTACCGGAATGGGAGCATTACCCACTCCGGTTGAGCCCTAAGCGTCTTTCTTTGCTGAGCTATCCGCTTTCTTCTTACTTGCGGAGTCCGCACCTTTTACACGTGCTTTTAACGCAGCAAGCTCTGCATCAACGTGAGATTCATTCTCTAACGCACGAAATTCATCGGCTAGCGTTTTTTGGCCAAGATCGTAGGCATCAACCTGTGATTCTAAACCATCAATTTTCGCTTCATAGCGATCGAATTTGTACATCGCATCTTCAATTTTAGAACTATCGAGCGTTTTCTTCACGGTTAACCGTGAACTAACAGTGCGCTCGCGCATTAAAATTGATTTCTGCCGCGCTTTTGCATCAGAAAGCTTCTCTTGAAGTTGACCAATCTCACCCGATAAGCGCTCAATGTGCTCATCAACGCGAGCAACTTCTGCGTGGATAGAATCCACTGTTTCCTGTAACTTACTCTTTTCTAGCAATGCTTGGCGAGCAAGATCATCACGATCTTTACTTAACGCAAGTTCTGCACGGCGTTCCCATTCAATCACTTCGTTTTCTAAACGTGTGAGCTGACGGTTTAACTCTTTCTTTTCAGATAACGTTTTAGCTGAAACTGAACGCACTTCAACTAATGTATCTTCCATTTCCTGAATAATCAGGCGTACCATTTTTTGTGGATCTTCAGCCTTATCGAGAAGCGAATTCAAGTTCGCATTTACGATATCAGTAAAGCGTGAAAAAATACCCATAACAATTACCTCTTAAGCAATGTATTCTTCCTGAGTGGCGCTAGAAGCATAGAACACTTCAAGAACCGACTTGAGCCCCGCAGGCAAATTGCAAACAGTAGCGTCGACTATTAAACATACAAAACCCGTGCCAACTTTTTATTTATTGGTAACTCTATGAAAGTAGGTTGTTTTTATGATGTAATGACAAACAGCATAAAATTGAATATTGTTAAAGTTAGATAATTAGACTAATAAGTAGTGAAATTAGCCAATCGTTCACAAAAACTAGGAAACCTCTCAATGTCCAGGTTTCGAGACAACGACAATTTAATCGGTCAATCGAATAGTTTCTTGGAAGTGCTTGAGCACGTATCACGCGCTGCACCTCTTAATAAACCAGTGCTCATCATCGGTGAGCGAGGCACTGGTAAAGAGTTAATTGCAGCCCGCCTGCATTACCTATCCGCTAGATGGGAACAATCTTATCTTAAATTAAATTGCGCTGCACTAAACGAAAACTTGCTTGATAGCGAGCTGTTTGGCCATGAAACAGGCGCCTTCACCGGTGCCAGCAAACGCCACGAAGGCCGCTTTGAGCGCGCTGATAAAGGCACGTTGTTTCTTGATGAGCTCGCCAATACATCGCCTTTAGTACAAGAGAAACTATTGCGAGTTATCGAATACGGTGAATTTGAACGCGTTGGTGGAACTCGCCCAGTTAAAGTTGATGTTCGGCTTATTGCCGCTACTAATGAGAATCTACCGGAACTTGCCGAACGCAATGAGTTTCGCGCTGATTTGCTCGATCGTTTAGCGTTCGATGTCATTACCTTGCCACCGCTGCGCGAGCGCCGCGAGGATATTTTACTGTTGGCTGAACATTTTGCCATTCAAATGGCCCGAGAACTCGAACTCGATTGTTTTCAAGGGTTCACTCGGCAAGCAACAGAGAGCTTATTAGCCTACCCTTGGCCCGGAAACGTTCGAGAATTAAAGAATGTGGTTGAGCGCAGTTTGTATCGGCTTAATAATGCGGCACTACCGTTACATGATATTATTTTTGATCCCTTCGCAAGCCCTTGGCAACCTAAGCAAAGCATGCGTAATACAGCGGCGGCAACTGGCTCATCACCAACAACCCCGAACGCAGCGCCTGCGGGTAAAGCAACCGATAACATGCCATCAATCAATCAGAGCGCAGCATTTAACCTTCCGGATATGAACAGTGCGTTTGATTTTAAACAGATATCGCAAGATTTTGAGGTTAAAGTACTCACTGATGCACTGGCAAGTTGCCAATTTAATCAAAAGAAAACGGCAGACCTTCTTAGCCTCACCTATCACCAACTGCGCGGATACCTAAAAAAGTACCAACTTCTTGAAGGGGCCGCACGCGATGAATAGGTTAATCAAGGGGATTTCTGCCGGCCTTGCCATTCTCGGGATAAGTGCTTGCAGCCCTGGGCCTGAAACTGAGCAGAGTTTGAATGGTTTACTTTATTGTGCGGAAGGCAACCCTGAATCGTTTAATCCTCAACTGGTAACCTCTGGTACCACACTCGATATGACATCAGCCCAACTTTATGATCGATTGTTGGAATTTGATGCCGAGAGCCAAGCGTTTTTAGGTGCCTTGGCAACATCGTGGGAAATTAGCAACGACGGTTTGCGATACCGTTTTCAACTGCGCGAGAACGTGCAGTTTCATACAACGCCTTGGTTTCAACCCACGCGATTTATGAATGCTGATGACATCGTGTTTTCTTTTGAACGCTGGCTAAAGAGCGAACATCCGTTTCACCATGTATCCGGTCGTGGTTACCCCTTTTTCCGAGCCTCGGGTTTAACCCAACTCATTCAATCCGTTACCGCTATCAACGATCACGAAGTTGAAATTAAAATTCGCCAACAAGATAGTTCATTTCTTGCCAACCTAGCGTCTGATTTCGCGATTGTTTTATCAGCTGAATATGGTGAACAATTACTAGCTAGCGGTACAGCTGAACTTATTGATACCCAACCTATTGGTACTGGCCCTTTTCAGTTTAGTCAATTTCGCAAAGACGTTATGGTTCGTTATATTCGTCATTCCGGTTACTGGCGTGAACCGTCCGCCAGCGCACAGTTAGTATTTCGCATCGCTCAAAGTGATCACAAACGCATGCTCATGCTGCTTACCCAAGATTGTGATATCTCGCCCTATCCCCCGGCTCGAGATATTCAATGGCTGCGCGATAAACCGGAAATCACTTTGCAAGATACCATTAGCCCAAATACGGCATTTTGGGCCTTTAACACAGAACGGCCTCCGTTTGATGATCCGTTGGTGCGCCAAGCCCTTGCGCATGCCGTGAATCGTAATGCGATTCTCAATACCGTGTATTTCGATCATGCCGTTCGTGCCGATTCTATATTGCCGAATACATCATGGGCGCACCATGGCACACCGAGCGCTTATCGTTATGATCCGGAAAGAGCACGTGAATTACTTGCTGAAGCTGGATATCCAAATGGGTTTAGCATGCAAATATGGGCACTTCCAGTTCAACGCGCGTACAACCCTAATGCACGGTTAATGGCTGAGCGTATTCAGGCTGATTTAAACGCCATTGGCGTGCAAGCCGGTATCGTATCCTATGAGTGGAGCACTTTTCGCCGCCGTTTAGCAGACGGCGAACATGATAGTGTGTTAATTGGTTGGTCGGCCGATCACGCCGATCCCGATAACTTCTTTCGGCCATTGCTAAGTTGTGCCGCGAAACGCTCCGGGAACAACCGAGCGCAGTGGTGTGACCCAATGTTTGATGAACTGCTTAGTGCTGCGATCTCCAGCAACGATCAAGACGTACGAAAAGCCTACTATGAACAAGCCCAAGACCATTTGGCGCGGGAAGTACCACTCTTACCCATAGCGCATTCGGTGCGCTTTCAAGCCGCTCGACAGAATATCCAAGGTTTAGAATTAGAGCCCTTTGGCGGCATTCAACTTCGGAATGTTTCTCGGCAACAGCCTGCGGTTGAGGAGCAATAATGCGAATTTATGTATTGCGCCAACTTGTGTTGTTGATTATCACGCTGTTCTTGCTCACGATTTTCGCGTTTTGCTTAAGCTATTGGTTTCCTGGCGACCCAGTTACAAATAGCAGTGGCATTTTTAGCGACGATACTATGCGCTATGCCGATGCAGCTTCATCTCGAGGGTTTGATGGTAATATTTTAGTACAGTATTGGCATTACTTAGCGCACTTGTTCAGAGGCGATTGGGGTATTTCGCTGCTCGATTCTGATCCGGTTTTCGAGCAGTTGCAGCTACGTTTCGGCGCTACCTTAGAAATCGCTGTACTAGCGATGCTCATTGCCTTGGTGCCCGGTGTGGCGTTAGGTGTTTTATCGGCCTTGAACTTCCGCAAGCCTATCGATCATACGATTTTAAGTATGAGTTTATCCGGATATTCAATACCGGTGTTTTGGTTCGCCCAAATTGCGATTCTACTCGTTGCGGTACGCTGGGGGATGCTTCCGATCGCCGGGCAAATAAACCCGTTGTTTAATATTGAAGCCGTAACCGGTTCTATCTTACTCGATATTTTTATCAACCAGCCAGAAAATATGGGCCTCGCCTTCCGCAGTGCTATTCGGCATATTACCTTGCCGGTACTGGTGTTATCGGTAATGCCAATGATGCTACTTATCCGCTTAACCCGCAGCAGCATGCTTGATGTCCTCGATAAAAATTACATCACGTCGGCTTACGCCAAAGGGCTTTCTACCCGGCGTGTGATTTCAAGCCATGCGATTCCGAATGCGATGCAGAATGTGATTCGTGAGCTTGGGAGTTTGTTAAGCCTACTCATTACCAACACCATGATCATTGAAGTGATTTTCTCGTGGCCTGGTATTGGTAGCTGGTTGATTCGAAGCATTTACGAACGCGATTACCCGGTTATCCAAGGCGGGTTACTCTTGATTGCAGCCTTAATACTGTGTGTTCATGTAGCGCTAAATCTAATTCACGCTTGGCGTTATCCGCAAGTAAGGAAGGATCTTCATGCCACGTCCTAACCTATACTACGAAGAACGCACGCCTTCCCCACTCGAACGGGTCTGGTTGGAATTCAACCGTAACCCACTCGCACGGGCGGCTTTATATATCATCATATTTATTCTCATCCTATGCATTTTTGGGCCTTGGTTAACACCTTATGGACCAAATGAACAAATACTCGACGCTATCTCGTTGCCACCTGCTTGGTCGGATGATGGCAATATTCGATTCTTGCTAGGTACCGATGAACTCGGCCGCGATATGGTAACCCGTATTATCTACGGGGCACGATATACCTTTGGCTACCCGTTTTTAGTGGTATTAGCCTCAGCGGCGATTGGTATTTCATTGGGTGCGATTGCTGCAATGACAGTTGGCGTGAAGAGCTCAACGCTAAAGCACCTACTCGACGTACTGATGTCGATACCATCATTATTACTGGCCTTGATCATTATCGCTATTACCGGGCCAGGTTTAAGCAATGCGCTCCTCGCCATAGGCTTAGTTCTCATTCCTCAGTTTTTGCATGTTACCCGAAATGCTATTCACGACGAGCGGCAGAAACCTTACGTTACCGCCAGCCGATTAAACGGCGTCAGTGATATGTATTTATTAAGTATGGTATTTTTCCCGAATATTGTGAAAGTACTGGTTATCCAACTAACTATCGGTCTGTCCATCGCTATTCTTGATATTGCGGCACTTGGCTTCTTGCGCTTAGGAGCTCAATCACCTACGCCTGAATGGGGCTCTATGCTTGCTCAAAGCTTAGAGGTGGCCTATATCACGCCTTGGGTAATGGCATTACCCGGTATTGCGTTGTTTCTTACCTTGGTAAGTGTAAATTTAGTAGGTGAAACCTTACGCATCGCGATTCAAAAGCAGTTGGAGCGCTGATTATGTTACTTGATATTCGAAATCTCACCATTTCAACCCACACTGCGAACGGCCGAGTAAATGTACTCGATAAAGTGAGCTTACAAGTAGATGAAGGTGAGATTCATACGCTCGTAGGAGAATCAGGTTCAGGAAAAAGCTTGATCGCGCGTGCCATTATGGGATTTCTCAGCCCGCGTTGGGACGTTCAAGCTGATCGCCTTTGGTTTCAAGATATTGATTTACTCAATCTAAATGCCAAGCAGCGGCGCGAAATTATTGGCGTTGATATCGCGATGATCTTCCAAGATGCAAAGAGCTATCTCGACCCTAACCTCACAATTGGAGAACAGCTAAATGAAGCCGTTCTCGACCAAGATTTATCGGCTTCCTTTTTCAAGCGTAAGGCTGAACGTAAAGAGAAGGTGATATCGTTACTGCATCGCGTCGGTATTAAAGACCATGAAGTAATGATGAATAGTTACGCGCACCAATTATCAGAAGGCGCGGCACAGAAAATAATGATCGCCAGTGCAATTGCTCACCGCCCGTTATTGTTAATTGCCGATGAGCCCACGAGCACGATGGAGCCGGCTACTCGGCAACAAATTTACCGTTTATTGGCACAGCTGCATGCGCGCTATGGCATGTCGATCTTAATGATTAGCCAGGATTTAGGCGCTATTATGCAACAAACACAACGGCTTAGTATGATTTATAGCGGTCAAATTATGGAAACCGGACCGGCCGACGTTTTACTGGCTAAGCCCGCGCACCCATACACGGAAGCACTCTTAAATACCTCATTGTATCGACACGCGGAAATGAAGCCTCGAGCACGCTTACCAACGCTAGCGGGCGCAGAACCTACCCTTCAACATTTACCGATTGGTTGTCGATTAGGCCCACGCTGCCAGTATGCACGGCCTATTTGTGTAAAAACACCGGTTCTTGAAAAGCACCGCGAGCGGCAGCTAGCGTGTCACTATCCGCTGCATCTTGAGGAGGATCACGAATGAGTACTCTTCTTGAAGTAAGAGAAATTACAAAAACGTATATTGAACGAACCAAGATTTTTAAATCGCGTAGCTTTCATGCGGTTAAACCAACCAGCTTTATCCTTGAGAAAGGCAAAACACTTGCCATTATGGGGTCTAACGGCTCCGGAAAATCAACATTAGCCGCGTTAATCAGTGGGGCTAAAACGCCAACCTCAGGCGATATATTTTTTGCCGGTGAACGCTTGATTCCTGGTGATTATCAGCAACGTTCGAAGCACATACGAATGATTTTTCAAGATGCCGATGCATCACTAAATCCCCATTTAACCTTAGGTAAACAATTAGAAGAGCCCCTACTTTTCAATACCTCGTTAAATGCCCATCAACGCCGAGAAAGAATTATTGAAACGCTGCAGCAGGTAGGGTTGCTCGGTGAGCACATGGTGTTTTATCCGCAGATGATGTCGACCGGACAAAAGCAGCGCGCCAGTATAGCCCGCGCTATTATCCTTAAGCCGGACGTACTGGTTGCCGATGAAGCGCTCGCAACACTCGATTCTTCTGTTCGTGCGCAAATTATTAACTTACTCTTGGATTTGCAGGATAAGCTTGGCATCGCCTATATCTTTATTTCGCAAAGCCCTGAAATAGTAAAGCACCTAGCCGATGAAGTGTTAGTGATGCACGAAGGCATGATTATTGAACGGGGTACCGTTGCTGAGGTATTTAATAATCCCCAGCAAAGTTATACCCAAAAACTATTGCGTTCCGAGCTTAGCAATGCCCCGAGTGGCAGCACCGTGGACGCGGCTTCCCTTGAGAAAGAGTAAAGAATTTGTTAGCGTGTTGAGCTTTCCGAGCCTTACTCAGGCGTGCATGACAGTTTTACGTGCTCTAAATACGATTTAAAAAAAATAAATCATGCAAGATTTTTACGCGACATTAATCCAATAAGAAACAGAACGCGAACTTAAATAGGAGCCTCATTGTGGAAACGGGAACGCTAGTATCATTAGCCCTATACTTAATTGCCATGCTTGGCATTGGTGTGTATGGCTATTTCAAATCAACCAGCGATTTATCTGATTACATGCTAGGCGGACGGCGTTTGGGTCCGGGGGTTACTGCTCTTTCAGCAGGCGCCTCAGACATGAGTGGTTGGATGTTAATGGGTTTACCAGGTGCATTCTATGTAGCTGGATTTTCCGAAGTATGGCTAGCCATTGGCTTGGTTATCGGTGCTTACGTTAACTATCGTGTAGTCGCCCCTCGCTTACGTATGTACACTTACATGGCCAAAGACTCGATAACCATTCCGGACTTTTTCGAGAACCGCTTTGCCGATACATCACGGCTGCTTCGTTTAGTTTCTGCCGTTGTTATTATTATCTTCTTTACGCTCTACACCTCTTCTGGCCTCGTTGCCGGTGGTACGCTGTTTGAGAACGCCTTTGGCATGGATTATCACTGGGGCCTCGTTTTAACGGCGGCGGTTGTGGTTGCTTATACCTTAGTTGGCGGTTTCCTCGCTGTTAGCATGACCGACTTCGTGCAAGGGTGCATCATGTTCATTGCATTGGTTATGGTACCTGTAGCCGCGTTCATGATTCTAGGTGGAACCGAACCGGTAACCACCGAAGTAGCCAAATTGAGCCCTGCCATGCTTGACCCATTCTACGGCGCTACATTCTTTGGGGTTATTTCGTTATTAGCATGGGGTCTTGGTTATTTTGGGCAGCCTCATATCATTGTTCGCTTTATGGCTATCCGTTCCGTGCGTGATTTTAAAGTGGCGCGCCGTATCGGCATGACGTGGATGATCGTTGCTATTATCGGCGCAATGCTGACCGGCCTTGCAGGCGCGGCCTACGTGCAAATTGAAGGCGCAAGCTTGGTGGGCAATCCATATATGAATACCGATGGAAGCCTAGCCAATGCGGAAACGATCTTTATCATCCTATCGCAAATATTGTTCCATCCATTCGTTGGTGGTTTCTTGCTCGCGGCTATTCTTGCAGCAATCATGAGTACAATTTCTTCGCAGTTGTTAGTAACGTCGAGTGCACTTACTCAAGATTTCTATAAGAGTTTCTTACAGAAAGATGCCAGTGATAAGGTACAAGTGGCGGTAGGTAGAATATCTGTGTTTGCGGTTGCTGTTGTTGCCATTGGCCTTTCTTGGGTGCCAAGAGATACCATTTTAGGCTTAGTCGGTAACGCATGGGCAGGTTTTGGTGCCGCATTCGGCCCATTGATTATTCTTAGCCTATATTGGAAGAAAATGAACCGTTGGGGTGCGCTAGCTGGCATGCTGGTAGGTGCATTTACCGTATTGTTCTGGATATACGTTCCTATTGGCGGTGAGCCATTAAGTGCTCATCTATATGAAATGGTTCCTGGGGTTATTCTTGCTACGCTTGCGATATTCATCGTTTCTCGCTTAACACAAGATCCTAACAGTGCTATTCAAAGCCAATTTGACGATATGGAAGTAGAAATGGGTAAAAACCCTGATTAATTCCTATAATCGGTAATACAAAACTAAAAACGGCCACGCAAATGCGTGGCCGTTTTCTATGGTAAACAGCTAAAATATCTTAACTTACTTGGGGTTTGGCCCTTCATTCCGGCGTTTTCTCATGATTCTTAGCTCTTCCATGATTAACGGCTTCATTTTCATCGTAGTTTCATAGCCTAGCTCAATCGCGTGAGCGCCATGATCAAACTCAAGTAAACCAATATCGCCTAATTTTGGTTGTATTAAAATATCTGGCGGATCCCCTGCCATACGTGCTTTAGTTATCCGTTCTTGCATGATATCAATGGAGCCCGCCATAACACCTAGCATTCCAGGCGATTTCGGCTGGCGGTTAAATTTGGTCTTAATTTGATCCATATAGAGCTGACTTTTCGCTAAAAACCCTTGGAACATACCGTGATCCTCAGCGTCAGATACTTCATTTTTGGCATCAGTGGCCGCTTGATCACCCGAACCGTCTGGCGATAAATTATGCGCCGGCTCTTCATTATCAACATGCACTTGAGAATTCAAATGCACTGCGATTACAAAATCAGCTTCAAGCGCTCGCGCTAATGATACCGGCACAGGGTTCACTAACGCACCATCAACGAGCCAACGCCCGTTAAATGATTTCGGCGATAGCAAGCCTGGCATTGCGCAACTTGCGCGTGCCACTGCAAACAAATCGCCTTTACGCAACCAAATTTCCTTACCGGTATATAGATCAGTAGCTACTGCACCATAACGGCACGGTAAATCTTCAATTTTCAATGCGCCAAAACGTTCACGAGCATGGTTAAAAACTCGTTCTCCCGATACCATTCCGCCACTATTAAAACCAAAATCGAGAAGATTAAATACAGCCCAACGATCCATATCGCGAACCCATTTCTCAACATCCGCCAGTTTGCCAGCTGCATAGGCTCCGCCAACGAGCGAACCAATAGATGTGCCGGTAACCACCTGAACTTTAATACCCATATCATCCAATGCGCGCAAAACACCTATATGCGCCCACCCACGAGCTGCGCCTGAACCAAGCGCTACGCCGACAACTACTTCGTTCATATCCACTGTTCCTCTATTGCTGCTGAGCAGCCCATTGTTCAATTTGTACCTCCAACACCGATAAAGGCAACGCTCCATGGCGTAACACTTGCCGGTGGAATTCTCTTACATCAAACTCTTCACCAAGTTCTTGCTCTACGTAAGCGCGCAACTCTTGAATTTTAAGCTGGCCAATTTTATACGCCAAAGCTTGGCCCGGTAATGCCATAAAACGTTCGGCTTCTGATACGGCTCGCGCTTCCGCTACCGGTGCGTTCGCGTACATGTAATCTAATACCTGTTGCCGACTCCAGCCTTTGCTATGAATACCTGTATCCACAACCAATCGAATAGAACGCCATAGTTCGGCTACATAAGCACCATAACGATCATAAGGTGTATACACGCCTAATTCATCGCCAAGAGCTTCCGTATATAAGCCCCACCCTTCAATAAACGCAGTTTCACCTCCAAAGCGACGAAAACTTGGCAAGTTTTCCATCTCTCGTTGCAGTGCCAACTGATAATGGTGCCCTGGAATTGCTTCATGCAAGGTAAGCGCTGCTTTTGCCCACGTTGGTCGAGCTGGTAAATTATATGTATTCAAATAGAAAACACCGGGACGAGATCCATCTTCGGACGGCACTGAATAGCTCCCAGAACTTGCGCTACGCTCACGGAATTCTTCTACTTTGCGAATCTCATATCCCGCTTTCGGTAGCATATCGGCAAAAAATAACTGCTCACTTCGCTTTTCAACCTCAGCCGCAAAAGCACGATAATCTGACAACATCTCTTCACGGCTACTGTAATGAAATTGTGGATCATCCCGCGTAAATTCAAAGAACTCATGCAAAGTACCGGTAAAGCCCACGTCATTCATCACCAATTTAATTTCTTCGTGAATTCGCGCTACTTCATTTAAGCCTATATTGTGTATTTCATCAGGTGTTAAATCAGTGGTAGTCCGCCAACGAACATTATAAGCATACCAATCCTTGCCGCCGGGAACCCCACCTAAACCATAGCTATCCGTGCGCGCTGCAGCTAGGTACTCACTTTCTACGAAATCACGAAGTTGCTGATAGGCAGGCAAAACCTCCTCAGTGATAATGTCGCTATAAAGTTGGCTTATTTCTAAAGTATCTTGTTCAGAAAAACTTTCTGGAACGTTATTAATCGGTTGGAAAAATAAACTATCGGTAACATCATCAACCAAGTGCGCATTAATTTGGTCTAACGTTCGTTCCATAAGCACCCGAGGCTGCGTAATATCTTGTTCCATCCCCTCACGCATATTTCTAATGACACCATCTAAAACCTTGGGTATGGCACGCATACGCTCAGCCCACATTTCATAGTCATGGCGCGTGTTAAAAGGTTGTGTCGATGTTCCCGATCCTAACATCGCCAATTGATTGGCAATATTGTAAAACTGGTTTAAAGGCATCAAATGGGAAGGATGCTCAAGTGCCTCGATCGCCATTTCACGATCACGCACAAAAATGTGGTAACTCAACTGCGCTTGCTCAGGCAATACTTCGACATCGAAACGTTTCACCGATTTCAAATATTCATCTTCTAACATACGCTTACGTTCACGATGTTCAGCGCTTAGTGTATCCGGTAATAAATCATTATATTGATGTTCGCCCAATGCCGTAGCCCGCAGAGGTTCTAATTCAATAGCCGCCGCAAAATATTCATCGTAGAGCGCATTTAGTTCTACTACAGAAGATTCAATTTGAGTTGTTGTAGGCTCTTGCTGCTTTGGGCTGCAGGCAGTTAAAGCAAGCAACATAGCAGAAAGAATGACGGCTTTATTTGTTCGATATTTCCTAAACATATTTTGAGTACCCAAGCTGATATTTGCGTTTATTTTCTATTTTATCAGAATGACACAAAGCATGGTTTTCATCTATATCGATAATTAAAAATGCGGCAATAAAAAAAGGACAAAGCGAAATGCTTTGTCCTTTTCTTTTCTCAACCTCAAAGAAGTATTAAAACTAATCTTTCATGTCTTCTTCTACAGCCATCAATGCTGGATCTTCGGCAGATTCTGTAGGCTTAAGCAGCAACATATCACGCAATTGCTTTTCAATTTCAGCAGCAATTTTACTGTTATCTGCTAAGAACTTCATTGAGTTAGCCTTGCCTTGGCCAATCTTATCGCCCTTGTAGCTGTACCAAGCGCCCGCTTTCTCAACAAGTTTATGCTTAACGCCTAAATCAATAAGTTCGCCTTCTTTGGAGATCCCTTTGCCGTACATAATCTGAAAATCAGCTTGCTTAAACGGCGGTGCAACTTTGTTCTTCACTACTTTCACACGAGTTTCGTTACCAACAATTTCATCGCCTTCTTTTAACGCACCAGTACGACGAATATCTAGACGAACAGACGCATAAAACTTAAGTGCATTACCACCTGTGGTAGTTTCAGGGTTGCCGAACATAACACCAATTTTCATACGAATTTGGTTAATGAAAATACACATGGTATTTGATTTTTTGATGTTCGCCGTGAGCTTGCGCAATGCTTGCGACATCAACCGAGCTTGTAAGCCCATGTGAGAATCACCCATCTCACCTTCAATTTCAGCTTTTGGTGTTAATGCGGCCACGGAATCAACAATAACAACATCTACGGCTGCGGACCGCACCAACATGTCACAAATTTCCAGCGCCTGTTCACCTGTATCTGGTTGTGAAACTAGTAATTCATTAATATTCACACCTAGGTTTTCTGCATAAATCGGATCCAATGCATGCTCGGCATCAACAAACGCACAGGTTTTACCTTGTTTCTGAGCTTCGGCAATCACTTGCAGTGTTAATGTTGTTTTACCACTTGATTCTGGGCCAAAGATTTCAACAACTCGACCGCACGGTAAACCACCAATACCTAAAGCTATATCTAAACTTAATGACCCCGTAGAAATAGCTTCAACGTCCATGGCGCGGTTATCACCAAGGCGCATAATCGCACCTTTACCGAATTGACGTTCGATTTGCCCTAGGGCAGCCGTAAGTGCTTTTTGTTTGTTTTCGTTAGTTGCCATGCTGAGCTCCAAATTCGCTGCATAAGATAACTAGTAGTATACTGTGTATACATACAGTATCAAGCCTGTTCGCTTATTTCTTACAAAATATTTCAAATTAACTCTATAACTATTTGTTATTTATTGAGATATTCACTAAGTATTTGTAATGAATGATCAATGGTTTGTTGCCTTACTTGTTCACGATCACCCTTAAAGTACTGGATATCGGTCCATGTGTTTTCATCTACCATAAAGCCAAAGCAAACCATGCCCACAGGCTTTTCTTTGGTTCCCCCGGAAGGCCCTGCAATGCCGGTTGTGCTAACACCAACAGATACCTTAAGCAATTTACACACGCCTGCAACCATAGCCGCCGCGCATTGGGTTGATACCGCACCGTAGTGCTCAAGGGTGCTCGCCGAAACGCCTAGCAGATTTGATTTCATTGCATTGCTATAACTGACAACACCACCTTCAAACCAGGCCGAACTACCCGGCAAATCGGTGCACGTTGCAGCGATACCACCACCCGTGCAAGATTCCGCCGTAGCCAACATACTTTTGCGGCGAATGAGTGCCATGCTGAGCGTTTTCAGCGTATCTTTATCGAATGAATTTGGTGGGTAATTTGCTATCATGGTTTACCTTAAAATAAAGCTTATCTATGATTCTATTCACATTTACTACTGAAAGTTAGCGTATAAGCGCATAGAATCAACATTCACACATTTGCACAGAAAATTATAGGCAATTATGGCTGGTTCAGCACCCAAACATACACCGATGATGCAGCAGTATCTCGCGATTAAAGCCGAGCATCCAGATATCTTGTTGTTTTATCGAATGGGCGATTTTTACGAATTATTTTTTGATGATGCCCAACGCGCTGCAGATTTACTCGATATCACCCTCACCCAACGTGGGCAATCAGGCGGCAATGCTATTCCCATGGCAGGGGTACCCTATCACGCTGTAGAAGGCTATCTAGCCCGCTTAATTAAGCTCGGTGAATCAGTAGCCATTTGTGAACAAATTGGCGATCCCGCAACCAGCAAAGGTCCGGTAGAGCGCAAGGTAATGCGCATTGTTACACCCGGCACGGTAAGCGATGAAGCCCTACTAGAACCCTATCGTGAGAATTTATTAGTCGCGATTACACAACTGCATAATGAACGTTGGGGCCTATCAGCTGTAGATATCACCAGTGGTCGTTTTTTTGTTTCCAACCATGCCAATACAGATGCGGTTATTAGTGAGCTCGAGCGCTTGCAGCCGGCCGAACTCCTATATCCGGAAAGTTTAAATCTGCCCAATGCAATTAAAGCTATTCACGGCCTGCGCCGCAGGCCTGATTGGGAGTTTGCCGCCGATAGCGCTGAACAAGCCTTACTCCGGCAATTTGGCACCCATGATTTGTCAGGCTTTGGCTTAGATGCAAATCATCCCGGTATTGGTGCCGCAGGCTGCATTTTACAATATATTAAAGACACCCAACGCTCGGCATTACCGCATTTGCAGAAAATTCAGCAAGAATTTGCTCGTGATGCTATTCACCTTGATAGCGTTACTCGGCGGAATCTCGAACTCACCAAGAACTTGCAGGGCACGAATACGCATACCTTAGCATCTGTAATCGACCAAACGAAAACGCCGATGGGTAGCCGATTGTTGCAACGTTGGCTACACCGGCCTTTACGCAATATCGATCGATTGCAGCAGCGCCTTCAAGTTGTATCAGCATTAAAAACAACGGGAGCATGGCAGGTATTACAAATGTGCTTGCGTGATATCGGTGATCTCGAGCGTATTTTAGCGCGAATAGCATTGCAAACTGCCCGCCCTAGAGATCTAACACGTTTACGGAATGCACTTTCGATACTACCTACTCTCAACCAGCATATTCGTGAGCATGAGCTGGGTAAAGTATGCCCAGAGTTTGATATATTTGAATCTGTGCATCATCTTTTGGCGCAAGCTATCAATGATAACCCACCTGTTTTAATCCGCGATGGTGGCGTTATTCGTGAAGGTTACCATGCTGATCTCGATCATTATCGTGAGCTAAGTGCGGGTGGCAATGCCGAATTGGAGCAGTTGGCGCAACGCGAACGAGTGCGAACCGGCATCCAAAACTTAAAAATAGGTTACAACAAGGTACACGGTTTTTATATTGAGTTAAGCCGGTTAGCGGCTGATCGGGTGCCACCAGAATATCAACGTCGGCAAACGCTCAAAAATGCAGAGCGGTATATTATTCCCGAACTAAAAGCGTTTGAAGAGCAGGTATTGCAAAGCCAGAGCCGTTCATTAGCGTTAGAGAAACAGTTGTACCAAAGTATCTTAGATGAGCTGCAAAGCCCCCTTGGGGAACTACAAGCTACTGCTTATCGTTTAGCTGAGTTAGATGTATTCGCTTGCTTCAGCGAACGCGCCACTACCCTGAACTATGTTCAACCAGAGTTTACTGCGGCAAATGAACTGCGCATTGAATCAGGTCGTCATCCGGTCGTTGAAGCCTTTTCAGAAACACCATTTATTGCCAATGATGTACTGTTTGATCAAAAACAACGATTAAAGATCATTACCGGACCGAACATGGGGGGTAAATCTACCTACATGCGGCAAACCGCTATCATTGCGTTACTTGCCCATACAGGATCATTTGTACCGGCAAAATCTGCAACACTCGGCCCAATAGATAGAATATTTACACGCATTGGTGCCGCTGATGAACTCGCTTCAGGGCGTTCCACGTTTATGGTTGAAATGACCGAAACCGCGAATATTTTACACAATGCCACAGCACATTCTTTGGTTCTTATGGATGAAATTGGCCGCGGCACATCAACCTATGATGGCCTATCATTGGCGTGGGCCAGTGCAGAGGCGCTAGCAGAGAAAGAAGCCATGACGCTTTTTGCTACTCATTATTTTGAGCTTACTCAACTAGCGGAACTCTTGCCCTTTACAACCAACATACACGTTGATGCTACGGAGCATGGGGATACGGTGGCGTTCTTGTATCAAATGCGGCAAGGGCCTGCAAGCCGCAGCTTTGGTTTGCAAGTTGCGCGGTTAGCGGGTGTGCCTGAGCCAGTATTACAGCGTGCCAAACTGAGGCTCGCAACACTAGAACAAAGCGATCGGGAAAAAACTAATAATAGCGTTCTCGAGAAACAGGGTTCGCAATCACAAGAACCTACGCTACTCACTGAGGAAGCGTTACAACTTCCCACGCATGCTCGTCAGCGTATTGGAAATGAGGAAGAACAAGGTACACTAGCACTCGAACCCAACCATGCACCCGATCCAAGAATATCGTTGTTAAATCAACATAATCCGGATGAGCTAACACCCAAACAGGCACTTGAGTTGCTCTATCAGTTGCAGCAAATTAAGCCTTAGCGGGCTTAGTCTTCGGAAAAAACGGATTCATTAGAAAGCCCTTGTTGCAGCATTACTTCTTTTAAACGTCGTAATGCTTCAACTTGAATCTGCCTTACACGTTCACGTGTGAGGCCTATTTCTCTGCCAACTTCTTCCAATGTCGCAGGCTCGTAGCCTAACAACCCAAACCGACGCGCCAGCACTTCTTTTTGTTTCGGATTTAAAGCTTCTAACCAAACGAGCAAACGTTCCCGTAAATCATCATCTTGTAAAATGCCTTCAGGGCTACCAGATACTTCATCAGCAATGATATCTAACAAACCCTTTTCACCATCACCAGCTAAAGGTGTGTCTACTGAGGCTATGCGCTCGTTCAAACGCAGCATTTTATTTACGTCTTCCACGGGCAAGTTTAAGCTAAAGGCGATATCTTCTGCGGTAGGTTCATGCTCGAGCTTTTGCGCCAGTTCACGCGCGGCACGTAAGTATATATTGAGTTCCTTCACAACATGAATTGGCAAACGAATTGTTCGCGTTTGATTCATAATCGCACGCTCTATAGTTTGCCGAATCCACCAGGTGGCATAGGTTGAAAATCGAAATCCACGTTCCGGATCAAATTTTTCTACCGCGCGAATCAAGCCTAGGTTGCCTTCCTCAATCAAATCGAGCAATGCCAGACCGCGATTGTGGTAGCGCCGAGCGATTTTAACCACTAAACGCAAATTACTTTCGATCATACGTTGCCGAGCTTTGGCATCGCCTTTCAGCGCTTTACGCGAAAAAAACACTTCTTCTTCGGCAGTTAATAGTGGTGAAAACCCAATTTCACTTAGATACATTTGGGTTGCATCAAGCTTACGCTGGTATTTCGTTTTTGAAGCTAATGCCTCTTCAAGCTCAGCATCAATTTCTTCACCATCTTTGTCGACAAGCGTGGTTTCGTCATCCGAGAACTCGATATCGTCAACAACCTCTGTTTCATCACTATTTGGGTGGCCTTGTTCCTTGTCGCGCATGCTTTTAACTCCTATATACATCCTTTCTACGCCAACACTTCTACGCCAACATCTAATCTGGCGTTTTCTTTGTTGTTTGCTCATCGCCCTCGGGGCAAGTAATTCTCCGGATTCACCGAATTACCGCGAAAGCGTAGCTCAAACCTTAATCGCACATCATCTCGCCCAGTACTACCCATCGTTGCTATCTGTTGGCCTGCTTCAACCCATTGCTGTTCTGAAACCATCAATTGATCATTGTGTCCATAGGCCGTGATGTAATCATCATTATGTTTCAAAATTATTAATTGGCCATAACCACGTAAAGCAGTACCCACATATACAACACGTCCTGGCGCTGCGGCAATGATTGCATCGCCCCGATTACCACTGAACTCCATGCCCTGCCCACCCGTTTCATGAGTTGAGAAACGTCGGGTTACACTTCCCTGCGTGGGCCATTGCCAACGGATATCTCCGGTGGCTATAGTACGTTCGCGCGGCGTTCGTGTAGGCACAGCAGGCGATTGTTTTATATCACTTTCTGCGTTCGATACTGTACTACCATACTCTCTCGAAGAAGCGGTAGCAACAGGCTCTGTTATAGCATTTGTATCGGATGTAGCGGAATTGTTATTTCGATTACCTGTAGAACGCCCATTCTCGCCATTTGCCGGGCGTAAACGAAGCTCCTGGCCAACATAGATTGTGTAAGGTTCACTGAGATTATTTAAACGCGCAATTTCACGCAAATCCATATTTGCGCGAAACGCAATTGCGTACAAAGTTTCGCCTCGCTGTACCTGATAAATATCACTAGAGAGCGAAGCGCGCTCATAATCATGGAAAGTTGTTCCGCGATAAACGGACTCTACGGGGGCAGGTGTATGGGGTGAACTGCAACCACTCACTGCAAAAATAAAAACACAACTAACGACAACAGGGTGTGTGAACGAAAAGTGTATCGGTCGTTTTCGCATGCGTGTATGCCCCCCCCCTAGACGTTAGTTGCTTATGTATTATAGTTTTATACAACAAGTTTGATGGCAGAAATAACGGTATGAATCCAAACCGTATTATTTACGCCAAATCACCTTTCAATAAGGGTACAAAACGAACCGCCCCTTCGCTTTTTTGGCGAAACTCATCGCCATTACGTTCAACCAATAATAATTCTTGCGTGTGCTCACCAACTGGAATAACCAATCGCCCTGCATCTTCACTAAGCTGGGTGATAAGATCTTCGGGCACATGGGCTGCAGCCGCGGTAACTATGATGGCATCGAATGGCGCTTTACTTGGCCAGCCCTGCCAGCCATCGCCATGACGCATTGAAATATTGTGCAGATCCATTCGCTTTAATCGCCGATTCGCTTGATATTGAAGCGTGCTAATCCGTTCCACCGAATATACATGGCCAACAAGTTTGGCAAGTACCGCCGTTTGATATCCTGAACCGGTACCAATTTCGAGCACTTTTTTCGGTGCGTTTTTCATGATCAAGCTTGTCATTCGCGCAACCATAAAAGGTTGCGAAATAGTTTGGCCATTGCCAATCGGTAACGCATTATTATCATATGCTTGGTGCGCCAATGATTCCGGCATAAACTCATGCCGAGGTAGCTGCTCCATAACCGCCAACACCTGCTCGTCATCAACACCTAAATCACGCAATTTTTGTACTAACCGGCGGGCCATACCCTGATGATTATTCAATCTCATTTTGTTTTATCTAACCACTTTTGAACTCGTTCTTCATCATCGCGTGCGGTCATATCAACGGTTAATGGTGTAATCGATACATACCCCTCACGCACAGCTGCAAAATCGGTACCTGGGCCATCATCACGCTGAGGCCCTACTAATCCGTACCAAAAAATTTCTCGGCCCCACGGGTCGCTGTCGCGAACCATATTTTCGGCACGATGGCGCCTACCTAAACGCGTGAGTTTAGTGCCTTTAATATCTTTGAAGGCCACATAAGGCACGTTTACATTGAGTACAAAATCCGATTGTAGCGGCTCTTGCTGTAACTTTTTAATGAGATCAGCCACAACTTGCGCAGCCGTTTCATAGTAATCATGGCCGTGTTGCCCCATGGAAACGGCTATCGCCGGTAAACCAACAAAACGCCCTTCCGTAGCCGCTGCAACCGTGCCAGAGTAGATTACATCATCGCCCATATTGGGCGCATCGTTAATCCCGGAAACCACCAAATCAGGTGCTTCGCCTAATGGTGAGTTCGTACCTATATGCACACAATCTGTAGGCGTGCCATTCACGGAAAAGAACCCATTTTCTAATTGCTCAACCCGAAGTGGACTATGCAAGGTTAACGAATTGCTCGCGCCTGAACAGTTTCTATCCGGTGCAATTACCGTTACTTCTGCAATATCCTTTAATGCGCGATATAGTGCCGCTAACCCGGGCGCACGAACGCCGTCATCATTACTGAGTAGAATTCTCATCTTTCGCCTCATTAAATTCTTTTCGTTCCCCACTTACAAAATCGCCGAGCTCAGCTAACAAAGCCGTTGCAAATGTTCCCGTTGGTAGTGTAAAGCTCAACGCAACAACACCTGGCTCAAGTGTTTCCCAAGTGAAATGTTGTGGTTTTAAAAATAATGCCCGGCGCTCCTGCTTCAAACGCGCTTTACGCAAACCTTCTGTGAACTCAGGCCATTTAGCCAAAACGTTGTGTTCAAACGATGCTGAAGTACCTTGCGCTAAAATTTCACCATCACCATACAATGGACCGGTAAGTTGAATATCAACGTTCGCTACACGCTCTTCAATCTCCGCATCAATTTCCGTAGCGGTAAAAAACGAATGGCTTCCCGTTAATATAAACACATCACCGGCTAATAAATCATCGCCATGCTCAAGCATACGCGCGCTCAGATAATGATTAAACAACCACGATCGCGCTGAGGAGAGTAAAATACCGCGTAAATCGCGATTTTTAATGCGTTTCCCTGCGAACATCGCAAGCACTTGGGTTAGATTCTGCCGATCAATACCAAAACGTTGTTCGCCAAAGTAATTCGGAACACCCGCAGCAACCAATTTTAAGCGCTGCTCTAATAGTGGCATGTCGTTAATACCACGTAAAACCACACGAAACTCGTTCGCTTTGTGTACACCTCGACGAAGCTTTCGATGGCTACGCACGTGCTGTAGCAAGCGCACCGAGCCGGATGGAAAACTTTCGCTAATGCAATTTTGCCAATCAGGCTCAGCTAATGCCGGCAATTCAACTGAAAACCACTGACGCGTAATCCCGAAGCGATCTTTCATCCCCGAAAAACTAACATCGCGCACAGAGATACCTAAACTGCGGGCTATATTTTTAGCTACCTGAGCCGTGTTTACGCCCTCTTTTTCAACAAACAACCAATGATGCTGCCCCTTCTCCACAGGTTCCGGCGAGAAACCTAGGCTCTCGTGAACCACGAAATCGCTATGTTGATGTTTATACACACCCCGAGGCACCACACCTGAATATTGGCGCTGCCACTCACCATGCCATTCTTGCGCGTTATTGTTCGAATTTGTTTCGTGCGCCGATTGGCTCATGTAATACTTCCTTACTTCGTATTTGTTTCATTAATAGGAACTAACAACACCGCAGCCATGCTGGCAATACCTTCGCTACGCCCAGTAAAGCCCAAGCCCTCAGTGGTCGTGGCCTTAATATTTATGGATGTTTGCTGCACCCCAAGTATGTCGGCAACCCGCGCGCGCATCGCCTCGCGATGAGGATTGATTTTTGGCTTTTGACAAATAATCGTGATATCTAAGTTACCAAGTTGATAGCCCGCGCTTTTTACAGCTTGCCAAACTTTTGCTAGCAACTTTGCGCTATCAGCACCTGCAAATTCGGCGTCTGTATCGGGAAACCAGACACCAATATCCCCCTGGCCTATAGCACCAAGTAAGGCATCGCATATAGCATGTAAAACAACATCACCATCGGAATGCGCGAGCAAACCTTGATCGCAATCTACCGGCACACCCGCCAACATAACCGGGCCCTCACCACCAAACTTATGCACATCAAAACCTTGCCCTATTCGCACTCAATTAACCTCTTTTCAATTTTGATAAATAGAATTCAATTAATTCCAAATCTTCGGGATCAGTAACTTTCATTACCATTCTACTTCCTGGCACCAATATTGGTTGTATGCCTCGCGCTTCCATCGCCGATGCTTCATCGGTAATACCCACTCCGTGTTGTTCGGCCAACACTAAAGCACGTTGCAAATCGCCTAATCGAAAAACCTGCGGAGTTTGTGCTAACCAGATATTTTCACGGTCCAGTGTTCTCGCGATGATTGGCAACTGCCCGTAGCTACTCACGCTTGAGCTATTACCCACATTAAGTGCAGCAGTATCTGCAACATATTTTACGGTATCGCGCACTGGAATCGCCAAAAGTGCTCCCTGTGCAGGGAATTCGTAGGCAACATCTAACAATTTTCGCAGCACTTCGGGAGGTAAACACGGCCGCGCTGCATCGTGCACGGCAACAAGGACATCATTTGAAAAGGTGGCTAAGGCCACTGATAGGGCATTTAGAACGGAGGCCGAACGGGTATCACCGCCGTCAACGCGCTCTACTTTTTCTGAGCCCACATAACGGCTACTCGCGAACCAGTGATCATCGGGTTGTAGTGCAATATAGATTTTCTGTATTCGAGATTCAGCAAATAACGCGCTAATCGTATGATCCAGTAACGTGGCACCCGCACATTCAAGATATTGCTTAGGAAGCGCCGCTCCCATCCGCTGGCCAATTCCTGCGGCCGGGATTACTGCAATCATGCATCGGGTTCCTGTTCTTCTACACTAATTAAGCGAAAGAAAGTTTCTTCCGGACGAACTAAACCTAATTCATTGCGAGCACGTTCTTCAACCGCTTCCATAGCATTGCGCAAATCATCAATGTCAGCTGCAATTAATTGATTTCGTTGATTAAGTGTTTCATTCGTTAATTCTTGGCGAGCAACATCACGTTGCAGCTCACGGTAATCTTTCATGCCGTATTCACCGAACCATACTCGGTATTGCAACGCTAACACTAACCCGATGATAATAACCGTTAATAAACGCATGATTTCCTCACGTAATGAATCATCTAGCTTTAAAAAAGCGGCAACAGATATATCACTACAATACGCCACACAATATTAGAACTTTAATCTACCACTGACACCTAGCGGTTAAAAGGGCAACTTATCAACTGATGTGAACTTAGGCCATACAACCGTGGCGCTGAGCAACAGTGTTCGTAAACCCAGTGGGTATGGCTGAAGCCGCCCTTTTGCATTCCATTGGTGGCCACAACACGCGGCCGTCATGTTTGCTTTATCAGGTTTTAGCAATTGCAGCTGGATATTTGCATTCTCATCGCTTTGGCTAAAACCATGAAAATCAAACCAACCCCACTGATTGAGGTGCAAACACTTGTTATCCCAATCCACTTCATCGATAGAATCAAGTGCAATACGAATCGTTCCTGCTGATTCAACATAAACCGGAAGCGGCAGCGCTAGTTTAGCAGAACTAGCCAACCACTCAGCCAGCTTCTTTTGGTTGCTTGAGCTCGTTTGCGATATGTTGCGTTTAGGAGGGGTTGTTTTTTGTTTGGCCAGCCAATTGCCGCTATGAACATCAAGCTGTAAAGGATGTTCAGGCTTAGCAGCACTGACTAATAATGCGTGTGCAGCACGCTGAACGTAGTAGCTTAAACTACCCAAGCGGCGGCGTAATAAACGGATATCCTCAGCTTGAGGATGATCGCTAGCCATACCACTGAGCTGCAATAGTTCTGCGGCATAGAGCGCATTACAAAGCTCAGCGAACTGGCTATCAAATCCAACCGGATTAAAAATATCCGGTTGACCCGTTTTATTCACCATACCTAAATAGGCCTACTGTGCTGCTTTAACTTCCGCACGGCCGTTGTATGCTACATCACCCAACTGCGATTCAATACGCAATAATTGGTTATACTTAGCAACACGATCGGAACGGCATAAGCTACCGGTTTTAATTTGGCCTGCGGCTGTACCTACCGCCAAATCAGCAATGGTGGCATCTTCGGTTTCGCCTGAGCGATGTGAAATTACCGCGGTAAACCCAGCTTCTTGAGCCATCCGAATAGCCGCTAGCGTTTCAGTTAAACTACCAATTTGATTGAACTTAATCAGAATAGAATTCCCGATACCTTCATCAATACCGCGCTTCAGAATTCGTGTATTGGTAACAAACAAATCATCACCAACCAGCTGCACCTTATCGCCAATTTTATCGGTTAAAATCTTCCAGCCGGCCCAATCGCTTTCATCTAAACCGTCTTCGATAGAAACAATCGGGTAACGTGCGCTTAAATCGGCTAAATAATCGGCAAATTCTGAAGATGTAAAGCTCTTGCCTTCACCGCTGAGATGATACTTACCATCTCGGTAGAATTCAGAGGCCGCGCAATCAAGCGCTAGTGTTACATCAGTACCCAAGCTATAGCCCGCATTCGCTACTGCTTCAGAAATAACCGCTAATGCTTCCTCATTCGACGCCAAATCCGGCGCAAAACCGCCTTCATCACCTACCGCAGTGCTTAATCCACGTGCTTTCAGAACAGCTTTCAGCGCATGAAAAATTTCAGCACCTACGCGCAAACCTTCCGCAAAGCTCTTCGCCCCAACAGGCTGCACCATAAATTCTTGAATATCGACATTGTTATCTGCGTGCTCACCGCCGTTTAAAATATTCATCATCGGCAGTGGCATGCTGTATTTGCCACTGGTGCCATTTAAATCAGCAATATGCTCGAATAAGGCTACGCCTTTGCTGATCGCTGCGGCTTTGGCCACTGCTAAAGAAACCGCTAAAATAGCATTGGCGCCAAGCTTTTCTTTATTTTCAGTGCCATCAAGCTCTAACATCGCGTGATCTACCGCATTTTGCTCAAGGGCGTTCATACCGGTAAGCGTTGAAGCTATTTCACCATTCACATGCGCAACCGCAGTTAAAACACCTTTGCCAAGATAACGATCGTTATCGCCATCACGCAACTCGAGTGCTTCGCGGCTGCCGGTAGAGGCGCCACTTGGTGCTGCCGCTCTACCCATACTGCCATCCGCTAAATAAACATCGGCTTCAATCGTTGGGTTGCCGCGCGAATCCATAATTTCACGGCCAATAATTTTTACAATCGTGCTCATAAAAAAATCCTTAAACCTTAATTTTATTATCGCGATGGCTTTGCTGATAATCCTGCGCTGCCGCTACGAAGCTTTCAAATAGAGGGTGCCCATCACGTGGCGTAGAAGTAAACTCCGGATGGAACTGCGCTGCCACGAACCACGGATGATTTGGTATTTCAATCACTTCAACCAAACGCTTATCCGCTGATAAACCACTAAAACGCATGCCGGATTTCTCTAACGTATCGCGATAATTATTGTTCACTTCATAACGATGACGATGGCGCTCTTCAATGGTTTCCTTGCCATAGATTGCCCGTGCTTTGGTATCATCAAGCAAGTGACACTGCTGTGCGCCCAAGCGCATGGTGCCACCCAAATCAGAGCCGGAATCACGAATCTCTTGTTGGCCGCTTTCATCCATCCATTCGGTAATTAACCCAACCACTGGATGCGGGCTTTGTTCATCGAATTCGGTGCTGTTCGCACCTTCTAAACCAGCAACATTACGCGCATACTCAATCAACGCGATTTGCATCCCTAAACAAATTCCTAAGTAAGGAATGTTGTTCTCGCGGGCATACTGGGCTGCAATAATCTTGCCTTCAATACCGCGGCCACCAAAGCCACCTGGTACTAAAATCGCATCAACACCTTCAAGTTTAGCGACACCCCGAGTTTCCACATCTTGGGAATCCACGTAGCGAATATTTACCGTAACGCGGTTATGCAAACCTGCGTGTGCTAATGCTTCGTTCACTGATTTATACGCATCGGGTAACTCAACATATTTGCCCACAAAACCGATGGTGATTTCGCCACCCGGATTTGATTCCAAATACAGAACTTTTTCCCATTCTGCTAAATCTGCTTCCGGCGCCTCTATCGCAAAACGCTCGAGAACGAATTCATCAAGGCCTTGGGATTTTAATATCGCAGGTATTTTGTAAATACTAGGCACATCTTTCAGCGAAATAACCGCGCGTTCCGGTACATTCGTAAACAATGCTATTTTTGCTCGCTCATTGGCCGGAATGCTCCGATCCGAACGGCAAATTAAGATATCTGGCTGAATCCCAAGCGAACGAAGCTCTTTCACCGAATGTTGTGTAGGTTTGGTTTTCACCTCACCGGCAGCCCCTAAAAAAGGCACTAACGTAAGATGAATAAAGAGTGTGCGTTGCCGGCCGATCTCTGCCGAAAGTTGGCGAATCGCTTCTAGGAATGGTTGTGATTCAATATCACCTACCGTGCCACCAATTTCAATCAAGGCAATATCATACCCTTCAGCACCTTCAATAATGCGGCGCTTAATCTCATTGGTAATATGCGGAATAACTTGGATGGTAGCACCCAAGAAATCACCACGGCGCTCTTTACGAATAACGTCTTCGTATACACGTCCAGTGGTAAAATTGTTTTTCTTGGTCATGCGGGTACGAATAAAGCGTTCGTAATGGCCAAGGTCGAGGTCAGTTTCAGCACCATCGCAAGTAACAAATACTTCGCCATGTTGGATGGGGCTCATCGTGCCTGGATCCACGTTAATGTATGGGTCCAGTTTCATGATAGTTACTTTGAGTCCGCGTGCTTCCAATATAGAAGCTAACGAAGCCGCCGCAATACCTTTCCCCAGCGAAGAAACTACGCCGCCGGTTACAAAAATATATTTAGTCGCCATGCAAAACCTGCTGCATTAGGGTAAATGGATCAAGGAAAAGGATGTAAAGACGGGAAAATAGTATACTCTAGCATTGCCTCGGCAACAATGAATTAAGTGTATTTTACTGAAGTCACTTACCGAAGATATCGGCTGATATTAAAAAACCCGCTATTTTGCGGGCTCTTGAAGTATCTGTTTTGCCTCTTGCCACAACGCTTCTAAGCGAGCCAAACCGGCTGTATCAAGGGGTAATTTGCGTGCATCCGCGAGCTTTTCAACTTCGCGAAAACGCCGCATGAACTTTAGGTTTGCTTGCCGCAGCGCCGTTTCCGGATTTACTTTGCAATGCCGCGCTAAATTAACCGTAGCAAACAGCAGATCACCAATCTCTTCTTGCACTTTTTCTTGATCACGCTGGCTTGCCGCTAGTTCACCCGCTACTTCTTCAGTTTCTTCCGTAATTTTAGCCAGTACTTGTTCCGGCTTATCCCAATCGAAACCCACTGCGGAACATCGCTTTTGAATTTTCATTGCTTGTAAAATGGCAGGTAGATTAGTAGGAATGTCGGCGAAAACGCTGCTATCGACCGCTTTATCTGCTCGTTCTTGCTTTTTAATCTGCTCCCACTGCCGCTTCACATCTTCTGAATCAGTTACCGCCCCATCCGCAAATACATGCGGGTGCCGACGCACTAATTTGTCGGCAACCGCTTCTGCAATACCATCGAAATCAAAATCACCTTGTTCTTTGGCAAGTTGTGCGTAAAAAACCACTTGAAACATCAAATCGCCGAGCTCATCCCGAATATCATCTTTGTTGCCTTCAGTAATGGCTGCCGCAACTTCGTACGCTTCTTCAATGGTATAAGGAATAAGGGTTTCCATGGTTTGCTTGAGATCCCATGGGCAACCGCCTTCAGGATTACGCAATGCAGCCATAATATCCAATAACCGATTCACTTGCGTTAAATCTGCGCCGTTATTCTTCATTTACTAAGCCCTCTTAATATTTTTTATTTATTTTCGAAGCGCTTGGCGCACATGGCTAACTTGCTGAATTCTACTCAACAAACGCTGAATTTCATTATTGTGCTGCACCATAATTTCAAGCTCGATAACCACTTGCTGCCGATCATGATCGTGGCGCGTAGAAACGCTATTCACGTTTACCTTTTCATGGCTCAAGATACTTGTAATATCATGCAATAAGCCGGATCGATCTTCCGCAGTAATCAAAATACGAGTGGCGTAGCGCTGCTGTTGTTCTTGCTCCCATGCAACATCTATCGTTCGTTCAGGGTGTGATTCTAATAGTTGCTGTAACTGTTCACATTCCTGATGATGAACTGAAACACCACGACCTTGAGTAACATACCCCATAATGGGATCGCCCGGCAGGGGTTGGCAACAACGCGCAAAATTCATCAAGAGGTTACCAATACCCCCTACTTTCACGCCTTCATGCTGTTTTCTATTCTTGCCGCCTCGGCGTTTACTGGTTAACTTCTCTAGTTCTGTTACTTCATCTTCTTGCGGCCCACGAATAAAGTTAACGATTTGATTTAAACGCACATCACCAGCCCCGATAGCGGCAAGTAAATCATCGAGGTGATTCATATTAAAGCGTTCAATAGCCGGGCCCGTATCCTGCAACGTTAACTTATACTTAGCCAGTTCTGTTTCTAACAGTTCGCGCCCTGCAATCAAGTTTTCTTCACGATCCAGCTTCTTGAAATACGCATGAACCTTGCTCCGCGCCCGCGCTGATTTAAGATAACCAAGTGCTGGGTTAAGCCAATCACGTTTTGGGTTTTCTTCTTTTTGGGTGAGCACTTCCACGCGCTCACCATTTTGTAACACGTAGGTAAACGGCACAATTCGGCCATCCGCTTTTACACCAATACAACGATGGCCTACTTGGGAATGAATATAATATGCAAAATCGAGCGGTGTAGAGCCATAAGGCAAATCGATAACATCACCTTTTGGTGTAAACACATATACGCGATCTTCGAAAACTTGGCTGCGAATCTCCTGCACCAATTCATCATTCTCAGCCATATCTTCATGCCAGGCTAAAAGCTTGCGCAACCACGAAATTTTATCTTCATACCCTTGTGAACGCCCACTGCTGGGGCCTTCTTTATATACCCAATGCGCGGCCACACCAAGCTCAGCATCATCATGCATTTGCTCGGAACGAATTTGGATCTCAACGTTCTTTTGCTCGGGGCCAATAACCACGGTATGAATTGATTGGTAACCATTCGGCTTCGGAGTGGCTACGTAATCATCAAATTCACTCGCTAAATGACGCCAGCGGCTGTGCACTATGCCCAAGGCCGCATAACAATCTTTCAGGTTCTTCGTAACGATACGTACCGCTCGAATATCAAAGAGCTCATCAAATTGCAGGTTCTTTTTCTGCATTTTCTTCCAAATGCTGAAAATATGCTTTGGCCTACCCTCTACTTGAGCATCAATGCTTTGCGCTGCTAAATCATCACGCAAGCCCTGCACAAAAGCATCAATATAAGTTTCTCGTTGCCGCCGCTTTTCATGCAATTGGCGCGCAATCGACATATAGATATCAGGATTTAAATAGCGAAATGAGAGATCTTCAAGTTCCCATTTGATCTGCCCCACGCCTAAACGATTTGCCAGCGGACCATAGATTTCACTGCACTCTTTCGCGGCCAACACACGGGCTTCTTCGTCCGCATTCTTAACTTCCCGCAGAAAACAAATACGCTCCGCAAGCTTAATGAGTACTGCACGAACATCCTCTACCATCGCTAAAAGCATACGCCGAACGGCATCGATCTGAGCTTCACCTGGCTTTCCATGGCGAAAGTGTTGCAAATCGCTAATACTGTTCATTTGTTGAACGGTATCCACGAGCGCCGCAGTACTACTGCTCAACTGCTCCGTAATCCATTCTTGGTCGATAAGTTTCGATTCGTAAAAAGGGACACATAAAGCAGCCTGTAAGCTTTGCTGATCAAGTTTTAAACTCGAAAGGATTTCAACCATTTCCTGCCCTTTCAACACAAGAGCGGCAATTGAATTAGGTTGAGAGGGGGATTCTGTTACTTGTGGAATATCTGAGGCACCCGCACGTGCCTGCTGCTCTAATATAGCAACAAGTTTGCGCAGCGCTTCCTGTTCAGATTTCTCGTAAACATGGTTAAGCCAGCTATCATCGCTAGATTGGTGTTCGTCCGCATGAACATTTCTAACCTTAACCATACATACTCCTACATATACTACTTAGGCGACCTTGCTCGATAACGAGAAGTGAACAACGAAATGGGATAGCGAGCAATATCCCCGATCACCAAACCATAACCGCCATCACTAACAATATCTATTCGCGGCTCTCTAAAATAACCATCGCCTGCGCGTAATGAGCCTCATCACTCAAAGAAAGATGCTGGTGGCTCACGGCCAGCTCTTTTGCCAAACTTTCAGCGGCGTGCGTGAAAACCAGCAGAGGCTGGCCCAGCGAAGTGTGGCTAACTTCGATATGTTGCCAACTCATACCGTTTTGCAAACCAGTACCCAGCGCTTTCAACGCAGCCTCTTTCGCGGCAAACCGCTTGGCTAAATATCGCTCTGGTTCCTTTGCCGCGCTGAACGCGTCATGCTCACTCGCGGTTAATAATCGCTTGGCTAAAGCCGGTTGGCGCTGTAACGCTAAACGAATACGTGCAATTTCCACGATATCGGTGCCAATTCCCACTATCGCCATTAGCGTCGGGCCTGTTCAATAATATTTTTCATATCAGCAACAGCATTGTGCAGGCCACTAAACATCGCTCGAGCAATAATTGCATGGCCAATATTAAGTTCAAATATCTCAGGAATGGCCGCAATAGCTTGGGTGTTGTGGTAGTGCAATCCATGCCCTGCATTCACTACCAAACCTAAGTCTTTGGCATACCGTGCAGCCTTTTGTAACTGTGCTAACGCTTCTACTTGCGTTTGCCCCTGTGCTTCTGCGTAATGTCCTGTATGCAGCTCAATGTAGGGCGCGTTTACTTCTTTCGCCGCGTCAATTTGCTTTTCATCAGCATCAATGAATAACGACACCAAAATTCCCGCATCGTTGAGTTTTGCCACAACATCGCGGCTTCGCGCTAACTGGCCTGCTACATCTAATCCACCTTCGGTGGTTAATTCTTCACGTTTTTCTGGAACCAAGCACACATAGGCCGGCTTAGTTGCAATCGCAATCGCCACCATCTCGTCGGTCATGGCCATTTCTAGGTTCATTCGTGTTTGAATGGTTTCCGCTAACAACCGAACATCGCGGTCGGTGATATGTCGGCGATCTTCTCGTAAATGCACGGTAATGCCATCGGCGCCTGCCTGCTCTGCAATTGCTGCCGCTTGCACCGGCTCTGGGTAGGCAACACCGCGCGCGTTGCGCAAAGTAGCGATATGATCAATATTCACTCCGAGTAAGGCAGCTGCCATGATTTCTCCCAACGTCTAAAAAACTACATTATTTGTTCTGCACAGCGGCGAGCAATAACTCGCGGCTACGCAACGGCTTACTACCCAGCAAAGGGGCATAAGCATTACGCATTAATTGCTTAAATTGTTTTAAAACTTGCGGATTGGCGAGTTGAAATTGCCCTAACACACTAATTTCAGCACCGCTTATCAGCCATTCCGACGAAGCGGTTTCTGCTGGCGCTTCGCCGATATACAGTGCTTCATTCTCTATTTGCGCTGGCACAAAACCACTGCCTGCTACAAATCGATATAAAATACCCGGCTCAATGGCGTTCCCATCATTTGCATCATGCGTAAAAGAGAAATCAAGATCAAGATGACAAAGCAAACGATATTCAAATTGCCGTAAAACAGGCTCAATAACCTGTGTTTCTGATAGCAATTCTAGGCTTTTCACATAATCGATAAACAATCCGGGGAGATCCGTATGTTCAGGAAGTAATCGTTGTAACAGTTCATTCAAATATAGGCCACTGTATAAGTGAACCGAGCGCAACGGAAAGTTCTGTACACTATCGGCCCGCGCTAGGTTCTTTACTTCGCCACGGCCTTTAAGTTCAATATCGATGAGGGTAAATGGTTCCAGAGTAGCACGCAACGAAGAACGCCTGCTGCGGGCATATTTTGAAATAGCGCGAACACGACCGAAACCTTCGGTAAATAGATCCAGCAGGAGGCCGTGTTCTTGCCAGGGCCAACGGTGTAAAACCACGGCCCGAGTCATTATTCTTCTCCGTAGCCTAAGCTACGCAAAGCGCGTTCGTCATCGGCCCAGCCAGATTTCACTTTCACCCACAGTTGCAGGTTTACGCGTGCATCAAGCATGTGTTCAATATCTTTACGCGCTTCTGCACCTATCGTTTTCAGCTTACTGCCTTTATTGCCGATAACCATACGCTTTTGCCCTTCACGTTCTACTAAGATTAGCGCGTGAATATGCACCATACCGTTCTCGGTAGTTTCATATTTTTCAATTTCAACTGTAGTTGAGTAGGGTAATTCTTCACCCGTAAAGCGCATGAGCTTTTCACGCACGGTTTCCGCGGCCATAAACCGAACCGAGCGATCGGTGACGTGATCAGCAGGATAAAAATGTACACCTTCACGTAAATATGGGCGCACGAGCTCTTTAATTTTCGGCATGTGCTCCGGCGATAGCGCCGAAATTGGAATTATTTCTTTAAATTCAAAATCGGCTGAAATCTCTTGAATGTGGGGTAGTAATGAACCTTTATCCTTTACCTGATCAATTTTATTAATGATCAGCATCGCCGGACGATTCGCCCGCATAATCTTGCCCAGCACCATTTCATCGTCTTCGGTCCAGTGCGTACCTTCAACGATAAATAGCACAAGATCAACATCGCCAATCGAGGAACTCGCCGCACGGTTCATTAAGCGGTTAATCGCACGCTTTTCATCTTTGTGTAAACCTGGAGTATCCACATAAATAGTTTGATATGGGCCTTCCGTATCAATACCTAAAATACGATGCCGCGTGGTTTGCGCTTTCTTCGAGGTGATACTCACTTTTTGACCGAGCAGCTGGTTCAATAGCGTTGATTTACCTACATTAGGCCGCCCTACAATAGCTACAAACCCATTGAACGTTGGTCCCGCAGGCGTTTCACTGGCTTCTGCTGCAAAAAAATCATCTAAATTCATCTTAATTCCTTGCCTTCCGGCAGTTCCGCCAAGTGCTCAATCACTTTCGCAGCCGCATTTTGCTCTGCTTTTCGTCGGCTGGTTCCCGTAGCAACTACAGGTTCAGCAAGTGGTTCAACTTTACATGTAACGGTAAAACGTTGATTGTGTGCCTGCCCTTCGGTAGCGCTAACTTCATACTCTGGCACGGCGAACTGGCGACTTTGCAGGTATTCCTGCAAGCGTGTTTTTGGATCTTTCTGACTATTTCCCGGCTTAATATCTTTTAGTAATGGCTGATACCATGCCCGTACTATTTCTTGTACTGTTTGAATATCACTATCAAGAAAAATAGCACCGATAATAGCTTCTACGGCATCCGATAAAATTGAATCACGCCGGAAACCACCGCTTTTGAGCTCCCCTGGGCCTAGGTTTAAAAACTTACCAAGCTCAAACTCCCGGGCAACGTTCGCCAACATATCTCCGCACACTAAAGTTGCGCGCATCCGACTTAAATCACCTTCAGGCGATTTTGGGAAACGATGATAGAGCGCTTCAGCAATAACTACACTTAAAATAGAATCGCCTAAAAACTCAAGCCGCTCATAATGCCCTTCACCAGCACTTCGATGCGTTAGCGCCTGATACAATAATGCATGGTTGTTAAAATTATAGCCTAGCCGCCGCTCAATCTCACGGAGCTGGATAGGTGTTAAACTCACTCAATTCTCCCTAAACGATCAAACCGAACCTTGCTGGGCACCCATTTGGGTAACCAACTGTTCGCATCCCTTTCAAACTCAAAGCTTAACCAAATAAAAACTGCTCGCCCTACCAACAGATCTTCATTCGCGTATCCCCAATAACGGCTATCAACCGAATTATCGCGGTTGTCGCCAATGAAGAAATACTGCCCTTCCGGCACGTCCCACACAAATGAATCACTGTGAATATTCACGCGTGGATTAATCAGTATGTTGTATTCGGCACCATCATAGTTTTCGTGATATCGGCGAACCGGAACTTGCTGTTGCATGAATTCACCTTCTGCCTGAAACTCACGCTGCAAAACAATAGGCTCAACACCATCACAATCAGGCAAGCATTGGGGCTGAACGTAAAACGTTTTATCCGTATAGGTGACACGATCACCTGGCAGGCCAATCACTCGCTTAATGTAATCAAGATCAGGTTCTACCGGATATTTAAATACCACGATATCACCGCGTTCAGGCCGACCCGTATTTAAAAATTCCTTACGTGTTACTGGCTCACGTAGCCCATAACGGAATTTCTCAACCAGAATAAAATCGCCCACCAACAAAGTTGGCATCATCGAACCGGATGGAATACGAAAGGGTTCATATAAAAATGAACGCAAGATTAAAATCACAAACAAAACTGGGAACGCCGCTTGCGCAAAATCCGCCAATCCTGATTGTGGTGCGAGTTGATCAGCTTGTTCAGGTTTGAGCTTTACGCCAGATTGCGCCTCTACCGCACGGATTTTCTCCAAACGCTTCGGCTTCCAAACCCAATGGTCAATCGCCCAAATGATGCCCGTAAACAAACTGCCAAACACCAACAACAAGGAAAAGTAATATGTGGTCATGCTGAACGTTCCTGTTTAAGTTCCTAAATCGTTACTTGCCGGTTTTCAAAACCGCAAGGAACGCTTCCTGAGGCACTTCCACGTTCCCCAGTTGTTTCATTCGTTTCTTACCTTCTTTCTGTTTCTGTAATAGCTTTTTCTTACGGCTAACATCACCACCATAACACTTCGCGGTTACGTTTTTCCGCAATTGCTTCACGGTACTGCGAGCAATAACGTGGTTGCCAATCGTTGCTTGTATCGCAATATCAAACATCTGCCGCGGAATTAGTTCCCGCATTTTATCAACTACGTCACGCCCACGATACTGAGCTTGGCTGCGGTGCAAAATCATCGCTAAAGCATCAACGCGCTCAGCGTTAATTAAGATATCGACCCGAACCATGTCTGATTCATCAAAACGTTTAAACTGATAATCAAGAGAAGCATAACCGCGGCTAGTAGATTTCAAGCGATCAAAGAAATCCATCACCACTTCCGCCATTGGCAGTTCATAAGTAAGCGCAACTTGATTGCCATGATAAACCATATTGGTTTGCATACCACGACGCTCAACACAAAGGGTAATAACATTCCCTACATGTTCTTGTGGTACTAAGATATTCGCTTCTACGATAGGTTCATAAATCGCCTGAATCTCATTCACGGGTGGTAAATATGCAGGGTTATCCACCATTTTAATTTCACCCTTGGTGGTTTCTACTTTGTAAACAACCGTGGGTGCTGTCGTAATAAGGTCGATATCATATTCACGCTCGAGCCGTTCTTGGATGATCTCCATGTGCAACATGCCCAAGAAACCACACCGGAAACCAAAGCCGAGCGCGCCAGAGTTTTCCGGTTCAAAAAACAACGAAGCATCGTTTAAACTCAGTTTATCTAAAGCATCGCGGAAGTTTTCATAATCATCAGAACTAATCGGGAACATGCCGGCATACACTTGCGGCTGCACCTTTTTAAAGCCCGGTAACATTTTATCCGCTGGCCGTTTGGCATGCGTTAACGTATCACCTACGGGCGCGCCATGAATCTCTTTAATGCCGGCAATCACGTACCCTACTTCACCGGATCGAAGCACCCCAGTATCGGTTTGCTTCGGTGTGAAAATACCTACTTTATCGACAATATGATCGTGCCCTGTCGACATTACCTTCATTTTTTCGCCTGCGCGCAGCACGCCTTTCTTGATACGAACCAAAGAAACAACGCCCTGGTAGTTATCGAACCAAGAATCAATAATCAACGCTTGCAATGGTGCTTCATCATCAGCTTCAGCTTCTGGAGAAGGCACTTGTTTCACAATTCGCTCAAGTACTTCGTCAATACCAATACCGGTTTTAGCTGAACAACGCACTGCATCGCTCGCTTCTATGCCTACAATATCTTCAATTTCCTGCGCAACGCGCTCTGGCTCGGCCGAAGGCAAATCGATTTTATTGAGTACCGGAACAACCTCTAAATTCATATCGATTGCGGTATAACAGTTTGCGAGTGTTTGTGCTTCCACGCCCTGTGCTGCATCAACCACGAGCAAAGCGCCTTCACAGCCTGCTAGGCTGCGGGAAACTTCGTAAGAAAAATCTACGTGGCCAGGGGTGTCGATAAAGTTTAATTGGTAACGTTCGCCATCGTTGGCATCATAGTAAAGCGTAACGCTTTGCGCTTTGATGGTAATCCCGCGTTCGCGCTCAATATCCATTGAATCGAGCACTTGTTCAGCCATTTCTCGTTGTGTTAATCCGCCACAAGTTTGGATCAAACGATCGGACAACGTGGATTTACCATGATCGATGTGCGCGATTACAGAGAAATTACGAATGTTCTTTTTTGCTATGCCAACTTGGCTCATGTACACCTCATATCCGGTCAGTCAGCAAAACGCTGCGACTCCTCACCGTATTAATGAGGCGAATTTTACTTACTTTGGCGCAGATAAACAATCAAGGTTGGTCGGCTGGGAGGATATTAACCTGCATTAATTCGCGAACTTGCAGATCACGGCGCCTTAACCAGCGTTTTAAGCCAATAAAACTCGCTGCAAATCCGGCACCTGCGAATAAAATGCCATAAAGTTCTTGGTGCGGAAATAATTGTTCACCGATTAAAGCACCGGCAAGTAACATTACAATCGGCAATAGATATAACAACACAGAAAACTTCAGCATTGCTTTTTCAGGTAACCATAGCTCAACTTGAGTACCAAGCTGCGGCGGCTTTTCGAGCCATATATCAACACTACCGCGCCGATTCGGTAGTGCTTTAGATAAAATACCGGCACCACAGTGGCTTTGTTGCTTACAACCACCACAGCCCTGTTGCAGAGCTGTGGTTATCGTCACGTTTTGCCCGCTAACTGCGGTAACTTCACCAATTTCTCGAATCATCTACGCACCGATGTTGCAATACGTTGTAACGTGGCTATTGGTAACCGCCCCACCACCGTTACGCTGTAATCAGCAAAACTATGCGAGTAAAGGGATTCCAAGCCGTTGTACCGTAAATTAGCTGACGCTTCTGGATCTTCGCTCACGTAAACAGAAACCCGTGTTAAACCATCAGAATATAAGTAATAATCCGCCGCAATCCCGGTAATCGGTAAGCGATGATGATTGCCTCGAATAAGCTTAAAGCCACGCGGAATATAATTCGTTTGCCAATCATGGCGAACATCCACCGAACGATGAACATCATCAACAACCGGCGGAAGATTAAGCTCATTCACCTGCTCTAATTCACTATTCAATTCGGTGGTTACTTCTAATGCGGTAAGTTGCACTTGCTCAAGGGGTTCACCTTCTTGGCTGACCGTCAGCATGCGTAACAACATTCCTGATTCTCGATCTAACCACAACGAATAACCATATCGATCCTGCTCTTTTGGGATCAAGCGCACATGCACCGTTGTTCGGTCCATTATTCGCGCGCCGCCCATTGGAACAGCGTTATACGCCTCAGCTATATTTGAAAAATCACGGAAAAACGCGGTAGGAATAGGCCCAAACATTGTGTTCGCGCGAATGCTGTAGGGAGAGCTCATGGAGTGAAAATAAGATACGGTTTGACCACGACGAATAATATGGATTTCTGGGCCATTCAAACTATGCAGAAGTTCAAGTTCTTCATTTTCATTGGTATGCCCATGCAACCAACGAAACATCTCTATGCGCTGGCCTTGCACATGCACCAACGAGGCATTGAAATTATATTCCGTTAATGCCTTTTGCATTAAGTTAAACCAACGCTCACCTTCTACTAATGCGCGTTGTTCACCGGCCCGCAACTCAGTTGCACCCAACTCTTCTTGCGGCGCAGCAGCCAATGCTGAACTGCAAATCAAACTACTGGCGGTTACCGCACACGCCAGCAAATACCGGTACCCATGCATAAAGTGTTATTCAATTTCCTGTTCAGGCAACTCAGGTTTAGTGTCTACCTCAGCTTCAACTTGTTCACTTAGTTGTAACTGTTGCTGATGATCAAAGAAAAACGATTGCAGCAAGCGCCGCTCTTGATCCACTTCTTGTTGATCAACCGCTGGTGAACTGGTCATGTTAAAGCTCACTGGGTTAATTACGCCGCCTAACGGACGTGTTTCAAACCCTGTATTTGCTGAGGGAGCCACTTCTGGCGCAACAATTCCATCATCAACAGGCTGATAGCTCTGGATGCCAACAATCGTCACTATTGCCACCCCGGCTGCCACCGCAACATTCGCCGCAGGGCGGAACCAACCACCTTGAAGCCATTGTTGTAAAGCTTGCCAGCTACTTTTAGGAGCTACCGCATGTTTAGGCTCAGCCGCTATCTGTGCAGCAACCGCAGCAGAGATGTCGAATGGCTGCCCACTAGTGGCTTCTCCACGAATTACCGCGCCGGTTAGCTGATAGCGAAACCAGCGTTCTCGCTGGCTCGCATTTTCCACCAGCTCATGCATTGCTTCATCGCCATCAATGTGGCCATCAAGCAGTGCTGAAAGTTGTTCTTTCTGGTGTTCTGTCATTCGTGTCAATCCTCAGTTGGCTTAATTCGCATCGAGCAACGGTTCTATTGCCTTATCAATGGCTTCTCGTGCTCTAAATATCCTAGAACGTACCGTTCCTATCGGACAATCCATGGTGATGGCAATTTCTTCATAACCCATACCGTCTAATTCACGTAGGGTTATTGCTTGCTTTAAATCGTCTGGCAAAGCATCAATAGCTGCCATCACAGTGCGTTTTAGTTCGTCAGATAACAACATTCGCTCTGGAGAAGCGATATCTCGCAAACCATGTCCAGCATCTAAAAATTCTGCATCTTGTGCATCTACATCAGAAGACGGTGGCTTTCGCCCCCGCGCAACCAAATAGTTTTTTGCCGTATTTACCGCAATACGGTATAGCCATGTATAGAACGCACTTTCGCCTCGAAAGTTCGGTAATGCACGATAAGCTTTTATAAATGCTTCTTGTGCAACATCCGGAACATCGCCGGGATGTTTTACGTAACGTGACACTAAGCTAATGATTTTGTGCTGGTATTTCTTCACCAAAACATCAAAAGCTCGTTGATCACCGCGCTGTACTCGTTCTACCAGCTGTTGATCAATTTCCTGTTCGCTCATTCGAGCCCACTCTCTTATTAACCCTTGTTAGCGCATATGAATGCCGCGTATTTTAAACTGGGCTCGCATCTTCCGTACTAGACTAGACCAAGCATTTTTTAAAAAGTTCGCAAAAATAGTGATAACAAAGGTAAAATCTAATAATAATTCTTAACCACGATAAATCATGATGAACTCAGACGCTACAATAACGTGCGATGTATTAATTATTGGCAGCGGTGCTGCCGGTCTGTCACTTGCGCTGCAACTCGCCAAAGAATATCAGGTAGTGGTGTTAAGTAAAGGGCCGTTAGCTGAGGGTTCTACCTATTACGCACAAGGTGGCATCGCCGCCGTGTTTGATGCCAACGATAGTATAGAATCACATATTGAAGATACACTCATCGCTGGTGCCGGTATTTGTGACTCTGCAGTTGTTCGCTATACCGCCGAAAGAGCTAAAGAAAGTTTAAAGTGGTTAATTGAACTAGGCGTCGATTTTGATCGAGAACCCGACGAAAACGGCGAACCACGTTTTCATCTCACTCGAGAAGGCGGCCATAGCCACCGCCGCATACTTCATTCTGCTGATGCCACCGGCCGAGCGGTGCAAAGCACGCTCACGAGCCAAGCTCTGAGCCACCCCAATATTCAAGTTCTTGAGCACTGTAACGCCATTGATTTAATTACCTCAGGTTCTCCCGAGCAAAGCCGTTGTATTGGCGCGTACGTTTGGAATCGCCGGCAAGAGCAAGTGTTAACCGTAGCTGCCAAATTTACAGCGCTCTGTACGGGTGGTGCGAGTAAGGTTTACCAATATACCTCGAACCCTGATATCGCGAGTGGCGATGGTATCGCCATGGCTTGGCGAGCGGGTTGCCGCGTTGGAAATATGGAATTTAACCAGTTCCACCCTACGTGCTTATTTCACCCAAATGCGCGGAACTTTTTGCTTACCGAAGCGCTGCGCGGCGAAGGCGCATTATTAAAGCGCCCTGATGGTTCACGTTTTATGCCTGATTTCCACGCATTGGCCGAACTCGCCCCACGGGATGTTGTGGCCCGGGCGATCGACTATGAAATGAAGCGATTAGGCGCTGATTGCATGTATTTAGATATTTCCCACAAACCTGCTGATTTCATTCGCCAGCACTTTCCAACAATTTATGAAAAATGTAAGAGTTTAGGTATCGATATAACAGCAGAGCCGATGCCCATAGTTCCCGCTGCACACTACACATGCGGTGGCGTTGTTACTGATTTAAATGCTAAAACTGATGTTGATAACTTATATGCCATTGGTGAAGTTGCTTACACCGGTCTGCACGGCGCAAATCGGATGGCGAGTAATTCGCTACTCGAATGTGTTGTTTTCGCTCGTGCCGCGGCTGCCGATATTACGGCAAAAATTGAAAACACTCAGTTGGTTAAGGAAATAGCAGGCTGGGATGAAAGCAAAGTTACTAATTCAGATGAAGAAGTTATCATTCAACACAATTGGCATGAATTACGTTTATTCATGTGGGATTACGTGGGTATTGTACGAACGGATAAACGCCTTGAACGCGCTTTACGACGAGTTGAAATGTTGCAACACGAAATTCACGATTACTACGCTAACTTTCGCGTAAGCAATAACTTGCTCGAGTTACGAAATTTAGCACAAGTAGCGCAACTCATTATCGAAAGCGCTATGCTGCGCAAAGAAAGCCGAGGCTTACATTACACGCTAGATTATCCAGAGTTAGCGAACGATTCCTCAGCGACCATTTTAACGCCGCCGAAGCGGCGCATTTAAGGTAATGCCGATACGTCGAATTCTCGCCCAATCCGTTGCAGACAATTGATCTTTCCAAATCCGGCACCATGTTACCGGTGCCCTTTTTACTGCTGCAGGTTTATCCATGTTCGCAGCATCATGATTGTTAATTCTTACCGCAATCAGCCAGGGCGAAATTATCATTGGCGGACACAGCTGTAATGACTCGCCGCTTTCACTCAAGGCTAAACCACTCTCACAGCACTTGATAAACGGTATGTTCTTCCGACGTTCAGCATCAAAACTAAACGCAAATAGAAATAGCGCGCTTACAAATAACCAAGCTTCAACGAGAATGCTCGCTAGGGATAACAGCATTGAACCGATATACCCAAGCTGAATCCATAGGCGAGCCACATTAGAGGATTTAAACACAAACTGATATTGAGCCATCCGTAGCTCCAGATATTCTGTTAATTCTACGCTCGCAAAATGGTCGGTTTACGAAGCACAAACAATACATTGCACTGCAAACTCGTTTCGGCGTCGCGGCTTTCGTTAAACTTTAACTCTGCGCAGCATTAGCGCCACCATATCCGCTAACTCAGGATCCGGACACTTTGCGTGCCCCATAAACCATGAGAATAAATCTGGATCATCACAGGTTAATAAGCGTCGAAAAGTACTTTGCTGCTGCTCATCTAGCTCATCGTAAGCTTCTTCTACAAAGGGCGCAAAGAGAACGTCAAGTTCCAACATTCCACGCCGACAAGCCCAACGCATTCGCCGCTTATCCTTCAATATCTCTTCTGATTGCCGAGGAAACACTATTAACACTCCGTAACCTAAAAAACACGGTAAACCAATGTCGTTATTCTAACAGTAACTTGGCTATTCCCCTACTCCTCAGGTTAGTAAAGGCGCGATATCTACTGTTATTTATCTGTTTTGACCTTGTTTTCAATACTCACGAAAACAAATTGCGCGCTACCGGAGAAACTACCCTTGAATTCACTAAGTTCCATCCCCACTTCAATTTCAACGCTGATTTATAACCCTAATATAAACATAAACGCGATACGCAAATAATCTACGAGGAGTTGATGTGTCTGGATTACTACCCAACCATATAGTCCAAGCCAATCCTGCATTGTTTATCGATTTGCCGAACATGGGATTGATTACCGCGACAGGGCCAGACACCGAGAGTTTTTTACAAGGCCAGCTCACGTGCGATTTACAACACTTGGGTGCAGAAAATTGGACCTTAGGCGGACTTTGCGACGCAAAAGGAAAGCTTTGGAGTATTTTTCGTGCTTTTCGATCCACGCAGGGTATCGTTCTAACTCAAAACACATCAACGATTGCACAGAGTTTAGCGCAATTGAAAAAGTTTTCTGTATTCAACAAGATCGATATTACCGATGAGAGCAGCGATTTTCGCTGTTTCTTGGTTGCCGGCGAAACCGCCGAGAAAGAACTCGCAACACTAACGGGTGTAACCCCAACAGCGGATCATACGTCCAACGAGAATATTGATATATTGCGGCTTGCCCCTTCTGTTTATCTTTGTGTCGCCGCGAATTCCTTTGCGATAGATCGTGAATTCATGCCAGAAACATATTGGCATGCATTACAAATAGAAAACGGATGGCCCAATTTTGAGGCGATTCAGCAGGAAACATATATTCCGCAAATGTTGAACCTCGATACTTTGGGTGGGGTCAGCTTCAAAAAGGGTTGTTACATTGGCCAAGAAACCATTGCTAGAACCCATTACAAAGGCCAAAACAAACGCCGATTAACCCATTTAATCGGCAACTCGAAATCTACGCCGGGGCCAGCAGACCAACTTGAGATACAGTTAGGTGAAAACTGGCGCCGCGCAGGTGCAGTTATCAGCGCAGTGCGTTATGATAACGATGTCATTGCAATTCAAGCCGTGTTACCAAGTGATCTTGATGCACAGGCGAAATTGCGCATTAAAGGGCAGGATGACAGTAAATTCACCCCCTGCCCAAAATCAGACGAAACGGAATCAATCAATGAGTGAAACCATCAGTCAAGATAAAGCAGTAACCATCCACTACACCGTAAAAAATGGTGAAGGTGTAACTTTGGATCAATCTGCAGAAGAGCGCCCGTTGGCCTTTATTTTTGGTCGTGGCATGTTAATTCCAGGGCTTGAGAAAGTACTTGAAGGTAAAACAGCCGGTGAAGAGCTCAACGCGGATATTTCTGCTGCCGATGCATACGGTGAGCGTCATGATGGTCTTATCCAAACTGTTCCTCGGAATCTTTTCGGTGACCAGGATGTAAACCCTGGCATGCAATTCCGCGCAACAACTGACCATGGCGAACAATCAGTAATGGTTGTTGAAGTAAATGATACCGAAGTAACCGTCGACGGTAATCACCCGTTAGCTGGTGTTGACCTTAACTTTGAAGTGAAAGTTGTTGATGTTCGTGAAGCAACTGCGGAAGAATTATCACACGGTCATGTTCACGGTCCAGGCGGCGTTGAACACGAGTAATAATCAGTAAGTTACTGATTTATTCATAAAATGGCTCCTTCGGGAGCCATTTTTTTTTGAATCAAGTTAATTAGCGCCGTAAACACGCGTTATTCAAAGCCTAGCATGTATTGCGTATTAGGGGGTTTTCGACCAAAATGTAAACAATCAAGGACGGTTGTACATCCGCACTAGAGCTTGATGTGGTAATGGAAAATAAACATGACATCAGAACAAACAAAAATATTAACGATGCCTATCGCAAAAAAGCACTTATCGGCTGATTTATTACAAGAGCAATTTTCGGTTGCCTACCAGCCAAGACAGCTTGCCACATCACGCCGGATTGTTGGGCTGGAGATTTTTGCGCGTTGGGAACATCCGAAATATGGCTTCATTCCACCTGCTGATTTTATTCATATCGCAGAAAAGCGCGATGTGATCGACCAATTAACATTACAAATACTACATCAGGCATTACCCGAGTTTAAAAGATTACTTCTGCAACGGCCCGCGCTCACGCTATCCGTGAATATCAGCCCACTGTCGTTTAAGCATTCTAATTTTTTAGATTCGCTTATTGCTATCTGTGAAGATTACGGAATATCACCAAATCAGATTATTCTCGATTTTTCTGAAGCAGTGGTTAGCGACGATATTGATACATTTATTGATTTAATTAAACAATTCCGCGTTGCTGGTTTCAAAATTGCTCTTGATGATTTTGGCACCGGCGATACAACATCGGTTATTATTGAGCGCTTACATTTACATGAAATTAAAGTAGATATATCGGTTACTCAACAACTTACCCTATCGAAAGAATCTGAATTTCTAGTGAAAGCAGCAATTCGTTTAGCACAACAAACAGGTGCGCTTACCACTGCCGAGGGCGTTGAGAACGAAGAAACACTCGATATTGTAGCGGAAATGGGTTTTGATATGGTGCAAGGTTTCCAGATTAGCAAACCCATGTTTATAGATGAACTCAACGCTTGGCTCAAAGAGCAGAGTTAAAAAAGCCCCAAAACAAAGTTGTTTCGAGGCTTCATCATACCCTTCTATCAAAGAGATTTTATTAAATCACTCTGGCTTCTGATTTCGCATGTGTGGGAATAACAATACATCGCGAATAGATGGTGAATCGGTTAATAGCATCACTAATCGATCGATACCAATACCTTCGCCAGCTGTTGGCGGCAAACCATATTCTAATGCCGTAACATAATCAGCATCATAGAACATTGCTTCTGAATCACCCGCTTCTTTCTGCTCAACTTGCGCTTGGAAACGTTCAGCCTGATCTTCGGCGTCGTTCAATTCCGAAAATCCGTTCGCAATTTCGCGGCCACCCACAAAAAATTCAAACCGATCGGTAACAAACGGATTATCATCATTCCGGCGAGCTAACGGAGATACTTCAGCAGGATAAGCCGTTATGAATGTAGGCTGAGCTAATTGATGTTCCGCCGTTTCTTCAAATATTTCGATTTGAATTTTACCTAAGCCCCAGCTCTTCTGCACTTTAATGCCAATTTTTTCCGCATAAGCTGTGGCTTTCGCTAAATCATTCACATCGGCTTCAGCAAGCTCAGTATTGTATTTTAAAATGGCATCTACCACGCTTAAACGCGCGAATGGCTTACCAAAATCAAACTGCTCGCCCTGATATGTAACCTCAGTGGTGCCCAGTAACTCGTTACATAAACCTCGAACCATCTCTTCAGTAAGGTCCATTAAGTCATGATAATCCGCATAGCCCCAATAAAACTCAAGCATGGTGAATTCCGGGTTGTGTCGAGTTGATAAGCCCTCGTTCCGGAAATTTCGATTTATCTCAAATACTTTTTCGAAGCCACCCACTACTAAACGCTTGAGATAAAGCTCAGGTGCTATACGAAGATATAAATCCATATCTAGGGCATTGTGATGAGTAACAAAAGGCCGAGCCGAAGCACCACCTGGAATTGTTTGCATCATCGGCGTTTCTACTTCTAAAAACGCGCGCGTATTCAAAAATTGGCGAATGTATTCAATCGCTTTACTGCGCATAACAAAGGTTTCACGCGATTGCTGATTCACAATTAAATCAAGGTAACGTTGGCGATACCGTGTTTCTTGATCAGCTAAGCCATGAAATTTATCCGGTAATGGACGCAGCGCTTTGGTCAGCAGTTTGATTTCATCCACTTGCACAGTAAGCTCGCCCGTCCGAGTTTTAAATAAAACACCGCTAGCACCTACGATGTCGCCTAAATCCCATTTCTTAAAGCCATCGTTATAGGTGCCTTCGGGAAGATTATCACGCGCAACGTATATCTGAATCTGGCCACTCATGTCTTGTAAGGTAGCGAAACTGGCTTTGCCCATAATACGGCGCAGTACCATACGGCCTGCAATGCTTACCCGCACTCCTTCGGCAAGTAACGGCTCACCCTCTTTTTCACCGTGCGCTGCATGCAAATCTGCCGCTAAACTATCGCGGCGAAAATCATTTGGAAACGGATTTCCAGCTTCGCGCAGTTGTTGCAACTTTTGCTTGCGCTCGCGAATTTGTTGGTTCAAATCCTGGGCTTCTGGCTGCTGCTTATCCGACATATTGGTTCCTTAAAGTATTCATGGTTGCGGTCATTACCGCGCTTTCAAATCTAATGATGCAGTACCGCGTAAGCGACTGCATCCATACAGTGCTGTTGTGTTACAAACCTGATTTTAAACTCGCTTGCAAGAAGCGATTTAAATCACCGTCTAACACCGCTTGGGTGTTTCGTGTTTCAACGCCCGTGCGTAAATCTTTTATTCTTGAATCATCTAAAACATACGAGCGTATTTGGCTACCCCAGCCGATATCCGATTTCGAATCTTCCATCACCTGTTTCGCTTCATTCTGCTTTTGTAACTCCATTTCATAGAGTTTCGCTCGTAATTGTTTCATTGCTGAATCACGGTTTTTGTGTTGCGAACGATCACTTTGGCACTGCACCACAATACCGCTCGGCTCGTGGGTAATACGAATTGCCGAATCCGTGCGGTTTACGTGCTGTCCGCCCGCACCTGATGCCCGGTAGGTATCTACACGCAAATCAGCCGGGTTAATATCGATTTCGATATCATCATCGATCTCGGGATACACAAACGCAGAAGCAAACGATGTATGGCGGCGATTACCCGAATCAAATGGTGATTTGCGCACCAGCCGATGAACCCCAGTTTCGGTTCGTAACCAACCAAATGCGTATTCGCCCGAGATCCGAATAGTAGCTGATTTAATACCCGCTACCTCGCCTTCGGAAAGTTCAGTGATTTCCGTTTTCATACCGTTCGCTTCGCCCCAACGAAGATACATACGCAACAAGATATTGCACCAATCTTGCGCTTCGGTTCCGCCCGAACCTGATTGCAAATCTACATAGCAATCGGCTTGGTCGTTTGGTCCTGAAAACATACGTCGAAACTCGAGTTTTTCTAACTCTTTGGTCCAACGATCTACTTCGCCAGAAGCCTCGCTCAGCATCTCTTCGTCGTCTTCTTCAGCGGCAAGATCAAGAAACCCTTGGGCATCATCAAGACCCTGGTCAATTCCTTTCAAGGTATTTACTACAATTTCGAGTGCAGCTCGTTCTTTTCCAAGCGCTTGCGCTTTCTCGGGCTCGTTCCAAACGGCGGGATCTTCAAGTTCACGTTCAACTTCTTCGAGGCGTTCTGCTTTAACCTCTAAGTCAAAGATACCCCCTAAGCTGCTCTGCTCGCTGCTTAAGGTCGGTGATTTGGTTGGCTATGGCGTTGCTTTCCAGCATCAATAGTTCCTGAAATAATCAATTTAAGTATAATTTTTAAGGCCTTTAGCGCAGTTAAGACAAAATGCTACAGGCATTTTTATCTAACTCTTGCGGGCTAAAATTAGCGTGCGCCTCAAACGAATTCTGGCCGCATATTCTAGCGGATCACGATAGAAAACAACAGCGTTTAGGCCTGAACGTGTTCAATCAATAACTGCACGTTACGTTGACCACGAAATTCATTTACATCAAGTTTGAATACCAAATTAGCTTGCGCAGGCGAATTCCATTGCCAACTCGCCCGCGGAACATTAAATGCAATCGCATCAAAGGTTTCGTTGCTACCAAACGGCTGCACAACTAATTTCAAGTGAACGTCCTTCAACCACTTTTCTTGTATAATCTTAAACGTCCCATCAAACATAGGCTGCGGAAAGCTCTGCCCCCACGGACCTGCCTGCTGTAATGCACCGGCAACATCAAGATTAAACTCATTTGCCTGCAACTCGCCATCGCTCCAAAGCACGCGCGCGAGCGTATCTGCATCTACCCAGCGCTCAGCCACTTGTTGCACAGCACGATTAAATGCGGCCCATTGCGATTTTGGTACACTTAAGCCGGCAGCCATGGCATGACCACCAAATTTGCTAATCACATCTGGGAATTCGCTAGCCACTTGTTCCAATAAATCGCGAATATGCACACCCGCCACCGATCGGCAGGAGCCTTTCAAAGTACCATCGTCTGCTTCAGCAAATACCATAACGGGGCGATAAAATTGCTCTTTCAAGCGCCCGGCTACAATACCAATAACACCCTGATGAAATTGATCATCGAACACCGTCAGCACCAGAGGTAGTTCCTGCTCATCAACCTGCAAACGTGCTAAACATGCTTGCGCCTCTTCCTGCATGGTGGTTTCAATTTTTCGCCGCTGTTGGTTCAATTCATCGAGCCGCAACGCTAAAATCTGCGCACTTGGGAGATCTTGCGCTAATAAACATTCGATACCTTGCTGAATATCATCCAGTCGCCCTGCTGCATTGATTCTTGGGCCAACAGAAAAGCCTAAATCACTCGCCGTTATCTTACTTGCCTCGCGGCGAGCCACCGCTAAAAGCGCGGTAATTCCTGGTCTGCACACGCCCTCACGAATTCTAGCTAAACCCTGCCGAACTAAAATTCGGTTGTTGTAATCCAGCGGAACCACATCGGCAACCGTGCCAAGCGCAACCAAATCTAGGTATTCAGCAATCTTTAGTGACGCAACGGCATGGTTTGCCTGCTGTTGTTTAAACCACGCCCTTAAAGCCAGTAATAAATAGAAGGCTACTCCAACGCCCGCAAGCTGTTTACTTGCAAACGCACAATCTCGGCGGTTTGGATTCACAACAGCAAAAGCATCAGGCAATTCTGTACTCGGTAAATGGTGATCCGTGATAATCACTTGCATACCTAGGTCATTCGCTTTGCTAACGCCGGCGTGGCTGCTGATACCGTTATCAACCGTAATCAGCAGGTTCGCACCTTCGGTATGCGCATATTGCGCTAACGTGGGTGATAATCCATACCCATCAGAAAAGCGATTCGGCACGAGATAGAAGGCTTTCGAATGATTAATAGAACGGAAAAAAGACATCAACAGCGCCACACTCGTGGCACCATCAGCATCGAAATCACCGCAAATACAAATACTTTCACCTGCTATGATCGCTTGACCGATGCGCTCTGCGGCTTTCTCGCAATCGGTTAATTGATTAAAGTGCAGCAATCCTTTAACAGATAAATCCAGCTCATCAACGTGATTTATACCGCGGTTGGCATAAACACGCTGCAATACACTGGGCATGTTAGCGGGGAGCTCTGGCGTTGATTGTGGGGTTCGGCGGCGAACTTCAATTGAACTACTCACGAAATAAACTACCTACAAAGCGGTGTGAGTTTGCATTCTAGCATTGCCACCTGAGGTAACACTAGCCGCGCGGATGATGTTGCTCATGTAGTTGCTTCAAGCGAGCCTTTGCTACTTCTGTATAAATTTGCGTAGTTGCAATATCCGAGTGCCCAAGCAGCATTTGTAACGCCCGCAGGTCGGCTCCATGATTCAAAAGGTGTGTTGCAAACGCATGGCGTAACCGGTGTGGCGAGATCCCTTCAGGTAAGCCAGCAATTACAGCGTAATGGCGAATTCGATGCCAAAACGTTTGCCGTGTCATTTGTTGGCCCCGTAATGAAAAAAATACCACATCGCGATTCTGTTTCATTAGCTCTGGCCGCGCTACCCGCAAATATTCAGCAAGCCAATGCAAGGCTTCCTCGCCAAGCGGCACTAGCCGTTCTTTGTTTCCTTTACCCACCACCCGCACTAAGCCTTGACGAACACTCACTTCATTCATTTGTAATTGCACCAGCTCAGATACTCGCAAGCCAGTGGCATATAGCAACTCCAACATAGCCTTATCACGCAAACCTAAAGTTTCCGTTACATTCGGGGCAGCGAGTAAGGCAGAAACGGCATCTTCAGATAATGATTTCGGAATCGACGCGGGTTGTTTGGGGCTATGCAAATGCGCACATGGATCGTCAGCGCGAACCCCTTGTTGAAGGATGTAACGGAAATACTTTCGCACGGCACTCAAGAAGCGTGATTGGCTGCGCGGATGCATGCCCGCTTTACTAAGGTGTGCAAGATAATCTTCTAAATCTTGGCGCGAAGCCGCTACCAAATCAACACCGCGCGGCTGCAGCCAATTTTGGAAATGTACAAGATCGCTGCGGTACGCCGATAGCGTGTGTTGGCTTACGCCTTGTTGTAGCCAGAGCTTATCAAGAAATACCGAGATATCGTTCATATTTATCGATAAGCTCCTCAGCTTAGCTTCGCTTACAACCTAAATACCAATTTATGCGGTTAGTTTACCACTCTGATAATCCGCAAACGCTTGGCGTAACTCGGCTTCAGTATTCATTACAAAAGGGCCATATTGAGCAATAGGCTCACCAATTGGCTTCGCGGCCATGAGCAAGAACTTACCTTCATTTCCCGTTGTTAATGGCACATCCGCATCTGCATCAAGTTCAAGTAACTCGCCTTCGTTGGCCGTTATGCCATCTACCGTAATCGAACCCTGATAAACATACAACAGGCGTGTTTGCTGATGTTGTTGCGGCAATGTAACCGTTACATCACCAGGTAAACGGTAATCAAGGTAAAGAAACTCTCGACCCGGAGCCTTTACGGGCCCCGTTTGGCCGTTGAATTCACCCGATAATACCCGTACAACACCTCCCTCAAGCGCCACTTCTGGAACTGCATCACCCGGAATATCGGCATATTCTGGATCACTCATCTTCTCAGCAGCAGGAAGATTTAACCACAATTGAAAACCCCACATCAGGCCATCTTTCTGTTTTGGCATCTCCGAATGAATCATCCCGCGGGCAGCTTTCATCCATTGCAATCCGCCCGTGCTGATTTCACCTTTATTACCGGTTGAATCTTCGTGCGCCATATTGCCCGCTAACATATAAGTTAGGGTACAAAAACCTCGATGCGGGTGCGGTGGAAAACCAGCGATATAATCATTTGGATCATCCGATTTAAATTCATCAAGCATCAAAATCGGGTTCCGATGTCGGAACGAAGGCTGATTGATAACGCGTTTGAGTTTCACTCCTGCGCCATCTTGTGCCGGCATCCCACGTACTCGATGTTTAACTATTGAACTTGCCATGTGCAAACTCCTTTCATCTTTAGCTTAGCCGCCAAATTTATTGCGATCATGTGGCGCGGTGAAATCTATTTCCGGACCTTTCGGTACCACGCCAGTTGGATTAATCATATCGTGGCTCACATAGTAATGCGTTTTTATATGATCCATGCGCACGGTTTCAGCAACGCCCGGCACTTGATACAAATCGCGCACGAAGTTCCAAATATTTGGATAATCGACAATACGCTTCTGGTTACATTTAAAATGCCCCACGTAAACCGCATCAAAGCGCACTAACGTTGTAAATAATCGCCAATCAGCCTCAGTAAGCACTGAGCCCGCTAAATAACGGCTACCGGCGAGCTGCTGTTCAACTTGATCAAGCGCTTTGAACAAATTATCAAAGGCTTCTTCATACGCTTCTTGCGTGGTCGCAAAACCACTCTTGTATACGCCATTATTGATATTGTCGTAAACAAAGCCGTTTACTTCATCAATAGCTGCTTGTAATTCCTGCGGATAGTAATCATCGGTATTACCGGTAATATCGTTAAATGCATTGTTGAACATACGAATGATATCGGCCGATTCATTACTCACCACCGTGTTTTTCTGTTTATCCCAGAGAACCGGAACCGTTACCCGGCCACTATAATTTTCATCAGCACGCGTATAAATCTGATGCATGAATTTGGAGTCGAACAATGGATCCGCAAGATCAGTGCCAGCGCGAAATTCCCAACCGTTGCTTAGCATCTCTGGTGCTACGGCAGAAACCGTTATAACATCTTCCAAGCCTTTCAACTTGCGGAAAATGAGTGTCCGATGTGCCCAAGGGCAGGCAAAGGAAACATACAGATGATAGCGGCCAGATTCTGCTTTAAATCCGCCCTTTCCAGTTAAACCTGCGCTACCATCAGCGGTAACCCAATTCCGGAACTGCGATTCAGAACGCTCGAAACGCCCACCCGATTTGCTAGTGTCGTACCATTTGTCGTGCCATTGGCCATCAACTAATAAACCCATTACATCCTCCAATTCAGTGAATTTGTAGTATAGGGTGCTAAGAAAAGAGTAACAAACCGCTGGGCGAAAACCTTATATTCACTAAACGCATAGCATAAAAGAAGTTCATTCATATTTAGCATACGAATAAACAAGATAAGGTTCACATGAGCGAGTTCAAGCAGCTAGGTTCGATAGCGAATGAGAACTTAGCGGTTCAAAAGGTTTTACAGGGGTATTTTGTTAGTGAAATGGCTATTCTGCTGTTTTCGCCCTTGGTGTTAACTTTCTAAGCGATGCGATTCTGGTTCTCGGGTGAGTGCTTCGTATCAATTAAGGCAAGAACAGCATTTGCCGATAGTACTCCAGCATTTTGTTGTAATTGTTGGTGAAGCTCATAATAACGGGCATATAGCTGCGCGTTATCCGAGCTCAGCAAAGGTTCGATAGCGGCTGCGATTTCCGTACCTGAAACCTCATCTTGCAATAACTCTTTTACTAGTGGGCCGTTATCTTTTAATTCTTGTGTTGGTTCCCGATCGCCAAATAATCCGGCGTGTAGCAAATTAGGTAACGAGAAATAATTTACGCGCACAAAGCGTTTTACAATTTGAAAATTTAACCAGCCAAACCGATAACACACAACCATCGGGCGCTTTATCAGCATGGCCTCAAGAGCAACAGTACCGGAGGCTAAGATCGTGGCATCACTCGCTGCAATTACCTCATGGCTTTGGCCGCTGAACATGTGTAAATTCAAAGTATGACCAGAGGCGTCTAAGGCGCTAAGAAATTGTGCCTTACGTTGCTCATTTACCAGCGGAACCAAAAACTGAAGTTCCGGATCTTTTTTCTGCAAGATCGCTGCGGCCTCAATAAACGGTGCTGCCAAGTGACCAACTTCACTGCCCCGGCTGCCTGGCAGTAAGCCTACGTAACGCTTATCGGTAGCCAAGTTCAGCGTTTCACGCGCTTCGTTCTTGGGTGAATCGAACGGAAAACGATCCGCTAACGGGTGGCCTACATAGGTGAACGGAACATCGTACTTGGCATAAAAATCAGCCTCAAACGGCAATATACCGAGCACCATATGGGTTGCTTTCGCAATACCAAAAATTCGTTTCGGCCGCCACGCCCATACCGATGGCGATACGTAGTGAACTGTTGGTATGCCTTTGTGTTTCAGCTTCTTTTCAATCGGTAAATTAAAATCCGGCGCATCAATTCCTACGAACACATCCGGCTTTTGCGCCAACATAGTTTTTACCACTAAGCGGCGGGCACGAAGTAAGCCCGGAAGTTGTTTTAGTACATCAATAAACCCCATCACCGACAAGGTTTCCATTGGGAACAGCGAGGTAAGGCCCTGTGCTTGCATGCGGCTACCACCTACCCCAATAAACTCGGCATTAGGAAATTGCTGGCGTATCCCTTCCATTACGCTTGCGCCTAAAATATCCCCCGATGCTTCACCCGCTACAATGCCAATCAGAATTTTGCTGGTTGCAATAGATAAAGGGCGCTCTTCAGCGCCCAATAACGTTTCTGCTGCGTCTTTCTGTATCAGGTTCACGGACGAATAATGCCCCGCTCAGAATGGCTCACAAACTGCACAAAATCATCCAGCAACGGCTCCTCAAGCTCGGTAATTGCTGCGGCAGCCTCTTCGATAGTTAATGCGCTACGGTATAAAAGTTTGTATGCGCGTTTAATATTTTGAATTTGCTCAGCACTAAAGCCTCTGCGGCGCAAGCCTTCACTATTTATCGTGCGTGGCCGTGCATTATGCCCCTGTGCCATTACATAAGGCGGAATATCTTGCACCACCACCGAACTCACGGCGGCAAACGAATGCGAACCTATTTTGCAAAACTGATGAACACCGGTAAAACCGCCTAAAATAACATAATCACCTAGGTGAACGTGGCCCGCCAACGTTGTGTTGTTCGCTAAAATGTTATTGCTACCAATCATGCAATCATGGGCTACATGCACATAGGCCATAAACAGGTTATCGTTACCAATCTGAGTTAAGCTATTATCTTGAATGGTACCCCGGTGAATCGTGCAGGCTTCGCGAAATACATTCCGATCGCCAATAACTAATTCAGTAGGCTCACCATTGAATTTTTTATCTTGGCAATCTTCGCCAATCGAACAGAATTGGAAAATATGATTACCACGACCAATTCGCGTTGGGCCTTTTAGCACGACGTGAGAATGGATAATACAATCATCACCAATATCCACATCAGGGCCTACAACACTGTACGCACCAATACTTACGTTGGCACCAATACGCGCGCTTTTATCAATAATTGCTGTTTCGTGAATCAATTAGGTTGTCCTTCTGGCACACATAATATCGGCTACGCAGGCCACTTCGCCATCCACCGATGCTTTTCCAGTGAATTTCCAAATCCCACGCTTTTCTTTTACAAATTCAACGTGAAAATCGACACGATCACCAGGAATAACTTGCCGCTTAAAACGAGCATTATCAATACCAGCAAATAAATAAATTTCGTTTGAGCCAACACCACTTTCCATCATCTTAAAACCCAAAAGCCCCGTTGCTTGGGCCATCGCTTCCAATAATAAAACACCTGGGAAAATTGGCATTCCGGGAAAGTGCCCCATAAACACCGGCTCATTCATGGTTACGTTTTTAATCGCATGCAACGATTTATTGGGGGTGTAAGAAATAACTCGGTCGATCAACGCAAATGGATAACGGTGCGGTAAAATCTTTTGAATTTCATTAATATCAAATCCCGGCAGCGCTTGCGTTTCAGTTGTAATATCGGTCAAAGTAATCTCCTCAGCTCAACCTTATGAGTTCTCTAATTTTTTCTCAATTGCTCTGACACGGAGAAATAATTCCGGTAATTGACGTACCCGAGCACCTGATTTTGCCCAAGTAGATTGATCGACAACCGGTAAAGACGAGGCATATACACCTTTATCAAGGCTTTTTGTCACCATTGTCATACCGTGAATTTGCACGCCATCGGCTATTTGAATGTGGCCATTGATACCAGTAGCCCCACCTATCAAACAGTTTTTGCCAATAGCAGCACTACCCGCAATACCGGTTTGGCCTGCAATAGCCGTGCCTTCGCCGATCTGTACGTTGTGCGCAATCATTACCAAGTTATCAATAATACAATTATCGTGTATCACCGTGTCGTCCAGCGCGCCTCGGTCGATTGTGGTGTTGGCGCCAATTTCAACGTCGTTACCTACCACAACACTACCGAGCTGAGGGATTTTAACCCATTTTCCGTTTTCACTGGCCCAACCAAAGCCATCAGCGCCGATTACGGCACCTGAATGTACGGTACAGCGTTCTCCGAGCACTACCTTGTGATAAAGGGTTACGCCCTGCCATAAGCGGGTATCCGCGCCTACTTGTGCGTTTTCACCAATAAAACAATTTGCGCCGATAATGGCATTATCGCCGATAACTGCACCGGCAGAAACAACCGCAAATGGGCCAATACTAACATTAGCACCTAAGGTTGCGGTTTCCGCCACGCTCGCACGCGCATCGATTGTTAACGATGCTTTTGGTGCATCATCAAAAACTTGAGCTGCGTAGGCGTAGGAAAGGTATGGATTTTCTGAAATCAAGGCGTTTGCAAGCACTTCTGCATCGTCTTGATTAGGATGAATAATAACCGCACCAGCTTGCGTAGTAGCTAATTGCGTTTTGTACTTTTCATTCGCAAGAAAGCCGACCTGAGATGGGCCGGCGTTCGCGAGTGTGGCAAGACCGGTAACTGTTAGTTCGCCATTTCCGCGAACTGTTGCCCCGATCTTCGCTGCTAACTCATTCAGCGTCATTGCATTTCCTTTTGTATTTACTACCGCCCAATTCCTTTGCGCGAGAATTAACGCGTAAGGTAATTGGGCAGTGTTTACTGTACAACGTTTACTCTAAACGTTTAATGCACAATATCTACAGAATAATGCTTATTGAACTAGACGCTCAATGATCGCGTCAGAGATATCAAGAGCTGGAGCACTGTATAGCATCCGGCCTTTATCCATGATCAAATCAAAGCCTTGCTCTTCCGCGTAGGCATCAACAACCACAAACATTTTCTCTAGAAGCACATTGCGCTCTTCGTTTTCACGCTGCTGCATGTACTGGTTTAATTGCTCGCCACCACGTTGAAGACCAGCAGCACGCTGACGTAGCTCATTTTGCGCTGCAACTTTCTCTTCTTCAGTCATGATAGCTTCATCGCGTTCTAAACGCTCACGTAAGCCTTCAAATTCCTCTTCTAACTGCTGAAGTTGCGCCATAGGCTCAGCGAACTCTTCTTCCAGCTTGTTAGAAATTTCGTCACGCTCTGGCATTTCAGCAAACACACGGGCAACGTCGATCACCGCTACTTTAGGTGATGAATCTTGCGCTTGCGCTGGCACCATAGTGGCAACTAATGCGATTAAGGCTGCAAAGGTAATAGCTACTGCTTTCAAAGTTCTTTCCTCTTTTTTCATTTAAGTGTGTTCAGTATTCTTAAAAAAACCGAGATGTGTTAATTCACTACCGCTTGATTAAAAGTGCTAAACCATATTTTACTAAATTTAACTTCTACTACGGTATAACTGAGCTTCCATGAATGCAAGCCCAGAACCACTCGCAGAGAACATTTTACCGTTAGAAAGATGTACCAATATTGAAGGTAAATCTATCTTCAGCAGTGGTATCCAATGATTTTATCGGGATACCGAAACTAAAGGTTAATACACCCATAGGTGATAACCACTGTACCGAGACACCATAAGATGCTTGATAGTTCCGTGGGCTACTGTAATCCCACAACACACCATCACCTGCTACTGTCAGATCACGGTATTCATTGTAGTTAAACTCAGTATCCCAAATCGCACCAACATCAACGAAAACGCTGGTTCGCACGGAGTTTTTACTTTCCTCACCGACTAACGGTGTTGGCACGATTAATTCTAATCCACCGGTAAGTGATGCGTTACCACCAATAGAAGCGAAACGAGCAACTTCGATTTGATCATATTCCGGCCCCAATACTATTTGCGTTGGGTTCCCGTTTTCATCAGGTGGCCCTTGAATAGTTTGTGGACGACGAATTAACCCGCGCGGTCCCGCCCGATTCTGCTCGAACCCACGTAAGTTATCGTTACCACCACCGTAAAAGTTTTCCCAAAACGGTAAGGTATAATCTAAATCACCATCACTGCCATAACCATTACCGTAACCTGCCTTGAAGCGTGTCATGAGTACCCAGTTATGATCTTCATCTAACGGCTTGTAATGGCGGAACGAGTAATCAAGTTTAAAGTACTGTAAATCACTGTTTGGCGTTGTAATTTTAGCGCTCAAACGGTTACTTGAACCCGCTGTTGGGAACATACCGCGGTTCAAAGTAACCCGCTGCCATGCCGCCGATAAGTTATAGTTACTGAAGTTTAACGCTGCAGTACTGTTATCCGCATCACGGTATTTATCATAAAACGCCCGTATTTGATCGTACGGGTTTAACTGGGTGATACCATTACGGCTGTACCCGAAACCAAAGTTAATACGGTTGTACTCGTTAATCGGGAAGCCCATATCACCGGCAATACCGTACGAGGTTTGATTATATTGCTGTAAGTTTGCTCGGCCCGCATCAAAATCTTGGTAGTAAATTGAACCACCTAAGCTCACGCCATCATCTGTGAAATAATTATCCACAAACTGTAATTGCACGTTTTTCGAATAGCGGTTGGTATCAACTACGAATGCAACTCGGTTACCACTTCCAAGAAAGTTCTCTTGGCTGATCGACGCATTCATGCTGAAACCCGCATAATCGCCATAACCAATACCTGCACCGATATTACCTGAAGGCTGCTCTTTTACCCGGAAAACTAAATCCACTTGATCATCTTGGCCTGGCACTCGCACCGTATCGTACTCAACGGTTTCGAAGAAGCCTAAACGCTCAAGCCGCGTTTTCCCAGTTTCAACAAGCATCTCATTCAACCAAGCACCTTCCATCTGACGCATCTCACGGCGCAGCACTTCGTCTTTGGTTGCGTCGTTGCCTTCAAATGCAATTCTGCGAACGTAAACGCGCTGGCCCGGATCAATGGCAAACGTAAGTTTAACCATTTTGTTATCGTCATTGATTTCCGGAACCGTATTTACTTCCGTGTAGGCGTAGCCTAAACGTCCGTAATAGGTTTTTAATGCTTCTTCAATACTAGTGATTTCTTGCAAACTGTAACGGCGGCCATCAAGCGATTCCACAAACTGGCCTAAGAATTCTTCATCGTCACGGATTTCCGAGAGTACTTCGGTGCCATCAATATTATATTGCTCACCTTCCTCGAAGTTCAGTGATATGTATATGCCTTCGCGCTCTGGTGTCATCGCTACTTGCACTGAATCAACTTCAAAGCGCAAATAACCTTGGTTGCGGTAGAATGATTCTATATTTTCAATATCACCCATCAACTGCTGTTGTTGATAATTCCGCTTACCAATTAAGTTCCACCATGGCAATTGATCTCGCAACTCCATGAGATCAAGCAACTGATCACGTTCAAACGAATCGTTACCGATCACGTTAATTTGCGCAACTTCAGCGGCTGGGCCTTCTTGGAAGTCAAATCGAAGCTCAACACGGTTACGAGGCAAGTTTACGATTTGCACACGAACTTTGGCATTGTATTTACCCACACTGTGATAAAAATCTTCAAGATTCTTTTCCAGTGCCGAAATAATTGTCCGGTCTAGCGATTCACCAACCGCAACACCACTCGTTTGCAAACTATCGAGCAATTGTTCGTCTTTAAGGTCTTTGTTTCCTTCAAAACGAATTTCGTTAATGGTTGGTCTTTCCGTAACACGGATGAGAACAGAATCACCTTCGCGATACACTTGAATATCATCGAAGTGAGACGAAGAATACAGTTCATGAATGATTTGACGAATGCGCGCAGGCGTAACTTCGTCACCAACGCGAACAGGCACATAGGTTAATGCAGCACCCAATGCTACCCTCTGCAAACCTCGAACTTGAATGTCGTCAACTATGAATGAATCAGAAGCTTGTGCGTTCAGCCCCGTCCCTACTAATACAGCTCCAATAAACAGCTTTTTCAATGTCATGCAACACGTCTTATTGTTAGATAATTTCATTACGAGATAAGCCTGCCAATATCATTAAACAATGTAACCACTAATAGAGTTACCAGAACCAACAGCCCTACTCGAAAACTAAGTTCTTGAATTCGTTCAGGAACAGGTTTACCACGAACCCATTCAATCGCATAGAACAGCAAATGCCCACCATCAAGCATTGGAATAGGTAATAGATTCAAAACGCCTAAACTCACACTAATCAGTGCTAAAAAGCTGAGAAAATATACCAAACCATAGCTAGCGTGCGCTCCTGCTCCTTGCGCTATGCCTACCGGGCCACTGAGGTTATTCACGCCAATATCACCGGTAACGAGCTTCTTAAGCATCCCGAGGGTTAATCCCATCAGCCGCCAAGTTCGCTCAACGCCTCCTGCGAATGCTTGCACCGGTCCATGCTGCAAGGTAAATATGTAACCATCGGGATACGCTTCTTGTTCAGTGCCTATCCCAAGGTAACCGCGGCCCTCTAACTCACCAAACGTAACTGCAATTTGCTCTTGCCGACCATCTCTTTCAATCAACAACAAACTCTCAGAATTTGGTTTTGCCGCAATAAGCTCCCTTGTTTGTTCCCAATTAAGCGATTGAGTTCCATCAATCCCAATAATTTTATCGCCAACACGCAAATCAGCTGCGCTAGCAGGGCTATTTTCCGCAATCATGGCAATCGTTGAGGTAATCGCAGGGCGAAAAACATCCATCCCCAAACTATTGAGGGTGGAATCGCTGTCGGGATCAAAATTCCAATTCCGTAACGATACCTGAACATCGCGCTCAACGCCATTCTGTTCACGAATTCTAAAGGTAGTTTCTGCGTCACCAATGCGGCGAACAAGCGCCATATTTACATCTTGCCAATCTTGCACATCTCGGTTATCGATAGCCGTAATCTCTGAACCCTGCACTAGCCCCGCTTGTTCCGCGATACTTCCCTGGGTAATCTCACCAATCACAGGTTTTAAAGCTGGCATGCCAATCATCAGCATCAACCAAAGTGCAACGATCGAAAAAATAAAATTCGCCATCGGGCCGGCCACCACAACCGCAAAACGTTGGCCCACTGATTTCGCTCGGAAGCTACCTGAAATCTCGTCGTTACTCACAGGATCAACTTCATGATCCAGCATCCGCACATAACCGCCCAGCGGCACCATAGCGATTTGATATTGAGTACCATCTTTGCCTTTCCAGCGAAATAATGGCTTACCAAACCCAATAGAAAAGGTAAGCACCTTTACGCCACAACGACGAGCCACCCAAAAATGACCGAACTCGTGAAAGGTAACCACAAGGCCTAAAGCCACGATAAACGCGCCAACCGACCATAATACCTGTTCCACTATTGCCCCCTTGGAATGAGCGAACGCGCTATACGGCGTGCATTTGCATCGCAATCAAGCACTGCTTCAATACTGGTGATCGCTGGCATATCTGCCTGTGTAAGTACGCTTTCACATATTTTCGCGATATCACCGAACTGGATATTTCCCTGTAAAAATGCAGCTACCGCTATTTCATTTGCAGCATTCAATGCAGTGGTAGCCGCCTGCCCATGCCAGCAAGCATCAATCGCTAATTGTAAGCACGGATAACGCGCGGCATCGGCTTGACCAAACGTGAGTGCGCCCATATTCGCAAAATCAAGATTTGCTACCCCGCTGGCCAACCGCTCTGGATATCCTAAACAATAAGCGATAGGTGTGCGCATATCGGGCTGGCCTAGTTGTGCAATAACGGAGCCATCAACATATTGCACCATGGAATGAATAACGCTTTGTGGATGCAGTACCACTTCAATGTGCTGCGGTTGGCAATTGAATAACCAACGCGCTTCGATGTACTCAAGGCCTTTGTTCATCATCGTTGCTGAATCTACGGAAATTTTTTGCCCCATATCCCAATTAGGATGAGCACAAGCCGCTGCGGGTGTTTGGGTTGCTAGATCAGCAAGTGGTGTTTCCCGAAATGGGCCACCTGAACCGGTCAGTAAAATTTTAGCTATTCCGTGCGCAGCGAAATCGGTAGATACCGAATTGTGCTGAACAGCCGTTGGTAACGCTTGAAATATTGCATTGTGCTCGCTATCTACCGGCAATAATTGTGCGTTTGATTCGCGTACCGCATCAATAAACAGTTGCCCGCTCATAACTAGCGCTTCTTTATTCGCAAGCAATACGCGCTTACCCGCTTTTACAGCCGCTAGCGTAGGTAACAAACCGGCGGCACCAACAATCGCTGCCATAACCGTATCAACTTCACTGGCTTCGCTCACATCCACTAACGCGGCTTCGCCAAATAGTACTTCAGTAGCTATATGCTGTTCTTGCAATTTTGTCTGTAACGTTTCAGCAGCGGCTTGCGAACCCACTACGGCATAAAGCGGTTGAAAACGTTTACAAATCGAGAGTAATTCATCAATGCGGCTATGCGCAGTAACGGCAAACAGCTGAAAATCATCGGGATGGCGACCGATTACATCAAGTGTATTTAACCCAATCGAACCGGTTGCGCCCAGAATGGTGATCACGGTTGGTTTCTTCATACTTCGAGTTTGTTCAGTTTTAAGCAACGGCATTAATGAATCAACCAAAGATATCCGAGCAAGAATATAGGTAAAGCAGAGGTTAACGAATCGATACGGTCAAGAATACCGCCATGGCCTGGAAGTATGGAGCCACTGTCTTTCACTCCCGCACAACGTTTAAACATACTCTCATTTAAATCCCCAAACACGGACACTAAAACGGTAGCTACGCCAATAATGTAATACCCAAGCATGGAATCGCTCGGCACATCAATAATAAGAGAAACCGCATACATCACGATAACCGAGAGCACAACGCCACCGATAAACCCTTCCATGGTTTTTCCTGGGCTCACGTTTGGCATTAATTTATGGCGGCCAAACCGCTTTCCTGCAAAATAAGCACCAACATCAGCTGCCCAGACAAGAACAAACACAAAAAGAACCGCCCAAGCGCCAAACATTGGATTGCTATCGTAATTCAGCGACCGCAGTGTCATTAATGCAACCCATGCGGGCACCAAAATCAGAATGCCAAATGCACCAACAAATAAACGGCTACGTTGCCATAGCGCTTTACTCCGCGGGAAATTGAACACGAGTGCGATAGCTAATAGCCACCAAATACCACCGATTAAAACGATATAATACAGCCAATCGACCATCCCTTCTGTTGACCAAATACCCCCAATCGGGGTTAGCCAATAAACGGCTGCAAGAATGACCGTAGTTAATGCTGTATAAGCTAATCGCCCGCCAACATTACGAACCCCCATTAGCGGCGACCATTCCCACGCGGCAAGCGCAAGCACCGCAGTAATAGCTAATCCAAATGACGGTAACGGCAGCAAAAAGATTGCTGCAAGTGCCAAAGGAATAAGCACTGCTGCAGTTAGAATACGTTGTTTAAGCAAAAATTAGCCCTCTTACAGGTTCCCTGATCCAGCTAGTTCTTGTATTTGTGCGCTGGTCAGTCCAAAACGCCGCTCGCGTCGAACAAAACAATCGATAGCGGCAGCGAACGTCATTTCATCAAAATCAGGCCAGAGTACATCAGTAAAGTACAGTTCTGCATACGCTAATTGCCATAATAAAAAATTACTTACACGAATATCGCCACCCGTACGGATAAGCAAATCAGGCGTTGGCTGCCCCTCTAAGCACATGCCTGCGGCCATATCATGTTCTGAGATATCCGCTGGCTCGAGCTCCCCTGCGGCAACTCGAAGCGCCACCTGTTTAGCGGCTTGCGTGATATCCCAACGGCCACCGTAGTTAGCCGCGATGTTCAAAATCATTCCCGTGCAGTGAGCCGTTTTGTTCTCGGCTGCCGCAATTTGCTTTTGTAAACGCGCACTGAACGCTGATTTATCGCCAACAATACATAGACGAATATTGTGCTCGGCAAGCTCTGTAACTTCTCGTTTCAGCACGCCCATGAATAATTCCATAAGTACAGTGACTTCACGCGCAGGCCGGCCCCAATTTTCGCTACTAAAGGCAAACAACGTGAGCGCTTCAATACCATTCCGGCGCGCAAACGAAATCGCGCGGCGGACAGCTTCAGCACCAGCTCGGTGCCCAGTGGTTCGCCGTTTCCCTTGCGATGTTGCCCAGCGCCCATTGCCATCCATAATGATAGCAACGTGCCGAGGCAACCGAATCGACTCTGATGTAGTGTTTTTCCCTGTCATTCTTATCCTACAAAAAATAAACGCCGCGTAAGTATATCCGACACGGCGTTATCCTCCAACGAGGTAGATGGTAAGTGCTTAAACTTCCATCAACTCAGCTTCTTTACTGGCTAATAACTCATCAACTTTCTTCACGAAATCATCGGTAAGCTTCTGAATATTATCTTGCGCCTTACGATCATCATCTTCTGTGATTTCTTTTTCTTTCAAAAGTTCTTTGATATCGCTATTTGCATCACGGCGAATGTTTCGAACCGCTACACGACCTTGTTCCGCTTCTGCACGCACGATTTTAACTAAATCACGGCGGCGTTCTTCGGTTAGTGGTGGAAGTGGCACGCGAATCACATTGCCTGCGCCAGCTGGGTTTAAACCCAGATCGGAGGTTAAAATCGCTTTTTCTACAGCACCAGAGCTACCTTTATCGAACACGGTAATAGCAAGAGTGCGAGAATCTTCAATGGTAATGTTCGCCAACTGCTTTAATGGCGTATCACTGCCATAATAAGGCACCATCACGCCATCGAGTAAGCTCGGATGGGCACGACCTGTACGAATTTTCGACATTTGTGCTGCGAGTGCGTCCACACTCTTACTCATGCGATCTTTCGCATCGGCAATTATCTCGTTGATCACTATGGGATCCTCTTCCTAATTATTTATTTGAATCTTTTACATGAGTGATTAGTGTACCTTCATCTTCACCCATAATCACGGCTTTCAATGCACCTGGCTTATTCATATTAAAAACTCGAATCGGTAAGCTATGATCGCGCGCTAAAGTAAATGCGGCTAAATCCATTACTTTCAATTCGTTCTTCAATACATCTTGATAATCCAAAATATCATATTTCGTTGCTTCTGGATTCTTTACCGGGTCTGCAGAGTATACACCATCTACCTTGGTAGCTTTGAGAACAACTTCTGCTTCAATTTCAATGCCACGCAAACACGCCGCTGAATCGGTAGTAAAGAACGGGTTGCCGGTACCGGCCGAGAAAATCACAACACGGCCTGATTTTAACAAGCTGATCGCTTCTGCCCAGTTATAACTATCACAAACACCCGCCAGTTCTATTGCCGACATCAACCGCGCATTAATATATGTTCGGTGTAATGCATCACGCATAGCTAAACCGTTCATAACCGTTGCTAGCATACCCATATGGTCGCCTACAACACGGTTCATACCAGCTTTAGCCAAACCTTCGCCACGGAATAAATTTCCGCCGCCAATCACAAGGCCAACCTGAACACCAAGTTCGAGAATTTCCTTAATTTCTTGCGCCATACGATCAAGAACTTTTGGATCGATACCAAACGGCTCGGCACCCATCAGGGCTTCACCACTTAACTTTAGTAACACACGGCGATAGCTTGGTTTCGGATTTGTACTCATATCTTTGGCTTCCGTTTTCAGGTTAAAAAAAACCGCGCCTGCTGCAACAGCAAAGCGCGGTTATGATTAGGTGTTGCTTCGCAAAGGCATTGTCGCCACGGTTGATTAACCTTTTTGCGCCGCTGCTACCTGGGCTTGTACTTCAGCAGCAAAATCATCTGCTTTCTTCTCAATACCTTCACCTACTTCGAAACGAACGAAAGTAAGTACATCAGCGCCTGCTTCTTTCAGCAATTCGCCAACAGTTTTTGAAGGATCTTTTACGAAAGGCTGACCTGTTAAGCTGATTTCGCCGGTGAATTTCTTCATTCGGCCTTCAACCATCTTCTCAGCGATTTCTTTTGGCTTACCTGATTGCATTGCGATATCAATTTGGATTTCGCGTTCTTTTGCAATCACGTCTTCAGCTACATCTTCAGGCTTCACGAATTGTGGGTTGCTTGCTGCAACGTGCATGGCTACATCTTTACCAAGATCTTCGCTACCGCCAGTTAACAATACCAACACACCAATACGGCCACCATGAACATAAGAAGCTGCAACATCACCGCCTTCCGCAGTAATGACACGACGCAAGTTCATGTTTTCGCCAATTTTAGCAACTAAATTGCTACGAACTTCTTCAATGCTGCCGCCATCGATCTGAGTATTTTTCAGATTTTCAACGTCAGTTTCTTTATTCGCGAATGCAGCATTAACGATCTGCTCACCCATCGCTAAGAAACTTGCATCACGAGCAACGAAATCGGTTTCACAGTTTACTTCAACTAGTGTACCTACGTTACCTTCAGTTTTTACAAAAATCACGCCTTCAGCAGCGATTCGGCCGGCTTTCTTAGCAGCTTTTGCCTGACCACTCTTACGCATGTTTTCAATCGCTAGCTCGATATCGCCATTCGCTTCTTCGAGAGCTTTTTTACAATCCATCATACCTGCGCCAGTACGCTCGCGCAGTTCTTTAACCATTGCGGCTGTAATTGCCATGATACTATCCTCTGTGTTCAGGATTCATGTCTGGCCCGGGCTTAATACCGGGCCCCGCGAAACTATTGAAAAACGGCCTGCTTCCAGGCCGTTTTCGCAGTCTTACTCGGCGCTATCTTCTTCAGCTTCAACGAAATCGTCAGCTGCAGTGATTTCTGCACCATTTTTCTGGCGACCTTCATTGATCGTAGTTGCCGCAGCACCTAAGTAGCACTGAATAGCACGCATCGCATCATCGTTGCCTGGAATTACGTAATCAACGCCATCTGGTGAAGAATTCGTATCAACAACGGCTACAACTGGAATACCTAAGTTGTTCGCTTCTTTGATTGCAATGTGTTCGTGGTCAGCGTCGATCACGAAGATAACATCAGGCAAGCCGCCCATGTTTTTAATACCGCCAAGGCTCTTCTCAAGCTTTTCCATTTCGCGCGTGTTCATTAGCGCTTCTTTCTTGGTTAGCTTCTCGAAAGTGCCATCTTGACTTTGAACTTCCAAATCTTTCAAACGTTTGATCGATTGACGCACAGTTTTCCAGTTCGTCAGCATGCCACCCAACCAGCGGTGATTTACGTAGAATTGGTTAGATGCGATAGCCGCGTTTTTGATTTGCTCTGCAGCTGCACGCTTAGTACCAACGAACAATACTTTGCCGCCGTTAGAAGCTGTGTGCTGAAGAAAATCTAATGCCTTGTTGAACATAGGCACAGTAGATTCTAAGTTAATGATGTGGATCTTGTTACGAGCGCCGAAGATGAAAGGCTTCATCTTAGGGTTCCAGTAACGAGTTTGGTGACCGAAGTGAACACCAGCTTTAAGCATGTCGCGCATTGACACGTTTGCCATGATAAATTTTCCTTTGTAAGGGGTTATGCCTCCACATATCCCATGTTGCGACCCATATTGCATTGAAGCAACCTGAGCACCCCGCACCATGTGCCGATATGTGTGTGTAATTTAAAGTTTAGTTTTGCGTTCGCAGCAAATGCATTCGCATTCGCTTTGTTCACACTTTACCCACTATGAAGTGAGCGGCGCATTTTATACCATAAAAGCAGCTTCTGAACAACCAAAATCCATCTTCTGTATATGTGCTAATTCTGGTAGAATTTAGGATAACTTAATGAATCGCGGATAAATCGCGGTTAAATTAAAAAAATTAGTGAGAAACCATGGCAATTAAAATCAAAACCGCAGAAGAAATTGAGAAAATGCGCGTGGCAGGCAAGCTGGCCGCTAGCGTTTTGGAGATGATCACCCCCCACGTAAAAGCGGGGATAACAACCGACGAGCTGAACACCATTTGCCACGATTATATCGTTGCCAACGACGCTTATCCTGCGCCTCTCGATTACCATGGTTTTCCGAAATCAATTTGTACTTCAGTAAACCATTGTGTTTGCCATGGAATTCCCAACGATAAGCCACTGAAAGATGGCGATATCATAAATATTGATGTTACCGTTTTAAAAAATGGTTATCACGGCGATACCAGTAAAATGTTTGTGGTGGGTGAAGGTTCTATTCTCGCTAATCGCCTTGTCGGTGTTACTCAAGAAGCATTGTATCGGGCCATAAAAATGGTGAAGCCGGGCGTTCGCTTGGGTGATATCGGTGCCGAAATCCAGAAGTATGGCGAGAGCTTTGGTTATTCGATTGTGCGTGAATTTTGTGGCCACGGTATTGGTGATGAGTTTCATGAAGAACCGCAAGTGTTGCATTACGGCAAAGCAGGTACGGGTGAAACTTTACAGGCCGGCATGTGCCTTACCATCGAGCCAATGATCAATGCTGGGAAACGGAATACCAAAATTTTAGCGGATGGTTGGACGGTGTTAACCAAAGACCGTAGCTTGAGCGCGCAATGGGAGCATACATTGTTAGTTACCGAAAACGGTGTTGAAGTCCTCACTTTGCGTAGTGAAGAAGAACTACCGCGAGTTATCGAACATTAATGCCGCATAAACCATATGTAACAAGCCGTCCGGAAGCCCCCTATACGCCTAAGTGGCCGGCTCAAATTGAACCTGTTACTGCTTGGCGGCAACAGGTTCAGTGTTATAACGAATGGTCGGTGAATCAGTTCATCAGTGCTGATATAGATACACTGGTAGCAAACCGTGCTGAGTTTTTCGATAGTTTATTGCAAGAGCTGTGGCTGCAATTCAAATTCCCTTCCGAGAATTACGCCTTACTTGCTGTAGGTGGCTATGGCCGCGGTGCTCTGCACCCTGAATCCGATATCGATTTATTGTTCTTAGTGGAAGGCCCCCTGCCCACCCGCCAGCAAGAGCGCATAAGCCAATTTATTACCCTGCTATGGGATTTGCGTTTGCAAGTTGGGCATTCGGTAAGAACCGTTGCCGAATGTATGGAGCAAGCAGAGAGCGATATTACCGTAGCCACCAGCCTGATTGAACACCGCTTAGTTGCTGGTAGCGAAGAACTCACCGAACTACTCGAACAGCAAATTAACTTTCATTTCCCTTGGTCAAGCCGCGCTTTTTATCAAGCCAAAAAAAGTGAACAGAATGCGCGCCATCGCCAATTTCATGGCACCGCTTACAATCTTGAACCCAATATAAAATCATCACCAGGCGGCCTGCGCGATATTCAAACCATTAGCTGGATTGCGAAACAGCATTTTCACGCTAAAAGCGATGAAAGTTTAGTAGAGTACAACTACATCACTGCCGATGAGTTTGTGGAATTAAAAGAGTGCACGAGTTTTTTGTGGCGCATTCGCTTTGCCTTGCATTTAAGCGCCCAAAAATCGGAAGATCGCCTGTTATTCGATTACCAGCCTGATGTTGCCAAGTTACTCGGATACAACCACGAGAATAGCAAAGTGGCCGTTGAGCAAATGATGAAAGACTACTTTAAAGTGGTACTTCGGGTTGGTGAATTGAACCGAATGCTTCTGCAATTCTTTGAGCAGGCTATTTTGGGGCCCATGAAACTATTGAACCCACAGCCTCTCGACGACGATTTTGCGCTTATTGGCAATCAAATTATGGCGCGCAGCGATAACGCGTTTAACGACCCAACGTGTATTATGCGCTTCTTCTGGCTTATCGCGGAACACCCAGAAATTGAGGGTGTTCATTCGCATACCATTCGGCTGTTGCGAAATGCGCGCCGCGAGCTAGAGCAGCCGCTAATAAATGAAGCAGCCTGCCGTGAGTGTTTTTTGGAAATCATTCGCCATCCTCGTGGTTTTGGCTTGGCTTTCGAGCTGATGCACCGTTTTAGTATCATGGCGCACTACTTACCTGCGTGGAATAACATTGTAGGGCAAATGCAGTTTGATTTATTTCACGCCTATACGGTTGATGAACACACTTATCGCCTCCTTTGCAATTTGTATCAATTCACCTTGCCAGAAGAATCAGAGCATTACCCTCTCGCCAGCGAAATAGTGCAAGATATGCAAGCACCGGAATGGCTGTTCTTAGCTGGTATTTTCCACGATATCGCCAAAGGCCGAGGCGGCGATCATTCTGAACTAGGCGCTGTTGATGCACGAGAGTTTGCGGCATTACACAAACTTCCGGAAGAAGGTGCCGAGCTCATTGCCTGGCTCGTTGAGAAGCACCTTTTGATGTCGGTAACCGCACAAAAACGGGATATTTATGATCCCGAAGTTATCGGCAAATTTGCCAGTGAGTGCGGCACGATTCAACGCTTAAACTATCTTTACTGCCTAACCGTTGCCGATATTCGCGCCACCAACTCCAACCTTTGGAATAATTGGAAAGCAACGCTGTTAGAAGAACTTTATCGCGCCACTTACGAATCGTTACAGCAACACGATAAGAAAACCTTTGATGTTCGCGAGCGTGTGCAAAATAATCGCCAACTTGCCATGGGATACTTGTTAAGCGCTGGCTTTGAAGTTGAGCAAATTAATCAACTTTGGGGGCGTTTTACAGCGGATTACTTCTTTCGCCATACGCCCGAACAAATTGCTTGGCATTCGCAAAACATCATGCACGTGCAAGAACACCAGTTACCGCTCGTGCTTATCGGTGATGAAAACAACAATGGCACCACCGAACTTTTTATTTACCACCATGAAGAAAGCCATTTATTTGCCAAAGTAGCCGCCGTTCTGGATAGCGAACAGTTAAGCATTCACGATGCGCAAATCCTTAACACCCGCGATGGTTACGTAATGGATACCTTTATCGTTTTGCAACGCGATGGTTTGCCATTGGCCGATGCGCAACGCATTGAGGAAGTACACCAACACTTACATGATGTTTTACGCAAACGCCGGCCGGTGCCTAGCAGCCAACGCTCTATATCACGGCGCCTGCGAAATTTTAAAGTACGTACACGGGTGAAATTTATAAATCTAAAAAATGCTCGCCGCAGTACATTTGAGTTGATAACACTCGATCGCCCGGGGCTAATCGCGCGCCTTGCGGCAGTTTTTCAGCAGCTTGATATCAACTTAATGGCGGCGAAAATAACAACGGTAGGTGAACAAGCGGAAGATTTATTTATTGTTGCGTCGAACAACCAAGAAGCCTTGACAGAAAGCGAGCGCGAGGCGCTAAAAACCGCTATTATTACCGCCCTAACCGATGAATAAATTGATTTAAAGAAGGTATATCCATGAGCAATTTACAAACCCTGATTGAAAGCGCATTCGAAAATCGTGCAGATTTTAGCCCTACATCTACACCAGCGGATGTCCGTGAAGCGGTAGATCACGTGTTAGCTGGCCTCGACAACGGCAGCTTGCGTGTTGCCGAGAAAATCAATGGTACGTGGGTTGTAAATGAATGGGTGAAAAAAGCAGTATTGCTATCATTCCGCCTCAACGATAACCAACTTATGGATGGTTCTGAAACCAAATTCTACGACAAAGTACCGAGTAAATATGCTGATTACAGCGCTGCCCAATTCGCCGCTGATGGTGTGCGCATTGTGCCGCCGGCGATGGTTCGCCGCGGCGCTTTTGTCGGTAAGAACGTGGTCGTCATGCCTTCTTACGTAAATATTGGCGCATACGTAGATACGGGTTCTATGGTTGATACTTGGGCAACCGTAGGTTCATGCGCACAAATAGGTAAGAATGTGCATTTATCAGGTGGCGTAGGCATTGGTGGCGTATTGGAGCCTTTACAAGCAAACCCAACTATCATTGAAGATAATTGCTTTATCGGGGCGCGCTCTGAAGTTGTAGAAGGCGTTATCGTGGAAGAAGGTTCGGTAATCTCAATGGGGGTTTACATCAGCCAAAGCACCCGCATCTACGATCGCGAAACCGGTGAAATCAGTTATGGCCGAATTCCAGCTGGCTCCGTTGTGGTATCAGGATCATTACCTGCGAAAGACGGTTCACACTCGCTGTACGCCGCGATTATTGTGAAAAAGGTAGATGCCAAAACTCGTGCGAAAGTAGGCATCAATGAGCTTCTGCGGGGCGTTGAATAACCCCAAGGAAGCAATGAATATAAACACAACAAAACGCTGGCGATAATTAGTTATCGCCAGCGTTTTCGTTAAACGGCAAGTAGAATTCACTAGGCACCGAGGCTTCAAAATACATTGGTTGTTGTGTTACCGGATGCGGAAAACTCAAATTAGTAGCGGCTAGTAGCAATCGTTTTATGCCAAAATGTTCCCGGAAAAATTTATTGTGGCGGCCATCACCATGGTTGGTATCGCCAACAATTGGATGGCGAATATGTGCCATATGGCGCCGTAGTTGGTGTTTGCGTCCAGTTTTAGGTGCTAATTTAACTAACGAATAACGGCTTGTTTCATGTTTTTTGCTCACTTTAAACGGTAATTCAACCTGCTCTAAACATAAAAAATCCGTTACCGCACTCTGCGCGTCTTTATCTTTATTGGCCATTTTATCCGCAATAGCATCCAGTTCTTCCTTCAATGGGTAATCAACACGCCCATATTCCGCCACGTAACCACGTACCACTGCATGATAGGTTTTCTGCACCCGATGGCTCGCAAATAACTCTCCTATTTGCGTGGCCACTCGCGCACTTAAAGCAAATACCAACACGCCCGATGTAGGGCGATCAAGCCGATGCACTGGAAACACATGCTTGCCAATTTTATCGCGCAGTAATTGCATGGCGAACCACTTCTCACCGCGCGCTAACGCTGTGCGATGAACTAATAACCCTGCCGGTTTATCAATCACAACGATATCGTCGTCTTGATAAATAATTGGCAGCTCGGGCTTTTCTTCGCTAAACGCTGGCCCTGTCCAGATACGGTTTTCTTCTGCGTTGGTGTTTTTCTTCTCAGTGTCGGCCATGATGCCCATCCAGCAATTCATCGATCGTTTTCAACACCAAAATGATTTGCCGATGTTCTTTCAACTTCCCTTTCCATACCTCAACCGCCATTGGGCTAACAGCAATCTTGTTGGGTAATGGCTTTCGTTGCTCAACACACTGTCGTAAACTTGGGATCATGATAAACTGCAACCATTGATAGAATTCAAGCGTATCGCTAGCAAACGGCTGTGTACTCATTAAGCGCGAAGGTTCAGGCATAGTATCGTCCCAAAGCTGTTGGGCTTTAAGTTCTGCTTCTAACGCTTCGAGTAATGCCAAAGTTTCCTGAGCAACGGATGGTTTTGCTGTTGATTTTTTCACCATAACGATTCGCTTTAATACCTTTTTCAATAGAACATTTATTCGCTAACTATACCGGAAAACCATGCAATCAATCGATACCTTAAGTGATTTTCTTGCCGTAGCTGGCGCGAATCATGATGCCCAAACCGAATATCGCATTTATGATTTAAGCCGCAGAGTTCAATCTATTTCTGCTGCCGAATTCCAAGCGATTGAGCGCGGTGAACGTCCCTTCCCTGCACCACGCCAACAACACGCTTGGCTTGGCATTGTTCTCTGGTCAAGTGTGCGTGATAGCGATCCTTATATTTGGTTCGTAAAATTACCTTTGGATGAGCGAGGCTTATTTGATCACGCAGCGCGCCAACATTTTCTCAGCATTATTGTTGAAGCATTAGGCACTGATCCTACCGTGGCACCTACCGCAGAACAGGAGCAACGGCTGCAGCAAAACCCTTATATCTTTGTTCCGGAAGAAGCCCGACGCGCGGCCTTTCACGCCCAAGTAAGTGCGGATTTAGAACAACCGACCTCAATTCATTATGAAGATGCCTTAGCATGGTTGCAGGGACAAAAGCCTGCAGCGGATTGGGAGAATATAGGTGTACAAGGTATTCACGATGCAATTATTCGAAATATCGACGATAGCCAGTTACAACAACAGATACAAAAACACTTATTAACCTGGCCTGTGCCTATTCAACAAGCTCTAATGGAAGCCATGGAGCATCAAGAGCTGCCCGCAACGATGGCGCAAAATCTGCTTGCGCAGTTACGCAGCACGCTAGCGGTTAGCTCGCAAATTATTTTGCTGCGCAGTTTAGCCAGCCATAGCCATACACCAGCAATGCACAAGGCCATTGGCCGTTTGCTCCGCGATTTACCTACGCAAGAAACGGATAGGCTCGATCTCTTGTTTAGCCTCGGGGCTCGCTGTTGGCCTGCGCTTACTGATACTAATAATTTAGAGCGCTACATGACCGCGATTGCCGGTGCCGATGAAGAAATATTTATAAGCGTATTTCGTGATTTAGTGATGTTGCCAGAATTACGGGGATTGTTGTTACGATTATTCGGAAGTAATGATTTAAGCCCTGAATTACAACAAGCGCTCACCCAATTGGTAACGCGCACGCGAGGCACTGCATGAACGCCAGCCTATATGATGTACTTGCGCTGCTGTTGCTCATCCTCGGCGGCTATCTGTTTTGGCAGTGGCGTTTGCAAGAAGAACATGCGCGCAAACAAGCTGAAGCCATTTGTAAGAAATATAACGTGCAGTTTCTTGATATTGCGCGTAGCCACGGCCGCCCACGTTTTACCCCACGCACTGGCTGGGAGGCCGGCTTTCAGTTTGGATTCAGTAGTGATATTCAAACACGATACGAGGGTGAACTTGTTTTACTTAACCTACATTTGCGCGATGTTACTATGCCACCGCATAAAGCCCCGGCTATTGATGACGAGGATGCCATTGACGGTGAAACGGTAACGGCCACCGCGAGTGGACCCGGTTCGCAAGCATCGGAGCAGAATAAACCTAAGCAACCCGGGGTTAGTCCAAGCACAGGGGCACATCAGATACCCGCGCCGGTAACCACATTCAATGTAAGCTACGGCGATCGGCAACCACTGGAAACCACAGCAAAAAATAACAACGAAAATGATCTACCACCGATTATCGACGCTATTTTTCCCGAAGATTTAGCAGCGCACGAAACAGATAACGATCACTCGGAACCAGCCCCTATCAGCATTGATGGTTTTTCCAACACCGATGGCTAGCAAGTATGCCATTGGTAGCGCGAATTCTTAGCATCCTGATGAAGGCGTTGTTTCGCTTCGAGCTCGCGCCTATTCGAGCCAACTAATTCTCCAAAAACCCCTGATGTAAGGTATTCAGAATATCGGTTGCATCATCTTCACGCACCAGCACACACAAGTTATTTGGGCTCGCACCTTGGCTAATCATCCGAATATTTTTCTTCGCAATCATTTGAAACACTCGGCTTGCTACTTCAGGCGTGTTCGATAGTTGATGGCCGATAATCGCGACTAACGCGAGTCCCTCCTCCACCTCCACGTCACATAATGGTGCTAAATCATCAAGTAATGCTTGGCTTATCAATTTATTTCCTGAGGAATGAGAGCCGGTAGCATCGAGCGTGAGAGCTACCGAAACTTCTGAGGTGGTGATCAAATCAACCGAAATGCGATGCCGCGCCAGAATCGCAAAAAGTTCAGCAAGGAAACCGCGCGCATGCAGCATGTTCAAACTGCGAGCGGTGAGCAAAACTTGCCCACGGCGCACACTCAGCGCGCGGCACACTGGCCGCTGTTTTGTTGTGTTTTTTATCCAGGTCCCCGCTTTCTCGGGTTCCCGTGTACAGCCAATAAACACCGGCACTTGTGCGCGTTGCGCCGGCAGTAAGGTAGCTGGGTGGAGGATTTTAGCGCCAAAAGTTGCCATTTCTGCCGCTTCTGCAAAGGTGATTTCAGAAATAGGCCGGGCACTCTTTACTTGCCGAGGATCGCAGGTATAAATGCCGTCTACGTCGGTCCATATTTGTAATGCTTGCGCCCGCAGTGCTTCAGCAAACAAAGCGGCACTTAAATCAGAACCACCACGACCAAGTGTAGTAACCCGATCAGCCGCGTCAGCACCGATAAAACCTTGGGTTACCACACAGTAGTTTTCCAAAAGCGGCGTTAAGTGTTCTTTTGCTAACATACCGATACGCGTAGGGCGCGCTTCCGCACTTCCGAAGTGGCTATCGGTTCGGATAACCTGACAAGCATTGAAATCACGAGCGGTTAAACCACGTTGCCGCAAGAGCTCAGCAAGAAACATTGAAGAACAGCGCTCTCCCAATGCAAGCAATTCATCCTGTTTACTCGCTTCTATTCCCACATCACTCAAGTAAGCACTTAATTCGGCCATGCGGCTCAAGTAATCGCGAAGCTGAGCATTTATGTCCGGCGAAGGTGATAGCGCTTTACTGATACTATGCTGAATATCCATTATTTCAGTAAGCACCTGCATTCGCTCAGATTCAGGAGCAATTCCTTTAGAGAGTGCAACTAAACGATTGGTAACACCGGCCGCAGCACTTACCACAACCACACGAATGGCTGGGTTTGCTTGAACGATATCGGCACAACGTTGGAGTGCTGGTAAATCAGCAACGGAAGTTCCGCCAAATTTGGCGACAATAACTGAGGATTCTAAATTTCTTTGCATTAGCTCCGAACCATATAATGTTCAAAGAGCTTGGAGCGCTGAGAGCTCATCGAGATACAACGCCCCAGAAGCTCTCCACCGAAACGGTGACAGTAGCAGAGATTCAACTCTAACCACCGATATGCGCGCTGCCAACTCACGGATATCTCGGCGTTATGCCCCCTGAGCTGCTCTCAATGGGTTTTGGCACCCTACTGCAGCCTACCTGACAAACGCACCTCTTCTGACGAAAACAGCAGCGTAAAACGCTGCTGCAACATAGGCGTGAATTTCACCTGAATTCACCGTAAATGTCAATCAACCACTTCATCTTCGCGAGCAAAGAACATCAGCTGCCCGGTGATATCGCCAACTTGAATATCCCGCAAATGATGAAAGCCACGTTGGCTAAAAAACTTGGCATAATGTGGCCGTGTAGCCAGCAAACCGATACCCGCAGATTCCGGCTCTGCAGCAAGCTCGGTACGCGCTGCATGTACCAACAAATCACCCAACCCATGCTGTTGGTAATTTGGATGTACCGCAATAAAAGTAAGCATGTGGTAGTAATTTACCGGCATGGCTTCAGCAATAATGCGCTCTTTTTCTAGCATTTGTTTAGTACTTACATACCCAGCCGTAAGCAACATCCGTAAACGCCAATGCCAAAACCGCTCTGGACCAAATGTTGAGCCAGGCCGTGTCATACAAACCACGCCCTCTAGCGTATCGCCATCAAACAACCCAAACATCGGTTGGTTATGCTGATGAAAAACCGCAAGCTCTTCCCGAATGGCGGCGCGCAAGCGTTGTTCATAACCTTCCTTGCCAGATTGAAAAATCGAGAGAAACAGTGGATCGTCTTGATACGCTTGGAACAGCAAGGAAGCCGCAGTTGCTAAGTGCTCTTGCGCCAAATACATCAGCTCACCACTGAGCTTAGGGTTTTCAACAGGTGTCGATTTTGTATTAGTTGTCATCGGTTACTCACTATCCATTGGCGGTTGTTGTTTGGCAATCCGCTAACATTTCATTTTTAACGTGATAATCGCTATTCAGCTGAAATAATTTTGCATGCAATGGCGCTACTTTAATGCAGCTTGTAATTGATGTCATCAACACTTTAATAACATTTGTCCGGAGAACTTCTTCACCGCGCGCGCTAAACCATCAAGCGGTGAATTCATCAGCGGGTAAGCGCGGTTCAACTTCAGCTAAAAAACTCGCCAAATCAGTTGCTAAAATTTCATGCTGGTCTTTACCCACATATTCTAACCCTACCTCGCCGGTTTCATTATTAACCGAGATCAATAAGTCGTCTTCATCGGTTAACCCTACAAAAAGCGTAATACTTTGCTTTAATCGCTGCTTCATCATGACATGGCCTATCAAGTTCTGCTGCAAGCGTTCACCATCTTCTGGGTGCATCACTTGCAGCAGAGTTAATTGATTACCACGAAACTCAAGTGCCAGATCGCCGGCATATACACAGCTAAAAAAGTCCTTCACTTGCGTATCAAGCGGCATTTCCAACGCATGCTCAACACCACTAAAATCGAGTTTTTCTTTCTGTGGAACCGCTTGCCAATCAATCTCGCCGCCACTTGGCTTCCCGCGATAACATGGCGCATCCCAATTTGAAATATATTCCGCTCGTGGCATTAAGCCAGCGGCTTGATAAAAAGCGGCATAGCGTTCATGAAGTAACTTTAAGCTTTCAATTACCGAGTTCATCTGGCCTCCAGGCTCAATTATTCATACAATGGCAGCATTCTACGCAGAGGAAGTATGTAATGCCAGTTAGCCCGAAAGACCCAATGGCGGATTTGAAGCTTGGTGAAGCCACCGAATACCCCGCACACTATGATGCTGATTTACTGCAACCTGTCCCGCGTCAGCTAAATCGTAGCAGCATTGGCGTAGTCGATGATGCCTTACCGTTTGCTGGCCGCGATTTATGGACCTGCTATGAACTTTCCTGGTTACAACCGAACGGTGTTCCAAAAGTAGCGATAGCAGAAGTTGAGGTGCCAGCGACAAGCGCAAACCTTATCGAATCAAAATCATTTAAACTCTATTTAAATGGTTACAATCAAAGCACTTTCGCTAGTGAAGAAGTGGTGTTACAGCAACTTACCCGCGATCTCAGCAGTTGCGCAGGCGCGCCTGTTGAGGTGCGAATTTATTCGCTCGATGCCTATACCCAACATGGGTTAACAAACTTTGCCGCCGATTGTATCGATAACGAAAATGTAAACATCACTACTTACGATTACGAGCCGGAACTACTCAACGGGTTAATCACTAGTGCAACATCTGGCGCCGGCAGCGCTGCATACGAAATCGTTAGCGAAAAACTTTGTAGTCATTTGCTGAAATCAAACTGTTTAATTACCAATCAACCCGATTGGGGTTCTGTTTATATTGAATACACCGGCCCGAAAATTAATCGGGCAGCGTTACTTGGCTACCTGATTTCGTTCCGCAATCACAATGAGTTTCACGAACAGTGTGTAGAACGCATTCACACGGATTTAATGCAGCATGCGCGCTGTGAATCACTTACGGTATTTGCTCGATATACACGCCGTGGAGGCTTGGATATAAACCCAGTTCGACACACACGCAACAACACGATCGATAGCCGCTTATTCCGTGGAAGATTAGCTCGGCAATAGTGATTTTGGTTGATTATTGCTATCGAAGATGCGTACTCTTAGTATCTATTTAACTAAAAGTATTCATATTATAAAAAACTCAAGAACAAGGAAAAACAAACAGTAAAGGCTGTTTGTATGGAGCATAAAACACATATGAGAATCTCATTATCACCACAGGGCAGTATGGCCCTCTTATCACAACTTGAAATCGACCGTTTACAGCAATCAACGGATAGCCCGCTTTATAAACTTTTTCGCAATTGCGTATTAGCTGTATTAAATGTCGGTAGCCATACCGATAACAGTGCCGATATCTTTGATCAGTTTGAAGATTTTGAAGTAAACGTGCTACGCCGTGAGCGCGGTGTGAAGTTAGAACTAATCAATCCACCACCGTCCGCTTTTGTTGATGGTGAGCTTATTGTTGGTATTCGTGAGCATGTAGAAGCTGTGCTCCGCGATATTCTTTTCGTAGGTGAGCGTTATCCTGCCGAAGTATTGCAAAGCATGAGCACTCGCCATCTAACCCACGTTACCTTCGATATTCTACGTAACGCTGGCGTTGTAAAACCAGTACAAGAGCCTGATATGGTGGTTTGCTGGGGTGGTCATTCAATTTCAGAAGTTGAGTATAAATATACCAAAGTAGTGGGTTATGAACTCGGTTTACGCGGCTTTAACGTATGCACCGGTTGTGGCCCTGGCGCCATGAAAGGCCCAATGAAAGGGGCAACGATTGGCCATGCGAAACAACGTATTAAAGATGCGCGCTACTTCGGCTTAACCGAGCCTGGCATCATTGCTGCAGAGCCACCAAACCCTATCGTAAACGAACTGGTGATTATGCCAGATATCGAAAAACGGTTAGAGGCCTTTGTGCGTTGTGCTCACAGCATTATTATTTTCCCGGGTGGCGCCGGAACCGCGGAAGAGCTTCTATATCTGTTAGGGATATTGATGCATCCGCAAAATAAAGATCAGGCGCTACCGGTTATTTTAACTGGCCCAGAAAGCTCGCGCGCTTACTTTGAGCATTTAGATCAGTTTATTGCTAACACGCTAGGTAAAGAAGCAACCAAGCATTACAAAATCATCATCGATGATCAGGTTGCGGTTGCGCAACATATTCAAACCGGTATGGCCTCGGTTAAGCGCTATCGCCAAGATAGCGGCGATGCATACCACTTTAACTGGACATTACACATTGAAGAACCGTTCCAACTGCCATTTGAGCCTACACACGCCAACGTAGCGAAACTGAATTTAAATCGCAATCAGCCAAAAGAAGAATTGGCAGCCGATTTACGCCGTGCATTTTCGGCTATTGTTGCGGGTAACGTAAAAGCGCCAGGATTGCGAGAAATTCGTGCGCACGGGCCTTATCAGATAACGGGTGAGCCTGAATTCATGCATGAACTCGATGAACTGCTGCAATCCTTCGTTGAGCAGGATCGCATGAAACTCCCAGGTGGTACAAAATACACACCATGCTATCAAGTAGTAAAAGGGTAATTTTGTGAAAAAAGGGTTTATCATTGCAGCCATAGGCTTCCTGCTTTACGCAGTTATTGCGGGTGCCATTATGCATTTTTATACGGCAAACCCTGAAACCATGAATTGGCGCGAACGTGAGATCTTCAATCGCAAATATATTGGGCGTTTAGAAATTGGCGCCCATCGCGATGAAGTTCTCCGTCTTCTCGGGCCACCCGATATTAGCGAAGCGCGCATCAGTAGTGATGGGCGCAATGTTTTAATTCTCTTCTACCGAACTCATCATGTTAAATCTGATGGGGTTACTACACGCGATGAAACCACCCCACTGCTGTTTTTCAATGATGAATTGTATGTTTGGGGCCAATCTGCCTACGCCGCAGAATTTGGTGGTTAAAACCGCAACGGTTCGCAGCAATATAGCCATTTTCCCGCTAATCATTTGGTGAATAGCGATTATGCGGGTTTGCCCTCGCCTAGCTAAAAGTCACGAAAAACTGTATAATTGCCCCATTCATTTTGCCGGCTCAGCACGCGCCAGCTCCGTATTTTATCTGTTGTAGAAGGGTTTTCTCATGAGCAAAACAATTACTGTAATTCCTGGTGATGGTATCGGGCCTGATATTATTGAATCAGTAACTGCAATTCTAGATAAAGCCGGCTGTGGCTTTAATTATGAATATGCCGATGCTGGGCTCGTAGCACTAGAAAAGCATGGCGAATTGTTACCAGAATCAACGCTCGATGCGATTGCCCGCAACGGAATCACCTTAAAGGGCCCACTCACTACTCCAGTAGGCGGTGGCTTTACCTCAATCAACGTAACCCTGCGCAAGCAGTTTGGTTTGTATGCTAATGTGCGCCCCGTAGTGAGCTTTAAAGGCACAAAAGCGCGCTATGAAGATATTGATATCATTACCATTCGTGAAAACACTGAAGGCATGTATTCAGGCCTCGGGCAAACTACCAAAGATGATGGTAGCGAAGCAGAAGCTGTGAGCCGTGTAACTCGCGTAGGTTGTGAACGAATTGTGCGCTTTGCATTCGAAACGGCTCGCCGCGAGAACCGGAAAAAAGTTACCGCCGTTCACAAAGCGAACATCTTAAAAACAACGTCTGGAATGTTCTTAGCTGTAGCGCGTGAAGTTGCAAAAGAATATGAAGATATTCAATTCGAAGAAATGATTGTTGATGCTGCATGTATGAAGCTGGTTATGAACCCAGAGATCTTCGATGTTATCGTAACCACAAACCTGTTTGGCGACATTTTATCGGATTTATGTGCTGGCCTTGTAGGCGGCTTGGGTATGGCCCCTGGCGCTAACATTGGCGCTGATTGTGCGATTTTTGAAGCCGTTCACGGCTCAGCCCCAGATATCGCAGGTATGAACTTAGCCAACCCTAGCGCTATTATTTTGGGCGCAATTCAAATGCTCGAACATTTAGGTATGCAAAAAGAAGCACGCAACATCTTGAACGCATTGCGTGATGTGATTGAAAGTGGCGATCGCACCACTTCCGATTTAGGTGGCAGCCATGGTACTACTGATTTCACGCAAGCGATTATTGAACGTTTATAATCCTTTCTGAGTGATTAAAAGTTAAGTTATAAAAAAAGGAGCTGTTCAGCTCCTTTTTTTATTTCAACGTTTATCGTTTGCGAGTTACAGCCATTCCGGCTTCGTAGCTAGGAACGTATCATCGCCGGCTTGTAAGCGTTTAAGATGCAGTTCTGCCTCAGGTAATTCCCAACGCATAAAGTAACGCGCGGCCTGCAACTTGCCTTGCACAAACTCAGCAGCCAAATCATCTTGTTCAAGGGCTTTGCTGGCCATTTCTAACCACAACCAGCCCACTACATACTTACCCATAATATCCAAATACACCGAAGCATTCGCTAAAGTTTCTTCAGCTTTGCCACTTAACAAACTTTGGCCCAACTCAACCGTAGTTGTCATGAAGGGTTTTAACGCACTTTGATACAACGCTACCGTTTCCCGCAACTCAGAGTGCTTCGTTGCCGCATTCAATGTTACTTGAATACGCTCCAACAATAATTTTAAGCCCTTGCCTTCATGTTGCCAGAGTTTACGGCCTAGTAAATCTAGCCCTTGGATACCATGCGTACCTTCATGAATAGGGTTCAAACGGTTATCACGGTAGCATTGCTCTACCGGGTATTCGCGAATATAACCGGCACCACCGAGCACTTGAATTGCTAAATCATTGGCGCGCGGGCCATAGAATGAAGGGTAAGATTTAACCACCGGTGTTAGCAAATCAAGCAAAATACCGCTCTCAGCATTCCCGCCTGCTTCATGTTCATCGACCAAACGCGCAGCCAGTAAACAAAGCGCCAACGAGCCCTCAACATAGGCTTTTTGCTGCAACAACATACGGCGCACATCAGCGTGCTCAATGATGGCCACCGGTTTAGTTGCCGGATCGCGATTCGTAGCTCGGCGCCCTTGCGGCCGATCTTTAGCATAAGCGAGTGATTCTAAATACCCGCGATAACCTATCATCGCCGCCCCAAGGCCCACACCTACCCGCGCCTCATTCATCATTTTGAACATGTAACTCAAGCCATGGCCCGCTTCACCCACGAGATAACCAACACATGCGCCCTGTTCGCCAAATGACAACACGGTAGATGTGGTGCCCCGGTAACCCATTTTATGCAACAACCCTGCAAGTTTTACATCGTTTCGCTCGGTGCATTGGCCTTGTTCATCCACCAAAAACTTCGGCACAATAAACATGGAAATACCTTTCACACCGGCCGGAGCCCCCTCGATTCGGGCAAGCACCAAGTGCACAATGTTTTCCGTAATATCTTGATCACCACCCGAGATATACATCTTCTGGCCTTTCAACCGATAGCTGCCATCATCGTGAGGCGTTGCTTTGGTGGTAAGATCGCCAAGTGATGAACCAACATCGGGTTCAGTAAGCGCCATGGTGCCGGCAAAGCGGCCACTAAACATCGGTTCCAGAAACGCGTGTTTCTGAGCCTCGGCAGCAAACGCATGAATTACATTTGCCGCCGCGCTGGTAAGAAAGGGGTAAGCCGCCGTTGCCGGGTTTGCCGCCATGAAATACGCATTACACGCCATACTGATGAGCGCAGGCAGTTGCATGCCTCCATCAGCATAACCATGGCGGGCCGAAAGCAGGCCAGATTCCGCATAGTGCTGCCATGCGGTTTTAACTTCCGGAATGGTAGTTACATGCTCGCCATCGAACTGTGGTTCATGTGCATCAGCTTTAGCGTTATGTGGTAAGAAATGGGTTTCGGCAATGCGGCGGGCAGTATCGAGAACGCTCGTGAAGGCTTCCTGATCATAATCTGCATAGCGCTCATACTGTGTGAGCGCTTCTGCTGAAAAAACGGTATTTAAAAGAAACTCGAGATCCTGTTGTTGTACCAATTTCGACATTCGTGACACCTATGTTCAAGATACATATTTATTTAAACGCTTGTTTTATTTTTTGCATAGTGCCACAACTAGCAATACAAATATAGCGCCAAACGCATAGGTATTCGCGATGCCTGTACGGTTGAATTGGTTTAGAAACCAGCAACCGTGAAACCCGCCCCCCACAGTACATCTACCTGTTTTTGGAAGTGCGTTTGGTTGCCACTGGTGATAAACCGGGTTGCTGCTAGCTCTGTGCTTGCTGTGTTCAAATCAGCTGTCTTCAAATCCGCTTTGTTCAATTTTGCATGATTAAGCCGACGCATTACTTCTTTCGCTACCGCTACTTCCGTATTGATAATACGCACCTGTGGCCCTGCAACCCGAGAAATCACCGGTAATAAATGGGCGTAATGGGTACAGCCCAACACCAAGGTATCGACACCTTTTTCAGTGAGCGGTTGCACATATTGCCTTACCACTTCCGCCGCAGCATCATAATCAAGTTTTAGCGATTCTACCTGTTGCACTAAATCTGGGCATGGCATCAACTCAACTTGAATATTTAACGCTACCCGATCAGCCAAAGCGCTAAACGACGTTGTTTTCAACGTTCTTGGCGTCGCTAAAACACCAATAATGCCAGTTTTGGTGTTTAGCACTGCCGGTTTAATTCCGGGTTCAGTACCAATAAACGGAATAGAATAGCGCTCACGCAAAGCTTCAATGCAAGATGTTGTAGCGGTATTGCAAGCCACCACAATCGCTTTCACATTTTGGCTAATTAAATATTCCGTGATAGCCATGCAGCGCTGCAAAATAAACGCATCGTTTTTTTCGCCATACGGCGCATGTAGGCTATCCGCTACATAAATAATATCTTCGTTTGGCAGAAGCTTACGGATTTCTTGTGTAATCGCTAAACCACCAATCCCGGAATCAAACACACCAATAGAACCACTAGAACTCACTTACCTATCTCCACACGGGGGCAACATACTTGCTATAAACAGCTTAGCGAAAGAATTAAAAAGCGATACAATTACGGTTGCTGTGTAAAAGGCTAGGGTTAATTCACTAGGCCTTTACCACAGTTAAAAACCCAGAACCAATATACTTATACCGCACCCAAATAGGCGTTCGCCATGAAACTAGGTAAACGATTGCAGCAAATCAAAACCATGATCCCTCGCGGTTACGACCATATCTGGGATACCTGCTGCGATCATGGTTTACTGGGTGCAGCATTACTGCAAAATGATGTTGCGCCGAATATTCACTTTGTTGATATCGTACCAGAATTAATCGCAGAGCTTGAAGCGAAACTCCATAAGTTTTCAGCAAAGCTTATACCGGCTGATTCCGCACTGAGATGGCACACCCACTGTATTAATACCAACGCCCTTCCACTTAATGCATATTCTGGTAAGCATTTAGTGATTATTGCCGGTGTGGGGGGTGATTTAACCCAAGAAATTGTCACGGCCATTGTGCCGCATCACGCGGGCGCTAAGATCGATTTCTTACTGTGCCCAGTGCATCACGAATATGCCTTACGCCAACAATTGATTCAGCTTGAATGCCATCTTCTGGATGAAACACTCGTAGAAGAGAATCAAAGAATTTACGAAATTCTGTATATATCCACCAATGCGCGTGCGGTAAAGGTTCCGATTCAGCCGGTAGGCAGTTTACTTTGGCAAGCCAACAAGCCAGAAGCAGTTCTGGTGCGCAAGCAATATCTAAAAACGAGAATACAGCATTATCAACGGCAAACACGCAATAATCACCTAGCTAAAGAGGCTTTAGCTGCATATCAACGCGTGATCCTTTAAAGTAGAAACTCGTAACGGTATTCTAACCTGCATTTTTCGCTTTAGGAGTACAAGCAATGAAAGCTATTGGCCATCAAAACACCTTACCTATTGATAACTCCGCTGCATTACAAGACATTGAGCTTACCAAGCCGGTTGCAAGCGGCCATGATGTATTGGTTAAAGTGGAAGCGATATCGGTAAATCCGGTCGATTGTAAGATCCGGAGCAATCGCAAACCTGAGAATGGCGATTGGCAGGTGTTAGGTTGGGATGCCGCGGGCACTGTTGAAGCCGTTGGCCCAAACGTAACCTTGTTTAAGCCCGGTGATAAAGTGTGGTATGCCGGCGATGTAACGCGCTCGGGTAGTAATGCTGAATATCAACTTGTTGATGAACGTATTACCGGTACGATGCCAAGCAGCCTCAGTTTCGACGAGGCGGCCGCCCTGCCACTCACTAGCATAACGGCATGGGAAATTCTGTTTGATTCATTCTTACTGCGGGAAAACGAAGGCGAAAACGAAAGTTTACTCGTGATAGGTGGTGCCGGTGGTGTAGGCTCAATTCTCATTCAGTTGGCGAAAAAACTGACCAAGCTTAATGTCATTGCTACCGCATCCCGGCCGGAAACCGCTTCTTGGGTACAGGAAATGGGCGCTGATCATGTTATTAATCATCACCAATCGTTAAGCGAACAACTGCAGAATCTTGGCATTCAACCGCGCTACGTAGCGGCTCTTACTGGCACCCAAGGCCACTTTGCAAACATACTTGAGCTTGTAAAACCACGCGGCCACATAGCCCTTATCGATGATCCGGAAACCGTGGATATTAAAGCGGGTAAACCAAAAGCACTTACCTTTAGTTGGGAGTTCATGTTCACTCGCTCCATGTTTCAAACCGACGATATGCAAAAGCAACACGAATTGCTGAATAGAGTAGCGGCCATGGTTGATGCCGGCGAGATTCGTACCACGAAAACGAATCACCTCGGGCGCATAACTGCAGAAAACTTACGCGCTGCGCATGCTGAACAGGAATCCGGAAAAGTGATAGGAAAAAATGTACTCAGTGGATTTTGAATATACGTAATTATATCGAGTTAACGATGTAAGCACTCACGAAGTAGCTGTTTCCCTTCTTCTTAGTACAGCTACTTCGAGTTTCTATAAACCTAATTAGCTCCGCGGCGGCCCTACTTTATCAATATATTCGCCGTACCCTTCTGCTTCCATTTGGTCAACAGGAATAAAACGCATTGCCGCTGAGTTCATGCAGTAACGCAGCCCCGTTGGCCGCGGGCCATCATCAAACACATGCCCTAAATGCGAATCCGCCACTCGACTACGTATTTCGGTGCGTACAACAAACCAAGAACGATCGCGGCTCTCGGTTACGGCCTTGTCATTAATGGGTCGAATAAAACTTGGCCAACCGGAACCCGATTTATACTTATCGGCAGACGAAAACAGCGGTTCGCCGGAAACAATATCCACGTAAATCCCCACTTCTTGGTTATCCCAGTAGCGATTATCAAATGCCCGCTCCGTGGCGTCTTCCTGAGTTACTCTGTATTGCAGTGGCGTGAGCATTTCCCGTAGTTCCGCATCGCTTGGTTTTACAAATTTTGTTTCATCAAAACCATCTGCATTCACACTAAAAGTGAACGCGAGTAGAAGCGTAGTCGTGATTAGTTTGTTCATCGGATACCTCGTTAACACGATCTGTGGTGTGATCAATATTGAACGTTCACAGATATGTGCAAATAATAGACGCTATCAATGATTACGCAATATAACGTCCGCGAGGATCAGTAAAGCGCCCTTGCATGCATTCCATTGGATACATTCCATTGGATACATTCCGTTAGATACATTCCGTTAAATACAAGGGCGTGTTTGTGAAGAGGTTTTATTACTAACGAGGAAAAGCAGTGAACGCTATTCTGATTCAGTGCTCGCAGCTTGCTTTGCGGCTACTTGCTCTTGGTGTTTTTTATAGCGGCGTTCATTCACAAACCACAACACCAAACCAAATAAACCGCCTGCTACAAACCAAATAACACAATGAATCAATACCGATGTAAAGGTAGCCCCATCCGCTAAAATATTATTGAAATAGCCAATAATAATGAGCATCGGCAAGCCCCATGAAAGCACGCCATGAATTAATACAAACTTACCAAAGCCTTTTACTCGCGCTTCTTCCCAAGCTAATACTTCACGATCTTTCATCGTTTTACCCTATAAATAAGCGAAATTTACTTCCTAGATTCAACTAACTAAAACAGAACCCATTCCATGATTACATTCAATCGATTAGGTTTTAAATTTCTTACGAAGGTACACGGTAATCTCTTCGCGATCATGGTAAAGGTGCTTGGCACTCAACTCATAACCCCAAACTTCAGCTTCATTTAGGCGCTCACGAATCGCTTCAAGATATTGTTTTACTGCTGCATAGCGCGTTTTCATCGGCAACTTTAAATTGAAAATGGCATCATGGCACCATTCACCAATATACCAATCGGCCATTAAATGCGCTACGCGAACGGGTTTTTCCACCATATCGCACACCAGCCAACTAATGTTCTTACGCTTCGGCAAAAAGTGAAAACCATCTTCCTGGAAATGGCGCACTTGTCCGGTTTCCATTAAATGCTCATCCATCGGGCCGTTATCTACCGCCGAAACCATCATATCGTGGAACACTAAAACCGCTGTCCAGCCACCCGGGCTCGCGCCCAAATCAACTGCTTTCATACCCGGTTCCACCCGGCGTGCTAACTCGTGTTCTGGGATCATCACTTTAAACGCTTCAGCAAGCTTCGCTGCTGAGCGGCTTGGCGCAGCCTTTGGCGTGCGCACACGTGGAATACCCATTAAATACGGTGAGTGATTATAGCTGTAGGAATAGCCAACAACCACAGAATGTGTGCTGCGGAACAACACGTGCATAGCCGGACGGTTAGTTACTTCTTTCTCGGTTAATACGCCTTTTTCTTGCAAGGCCATACTCAACGGCTTGGTGATTTTACGACACAGAGCAGATAGCGAACGGCCATCGTTAGTATCGGTGGTTTCTATCCATAGCCGGCCACATAATTGCATTTCCGGCAACGCAGCTACTAATGGTGTAACCCTATCGGCCAGATCGAGCTGATTTAAATCAGCTACGCGCACAAATAATTGCCGGGAAAATATTAAAGAATGAACCGCCAATTTCCGAGCCAAGTGATCAGCTTCCTCAGGTTTGCATTCAAAAGTAACCAAAGCACTATTCGGCTGCGTTTTGCAATAACCAAACACGCCCAGAGCAGCTGCGCGCTCCTGAATTTCAGCAGCACACTCGCCTTCAAAACCGGCGCGGCAATACAACAAAACAGCCATAAAACTCTTATCCCTTAAATTCTTCGATTACTTAATTAATTTCGTTACAAAGGCATCGATTTCACGTGAAATCAATTGCCAACTCTCGGCATTTGTTAAACCACTGCGTTTTGGCCGCGATAAATCATGATTACCGCCCTCAACCCAATGAATGGTTAAATTCTTCGGTAGTGTTTTTTCGGCAAGCCATTCGGGTTTACCAAAGGGATCGCTAGTGCCGTGCACAATAAAATTTCGCTTCCGGCTATTCTCAAGCTCAGCTAAACGATGCTTATCTTGTTTGCCAGGTGGATGAAACGGAAAACCTAAGCCTACTGCAGCGATAGCATTCACGGTATCAGCACAACGAAACGCTACCCGCGCCCCCATTGATTTCCCCATCACCACTAAAGGGATATCATCACTTTCTTCTCGCACCTTCGCTACTTCTTCAATAAATGCAGCATCAAGTACATTTTGTTTATCTGGGGGGCGCTTTTTACCACTCTGTTCAATTATTTGCCAGTACGGAAAGGCAAAACGATGAACTTTATGGCCTTTTTGTTCAAGATTCGCAGAAATTGCCTGCATGAACTCACTTTCTGGGCCAGCACCCGCCCCGTGCGCAAACACAAATATCGCCATTAGGTAGCCTGTCCTTCATCTTCGTCACGTTTCACTTCAGCTAAAATCCAATCACGGAACTTCGCTACCTTACCCACATCTGCTTGCGATTCCCGACACACCATATAAAAAGCTTCGCTCGTAGGGAGTGTTTGTGGAAATACTTGTACCAAATGGCCGGAATCGATTTCCGGCTTCGCCAATACGCTATTCGCTAGCGTAACCCCTTGCCCGTGTACGGCTGCTTTCAAAGCTAGCGCTAAATGTGAAAACACAGGACCTCGTTTCCGCGTTGGCGGCTCTTCACCCACCATAGCGAACCACTCTCTCCATGCATTACGCGTTTCTTCATGAAGCAATGTGTGTTCATGTAAATCAGCAGGTTTTTGTAAGGGTTTAGCGCCCTGTAGTAGCAGCGGTGAGCATACGGGAATTAAGTATTCCTTGTGCAGCCGAAACGATTTAACTCCCGGCCAAGAGCCACTCCCGTAATAAATAGCAACGTCAACGTAATCGGTAAGCGAGCCACTAATTTCATCTACTGCTTTTAAACGCACATCGATTTCTGGGTGTGCTTCATGAAAGCGGCTTAAGCGTGGAACTAGCCAAAGTATTGCGAAGCCCGGCGGAACGCATACGGTAAGCGAACCTTGTTCACTAGCGAGCATTACTTTCGACGTCGCTAACGTAAGGGTTTCAAACATTTGCCGGATATCTAAATAGTAGTTTTGCCCGGCCTCAGTTAACAACAAAGCACGGTTGCGGCGTAAGAATAGTGCCAAGCCTAAAAAATCTTCGAGTGCTTTTACCTGATGGCTAACCGCCGCCTGCGTTACAAAGAGCTCTTCCGCTGCTTTCGTAAAACTGAGATGCCTTGCCGCAGCTTCGAAAGATCGCAAAGCATTTAATGGGGGTAGTTTTCGCATCGCTGTTCCTTTGCTTAGATTCGCACTTCAGATTAGCTAAATTAATCTGATTGATACGAATAATACCCCAATTTTGTTCAATTTCCCAGCAAATCAGCCTGTTCCGCTACCTCTTGCAAAGCTCTAACATGCCCAGCAAAAGCCTTTCTTCCCGTTTTCGTAAGGCTCAGCCAAGTACGTTGGCGGCCACCTTGGTTCGCTTTACGCGGTTGAATATATCCGGCCTCTTCAAGATACCGTAGTTGCTTCGAAAGCACAGAATCGGATACCTGCAGCTCCTCTCGAATCAATGAAAACTCCATTTCATCAATTGGCGCAAGTAGCGCACAAATCTGCAATCTATTCAAAGGGTGAATAATCGGATCGAAACCGCTACTCATTCACTTTCCTCCATTTCCTTCCGCCACACAGCCATCCAAACCCGGCCGAAGATCATAAGTGCAACAAAGATAAAAGCGCCGGAGAGCGGAACAACCCACGTATACCCTTTCCAGTTAAAGTAATAGCTTGCCGCAAACACAATTAAATACACTACAAAAAATATATAAGACACCACCTCAGTTTTGCCTTTACGCCAACCGGAAACCCAAACTTTTTGGTGCGTATAATTATGAAGAACAAAGAAAACACCTAAACACCCTAGTGCAACCGAAAGAATATCTAACGGGGTAGGAAACCCATGATGCATAACCAGTAGTGCTAAACATAAGCCTAGTAGCGGATCATGCCACCAAGGAACATGCAATTGATCAACAATCCGTTTACCACTCCCGCGAATACTATCCAGGCTTCTCCGTGCTTCTTCAGCCGTTAATTTATCGTTGTTGTTATCATTCTTACCCATAACTCACCTATTCATCATTGGTTTTAATACAAGAATAGTAAGCTGTACTACAACTAAATGACTCAGCATCACTTTCCACTGCGGAAAATGATAGCCTTCACTTTCCACTTCGTCAAGCGTTAACTTTCCACTATGGAAAGTTAAATTCTAAGTATAAGTATTTAAGTGATTTTTTCGAAATAAAAAAGCCCTCAACATTGAGGGCTTACCACCTTGGTTTCAAACCGTGATACGTAGTATTCGATCATAGTTGAGCTAGGTAGTGGCTACCGTTATCGCAGGAATCATAACCGCCACCATAATCGCCGCTTGGCAAGCTGCGATAACTTCTTTGGTTACATCACCCATGAGATCGCCAGCAACAATTTGCTCAATTCGCTCTTTGTGTTGTTTCAGTTCTTGTTTACTGAACACTTGCGGTAACAACGCTGCACTTTTGGCGAGCGCAATGAGAACCGTGGTGCGCGGATCCACTTTCGACTCGGAAGAAAGCACCGCATTCCGAATACGATTTCGGAGTTCTTTTTCCGGTATTGGGTTTATTTCTGGGTATACGCGCCGTGTAAACAACCACAGCACTTTATCTTCAGTTGCTTCTACAATCTTTTGTTCTGCCAATCTACGCGCAACTTTATGATGCAGTTCTTTAATGCTCGATAAGCGTTGCACCCATACTTTCATACTCCCGCGTCGCTTTGCTGTGGATATTTTTTCCAAACACTCATCCAGTAAAGCATCGCCGGTAGCCGAAGCATCTACAATATTCACGAGCTTTTTCTTACTATCTTCGATTTGCAATCGCTTCATAAACATCAGTTCAGATAACAAGGCACCGCTCACAGCGTAATTTAGAAACGATGTGCTCATCGTGCCTTTTTCTTCACACAAGGCCAGTAGCATTAGTTCTTCATATACTCTCAAATTACCCATGAGGACACTCCACTAAACAGTATCTAGCTTACAAGTTTGCCAAAATCTTCTGGAAGAAATCAGCGCCCTTCTTTTCAGCAAACGCCATATTCCGATCGGGAATAGATTCCGGATCGTCGTAACTACTAAGCGCTTTCTCAATGCTTTCTTCGCGTAAAATGTGCAAGGTTGGATACGGTGCGCGGTTGGTGTAATTCGATGCTGCATCTTGCTTCTCACCCTCAAAACAATAATCTGGGTGAAAGCTCGCCAACTGGTAAGTTCCCTCGTAACCCTGCACGGCCAGTAACTCATTCGCGGTATCAAGCAAATCCAGATAGGCGTAGAAACCTTCAAAACCGGCAGGCAGCATAATCAACGTGGTTTCAGTATCCATATTTTGATCAAGGAACTCACATTCCTTCACCAATACTTCCAATACTTCAGCGGCTTTGCGATTATCGGCAACCACATAGCGAAATGAGTTCCGCTCTACTTCCCTACGCGCAAACGGGCAAATATTGAATTTAACAATTAATTGTTCAACCCAAGCTTTGCTTTTGGCAATCACTACTGTGGAATCGGTCATTTAATGCCGCCTATTCTGGCTGATTAATTTGTTCTGGCTTTTCCGCCGGAACGCTTGCTTTCTGCGCACTAAAATCGGTATTACTAAACACATCCGATAAAATAGCTTGCTCAGCATAACTCCGTTCAGAAGCTTTTACTGGAAAACGTACTACCAAATGAATTTCACCAGCTGCTGGCACCTGCAAAGAAACCCGTGGCTCTACCGTGGGTATATCTAAACCACGGTTATCGCTCATGCGTTTCATGTATCGGCGCACATCGTCTAAGTATGGCTCTGAATGCTTTTGCGCCGCTTCCAGAAAGGCAGCTTTCGCTACTTTCCAGTTTTCTTCACGCTTGAACGGCACTACAAATACGTGCAACACCCAATCATGCGTATAGCTTTCATTAATCACGGCTTCAGAGACAAATAGCGAATTGGGTAATACCGTCATACGCCCAGTGCGTTGGTGCGTTAGCTTACCCGGGCCTACCTCAAGTATCGTGGTGGTTAATAAATTTTGATCGATTACATCACCACGAAAATCTTTAACTTGAATACGATCACCAATGCTAAAGCTGCGTCCGGCCGATTTCACCATGGAGCCGGTAACACACATAATCAACTCTTTCGTTGCCACCACAAACGCAACCGCAATGGCAACAATAGAAAGTGCTAGTGTGCGTAGCTCCGAGGCCCAAATCATCACTAAGCCTAGTACTAGCAATAACAGCAAACCATTGCGGCTTTGCACAAACCAACGGCGCCGTAATTCATTGGAATTCACGGTTCTACGAATAAACCGCCCCAACACTGCGCGCAGTGCTAAAACACCGATAATCAGCAACAATGAGCTCGCCAAAAGGCGGCTCATCGAACCGGAAATAGGAATGCTGTTAACTAACTCAGGCCAGAATTCGAACATTTATAAACGCACGCCACCATCGATTTCAATAACACGGCCGCTAAAGAAATCATTTTCAATAATGTAGCGCGCTGAATGGGCTATCTCAGCAGGCTGGCCCCAACGGCGCAGTGGCACCATAGCTAATGCACGTTCTACAGCCTCAGGCTTCATTTGTCCTGTCATTGGCGTTTCGATAAAGCCTGGGGCAATTGCTGCACAGCGAATACCAAAACGGCCAAGTTCCCGAGCCCAGGTTACTGTCATCGCTACCACACCAGCTTTCGTAGCGGCATAGTTAGTTTGGCCAATGTTTCCGGCCCGCGCCACACTCGAAATATTAATAATAACCCCTTGAATACCGCGTTTTGCCATCACCGCAGAAGCTTCACGACCACACAAGAAAGTGCCGGTGAGGTTTACGTCGATCACCGATTGCCATTGCTGTAATGGCATTTTGTGCGTAATTTCGCCATCTTTGCATTTAATCAGCATGCCGTCGCGTAAAATACCCGCGTTGTTGATAAGCACCTGCAAGCCACCAAAATGGTTATCGATTTCCGCAAACGCCGCTTCTACCGAAGCTTCATCGGTTACATTCACGTTGTAGGTTTGTACTTCCGCAGCGCCAAGTTTGGCGCATTCGGCGGCGGCCTCTTGCAACATTTCATCGTTCATATCAATAAGCGCAAGTTTCGCGCCACCGGCAGCGAAATCTTCCGCCATTGAACGGCCTAAACCTTGCGCACCACCGGTTACTACAATTACAGATTCATTAATTTGCATGAAACTCGTTATCCTTTATTTTTCAAATTTACGGAAAATGCTGGAGAAATCTTTGCTGCCGAAGCCCGCTTCGCTATGCTCAGAAAACAACTTCGCGGCCATATCGCCCATTGGCGTTGCCGAATCGCTCGATGCCGCAGTGCTGCGTGCTAAACCCAGATCTTTCAGCATTAAATCAACCAAGAAGCCGCCATTATAATCATTGCTTGAAGGCACGCTATCAATAACGCCTGGGCACGGGTTGTACACTTCCAAAGTCCAGTTGCGGCCAGAGCTTTGCAACATAATATCGCTCAACACTTTCGCATCTAAACCATGCGCTCTACCAAGTTGTAAGGCTTCAGAAGTACCCGCCATCAATACACCAAGCAGCATATTATTGCAGATCTTAGCCACTTGGCCAGCACCATGGCCACCGGCTTTAAATACATTCTTACCCATTTTTTCTAAAACTGGGCGTGCTTCTTCGATATCCGCAGGCTCACCACCACAAATAAAGGTCAGGGTTCCGGCTTTTGCCCCACCTACACCGCCTGATACCGGTGCATCAATAAAACGACGCCCTTTGGCGGTAATACCAGCGGCTAATTCGCGCGCAGCTTCAGCAGAAATGGTACTAGAATCAATTACTAGTGCGGTTTCAGGAATTGCATCAACAATGCCCTGCTCGCCCAAATAAAGCGCCATTACATGCTTATCGGCAGGCAGCATAGAGATAACAAAATCGACGTTATTTACCGCTTCTGCGGCGCTCTTCGCTACCGTTGCACCGGCTTCTTGCAGCGTTGCAAGCGCTACTTCCGATAAATCAAATACTTGAACATCAAAACCAGCTTTCACCAAATTGGTAGCCATTGGGCCACCCATGTTTCCTAAACCAATAAACCCGATACGAGCCATGTCATGCTCCTCAATGTTAATCATGATTATGTGCGCTGTTATAGTTCGCGCTCTTTAAATTCAAGAATGATAAAAAATTGCCGCGCTAAGGTTACTCAGCGCGGCATTATTAAGCCTTTATGCAGTATCGCCCAAATCCCGCAGCGGATGTTCATCTTCCGCCCAAGGCGAAATAAACATGCTGTCGATATCATCGGCGGTCACGTCCGCAATGCTTTTATGTGTCCATTTTGGTTTGCGATCTTTATCAATCAGTAAAGCGCGAACACCTTCTACAAAATCGCCTTTCACAGCGCAATTTACCGAAAGCGTAAGCTCTAATTGAAATGCATCCGCAAGCGCCAACGAGCCACCAAACTGTAATTGTTGCCAAACAATGTGCGCCGTTAACGGACAACCACGCGCTAGCGTTTTCTGCGCACGGCTCATCAGCTCATCATCCGTTTCATGCTGCAAAAACTGCTCGGAAACGGCAACAATATCGTTCCCTTCAAGCAACTTGCTGATCAAATCACGGCGTGCAAACAACGGGCCTTCGGCAAGCTCTTCGCTACTAAAAATACGTTGTTGTAACGTATCCGTTAAGGTTGCGTGATTTAATTCGTTATCGTCGGTCCAGCTCGCATTCACGAGTGCCTGCAATGTATTGGTATGCAAATCACTGGCGATGGCAAAATCGGCCATGCCAAGATAGAGCGCATCAGCTGCATTCACTTGCGCTGCTGTTAATCCAAGGAATAAGCCCATGTTATCGGGCAATTGCCCAAGAAAATAAGTAGCACCTACATCCGGGTATAAACCAATGCTAATTTCCGGCATTGCCAAACGCGAACGCTCAGTAACAACTCGATGGCTGGCTCCGTTCATAAGGCCCATACCGCCGCCCATTACAAAGCCATCGCCCCACACCAAAATCGGTTTATCGTAAGTTTGAATCAAGTGATCTAAACGATACTCAGCAGTGAAAAAATCAACCACTTCAGCTACCGGTTCATTCGGCATTTCCTGCATGGCATGATACATCGCAACAATATCACCGCCCGCACAAAACGCTTTCTCACCCGCCCCTTCTAACCACACACAGGCGATTTCAGGGTCGCTCTGCCAAGCGCGCAGTTGCGGCTCGAGCAGCAAAATCATATCTAAACTCAGGGCGTTTAAAGAGCGTTCCGAATTTAAACATGCGATACCAATCTTCTTGCCACTAACGGTTTCTGTTTCCGAAAATAGCACCGCTTCTTTATTGGTAACTTCCGCTTCCATAATGCTTTCTCCTTTGCTTAAGGGTGCTCATTACAACAGATCAGCAGCACCATCAGCTAAAATTCGGCGGGCAATAATCAAACGCATAATCTCGTTTGTGCCTTCTAGAATTTGATGCACGCGCACATCACGAACATGGCGCTCTAGCGGGTATTCTTTGATGTAACCGTAACCGCCATGAATTTGCAGCGCTTCGTTACATACTTGGAAACCGATATCAGTTGCGAAACGTTTGGCCATCGCACAGTAAGTAGTTTTATCGCTATCGTTTTCATCTACTTTGAACGCCGCTAAACGCACCATTTGCCGCGCTGCAACAAGTTCAGTAGCCATATCCGCTAACTTAAACTGCATAGCTTGGAAGGTAGCTAACGGCTTACCAAATTGGCTACGCTCATGCATATAATCACGAGCAGTATTCAACGCTGCCTGCGCCGTGCCTACCGAACAAACCGCAATATTAATACGGCCGCCATCAAGGCCCATCATGGCAAATTTAAAGCCTTCGCCTTCTTCACCAAGCAAGTAATCCGCAGGAATACGCACATCTTCAAAGGTTACCAAACGAGTTGGCTGGGCGTTCCAGCCCATTTTCTCTTCCGCTTTACCGTAATGAATGCCTTTAGCATCCGCTGGTACAACAAATGCCGAAATGCCTTTTGCGCCCTCGCCACCGGTACGCGCCATCACAACCAATACATCGGTAGCGCCGGCACCGGAAATAAACATTTTCGAGCCATTCAATACATACTCATCGCCATCTTTCTTAGCAGAAGTACGCAAGTTAGCGGCATCAGAACCAGAGCCTGGCTCGGTTAAACAATAAGAACCAAGCTTTTCACCGGTTACTAAACCACTGCAAAACTCTTCCGCGATTTCCGGCTTGGCAAATTCGCCAATCATCCAGCTCACCATGTTATGAATGGTCATCATCGCAGTCGTTGCTGTACAGCCCATAGCGAGTTGCTCAAAGATAAGCGCGGCATCAAGACGCGACATACCAAAGCCACCCGCCTTTTCTGGCGTATACATGCCCATAAAGCCCATTTCACCAGCTTTACGAAATACTTCGATAGGAAAATAATGCTCGGCATCCCATTTTGCTGCAAATGGCGCCATTTCTTTTTCCGCAAAAGCACGCGCCGTATCGGCGAATGCTTGTTGATCGTCGGTTAGATTAAAATTCACAACATTATCTCCCGAATTACTGCAATTTAATGGTCATGTTAGGGCCATTATCAATTTCGCTTTCAGGCCAACGCGCAGTAATGGTTTTAGTTTCCGAATAGAAACGAATCGCTTGCTTACCGTAAGCATGCAAATCACCAAAGAACGAATTTTTCCAACCAGTAAACGAGAAGAAAGGAAGTGGCACTGGAATCGGAATGTTAATCCCTACTTGCCCTACTTCTACTTCGTGTTGGTATTTACGCGCTGCTGCACCATTCGCAGTAAAGATTGAAGTACCGTTACCAAATGGATTCGCGTTCACCAAAGCAATCGCTTCTTCTAAGGTATCTACTTCTACCGCACACAATACCGGACCAAAAATTTCTTCTTGGTAAATCTTCATATCAGCGGTTACTTTGCTGAAGAATGTTGGGCCAACCCAGTTACCATCAGGATAACCTTCAACAACACAGTTCGTGCCATCAACTAAACATTCGGCACCTTCTTTTTTGCCTTGTTCAATCATAGAAACAACGCGTTGTTTCGCTTGTGGGCTAATCAATGGGCCGTAAGCCGCATCTTTGTTATCCCATGCACCCGGTTGAACTTTCGCAAGTTGCTCGGCTAATTCTGGAATCCATTCTTTCGATTTGCCCACGAATACAGCAACTGAAATCGCCATACAACGCTGGCCCGCTGCACCCACAGAGGCACCCACTAAATTGTTGATAACCGTTTGCTTGTTCGAATCAGGCATAATTACGCTGTGGTTCTTAGCACCGGCAAAGGCTTGCACGCGTTTAAGGTGCTCGGTACCGGTACGGTAAATATATTCGGCAACCGGCACTGAACCTACAAACGAAAGTGCTTTTACTTGAGGGTCACGAAGAAGAATATCAACTTGCTCTTTGCCACCGTGAATTACCTGTAACACACCTTTGGGTGCGCCGGCTTCTTCGAACAATTCAACTAAACGCGTTGGCGTTAACGGATCTTGCTCTGAAGGCTTCAAGATGAAAGTGTTACCGCAGGCAATGGCCATTGGGAACATCCACAATGGAATCATCGCTGGGAAGTTGAACGGCGTAATACCCGCACAAACACCTAAAGGTTGAACATAACTATAAGTATCAATACCGCGCGCAACGTTTTCGGCAGTTTCGCCCATCATTAACGAAGGAATATTCGCCGCTTGTTCAACAACTTCAATACCACGCCAAACATCGCCTTTCGCATCTTCAATGGTTTTACCGGTTTCTTGCGCTAGAATTTCACCGAGTTCATCATGATGCTCTTTCAAAAGGGCTTGATAACGCATCATTACCCGAGCACGCTCAGATACAGGCACTTCGCGCCACGTTTTAAAGGCTTCTTTGGCGCTTGCGATAGCACGCTCAACCTCTGCCGGCGTTGCACAAGGCGCTTCGGCAATAACTTCTTGGGTAGCTGGATTGGTAACTGGAATATATTGCGTGGTTTCTGATTCAACAAACTCGCCGCCAATAAATAGTTTAACTCGTTTAATACTCATTATTTTCCTCTCAAAGCGTGTGCACCGTGTATACGAAGGAGTATACGGGAATACACCGCCAGTGGTTGTGCATATTGTTACGTTACGCATATTTTACTTGTGCAGCATTAGAACAAAATAAGCATAACTTTAGAATCGATAAAATTGGCGCTATAATGGACTATATTGCTATTCACGATGAGCACACTGTTCTATGAGTCAACCTTCAGATTGGCCACTGCCGGCGGGAAGTTCACGATTAATCATTCCCCATGCTGTCGGCCAGCAACTTGCCCAACATCCCTTAAGCGAGGGTTTGTTTCCTGTTGCCTATGGCCATTACTTAGAGGCGCGCGATCACCGTGTTCGCAGAACCGCACACACCGATCATTTGCTGATATTTTGTCATGCCGGGCGCGGCTTCTTTCGTACCGAAAATTACCAAGGCACAATTAACGCCGGACAAGTATTATTCTTACGCCAAGATATAGCCCACAGCTACCATAGCGACCCGGAAAACCCATGGAGCATCTACTGGGCGCATTTTGCCGGTTCACAAGCTGAAGATTTCATGGATTATATTGGGATTAAAGCAAATCATACACAAGCTCCCGTTGTTACTTTACGGCGTTGGCAATCATTACTTCCCGATGTCACCGATTTACTGAACTTACAACATCAAAGGCTCACCTTTGAGCGCGCGATGTTGGCAACCTCGATTTTACGCAAGCTGTTAAGCCAGTTACCCTTACTAGTGCGCGATCCGGATAAAATAGAAGCCGGTTTCAGCCTTACTGCACTCGATCGTTTCATGCGCGATAATAGCCATCGCAGCCTGGAATTAGATGATTTTGCCGAATTTTCTGGGTTATCGCGGTATTATTTTAGTAAGAAATTTCGCGAGCTCACGGGCGTGCCACCATTGCGCTATTTTAATCATATGAAAATAGCGGCCGCCCGGAAAATGCTGGAACAAACGAATGCCAGCGTGCGTCAAGTAGCGCTCGCATTTGGCTTTGATGACCCGTATTATTTTTCTCGGCTATTTAAAAAAATTAGCGGCTGCTCACCACAAATATATCGTGAGCAGTATTTACTTGAAAATCAGCTGGTGAAAAGCGGGCAAGTGGCCGTAGAAAGTACTACAGATGGCGTATCAACTGTGGAGGGTACGGTGGAAGAAAAGGTGGAAGGAAAGGTAAAAGGAAAGCTGGAATCATGAGTGTAAACCAAATCGAAATGTTCGATTTACCAAACCCATGCATTGGCGTTTGTGAATCAGGCCCACGCGGCTATTGCCGTGGTTGCCTGCGCTCTCGTGATGAACGTTTTCAATGGTACGAAAAACCAGAAGCGGAACGTGCTCATATTTTAAAGCTGATTGCTGGCCGGCAAAAACGCCGCGAAGCATTTTTGCGCCAACAAGCGCAAGAAGAACAGGCAGAGCAGCAACAAAATCAGCTTGATCTGTTATAAAAAAACCTGAGTCCAGCGAGCTGCTAGAATCAGGTTTTCAAAAACTTTATCCTGCGAAAGGATGCGTGCCTATTTGATACGCGCGCGCTCTAGATCTTCGGGTGTATCAATACCACCCGGCGGCTCAATAATGGCTTCCGCCACATGAATACGTTCACCATACCAAAGCACCCGTAATTGCTCGAGAGATTCCACGATTTCCAGTGGGCTTGGCTCCCATTCAGCATAACGCTCCACGAAACCGGCACGATAAGCATAAATACCGATATGGCGGCGATAGAGATCGCCCATCAGTTGCACTTCATCACGGTTTTGGTTAAAGCGTTCGCGATCCCATGGAATAGCCGCGCGGCTAAAATACAGCGCATAATTCTTGGCATCTGAAACTACTTTCACCACATTTGGGTTAAACAGTTCTTCCGAACTTTTCAATGGCACGGCTAACGTTGCCATTGGGGCGTGGCGTTGGCTTGCTAAGTTCTCGGCTACCTGGCAAATAATTTCCGGAGGAATAAAGGGTTCATCACCCTGTACATTCACTACTACCTGCTCATCCGAAAGCGCTAAACGATCAACCACTTCAGCTAAACGCTCAGTACCCGATTGATGGTCTTTAGAAGTACGCATTACGCGGCCGCCAAAGCTTTTTACTACTTGCATGATGCGGTCGTCGTCGGTAGCCACAATTACTTCGGCGGCACCACTGCTTAACGCACGTTCGTATACATGCTGGATCATCGGTTTACCATGAATATCAGCCAATGGTTTGCCAGGTAATCGCGTTGATTCGTAACGCGCCGGAATAACAACCGTAAAGCTCATGATTTCAACTGCTCCAATTCTGCTACTGTTAGTTCTCGAGCGGCACTCGCAAGCAAAGCCGGAATGCCGTTTTGCACAGGATATGCGAGCTGCTCGCCGCGGCAAATCAACTCCGATTTATCCTCATTCCACACTAACTTTCCTTTGCACGATGGGCACGCCAAGATGGCCAACATGTTGGTAGGAATATTCACAATGTTACTCCTTCAGTATCAACGTTTTTTAACTGTTTCTGCGCCACAATATCCGCTACGCGTTGCATAAATTTATCCTCGAAATCGGCGGAAAATTCTGCGGATACTTGCAAATAGTACCAGTGTGGCCGCGCAAATTGAGCACACTTTACCGCATCTTTCTCGGTCATCAATATCGGCGTTTCATTCCCTACATCATAGAAATCATGCGGCTGATATTGGTAGTGATCAGGAAAAACTCGCGTTTCCTGAATATCAATTTGATGTTCCATGATGAGGTTGAAAAAACGTTCTGGGTTACCAATACCCGCCAGCGCCAACACATTTTCACCGGTTGGCACTTCAATTTCTTTATTATCGCTTACCCGGAACCAGCCGCTAGGTATAAGTTTCATCGCCACAATGTGTTCAGCACTTTTCGCAGCGGAAAGATGCAAACGTTTCCCGTAAGCTTTTACGTCACTGGCCTCAGCACCGTTCACAATCACCCAATCTACTTTGCGCAAACGCCGTGCACTTTCGCGCAAGGGGCCGGCCGGTAAACGCCAGCCATTACCTAACCCACGTTCACCATCAACTACAGCTAGCTCGATATCACGACCTAAAGCGTAGTGTTGTAAACCATCATCAGCAAGCAGAACATCACAATCATGTTGCTCTAATAAAAGCTTAGCGGCTTCTGTGCGCTTTGGCGCAACCGCTACCGGCACACCACTCAAACTAGCCAACATGACCGGTTCATCACCACATGCCTGCGGGTTACTATCGGCATTTACCAGCATCGGAAATGGGCCTTCGCCGCCATAGCCACGGCTAATAATTCCAGGCCGATATCCGGCTTTTTGCAATAAAGCCACTAACCCTAAAACGGTTGGCGTTTTCCCGGTGCCTCCCACCGTTACATTGCCAACAATAATAACTGGCACCGGCGGTTGCCAAGTGCGCTTTATTTTTAACCAAAACAATAAACGCCGCACACTAGCTAAAAAGCGAAACAACACGCTGAACGGAGTTAAAAACCACAACGGAAACGCCAATCGGTTTTTATACCAATAGCGCACTATTCGTTGTTCCGTTTTACTTTGCTTTTCTGTGTTTTTCTTCACGGGCTGCTTGGTAAATGTTGGTATTTTTTGTTGTTTGCCAGTTTGTCGTTTTTCAGAAGAACCCGCACCGTTCGATTCTGGCACGGGTTTAGCTTTACTGCTCATTCTTGGTGGTTTCCTTGCACTCTATCTAATCACCAAATTGCATATTATAAAGCTGCGCATACGCGCCTTCTTTATCGAGCAAATCAGCATGGGTACCGCGCTCCACAATCTTACCGTGGTCGAGCACAAGAATTTCATCGGCTTTTTCAATTGTTGATAAACGATGAGCAATCACCAGCGATGTGCGATCTTGTTGTAAGTTATCCAAAGCCTTTTGAATATGGCGCTCCGATTCGGTATCGAGCGCTGAAGTGGCTTCATCTAAAATCAACAATGGCGCATCTCGAAGTAACGCGCGGGCAATGGCAATTCGTTGCCGTTGGCCGCCTGAAAGCATTACTCCATTCTCACCAACAATAGTTTCTAAACCTTGCGGTAGTTCATTAATAAACTCTTCCGCATAGGCTAATTTTATCGCGCGCTGAATGTCGTCTTTACTCACTTCGCCGCGCCCGCCATAAGCGATGTTATTGGCAATAGTATCGTTAAATAACGTTACATTCTGCGAAACTACGGCAAATTGCCGGCGCAATGATTTTAATTCATATTCACGAATATCAACGCCATCGAGCTCAATCGATCCGGTTTCATAATCGTAAAAACGGGTTAGCAAATTTGAAATTGTTGATTTACCACTCCCCGAACGCCCAACGAGCGCTATGGTATTACCCGCTGGCACGGTGAAGCTTATGTTATTCAATGCCGGTGCATCGGCACTACCATATTTGAAAGTCAGATCTTTAATGGCTAATTCACCACGAACGCGGTCTGTTTTTAAAGTACCAGTATCTTTTTCCTGCTCTTCATCAAGCACTTTAAAAATACTGGCCGCAGCCGCTAAGCCCCGTTGAAAATCAGAATTCACGTTGGTGAGCTGCTTCAATGGCCGTAACAGCATAATCATGGCAGTGAGCAAACTAGTAAATGCGCCAGGCGTTAACTGCTCGATCATCGTTGGAAAGCTTGCGATAAATAACACCGCAGCCAAACTTAGCGAAGCAATAAACTGAATCACTGATGTACTCACTGTGCGAATATTTATCAATTTCATATTCTGCTGGCGAGTTGCATTGTTCACTGCCTGAAAACGCTTGGCTTCGTGCTCCTGCCCTTCAAACATTACAACAACTTGATGGCCATTAATCATTTGCTCTGAGGTCGTTGTAACATTACCCATAGCGGTTTGAATTTTACCGCTCACTTCTCGGAATTTTCGTGAAACAACCGATACAACCTTGCCAATTACGGGCCCAATTAAAAAGAATACCAACGAAAGCTGCCAGCTGTGATAAATCATTAAGCTCAGCAAGCCAATAACAAATGCACCTTCACGGATCATAGTGAGAATCGCGCGGCTTGTTGCTTCCGCAAGTTGTTGCGAATCGTAAGTAATTTTGGATATTAGATCGCCGGTAGACACTTTATCGTGATAAGAAACCGGCACACGCATCAAATGCTCGAATAGCTGCTGCCGCATTGTGGTTACAATATGAAAGCCCACGTAACTCAAAAAATACGTGGAAATAAAATTAAATACTCCGCGCAGAATAAAAATAAACGGCACGAAAATCGCAGCATAAACCAACACCGTTGAGTTACTAGCACCCAAGCCCTGATCAATTAAGGTTTTAATATGAGCAAGAAATAAGGTATCTACCCCTGCATAGCCAAGCATACCGATGATGGCAACAACAAAAGGCAACCGGTATGGCTTCAGGTAGGTGAGTAGCCTGCGAAAGTTCTTTTTGCGATTAATTTGCGAATCCATTGGAATCCATTTATTTACAAAGACGCCAGCATTGTAACCGGAATTTTATTCATTTTCCTAGTAATCCACTTCGTTCAGCAGCGTTGAGTACCAACGGGACCGTATTTGCTCACGAAATGTACGAATATTAAGGATTTTACCATTAAACGTGATGGAAATTTGACCAGCATAACCGGTATCGAGTAACGGAATATCCGCCGTGGCTAAACGTTCGATGACATCCGGATGTGGCATTTTGAAATGATTTCGGTAGCCTCGGCTTACGATTGCCACCTCCGGGTTCACGGCCGCTAGAAACTCCGACTGGCTTGATGTACGGGAACCATGGTGCGGTAACACCAATACATCACTTTTTAAGCTATCACCATAACGCCCCACCATCCGCAGCTCGGTTTGCCGTTGAATATCGCCGGTTAGCAAGATACTTTGCCCCTGATATTGCAGCTGCAACACACAGCTATCGTTGTTTGGCCCAAAAGATGGCCCGGGTAATGGCGCCAGGGCTTTTACCCGCACGCCTTGCCACAGCCATTGCTGCCCCCAAGCACAAGGCCAACTATCACCTTGCTGATATTGCTCAGGAAATTGCTGTGGCAACCATCCCCAATTTTCACCTTCCACCGTATGAAAACGCGAACGTTGAACAAATAGCTGTGGCCAGCTTGCACGTAAACTATTCACACCCCCGGTATGATCTTGGTGATCATGAGAGATAACCAACCATGCCGGCGTAAGCTGATGAAAGTTTAAAAATGGAATAAGCGTGGTTTCGCCAATATCACTGCCAAACCGAAAGCCGGGCCCCGCGTCAAAAATAAGCGCTTGCCGCTCGCGTTGCACAACAATAGCAGTACCCTGACCAACATCTAATACATGCACCGCAAACTCCTGTGCCGGCGCTGGTTTGAAAAACACATGAACCAAAGGCCAAGAGAACAATACAACCGCTATTCGTTGCATTAACGCTGCGGGCCAAAACCAAAGCAGTAGAAGTAGAATAAAAAGCCAACCAAAGCGTTGATCTAAGCTACTCCACCAGTGGTTTGGTAATTGCCTGCTGATATCTAATGCATAGAAAACCACGTGTAAAATCACATCGGTAATGTGCAGTAAGTTGGGCAACAGCTGATGCGTAACCCACTCCGTAGGAATCAATAAAAGCAACGCAACTATAACTAGGCATAGCGGTAAAATAAGTGCACTAAATATGGGGAGCACCACTATATTGGTAATTGGCGCTATCCAAGGAAAGCCTTGAAAATAGAGCACGGCGAACGGTGCCAGAGCCAGTGTAAGCACCATCTCTAACGCGAATAGCTGCGAAAAATAGTAGCCAAATTTCGAACTACGCTTGGGTCTAGCAATATGCTCTGCACTGTTCTCAAGTTTAGTGCTTGCTGGGCCCCGCCATTGCCAAACAAATATAGCCGTTACGGCGCCAACGCTGAGCCAAAATCCGGCATCTAACCATGCAAGCGGATCAAGTACGAGCACAACACCTATACAACGCAGCAATAGGCGCAACGGCGGTAACCGCCAAGCGAACCAGCGGCTCAAGCTAAAAATAGATACCAACAGAAATGCCCGTAACGTAGAAACAGCAAAACCCGCAAGCGCAGCATAGAACAAAGCTAATGCCAAAGCGATTAGTAGTGCATGTTTATCAATCGTGGGTTGCGGTGGCAGATGATAGTTCCCGCTGTTCGTGCGCGCATTCTGCTCTTGCTTGCGTCTATTGAGCACAGTGTAAATGCGAACAACACTCTCGGTTACGCGCCCATAAACCACGAACAAACTACCGAGCAATAGTCTGCCGAGCCACCACGATGTAGCAAACACCAAGGTAAGATGTAGCCCGGAAATAGCCATCACGTGAGCCAATCCAGTTTCTTGCAATAAACGCCAACGCCCGGTTTGAATCCATTGCCGCTCACCAATCATCAACGCCAGCATAATATCGCGGTAAAAAAGCGGTTGAGTGCTCAAAAATTGATATATTTGAAAGCGCACGCCGCCATTGGATTCATGTATCCTTTCGGCACTTTGCACTGAGCCTGTAAAATAAATGCCCTGGCGTAATAAATGGGCTTGAAAGTTATAGCCGCCCTGGTTTAAGCGCCCCGATATCGGCTTCATTCGTGCAGATATTTGCCAAATATCGTTCGGTTTTGGTAAATCGCCTTCTGGGTGATACCAATTTAGGCGCACTTTAATGCTATCACCAAGGCCATGTTGTGCACCCGAGATAACACCATCAAACCGCCAACGCCAGCCCTCATCTTGCGCTAACCCTATAATTTTTAATTGAAATTCTACCGGCTGCTCTGGCGCTATTAATGAATAACCAAGTGTTTCCTTGCTGTGCTCATAAACATTTTCAATATACTTACTGTTTACATTGAATATCGCCCAACAAATGCCGCACAATAGCCCACACGCAAAATATAAAATATTTGCTTTGGCTAGCAGATAAATCCCGCATTTTTTTATATAATTTGTAGGGTATTTGGAACGGCAATACAGTAACAAAGCAGGCGCAAGGATAGCCCCAACAACGATCATTCCTGCCACGAAGGGAAACCAGTGCGGCTGTAGCCATACAGCCGATGATGTAGCAGATGATGCTACAAAAAGTGCAGCGGGAATAAAGCCTAACAACCAGGCATCGGGGTAAGTTTTCATGTGTGATTTCAGCGTCCATGCTTGAAGTCAGGTGGTCACGGATACAGCAAATACTATGCCTAGAAAGTTCTTAAGACGGTTCATGCCTGATATTCATAAACTAAATGAATATGGCGTACTGAAACCTTTCGGAAAATTGGCGCACAATACGAATTTGTGGCATTTAAACCGGCGTTCTGCTGCCGGCGGGTTTGCCGTTGGCGTATTTTTCGCGTTTATGCCCGTTCCATTTCAAATGTTGCTGGCGGCAGCTGCAGCAATTCTATTTGCCGTCAACCTTCCGCTTGCGGTGGCTCTGGTATGGATCAGCAATCCACTTACCTTAACACCCATGCTGTATGCGTCTTATCGCATTGGTAGTTTTCTATTAAATCGTTCACCCCACCCGTTTCATTTCGAGCTTTCCTGGGCTTGGTTTGAATCAAGCATATATACGGTGGTGCCACCGCTTTTACTCGGTTCGCTGGTGCTTGGTAGTTTCGCAGCAGCAATTACTTACGTTCTTGTACGCCGAATCTGGCGGCAGGCCGTACAAGCAGCCTGGAATGAACGCATAAAACTTCGTAAAGCACGGTTCTTAAAGCTTAAGGAAGAACTTATCGAGCGCCAAAAACGCCTGAAAGATCAAGACGATTAGCGCCCGGCACATAACCTGAGACAAATAACCTACTGGCCCCGCAAAGCTTGCACTGGTGTAAGCTTTGCCGCCTGCCAAGCCGGATACAACGTCGCTAACACACTGGTTGCAATAGCAACGCCCGTTACCAACACAACATCGCGCACTAATACATCGCTTGGAATACTGCTGATAAAATACAGTTCCGCGGGCAATAGCGAAAAGCTTAATGCTTGCTCAAGCCAACCTAGCAAATCCGGTAATAACGCCGCTGCAATAGTACCTATCAAGCTCCCAAACAACGCGCCAATCACACCATTTAAGCTCCCTTGATACACAAAAGTTGCCACAATCAACTTCGGCGAGGCGCCCATGGTTCGCAATATCGCGATACTCGATTGCTTTTCGCGTACCACCATAATCAACGTCGAAACAATATTGAACGAGGCTACCGCAAGAACCAGTACCAAAACCAGATACATTATCGTACGCACAAGCTGAATATCGCGGTATAAATGCCCTTCAGTACGCGTCCAATCATGGATAAAGGCGTATTCTCGAACCTCACTTGCTACCTCGCGAGCAACTGCTGGGGCGGCATATACATTATGCAGTGCTAGGCGAACACTTGCGGCCTCGGTATCAATCCGAGCGGCTTTCTGGCCAGCAGCAAGGTGAATATACGCTTGTTGAAAATCCAATTCGCCACCCATGGCAAAAATACCAACCACTTCCGCATTTATGCGTTGCGGTGCGCTGAGCGCGTTACCTTGTTGCAACTGCGGAATGATTAAATTGATACGATCCCCTACACGCAGCTGCAAAGCATCGGCCAAACCTTTACCCAATAAAATACCATCGGGGTTCTCGATAAAATCTTGCCAGGCAGCCGCAGGCAAATACCGTGTAATGCCTGATACCGCTGGCTCTAAATTAGTATCAATAGCGCGCAATTGAATGCCTCGAAAACGCCCTGGTTCTTGCACCATAGCACTCAGTTTTATTGCCGGTGCGGCAGCCTTAACACCCGGATGTTGCTCGGCTACACGAACAATTTCGCGCCAATCTTGTAAACCACCTTGTGCGGCTTGATATTCCACATGTGGCACCATGGAAAGAAAATCGGTTTCCAGCGCCTTTTGAAACCCATTCATCACCGAAAGCAAAATAATCAAAATGGCGCAGGCCAAGCCGATACCAATCGTAGAAGAAGCCGAGATAAAGCTTAAGTAACGGGTTTTCTCCCGGCTTTTCCGGAATCGGCGCGCTAATAAAAAGGGTAAGTTCATGCACTACCCTCAAATGCGTTTTGCAACTTACCTAAGTGCAAATGCAACTGCCGCGGAAGTTTTTGCGCTAATTCAGTATCGTGTGTTACCACAATAAAAGCGGTACCAAATTGCTCGTTCAACTCCAACATTAAATCATAAATAACCGCGGCGGTTTCCTCATCTAGATTCCCGGTAGGTTCATCGGCAAGCACCAAAGCTGGGTCGTTCACCAATGCCCGAGCAATGGCAACACGCTGCCGTTCGCCCCCAGATAAGCGTGCCGGTTCATGGCTTAATCGATGCCCTAACCCTACGCGTTCCAGCAGTGCCTTGGCTTTTGCTTGTGCTTTTGCCATCGGCCAGCCCGCGATTAATAACGGCATCGCCACGTTCTCAACAGCATTAAATTCGCTTAGTAAATGATGGAATTGATAAATAAAGCCCACATGTTTATTCCGCCACTTCGCAATATCGTTGGGGTTTAACGCACTCGGCGTTACGCCTACCACAGAAATATGTCCTGCATCGGCATTATCTAAACCACCAAGAATATGCAACAACGTACTTTTGCCGGAACCTGATGAGCCTACAATAGCCAACAATTCGCCAGCACCGAGTTCAAGATCAATGTTTTCAAGCACGGTAACCCGTTGCTCGCCATCGGCGTAACTTTTCTCTAAGCCACGCACATGAACGATCGCTGTTGATTTATTATTCATAACGAAGAATCTCTGCTGGTTGCATTCGCGCAGCTCGCCACGCGGGATAAAGTGTAGCTAAGAAAGTAAGCATAATAGCGGCGCACAAAATCTGAAAAGTTTGCCAACCACTCATCACGATGGGCAACGCCATACCTTGGCTAAATACATCCACGCCAAATAAGCTAAGCATGGTATTTAAACTAAAACTAATGAATACACCGAGCAACAACCCAAGGAAGCTACCTACCACGCCACTGTACATCCCCTGCAGTAGTAGCGTTTGATAGAGTTTTTGCCGGGCTAAGCCCAATGTTTGCAATACGGCAATATCGCCACGCTTATCTTGAATTAGCATTACCAGCGCGGAAACGGCATTAAACGCGGCTACGGCAACAATGAGGCCGAGCATAATCATCATCATGCCCTTTTCCATTCGCACGGCAGCAAATAGCTGACCAAATCGCTGTTGCCAATTATCAATTACAAATTCGTTTCTATGTGCAGAATCTTGCATCTGTTGTTGCAAATTTTCAGTGATGATTCCGGCTGTAAACGCATCGTCAAGCCAAAGCCGAAGCCCGGTTACGTGAGAAGGCGGATAGCGGAATAAACGCGCTGCATCATCACCATGTAAAATCACCATTTGCGAATCTACATCGGCACCCACTTCAAAGGTGCCCGCCACGGTAAACTGGCGCTGCGAGGGCATCACCCCAAGTGGCGTATACTGTTGCCCCATGGCCGAAGTAATGCGCACACGATCACCTACTTGCACATCCAGTTGCCGTGCTAAAGGCCTACCCAAAAACACACGGTATTCCCCGGTGCGCAGCGAATTCAAGCTGCCTACTAAAATATGTTGATTCAAAATGCTATCGGCGGGTTCAGATTCCGGATAAATACCTTGCAGCATCACCGCTTGCATATGATTACGGCCCTGAACAAGCCCTTCCGATTGCACATAAGGGCTTACATGGTTCACACCGCGCGGCCATTCCCATGCCGCACGCTGCTGTTGCCAATTGGCCATTGCTTCGTTATTTTGCGGCGTGATGGTTACCTGCGGAACCACACCAAGAATGCGCGTTTTCAATTCATTTTCAAAGCCATTCATTACCGAGGTCACAATAATCAGTGCCATGACGCCCAACATAATACCCGCCATTACAAAATGGCTGATAAAGCGCGTAAACGAAGAGCGTGAGCGCGAACGGCTATAACGCAAAGCGAGAAATACCGACACCGGTAACTTGATCATGAAATGGTATTCATCCGTAAAAAAACTGTGGTATCGCAAGGATAATGTGAACCGGCTTTCGGTACAACCTGCCCGAGCGGCTCCGCTTCAGGTATAATAGCGCAAGTTTTTATGCATTCGCCCTTTTTTAGTTTTAGTACACCAGTGCGCAAGTGCGCGGGAATACTGTATTCATGAGCCAAATTTCGTTACTTCAACCCCCTTTTCCAGAGCAAGCCGGTAAAGAATTAACCTGGCGTCATCTTTCAGGAAGTAGCACTGCCCTTGCAGTTAGCCAATTACTTAAACAACAACCTCGGCAAATCCTTTTGGTTACTACCGATACCCCATCGGCGTATCGGTTTGCCCAAGAACTAAAATTTTATACTCCGGAATATGCCGATGAGATTCAGGTATTACCGGATTGGGAAACGCTCCCATACGATAATTTTTCGCCGCACCAAGATATTGTTTCCGAGCGTATTCGTGTTCTAGCTAAACTGCCCCAGCAACAGCACGGTATTCTCATTGTTGCTTTGAATACCTTAATGCATCGGTTGCCACCAGCAGCATTTATTGCCGGCCACAGCTTATTATTGAAAGCAGGCGAGAAACATTCGTTGGAATCACTGCGCATGCAGCTTGAACGCGCGGGTTATCGCCATGTAAACCAAGTTATGGAGCATGGTGAATACAGCGTTCGTGGCTCGATTGTTGATTTGTTCCCAATGGGCACCGAAGCACCTTACCGTATCGATTACTTCGATGATGATATCGATAGCATTCGGCAGTTTGATGTAGATAGCCAGCGCTCCGATGCGCCCATTAATGAAATAGCATTGCTTCCGGCACGCGAGTTTCCTACCACCCCCGATGGTATTGAGCTGTTTCGCCGCCAGTTTCGTGAACAATTTGAAGCGCTAACCGCAAAAGATTCCGTGTATCAGCAAGTATCGCAAGGCATTATGCCTGCGGGCATTGAATACTATGCACCGCTGTTTTTTAGCGAAACATCCACGTTATTTGATTACTTGCCCAGCGACACCTTGTTACTTACTCACGGTGATTTGCAGGGGCAATTGCGTAAACTTTGGCACGATTTAACGTTTCGTTTCGAAGATCGCCGTTGGGATAAGCAAAAACCAATTTTGCCACCCATGCAGTTATTTATGGCGGAAGAACAAATATTCCAAGCCTTTAAACAATATCCACGCATTCGCCTAGGGGTGATCGAAGGCCAGCGTTCACCTGGCCCGATCGATTTTAAAACCCGTCCGGTAAGCGATATTGTTATTGATGGCAAGCAAAAAGAACCATTGGCGAAAGTGCAGGCACACCTCAAAAAAGCCACCACGAAAGGTGAACGGGTTCTTTTCTGCGTAGAATCGGCAGGCCGCCGCGAAAGCATGTTACAACTGCTTGGCAAAGGGAATATCCACCCAACCGAGGTGGAATCCTTCTCTGAGTTTATCGAAAGCGAACACAACTTGGGCATTATGATTAGCCCACTCGAACACTCATTCTTTGCCGAAATCAGCCAAAATATAAGCCTTTGGTTAATTACGGAAACAGAACTACTCGGCCACCGCCCGCCACAGCGTAAGCGCCAGGATAAACGCAGTGCACAACAAGCCGATGCACTGATCAAGAACCTTGCAGAACTCTCTATTGGCCAACATGTAGTGCATATCGACCATGGTATTGGCCGCTATGAAGGCCTCACCAATCTTGATGCCGGTGGTATTGAAACCGAGTTTCTAACCCTTGAATACGATAACAACACCAAGCTTTTCGTACCGGTTTCTTCGCTGCATTTAATTAGCCGCTACAGCGGTGGCGATCAAGAGAAAGTAAAACTGAGTAAGCTCGGCAACGATAGCTGGGAGAAAGCGCGCAAACGCGCAGCTGAGAAAGTTCGTGATGTAGCCGCCGAATTACTCGAAGTATATGCTCAGCGCGAAGCTAAACCGGGTTATGCCTTTAGCATTAGCGAAGAAGATCATGAACGCTTTGCCGCCGGGTTCCCATTTAATGAAACCGACGATCAACTCGAAGCCATTAGCGCCGTGCTCGATGATATGCGTAAGCCAAGAGCCATGGATCGCCTCGTATGTGGTGATGTTGGCTTTGGTAAAACCGAAGTGGCCATGCGTGCAGCTTTTACTGCGGTAAATGATGGCAAACAGGTAGCCGTGCTGGTGCCCACCACCCTGCTTGCGCAGCAGCACTTTGATAACTTTCGCGATCGTTTCGCCGAGTGGCCGGTAAGCATTGAATTGCTCTCGCGTTTTCGCACCGGCAAACAAACTACGGAAGCACTGGCCAATTTAGCCTCTGGGAAAGTCGATATCGTTATCGGCACGCACAAATTGCTCCAGCCTGATATCAAATTCAAAGATTTAGGCTTGCTTGTAGTGGATGAAGAACACCGCTTTGGTGTGCGGCAAAAAGAGCAAATTAAGCGCCTGCGTTCAGATGTGGATATTCTTACGCTAACGGCTACGCCTATCCCGCGCACATTGAATATGGCCATGAACAACATTCGTGATCTTTCCATTATTGCCACACCGCCAGCACGGCGTTTAGCAGTGAAAACCTTCGTGCGGGAATACGATAAAGCCACAGTTCGCGAAGCCTTGCTGCGGGAAATACTACGCGGTGGCCAAGTGTATTTCCTGCACAATAATGTGGAAACCATTGAACGCACAGCCGAGCATCTCCGTGAGCTCGTGCCCGAAGCGCGTATTCAAACCGCGCATGGGCAAATGGGCGAACGCGAACTCGAAGCGATAATGTCTGATTTCTACCACCAGCGTTTTAACGTGCTGGTGTGTACTACTATTATCGAAACCGGTATCGATGTTCCCAGCGCCAACACCATTATTATGGATCGTGCTGATAATCTTGGCTTAGCGCAGTTACACCAATTGCGTGGGCGTGTTGGCCGTTCGCACCATCAAGCTTATGCTTATCTCCTTACACCACATCCTCGGCGGATGACTAAAGATGCCGTAAAGCGGCTTGAAGCCATTAGCCAATTAGAAGATCTTGGCGCAGGCTTTGTGTTAGCCACCCACGATTTAGAAATTCGTGGTGCCGGTGAGCTTTTAGGTGATGATCAGAGCGGGCAAATTGAGAGTATCGGTTTTAGCCTATATATGGATATGCTCGATGAGGCCGTACAAGCGTTGCGTGAAGGCAAGGAACCTTCACTTGATCAACTCCTCAAACATCGTACAGAAGTTGATTTACGCATTCCTGCATTGCTTCCCAATGATTATATTGGTGATGTGAATACGCGATTATCAATGTACAAACGCATCGCCGGTGCCGATTCCGAGCGCGAGCTGGATGAATTGCAAATTGAACTTATCGATCGCTTTGGTTTGCTGCCAGATGCTGCGAAGAATTTATTCCGGATTAGCCAAATACGCTTAATGGCGGATCCGCTTGGGGTTCGTAAAATTGAGGTAGGCCCGCTTGGTGGCCATATAGATTTTGCTGATCGCACGCCCGTTCAGCCAGAAACGATAATCGGTATGCTACAAAGTAATCCAGAACGGTTCGGCATGGAAGGCTCGCAGCGTTTGAAAATTCGTGAAGGGGTTGCCGATACCCAGGAGCGCATAAAACTGGTACAGTCGATTTTAATGACATTAGCTAACCGCTAAGTTTTGGAGAAGTGCATATATGAAATTTTCAACCCGCTGCGGTTTTTTCAGTATTGCAGCTATGTTCTTGAGCTTAAGTAGCCAAGCATTTGCTGAAGAAATTACCGATCGCGGTTACCGTTGGTTTGAAGTGGAAGTACTGGTTTTTCGCTACACGGATGTCGATGAAACAGATCCGGAACAATTCCCTCGGCAAGTGATTCCATTTAATGCAGCAGCAAGCCGCGATTTGTTAAATGAACGAATCCGCCTTGATCTGCGTGGCTATCTGAACGCGCTACCAACCTGCTCTGGTGCAAAAAGCTGGGTGCCCAGCCTGCGCCAAAGTATGCTCACGCCAAGTATGTTGCTTGATGAATATAGCGATTACTCAACGAATTCGTTTTTCTGCCGCCGCTTACCACACTTACCTCTGGTAGCAAGTTGGTATCAGGGCCAGCAAGAGATCTATTCAAGCGTACCTCACGCTATGCCTGTCATGATTAGTGGCCGTAAAAAAGGTACGCGCGAAGAACTATTAAAAGCTGAGGTGCCGTTCACCGTTCACATCGACAATTTCCGTTTTCAACAACTACGAAGAACATTTGAACGACGCCAAGACACTGAAGTTCTTTTACATACAGCGTGGCGGCAACCGGTTTTTAACCAACATGTAGGGCGGAAAATACGCTTATTTGCTGGCAAAAACTACAGCGACGAATTTGATTACGCCGGCTTTCCAATTGCATCATCGGCTCGCGATCAACTCATGCAAACGCTGCAGTTAGCGCGCACTGCACAAGAAGAAGGCGAAGAGGATATTTTTGCCAGCATCGATTTCGTATTTAACGCAATTGATAACAACGCGTTCGAATTTGTAGATTATCGCAATGCTGAAGATGATTTACCCATACGGCCCATTCAACAACCGGCCGGAACACCAGAAGATGTTTGGGAATTTGATGGGCTGCTCGATATCTACTTAATCGGCAACTACTTGCATATTAATACTGATTTTAGCTTACGCGAAGTAACCTTATTGAACCCTGCCGTGCGTTCGCCGGAAGAACAAATTCAGGATTTTATTAGTGAAAGTGATAACAGCCTCGAGTTCCTGCGAGCATATCCTTTGAAGCAGCTACGCCGGGTTATTTCGCACGAAACCCATTATTTTGATCACCCGAATTTTGGCATGGTGATCGAAATCCGCCGCACCGATCTTTCAGCTCGACGGTAACTGAAACAAGAACGCCATCTCAATTTCCAGCAATAAAAAAGCTCAGTGTTTAAACACACTGAGCTCTTTTCTAAGATGTATATTAAATATACGTATTACTCAGCCACAAGCTGCCGTAAAACATAATGTAGAATGCCACCACTTAAGAAGTAATGAACCTCATTTAAGGTGTCGATACGGCAAGTGAGGCTAAATTTCACCTCATCACCATTATCTTTCTTCGCTACGGCCTGAATTTCTTGCCCCGGTTTAATATCTTTATTTAAACCACTTAGCGATATGGTTTCACTGCCATCTAAGCCCAAGTTCTGTGCACTATCACCATCTTTAAATTGCAGCGGCAATACGCCCATCCCTACCAGGTTAGAACGGTGAATACGCTCATAGCTTTCAGCGATTACCGCCGAAACCCCCAGCAATCGCGTACCTTTCGCCGCCCAATCACGGCTAGAGCCTGTGCCATACTCTTTACCGGCAAGAACAACAAGCGGCGTTTTCTCTTCTTGGTAACGCATTGCTGCATCGTAAATCGACATTTCCTCACCTGAAGGCATGTGGCGCGTAACGCCACCTTCAGAGCCCTTCACCATAAGGTTCTTGATACGAATGTTGGCAAATGTGCCGCGCATCATGACTTCATGGTTACCGCGGCGCGAGCCATAAGAGTTGAAATCCTCAATCGCTACGCCCTGCTCCTGCAAATAGGCACCTGCCGGTGAATCTGGTTTAATGGCACCCGCCGGTGAGATATGGTCGGTAGTAATGGTATCGCCAAACAGAGCCAATACGCGGGCCGAATCGATATCTTTTGGTTCGGCAGCTGGCTTATCAATACCTTCAAAGAACGGGGGATTTGCTACATAGGTAGATTCATCTTTCCACTCATAGGTTAAGCTATCGGGAATTTCTAATGCCTGCCAATGCTCATCGCCATCGAATACTTCCGCATATTGCTTCCGGAACATATCACTTACTACTTTGGCAACTTCGGTTTTAATTTCTGCCGTGCTTGGCCAAATATCTTTCAAATAAACCGGGTTACCATCACTATCATTACCCAATGGATCTTTATTTAGATCCATTCGCGTGCTGCCTGCCAACGCAAAAGCAACCACTAAGGGTGGTGAAGCTAACCAGTTTGCTTTCACTTGCGGATGAATACGGCCCTCAAAGTTCCGGTTCCCTGAAAGCACCGACGATACAACTAAATCACCTTTATCAATTGCGGTAGCAACATCATCTGGTAATGGCCCTGAGTTACCGATACACGTAGTACAGCCGTAACCCACGAGATCAAAGCCAAGCTTATCCAGATAGGTATCCAGCCCTGCGGCTTCCAAGTAATCGGTAACCACTTTAGAGCCCGGCGCTAACGATGATTTAACCCACGGCTTACGTTGCAATCCTTTCTCAATAGCTTTTTTCGCCACTAAGCCCGCCGCCATCATCACGCTGGGGTTCGAGGTATTGGTACACGACGTTATCGCAGCGATAACAACATCACCATGGCTAAGTTTGTGCTCTGTACCTTCAATAGGAACCGTTGTATCGGTACTCAGATCGGCACGGCTTAATGATTCCTTACCGCCCATTTCCGGATCTTCAGCTACCTTTATTGATTCCAATAATAGGTTGAAACTCTCACCTAATTGGCTAAGTGAAACTTTATCTTGTGGCCGTGTAGGGCCCGCTAACGAAGGTTCAACTGTGTTCATGTCGAGCGAAAGTGTATCGGTGAATACCGGCTCATTCTTATCATCGCGCCACATACCTTGCGCTTTTGAGTACGCCTCCACCAGATCAATGGTTTCTTGATCGCGCCCTGATAATTCGAGATAGGTTAATGTTTCTTCATCCACCGGGAAGAAGCCACAGGTAGCACCGTATTCAGGCGACATGTTGGCGATCGTTGCACGATCTGCAAGCGGTAAACTCGCCAAACCAGGGCCATAAAACTCAACGAACTTACCCACAACACCTTTTTTCCGTAGCATCTGGGTAACGGTAAGCACCAAATCGGTAGCCGTAACGCCTTCTGGTAAAGCACCATCAAGGCGGAAACCAATAACTTCAGGAATCAGCATCGAAATCGGTTGGCCTAACATAGCAGCTTCGGCCTCGATACCACCTACACCCCAACCCAACACGCCAAGGCCGTTAATCATGGTAGTGTGCGAATCGGTACCCACTAGGGTATCGGGATACGCGAAGGTTTTTCCATCTTCTTCACTCGACCAAACAACCTTGGCCAAATATTCTAAATTTACCTGATGGCAAATACCGGTGCCCGGCGGCACTACACGGAAATTATTGAAGGCCTTCTGCCCCCAACGTAAAAATTCATAGCGCTCTTTATTGCGCTCCATTTCAATCTTCACGTTCTCTTCGAACGCTTCCGGCGTGGCAAATTTATCCACCATAACCGAGTGGTCAATAACTAAATCAACCGCTGATAACGGGTTTATTCTATCCGCTGGCAACCCAGCTTTCGCAACCGCATCACGCATAGCGGCTAAATCCACTACCGCAGGCACACCGGTGAAATCTTGCATCAGAACTCGTGCTGGCCGATATTCAATTTCTTTATCCGAGCTGCGTCGCTCAAGCCACGCCACCATCGCCTTAAAATCATCGGGCTTCACGGTGGTGCCATCTTCATTACGCAACAAGTTTTCAAGTAAAACTTTCAGAGAAACCGGCAATTTATCGATATCGCCTAATGCTTCAGCGGCCTTCGGTAAACTGTAGTAATGAAACGTTTTATCCCCTACCTGTAACGAGCTAAGGGTGTTCAAACTATCTTGCCCTGCCATAATGCATTCCTTCTTGGTGATATTACTTATCTTATAAGCTTGGGCTTTATTTCGAAAAATTCAAGCTATAACCACTATATACACCTTTAATAACGCAATACAATCAATACCGAGGTAAACATTCGGGAAGCTTTGATTCATGCAATTGTCACTGAATATCAGTATACTCATGAGCTTGAATTATTTGGCAGCAGCAAACCTAATAACGTTTCAGCAACGGTGGTATTCATGGCATTTGCACACTTATTTACAAAGCACACAAGCACGAAAACGAACGAAAATTCAGCGCTGATGAAAAAGGCGCAGATAAAAACCGGTTTCATAGCCGTTGTCAGTGCGTTGTGGGTTTCAGTTGCGCTATTCTCACAAACCGCTACGGCGCAAGAGAACGCAGAGAATCAGCCATGGCATGAACTAGAGCCAACGGTTATTCTGATTTCGATCGATGGCGCACGCCACGATTATCTCGATCGCTATTACGCGCCGAATTTAAACCGCCTTGCCAACGATGGTTTGCGCGCTGAACACCTGCAACCTGTTTTTCCAAGCAAAACCTTTCCGAACCACTATTCATTGGTAACCGGCTTGCATCCAGAAAAGCACGGCATTGTGGAAAACAGCATTTATGATCCAGAGTTTGATGCAGTGTTTCGCATGAGCTTAAAACATGAGGTATCTAACCCGCGCTGGTGGGGCGGCGAACCGATTTGGGTTACTGCAGAACAACAAGGCATGGTTGCTGGCACCTTCTTTTTCCCAGGTTCAGAAGCACCGATTAACGATACTCAAGCTACCTACTGGTTCCCTTATGATGGCGAAGTGAGTAACCGTAAGCGCGTTGATACCGTTATCGAATGGTTAGAGAAACCCCAGGCAGAACGCCCACAAATGATTACGTTATACTTTAGTGATGTGGATTCCGCTGGCCATGGCTATGGCCCAGGCTCACGCCAAGTAGGCGAAGCATTACGTAGTATCGATAATGAAATTGGTCATTTGATGGCACAACTTGAACAGCGCGGTTGGCTAAATAGTGTTGATATCATGATTACCGCCGACCATGGTATGGCGCGGGTTGATCAAACCAAGCACATGATTATCGACCAAGCCTATAGCTCTGAACGTGCCGAGCGTGCGCTGTACTCCCGCGAGCTCGCTCATATCTTTGCCAAAGAAGGTGAAATCGAGAACATTGTTGCGGAACTCGAAGCAAACCTTCCCCATGCGCAGGTGTTTACCAAAGAAACCATGCCCGCGCGCTTCCACTTCACCAATAATAAACGCATCGCTGATGTTCTCGTGTTGGCCGATCCGGGTTGGATCTTCGCTCGTGAATTTGCGCTTGAGAATATGCAAAGTGATGCCGATTTTTATCGCCCGCGTGGCAGCCATGGTTACGATAATGAGCACCCAGATATGCAAGGCATTTTCATTGCCCATGGCCCAAGCTTCAAACAGAAAAGTGAAGTAGGCCCGGTAAAAATGGTAGATTTATACAACGTTGTTGCCCGTATCTTAGATTTAGAGCCGGCAGAAAACGATGGCAACCCAGCGGTAGTACCAATGTTGTTAAGAGAACAAAATAACGAGCAGTAAACAAGGATTATGAATGAGTAAGGTATTGGACGACTTATTAAACTTATTGCACCTTGAGCCTATTGAGCAAGGAATTTACCGTGGCCAAAGCCAAGATCTTGGTTTCGCCGCAGTGTTTGGTGGCCAAGTGATGGGGCAAGCGCTTTCAGCCGCAAAAGAAACGGTTCCAGAAGAGCGCGCTGTGCACTCATTTCATAGCTATTTCCTACGCCCTGGCGATGCTTCTAAGCCCATTGTGTACGATGTCGAAAATATCCGCGATGGCAGAAGTTTCTCAACACGTCGCGTGAAAGCAATTCAGTTTGGTAAACCGATTTTTCACTTAACCGCTTCGTATCAAATACCGGAAAAAGGTGCCGATCATCAAAGCGCCATGCCGGAAGTTCCAGGCCCTGAAGGCCTACCTTCTGATTTAGATATTTATCGCGAACACGCCGAGCTTATTCCTGAGGCAATTCGCAGTAAATTCACCAGCGAAAAACCGATTTTGATGCGGTTTGTAACGGAATATAACCCGTTTAAACCGAAAGCCTGTGATCCGGTGCGCTACGTGTGGATTAAAGCCAACGGCACCCTGCCCGACGATCAGCGCATTCACCAATATTTATTGGCGTATGCTTCTGATTTTAATTTTCTCCCTACATCAATGCAGCCGCACGGTAAAACCTTTGCCGATCCGAAAATTCAAATGGCCACCATTGATCATGCTATGTGGTTTCACCGCCCATTTCGCATGGACGATTGGTTGTTGTATGCTATTGATAGCCCAAGCGCGCAAGGTGCACGTGGTTTAGTACGTGGGCAAATATTTAGCCGTGATGGCGTGTTAGTTGCATCAACTATGCAAGAGGGTTTGATTCGAGAAAGGGACTAAGCAATGATTGCCACCTATACACTAGCAGTACGAGATCCAGACACTGAAAGCCTTGGTATTATTACCGCTTCGAATTTCTTAGCGGTGGGCGCTTTAGTTCCATGGATCAACGCGCGAGCTGGTTTGGTGGTAAGCCAAAGCTTTGCTAACCCCGATGCAGCCGGTTCGGCATTAGAATCGCTGCGCGATGGCCGCAGCCCCGAGCAAGCGCTCGATGATTTCTTAATTGCCGATGATCTGGCGGCGGTGCGTCAGGTGGGCATTATGAATAGCGCCGGCGAAACACACTTATATACCGGCGCGAATTGCACCCCAGAAATGGAAAGTGTTACCGGTGATAATTTCTTTGTCCTCGGCAATATGCTAATTGCTGGCACTGCCGAAGCGGTGGCTGCAGCCTACAGTAAAGCTCGCCACGATGGTTTAGAAATGGGCACGGCAATGATTAAAGCCATGCTTGCAGGCCAGCAACATGGCGGTGATAAACGTGGCAAACTTGCAGCTGCCATGATTATTAAGCGGCCACATGGTGGTTACTTAGGTGGCTCAGACACCGTGGTTGATTTACGCGTTGATGCTGCCGCCCGGCCCTTGGCAGAGCTGCGTGATTTATACAGCGTATTTAAATTGTATAACCCGCAGTTATTCGATTTCCAAATGCTTGAACTCGCACAATTAACTGCCGCTGATTTGCGCGTAATTGATGACCTCTTGCTGCAACTCAGCCCTGATTCGCCAGTAACCCTAGAACAACCCGAGGCCGTGGCTGCGTTGCTGGAAAAACATAACCTAGCGAAGAACTTTGATGCCAAAAAGTTACAGGTAAGCTCGCTTTTACTCAGCGAGGCTACCGGCTTTCTTCGCCTTACGGCGTTGTGAACGATTTAATTTTTGGCCTTCAAAATCAGGCCAATTATCCACCTCAAAACGATCTTCATCACGTATAAAGCGCGTTACCATTTCCGGTAGCGGGCTTGCCGAAACGTCTTCCGGAATGCGATAACATTTTAATTCACTAAATTGCGCTTGCAGATCAGGCACCTCGCCCGCAGCTACCACATATAACTCACAGAAATCGCCGCGTTTCCGATCAATCCGAATTTTACGTTCACTGGTATGAACCTCAATCACTTGATCGTCGCCGATGACAATCGATGGATTATCGGTGCGTAATCCAATGGTAGGATTCTCTTTGATTTTAATCCGAAAGCGGCCTGGCACATAGTTATAAGGCAGTGGGAAAAATGAATCACCATTAAGCGTTAGCGGAAAGGTATTCATCGGATAAATCTTGCCCGAGGCATTTTCTCTGCATGTTTCGTAGGTGCGGATAAACGCAGTGAACTGCAAATTATAAAGGCTTAATGAAGAAGAAATATAAAAGTGAATATTTAAAAAACGTTCACCATTTTCTTCATCCACATCGCACATACTTCGAAATACAATGTTATCGCGCTTCAAAACGAAGAATTTGTAGATAATGATACCCAGAAACAACGAAGGCGAAAGCAACGATAAAGTAGCCAAAAACGCTCGGATATTCTGATACATAAAGCGATCCGGCAAGCTCCAATTCGGTTCCTTACCAAACAACTCCGTATAAATAGAGTAAATGTAGTTGATTGCTTGGCTACTATCCCCCGTAATGAGCACAAGGGCTGTTGCCAACAAAATCGCTATGGCTGCATTAATTACGATATAATCAATCGCTAGGCGAACAATTGAGCGCGAAGCGATATATTGCCGAAGCTTAAACTTTTTCTGCGGGTGTTTTACCTTGCGGCGAAACTTCGGTGTGCTTCCATGCTTTTGTTGTTGAGAAAAAGCCACGATAAGAATCCTTTAAATACTATGTTTATTTTTGTTTTTCTGGCATTTTATAAACTCTAACGAATTCACTAGTGAAGCGCCAGCACCAATACCACAAGGAAGACATCATGACACGCTACCAGCCCCCTACTTCAGGCCGCATAACCCAGTTTATACGGTATTCATGTATTTTTGCCGGCGCTCTATTTTTTGCCTTATCAGGCGCTGCTGCATACGCCGAAGAAACCGATAACACCGAGGTTGAAGAAGAGGAAGAACGCATTACGCCAAGTGATTTCATTAGTAAGTTTTGGGAACTTGATCAGAACGATAAGCGCGGCACCTTTGTGATTCGTACCTTTCAACCGAATTTCTTTTTACCTGCTCACTACTCAAGCTCTATTAATCGTCAGCCCACGAGCCCAAGCCGAGGTGATGCGCCGGAGCAACCGGATTACGATTCCACCGAAATAAAGCTGCAAATATCATTACGCACAAAGCTTTGGGAAAACCTATTTCTGCCGAATGCCGATTTGTGGGCAGCCTACACGCAAACATCATTGTGGCAGGCTTACGATAATAAAGATTCACGGCCATTTCGTAGCACCGATCATAACCCTGAAATTATTTATACCGTGCCAATTGCTGAACGGTTAGATGTGCTTCCGGGTAAACCGCGCTTGCGTATGGTTCAGGCGGGTTTTGCGCACCACTCGAATGGCCAGAGCGAGCCGCTTTCACGCAGCTGGAATTACACCTATGTGGGTGGCGTTGTTGAATATGGCGAATTTATGATTGAAAGTAAGTGGAAGCAACGCATTAATGAAACCAACGACGACGACGATAACCCAGATTTACTACGCTATCGTGGTAATGTTGAAACTCGCGTGTCTTGGTTACCGGGCCGGAGCACCGCGAGTATTACTTTAATTACCCGCGATTTCTCTACCGATCGTGGCTCGGTGCAGTTCGATTACACCTACCCACTTACAAAGCGCCCTGATGGTATTCGCGCTTATTTGCAGTTGTTTTCAGGTTACGGTGAAACCTTAATTGATTATAACCATCGGCAAAACCGCATTGGTATTGGCTTCTTACTATTAAACTTCTAGCCCGAATTAATACGGCGCACACAGGTATAAGCACTTAAAGCAACGCGAGTAGTTGCTTTAAGTGCGCTTGCCAAAACGCCACGGGTTTTGCCATCGCATTGCGCCCTACCGGAATTTCACAAATCTGCCAGCCATCGGCTTCAGCCCGGGGCGTTGGTAGCACTTCAACATGGTGTGCATCGCTATAGGCTTGAATTGCATGCAAGAGGCGCTGTTTATCGGCTTGAATATGCAAGTGAAACATCGCTACTTGCGGTTCCGCCGGGTTAATACGAATGTTTGGCATTTCAGCAAAAGCGCTTGCCAACTCCCGAGCGTAGTTCACCGCTTGCGGTATGCTGGCTAGGTTCTCTTGCAAACCAAGCTTTGCCGCCAGTAAATATGGATATTGCGAATACAGGTTGCCGCCTGCGCGGCGCGCCCAAATACGGGCTTCAGCAATGAAATCTTCATCGCCCACCAACATTGCCCCAGCAATACCCGCTAAATCTTTATAAAAACTTACATAAACCGAATCCGCTAAGCCCGCAATCTCAGCCAAACTGCGCTGATAATACTCTGGGCATTGCCACAAACGGGCGCCATCAAAGTGCACCGCGATATTGTGTTCACGCGCCCATGCCACTTGCTCGTTTAACGCTTCCCAGGTAGGCAACTGCCCACCTATTTCGCGCGCGGGCAATTCCCATATCATCGCCGCCATTGCCTGAGCGGGTAAAGCAGTAAAATCACCCAACTGCCACACCCGTTCAGGTGCACCAATTGCCAGCGCATCCAAACCCCACAGGTGTTGATAGCCGTGTTGCTCGTGCAGTAAAAGGTGCGATGTGGGATGCAAGCCAATATGCGAAAGTTTCCGCTGTTCGGAATAAATCTTCAGGGCTAACGGCTGTGCTAAAGTGCCGCTCGGAAGAAACAGCGCTGCCGGCTTACCCAGCATCGAGGCCACTTCTTGCTCGAGATCATTAATCAGCGCGCCCTTTCCATAACAATCGCGCTCGGGAACTTGTTCAGCCGCAAGCGCCAGCGCACGCAATGTTTCTGCCATACTTCGAGCAGGTTGCCGCAACATCGATATTCGCTCCATCCGCAACCTCCTCGGGTTGTATCGATTCAACGTGCGTAGTTACTCTAGGTGCGCCGCTACATAATTCAAACCACCAACAACTGCAGCAACCTGCGCCAAAATACACTCCTCTGGCGTTGCATTGGCGCTATCTGGGTAAACTTCGGTCGTGGTCACGTAATCAGCACCCGAAAGGCCCATACATAAGCCGTATTTCTTGCCTTCGTAGTTAATTACACCAAATTGCGCTACCGGCACACCAATCAATTTGCCATTATCATCGGCTTCAGCAATATGCGTTACCTGCGCTACCGAATCGAGCACCGCCTTTTGAAATGCCGCCGCTGGATGTTGGCTATCGCCCACCAAATAAAAACCATCGGGAATATTCCAGTTATCATTCACGATGCCATCACGAGCCGCAAGCGCTGGGCGAAATTCGCTATTATCGGTATCCGTGGTTTCATGCAAATCAATGTGCATTACAATCTTACCTTCCAACCCAGCTACATACGCCATAATTTGCGCGGCTTCCGGTGCTGGGCTTGGCTGCAAGAACGAGCGGTTTGGATCGGTAGTTTCCGGGTTCCAACGATTAATGGTTTCATAACCCCACGGGCTAATGCACGGTGCCACTAACACGTTAAATTGCTCGGTATATTTCAACGCTTCGGTTTGCAAAAAGCGCAAGGCACCATGCACACCACTAGTTTCATAACCATGAACCCCACCGGTAACGATTACCGTTGGTTTTTCCGCGCTCCAATGCTTCGATTTCACCAGCAGCAGCGGATAATCAGCAAAGCCATGTTCCGCATACGCAAGCTCACCGTATTGCTCAACATCAAAATCATTCGCTAACGATTCAATAACTGCTACTACATCATCAAAATAGGAGCGCTTTTGCGTTTGTTCATTCAGCCAAATGTTCTTCTCTTCGGCGCCCCAAGCCACGCCGGGCTTACCAATAGGGTACGTGTTTGATTCTGTTGTCATGTTATGTCCTAAAGTTGAGCTGCTCATTTCATGTGGGTGCAGCAAATTTATTATCGAGCGCGAAGGTGTTGCTTCAAAACCCTTAGCTGCGGTAAAGCGTTTTAATCAGATGAAACCCAAACTGCGTTTTAACCGGCCCATGCACTTGCAAAATCGGCTTTTTAAAAACCACATTATCAAAGGCTTTCACCATTTGGCCCGGCCGAAACTCACCTAAATCACCGCCCTTCTTGCCCGAAGGACAAATCGAGTGCTTCTTCGCCAGCTCATGAAAGTTCGCACCTTTCGCTAACTCAGCTTTCAGCCGTTCCGCTTCTTCCTTCGTTTCCACTAAAATATGTACCGCAGCTGCTTTCGCCATTTTATATCCTAATCACTAACCTATTCTGAGAGCCGCTAGCTCTAAAAAATCGGCTCTTGAAAAAACCTATTACAAAAAATTCGAGCCAGTATATCGCGAAGCAGTAGCTGTTGGAAAACCATTCAATCGCCTTTTTTATACTGCTTTGATTCACCCCAAAAAAGCCTCATTTCACCGTTATCTAGGCTTGCGATCACAACCGAATAACTGTATAAATAACCAGTATATAGTTTCTATTAAATACACCCCCACGAGGAATCCCAATGGCTGTAATTACGCAATACGTAGTTGTACGCAACGGAGAAGAAAAAATGACATTTACCAGCAAAGCCGAAGCCGATGCGCACGATAAAATGCTTGATATGGTTGATGAGTTAGTACCGTTGCTCGAAGGTTGTGAAGCGCTAAGTAGTGAGCAACAGGTTGAAGATATGGCGTTTTTCCTCGCTCGCGAGCGCGAACAAGTGTTGATAGCCTTGGGTGCGAAGAAACCAGCCAAGAAAAAAGCGCCTAAGCCTGCAACGCCAGCGGAGCCTTCAGAGGCGGTAGAGCCTTCAGCGGGGGTAGAGCCTTCAGCGGGGGTAGAGCCAGCAGCGCCTGCGGCAAAACCAAAACCAGTAACCACCGAAGAAACAAGCTAGCTTAACGTTTAGAATCGAATTTACATCAGTAAGTTAAGTTCGAACAACAGCTTCTGAATGCTTTGCCGAGAATCCATAACTAAGAGCAACTGCACTTCCTGCTCGTTATCAGTATCCTTTGGGCTATCGGCACTGCTATCGGCATTCCTTACAACATAGAACACAAGATTATGTTCATCGATAAGTAATTGCCGGTATTCAGTTAAACCAAGTTGAAAAAGCCGCTCACTGATGGGGCCGCAGAAAGTATTCAGAGTAAGCTGCTCGGTTATTTTTAACTTAATGTTTTCACTTACCGAGTTTGCCACCTTCTCACCAAACTGCTCTGATAGAAAGGCACGTAAACGCTGGAGCGAACGCTTAAACACCGGCGAAGCAACAATGTTGTATTGTTTAGGCGCCATCTTGTTCAAACGCTTCATCAATACTAAGTTTTTCAGTAGTTAATGATTTCTCAGAAAGCTTCATTAACTTTAAAAGCGCTAATGTTTCCTGCTGGAACGCATAATCAGCATAAGATTGAACTACAAAAGCAGGCTTCCCTTTTTTCGTAATCATCAATTCTTCCTGCAACTCCAAACTATTGGCGTTCTCTTTCAGATAAGTAATTGTTTCGGTTTTCATAGTAAGCGTCCTTTCCCCTTAAGCCGTGACTTTTAAACAGTAACCTGCAAATAGCGGGCTTTAAAAAGCCTTTTAAAAGGCTCTTCAGTATAAACTCAACAACTCAATTTCGCCAATGCCTGAACCAAACCTTCTTTTCTAAAAAAATCGGTAAATAACAGGCAAAGAAAAAGCCGAACTACTCGGTGTCATTTCACGGAGAGCAGTTCGGCTTTATGATTATGCAGCCGTTATTCAAACGGCATTTCAAAATCGGTTGTTAAACCACGTTCAGGCTTACATCAACGTTACCACGAGTAGCGTTGGAATACGGGCATACCTTATGCGCGGCTTCTACCAGCTTCTCAGCATCTGCACGATCCAAGCCCGGTAATGAAATATCCATCTTCACTGCAATGCCAAAGCCTTGCTCGATTGGGCCGAAGCTTACCGCAGCATCGATTTTAGCATCGTTCGGAACCTTAACATCAAGTTTGCCCGATACCGCTTTCATGGCGCCCATGAAGCACGCGGAGTAGCCCGCTGCAAACAATTGTTCAGGGTTGGTGCCCTGGCCATCATCGCCACCCATCGCTTTCGGGGTTGATAATGATACTTTCAAACGACCATCATCAGAGGCTGATTCGCCTGTACGGCCGCCTTTCGTGCTTACATTTGCGGTATAAACAACTTCTTTTAGCTTATCCATAGTATTCTCCTTGGTTGCAGGTGCATGTGCCTATACGCTGAATGCCTTTGAGAATGCATCCGCTTCTGGCTGCACGCACCTAAATCATTTACCTGCAAAATAACTATAACAGGTACAGCGCAGTTTTCCGATGTTAAGGCCGCTATAGTGCAAAACTTGGCGCTTAATTTACCCTCAGCACGTAAGCACCGGCTTGAAACTTCAAGAACATCCCCCATACTTTAATGAACAAGATAAAACCAACTCATCAAGCCAAACCAACCGAGGCCAAACAGGAGTATAAGCATGAAAAAAGTAGCTATTTTATTATCCGGTTCGGGCGTTTACGATGGTGCCGAAATTAACGAGGTGGTGCTAACTTTATTGCATATCGAGAAGCAAGGCGCGAGCTATGAGTGCTTTGCGCCCAATATCTCGCAACTACACCACATCAATCACTTAAATGGCGAAGAAACGCCGGAAACACGCAATGTATTGCAAGAATCAGCACGCATCGTGCGCGGCAACGTAAAACCTCTGGATGAACTCAATGAAGCTGATTTTGATGCACTTATCTTGCCAGGTGGCTTTGGTGTCGCGAAGAACTTCTGTAATTTTGCCTTAAACGGCGAAGATATGTCGGTGAATAAAGAAGTTCTTGCGATATGTAAGGCATTTGCCGAAGCTAATAAACCATCCGGTTATCTATGTATTGCCCCGGTGCTTATGCCGCATGTATTCGGCAAAGGCGTAAAAGCTACCGTAGGTAACGATAAAGATGTCGCCGAGGCCATTAACAACATGGGTGGCGAGCATGTGGAATGTCCGGTGAACGATATTGTGGTGGATAACACCCATAAAACAGCGAGCACACCGGCTTATATGTTGGCGCAATCAGTGAGTGAAGCTGAATCAGGCATCGAAAAGCTGGTAGCCCATGTGTTAAGCGTGGCTTAGGCTGCTAAACACTTTTTGCTGGTATTTTTTGATACCAATCAATGAATATTGATTCGTTATTGCGTAAAATACCAGCAAAAGGAACCTATTATGACCAACGACACTGATCTCGCCCCGAAAGTTTTGGGCCACCTCGAAAAGAAACTGAATCAAATTATTTCAGTAGCGCCCGGCGTTATTTTTCAATTTCAAATTGATGCTAATGGTGAGGTTAGCTTTCCGTTTGCCAGTCCAAGATTACTCGATGATTCAACCTCAAGCGCCGCGGTTCCGCCTGAAAGCGCAAAGGATGTATTCAAGCTTATCCACGCTGATGATATCGAACGCGTAGAAGATTCCATTGTTACCTCGAAAGTAAAATCACTCCCATGGCAGTGCGATTTTCGCGTGCATCATAGCGGCCGCGTGAAATGGGTTCGCGGTAGAGCCAACCAAGAACAAGGGCCTAACAATTCCACCGTATGGAATGGCATGCTGCTCGATATTACCGATTTGAAAACGGCGCAATTAAAACTCGAAGAATCCGAGCGGCGATTACATGAAGCGCAGGAGCTCGCATCGATTGGTAACTGGTATGCGAAAATGGAAACCGGTGAAGTGTATTGGTCTGATGTGGTATTTAAAATTTTTGGTTTAGAACAAGCGCACACAAGCCCTTCAATTGAGCTGGTGAATCGCCACATACACCCTGAAGATATAGAGCTACTGCGCGAAAGTGAAGAGCGCGCAAAAGAGCTTGGCAAAATAGATATCGAATATCGAATTGTGCGGCCGGATGGCACCATTGGTTGGGTACATTCAATTGGTGAGCTCAACCTATTAAACGGAACCTACCACGGTACTATCCAAGATATCACTGAGCGCAAACTTGCAGAGCGAGAGCTTCGCGAGCTTGCCACCACCGACCCACTTACCAAGCTGTATAATCGCCGCTTTTTCGTTGAACGCGCCGAAAGCACCATTAAGTTGTGTGATCGCCTCGAGAAGCCAATAGCCGTGGTTATGTTTGATCTCGATCGCTTCAAAGTAGTGAACGATACCTACGGCCATGCCACCGGCGATATTGTGTTGCAAGAAATAGCCCGGGAAGTGAAAGCCCAGCTTCGTTCGGAAGATGTTCTCGGCCGTATTGGTGGCGAGGAATTCGCCATTACCCTACCCGATACCACCTTGCTGCAAGGCGTTAAAGTAGCCGAAAAACTACGGCAGAAAATAGAAGAAATGGAGTTTGAATGCACAGTAACCAACGAGCGCTTCAAGCTCACCTGCAGCTTCGGCGTTACCGAAAGCCAAACGAAGCACGAAAAGCTCGATAAGCTACTATCGCTTGCCGATAATGCACTTTACGCCGCCAAGCGAAATGGCCGCAATCGGGTGGAAACCAAGGTGTAGCTTCTATATTTATGTCCACACGCCAATCAGCGTATACAATAATTTTGCAGCGATTAAAAACATTAAAAAGGCGATAAGGGTATTAATAATTTGCCATGCTCTAGGCTTATTAAGAACGTTCGAAAGTTTTTTCGCCACAAATACTAAACTATAGAACCATGTAGCGGAGGCGATTAAAGCTCCCGCTACGAACCATGGCTTTAGATTCTGCGAAAGGCTAGCCGTTACACCACCAATCAATACCACAGTATCAATGTAAACATGTGGGTTGAGAAATGTCATTGCCATTGCCATTAAAACCGTAGTTTTTAAACGGCTCGGCGAGCGCTCGCTTTGCTCCACAACTAAAGTTCCAGTGCCACGAATGGCTGAGCGTAACGCTACTGAACCGTACCATATTAAGAAAATGGTCCCCGTAATACTTAATAGAATCCCCAAAACACTATCAACGCTAACTAATGCTCCAACTCCGAAAACACCGGCGCCAATGAGTAAGAAATCACCAAGGAAACAGATAGTAGCTGCTGTGAAAGGATGGTTATTTGTGAGCCCTGTTTTCAACAAAAACGCATTTTGGCTCCCGATGGCAATTATTAAGCCTCCAGAAATGACCATTCCCATTACAAACGTACTTACAAGATCATACATATTCGCCTCAAACATTGACTACATCCATAAATCACATTGATAATACCAAGACCCTGATGATTCAATATATGGAAACAAAAGTCAATATAATGACCGGCAATAATGAAACAAATAACGAAACAATTAATGAATCAATTAGTTTAGCGGTTGCTGAACGCGTCAATAAGTTTCGAAAAGAGCACAAGCTTTCGCTTGACGAGCTATCGAAACGATCTGAAATCAGTAAAGGTATGCTGGTGCAAATTGAAAAAGGCCGCGCTAATCCAAGTATTGGGATCCTTTGTAAACTAGCGAATGCACTTGGTGTTTCTGTTGCTGATATCGTAGCTATCTCTGATGGACCTAACGTTAAAATAAACAAACCAAACGACATCCCGACACTTTGGCAGGGGGAACACGGCGGAACAGCACGCTTATTAGCAGGAACAAAAGGATCTGTAATGGTGGAGCTTTGGCGTTGGCATATGCTCCCCAACGAAACGTTTGCCTCTGATCCACACACAAAGGGCACGATTGAACTTATTCATGTTGAAAAGGGCTGCTTAACAATCATCATTGATAATGAAGTAATTAATTTGAATGAAAACTGTTCGCTCACAGCAACTATGGATGTACGCCACGCATATGAGAATCGTTCTAACGCACCGGTTAACTTCACGATGACAGTTTACGAGCGTGCTTCTCATTAGCGAGCCTGCTTTCCAAGTACAGCACATTACAAATTCGCGGTTAACGCCAGCAGCCAAAACTTATCAATGATGTTGGCGCAATCGAGTGGAAATCGAAGTGTAACGGTAGCGTTTACCCCTTAGAACCACACAATCTGATATATAACTTTTTCAATTTGATCCTCTCCTGCTCTTCGCGGTGTAATGCCTCTGAGAATGCATCTTTTTTGTTGGCATAGGCAGGGGTTCAAGTGCGCGATATTGTTATTATTCATGAAAACGACGAATGGTTAGTACCACTACGTGCAGAATTTGCCAAACGCGGCGTTAACGCACGCGAAATGTTTTTAGATACCGGCGTAGTGCCTTTTACTGAAGAACCCAGCGATGCGGTTTACTACAACCGTATGAGTGCCTCTTCGCATACGCGTGGCCACCGTTTCGCACCAGAGCTTACCCGTGCAGTGCTTACTTGGTTAGAAGGCTATCAGCGCACCGTAGTGAATAACACCGGGGTGCTTGCCCTTGAAGTATGCAAAATTTCCCAATATGCCGCACTACAACGAACAGGTTTACAAGTTCCGAAAACCCACGCAGTAGTAGGTATACAGCATGTGTTGCAGGCCGCCGAACAATTCAATCAATGGCCCCTAATTTTAAAACCGAACCGTGGCGGTAAAGGCCTTGGCGTGCAACGCTTCAATTCGTTAGCTGAATTGCAAACTTACGTGGAACGAACTGACCACGAAGAACCGCTCGATGGTATTTGGCTGCTACAAGAATATATTCAGCCGAAAGAACCTTTCATTACCCGCGCCGAATTCGTTGGCCGCAAGTTTTTATATACCGTGCAAGTAAATACCGAAGATGGCTTCGAGCTTTGCCCTGCCGATAATTGCAGCATCGAAGATAAGTTTTGCCCAACAGGAGCGGAGCCCGACCCGAGTGCGAGTGCGACTGAGAGTGCGAGTGCCAGCAGCGCCCAAGAAGCACACAAGTTTACGATTACCGAGCGCTTTAACAGCCACAGTATCATTAGCCAGCTTGAAGGCTTTTTAAGCGATAACGCTATTGATGTGGCCGGTATTGAATTCATTGAAAACGCCGAAGGCGAGCTCTTTGTTTACGATGTGAACACCAATACCAACTACAACCAAGCCGCTGAAGAACGTGCAGGTGGAGAACGCACCGGTATGGGTGCATTAGCTGATTACTTAATAAAAATAGCGAAATAAGCGCAGGCTACAAATTCGCGGTTAACGCCAGCACCCGGAACTTATCAATGATATTGGCATTACTGGAATCGTTGCGGCTCACCATGTACCACTGCCCCGGCAGTGGAAAGCCTTCGGTATTAACACGGGCAACCGCATCGCTGCCATGATCAATAATGTGCTCCGATAGCACCGCCAAACCCATTCCCGCAGCCACACTAATTCGAATCGCCTCGTTACTCTCGATTTGCGTGGTGTGGTTTAAATACAAACCGCGTCCGGCCAACCAGGTATCAAATACCATGCGTGTGGCCGAGCCCGGTTCACGCATTAAGAAAGGTTCATCTACCAACTGCTGGAAGCTTACTGGCTCGCATTGCTGCACCGCCCAATGATTCACCGGCGCAATAAGCTGCAAGCGATTCGCCATGAAAGGCTCCGCCTTTACCATGGAATCGCTCGGCGGGTGGCTGAAGATATAAATATCATCGGCATTATTGTTATAGCGCTGCAAAGTACTGCTGCGATTGCCAATACTCAGCTCCACACCAATATCCGGATATTGCCGATTAAATTTCGCTACCAATGGCGGAATCACATACTGCGCGGTATTCACCAGCGATATCTTTAATGTGCCGCGATCGCCCTCACGAATCGCCGAAATGGCCTGCGTGCATTCATGCATGCGCCGCATAATATCGCCACAAGCTCGATATAAATGCTCACCTGCGAGCGTGGGTATCATCTGCCGGCCTTCTTGCTGTAATAACTCAGCTGCACACACATCTTCTAACCGGCGAATTTGCGCTGAAATCGTAGGCTGGGTTAAATGCAGCTTGCGAGCCGCAGCCGAAATGCTCTTTTCTTCAACCACTTGCTGAAATACTTCAAGTAGCCGGAAATTTAACTGGCGCAATTGCATACACACTCCTGCGGAATTGTTCTGGGCGTCAGCTATAGATTATTACCTATATTTTAGTTTGCAATCAATTATTTTTATATATAGATAGAGTTCTGCATAATCCAGCGGTTGTTGCGAAAAGCACATTGCTCAAAGCAGCTTAATCAATGGAGGATCCATGCCAGATATCGTTGTCGCTTTTTTTGCACTCGGCTTAATTGCAGGGTTGGTGAAATCGGATTTAAAAGTTCCCGGACAAATCTACGAGATCCTCACCATTCTTCTCATGCTCAGCATTGGTATTAAAGGTGGTTTGGCACTGCATAGCAACGGCGATAGTATTGTGTGGAGCAACCTCTTCCTGATTATGGCCCTCGGCTTTCTGTCGCCCCCAATTCTCTTTCCGGTATTGCGCAAACTCGTGCGCCTGCCCCGCGTTGATGCTATTAGTATCGCCGCTCATTACGGTTCGGTAAGCGCCGGTACCTTTGCCGTAGCCTGGGCACTGGCGGAAAGCTATCAATTGCCACTCGCCGCCGATACCACACTCTATTTGGTAATTCTTGAACTGCCCGCCATTGTGCTCATGCTGGCGTTTTATCATTGGCGCGCGCAGAAAGATGTTGCGAATACTAGCGGTGCTGAGGGTGAGCAAACTACCGCAGCTTCTAACCCTCCGGCAAGTATGGGCGCCATTTGGCACGAAGCGCTCACGAGCCGAGGGGTAATCTTATTAATGGGCGGTGTGGTAATTGGGTGGTTATATGGCCCGAGTGGGCTGGCATCCATTGAAGGCTTGGTATTAAACGGGTTCTCCGCCCTGTTGGCGCTATTCTTGCTCGAAATGGGTATCACCACCGCTCGAATTTGTCGGCCGTTTCCATTCAAACTATGGCGCTTAGTGCTATTCGCCGCATTGGCACCACTCGTAATGCTCTGGCCCGGATTGTTGCTCGGATTCTACCTAGAATTGCCCACAGGCTCAGTTTTAGTGCTCAGCGCCCTAACCGCCAGCGCTTCTTACATAGCTGCACCAGCCGCTATTCGTGCCGCCATACCCAGCGCCGACATCGGCAAAGCCATGCTAGCTGCACTCGGCATCACCTTCCCGTTGAACGTGTTGGTGTATATACCGGTGTTGGCGGTTTTGTTGGGGTGATTCAGGTGCACTAGCTCAGGGCTTTAGATACTGCCGCTTCCGCATGCAGCTCGGCGGTATCAAATAAAGGAATAGAAGCATCGCCATCTTGTAGCAGCATGCCAATTTCGGTACAGCCTAAAATCACGCCTTCAGCACCGCGCGCTGCAAGGCCCTTTATTATCTTGAGGTAGGCTTGCTTTGATGCATCAAGAAACTGACCTTGGCAGAGCTCATCGAAAATAACACTATGAACTAGCTCCCGCTCTTCGGGCTCTGGAATAACGATTTCAACGCCTTGAGCCTGCAGCCGTGCCCGATAGAATTCCTGTTCCATGGTAAATTGCGTGCCCAACAGCCCAACTCGTTTAATGCTGCGTGCCTTAAGCGCTGCCGCAGTAACATCAATGATGTGTAACAAGGGCACAGAAACGGCCGCTGCTACCTCATCGGCAATTTTGTGCATGGTATTGGTGCCAATCAGAATAAAATCAGCACCGGCGCGCTCAAGCGCTTGCGCCGCATCACAGAGAATAGTCTCCGTAGCCGGCCAATCACCCGCATGCTGCAACTCAGCAATTTCAGCAAAATCGACACTCACCAACACCACCTTCGCCGAATGATGCCCACCCAAGCTCTGCTTCACTTTTTCATTCAACAGCCGGTAATACACCTGCGTAGATTCCCAGCTCATACCGCCGATAAGGCCAATGGTTTTCATTTTGGTGTGGCTCCAGCTCTGCAGAAATGGTGTTTAGAAACTATATCGTAATCTGGATTACGCTCCAATTTGCTTTTAAAAATTTGCCTCTTGAAGCAAGCTAATGCAGAAGAACCTAGCTAAAGCCGTGGGCGTAAATCATGTGACTTTTTCTCAATGGGAAAGTGACGTGACTAGCCTTAAAGGTATGTGCATCGGGCAGAATGCTAAAGCGCTGAGCATTACGCTCGACGAGTTTGCTTATGGTTCGTCTTCAAATGTTGAGTCAGACCCCGACTTGCGTGGCAAGGTGCCTTTAATTTCGTGGGTTCAGGCAGGGTATTGGTTGGGAATGGATGTTAGCCAGGCAGAAGCCCCAAAATATTATGCACACACAACAAGTGTGGGTCCTCGAGCATTTGCGCTCCGCATTCGGGGCTCCCGTATGACCCGTTACACTGGCGGCAAATCAATTCCAGAAGGTTCGATCGTTATCGTTGATCCGGATATCCCAGCTGAAAACGGTAAAGTAGGCATTGCTCCTTGGACGAAACCTCCGAGGCAACATTAAAGCAGCTGATTATCGATGGCGGCCAGAAGAGGCTTAAGCCGTTTAATCACTGATATCCCGTGACATCTGTGAATGGAAACTGTACATTTATCGGAATGGTAAAGCAGGTGATACAGAATTTCTAATCAAGCTAAATTTAATCTACTTCTAATGATTAACATCTCTGTCATTGCCTTAAGTATCAAACTTCACAATAAGGATCGTTTAGAAGATGAGTGATTTATATGAAATGACAGTGGACCTTAACGTCTTAGATCATCTAGGAATCAATTTGTATAGCAATATAGCGGCAGTAATTACCGAATCTGTCGCTAACGCTTGGGATGCAGATGCAGAGTTAATTGAAATAAATATCGATAAAGAAAATGACCTAATCACAATAAAAGATAATGGAATCGGCATGTCTATTTCAGACATGAATCAGAAATATTTAAGAGTTGGGTATCGAAGAAGAGTTGAAGATACAATTACCGGAGAGGTCACAGCAAAAGGTCGACCGGTTATGGGGAGAAAAGGGCTAGGCAAGCTATCTCTATTTTCAATTGCGAACTGTATAGAAGTCCAGTCAATCAAAGATGGGGAAGCTTCTGCGCACGGTTTAAAAATGAGTATTGCAGATATAAAAGATTCTGTTCGATTACGAGAAAGAAGTTATAAGCCAGTTTCACTGGAGGTTGATGCCCTTTCTGTAACTAAAGGTACACAAATCACTCTGGGCGAAATTAAGCGAACCCGCCTCGGTAAAAGCGTTCAAGCATTACGTCGAAGACTTGCAAGAAGATTCTCCGTTATTGGCGAAAAGTTCAATTTTAAGATTTTAATTAACGGACAGCCAGTAACCATGGAGGATAGAGGGGATTTATCGGCACTGCAGTTCCTATGGAAAATTGAGGGTAGTGAGGTTGATACAAGTGCCGCAACTAAAGTTAAGGAAACCGGTATTTTAGAGAATTCACTCCCCGGTTGGGAAAGTAATATCAAGGTTTCAGGATGGATTGGAACATCAAGGACTCCGAAAGAGTTGGATAGCGAGGAATTGGGAAACCTGAACGGAATAGTGGTTCTTTCTCGAGGAAGGCTCTTTCACGAAAATATTTTGGACCGTCTAAACGATGGACGATTATTTACTAAATACCTAACGGGTCAGATTGAAGCTGATTTCTTGGATGCTAACGATAAGCCAGATATTGCTACTAGCGATCGACAAAGAGTACAGGAAGATGATGAGCGCTACATTGCTTTGATTGCATTCCTGAAGTCAGCACTTAATAAGGTTGAGAGCAAATGGTCTGATTGGAGAAAAAAGCATGAGGTGGAGAAAGCAAAAGAGGAGTCCCCTGCTCTCAAGCAATGGTTAGACGGATTACCTTCTGGATTCAGAAAAAGCGCAGAAAGTTTAATCGCACAGATTAGCTCGATCCCTGTTGATAATGATGTTGATCAGAAATTAATGTTTAAACATGGTGTTATCGCGTTCGAAAGAATGAAACTTAGAGGTTCAACAGATGAATTTGGTCATAGCCTGACGAACCCACAACAGCTTCTTGAACTTTTGGGCGATCGCGATGCCCTTGAGGCTTCACTTTATCGCGACATTGTGAATTCACGCCTAGATGCTATTAAACAGTTTAATAATTTACTAGATCAAGACGCAAAAGAGAAAGTTCTGCAAGAATACTTATTCAATCATCTGTGGCTCTTAGATCCATCTTGGGAAAGAGCTTCAGGAAGCGAAGCAATTGAGTCTAAACTTATTGCTGAAGGTGTCATAATTGATGATTTAACCAAAAAAGAGGAGCTTGGAAGAGTTGATATCGCTTATAAGACTTCTGCGGGAAAACATTTAATTATCGAATTAAAACGGGCTGGAGCATCCGTCACTCTTCACGGGTTGAACGAGCAAGGAACAAAGTATTTTGATAAACTGAAAAAAATCTGTCGAAGCTTAGGAGATAAAAACCCAAACATTGAGGTTATATTCGTTTTAGGAAAAGAGATCCCCGAAGAAAGCTCCAATCCAGAAAGAATTAAGCACTCAATGAATGCTATATCTCCAGGAAGTAGAATCATGTACTACGACGGCTTGATCCATAGTGCTCAGAATTCATACGCCTCATATCTGGAAAAAAGTAAAGAACTGGATAAACTTGAATTGCTTGTTGACAACATTTAATTTTAGCAACGTAATAGTGGTGTGCGATGAAAATAACGGCGGTTGATTTGTTCTGTGGTGTTGGAGGTCTTACCCACGGCTTTGTAAAAGCGGGCGTAGAAGTTACCGCGGGATATGACCTAGATGAGGCTTGCCGGTATGCCTACGAAAAAAATAATTTTAGTACTTTCTATCAACGTGACATTTCAGAAGTATCTCCCAATGAGATTGCAACTCTTTTTCCGAAAAATAGTATTAAGCTTTTAGCTGGATGTGCGCCCTGTCAACCTTTTTCAAAGTATACACAAAAAAAGCCGAAGGACGACAGGTGGGGACTTCTTTATCATTTCAGTAGGCTGATCTCCGGAGTAAATCCCGATCTAGTAACAATGGAAAATGTTCCTGGAGTTTGCAAACACCGTGTTTATCAAGACTTTAAGGCTCATCTAATTGACAGCGGCTATTATGTGACCGACACCACTGTTTTTTGCCCAGACTACGGTCTCCCACAGAGACGGTTACGTCTCGTTTTGCTTGCCTCGAAATTAGGGCCCGTAGAGCTCATAAAGCCAACCCATACAGTTCGTGAATATCGCACTGTGAAAGACAGTATCAGCCATTTACCATCAATTCATGCTGGCCAAGGGTGTAAGCATGACCGGCTACATATTAGCGCAGGACTTTCTCAAAAAAACCTATCTAGAATCAAACACTCAAAACCCGGAGGAACATGGCGGGACTGGCCTGAAGAGCTACTGTCTACATGTCATACTAAAAAGTCTGGCCAAGGATATTCTAGTGTTTATGGTAGGATGGAGTGGTCACTCCCTAGCCCTACCATTACAACTCAATGTTATGGCTTTGGAAATGGAAGATTTGGACACCCGTCACAAGACAGAGCAATAAGTCTTCGCGAAGCAGCTATTCTTCAGTCATTTCCTGACGAATACGAATTCTTGAAAGATGATGACAAGTTGAGTATGAGCACTTTGGGTAGGCTCATTGGAAATGCTGTGCCTGTAGTCCTTGGCGAGGTCATCGCAAAGTCATTTCAACAGCACTTGAACGCCGTGAATTGCTCTAATTCTACCGTTATACAGAGCAATTTGTTATCAAACTGAGAACGATGCTAGATGATGTTGAATACCTTTCAAGTAAAGTAATTTCTAGTTAGTAAGGGGCGCACTTCTGCGCCCTAAATTTTGGGTTGATTAACACTTAAATAGTACCCTCGTCTTTTACCTTCCTTAGTTTTAAAATGATCTCTGATTATGTATCCAATAAAGTATTTAAAAGTGCTGCAAGAAACTCTACTTTTAACAACACCTAAAAATTTAAATGTGGCTTTTCAAATGGTTATGAAAAACCCAGAAAGACATTCATTATTTCGTCGGCTACCGTAGTTATGTGACTCACGCCTTCTGGAGAACTGTTTCACGAAGCGCTATTACCACATTTCTATTTTTGCGCTACCGGTTAATTTCGGCCTCGAACCCGAAAGTTCATCCAGTAGCCTGAATTTCAGATTGTGCTCTCATAGCGCTAGGGTTTGGCCACCCGAATATTGAAAACCGGTTTTCAGTCCCTCTAATTAAAATTAGGAACTGAATAATGAATAACGACGAAAAACAAATACTGATGTTGACGTACAAGGCAGATATAGATGGAAGAGCGGTAACGATAAAGCAGCTTTGGAATCCCAATTCTGATAATACAAGGGAACATCTAGCCGAAGCTGTTATGAGAAGCAGTAATGGTTTTATTAAGTTACACCTAGCAAAAACATGTGGAATGTAACCCGATATAGCGCCGGGGTTAGGATATTGACACCCCTACTCCGGCGATCAACAATGTATTAACATTATAGCTCAAGGAAGAATACATGAAAAAGTCGCTGTACTCTCTAGCTTTGCTCATAACAACAGCTGCAAGCCCCCTGACTGCGACTGCAAACGATGACTTTAAATACCCTGTCTATGTTTCTCATAGTGGAGATGATTCGGTCGGTAGTCGAGTCGCATTTAATGTGCGCAATCTTGTCCGGAGCAGTCCACACTTAAAGTTGTCTAATGACACTAATGAGCCACACTTTGGCTTCTACCTTATAAGTACGCCCTTAGACAGTGAATATGCCTCTTCTGCTTCTGCTTTTTCATTGGTGTTTACCTTCGACCCTGGCACTAATCGATACGCAGAAAGATTATTAACTGCTATGGTAGGTAGATGCGGCAGTAGCAGAGTTGCTAGCTGTGCTGAAGATTATGTGGCCAATTTGGATGAAGAGATTACTAAGTTCGAACGCTATTTTGGTAGCGATATACCATACTTATTCAAGGGTTATGATTGATTTTTGTACAGCAATCTGTATGATGCGCCCATCAAAGCAGGAGCTAAGATGATCATATCGAACGAGCGAAACAAGCTAATCAATGCTATTTGCTACTTTTCAGAAAATGTCGAAAAACTGGGAAAGACTAAGCTTTGCAAGCTTTTATACTTCCTAGACTTTCGCCACTTCAGAGATACAGGCCGTCCAGTCACCGGCCTTAATTACTATGCATGGCCAATGGGCCCAGTGCCCGCAGAGCTTTACAATGAAATCAATAATCCGAAAGAAGATTTAGCAGCGAGCATAGAATTTCGTGAAACTACGGCTTATCGCGGAAAAATGCTGACTGTAACTAAAAAATCCGACACCGATACTTCTATCTTCACTCGGCGAGAACTGAGTATGTTGCGTGAGCTCTCGGAGAAATACAAAACTGCAACCGCTGATGAAATGGTCGAAGAAACCCACCTGGAGAATCAGCCTTGGCATCAAGTTTTTGAAGTTGAGGGCAAACGCCAATCACTCATTCCGTACGAACTAGCTGTTAGAACTGCGGAGCATGAAATGGTTATGAGCGTCTCTAAGGATCGGCAAGAGCTTATGGAGAAGCTAAGTGGTACCAGGCAGCATATTCTTTGATCGCGATTTTCACTTTAATGACGGTGAATCAGGCGAAAAACTATTTGTAGCGCTAGGAAACCAGAACGGTATCCATCTAGTCGCTAAAACAACATCTAAACAGCATGGCCGTGGCACTACCTACGGCTGTCAAGCTGATCGCTTCTTCAATTTTTTCCTTCCTAAAGGCTGTTGCTATCTAAAAGAGTCAACTTGGGTTTGCTTAAATGAGTTTTACTTGTTCAATAGCGCCGAATTACTTCAAAAAAGATTCGGCGGCACCCTAAATGCAGTCTGTACGCTCGACGATGTTATCTTTCAACAACTTGTGGACTGCGCAAAATGCAGTGAAGATATATCGGAAGAACAACTTAACCTCATTAGTTAATGCCGCTACATGCGGCATCTAGCCCAATTTCTGACCTCAACAGCATTATACCAACGAGATAGCCACCACCCCACTATAACCCCAGCAAGACCTGAAACAACAAATCCACCTCCAGCCATAACCACTAATAAAATGGTAACAATTAGAACTACACCGAAAATAGTGTCACGCGCCATCGATTCGCTTCATTTCAACATGATAACGTTCACGTGCTGGGGCATTTCGCTAAAGCCAAGGAAATTCTAAATGACGTAGCTAGGCCTAGCTTTAATCAATCACTAAAAAGAATTAAACGAAGCTGCGACCGCGGTTGAAAGAATCAAAGAGCTCGACTGGGCTCATCTGAAATCAGTTAAATGATAAGAATTTTAAACTTTAAAATGTGAACGACATGAGCAATGAAAAACACCAGAAGCCACTGCGATTCCTCGATATGAAGGAAGTTATCGACCGAGTAAAGCTCTCCAATGCGACAATTTACAATCGCATAGCTGCAGGAGAGTTTCCACGGCAGATTAATTTATGTGGTAAACGGGTAGCGTGGCTGGAGTCTGAAATTGATGAGTGGATTACAACAAGAGTACAGTCATGTCAGTCAAGAGTAGTCTGATTGACAAAACTATAGAGGTTGACTATTCTTCTGCGCTAAATTAACTTAAATAAGCCATGCGTGCTAGCTTCACTCCTCCTAGATATGCCTAAACAAGGAATATAAATGTCGCTGAAACCAGCTGAGTCTAATGTCCAAGGATTGTTCAAGCAGATACAGGAACTTTTTAACCAAGAAGATCTTAACGAGTTTCGAGTCAGGCTTTTGAAGCGCGAGGTTGATAAACTTCCTTTAGTTGAGCACCAAGTAGCATTGAAAGCCTTGTTAGCTCTTGCGGAAGGTAAAATATTAGAGGCAAAAGTAGAATCCGACAAACTTCTCAGCTTCTCTTCAGTCGACCCGGCTTCAATTCAAAACGTTTGCTACTATTTATCCTCTGAGGGTGAATATTTGTCATCCATAGAGCTATCGGTTGATGCTGCCAAGCGTTTTCAAATGCCCGAAATATATTTTTTGGCCATTGAAAACTTGATGGATGCTTACAGATTAAGTGAGGCCAATATATTATTACAAAAGGTAGAGCCTATGGTATCTGGGTTGAGCGACGTTTCGAAACAGAGGTTTTCCGATTTTAGGCAGAAGAGCCATGCTCTCTTATTGATGCTTGAAGAAGCTGAAGTTGACGAAAATAGTTTGCTTGAGATGTATGACGTTGCAGCCTCGATCCCTGCTCAAAATAAAGTGTTGACCTATTATAGTTCAGTTATGAAGTGCCACGATTCCAAAGGTTTATTTATTACTTTAGGAGTTAGCCAATTAGTCGCGCACAAAGTTGCTGACTGGAACTTCGAACTTGCTGATAAATTGATGAAGCTTGAGTCTTTTGATTCGCGTTTAATATTTTTATTCGAAACAACCGAAGATAAAGTTCAACTTTCTGGCGCAGAGGAGTAATTAGGCATGGCAACCACCCCCTCTGACCTAATTCAGTTAGCGAACGAGTCCTTGAAGGCAAATTCTGAAGTTAGCTACAGGAACGCAGCCAGCCGTGCCTATTACGCACTATTCCATGAAGTTACATCCAGACTTACTAATTTGCCTGATCGCAAAGAATCAGGCACTCATGAATCTCTTATTACATACTTAAAAACTTGTAATTCTGGAGAGGAACCTTATGACATTAAAGAGTTAGAAAACATTGGTTACAAATTAGGACAATCAAAGCTGTACAGAGTCGAGGCTGACTATAAACTCGACGATTCTTTCCCTCAGGCAAAAGGACAGCGAGCCGTAGATTTCGCCAAAAAGGTTATGCAGCAAGCTCAATCATCTATGAAGCGCGCAGCTTGTTAGATAGCTCGACTATGCTTGCATCATTTCTGTTCTTTGGTCAAGGTGCATAGGCCTGTTGTAAGCCCTTGCGTTCGCATCTTTCACAGCATGCCCCAGTTGTTGTTCGATATATTCAACCCGGTACCCTAATACTTCATCTAAGATTGTACGTGCCATGGCACGAAATCCATGAGGCGTCATGGCCTCGTTATCATAACCAAGAGTTCTCAGTGCTGTTCGAACAGCATTATCAGACATTGGCCGGCTAAGCCCTCTAGAAAATGGGAAAATGTATTTTCCACTGCCGGTATGCGGATAAAGCTCCTCAAGTATTTTTAGCGCTTGATTTGAGAGCGGTATGATCAGTGGCTCCCCTATTTTCATCCTGCTAGCTGGTAGCTCAATACGTCGTTCATTCCAGTTTACTTCAGCCCATTCCATGTGACGAAGCTCACCTGGTCTGCAAAATAATAGCGGTGATAAGCGAAGTGCTGCTTTAACCAATGGAGTTCCTTGGTACCCTTGTATAGCGACTATAAGTTGCTTCGCTTCTTTAGGATCTGTAATGGCGGGGAAGTGACTCTTTCTTGGGCTTTTTAAAGCACCTCGTAAATCAGCGGCTACATCCCTATCCGCCCTACCAGTTGCTATGGCAAAGCGGAATATCTGACATGCAACCTGCTTTATACGGTGCGCCGTTTCAATAGCTCCCCGCTTTTCCACTCGACGCAGAACCGCAAGCAACTCGGGCGCGGTAACCTCGGAGATAACTCGTTTACCAATAGCTGGTACCAAATCTCTTTGATAGCTTGAGTAGTGCGATCAACGTGCATTGCACTTAGGCCTTCAAGTTTTGCATTCATGAATTCGTTGGCCACGGCCTCAAATGTGTTTTTCTCTGCGACTCGTTGGTTAATCTGCCGTGTTTGTTTTTCCATAGATGGATCTAGGCCATCAATGAGTAACTTTCGTGCGTCATCACGTGCTAGCCTTGCTTCCTTGAGCGATAATTCTGGATACACACCAATAGCGAGCAATTTTTCTTTGCCCGCATAGCGGTATTGTCATGCGCCAATACTTGCGCCCAGTAGAGGTTATTTGAAGAAATAAACCTTGCCCATCGTAAAGCTTAAAAGGTTTATCTGCTACTTTGGCATTATTAATCTGCGTAACGGTTAATGGCATCGTGATATTTTCCGGTATCCAATCTCTGTTAGAGATTGTCCGGAATTGGGGGGGTTCAACAAGCGAAATGGGGTATTGAATTCGCATGCAAAATGATGCGAAATATGGCAGGGTTTCGGCAATTCAATGAAACTGCTGTGCTACGCCGCCTATACTTAAGCGCCGTTTGGCGTTGGCAATTTCTAAAGTGGGGTATCAGTTTTCGGAATAGCCAGAGATACCCCCAAATGTACCCCAAAAAATAGCTAGATTTGGCTGTTCTGCATAAGACTACATTTTACTACAGGCAATAAAAAACCCAGCAATTACGCTGGGTTAGTAGACAATATTAGACTTGCCTAGTCTTTGATATGGTGGAGCTGGCGGGATTTGAACCCGCGTCCGCAATACCTACATCCTCGGTCCTACATGCTTAGTCAGTCTTTTAATTAATCATCAAGACGCCGACAGACAGGCTTCTATAATGACGAGCCCGATTAAGTTTAACGGTTCAGCTCCGGGCGAAGCATCCACGCGAGTCTACATTAGGGTTAGCCGTTCTGGTCCAGTCTCGCAGACAAAGCGCTGGGGAACGGGCTTAGCGGGTTATTAAGCCGCTAGAGCGTAGTTGTCGTCGTTTGCAACTATAAAGTTGAGGCTTTTTACGAGGCCAGCCTCACCTCGGCATGCACCTTGGGTTTCATGTATCCCGTCGAATCCGGATCAGCCCCAAAGGTTTTGTAATCACCGTTTTACTTGCTTAACGCAATCTCTCAGTGCTTACCTTACTAAGACATTATACCTGAGTATAAGTTCGTGGGCTACAAACCCTTTACGAATAAAGCGCTTATAAAGCGTTAGCCGCCCACTTTTCATACAACAAGCCGCTTCTTTTACTACGCAGAAAGCTTCTTCGCTATCTTGGCAATATGCTCACCCTGGAAACGCGCACCATCCAATTCATTTTCAGAAGGAAAACGCGAACCATCACCCTTGGCCATAGTAGTCGCACCATAAGGCGAGCCGCCGGTAATTTCATCCATGTTCATTTGCCCGGCAAAGCTATACGGCAAACCTACCACTACAAAACCTAAGTGCAGGAGTACGGTATGGAAGTTCAACAATGTTGATTCTTGGCCACCATGTTGGGTTGCGGTTGAGGTAAACACGCCCCCTGCTTTGCCAATTAAATCGCCGTTGGCCCACATGCCACCGCACTGATCGAGGAAGTTCTTCATTTGTGAAGCCATCATGCCGAAGCGTGTTGGCGTGCCAAAAATAACCGCATCGTATTCTTTCAAATCATTGGGCTTGGCGATTTCGGCGCTTTGATCCATTTTATAGCCCGAGCTTTTCGCTACTTCTTCTGGAACGAGCTCCGGTACGCGCTTGATATCAACATCAGCTCCACCGGCGCGTGCGCCTTCTGCCACGGCTTGCGCCATTTTCTCAATGTGTCCATAACTTGAATAATAAAGTACTAGAACCTTAGCCATTACAACTCCTGTTTTATCACTGTTTATTGAGCATCGTTGCTCAATACCACCGCTGCCCGCAACCGCGAACTACCATAAGCAAATGCTTTTTCAAAAATGGTACGCGGAATCGGCAGATATTGACGTTCTGTTATCGTTTGCCAAGGTAACAAATCATCGTCTGGGTCGTTTATATAAATGTATTCTTCGTCCATTGCGGTGATTAACACCCAATGCGGCGCTTTTGAGCTATCAAATTGATACGTGCTTATTAATGCAATAATCAATTTTCCGGCATTTAGATCATCATCAAGCTGCGCCAAACTGTAATCGAGGTTATGTATCGCAACTCCAGCTTGCTGTAACGCATAAATATCCGCCTCTTGCACCCGGCTCATTACTTCGCGTTTGCTATCGCTGCGCACGGAATCAAGCAACACTGGCCCTGCTTGGCTCACCCATAACTCGGCTTTTAACCCACGGCGCAACGCAGCGCGCGCTAAACCATGAGGGCCGCAACCACCGTGGCCGGATGTCATATAAATAGTAGTGGCCTCGCGCCATATTTCAAGTTCTTCATGGGGCGGCGAATACACCGGTTTACCAAACCACGCTAAGGCCATAATCAAGCTGGTGGGCCCACAGGTAAAAGGTGTGGTTTGCGTAAGATGCGGCACCAAATGCGGCACGTTGGCCGAATCGAAGAAATGCAGCTGTTTTTGCAGCACAATGGCATCGGAATGATCATCGTAATAATCTTCCCGCAAGCCCAAATGCACAAAACCGAACTGATCAAAAAATTGTAGGCCTTGGTTATTATCAGCTTTGGTTTCGGTGCGTAAGAATAAACAATGCTCTTCTTTGCCGCGCTCAATGCAATATTGCATAAGTTGTTTGCCGTACCCCAAACCTTGCAGCTCGGGATCTACCGCAAACGAATACAACCGGCACAAGCGCGTGGCTTGGCGGAACAACAGAATGGCGTAGCCTAGAATGGGGTTGTGGCTGGTTTGCTCGCTCGCGCTCTGGGCAGGCTGCGCCCGGCGAATCACCACAAAATCGCCCTGATCGTGTTGAATAAAGCGCTTAAAACTGCGTTTACTCATGGCATCGTAAGGAAAACAAAGCTGATCAATGCGCAGCAGATCGGGCACATCCTGCAATTGCGCAGGCATAATCACTACATTGTTATCACCAGCTGGAGTAGCTGTTACCACTTTATCAGCCTTCGCCAATGCCTTATTTACCGCGCCTTTCACTGTACATCCTTACCTAACATCTTTCTTAGCAAATGCAAAAAATAGGTGCCTATTTAGCGCCCTTTTTATCCTACAAACAAGATGCACCATAAAAAATTTATAATAAGCATTCAAGCTAAGGCCCAGTGCTGTTAAAATGCGCATCCAACACATTGCACACTGGTTGGCAACAGCCGCAAGAGGACCTCCCGTGAACAAAGATAAACCTTCACTCAGTTACAAAGATGCTGGCGTTGATATTGATGCTGGTAACGCTCTGGTACAACGTATTAAGCATGTTACTCGCCGCACTACTCGCCCTGAAGTAATGGGTAGCATTGGTGGGTTTGGCGCGTTGTGCGAAATTCCTGAAGGTTATAAAAAGCCGGTATTGGTTTCTGGAACCGATGGTGTGGGCACCAAATTGCGGTTGGCAATCGACCTGAAAAAACACGATACCGTGGGTATCGATTTAGTGGCCATGTGTGTAAATGATTTAATTGTGCAAGGCGCTGAGCCGTTATTCTTCCTGGATTATTACGCCACCGGCAAACTCGATATCGATGTTGCTGCTGATGTGGTTGCCGGTATTGGTGAAGGGTGTATGCAATCAGGCTGTGCGCTTATCGGTGGTGAAACTGCTGAAATGCCAGGTATGTATGAAGAAGGCGATTACGATTTAGCCGGCTTCTGTGTAGGTGTGGTAGAAAAAGACGACATCATTGATGGTAGCAAAGTAGCGGCTGGCGATGCCTTAATTGCTGTAGCTTCAAGTGGCCCGCATTCAAACGGCTATTCATTGATTCGCAAAGTAATTGAAGTAAGCGGCGCCGATTTAAACGAAGCGTTTCATGGTAAACCATTAGCTGATCATTTAATGGCGCCAACACGCATTTATGTGAAGCCAACTCTTGAACTTATCAAGCAAGTAGATGTGCACGCGATTTCGCACATTACCGGCGGCGGCTTCCAAGAAAATATTCCCCGGGTATTGCCAGAACATTGCAAAGCAGTGGTTCAGCGCGATAGCTGGCAGTGGCCGGTAATTTTTAGCTGGTTACAAGAAAACGGCAACATTGAGCGCAATGAAATGTTCCGCACCTTTAACTGTGGCGTAGGCTTGGTTATTGCTGTGCCGGCTGATGCCGCTGAGAAAGCCGTTAAGCTTCTGAACGATGCCGGCGAAAGCGCATGGGTTATCGGTGCTGTAGCTGATCGCAATGGCGATGAAGAACAGGTTGAATTCGCCTAATGCCTGCAGCTATCGCAAACCCGATGAAAAAACGCATTGTGGTGCTAATTTCTGGCACCGGCAGCAATATGCTGAATATTGCTGAGCATTGCCAGGATAACAAGATCAACGCTGATGTGGTGGCGGTGATTGCCAACCGCGCTGATGCCGCTGGTTTAGCGAAAGCGGCTGACCTTGGTATTGCCACTGAATTTGTGCCGCATACCAGTTTTGCTGATCGCGAAGATTATGATCAAGCGTTAGTGGAGCGTGTGCAAAGCTATCAGCCCGATCTGATTATTCTTGCCGGTTTTATGCGCGTGCTTACCCCAGTGTTTGTATCCGCCTTTGCCGATCGCATTATGAACATTCACCCTTCGTTGCTTCCTAAATACAAAGGCATGCACACGCACCAGCGCGCCCTTGATGCCGGAGACACAGAACATGGTGTCAGTGTCCATTTTGTTACTGAAGAGCTTGATGGCGGCCCGGTAATTTTGCAATCACGGATACCGATTTTCCCGGAAGATACGGCTGAAGATCTGCAAGAACGTGTACACGAGCAAGAATATCGCATTTACCCACTGGTGATTCGTTGGTTCTGTGCTGATCGCCTGAAGCTCACTGAAGAAGGTGCGGTGCTCGATGGTGCCCTGCTCGGCGCAGAAGGTTATGCGCCTGAGTAAATGCCGCACGAGAATGCTTAGCAAAACTCACATAAAAAAAGCACCGCAAGGTGCTTTTTTTGTTTAAACGCTTTTGCCAGAGAACGCGTGGCCTCAACCACCCTCGTAAAACTGCAAATCTGTAAGCACTAAACGCAACTGCTCTTTGCCTTCTTCGATTTGTTGCATGCCTACTAGAGTGTAGTTCAAGCTTGGGGCAAACCAAAAATAGGTTTGCCGGCGATTGTGATCACGCACCCGCTCTACTTTGATCACTGGCATAGCTTCACCGCGCACCTGCATGGTTTCTTCGCCGGTAATCGCAAACTCATAACTTTCGTTGCGGCCATCTTCATCAATTAACTCATACGCAAAGGTTTGCGCCTCGGCAATAGCCACATCGATTTGCAGTTGATGCAACACCGCATTGGCATCAAGCAAGTGTTCACGCCATTCCGCAGTTACTTCTTCGCCATCGAGGGTTTTTAATGTTTTTTCAGCGCGTTGGAAGCGCACACGATAATCTTGATCAGAGCCGGTACCACGGCGCGCGTATTCATACGTAATTGGCTCTACGTAATAGCCGTTCATTTGAAACAAGCTATCGTTGTAGCGTCTATCGGAAAGGAACAGAATCGAAGCGCGGGTGTTGGTTTGATAACGCCACTCGCCCGCTGCGTTTACGGTAAGTTCGCGCTCCGCCGTGCCATGTGTGCGGCCGCGGCGATTTAGATCATAAGTGGCTTTATAGGGTTGGGTTATTTGCGTGGCGGTTTCAATCCACTCTAAGCTTACCGCCGTATTCTTTGTAGTAAGTTCAGTTGTAGCAGGTTCAGTTGTTGTGAGTTCACTGGCTGCACGTTCCGATTCACCAGCAGCAGCCGGTTGCGAAACAAGCATGCCACCGGCAATTAATAATCCGAAAAGCATGGTTCTTGTAATAAAACTGCTCCCCACAACAGCGTAAGCTATTCGTGCACGCATGCAGGCTCTGTGAAGAGCCGCTTTTGCACTTACGTTTGCAATTACGGCAAGATGGCGCACAGGAATTGCTGGCACTTGCGTTAGCGTGTTCGTTGACGCATTAACGAAAGGGTTAATGCGTTCGGAGCGTTGCAGAAAATACATCAATTGCATAACCCGCCTGTTTATCAGGATAAATAATTGCGAATGGTGAATAACACTTTTTCAGACCAAAAATCAGGCTACAAGTTCATTTACAGTTAGGCTATCGAGTTTACACAGGGCTTGCAAATTAACTTGAATTGCACTACTTTAGAAGATTACTGGTCTGACCTCAAACCTCAGGAGATACAAATGAGTGTGGCTATTTGGTGTATTGCTACCTTAATTATTTTAGGTGCCTTACTTTATCATCGCGCATCACTGCGCACGTTTACGCTAGGTACTATTTTAATGCTCGCAATCGGTACCTTTACCGGTTTGTTTGCATGGGTTCCTTGGGTTATTGCTGCGGTTATTTTGTTGCCGTTTAACCTTCCTTTTATTCGCAAGAACATTTTGGCGAAGCGTATTCTTACGGTATACCGCAAAATCATGCCAGAAATGTCGCAAACCGAGCGCGATGCGCTTGAAGCCGGCACGGTATGGTGGGATGGCGAAATTTTCCGTGGTACACCAAACTGGAAAAAAATGCACAGCATTCCAGCGCCGAAGCTTTCTGCTGAAGAGCAATCATTTTTAGACAACCAGTGCGATGAAGTTTGCGCCATGTTGGATGATTGGAAAGCAACGCACGAGCTTGCCGATATGCCAGAAAACGTTTGGCAATATCTGAAAGATGAAAAATTCTTCGCCATGATCATCAAGAAAGAATATGGCGGTTTAGAGTTCTCAGCCTATGCGCAATCACGCATTTTACAAAAGCTTGCCGGCCACTCTACTATTTTGGCCAGCACCGTAGGTGTGCCTAACTCGTTAGGCCCAGGCGAGCTATTGCAGCATTACGGCACCAAAGAACAGCAAGATTATTATCTTCCACGCTTGGCAAACGGCCAGGAAATTCCGTGTTTCGCATTAACAAGCCCGGAAGCTGGCTCTGATGCGGGCTCAATTCCGGATACCGGTGTTGTGTGTAAAGGCGAATGGGAAGGTAAAGAAGTTCTTGGTTTACGCCTTAACTTCAACAAGCGCTATATCACGCTTGCGCCAGTAGCCACGGTTGTTGGTTTGGCGTTTAAAATGCACGATCCAGATGGCTTGATTGGTGATACTAAAGATATCGGTATTACCTGTGCGTTATTGCCGCGCGATATCGAAGGCATGACCATTGGCCGCCGCCACTTACCATTAAATGTTCCGTTCCATAACGGCCCTATTCAAGGTAAAGATGTATTTATTCCAATGGATTTCATCATTGGTGGCCAAGCAATGGCTGGTAAAGGCTGGCGCATGCTGATGGAATGTTTATCAGTGGGCCGGGTTATTACCCTACCTTCGAACAGTGCCGGTGGTGCGAAATCACTTGCGTTGGTTACCGGTGCTTATTCGCGCATTCGCCGCCAGTTCAAATTACCTATCGGTAAAATGGAAGGTGTTGAAGAAGCCATGGCACGTATCGGTGGTAACGCCTACTTGATGGACGCGGTAACCAAGTTCTCTACTACTGGTTTAGATCTTGGTGAGAAACCTTCGGTTATCTCAGCAATTTCTAAATACCACATGACTGAGAAACTGCGCCAAGTAATGAACGATGCTATGGATGTGCACGGTGGTAAGGGTATCTGTTTAGGCCCAAATAACTACCTAGGCCGTGGCTATCAAGGCACGCCGGTAGCCATTACCGTTGAAGGCGCGAACATTCTTACCCGTAGCTTAATGATTTATGGCCAAGGCGCTATTCGCTGTCATCCGTTTGTATTAGAAGAAATGGAAGCGGCGGGAATCAAAGGCAAAGAAGGTTTAGATCGTTTTGATAAAGCCCTTTTCGGCCATATCGGTTTCGTGTTCAGCAATTTTGTGCGTTCCCTTTGGTTTGGTTTCGGCGGTGCGCGCTTTACGTCAGCGCCAGCTACCGATAGCACAGCGAAATACTATCGCTTAATGACACGCTTCAGCTCGAACCTCGCGTTCATGTCGGATGTTGCCATGGGTGTGTTAGGTGGCGAATTGAAACGCCGTGAGCGTATCTCTGCGCGCCTAGGCGATATGTTGAGCTACCTCTTCATCGGTTCAGCCATTCTGAAGCGTTTTGAAGATGATGGCCGCCCGGCGGAAGATTTACCGTTAGTGCATTGGGCTATGCAAGATACCCTACGTAAGCTACAAGAAAGCCAGTTAGAAATGCTGGAAAACTTCGGCACCGTAGGCAGCTTGTTAAAAGGTATGATGTATCCGTTTGGCCGTGTTGTGAAAGCACCTAGCGATAAGTTAGGCCACAAAATCTCACGTATCCTTATGGAACCAAACGCTGCACGTACGCGTTTAGGTGAAGGTCAGTTCCTTTCACCAAAAGGCCCATTTGGTTACCTTGAAGAAGTTTTAGTGGATATCATTGCGGTTGAACCACTGCATGCGAAAGTGGAAAAAGCAGCAGGCGAACGCCTATCCTTTACCCGCTTACATGAAGTTGGCATACGCGGTAAAGAGTTGGGTGTGCTTACGGATGAAGAAGTTGAACTCTTCAAGCGCGCTGAAGAAGGCCGTTTGCGTGTCATCAACGTAGATGATTTCGCACCTGAAGATCTACTAGCGGGCCCTGCGGCTCACGAATGGGGCCGTAACAACGCCTAATTCTTAGCTAGTAATTAGCATAAATAAAAACACCGCACGCTTTACCCTTACAAGTAAATGCCTGCGGTGTTTTTTTATGCGCTAAACACCTTGATTAATTTAAAATAACCCCAAGTAAAGATTCAGTAAACCAAGTTCTTACCCGCGTAAAATACGCTACATTAAAGATGCCGATTGCAACACATCGTGCAAACCCTGATTCACTTGTTAGAGCTGGCCGAATCTTTTGTGGGAGTGAAGGCCATCAGTTGCATGAGCAACTATCCCCCCAAGGCTCGATAAGTGATTTGCGCGCCCCAGTATCTTTGCTGGGGCGTTTTTTTTATCTATCTTCGAGCGAACGTTGAATTTCTTTCTCTTTACGCGCTGTGGCGGAGAGTGAATCGAGTGTTTCTCGCCACTTCTCAACCCATTCCGGTAACGCTGGTGATTCCAGTAGTTCTTCGCTTTTCGCGTTACCTGTTGCCTCAATGAGATCTACCGGCTTCAAACCACCGTGTTTCTTGCTCCAGAACATACCACGGACAACAATTAAGCCGGCAACGCGATCGTTTTTATCCAATATTTTGTGCTCTAGAAACGCCCACTTATCATCCCAACCGAGCAATCGCGTTTCTACATAAAAACGATCAAACGCTTTTAACTGCCGAATAAAACGCGCATTTACATCGCCGATTACCGGAATAAATCCTTTTTTGCGCGCCACACCCCAAGCACCACTGCGAAAGAACCAATCTACCCTGCCTAAATCAGCAAAGGTTAAAAAACGGCCATTGTTCACATGCATGTTGAGATCAAGATCGTTTGGGTATACCCGAGAACAAACACGGAGCGTATCAAACGCTCCGCATTGTGGTTCTTTGCGTCGGCTGAGGAGTATCCAAAATAGCCGAATTAATAAATTCACTTCACCAACCCAATTTCGCGTAAACGTTCCATTAAATAATCATCAGCGGTAATCGGTTCTTGCCGCTTCGGATTTTCAGCGGTAACGCATTGCGGTAACGCATCAATAACCACATCAGGATTAAAATGTAAGAAAAACGGAATGGAATACCGTGATTTTTGATTATGTGGCGCCGGTGGGTTTACTACCCGGTGCGTAGTTGAAGGTAGAACACCATTCGTTAAACGCTGAAGCATATCGCCCACGTTACAGATAATTGCGCCTTCCAAAATCGTTACCGGAATCCAATCGCCTGATTTCGATAATACTTCTAGCCCTGGCTCCCGCGAACCGATCAGCAAAGTAATTACGTTGATATCTTCGTGGGCAGCTGCACGCACTGAAGGCGTACCCTCTTCTACGATTGGTGGGTAATGTAGGGGCCGTAAAATTGAATTGCCTTCATTTACTCGCGAACGGAAATAATCACGCGGCTGGCCTAAGTACACAGCAATACCTTCCAGCACTTGATTACCTAATTCGTCCAGCGCATTGAATAGCTCTGTAGTAGTTTCTTTGAACGAAGGTAACTCTTGCGGCCATACATTCGGCGTTAACTGCGGATACTTTGCATTATCAGCAACTTCCCGGCCTACGTGCCAAAACTCTTTCAAATCCACATGCTTGGCATCTTTCGCAATTTCAGTGCCAAAAGGCGTATAGCCGCGCGCGCCACCCATGCCCGGCTTGTGATATTGCTTTTTCACATCTTCCGGAAGCGCAAACAAATCTCGCGTGGCATCGAGCGCTGCATGAATAGTTTCATCCGGAATGCCGTGATTGGTTAATGCAACAAAGCCGTTCACTTCGTAACCTTCGCCAATGGACTTTACAAAACTATTAAAATCGTCTGCATGCGCCGACATGTCTACATGTGGAATTGATTGCATTTTATATTTCCTACACCGCTGGTATGAGTCTCATTGATCCTGTTAACATTTTGTTACATATTCTGTAACAGAGATACTTAGGGTCGAATCAGAATTAGTTTACTATCGAATGTGTCCGCGTTTTCAGTAGAACCATTATCTCATAATTCTTTAGTAGCGCGGAAGAGTTACCCAAACAACAGGATAATTATAATGAAAAATAGCTTCATTCCCAACTTGCGACCTAACTTGCGACTTAGTTTAGTTGCAGGTGCGGTGCTTTCAGTTGCTTCCGCTGGTGTTTACGCCAATGGCCTTGAGCAAGTGAAAGTTGACGATCGTCTTACACCGCTGAACCAACATACTGCACAAGTTGAAAAGATCAAAGGCACTGCAGAAAATCGTGCCCGTGAAGAAAACTACTACATTGTGGAACTCGAGCATTCGCCAGTAGCCACATATTCAGGTGGCGTTCCAGGTTACGCTGCAACAACGCGCAGTTCAGGGCAAACTTCTCGTGTAGATGTTAGCACTGCCGCCGCAAACGATTATCGAAGCTTTTTGGTGAGTGAACAAACTGCATTCGTTAATCAGCTCCAATCTGTTATTCCACAAGCCCAGCTCGTGCAGAGCATGCAAGGCTTAATGAATGCCGTTATTGTTGAGCTACCAAATTCAAGCAAAGCGATGTCTGAGCTTGCCGCCGTACCGGGTGTTAAACGCGTTTATAAAAATGAGCGCCATTACGCCAGTATGGACGCTTCGAATAGCCTTATTAACGCAGCAGCCGCATGGGACATCGTAAGCGGCCGTGAAAATGCCGGTACTGATATTCGCGTAGCGGTAATTGATAGTGGTATTTTGCCAGATCACCCAATGTTTGCTGCCAATGGCCACGTTCGCCCTGCCGGCTTACCAAACGATGATTACTGTGCAACAACAGAGCCTGCGTTCTGTAACGATAAACTTATCATCGCCCGCTCTTATCCGAACGCTAATTTACCTCTGCACCCTCAAGAAGTAACCACACCACACGATGTAAGTGGCCACGGTACTCACGTAGCGGGCACTAGTGTAGGTAACTTAGTGAGCACAGAGCACGAGCAAGTTGCGTTGAGCTTCTCAGGTGTTGCACCAGGTGCTTCACTAATGGCTTATAAAGCACTGTTTGTTGGCCCTGATGGCCGTTCTTCAGGTTTTAGCTCGCAACTAATGGGCGCACTTGAAGATGCATTTTATGATGGCGCACATGTAATTAATAACTCATGGGGCGGCGCCGGTGGTGCACACCCTTCAACTAGCCCTTACCCGAACATGTTTGCCGCTTTAGAAGCTGCAGGCGTAGTTGTGGTTTCTGCTGCCGGTAATGATGGTCCAGCAGAGCGCACGATTGGTTGCCCAGCATGTGCCGAGTCAGGCCTTGCCGTAGCCAACACACAAACTGGCCGTACTTTCGGTGCGCCACTCAGTGTTTCTGGCCTCGAATTAGTAGCCAGTGTAGGTAACGGCGATTTCAGCATAGAAACGCCGGTAACGGGCCCATTTGCTCCGATTGGCGAAGTAGTTGAAGAAAACTTGCTTGCGTGTGAAAGCTTCACCGATAGCAGCGTTTTTGATGGCCATATCATTATGGTTGATCGCGGCGAGTGTAACTTTGAAACGAAAGCGAACAACCTGCAAGATGCCGGTGCCATTGGTATGATTGTTGCTAATAACGAGATCGGTATTATCAACATGAACATGGCCGCCGCTACACTGCCAAGTGTATCGATTACGCAAACGGATGGTGAAGATGTAGCTGAAGCTTGGGTAGACGGTGATACCGCTACCTTGAATGATGCTCAGCAAATCATTAATTCTGCGAACGTTGATATTATGGCTACCGGTAGCTCACGTGGCCCGAATGCCGATACCTCGTTCTTGAAACCAGATATCGCAGCACCCGGTACTAATATTCTTTCTGCATACCCAACTGAAAGTGGATATGGCGCCATTAGCGGTACCAGTATGGCTAGCCCACATGTTGCTGGTGCAGCAGCGATTATTCGCCAGCTTCGCCCTTCACTGAATCCGTATCAAGTGAAATCAGTGTTGATGACATCGAGCAACCCTGCTGTGCGTATGCAAAATGGCGCTGATCAGGCGAGCCCGTTTGATATGGGTGCTGGCCGGTTAGATATTGAAGCGGCACTGAGCACAGCTGTTGCATTTGATACCGCATCATTATCAGGCACTTCGTGTGCGCCGGTATGTTCGTTCGAACGCACGGTAACGAACTTGATGTCAGAAACCACAGATTGGGCGGTAGAGTTTGTTCCTTTCGATCCAAATCTGGATATTTCGGTAAGCATGAGTGAAATCACTTTAGAAGGTGGTGCATCATCAACTTTCGAAATTGAAATTGATACTACTTACGCTGGCGATGGCTGGCAGTTTGGGCACCTTGTGTTCAACGATTTAAGTGGTAACTATGCCGATGCTATCGTTCCATTTGCGGTACAAGCGGTAAAATCAGATAACGATGATTTAGTTTCTGCTGCAGTTACTTCAGGCCCAATCGTTACGGGTGAAGAAGCAACCTTGCGGGCTCAGATCAATCGCGAAAATCTTGATGGCGAGATTGTGGTTACCGTTGAAGTGCCAGAAACCGCTGAGCTAATTGCGGATAGCATTGATCCAGTACTCATGAATGCTGAAGAAACGAGCTTAGAAGTTGCAGCTGACGGCCGTTCATTTACATGGACAGGTGCGTTTGTTGATGGCGAAGCAAGCACAGAACTGCGCACCGGTGGCTCGTTACCTGTAAATTCAGGTGTATCACTGCGCGACTTACTTACCTCAGCGCCAACACAAGCACCTTGTTCAGATGTTTGTGATGACAACGTGTTTAACTTTGATATTAGCGATGAAGGCGGTTTCATATACAACGGTGTGCAATACACAACGTTGAATATTAGCCCGAACGGTTATATCACTGCCGGCACGCAAACGCATGCGGGTGGTTGGGCGCCACAACAAATGCCATCTGAAACGCCTCCAAACAACGTAATTGCGCCTTTATGGGCTGATTTCGTGGTTGGTGGCGCTGCAGAGGGTGCTATGGAGTTCGCCGTTGTTGCTGTAGGCGACGATAGTTGGTTTATCTGGGAATGGTTCGATGTTCGCACCGTTGATAACGCAGATGACCGCTATACGTTCTCTGTGTGGATGAAGCTTGGAACCGATGAAGTTTACTTCAACTATATCGACGTTCCTGCAACCATCACAGATGAGTACACCGTAGGCTTCGAAGATAGCACTGGTACTGTAGGCTTAACCTACGATGGTACGCTTAGCAATGAGCTACTATTGAAAGCCGAGCTGATTCCTGGTGATTCAATCGTAACCTTAAACTACGATGTAACAACTGGTTTAATGGGCGTTGCACCAACGCTTACTGCTGAAGGCGCACCGAACGACGATATCGCTATCGATTTCAGTGAATTGTTTACGCCAGCTTCAAACCGTGGTTTGAGCAACGTAACACTTGAAAACGACGGCGTTGTGTATGAAGCCTATACACCATTGGTGGTTGAAGAAGGTGACGTGCTTTCTGCTGCAGTAGTGGGGCAAGCTGACCACGGAACAGCGTCTATCGAAGATGGGCAATTGGTATTTACGCCAGCATCTGGCCGTAGCGGTGATTTCACCTTTACTTACCGTGTTGAAGACGATGCAGGCCGCTTTACTATGCCGGGCGAAGTAACCGTTACCGTTACTAACTCTGCACCCGTTGCTGCAGCATCAGCTTCTGTTACTACTATTGAAGCCGGTAAAGAAGGAACCTTGAACGCTTCTGGTAGCTCAGATCCAGATGGTGATCCACTGAGCTATAGTTGGGTGCAAACAGATGGCCCTACAGCGGAGATAAGTAATGCTAGTTCGGCGAGCGCGAGCTTTATTGCACCACGCTCAAACACCGATACTACGCTTACCTTCCAAGTAACGGTTAGCGATGGCGAGTTAAATGATACGGCAACCGTATCAGTAGACCTGCAACGCTATTCAAGCAAGAAATGGTACGAAGGTAGCTTCGGCGCCCTAATCGTACTACTTGGCTTGCCGTTAGTATGGATACGCCGCCGCCAACATGCCAAAAGCATGTAACTTGCTGGTGATAATGTAAAAACTTCATGAAGTTGAAGTGATTAAAGGGGCTTTCGGGCCCCTTTTTGCTACACTAAGGTCAAGTTTTCGATCTAAGGAACAGAAACTATGAAAAAGACATACCTTGCTTTACTCGTTGCCGGTTGTTGCGCAATTATGCTCAGCGCATGCAGTGACAACATGGAAGAACTTGAGCACGCCGGAGAACCTGCTGAGCTTGCACCTGAATATAGCGATACGATTGAAGCTGAGCAGTTGAGTGCCCTTGCTGGTGAGATTTTTCGTTTAGTTGGTACACCCGAAGCGGATAATCCAAGCCAGTGCAAAGCTTTACCATTTGGCGCTAAACCCTGTGGTGGCCCGGCAAACTGGTTGGTTTATTCAACGAAAGTAACTGATTCAGAAGTATTAGAAGAGAAAGTAGAATTGTACAATACCCTCTCGAACCGCTTTAATCAGCAAGAAGGTTTAGTAGGTGATTGTGCGGTAGTAGATGAAGTGAAGCCAAACGTTGTTCAAGGTATTTGTGTGGCATCACCATTGGCTGATATGTAAGCCTTTGCTGGTTATTTAGTATAACGCTGGCGGTAATTTCCAATATCGTTGTGGGAACCTTAGCGCCAGCGTGTTTGTATCAACGCCAGAATTAAACCACCTAAAGCACCAAAGAAGTGCGCAGAAACCGCGAGGTTATCAACGGTTGCCGCGCCTATCGCAACGGGCCCCGCGAAATATTCCCAACTCACTTTCAACATGATGCCGATAAAGAGCAGCCAGCCTAGCTTTATACCTTTACAAATATCAACCACGGCTCCCCACGCAAAGATGCCATATAAAACGCCGGAGAATCCAACGTAGGCCTCAACTTCAGGGTTAAACAGATACATGCCAAGGTTGCTCGCAAACGCTAATAAACCAATCAGTAGCGGGTAGCGCCAACTTGCCGTGTGTTCAGCAAAGAGTAAATACATCACCCAGATACCCGCAATATTTAGCCACAGATGCCCCCAAGAAAAATGTACAAACTGACCACTAAAAAGGCGCCAAAACTCGCCATCAGCAATCGGCGCTCGTTCAAAGGTTAACTGCAGTAAAACACTTTCCGGCAATAAAAATATCGCCAAAAGCAACACTGACACCAATATAGGTGCCAGTGTATATCGCCGGTTTAAAGGCAGCTGAATCATCTATTCTTATTCAGCTTCAGGGTATAAATGATCCCACCATTCTGGCTCGTCTTTTAACTGCTTATCAAACCAAGCCATGTAGGTTGCCCACCAATTTAGGCGCGCTTCACGGCCCATGATATGGTGATCTTGGCCTTTGTATTCCACCAACTCTACTTCTTTATCAAGGAGTTTCAGGGCGGTATACATATTGTGGCTCTCGCCCGGAGGCACATTCGTATCCGCATCACCGTGAATTAGTAACATCGGTGCCGTTACTTTATCAGCATGGAATACCGGGCTTTGCTCGGTGTATAACTCAGGGTTGTTCCACGGGAAGCTACCTTTGCTCGCTTCGCCTGAATACAAGAAGCCCCACCAACCTTGGCCCCAATATGAGGTAATGTTTGAGATACCAGCATGCGACATCGAAGCAGAATACAAATCTGTCATGGTTGCCAATAGCATTGTCATGAAGCCACCATACGATGCCCCCATGTGGCCCACGCGTTCCGCATCTACGAATGGGTGAGCGGCAAGAAATTCTTCGGTGCCTTGAATAATATCTTCCGCGGTATATTCACCCCACGCATTTACATGGCGAGCTGAAAATTCTTGGCCAAAACCGGTAGCGCCGGTAGGTTGCAATACATACACCACGTAACCTTGATTTGCCCACAGGTTAAACGGATAACGGCCAGTGAATCCGCGTTGTACCGGCGAGGTACCACCGTAGTAATACACTAACGCTGGATAGCTTTGGTTCTCATCAAAGTTATGCGGATAATAAACTCGGCCGGCAATTTCATCGCCGTGTTTGTTCGTAAAGTTCCACTCTTCTACCGCATTCAGATCGTTATGCGCATACGCTTCATCGGCACTATCCCAAAGTTCACGTAAACGCCCTTCTTGCAGATCTAAGCTCACCAGCTTCTGTGGCTCGGTTGCACTGGTGCCGCCAATGATGATCCGCGGGAATTGGCTCTGGCTTGCGGCAACTTGATCAACAACCTCTACACCAGCGCTTACCTTAATGTAGCGATTGTTGCGCGTATCGTAGCGATACAACTGGGTAGCATCACGATCGGTAACACGCAGCAATAAATCACCATTACCCAGTGCGGTTACACCACCAATGGCTGGGTTAAACTCGCGGCTTAATGCAACCACAGAATTATCCGCTTGCAGTTGATAAAGTTGGCCATCGTAGTTATTCGATAGCATGTCATCGCTAAGGCCCGGCGCGCGGCCTGCGCCTTCCATAAACTCAGGCCCAGCCGTGATATAAATAGTATCGCCTTGGTAAAGTGCTTGGCTAAACGTACGGTGCGTGCCCAAATCGCGGCGCTCATTCGTAGCTAAGTTCAATTCAAACGCTTCCACAGCGTAATGCGGCGGCGCAGCGTAATCGACTTTGCGAGCACTAACTAAAATGCGTTCGCCGCTATTGTGCACATCCAGCAAACTATGGCCGCTACCCCCTTCTGTAATTTGCGTGAGTACGCCGGTATCAACGGTTAACGTGAATATTTGGGAAACATTGCGGAAGTAACTCCAACGATCTTCGAGTGCTTGATAACGTTTAGTAACACTACTTTCGCTTTCAGCCGATTTGCTCCACCCGAAAATCAGTGAATTATCGGTTAACCAACGTAAACCGCTAGCGCCCGATAACGTGCCGGAAACTTCTTTCACGGATAAATCATTCACATCAAGAATGTGTACTTTTTGGCCACTGATGTAAGCCAGCTTATGGTCTTGCGGATGCCAGGCAAAGTTGCCAACGCTGGTGTTGTTCCAGCGGAACACCACGCGGTTTTCTTCCAAATCACGCAACAACAGCTCGCTTTGCGCTTCGCCATTTTGCTGCCAGCTTTTTCGCACTACCAAATAACGGCCATCTGCCGATACATCAACGCCATTTACCGTGGGGGCATCATATAGCTGAGTAGCGCTCAAACGCCAATCGCTTGGCCAATCACTATTCACTTGGTCGTGTTCAGCTGTGCCCTGCCAATCAAGGTTTACCGCCGACCAATCCTCAACGCCTTCCACTAAGGCAACAAGGTGATGATCACCTGTTTCCAGATGCAATGTAAATTCCGAGCCTGAACCTGAAACTTTCTCGCCGTTCAGGTAGAGCGTTACCTTCTCCACCCCTTCGATATTCATCTTGCCTTGGGTAAAGCGATCAACACGCATAGGCACGCGTAACACGCTCTGGCTACTTTCAGCTTGCAGTGCCGTAAGCGGGCTACCACTCTCGCTGTATTCGAATAACCAAGGACGAACCAAGCTATCACGAATACTATCGGCTTGTGCCGAATCAGAAACCGCAACGGCAGCACTTGGCAACACATGTGCACGCACATCTTCGCGATCAACCGCGAGCGCGGCATGACTTTGCAGCGCCATTACGCCGGCTACTGCGGCTAGTAATTTTTTATACGCGAACGCGTTAAACCCGCGTTTGCGTGGAATACTTGCTGGTTTAATTGCTGTTCTGCTCTGCTCAATTCTCGCAATCGGCATATTTATCGTTCCTATGTTGTCATTTTTGTATGTGTCCATAGTACACAATTTCCTAACTAATCGTGAATACCTGCGACCGACCGCAGATAGCGCACGACAATTATTCATTTCGGGCAGTAAATAAGGCAACACAACACTACCGAAATCGATATGATCCATGTATGCTAATTTGGTTTTTTACCATCTTGTCGCGCAAAACCACAGCTTTTACGTGGCACAACGAAAATTTACTGGCCTATACCAGTATCAATTTCGGTTTTCGAATCGAAGCTAAACAACAATGATAACAGTGGTTAACCACGGGGAACTTCGCTATGAGCGCAGATAATAATGCTACGGGTGCACAAACCGGGCTGCTCAACCGTTTACTCAACAAAGTTGAAGTAATTGGTAACAAACTTCCAGATCCAGCGGTCATGTTTGCTGGTTTATTGGTCATTATTTGGGTTTTAAGTTTAATCTTTTCACAGTTTACCTACACCGAAATCGACCCACGAACAGGCGTTGAAATCACGGTAAACAACCTCCTTGCACCAACGGCAATGGCTAACTTCTTGGCGACTATGGTGAATACATTTATGTATTTTGCACCATTAGGCGTAGTGCTTGTAGCCATGCTAGGTATCGGGGTGGCAGAGCGTAGTGGCTTTATTAACGTAGGTATTAAATTACTTTTGAATACCACGCCTAAAGCGCTGCTTACGCCGATGCTGATACTGGTAGCAATTGTGAGCCATACAGCGGTTGATGCCGGTTACGTGCTAGTGATTCCGCTAGGTGGCGTTATTTTCTACGCCGCTGGTAGGCACCCACTTGCCGGTATTGCCGCAGCATTCGCGGGTGTATCCGGTGGTTTTAGTGCCAACTTCGTACCCAGCGCTATCGACCCGTTACTGCAAGGCATCACAGAAACTGCCGCACAAATGCATAACCCAGAAATAATGCTAAACCCATTAAACAACTGGGCGTTTACTTCTGCTTCGTGTTTATTAGTTGTGCTTGTAGGTTGGTATCTTACCGATAAGGTAATCGAGCCGCGCTTAAAAGGCACTGAAGTTGATGGCGATTCTGATGCCATGCCGCAAATCGAAGAAGTATCACCACGCGATCGCAAAGCGTTCTACAGTGCGGTATTAACCATGCTGTTGGGTGTGATTATTCTGATTGTGGTAACTGTACCTGAAGGTTCAGCGCTACGTGATCCTGAAACCGCAGAAATTGCCTCGTTTAACGCGCCACTAATGCAATCGATTGTACCCCTTATATTCCTATTATTCTGGGTGCCGGGTATCGTGCATGGCTACGTGAGCCGTAATTTCAAAGAATCGCGCGATGTAATTGGTGCGATGACCAAATCAATGGAAGGCATGGCCTACTACATGGTAATGGCGTTCTTCTGTGCGCTCTTTATCAAAGCGTTTGGTGATTCTAACCTCGGTATTTTGCTATCCATTAAAGGCGCAAACTTATTACAAGCGATGGCCTTACCTGGCGGCGTAACCTTGGTAGGTATTATCTTCTTGGTAGCCTTCATTAACCTGTTTGTTGGTTCAGCTTCTGCGAAATGGATGCTTATCGCACCTATTTTCGTTCCGATGTTGATGCAACTTGGTTTATCACCTGATTTAACGCAGGCGGCTTACCGTGTCGGTGATTCTGCCAGTAATATCATCACCCCGCTGCTCCCTTACTTCCCATTGGTTGTGGTGTATTGTCAGCGCTACGTGAAAGGCACCGGTATCGGCACGTTGGTATCGTTAATGCTGCCGTACTCCATTGCACTACTCGTGCTGTGGTCAGCATTCTTGCTGATTTACTGGGGCATTGGTATTCCACTAGGCTTGCAATCTACATACAGCTACCCTGGTTAATCTATAACCACAGCGCTTATGTTATACAAAAAGGAGCTGAACCCAGCATTGGGTTTGGCTCCTTTCTTTTTGGGAAGCGTGCTAAGATAATTGCATCGAATTTCACCAACTGATTTACTTGCTTCCAAGTGAAAGGAGCTTCAATGTCTGCCGTTACTTTGCCATCCTTTATTGATATGTATCGCCAGCTAATCGCTGCGCCTTCGGTTTCGTGTTTAGAACCAACTTGGGATATTAGCAACCGCCAAGTGATCGAATTACTGGGTCTGTGGTTATCGAGCCTCGGGTTTCACGTTGAAATTCAGGAGCTGGAAAAACAGGCCGGCAAATACAATTTATTAGCCAGTATTGGCCCGGAGCCGAAAAATGGCGAAGCCAGTGGGCTATTGTTAGCAGGCCACACCGATACCGTGCCGTGGGATGAAGGCCGCTGGACACGCGACCCATTTACCCTTACCGAAGCTGATAATCGCTTATATGGCCTCGGTAGTGCCGATATGAAAGGCTTCTTTGCATTCGTTATAGAAGCCATTCGTGGCTTAGATTTAACCCAATTGAAAAAGCCGTTGCGAATTCTAGCCACGGCCGATGAAGAAACTAGCATGGCCGGTGCGCGTGAATTGCATCGGTTTGCCAATTTAAAACCTGAATACGCGGTTATCGGTGAACCTACGAACATGGTGCCGGTGCGCATGCACAAAGGCCACACCACTGATTGCGTGCGTATTACGGGTCGCTCTGGACACAGCTCTAAGCCTGCTGCAGGTTTGAATGCCATTAGCATCATGCATGAAGCTCTGGGCTCTTTGAAAAAGTTAGAGCAAGAGTTTAAAGATAAATTTCATCACCCAGCCTTTGAGGTGCCCTACCCAACCTTAAACTTTGGCCATATCCACGGCGGTGATGCCGCTAACCGAATTTGTGCGTGCTGTGAACTGCACATGGATATGCGGCCATTGCCCGGCATGCGTATTGAAACCCTGAATGAAATGTTACATGCCCATTTAGCGCCATTGCAGGAACTATATCCTGGTGCGCTAGAGATCATTGCCATGCACGAACCGATTCCGGGCTACGAGTGCCCTGCTGATTCAGCGTTAGTGAAACTTGCCGAGGCTATTAGTGGCAACACTGCGGAGCCGGCGAACTATTGCACGGAAGCACCTTTTGTTGATGCGCTAGGCTGCGAAACTATTGTTATGGGCCCAGGTTCAATTCAACAGGCGCATCAGCCCGATGAATTCATTACTTTGGCGGAAATAATACCTGCGCAGGAACAAATACGCGCCATTGTGCAGAAGGTTTGCGGCTAATATGAGCGAGCCTGTTTTCTATATTTGTGGCGCCGACGAAGCTGGCCGCGGGCCAATCGCTGGGCCTGTGGTTGCAGCAGCGGTTATTCTTGATCCCGAAAATCCGATTTTGGGCATTACCGATTCGAAAAAGCTTAGCGAAAAGAAACGGAATGCCCTGAGCTTAGAAATTAAGGAAAAAGCCTTGGCTTGGGCTATTGCGCAATGTGATGCCGATGAGATTGATGAAATTAATATCTTACAAGCCTCAATGCTGGCCATGAAACGTGCCATTGAATCGCTGCCAATTGCGGCGCATAAGGCGCTGATTGATGGTAATCGCGTACCCAAGTTAGCGATTGCCGCCGAAGCCATTATTAAAGGCGATTTAAAAGAAGCCTGCATTGGTGCTGCTTCAATTTTGGCGAAAGTTGAGCGTGATCGGCAAATGTTAGAATGGCATGAGCGTTACCCAGAATATAATTTCGCACAACACAAAGCTTACGGCACTGCAGCGCACCTAGAAGCCTTGCAAAAGCACGGTGCTAGCCCGATTCACCGCAAGAGCTTCAGGCCCGTGCGCGAAGTGATTGAAACTGCTGAAGCGCAAGCTTAACAACACGTAAGAGAGAAGAAAGCATGAGCAAGATTAACGGCAAAACAATATGGCTCACCGGTGCTTCTTCCGGCATTGGCCTTGCGCTTGCAGAAGCGTTAGCGAACAAGGGTGCCAAACTAATTTTAACCGCACGTAGCGTGGCTACGCTTGAAGAACTGGCACAGCGGCTACCTGGCGAACATAGCGTATTCCCGCTCGATTTGAGTAACCCTGAAGCCGCGTTCGAACAAAGCCAAGCACTGGTTGCGAATGAAGCTATCGACATTCTCATTAATAACGCCGGTGTTTCCCAACGCAGCGCGGTACTCGAAACCGATTTAAGCGTTTATCGCCAGCTCATGGAAATCGATTACTTTAGTGTTATTGCTTTAACCAAAGCCGTGTTACCGCAAATGACAGCTCGGAAACAAGGGCATGTGGTTACCATTGCCAGCGTAGCCGGCAAGGTGGGAAGTAAACTGCGTAGCGGTTATTCCGGCGCTAAGTTCGGTGTGATCGGCTTTATGGATTGTGCCCGCGCGGAAATGGCGGAGCATAATGTGCAATTCACCACCATTTGCCCCGGTTTCGTGCGCACCCAAGTTTCTCACAACGCACTTACCGGCGATGGCAGCAAGCTAAACCAAGAAGATCCGGATATCACCGGTGGTATTAGCCCAGAAGAATGTGCTGCAGCGATTATTAAAGCCATTGAAGATAACCGCAGTGAAGTCATTGTCGGCAAAGGTTTAAGTAAACTCGCACCGACGTTACAGCGTTTCTTTCCAAACCTCGTGCGGAAAATATCAGCAAAACGCTAAAGGCCTTAAGTAATTTAAGAACAAACAAAAAGGGCTCCGTTATGGAGCCCTTCTTTTTTAAATGCCGCTAGTAGCGCCTTATCTCAACGCATAACCGTAAGCATCTGCATTGGATCTTCCAAGAACTGCTGCCAGCGCTTGTTGAAGTTCGCAATGGTTGCGCCATCAATAATACGGTGATCGCCCGACCAGCTCGCCACCATCATATCGCGCCCCACTACACTGCCATCAGCAGCGAAACGCGGTAGGGTTTGCACTTTACCAAGCGCAACAATAGCCGCTTCGGGTTTGTTGATGATTGGCGTAGTAACAGTTCCGCCCACAACACCGATATTCGAGATGGTAATCGTACCGCCCTTCATATCAGCCTGAGCAACTTTGCCTTCACGCGCAGAAGCCGTTAAACGGTTCACTTCTTCAGCAACTTCGAGCAACGATTTATTCTGAACTTGTTTGATATTCGGCACCATTAAGCCAACTTTGGTGGCAACCGCCATACCAATGTTGTGGTCGTCGAAATATGTGATTTCAGTAGCATCATCGTTCAGCTGCGCGTTCATAATTGGGAATTCACTTAACGCTAAGCTCATTGCTTTGATAAAGAATGGCATTAACGTAAGACGTACGCCCTGCTCCGCATATTGTGCTTTCAATTTCGCATGCATGATACGCAAATCAGTTAAATCAAACTCTTCTGCGTAAGTGAAATGTGGAATGGTGCGTACCGATTCCGCCATTTGCCGGGCCATTGCTGCACGTACGCCACGAACTGGCTCTGTACGCTTGCCACCACTTGCTGGAGCCGTTGCCGTGGCACTTGAGCTAGCACTTGAATTCGCAGCGCTCTCGGCCTTATCTGAGCGCTCAGCGGCTTGCCCTGGCGCCTTCTCTAAATCTTCTTTTAAGATACGGCCTTTCTTACCTGAGCCTTGTACTTTCACTAAATCAATGCCGGCTTCGCGCGCACGGCGGCGAACCGCTGGGCTGGCCAGCGCTTTGCCATCAGCGGCAGGCTGTGGTGCTTCAAATTCACCACCGGCGGCACGCGCTGTTGATTCAACAGGTGCATCCGCTGGTGCAGAATCATCGCTAGTTTCTGCTGCCGCACTTGCCGAATCCGAACCGCCCGCTGTTTCTAACGCAAACAATGGTTCACCCACTCTTGCGATATCGCCTTTGGCATAAAATAACTTGCTTACGGTACCATCAGATTTCGCTGGAATCTCAACCACAGCTTTATCGGTCATTACTTCAACCACAACTTGGTCTTCTTCCACGGTATCGCCTTCGCTCACGCGCCACTCAACGATTTCGCATTCAACAATACCTTCACCGATATCCGGTAAAATAAAGTTGGCGCTGTTGGATGAGCCTTGCGAACTGCTCTGGCCTTTCGCTTCTGGCTTCACTTCTTCTTTCGGATCTGCTTTCACTTCTTCTGCTGAAGAATCTGCAGGCGCCGCGGGCTGTGGCTTGCTCTCAGTTTGTGCTGGAGCACCACCGGCCTCTGAATCAATGGCAAACAAAGGCTCGCCTACTTTGGCAATATCGCCTTTGGCGTAATACAGCTTGGTTACAGTACCATCGAATTTAGCCGGGATTTCTACCACGGCTTTATCGGTCATTACCTCAACCACTACTTGATCTTCTTGAACTGAATCGCCTTCCTGGACCTGCCATTCAACGATTTCACACTCAACGATACCTTCGCCGATATCCGGTAAAATGAAATCAGTACTCATGCGAGCTCCTATTAGTAATTCAGTGAACGCTTAATGGCTTCGTACGTTTTCAAATGATCTGAAAAGTACTCTTTCTCATGCGCTAATGGGTAAGGCGTATCTAAACCTGAAGCACGCATTACTGGCGATTCAAGGTATAGGAAGCAACGCTCTTGAATCGTTGCTGCCACTTCACTACCAAATGCCATGGTATGCGGCGCTTCTTGGCTTACCACAGCGCGGCCAGTTTTCATTACTGATTTCGCTACCGTATCCACATCCCACGGCAAAATGCTGCGCAAATCGATAATTTCAACGCTTACGCCATCTTTCTTCGCAAGCTCAGCCGCACGTTCGATTACTTCAACTTGTGCGCCCCAACCAATTACCGTTACATCAGAACCTTCCTGCACTACCTCAGCTTTACCGAGTGGCAAGGTATATTCTTCTTCTGGCACTTCACCAACCGCCGCGCGATACAAACGCTTCGGTTCCATGAAAATCACCGGGTTCGGATCAAAAATAGCGCTCAACAATAACCCTTTGGCTTGGTATGGGTTACGTGGCATCACAATTTTCAAACCTGGTGTGTGGGCAAAATAGGCTTCAGGTGATTGCGAATGATAGTGGCCACCGTGAATACCGCCGCCGTATGGCGTACGAATGGTTAAACCACCTACGTTAAATTCATTCCCTGAACGGTAACGGAATTTCGCGGTTTCGTTCACGATTTGATCGAACGCAGGGAAAATATAATCACCAAACTGAATTTCAGCTACTGGCAAACTGCCCTGAGCCGCTAAACCGTTAGCAAAACCAATAATGCCTTGCTCTACCAATGGGGTATTGAAGCAGCGCGCGCGGCCATATTTTTCTTGTAAGCCGCTGGTAGCACGGAAAACGCCGCCAAAGTGGCCAACATCTTCACCAAATACAGATACTTTATCGTTTTTCGCCATCGCCACATCGAGGGCGCTGTTGATGGCTTGGAGCAAATTCATTTTAGCCATTATTTCACGCCTCCTGAGGTATTCGGATAAGCATCCGGATATTTACGAATATGCGCTTTTAATTCTTCCAGCTGAACTTTTAATGCTTCAGTAGGTTCGGCGTACACATCGGTAATGATTTCATCAACGTGCGGAACGTCTACTTTTTCAGCTTCTTTCAATGCCGCAAGCACGGTGTCTTTATGCGCTTTTTGTTGCGCATCGGCTTCTTCTTCGGTAATCCAGCCTTGTTTCACTAACCAGTTGCGGAAACGAATCATTGGCTCACGAACCCGGCGTGCTTCTTCCTCTTCCCGCGAGCGATAGCCCGTTGGATCATCTGAAGTAGAATGGCCAGCCATGCGATACGACATCGCTTCAATCAATACCGGCTCATTTTCTTCAACGGCTAAACGGCGCGCTTCTTGGGTAGCTTTATAAACCGCAAAAATATCATTGCCATCAACACGAATGGCTTTCATACCGTAGCCAACAGCACGCGGTGCAATCCCATCACCGGCGAATTGCTCTGCCGCTGGAGTAGAAATCGCGTAACCGTTGTTCCGGCAAAAGAATATTGCTGGCACTTTCAATACCGCCGCCATGTTCATACCGGCGTGGAAATCACCTTCAGAGGCTGCGCCTTCACCGAAATAACATAAGGTGCAGGTTTTATCGCCGCTTTGCTTCTGGCCAAACGCATAGCCCGCCGCTTGTGGAATTTGTGTGCCTAACGGTGAAGAGATGGTCATGAAGTTAAGTTCAGCGGAGCCGTAATGCACAGGCATCTGGCGGCCTTTACCAAGATCTTTGGCATTCGAGAACAACTGGTTCATGAACTGCTCAATGGTAAAGCCACGGAAAGCCAATGAGCCTTGCTCACGATATTGGCCCATAATCATATCTTCAAACTTCAATGCTGCCGCTGAACCAATCGCTGCCGCTTCTTCGCCCAACGATGAAAGATAAAAGCTGATGCGGCCTTGCCGCTGTGCAGCAATCATACGTTCATCTAACACGCGAATAAATTGCATGGTATCGAACATTTTCAACGCTAGTTCTTTATCGATATCAGGTAACTCTGCACCTTTGTGCACGCTGCCATCTTCTTTCAGCAACTGATACATTGGGATATTCAATGCGTTACCCTCAATAACCTGCAGTTCAGTAACCACTGCGGTTTTCTGAGGATCCTTTGCCATTTGCTTAGCCATAGCACTCTCTCTAAGATGTTAAAACTTTGTCGCGAACTTTACCTTTACGTTAACTGTGTTGCAAACTTTGTTGCATCAGTTTCCGCAAATAACTGTTCATTCTGGCGTACAGCACTCACTTGGGCCACGAATACGCGTATTGTCGCACAGCACAAGCCGGGATCAGACCCCTCGCTGCTCTGACCAGATTAAACTAGCGGTAATTGCTCTGCCGGAATTGGCATAACCGTTAATAACGCCCGTTGCCCAATGGCAACATTAGCATTCGGAAAGATAACCGCTTCACCATCAATGTTGGCATGCACGGGTTCTTCACCATCAGTAGCCAACACATCGCCTTTATTAAACGGGGTGAAATTTGCCACGTTATCCGGAAAATGCAGGCGGAAATTTTCATGATTACGATTAATGCTGCGCTGCACTTTATAAATCTGTAGCGCGTCTGCTTGCAACTCACCATCTACCATCGGGCCAACGGTAAGCAAGCGTGTGAGTTGTTGTTTCGTTTTCGCAAAACGTTGCATATCGTTCTCGCCAAACGGCTTCACCTTCCCAAGTTCTAGCGTGAACGCATCAGCGCCAAACTCATTTACGGAAAAGTATGAAAAAGTGGTTGTAGGGCCATCGTGTAAAAGCACTACAGGTACATCGAGCAGTTGCAATAATTGCAACTGCTGTTTCTTATAGGGCGCGCCATTGGTATATGGGTAAACCGCAAACTTCTCATGTTTAGAATCGCGAATGGCCGTGTGCATATCGTAGTGTAGGCGTTGCCGCTCACCCGCCGGTGCAGTTGAGAAAAACTGACGCACGTAGCCTTCAATCGCTTTCGCTCGCACACGCTCACGATTAACCAAGCCCTCGCCTTTGCTATGCGCACCGCTAAACAAACGGTTCATATTTTCTTCAACAAAGCGTTTGCCAATATTGATGGCCGCTGGATTCGCAATTAAAAACAGAACACGGCTGTTAAGCGTAAGCTCGCCGCTTCGAATCGATTCAATAAGTTCGTCACAAATCTCTATGGGTGCTGTTTCATCGCCGTGTACTGCGCACGAAAGCACAAGATCGAAAGCATGAGTTTCTGTGGCAGGTGTAAAAACAACAACACCACTATCCCAAATTTGCATGGTTACGCCGTTAGCGAGTTGCTGCTCCACTTGAATGTCGGCGCCCCACTCATTCTCACGGGTAAATTCTAGAAAATTCTGTTCAGAAAACTCAGTAATCACAACTACTCCAATATATAAATTCGTTTCAATGTTAGGTGTTCGCTGCCATACAAATGGCAGGTTTAAATATCACCTTTTTTCTTCGGCCCAGGTTCATAGCCTTTGCTGGCTAACAAGGCGCGCAGGACATGCGATTTATATTCGCGGCGATACAATATTGCGATAACAATGATGCTCATCACAATAAACAGCCATGGGCTCGCAAACCACGATAAATATGCCAAGGCAAAGTAATACGCGCGTAATCCATAATTGTATTCGTGGCCCGCTTGATCCAACACTTTGGCGGTATTTAAGGAAAATGCTTCTCGATCTTTCAACTCCACGGTTGGCCGAGAAATCGAGGGGGCCATACCCAGCAAAATAGATACAAAGCCAAATTGGCGCACGGCCCATGTGAATTTAAAAAATGCATACACCATAATAGCGGCAATGCCTGAAAGCTTCAGCAACACTAAGCCGTGGCTTTGTTCGGCGGTAAATGGCATTTCCTCAAGAACGCGAACAAAGGCATCGTTCGAGGCAATAACGGTAAGCACACCGGCTAATACGAATATGGTAGAGGATGCAAAAAACGTAACCGTACGCTCAACGTTTCCAACTAATGCGGCATCGGCAATATGATTCTCTTTATGCACAACCGCGTTCATCCACTCCACCCGCAAGGTACACAAAATACTCGAGAGGCAGTGGTAGGTTTTTGCCCGTTTACGAGCAAAGGTTGCGTACCCGATCCAAACGAAAAGAAACCAAAGAAAGGCGAAAATATCGATCAGCGGAATTGATGGCATGGCGTACCCTCAGGTGAAACATTAATGGCACAAGTGTAGCGGATTTCAGAAAAGAAAGAAGGGAATGTTTGCACATTCCCTTCGATTTATTTCTGCATTAATTTTAGCGAGTTGTGGCATCTTCCTCGGCTGCCGCCCGTTCCAATTCCTTTTCGTGCCCGCCACCGAAAATACGCTTAATATCATCGAGCACCAAGTACAAGCATGGAATCAGCAACAAGGTTATTACCGTGGCGAATAAAATACCGAAGGCTAAGGATATTGCCATTGGAATCACGAATTTAGCCTGCATGCTGCGCTCTAATACTATAGGCGCTAAACCCAAGAATGTGGTGAGTGACGTAAGCACGATTGCCCGGAAACGAGAACAGCCCGCATTCACTACCGATTCTTTTAAGTTCCGTAATTTATCGCGCGATTGGTTTACGTAATCAACGAGAATCAAACTATCGTTAACCACTACCCCAGCGAGCGCGATAAGCCCGAACAAGCTCAACATACTGAGCGGCATTTGCAACACCCAGTGGCCAAAGATAGCCCCGATAATACCAAAAGGTATCACCGACATAATAATCAGCGGTTGGCTGTATGATTTCAACGGAATAGCCATCAGCGCATAGATACCAAACATCGCAAACACTGCACCTAACAAGAGTGAACTGAGCGCTTCCATTTCATCTAAGCTGGCACCCTCAAGGCCAAAACGCACCTGTGGGTAGTGCTGAAGTATTTCAGGTAAATAATTTTCCTGAATATCACGAACAACCGAGCTTGGTTCAACGTTATCTTTATCAACACGGGCCCGCACATTCACGCTGCGAACACCATTTACGCGGTTAATGGTACTGAAGCCATCACCAACATTACCTACGGCGAGCTCACGGAACGGAATTTCGCGGCCATCAGCAGCACGGATCATCATCGATTCTAAATTACCAATCGATTGCCGTTCTTCTAATGGATACCGCACCATTACCCGAACTTCTTCATCGTTGCGGGGTAACCGTTGCGCTTCTGCACCATAGAAGGCATAACGCACTTGGCTTGCCAGATCTTGCAGCGTAATGCCGGCAGCATCGGCTGCTGGCAACATCGTAAGCTGAATTTCTTCTCTTGGCGTACCAAAGGTATCGGAAATATCGAACACGCCACTGTAGCCTGCAAGTACCTCGCGTAATTCCTCAGCGGCCGCGGCAAGTGAATCAAGATCGGTTCCGCTAAGCTGGAATTCGATATCGTAGCCGCCACCCCCACCGATACTTCCGGTGAAGTTGAGATCTTTCACGCCAGCAAGTTCAGGCACCCGCTCACGCCACTGGTTCACAACACCAAAACCATCGATCTCGATTTGTTCACCTTTCGATAGTTCTACGAGAACCGTACCGTTGATCGCGCCATTCATGAATACGTTTACATGCGAAAGTAAATCCTCATCGTATTCTTCACGATATTCATCGTTGATGGCGTACAGCGCTTCACGCACTTGCCGCAAAGTATCAGCCGTTTGTAATTCATTCGTACCAGGCTGCATTTCTAAGTTAGCGGTTACGAAATCACTTGGAATATTTGGGAAAATTACCCAGCGCACAAAACCGCCAGAAAGCAAGCCAGCCATGATAATGAACAAGGCAATAAAGGCCGCAATAGTGGTATAGCGATATTCCACACATTTAGTGGCAAACGGGCGATATCGATTTTCAACAAAGGATTTCAAGCCATTGGCGAATCCATTACGCACGCGTTGAAAACGGTTCTGTTTCGTTTCTGACGTTTTTGAGAATTTCATGCCATTGATATGCGCTGGTAAAATCCACTTCGATTCAATCAACGAGAAAATTAAGCAGAAAATAACTACGTAAGCGATGGATTCCCAAATACCGGCCATTGGGCCGCCCACCATAAGCATGGGTAAGAAAGCCACGATAGTGGTAAGCACCCCGAAGGTTGCCGGCAGCGCTACTTTTTTCGCCCCACGAATTACGTTCTCTTCGGATTTTCCGTGCTCTTCAATTTCGGAGTAAGCACTTTCCCCGATGACTATGGCATCATCGACCACGATCCCCAGCACCAGAATAAAACCAAACAACGAAATCATGTTGATGGAAACATAAAACATCGGCAGGTTCATGAGTGTTAATGCACCCAAGAACGCGACTGGTAAGCCAACCATTACCCAGAAGGCAAGGCGCAGCTGCAAGAACAAAGTAAGTGCGATAAACACTAGGGCTATACCCACATACATATTCTTCAGCATGAGGTCGAGCCGACCTTGCAAGTAATATGAACTATCACCCCAATGATCCAGCATTACGCCCTCAGGCAGGGTTTTCGCTTTGCTATCAACGTACTCTTTTACCGATCTAGCAATTTGTAAATCGTTTTGCTCGCCTACAGAATCAACGCGAACGAAAGTAGCCCGGCTACCATCAAACTCCGCAAATGAACGGGTTTCCACAAAATCATCACGCACTAAAGCGATATCGCCAACCGTTAACGATGTACCGTCAGGGAAGCGCGAAAGCACGATATCTTCAAACTCACGACCGGTATAACTTTGCCCTTTAGCCCGGAGCAGAATGTCACCGGTTTCTGTGCGAATAGTACCGCCCGGAACATCAACCGACGAGCCTCTTACCGCTTGCACAACGTCTTGGAACGTTAAACCATATTTGCGCAAATCGCTTTCAGCTATCTCGATCGCAATTTCATCACTGCGCGCACCAACTACAGTAGCTCTGGATATACCGGAAATTGAACGTATCTCATCGCGTACTTCTTTCGCTAAGTTCTTACGCGAACGTTCATCAAGATCGCCATATACCGATACCCAAATAATCTGGCGCTGCGGCCGAATACGGTAAATAACTGGCGGTTCAATTTGCGCTGGGAAACTTGAAATACCATCCACGCTCATGCGTACTTCATCCATTACTTCTTGGATGTCATACCCACTTTCCACTTCAATCGTTACCGTACCCATGCTCTCGCTTGAGGTACTGGAGATGCGCTTTAAGCCTTCAACTTCATCAATTGCATCTTCAATGCGAATGATGACGCCTTGCTCTACTTCCTGCGGTGCGGCACCTGGATAAGCAACCCGCACACTAATCAAATTCGGCTCAATGGTAGGAAACATTTGCTTACGAATTTGAAAAACGGAAATAATACCGGCAACAATAATCAACAGCATCAATAAGTTAGCGGCAACTTTATTGCGGGCAAACCAAGCAATAATGCCTGTTTCTTTTGGTAGAGGTTCATTTACCATGGTTTAACCCTCGTCCGCTGCGGAATCAGCATCCGTGTTTTCTAAATCATCCGGCGTACGAACTTTCATACCATTCAGCGGGTTTTCCAACTGCGTGAGCATTACTTTATCGCCCCGATTTAAACCAGCACTGATATAAGCACTGTTTTGATTGCGGCGATATACTTCTACTGTGCGCTGCTCAAGTATATTTTCATCAGTAATCACCCATACTTGCTGATTACTATTCACGGCATAACGCGGTAACTCGATAAGATCCGCAACCTTAATTCCCTTCACTTCAGCGCGAACAAAGCGGCCAAATGTAAGTGGCTCCGGATGTTGTTGTTCAATACGGTTGTAAGGGTCTTGCACTTGCACAACCGCGAAGGTTACGCGGCGATCCGGATCAACCACCCCTTCAGTACGAACCAATGTTCCCACCCATTCTTGCGAACGGCCGCCAATATTGGCCTGCAAACGCACATCTGGCCCAACAAAATCAGAATCTCTACCGGTAGGCACATTCACTAAGGCTAAATCAAAATCAGAAAGCGGAATGCGAACCTCGGCCACATCAGTTCCGAACAAAGTACCCACATTGGTATTTACCGAAATATACTGGCCAAGATTTACGTTACGAGCCTGCAACACACCAGCAAATGGCGCTTTAATTTCAGTACGTTCAAGGTCGCGTTCGGCTTTTGCTAAACGTGCTTGTGCTGATTGTAAGTTAGCTAATTCACTTGCAATTTGTGGCCGGCGCAAACCTAAATCCGGAATTTCTCCCGCTTCGATAGAACGCCATTCAGCTTCAGCAACTTGCCCACGAGCGCGTTCTTCAGCGAGCGATGCTTGCGCGCGCGCCAAATTGGCTTTTGCCTCTTCATGCGCAGTTTCATAATCAAAGGCATCAATGCGCAGCAAAGGCTCGCCTTCGGCAAAAAAGCCACCAGCAACAAACTTTGGTGAAACCCATGCGATACGGCCTGTTACTTCGGCCGTAATTTGCGTAGCATGCCGCGCGATAACATTCCCTTGGCCCGGAACCGTAAACTGCACTTCAGCGGGCTCAGCCAAATGATATTCTACTAACACAGGTACGCGTTCAGTTGTTTCCTGCGGCGGTGGCATACGCGCCATGCTCATAACTATAAATATAAAAATTGCAGCAACGATGAGGATTATAGGTAGAAAAATGAAACGTTTTTTCATAGCCATTGTGGGAAGGCACCTTGTTTAATTTTTAGCATACTTTCGATCTGTGCTCTTTTATTGAGCACAAACGTTATTAACACGTTATCTATAAACGCATTATCCGCCTATTTATTCCCTTTGTCAGGGCTAAAACCGCTATTGTTTAAACTAATTCCTAATAAAAATGTAACGAACTATTTCATACATTGATTCGCCGCAATTTACATTAGGTTCACCGCTGGTGGGAAAGCACTAGCCACTTTTGCCGACGATGCACCTCAACATCCCCCCACGATACGCGCACTTGCTTGCCACCTTCGCTGCGTTGAATCTGCGTCGTTAATTCGCTCAGAACAGCAAAGCTTGGCATGGGCGCATGATGAAATTGCAGCCACGCGCGCAGTATTGCGCGTTGTCGAATATCGGAAATCTGCCACCACCCTTTCAGGTGCAAGCGACCATCATCTTCTAAACGTGCAGCTAAGTGTTCATGCAATAATTCATCTAACATGGCCGTTTGTTCCGCACACAGCTTAGCAGAGCGCGCTACGGTATCGAGGAATTGCGGCCAGCGTTCGGTTAAACGTGGAATAATTTCGCAGCGTAGAAAGTTACGTTCTATCGTGGTATCGGTGTTGGTATCATCTTCAATCCATTCCACACCATGCGCTTGGGCATATTCATAGATCTGTGCTTTTGTAACCGATAAAAGCGGCCGAAATAAACGCCGGTTGCCGGTAAACGGCGCTTCACTCGCCATCGCCGCTAATCCTTTCGGCCCTGCACCGCGCTTTAGCTGTAACAAAAAGGTTTCCGCTTGGTCGTTGCGGTGCTGGCCCAGCAAAATAACGGCATTATCTTCGGTAAGCTCAGCAATACGCTGATAACGGGCATTTCGCCCCTGTTCTTCTTTACTTAATCGAGTCCCCGAAGGAACAGCGAGAGGTTCAACGATCGCATCAATATCCTTCTGAAGGCACCACGTTCGCAGAAAATCAGCCCATTTAGGCGAATCTGGATGAAAATAATGATCGAGATGGATCGCTAAGTAGGAAAACTCAGGATGCTGTTGCCGATAACGTAAGATAAGATCGAGAATGGTTTGCGAATCAGCGCCGCCCCCTAGGGCGGCCACAATTTGTTGGCCCGGCAATAATTGCAAGCTGTTCATTTGCTTTGCAAAATCAGGATAGAGATCGGTAATGACCGACAATCTGGGCGCCCCGCTAAGCCTTACTACAATGAATTAATTGTAGCCAAACGACATTAATTTTTGATAACGGCGTTCAAGCAACTCTTCTTTTGATAACCCAGATAAGGCATCTAAATCGGCCAAAATGCGTTGCTTAATGCGCGCAGCAGTTTCCGCATAATCGCGATGAGCGCCACCCACAGGCTCTTCAATGATTTCATCAATCAAGCCGAGTTCTAATGAGCTTTGTGCGGTTACACCCATGGCTTCCGCCGCTAAATTCGCTTTCGTAGCACTTTTCCAAAGAATCGAAGCACAACCTTCGGGCGAAATCACCGAATAAGTGCTGTATTGCAACATATTCACTTTATCACCGACACCAATGGCCAAAGCACCACCTGAACCACCTTCACCAATAACGGTACAGAGAATAGGTACGTTCAAACGCGCCATAACTTTCAGGTTGCGGGCAATGGCTTCACTTTGCCCGCGTTCCTCAGCACCAATGCCTGGATAAGCACCTGGCGTATCGATAAAAGTAATAATGGGCATGTTAAAACGTTCAGCCATCTCCATAAGGCGTAACGCTTTGCGATACCCTTCAGGCTTTGGCATACCGAAATTGCGGCGAACTTTTTCTTTGGTTTCCCGGCCTTTTTGCTGGCCAATCACCATGATGGGTTTGCCATCTAAGCGGGCAATACCACCAACAATTGCTTTATCATCAGCAAACGCACGATCACCGGCAAGCTCATCAAATTCCGTGAAGATTAACTTTATGTAATCGAGCGTGTATGGGCGTAACGGATGCCGCGCTAATTGCGCTACCTGCCAGGCTCCGAGGTTGCCATAAATTTTTTCAGTTAATTCAGTGCGCTTTTTTTGCAGCTGCTTTACTTCTTTTTCTAAATCAATATCAAGATCACCTTTCGCGCCTACTGCACGCAACTCATCAATTTGCGCCTGCAGCTCTGCAATCGGTTTTTCAAAGTCTAAAAAATTAAGATTCATCAGTTGCTTCCAAATTTATTCAAAGCTCAGCCGGACATTCTCTTCGCCCAACTGCAATTTTAATTCATATAGCAAATCGTCGCCTGGCTCTATAAACCAATCGGATCCTGCCTCTAGCGACGCCGCGGCGCCTTCAATCTGACAAACAAAGCGAACGGGGCAAGTTCCCCGCGGTGCTTCGCGGATAATTTGAATCACTTGCTGCGGTATTTCGCTGTTTGTAAGTGTAAGCGATAATTCTAAGGCGCGAACGTATTGTGCCCGAGCTTGCTCTAAAGTCATAACTTCACTGGCCGTCATTGTATTGCCCCCAGCGAAAGAATCAAATCGGATCTCTCCTTTCACCCAAAGAATCTGGTCTTTCTCCAGCAACGCTTCATATTGCTCATATTCGCGATTAAACAAACGAATTTCTAAACGAGCGCTTTTATCGTCAAGAGTGAATAACCCCCAACGCTGATTCTTTTTGTTGATCATGGAACGGGTATCAAGCACTAAGCCCGCCACCGATAGCTGTTCGCCTTTGCGCGTGGTACGGATATCAGCCAAGCGACAACTCGTGTAATTCGACAACTCTTTGCGATAACGGTTCACTGGGTGGCCGGTGAGATACAAACCGAGGGTTTCTCGCTCGCCCTCAAGCCACACACCTTCTGGCCAACGTGCTACATGTTCGAATTCATGCTCAATTTTATCCGGTTCAGCGGCTAATACACCAAATAGATCATGTTGCCCCACGGCTTCCGCTTGTGCGTGCTGCTCGGCCTGCCGCATGGCTTTATCTAAACTCGCCATTAAGGTAGCACGGTGTGGCCCTAATGAATCCATAGCGCCCGCTTTTATTAAGCGTTCCATTACCCGACGGTTCAAGCGCTTCAAATCCACACGGCAACAGAAATCAAATAGATCAGTGAAGTGGCCACCTTCTGAACGGGCTTCAATAATCGATTCTATCGGCCCTTCACCAACGCCCTTGATAGCGCCGATGCCGTATACCACTCGCCCTTCAGCATCGACCGTAAACTTATATTGGCCAGCATTAACATCAGGTGGCAGGATCGTGAGCCCCATGCGCTCACACTCATCCACCAAGGTAACGATTTTATCGGTGTTATCCATATCTGCCGACATAACCGCTGCCATAAACTCAGCCGGATAATGCACCTTCATCCATAAGGTTTGATAAGAAACTAATGCATAAGCCGCCGAATGCGATTTGTTAAAGCCGTAGCCCGCGAATTTTTCCACCAAATCAAAGATTTTCATCGCCAATTCAGGGTCAATATTGTTCTCAGCAGCACCTTGGCGGAATACTTCCCGCTGCTTTACCATTTCTTCCGGCTTTTTCTTACCCATGGCTCGGCGTAGTAAATCGGCGCCACCAAGCGAGTAGCCCGCCAATACCTGAGCAATTTGCATCACTTGCTCTTGGTAGAGAATAACCCCGTATGTAGGCTCAAGAATAGGTTTCAGCGTATCGTGCTGATAAGTGGAATCTGGGTATGAAACCGCTTCTTTACCATGCTTCCGATCGATAAAGTTATCCACCATGCCCGATTGCAACGGGCCGGGCCGGAATAGTGCTACTAAGGCGATAATATCTTCAAAGCTATCAGGCCGCAGGCGCTTAATCAGCTCTTTCATACCGCGTGATTCAAGCTGGAAAACCGCCGTAGTATCACCCTTTTTAAGGACCTCAAAACAACGGTTATCGTTAAGCGGAATACCCTCAATCAGAATCGGCTCTTTCCCTTCTTGCTGCCGGCGCGGGTTCACCATATCCAATGCCCATTGAATAATAGTAAGGGTACGCAGCCCCAAGAAATCGAATTTTACTAAGCCCGCTGTTTCTACATCATTCTTATCAAACTGGGTAACTGGGAAACGGCCTTCGGAATCACAATATAACGGCGTAAAATCGGTAATTTTAGTGGGCGCAATAACCACACCACCAGCGTGCTTACCCGCATTACGGGTAACGCCCTCAAGCCGCCGCGCCATATCGATTACTTCGCGAACATCATCATCGCTTTCATACAGTTCCGGTAACCGTGGTTCTTCTACGAATGCTTGTTCCAGTGTCATGCCCGGAGTTGGTGGAATCAACTTAGAAATACGATCAACAAAACCGTAGGGATGACCAAGCACACGGCCAACATCACGCACCACAGCTTTCGCCGCCATGGTGCCGAAGGTAATGATCTGTGATACCGCTTCGCGGCCATACAGCTCAGCCACGTGATCAATAACTTCATCACGGCGATCCATACAAAAATCGACATCAAAATCGGGCATGGATACGCGTTCAGGGTTAAGGAAACGTTCGAAAAGCAAATCAAACTCGAGCGGGTCCAGATCAGTGATTTTCAGTGCATAGGCAACAAGCGAACCCGCACCGGAACCTCGTCCGGGGCCAACTGGAATATTATTGTCTTTACTCCACTGGATAAATTCCATAACGATCAAGAAGTAGCCAGGGAAACCCATGTTATTGATAACTTCAAGTTCGATGGCTAAGCGCTCATCATATTCACCACGGGCGGCTGCGCGTTTTTCTGGATCGGGAAATAGAAACTCAAGGCGCTCTTCTAAGCCTTCTTGCGATTTTTTAACTAAAAATTCTTTTTCAGTGAGCCCGCCAGTAGGAAAGTTCGGCAAAAAGTATTCATTCAAGCGCACACTTACGTTGCAACGGCGAGCAATTTCTACTGTGTTGGCAATAGCTTCGGGGATATCAGCGAACAAAGCCTGCATTTCTTCGCTCGAGCGCAAATATTGCTGCTGGCTATATTTTTTTGGCCGCCGCGGATCAGCAAGGGTGTAGCTATCGTGAATCGCCGCCCGAATTTCATGCGCTTCGAAATCATCTTCTTTAAGGAATACAACTTCGTTTGTTGCTACTACCGGCAATTGCTGCTCAGCGGCGAGTGCAACCGCAGCATGTAAACAGTTTTCTTCTTCAGCGCGGCCGGTACGCACCAGCTCTAAATAAAAACGATCAGGGAAATGAGTTTGGTAAAACGCGACACTACTGTTCAGTGATTTTTGTTGGTTGCGCAGTTGAGCACGGCCAATATCACCATCTTTGCCGCCGGAAAGCAGCAAAATGCCTTCACTCCACTTCGCAAGCCATGCTTGATCGATACAAGGTTTGCCACAGCGATGGCCACGTAAATAGCCTTCAGAGATTAAAATAGTGAGGTTTTTGTAGCCGGTGTCGTTCATGGCCAGTGCTGTGAGGCGGAACGGCTCTTCTGGCCATTCGTCGCTGAGCACATTTAAATCGGCACCAATGATAGGCTTGAGGCCAAGCCCGCGCGATGTTTGGTAGTACCGCACTAAACCACATAAGTTCATTTCGTCGGTTAACGCCATTGCCGGCATACCCAGCTCTGCAACGCGATTGCAGATTGGTTTTACTTTTTGCAGGCCATCTACCATAGAAAAATCACTATGAATTCGCAGATGAACAAATGGCTGTACGCTCATAAACTCCCGCTTTTAGCAGTTTTGGCTTCCCGATTGAACGGACTATTGTGCCCTAATCGTGCGGAGGTGTCACCTAATCAACACGCACAAAAACAGGTAAACGTTTAGGTGGCGAATAATTCGACAATCTACGTTTTTGAAGCATGTTTCAGGGGATAATTTAAAGGTTTGGATCTGCGGGATGAAACAGAGAAGTGGCGGAGCGGACGGGACTCGAACCCGCGACCCCCGGCGTGACAGGCCGGTATTCTAACCAACTGAACTACCGCTCCACACTCTGTTGTACTGACTGTTGCACTAACTTTTGTACTAGCTAGCTATTTATCAAGGTTGGCGGAGCGGACGGGACTCGAACCCGCGACCCCCGGCGTGACAGGCCGGTATTCTAACCAACTGAACTACCGCTCCAAACCTGGATAATAGTGATGAAATTGGCGGAGCGGACGGGACTCGAACCCGCGACCCCCGGCGTGACAGGCCGGTATTCTAACCAACTGAACTACCGCTCCGTTGCCTAAGCATTAATTTTCATCAATGCATATTTCATCTGCATAAAGTTTGCTAATGCACCCTCAACGCGGCGAGGATAATACGAGGCAGACCGCGCGGAGTCAACCCCTTTTTTAACACTTTATTGCTCGATTGCTCAGCTTTAAACCAATTGCTGAAATTTACATCTTAATTTGCTGCAGTTTCGTCCAGTTCCCACAATCGCTTACCACTTTCATTCTGAATTTCTTGCAGATAGTTTTCATGAGCGGCTTGCTCATCAGCACTTGCAGAAATAACTTTTAGAGCTGCCCTATCACTTGCTAAGCGGCGAATTTCTTGCTCTCTACCCTCGGCGGTTTGTTGTGATTGCGCAGGTTGAAACAATTTGCGTTGGCCACCGGTCATCAATAGATAAACGTCGGCAAGAATCTCGGCATCCAACAAAGCCCCATGCAATGTGCGATGGCCGTTTTCTACATCAAAGCGTTTACACAACGCATCAAGGCTATTTCGTTGCCCCGGAAACTGTTGGCGCGCAAAAGAAAGGGTATCAAATACGCTAGCAATATCGGTTACTGTGCCGTGTTGGCTACCTAATAGGCGCAGCTCATTATTCAAGAACCCCACATCAAAGGGCGCGTTGTGAATCACTAATTCAGAGCCCTTAATGAAGGCTAGGAAATCATCTACCACCTGTGCAAATACAGGTTTATCAACCAGAAATTCGTTGGTAATGCCATGCACGCGAATAGCATCTTCTTCCACGAAACGTTCAGGGTTTAAATACACATGGAAGTGATTCCCAGTTAATTTACGGCCAATCATTTCCACACAACCGATTTCAATCACGCGGTGGCCTTGCGCCGGATCGATACCTGTTGTTTCAGTATCCAGCACGATTTGCCGCTTTGTGGTATCGAGCTGCTCCTGATCTTTACGTAAATCAGTGTGTTCCATTATTTGTACCCCTTTGCGCTGGCACGTATACTTGCCGACAGAATTCCTTTTATCTTATAGCATCCATGACCGATAACAAACCAAAGAACGCTACTGTAATCATTTATACCGATGGCTCCTGTTTGGGGAATCCTGGCCCTGGTGGTTACGGTATCGTATTGCAAGCAGGCAAGCATAAAAAAGAGCTAGCGCGCGGCTATCGCCTAACGACAAATAATCGCATGGAGCTTTTAGCGGCTGCGGTTGCACTGGAGAGCTTAACGCGGCCATGTGCCGTTGAACTTTGGACCGATAGTGAATATGTGCGGCAAGGTATTACATCTTGGCTTGCCGGTTGGAAGCGGAATAATTGGCGCACGAGTCAAAAGAAGCCCGTTAAAAACGTCGATTTATGGAAACGTTTAGATGCCGCCCAAGCGCCTCACCAAGTTGCTTGGCACTGGGTAAAAGGCCACGCTGGTAACGCCGGCAATGAGCGTTGCGATGTGCTTGCGCGAGAAGCCGCTACCCACGATGCGAAACATGACGATATCGGGTATCAGCCGGAAGGCTAATGTTGCTTTCGCAGTGATATTATCGTTCGTTTGAATATCGGCGGGCGGCTACGGATTCAGGCCGCATATTACGCTGCCGGCGACGCTCAGTTAGCCGCACAGGCGTAAGCGGCCATTCGCGTTTTCGCGCTACGAGGTAATAGCCAGCTTGCAACCCATTGCAGTTTTGCAACAACCAGCTCCAGCCTTGCTCGGGATCTCTGTGTTTCGACCACGGCACGCCCGCGCCAAAATAACCGAACGCTACTTCTTCAAAATGCATCAATGAAAGCCAATCGCGTACACGCTGAGGGCTGAACATGCGGCTATTCCAAGGCGCGTAATCGCCCGTTCCCGGCACAGCACGAATTAATTGCCCGGGCGAAAATGGGTTGCTGAGTGCTAAAACGAGATGCCCGTCGGCACGCATTACTCGATTTACCTCGCGCAATACCGCGTGTGGATCCGGATGATATTCCAGCACATGCACTAATAAAGCAGCATCAACTGTGTTCTCCGCGAACGGCAACGCATTCAGTTCTGCTCGAACAGCGGCGGTTTTTTCCGGCCCTACGGCATATTGTTCACGAATTCTGCAATTATTTGCTAAACCTGAACTTAAGCCGCCAAGCTGCAACAAATAATGTCCGAAAATCGTTTCCCAATGCGGCTCCAACGCTTTTTCTAAGGCACTACTCCACCACTCGCCATGGCGCATTTGCTGCCAATTTTCGAGTAAAGGTTGCGAATATTCACTGGTTGCCGGTTTTAACCACATAGGTATTCCTTTTATACTGTTACTAAAGCATAACAGGTTGAGGGCAACGATGCGTATAGCACCTATTTCTGCATTTAACGATAATTATATATGGAGCATAAGCACCGAGAAGGCAACCGGTACTGAGCCGATGCCGTGCGTGATTGTTGATCCGGGTGATGCAGTTCCGGTTTTCGAATGGCTGGCCGCCCATAACTATACAATCGCCGCTATTTTAATTACCCATCACCATTACGATCACACCGGTGGTGTAAACGATTTAGTTGAACACTTTCAATGCCCTGTTTATGGCCCCTATTCGAATAAAACCGATGTTATCACGCACCCATTACATGAAGGTGAACAGGTGTCATTGTTAGCGGATAAACTTGTGCTTGAAGTTATTCAATGCCCTGGCCATACCCTTGATCACATTGCCTTTTATGCCGCACCCTACTTGTTTTGTGGTGACACCGTTTTTGCCGCCGGCTGCGGCCGTATGTTCGAGGGAGAGCCCAAGCAATATCTCGAATCACTAGATAAATTAGCCGCATTACCAGCCGATACACAAATATTTTGTGCCCATGAATATACCATCGCCAATTTGCAGTTCGCAGCGGCTGTAGAGCCGAATAATCAAGCAATTGTGCAGCGTTTGCAGGAAGCGAAGGCGTTGCGAGCGAATCATCAACCTACAATCCCTACGGAATTAGCGCGCGAGCATGCTACGAATCCATTTTTACGAACCCATTTGCCATCGGTACAACACGCCGCTGAAGCGCACATAGATAAGCCGCTTACTACGCGAGATGAAGTTTTTGCCTGCATTAGAGAATGGAAAAATAACTTTTAATCGATTATTTTTTGCGCAAAAGCGTTTATTAAGTACAATGGCTCGAGTTTTTACGCTCGCTACTTGAAGAGAACACATACGTTATGAAGAAATTTTTGTTCGCGGCAACAACGATCAGCTTGCTGAGTGGTTGCCAGTTGTTGAGCTCTGAATCCTCTCCCGTTCCACCCGAAGAGCTACCACAATATACCCAAGAAGCTGGCCTTGAACGTTATGCGCTTATTCATCCCGGCGCGCAACCTGCTCCTGTAGTTGATCGCCAATTACCGCCGCAATTACAAGCGGATTTATGGGATCGTGTTCGCTTACAAATGGCATTAGATATTCCGCAACATGAACTTATCGATAGCCACCGCGATTGGTATCTGCGTCACCCTGCATACATTGATCGTGTTGCGCAGCGCGCCGCACCATTTTTACATTTAATCGTAGAAGAAATTGAAAAACGAAATTTACCACTTGAGCTCGTGTTAGTGCCTGTTGTTGAAAGTGCTTACGATACGTTTGCATATTCTCATGGCCGCGCGAGCGGTATCTGGCAATTTATTCCGAGTACTGCCCGGCATTACGGCTTGGGTATCGACTGGTGGTACGATGGCCGCCGTGATGTAATGGCGGCAACCACTACCGCACTGGATTATTTTGATCGTTTGGCAACACTATTTGATGGCGATTGGTTGTTGGCCATGGCAGCCTACAATGGTGGCCAAGGCCGAGTAATGAATGCCGTGCGCCGCAACGAACGTGAAGGTAAGCCTACCGATTTTTGGAGTTTAAGCCTACCTCGGGAAACGCGGAACTACGTACCGAAAATTTTAGCGCTCTCTGAACTCTTACGTGATAGTGAAGATTGGAAAGTAGTGTGGCCTCACCTACCGAATCAGCGCGTTACCGATATTGTGGATGTTGGCCAGCAAATTGATTTAGCGTTAGCCGCGGATATGGCCGGCATGACACTCGAAGAGCTACATCGTTACAACTCGGGTTATAACCGCTGGGCAACCGCACCCGATGGCCCGCATACCCTATTGTTGCCAGTTGAACGGGCAAATCAATTTCGTGCCGCACTCGTTGATTCTGATCCAAGCGATTGGTTAGCTTGGCAACGCCATCAAGTGCGCTCAGGTGAAAGCTTGAGCACGATAGCGCAACGTTACAATACAACCACAGAAACAATTCAGCAGTTCAATGATATTAATGGCTCTTTGATTCGCCAAGGCGAGTATCTGCTCATACCCGTGGCCAGCCAAGCGCTTGAGCGGTATACCTTATCGGCAGAGCAACGTTTAGCTGCGGCGCAAGATAAACCCCAAGGGCAAAGTAAGATTGAACATCGGGTAAAGCGTGGCGATACCTTTTGGGATCTTTCTCGTAAATATAAAGTGTCGGTAGCGAATATCGCGCGTTGGAATAATATGGCGCCGGGCGATATGTTGCGCCCGGGGCAAACGCTAGCCATTTGGCAAACGACCAGCAATACACAAACCGCAAGCACCAGCAATAGCGGTACGCCGGTGATGCGCACTGTGCATTATCAGGTGCGGAATGGCGATTCGTTGGCGCTAATTGCCAGCCGTTTTCGGGTAACCATTGCTGATATCGAACGCTGGAATTCTATTAGCCGTGATCGTTATTTACAGCCCGGACAACGGCTTACCTTGCATGTTGATGTAACCAAGGTCACTTTATAAAAAAGTAACGTTATAAAAAAGCTTCTCCTGCAATCGCTAAGATTGCAGGAGTTCTATCAGCTCAGCTTCCGTTAATACCGGCACGCCTAAGCTTTCAGCTTTAGCCAGTTTTGAACCCGCAGCCTCGCCGGCAAAAACCGCTGTCGTTTTCTTCGATACACTTCCGCTTACTTTCGCCCCAAGAGCCTGCAACTGCGCTTTCGCTTCATCACGAGTAAGCTCGGTAAGGGTTCCGGTTAACACATAGGTGTTGCCTGCCAGTGGTTGTTCCTGCGGCGATTTAACTTCAATTGGCTCCCAACTCACCGCATGTTCGCCGCTAGTAAGGCGCTCGATCACTTCAATATTGTGTGGCTCACGGAAAAAGTTAAATACATGTGCTGCCACAATCACACCAACATCCGGCACTTCCTGCAGCGCTTCTTCGCTTGCATCCATTACTGCTGGTAAATCACCGAAATGTTGGGCTAAGTTTTGTGCAGTTGCTTCACCTACCTCGCGAATACCTAAACTATATAAAAATTTAGGTAACGTTGTTGCCCGGCTTTTATCGAGCGCGGCTACTAAATTCTCTGCCGATTTAACGCCCATGCGCGGCAACGACGCTAGTTCGCGCGCGTTGAGGTGAAATAAATCCGCGGGGTGTTTTACCCACTCGCGTTCTACCAGTTGTTCAACAATTTTATCTCCGAGGCCATCAATATCGAAGGCCTTGCGCGAAGCAAAATGCTTAATCGCTTCTTTGCGTTGAGCGCCACAGAACAAACCGCCGGTACAACGCGCCACAGCCTCGCCCTCAACACGTTCAACCGCCGAATGACACACTGGGCACGCTTCAGGAAAAACAATCGCCTCACCCGCACTGGCTTTCTCAAAAACGCCCACTACTTGCGGTATTACATCGCCCGCGCGCCGAATGGTTACTTTGTCGCCAATACTCACGCCTAAACGCGCAATTTCGTCAGCATTGTGCAGCGTGGCATTCGATACCACCACACCCGCCACTTCAACTGGTTCTAATCGTGCTACCGGGGTAATAGCGCCAGTTCGGCCCACTTGAAAATCAACGCCGAGCAATGTGGTTACTTTTTCTTGCGCCGGGAATTTATAGGCAATTGCCCAACGCGGGGCGCGTGAAACAAACCCGAGCTGCTCTTGTAAATCAATATTATCAAGCTTAAAAACGACACCATCAATTTCATAGGCGAGTTCATCACGTTTACTGAGAATATCGCTGTAATATTCAAAGCACTCTGTATTATTTTTAAGCTCCCTAACTTCAGGGCACACCGGCAAACCCCATTCACGCAACTGCTGTAAACGTTGGTAATGGCTATCATCATCAAGTTGCCGTTCAGGCTGCACCGTACCCATAGCATAGGCGTAAAACGAAAGTGGCCGTTGTGCCGTAATGCGTGAATCAAGCTGCCGTAAACTACCCGCCGCCGCGTTGCGAGGATTCGCAAACACTTTATCGCCATTCGCAAGCGCGGTTTCGTTTAGTTTGGCAAAGCCCGCTAGGGGCATAAACACTTCACCTCGAACTTCCAAACGTTCCGGAAAATCCCCCCGCAAATGCAGTGGAATGGCGCAAATAGTTCGCACATTTGCCGTGATATCTTCGCCAGAATAACCATCACCGCGCGTTGCGCCACGCACCAACAAACCATTTTCATATAACAAGCTTACGGCGAGGCCATCGAGTTTAGGCTCCGCACACCAGCCGAGTGCTTCACTTACATCAGCGCGCTCAGAAACCCGCCGCAAAAATTGCTGCATTTCTTCTTCATCAAAGGCGTTATCAAGCGAGAGCATGGGTACTTCATGAGCCACTTCCTTAAACGCCCCAGAAGGTGGCGCACCTACGCGTTGGGTAGGCGAAGCGTTGGAATGAAGTTCTGGATACTGCTGCTCAATGGCTTGAGCTTCTCGAAATAGACGATCATATTCCGTATCGGGCACTGAGGGGGCGTCAAGTACGTAATATTCATGGTTAAACTGATCTAAACGGTTGCGTAAATCTTGCAACCGCGCAATAACTTCCTGCGATGCACGCTCTGTCATGGAATCTAAAAACCTTTATTAATAATCTTGCCGTAAGCCGGCCAAACGCATACGCCGTTCAAACTCGCGAATTTTCTGATATGTGTGCTGTACCGATTGCTTTGTCATCGGATTGCGATTGCCATCTAGCACGGCGGCGCGCGGCATAGCATCAGCAATTTTATTCGCCGCGTTATACATCATAGTAAACGCTTTGTGGCCATCATATTTCAGTGGCAGGGTCATAAACAACACCACCCCACGGGTATTAAAGTTACCTAAATCATCGAGGTTAAAGGTGCCGGGGTTATACATATTGGCCATTCTAAATAGCAACGGTCCGCGTCCAGTGGGTTGTTCGTAACGGTGGAAAATATCCAGTTCACCAAACTTCATACCCAGCTCAGTAACGGTTTCTAAAAGAGTTGTCCCCTTAATGTCACCGGAAACAAATAAGGTAATCACTTCTTCTTTAGGTGGTTCAACAACTTCTTCGTTTGCTTCCGCTGAAGCCAAATCGATTGGCAATTGTTCAACTTCACTATCGTCACGATTCGCGCGAACTGAGGGTAATTCAGGTTCCGGTTGTGGTTCGTTTTTGGCGTTTTGCATGGGGTTTTCAGCCGCGGTTTCCACGCTTTCTGAATCACGCGCTTGATTGGCATCTACGATATCCGCATCGTCATCGCCCCAGGCTTTTTTCGGTGTTGGCGCTGCAGCTTTTGCCGTTACTTGCTCTGGTTGGTTGCTATCGCTAGTTTTCGCGGTGCGTGCCGGAGGCGCAGGCGGCTCGGTAACTTTGCGCGCTTTTACCTTCCCCACACCTAATTCATCAAACCCTTCATTTGCAAAGGTTTCATCAGAATGAGAATCACTGAGCAAATCACTTTGGCTGCTCTCATATTGCTGGCGTTTTCGCTGCACCGATTCGCGTTTTTTCTCACCCGCTTGGTTGTTCTTCCGCAGTGTCCAAACACCGTGAAGCACCAAGCCAATAATTAAAACAACACCTACCAAAATTAACACTACTCGAAAACTATCCATTGCTGCTTCTACCTATTTTCCGTTGGCGCATGCCTTCGGTTAATTTATCCCAATACCAACACCATATTGGTCGTTAAATTACGATCACTGGCTTAAGCTTCTGCTAGCGCCAATGCTTCCTCTACGTCAACTGCCACTAAACGGGATACGCCGGGCTCTTGCATAGTAACACCTGCTAAGTGCGTTGCCATTTCCATGGCTATTTTATTATGGCTAATATAAATAAACTGCACCGATTCTGACATTTCTTGCACTAAACGGCAAAAGCGGCCAACGTTCACATCATCAAGCGGCGCATCAACCTCATCGAGTAAACAAAACGGGGCCGGATTAAGCCGAAATATGGCAAATACAAGGGCTAACGCCGTAAGTGCTTTTTCGCCCCCCGAGAGCAAATGAATAGTGCTGTTTTTCTTGCCCGGGGGCCGCGCCATGATGGTTACCCCTGTTTCGAGTAAATCATCATCGGTGAGATCTAAATAAGCTTGGCCACCACCAAATACCTTTGGAAATAGCCGTTGTAAATCTTCGTTCACTTGATCATACGTTACCTTAAAGCGCTGCCGTGTTTCACGATCAATTTTTTTGATGGCATCTTCAAGGGTTGTTAGCGATGCTGATAAATCATCATGTTGTGCATCTAAATAGGCCTTTCGTTCACCTTGCACTTCTACCTCTTCAAGCGCTGCTAAATTAATGGCGCCAAGCTGCTGCACTTTTCTTGTAGTATCTTCAAGCCGTTGTTGCCAAAGCTTTTCCTCGGCATCTTCCGGCATATTCTCTAACACAGCCTTCAATGAAATATTCATTTCCTGCAAAGCATCAAGCAACGAATGACCGCGTTCACGTGCTGTTGCAAGCTCTAGCTTACTCCCCTGCACGCGCTCTTGTTGCCGCGTTATTTGCTCCACCACGGCACTTTGACCTTGATTCAATACCGCAAGTTTTTCACTAACGGCGGATAATTGCTCACGCAAATCCTGTAAAACCGCTTCTGTTTCCCCGTGCACCATCAATTGCTGCGCCAAGGATTCTTCTAAATCTTGAGTATCAACCGTAGTATCGCTTTCAACCTGCAAATCAGCAATGCGCTGTACGAGTTGCTCATATTGCTTGTTATTCCGCTCTAACGATTGCTGTAAATGCTGCGTTTGGCTTTGCAATTGGGAATGTGCGAGCTGTGCCTTATGCAGCGCTTGTTGCTTTTGCTGCTGCGCTAATTGCGCTTGCTGCCGCGTTGCTTGCAAGGTTTCGCCATGTTGCAGCCAGCGTTCTTGCTCCGGTTCTTGTGCGGTCAAAAAAGTTTCGAATTCCTCAATGGTGGCTTCAGCCTGCAGCAAACGCTCTGCTTCTTGCTCCACTTGAATAGCTAATTCATCGGCTTCTTCAGTTAATTTCTGCCGCCGCGCTTGTTGCTGCGCTGCATCTCGTAATACCGCTTCCCGGCGTTCGGTTAATCGCACCAGCACCTCACTGGCATCACTCCGCTCGGTACGCAGTAACGCAACGGCCTCGCTATATTCAGCGATTTGCTGTTCCGCTTGTTGCATACTCGCAAATTTATCAGCAAGTGCTTTTTCGCTTACCTGCAACGCCGCTTCACATTCACGGAGTTGCTGTTGCCATGCTAATTCGGAATCGGCTTGTTCTACTGGTTGCAGCTGCCAACCACGGCCAATAACGAGGCCATTTGCCTGCAACACCGCAAAATACTCCGAATTATTCTGTAACAACTGTTGTGCCGCTGCGGCTGACTCGGCCACAGCCATTTGCTGAAGTAAGGCGATGCCTGCTGCGGCTTTCGCTTTTTCATCGCGGCGGGTTGCCAACAACAAAGCGGCTAAGCTTTCGGGCTTTGCTTTCCCGTCGGCGCCATGCTCGCCATCCGCATGATAACAGCTGCTAATAGCCGCGCTTTGCAGATGCTCCGGCAGTTCGGCGTTTACAACCGGTAAGCTCAACCACGGTAAAAGTGCCGTTTCCGCAGCGAGTAACCATTGCTCAGGTAGCGCAAGTAGTTCTCGCAGTAAACCGAGTGATGGCTGTTGGTTTAGCCATGAATCGGCCGCAACCGCCGATTGATTGCGGCTAGAAAGTAGTTGCTGTAACGACGCAATACGTCCTTGTTGCTGTTGCTTTTGCTGTTGCAGCTCATTAACTTCGGCACTAAGCGCTTTTATTTTCTGCTGCGCTTGATCGCGTTGCGCTTCTTGTGCAAACAGAGCTGTTTCCGCCTTTCGCAGCGCTTGCTCTGCGGTTTCAATTTCCGAATTTAATTTATTCTCAGCTTCACTATCCAGCTTCGGTAACTCATCTAACTCTGAGCGAACAACGAGCAAACGCGCCTTTACTCGCTCCGATAATTGTTCAGCCGAACGTGCTTCTGCGCGCGCCAAAGATAATTGTTGTTGTTTTTGATTTAATTCATCACGCCATGTTTGCCACTTCTCTTGCCAACTTTGCTGCGCCAGCTCCGCATCTTCACGCGCTATTTCCGCCATCTGCAATGCTTCTGCGGCTTCCTCTAGCTGCAACTGCAGTTCTGATTCCTGCTCCTGAAGGTTGGTTAAATCATCTCGATCTGCATCAGTTTGCTCGTTTATTTGCTGCTGTTGCGCTTGTAGCGATTCTAACTGGCGTTGTTTTTGCGAATGCATTTGCCGCGTATGCTGAATTTGCTGTTCGAGCTTGGCAATATCAGTGTTCACTTGAAAAAATTGCTGCTGTGCCGCATCAACCTGCTGCTTTAAATCCGATTCTTGTTCTCGCAACTCTACTTGTCCGCGTTCACTGCCACGCTGCTCAGCAACCCAGCGTTGCAACTCGGCTTCTTCTTGCTGAACTTGATGCTCAAGGCGATCACACTGCTGTTGATATTGATTCCACCGCATAGCCTGCAATTGCGCTTTTAAATCACGTTCTTCAGCCTTCAGTGTTTGATAGCGCTTTGCTGCCGCAGCTTGCCGTTGCAATTTCGCCAACTGCTGGCCAAGTTCCTCACGCACATCCGCCAACCGCTCTAAGTTATCGCGCGTGCGCAACATGCGGCTTTCCGTTTCTTTCCGGCGCTCTTTATATCGCGATATTCCCGCCGCCTCTTCGATAAACACGCGAAGCTCTTGCGGCCTCGATTCGATTAAACGAGAAATCATACCTTGTTCAATAATCGCGTAACTACGCGGGCCCAAGCCAGTACCCAAAAACAAATCGGTGATATCACGGCGCCGGCATTTACTGCCATTTAACATGTACAGCGATTGGCTTTCGCGCGTAACAATGCGCTTTACGGAGATTTCATTGAAACTCGCAAACTCACCTTGCACACGGCCAGACGTGTTATCAAAAACCAGTTCCACACTGGCTTGTGATACTGGCTTCCGCGCCTGCGAACCATTAAAGATTACATCGGTCATGGCATCACCGCGTAGGTTCTTCGCCGAGCTTTCGCCCAGCACCCAACGCACCGCATCAATCACGTTTGATTTTCCACAACCGTTTGGCCCAACAATACAGGTCATTTGTTCCGGAAAGGCAACCTTGGTTGGATCGACAAAGGATTTAAAGCCCGCAAGCTTAATGTGTTTTAATCGCATGCTCTCTTTTTCAGGCTCGCGCTGAGCCTTCACCGTTTTGCTACTGTTCGTTAGCATTATTATTGTTTTTTCAATAACTCAGTGTAATTCCTAGTTGCCTCGCCGACAACATCTGAACACGATCCTTACAAGAATATGCTTGCTGATTTGGTTACGAACAGTATGATCAAAGGAGATGTCGGTAATAAAGGTGGTATATGCGCATCATAAAATACGGAATTTATGCAGTATTTATAGGATATTTGGGGTTTCCGGCGGCACAAGCGTCTGAGGTAGACGATTTTCGCTTCCAACTACAAACCTCGATATGGACAACACACTTCAACCCAAAACCTGAGCACAATAACGATCAAAATTTATTGGGCTTTGAGTTTTACGGCAAGCGCCTTCCCGCGAGCCGCTATCAACGCTACAACGATACCTTTGATTATGCGCGGCCATTGGCGGGTGCAGCTTGGTTCCGCAATTCTTTTGGCCAAAAAACGGTATATGCCTACGGTGGTGTGCGGCAAAATCTAATTCGCTACGGCCAAGTACAAACGTATGGCAAGCTTACCGCAGGGTTGATTCACGGCTATCGCGGTGAGTACAAAGATAAAATTCCATTTAACCAACTCGGTATCGCACCCGCGATCCTGCCCATGCTCGGCGCCCAGTACCAACGCAGTTTTGCGGAAGTTACTTTATTTGGTGTATCGGGTGTAATGCTAACGGTAGGGTTAACGTTTTGAGCACGGCAACCTTGCAGTAACGGCGGACCATGGTGGTTTATATATCGATAGAATAAATGTCCGTTAACGCTGAACTGCGCTTTCGGCTCTCCCATCGGTACACTTTTTTTCGCATAATCAACGTGAACTTGAGGCTAATTATTTTACACGGAGGTGAATTATGGCCTGCACTTTTGATTACCAAATACCCGAATACGCAAAGCAAACGGCTAGCGAACGCTATATCCATGAACCCTCACCCGCCCATGGCGATGCCCAATATAATGGCATCGACCACAAGTTTCCCACTGAGCTACAGGGGTTTGTTCTGATTTTTCCTGAGCGCGATCGCGTTTACTGGAGTGCCCAAGCGGCAGCTCTTCACGGCGAACTAGCGAATCAACCGATAGAGTTTAGTTTACGGCAGTTCATGCAATGGTATCTCCCCAGCCAACGGGATCTCTTCGCGCAATCTATTTTTGACGAAGCCAACAATGATGGCTTTCAACTCGACCTTTGTATTGCCCACAGTAATCAACACGTTCGGTATTTGTGTATTCCATTACAGCATCACAACTCGGTAATTTGGGCTGGCTTTGTACGTTCAACTCTAGCGCAGAAAAATAAGATACTCATTGATTTGGCGTTACGGAAGGCTAGGCAAGTTCTCGCAGAGTTGTGTTAAACAAACCGCTTATTCAGAGGATGATGTATCGTCAGGGTCGTCGAGTAATTGGCGATCAATTTTCTTGCTCGGTTGCACGCCAAGCTCGCGGAATTTCTCCACCCGGCTAACCAAGTTACCTTTGCCGGTGGAAAGCTTGCTCATGGCTCCATCAAAGTGTTTTCGGCTAGTATCGAGTGAATTGCCTACTTTTTGCAAATCCTCAACAAAGCCAACAAACTTATCGTAGAGCTTGCCCGCATCTTGGGCAATTTTCTGTGCGTTTTGGTTTTGCTGCTCATACTGCCAAATATTATTCACGGTGCGCAACGCCACCAGCAAGTTGGTTGGGCTAACCAGCATAATATGCTGTTCAAGTGCCTGCCGAATCAGGTTCGGTTCGCGATCAACCGCTAATAAAAAAGCCGGTTCGATGGGAACAAATAACAGCACGTAATCGAGCGTACGCACCCCTTCGAGTTGCTGATAGCTTTTCTTACCTAGATCACGAATGTGATTTCGTAGTGATACAACATGATCATCGAGCGCTTGTGCACGAACATTATCATCATCGGCATTAAAATAGCGCTCATAAGCCGCCAACGATACTTTCGAATCAATAATTACATCTTTATCTTGTGGTAAATGCACGATCACATCTGGGCGATAGCGCTTCCCATCATCGTTCCGATGCTGTGTTTGCGTGGTATATTCGTGCCCTTCACGTAAACCTGATTGCTGCAAAATACGCTCTAAAACCACCTCGCCCCAAGCGCCTTGCTGCCGGCTATCACCTTTTAAAGCACGCGTTAGCGCCTCGGCCTCGGCTGACATTTGCTGATTGAGCTGACGTAAGCTTAGAATTTCTTGCTGTAAGCTGCTGCGCTGCTTAGTTTCATCGCTAAATTGCTGCGCAATTTGCTGACGAAAACCTTCGAGCTGCTTTTGTAATGGGCTTAAAGTGCCCGCTAATGATTTTTCTTGGCGGGCTTCAAGCGCAGCAGTTTTTTGTTCGAAAATTCGATTGGCAAGATTCTCAAATTCCTTTTGCAGGCGTTCTTCACTTTTCTGCAGCAATGCCAGTTTTTCTTGTAAATGCGCCTGTTGTTGCTCCGCACCTACTTTTGCTTTCTCAAGTTCGGTAAACCAATGCTGCGCTTCTTTTTGTTCTTGCTCGAAGCGTTCTTGCAACTGTTGATACGCAAGGCGCTGCCGCTCTAACTCGGATTGCTCGCGAGCCACTGCCCGGCGTAACACCAAAAGGGTGAAAAGCCAGCCAATAAATAAGCCGCCCGCAACTGCAGCGGCTATCCAGAGCAACAACTCAGTTTGCAGCAATGTTTATTTCTCCATTTCCGCAATCTTCACCTGCCAAATAGCGGGGCCTGATGTGTGGGCATTATCACCGTTGCTATCCACGGCAACGGTAACAGGCATATCTTCTACCTCAAATTCATAGATAGCTTCCATACCTAAATCAGCAAAAGCCACGACATCCGCTTTTTTGATAGCTTTGGCAACTAAGTAGGCGGCACCGCCCACAGCCATGAGGTACACAGCTTTATGTTTGGCAATACTATCAACGGTTTTTTGGCCGCGTTCCGCTTTACCAATCATGCCGATAATGCCGGTTTGCTCGAGCATAATATCGGTGAATTTATCCATCCGCGTTGCGGTTGTTGGGCCTGCTGGGCCAACCACTTCGTTGCCCACAGGATCAACCGGCCCTACGTAATAAATAAATTTGTTTTTAAAATCTACTGGCAGTTCTTCGCCGTTATCCAGCATATCTTTGATACGTTTGTGCGCGGCATCACGGCCGGTGAGTAACTTGCCTGAAAGCAGCACAGTTTCGCCCATTTTCCACTCGCGCACATCGGCTGCGGTAAGGGTGTCAAGGTTTACCCGGCGCGCGTTATCACCCACTTCAAAGGTAATATCTGGCCAATCTTCTAGTTTCGGTGGCTGCAGATCTGCAGGGCCTGAGCCATCGAGATGAAAATGCACATGGCGGGTAGCCGCACAATTCGGAATCATGGTTACCGGTTTTGACGCTGCATGGGTAGGTAAGCTATTAATTTTCACATCTACCACAGTGGTTAAACCGCCAAGGCCTTGCGCACCGATGCCAAGATCGTTCACACGGTTGTAGATTTCTAAACGTAATTCTTCTTCTGCGGTTTCTGGCCCGCGAGCGATAAGCTCTTGAATATCAACCGGTTCCATTAGCGCTTCTTTCGCTAACACCGCTGATTTTTCAGCCGTGCCACCAATACCAATCCCTAACATGCCAGGTGGGCACCAGCCCGCCCCCATTTTCGGCAAAGTTTCTACCACCCAATCGGCCACTGAATCGCTCGGATTTAGCATCGCCATTTTGGTTTTATTCTCTGAACCGCCGCCTTTCGCTGCAATCATTACTTCAACTTCACCACCAGCCACCATATCAATATGCACAACTGCTGGCGTGTTATCTTTCGTGTTCTTCCGCGCGCCCGCAGGATCAGAAACGATTGATGCCCGTAATGGGTTTTCAGGATTCAAATAGGCCCGGCGCGTGCCTTCATCAACCATTTGTTGCACGGTTAAATCGGTTTTATCCCATTGTACATCCATGCCTACTTTCACAAAGCAGGTAACGATACCGGTATCTTGGCAAAGCGGACGATGCCCTTGCGCCGACATCCGTGAATTAACCAACATTTGTGCAATCGCATTCTTTGCCGCTTCGCTTTGCTCTTTTTCATAAGCATCTGCGAGGGCATTTACGAAATCTAGGGGGTGGTAATAGGAAATAAACTGGAGTGCATCTTCAATGCTATCAATAAAATCTTGCTGTCGAATTGTCGCCATGCCAAACCTCGTTCGGGCTATTGAATACGGTGCTGAAAATCGTCACTTATGATACTCTGTTATGCTCAGCGCTGCCAGTTTCTAGCGTACGTAGATGACGCTTGGGTTGGGTGTTTTTTCAGCATTCGTAAGGTTTTAGGAGATATCGAGTTGGCCGTTTTGCTTCCGCATCTATCAGCTACCGCTTTAGATTATAAAAAGTGGCATGATACCTGTGCAATTTTTGCGCCCTTCGCCCACGAGCCATGGGCTATGTTACTCGATTCAGCCGCAGCTAAGCACCCCGATAGCCGCTACGACATTCTCTTGCGCCAGCCTGTGAAAACCTTTGTTGGCGAAGAGCAAACGCACGGTCAACCCTTTGCAGAGCTGGAAAAGTGGTTAGCACAAAACCCTGCACCCACCTTGCCCAAAGAATTTAGCGATTTGCCATTTCAAGGTGGTATTGCCGGGTTATTTGGCTACGATCTCGGCCGCACACTAGAAGCTATTCCGGAAATTGCCAAGGCCGATATCGCTATTCCCGATATCGCGGTTGGCCTATATGTTAACGCGCTGATAATCGACCACAAACGCCAACAGGTTGTTGCCATACACCCGACGAATACAAAAATAACGCCGGCAGAATATTGGGCAGCCCCCGCGGCCGCAAACGATCAACAATCGAACGAGAACTTCACGCTTACCACACCATGGCAAAGTAATATGAGTGCGGCCGAATACACGCAGCGCATTACCCGTATTCACGAGTATTTACGTGCCGGTGATTGCTACCAAATTAATCTTGCTCAGCGTTTTGCAGCCGAATTTATCGGTGATCCTTGGCAAGCCTATATTGCTTTACGCGAAGCGAATCAAGCTCCGTTTTCTGCTTGGTTAAATGTTCCCGGTGGTATAGTGCTCAGCCTTTCCCCCGAGCGTTTCTTGCAAACCGCTAGCAATGGCATGGTAGAAACGCGCCCAATCAAAGGCACGCGCCCACGCTCTCAAGATATTCAGAAAGATAAATCGGCCGCTGATGCTTTGCTGATGTCGGCGAAAGATCAGGCTGAGAACCTAATGATAGTGGATTTGCTACGAAATGATTTAAGCCGTGTTTGCGCCGCTGGTAGCGTTTCGGTACCAGAATTGTTCAAAATTGAAAGTTTTAATGCTGTGCATCATTTAGTGAGTACCGTACGTGGAAAGCTGGCACCCACACAAACACCACTATCACTTTTAGCCGCGGCTTTTCCCGGCGGGTCAATTACCGGCGCTCCAAAAATTCGGGCAATGCAAATTATTGAAGAATTAGAGCCGCATCGGCGTTCAGTGTACTGCGGTTCTATTGGATATTTCAGTTTCCATGGGCATAGCGATACCAGCATTACCATTCGCACGCTCTGTTGCACAACGAGCAATGCCACCAAGCACATGTACTGCTGGGCTGGCGGCGGCATTGTAATGGATTCCAATGCTGATGCTGAATATCAAGAAACTTTCGATAAGGTGGCGCAGATTTTGCCGGTATTAAGCGCTCTCGGGGGTGAAAACAGATTATCCGCGCAAACAGCTCGAATAGATGCGAGTGAGCCCAACGCAAAAACGCGGCAGGAACACTGAGCGCTATGAATCGACAACAATTTCTCCAACAGTTTCTTTTGCACCCGCAACCAAGCATCGAGTGGCCAAGCATTGATTTGCATCAATCAGCGGTATTTGTTGCTTTGCAAGAACGCCCGTACGGCTTAGATCTTATTCTTACGCGCCGTTCAGAAAACCTGCGTAATCATGCGCATCAAATTTGTTTTCCCGGTGGCCGCCAAGATCTTAGCGATACTTCCCTATTGCACACAGCATTGCGGGAAGTTGAAGAAGAACTAGGGGTTTCGCCGCAGCAAATCGAAATATTGGGTAAACTTCCGTGCCAACCAGTGTTAACACGATTTATGATTCATCCGTATATCGGCTTCATTGATGCCAACGCAACATTCCGCCCCGATCCGCGCGAGGTATCTGAAGTTGTAAGGATGCCGTTACAGCGTATGATTGACCATCGCGTGCATTACACCAAGCGATTTAAGAGTAAGCAAATTAAACAATTACCCTATCATGAGTTAGTATTTATACCTGTTGATGGGCAGCTCGTTTGGGGGGCTACAGCGGCAATTATTCGCCGCCTTGCGGATCAATTACACCCGGAAAATAAGCACCTTTACTTGCCTTTCCATGGATAATCACCGATACCATTAGCTGATACCCATAACAATAGTATGGTAGCCGATTGCCCGACCAGTCGGCTGGGGCTTGCGAAATAACGAATTTATCCCCACACTACGCACATTCTGATGAATTGGAGTACTTAAAACTATGATTAGCGTGTTCGACATCTATAAAGTTGGCATTGGCCCTTCTAGCTCACACACTGTGGGCCCTATGCGGGCTGCGCGCGAATTCTTGCTGCAAGTACAAGAAAAATACGGTTTCGATAACGTAACGGGTATTGAAGTAGAACTATTCGGCTCGCTCGGTCAAACTGGCAAAGGCCATGGCACCGGGAAAGCGGTAATACTTGGGTTAGTAGGTGAATCACCGGAGAAAGTTGATACCTCGAAAGTGGATGATTTTCTCGCGGAAGTTGATAAAAGCCAGAAGATAAAGCTACTCGGTGAGCACGAAGTACCGTTCCCGCGCCAAGGCGCAATTGTGTTTCATCGCCGGAAAACCATGCCAAAACACGCCAACGCTATGGAACTGCGAGTGCTAAATGGCTCTGAAGTATTATTTAAAGATCTTTATTATTCGATCGGTGGCGGTTTTATTGTGCGCGATGCAGATTTTGATGAAAGCCTGGAAGAGGCCATTGAGCAGAGCAGCAAGCCTATCCCTTACCCATTTAATAGTGCGGCAGAACTATTGCAGCAGTGTAAAGATCACGGGTTGCGCATTAGCTCATTAATGATGCAAAACGAAATGGTTTTCCGCAGCAAAAAAGAAATTTGTGATGGTTTGGTGCATATTTGGCAAGTAATGGATGAATGCATTAATAACGGTAAATCTACCGAAGGTATTCTCCCAGGTGGCTTAAAAGTTCGCCGCCGCGCGCCAATTTTATATCAAACGTTGAAAACCGAAAAATCCGCCGACCCAATGCAAGCCATGGATTGGGTGAGCTTGTTCGCCCTCGCGGTGAATGAGGAAAATGCAGCCGGCGGCCGCGTAGTAACGGCGCCTACGAATGGCGCTGCCGGTATTATTCCTGCGGTAATGAAGTATGCCGATAAGTTCATTCAACCACTTGATGAAGATGCAATTACGCGATTTTTACTCACTTCAGCCGCTATTGGTATTTTGTATAAAAAGAATGCCTCTATTTCGGGCGCTGAAGTTGGTTGCCAAGGTGAAGTTGGCGTGGCATGTTCAATGGCTGCCGGAGCTCTAGCAGAACTAATGGGCGGTGATATCATTAAGGTAGAAAACGCCGCTGAAATAGGCATGGAACATAACCTAGGGCTCACTTGCGACCCTGTAGGTGGCCTTGTACAGGTGCCATGTATTGAACGGAATGCTATGGGTGCTGTGAAAGCGATTAACGCCGCTCGCCTAGCGATGCGTGGCAGTGGCGATCACAAGGTATCTCTGGATAAAGTAATTAAAACCATGTGGGATACCGGGAACGATATGAAGAGCAAATACAAAGAAACAGCGCGCGGTGGCTTAGCGGTTAATATTATTGAATGCTAGTAGCTGCTGAGTAGTTTCGAAGTTAATTACGTTCTCGGCGTAACATTTTCAACGTAAAAAAACCCAGTAAAAAACTGGGTTTTTTTATGCCTTAGATCCCTATCAATATGTGGGTAAATCAATATTTTTAAACATATTTTCGATAGCTGCATGATCGCGCAATTGAATGGCTTCATCGATCACTGAACGCGTGAGGTGAGGTGCAAAGCGCTCAATAAAATCATACATATAGCCCCGAATAAACACACCCTTGCGAAATCCTATTTTGGTTGTGCTCGGCGCAAAGAGATGGTCAGCTGGGATTGCAACTAAATCACTATCTTTTTCGGTTTCGTAAGCCATGGTTGCAATAACACCAATACCCAAACCCATACGCACGTACGTTTTAATGACATCGGCATCGGTGGCGGTAAACACAATTTTTGGTGTTAGCCCAGCCTCACTAAACGCTTGATCTAAACGCGAGCGGCCAGTAAAGCCATGCACGTATGTTACAAGCGGGAATTCAGCAATATCTTGAATGCTCACATTCGATTTACTCGCTAACGGGTGATTCTGCGGCACCAGCACCGAGCGATTCCAGCGATAACACGGCAGCATGATCAAATCTTGGTACAAATGCAGCGCCTCGGTGGCTATCGCGAAATCAGCTTTGCCTTTCGCCGCAAACTCGCTAATTTGCTCTGGCGAACCTTGATGCATGTGTAACGAAACCGCTGGATATTTATCGATAAAACCTTGGATGATTTTCGGAAGCGCATAACGCGCTTGCGTGTGGGTAGTGGCAATATTTAGCGTTCCCTGATCGGGACGGTTATATTGCGCTGCTGCAGATTTGATACCTTCAACCCGTGAAAGTACTTCACGAGCGATTTGAATTACCTCTTCACCCACGGCTGTTACGTGCGTAAGATGCTTACCGCTGCGGCCAAAAATCTGCACACCTAATTCATCTTCCAGCATTCGCACTTGCTTACTAATGCCGGGTTGCGATGTGTACAGGGCCTCTGCTGTAGCAGATACGTTCAAGTTATTATTGAGTACTTCAACGATATAACGGAGTTGCTGTAGTTTCATAGTTGTGTCTTTGAGTTTGGCTAGGCTTATATTCTATAATGGACTAAGATTGTCAGTATCTATGCCATGTGTCAAACATCAGCTGACCTTGTCTTAGGTTTTATTGTTGCACATCAAAAATTCGCTTGCGTGGAGTTTATATGCGAGATCAACTTTCACGGCTTGTTTACAGCACAGATCAAGGCCGTATTGAAGAACCGAAACCAGAAGAAACGGTACCAGAAACCGATGGTATCGTGCGTATTCGCCGAGAAACGAAAGGCCGAAAAGGCAAAGGTGTTACCATTATCGAGGGCTTAGGGCTGCCGGAAAAAGCACTGAAGCCTATCGCGAAAGCGTTGAAAACGCGCTGCAGTGTAGGCGGAAGCGTAAAAGATTTTACAATAGAAATTCAAGGCGACCAACGTGAGGCATGTATGCAATACCTACAGCAACAAGGTTACAAAGTTAAACTCAGCGGAGGGTAGCTTAGCTTCGGTACGCTTACCGTATGGGAAACGTAAATTCTACGCAGCGGCCGCCATCACTCCATACTAAATCGCGGGTAAGCTCCTTCATTAGCATTAGGCCACGGCCAAAGGAGTATTCCCCTGCTTCGGTATTTTCCGCGGTAAAGCCTTTTCCTGAATCACATATTTTTACGTAAATACATGCATCTTTGGGAATGTAATTTAGAATTAATTCAACAAAGCCATGTTGCAGCCGAACCAAGCGCCGGCTGCGCTCAATATAATAATTCTCGAAGCCATCCAACGAGCTTTTAGCCGAAGAGGCTAAACGCAAGAGGCCGTGATCAACAGCATTATTGTAAGCTTCAGCCAGCACAGTATACAGTGGCGCTTTAAATTCTTTGAAACCTTCAATCTGCGATAATCCACGCAGAATGGTACTTACCGGGTCAACGCCTCGAATTTCTTCTGGCCCAAGCCGAACTGATAAACAAAACGGCATCTTAGAGCGTTCATCATCTTGTTCTTTGCTACTCAACCCTGTCGGTAAACAGTGCAACAACACCATGGATAAGTCATCATCAATGCCGTCTTTTTCGATGCGATCCTGTATTGCGTCTGCCAACTCGCTCAACTGCCAACGGCACTGCCTGCCAATACGTTTAAAGCGCTCATAGCCGAGCGGACGGCCACTTTGCACACCCACTTCTATTGCGCCATCAGAATACAGCAGCAGGCGATCTCGCGGCGCTGCACGGGTAATCGTAATACCACTCTCAAATTCAAGATCAGATAGTATGCCTAGCGGCATGTGTTGAGGCTGCAAGTATTCTTTTATTTCATGATTTTCAGCAATAAGCATCGCTGGCGGCATACCACCACTCCACCAACTAATACGCTCTCCCGATGCAGATAGTTCCAAAATAGTTGCACAGCAAAACATACTTTCCGGTAAAAGTTGGTTCAACTGGCGATTGATTTCAGCTGCAATTTGCCCTACTGGTGAACCTAGTTCAGCCATTGCAAAAAAAGTCTGTGAGGCTGGAAGTGTCCCTATCGCCGCTGGCAAACCGTGGCCGGTAAAATCACCGAGCAACAGATACAAGTTACCCAAAGGCCCGCGCGCCAATAAATACAAATCACCGTTAAAAATAGTATGCGGGAGCAGATAGGTTTCAATCTGGTTGTAGTTTTGCAAACTTCGGTTCAGCGCATTCGAGAACATATTTTGCACAATTCGATGCTCTTGCTGCATGTGTTCGCTATGCCAAGCGAGGCTTCGGTTTTGCTCAGCAACCGATCGGCTAAGTTCTCGCGTGCGGATGTGGGCCCGCATTTTTGCTTGGAAAACAATAGAATCAAAAGGCTTGGTTAAGAAATCATCACCACCTACCTGCAAGTATTCTGTGAGTAATTTGCTTTCGCTAGCACTTGCTAGAAACACCACTGGTAAATAAATTGCTCCGGCAAGCGCTTTCATTTTTGCTACCAGGACATCCATGGCGATATCCTCGATAGCTATATCCAACAACACCACATCGGGCGAAAAGTTGGCATACGCGCTTAGTGCACCTTTACCACAAGAAGCACTTTGCGATGTATAACCAAAGCTTTGAACTATCGTTGTTAGTTCCTGTTGGTTACGCGCACTACTATCGACAATCAGAACACGCACGTTAGGCTAATCAATAATAAAAAGTTTATCGAAGCGAGAAATATCAAGAATTTGCCGAATCTCCGGGCGGCAGTTAATTAAGTGAATATTCCGGCTTCCTGCTCCCAGTGATTTGCGCATATTTAACAACATACCGAGCGCTGAGCTATCAATATAATCGGTTTCTCTTAGCTCGATGACTACCGTAGTTACGCGGTCGCTTAAACCATCGTAAGATTGACGGAATTCCTGTACTAATCCGAAATCAAACTTGCCTTTAATATGGATAATGAAATGTTTGCCATCGTTGGCGTATTCGGTTTGCAAACCCATGGTCGTGCTCCTGTTGTTCATGCTCACTTCGCTAGGTTAGCACAGCCGCTGTAAAAACAAATAGAAACAAAAAAAGTGCCAACTTTCATTGGCACTTTTTTTCATCTTTCTTTTCATCTTAATGCTTCAGCGCGAGCATCGCCTCAAGCTAGCATTACTCGGTTTCGATACGCTGCTGATATTTCTCGTACAGCTGCTTTTGCTTGTTGGTAAGATTGATTTCGCGGCCATCGATAAACATGAAGTTTATATCCTGCCCCAATTGATCCAACGCATCGCCAGCCGACACAACTAACGTAGCTTGTTTGCCTACTTCAATAGTACCTAAGCGATCTTCAACACCCATTATTTTTGCTGGTGCATAAGTAATCGAAGCTACTGCTTGATCATAATCTAAACCAAAAGCAACGGCATGGCCGGCAGCAAACGCTAAGTTCCGCACATCCCAAAAGCCCGGATAGGCGATTGCGAACTCTACCCCTGCTTCCGCCAACCGGGCTGGCGTAGTAAACGCGGTGTCATAAGCGTCGTCAACACGCGCCGGTAAGCCATAAACAGAGCCAAACACTACCGGAATATCGGCAGCAGCAAGCTGATCAGCGACCATCCAAGAATCGCGGCCACCCATAATAACCAAATCAAAACCATGGCGTTCATTGAATGCTAACACCTGTTCAATCTGGCGGCGGTCATCTGCATGCACAAAAAGCTTCTTCTCGTTGTTGAACAAACCACGCATGGCTTCCCAACGACGATCGATACGGTTTTGCACACCACTCTCGCGAGCCGCGTTATAAACCTTCGCAGTTTCCATGATTTCGGTAATCTCATCACGGGCTTCTGCCTGCGCTTTTTGTTGCTCTGCCGCTGAGCGACGCTCCCACCATGCGTTATTTAAGCCCGCTCGTGGCCAGGTAAGATGAATCCCTAAATCACCAGCTTCCAAGCCATCTTGCCAATTCCAACTATCTAATTTCAATAAACTAGATTGGCCACGCACTAGCGAACCTTGCGGTACGATTTGCGCGTGCGTTATTCCAGTGTAAAGAACCGTTGGTGTTACATTGGAATCAGCATTGTAAGCATGATGCGCCTGAACTTCCGGGGTAAAGTTCCCTACCTCGTTGGTATCTACTGTAGCGCGAACCGCACCCATCTCTACCAATCCAAGTGTGGTATCCAATGCAATGAAACCTGGATACACGTGTTGGCCGGTAATATCCAACACCCGCGCACCCTCTGGTGCGCTCAAATTGGTACCAATTTCGATAATCTTGCCATCGGCAAAAATAATATCGGCCCGTTCAATCACACCACTGCTTACTGTATGAACCGTGCCGCCTTGCAACAACACCGGTTGCGTTTGTTTACTTGCAGGCACTACGTTATTTGCAAGCGCGCTGCCTGTCATGGCTAAACCCAATGCTAGCGATAGAATTAATTTTTTCATTATTGTGCGCCTCCAAGCTCGTGGCTGTGGCTATGACCATGATGATGATCACCGAACCAATCTAACCATACATCATGATTATCTTCGCAATGCCACGTAGGCTGTTGCTGGCGATATCCGTTCCGTGCTCCGCGGTATGCTTCTGGACCGGCTCCTAAAACTTTTTGAATCAACGCTTGGCGCTCTGAATCAACCGCTTCACGGGCCGCTAAATCAGCTTCACGATCAAAGTACTTACGCCCTTCGATCCACGTTTCTTGAACTTGCGCATAAGCCGATAGCGGATGCGCGTTCCAAATAACCAAATCAGCATGTTTACCGACGGTAATGCTACCTACGTATTCATCAATTTCTAACTGCATTGCTGGATACAAGGTAATCATTTTCAGTGCATCACTCTCGCTCATACCGCAATAGCGAACTGATTTCGCTGCTTCTGTATTTAAACGGCGTTGCAGATCGTTACTATCCGAGTTGATACTGGTAAGTACACCCTGCTCCATCATTAAACACATGTTGTGTGGAATCGCATCGAACGCTTCGATTTTAAATGCCCACCAATCGGCAAAGCTTGAAGCACGAGCACCATGTTCAGCAATCTCTTTCGCAACTTTGTACCCTTCTAAAATATGGGTAAAGGTGTGAATTTTAAAACCTTGTTGCTCAACAACATCCATCAGTGCCAACACTTCAGATGCAACATACGAATGCACGTGGGTGTGGCGCTCGCTATTGATAACTTGCAACACCGATTCTAAACGATAATCAACACGAGGTGGTGCCGTACGGCGCTTTTCGGCACGGCTCAGGTTTTCGTAATCAGCTTTCGCTTGCTCATATTCACGGGCTTGCTGGAACACATCTTGCATAATCTGCGCAACACCCATCCGCGTTTGTGGATAGCGAATTGTGTTCGCTCCACCCCAGTTGCTTTGCTTCACGTTTTCACCAAGCGCGAACTTAATCGTTGGCGGTGTTTCGCGGAATTTTAAGCCTTCTGAGTTTTCACCCCAACGCAGCTTAATGGTTTGCCCTTGGCCGCCAATTGGGTTGGCAGAGCCGTGTAGCAAGTGAGCCACAGTAGCGCCACCCGCAAGTGAGCGGTAGATATGAATATCATCAGGATTCACAACATCACCAATGCGTACTTCAGCCGTGATAGCTTCAGTACCTTCATTCACACCTTGAGAAATCGCAATGTGTGAATGTTCATCAATGATACCAGGAGTAATGTGCATACCTGATGCATCAATTACGGTGTAGCCACGTGGCGTTGATAACTCACGGCCAACGCGGTGAATTAAACCGTTGCGAACAATAATATCCGCGTTTTCCAGTACACCTTGATCATCCGCAGTCCAAACCGTGGCATTGCGAATGTGCAAGTTCTGTTGTTCGGGTTGGCTTGCCCGACCAAATGCCACATTCGGATAGGTAAGCTGACCAATCAACTCTTCCGCTGGCGTATCCGTACGAGCTGTTTCGCTTTCAGCTTCCGTTTCCTCAACTGCAGCCTGAGCCATCAGAGGATGAGTTTGGCCACTGGCATCTTGCACCGTACCTTGCAGGCTATTCAGCGAAGATTGTGATAACGCGAAACGGTATACACCAGGCATTCCTAAATCATTCAAGTTGGCGCTGAAGCGTAATTGTTCATCTGCTTGATTTAGGTTAGCCACGCGAACGCTAGCATCACCGGCACTCAAATCTGCCTGCATGCGGCCATTACCCGATACTTTCAGGGTGAATTCTGTGCCTAAGGCCTGTAGCTGCCATTCACCTGCAAAATCAACAGGATGCATTGATTTCAGCTTCGTTTCTTTACCTTGCAACCAAACAGAAACAATTTCACCATCGGCAAACAAATCACCACGGCTCACAACGATATCACCGCGGTATCCCGCAGCTAATTTACCGCTTTGGTTTGCAACGCCTGCGATGCTGGCAGGGATAGTTGTTAACGCCGCTAATGCTTGTTCATCGCTAAGCCCGCGCGCTACTGCTTTTCGAATATTCGGCCAAAAATCAGCTTTTTTATCCATGCCATGCAATGTAAACGCAAACTCAATACCCGCTTCTGCTAACGCCGCAGGGTTGCTTGGCGCACGTTCCCAATGGCGTAAATCAGCGAGTGATACATCAAGCTCGGCATATTGCTCACCCAACTCTGGTGCCGCTGGGAAATTAAGCGGTAAAATTAAGCGTGCACTAGTAGCCTTAATATCATTTAGGCGGGCATATTCAAAACCAGAACCCACATAGGTAACCGGAACTTCAAAACCATTTAACACTCGGTGTGCGCGCAACAAGCTTTGCTCATCGTCAGCCTGAAACACCAAACCTTGCTCATTGAGCCCTTTGAGTGCTTCAAGCGCTGCATTAAATTCTACTTGACCATTGCTGGCTTGAAGGCCGGCTGCCTCAGCATACCAGCGGCTATCCGATAGTGTTTGCCGAACCAACGCAATACTTCCCATTAATGATGCCGGGTATTGCTGCGTTGAACTGCCTTTATTAAAGGAGCCAAAATGTTGAGCATTGGCCTGATAAATTGCATTGTTCGCTATGGTATCAGCCAGCGAAACCGTGGTGGCTCGGCCGCGAAAAATGCCATCTAACCGCGCACTCTGTACGGTAGTGAAACCTTGTGCAACATAGCTTTTTGCTTGATCCGCATTCGGTTGAAAAGTATCTACCCAAGTACGTTCCGCGTGAATTGCCGAGTTTGAGGCATTGCCGCCTTGGCGTTCATTACTATAAATCGGCGTTCCACTGCGCCCACGAGGTGCAGAACCTGCCGGCTGTTCAACGCCGTAATTGGAATAGGGATCCACAAAACCCGGATACAATGTGTACCCAGAAGCATCAATTACACGCGCACCGTTGGGAGCACGATTATTCCGCTCAATTGAACGAATAATTCCGTTTTCCATAACCAGAGTAGCATTCTCTAAACGCTTCCCAGGCTCAGTAACGAGTGTGGCATTGGTAAATGCGATGAGATTCGGGTTGTGCTGATATAACCCCTGAACCGGCGTAGTTTGATCCGCTACGCTTGTCCAGGTTAATCCAGCAGCAAGCAAACCCGACCCAACTAAAACGGCCGTTCGCTTGATTGGAAGTTGCTTCATGGGTATCCCCTGTTGTTTTTTATGTTGCCCACGCCAAAACAATTTGGCGCAATTTTGCTTGTTATTACTACTATTAAAACCTTTATCCTACAAAGGCACAATGCACCGCTAGATGAACCGCTATGTTAAGGAGATGAAAACAACATTTTATTGCCATAATAGATACTTAAACTAGATATCCTGGCTAGAAATGTTATTTTAATTAGTAGGTTTTTTAGTGCTTCATTGTCATACTGCATAATAAATAATATACGTTTGCAGCACATTTGATGCTTAACGTGAATACCTTAGGAGTAGTTACTATGCGCTTTACCTCAATATTAACCGTTGCCGCCACTGCGGCTATCACCATTACCGCACTACAATTCAGTGCGCCCGCGAAAGCCGATGCATTCGCCGAAGCAGAAGAAGCAGTTGAATATCGGCAAAAAGCATTTTCTCTAATACGTGAAAACTTTGGCCATATGGCTGGAATGGTGCGTGGTGAAATTGAATTTGATGCCGAGTCGTTTCAAAATCGTGCAGAAGCGTTAAAACACCTGAGCTACATTCCGTTTGATGGTTTCGCCGGTGCAGGCCATGGTGTTACCGAGAATAGCGAAGCATTACCTGGTATTTGGGAAAACTGGGATGATTTTAATGAGAAAGCAGATGCATTCAACAAAGCCGCTCACGAGCTTGCAAAAGCTTCTCAAGGCGCCGATCTACGCAGCCTGCGCCCAAGCTTCATGGCCACTGCCCGCACTTGCCAACAGTGCCACGATGAGTATCGCGCTGATTAATCAAGGAAACTAGCGGAAATGGTTATCAAACTCTGGGATGGGTTTATACGTGGCTTTCATTGGCTGCTAGTGGTTGTTCTCGCCGGGTTATGGTACACCGGCGGGAATCTTGATTATCTTGATCTCAACGGTACCGTTATCGAGTTTGTCGATCTTCATCATAAACTGGGCTTGGTGATGTTGGCTTTAATTATCACCCGTATTATATGGGGCGTTTTCGGCAGCCAACCAGCCCGATTTAGCCAATTTTTACGTGGTCCAAAAGCGGTTATTGCCTACTTAAAAAGCCCCTTCAGTAAAGAGCACCTCACCCACAATCCGGGCGGTGGCATTATTGTTGTGATCATGCTTGCACTGCTTCTTGCTCAAGCCGTTACGGGCTTATTTACCGACGACGCTATATTTTTTCGAGGACCGTTAGCGAACACCGTAAGCAACGAAATGGTGAGCACGCTTACTTCTTATCACAAACAAGCTTTCGATTTTATTTTGATCGTCATTGCCCTGCATATTGTGGCTATTTTTGTTTACTTGTTGATGCGGAAAAACTTAATCACGCCGATGATCACCGGTAAGAAAACCTTATCAACAACAACCGAAAAACCTCCACAACAACGACACGGCGGCTATGGATTTATTTTATTAGCGGTTAATTTATTCTGGATCTTCTGGTGGCTCGGCTAGCATTGACACTAGCCGCTCCATCGTGGCAACCTGAAAGCTGAGTTTCCAAATACATTCGTTATCAAAAAAAGAAATCTTATGAATACCATATTAATTGCTGATGATGATTTCATTAGTTTAGAAGTATTAAAAGCAATGTTAGCGAGTTATTCATTAGAAATAGTTTGCGCCAGCAACGGCAGCGATGCGTTAGCTTTAGCCAAAGAAAAGCAGCCGCAGTTAATCATTCTTGACTACGAAATGGATGATCTCACGGGTGCTGAGGTATGTATTGAACTACGCAAAGATTCAGCCTTCAGCAACACCCCCATTATCGCCCTTACCGGCCACCAAAGCTCAACGCACCTTGATCATTGCCGTGATGCCGGTATGGATGAAACACTACATAAACCCGTAGCGCCCGATGCATTAGCGCAACTGCTTAAAACGTATCAACTGGTTTAGTTTCACATTCTGTACTTGGCGCTTGTTTGCGTGCCTATTATCTCAACCCATAGCTCTTGGGAATAATAACGCTTGGAAATATTAACGCTTAGTATCGTCAGCATGCTGCAGCAAACTTACCGATTCTTTCAGGAATTGCCCAGCATGCGGGCCAAACCAGCGGGCAACACCGCGGAACTCACGAATAAAACCTTCGCGCCCTTCTGTTTCAATAACATCTAAGAGCTTTGTAAAACGCTGCAAGTAACGGCGAATCATTCGATGCTGATCTTGGTCATTCAAAATAATGTCAGCATAAAGCTCAGGATTTTGCGCGAACAAACGGCCTACCATTAATAGCTCTAAACGGTATATCGGCGAGCTTAAATTCAATAATTCATCTAAATCAATATCTTCATGTGCCAAATGATAGCCATACACAAAGGTAGATAAATGCCGCATTACCTGAATCACCGACATTGCCTTATCGTGCTGCTCGGCTGAAAGTTCATGAATGGTAGTACCCCAGATTTCAAACTGGCGCAGCAACCACTGTGCCGCCGTAGCATCGCGCCCAGGCGCCACCAAAATCGTTTGTTTCGCTAGTGTCGGAACCGAAGGGCCAAACATTGGATGCAAGCCGAGCACTGGCCCGGAATGCTTCACTAACATTGCCGCTAACGGCTCGCGCTTAACCGACGTTAAATCAGCAAGCACGCAATCACTAGGGAGCTCTGGCAAGGCTTCGATCACCTCGGTGGTGCGCGATACCGGCACCGAAATCAGCACCAGTGCTGCATACTCAACCGCACCTGCGAGTTCATCTAAATTATCTTTATCAATCACCACTACGGGATAATCGGAAAGCGCAAACCAACGCGCAAACAAGGAACCGAGCTGCCCTTTACCACCCACCACAACAATATTGCGCTGGCCATCGCCGGTGCGCCGAAAGCCCTGATGTTTCTGACGTTGATAGGATTCGCGCATTACCCGGCGCAATACATCCTCAATCACATCACCGCTCATACCTTGCGCTTCGGCCTCTTCGCGCCGCGCTGCAATCAGTGCAGCCTCACGCTCCGGCACATATAAAGGCTGCCCAAGATCATGTTTAACTTCACCGATCTGACGCGAAATCTCCATCCGCCGCGCCAACAACGCAACCAACTCCGAATCCGCCGCATCTATCTCTTCACGTAACCGCAGTAACCTACTATCCACACCACTTCTCCTCAGTATCCCCCGATACTACCGCGCGCCTATGCGGCAAGCAATATTCAAATGCTTCGGTGGAGAGCGCATACCCTTGCAGGGACGCCGCAAGTACATCCATGTAGGCTTGAGCTGCCGCATCCATGCGGCAGACACCCTGCCACGATATGCGCTCTCCACCTTCGCTTTGAATATTGTCCACGTGCGACGTTCACGGGATTCGTTGGCGCGGACATTTCGAGATGGCAAACCCTTACCACACTCACACCCTCCACCTTCGCTTTTGAATATTGGTTTTTATACTGCGGCCACAAAAAAAGCCCCGAAAGGCTTTTCTATTCATGAGTTTCGTATTAATAAAATCAATGATACGAATTCCACTGCTGCACGTCTGTGGCGGTAAAAGTAAATCGATAAATAACCCGATGGCCATCGTATTCAATAGGTAATTCTAAAACCATGCTGCGGCCCACGCCATCATCAATAAACCCCTGCCCTTGCTCCACGCGTTTAGTACCAAATACGTAAGGTGAATCAAAAAAAGGACTATAATCTAGAGAAACGCTAACTCGGCCGCTTGAGGCCTGTAACATGGTAGGAACTGGCTGAACTGGAATATCGCTATTGACAGATCTCTGTCTATCAACGCTTAAATGATACACCGTTATTGATTGTAATTTTTTCGCTGTAACACCTAAACGGGCCTCATCCCAGCGAAATACGACATTTTCGGCATCTGTACTTACAATATTAAAATCTAATCCTCGTAAATATATTCCCACCCACATATTAATATACATATCTTGGTAACCCGGATAATCAAATGGCCACGCTGATGAAGTTGGCTGCCAGAAGTAACTTCCCGGCGTCTCTGCAATATCGCTTTCCACTTCCATGACTACTTTGTGCTGTGTCATCACTGTACGCATAGATTCACAGCCAGTAAGAACCAACAGCAAACAAGCCGTGAGCAACAGACGATAATAAAGCGGCTTACACATTATCAAACCCCAAAATCATAAAATAAAAAGCAGTTTATATTCTGCAAACAAAATCCCTAGGCCACATCAATTAATGATATGAATTCCACTGCTGCACGTCTGTGGCGGTAAAAGTAAATCGATAGATGACCCGATGGCCATCATATTCAATAGGTAATTCTAAAACCATGCTGCGGCCCACGCCATCATCAATAAACCCCTGCCCTTGTTGTAACGGCTGGGTGCCGAAAGCATAGGGGCTATCAAAGATAAGTTGGTAATCTGGATATATCCCTACCTGTTCCTCAACGGCAGTTAATACACTCGCAACTGGTTTCACAGAGATATCTTTTTCTTCCCCATGCTTTCTATATCTTCGTATTATTTTAAACGGCTGCAGAGCATTCTCACTTTCACCATAACGGGCTTCATCCCAACGCAGTAATGTGTCAGTGGAGTCTTTGCTTTCAAGTCGGAAGTTTAAAGCCCATAAGGTGGTACTAATCACTATGCGAATATCACTATCCTCATAACCGGGATGTTCGAAAGGAAACGCTGGCGACGAAGGTACAAAAAAATATCTTCCTTCAGAGGATGGGATGCTTTCACTACCATCTCCACTTTATGCTGTGTCATCACCGTACGCATCGATTCGCAGCCAGTAAGAACCAACAACAAACAAGCTATGGGCAGCAACCGCTTAGCTATTCGGCCAATTGAAAATAGATTCTGCATCTGTCATTTCCCTATGCCATAAAACAATAACTTCGTATGAATTTTAACCATACCTGAATTTTAGGAGAGACGTTAATACTAATAACTACTTAACAAGCGCTTTGCTGAGCTCTAGGGGAGCGCATATGAAGCTTCAGAATGGCGTGAATCATAGCGCCACGTGGATGTACTTGAGCGATTCGGTGGTGTAAGCCCTCACAGCACGGAAGGCATCTCGTGTGGAGCTTCAGGGACTGAACGTGAGGGGCGCGAGTGGTGTGAGGGCTTGCCACTTCGAAATGTCCGCGCCAAGGATGGCGCGGATCATAGCGTCACATGGATGTGCTCGAGCGATTCGAGGTGGCAAGCCCTCACACTACGGAAGTCCCTCACGTTCAGTCCCGATAATAGAATCGAGTAGGAGGAGGCCTCACGGCCTCCGTCCTCTCACACCACCGGGCATACGGTTCCGTACCACGGCGGTTCATAGGTTACATTTGAGCCGATGGTAACTGTCCATCAGCGATATCAATCCCAGT